>CBDICZ010000014.1:0-456730 GCA_965277485.1 Capsulimonadaceae bacterium | reverse complement strand
GAAGTCCGGCGGCAAGAGCGCCGTGGTCATCTTCGGCGGCGGCAGCCCCAAGAACTTCATCCTGCAGACCGAACCCCAGTTGCAGGAGATCATGGGCATCGCCGAGGCTGGCCACGACTTCTTCCTCCAGGTCACGGACGCCCGCCCGGACACCGGCGGCCTGAGCGGCGCGACCCCCTCGGAGGCCGTCACCTGGGGCAAGATTGACCCGGAGCAGCTCCCGGACACCGTCGTCTGCTACGCCGACAGCACCATCGCGCTTCCCTTGATCACCGCCTACGCACTCCAGAACGCCGCCCCGCGCCCCCTGCGTCGGCTTTACGACCGGCGTGACGCTCTCATGGACGCCCTGACGCACGCTTATCTGGAGGGCGAGCGGCCCGAAGATGCCGACTGGGGGAACCGGGTATGAGGGGTCCCACCACCCTGCTCCGCCTCGTTCCTCGGCTGCGCGGGGTCCTCCCGAAACGGGATGATCAGGAGGTGCCGTTTTCGTCACGCAGGGTGTCACTCTTAATCCTCCCGTTTCGGGAGGACCCTGTGAGCGCAGCGAACAAGGTGGTGGGCCTCCCGCGTGACTGACTACCCACAACTGCCCCCGCGCAACTTCCTCGGCCTGCCGCCGGAACACAGCGGCTTCGACGGCAGCCGCGCGCTGATCCTGCCGGTTCCTTACGACGCCACCACCAGCTACAAGGGCGGCGCGAAGGCCGGGCCGCAGGCGATCATTGACGCCAGCGCCCAGGTCGAACTCTATGATCGGGAGACGGGCGACGAGCCTGCCCTGCGCTGGGGCGTCCACACCCTGCCCGCCCTCGCCCCGGACTTGAGTTCCCCCGAAGCCGCCATCCACGGCATCACTGAAGCCGTCGCGGGGTTGGCGCGGACGGGCAAATTGCTGTGCGTTCTCGGCGGCGAACACTCCCTCAGCGTTGCCGTCGCGCGCGGTCTGCATCAGGCCCTGGGCGACTTCATCACGGTCCAACTCGACGCCCACGCCGACCTGCGCGACGAGTACGACGGGACACCCTACAGCCACGCCTGCGCCGCCCGGCGCATCAGCGAGTTCTCGCCGGTCACGCAGTTCGGCATCCGCTCGTTCAGCGCCGAAGAAGCCGACTTCCTGCGCGAAAACCCCGACCGCGCCACGGCCTTCTACGCCGACGAGATGCACCGCGACAAGTCTTATCTCAACGCCCTGGCCGACCGTGTGCGGGGCAAGCGCGTTTTCCTGACCATGGACCTGGACGCGCTGGACCCCAGCATCATGCCCGCCACAGGGACGCCCGAACCCGGCGGCCTGGGCTGGTACGACACTCTGGACATCCTCCGCGTCGTCACCACCCATGCCGAGGTCATCGCCTTCGACTGCGTGGAACTGTCCCCCATGCCCGGCCTGCACGCCCCCGAATTCCTCGCCGCCAAGCTCATCTACAAGACGCTCAGCCTGATACTGGGATGACGTCAGTCCTGCACATGGTTGATCCCCTGCCATGAAGAAAGTTCGCCCAAAAACTGTTGGCTCAGGGGCCTCACTTGTCAAGAGCGTCCGCATTCCCAGTCACGACCTGTCAACTCGACTGCGAGCGGTCCTGAGACTGATTGAAACAACCCATGACCTGCCGAAATTGGACAGGATTGATGTCGAATGGGACTCCGAAGTGAAGGGAGGACAGTTCGTCGCCCACGCTCCGAGAGGCCCCTACGAGATTCGCCTTAATCCCGATGGCAATCACCCGGAACTGACATTGCTGCACGAGGTCGGTCACTTCCTGGAGTGGTACGCGATCCCAAAACAAGAGACATCAAACCGAGACTTTGACAAAGACCCGCGCTTTGACGATTGGCTGGATGCCGTACTTGCGAGCGCAAACATTCGGCGCATGATTTCCCACCGCGACCGGCAGGCGGCAAATTTATCGGTTTACGAAGACCTAAATTACCTGTTGCGTCCCGAAGAACTTTGGACCAGGGCGTACTCACAGTACGTCGCGCGTACAGGCGGGCAGGCAAAGGCCGCAGTGTTGTTTCAACAGATCGCTGCCGAAAATAAAATTGTCAAAGGAGGTATAATGTACAAACCCTACTGGTCGTGGAGCGATTTCAGTCCGGTCCAGAACGCCATTGAGCAGATACTGAGAGAACTGGGTTGGACAAAGTGAACACCTACACAGTAAAAAAGCATCACAAGCCGGCGGCAGCCCCCAAAAAGGCGATAGCAAGACGGCTTTTTACAGAGACGAAGTTGGTTCCAGAAAAACCACGTCTTTCCGCACGAGCAGTTTCGGGGCGTTGGGTTCATCTGCCGAAGAAGCATAAACAGGGTGTCGAAGTCGCCGATGACGTCATGGTACTGGATAAGCACAACAGACGCATACCCCCGCCTGATTATACGGTGCGTCCTATTGATCAGTTGCAGCGGGCGCAAAAGAGAAAGCAAGAGCAGGAAAAGGGAGGCCGCTGACGCGGCCTCCCTTTTCCGATGGAGGTGGGACTGTCAGCCTAGCCAGGCCGGGTTCATGGCGGTGCTGTCGAAGTGATTTGAGGTTTTGAACAGCTCCGTGGTGCCGGTCAGGGCGGCGGGGCGGGTGCGCTCCAGCAGGGAGGCGACCTGGTCGGGGCCAAGCGGCTGAAAAGTGCGCGCCGCTGCCAGGGCCTGCTCCAAGACCTCCATGCGGTCAATGCCGGTGATCAGCACCGAGATGGGCAGCGTCATCGAGTAGTGCATCAGTTCGGTTGGAGTCGCCAGCTTGTCGGCCAACACCCGGTCCAGGATGAAATGGTCGCCGAAGGTCTTCATCCCCAGCACCCCGATGCCCTTGTCCACCGCCAGCGGCAGGACCTGCTGGGTGAAGCTGCGGAAGTGGGCGTCCATGACGTTGATCGGCATCTGCACGGTCTCGAAGTGGAACTGGTGCTGGTCGGCCACCTCCAGCATCCGCCGGTGAACGAGCGGGTCCTTGTGGCCCGTGAAGCCGATGTGTCGGACCTTGCCCGCCTTCTTGGCCGCCACCGCCGCTTCCAGCGCGCCGCCCGGCGCGAAGATGCGGTCCGGGTCTTCCATCCGAATGATCTCGTGGAACTGGACCAAGTCCACGTGGTCGGTCTGGAGGCGCGTCAGGGACTGCTCAAGCTGGGCGTTGAATGCCGCCGACGTGCGGCCGTCAATCTTGGTCATCAGGAACACGCGGTCCCGGTAGCCGTCCTGGGCCAGCGCCTTGCCCATGCGGACCTCGCTGTTGCCGTTGTTGTAGTCCCAGGAGTTGTCCAGGAAGTTGATGCCCCGGTCCACGCCCGCGTGGATGAGCGCGGTGGCCTCGGCGTCGGTGTCCGGCTTGCCGATGTGGAAGCCGCCCATGCCGATCAAGGAGACCTGCTCGCCGGTCTGCCCCAGCGTTCGGTACGGCATCTCGCCCCGGCGGGTGCCGGGCGGCGTCGGCGCGAGCGGTCCGGCAGCGGTCGGGGCCACGTCCGTCGCCGGGTCCTGCGCCTGACCGGGTCCGGCCAGGCCCAGGCCCGCCGCCGTGCCCGCCAGCACGGCTCCGCTCTTCAAAAGGTCGCGTCGTGTGGTCATCATGTCTGTCTCCGCTTCTATTGGTGCAAGGTGGGATGGTGTCGTGTGGGTAAGACCCAGATACCCAGCGTTTTGGACGCCGAAACACGGGGTAAACTCTACGCACCCATGAAAGCTTCCCCCACACGCTTCCTGCCCGTCAACACCGACATCAGCCGCCCCGCCGTCTCCCTGGAGCAGAAAGAAGAACACCTACGCCGCCTGTTGCGTGAGATGGAAGCCGTCGTCATCGGCTTCTCCGGCGGCGCGGACAGCGCGCTGCTGACCAAGGTGGCCCACGAAGAATTGGGCGCACAGGCCGTCGCCGTCATCGCGCTCTCCGAGTCCTACCCCAAGCGGGAGATGCGCGACGCCCTGGCCCTGGCCGACGCCGTCGGCGTCCCCGTCCTGACCGTGGACGCCCGTGAACTCGAAAACGAAGACTACGCCGCCAACCCGACCAACCGCTGCTACTTCTGCAAGGCCGAGCTGTTCACGCACCTGGCCCGCGTGGCCCAGGCGCGCGGCATCCGCTGGATCGCCTACGGCGCGAACCACGACGACCTGGGCGACTACCGCCCCGGTCAGCAGGCGGCGCAGGAGTGGGGCGCGCGCGCTCCTTTGCTGGAGGCGGGCTTGACCAAGGCCGAGATTCGCCACCTGTCCAAGTCCCTGGGCCTGCCGACATGGGACAAGCCCGCCCTGGCCTGCCTCTCCTCGCGCTTCCCCTATGGCACACGCATCACAGCGGTCTTGCTGGAACGCCTGGACGCCGCCGAAGACTACCTGCGGCATGACCTTGGTTTCCGCCAGGTGCGCGTTCGTCACCACGACGCCATCGCCCGCCTGGAAGTGGACCCGGCGGAAATGGACCGCCTGCTCCAGCCGGACCTGCGGCAACAGATCAGCGACCGTCTGAAAGAACTGGGCTATACCTACGTCGCCGTGGAACTGTCGGGATACCGGAGCGGCAGCTTGAACGTCGGGGTGGCCGATGGACACTGAGCGGCTGGAGATGTTGCTGCGCGGGGTGCAGGCAGGTGACGTGAGCGTGGCGTCGGCCCTGGACGCCCTGCGGTCGCTGCCCTATGACAGCGTCGGCGGGTTCGCCCGGCTGGACACGCACCGGGCCGTGCGGACCGGGCAGGCCGAGGTGGTCTACTGCCCCGGCAAGACGCCCGAACAGGTGGCGCTCATCATGCAGCGGCTCGCCGAACACACCCCGCGCGTGCTGGCGACCCGCGCCGCGCCTGAACAGGCCGACGCCGTGCGCGCGCTGCTCCCCCAGGCCGTCTACCACGAACTGCCGCGCCTGCTGACCGTCGGAGACGCGCCGCCGCCCGCCCGGCCCGAACGCTACGTGGCCGTGCTGACGGCGGGCACGGCGGACACGCCCGTCGGCGAGGAGGCGGCGCTGACCCTGGAATGGCAGGGCAGCCGCGCCGAGCGCCTGTACGATGTCGGCGTCGCCGGCCTGCACCGCCTGCTGGACCAGCTGCCGCTGATCCAGGACGCCCACGTGCTGATCGTCTGCGCGGGCATGGAGGGCGCGCTCGCCAGCGTGGTCGGCGGTCTGGTGTCCCGCCCGGTGGTCGCCGTGCCCACGAGTGTGGGCTACGGCGCCTCCTTCGGCGGCATCGCCGCCCTGCTGTCCATGCTCAACGCCTGCGCGGGCGGCGTCGCCGTCCAGAACATAGACAACGGCTTCGGGGCCGCCGTCTACGCCCACCGGATCAACAGTGGGTAGGCCCCCCTCCATCGAGGCCGCGCCAGCCCCTCCCCCTCCCGAAACGGACAGGGTTGGTGTCAAACGGCGGGCGCTTGTTTCACTTATCCCCTCCCGCTTCGGGAGGGGTGGCCGGGCTTGCCCGGACGGGGTGGGTTCCTTCCGGCCCGCCCTACATCCGGCCCATGCCGCCGGACATGGCCGCCATGCCCATCGCGCCGGCCATCGCCGGGGCCGGGGCTTGCTCGTGCGCCGTCTCGTCGCCCAGTGTGCCGTCCGGGTACTGGACCCGCTCAAGAGTGGGCCGCGTCCCGCAGGTCGGGTCAATGCCGTGCAGCATCATCCCCTGGCCTGCCGACTCATGGGTGCGCAGGCTGGGCGGGTCCGACGGGTCGCGCATCTGGACCAGCACCGTCGTGCGCGCCTCCGCGCTCTCGTTGATGCCCGACCCGTGGATGGTCAGGTACGAGAAAAACAGCACGTCGCCCGCCTGGGCGGGCACGGGCACGGCGTCCGCCACCGGGTACTCCGTCGGCGACAGGTGCCAGTTCCCCGTGCTGTCGTGCGGCAGCATCCCCCGCGTGTGCGACCCCGGCACCACGCGCACACAGCCCTTCTCGAGGGGTGCATCATCGAAGTGGATGATGGCGGCGATCATGGAGTGGTTCTCGTGCGGGAAGAACGGCGCGTCCTGGTGCATCGGGAACGGCGAGCCTTTCTCCGGCGGCTTGATGAACATCTTGGTGTGGTGCAGCTGCACGTTCGGCCCGATGATGTCCGACGCCGCCGAGGTCAGCCGCTCGTCCACGATCAGCCGCGCGAACGCCGCGCTCTGGAACTGCACGTCGTGGCAGTGCAGGAGGGCCGTCGGCTTATCCGTGACGGCGTCGGCGCTGCCCCAGGTCGAGTTGATGTTCCGCCGCGCGCTCAGCCGCGCCGCCAGGTCATGGGCCTCCTGCCGATAGGCGGCGGCCTCCTGGGGCGTCAGCAGCCCCCGCACGACGACGTAGCCGTTCTTTCGATAGAATGTCTTCTGATCATCCGTCAGCATGATTTATGTTCCCCTTCCGCGTCTTCAGGTATACTTTATCACACGGGCCTGCAGCGGGCAATCCCATAGGTTCACCTTTTGAGGTGTCATTTTTCACCATGACCCAGCCGCCCCAGTGCCGCATCTCTCTGACGCAGAAGCCGTCGGTCGCTCTGATGGCGGTCGGCATCCACGGGCCCAGCTCGACCGAGCGGTTCCGCAGTGACAACCACTGGTGGCTGCACCTGTACCGCTACCGGGCCACCCTGCGCGTCGGCGGCTGCGCGATGGCCCTGCGGCCCGGATGCGTCAGCCTGATCCCGCCGGGGGTGGACATCGAGTACGACTTCGGCGAGCGGGCCGCGCACCTCTGCGCGCACTTCACGCTGTCGCCGGACGCCCAGGACGGCCTGGCCGTCCCGATGCTCCAGGACCTCGGTGACGACTTCCCCCGTCTGTATCGCTCCCTGGAGGAAGCCGCAGGCTGGTTCGCCGCCAACCCCGCGCGCGCCGAACTGCGCCTCTGGGACATCCTGTGGCAGTTGTCCGACCGGACATCGCCCCACGACCCGCCGGTCCACCTGCACCCCGCCCCCGTAGAGCGCGTTCGCGGTCTGATTGAGCTTCGCCTCGGCGAACCGCTGTCGGTCGGTAGCCTCGCCGATGAGGTCGGCATCTCCCACAACCACCTGACGCGCCTGTTCCACGCCGCCGTCGGCGACACGGTCATCGGCTACATCCGGGGGCGGCGCATCCAGCGCGCCCGTCACCTGCTGGAACACACCACGCTGTCCGTCAAGACCATCGCCGCCCAGGTCGGCGTGGAAGACCCACGCCACTTCTCCAAGCTCATCCACGCGCACTTGGGAGTCTCACCCACGCAGGTTCGCCGGAACGCGCAGTCAGGGTAGAAAGAAGCAGGAGGCACGTCATGCCCATCGCCACCATCAACCCCGCCACTGGGGAGACCATCCAGACGTTCGACCCGCTGACGGAAGAACAGGTCGAGCAGAAGTTGCAACAGGCATCGGAAGCGTTCCGGCGGCATCGGCAGACGTCGTTCGCCGAGCGGGCGCAGAAGATGCGCCGCGTCGCGGATGTCCTGGACGCGGACAGGGAGACGCTGGCGGCGACGATGACGCTTGAGGTCGGGAAGACGCTGGCGTCATCGCGTGCCGAGGTCGAAAAGTGCGCCGCCTGCTGCCGCTTCTACGCCGACCACGCCGAGGGGTTTCTGGCCGACCGGCCCATCGGGATAGACGGTGCGCGGGCCTTTGTGCGTTACCGGCCGCTCGGACCCGTGCTGGCGATCATGCCCTGGAACTTCCCCTTATGGCAGGTCTTTCGGTTCGCCGCGCCGACGCTGATGGCCGGCAACGTCGGCCTGCTCAAGCACGCCGAGAACGTCCCCCGCTGCGCCCTCGCCATTGAGGACGTGTTCCGCCGGGCGGGCTTCCCCGAAGGCGTCTTCCAGTCCCTGCTGATCGAACTGCCCCCACTGACCGCCCTCTATGAAGACCCGCGCATCGTTGCCGTGACCCTGACCGGCAGCGAGGCGGCGGGCCGCAAGGTCGGGGAGCAGGCCGGGTGCAATCTCAAGAAGGCCGTGCTGGAACTCGGCGGCAGCGACCCCTTTCTTGTCCTGCCCAGCGCCGACATAGACGCCGCCGCGCGTGTCGCCGTGCAGGCGCGCACCATCAACAACGGCCAGTCCTGCATCGCCGCCAAGCGATTCATCGTCGCCGAGGCCGTCGCCGACGAGTTCACGCGGAAGTTCGTGGAAGGGATGGAAAAACTGCGGGTGGGGGACCCGATGGACAACAACACGGACATCGGCCCGATGGCGATGCCGCGCCTGCTGGAGCTTCTTGACCGACAGGTGCAAGGCAGCGTCGCCGCCGGGGCGCGCGTCCTGACCGGCGGCAAAAAATTGGACCGGCCCGGCAGCTTCTACGCGCCGACGGTCCTGACCGACATCCCCAAAGACGCGCCCGCGTACCACGAAGAACTGTTCGGCCCCGTGGCCCTGCTGTTCCGTGTGCCCGACGTCGCCGCCGCCATCGCGCTCGCCAACGACTCGCCCTACGGCCTGGGCAGCAGCGTCTGGACCAGCGACCCCGCCGAACAGACCCGCTGCATCAACGAGTTGGAAGCGGGCATGGTGTTCGTCAACCAGATGGTCGCCTCCAACCCGCGCCTGCCCTTCGGCGGCGTCAAGAACTCCGGCCACGGGCGAGAACTGTCCGCCGAGGGCATCCGCGAGTTCGTGAACCTGAAGACGGTCTCCATCCAAGATGCGGATGGGTAGGGGCAGACCCCCGTGTCTGCCCTGTCACGGGGGCAGACGCGGGCCGGGGGCAGACACGGGCCGGGGGCAGACATGGGGGTTCGCCCCGTTGCGGTAGGGGCGAACACGGGGGTTCGCCCCTACGTGGCCTGCCCTACCGGCACCCGCCTCTCGGCGGCGACCTTCTGGACGAACCGGCCCATCCGCCGCAGCGCCTCCTGAATCTTCTCTAGGCTGGTCGCGTAGGAGCAGCGGATGTGGCCGTCGCCGCCGCGCCCGAACGCCGGGCCGGGGACGACGGCGACGTGTTCCTCGAACAGCAGTCGTTCGGCGAACTCCTCCGCCGTCAGGCCCGTGCGTTCAATACTGGGGAAGGCATAGAACGCGCCCTGCGGCATATGGCAGTCCAGGCCGATCTTGTTCAGGCCGTCCACAATCAGACGGCGGCGCTGGTTGTACTGCCCCACCATGTCCTGCACGGCGGGTTCGGCGTTCTTGATCGCCTCCAGCGCCGCCTTCTGGCCCATGATCGGCGCGCAGAGCATCGTGTACGAGTGAATCTTCATCATCGCCGTCAGGACTTCGACGGGCGCGCAGGCGTAGCCGATGCGCCAGCCAGTCATGGCATAGGCTTTCGAAAAACCGTTCAAGAGAATGGTCCGCTCCCGCGCGCCGGGCAGGGCGGCGACGCAGACGTGCGGCCCATCGTAGCACAGCCGGTCATAGATTTCGTCGCTGATGAGGTAGAGATTACGGCGGCGGGCGTAGTCCACGATCTCCTGCAGCATCTCGCGCGGCATGGTCGCCCCGGTCGGGTTGGACGGGAAGCCGAGCAGAATGGCTTTCGTGCGCGCGGTCGTCGCCGCCTCGATCTGGGCCACGGACACGCGGAACAGGCTCTCGGCCCGCGTCTCGATGCCGACGGGGACGCCCCCGGCGAGGCCGACGCAGGCTTTGTAAGAGACATAACACGGCTCCGGCACGATGACCTCGTCGCCGGGGTCCAGAATCGCCCGCATCGCCAGGTCCATGCCCTCGGACACGCCCACCGTGACCAGGATCTCATCGTCGCCCCGGTAGCGGACGCCGTACCTCTGGTCCAGGTGTCCGGCGATCTGACGGCGCAACTGCAAGTCCCCGTAGTTGGACGTGTACGTCGTCTGCCCCAGCTTGAGCGAGTGGATGGCGGCCTCGCGCACTCCCCAGGGCGTCGGAAAGTCCGGCTCGCCGACGCCCAGCGAGATCACGTCCTCCATCTGGGCGGCGATGTCAAAGAACCGGCGGATGCCGGACGCGGGCAATTCGCGCGCGATGCGCGACAGGGGCAATGGTTTGGCTTCGTTGCTCATCATCGTTTGTCACTTACGGGGTCACGACCAGGCGCGTGTCTTCCTCTTGGTCCACAAATACGTCCTGGTCCTCTTTGTAACGGCGCAGCAGGAAGTGGGTGTCCGTGCCCGTCACGCCCTCAATCGTGGAAAGTTTCTCGGCGACGAACCGCCCGATCTCGCGGATGTCCGCGCCCTCCACGACCACGCGCAGGTCGCTGCCGCCGGAGACCAGCCAAACGCTATGCACTTCCGGGTAGCGCCACAGCCGCTCCGCTACGCCGTCGAAGCCGACGTCGCGCGCGGGCAGGACCTTGACGTCAATGAACGCGAAGACGCGCTCCACGCCCGCCTTCTCCCAGTCCACGATGGTCTTATAGTGCTTGATGACCCCGCGCCGCTCGTACTCGGCGATGGCCTCGCGCACCTCGGCCAGAGTCCGCCCCGTCAGCGTGGCGATGGTGTCCGCCGACGTGCGCGCGTCGCGCGCCAGGATCGTCAGTATCTCATCCGGCTGGCTCATAGTGACTTTGATTATGGCACGGGGGAGGGGGGAAGTCAAGGCGGAGGAGTCAGTCAGCGGGACGCGGACGGCCCCGGCGTCACTTCCAGGGCGTACCCATCGGCGAGACGGTAAACGTAGAAGTCACCGTCAATACTGAAGATGCGCCGGTACCCTGCGGCCTCAGCCAGCACGACCAATGAGGCGTCGGCGAGGTCCATCGGGCGATCTCGATACTGCGCCATCAGGTCCAGGATACGTTCCGGCTCCGCCTCACCCGGCGAGTGCAGGCGCAATTGGTCCGTGCGGATCATGTCACCGAGTAGACGCTGCATAGCCCAGCTGCCGCGCCGCCGGGCCAGGTGCATCGCCTCCGCCAGACAGGGCCAGGTCGTCACCAGGGGCAGTTCCAGTGCAGCGAGAACCTGTGTGCAGCGGGCAAACTGCTCCGGCTGGCCGTTCGGGTCCACGAGGGCGAACAGGGGCCCCTTGTCCGTCAGTGTGCCTGCGGGCCGACTCACAGGTGGAACTGAAGTGAACCCCTCTGTCCGTACCACCGGGTAGAGTCAACTCCTGCGGGTACACTGCCCAAACGGAGAAGATTATGTCTGCCAAGTCAGCGCGTACCTTTACGCGGGAGTTCAAGATTGACCTCTGCCGCCAAATCCAGAGCGGCCAGAAGCGGCCCGCCCAACTCTGCCGCGAGCATCAACTCACCGAAGGACTGCTGCTTCGCTGGCGGCGTGAGTTCGATCAGCGCGGCGAGGCGGCATTCTCGGCCAAAGAGACCGCCGAGGTGTCGCCGACGGCTCTGCTGGAACAGAAGGTCGCGGAACTGGAGCGCTTCTGCGGGCAGCTCTCTTTGGAGAACGCCCTCCTAAAAAAGTTAGCCAGTGCGCAACGCCCGCCCAACGGTGCGCTGTGATCCAGGATCATCGCCGAGCGCATCCCGCCGCCTCGGTGCGGCAGATGTGCCAGATGCTCGGCGTGTCCCGCTCCTGGCTCTACGAGAAGCCAGCAATGACGGAGCCGTCCGAGGAGGACACGAAGCTGCGCGGTGCCATCGAGAAGCTTTGCCTTGCGTTCCCTGGCTACGGCGACCGCCGCGTCACGGCCCAGCTTCACCGGGACGGATGGACGGTCAACCACAAGCGGGTGCTGGCCGTGATGCAGACCGAGAGCCTGCTGTGCCGCCTACAGAGAGCATTTCGCCCGCCCTCGGCAGGCTCCACGAAGGTGGCCTACCCGAACCTGACGCAGCAACTTGTGGTGACGAGACTCGATCAAGTCTGGGTCGTGGACATGACGTACATCCGTCTGCCGCAGGGCTTCGCGTACCTGGCCTGCGTCCTGGACGGCTTCAGCCGCCGTGTGATCGGCTGGCATCTGTCCCGTGACATTGACACGCGCCTGACGCTCGCTGCGCTGAACCAAGCCATCGCCGTCCGCGCCCCGTGTGCGGGACTGATCCATCATTCGGATCGGGGCGTCCAGTACGCGAGCGCCGAGTATGTGGCCCGCCTGGGCGAGATCGGGGCTTTCCCCAGCATGAGCAGGGCGGGCTGCCCGTATGATAACGCCAAAGCCGAGAGCTTCTTCAAGACGCTCAAGAGAGAGGAGGTGTACCTCAGCCAGTACCGTAACTTCGAGGAAGCGAGGGCGAACCTCGGCGCGTTCCTCGACGACGTCTACAACGCCAAGCGCCTGCATTCCAGCCTCGGCTACTTGCCGCCGACGGAGTTTGAAGCAGCCTTGACCAACTGACCTGTACCAGCAAGGGTTGACTCTCGCCACTGGTACGGAGTATGGGGTTCAGTCCAGGTGGAACCCTTGCCGGCGATACTTGTCCACGATGGCCTCCCCGACCGGGTCATCCTCCTCGGAGGCAGCTGGGTACGGCGTCATCGCCTGCGCGCGCGCGATGATCTCGCCGAGGATGTCATGCCGCCGCTTCTGATCCTCGTCCATCACGGCGGGGTACAAACGCCGAAGGTCTTCCAGAATCAGCCCCTCCGGCGTCATCCCCTGTCGGCGGGCCTCCTGCGTCAGCATACCCTCCACTTCGGGCGGCAGATCAAGGGTGATAGTCATGGTTCGTCCAGTATGGCACGGGGGCGGGGGGAAGTCAAGGCGGCCTTTCCTGGTGAGGGTCGCCTCCGCTGAGGTAAGGGCCGTACCCCTATTTTCCACTCAGGAGATAGGAAAGCTTCGTCCCGTCCGGGAGCAGCTTCGCGTGCCCGTCTGCGAACAGATAGTCGGTGCCGCCTGGATGTCGCCCCGGAACAGGCACGGACTCGCCCATGTCGCTGGCGTTCTTCGTCCCCGTTGTGCTCTCGAAGACCATCACCGTAGTGGCAGGGTCGTCCAACTGGGCCAGCGAGACGCCGGACAGGTTGCGGTTGTAGGCGTAGCTCCATTTCTCACCCGTCGGGGCCGACGGGTCGTGGAAGACCGCCTCATTCTTGATGTAGGGCATGATCTCGTCAACCCATCGGTCGGCGTCGGGCAGCTTCTCGTCGTGATCCTGCACATACTGAATGATCCCCAGCCCGATCTGCCTCTCGTTCGACAGGGAAGTGACCTGTTGCGCCTGCTGCCGCGCCCGCGCGAACCCCTGCGGGTCTGTCAGGGCCAGAGACTGCATGATGTCCAGCCGTGGCTGATCGTTCCTCGGGTCTGGGGCAGTAACGATCTTTAACAGAAACACGCCACCCCCTCCAGGGGCGTTGACCCGTACCAGCACCGTATTAGGAGTGTCCGGCAGCGCGCCCAGCACGAAGTACTGGTAGCCGAGCGTGTTATGCGTGTCAACGAAGAGGGCCGCAAGGGCGCTGAACAAAGGCGTCATGCCGTTTGCTGTCGGGTCCTTGGGGATGTTCTGCGCGGCCTGAAACTGGGTGAGGGGCAGCATCCCCTGAGTCGCCGTGGAGAGCAGCCCATAAGCTTTGGCGTACTCACCGGCGGTGCGGGCAGCCAGGAATTGCTGTACCGCAGTGGCAGACGTGCTGTGCGCCGCTGGGATCGTGACAGGGTCGGGCGCGCCCGGTGCGGCGCATCCAAGCCCTCCCATTAGCAAGGCCAGTCCAACAACCGCCAGTCTCTTTTTTTCCATGACGTGTCTCCTTGTGTTATTCAACGGGAACGGGAACAAATCGTTTCGCTTCTCCCACGGCGACCTGGAACTCTGGGAACAAACAGACACCGTTCATTGTTATTAACAACAGAAGATAAGCAAAAGGAAGAACAAATGCGAATACAATCCAATATGCTGGTGCATCTGGGGTTCGGCAAGTATGTCCGCTCGGATCAGGTCACGGCGGTGGTGCCGATTGAGGAGGACCGGGGGCCAGGCCGGCGGACCTTCGTGCATTTGCAGGAGCGCAAAGACCCGCTGGTCGCCTCGCGCGCTGAGGACTCCATCATCCGGGACTTGGTGCAGGAGCCGCGAGAGGTGACGCAGTCGCGTCAGCAGCAGGAGATATTGCGCGATCTGATGCAGGACTTGGGCCAGGTCAACGCCACCGTCCGCCGCATCGCCCGCGATGAGGGCGGACTCGACCTGGAGCGCCTGGAGCGGCGCATCCGCGAGGTCCTGGAAGACTGAGGGGAGAGATTGGGAGAAGGCCCCGCCGTCTCAGACGGCGGGGCCTTCTTTGTGGGGCTACACAAGATTCACTATCTGTGTCGAGACGAACACGGCGGCCACGGGGTTGCTGACGCCCAGCGGCATGCTCTGCGGACTGCCCAGCTGCGTCCCCGACAGCGGGAAGTCAACCACGTTTTTGTGGACGGTGTCTACCGTGAACACGTTCGTGCTTGCCGAGTCCACAACGATGCCGACGAAGTTGCTGCCGCTGATAGCCGCCGTCTGGGTCGGCGTGTTCAGATCGCCGTTCGCCCCGATCGTCGCCTGCGTGATCGTGCCCATTGTGCCGTTGGACAGATAGACGGCGCTGCCGTTCGGCGCGACCACTAGGTCATTGCCGCTTGCATTGGTGGGCGGGAGGTTGCCCGCGGTGAGGGAGCCGTCCGCGTTGCGCTGGTAGGCGTACAGGTACTCATTGCCCTCGTCGAAAGTGTAGAAGTACGGGCCGGTGGGGTCATTCGCCACCAGGACGGGCGCGAGCGTACCGGAGGCCGCGACATTGATGACTGTGAGGGTGCCGTCCGCCGTGTTGACGCCGTAGGACCGCACACGCGGGTTGCCGATTGCGCCGCCGCTGTAGAGATAAGCCCCGCCAGAGGCCGTCGTCAGCGAGAAGGGGGTGTCGGTGCCGGAGACGTTCGGCGTGAAGGCGGTCAGGGTCTGCGCGGTCGAGTTGAATCGGAATGCGTTCAGTTGACCCGTAACTCCGGTCGCCACATAGACGTACTCCGTGCCGCCGGGGCTGCCCGCCGGGGCGGCCACGGCGATCTCCGAGTTGTTGCCGGCGGCGGAACCGGTCAGAGCTATGGAGGTTGTGGGGGCACTCGGCAGCGACCCATCCGTGTTGATTCGGAAGACTTGCAGCAGGTCGCCGCCCCCGTGCAGCGTCACGAACAGGTATCGCCCGGCGGGATCAAGGGCGAGCGCGACGGGTACGCCGTTCAGCGTGGAGGTGGTACTCACCGTCGTCACGGTGGCGGTATTGACGGCCGAGGCGCCCGTGGGAAGTCCGAATACCTTCACCGTGCTGTCACCGGCGTCTGCGACGTAGGCAAGCAGTGCGGGGGCCGCGGTCGTCACGGTGGAGACGGTTCTGCTGTTGCTGCCGCCGCCACAGCCAGCGAGGACCAGGGCCGCAGGCAGGGACAGGGCGGCGAGGAAGCGAGAGAGTTGCATGTCGTTTTCCTTGGGTCGTAAAGTGAGTGAGAGAACCGCGAGACAGGCGCACAGCGTCATCACGGTCGCCCCGTAAGTATAGCAGGGTAGATGGGGAAATAGCAAGTGGACGCTGAGAGCCAGGCCGCCCACCACGCTCCGTTCGTTCCTCACTGCGCGCGAGGACCCTGTGAGCGCAGTGAATAGGGTGGTGGGCAGAGCCACTTCACGGCACAAAGGCAGCGCAGAGCAGGCCGAAGTAGTGGTCCACCTCGTAGGACAGGAACCGGGAGCGCAGGGGGACGCGGCGCTGGACGCCGATGAGCGCGAGCGTCTGCCAGTAGGAGTCCACCAGGCCCGCCTCGATCAGGCTGTCGTCCCACGCCAGCAGGCGCGGCAGGTCGTCGGCCTGAACGGCCTCCGTCATGGCCGCGTCGTACTCCGCCGATGCGGCGGCGAAGCCGTAGGGGCCGTCGGCGGCGTGGCCGTGGCCCTGATCCGCGCTGACGATCAGGGCCACGCGGCGTCCTGACTGGTCGGCGGCGTCCACCAGCGCCTCGCCCCAGGCGACGAGCTGCGGGCGGCTCAGCGACGTGGAGGGGCAGGCGACGGCGACCAGGGGCGTGTCCGGCCAGGGGCACAGCAGGTGCAGTGGGATGTAAGCGCCCCAGTCCAGCGGCAGGGGCGTCTCAGGCCGACGCATCCGCAGGGGCGCGACCGGGACCCCGCGCGCGGCGGCTCGACCGGCCCAGGCGGACACCAACTCCAGATCGGTCTCCGCCTCCACGCGCACCCCCACTTGGCTGGCCGCGCAGCGGGCGGTCTCCCCCAGGCTGTACGCGCCGTCCACGACGTTGCCGTGGGGTGTGATAATGGCGACGGCATCGGGACGGGCGTCCGCGAACAGACCCCGCATCTCCTGCATGGCCTCGCGCGTCTGCGGGATCGGCGTCGGCCCGCCGTCCCCGCGCAACAAGTTCCCGGAGTGTGGCGCGATGCATGCAAAAACGATGGGCACAAAGGACACCCTCCGGCATCAGAACCCCCTCCGGCACGGCAAGCCACGCCACCTCCCCCGAAACAGGTGAGGGAGGAGAGGGGGAAGCTGCCTCTCCTGACCCTCTCCGTTTCGGGGAGGGGGAGGCGCTCGCGCCGGAGAGGGGTTCAGTTCCCCTCAGAACCGGTAGCCGGTGGACAGGCTCAGGCCGGATAGGTCGAAGCCGTTGGCTTTGGACAGGCCGTAGTAGCGCGCCTCGATGAAGGCGCTGTCGCCGAAGTTCAGGCCCGCGAACCCGCTGCCGCCCCCGCCGACGTTGAAGCTGTTGTGGACGTTGTCCGGGTTCGAGGTGATGTCCGTCAGGTCCAGGTCCGCGCTGACGCCCACATACGGGACCACGTTGGTCCCCGACGCCAGGGCGATCCGGTAGGAGACGCCGATGGGCAGGAAGAAGGCGTGGTTGCTGTCGCGCCCGTGGTAGAAGATGGAGGCGTCGAAGCCGACCGTGCCCTTGGTGCTGATGGCGTTGATGGCCCCTAGGCCGATGCCGAAGGAGACCCAGTCGTTGCCGAACCGGTCGCGCGTCTTGCTGCTGGTCGGCAGGTATAGGCCGACGGCCGGCCCGATGCGGAAGCGGTTGTCGGGCGGCGGGCCGGAGTTGTCCGGCACGGCCTGCGGCGTCGCCGGGGTCGCGTCCGCGGGCGGCGCGGTCGTGTCCGGCGCGGGCGTCACGGGCGCGGTCGTGTCCGGCGCGGTCACGGGCGGCGTCGCCGGGGCGTTCGGGTCCGGGGCGGGCGTGGCCTGGGCGGGCGTGGCCTGGGCGTGGGCTGCGGGCAGCGCGAAGGCCAGCAGGGCCGCCGCACCCAGCAGAGCGGCGGCGCGTGTGCGAAGTGTCGTCATGCGTTCGTGTCCTTTAGGTTGGTGTCACCAGGCCCCGCGTGTGAGCGTGCCGGGCCGAGTCGTCGCGCCGGGGCGGAGGATCGCCCCGTCTGAAAGGGCGTCCTTCGGACGATGACAAGGCGCGTCGCCCCCTCCTCGTCCGAAGGACGCTTCCCAAGTCGGGGCGATCCTCCGCCCCGACGGACTGCCGCACGGGGCCGGAGTCAGTAGATCGCCTGCTCGGTCTCGGCGTCGAAGAGGTGCGTCTTGTCCAGGTCGAACACCACGTCCAGGGTCTGCCCGTCCCGCGCCGCCGTCTCCGAGTCGATGGTCGCCACCAGCGCGTGCGGACCCGCCGTCAGGTACAGCGTCACGATGTCCCCCATCGGCTCCGACACGTCCACCTGGGTGCGCGCCGTGTTCCCCGGACCCGCCGCCACGGAGTTCCTGAGCGATGGGTCCTGGATGTCGGGCGGGCGCACCCCGAAGGTGACACTCTTGCCCACCCACGCCTCCAGTTGGCCGTCCTGGGCGGCGGGCGTGGCGAGCGTGAACGCCCCGCAGTTGATGGCGTAGCCGTCCCCCGCGCCCTTCTCCAGTGTCGCCGACACGAAGTTCATCGAGGGCGTGCCGATGAAGCCCGCCACGAACATATTCACCGGGCGCGCATACAGGACCATCGGCGCGTCGCACTGCTGCAGGACCCCGTCGCGCATCACCGCGATCCGGTCCCCCATCGTCATCGCCTCCACCTGGTCGTGCGTGACGTACACCGTCGTGATCCCCAGACGCCGGTGCAGCTTGATGAGTTCGGCGCGGGTCTGCACCCGCAGCATGGCGTCCAGGTTAGACAGCGGCTCGTCCATCAGGAACACCTGCGGCTCGCGCACGATGGCCCGCCCCAGGGCGACGCGCTGCCGCTGGCCCCCCGACAGCGCCTTGGGCTTGCGCGCCAGCAGCGCCTCGATGCCCAGCAGTTTGGCGGCCTCGCCCACTCGCCGCTCGATGTCCGCCTTGGGGACCCGGCGCAGCTTCAGGCCGAAGGCCATGTTCTCCTTGACGCTCATGTGCGGGTACAGGGCGTAGTTCTGGAAGACCATGGCGATGTCGCGGTCCTTGGGGGAGACGTCGTTGACGACGCGCTCGCCGATGCGGACGTCGCCGTCGGTGATCTCCTCCAGGCCCGCGATCATGCGCAGGGCCGTGGTCTTGCCGCACCCCGACGGCCCGACCAGGACCATGAACTCCTTGTCGCGGATCTCCAGGCTGAGGTCATTGACGGCGGGCGCGGCGGCCTTCTCGTAGCGCTTGAAGACGTGGCTGAAACTCACTGAGGCCAAGGTAAGGGACTCCTAAACATCCAGAATCATGCCGTCATAGGCGACGCGGACTGCGTGCGGGGCGAGTTCGCTGATGAGGCCGTCGTGAGACAGCCCCCCATTGTGCGAGAAGTGCGTGGCCACCAGCACCGTGCTTTCGGTGACGGCCCCGACCGTGCGCAATCGTTCGGCCATCTCCAGAACGCCCGCGAGGCCCATGTGATGCCCGTAATCGCTCGGCGCGGGGCCGTAGGTGCAGTCCAGCAGCGCCACGTCCAGCGGCGTCCCGGCCAGCGCCCGGATCGTCTCCTCCGGGTAGAGGCCTGAGTCGTGTCCGTAGAACACGTGACGGCCCCCGCGCGTCAGGCGCAGCAGCAGCGCGCCCGGCGCGTGGGTGGCGGGCAGGGGCAGGATGCCCGTGCCGTCCGGCGTCGTCACCGCCTCGAAGGGTCGTAGGGGCGCGTGAAGCTCCATGTGTCGCGCGCCGAGGTCGTCCCCGAACGCCGCGCGCAGTGTGTCCATGACCTCCGCGTTGCCGTAGACGTGGAGCGTCGCCAGCGGGGCGCGCGTGACAAAATGCGGCCCCCGGTATTGCAACTCGGCAGGAGCAAAGTGGTCATCGTGGGCGTGCGTGAAGACCAGCGTGGTGCAGGCGGCCAGGTCGCGCCCGGCCCGCTGCATCTGCGCCGTCGTGTCCGGCCCGAAGTCCATTTTCACCACGCCGTCGAGCAGAGCGCCGGACCGTGTCCGGATGTCGCGCCCGCCGCGCCTGCGCGCTTCCGCGCAGGCGGCGCAGACGCACCACGTGCTCGGCCAGCCCTCGGCGGCGGCGGTCCCCAAAAGCAGGACTTCCATAATGGCGCTTGTTCGGCGTCCCCTAACGCGATTCCTGCAACCATTCGGCGGCGGCCCGCACCGTGTCCGGCGTGAGGGCGTGGCCGCCGGGGTGCCAGCGGAGAGTTACGTCGGCACTCGCCGTTCGCAATATGCCCGCCAGCCGCTCCGTGTTCTCCGGGGGAACCAGCGGGTCCCGGCGACCCGCGCCGATGAAGACGGGCTTGGCCGACAGTTCCGGCGGCTGTTCGGGTTCCAGGGGGACCATCGGGGCGAGCAGGACGGCCCCGGCAAGAATGGCAGGACGCAGCAGCAGAAGGGCGGCGGCGATGTTGGCCCCGTTGGAGAATCCGGCGGCGATGAGGTTGGACGGGTCGAAGCCGTAGGCCGCCGATGCCGCGCCGATGAAGGCCGCCAACTCGTGCGTCCGCCGAATCAGATCGTCGGTGTCGAAGACGCCTTCAGCCAGCCGCCGAAAGAAGCGCGGCATCCCCTGTTCCAGCACCTGCCCGCGCGGACTGAGCAGGGCCGCGCCCGGCGCGAGCGCCCGGCCCAACGGCAGCAGATCGTTCTCGTCGCCCCCGGTCCCGTGCAGCAGCAGCAGCGTCGGCGCGTCGGGGATCGTCGCTGGAACGAAGTTATGGACAAAACCGAGATCAGTGGAGGACATCGTGACACACCGCTCCTTCTTAACCCTCTCCTTTCGGAAGGAGAGGGTGGCACGGCTTGCCGGGCCGGGTGAGGTATCGGGCCGGGTGAGGTCTCCCCTACAGCGGGCGCAGACCGGCCTCGATCTCGGCCCGGCGCGGCTCCAGGAACGGGGGCAGCGCCAGGCGCTCGCCCAGATGGGCCGCGTCCTCGTCTGCGGCGAACCCCGGCCCGTCCGTGGCGATCTCGAACAGGATGCCGCCCGGCTCCCGGAAGTACAGGGACTGGAAGTAGAAGCGATCAATCAGCGGCGACGCGGCCAGCCCCGCCGCCGTGATCCGCTGGTGCCACTCCCGCTGCTCCTCCATGTTCGGGGTGCGGAAGGCGACATGATGGACGCCGCCCCGACCCGCCGTGCCGCTGGGGCCGTCCGCCGCCACCAGATGCACTTCCGTGCCCGGCCCGCCCGCGCCCATCTCGTAGACGGTCACGGCGCGGCCCTCGGCATCCGGGTACTCGCTGGTCGCCCGCAGGCCCAGCACCTCGGTCAGCAGGCGGGCCGTCGGCGCGGCACGGCGCACACAGAGCGTCACCGCGTCCAGCCCCCGGATGCCCTTGTCTATGGGGACCGAATTTTGACCCCAGGGTGTGCCGCCGGGCGCGCCGCCGTCGTCCACCAGGCGCAGGCGCTGGCCCTCGCCGTCGGTGAACGCCAGGCCGAGCCTGCCCGCCCGTTCCATCGCCTCGCCGTGCGGGACGCGCAATTCTTCCAATCGCCGTTCCCACCACGCCAGCGACTCTGGGCCGGACACGCGCAGGGCCGTCTCAGCGACCGTCCCCGGCCCGACGCGGCGCGGGGCGGCCTGCGCCCAATCAAAGAACGTCAGGTCCGTGCCGGGCCGACCGTCGGCGTCCGCGTAGAACAAGTGATAGGCGGACACGTCATCCTGGTTGACAGTCTTCTTGACCAGGCGCATCCCCAATGTCCGCGTGTAAAAATCCAAATTTTGCGGCGCGTGGGCCGTGACGGCGGTGACGTGGTGCAGGCCGAGCAATTGTGTGTCCATGGGACTTCCCTCCCTGCGGGAGAAAAGGGGCATGGCAAGTGCCATGCCCCTCGCCACGTCTCACGCTAGGGTGCGGGCGCGGCGGCGGGCTTGTCGAGAGTGGCCTCGGCGGACAGCAGCACGGTGACGTCGTTGCCGAGTTCCGGTGAGCCGTTGGGCAGTTTCGCGTCCGAGCCGATCCCGAAGTCGTCCCGGTGAACGATGATCGGGTCCGCGACGATGCCGATGCGAGTCCCGCCAAACGGGTCCTGAATGGGTCCGTAGTACCGGAACGGGATGGAGAGGGGATGGGTCTCGTTCTTGATAGTCAGTTGCCCATCGGCGACGTAATGGTCGCCGGACTTGAGAATTCGGGTGCTTTGGAACGTGAGCGTCGGATACTTGGCGGCGTCAAAGTAGTTGGGCGACTTGAGATCGGCGTCACGTGGGGCGACGTTTGTATCAACGGAACTGACCTGCGCCGTGAAGGTGACGCTGGACTGGGACAGATCATTGGGGTCGGCGACGATGTGCCCGGAATCGGTGTCGAACCGCCCCTGCACCCGGCTGAGGCCGAGGTGCTGGATGTCGAAACCGATTGACGTGTGGACAGGATCAATGGTGTACGACCCGGCCACGGCGGCAGCCAGGACGGGCCGGGCGCTGAGCAGGCGGGGCTGCGGGAAGGCCGGGCCGGGGTTGAGCAGCGCGAAGGCCGCCGCCGACAAGATCGCCGCGCCTGTGAGTGCCACGGCGGCGCGCTGAGTGTGTGTCTTCTGCATGGTCTGATGTCTCCAATGGTGCCGAGTCAGTCTTTGGTCGTGGTCTCTTTGGCGGCGGCCAGGGCGGCGGCGACCTGGGTGACGCGGCGGCCCTGGTAGCGGGCCACTTCCAGGTCCACGTCGGTCGGGGGGGCGTTGTTCTGTCCCGACACGGCGGACGCACCGTAAGGCGTCCCGGCCTGGAACATGACCGGGTCGCCGTAGCCCAGCGGCACGATGATCAGGCCGAGATGGGCCATGAAGTTGTACGCCGTGAGGCTGGTACTCTCGTTGCCGCCGTGCATGGAACTCGTGGACACGAACGCGCTGCCGACCTTGCCGACCAGCTTGCCCTGGAACCAGAGGCCGCCCAGGCTGTCCACCCAGCCCTTCAGCTCGGAAGACACATTGCCGAAGCGGGTGGGGGTGCCGAAGATAATGGCGTCCGCCCACTCGGCGTCGGCCTCGGTCGGGGCCGGGTACTGCGCGTTCATACGGTCGGCGTTCTCGGCCCAGCCGGGCGCGTGGGCCATGACCTCGCGGCCCACGACCTCGCGGACGCGGCGCAGGCGGACCTCCGCGCCCTGCGAGCGCGCGCCCTCGGCGATGGCGTTGGCGAGCGCCTCGGTGGACCCGTTGCGCGAGTAAAAGGCGATCAAGACTTTGGCGGACATGGTGTGGTTCTCCTCGTTTGGTGTGGTGTGTCGGAAACTCATTGCAGAATGGGCTTGGCGGGGCCGCCGCGCCCGATGGCTCTCCAGGCGGTCAGCAGGCCGGGACCGGCGACGATCAAGGCCAGGGTCAGGAACACGTGCGTCAGCGGGTACTCGATGCCCATCTTCTGGACATCGTAGCCGTTCTTCAGGTGGACCGTGAAGATCGCACCGATCATGATGATCAGGATGCCCACGCCCGCCAGGCGCGTCAGCACGCCGAACAGGACGCCCAGGCCGCCGAAAAACTCGCCCGCGCCGACCAGGATCGCCACCGGCAGGGGCACCCCCATCTTGACGAAGCCCGCCAGGCCCGGCCCGCCGAACGCGCCGAACAGGATGCCGGAGCCGTGGAAAATGAAGGGGATGGCGACGGCCAGGCGCACGAGCAGCAGCGCCGTGTCCTTCGACGTCCGCGCCCCGGCCTGTGTGGCGACCGGGGCCGCAGCAACATTGCTCATAAGGTTCTCCTTTGTCAGTGCAAAAATGAGAGTGCAATACTTTTGAAAGCGCCTTCTGTGGGTAATAATGGGGGACAGGGGCGGGAAGTTCCCGAACCGGAGAAATATTTGTGACGGATTTTTCGCCGCCGGGGTTTTAGGAACGATGTTCTCCCGCCCGGCGTTATCGGATGAAGGAATGCGGAGTGATGAGCGAACACGAGGCGGAACAACAGCAGGGATTCGGCGACCACGTCTTCTGCCCTACCAACGCCGTCCTGACGTTGCTCAGTGGGCGGTGGACGTTGCACATCGTCCGCGCCCTACTGGACGGGCGAGCGCGGTTCAACGACATCGCGCGCGCGCAGGGCATCAACCCGCGCACACTCCGGGAGCGCCTGCGCGAGCTGGAAGAGGAGGGCGTCGTGACGCGCACGGTGGTCAGCCTCCTCCCGCCGCACGTCGAGTACGCACTGACCGAGAAGGGCCGCGCTCTGAACGGCATCTTCGAGGCGCTCGCCCAGTGGGGCATCTCCTGGATGCGCCCCAAAGGCGCGGAATTGCTGGAAGAGACCGAAGCGCCGGAGCCTTGCGTGGAGGCCCATTCCCCTGCATCCGTGTGAACTGTGCAGGCCGGAGTTTCTTCACTCGCAGCCGGGTTTCCGCTGCCCACTTGGCCGCCCTTTCTATGCACACTCTGAGGATGTCGTTGCCCAAGTGGCTGTTCGTCGCTCTGCTGATGCTTGCGCCGGCCCCGTCGCCGGGCCACGCGCAGTCGGCCCCGGAAGCGCCCGACTACGCGCACGTCCCCGGCATGAACCACTTGTGGCACTGGGCGCGCTTCCCCCTGCGCGTCTTCGTCGCCACCCATGACGCCGCCGAGGACCAGGCCGCCCGGTCCGCCCTGGCCGGGTTCGATGAGTGGGTCCGCGCGACGGGCGGCGCGGTCCGGTACGTCGTGGTGGACGGCCCGGCGCGGGCCGACCTCGTGGTGCGCTTTGTGGCGATGGAGACGCTGCCGGGGCAGCCGGGCATCGGCGGCGAGACGGACGATGACGCGCGGGACGGGGTGCTGCGTCACGCCGCCATGACGCTGGCGACCGGCGGGGCGACCCCTGCCGAATTGCAGTCGGTGGCCGCGCACGAGTTCGGCCACGTGCTGGGCATCGGCGGCCACAGCGACGACCCCGCCGACCTGATGTACCCGACAGAGACGCGCGTCTTCACCGCCGATGGGATGCCTGTAGACGCTCCGCCGCGCCCTGTCACCGCGCGTGACCTGAACACCCTGCGCGCCTGCTACCCCGGCCTGCCCGTGCCCCCGGAAAGATGAGACCGGTGGTATACTCCTTGACGAAAGGAACAAAGACTCATGGCCGCGCAATGCACTCACCTTGACCAGATCGTGCCCGACATCCAGGCCCGCACCCCCGAAGGCTGCGAGGAATGTTTGAAGACCGGCGATACCTGGGTGCATCTTCGGATGTGCCTGGAATGCGGCCACGTCGGCTGCTGCGACTCGTCCAAGAACACCCACGCCACCAAGCACTTCCACGCCACCCAGCACCCCATCATGCAGTCGTTCCAGCCAGGCGAGGACTGGCGCTGGTGTTATGTGGACAAAGGATACGTCTGAGGCTCCCATGAAAGCAATCCGGGTGCATGAGTTCGGCGGGCCGGAGGTTCTCATATTGGAGGACGTGCCGGACCCGGAGCCGGGGGCGGGCGAGGTGGTCGTCCGGGTGGAGGCGGCGGGCGTCAACCCCGTCGAGACGTACATCCGGGCCGGGACCTACGGACCCAAAGACTTCCCGTTCACGCCCGGCACGGACGCGGGCGGGACGGTGGAGGCGGTCGGCGCGGGCGTCACGCGCGTCAAGCCGGGCGACCGGGTCTACACCGCCGGGTCGGTGAGCGGGACCTACGCGGAGAAGGCGCTCTGCGCGGCGGCGCAGGTGCAGCCGCTGCCGGACGGCGTGACGTTTGCCCAGGGCGCGGCCCTGGGGGTTCCCTATGTCACGGCCTACCGGGCGCTGTTCCAGCGCGCCGAAGCGCGCCCCGGTGAGACCGTGTTGGTCCACGGCGCAACCGGGGGTGTCGGCCTGGCCGCCGTCCAGATGGCCGTCGCCGGGGGCATGACTGTGTTCGCCACCGGCGGCAGCGAGGCCGGGCGGCGGCTTGTGGCCGAACAGGGCGCGGCGCACGTGCTGGATCACCGGGACCCCGGTTACCTGGATCAGCTTAAGAGCCTGACCGGAGAACGTGGGCTGGACGTGATCCTGGAGATGCTCGCCAACGTCAACCTGGGGAAAGACCTGGGCCTGCTCGCGCCCCAGGGCCGCGTGATCGTGATCGGCAGCCGGGGCAAGGTGGAACTGGACCCGCGCGACACCATGACACGCGACGCGGACATCCGGGGCATAAGCGGGCCGAACATCAGCGACCGTGACCGGAAGAGCATTCACGCCGCCCTGAGCGCTGGGCTGAAGAGCCGCACCCTGCGTCCCGTCGTCGGGCGCGAGATGCCGCTGGCCGAGGCCGCCCGCGCCCAGACGGCGGTGATGGAGGCCGGCGACGGTGCCCACGGCAAGATCGTCCTTCTTCCCCGGTGATGACGGCGCGCTGCCGGGAAAGAAATCCCTTGACAATTTTCCGGTTGAAAATCAGCGCCCGGAGAGCCTTCCTGATCCTCGCCATCTTACTGACTGCCCTCACGGCAGCCGCGTCAAGGGCGCGCTGCCAGGGCACCTTTCTGACCGGCGGCGACGTGTCCGAAGTGACAACCGAACGAAATGCCGACGGGGTCACGTTCAAAGACCGCCGTGGCATGGCCGTTGATCCCCTGGCCCTCGCCCGTGTGCGGGGCTGGACGGCCTGCCGCTTGCGGCTGCTGGTGAACCCCAGCGGGCAGGGTCCCCTGACCCAGAGTCTGCCTTACGACCTCGCGCTGGCGAGGCAAATCAAGGGCGCGGGGATGAGACTGATCCTGGACATCTTCTACTCGGACACCTGGGCCGACCCCGGCCACCAGGCGACGCCCGCGGCGTGGGCGGCCCAGGATTATCCCCAGCTCCGATCCACCGTGTTCGCGTATACCAAAGGCGTCATCACCGACTTCCGAAACGATGGCGCGCTGCCCGACTACGTCCAGATCGGCAACGAGATCAGCAACGGCATGCTGTGGCCGGTGGGGAAGCTGTCAAACCAATCCCAGTTCATCGGGCTGCTTCAGGCGGGCATCGCGGGAGTCCGCTCGGTCTCGCCGAGGCCGCAGATCATCCTGCACTGCAACAACGGGGCGCACCCGGACCTGGTGCATTGGTTCTTCAGCACGATCGCGTCGCACTGTCAATATGATGTCGTCGGCCTGAGCTACTACCCGGACAACGGGACCACACTCTCCGGCCTTCGGGCCGCTCTAGATTCCTACGACGGCCAGTTCGGCGGCAGGCCGATCATGCTCGTCGAGTTCGCCTACAAATACGCCTTCGGCGTCACCACGGGGGTGGGGTATCGGAACGATCCCCAGGGCCAGGCGCAGTGCGCGGCGGCCGTGATCGGCATCCTGAAGAAGCACCGCCAGGGGGCCGGAGTCCTCTATTGGGGCGCGACATTCGTGACGGGCGACTGGGGCGCGGAGTCTCTGTTCGACGACCGCACTTTCCAGGAGGAGCCGGCGTTCGCCGCGATGGGAGATTCCCGTGGATCGCCGCAGCCTGCGGATGGACGACAGGCCCCGGCTGCCGGTGAAGGGCGAGTTCTCCCAGACGCGATGCCCCCAGGAGGGGCCACGCCTTTCGTGAGGTGACGTCGTAAAAAAATAATTGTGCCCGAACGGTGAGGTAGGTTTAACGCGCGGTTACAGCGGGATATATACACAGTGTCAGGGTGTTGCCCTGCAAGCGAAGACAAACCAAAACACACTTTGAGCGGCGTCCGTCGTGACGCCGCGCGGGCCAGGGGCTTTCGTCCCGGAAGGATAAAAAACAATGCTCACCATCATTTTCTGGATCATCGTCGGCATCATCGCCGGCGCACTCGCCAGAATGGTCGTTCCCAGTGCCGAGGGCCGGGGCGGCTGGGGTGTGGACCTCATCGTCGGCCTGATCGGCGCTCTGCTCGGCGGCTGGATATTCCAGCTTGTTCTGGGCCACTCGTACAGCGGCTGGATCGGCAGCACGGTCGTTGCCTTTATCGGTGCCGTTGTCCTGCTGTTCATCGTCCGCGCCGTCACGGGCCGTGGTCGCACAGCGGTCTGACGCGCTTCACCGCCGAAGAACAGATAAGCCGCCCGGAGGTCATCGTTGACCTCCGGGCTTTTTTGTGTGGGGATACCTCACCCGGCACGGCAAGCCGTGCCACCCTCTCCTTCCGAAAGGAGAGGGCTGGGGTGAGGTATCGGGGCACTCCTACTCCATCCGCCACAGGAACACGAGGCCGATGACGGTGAACAAAACGTCCGGGACCCAGGCGGCGAGAAGAGGGGAGAGACGCCCGGAGAGGGACAGGAACTTGCCCAGTAGCAGCGTGTTCCAGGCGACCCAGACCATCAAGATGCTGAGTAGTATCCCGGTGTAGGCCCCCTGCCGCGAGAAGCGCAGGGACAGCGGCGGGGCGCACAGCGCGAACGCCAGGCAGAGGAAGGGCAGTGAGAGCTTGGCGTAGTAATTGTAGGCGACGTTGTTATACTGGTCCGTCCCGCGCTGGCCCGTGCTGCCGAGCGCCCGCATCTCCGTTCCCAGGTCCCGCATCGTCATCATGTCCGGCGTCTGGGCCGCGCCCTGCATCAGACTGTCCAGCGGCACACGCAGAGGGAGTGTCACGGTGGTGCCCGCGACCTCGTAGTTTTCCTGGCCCTGCGCGTTCAGCATATGCGTGACCACGCCGTTGAGCGTCCAGATGTCGCGGTCAAACGTCGCGCTCTGGGCCGTGTAGAGGATGGGAAACCCTCCGCCCGCCGGCGGGTTCTGGAAGATGGTCACGCCGACCAGGTGCAGCTTGTCGGCGTCGCGCGGGTCTTTTTGAATCTGGTGGATGTGGAACGAGTAGTCCTGGAAGGTGAACACTTTGTCGGCGGCGATGGAGGGCAGGGCCGAGAGGGCGAAGGCCCCCATTTGGGTCTGCGTCTGCTGGAACTGGCGGTAGGCGGCGGGAGCCACCTGGTTGTAGACGATGAAGCCGACCAGGCTGGTAAACACGCCCATCAGGAAGATCGGCAGGAACAGGCGGCGCAGGGGCACGCCGGACATCCGAATGGCCGTCACCTCCGAATCGCGCGCCAGCCGGTTGACCGACCAGGCCGCCGCCAGTGCCTGCCCCGCCGGCAGCGTCAGCACGAACACCGTGGGCAGGTTGAAGGCCACCACCTTGGCGATCACCAGCGCCGGGATGTGGTACTCGGCGATCTGCTGTATCCACGGGTACAGCGTGTTGCCGACCAGCATGACCATGATGAGCAGGACGCCGCAGACGAACGGCAGCAGCGTCTCCCCCAGCAGGTACTGATCCATGCGCTTCATGGGGCGTGTCCCCGACTACTCGTGGAAGTGTTCCGTGCGCCGCTTCAAGTCGTAGACGGCGGTGTGCAGGCGGACGAACGCCTCCACGACCGTGCCGTAGGCGCTGAAGTACTGATGCACGTCGCCGTCGCTCATGGCCTTGTCGGAGATGTAGTACAGGTGGTCGCTGGTCTGCATCAGCCGCCAGGCGTTCAGGTAGTCCGCGTCGCCGGTGGCGTGGACGGCGTCCTCCAGGCGCTTGATCTCCTCGTAGCAGAACTGCTGCATCTCGTTGCCCAGCCAGGCGCTGGTGTCGCGCTCTTTGTCGGCCCAGGAGATCGTGGAGAAGATCGGCACGTCCACCTGGCCGGAGACGGGGACGCGCTCGATGACTTGTGACGGGGTCGCCCATTCCAACTGCGGGAAGTGGGCGACCTGGTCGGGCAGGGCACCGATGAAGTCGAAAATGCCCGTGTCGGCCCACATATGCTCGCCCAGGGCCTCGTAGTCCAGGGCCAGCAGCACCATCGGGTCCGTGTTGCCCGCCAGCCAGCCGGCGAACTTCTCCGCCGTCAGTGGGTAGCCGTCCCAGGCCCGGTTGGAGAACCGATAGCCCACGTCGTCGCTCAGGCGGTAGTTGCGCAGCAGCACGGGCAGGCCGGACGGGCTTTGGTAGACGAAGTCCGGCGAGCGCCAGCCGGCCATCAGCCAGTCCACGCCCTCGGTGATGATGCCCTTGTATCCCATGTCCTGCACACAGGCGGCGATGGCGTCGTTGTACATCATCTCCGTATTACGGAAAACGGTGGGCGTCTGCCCGAAGAGCGCCTGGATGGTCTCGGAGTGCATCTTGGCCTGCGCCCGGAATTCGATGCGCGCGTCATCGAACAGGCCCGCCAGGCTGTGATAGTAGGTCTCCCCGGTGAACTCCACCAGGCCGGTGTCGGCGCAGGCCCTCCACAAGTCCAGCAGGTCGGGCGCGTAGCGCTTGGCCTGGGCCAGCAGCGTCCCGGACAGGCCGTAGGCGACCCGGAACGGCTTCTCGCGGCCCGCGTGCCGCCGCACCAGGTCCAGGATCAGCCGGGTGGCGGGGTAGTAGCACTTGTGGGCGACCTTCAGGAATATCTCGCGGTTCAGCGTGTCGTCGAAGTAATAGTCTTCCACCTGCGCGGGCGTGAGCGGCCCGGCCGAGCGGCGTTCCTCCACGGCGCGCAGGCGGAACGGTTGGTGGGCGAAGAAGAAGGGGACGATGAGAGTCATGGGTCTGCTTTCTGGGCGTCAGCCGGTGAAGGTGATGGACCAGTTGGTGATGTCCAGCCGGGTGGCGACGGCGGACGTCTGGGGCGAATACAACTGGACGGCGTTGTCGAAGTTGGTCTGGCCGGTGGCCGACGCGCTCGGCGTGAAGGTCGCCACGTCGTTAGGCCCCTCCTGGGAGAACGTGCCGCTCTGGTAGGTCGTGTCCTGGGTCGCCGGGATGGTGACGAAGCCGTTCAGGCCGCCACCGACCGTGCTGCTCAGGGGATCGCCCAGGGCGTCAAAATTCTTGGGCGTGGTGTCCTGCGGGTTGCTGGAGATGTTGTCCGTGTTGATAAAGTTGACTTCCAACTGCGAGATGTCGGCATCGGTGTAGGTGGTGCCGGTGGAGAACTGGGACCCCGTTTCGATGTCCGCCAGCGGAATCTGGAACGTGACCGTGCCGCCGCTGATGGAGGCATTGATCGGCTGTCCCAGGTACCGGACCGTGTGCAGGTCGGAGGCGATGGCGTAGACTCCGAAGGACGACTGGGGTTGGCCCTGGTGAATCTCTACGAACGTGGTGAACGCGCCGCCCGCGAAGCCGTTGCCGCCGCTCTGGAAGTCCGTGATGACCGGGACGGGCCCGGTGAAGCCGTTGTTCGCCAGGGGCGCACTCGTGCTGGACGGCGTGATGTTGAAGCAGACGAAGTAGTAGCCGTTGCTGAGGTCAATGCTGCCCTGGACCTGCATCTGCACGACGAGCTGCCTGCCGCCCGCGCCGAGGCCGGTGGTCGTGCTGGTCATCCCGGCGGGACCCTTGGCGCAGCCCGCCGGCAGCAGGGCCGGCACTGCGACGACGAGCGCAGTCATCAGACGCCGCCTCATCGGCCCGCGCCTGCGGGCCGGGCGTCCGCGCCGGGGGCGTTGTCGGGCACGATCGGGACGTTCGGCGGGATGGGGCTGCCCGGATCGCCGAGGCCGGAGCCGCTGCTGGAGTCGCCCTCGTCGGCCATGCCGGTCGTCGGCGACATCCGGTGGCCGCCGCCGGGCACGATCTGGTCCCCGCCCGGTGCGCTGACGATGGGATCGGCCTGCGGGCCGCCGGTGCGCCCGATCTGGAACTGGACTCCCTGCGCGCCGGAGCCGCCCGCCGCGCCCCCGGTCGGGGACATGGTGACACCGCCGGCCGGATGCTGCCCGTACCGGAGGATCGGCGGGGAGATCGGCCCGGCGACCTGCTCCTGAGTCGGCTGGGGCCGGGAGCAGCCGCCGACCAGCAGCACGGGGGCGGCGAGGAGGGGAAGGACGATTCGAAGGGCGGTTCGTGTCATGGTGTTTTGCTATGTTACCTCATCCCGCTTATTTCCCCTGTGACTGCCTGTAGCGGAACAGTTCCAGGGACAGGAAGATGGGGTCCAGGTTGATGATGCCCTTGAGTCGCTCCAGCAGGCGCGCGAGGGCGCGCTCCTGGGCGTCGTCGGGCGGCTGGCCGGGGCCGGGCATGAGAATGTCCATGGTGTCGGAGATGTGCTTGACGGCCTCCAGCACGTAGCGCGCCTGCCCATGCGCGTGGCGGACCTGCGGCCAGGTCTTGTACTGGTGGGTCAGGAAGTCGTTCAACTGGTCCCAGTTTTCGAAGACCTGGCGCGCAGGCTCGGCGCGCGTGGGTCCGGCGCGCGTGGGTCCGGGCGCGGCGGTCGGCGGCGGGGCGGGCGCGGCCTCGGTGACGTGTTGGTCGCGGACCGCGCCCCAGTCCGCCGCCGTCTCGCCCTCGATCACGCGCAGGGCCAGGATGTGACCTGCTTCTTCGCGCAGGGCATCCTCGATGGCGGCCACGGCCTCGAAGCCGTTCAGGCTATCGGCCAGGTAGCGCTTGTCGGCGGACAGGCCGACGACAAAGTAGTTGCCGTCCACGGCGATGGGGCAGGCGGCCTGCATGGCCAGCCAGACCATCGGGGAGGCGACGGTCCGGCGCACGTGCTGCAAGGCGTGACTCCAGAGCGCGGCGGCGTTGGGGATGACTTTGTCCATAATGTCTTCCGGGGCTGTGGTCTCTCCGTCCGCCATTATACCCCATGTCCGCCCGCCCGCCGTCGCCCCCAGGGCGGCAGGCAGACGGCCAGGCCCAGGGCGCAGGCGGCGACGAACCAGTCGCCCCAGCGCGCGTAGGGAGTCAAGCCGCGCCGCGCCTGCACCGGGGCGGAGACCACGCGCCGGGTGAACAGCGGGGCCTCGGTCAGCACCCGGCCCGTGGGCGCGATGACCTGGGAGATGCCGGTCGCCGCGCAGCGGACCAGGTAGCGGTCGTCCTCGGCGGCCCGCACGGCGGCGCAGGCGGCGTGCTGGCGGGCGGCGGCGGTGCGTCCGAACCAGGTGTCGTCGGTGGAGACCACCAGCAGGCCCGCGCCCCGCGCCACCTGCCGCCGCATGATCTCCCCGTCGGTGGAGTCATAGCAGATGGCCGCCCCGACCCGGCCCACCGGCGGCCCGGCGTCCAGCACCGGCTGACGCGCCTCCCCCGGCACCATGTCATAGATGGTCAGTTGCAGCTTGCTCAGAATCGGCAGCCACTTGCGGAACGGGACGTACTCGCCGAACGGCACCAGCCGCTGCTTGCGGTAAGAGCCGCCGAGCGTCCCATCCGTGTTCACCAGAAACAGTGAATTCGCGTTCTTTCGCGCCGCGTCGTCATAGTCCACCGCGCCGACCAGCATGGCCTCACGGTCCTGGACCGCCATCGCGCCCACCTGCGCGCGCAAGCCTAAATCCGTGCGAACGTAGCCCGGCGCGGCCGTCTCCGGCCAGACGACCAGCTTCGCCCCCCGCGCCGACGCCTCCCGCGCCTGCGCCCCGAACGCGGCCAGGGTGTCCTGCGCGTACTGCGGCGTCCAGGTCACGTCCTGATTCACGTCCGCCTGCAAGGCCGCCGCCACGAACGTCGGGCGCAGATTCTCCGTGTGTAGGGTGACGATGCCGAAGGCCAGTGCCGCAAGAATGATAGCGCCGACGGCGAGGGGGAATACCTCACCCGGCCCGGCAAGCCCGCCGGATACCTCACCCGGCTCGCCGAGGCTCGCCACCCTCTCCTTTCGGAAGGAGAGGGTTAAGAGAGTCCCGGATGGGCGCACAAGTTCCGCCAGCGCCACGTTCACCAGCACGACCAGGAACGACAGCCCGAACACCCCGGCCAGTTTCGTCACCTGCAAGATGACCAGCGCCGTGTGCTGCGTGTAGGCCAGGTCGCCCCAGTCCGTCCCCAGCGTCCCGAACTGCCGCGCCCACTCCAGCACGGCCCACAGCGCGGGGACGCCCAGCCGCCACGCCCAGGGGTTCTCCCTCCGAGCTAACACCTGCGCCCCGGCGGCGAAGACCATCATCGTCACGGTCTGCGACAGGGCCGCGCCGAGCCAGATCACCAGGCTGAGCGCCGGGCCGATGACGTGCCCCGCGAACACGCCCATCCAGTACCAGAGGCCGCCGAAGAAGACCAGCCCCAGCACGAACCCCGCCCCCACCGCGTCTCGCATCCGCCGGTGCGGGAAGGTGCGCAGGAACGGGACCAGGGCCACCCACGCCAGCCACCCCCAGTCCAGGTGCGGGAACGCCCCCACCAAGAGCAGCCCCGACAGCGCCGCCATCAGTAAAGACTTCCAGTGATCCCGCCGCGAAGGGTCTGGGAGGGCAGGAACAGTGTCGGGAGATTGTTCAGTGGTCGTCAAATGATTGGAATTCCAGAGCGTTTAGTGAAAGCGACATCATTGGGTGCGTTCAGTTCCGTCGTCATAGTAGTGGGTTAGAGGGTGTTAGGCACTTTCGTGTTTGCATTATCTTGTCTTTGCTGTCATTTTCTATCAGCCAGCCCGCCAGGCCAGAGAACGAGTGCTACGGTCAAGGTCTCGTAGACCCCCCATCTTGGATGCACAACGCCTCACAGACCCAAGCGAGGCCCAAAAGTGCCTAACACCCTCTAGGAATGCCTCACGCGGCAGGGTCGTCCCGCGCATGAGCGAGTAGACCTCCATCTTATCAGCCAGTTCCTTCTCGCCCGTGCGATAGGCGTTGATAAAGCCCGCATAGCGGGCGTCACCGCCCAAGCCTTCGACGTACTGCTGTGCCTCGACTTCACCTTGCCGGATAGCGTCGTCGAAGTCATTGGCGCGGAGGATAACGACGCGCTCCTCGTAAACCGTCGCCTCGGCCCCTTGCGCAAAAAGAGGATGTTCGAAGATGCACTTGACGGAGTACCACTCCCGCTTTGTTCTCCGTAATTCCTGGTACTCGGCGCGTTCGGCAATGGCTGAAAGCGAAGGCTTGTACCCTCGGCGGCTCTGCACCGTCAGCCATAGCGTTCCTGACTCATACTCCTCGACATATCCGGTTACTTCCAAGCCAGGCCCCGACCAGAAGACATACCTCGTCTCCGCAAGGTCAGCCTCGGCATCAGAAAAAACGCGCTCCACTTCAGCGGGACTGAGTTCGACATCAAGAACACACTCCAAGCCGAACAGAACAAACCGCAAACGTGTGTTAATGTCAAGAAGTTGTATCTCTTTAGCCATCCTCTACCTACAACTCATCGGCGTCGTTCGCGGTCGTCTTCGATACGGCCTTTTGTTTCATCTTGGCCCTTCGCTACCAGTATAGCATATGCCCCTACAGGCTGACGAAAGATTTTGTCTGTCAGTGTACGTTCTTGTTGACGCCCCGCTTGTTCTGCTCCATAATCATCCCATCATGCCGACGGCCACACAACCCGCCTTGCACCTGCCTCGTGAGGCCCTGGCCGAGTATTGCCGCCGCAACGGTATCCGCTTCCTGTCCCTCTTCGGCTCCTTCCTGCACGGCGACGCCCACGCGGACAGCGACGTTGACCTGCTCGTGGAGTATGAGCCTGACCGCCGCGTAGGCTTATTCAGCGTGGTTCGCATGGAGTGGGAATTGACCGAGCTGTTGGGACGTAAGGTGGACCTACGGACGGAGGGAGACCTCAGCCGCTACTTCCGGGCGCGCGTGGTGGCTGAAGCTGAGAGACTCTATGAATCCGGACGATCCCGTGTGTGTATAACACATCATTGCGAGACGTTTTAACGATGGCGAGTTTGGATTTTTTTGCTGCCACCACGGACTCGATACAGATACTGGATTTTATCTTCTCGCAGCCAGGCGTGACGCTGTTCGAGATGTACTCTCAGCACGACCAGGAACTACGGGAGTTTTCCACGACTCAAGGACTGCTGGACTGCTACGAAATTGGGATGGACGAGTACGGCACAGGCAGACATCACACATTCCAACTTTGGTCCCCCCTCGTCATGCCCAGGCCAAATCCGAAGCGGATATCGCTGACGCCAGGCGCGGTCAAAGGCCACACGTTCCGCTACGCCGTCTACGGTTATGGCCTGATGCAACTTTATTTGGGCGGCAGATATGGTGACGGAATTACCCTCTCCTATTTCGGACACGACACCGAACTGCGGGCGCGCATTTCAGCGGATAGAGACCGGGATCAGGCCCAGATGGATCAAATTGACTGGCGCGAGTTCAACAAGCTTTCAGGAAAAATACAGCGTCTTCTCCGAAAGAAACTCAGCCCGGCTCAGGCGTCGTCTTATCTTGTGTTGACCGAGGCACACCGGATGTACCAACAGGGCTTCAGCCTCAGCACGGGAAAGGGTGGAGTGGCGTACAACCTCGCTTCGGAACACTATAGGAGCCTCGTGCGCGAGCGCGGTTGACTCCCTGCCCGCGTTCGATTATAATGGGGCCGTAGTTTCCCCGAGAGCATTTGACAGGAGTATCCCTATGCCCATCACTGGACAGGCCGCCGTTTTGAACGAGGCGGGGCGCGACGTGGAACTGGAGGCGATCACCATTGACGAGCCGGGGCCGAATGAGGTCCGGGTCAAGATCGCGGCGTCGGGCGTCTGCCACACCGACCTGACCATCAAGAACCAGAACGGCGGCGGCATGGCCTTCCCCATCGTCCTGGGGCATGAGGGCGCGGGGTACGTCGAGGCGCTGGGCGAGGGCGTCAAGGGCCTGGAGGTCGGCGACCCCGTAGTGCTTGCCTACCGTGCGCCCTGCGAGCAGTGCCCGGCGTGCCGCCGGGGCGACCCGCGCCACTGCTACGCGGCCCTGCGGCCCGGCCCGCGCCTGCATCGGGCGCGCGACGGCGCGGCCTGCTCCCAGGTCCTGCGCTGCGGGACGTTCGCCACGCACACCGTTGTTCACGCCAAGGCGGCCATCAAGATGCCCGCCGAGATGCCGCTGGACAAAGCCTGCCTGATCGCCTGCGGCGTCGTCACCGGAGTGGGGGCGGCGATGAACACGTCGCCCGTGTTCCCCGGCGCGCGCGTCGCCGTGATTGGTTGCGGCGGCGTCGGCCTGTCCGTCATCCAGGGCGCGCGCCTCCAACACGCCCGCCAGATCATCGCCGTGGATGTGAACGCGCGCAAACTGGAACAGGCCAAGCAGTTCGGCGCGACACACACCGTCAACGCCCAGGACGGAGACCCCGTCGCCCAGGTGCGGGCCTTGACCGAGGATGGCTGGGACGGCGGCGTGGAATTCGCGTTCGAGGCGACCGGCATCCCCGCCTGCACCGAGCAGGCTGTGAAGATGCTCGCCTACAACGGCACGGCGACCACCATCGGCTTCCCGGCCCCCGACGACTCCGTGAACCTGAACCTCGGCGACACCAGCACCGGCGTCTATTGGAACAAGGCCGGGCTGCACGTCTGCCACTGCGGCGACGCCCTGCCGTCGTATGACTTCCCGCTGCTCGCGCAGTTGTATTTGCAGGGGCAGCTCAAGCTGGACGAACTGGTGACGCAGAAGATCGGCCTGGGGGATGTCAACGAGGCGTTCGAGGCCATGCACCACGGCGACGTGCTGCGCAGCGTGATCGTGTTCGACTAGCGAGGGAATGAACGCGAGGGGATAAATCCCACTCGCTCTCTGCCTCCGGGAACCATCTCCATGCGGCGGCTGTTATGGCGCAACCCTCACGAATGAAAGACCACTGACCCTTGCCGGAACTGCCGGAAGTCGAGACCCTGCGGCGTGGCCTGGAACGACACCTCACGGGCCGAACCATCACCGGCGTGCGCGTCCCCGTCCCCAAGATGCTGAAAGGCGAGATCGCCGACCCGGCCGCGTTCGCCGCCGCGCTCCGGGGGCGGCGAGTCGAAAACATCGGGCGGCGCGGGAAACACTTGATTTTCCGACTCGAATCCGGGTATTGTCTACTGCTACATTTAAAGATGCGCGGCCAGTTGCTGGTTGCGATGCAGAACGAAGCCGAGGGCAAGTACCTGGCGGCTGTCCTGGAGATGGACGACGGGCGGGAACTGCGCTTCCACGATATGTGGACGTGGGGCGAACTGAGACTGCTGACACTCAGTGAACTGGCCGCGCACCCGCCCCTGGCGGCGATGGGCTTGGAGCCGCTCTCGGAGGAGTGGACGCCGGACGCCCTGCACCGGAGCCTGTCCCGACGGCCCCGCGTGTCCGTCAAGGCCGCGCTGCTCGATCAGGCAGTCGTCGCCGGGGTCGGCAACATCTACGCGGACGAGTCGCTGTTCCGGGCCGGGATCAGCCCGCAACGCCCGGCGGGGGCGGTCAGCGAGGGCGAGGCGTCCCGGCTGCACCACGAGGTCCGCGCCGTGCTGACCGAGGCCATTGACGGCGGCGGCACGACGAGCGACAACTATGTGGATACGGACGGGCGGGCAGGGCGCTATCTGCCCCGCGTCTATGATCGTGCCGGGCAGTCGTGTGTTCAATGCGGAACGCCGCTGGTCCGCACCAAGGTGATCGGGCGGGGGACGACCTCCTGCCCGTCCTGCCAGATTTAGAAGCCAGAGACTAGAGACAATTTACACTACGGAAATTCTTGGGCAATCGTGCCCTAATGCTGAGGAGCACTCCATACATATGTCGGCCGTACCTGAAGATGTGCAAGTGACCGAGCCGGAGACTGTGCAGACAGACTCCGCGACTCCGGTGGAGACGCCCGCCACCCCGGCCAATGGCGCCGAGGCCAATGGAACGGCGGCGGGCGCGGCCGCACAGACCCCCGCCGCTGCCCCGGCAGCGCCGCCCGCCGCCCCGCCGCCCCCTCCCGCCCCGTCCCAAAACGAGTTCGAGAGTATGTTCAAGGACAAGGAATTGTCCGAGGGCGACGTCGTCGTCGGGACCGTCGTTCATATTGACAAGGACGGCGTCTTGGTGGACGTGGGCGCGAAGAGCGAGGGCATGATCCGCCCGAACGAGTTGTCCCGCGAGCCGTACAACAACATCGAGGACGTAGTCAAGGTCGGCGAGTCCGTCAAGGTCGTTGTGATCGGGCGCGACAGCGAGGACGGCAGCCTGCTGCTGTCCAAGAAGCGGGCCGACTTCGAGAAGGCGTGGGACCGCGTCATCGAGGCCATGAACGACGGGACCATCCTGCACGCCATGGTCACGGAGCGTGTCAAGGGCGGCCTGGTCGTGGACCTCGGCATCCGGGGCTTCGTCCCGGCGTCGCACGTCGGCTCCGGCGACTTCAAGCACCAGAACCTGGACAAGTACGTCGGCCAGAGCGTCCCGCTCAAGGTCATTGAAGTGGACCGGGAGCGCCGCAAGGTGGTTCTGTCCAACAAGCAGGCCACCGAGGACGAGCGCCGGGGCCGCAAGGACGAGACGCTCGCCTCGCTCAAAGAGGGCGACGTCCGCAAGGGCATCGTCCGGCGCGTCACCGACTACGGCGCGTTTGTAGATTTGGGCGGCATTGACGGCCTGCTTCATGTCTCCGAGATGTCCTGGGCACGGATCAAGCACCCCAGCGAGGTGGTCCGCAACGGCCAGGAGCTGGATGTCATGGTGCTGAAGCTGCGACTGGACCAGGGCCGCATCAGCCTGGGTCTGCGTCAGATTCTGCCCGACCCCTGGACCGAGATCGGCGACAAGTACAAAGTCGGCGACACGGTCAAAGTCACGATCTCCCGTCTGGTCCCCTTCGGCGCCTTCGTGGCCTTGCCGGAGGGCGTGGAGGCGATCATCCCCAACAGCGAGCTGTCCGACCGGCGTGTCGGCAGGCCGAGCGATGTCATCAACCCCGGCGACGAGGTCGAGGCGCGCGTGATCGAGCTGCGGGCCGACGAGCGCAAGATGACCCTGTCCATCCGGCGTCTGCTGGAGGACGCCCGCCCGCGCGAGGCGTTCGTGCCGGAGCCGGAGATTCCCGGCGGCGCCCCGGCCCGTGGGCGCGGCGGCCGTGAGCGCGACCGCGACCGCGAGATCGAGGGCGGCTTCGCCCCGCGCGAGGGCGCTGCCGCGCCTGCGGCGGCTCCTGCCAATCGTGAGCGCCGCCGTCGTGACGGCGGCGGGGGCGGCGGCCGTGGCCGAGGCGGCGAGTACAGCGCGGAGTCCGAGGACGACTACCGCGAGTACAAGAACTACCGCGCCAACCAGCGCGAGGAGACTTTCGGCACCAGCCTCGCCGATGTCCTGGGCGCACAACTCAGCAGCCTGCGGGCAGCCACAGAGGAACCGGACGCTGAGGACACGGCGGACGCCGGTACGCCCGAAGCCGCCGCCGAAGAAGAAAAGTAGATCGATCTTAGAAAGCCCCCGCCCGCGCGGGGGCTTTTTCCTTGCCATGCTGATTTTGGGCATCACCGGCGGCGTCGCCACCGGAAAAAGCACCGTCACCCGGATGCTGGCCGACCTCGGCGCTCCCACCATCAGCGCCGACGCCCTCGCGCACGACCTGCTCGCCCCCGGCACGGACACCACGTGCGCCGTTCTTCTCGCCTTCCCCGACTGCGCCCAGCCGGATGCGACTGTCCCCACCATAGACCGCCGCGCCCTGGGCCGCCGCGTCTTCGCCGACCCCACCGCCCGCCATCAATTGGAAGCGCTGACCCACCCGCCCATCATCGCGGTTTTGGGAGCGCAGGCCGAGCAATGGCGGGCGCAGGATGGCGTCGCTGCTGCTGCCGAGATCCCCCTGCTGTTCGAGGCGGGGTTGGAACGGCTGGTAGATCGGATCGTCGTCGTGCGCTGCGAAGATACCGTGCAACTCTCACGGCTGCTCACGCGCGGCCTGGACACGACGCAGGCGCATCATCTCCTGGCCTCCCAGCGTCCTCAAGCTGACAAAGCCGCCCGCGCCCACACGGTCATCACGACCGATGTTGGCTTGGATGACACGCGCCGTCAGGTCCAGGCTTTGTGGGACACGCTGGCAGGGTAGGTCCGCGCCCGGACGGCCCACCACCTTGTTCCCTCGTCCGCTCATTCTTCGCTCCCTCGGTCACAGGGTCCTCCCGCAACGGGAGGATCAGGAAGGGCTTGTTTGCTGTCCTAATCCTCCCGCTTCGGGAGGACCCCGCGCAGTGTGGGTTTTATTGGGGTAGGAACGAACGGAGCAGGGTGGTGGGCGGTCTCCCCTCCGGGTATAATAGAGCCTATGCAGGACAATGCGCACAAAGGATTTACGCTCTGGTTCACGGGGATGTCCGGCGCGGGCAAGTCCACGCTCTCCGCCCGCCTGGCATCGCTGTTTCGGGAGCAGGGCTGCCGCGTGGAGGTGCTGGACGGTGACGAAGTCCGTACCCATCTGACCAAGGGCCTGGGTTTCTCCAAAGAAGACCGCGACACCAATGTGGACCGCATCGGCTACGTCGCCCGCCTACTCGCCCGCAACGGCGTGATCGCCGTCACCGCCGCCATCTCCCCCTACGCCGTTGCCCGTGCCGCCGCCCGCGCCGCCCACGAGGCCGAAGGCGTCCCGTTCATTGAGGTCTACGCCGAGGCCACCGTCGCCGCCCTCGCCGAGCGCGACGTGAAGGGCCTTTACAAGAAAGCACTGGCCGGGGAAATTCCACACTTCACCGGCGTCACCGACCCCTACGAGCCGCCGACGGATGCTGATGTCGTCGTCCACACCGACCGCGACACCGTGGAACAATCCGCCGATCAGATTTTGACGTACTTGCAGGGGCGCGGGCTGATGAGCGGCTTGCGGGGGGCAAGGGTCTGAAGCCCCTCGCTGTCCGGCCTGCGGCCCAGTCTCCACGTGCGTGGAGACACGGAAGAGAACTTGTACCATGAACAGACGAGCGCGCATCGAACCCGGCCCCGATCAGGAGTCCGTCTGGGACTACCCGCGCCCGCCGCGCCTGGAAGATTCTCCCAAGCACATCCAGATCGTCTTCAACGGCGTCACCATCGCCGACACGCGCCGGGCGAAGCGGGTGCTGGAGACCAGTCATCCGCCGGTGTACTACGTTCCACCGAAGGATATCCAGCGGCAGTATCTGACACAGTCTCCGGGAGCGTCTTTCTGCGAGTGGAAAGGCGAGGCATTGTACTACACCCTCACAGTCGGCGACAAGATCGCCGAGAGCGTGGCCTGGTACTATCCCGACCCGACGCCCGCGTTCGCCGCCCTGAAAGATTACGTCGCCTTCTACCCCAGCCGCATGGACGCCTGTTTCGTGGACCGGGAACAGGTCCAGCCGCAGCCCGGCGATTTTTACGGCGGGTGGATCACGTCGGAGATCGTCGGCCCGTTCAAGGGCGGGGCGGGGACGTGGGGATGGTAAGGCGAGAAAAAAAGCCACGCGAATGCGTGGCCTAGATTACGAAGGATTTGTGATAGCCCGTACCAGGCTCGAACTGGTGATCTCCTCTGTGAAAGAGAGGCGTCATAACCACTAGACTAACGGGCCACATAAGAGCGCCAAATCCATCCACACGGACAATTTTTGGCGAACCTTCGTATCGTTAGCGCGCAACTGGCAGGTTCCGTAAAGTTGCACGTTGATTTTCCTACCGCTACTCGCCCTGCTGACTGTGTCGCGCGTCATGTGAAACTGCGACTTGAGGAGGCCTGTCGTTCGCTGCCAGTAATCTTCCGCCTCTGCTCTGGACAGGCTGGGGTAGATGTGAACGGCGCAACGGACTTTCTCTCGCGGTATTCCAATCAGCAGAAAGAAGCGCAAGCCCTTCTGAATGACACGAGCATCGCAGTTCGTGATGCGGACCTCACCTTGCTTGGTCTTGGAGCCTTCGCCCACATACAATGCAAGGCCGAACATGAAAGCAGGGTCCTGCGACAGCGTCTCGTACTCACGCCGCGCTTCGTCGTGATAGGTCGCCCATCGCTCCAGCCGCTGATTGCGGAGGACCTGTCGGAACCGCTCATCCCGAACGCACTGCTTGTTGCTCAGACGTGATACTTGGTCGTCGTCGAGCGTGATGTCCCGCAGCCACAGGCTCAAGGTGCTTTTGGAGACAGCGACACGGGACAATATCTCGTTGTAGCTATGGCCCTGTAAGCGCAGTTCACGCGCCAGGCACTTTTCCTCCGACTTCATGGCCGCGTGTGCCCTCCGTGGATCGCTCCATGATACCTAAACCGCCCGGCCCGTGTCAACTCTTTCGGCTGACTTGGGGCCGGGCGGTCGGCTTGCGTGGGCGCATGTCCGCAAGGTGTGTGAAAATTTACTGGGGCAGGCAGGCCAGGGCGCGCCTCTGGGTGGGCAGGACCCGGCGCGCGCCCGCGAAGTGCTGCTGGTAATAAGCACTGTTCAGGTCGTCCATCTGGACGCCCCGGTGGGGATTGGCGGCGTGGATGAACTTGCCCGCGCCCGCGTAGATGCCGACGTGCGAGATGCCGCGCCGGTAGGTGTTCTTGAAGAAGACCAGGTCGCCGGGCTGGAGGTCCGCCACGGCCACGGGCGTGCCGTGATAGAACTGGTCCTCGGCGGTGCGGGGGAGGGAGACGCCGCCGGCGTTGCCCAGGATGTAGCGGACGAAGCCGGAGCAGTCGAAGCCGGAGCGGGACGTGCCGCCCATGACGTAGCGCGTCCCCCGAAACATATAGGCCGCCAGGACGACGTTGTGACTCGCCAGCGCCTGATGCTGCAAAGTGGATTTCGCGTCGGAAGCCGCCAGGTGCGCCTGATGGCGGGCCAGGCGCAGTTCATGGCGCGAATGGGCCTGAGCGGGCGTGAGGCAGGAAAGCGCAGGAAGCGCGGCGGCGAGACACAGCAGGGGGCGGCGGAGGCGACTCAGAGGCGCAAAGGTGATTCGAAACGACAAAAGCGATGGTTTCCTTTCGGTGCATCTTCGGGCGACGAGGCCGGTGAGGCATCATCGGGGGAGATTTCCCAGGGAGGCCCGTGATCGGGCTGTTGCATCTTAACCCAGGTTCGGCGATTTGTCAAGTAAAATTCAGGGGGGCGAAAAAAACGCGCCCGATCTCTGGACTCAGAGATCGGGCGCGCTTAACATGAGGAGAAAGGGTGTCAGTGGGGAGCGGCTTCTTCGTCGCGGGTGTAGTACCCAAGTTCCAGCAGCAGGTCGTTCGGGTCCGTGTCCAGGAATTCCGAAATGGCGTGGATGAAGTCGGCGGAGGGCGCTTCAGCCGGGACGGTGAGACAATCGGGTGACATCTCCGGGTCGGTGTTCATGGGTTTCTCCTCAACGCTGTGTTTGGGAGCGCCGACATGGCGACTCCCGGCAAAACCGTAACACTATACCACAGAATGCCCTGAACTCAACACAATCCGGTATAATTTCGGGGAACATGGGGCAAGACGTGGTGGACAACCGGGAACAGCGGCTGGCGGAGCGGATGCGTGATCTGCTGGAAGGGGCGACCGCCGCACGGCTGGCCGTAGGATATCTGTTCCTGGACGGCCTCGCGCCCCTGCGTGAGCGGATCGAGCGGCTGGAGTCGCTGGAGATTCTCATCGGCAACGTCGTCAACCGGCTGACCGAGGAGCAGGTGCGGGAGGAGGCGGGGTCGCTCGTCCGGGGCGGTGAGGGGTGGGTCCGGGATCAGGAGGATGTTGCGGCCACGCTGCGGGCCTCGCGGGACCGGGCGGCCGCCGAGACGGCGCTGAACCTGCGTCGCACCCTGGCGGACCTGCCGCGAACGCCGGAAATGCGCGCCCTGGCGCTGACGCTCGCGGGCCGGATCGCCGACGGGGGCCTGAAAGTCCGGCTCTACACGCAGGGGCGCATCCACGCCAAACTGGCCCTGGTGGAGTACCCGATTCGTCGGCGGGAGGGCCTTGCCGTCCCGGAGTCGGCCCAGCTCGCCGTGGTCGGCTCCAGCAACCTGACTCTGGGAGCGCCCGCGCACCCCACCGAACTGAATGTGATTGTGCGGGACCCGGAGAGCGTCCAGGCCCTCAGCCGGTGGTACCGGGGACTATGGGACACGGCCCAGGACTTCCACCGGGAACTGTTCGATGAACTCGGTCAGTGCTGGGCCTTGAACGGACCCTCAGCCGGGTGAGGGCCGCCGGGCGAAGGCCCGTCGTCCTCGTCCCACTCCAGCGTGTCCCAGCTTCGGGGTGGGCGCGGGAAGGCGGATGTCGGCGGCTGTCGGGGCCGCGCCTCGTGCAAGGCGGCGTCATAAAGGGCTTCCGCCTGCGCGGGCGGAACAAGCATAAGCGGCTTTTTCATCAGACCTCCTCGTCCGGGATGAGCCGAGAGCGTAACATGAGAGCCAGAGGCATGATGTCGCGCGAACCAAGAAGTGCCGCCCCATCGCGGCGCTCCCAATCTATTCTGCCACAGTTTTCCATGAAAATCAATCGAGGCGGACGCTTCATTCCCCGATTATCGGAAAAAAAACGGCCTCTCCCTACCTGTCATGTCTGAGTCCACCCCTGCCCTGAACACGGCCCAGGCCCACGAGCTGCTGGCGGACCATCCCGGCGGCGCGACCGTCCTGCTGCTGGGCGCGACCGACACCGGCAAGACCACCTTCGCCCTCGCCGCCGCCGCCGCGCTCGCCCGGTCGGGCCGGGGTGTCGCCCTGCTGGACTGCGACCTGGGCCAGAGCGAGGTCGGGCCGCCGGGGACCGTCGGCGTCGCCCTCGCCGCCGCCGGTCGGTCCGAGCCGATCCGCGCCGGGCGCGACCTGGACTTCCTCCAGGCCGCCTTCGTCGGCGCGACCTCGCCCGCTTCGCACACCCTGGGCGCCGCCGTCGCCGCCTGTCGGATGGCCCGCGCCGCCCGTCAGGCGGTTCCCCGGCCCGAACTTCTGCTCGTGGACACGCCGGGCTGGGTGCAGGGCGCGGCGGCGTGCGACTTCGCGCGCCGCCTCTGCGACCTGCTCCAGGCCGACACGGTCCTGGCCTTCACGCGGGGCGACGAGATGGACGCCCTGCTGGCCGCCTTCCGGGGCCTGAAGTCCCCCCGCGTGTGGCGCGTGACGCCCGACGCCGGGGCTGCCCGCAAGACTCCCGCCGCGCGCGCCGCCCGCCGGGCCGCCCGCTTCGCCTCCGCTTTGGAAGGCGCGTCTGAGATCACACTCTCGCCGGACGACGTGGCCCTGTGCGGGACCGGCCTGTTCACGGGCGAGCCGCTGCCGTACCACGTCCGGCAGTCCATGTCCCGTGCCCTGGCCGTGCCGGTGTTGCACGCCGAGCGGCGCGGCGGCGCGGCCCCCTACATCGTCGTCAACGGCGAGCGCTGGGACACGCGCGGGCCGGCGGCCATCACCCAAGAGTTCAACACCACCTCTGTGACCGTCGTTCCGGCGCAAAAGTTCGCCCGCCTGCTGGTCGGGCTGGTCAGCGACCGGGACGTCCTGCTCGACATCGGCGTGATCGCCCGCATTGACTTCGACCGCCGCGCCGTGACCGTGCTGACCGCCTGCCGCCGTCCCGCCGCCATCGCCCAGGTCTGGTGCGGCGTCGTCCGCGTCCGTCCCGATGGGAAAGAACTGGGCGTACTCCGGCCTGGAGAGGTCTGAGGGGTCGTGGGTCAGTACGACTGCTGGTAGCGCCCGTCCTGGGCGTCCGGGTTCCACCCGGCGGGGAACTGGGTCTGGACCGGGAGGGTCAGGTGGATCGGGTGACGTTCCCCCAGCCCCTGAATCTGCACGCGGACGGTCAGCGTCGGCAGGCGCGTGGGCAATAGGGGGGCCGATGTCGGCGAGGGGATGTTGGTACTCGCGCCCGCCGCCTGGAGCAGACGCGGGGCGATGACCCAGAGGCGGACGATCTGGTACCCCTGGTGCAGCAGCGGGGCCAGCGGCGTCGTGGGCAGCAGGGGCTGGTGGAGGATGCCCAGCGAGTTCTTCTGGAGAACGGGGGGTGGCGCACCCGGCATCCACACGTCCTGCCAGTCGGGCGGCGACTCGTAGACGGGGGAGAAGATCGAGGCGAGCTGCGGCATCACCACATCGGGTGTGAGTGCCTGCGGCGTCAGGGCTAGGGGACCTGGCTGAGCGCCGATGCTCGGCGGCAGACGCCAGGCCAGCCACAGTTCCGCCGCCGCGTTCGGGTTCCAGGGCTGATCACCCGGTGCCGGAGTCGCCGGGGCGACGCCGGGGCGTCGGCACAGAGTCGTGAGGACGATGCCTGAAGGCGTCGTCAGCGTCTGCGGCTTGGCGAAGACGACCTCCCAGCGACCGGCGGCCGGGTCCAGGCGCACCGATGCGTTGTGGAACGTCACCGTCTCGGCCCTCGTGACGTGCCGAATCGCCTCCGCGTCCATCCGGAGCCAGCGCTGCTGGCCGGGGTAGGCGATGCCGCAGGCGAGGTCGGCCTGCGCGGGCTGGCCTGACGCCGCCTGCGCCACGCTGAGGGTGACGAGGGCAGAGGAGGCCGATGGACTTGGCAGGGCGTCCGGCAGGGGGGACGGCTGCCACTGCGGGGTGACACGAAGGACGTTCACCTGCCAGTCCTGTGACGTCTTTGCGGCGCGCGCCTGGACGACGCACCGGATCGTCGGCACCCCGGTCCAGGGGTGGTTGTCCACGTTCTGGGGCGGACTCAGCGTCCAAACACCCTGGGTGCGTGGGGGCGGCTGCTCCTGGCCGGTAGAGAGGCCGTCACTGTCGGTCGTCTCCACCGCCGCCGCCCGGACCGTCAGCGGGCCGATGGTCTGCTGCGTGTGCGCCTGGAACGGGGGCGACAGGGCCATGAGCGAGGGCGGCAGGGACGCCAGCACCCACCGCGCCTGGGGCGGCTTCCCGGCGGGGCCGACGGTCAGGGCGAACCTCGCTGTCCTGGGCGAGTCGCCGCCGGGCAGACAGGCGAAGAACGTGTCCGCCCCCGCCACGTCGCTGTGCAGCGTCACCGGTCCGCCGAGGGGCTGCCCCGATGCCGTCAGCGCCTGGGCCGTCACTGTGACCAGCCGGTCCATCTTGGGGATCAGTAAGATCTGCTGCCGATTCTTCGCATCGGACGTCCAGAACGTGACAAAGGGCTGCTGGGGTGTCGGCAGCGGTGTCACCCCATCGGCCCGGCACCACTGGAATGAGCCGCAATACTTCGGCGCGGCTCCCTGCGGGCGCTGGCGCGTCAGGAACTGGAGGACGCGCTGTAGCAGGGTGGGGGGCGGCGGAGGCGGTGAGGCCACGGGCATATTCGTCACCACCAGGTCCGCCGTGCCGAACACGAGGACCGTGCGCCCTGGGCCGGACGGGGCCGGGCGTGTGGTCGCCGCGATGCCCGCGTTCCACTTGATCCACAGGCCGGTGCCGTCGGTCATCGGGCGGGGCGCGTTCACCCAGGTCATGCTCGCCACGCCCGGCGGCGGGACGTTGCTCGCGCCGTCGCGGGTGATCGCCGTCAGCGTAAAGGGACCCTGAGTCCGCGTTCCGCCGACCAACTGGGCTGGCGGTCCCACCGGGCGCGGCGTCGGCATCCGGACTGGCGGCCCCTGCTGCGGCGTGGGGCGGGGTCGATCCGCCGCGTCCAGCGCGTCCTGGCGGGCCTGCCGCTGGAGATGGTAGCGGACGGCCAGCACGTCCCCGACGATCAGCGCCGCCAGCAGGGCGGCCATGCCCCGCCGGTAGCCCGGAGATTTGTCGCCGAAAACTCGCATCGCGCCCCATTATAACATGGCCGCAAAGTCGCGTCAACGGTGCGCTTCGGGGACAAAACCGGGCAGGAAAACGCGCCGGAGTCGGTGAAATTTCGGGAAACTCGTTTTGCGCGCACAGGAGCTTGCACCCATGACCTCGTACACCCCGCAGAAGTCCGACAAATTCACGTTCGGCCTCTGGACCGTCGGCAACCCCGGCGCGGACCCGTTCGGCGTCGCCGTCCGCACCTCTGTCTCCGTCACCGAGCGCGTCCACAAACTCGGCGCGCTGGGCGCTTACGGCGTCAACCTGCACGACAACGACCTGATCCCATTCGGTGCCTCTGCACAGGAGCGCGACCGGATCGTCCGCGAGTTCAAGCAGGCCCTGACGGACAGCGGCGTGGTCGTCCCGATGGCGACCACGAACCTGTTCACGCACCCGGTCTTCAAGGACGGCGCGTTCACGTCCAACGACCCCAAAGTCCGCGCGTTCGCCCGGCAGAAAGTCATGGCCTCCATGGATCTGGGCGCGGAACTGGGGGCAAAAATTTACGTCTTCTGGGGCGGGCGCGAGGGCGCAGAGGTAGACGCTTCCAAGGACCCCGTGACGGCCACCAAGCGCTTCCGCGACGCCATCAACTTTCTGTCCGAGTACAATCTGGCGCAGAACTACGGCTACCGGTTCGCCCTGGAGGCCAAGCCCAACGAGCCGCGCGGCGACATCTACCTGCCGACGACCGGGGCCATGCTCGGCTTCATCGCCACGCTGGACCACCCGGAGATGGTCGGGGTCAACCCGGAGTTCGCCCACGAGACCATGGCTGGCCTGAACTTCTTCCACGCCGTCGCGCAGGCGCTGGAGGCGGGCAAGCTGTTCCACATTGACCTGAACGGCCAGAAGCCGGGCCGCTTCGACCAGGACCTCCGGTTCGGCCAGGAGGACTACAAGCAGAACTTCTTCCTGGTGAAGATGCTGGAAGACCACAAGTACGACGGCCCCAAGCACTTCGACGCCCACCCCTTACGGACCTCGGACCCGGACGACGTCTGGGAGTTCGCCAAAGGCTGTATGCGGACGTACTTGATCTTCCGGGAGAAGGCCGCGCAGTTCAACGCCGACGCGGAGATTCAGGCGATCCTCCAGGACCTGAACGCGGGCGACGCCCAACTGGACCCGATTTTGAACGCTCCCTTCACCTCGCAGAACGCGCAAGCGCTCCAGAGCATGGCCTTCGACGCCGACGCGCTGTCCGCCAAGCCGCTGCCTTACGAGAAGCTCGACCAGCTCGTTTTCGACCTGCTGCTCGGCGTGAGGTGATTCGCCCTTTGTGGACGCTGTGGAGGGCGAGAGGGTGAATGCGAGGGAATAAATTCCTCTCGCTACGAAACATCGTCCTGCCGGACGAAAGACTCTCTTCTCTTGTGTCCGCGAGGACACGGTTGCGTAGCGAGAGGGCTTCAGCCCCTCGCCCGCGAGACATCAGCGATAAGAAGATGCCCATGATCCTCAAGCTCTCCATGGACCTGCCGGAAGACCAGGACTACCTGCGCCTGACGCGGCTGCTCGGTCGCACCCTGCTGGAGTACCTGGAGGCCGAGCCGCAGGACATGATTGACACCGAGCTACTGCTCGGCGAGCTGTCCTCCAACGTCATCCGCCACGCCTCCACCTGTGACGGGCGGTTTCGGGTGGAGCTGGAGTACTACGCCGACCGCGTCGTCATCACCGTGGTGGACACGGGGCCGGGTTTCTCGTTCAAGAACGTCCCGCAGGCCGGGACGGTCCGGCCGGAGACTCAGGGCGACGGCGAGCGCATCGGCGGCTTCGGCCTCCAGCTCGTGGAGGCCCTGGCCGACCGCGTGGAGTTCCACCGGACCGACCCGCACGGAACCACCGTCCGCGCCGAGAAGACCCTGCACTATCAGAGCGCCGCCGCCGCCCGCCTCGCCGTCCGCCTGGACGATTCGGGGGCCGGGGGCGACCTCACGCTGAACGCCGCCGCCCCGCCGGAGACCCCATGACCGACCGCCTGATCGCCACGCCCTCGCCCAGCGTCCTGCTCGTGGTCAGCACCGACAATGCTGTTCCCCTCATCCACCTGCACCTGGAGTCGCGCCGCCGCTTCTCTCCGGACGTACCGATGATCGTCCACGACACCGGCGGCGCGTCCCAGGGGCCGATGCAGGACCTGTGCGCGGCCTACGGCGCTCACTTCTTTTCACCCACGGAATCCGTCGGACCCCACGGCGCGGACATCTCCGCCGCGCTGCTCGCCGTCCAGGCCGCGCAGGAGATGGGGCTGGAGTTGGCCGTCCTGATGTCGGACGCCTGTGTTCCCCTGACGAACTGGGTCCCGCAGCTACAGCACCTCGCCTCACAGACACAGTACGCCGCTTATGGCGGGCTGGGGCTGTGCCCGAAGTGTGTCGCCCTCCACGCGCCGACCTGGGCCGCCGGCGACATCCCGCAGCGCCTGGAGCGGGCAGCGGAGGCCGGTCTGCCGTCGCCCGCCGCCGCCGTGGAGTTCCTGCGCGGCCTCGCCCGCGAGGTCCAGCGCGCGGCCCCGTGCGCGGCCAACGCCGCCTATGAGCGCCTCTACCCGCCCGCGCCGGGGGCGGACGGGCATGGCCTGTGGCCCTGGCTCGGCACGGACGGCTCCCGGCCCCAGCCGTCCCTGCTGCGGCGCGGGGCCGACGCGCCGCTGGACTTCCACCGCCTGGCCCTGGCCTACGGCCTGGATTATCATTATCGGGACTATGAGGCAGTCATCCCCGCGCCCGCCGTCTCCGCGCCTGCCGTGCCTACGCCCGCCGCTGCCGCGCCCGCCCTGCCGGCTTCTGTCTCCGCGCCCCGGCGCGCGGCGCGGATGCACACGGCGGCCTATGAGGCCCGCGTCGTCTCCCATGACATCGGCGACTTCAAGGCCATCACCGATGCCAACGTGCTGATGTACTTCCCGCACGGCTTCGGCGACTGGGTGCAGTTCGCCGCCGTGCTGCCGCTCCTGGAGCCGTCCAACCGGTACTTCATGGCCCGCTTCGGCGACGACAGCACCTCGCTCATGGAGGGCAGCGCGTTCGCCACGCCCCTGTACTGCGGCTACAACTCCCCGCACTGTGAGGACGGCGGGCTGTTCGGGAACCGGCACTTCGGCCTGAACTACGAGGAGATTGACGGCTCCGTCAAGGTCCTGGACCTGCCGCTGCCCCTGCGCGACGCCTGCCGCCGCAGCGGCATTGACGTGGTGTTCTGGAGCAGCCTGCCCGAAACCTGGGGAATGCAGGCTTATCCCTACCACACGAAGGCACGGCTGCAGCTCCTTTCCTTGGTCGCCGAAGAACGCTTGGCGGCCCTGGACCTCGCCTCGCCCATGGGGAGCGCCCTGAATTTTGACTCCGCGCCTTGGCTTGCGCGCTGGGTGGAGGCGCGCCTGGCGGCCTTCGGGGGCTACGGGGATCGCAGGCTGTGCCTGATCACCCGGAACGGCTACACCAGCATCGGGAAGAACTGGGGCCACTGGTTCCGCGACGAGGTGCCGGGCCCGCCCCTGCCGGAAGGGCAGGAGTGCCGGGACTTCATGCGCCTGATGCGGAAGAAGGACCCGCGCTGGATGTTCCTCGTCATGGAGGACCGACTCTACGATGGCGACGACACCGTGCGGTCCGAGGAACTCCACGCCTACAGCTACGCCGAACTGTTTGGGGCCGTCGGCGGCGACACGCCGCCGTTCGGCCTCGTGATGAAGGCCCTGGTCGGCCTGGCGGACTTGGCCGTCGGCGTCCCCGCAGGGTCGCAGCACCTGTGCATGGCGAAGCCGGGGCTGCCCACGGTGGGCCTGTGGATTGACCACCTGCCCAGCTGGTACGACGAGCCGAAGCCGGAGTCCATTCACCTCGTCAGTCGGCACGTCCACGACCAGGGACAGGATGCCCGTCCGGGCAGCTTCACCGACCGGGCAGGCCTGCACTATCGCACCGTCGCTCTGGACACGCTCCGCATTCCGGGCGAGGACGTCTTCCGGGCCGCCGAGGAATTGCTGTCCTGACGCGCGCCATGATCAAACGCCTCCAGCCTGACCGTTCGGCCCCGACGCGCCTCAAGTCCGTCTTCCGCAAGGGGCCGCGCAAGCTGATCCTGCGGAGCTTCCTGTCGCCCGGCGACATCGTCATGCTCACGGCGGTCGTCCGCGACCTGCACCGGGCCTATCCAGGCCGCTTTGTCACCGACGTCCGCACGTCCTGCCCGGCCCTCTGGGAGAACAACCCTTACCTGACGCCCCTGGACGAAGGCGGCCCCGGCGTGACCGTGCTGGACCTCGCCTACCCGCTGATCCACCGCAGCAACTCCGTCCCGTATCACTTCATCCACGGGTTCATCGAGGACCTGAACGCCCAGCTCAACCTGCGGGTCCGCCCGACCGAGTTCCGGGGCGACATCCACATCTCCGACCGTGAAAAACAGTGGTTTTCGGTCATGGAGGGCAAGCGCGAGAACCCGCCGTTCTGGCTGGTCACGGCGGGCGGCAAGTTCGACTTCACGACCAAGTGGTGGTCCCACGAGCGCTATCAGCGCGTGGTGGATCACTTCCGGGGCCGCATCGAGTTCGTGCAGGTCGGCGAGAGCGGCCACAACCACCCGCCCCTGGAGGGCGTGGTGGATATGCGCGGCGACACCAACCTGCGCCAGTTGGTGCGCCTGATGTACCACGCGCAGGGGGCGCTCTCGCCGGTCAGCCTGCTGATGCACCTGTCCGCCGCCGTGCCCGTCCGGGAAGGGATGCCGCGCAACCGGCCCTGCGTCGTGATTGCGGGCGGGCGCGAGCCGGTGCAGTGGGAGGCGTACCCGCACCACCAGTTCATCCATACGGCGGGGGCGTTGCTGTGCTGCGACCAGGGCGGCTGCTGGAAGTCCCGCGTGGTCCCGCTGGGCGATGGCGACGAGAAGGACAGCCCCGGCAGTCTCTGCCTGGACATCGTCGGCCAGCCCCAAGGCGGCCTCCTGCCCCGCTGCCTGGACATGGTTTCCGCCGACGAAGTGATCCGGCGCATCGAGCTGTACTTCGCCGGTGGGTCCGTTCAGTACCTCTGAGGGTGCTGCGACAACCGAAATCAAATCATTGCCGAAACAGGATCAGCACCGATAACTAGGGGGCCAGCGCGGGGGCTGTCTGGGCGGCGGCCTTGTTGATGGCGTCCACGATCCGGGCGAGCAGAGCATCGGGCTTGGCCCTGTCGCCGGTCAGGGCGCCGTTGACGAAGATTTGGACGCGCCCGATCCCCCCGCCCCGGTTGATGAGCGTCAATGGCAGCCTGCCGTCGGGGGGGACTGCCGCCGGGGCCTGCACGTCGGGATCAAGGTCCACGTGCGTGAACGCCGACACGTCCCGCAGCGGCTCCTTGTTGAAGCCGAGCAGCTTGGACAGCAGGCCCGGCTCGTAGTAGCGGTCCTTAAGTTGGTCCAGGTCAATCGGCTCCAGGCCGACGACCCAATGCAGGTTTTGCAAGCCGCTGTCATCGCCGTCGAAGCGGCCCTCGGGGTCCGTAACTACCCATCCACCATCGTCAAAGGCATAGAGGCTGCACAACTCCTGTCCCGAAGCAGCGCTCCACAGCCCGACTGAGCCATCGTCACTTCCGCTGGCGAGGGCCTTGCCGTCTGGGGAGAAGGCGACCGAAAGGGCGTCGCCGGTGCTAATGAGTGTGCGGAGCAGTCGGCCTGTGGCGGCGTCCCAGAGCCTGACCGTGCCACCGCCAGCGGCGAGGGCCTTGCCGTCTGGGGAGAAGGCGACGGCCCGAATCCATCCGCTGTGACCCGAAAAAGTCCGGACGAGTTGTCCGGTGGCCGCGTCCCAAAGCCGGACGGTGTCGTCACTTCCGCTGGCTAACGTCCTGCCGTCGGGCGAGAAGCAGACCAATGCGAACTTGAACGGGTAGACGCCGTTGCCATGGCCGGAAAACTTCCGCACCGGCCAGCCGGTGGCCGTGTTCCAAAATTTGATCAGCCCTGCTCCGAAGATGCCGTCTTGAGGGCTGTAACACTCACCGCCGCCAGCGAGGGTCTTGCCGTCTGGGCTGAAGGCGACGGAGTAAAACCAATCTCTTTCTCTTTGCCCATGCGGCATTGTGAGCGTCCTGAGTATTCGGCCAGTGGCGGCGTCCCAGAGCTTGATTGTCCCGTCCCGGCTGCCGCTGGCGAGGACCCGGCCGTCCGGGCTGAAGGCGACGGATGAGACAGCGTCGGTATGACCTTTGAGCGTCCTGAGCAGCCTCCCGTCGGCGGTATTCCAGAGCTTGATGGAATTGTCTTGACTGCCGCTGGCGAGGGTCTTGCCGTTCGGGCTGAAGGCGACGGAGTTCACTCCGCCTGTGTGTCCGGTGAGCGTCCTGAGTTCCTGTCCGGTGGCGGCGTCCCAGAGCTTGATTGTCCCGTCCCGGCTGCCGCTGGCGAGGACCCGGCCGTCCGGGCTGAAGGCGACGGATGAGACAGCGTCGGTATGACCTTTGAGCGTCCTGAGCAGCCTCCCGTCGGCAGTATTCCAGAGCTTGATGGAATTGCCTTGATCGCCGCTGGCGAGGGTCCGCCCATCCGGACTGAAGACGACGGAAGTGACAGCCCAGGAATGGCTGGTCAGCGTCCTGAGTTCCTGTCCGGTGGCGGCATCCCAAAGTTCGACCGTGCCGCTCTGGCTGCCCCCGGCGAGGACCCGGCCGTCCGGACTGAAGGCGACGGCCCGGATCCCTCTGCTGTGCCCTTCCAGGGTTCTGAGTAATCGCCCTGTGGCGACATCCCATATCTCGACACTACCGTCTCCAGGGCCGGTGGCAAGCGTTTTGCTGTTTGGGGAGAAGCACACTTGAAAGCTGCCGGTTTCGAGTGTCCTGAGCAGCCGGCCCGAAGCAAAGTCCCACAGCTTGACCGAGCCGCCACTACTGGCTACGATCCTCCCGTCCGGGCTATAAGCGAGGCAATCTACGGGGGCGTTGTGCCCTGTCTGAACAACGAGTTGTGGCGTGAGAGTATTAGCCGTCGGCCTCTGCTGGCATTGAGCGGGCGTGGTGCTGCCGATCAAGATCGTCAGCCAGAGCAGCAGAGCGGGCCGGGCGCGGTTCGAAGATGGCATGGGGGCGTCTCCTGGGCGAGATCATAACATGAGGTGACGACGGCATCGGCGCGGCTCCGGGGTGTGCATCGGGGGGCGCGCGCGGGGTCGGAGGTTTAGCCCCCCAGGAACGGCCAGGACGGTAGGCCCGCACTGACGATATTCATCCGCTCGGTGTGCGCGGTCGGGAAGACGCTCAGGGAGGCGTCGCCGCCGAGCAGGGCTGGGCGGCGGCGAAGAGGCGTGCCGACTGGAACTCCTTGAGAGTTGCCTGCGCGGCGGGGTCGTCCTGGGCGAAGCGGTGGGCGCTTAATCCCCTTGCGTTTGTTGTCTGGCCTGCGCAACCTCACCATGCAGTTCCAGATACTTGTCACGCACCGACGGGTCGAGCGTATCGGCCATGTCGGCGTCAAGCCCTCGGACGCGGATGAGTTCCTGCACATCAGCCAGGTCCTTGAGGCGCGCAAGGCCGCTCATGCCCGATGCCAGTTTTAGCTCGATCAATTTCGGCAAGTCAACCGTCTTCACCCCATCAATGATGATGAATCGTTCCTCCGGGCGGTGAAACCGGATCGGCTTCGGCCTGCCGTCTCCTGGATACTCGCCGCTGACAATCACCTCGATGGGAACGTTGTTTTCGGTTCGGCGGAACTTCTTGGTCGCTCCGGGGAAGGCGGGCCGGTAGCCCCGGCCCACCAGCTCACGCCGGAACGTCGCCAGGCCCTCCTCCGTCATCAGCAGGTCAATGTCTTCGGTGAAGCGCCGGTAGCCATGCTGGTTCAGGGCGACGGCTCCAATCACGCTGTAATCCACCCCGTAAGTGTTCAAGTCCGCCACCAGGCGATGGAGGGTCTCGTTTGCCATCCCTTGCCCCCGGAGAAAACGCAAGCCCTCGTCATACGCCGCCGTGGGCGACGCCAGCGCGTCCTGGAAGTCCACGACCGTCCGAACAGTGTCTGGGACCGTCATGTCGCCATTATACCATGCCCCGCGCCTCCCAGCTTGTCGGGTTTCAGGCACCGCACCGGTCCGGGAGGGGATACCGCACCACGCAGGAGCGGCCCGGCGAATCATTTCGCCGGGCCGCTTCCATTCTCCCTCTCCAGTCCTCCCGCAATCGTGGGCTAGCGGGCGCTTCTTCTGCGCCGGGCGGCGATCACCCCCAGCGGCAGCAGGCCGAGCGCGAGGAGCGCCCCGGCGGGAGCCTCCGGCACGGCGGCGGGCACGAAGCGCTGGACGACGCCGCCGGTGGGTCCCTGGCTGGCGATGTAGAGCGAGCCGTCCGGCCCGGCGAGCAGGCCGGTGTAGAGGCCGGGATTCAGGTCCGTCACCAGCGTCTTCGCCCCGGTGGTCGGGTCGTACTGGAATATCTGGGAAATGGGCGTCCTGGACGGAAAGGTGGGCAGAAAGGGCGGGGTGTTGTCGAGGATGTACAGGTCGCCGTTCGCGCCGAAGGTCACGCCCGTGATGTTGGTGAAGCCGGAGGCGAAGACGGACGCCGCGCCCGTGGTCGGGTCAATGCTGTACACGCTTGCCCCGCCGGCCGGGAACGGGTAGCCGGTGAACTCGCCGACATACAGGTTGCCGCCCGGCCCGGTCGTGATCGCCGTCGGCACGGACTGGTAGGTCGGTCCGCCGGTCGCCGGGTTCATCGGGTTGAAACTCGTGTTCGTCTGCTTCGGGAGGTATGTCACCGGCGAAATGGCGCTGCCCGGAGTCGTCGAGGTCTGCAGCACGACGTTGCCGCCGCCGTCGGTCGCGGCGAGCTTGCCGCCGGGCAGGGCGGCGAGGCCATAGGGGTTCGCCTCGACCGCCGTCCCGCTCCCGTTGTTCGCGGTGTAATTCAGTGTCTCATACGGCACCAGGTCGGACACGATGCTCCCGGTGGTCAGGTTGACGATGGTGCCCAATTCATTGGCGTTGTTGCCGCCCGGCAGGGCATTGACTAACCCGGTACGGTTTGCCTCGGTGCTGCCCAGACCGATGACGCCGTACAGGTCGCCGTCGCTGCCGAAGGCGATGTCCGACAGGCCGGTGGTCTCGCCTCCACCCAGCGGACCGAGCGACGGCAGCCCGCCGGCATACTGCGTCACGCTGCCGTTTTTGTGGTATTCGGTGACGCCGCCCGTGTCGCTGAAGTAGACGGTGTTATTATTCCCATCAACGAAACTGGGATCAGTCGCCTGGTCCGGGATGCCGCCGAGGCCGGCGTCGGCGACGTACAGGTTGCCGGAGGAGTCGAGGGCCATGCCGTAGGGGGCGGCAAGCCCGCTTGGGATGGGCTGCAGCGGACTTTGGGCGTGGGCCACCTGCGGTGCCAGGACGAGGGCGAAGGCGGCCAGGCCGAGGCCCGTCTGCCGAGAGAGACTTGAGACTTGCTTGCGACTGCGTTGCTTTTTCATCGGTGTCTCCTTTCAAGACGGCTAACAACTGAATAGAACTACAGCGGATGCAGAGGACGTGGGCAGGGTGAGAGGGAGGAAGCGTTCGTCTGCGGGCGAAAGTGTACCCAGGTAATCATACAGTGAAACAATTCGCAAGACGCACTCCACCCGGATGACGTGGGAAGCGCTCAATAGCGGTGCATTCTTGACGGCCTTCGTTTCATCACCGCCCATGGCGGGTAAAAGGCAGGGCGCGTCCTGCGCCTCGATGCCCGTGAAACAGTACCTCCACGCCATTTTGCTCCTGTGCCTGCTGTCGCCGTCCGCGAACGCGCAGTCGCCCGCGCCGACCGCGACGCCGGACGGCGCGCCGGGAGCCACGCCGAGTACCAGCGGGGCCGCGCCGGGGAGCGCGCAGCCCAACGCCGCCCAGCCGAACGGGACGCAGCCGGGCGCGATGCCGCCCGCGCCCTCCTCGCCCGGCTCCGGCACGACGACCCCCGGCCCGGGAGCCGGAACAGGCGCGGGTGGGGGGACGGCCCCGGTCTCTCCCGCCGTGCCGTTCTTGGCGTCGCCCCTGCCTGCCGTCGGCCCGGCGTTCGTGCCGCCCCCGACCGGGAACACCCTGCCCGCCGCGCCGCCGGACTCGCTTGCGCCCGTCACGCCCGGCGCGACGGGCCTGACGCTCACCGCCGATGACGCCGCCCGGCTGGCCGCCCGGAAGAACCTGGGCCTGTTCGCCGCCCTGAAAGACGTTCTCGCCGCCCAGGACGGCGTCCGGTCCGCCCGCGCCCTTTCGCCGCCGTCGTTCACCATCGGCCCCGCGCTGGAGATGGGCGGCACGACCGACGGGCTGCTGTTCCTCCAGCCCCTGGAGATCAATGGGGTGCGCGGCGCGCGCACCCACGTCGCCCAGGCCCAGCTCCGGCTGACCCAGGCGCAGGCCCTGATTCAACTCCAGAGCCTGGTCTACACGTCCCGCTTCCTGTGCGACGAACTCGCGCGGGCGCAGGCGCAGCTCGCCTTGCAGCAGAGCCTTCTGGTCACGGCCCAGCAGTTTGACCAGATCGCCCGCCAGCAGGTCGCCCTGGGCGCGCGGCCCGGCATCGAGCAGACGCAGACGGCCATCGAGGTCGCCCGCGCCCGCCAACTCGTCGCCCAGGCGCAGGGCGAGGAGGAGGCCGCCCGCGCCGCGCTCAACGCTTATTTAGGCCGCGCGCCTCTGGACCCGGTGGTGGCGGCGACATCGCCGCCTTCAACACCCGCCGCCCCGCCCGATATCGCCGCCGCGCAGGCGCAGGCGCTGCGGGGCCGCGCCGAGGTGGCCGCCGCGCTGGCCTCGCGCGACATCCCCGCCGCCCAGGCGTCCCTGTACCGCGCCCAGGGCCGGCCGGACCTGTCGCCTGACTTCCGCATCAGCCAGATCACGCCGACCTACATGGACGCCGGGTTCGGCGTCGTCCTGACCATCCCGATTGACTACGGCACGCGCCGGGGCCTCGTCGCCGAGCAGGATCAAAGCGCCCAGGCCCAGGGCGACCGTCTGGTCGGCACGGAGGCGCAGGTGCGGCTGGACGCCGCCCAGGCCGCCGCCCGCCTTCAGGCCGCCCAGAGCGTCCTCGCCGAGTACGACGCCGGGCTGATCGCCGACGCGCAGAAAGTGTTAGACGCCGCCCTGTACGGCTTCCGGTCCGGCGCGACGAGCATCATCGCCGTGCTGGACGCCCAGCGCACCTACCGGCAGATCGTCAGCGAACAGGTGAACGCCCAGGCGTCCGTCGCCGAGGCCGGGGCCGCGCTCGACCGCGCCACCGGCACGGTCCCTCCCTCCCTGCTGGCCGAGCTTCGGCAGGACCTCGGCGTCCAGCCCGTGAACGGAATGTTGGAACTCAAATGAGCACGTCCGAGAAGGTCAAGGAAGCCGCGGAGAAGGCCAAGGAGGCGGTGGACCACGCCGCCGACCGGGCGCACGAGTCCGCCGAACACTTCCGGGAACGCACACACGACGGGCGGGAGCGCGTCAAGGAGAAGACGCACGAGCAGGCCGACCACGCTCGGAAGGGCGTGCGCCACCTGCGCCGCATCCCGCCGATGGGCTGGGTCTGGCTGGCCCTGCTGCTGCTCCTCGCCGGAGGGGGCGGCTATCTGCTCGGCCACGCGGGCGGCAAGTCGTCCGCCCCCTCGAAGCCCGCCGCCAAGCCGCCGCCCGCGCCGACCGGCCCGCCGACACTCCAACTGGACCCGCAGCAGATTCAGTACGCTGAGATTCAGGTCAGCCCTGTTCAGCAAGTGACGCTGCCCAACCGGCTGCGCACGACCGGCCTGATCGCCGCCAACCTGAACGGCCAGGCCGCCGTCATGCCCCGCCTGCCCGGCCAGGTCCTGCGTGTGCTGGCGAACGTCGGGCAGCGCGTCCGGGCCGGTCAGGCCGTCGCCGTCCTGTCCAGCCCCGACCTGGCTGCTTCCCAGGCGTCCTACCGGGCCGCCGCCGCCCGGCTCGCCGCCGCCGGGGCGGAACTGCGCCGTCAGGTCGGCCTCGCCGCGCTGGGCCAGTACAGCCAGGCCTATTTGCAGCAGGCCCGCATCCTCTTCGAGCAGTCCCAGGGCGAGATACAGACCGACAAGGACGCCGTGAACGTCGCCCAGGCCCAGGCCGCGCAGGCGCAGTCTCAAGTCAACCTGACCGGGAAACTCTACATCCGCGCCCAGGCCCTGTACGCCCACGAGTTGATCTCGCGTCAGGAGTTGGAACAGGCCCAGGCCAACGTCCAGCAAGCTCAGGGCGTCCTCGCCGCCACCCTGTCTACGCTGCGGCAGGACACGGACTTGCAATTGAACGCCCAGAAGCGCGGGCAGGTGGCGCGGCGCGAGCTGGCCCGCCGCACGGCGGTCTATCAGAGCCGCCTGCTCGATTCGGCGCAGGTCGGCCCCGCGCGCGCGGCCTATGTCATCGCGTTTCAGGAAACGCAGTCCGCCGCCGCCCAAGTGCGCCTGTTCGGCGGCAGCCTGAGCGGCACGGACGGCCTGCTGACCATCACCGCGCCTATCAGCGGTGTCGTCAGCGCGCGCGGCGTCACCCTGGGCCAGAATGTCTCTTCCGGTCAGCCCCTGCTGACCGTGCTGGACCTGCGCACCGTGGTCGCCCAACTGACCGTCTACCAGGAAGATTTAGCCCACGTCCGGGTCGGCCAGCGCATCGTGGTCAGCAGCAACACCGCGCCGGGCCGCGCCTACTCCGGCGTCGTCACGGTGATCGGGGCCGCGCTAGACGAAGCGACTCGGACCGCGCAGGTCTTCTGCCTGCTGCAGAACCCGCAGGAGGACCTGCGCCCCGGCATCTACGTCTCCGGCACGATCTACGGCGCGGCGCGCACGGACACGGTCGCTGTGCCCTTCGACGCCGTGCAGCAGCTCAACGGCCAGTCCGTCGTCTTCACGCCCACCGGCAAGGCGGGCGAGTTCGCCGCCACGCCCGTGCAGACCGGCGAGACCGCCGTGGGCATGACCCAGATCACGTCCGGCCTCCAGCCGGGACAGTCTTACGTCAGCAAGAACTCGTTCGTCCTCAAGTCGCAGATGATCAAGGACACGCTGGACTGAGGGGAAACCCGCCCGGAGAAGAACCCCACCCAGCCTCCCCTTCGGAAAGGGGAGGGGTCAGAAAAGATGCGGGCCTTCCTGCCCCTCCCACTGCTCTGAGGGGGAGGCTGGGAGGGGGTTTCTGCGTCGGACCGAGACACACCATGATCAACGCCATCGTCGGGTTCGCCGTCAAGCAGCGCGTGGCCGTCATCGTGCTGATGTTCTTCCTGCTGGGCTTCGGCGTCTGGCGGGCCAGTCAACTCACGGTTGACGCCGAGCCGGACGTCACCAATGTCCAGGTCGTCGTCAGCGCCCTCGCCCCCGCCCTGGGGCCGCAGGAATTGGAACAGCGCGTCACCTTCCCGCTGGAGATCGCCCTCGCCGGGATGCACCACCTGTCGCGCACCGAGAGCATCTCGCAGTACGGGCTGTCCCAGGTCACCTGTTTCTTCGACGAACACATTGACATCTACACGGCGCGGCAGTACGTCAGCCAGCGCCTCCAGAACGCCCAGAGCAGCCTGCCGCCGGGCATCACGGCCACGATGCTCCCGGCCACCACCGGCCTGGGCGAGATTCTGCACGTCGCCATCGTCGGCGGCCCGATGAATCTGATGCAGCGGCGCACCTACGCCGACTGGGTCGTGCGGCCCCAGCTCCTGCAAGTGCCGGGCATCGCGGATGTCAACGTGCTGGGCGGCCAGATTCGCCAGTGGCAGGTCTCCGTGGACGAGCAGAAACTGGCGGCGCGCGGGCTGACCATCACGGACGTGGACAATGCTCTGTCTCAGAACAACGCCGACATCGGCGGCTCGTTCCTGACGCAAGGCCCCGTGGAACGGATCGTGCGCGGCGTCGGCTACATCACCACCCTGGATGACATCCGGGGCATCGTGGTCAGCGCCCATAACGGCGTCCCGATCACGGTCGGCCAGGTGGCGACCGTGGCGGAAGGTCCCGCCCCGCGCCAGGGCACGGCCACGCTGGACGGTCAGGGCGAGACGGTGGTGGTCCTGCCGCTGCTGCGTGTCAACTCGGACACGCGCACGGTCATGCAGGGCGTCAAGGCCAAGCTGGCTTCGTTGCAGAAGGGCCTGCCGCCGGGGACGCGGTTCCAGTACGACTTCGACCGCACCAAACTCATCAGCGCCACGATCGACACCGTCATCCACAACTTGGTGGAGGGCGGCATCCTCGTCATCCTGATCCTGTTCCTGTTCCTGCTCCAGCTGCGCGCCGGGCTGATCGTCAGCGCCATCATCCCCCTGTCCATGATGTTCGCCGTGGTCGGCATGAGCCTGCTACACATCTCGGCGAACCTGATGAGCCTGGGCGCGATTGACTTCGGCATGATCGTGGACGGCGCGGTCATCATCGTGGAGAACTCCGTCCGGCGTCTGGCCGCGGAGAAGCAGGACGACAAGGGGGACGATAAAGACCAGGGGGACAAAGAAGACAAGCGGCGGGACGTGATTCGCCAGGCCGCCGTGGAGGTGCTGACGCCGTCCGTCTGGGGCATCGTCATCATCCTGACGACCTACACGCCCGTGCTGACCCTGACCAGCATCGAGGGCAAGATGTTCCGGCCCATGGCGATCACGGTCATGTTCGCCCTGTTCGGCTCCCTGCTGCTGTCCCTGACGCTGATTCCCGCCCTGTGCGCCTTTGGGCTGAAGGGCGGCAAGCAGCCCCGGAACGGGCCGCTGGAGTGGCTGACCGAGCGCTACGCGCGCGGGCTGGCGTGGGCGATGGACCACCGGTGGGTCACGGTCGGCGGCGCGCTGGCCTTCCTCGCCGTCTCCGTGTTCGTCGGGATGCGCCTGGGCAGCGAGTTCGTCCCGACGCTGGAGGAGAACAACATTGACATCTCGGTCTACTACGACCCCAGCACCGACCTGCCGGAGATGATCGACCGTAGCAGCCTCGTCGAGCGGGTCCTGCTGCAGAAGTTCCCGCACGAGATCAAGCACGTTCTCACGCGCATCGGGCGGCCCTATGTCCCGACGGACGCCATGCTGCAGAGCCAGGGCGACATCATGATCGAACTCCGGGACCGCAAGCAGTGGAAGGCCGCCAAGACGCAGAAGGCGCTCACGGCCAAGATCACCGCCGTGGTGGCCGAGATTCCCGGCTTCTCCACCAACTACACGCAGCCGATCAAGAGCCGCATGGACGAGATGATCTACGGCCAGGGGCAGACCTCGGACTTCGGCGTCAAGGTCTCCGGGCCGGACCTGAACGTGCTACGCCAGCAGGCACAGCAGGTCGCCGATCTGATCAAGACCGTCCCGAACGCCCAGGATGTCAATGTCCAGACGACGACCGGCCTGCCCCAGCTCGTCCTCAACGTCAACCGGGATGCCATCGCGCGCTACGGCATCAACATCGCCGATGTGAACGATGTCATTGATTCGGCCATCGGCCAGCGGACGGTCACGCAGGTCGTGGACGGCTCCGAGCAGATAGACGTGACGGTGCGCCTGGCGACGCCCTACCGGCAGACCCCGCAGGAGATAGGGCGCGTTCTCGTTCCCGGCCCGAACGGGATGCAAATCCCCTTGAACGAGGTCGCCGACATCCAGGAGGTGGACGGCCCGGTGGAGATTGACCGGGAGAACGAGCAGCGCCGCATCATGGTCAACGCCAACGTCGGCGGCAGCAACCTGGGCGCGTTCGTCCAAGCCGTGAAGCAGAAGATTCAGACCCAGATACATCTGCCGCCGGGCTACACGCTCGCCTACGGCGGCGAGTATACGAGTCTTCAGCAGGGCCGTTCGCGGCTGACGCTGATGATCCCCATCGCCCTGACCGCGATCCTGAGCCTGCTGCTGATCGTCTTCGGCAAGATGCGCCAGGCGCTGATGATCTTCACGGGCATCCCGCTGGCGATCAGCGGCGGCCTGCTGGCGCTGGCGCTGCGCGGGCTGCCGCTGTCCATGACCACCGCCGTCGGCTTCATCGCCCTGGGCGGCATCGCCCTGTTGAACGGCATCGTTATGCTGTCGTTCATCAACAGCCTGCGCAAACAAGGCAAGGCGGTCAAGGAGGCGGTCCAGCAGGGCGCGAAAGAGCGCCTGCGCCCGGTGCTGATGACCGCGACCGTCGCCACCATCGGCTTCATCCCCATGGCCCTCTCCAGCGGCATGGGCGCGGAGGTCCAGCGCCCCCTCGCCACCGTCGTCATCGGCGGCCTCATCACCGCGACGTTCCTGACGCTGTTCGTCCTGCCCACCCTCTACGCCTGGTTCGAGCGCGACGAAGACAAAAGCGGGGACACGGGTGAAGACAAAGATGAAGGCAAGGACAAGAAAGACGGCAACGGCTCCGGCAACGGCTACCACGCCGAGAACGCGCTCATCGTCAGCCCCAGCCACGAGCTGGTGCCGCTGCGGTGATCAGTGGTTCCCGACCAGCGTGACGTCGTCGAGAAAGATCGTCGTTGGAACCGCGTCCGGGGTGCCGATGCGGAAGCTCTTGAGGTCTTCGAGACCGGCGACGCCGAGTTGCTGGAGCGAGACCATCTCGTGGACCCAGGCGCCCGCAGGCAGCGGCGGCAGGGCGACTCGGGCGTGGTCCGTGTCCATGATCGTGGCCTGCACGTAAAGGCTCTGGCCCCCGGTCGGGCCGCCGTTAACCCAGAACGACAGTCCGCTGAACTCCAGGCCGTCGGCGGGGACGTTGCCGAACTGCACCTGCCGGGTGTCGTCCATCGTGGCCTTGATGGCGTCCGCCCCGCCGTGGACGGTGTCGGTCGCCGCCGGGTCGAGCGTGGCCGCGCTCCATGACTGCCACCCGTTCTCGAATTTGTCGTCATAGATCACCGAGTCGGGCGCTGTCGTCAGCCGGGGGGCGATGGGGACCGGCTGACCTGCCAACGCCTCTTTGACCAGCGCGCCGAAGTACGGCGTCGGGGTGTAGTTCCAGTCTGTGATCAGGCAGGGACCGGCGGCCGGGTGCATACACCACGCGCACCAGTCCCAGTCGTGCCGCTGCAAGATGTTCAGTACGCGCCCGACCCGCGTGGCCGGATTGCCGTTCGGCAGGCTGCTGTGGTCGGACCCGAACTCCGAGACGATCACCGGGAAGCGCTTGGTGGCGACGACCATGCGCTTCTCCCAACTGGCCTCGTTCTCCCATCCGGGGTAGAAGTGGCTGACATAGAGGACGCCGTTGCCGCGCGGGTCGCGGAGGAGGTCGCTGTCCGGCATGTCCAGCTGAGAGCTGTAACCGAGTCCGCCCGCCATGACGACGTTTTTGGCCCCGGTCGCACGAATTGCATCCAGAAGCTGCTGCAGCCCGACGGCGTTGTAGGTGTCGTTCTGGCCGTGGAAGGTCTCGGACACACTGCCGCCGTTGCGCCAGACGTCCCACGGTGCCTTGATCGGCTCGTTGTAGAGGTCGAAAAGGACGTTGGGGCGGTTGGCATAGCGGGCGGCGACGGCCTGCCAGAAGGCCAGGCTGTTGGCGTCGGGCAGGGAGTGCTGGCCGATGTTCTGGCCCCAGACGCCCATGTCCGACCAGTGCAGGTCCAGGATGATGTAGGCGTGGTCGCGCGCGGCCTCGGCGACCGCCTGGTCCACCAGCGCGTGATACGCGGCCTCGTTGGCACCGGCGCTGTCGTCGGTCTTGCCGAACCAGCGGTCCTGGCTGAGCGGCAGTCGGATGATGTTCGCGTGCCAGTCCTGAGTGGCGACGTTGATGGATTGCAGCACATGGTCGCCCGCAGCCATCCACTCCAGGCTGCACACGTCCACGCCGCGCAGATGGACCGTCCGCCCGTGAACATCGGTCAGGCGGGTTCCGCTGACCTTGAGAGGGGGTAGGGCAGGCGCCTTGATGGTCTTGACTGAACCGAACAACGAGCCGGCGAGAAGCAAGGTCGTGAGAATCATGAGTGTACTCCTGGAGATCATGGCATCTGTGTTGCAACGCCGATTTTACATTCCATTTTTGGCGCGGGATTCCTGCTATAATTTCCCATGGCCGAACTGAGGATCATCCTGTGCGACAATCACCTGCCGGTCGTTGAGGCATGGCGGGCCTATTTTGACGGCGTCCCCGGCGTGGACATCACCTGTGACGAGATTTTGGCCGTGGAGGCCGACGCGCTGGTGTCCCCGGCCAACTCGTTCGGGCGCATGGACGGCGGGCTGGACGCGCAGATCATCGCGTTTCTGGGCGAGGATGTGGAGATCGAGGTGCAGCGGATGATCCGGGAGCGGCACGACGGCGAGTTGCTGGTGGGCATGGCCGAGGTCGTCGTGACGCTGGCCCCGCAGTTCCCGTACCTGGTCGTCGCGCCGACCATGCGCGTCCCGCAGAACGTCGCCCGCACCGTCAACGCTTATCTCGCCTTCCGCGCCGCCCTGCGCGCCGTGCGCGACTTCAACGCCCTGCACGGCGACCCCATTCAGACCTTGCTCGTCCCCGGCCTGGCGACGCATAACGGTTTCATGCCGCCCCTGCGCGCCGCCCGCCAGATGCGCGCCGCCTATGACGCCGTCCTGCTCGGCCTGCCCCCGAACCTGGACATCTCCCTGGACGCCGGTGCGGACAGCGACGACAAGACGACCGTGCGCGCCAGCGAGTCAAGGTACAATGACCGCGAAGGAGCGCGAGATGACACTGACCATCCCTGACGACATCGCCCTGTCCGCCGCCCAGATCGCCGTGACCACCGGCGTCTCGCCGGAACACCTGTTGTTACAGGCGCTGCAAGCGCACTTTCCGCCGATCTCGGCTGAGTTGCAGTGGGAGTTCGACTCCTGGGAGCGCGCCTCCGATGAGGACATGGCGCGACTGGATGCGGAGGAGGGCCTGGCCGGGTGAAGCGTGGGGAAGTTTGGCAGGTGTCGCTGCCCGTAGTGCCTGGACGGGAGCAGGGCGGCCACAGGCCCGCTGTCGTCATTCAAGACGCGGCATATGGTCAAGCGTCGCCGCTCGTGCTGATCGTGCCCCTCAGTTCCCAGCTTGCGGCCCTGCGTTTCCCGGCCACTCTTCAGATCGCCCCCACCGCCGAGAACGGCCTCAGTCTCCCCTCGGTCGCACTGGTGTTCCAGACACGAGCGCTGGAGCGCTCTCGCTTCGGCCAAAAACTGGGTGTCCTGTCGCCTTCCGACCTTGCGGTTGTTCTTATGGAGTTGAACAAACTCACAGGACAGTGACCACGCTCATCGGGCAGAAATATCCGTCCAGCGGGGCAAGTGTGTCGGTGTGTGCAGGAGATGGCCGTATTGGTCCGTCGGCCCCTGCGTGGTGTAGCCGTAGGCGATGACGCAGAGTGGGATGATGTCGCCCGGCCCATGTGGGAACGGGGGCGCTGCCGGTGGGAGCGACAGCCGATTCAGAAGTGCCTGCGCCTGCTGGGGTGTCAGCAGGTTCGGCGTCAGCGATTCCGGCCTCCAAAAGCCGGGAACACCCGGCAACTGGGAGAGATAAGGCACGGTCCCCAGGATCGTCGGAGGCGTTTTGGAAACCGGGGCGGCTGGGGCTGCTCCGGCGAGAGCGAGCAGGGCAAGAACGGGCGTCAGTCGGTTCGGCATTTTGTCCCTCTTCCGTCGGCAAAACTCACCAGGCAATCGGCACGAGGCCGGAGCCGGTGATGTTGGCGTCGTGGGTGAGCAGGGCGGCGCGCTCCCCCGTGTCGGCAAGCACGAGCGCGGTGGCGACGATCCGGCGGTCGTGCATCTCGCTGATGGCGGTCAAACCCTGGCTCCTGTCCGTCACGGCCCGATCCAGCGGGAAGATCGTGAAACACTGTTGTCAACACAATATGTCATGACCAGTCCAGCCCGTCGTCAGGGTCGCCGTGAAACTCCGCGATCTTGAAGTCCTCCTCCGTGAGATCACGGTCGGTCTTGAACATCCCCTTATAGATCATTTGCCCTTGTTTGGGAGCGGCCTTGGGAGAACTGCCGTTGCTCTCCGGCAGGAACGTGACGAGGACGCGGCTCGCCGTCAGGCCGTCCGGCTTCTCCGAAAGTTCGATCTCTCCGTCTTTGTAGACGCCTTCCACGGTTGTCAGCATGGTCCCGTACCTCACGGACATTGTAGCCCTGTAGCAGGGGCGTTTTCAAGTGGCGTGGTGTCGCGTTGAGGTAAACTCTAGATGGAGGTTCCCCATGCCCATCCTGATCCGTTCCCTCGCGGCGCTGCTCTTCACCCTGGCGCTCGTCTCGCCTGTTGCCGCCCGCAAAGTCACTCCCAACCACTTCGTCTTCGTCGCCTATGGGGACACACGCACGAACCCAGACGCGCACCGGGCGGTGGTGGGCGAGATCGTGCGGATGCGCCCAGAGTTCGTCGTGCAGACCGGTGACCTGGTCGCGCAGGGCAGTGATCCGGCCCAGTGGGCGCAGTTCGATGCCATCGTCGGCCCCCTGCGCGCGGCCCGCATCGCCTACTACCCCGCCGAAGGCAACCACGATGAGGCTGGCTACCTGCACCCCGACAACCCGCTGTTCCGCCGCGAGGTGCACGAGCCGTATGACTCGGGCGACGGACTGTACTACGCCTTCACGCGCCACCGGAACCGGTTCCTCATCGTGGACAGTTTCGAGGACTACGCGCCCGGCAGTGCCCAGTACCGGTGGCTGGCGTCACAGCTGGCGCAGGCGCAGCGCACGGCGGTCAACACCTTCGTGATGTTCCACGAAAGCCCCTTCTCCGTCGGCCCGCACGCTGTCGAGCCGGACGCCGCCCAGGCCCGCGCGTACCTGCACCCGCTGTTCGTGCGCTACAAGCCCCGCGCCGTCTTCTGCGGCCACGACCACTTGTACTACCGCACCGTGCGCGATGGGGTCAACTACATCGTCACCGGCGGCGGCGGCGCGCCGCTCTACGACCCGGAGAACGCCCGGCTCGCCATCCCCGGTGATGTCTACGTCAAGGCATACCATGTGGTCCGCCTGACCGTGGATGGAACGCGCGTGGCGGGCTTGGTGGAGACGCCGGACGGGCGCGTCCTGGACCGGTTCACGCTGGGGCCGAAGTAGCCCCGGACGCCGGGTTTTATCCCTGCCTGCTTCCGGGTAAGAACGGCAAAAAAGCCGCCGGATTTCCCGGCGGCGGAACAGCGAGGGCATATGCAAGGGCGCACCAAAGCCCCGTCTGCGTTTGTGCAGGACCCCGCCGAACAGGGGACGCCGCCGAAGGGGACGACCAAGCGGGGCCTGCTGGCGGCGTTAGGGCCGGGGCTGGTCACGGGGGCGTCCGACGACGACCCCAGCGGCATCGCCACCTACTCCCAGGTCGGCGCGCAGTTCGGCTACGCCATGCTCTGGCCGATGCTGTTCTCCTACCCGCTGATGTGCGGCATCCAGGAGATCAGCGGCCAGATCGGGCGTGTCACTGGGCGCGGCATCGCCGGCAACCTGCGGCGACACTATCACCCGTCCCTGCTGTACTGCATCGTCGGGCTGATGCTGGTCGCCAACGTCATCAACCTCGGCGCGGACATCGGGGCGATGGGCGCGGCCGTCCACATCCTCATCGGCGGTCCCGCCCTCGCCTACGCCGCCCTGTTCGCGGTCGCCTCCGTGCTGATGGAGACGTTCATGCCGTATGACCGGTACGCGAAGGTGCTGAAGTGGCTCTGCGCCGCCCTGTTCGCCTACGTCGCCACCGTGTTCGTCGTCCACATCCCCTGGGGCCGCGCCCTGCGCGCCACCGTCCTGCCGACGCTGTCCTTCAAGGCGGGTTTCGCCACCAGCCTGGTGGCCGTGCTGGGGACCACCATCAGCCCGTACCTGTTCTTTTGGCAGGCCGAGCAGGAGGTGGAGATCGAGCAGACCAACCCGCAGGACAGGCCGCTGCGCAAGGACCCCGCCGCCGCGCCCGCCGAACTGCATCGGATTCGCGTGGACACCTACGCCGGCATGGCGTTCTCCAACCTGGTCGCCTTCTTCATCATCCTGACCGCCGCCGCCACGCTGCACGCGCACGGCGTCACCAACATCCAGACCTCCACGCAGGCGGCGCAGGCGCTCCGGCCCATCGCGGGCCGGTTCGCTTTCGGGCTGTTCGCCCTGGGCATCGTGGGGACGGGCCTGCTCGCCGTGCCTGTGCTGGCCGGATCGGCGGCCTATGCCGTGGGCGAGGGTCTGCGCTGGCGGGTGGGCCTCAACAGCGAGCCGAAGCGCGCCCGGAAGTTCTACGGCGTGATCGCCGCCGCCGTGCTGCTCGGCCTGGGTCTGAACTTCATTCACATTGACCCGATCAAGGCGCTGTTCTGGTCGGCGGTCATCAACGGCGTGGTCGCCGTGCCGATCATGCTTTTAATGATGCTGATAGCGCAGAACGCCGAGGTCATGGGCGAATTCACGCTGAGCGCGCGCCAAAAGTCACTGGGCTGGCTGGCGACGGCGGCGATGCTCGCCGCCTCTGTCGGCCTCTTCGCCACCTGGGGGCATTGAGATGGCCGGTCAGACCTCCCTGGATGTACCGGACGGCGTCGCCGAGACGGAACTGGATGACCTGGTCAGCCAGAACGTGGAGTTGGCCGGCCAACTCCACGCCAGCGCGGAGCGCGGCGTCAGCCGCTACCAGCGCGCCATCGAGACGGCGACGGGGTTCCTGGGCCGCCCGCTGTTCTTTTACTTGATTCTCGCCTTCGTCCTGCTCTGGGTGGTCGTCAATGCGCTGTCCCCGCGCTTCCACCGTCTGCCGTTCGACCCGCCGCCGTTTTATTGGCTGCAAGGCATGGTCGGCCTGGCGGCGCTGCTGATGACCACGGTGGTGCTGATCACGCAGAACCGGCTGGGCCGGGTGGAGCAACGCCGGGCGCAGCTGGATCTGCAGGTCAACCTGCTGGCCGAGCAGAAGATCGCCAAGCTGATCGCCCTGGTGGAAGAGCTGCGGCGCGACCTGCCCAACGTCCACGACCGCGCCGACCCGGAGGCGGTGGCGATGGCCGAGGCCGCCGACCCGCACGCCGTCCTCGCTGCCCTGGAGGAGACGCTGGAGCGGGTGGAGGAGGAGGTGCAGGAGCTGCAAGGGAGGGAGGAGGAGCCGGAAGGGGCGGACCGGGTATAATGCCCGCAGCCTCTCGTGGCCCTGCCTTAGAAAGACCGCACCATGCTCCGCAGACTGTGTCTGTCCCTGCTCCTGGCCGCCGCCCTGACGGCCCCGGCCCACGCCGCCCTCAAGCCGACGCCCTTCGGCGTCGCCGCCCACGGCAACGTCAACATCGAGTGGTGGTATGTCAACGCCCATGTCACCACCGATCGGGGCCGCCACCTGGCCCTGATCGGCTCGTTCTTCCGGTTCGGCAACGGCGCGTCGCCCTTCAACCCTGCGCAGCCCGTGCCGCGCGCCCACTACCTGATCTACGCCGTCACTGACTTAGATGCCAAGACGCAGCGTTCCTACTCGCTGGCCGACTCGCACATGGTCGCTCTCCTGAAAACGGTCGCGCCGCTGCTGGCCGCGACAAACCCCGGCGACAAGGGGGCGATGGCCCTGCTCGCCTCGCTTGGCCAGGGCAAGCTGCCGCCGGGAAACCAGGAAATCCCCGGCGAGGCGTCCGTCGTCAGCGCCCCGTTCCACATCGCCTACGGCGTGGACAACACGCTGACGGCGAACGACAGCACCGACACGTCCTTCACGGTGGACTTGAACGCGGGCGGCCCCGATAAAATCCACCTGACGCTGGCCTCCGAGAAGCCGCCGATGGCCGTCGGCGGCAAGGGCGAGACCGGTCTGAAGACGCCGACCGATATGTATTACTATTCGCTGACCCGCTGCGCGGTCGGCGGCACGATTGACACGGGGACGGGGCCGGAGAAGATCACGGGCGGCGAAGGCTGGTTCGACCACCAGTGGGGCAATTCCTGGGTCGCCTCCAACGACGGCTGGGACTGGTGGGGCGTCCAATTGACGGACGGCACGGATATTTTGTTTTTCCGTCAGCGTGACTTGGCGACGGGGAAAGTCTTCTTCCCACTCGCCACATTCATGGACAAGGACGGCCATCAGAGCGTGACCAAGGACATCGTCTTTACGCCGGACCCGCACTCGCAGTGGACCAGCCCGAAGTCCGGCGTGACCTATCCGCTGGCCTGGACGGTCGCCTTCCCGGACCACCACTTACGCCTGCACATTACTGCCGATGTGCAGAACCAGGAGATGCAGATTTTAGGGCCGGGCAGCGGCATCTGGGAGGGTTCATGTCATGTTGAGTGGGAGGATGCCCTTTTGAGTAAAGACGGCACTCTGTTCCCTACCCAATACCGCGACATCATTGGCGTCGGGTCGGCGTACATGGAGCTGGTGGGGTACAACAGTCCGGCGGTGCGGAGGCAGATGATGAAGTTGGCGCGGGGGAAGTAGGTGGAGGGGTCGGTGTACGGGCCGATGAACGACCCGGCATTGGTAGTGCAGCCGTCCTTCGGACGGAAGACTCGTCTCAAACTCTCCCTCTCCGCGCCCGGAGGGCGCTTGTTCTCTCAATGCCGGGTCGTTCATCGGCCCGAACAACGACCCGTACCGGTCATGGAAGAAAAACGTGTCAGGAGGACACAGATATGCGTCGGAGCAAGGCCGAAATTTACTTGCACTTCGTCTGGGCCACTCATCATCGCCTACCCTTGGTGACGGGGGCCGTGGAGCAGGGAGCCTATGCCTGTATTCTGAAGGAGGCGCAGAAGCACGGCTGTGAGGTGTTGGCCCTGGGCGGGATGCCGGACCATCTGCATCTGCTGCTGAAGATGCCCACCAAGGAGTCGCCCGCGTTTCTGATGCAGCGCATCAAGGGCGGTTCCTCGGCATTCGTCCGGGACCGTTTGGTCGCCTCCGGTGAGTTCTTCGGATGGCAGGACAACTACGGCGTCTTCAGTGTCAGCCGCAACCATAAAAACAGGGTGATTGAGTACATCGCCTGTCAGAAACAGCATCACGCCGCCGGGACTTCCCGCGATGCTTGGGAAGAGACCGACGAGCCCGCTGCCTGACAATCTCTTCCGTCCGAAGGACGGTTGCTTTACCAATGCCGGGTCGTTCATCGGCCCGTTCATCAGTCCGTGCCACGATGACCCTGCCGCCCTCACAAGACAACCAGGCCGCCCGGCAGAAGCGCGAGGCCGCGCGCTGGTCCTTGATCTCCAACGCCGGGCTGCTGACCCTCAAGGCCGTCGTCGGCGTGTTCACCGGCAGCGTCGGCGTCCTGGCCGAAGTGGTCAACTCCGCCGCCGACCTGATCGGCTCCTCGGTCGCCTGGCTCTCTGTGCGCGTCTCCGACGAGCCGCCTGACAGCACCCACGCCTACGGGCACGGCAAGATCGAGAACCTGTCCGGAGTCCTGACGGCCATTCTGGTCCTCGGAGGCGGCCTGTATGCCATCCGCGAGGCCGTGGCGCAGCTGCTGCGCCCGACTCGGCTGGACCATCCCCTGTGGGGCATGGCCGTCATGGGCGTGTCCGCGCTCGCCAATATCGCTGTCTCACGGCGTCTGCTGCGCGTGGGCCGGGAGACCGACTCGCCCGCCGTCGCCGCCGACGGACACCACCTGCGGACCGACGTGCTGACCTCACTGGGTGTGCTGGTCGGTCTGCTGCTGGTCCGGGTCACGCACCTGCGGTGGTGGGACTCGGTCGCGGCCCTGATCGTCTCCGCGCTGATCCTGCGCGTCGGCTACGGGCTGGCGCGGGACGCCGTGCGGACGCTCAGCGACGAGGCCCTGCCGATGTCCGAGGAACACACCCTGGAGCGCGTCCTGCTCGCCGACCCTCTGGTTCTCGGCTTCCACAAGCTGCGCACCCGTAAGTCCGGCTCGCACCGGCACGTGGATGTCCACGTCCAGATCGCGGACACGCACACGTTCGTGGAGTCGCACCGGCTGACCGAGGATTTGGAAGACCGCCTGCGGGCCGCCCTGCCCAACCTGCACCCGATCATCCATGTCGAGCCTTACGAGGATGAGGAGGCCCACCAGCGCCGGGAGCGTGCCGTGGAAGAGTTTCCGCAGGGCGAGCGCGGAGGGCTTCCGTCTCCTGACGCGAAGCCCTGAAGCAAGAAGCCGCTCTCCCCGCCCGGCCTATGTCCCTGCCCCCAGGTGGATGATTCGATCATGGGTACAATGCGCACCGTTCAGGAAACTTTCATGCCACTCACGCCCAAACGTCTTTCGGAGCCGGCTTTCCGGCGCACGGCATTGGCCGCGCTGATGCTGCTGGTGTTGGCGGCGGGCGCTGTTTATTCCCGGCACTTGGGACCCGTCCTCCGGTTCGGCGACGAGGTCGGCTACTACGACGTCGCGCACAACCTGCGGACGCGCGGCTGGTACAGCGAGGACGGGCTGACGACGACCGCCTACCGCGCGCCCGGCTACCCGCTGGTGCTGTGTGCGCTGATGTGGCTGGGCGTGGGCATTCCGGGGATGCGCGTCGTCAACTTCCTGGCTCTGGCGGGGTCGCTCGCCGTCGCCGACGCGCTCCTGCGTCGGCACGGGTACGGCGGGGCGGGTCTGCTCGCCGCCGTGATGCTGGCCGCCTACCCGGTCCTGTTCTACACGGCGGGGACGCTGTACCCGCAGACGCTGGGCGTGTTCTTCCTGCTGCTGACGGTCCTGCTGGCCTCGCGGGACACGAGTCGGGGGGGGAACTCGTGGCGGGCCTGCGCGGAGGCCGGGGCGGCGTCCGGTTTTCTCGTCCTCTTGATTCCCAGCATGCTGCCGATGCTGCCCGTGTTCGCCCTGCTGCCGAGGATGCTGGGCCGGGCGCGGCCCGGACGCGGGGCGGCGATCTTCCTCGCCGGGGCGGCGCTGCTCGTCGCGCCCTGGACCCTGCGCAACGCGGTCGCCTTCCACCGGTTCATCCCCATCTCCACCAACGGCGGGATCAACCTGCTCCTGGGGAATTCGGAACACGCCGGACCGGACACGGGGTACATGGCCGACATCTCGCGCTACACCCGAGTGGGCAGGCGCATGAACGAACTGGACCGCGACACCTTCTACCGGCGCGCGGCGCTCGCCTGGATCGCCCACCACAAGGCCCGCGCCGCCGCGCTGTACGTCGGCAAGTTCCTGAACGACTTTGATTACCACAACCGGATGGACACAGGCGGCGTGACCTCGGAGTTCACGGACGTGTTGCTGCTGGTCTCCTACGGCCCGCTGCTGCTGCTGTGGCTGCTGCGCTGGGGCCTCGCCCGTGCTTATCCGCCGTCGCCGCTGGAGCGGTTCCTCGCGCTGGCGTACCTGGCGAGCGCCTTGCTCACCGCCCTCTTCTTCACGCGCATCCGCTTCCGACTGCCCTTCGACGCCCTGCTGATCTGCGCGGACGCCGTGTTTCTCCGGGCGATCTGGCGGTCGCGCCGCCCCGGAATGGCGTCCGGCGGCGAAAACCCGGTAACGCCGCCGGACGCCTTCTCCCGACAATGAGCGGGGGCGGACGGAAAATACCCGTTTCACTCTCCGTAGCGTTGGGTAGATTGTGGCTCGCCGGGAACAGACCGGCCAGACGCCGGACGTGAGCGGATGAGGACGGAGCGAGACGCCATGGAACAGCGAATATATGCAGACAGTCGCGGTGAGACAGCCCACCTGCGCCTGCACGTCGTGGAATCTCAGGCCGCTGAACTCGCCGGGGGCGCGGTCGGCCACGCCGCCGCGCGGCCGCGTGGGTCATGGGTGTATCTGTTCGTCAAGCGGGCCTTCGACATCGCGGCCTCGCTGCTCCTGCTGGGGATGTTCTTCCTGCCCCTGCTGATCGTCGCCCTGTGTATCCGCTGGGAGTCGCCCGGCCCCGCCATCTACCGGCGGCGCGTGCTGGCGCTCCAGGAGTGGGAGGCGGGGACCGGCGAGGCCACGCTGAAGACGTTCCACGCCTACAAGTTGCGGACGATGATTCCCGACGCCGAGGAGTATCTGCGCCGCCACCCGCAGCTCTGGGCCGCGTACAAAAAGGACTGGAAGCTCCAGGATGACCCGCGCATCACGCGCCTGGGCGCGTTCCTGCGCTCCACCTCCATTGACGAGCTGCCCCAACTGCTGAATGTCCTCAAGGGCGAGATGAGCCTGATCGGGCCGCGCATGATCACGGTCCCGGAACTGGCCCGCTACGGCGCGGACGCCCCGCGCCTGCTGTCCGTCCGGCCCGGCCTGACCGGACTGTGGCAGGTCAGCGGCCGCCAGGAGCTGTCCTACGAGGAGCGGGTCCGGCTGGACATGGTGTACGCCGAGTCGCGGTCTTTGATGATGGACTTCTCCATCCTGCTCAAGACCGTGAAGTGTGTGCTGCTGCGTCGCGGCGCGTACTGACATCCGAACTGTTGATTTTCGCCCCTTCCTGCTGTATAATCAGAAGTCCATGCCGACTTCTGTGTGATCTTCGCTGATCCGAGGTACTTTCCGCTTGAGCCAGACTCAGCTCCCGCCGCCGACACCGTCCGCGCGACGCCCCGTGCCGCCCGCCGCTCCGATGCGTCCTGAAGATCGCCGCCGTCTGCTGCTCGCCGCCGGCCTGTGGGCGCTCGGCATCCTCCTCCTCACCGTGTTCTCCTACCGGACGCTGTTCAGCGGCGCGCTGACGGACCCGGACTCGATGGACTTCGCGCAGATCGCGCGCAACATGGTCAACGGCCACGGCTACGCGACCGGCATCCTGCGCCCGCTGGCCGTGACGGGCTTCGCCGGGCCGGACACGTCTGGTGTCGCGCCCGATGTGTCCCGCGCGCCCCTGTATCCGTTCGTGCTGATGCTGGCGTTCATGGGCCACGGGCGGCACGGCGGCGACGCCCTGGTGGTCGGCGTGTCGCTGCTCCTGTTCTTCCTCAGCGTCTACGGCGTCTTCCGCCTCGCCCGCGTCCTGTTCCCCGCCCCCGATCAAATCTGGATCGCCCTGCTCTCGATGGGCCTGTACGGCATCGGCGGCGGTACGCTCGGCTATGCGCTCGCGGGCGGGCCGGTGACGCTGGCCACGCTGCTGGTCACGGCGCTGATGATCGCGCTGCACCGGGCGGCGGAGACGCCCCGGCGCGCGGCGACCTTCGGCGGCGCCCTCCGGGTCGGCGTCCTGCTGGGACTGTGTTACCTGGCCCAGTACAGCCTGCTCCTGCTCGCCCTGCCGGTGCTGGTGTATGTGTTCCTCTGCCGCCCGCCCGCCCGCGCCTGGGCGGGAGTCGGGGCCTGCGCGCTGGGGTTTCTGGTCATCACCGGCCCGTGGCTGATTCGCAACGCGCGCCTCAGCCACGGCGACCCGTTCTTCACGCTGCTGTTCTACGGCATCATGGCGAACACGCCGGACTACCCCGGCACCTCGACCATCTACCGCAGTGTCGTCCCGCAGACGGGGCCGCTGGTCTATTTCTACCAGCACCTGGCCGAGATGCCGGCGCGCGCCGGGCAGGGCCTGACCGTCTACCGTGACGGGCTGTTGCAGGCGTTCAATTTCTTCCTGTTGGCCGCCGCCGCCGCGTCCCTGCTGTGGCGCGCGCCGGACGCGCGCCAGAACGCCGTCCGCGCCTGCGGGGCCGTGGGAATCCTGCTGGTCGTCCTGGTCACCTCGCTGTTCCAGCCCACGGTCGCCATGATCGCCCCGTTCGCCCCGCTGATCACCGTCGCGGCGGTCGGATTCGTGTTCAGTCTGCTCGCCGAGCAGAAGTGGGACCCCGTGTCGCAGCGCATCGCCCTGTGGACTCTGGGCCTGTTCGTGTGCGGGGGCGCGCTGGTCCAGGACATCGGACGCAGGCCGCCCGACCTCTCCATCGCCCAGGGACTACAGGCGTTGTTCAACCAGAACCTCATCCCCACCGACGGCCCCGCCCACGCCGCGCCGGATGCCCTCATCACCGAGTCGCCCTGGGAGACCTCGTGGCGCTTCGGGCTGCCGTCCGTGTGGATGCCCGCCGACGACAACGCCTACCAGGCGGTGAGCGCGGCCGCCCAGCGCTCCGGCATCGCCATCCAGGCGATATTGCTGACGCCCCATCTGGCCGGCTACGACATCGCGGATGGTGAGGCGCAGCCCTGGGTCCTCCTGTCCACCCACACCACGGCGGTGCAGGACCACGTCAAGGCGGACCAGTACTGGGACAACTTCGCGGCCATGGTCGCCCACAACGACCCGCGCGTCCGCTCCCTGCTCGCAAAATACTCCGCCGGTGTCCTGCAGACCTATGCCGCGAACGGCAAGGGCAAGGCGGACGCCGACTTCCAGAGCAAGTACGGGCCGATCTCCGATGTGCTGACCGACTTCACCCCGCTGCCGTCCGTGGTCGAGTCCGACAATTACAACTCGACGGTGTTCCTGCGCAGCACCGTACCTTCCTTCAGCCAGTAAACAACTGTCGCCTAAAGGCGACAGCCTTGCCACTACACGCTAGGCGTATGCGACTTTAGGGCGGCTTACTTCGCCCCGTGCTTCCAGGTTTCGGGCGGCATTAAAATCCGCATTGGCCTGGAAGCCACACGAAAGGCAGAGGAATTGGGACTGGCTTTCTCGGTTCCCTTTGGCGCAATACCCGCACACCGAGCAGGTGCGGGACGTGTTTTTAGGGTCAACGAAGATGACCGGGATGCCCACACGTCTGGCCTTATAGACCACGAAAGAGGCCAGTTGAAAGAAAGCCCAATTTCCGAGTTGCCATCGCATCTCGCGGCTGAAACCGTTGGCTCTGTCCCGAATACCCGTGAGGTCTTCAAGACACAGTGCCTTGCGCGAGGAAAGTGCCGATTGCACAAGTTGCTTGCTGATAGCGTGATTGACGTGCTTACAGAAGCGGGAAGCCTTACGGCTCATCTTTTTGAGGGTGCGCTTTGCCCGTTTCGTAGCTGTCTTTTGCAAACCCGAACGGTGGACGCGGACGCGGCGGCGCACGGACTTGACACCCTCGCCCGAATACGAATGGCCCTCGCTGTCCGTGGCGAGTTCAACAATGCCCAGGTCAACGCCCAGAACGCCCTCCGTGACGACCAATGGCGGGTCGGGGATGCTCACCGTCGCCATCAGGTAGAACTCGCCGTCAACGAGCGCGAGGTCGGACTCGCCCTGGCGGAAGGCGAGAAGTCCGCGTTGATACTCGCCGCAGAGGAACGGCAGTTTCAGCCGCCCGTCCACCGACCAGATGGAGACGTGGCCCTTGTCCACATACCAAGTGAGGATGCGGTCATCAAAAGCAATCGCGCCCGTGGGCTGGAACGTGCGCTGGGTGCGCTTGTCCAGTTTGTAGGCGTCGGCCGCCTTGCCGATGCACCGCACGATGACCTGAGCGGTCAGGCCGGACTCGGCCCTCTGCGCGGCGTACTGCGCCTTGTGGAGCGGGTACTGGCCGAAGGTCTGGTTCTGCCAGGCCCACGCGCTGATGCGATCACAGACGGCATTCGCCGCCTGCATGGTGCGCTTCAAGGCGTCCGCCTGGTCGGGGGACACGACCAGTTTCACTTGTGCGGTGAGTTTCAATTTATTGACATTATGCCGTACTCTCGCATGAAAGTCAACACTCACACGAAAGGATGCAGGAGAGCCTTCGCCTATGTTCAGGCTTATGGCAGACAGGAAGGCATTCCTCTGACGGCTAAAGCCGCCAGTCTCCTATCTTGTTCTCTATGAACACAGTCCCCAACAACTCGGCGCGCGGCGCGGCCTGGACGGCGGAGAAGGGCATGGTGGCGGCGGCGCTGCTCCTGCTGCTCTTGGCTGTCTACGCCCACACCCTGGCGGACTTCGTGGCCGGGTGGCACGAGGAAGAAAACCAGCAGGGCTGGCTGGTCCTGCCGCTGACCGCGTTCGTGGTCTGGATGAACTGGCCGCGCCTGCGGCGGACGCCGCTGCGCGGCAACGTCCCCGGCGGCCTGGCGGTGCTGGGCCTGGCCCTGCTGGTCCAGGTGGCGGGCGTGTGGCTGGGTCTGAACCGCTCCGTCGGCTGTTCGTTCGTGCTGGCGCTGGCCGGGCTGTGCCTGTACTTCGGCGGGACGGCCCTGACGGCGGCGCTGGCGTTCCCGCTGGCGTTCCTGCTGTTCATGGTGCCGATGCCGGGCGGCGTGATTGACGAGATCAGCGCCCCCTTGCAGAGCTTCAGCGCGGCGGCGGTGCAGTCGGTGGCGGGCCTGGCGGGCGTGACGGTCCACGCCGAGGGCGTGACGCTCTATTTGCCGGACAAGGGCTTCCAGCTCGAAGTTGCCGAGGGATGCTCGGGCCTGCACTCGCTGACGGCGATGACCATGCTGGCCGCGATCACGGCCTACTTCACGTCCGTGCCGCTGCGCTGGAAGTGGGGCCTGTTCGCGCTGTCCCTGCCGCTGGCACTGGCCGGAAACGTCGTCCGTATCTTCCTGGTCGTGATGATCGCCAACGCCCACGGGCAGACGGCTGGCCTCGCCTTCCACGACAGCGCTGTGGGCAAGCTGGTCCCGTTCCTGACGGCGTTCCTGATCGTGATGGGCCTGGGCCGCTTCATCGAATGGTCGCTGTCCCATGGGGGCAAAGATGATTAAGTCTCCTCCGCCGCCTGTCAATCTCGCACCGCCCCCGAGCGCACTTCCGCCGCGTCCCAACCCGGACGGCACGGAGATGTTGCGCGCGCGCCGGGCCGCGCCCGCGCTGGCGTTGCTGGCGCTTGCCGCGCTGCTGTGTCTGCTCGGCGCGCGCATGGGCGACATGGCCGCGCCCCATGCCGACGTGACGCTGCTGCCGACCTCCTTCGGCCCCTGGGTCATGGCCGGGAGCGAAAGGACCGACCCCACGCACCTGGCCCTGGACGAAGACACCGCCAAGACCCTGGCGCTGGACTCCTACACCAACCGCAACTATGTGGACCGGGCGACGGGCCGCCAGGTGCAGGTGCTGCTGGAGTACCGGAGGCTGGGGCGGGGCGGATTCAATCACCGCCCGGAGGCCTGCTATCCTGCCGCCGGCTACACCCTTACGGGCCGGACGCTGACGCCGATCACCTACGGCGGGCAGTCCACGCAGGCCCTCACCTCCGTCGCCGACTACAGTGGGCATCAGGGGCACGATCACCAGGTCCTGCTTTATTGGTTCGCCACCGGACATCGCGTGGAGACCAATTTTTTCTGGCAGCAGGTCGAGATGGCCCTGGGCCGACTCCAGCCCGATCGGAACGGCTGGGCCTTCGTGCGCGTCATCAGCGAGTGCCAACCCGGCGATGAGGCCGCCGCCCTTGCCTCCGAGAAAGATTTTGTCCGGCAGGCTTCCCCTGACATCATCCGCGCGATCTCATCGCCGTCCGGCCAATGAAGGGTATACTGAGCGCAGGGTAGGGGCGGCCTCCGGGCCGCCTCTGCTCTGCTTTTTTTATCGGGGCCTCTTGCGTCAGCCGCCAGGGGTTGAAAATCCCTGGCTCGTGGGCGCAGACGCCGGGCGTCCTGCGGACGCAAGACGAAGATGTATTGGGGGCGCAATCGCTTGACGCGGATACTGCTGGTGCGGCACGGGGAGACGGAGTGGAACGCCGCCGGACGGGTGCAGGGCGGGACAGATACCCCGCTCAGTGACATCGGAAGGGCACAGGCCGGGCGGCTCGCCGCACGTCTCGCTCGTACACCCCTGGCCGCTGTCTACGCCAGTGACCTGTCCCGCGCCCGCGAGACCGCCGAGACGCTGGCCGTGCCGCACGGCCTGCCCGTCGTCACCGATGCCCGGCTGCGCGAGCGCGGCTACGGCGCGTGGGAGGGGCTGGCGCTTACTGAGATCGCGGCGCGCTACCCGGATGAGTGGGACCAGTACCACGGGCGGCGTCTGCTGGACGCGCCCGTTCCCGGCGGCGAGACCTGGGACCAGGTGATCGCCCGCTTCCTGCCCGCACTGCGTCAGATCGTCCGGGATCATCCCGGCCCCGACGAGACTGTGCTGCTCGTCGGGCACGGCGGCTCCCTGCGCGCCGCCATCCTGGACGCCCTGGATGCCCCGCTCCCCGTGCTGACCCGCCTGCGCCTGGACAATGCCTCCCTGAGCCGCCTTGACTACGGTGGGTCGGACAGTGGGCGTGTCGTCTTCCTGAATGACACGGCGCATTTAGAGGGTGCGCTCTGATGACGCCGTGTGTTTTGGGTCTGGACGGCGGCGGGACAAAGACCCATGCGCTCCTGCTTGGCCTGGATGGGGCGGTGCGGGGGGAGGGGGCGGGCGGCCCATGCAACATCGCCGCCGTGCCGGTGGCCGATGCGCTTCAGGCCGCCCGTGCCGCGACCGAGGCTGCCTTGGAGGCCGCCGGGGTGGATTGGGCGGATATGCGGGCCGTCTGCGCCGGGGTCGCCGGGTTCTCGCAGCGGATACGTCGCGCGGAGTTCGCGGCGGGCCTGGACACGATGTTTCAAGGCGCGGGCGTCGCCGTGGAGCCGGATTATGCCGTCGCGCTGGCCGGGGCGACCGAGGGCGGGCCGGGCATCATCGTCATCGCCGGGACCGGCTCCGTCGCCTACGGCGAGAATGCGGCGGGCGCGAGTCACCGGGCCGGGGCCTACGGGTATCTGATTGACGACGCCGGGAGCGGCTACGGCGTCGGACGCGCCGCCCTGGCCGCCGTCTTGCGCGCCGCCGACGGCACGGGCGAGCCGACGGCGCTGACGGCCAGGGTGCTGGCGCACCTGGGCATGAACGATGTCGCCGAGATCGTGCCCGCCGTCTACGGCGGCCCGCTGGACCGCCTCAAAATCGCCGCGCTCGCGCCGCTGGTCGCGGAGGCCGCGCAGGAAGACAACGACCCGGCCGCGCGGGCGATCCTGATGCGCGCGGGCGGCGCGCTGGCGCGGCTGGCGGAGGCCGTCGCCGCCCGCCTGTTCGCTGCCCCCTGCCCACCGTACCCGGTCTCGCCCGTCGGCAGCCTCTGGAACGCCGGTCCGCCGCTGACCGACGTTTTCCATCGCTCCCTCGCCCGCTGCGCCCCTGATGCCGTGCCTCAGCCGCCCCTGCGCCGCCCCGCGCACGGAGCCGCCTTGCGCGCCCTGGCGAATTTGCCTCCCACAAGGCTTGACAACGGCGGCGTCGGCGAGTAGAATGATCATGGTTTTGGCACTCTCCACAGGCGAGTGCCAACAACGTTTGATCGCAACGCGCACACCACGCAGGAGGGAACACAACATGGCCGTGAACTTCCGCCCGCTCTCCGACAAGGTCCTCGTCAAGCCCAGTGAGGCCGAGACACAGACCAGCGGCGGCATCTTTATCCCCGACTCCGCCAAGCAGAAGCCCCAGGAGGGCGAGGTCATCGCCGTCGGGCCGGGCCGCGTCCTCGACGACGGCTCCCGCTCCACGCTGACGGTTTCCGTCGGCGACAAGGTCATCTATTCCAAGTACGGCGGCACCGAGCTGAAGCTGGAGGGCCAGGAGTACATGATCCTGGACGAAGACCAGATCTACGCCGTCCACGCCTGACACACCGACAAGGAGAATTTTTATGGCAGCCAAGACACTGCTTTTCGATGAAGAGGCCCGGCGCGCGCTGGAGCGCGGCGTCAACGCCGTCGCCAACGCCGTCAAGGTCACGCTCGGACCCAAGGGCCGCAACGTCGTCCTGGACAAGAAGTACGGCAGCCCGACCATCACCAAGGACGGCGTCACCGTCGCCAAGGAGATCGAGCTGGACGACCCGTATGAGAACATGGGCGCGCAACTGGTCCGCGAGGTCGCGTCCAAGACCAACGACGTGGCCGGTGACGGCACCACCACGGCCACCGTGCTGGCCCAGGCCATCGTCAACGAGGGCCTGCGCTACGTCGCCGCCGGGGGCAACCCCATCGCCCTGCGCCGGGGCATTGACCTGGCCGTCGAGAAGGCCGTCGAGGGCCTGAAGGCGCGCAAGATTGATGTCACCGACAAGGCCAGCATCGCCCAGGTCGCCTCCATCTCCGGCAACGACACCGAGATCGGCAACCTGATCGCCGACGCGCTGGACAAAGTGGGCAAGGACGGCGTCATCACCGTCGAGGAGTCGCGGGGCACGGACACCACTCTGGACGTGGTCGAGGGCCTGCAGTTCGACAAGGGCTTCATCTCGCCCTATTTCGTCACCGACGCCGAGCGCCAGGAGGCCGTTCTGGAGAACCCCAGCATCCTGCTGTTCGAGAAGAAGATTTCCTCGGCCCAGGACTTGGTCCCGCTGCTGGAGAAGATCTCCCAGACCCGTCGCCCGCTGCTGATCATCGCCGAAGATGTGGATGGGGAGGCGCTGGCGACACTGGTCGTCAACAAGCTGCGCGGCATCCTCAACGTCGTCGCCGTCAAGGCTCCCGGCTTCGGCGACCGCCGCAAGGCCATGATGGAGGACATCGCCGTGCTGACCGGCGGGCGCTTCATCACCGAAGACCTGGGCATCAAGCTGGAGGGCGTTACGGTCGCCGACCTGGGCAGCGCCAAAAAGATCATCATCAGCAAGGAAGAGACGGTGCTGGTGGAGGGCGCGGGCAAGCCCGAAGGCGTCAAGGGCCGGATTGACCTGATCCGCCGCCAGATTGACACCACGGACTCTTCCTACGACAAGGAGAAGCTGCAGGAGCGGCTGGCCAAGCTCGCGGGCGGCGTCGCCGTCATCCACGTCGGCGCGGCCACCGAGACCGAGCTGAAGGAGAAGAAGCACCGCTTCGAGGACGCCCTCTCGGCGACCCGCGCGGCGGTCGAGGAGGGCATCGTCGCCGGCGGCGGCGCGACCCTGATCTCCCTGATCCCCAGCCTGGAAGGTCTGACCGACGAGCCGGATGAGAAGGTCGGCGTCGCCATCGTGCGCCGTGCATTGGAAGAGCCGCTGCGCCAGATCGCCGCCAACGCCGGTCTGGAGGGCAGCGTGGTCGTGCAGAAGGTCAAGTCCTTGCCGCAGGGCCAGGGCCTGAACGCCAACACCGAGGAGTACGTGGACTTGGTGCAGGCTGGCATCGTGGACCCGGTGAAGGTTACGCGCTCCGCCTTGCAGAATGCGGCCTCCATCGCGGGCATGGTCCTGTCCACCAACTCCTTGATCGTCGAGAAGAAGGAAAAGTCCCGGTCAAGTGCCGGTGGCGGCGGCCATGACGACGACGACTATTAAGTCCGAGACACACGGGGGGCGCGGCTTCATGCCGCGCCCTTTTTTCGTGACTTGACAGTGCCTCCGACGTTGTGGGATAATCGGATGCGGGCGAAAGGCATCACGGATGACGCTGACGTTTATCGAATACGAGGGCTTCACTCGCGCCTTCGCAGCCTACTTCGGCAGCGACGATGCTTACGCCGCTTTCCAAAAACATTCGCTGGAAGAACCGGCACGGGGCGTCGTGATGCAGGGCTGTGGCGGGCTGCGCCTGATCTATCTTTATGTGCCGGAAGCACACACGGTCGCCTTTTTGGACGTCTACGACAAAGACGATGCTGAAGACTTGACGCAGGAGCAGCGGCGTGTTCTTGCCTACGCCGCGGGTCAAATCCGTGACGAGCTTCTGAAGCAAGACAAGCCGGCATGAGGAGCCTTTGTGGAAGCAGAACGAATCCCGCGCGTGGAACGTCCCCCCCTGTTTGAACGACTTGAGGCCGGCCTGAATGATGTCCTGGCACACGTTCAGGGCAAAAAACAGCTCAAAACCTACACCCTGACTCTGCCTGACCCGCCGCCCACTTACACGGCGGAGGACATACGGCAGTTGCGACTTCGACTCAGAATGAGTCAGCCATACTTCAGCAGTCTGCTTAACGTTTCACCCAAGACGGTGCAGAGTTGGGAGCAGGGGACCCACACCCCAAGCCGGTCCGCCGCGCGCCTCCTGCAATTCATTGAGGACCCCGACGCGCTTTATTCCCTGCGCGATGGGATAGGTGCGCGAACTGGATGATGATCCGCGTATCTACTGATCTCTAGAAGCGCAGAGACCCCCGGCGCCTGCGCCGGGGGCCTTCTTGCGTCTCACCCCAGCCGCCAGGCCAGGATGCCGCCGGAGTAGCCCGGCTGGAGCTGCGCCGTCAACCGCACCCTGGTCGTCGTGACCGAGTCGAACGCGACATGGTTGAAGGCATCCGTGGCCGCGCCGAAGGCGGCCCCGCTGGTCTGAACCGGCTGCCAGGCGTTGCCGTCCCACCACTGAAGCTGCCAAGAAGCGGGGACGCGGCAGGCGCCATGCCCGGTGTCGTCATACCAATAAACGTCGGTTGACTTGAACGTGCGTGGGGTGCTGAAGTCGAACTCCGCCCACTCCGACGTGCCTTGATGGTCCCACCAGGTGAACCGAGGGATTGCCTGGTCGTAGGACGAGGACGGCGTGACGGGCGACCCATAATCCAGCGGCGAGTCGCCGTCGTTGAGATGTGAGTAGGTGAACGTCACGCCGGCCGGGGGCTTGTACGGGGCGGGTGGGGAGACCCACTCGTGGCCGTCGGGGCCGGTCGTGACCGTGGGGAACGCGCTGATGCGCAGCCGGGCCGCGCCCATCGGAATCAGCGTCACCGTCTCCGCTGCTTCTTGAGTCCGCGCCGGGCTGGGCTGCAACGTCCCCACCGCGTTGTATTGATCGGCCTGCCACTGCGGGATGCGCCGCGCCCGGACGCGCAGTTCGACTGGGTTGGTCTCATGCGTCCAGGGATTCACAGGCGGCGCGCCGCCCTTGCGCACCACGTCAAAGGAACGGCTTGGGTCAGCCCCGTCCAGCACAAGCCCGTAGTTCCAGTCGGACTTCGGATGCACCTCGTACTGCGGCCACCGGTCCGTGCCGCCCGTCTGCCGCCAGTCCTCCTGGATCAGCAGGGCGAACGTGAGCGGGCCGTGATTTACCGAAACGGAGTCGTTGTTCTGGGCCCAGGTCTTGACCGTCGTGCGCATCGGCAGGTGGAGCGTGACCACGTCCCCGCTGTGCCAGGCGCGGCGGATGACCAGGAAGGACCCGGCGTGCGCCTGGGCGGCAACGGGCCTGCCGTTGACCCTGGCCGTCGCGCCGTCGCACCAGCCGGGGATGCGCAGGGAGAGCGGGAAGGCGACGGTCCGGGGCGTGGTCAGCGTCATCGTGACGGCGTCGCCGTAGGGGTACGCCGTCTCCTGCGCGATCTTGACCTCAGTGCCGTCGCCGCCGCCGACCCGCGCCCGGACCTCGCAGGGGGCGTAGAGGGCGGCGCACAGGCCGTTGTCCGCCGTCCCCAGCCACAGGGTCTCGGCGTAGTAGGGCCAGCCCATGCCGTAGTTGTGCGGACAGCAGCGGTAGTTGTGGACGCCCGGCTCGTAGACCTGCATCGGCCAACTGTTGTCGAAGTCACGGCCCTTAGCAACGTCATCCAGTTGGATGGAGTTGGGGCTGGTGATGTAGTGCGTCCCCTTCTGCTGTGGGTCGAAGGCGGCGGGCAGGGAGTTGAAGGCAATGGCCTCGCGCCGGTCGGCCCACTTCGGGTCGCCCGTGAGCCGGGTCAGGATGTCGAAGCTCTGCATCAGTTCCACGATGCCGCAGGTCTCGAAGCCCTGGCGCGGGTCGTGGTAGCCGACTCGACAGTTCTCGTCGCCCGCGAACCCGCCGCCGGGGAACTGCCCGTACATCCCCATCACCGTGTCGTAGATGCGCTCCGTCGCCGCCGGGTACTTCGGGTCATGGGCGACCTGGCCGTACTCCGCCGGTTCGCGGAAGCCCTGCGACAAGTCCACGTTGTGCCAGCTAGGCATACCCCCAGTCCAATCGGCGGAGTTGTTGTGGATCGCCGTCGCCAGGTCCAGCAGGGAGGCGTCGCCGTTGCGGTTGTAGAGCCACAGGATGCTCTCCAAGTTGTTGCCCATGCGCACACTGCCCCAGCTCTTACCGAACTGCGCGGGGTTCACGGCGGCGACGCCCTTTTGGAAGCGGAAGTAGTCGGCCAGGAAGGTCAGCGCGCGCGGGTCGTTCGTGAATTCGTGGTAGGAGCGCACGGCCTCCAGCATCGGCATATGCGGCCACATATCCGGCCCGCCGTCCAGGGAAGTCCGCAGGTTGGCCGGTCCGAACCAGCCGTCGGGCTGCTGGGAGGCCATCACGCCGGTGATCCACTTGGTCGCCAGCGCGATGACGCGCGTGTCGCCCAGCACATAGCCCAAGTCGCCGAAGCCGCGCAGCCAGTAGGGAACTTCTTCCCAGCCGACGTTCGAGCCGGGCGTCACCCACCCGTTGCCCTCGTAGACCAGGTAGTCCGAGACCTCCGGCATCCGCCCGTTCAGGCCGTCGGCCTGAAGCTCCAGTTGGTGCCGCAGCCAGCCCTGGGGCGTGACGCTGCCGATGGGCAGCTTCAGGAGCGCGCTCGGCGTCAGCGGCGCGCGGTTGCCGATGTAATGCCCGCCCGGCCTCGCCGTGACGGCGAGGGGGACCGACTGGGCCTCCGGCGGCGGAGCCGCCGCGCCCGTCCGCCCCGCCCCGGCGAGCAGGATGCCGCCCGTGGCCGTCAGGCCCTTCCGCAAGAAATCTCGTCGTTTCATGTCTTGAATTTACCCTGTTTGGGGCGTCACTGTCACGCCTCGATCTTGACCCGCTGCCCCGTCGCCGCCGACTCGATGGCGGCGAAGACCATGGCCAGGCTCTTGATGTTGTCGTGGCACTCGCCCATCGGCGTCGCGCCCGTGTCCAGGGCGTGTAGGAAGTCACGGAGCGACCCGGCGATGCCGCCGGGGACGGCTGAGACCTCGGCGGTGACGGCTTCGGTGGGCCGGGTGAAACCGTCCGTTCCCGTCACGATGTCGGCCAGGGGTGGGTGGCCGCCGACGCCGTCCCAGGTCGCCGTGCCGCGCGGACCCGCCGCGCGCCACTCGGCCTCCCAGGACGTGTCGCGGCCCTCGGCGCACCAGGACCCCCGGTAGGTGTAGCGCAGGCCCCCGGCCATCTCGAAGATCGCCGTCGCCGACGCCGCCCCCTTGTACCACGACCAGGCCGAGTTGAACTCCTCGCAGTAGACGGCCACCGGGTCGCCGCCGCACAGGTAGCGGGCGGCGTCGAACGTGTGGATCGCCATGTCCAGGATCAGTACATGGGGCATCTCGTCGCGGAAGCCGCCGAAGTGCGCGCCGATGTAGAAGTCCGAGTTCAGGATGCCCAGTGGGCCGACGCGCTCCATGATGAGTCGCCGCAGGGCCTGCAAGTTGGCGTCGTACCGGCGGCTCTGGCTGACCATGTAGAGCTTGCCCGCGCGCTCGGACGCCGCGACCATCTCGCGCGCCTCGGCCATGCTGCTCGCCATCGGCTTTTCGCCCAGCACGGGGACTCCCGCCGCCAGGGCCTGCACGGTCACGTCCCGGTGCGCCTCCGGCACGGTGACATCCACCACGAAGTCGGGTTTGACTTCGGCCAGCAGTCTGCCGAGGCCGTCCCCGGTCATCACGCCTGGCAGTTCCAACTCCGCCGCCGCCGACGCCGCCGCCTCGGCGCGGATGTCCGCCCAGCCGACGATCTCCACGTCCGGGTGCGTCTTTAAATTCCGGCCCCAGGCCCGGCCCATGCCGCCCGCGCCCACAATGACTGCCCTTCTCACGTGCCGTTCCCCTTTGAACGAATAATACCGCGCCGCCCGCCCACAATCCTGCCTGAAAGAATTTATCTCCGTTCGGCCAGCCAAGCCGTGTTCATACCCCCGGCCCGCCCGGCGTAGCCGCCCCGTCGTAGATGTCCACCGTCCAGTCTTGGAAGGCGGCGACCGTGTCGCCCTGCGCCCAGAGGCCGACCTTGCCGCCCGCGTAGGAGGCGTCGGCGATGCTGACGCGCTTGTTGCGGTCCAGCCAGCCGCGCACCTGTCCGTCCCGGACCAGCAGGCGCAGGGTGTGCCATCCCCCCGCAGGCGCTGGCGTCACCTGCGCCGCCGTTGCCGCGCCGGGCAGCGTCACGGGCGTCTGCTGCAGCGTCGTGTGGGTGGGGTCCGCGACCTGGATCAGCGAGAGCGTGTTCCGGGCCTGGCTGTAGGTCAGCACCGAGTAGCTCTTGGGGCCGGTGAAGCCGAACACGATGCCCACCGCCGGGCTGACACGGCCGGAGATGATCCGAAAGCGCACCTGCACGTCCACATTGCGGGCCTGGTCCCGGCGGTCCATCAGCAGACCGAAGCGGTCCGGCGCGGGCCTTGCCAGCCGCACCTGCGCCGCCGTGCCGTCGGGCGACGCGCTCTGCGGCACCAGCAGCCAGACCGGGGGTGGCCCCGGTGTGCCGGCGCTGAGGGCGCTGAACTGGGACAGCGCATCGGGCGTCACGAAGTTGAAGACGCGGCTGGTGGACGGCATCATCGTCCAGACGTCCGTGTCGTCGGTCGCCCAGGGGTCGCCGCCGACCCGCCCACCCGGCGCATCGGGCGGGGGCGCGAACGTGGCCAGGTAGTCCACGATCTGCCCGGCCTGGGCGGGCGAGATCGAGTCCGAGGCGTGGTAGCGCCCCAGCATCATATTCACCGTGCGCTGCCACTCCGGGCGAGTCTTGGCCTCACCGGCGGGGTCGGGCAGGTTGTGGCAGGCCGAACACTTCTCCGAGAACAGCGCCTTGGACTGCGCCAACTGCGCCGCGCCCGGCGGCGCGGCGGGGGGGGGCGTCGGCGCGGGGGCGGACAGGGCTGCCAGTGCGGCGGTCAGGGCACCCAGCGACGTGGCGAGGGCGAGGACGGGTCGGCGGCTGTTCATCGAAGTTTCTCCAGTGGGTGCGCGCGGGCGATGCGACAAATCAAAGACGCGGGGAGCTGTGTAAAAGTTCATCCGGCGGGCCGCCCTGCCGGCATGCCTGGGAGACGGCGCGTTCGGTCTAAGTACCGCCTGTCCTGCGCCGCCCGAGTTGCCTGCTCGCCGTGTCTTGACTCCCCTCCACCTCCGGTGTATAATGGCGCAGCGGTGGAGCAGCGTCGCCCCGCGCTCCCGGCGGCCTCCGTCCGGGCTTTTTATTCACCGTCCGCGATCTCTCATCCTTCTTGTCGTACAGACACAATTGGAGCCGCCATTGCAAGGGTACTGCGTCCGCTGCAAAGCCAAACAGGAAATGCTGTCCGCCACGCGGACTCTGATGCGGAACGGACGCCGCGCCATGATCGGCCTCTGCGCCTGCTGCGGCACCAAGATGTCCGTCGCCGGTTTCTGGGACTCTGACTCGCCCGCCTACGCGCCTGCTACCCCGGCCCGCGCCGACGCCGCCGGTTTGACACGCCCCGCGCAAACGGGGTAAACTCCCGGTAAATGTCCGCAAGGAGAGCGTCCGATGGCTTCTGAGACCGAGAAAGAACCGGTGATCGCGCGAGGGCTGGAGGGCATCTACGCCGCCGCCACACAGATCGCCGAGGTGGACGGCGCGCGCGGGAAGCTGACGCTGCGCGGCTACGACGTCAGCGAGCTGTCGGGCAAGGTGACGTTCGAGGAGGTCGCGTACCTCCTGTGGCACGGCAAGCTGCCCTCTGCCTCCGAATTGTCCGATCTCCAGTCCGAGATGGGCCGCGCCCGCGACCTGCCCGCCCCCGTTCTTGATGCGCTCCGAGTCCTCGCCCCCCATGCCGATGGGATGCACATCCTGCGGATGGGAGCCGCCATGCTTTCCATCGGCGATCCTGAAGTGGACAGCCTGGACATCGCCGCCAACCAGAAGCGGGCGGCCCGGTTGCAGGCCCAGATTCCCGCCATCGTCGCCCACACCTGGCGTCTGAAGAACGGGCGCGACATCGTGCCGCCCAAGCCGGAACACGGGCTGGCCCAGGGCTTCCTGTATATGCTGGAGGGCGAGGAACCGGACCCGGCGCGCGTGGACGGCCTCAACGCCTACCTGGTCGCCGTCAGTGAACACGGCCTGAACGCCTCCACCTTCACGGGCCGCGTGGTCATCGCCACGGACTCGGACATGGTCAGCGCTCTGACCGCCGCCATCGGCGCGCTCAAAGGCCCCAAGCACGGCGGCGTTCCCGGACCCGTCCTGACCATGCTGGACGCCATCGGGACGCCCGACCAGGCCGACGCTTTTATCCGCAACGAGATGAACTCCGGGCGGCGCATCATGGGCTTCGGCCACCGCATCTACAAGGTCCGTGACCCGCGCGCCGCCCTGCTCTCCGACGCCGCCGAGAAGATGGCGGCCCTGACCGGCGACCGGACCCTGCTGGACCTGACCATCGCTGTCGAACAGACTACGGTGAACGTGCTGGCCGAACTCAAGCCGGGCCGCGAGTTGTACGCCAACGTCGAACTGTACGCCGCGCTGATTCTGCACGCCGTCGGCGTCCCCTCCGCCCTGTTCACCCCGATCTTCGCCATCGGGCGCACGTCCGGCTGGACGGCCCACATGATCGAGCAGTTGGAAGACAACCGGCTGATCCGCCCGAACTCTCTGTATGTCGGCCCCCGCGACCTCAAGTGGCAGCCCATCACCGACCGCTGATATGCTCACGAATGAGGCCCCTCCCAAGCGGGAGGGGCCTTTTCTGTTTACCATGCCTCCCTGCCGGGTAGATAGCCTTGTCTCACACTTTCATAGACGCACAACCGAAGGGGAACATAGACATGGCAGACGCACAAGACGGCAGCGCGCCGCCGCTCGCCGAGCAGGCGAAACAGCAGGCGCAGCAGGCCGTCCAGCAGGGCAAGCAGACCGCCGGGCACGTCTGGGACTTGGCCCGCACCCAGTTTCGCTCGCAGCTCACCGGTCAGAAGGACCGCGCGGCCGCCAGCCTGGACGACTTCGCCCAGCTGATTCGCCAGACCGGCTCCCAGCTCAAAGATCAGGGCCACGCGGGCAGCAGCGGCTACGCGACCCAGATCGCCGACCGAATCTCCGGCGTCGCGGGCGGCATCCACGACAAGGAGATCGAGGAGATTCTGGCCGACACGGAGAACTTCGCCCGGCAGCGCCCGGCGGTCTTCCTGAGCCTGGCCGCCCTGCTCGGCTTCCTGCTGGCCCGCTTCCTGAAGAGCAGCGGCGAGGCGGCCCCGGCGGCGGCCTAGACACCGAAAGGACCATCACAATGGCAGATACCGAACTGACAGCCTCATCCTCCGGCTTTTTGGACAGTGTGCTTCAGGACAACCCACTGGCCCTGGGCCTGGTCGCCCTGGTGCTGGGCGCTCTGGTCGGCCTGCTCCTGCCGGGGACAGCCCAGGAGAATCAGATTCTCGGGCCCAAGCGTGACGAGCTGACCCATCAGGCGCAGGACACGGTCAAGGAACTAACCCAGAAGGTCACGGTGGTGGCCCAGACCGCCCAGGGAGCCGCCACGGACGCCTTGGGCAAGGCCACGGACGCCGCGAAAGGGGCCTTCACGGAGGCGCTGGACACGGTCAAGCAGGAGGCCGAACATCAGGGCCTCCCCAGCCTCCCCGCCGCGAGCTAGTTCCGGCTAGGCATTTGAGAGAACAGAACGGGCGGCTCCCCCTTGGGGAGCCGCCCGTTCTCGTTGAGGTTGACTTGGGCCGGGTGAACATGGGGCTGAAACTGTTTGGCAATTTGTCATCCTGACGGCCCCTGTAACTATGTCGCGTCCAGGTATAATGCTTTTATTATTGTGCGGTGAGGTCAGTAGCCATGTCAACCCCTACACTCGAAGAACGTGTCGCGGCGCTGGAGGACAAGCTTCGACAGTTTGAACACCGACAGGGCACAGGCGAGCCGCCAGATGTCCCCCAAGGATGGAAGCGTTTTGTCGGCGTGTTCCAAGATGACCCTGCTTTTGAAGAAGCCGTGCGCTTGGGGCGCGAGTGGCGCGAGTCACAGCGCCCGCCGGATTATGAGGACGGCCCGTAATGTGGGTGCTGGACACGGATGTTCTGACAATGCTCGAGCGCGGCGGCAGCACGGCGTTCCCATTGCAGATGAGGCTCAGTGCGGTTCCCGTCAGCGAGGTTGTCACTACCATCGTCAACTACGAGGAACAGATGCGGGGCTGGTTGTCGCAGGCCGCTCAAGCCGTCACGATGAACAAGATGATTGCCGCCTACTCTCGCCTGGGAACGCACGTTGAAACTTTCCGTGACATTTTGATCTTGCCATTTGACGAAGCAGCATCTGAGCGTTTTGAGCATCTGCGAAAGCTGCGGATCGCCATCGGGACGAGCGACTTGAAGATTGCCGCCATCTGCTTGGCCGCTGACACCACGCTGTTGACACGCAATCTGAGGGATTTCAGCAAGGTTCCGGGCCTGCGGGCGGAAGACTGGTCGCTGTGAACAAGCACCCAGACTATGTTAACGCGAACATTTGGGAGCCTACTTGCCCGCCCATCACGACAGCGGACCTGACCGACGCTCTGCGTAGGCATCGGTCAATCGTGTTGCAGTTCTGGGCCGTTTGGGACGACAGCGGGCGCTTGCTTGACGCCTGCCTGTGTGTGGTACTCCCTTCTGTCGGCAAGGGCTTAACCTTCTACTCGGTGGACGTGGATGCAGAGGCCGCGGGGTTGACGGCATCATTCGGCATTCAAACCACCCCGACTTTGGTGTTTCTGCTGGATGGTGTTGAGGTTGACAGGCGTAGCGGCCTTGGCCCCCTGCCGGAGTTGGCGGTGCGTTTGCACCGGTGGCGTGAGGCTGCCGAGTACACAAAACAAACGGGGCGGGGGCAGCCTGGTTAGATATCTCCAGCCCCGGAGGGGCTACCGCACCAGACAAGGCAAAGAGGCGGCACGGGTTTCCGTGCCGCCCCTTCTCGCTTCTCCGTCAGTTGGCCGAGACCTTGACCTTCTTGGGCTTGGTCGCCTCGGACTTGGGCAGGTGGACTTCCAGGAGGCCGTCCTTGTAGGAGGCCGCCACGGCGTCGTTCTGGACGGGGACGCCGATGGTGAACGAGCGCTGGAACGGGCCGTAGGCGCGCTCCACGCGGACATAGCTGTCCCGGCGCTGGGCGTCGGCGAACTTGCGCTCGCCCTTGAGCGTCAGCGTCTCCCCGGTCAGCTCGATGTCAATGTCATCCTGGGAAACACCGGGCAGCTCCGCGCGGACGACGATCTCGTTCTGGTCCTCGAAGATGTCCACCAGCGGCGCCCAGGTGCGGGCGGAGGCCGGTTCGGAGGCGCGGCCCCCTCGGTGGTTGTCCTCGAACAGCCGGTTCACCTCGCGCTGGATGCGCGTGATGTCCTCAAAGGGGTCGAAGCGAACGATGTTGGTCATTGTTTTCTCTCCTCGATGATGTGTTTTGTTGGTTTGGGTGGGGTAGAGACGCAGCATGCTGCGCCCCTACATCTGTCGGCGATCACTCGCTCTTGAACTCGGCGTCAATCACGTCCTCGGCGGGCGCGCCGGTCTGGGTGGCCCCTTCGGGCGTCTCGCCAGGGGCGTAGCCGTTGCCCGCCGCGCCGTCCGTCGCGCCCGCCTGCTGGTAGAGCATCTCGCTGAGCTTGTACGATGCCTGCTGTAGCTCCTCTGTCGTAGACTTGATGCGGGCCGTGTCGTCGCCCTCCATGGCGGACTTGACGTTGGCAATGGCTGTGTCAACGTTCGCGCGCAGGTCGGACGGGACCTTGTCGCCCAGGTCTTTCAGGGTACGCTCGGCGGCCAGCACGGCGGCGTCGGCCCCGTTGCGGGCCTCGGCGCGGTCGCGGAACTCCTGGTCGGCGGCGGCGTTCTGCTCGGCGTCGCGCACCATGCGCTCCACCTCGCTCTTGTCCAGCGTCCCCTGGCCGGAGATCGTGATGCGCTGTTCTTTGCTGGTCGCCCGGTCCTTGGCGGACACGTTGACGATGCCGTTGGCGTCAATGTCGAACGTGACCTCGACCTGCGGGACGCCGCGCGGGGCGGGCGGGATGCCCGTCAGTTGGAAGCGGCCCAGCAGCTTGTTCTGCGACGCCATCTGGCGCTCGCCCTGGTACACCACCACGTCAACGGCGGTCTGGCCGTCCGCCGCCGTGGAGAACGTCTCGGACTTGCGGGTCGGGATGGTCGTGTTGCGCTCGATCAGCTTGGTGAACATATCGCCCAGCGTCTGGATGCCCAGCGAGAGCGGCGTCACGTCCAGCAGGACCACGTCCTTGACCTCGCCGCCCAGAACACCCGCCTGGATGGCCGCGCCGATGGCGACGACCTCATCGGGGTTCACCGAGCGGTTCGGCTCCTTGCCGCCGCCCAGCCGCTTGACCAGCTCCTGCACCTGCGGCATCCGCGTGGAGCCGCCGACGAGGATGATCTCATCCACTTTGCTCGCCTCGGTCCCGGCGTCCTTGAGGGACCGGTCGAACGGCTCGACGGTCCGGTCCAGCAGGTCGCGGGTCAATTCCTCGAAGCGCGCGCGGGTCAGCGTCACGTCCAGGTGCTTGGGACCCTCGGCGTCCGCCGTGATGAACGGCAGGTTCACGTTGGTCTGCGTGACGTTCGAAAGCTCGATCTTGGCCTTCTCGGCGGCCTCGCGCAGCCGCTGCAGGGCCTGCTTGTCCTTGCGCAGATCAATGCCCTGGTCCTTGCGGAACTCGTCGGCCACGAAGTCCACGATGCGCTGGTCCCAGTCGTCGCCGCCCAGGTGCGTGTCGCCCGCCGTCGAACGCACTTCAAACACGCCGTCGCCGACGTCCAGTACGCTGACATCGAACGTGCCGCCGCCCAGGTCATAAACAAGAATCGTCTCGTTTTTCTTCTTGTCCAGCCCGTAGGCCAGCGCCGCCGCCGTCGGCTCGTTGATGATGCGCAGCACTTCCAGGCCCGCGATGCGTCCTGCGTCCTTGGTGGCATTGCGCTGGGCGTCGTTGAAGTAGGCCGGGACAGTGATGACCGCCTTGTCCACCTTGTCGCCCAGATACGCCTCGGCGTCGGTCTTCAGCTTCTGCAGGATCATCGCCGAGATCTGCTCCGGCGAGTAGTTGGTCCCGTCCACGGTCACGCGGTCGTTGGTGCCCATCTTGCGCTTGATCGAGATGATCGTGCGGTCGGGGTTGACGACGGCCTGGCGCTTGGCGCTGGTTCCGACGAGCCGCTCGCCGCTCTTGGTGAAGCCGACGATGGACGGCGTGGTCCGGCTGCCCTCGGCGTTGGCGATGACGGTCGGCTCGCCGCCTTCCAGAACGGCCACGACGGAGTTGGTCGTGCCCAGGTCAATTCCCACTGTTTTCGGCATGGTGTTGTCTATCTCCTATGAAGTTATTGGTCTGTTTCTTGTGCGTCTTTATTATGTCTCTTGAGTGTCACGTTGTCAAGGTCCTTAACAACAACAATCAGAAAATTGTTCCCGCGGAAGTTGGTGCAAGAAACACGCAGTCTTGACAGTGCGACTGCCTGAAAAATAGGGTATCATCCCCCCGATGCTAAGGTAGCTCACCCAGGTATGAAGTGAGAGCATCTTTCCATCCTCCTTCATCCGTTCTTCATGCCCGGCAAGTAGGGCGGCAGTGGGTGACCACGTAAACTTTTGCCCATCGCCTGCGTCTACGGGCCATGACTCCTTCCTTCCGAGCGGCTCAACAGCGTCGTGCCGTGTGACACGACTCAAGGCATATCCTCACGCCCGCGCTGGGAGAAATCTTTCGGTTGCCGAGGCAGAGATCGTCAGAAGTAAAGGCCACAGTCATGCGCGTTTACAACACCGGTCCCGTGCGCCCTGCCGTACAGGGTGTCGTCTCGGCGGCACTGATCGCGGTGATCACGCTCCTCCTGTACCAATTCCCCGCCCGCCTGTTTTTCGGCCTCCACGGTCACGGCGTCCAGCCCTACGGCCTCGCCTACATCGCGGCTTTCGCGGTGCTGACCGTGTGGGGCGGGCGTCGGTTGGGTTACTGGGCGCTCCTTCTGGCCGCGCTGGGGGCGGCCCTTCTGTTGCCGCCGCGCTCGAACTTGGGGATCGGCGATGCGCGGGGCTGGCTGGAACTGGCCGTTTTACTGCTTTTTGGTGTGATGACCGTCCCGGCCGTGGATCGGGGGCGAACGAATTTCAAACCCGGCCAGGGAAGAATCAGGCGTGTGCGAGCGGTCTTCAGGCGTCTGTTCGGCCTGCCATACCGGCTGTACGCGCTGCCAAGTCTGATGCGGCACAGGCCGGACGTGCTCCTGATCTGTTCGCACATGCGCTCCGGCTCATCACTGTTGTCTCACCTGTTGTTCAGTCATGTGGACGTTTGCGGCTACGGGGAAGCGCACTTGTATTACACAGGCGCGCCTGACTTTGATACTCTGGTCGGCAAGGTGCTGATGGTACTCCGTCGGATGCCCAATGGCCTGCGTGAGCGGTTCGTTCTGGACAAGGTCATTCATAGCAGTTACATGGATGCGCCCAAGGTCTTGCCGGCACTGCGTGGCCGTGTTCGTGTGATCTTGCTGGTGCGTGAGCCACACGGCTCCTTGTCGAGCCTGATAAACACGTTCGGTTACAGCGAAAATTTCTCGCTCAATCACTACATCGATAGAATGACCTTTATCGCTCGCGCCGCCGAAGAAATGGCAAGCTGGACGGAGGCGGAGGGGGGACGCGCGGTCGCCGTCACTTACGACCAACTCCTCCAACGGACGGAGCCGGCGTTCCGGTTGGTGGAGGATTATCTGGGCCTGACGCAGCCGCTCCGTGAGAATTATGAGGTACTCCCGAGTACCGGCCGCATCAAGATCGGTGACGTCTCCGCCAACATCCGGTCAGGGGCCATCATCCGCGATGGCCGCAACAGCAAACCCGTTCTGCCGCTCTCCGAGGGGACCCTGGCCCGCGCGTCGGCGGCATACCGGCAGTGCCTCGACACACTAGAGCGTTGCTGCCGCTTTCTCCCAAACGACACTGAGTCGGTTTGAGTTCGCGTCGGCAGGGCAGAAGCGGAGACTGAGACATCTGACAATTTTTCCGCAGCCCGCGCGCCGTGAAAAAAATCCGGCGCGAATGCTTGACACGCGAAACGATCGGGTAGTATACTCAAGTCTATACATCTAGACCTGAATGACTATGTTCGATGAGACCGTCATAGACCGTGACAGCCCGCTTCCGAGACACGCGCAGATCGAGTCCCACTTCCGGGAGTTGATCGCTTCCGGCCGATTGACGACCGGTGAGCGGATTCCGGCGGAGATTGAACTCGCGCAGGCCCTCGGCGTCAGTCGGATGACGGTCAACAAGGCGCTGCTGGCGCTGACCCGCGCGGGCCTGTTTCAGCGGGAGCGCGGGCTGGGAACGTTCGTCGCACCGCCCCGGACGCCGCAGCCGCGCTCGCTGACCGTGATGGTTCCGCTGGACCACCGGACGGCCACTGACGAGCAGGACTGCTACTTCGGCCCGCTCTGCCGCGCGATCCAGGCGACGGCAGAGGAACTGTGTCACCGCGTCCGGCTGGCCTACCTGCCCGATGGGGGATATGCCGAGGAACAGCGCCGCCGCCCCGCCGACGGCTGGCTGCTGATCTCGCCGGACCGGTCGCAACTGGCAGCCGTTGCGGAACTGTCCGCTCAGGGCGTCTCAATGGTTGTCATCGGGGCGCGATGGGAAGAGATGAACGGCGTTCCTCTGGTGGACAGTGACAACATCGCCGGTGCTGTCCAGGCCGTCCGCCACCTGACCGGCCTGGGCCACCGGCGCATCGCCCTGGTGTATGCCGGGCCGGACGCCTCGAACACGGTGGACCGCATCGCTGGGTATCGCCGCGCGCTGCTTGAGGACGGCATCGCGCCGGAGACCGCGTGGGAGGTGGAGGCAGACTCCGCCGAGCGCCTGGGCGGCGGCGCGGCGGCCCTCCGCGCCCTGCTGTCCCTGGACGCGGCCCACCGCCCGACGGCGGTGTTCGCGGCGGGATATTACCTGGCCCTGGAGACGCTGAACATGGCGCGCGACCTGCATCTCACGGTCCCGGAGGCGCTCTCCGTGGTCGGCTACGACGACCCGTATGCCGCCCGCCTGGCGTACCCGCCGCTGACGACGCTGCGCCAGCCGCTGGCCGAGATGGGCCGCGCCGGGGTGGCCCTGTTGGAGCAACGCTTGGGCGGGCCGCCGGGCGAGACGCCGCCGCCGCTGCTCCTGCCGCCGCATCTTCAGGTGCGCCGCTCCAGCGCCCGCGCCGCCCCCGTCAAAGACGACTCGCTTACGGCGCTTGCCGCAGCCCCGTCGCTGCGCTGATCCATTCTACCGCTTCACGGTCCTGAGAAAGAAAGGAATCGGCCATGTCCACCAAGAGCAACCCCTCACCGCGAGGGTTCACCCTGATTGAGCTCCTCGTCGTGATCGCTATCATAGCGATTCTCGCCGCGATCCTCTTCCCGGTCTTCGCCCAGGCCCGCGAGAAGGCCCGCGCCATCACCTGCATCTCCAACGAGAAGCAAATGGGGCTTGCTTTCATCCAGTACGTCCAGGATAACGATGAGACGTTCCCCCGCTGGCAGTACGATCTCAACGGAACCGATGACAACACCCTCCGTAACTGGCCGACGGCGATCTACCCCTACATCAAGAACGGAGACACCTACGTCAATCCCGCTGATGGTCAGAACATCACTTACGGGTCAAGTGGGGTTTTTACGTGCCCGGACTTCCCGGACCCGTCTCAGGGTACCTCCTATGCCGTGAACCTGGGCATGATGCAGGAGGGGCCAGACAGCACCGTCCCCCCTGGCTCAATGCTGCCATCGGCGAATCTCGCGCAACTGCAAACGCCCGCAGACACCGTTCTGTTGATTGAAACCGGGGTCAATGACGGCAGCGGGTCCTACTACATCTTCGACCCCCAGGAGGGCTACTGGACGGACACCGTCGGCAACCCCCCCGGCTCCGTCAACGGTGTACATTACGACTTGCAAGGTCCAACCGGTGGGGGGCCCGATGCCACCTCAAACGGTGGATATGGCGGGGATTGTGACGCGACGGCCGCGCAGATCGCTGCCGGAAACTTCAGCTATCCCGGATGCGGTATGTTCCCGCGCTATCGCCATACACAAACGACCAACGTTCTTTTCTCAGATGGGCACGCGAAGGCCATCGTTCGCGGCAATCTCAACTGGTACAAGAACATTTACATCCAGGGCCTCTACGAGCAAAGCAATCCGCCGGTTGTTTAATGCATTTGCTACAGGAGGTCAAAAGTGCGTCACCATTTCATCAAAGGGATAGTGTTTGCAGCGTCACTGGCCGTGCTGACTGGTTGCAGTCACTCCACGCCGCCGCCCGCGCCGGTGGTCAGTCAGGCCCCGCCGATGACACCTCAGCTTGCGGCGGCGCAGCAGGCGAAGCAGGCACAGATCGCTGGCATTAAGCGGATGGCCGCCCTGCGGGCACAAATCCGTGCCCGGATTCAGAAGAAGCAGTAGGGAACCAGAGTATGTCTCTTCGCTCCTTTGCCAAGTTCAAGCCTTTCTGGGGTCCGGCGGTGCTTGGCCTGCTGCTCGCCGGAACGGGCAGGCTGGCGGCAGCGCCGCCGGTCGCGCCTGCGCCGGACAACCCGGTGTGGGTCTGCGCGTACTATCTCAGCGGGGACGAGGACACCGGACGGCTGAGGCCACACGACATTGACTTCGGGGCGGTCTCACATCTCATCCACTTCGGCATCTTTCCGAACGCCGACGGGACGCTGGGGCCGTTGAACGGCGTCATTACGCCGGGCGACTCCCTGACCGTCATCACGATGGCGCACAGAGCGGGGCGCAAGGTGCTGGTCTGCATGGGCACGGACGAGAACGCCGTGAAGCTGCACCAGGCGTGGGCGGACCCGGTCCGGCCCACGCTGGTCCGCAACCTGGTCCAGTTCGTCGTCTCGCGCGGCTACGACGGCCTGGACCTGGACGTGGAGCCGTTGCAGGACGCCGACGTGCCGACCTACATCAAGTTCGTCCGTGAACTGCGCGTCGCCCTGGACGCCGCCAAGCCCGGCCTGCTGCTGACGGCGGCGGTCGCCTCCGAACCGGCCATGTTCGCCCAGCTTCAAGGCCAGTTCGACCGGATCAACCTGATGACCTACGACGACAGCGGCCCCTGGCCGGGCTTCAAGTCCTGGTACAACTCCAGCCTGTACGGCGCGGGCACGCAGATGATGGACCCCACCGACCCGTACCCCTCCGTGGACGCCCAAGTGCAGCCCTACCTCCAGGCGGGCATCGCCCCGGCGAAACTCGGCATCGGCGTGGCCTTCTACGGCTACGTCTGGAGCGGGGTTGATGGGCCGAAACAGAACATCAAGGGGCTGACCGACGCCGACATCAACGATGGCGCGGATTACCGGATGATCATGGACACCTACTACCGGCCCGACCGTTACCACTGGGACGACCAGGCGAAAGCGCCCTGGCTGGGGATCGCCGCGCCCGATCCCAAGGACCGCAAGTTCATCTCCTATGATGACGCGCGGCTGTGCGCCCTCAAGATGGACTACGTGCGGCAGCACGGCCTCGGCGGCGTCATCATCTGGGAACTGGGCGCGGGCTACCGGCCCGACCAGCCCGCCGGGCAGCGCGACGTGCTGCTGCAAGCGATCAAGCGCGCCTGGACCGGCGGGGCGAAGTGAGCGGGCCGATGAACGACCCGGCATTGGGAGGACGATCGCCCTCCGGGCGAGATTCTTGCGTCCGAAGGACGCTTGCTTTGCCAATGCCGGGTCGTTCATCGGCCCGAACAGCGTCCCTGTTCATGCTGACCCTCCTTCTGCTGGCCTTGACCGGCTGCGCCGATCATCGCGCCCCGACGGCGGGCGGCCAAGTGCATCTGGAAGTCTGGTCCATGTGGACCGGCGACGAGGAGCAGGACTTCGAGCAGGTCCTGGCCTACTACAACCGGACGCACCCCGGCGTCGTGCTGGAGAACCTGGGGGCGGTGGACGACCCCAAGACGGTGCGCTCGATCATCGCCGGCGCGCCGCCGGACCTCTGCACCCTGGCGAACCCGCCGTACCTGGGCGCGCTGGCCGCCAACCACGCCCTGCTGCCGCTCGACGGACAGTTCGCCGCCTCCGGGCTGAGGCAGGCCGACCAGACCCCCGGCGCGCTCAGCCAGTGCCGCTATGACGGGAAGCTCTATGCCGTCCCGTACCTGCTGGACTGCAATGCCCTGCTCTACAACAAGGACGTTTTTCGTGCCGCCGGGCTGGACCCAAATCGGCCACCGCTGACGCTGGAGGAGATGCTGGCGGACTGCCGACGGATCACCCGGCGCGACGCGCAGGGCCGTTTGGCGCGGATCGGGATGCCCGCGCCGGACGCCGCGACGGTGCTGGGGCTGTTCGGCGGGGGATTCCTGGACAAGCAGACCGGCCGGGTGATCGCCGACAACCCGCGCAACGTGGAGGCGGTCACGTTCTACCAGCGCCTGATGGCCGCGCAGGGCGGGTACGAGCAGGACCAGGCGTTCGCGCAGGGCTTCGCCAACGACATGGGCAGCTACAACCCGTTCTTCACCGGGCAGATCGGCATGATGTTCAGCGGCCAGTGGAACACCTACTGGGCGTATCACTATAGCCCGGACACGCACTACGGCGTCGCCGCGCTCCCGTACCCCGCCGACCACCCGGACCGGGCGGGGACGGTCTGGCTCGGCGGCAACCTCTTGTGCATCCCCGTCGGCGCGAAGCACCCCAAGGAAGCCTGGGCGTTCCTGGCCTGGACACAGTCCGTGGAGGCGCAGCGGATGTTCTCCCTCAGCCTGCACGGCATCCCGAACATTCGGGCGGAATTGCACGACCCGGCGCTGCGGACGGGCGCGCCCTGGCGGCCCGCCTTCGGCCGGTTCATGGACCTGGCGGACAGCCCGCGCGCGACCCACTTCCCGCCGATGCCGGTGGCGACCCTGTACCTGAACGAGATCGCCACGGCCATGGACGCCGTCTGCTACGGGCAGAAGACGCCGGCGGCGGCCCTGGCGTCCGTGCGCGTCCGGGTCCAGCGTGAGATGGACACCTACCGCCCATGACCGTGCCCGCGCGCCCCCGCCGTTCCCGGAATGTCCTCACAGGGCTGCTCTTCGTGTCGCCCTGGCTGCTCGGTCTGCTGGTCTTCACCCTGTACCCGGTGTTCGCCTCGCTGTACCTGAGCTTCACGGACTACCGGGTGCTGTCGCCCCCGCGCTGGGTGGGCCTGGCGAACTACCGGGCGCTGTTCACGGACACCGACTACTTCTGGCCGTCCCTCGCCAACACGGCCTTCCTGCTGCTGGAGCTGCCGCTCTCGCTGATGCTGGGCCTGGCCCTGGCGCTGCTGCTGAACATGAAGCTGCGCGGCATGACCGTCTACCGCACCGTCTTCTTCCTGCCGTCTATCGTGCCCGTCGCCGCCTCCGCCATGCTCTGGCTCTGGGTGCTGAACCCTGAACACGGGCTGCTCAACGCCGGGCTGCGGGCCGCGCACCTGCCCGCGCCGCCCTGGCTGGCGTCGCCCCTGTGGGCCAAGCCCGCGATGATCCTGATGGACCTCTGGGGCGTCGGCGGCGGCATGGTGATCTACCTGGCGGCGCTGCAAGGGGTCCCGGAACCGTTGTACGAGGCGGCGGCGCTGGACGGCGCGAACGCCTGGCAGCGTCTTCGCCACATCACCCTGCCGTCCATCTCGCCGGTGATCTTCTTCAACCTGATTATGGGCGTTATCGGCACGTTCCAGTACTTCACGCAGACGTTCGTGATGACTCAGGGCGGGCCGGACAACTCCACGCTGTTCTACGCCTTGTACCTGTATCAGAACGCCTTCCAATACTTCCGCATGGGGACGGCGTGCGCGATGGCCTGGATTCTGTTCTTTGTGACCCTCGCCGCCACGGTGCTGGTCTTCAAGACGTCTGCCGGGTGGGTCTACTACGAGGGGGACGCGACATGAGCAGGCGACTCACGACGCTGCTCGGCCACACGGTTTTAATCGCCCTGGGCCTGCTGTTCCTTGCGCCCGCCGCGTTCATGGTCTCCACATCGCTGAAGGCCGACAGCCAGGTCTTCGCCGGGACGATCCAGTGGATTCCCCGGCCCGCCGTTTGGGCCAACTACCCGGCGGCACTGCGCTACTTCCCGTTCTGGCTGTACCTGCGCAACACCCTGGTCATCTGCGGCGGCACTGTGCTGGGGACAGTGTTCTCCGCCGCCCTGCCCGCCTACGGCTTTTCGCGCCTCAAATGGCGGGGGCGGGACGCGCTGTTCTTCGTGATGATCGCCACCATCATGCTGCCGGGCCAGGTGACGCTGCTGCCGGTCTTCCTGATGTTCCGCGCGCTGGGCTGGACGGGGACGTTCCTGCCGCTGATCGTGCCCGCCTTCTTCGGCAACGCCTTCAGCATCTTCCTGCTGCGGCAGTTCTTTCTGGGCATCCCCCAGGAGCTGTCCGACGCCGCCCGTCTCGACGGCTGCTCCGAGTGGGGCATCTTCTGGCGGATCATCCTGCCCCTGACCAAGCCCGCCCTGGCGACCGTCGCCCTGTTCGCCTTCATGGGCGCGTGGACCGACTTCCAGGGGCCGTTGATCTACCTCCAGGACGAGCGCCAGTACACGCTGGCCGTCGGCCTGAACAGCTTCCTGGGCCGCCACGGGGGCGAGTGGAACCTGCTGATGGCCGCCGCCACCGTCGTCACCCTGCCCCTGATTCTGGTCTTCTTCTTTGCCCAGCGGACATTCATCCAGGGCATCGCCCTGACCGGAAGCAAGAGCTGAACGGGGCGGGGTTCGCGGCGGGCGACGCCGGGTATAAACCAATGCGGGAAAACAACCCATCCCAAAGCAGAGGAATTTCACATGAGCGACAACAAAAACGCGGGCGCGGCGGCGTCCGGGACGTTCACCCTGGGCGGCGATCTGACCGTCAACCGCATGGGCTTCGGCGCGATGCGCATCACCGGACAGGGCATCTGGGGCGACCCCAAGGACCCCGATGAGTGCAGGCGCGTCCTGCGCCGGGCCGTGGAACTGGGCGTCAACTTCATTGACACGGCTGATTCCTACGGCCCCGAGGTCTCCGAGAACCTGATCGCCGAGGCCCTGCACCCGTACCCGAAGGACCTGGTGATCGCCACCAAGGCGGGCCTGACCCGTCAGGGGCCGGACGTGTGGAACCCCGTCGGTCGGCCCGAATACATCCAGCAGTGCCTGGAGATGAGCCTGCGCCGTCTGAAGGTGGACACGATTGACCTGTACCAGTTGCACCGGATTGACCCCAAGGTCCCCGCCGAGGAGACTCTGGGCGCGTTGAAGGAATTGCAGCAGGCGGGCAAGATTCGCCACATCGGCCTGTCCGAAGTCAAGGTCGCGGAGATCGAACACGCCCGCACGGTCGTGGACATCGTCTCCGTGCAGAACCTGTACAATTTGACCAACCGGCAGTCCGAGGAGGTGCTGGACTACTGCGAGAAGAATTCGTTCGGCTTTATCCCCTGGTTCCCGGTCGCGTCGGGCGACCTGGCCCGCCCCGGCGGCCCGTTGGACCAGGCGGCGAAGAAGCACGACGCCACTGTGGCCCAGCTCGCCCTGGCCTGGCTGCTCAAGCGCTCGCCGGTGATGCTGCCCATCCCCGGCACGTCGTCGGTGGCGCACCTGGAGGAGAACGTCGCCGCCTCCGGCCTTCAGTTGTCGGATGAGGAGTTCCAGGCCCTCACCGACCTGGCGAAGTAGGGGCGAACCCCCGTGTTCGCCCGGTGTCGGGGCTGCCCGGTGTCGGGGGCTGCCCGGTGTCGGGGCCTGCCCGGTGTCGGGGCTGCCCGGTGTCGGGGCCTGCCCGGTGTCGGGGCCTGCCCGGTGTCGGGGCCTGCCCGGTGTCGGGGCCTGCCCGGTGTCGGGGCCTGCCCGGTGTCGGGGCCTGCCCGGTGTCGGGGCCTGCCCGGTGTCGGGGGCAGGCACGGGGGCCTGCCCCTACTCACTCAACAGGTGCAGGTCATACCCGGCGGCGGTGCCGCCGTTTGGGACGGTCGGTTCGGCGATGACCAGCGTATAGACCGAGTTGCTGCTCAGGCTGACGGACCCCGTCTCGATGGTCGTGCCGCCTACGGACACCGTGACGGGGACGCTCCCGGTCGGGAGCGTCTGGTAGTTGGATGCCGTCGCGTAGCCGACGCTACTGAACGTCACGGCTGAGGCTCCGCTGCCGACATTGACGGTGATGGCACCGGCGTTATACACCGTGGTCGTCACGCCCGCCGTGGTCGTCGTGGTCGTCGTGAAGCCCGCGTCTGGGGCGGCGTCCAGGACGCGCAGCGTCGCCTGCCCGCCGGTCCCGCCCGCCCGCTGGGCGGGCACGACGACCTGGAGGAAGCGCGGATCGGACGGCGAGGAGTTGTAGGTGTCCGGGCGACCGATCAGGAAGGCGGTATAGGATTGGCCGTCGCTGAGATTGACGTTGTTGGTCCCCGGAGACGCCCCGGACGCCAGCCCGGTGTTGGTGGTGTAGGTGAGGGACACACCGTCCTGCGGCTTGATGTAATAGTAGGGGCTGGCCGACTGCGAGGACTGACCGGCGTACTGAAAATACTGCTGGTCGCCGGCCGGGGCCTCGCCGTTCACGATGATGTTCGAGGTGCCGGTGTTAGGCGCGGCGTCCACGGTCCGAATATGCGCCGTGCTGTTGTTGCCGCCGCCCGTGCCGCCGCACCCGGTGAGGAGCAGGGGTACGAACAGGGGCAGGACCGGCAGGGACGCCGTGAGCGCCGCGCGCCCGCGTGAAGACAGAGGCATAAGTGGGAAATTCTCCTATGGTGATTTGCCAGCCCGCGCCGCGTCCACGACGGCGAAGAGCCAGTCCAGTGTCAGAATCGCCAGCGCCAGCCAAGCCCCGACGCTGAGCGGCGGGCGGAGGCCGGACACGGACAGCAGCAGGCAGCCCAGCCCGTAGACCAGCAGCAGGACGACGCCCTTGACGAACGCGCCGCCGATGATCTGCCCCAGCCCCGGCAGCACGGCGGACAGCACGGCCAGCCGGGTTCGTCGCCCCTGATCTTCCTCGCCCCCGCTGCCCATCAGCGACCGGCCCTCGGAGGCGTAGGCGACGCCGATGCTTTGCCGCCGCCGGTCTTCCGAGCGCCGCAGGGAGGCGCGGGCCAGCTTGTTCTCGGCGGTCGCCCGGCCCGGCTCCCGCGTCAGGGCGTCCCGGAAGGCGGACGCCGCCCCGTCGAAATCGCTGCGGGCCAGCCGGACATCGCCCAGCATCTCCAGCGCGGCGGCATCGTTCGGGTCGCGCGTCAGGGCCTCCTGCACGGCCCGTTCCGCCTCGCCCAGCTGCCCGCGCTTGAGGGCGAGGTGCGCATTGGTGAGCCTGCGGCGGGCCTCCTCGGCGGCCAGGTAGCCGCCCGGCTCAGGCGGCGAGGACATCCTCGGCCTCCGCCGCGTCCGCCTCCGGCAGTTCTTCCTCGGCTTCTTCTTCCACTTCTTCCACACGCCCCGGCGTCGGCTGGCCCGCCCAGAGCGTTTCCAGCTTGTAGAAGTGGCGCTGCTCTTCGGACATGACGTGAACGATCACGTCGCCGTAGTCCAGCAGCACCCAGTTGGCCTCGTTGTAGCCCTCGATGCGGTTCTTGCGGATGCCCAGGTTCTCCATCGCCTCGCCGATGCCGTCGGCGACCGAGCGGATGTGGATGTTGGACGTGCCGGAGCAGATGATGAAGAAGTCGGCGATGATCGTCTTGCCGCGCAGCTCGATCTCGGTGACATAATTCGCCTTCTTGTCCTCGGCGGCGGCGACGATGGCGTTCTTCTTTTCTTCGGACGTGAGCGTACTCGGTTTCATTGCCGGAGAGTATACCCGAAACGCGCCGGAAGTTTAGAGACCGGCCAGGCCGCGTCCCAGGAACGCCAGGCCCAGGACGGCCATCAGCGCGGCGGCCACGCGGGTCATGCCCTCCCGGAACTTGAGGTTGGTCAGCAGGCCGCCGAACAGGGCGTTGCCGAACAGGCCGAGCGCCAGCAGGCCGGGGACCGTACCCAGCCCGAAGCAGAGCATCAGCTGCGCGCCGCGCAGGGGCGTCAGCGTGAAGGTCGCCATCAGCGCGTTGTAGGTCAGGCCGCAGGGCAGCAGGCCGACGAACACCCCAATAAATAGGGGCCGCAGGACGCTTTGGGACTGCAACGCGCGCAGGAACAGGCGTCGCCCCCGCCCGCCGCCCGCCCCCAGCACGTCCGGCTCCGGCAGGCGCAGCCACGGCACGACGCCGACCATGCCCAGCGCCAGCCCGACCATCAGCGCCCCGACGCCGACGCTGACCCAGCCCGTAAGGGATGCGTACCGGTGTCCCAGCGCCCCGATGCTCCCCCCCAGGGTCCCCAGCGCCGCCAGTGCCGCCAGCCGCCCGCCGTGGAACAGCGCGTGTCGCTCCGGGTGGACGAACCGCCGCCGGTCGCCCCTGTCCGGCATCCCCGCATAGGAGACGACAAACACCCCGCACATCCCGATACAGTGCGAGAACCCCCCCGCCAGCCCCCAGGCCAGCGCCAGCCCATAGATCGGCGTCATGGTCATGCCCGTTGTGTTCTACTGAGGCCCGGCATTTTCAACCCCTGGTACCACGCGGCCTACTGGACAGTGATTGGAAAAGATTGCACAGTAAGTTCTTTCCCCTGTCTGGCCGTCACGGCGGCGCGCCAAGCGCCGGACATGGTGAAACGGCCCGTGCCGGTGTAGACGCCCGGCGACTGGGGCGACAAAGCGACGATGTCCTGTCCCATGTCCATTGTCGTCATCTGAAGGCTGAGCTGTGCTTTGGCCCTGCGCACCAGGAGGCTGTGGGCGTCCCGGAGGGTGACGGTGAAGCGGGTCGGGTCCATCTGGCGCGGCGACGGGGGCTGCGTCGTCAGCGTGATCTGGAGGTTGGGGTCGGCGTGTGCCGCCGTGGACACGGGACGCGGGGCGCAGCCGGAAAAGAACAGGGCCGTCAGCACGACGCAGGTGACTTTAGAGACCATCGGCGGGGGGGCGCTTGAGGTGCGCGGGCGGCTTGCGCTGAATCTGGATCAGCGGTGAAGATGTCGGCGCGGCGGCCTTTCCATGGGGGCGAGGCGCGGCAGTCCGATGACGCGGCGCGCGGAACGCGGCGATCTGGCCCCACAGCCGCCGCCCGACCGCGAAGGCCGCCGCCGCGACGATGCCCAGCGCGATCACCTGCTGACCGTCCGCGTGTCCCATAACAGAAGTATACCCGGACTCAGTGAGATGGGGTGGGGGTGGTCGGCAGGGGGACGATCTGAACTTCCGTGGGGACGATGACCTGTTCACTCCCCGGCGGCGGAGGCGCTGGGGAGGCGACCGGGATGGCGGGGTCTCCCGTGGCCCGCAGCAGCATCGGGGCCTCCCGACGGGACACGAAGACCGGTGTGCCCGCCGGGAGCGTCATCCACGCGGGGAAGACCATCCCCCGGTGGCTGACCAGGGAGACCGTGTACAGCGCCGTCCGGGGCAAAACGCCCGGCACGAAATTGGTTTGCAGGAACAGGGGGACCTGGGCCGCCGGGATGTGGAAGACGCGGGCGTAACGCCCCCGCGCGTTCGGGTCATGGTGGACCGCCTGGACCAGCCGGGTGATATCCGGGGCGGCGGTGCGCAGGAACGGAAGCCCGCCGTCCGGCGCGTCCGGGCGCGGCAGGGCGGACGCGCCCAGGGCCAGGAAAACTCCGCCCAGGGCAAAAATATGGACAGGACGCATAGGGAGATTGTACCACGGAGATGCGAGTCGGAACGACTTTCCGAGAAAAGCCGCTCTTGGCCGCCGGACGGCCTTCCCCGGACTGGTCATCGAAGGCTTGACAATGCCTGCTTTGGGGGGTAGACTCTGCGAGTGGTGCCGGATAGTTCAGCTGGCAGAACGACTGTCTCTGGAACAGTAGGTCCTAGGTTCGAATCCTAGTCCGGCAGTCCCACATGCATTGCGCGGCCCCCGCTCCGAATAAACCGGAGTGGGGGCCTTTTCTTTGCGCTACAGTCATTCCGTTCTCGCGCCGGGGCATCAGCTGGGGGTATGAAACCCCCGGCATTGGTAAAGCAAACGCCCTTCCGACGGAAGCCCAACCATTTCCCGCGCCCGAACGTCGACACGAGAACTGAATGGCTCTATTCTTTGCGCAGGCCGGGGAGGGAAGTCAGGCGGCGGCGGCGAACAGCACGGCGAGAGACGTTGAGGCTTTCGGAAGCGGGAGGGTGACGGGATGGAGCGGACACATCGCGTGGCGATCATCGGGTGCGGGGGGCGGGCGCGGGCGCACGTCCCGGCCCTGCTCGCCGACGGGCGCGCGAAGATCGTCGCGCTGGCGGACGTGAAGCGGGACGCGGCGGAGGCGATGAACGCGGACTTCGCGCTGGAGGCCGCCGTCTACGCGGACCACCGGGAGATGCTGGCGCGGGAGCGGCCCGACGTGGTCGTGTCTTGTCTCTGGACGCCGCTGCACCTGCCGGTCTTCCGGGACTGCGTCGAGGCGGGCGTCCTGGCGGTCCTGTCCGAGAAGCCGATGGCCCCGACGTGGGGCGAGTGCCGGGAGATCGCCCGCCTGGCCGAGACCGGCTGGGTCCAGCTCACCTTCTGCCACCAGCGCCGCTTCGCGCCGGGCAATCTGCTGGTCCGTCGTCTGATCGCCGAGGGCCTGCTGGGCGAGCTGGAACGGATGGAGCTGTACTCCCCACCCAACCTGCTGGACTGCGGGACACACACGTTCGACCAGGCGTTGTCCTTCAACGGCGAGACACCGGCCAAGTGGGCGCTGGGCGGGGTGGACACGAGCCAGATGCTGAACTGGTTCGGCGTCGCCGCCGAGGGCATGGCCGTCGGCACGGTGGTGTTCGAGAACGGCGTCCGGGCCTCCCTGCAAGTCGGCGGGCCGGACATGGACCTGTGGGGCGGCGTGCGCGTGACCGGGCGTGATGGGTTCCTGGAAGTGACCTGGGACGGGCAGATTCGGCGCGGCGTCGTGTACGCCGACCCGTCGTGGCGTCCCCCGGACTTCGCGGACGACCCCGAAGCGCCGATGCAGGGCGTGGTCTCCAGCGCGCTCGACTGCCTGGCGTCGGGGGCCGAGCCGGAGCTGTCGTATCAAAAGGCGTTGCGGGCGAGCGAGATCATCTTCGCCCTCTACGAGTCGGTCCGCCGCCACGCCCGCGTCGAACTGCCGCTGACGGACGTAGACGACAACCCGTTCCTGACCCTGCTGGCCGACGGCGCGTTCGGGCCGGACAAGAAAACTGGAGACGCATGATGAAGGCAAAGATCGGGCTGATCGGGATCGTGGGCGAGGACGCCAAGCAGGATTATTGGGGGACGATGGCGCGGGTGGCCGAGATCGGCTACCGGGGCATCGAGGGCGGCGGCGAGCTGCTCCAAGGGGACGTGGTTGAGAACCTGAAGCGGTTCCACGGTCTGGGACTTCAGGTGCTGACGGTGAGCGCCTCCCGCGAGAGCCTGCGCGACAGGCTGGACGGCATCATCGCGGACGCCAAGGCGCTGCAGTCGCCGCGCGTGACGGTGTGGTGGGCGCCGTGCGAGACGCGGGAGGACGTGCTGCAGGACGCCGCGCTGTACAACGCGGCGGGGGCGCGGCTGGCGGCGGAGGGCCTGACGCTCTGCTACCACAACCACGAGCAGGAATTCCGCAACGTGTTCGACGGCGTCCCCGCGCTGGACGTGCTGGCGCGGCACACGGACCCGGCGGCCTTGGCCTTCGAGCTGGACGTGGCCTGGATCACCTTCGGCGGCGCGGACCCGGTGGCCGTCCTCCAGAAGATGGCCGGGCGCGTCCCGGCGATCCACGTCAAGGACCTATATGGGCTGGGCAAGCGCGGGGAGTTCACCGCCGTCGGCACCGGCGTGGTCCGAATCCAGGACTCGGTCCAGGCCGCGCTGGAGACGGGCGTGGAGTGGATCGTGGTGGAGCAGGACACGCTACGCAACCTGACCGCCCTGGAGACGATCACGGTGAGCTACCTGAACCTCAAGGAAATGGGCCTGGTATGATTGTCATCGTGCGCCTCCGATGACCCACCCGCTGACGGACCTGCTTCTGTTCCTTGCCGCGCTGGTCGCGGGGGCGGTCAACTCGGTCGCGGGCGGCGGGACGTTGCTGACCTTCCCCGCGTTGCTGGCCGCGCTGGGGCCGGGCCACGCCGTCGTCGCCAACGCCACCAGCACCGTCGCGCTGGTCCCCGGCTCCCTGAGCGCCTTCTGGGGCTACCGGGGCGAGATGGAGCGGGGGACGGCCCGGCGCGACCTGCTCTGGCTGGGCCTGCCCAGCCTGCTCGGCGGCGCGGCCGGGGCCTTCCTACTGCTGCACACGCCGGACAAGGCGTTCGCGCGGCTGGTCCCCTGGCTGATTCTCGGCGCGACGGGTTTGTTCATGCTCCAGGGCGCGCTGGGCCGCCGTGCCCAACAGAGCGAGGACGCGGCGCGGGATCCGGCGGCGCGGCGGGGGCTGGCGTGGGTCATGGCCTTTCAGTTCTTCGTCGCCGTCTACGGGGGCTTCTTCGGCGCGGGCATCGGCATCCTGATGCTGGCCGCGCTCGGCTTCGTCGGACTGAGCAACATCCACCGCATGAACGGCCTGAAGAACTACGCCGCCGTCTGCATCAACGGCGTCGCCGCGCTGACGTTCATCGTCGGGAGGAAAGTCAGCTGGCCGCTGGCCCTGCTGATGATGGTCGGCGCCATCGCGGGCGGCTACGGTGGCGCGGGCCTGGCGCAGCGTCTGGGACAGGCGAACGTCCGCCGCCTGGTCGTCGCTGTCGGCCTGACCATCGGGGCGGTCATGCTCTACCGGCAGGTCAGGGCGCTCTAAGGGGAAACGATTTGGATGAACAGAAGCAGGTCAACCTGGGCGACCCGGAGCCGCGCTGGCCGGCGGTGATCTCCCTGCTGGCCGTCGGGGGACTGTACGAGGCCCTGCCGCCCGCCCTCTACCTGGGGCCGCGCGACCTGCTGATCGGCCTGGTGGTGCTGCTGCTGGTCCCGACGGTCATCAGCCGCCTGCGCGGCCGGCACGGCGTCAACCGCGTGTTCAGCCTGGCCGTGGTCGGCATCGTGACGGTCTATCTGCTTGTCTCCGTGACTCTGCTGGTGCGGGCCACGGTGGAGGGGCGGCTGCACGCGGAGCGCCTGCTGGTCTCGGCGTCGGTCCTCTGGCTGACCAACGTGCTGGTGTTCGCCCTGTGGTACTGGAACCTGGACGCGGGCGGCCCGCACCAGCGCGACCTGCGCGGCAGCCACGAGGACGGCGCGTTCCTGTTCCCGCAGATGATGATGTCCGCCGACGCCAAGGCGAAGGCGGGCGAGCAGGACTGGGACCCCGACTTCGTGGACTACCTGTTCCTGGCCTTCAACACCAGCACCGCCCTCTCGCCGACCGACACCGCCGTGCTGTCGCGCTGGCCCAAGGGCCTGATGATGGTGCAGGCCCTGATCTCGCTCACGGTCATCGCCCTGCTCGCCAGCCGGGCCGTCAACATCCTGCCGGGGCCGTGAGTGTCGGCAAAATTGCCCGCCGCGGCGTCCTGTCGCAGACAAATCGCGCCGTTGTATGTTATACTACGGTCGTGTCACCGAGCCGATCACGCGCTGACGTTTCCCGAGACCGCTCCCCGCTGGCCTTCCGCCCCGCCCCCGGCGAGAGCGAGCGGCTGGCCGCCCTGGAGGGCTGTCATGCCCTGGACACGCCTGCCGATCCCGCCCTGGACCACCTGAGCGCCCTGACCGCACGCGCCCTGCGCGCGCCCGCCGCCGGAATCGGCTTCGTCACCGCCGACACCGTGCGGCTTGCGTCGGCGCACGGCATGGCCCTGGAGACGATCCCCCGGCAGGGGTCCCCCTGCGACCGGGTCGTCTTGAGCCGGGAGGTGGTGACGGTGGACGACTGGGACGGCCCCCTCGGTCTGCCCTTCTACGCCGGGGCGCCGCTGATGACGCCGGACGGCCACGCCGTCGGCGCGCTGTTCGTGGCCGACCGCCGCCCCCGCGCGCTGACGCGCGAGCAGCGTGGCCTGCTCGCCGACTTGGCCGCCCTGGTTATGCGCGAGGTCGCCCGCCCACGGTCGCTCGCTCCAGACTCCCCTGACCACGACCCGCAGACCGACCTGCTGAACCACCGCGCCTTCCACAAGCGCTTCCAAGATGAACTCCTGCGCGCCCGCCACTCCGGGCGGCCCCTGACGGTCCTGCTGCTGGACCTGGACGACTTCCGATTCCTGAACGAGACCTACGGCCACTCCACCGGCGACGACGTCCTGCGCCTGGTCGCCGACGCCGTCCGGGACACGGCGCGGGAGGAGGGCGCGGCGGCCACGGCGCGCTACGGCGGGGACGAGTTCGCCCTGCTGCTTCCCGCCACCCGCGCCGACGCGGCGGCCGCCGTCGCCGAGGCACTGGCCGCCCGACTGGGCCGGCTGGAGTACCGCCCGCCCGGCCACGCGCACTCGATCCCGCTGACGCTCTCGCCCGGCGCGGCCTGCTTCCCCGACGATGGCGTGACGCGGCGCGAGCTGCTCGCGGCCGCCGACGCCCGCCTGCGGCGCGTCAAGTCCGGCGTGGCGGACAGTGACCAGGCCGAGCGCCTGCGCGCCCTGCTGTCGCGCTCCGTGGACGGCTTCTCGATGCTGGACGCGCTGGTGACGGCGGTGGACGCCAAGGACCGCTATACGCGACGCCATTCCGAGGACGTGCTGTTCTACTGCGCCAAGATCGCGGGCGCGCTGGGGCTGAGCGCCCCGGAGCAGGAGACGCTGTCCGTGGCGGCGCTGCTGCACGACGTGGGCAAGATCGGCGTCCCGGATCATATCCTGCGCAAGCCGGGCCGTCTGACCGAGGGGGAGATGGCCGCCGTCCGACACCACCCCCTCATGGGCGCGGTGATCGTGGCGGCGGTCCCCGGCCTGGAGGGGACTCTCGGCGCGGTGCGCCACCACCACGAGCGCTGGGATGGCGGCGGCTATCCGCACGGGCTGGCGGGCGAGGCGACGCCGCTGGCGGCGCGCATCATGGCCGTGGCGGACGCCTTCAGCGCCATGACCACCGACAGGCCCTACCGCCGGGGGATGCGCTGGGCGGACGCCCTGATCGTTCTGGAGCAGGGGGCCGGCAGCCAGTGGGACGCCGAGTGCGTCCGCGCGATGCTGCGCTCCTGGCGTGACACCGTCCCGTGAAGCGACTCCTGCTGCTGCTGGCTGTCGCCCTGCTCTCCTCCTGTCGAGGCTCCCAGGCGGATGCCCCGGCCCCGCCGCGCTTCCTGGGGCCGGCGGACCTGCGGAACCAGCGGCCCTATGCGCTCCTCTTCCTGACCTTCGCCCCGGAGGCGGCCGACGTGCTGCCGCGCGGACGCCGGGTCTTCGCCGCGCAGGTGGATGTGGCCAACGACCTGCTGATTCCCCTGCGCGCGCCCGTGCCGGGCGTCCCGTTCGCCGAGGAAGACACGGAGACGCAGCGGCTGGGCCTGACCGAGCGACTGGGCCTGGGCGGGCGGCTGGATGTCACCGGGCTGCTGCCCGTCATCGCCCGCGACGGCGGCGCGCTGGACCCCGTCATTGAAGCGTACCACCGCCTGGCCGGTTTTCCCAACTCCACGGTGGACACCCTGACGGGCCGGGCCGACATCCCCGATTACCGGGGCGTCGTCCGCCTGCTCCGGCCCGACGGCACGACGGAGGTGGACGCCGGACACGCCCTGGGCCTGGGCGACGTGTCCGGGACGCTCAAGTATTCCCTCACAGAAAGCCGATGGAGCGCGCTGGCCGTCCGCGCCGGGCTGAAACTGCCGACCGGCGACGCCGGGCGTTTGCTGGGCAGCGGCGCGGCGGACGCCGGGCTGGACCTGGACGCCCAGGCCGCCCTCGCCCCGCGCGTGGCCGTGTACGTCAGCGCCGGGTACGTCTGGATGGGCCGTGACCGGGACATCGGCACGGCGGCGACGCACGACTTCCAGCTCTCCGAAAGCGTCGAGTACCGCGCGAGCGCCCACGACTCCTGGCTGCTGCAGTCCCAGGGCGGCGGCGTGGTGATGCGGACGGGCGACGCCCACGCCGACGGCCCGCAGCGCATCGTCAGCGTCGCCTACCGGCGCCTGACCGGCCCGCACACGGTCTGGACCTTCGCGTTCACGGAGAACGGCGACATCGTCAACTACCGCGCCCCCTGGCTGGTCGGCATCGGCCCCGACGTCTCCGTTACCGCTGGCGTCGCCTGGTCGCGCTGATCTCTCTCCCGACCTGTTATCCCCTTCGAAAATCTTGTCATACACTCACTGGGCATTTTCCAGAAAAGCCCCTATTTTTGACAGAAGACGACGCCTTATGATAAAATATGGGCGGCGAAATGTTCGCCCGAAACAGCCGCCCGTGAAGCCCATTTCTTCACGTTCCCCGCCGCTCTGGTTTCTGAGAGCGACCGGCCAGCCGACAAAAAGCTAGAAACAGAGACCTCAATCATGCCCGACCCATCCTTCCACGCGCCGTCCGCTCTGGAAGCGGCACAGGCGGCCCAAGCCTCAGCGGAGGGCATCGCGGACGCCCTGAAGGTTTCGGAACTGCGCTACCGGCGTCTGTTCGAGGCGGCCCGCGACGGCATCCTGATCCTCGACGCCGAGACAGGCAAGATCACGGACGCCAACCCCTTCATGGCGGAATTGCTGGGCTACTCGCAGGGGGAGTTCTTGGGCAAGGAACTCTGGGAGATCGGTCTGCTCCGGGACAAGGAAGCCAGTCGGGAAGCGTTCCGGCAGTTGGAGCAGGAGCGTTACATCCGCTACGAAGACTTGCCGCTCGAAAACCGGCGCGGCGAACGGCGTGAGGTGGAGTTCGTTTCCAACCTCTACCGCGAAGACGCGCATACGGTCATTCAGTGCAACATCCGCGACATCACCGAGCGCAAGAAGGCCGAGACACAGCTTGCCGCCCTGCATCAGCGAGACCGGCGGATCGCCGCCACCTTGCAACGCGCCCTGCTGTTCATGCCCGACGAAGACGCCTTCCCCAACCTGGAAGTCAAGATGCTGCACGAGGCGGCCTCCGACGAGGCGCTGGTCGGCGGCGACTTCTGGGACATCTTCGCCTATGATGATGGTCATGTCGCCTTCGTGATCGGGGACGTCATGGGCCACGGCCTGACGGCGGCGGTGTTCACGGCGGAGATCAGGTTCATACTGCGGGCCTTCCTGCGCGAGCATGAGCGGCCCGGCCTCGTCCTGGACAACCTGAACAACTACCTGTGTGAGAGCCACCGGCTGTTCCGGGAGGGCCTGAACGCCGAGGGGGATGACGCCCCCGTGTGCCTGGCCCTGGCCGTGATCCACGCGGCTTCGGGGAAGGGCGTAGTGGCCTCTGCGGGGATAGAGCCACCGCTGCTGCTGCGAGCCGACGGGCAGATCGAGCAGATGCGGGTTTCGGGCGTACTGCTCGGCATCGAGGGGGATCAGGATTACCATTCCACTGCGTTCCACCTGGAACACGGGGACACGCTTCTGATGACGACGGATGGCATTACCGAAGCGCGGCGCGGCAGGGAGTTTTTGGATACTGAAGGCTTGAGGCGACTCGCGCAGGAGGCCCAGCCGCTTGGGTCACTGGAACAGAAGGCGCAGAGCATCCTTGCGGGGGCGCGGGCGTTTGGGGGCGGGAGCTTCCGTGACGATGTTTGCCTTGTCCTGGCGCGGCGACAGTGACCGCGCTGCGTTGAAGCCATGCCCGATCCGGCTCGTTCATGTCCAAACCGGTAGAGAGGGCGGCGATAGATGTGGTGGACCAATATCATCACGGGCATGAGAACACGACACCCGCGCCTCCCGATGAACCTGCGGGTGGAAGCGAGACGCATGAGTAACAGGGAAGCCAAAAAAAGGCCCCCGGCGCACCCGCGCCGAGGGCCTTTCTCGTCAACTTCCGGCGGTCCGTCATCAGTCCGTCATATCCAGGGGATAGAGTGGGCGTGGGAGGAAGGGGGCAACGCCATGAGACTTCTGCTGGTGGAGGACGATGAGGCCATCGCGCGGATGATCGCGGGGGGGCTGGAGGAGGACCACCACACGGTGGACGTGGCGCACGACGGGCGGGAGGGCTACGAGCGGGCGCGGACCCGGACGTATTCCCTGATCCTGCTCGACGTGATGCTGCCGGGCATGGACGGCTGGCAGGTCTGTGAGGCGCTGCGGGCTGAAGGCGACAGCACGCCCGTCCTGATGCTGACGGCCCGTGATGCCGTCTCAGACCGCGTCCGTGGGTTGGAGATGGGCGCGGACGACTACCTGCCCAAGCCCTTCCACTTCGCCGAGCTGCGCGCCCGCGTCCACGCGCTGCTGCGGCGCGACCGGGTCCACAAGGCCCGCGTGATCCGCGTGGACGACCTGGAGATCGACACCCGCCTGCGGCGGGTCACGCGCGCCGGGCGCGAGGTCTTGCTGACGCCGCGCGAGTTCGCCCTGTTGGAAGCCCTCGCCACCCACGAGGGGCAGGTGCTGACCCGCGAGGTCATCCAGGAGCGGGTTTGGATGGACGAGGACAGCTTCTCCAACACCGTGGATGTGCGCATCGGCGGGCTGCGCAAGAAGATTGACGCCGACCACGCGGTCAAGCTCATCCAGACGGTGCATGGCCTGGGCTACACCCTGAAGCGCCCCCCGGAGGCGGCCCCGTGAGTGTCCGGCTGCGCCTGACTCTGTGGAACGTCGGCGTCCTGGCCCTGATGCTGGTCGGCCTGGGCGCGGCCCTGCGCTGGACCCTGCAGGCGTCCCTGCTCGCCTCCGTGGACCGGACCTTGCTCGGCGCGGCGCGGCACGAGCAGCGGCGGGCGTCGCACACCCCTCCGGGCCCTCCTGGTCAGGGGCGGCCCTGGGGCTTTGACCGCCAAGGCGGCGACGGGCCGCCCGGTGACGGCCCGCCGGGCGGGCTGGGTCCAGGCCCGCCGCCGGGGGGGGAACAGGATGGGGGCGGCCCCTTCGGCCCGTATCATCCGCGCGCGTGGGACCTTCAGGGCCATTCACTGGGGCCGGGCGAGCCGCAGCCCCCTTATGACCCGGCCCTGTTCCGGCGCTCCCTGGGCGGGGAATCGTCCTACGCCACCGAGCGCCTCGCGGGCGAGCGTGTGCGCCTGTTGTCGGTCCCGCTGCTTCGGGACGGCCACCCCGTCGGCGTCGCGCAGGCCGCCGTGCCCTTGGCGGAGGCGGACGCCGAGGTGCGCCGGCTGACCAGTGTGCTGCTGCTGCTGGCCGGGCCGGCGCTGCTGATCGCCGGTGTCGGCGGGGCCGAACTGACCCGGCGCGCGCTCGGCCCCGTCCGCCGCGTCACCCAGGCCGCCGGGCGCATCGGGGCGCGGGACCTGTCCGGGCGGCTGCCGGTCGAGGGGCGCGATGAACTCTCGGAACTGGCCGCGACCTTCAACGGGATGCTGGGGCGGCTGGAGGGCGCGTTCGGGCGCCTGGAGACCACCAACGCGCGGCTGGAAGAGGCGAACGCCCGGCAGCGGCGCTTCACGGCGGATGCCTCGCACGAACTGAAGTCGCCGCTGACGGTGATTCAGGGCACGGTCAGCCTGTCCCTGTCCGGCCAACGCACGGTGGAGCAGCACCGGCAGGCGCTGGAGACGGTGGGGCGCTCCGCCGCCGCCATGACCCGGATCGTCCAGGACCTGTTGCTGCTGGCCCGCTCCGACGCCGGTGAACTGGTGCCGGAGAGCCGCCCCGTGTCCGTGGCGGACGTGCTGGCGCTGGCGCGTGAGGCCGTGTCCGCCCGCCCGAACTTGCCCACCGTCACGGTCGCCGCCGACCCGTCGCTGATCGTCTCCGGCGACCCGGACGCGCTGGTGCGCCTGTTCGTGAATCTGCTGGACAATGCCGCCCGCCACACCCCGCCGGAGGGCCGGATCGCGGTCACGGCGCGGGCGGAGGGGGAGTGGGCCGTGGTGACGGTCGCGGACACGGGCGCGGGCATCGCCCCGGAACACCTGCCGCATTTGTTCGAGCGGTTCTACCGGGTGGACGCCGCCCGCGCCCGCGCCCACGGCGGCACCGGCCTGGGCCTGGCGATCTGCCGCAGCATCGCCGAGGCCCACGGCTGCACACTGACACTGGAAAGCGAGCCGGGGCAGGGAACACGGGTCCATGTCCGCCTGCCCCGCATCGTCGAGCCGTAAGAGCGACAAAATAGGCCCCGGCGTATCCGCCGGGGCCTGTCCTGTCACTGTCCGGGAGGGGGAGGACCGCCGGGGCCGCCGAAGCCGCCCCCGCCAGGGCCGCCGAAGCCACCTCCGCCAGGGCCTCCGGGGCCGCCCCCGCCCGGCCCGCCGAAGCCGCCTCGGCCGCCGAAGCCGCCCCGGCCTCCCCCGCCGAAGCGGCCGAAGCCGCCTCCAGGCAGGTTGACGCCGACGCTGGTGGCCGTCAGCGTGCCGTCGTCACCGGTGGTCCCCGTCGCCACCACCCGGTCGCCGTTCTTGATGTCCGCCAGCGCCACCGGCGTGTACTTGCTGACCGTGGCGTTGTCGGCCATCTTCACGTACAGCACGGCGTCCGGCCCCAGCGCGATCGCCAGGTGCGGGTCGCTCCGCGACGGCAGTGACTTCACGGTGCCGCTGGCCGAGGCGAAGCCGAGACCCGCGCCGCCCGGCCCGCCTGGGCCTCCGGGTCCGCCCGGCCCTCCAGGTCCTCCAGGTCCACCGGGGCCTCCGGGTCCGCCGAAGCGGCCGCCTGCACCGGGCAGCCCGGCCGGGGGAGTGCCGTCCGTGACCTGTGACGCCGTCAGCCCCGTCGGGACTCCCTGCACGGCGATCTCATCGCCGACTTTCAGGTCCGCGACGGTGATGGTCCTGAGCGTGACCACGGTGGCGTCCGCGCCGACCTTGACCAACTGAGCGTTGCCGTTGCGGCCGCTGAGGGTGATCGTCCCGCCGTTGGTGTCCACCGCGCTGACCGTGCCGAACGCGAACGGGGGCCGCTGCCCGCCGCCCTGCCCCCCAAAGCCTCCCGGCCCGCCGCCGAATCCGCCGGGGCCGCCCTGCCCCGGCGGGGGCGGCCCACCGAATCCGCCCCCGCCGGGACCCTGCGCGACGGCGGGAACCGTGGCGAGTAGCAGGCCCAGCAGGGCGGGCATCATGGTGTTCTGTCTCATGTCAATCCTCCTCCGAAGTTGTCCTTGATGAGAGTATAAGGCCGCCGCATGAAAAATATGTGACGCCTGAATCGATCTTGAAGCACTTCCTGGAAAATCTTGTCATACATTCGTGCTGATTGTGTCTCTTGTTTTCGCCCGAAAGCGGCATAATCACACAGGTAATCATCTCAGTTCACGACGAGGCACTTTTTATGCACTGCACCACGTCACTAGGGACCGCCGCTCCGGCCCCGCCCGATGAAGAGGCCCGGCTGCATGTCTTGCAGGACCTCGATCTCTTAGATACGATGCCGGAGCAGGCTTTCGACGACCTCGTCCGCCTCGCCTCACACGTCTGCGGCGTCCCCATCGCCCTGGTCAGCCTGGTGGACGCCGACCGGCAGTGGTTCAAGGCCCGCATCGGGCTGAATGTGGAACAGACCCCCCGCGATGTCTCCTTCTGCGCCCACGCCCTGAACGCGGACGCGCTGGATGATGACGGGCTGTTCGTCGTGTCCGACGCCGCCGAGGACGCCCGCTTTGCCGCAAACCCTCTGGTGACGAGTGAACCGCACATACGGTTCTACGCCGGTGCCCCCCCTCATCACCCCGGAGGGGTGTGTGCTGGGGACGCTCTGTGTCATGGACCGCCGGGCGCTGGCGCTGACGCCGCCCCAGCGGGACGCCCTGACGGCCCTGGGCCGGATGGTGACGGCACAGATCGAGACGCGCCGCGCCAACGCCCGCCAGGCCGCCCTGATCGCCGAGCGCGAGCGGTCGGAGCAGCGTCTGCGGCTCCTGGAGGCCGCCGTCGAGAACGCCAACGACGTCATCCTCATCACCGAGGCCGAGCCGGTGGAACTGCCGGGGCCGCGCGTCGTCTATGTCAACCAGGCCTTCACCCGGATGACCGGTTACGCCCCGGAGGAGATCATCGGGCAGACTCCGCGCCTGCTGCAAGGGCCGAAGACCAATGACCGGACGCGGGACACCCTGCGCGCGAGTCTGAAGGCGTGGGAGCCGATTCAGGTGGAGCTGCTCAACTACCGCAAGGACGGCACCGAGTTCTGGGTGGAGCTGAACATCCGGCCCGTCGCCGATGAGACCGGCTGGTACACGCACTGGGTCGCGGTCCAGCGCGACATCACCGAGCGCAAGCACACCGAGGACCGCCTGCGGCTGCTGGAGTCGGTCGTGACCCACGCCAACGACGCCGTCGTCATCACCGAGGCGGAGCCGGTGTCCCTGCCGGGGCCGCGCATCGTCTATGTCAATGAGGCGTTCACCCGCAACACGGGCTACACTCTGGATGAAGTCATCGGGAAGACGCCGCGCATGCTGCACGGGCCGGACCCCGACCCGGCGGTCGCCGACCGGATTCGCACGGCCCTGCGGCGCTGGAAGTCGGTGCGGGTGCAGACCAAGAACTACCGCAAGGACGGCACGGAGTTCTGGGTGGACTTCAGCATCGTGCCGGTGGCCGACGAGACCGGCTGGTACACGCACTGGGTCTCCATCCAGCGCGACGTCACCGCGCAGAAGCTGGCTTCGGAGGACTTGGAGCGGCGGGTGGACGAGCGCACGGCTGAACTGGCCGCCGCCAACGCCGCGCTGCGCGCCGAGATCGCCGAGCGGCGCGCGCTGGAGGCCGAGCGGGAGCGGCTGCTGGAGGAGGCCCTGGAGCGGGCGGACCGGGACCCGCTGACGGGCCTGCTCAACCACCGCGCCTTCCACCACCGGCTCCAGCAGGAGGCCGAGCGGGCGCTGCGCGAGGACAGCCCGCTGACGATGGCCGTGCTGGACCTGGACAACTTCAAGTTCTTCAACGATGCCTACGGCCACCCGGCCGGCGACGAGGTGCTGCGCCGGGTCGCCGACTGGCTCCAGGAGGTCTGTCGGCCTTACGACGTGCTGGCGCGATTCGGCGGCGACGAGTTCGCCCTGCTGGTCCCCGGCGCCGGGCCGGCGGAGGCGGAGCGGCTGGAGGAGCGCCTGCGGGCGCACCTGCGCGAGCAGGGCTACCGTCCGCCCGGCGCGGAGGTGGCCCTCCCGTTGGGAGTCACTGTCGGCGTGGCCGTCTTCCCGCAGGAGGGGCCGGGGCGGCTGGAAGTCCTCGCCCTGGCCGACGCCCGGCTGCGCCGCGCCAAGACCGGCGGCGGGCGGGCCGACCCGGCGGAACTTGTCCGCCTGCGGGCGGCGAGCGCCGTGCAGGGCTTCTCGATGCTGGACGCGTTGGTGACGGCGGTAGACGCCAAGGATCGCTACACCCGGCAGCACTCCGAGGACGTCATGGCCCACTGCCTGCGGATGGCCGTGGAACTCGGACTCGGTGAGGCTGAACGCGACACCCTGTCCGTGGCGGCGCTGCTGCACGACGTGGGCAAGATCGGTGTCCCGGATCATATCCTGCGCAAGCCGGGGCGGCTGACCGACGACGAGTTCGCCGCCATCCGGCAGCACCCGATGATGGGCTGGGTCATGGCCGGTGCCGTCCCCGGCCTGGAGGGAACGCTGGGCGCGATCCGTCACCACCACGAGCGCTGGGACGGCGGCGGCTACCCGGACGGCCTGCGCGACACGGGGACGCCCCTTGCGGCGCGGATCATGGCGGTGGCGGACGCCTACAGTGCCATGACCACGGACCGGCCCTACCGCAAGGGCATGGGCGCGGCGCGGGCGCTCTCCATCCTGGAGGAAGGCGCGGGGACTCAGTGGGACCCGGCCTGCGTCGCCGCCTTCGTGTGCGCCTCTGCCACCGACCCCGCGCCGTCCGGCGGCGTCACCGCGTCGAGAAGCGGTAGACGGTGACGGAGCGGAACACCCGGCCCGGCTTCAGCTCGGTGGTCGGGTAAGTCGGCTCGTTGGGCGAGTCCGGGAAGTGCTGGGTCTCCAGACAGAACGCGCCGCGATGGACGTAGCGCTTGCCGCCCTTGCCCCGGATCGTGCCGTCCAGGAAGTTGCCGGTGTAGAGCTGGACGCCGGGCTGGTCGGTATACACGGTCAGGACGCGCCCCGTGCGCGGGGCGTAGACGCGGGCGGCGAGGGCTAATCGTCCGCCGCCGCTGTCCAGCACGAAGTTGTGGTCGTACCCGTGGCCGTTCGCCAGTTGTTGGTTCGGTGCGCCGATGCGCGCGCCGATGGCGTGGGGGCGGCGGAAGTCGAACGGCGTCCCGGCGACGGGGGCGAGCGGGCCGAGCGGGATGGAGGTCTTGTCCACGGGCGTATAGCGATTCGCGTTGATCTGGAGTTGGTGGTCCAGCACCGTTCCGTCGCCCGCGCCGTTGAGGTTGAAATAGGTGTGGTTGGTCAGGTTGACCACCGTGTCCTTGTCCGTGGTCGCCGTGTAGCGGAGGCGCAGCGCGTCGTCGTCCGTGAGCGTGTAGACGACGCGGACGCGCAGGGTTCCGGGGAAGTGTTCCTGGCCGTCGGGGCTTACCAGAGTCAGGGCCAGTCCGGCGGTGGTCGGCGTCTGTTCGGGCCGGGCCGACCAGAGCTGCGCGTTGAAGCCGACCTTGCCGCCGTGCAGGGTGTTCGGGGGGTTGTTGATGAACAGGTGGTAGGTCTTGCCGTCCAGCGTGAACCGGCCTCGGGCGATGCGGTTGGCGTAGCGCCCGATCAGCGCGCCGAAGTAAGTGCCCTTCGCGTTCGCGGCGTAGTTCGGCAGGCTGTCATAGCCTAGCGCGACGTCGCCCATCCGCCCGCGCCGGTCGGGGACAACGATGCTCGTGACCGTGCCGCCGAGATCGGTGATCTTGACGGTCATGCCGCGCGCGTTCGTGAGCGTGTAGAGGTGGGCGGGCCGACCGGCGACGGTCCCGAAGGGGCGAGACGTGACGGTGCCGGCGTGGACACCGCCGGCCAGCAGCGCCGGCAGCGCCGCACCGGCCAGAAGGCGAGTGAAAGTGTTCATAGGGGTTCGGGTTCCTCCGGTGGAATTGCAGGATGCTTGCCCCGTTCGCCTCATGCGCCCGATTTTCCTGCTTGGGACTGCCTGCCGTCAGGTCCCATCCGTGGGGGCCATCGCGCCGATGGCGGCGACAAGGGCCTGCGAGCAGAGGCCGATGCCGGGCAGGTAGCGGACGCGCGGGTCGGCGGCGCGGCGGACCCAGTCAATGAGGGGCGATTCGTCCAGCAGGTGCAGGGCGCGCTGGGCGTCCGCCGCGTGGACCATGCCGACCGCGGCCGCCCGGTCGCAGAGGGTGCGCAGGGCCGGGGGCACGTCCGGCACAGGACGTTCCGGCAGCGCGAACAGGTTGACGGTCAGCGCCTCCGCGCGCGCTAGAACGTCGCTTGCGCCCAGGGCTTTGCGTCCCAGGGTGAGGGACAGCACGGGCGCGTCCCACTCACCGCGCGCTTCCTCCCCCAGCACCAGATGGACTCTGCGGTCGCCGCGCGTCAGCGTGAAGTCGGGCAGCAGGACGCCGCGCGCGGTGACGATCGGCTCCGGCAGACGCTGCACACGCCAGCCCGAATACTCCCCCTGCGCCCGTCGCTTGAGGATATCTTTATGCAGCGCGGCGGCTGCCTCGAAGCGTCGGCGAAGGGACACGCAGGTTCCGGGGGGGGAAGTCATGCCGAGCGTCTTGAGCGTGTCGGCGCTCAGGGCCAGGCGGAAGGCGCGCGTCCCCAAAGCGGCGTCGGCGTAGCCCGCCAGGCGGCCGCTCCCGTAGGTTTGGATGAGCGACAGCAGGCAGCGGCCCAACCGTCCCGGACGGCGCGGCAGCAGCGACGACATCTCCAGGTCGCAGAGAGTGACGCTCGTGCCGCCCGCGCCCACCACGGCCCGGACACCCAGGTGCCGGGCCAGGGTGCGCACGTCGGCGGCGTCGGTGGTGGACAGGGACAGGCCCGTCAGCGCGATCCGGGTCGCCCGCCGCAGCGGCGTGTCCAGCGAGTGGAAGTTGTAGAGGGCGGCCAGGTCGGCGAGCGCCGGGACCCCGCCGGGCCGCGTCAGGACCTGATTTTCCTCCCGATCCAGGTGCAGCAGCGAGTCCCACTCGTGGGCGGCCAGCCCGAACGGCTCCGCCATCTCCATGTAGCAGGCTGCGCGTTCACCTTCAGTCAGGAATCCGTCACGGTGGGCGTTGACGTGCGCGTAGGTGTGCGCGCGCAGTGCCATGGGGTGTGACAGCCCGGCCTGGAGCAGCCGCCGCGCCGCCGCGTCCCCGACGACCTCCGCGAACGCGGGCGTCTTGTAGCGGTAGAAGCGGCCCAGGCAGGCGATCACGCCGCGCGCCAGGCGTGGGTCCCCGAAGAAGTCGGCCATGACCGCCGCGTCCATCTCGCCGCGCCGCTTGCCCACCAGGGCGTCGAACGTCCGCGCAGCCAGTTCCAATCGCGCCATCGCCTTCTTGTCCCGCATCTGGTGCGGGTACACGGACGCCGGGACGCGCCCGCCCTCGGCGGACTTGCGCGTCGTCTTCTTGAAGTCTTCCAAACGGAACGCCATGCGTGTCGTCCTTCCAGGCCGTGGACGAGTGGTTGAAACCACTCGCTAGTCGGCTTCGCCGAGACCGTCCAGGGGACGGAAGAGCGGCCCTATGCCATACCCTTTTTCCGTCCGCTCGGACGGTCATTGCGTAGCGAGTGACTGAAGTCACTGATGTTACGCATTGGCGCGTCGGGGCAGTGAAATGCCCCGACTTGGAGGCGTCCTTCGGACGAAGTCGGGCGAAGACGCAGCCACGGAGCTGCCTCTTCGGCCAAGTGACGCCCATGCGTCCCCGTGACGCCCATGCGTCCGAAGGACGCCTGTCCAGACGGGGCGATCTTCCGCCCCGGCGCGACTACCGATACGGATTGCGTAACATCAGTGAAGTCACTCGCCAGTGGGTCATACTGAGGCGCGGGCATCGGCCAACTGCTTGGCGCGCGCCTGACTCCAAAAGTCCAGCATCCATCCGGGGTACTCGGCGGGAAGTTGACTCACCTGGTCGAGCATCTTCAGGTCCTCCTCAGTCAAAGCGACATCCACGGCTCCCAGGTTATCGTTCAACTGCTCCAATCGTTTCGTGCCGAGGATGACGCTGGTGACGCGGGGCTGGTGGAGGAGCCACGCGAGGGCGAGCTGCGCGACGGTGGCGTTCTTCTGTCCAGCCATCTCCTTCAGCACGTCAATGACGTTGTAGGCGCGCTCCATCTCCACAGGCGGGAACGCGAAGGCGGTGCGGCGGCTGCCTTCCTCGCCCTTCTCGTCGCGGCCGTGTTTGCCGCTGAGCAGCCCGCCCGCCAGCGGACTCCAGACCAGCAGACCCAAATCCTCGCTGGTCAGCATCGGGACGATCTCGCGCTCCAAATCCCGGCCCGCGACGGTGTAATAGGCTTGCAGAGACGTGAACTTCGCCAGCCCGTGCAGGCTGGAAAGGCCGAGCGCCTTGGTGATCTGCCAGGCGGCCCAGTTGGACACGCCGATGTAGCGGACCACTCCCTGCCGGACAAGACCCGTCAGTGCCTCCAGACTCTCCTCGATGGGGGTGGCCGGATCGAAGCCGTGGAGCTGGTACAGGTCAATGTGGTCCACTTGCAGACGTTCCAGGCTCGCCCTGGCGGCGTCCAGAATGTGAGCGCGTGACGATCCGCGCTGGTTCGGTCCCGTTCCCATCTCCCCGAAGACTTTGGTGGCGATGATGACTTCGTCACGCTTCGTCCCCAGGTTCTTGAGGGCCTGCCCGGTGACGCGCTCCGAGTCGCCCTCCGAGTAGGTGTCCGCCGTGTCAACGAAGTTGACTCCAGCCTCGAACGCACGGGCCAGCAGCGCATTGGCCTCGGCCTGCTGTACGTTGCCGATGGCCTCGTACCCCTTGCTGCCGCCGAAGGTCATAGTGCCGAAGCACAGTTCCGAAACGAAAAGCCCCGTCGATCCCAGTTTGTTGTATTTCATAGTGCCTTGATTTTACACCCGCCGGCACACGAACCAATGGCCGAATACTGCAAGGTTCCTGCCCGATCCTGCAAGCCGGGCGAGGCGCGGAAGCGAAACGGGTACAGTGTATGCACCAATGGAACACGCTCTCTGTCGGCAGCAGGCGGAGCTGACCGAACTGATTGATCGGCTCACGGGTTGCGACGGGATTCACCGGACCGCCGTCGCCCCGCTGACTCTGTACCGATTCTCGGCCCCCACACCGCCGTCCCACGGCGTCCTGAAGCCGACTTTCTGCATTGCCGCCCAGGGCTGCAAGCAGTCGGTGCTGGGCGAGGAGGTCTACCTGCACGGCCCGGCCCACTACCTGCTCGTGTCGGTGGACCTGCCCCTGACGGCGCGGATCGTCGAGGCGACGCCGGAAGAGCCATACTTAGGCTTCTGCCTGGACATCGAGCCGCGTCAGATCGGCACGCTGCTCCTGGAGATGGACTCCCCGGACGGCGGCCACCGGAAATCCGTGGAGACACCGGCGCGCAGCCTATCCCTGAGCCGGACGGACGCGCCGCTGCTGGACGCCGTGATCCGCCTCCTGCGCCTGCTGGAAGTTCCGCAGGACGTGCCGGTGCTGGCCCCGCTCGCCCTGCGCGAGATTTTGTACCGCCTGCTCACCGGCGAGCAGGGAGCGCGGCTGCGCCAGCTCGCCCTGCACGACAGCCTGACCCAGCGCGTCGCGCGGGCGACCGACTGGCTCAAGCGCCACTACGCCGAGCCGCTGCGCATGGAGACCATCGCCCAGGAGGTCTGCATGAGCGTGTCGGGCCTGCACCACCACTTCAAGGCCGTGACCGCCCTGAGTCCCTTGCAGTACCAGAAGCTCCTGCGCCTCCAGGAAGCGCGCCGCCTGATGATGCAGGAGGCCCTCGACGCCGCGACCGCCGGGTACCGGGTCGGCTACCAAAGTCCGTCCCAGTTCAGCCGCGAGTACCGCCGCCTGTTCGGGTCGCCGCCGCTGCGCGACCTGGCCCGGCTGCGGGGCACTGCCTAGTCGGGGCGGAAGATCGCCCCGCCTCGGAGGCGTCCTTCGGACGAAGAAACAAACCCTTGTCCCGGTCGTCGTCCGAAGGAAGCTCTTCCAGACGGGGCGATCTTCCGCCCCGGCGCCCCTCACTCCGCCTTCTCCACCGGCTTGCGGCGGCGGGCCGTCTTCACCTCGCTGGTGCCGCGCGTGACGATCTCGTACAGGTAGGCGTGGCCGGGCTTGGGGCGCAGGACGCGGCCCAGGCGCTGGATGTACTCGCGGGTGGAGGCCGAGCCGGACACGACGATGGCGACATTGGCATCGGGCACGTCCACGCCTTCATTCAGTACCCGGCCCGTGACCAATTTGGAATACCGCTGCTGCCGGAACTTGTCCAGGATGTCCCGGCGCTCGTCGGCGTGGGTCCGGTAGGTGATGGCGGGCAGGCACAGACGCCGGGACAGTTCCTGCACGACGATGTTCCATTCTGAGAAGACAATCACTTTGTCGGCCCGATGTTGGGACAGCAACTCCTCCACCTTCTGCACCTTGCCCTCGGCGTTCATGGCGAGCATCCGGGCCTCGCGGTGGGCGCGCAGGGCGGCGCGCGCGCCGGGGTCGTGCCCGGCGGCGCGGATCAGGCCCTCGAACAGATTGGCCGACCCCATCATCAGCTTCAGCCGGTTGGCTGCCATGTAGAGCGAATACTGGGCCGTGAGCTGCTCGTACTGGGCGCGCTCGTCGTCCGTCAAATCTACGGCGACGCGCTGGGCTTTGTAATCCGCGATGTGCTTGTCGCGGGCCAGCGTGGACGGTTGGCGCTCGAAGACCGTCGGGCCGATGAGCGCCTGGAGGTCGTCGTGCCGACCGTCGGAGCGCTCCAATGTCGCCGACAGGCCCAGCCGGAACGGGGCGTGGCAGCGCTCGGCGATGGTCCGGTAGGAGGCCGACGGCAGGTGATGGGCCTCGTCGAAGATGAGCAGGCCGACATCGGACAGATCGCGCCGGGCCATGGCCGCCGAGTCGTAAGTGATGACGGTCAGGGGCCGCTGGGTCCGAAAGCCGCCGCCGATCATGCCGACGGCATCGGGTTCCAGCCCGAAGCGGGCGCAGAGGGTGTCGTGCCACTGATGCAGCAGGTCAATGGTCGGCACGACCACCAGGGCGCGGACGGCCATCGCCTCCACGGCCATCAGCGCCAGCACCGTCTTCCCGGCCCCGGTCGGCAGCACCACGACGCCGCGCCCGTGGCCCTGCGCCCACGCTAACAGGGCCTCCTTCTGGTAGGGCCGTGGCGTCACCGACAGCGGCGGCAGCGGCTCCGGCAGGGCGTAAACCTCGCCCGCCGCCGGCCAGTCGTCCCCGGCCTCCTCTTCGTCGGCGTCCAGCGCCGCCCCGAACAGATCGCCGTCGAGTTCGTTTTCGCAAATTTCGTTGGTCATAAGAACCCACCCCGGCTCGCCGAGGCTCGCCACCCCTCCCGAAGCGGGAGGGGGTTGGTGTCAATGGCGTTCGCTTCTAAGCACTTACCCTCACCCGTTTCGGGGGAGGTGGCGCGGCTTGCCGCGACGGAGGGGGTCACGCCGCCATTCTCTCTGTTGTCTCCTCGAACAGCGACAACTGGGCGTACTGGGCCTCTCGCCGGGGGCCGATGCCCCAGACGTCTTGCAGGCGTCCGGCGCGGGCGGCGGCGTGGAACTGCTCCGGCGTCGTGATGCCCAGGGTGTCGTGCAGGCGCTGGGCCAGACGCGGGCCGATGCCGGGGACGCGCATCAGCGCGCCGATGTGTTCGGGCAGGCCCGCGCACAGCTCGTCCAGGAGGGCCAGGTCGCCGGTCGTCACCATCTCCCGGAGGCGCTTTTGCAGCCGCTCCCCCAGGACGTAGCGGGGGTGGGGCAGGGGGCGTTTGCTTTCCTTGAGGGCCGGGGCCAGCGGGTCGGAGGCGCGGCGCATCAGGGAGCGCGCCCCGCGCTGGTAGGCGCGGACGCGGTACGGGTTCTCCCCCCGGTCGCGCAGCAGGGTGGCGACGTTGAACAGGGCGGCGGCCAGTTCCCGGTTGCTCGGCGTGTTTTCCGTGTGTGCGAACATATGTTTTATTGTACCCGAAAAGGTACTGTTTTCGCGCCGATCATCGGCTTGACAGGGGGAGATTTTCGGCGGTATGATGGGGGGAGTTCGGCGAAGCGTTCGGCAAGAGGAACACGACCATGGCGGCCCGATTCTGTCCCCAATGCGGCCGGGAGGTGTCCTCGGCGGCGAAGTTCTGCCCGCACTGCGGCGCGTCGCTGTCGCCGGGCGGGGCGTCCGCGCGCGTGAGTCCGGTGGAGACGGCGGCGCGCGGGACTCGCCGCCTGCTGCTGCCGCTGGCGCTCGCGGCGGTGCTGGCGCTGACAGTCGCCGTGGTCCTGCTGCTCCGCCGCCCGGCGACCCCATTGGTCGTCACCCGCACCGTCCCGCTCGCCGTGCCCGCCGCCATGCCCGTCACCAACGCGCCGACCGTGCCCGCGCCCGCCGCCCCGCCCGTCACCAACGCCCCCTCGACCGGTCCGGGCCAGCTCCCCCCGGACGTGGCCGCCTATCTGAAGTTCTTGCAGGGGATCGAGACGCAGCGGGTCGCCCTGTCCAACGACACGTCCGGGGCCACGGCCATGCTCGCCCAGGCCCACCAGATGCAGGCCCAGCAGCAGGCGGCCCAGCAGCAGGACGCCTCGGACCCGGACGCGCCGGGCAACGGCAACCCGCAGCAGACGCAGCAGGGCAGCGTCGCCAAGATCAGCGGCGGCTTCACGGATTATAACGCCAAGTGGCAGACGCTGGTGGCAGACTTCCGCGCCCAGACCCCTCCCCCCGCCTGCGCCGACCTCGCCAACCAGTACTTCAACTTCCTCAGCGGCTACGCCAAAGTGATCAGCCAGCTCCAGGTCGCCCTGCTCAACGGGGATATCGGCGCGGCCATGAGCGCCCAGGGCGCGCAGGCGCAGATCAACGCCCAGGCGCTCCAAGCCGACGGCTCCCTGGCCCAGCTCTGCGCCCACTACAACGCCCCCAAGCCCTTCTCCATCCAGCCCGACGGCGCTTCGTCCTCCCTGTTGGGGCAGTAGGGACCCACGCCGGAGAGGAACCCACCCCGTCCGGGCAAGCCCGTCCACCCCTCCCGAAGCGGGAGGGGAAAGCTGGCGAAGGCGGGACCAATGTTACAGTCATTTTAGGAGGCATATGTCATGGAAGATTGTCACGGCAGGCAGAACATTGTCATTGGGCAACAGGTCTCAGAGGAAAAGAGGCGGTTGGCGTGGCAGATGCGCCGGGAAATGACGCCGCAGGAAAAGATGCTTTGGCAGCAACTGCGCGGAAGCAGGCTGGGCGTCAACTTCCGCCGCCAGCAGAACATTGACGGTTTCATCGCCGACTTCTACTGCCACAACGCGGGCCTTGTGGTGGAAGTGGACGGCGCGGTCCACGATGCCGCCTATGATGCCGAGCGCGACGCAATCCTCGCTACGCGCGGCCTTTCCATCCTCCGCTTCACCAACAGCCAAGTCGAAACCGACATCGGCCTTGTGGCTTCCCAAATTCGCAGGCACTTGGCCCAGACTGGGCACGGCGAGTAGCGGCCGCCGATGACACCAGCCCCCTCCCGCTTCGGGAGGGGTGGACGGGCTTGCCCGGACGGGGTGGGTTCCTCTCCGGCGTGGGTTCTTCCTACTTGAACATACTCCAGGGGTTCGGCGGGGTGTCCTCGGCGGGCGGGGTGAAGTTGGCAAGGGCCTCGTCGAAGTCGGCGCGGGTGAGCAGGCGGGGGACGGACGGGTCTCCCTCCGCGATGCGGATGAGGGCCTGGAGGCCCGCCTCGTTGACCACGGCCTTGATGTTCGCGCCGGAGAAGCCCTCCGAGCGGGCGGCCAGATCATCCAAATCCACCCCATCGGCCAGTTTGGCGGTCCGCATGGACAGCTCGAAGAGCTGACGGCGGGCGGGCAGGTCGGGCAGGGGAATCTCGATCTCGCGGGACAAGCGGCCCCCGCGCAGCAGGGCCGGGTCCAGCATGTCGCGCCGGTTGGTCGCGCCGACCACGAAGATGCGCCGGTTCTTGACCAGGCCGTCCATCTCGTGCAGGAACTGGTTCACCACTTTATCGGAATACTGGTTGACGCCGCCCGAACGGGACGGCAGCAGGGCGTCAATCTCGTCCAGAAAGACGATGGCCGGGGTCTGGGCGCGGGCCTGGTCGAAGAGGCGCTTGACGGCCTTCTCGCTCTCGCCCAGCCACATGGAGTTGATCTCGGCGGGCGAGACGGCCAGGAACGCGCAGTGGGACTCGGAGGCGAGAACACGCGCGATAGTGGTCTTGCCCGTGCCCGGCGGGCCGTACAGGAGCAGGCCGGTGGGCGGCTCGATGCCGAGGTCTTTGGACAGCGCGGGGTTCTCCAGCAGGAGCTGCATCTGGCGCAGCTCACGCTTGGCGCGGGCGGGCAGGATGACGTCGGCCCAGGTCAGGCCGGCGACGCCCGGCCCTTGCCTCTCCGCGCGGGCCTGCGCCTCGCGCCCGGCGGCGGCGTCGAAGGCGGCGGCGCGCTCGGCATACTCCAAGTCCGTGGGCCGCAGGGCGGCGGCCTGCGCGGCGGCCTCGGCGGCGGCGTCGGTCTGGCCCAGGTAACGCAGGGACAGGGCGAGCGCGTGCGGGAAGCGCGGGTCGGCGGCGTCCAGGGCGATGGCTTTGCGGAAGTCGGTGACGGAGTGGCGGAACGCCTCCCGGTACTGCACGATCCAGTCGGTCTGCCCCAGCGCGCGGGCGGCGGCCAGGACGCCCAGACCGACCAGCGAGGAGGCGAGTTCGCCCAGCGACGTGCCCGCGCCGGTCTCGCGCAGCGCCGGGGGCATCAGGCTCTCGCCGCGCCGCTGCCACGCCAGCCCCAGTTGGTACGGCCCCTCCGCGTCCTCCGGGTTTCGCGCGATGGCCGTCTCCAGGGCCGCGACCGCCCCCGCCCACTCGCCCCGACGGCTGAATTCCACCCCCGCCGCGAACGCCGGGTCCTGACTGATCTCACTCATGCCCCAGTATACCCACCGCGCCGCCCCTCGCCTTATGGCGGCGGCGCAGACCATGGACCGGTGATCTCTTCGACTAGGCGCGGCTTTGGTCGCGCGCAGTTGTGCATTCTGTCCTTGAATTCTGCCTTGCTCCTGATTGACAGGCACCGCGATTCGTGTTATTATATCGGAACGAGGAAGGCATACTTGTGTCTCATCATTGGCGATGGAGGGTCACTGAAGCCACCATCCATAGCCGCCTGTCGTACTCACCGTTGAGGCTATCCCGGCCGTCCAACATGGAGTGGGAGAAGATTACTGACTATTCCCGACAAGGAGACCTGCGCGCATGAAGATCTGCACAAAATGTCAACGGGAGTACCCCAACGAGAGTATATTTTGCCTTGACGATGGGGGCCTGCTGGTGCATCAGGAAACTCGCGTCGCGTCGGTGTCTGCTGTGCCTCCGTCGCCCGCGCCGAGGGAGAATCCGGCCCCGCGCGTGATGCTTTCCAACAACAGCCACACCCCGCCCGCCGCCCCGCCGCCCACGGTTCTCTCCGCTACGGCCCCACCCGCAAGGGAAAAGCCGGTGAGTCGCCCACCGCAGAAAGTTTCGCGTGTCGCAAGAAAGTTTCGCGTGTCGCATTGCTGGCGGGATTAGCCGTGATGGCTCTGCTCGGTCTGACATTGTTGGCCAAGCACTTTTTCCACAGCCGCGTACCGGTGGTCACTGCCGGTGCTTTCAGTCCACTACCGCTCCCTGTAGGTCCCTTCGCCTACGATCCGCAGGACCCGGCCACGGTCACGAACTTTGGAGTTCCCATAATTACCGAGTTGGTGCCTTACGGCAAGAACTCGGCGGAAGTCCGCGCCAAAAGAATAGCCGACCGATTGAACGACTGCTTTCTGAACGACCTCACGCCGCCTCGGACCGTTGAAAATATGCGGCAAGGCATTTTGAGGGGCGACTCTAGCGGAACCAAGTACGTGTTTTTCGGCTACCTCCACCAAGGCGGCAACCACGACACAGCGGACATCGTGGCGACGGTCGACCCAGTTACGGCGGCCCGGTGCAAGGTTTCTCCCGTGGTGCTTGCCTGCTGGTGGCGCGACGTCCTGCGGGACTGGCTTTTGATTGATCACGGGCAGGCGCCACAGTATACAGTAGCATACACGCCTGTCCTAAAAGATTTTTTTGATGATCTGCCGCCGGGTGGCAACGACGGAACCGCAATGTCTGATCGCTTTCAGAAGGCGGCGAACACTCTGACCAATGCGAATGACGAGTACGAGCAACTACGGGGGCTGTCCGACACCGTGCCTGCCAATTACGTCGCCCAGCCCGACAACTATACGCCGGCCTTGAATGATGATGGAGGCCCTAGTACCAGCGGCTAAGGCCCCCAGAGGCGGCTCCCTCAACGGAACAGTTTCCAAAGCAAAGGCAGGATGCCGTAGCCGGCTAGAACGGTCAAAACCAGGAGTGTCACCATTCGGGCGATGCGGTTCTCGATATATTTGAGGATCATGCGGATGGGTGCCAGTACCAGCCGCAGTGCCCATCTGCCCCCGCCCAGTATGCCGCTGATAGCCACGAACAGCATGAGGAGGACGAGTGCCTGGCTAGCGGAATGAACAGAAACGGGGTTCATCGGAGTTTTTGCCTCCTACACCAAAACTCCCCGCCGCATGCGCGTTTGGACGGCTGCCCCGCCGATGGGCTGGCCGGAGGCGGGGACTGCCCGTTCGCGGCCCCAAGCGCGGATCGCCTCGATCTGCTCGGGGCTTGTCTTGGAGAGGGGCACCACGTCGATGAAGCTGCTGCGGAAAAGCTCCGGAGAAACCACGGCGTCCCCGTTCAGGAAGGCCGCCTTCACGACCTGGCGGACCGCTGACTCGATGTCCGACCCGGCGAACCCATCCGACAGGCCGACCAACTCCTCCATCAATTCTTCGTCGATGTCGCGCTTCAGGCCACGCCGGATGTAAATGCTGATGATCTCCTTGCGTTCGACCAGCGAAGGTAGATCCACGAAGAACAATTCGTCGAAACGCCCGCGCCGCAGAAGTTCCGGGGGGAGCCGGGAAACGTCGTTGGCCGTGGCGACAACGAAGACCCGCGAGCGTGCCTCTTGAAGCCAGAAGAGGAACTGACCGACGAGGCGCGTGGACGTGCCTCCATCGCTGCCGCCCCCGATAGCCCCCGCCAGACCCTTCTCGATCTCGTCAATCCAGAGGACGCACGGGGCAACGTGGTCGGAGGTGGAGAGGGCGTCCTTGAGTCGCCCCTCACTCTGCCCCAGGTACTGGCCGTGGATGGTGGAGAGGTCCAGGCGGTAGAGTGGCAGATCCCAGCCAGCCGCGATCGCCTTGGCCGAAAGTGACTTGCCGCACCCTGGAACGCCAACTAGAAGAACACCGCGCGGTGGGCGTATGCCACGCTCCCGCAGGTCGGCGGTGAGCAGCGGCCTCTCATGCTCCAGCCACTGCTTCAAGCCCGCTAGGCCCCCTACGCTCAGGTCTTGTCCCCGGACATCCACCCGCTCAATGCCCGAAATGTCCGCGAAGATGCGGTCCTTCGCGTGCATCAATTCGCTCATGTCGGCCTTGCGGATCGCGCCGCCCGCGAGGAGTGTGGCGATGACGTTCTCCGCCTCGATGCGCGTCAGGCCAGCCAGAATCGCTGCCGCCTGCTTCTCGTCACTGCCGTCCCACTCGATTGTGATCTGTCCGCGATAGGGGCTGATCGCCTCGCGGATGATGACGGCCATTTCGTCCTCGTTCGGCGGGTCCAGCGTGATTGACATCCCCTGCCGCTGAAGCTGCCCCCAGATGGGCTTGGTGGAAATGACGGCAACCACCCCACCGTAATCCGCCGCCAGCGTCACCACGTCCTGGAATTGGCGCGCGGTCGGAGTGTCGTCTTCGATGTCGGCGACCTCGGTGAGGATGAACGTCAGGTTCTGGCGCTGGGCGAACTGCGAACTCACGAAGTCGAGTGCGCCCTGCACGGAGCGGTCATCGTTTACGCTGCGGCCCGTCAGAATGTCGCGCATCCCCTGGGAGAGCGTGTGGACGTAGACCGGCACGTTGATGCGCCGAGCGGTTTCCCGGAATATCTCCAGGATGCGTGAGCGCTCGGTCGTGCGGACTGAGATGAAGGGGATCCGCGCTTTTAGGTAGCGCTCCAGCGTTTCCTGGCAGCGGATGGCGTCACTCATGGGATAATCACTGATCGGCGCGGACGACCTGGAAGTGTGTCCGCGTCTTGGGGGAGACCCGCATCTGGCGGTGCCGCCTGAAGGTTGGAGATGGCATTGCTGCGGAGCAGGCTGAGGACCTTGCCGGAACGGTCTTGCTTGGCGCTCTCCTCCATCGCCTTCTGCGCGCTTTCCGCATAGCCGGACACGATTTCAGTCATCTGTTGCTGAACGTCGCCAGGTAGTATCGGCAGCTGGGCCAGTCGCATAACCACCGCAATGCGTCGCCGGGCACTCAGGATGGCATTGGTCAGGTGCGCGGTGTTGCCCCGTGTCCTGCTGAGATCACGACTAAGGAAGTCCGCAGCCCGCTTGAGGCGGTGGTCCACCGTGTCCGCTAGACGGGTAACGAAGCGGTCGGCGACGCCGCTCGTCCATGTCAGCGTCCCGTGTTCCATCGCGGCCAAAACATCCTCATCGGAATTCTCCTCGTGCAGTCGTTCGAGGCAGGCGACCCATTCGGCATATGTGGCCGGTGGACTCATAATGTCCTCCGAATCCTCTTGATGAGCGCTGCAGGTGGCAGGAGGCTCCATTCCGGGAACGCCTCCGCGAGCGGCGACGGGGGCTGGTCCATCAGCTTTAGTGGCGCGGGCGTCACTGGCACCGGTGCCGGTGACGCAACAGGGGGGGCAGCAATGGCGGGTGCTGGCGGGAGTACCGGGGGCAGCGCGCCTGTGAGGATGGTTCTGCCTCCGGGGCGCACCGTGGCGGCATCGGGGACTGGGGGAACCAGGGGAGGATCTTCTATCGACGGAAATGTTTCCATCCGCACTCCTTCCAATTCGATTCCGTCGGGGACGCCGTCATGGATGAGGCATGGGACCAGCCACTCGGCAAAGTCTACGGGCCAGCCTTCCCTCGTGATCCAAGTGACGACTACTGATGGATCCAGCCCGGCATCGAGCCGCGCGGACGCATCACGGGTGAGAACGGGCAGGTCCTGATGATTTTCAAGCGCGGGGGCGTACTGCCGTGGGACGATCATCTTCATGTCTCTGTCTCCAGTCATCTGAGAACGACGGCCCGTGCCGCGTCGTGGCTGGACAGGGTGTATTGCTCAGGAGAGATGGCCTCCAGGATGTCATTGACGTCCTTTGACTGGGCATCTTCTTTCTGATACTCGCGCCGCCAGTCTACCACTTCGGCAAGGGCCGCTCGTAGGATTTGGCCCGCCTGACTCTTGAGATTTTCAAACTGCTGGCGCACCTTCTCCTTCCGGGTGTTGAGGCTGCTGTACTGGATGCCGAAGTAAACGAAGCAGGCCGCACCGAGGATAACCATCAATCCGCCCCCAGATAGATTTGGCGTAGCTGAGATAAACGAGGCAATTCCAAAAAGAAGTAAAACAATACCAAAGACGGCGGCGGCGATCTCTTTGGCCCCGATCTTGACTTGCTCCATAGCCTGATGGCACCGGCGGTCCATTTCCCCATTGAGCAACTGAAGCAGTTCCGCCTCATTCGCGCCGTCCTGCGTCGTGCCCTGCCAGCTTTCGATCAGAAGGCTGATCGTGCTAGGGACTTGAGCGCGGTTCTGCGCCACGATGTCGTTGAACGCTTGAGTGATCCAATCCCGTGACAGGGAAACCGCGTAGCGTTGGGTGGCGCGGGAGGCATATGAGGTCTCAGGGTGCATGGCGGCGTTTGTGAGAAGCTGTGTGAAGGACACCTTCTCTTCCAGCGCCTCCTTCTCCAAGTCGAAGCGCTTGTCCGCAGTTGGCCTGTCGCCCTCCTCTTCAATAATGAGAACCTGCATCCGCTCATCCTGCCGCAGCGGTAATTCTTCGTCATCGTAGCGGCTAACCATTTTGTCTAGAAGATCGTCCACGGCCACCAGTATTGTCGGTGAGGGAAGAAGCTCGCCGCGAAAGATCGCTTGAAAATATTCGGCGATGACCTGGTACAATCGGGCACCAGTCATGGACTGCTGAAGCGCGTCCCAATTCAGGCTGTATTTTGTGAGAACTCCATACTCGCCCTGTTTGGGCGGCACTGGCTTGGACAGCAACGCCCGCTTCCACTGGTCCCGCTGACTTTCCACAAATCCGACCTGCTCAGACAGCATCTCTAACCACTGTACAATGGCCTCGGAACAGTGCCCACGCGCTTCCGGTCCGAAGATGCCGGAGGCCAAGCCATCAATCAGGACGATCGCTTCACGGTCCAGGGCAGTGGGGTCCTGAAGCGTAAAATAATATTCAAGCCAGGCACTGCTCGCCTGAAGGCGACCTAATCTGCGAGTGACCAAGGCAAAGAATAAGGAGGCCTTGTTGGCTTTACGATGCATCGCCTCATGGATAGCACGATTGGCCAATGATTTGTCGTCAGCCAGCCAGGCGGACAGGGAAACCAAAGAGGGAGCCAGCCAATAGCGAGGGGCTGCCAGCATCATTTCTTCTGCGGCTGTGGCAATGGCCTCCTGGCGCACGATGCCCACGTCTGTTGCCTGTAGAATGCCGGTTGTCCGGCGGCGCACATCCGCATAATGGCCGAAGTTCGTCTCAATTTCCTGCCGAACCTTGACCAGCCGGGTCTCCGCCAACTGCAATGCTTTGGCCTTCAGGTCCTCCGCGCGAAAGATGGCAAAATCCTCAGCGAGTTGCCCCAGACGGTCATTCAAGGAGACAACCTCCTGTCCCACCTGATTGACCTGTCCCTGCACCGTGCCGATGCCGTCCGCCAGATGGTGCAGCCCGCGCTCAATGTTTGATAAATCCGCTGGGCGGATGACAAGTTGTTCTGACATACCTTTATCCTTGGATGACGGAAACAATGCCGCCGTCACTGACCGAGCGGAGACAATCGGGGTAAACCTCTATGAAGGCATATGTACCGGGAGCAGCCAAATTCCTGGCCCGCTCCAATAAGTCAGGCAGGCGTTCAGATCGTTTATAATGCTGAACGATGCTACCGGTCACATCAAGCGTGTGGACCTCAAATGGGTCCCCCAGGTAGCACTTTGACACGATACCAACTGGAAGATGTTCAATCGCCACTTCCGGCAATTCCTGGCGTATGGCGTTTAGCAGTGCCTGCACCTTCTCTGGACTACGCTGGTATTCTCCCGCATCCAACTCTCTCATGAGATTAACGTAGGCATGGGAGCGGCTCTGGCGCAGTCGCTTGTCCACCGCCGGGCCGGATGTTGCGACTGTATAGGAAGGCTTGACCGCCAATAGGTCCGGGACTGCCACGTGCTCATGGAAATTCCCGATGAGGGGTCTCGGCATGATAGCTCCTGTCAGCAAGATGTAGGACTTACGCAGTTGGTTGTAACTGAATGGTTGGCTTCTGCAAATACAGCCGAATGGCCTCACGGACCAGATTGGCTTTGGCGGCGTAGCCGCTGATGCCCGTCCGCAGGCGGTGCGCCTCCAGCCGAACAAAGGCACGCACAGACAACAAAATATGACACTTCTGGGCCTCAGCCTTGCGGACTTGCGCCCGCTCGATGCCGCAGCATTGCTTCAGGCTGCGGTGGTAGTTCTCAATGGCAAACACCTGGCGGGAAAACTCCTGGCGCTCAGCCTCCCGCATTGTCAAGTCATCCGTCGCCCAGTGTTCCACGTCGCCGTTTGCGGCAACCGTCCGAAACACTCGGACAAAGCCAAAGCCCTTCAGGTGAGCCTGGCAGCCTTCGGCGGGGACACCGATGTCTCTGACGGCCACGTTGCCCGTGTCATCAGGGCCGTCCGCCCCTGGGTTGACCAGGCGGTTGGACTTCAGCCGCGTCAGGAAGTGCCAGCCATGCCCGCGCACCGCCTTGAGGTTGCCCAGGCCGCCGTACCAGCCGTCAAAGCAGACATAGCGGGGCGTGAACCCGCGCCTCTTGGCCGTCTGCAGCATGGCGAGAAAATGATCGTTCTTGCTCGCCTGTGTCCGGCCCTCCTCGGCAGGCTCGTACAGGCGGCAGTCGCAGGGCAGGCTGCTCAGCCCATCCGTCCATAAGAGCGTCGTCAGGTTGATGCCCTCGACGACCGCGTGGTGTTTGCCGCTCCAGTGGCGCGTCACCAGGCCCATCTTCTGGGCGTAGGGCTTGTCCAATGTGGTGTCATCCACGATCAACAGGCCGCGGCCTTTGTCGATCAGAGGCTCGACCTCCTGCCACAACGCCGCCGTGTCAGGCGGCAGTCTCGACAGCAGGCGCGTGTAGGCGTCGTGCGAGGCCGGACTCGGCCCCGGAGGCGCACAGCGGGCGGCCTCGGTGCAGGTGTAGACCCGCTGGGCGGCGATCAGGAACTGGATGTAGTCCACATCTGAGACTTTGGGGGCGTTCATCAGACACAGTATGAACGCCGACAGCCGCCAAGTCAACCAGCGACCGTTAAGTCAACTGCGTAAGTCCTAAAGATGTTAAGAATTCTTCCGACGACGTGAGAACTTGAAGCGGAGGATTAATACCACCGGCATTCGCTGCCAATTTTAGGGCTATTCTACAGCCAAGAGACTGCGACAACAGAAGTAGGCAACGTCGCCGAACTACACGGCTTGAGCAGGACTGCTCCTCGTCGTGGAGGAGTAAAAGGCCATCAGGGTAATGCACACAGATCAGTAGTACGGCTGGCGCGGTTGAGCAGGATGATGCGGTCATTATACAAGCTATCTCCTTGAGTGTCAAGAGGCTTCGGGCGACCGTACACATTTTCTTTTATGCTTCGTACTCTTCAGTCACCTAACTTTTTCCGCGATCTCCTCCACCAGTTTCGGATGACTCGTCGCCACCGACTCCACCAACGCCTGCGGCTGATAGCGGTCCAAGCTGGCCAGTAACGTCTTGAGGGCTGGCCGCTCCCCCGCCGCGAACGCCGGGTCTTGACTGATCTCACTCATGCCCCAGTATACCCACCGCGCCGCCGCAGACACAAAACGAGGGGCGGCCCCGCCGGGGCCGCCCCTTGATCTGTTACCGGCGCAGGTCATGGACCGGTGAAGGTCATGGCGTTGAGGTTGTAGCCGCCCGTGTCCTGGTAGAGTTGCACGGTCTGCGTCCCGGCGGGCAGGCTGACATCGGCCGTCACCGTCTGCCAAGTCTGCCAGCCGCCCGTCGCCGGGGCGGTGATCGGGCCGCTCAGTTTCGTTCCGGCGGGCGTCTGTAGATGGAACGTGCCGCCGCTGCCGCCGGACGCGACCCGGAACGCGACATGATAGGTGCCGGCGGCGGGGACGCGGACCGTGTAGTTGGTCCACTGGCCCTTGTTCGTTGATCCCACGTCATAGCCGTTTCCGGTGTCCGCGCAAGGCTCGACGAACACCGCGTCCATAGGACGGTAGGCGTTGCTGCCCCCCGCGCCGTACCAATAGGCGACGCCGGGTCCGCCCTGATTGTAATCAGCGCACGGGACCGTGCCGGGAAGCGCCTTGGCCGTGCCGCCGTAGGGCGCGTCCCCGCCGTGGCCGGTGAAGGTCATCGAACTGATTCGGCAGCCGCCGGTGTCTTGGGAGAGCTGCAGGGTCTGTCTCCCGGCGGGCAGGACCGCCGAGACCGTCACGGTCTGCCCTGTCCGGCCCCCCGCCACCCTGACCGGCCCGGTCAGGAGTCTGCCTTCGGGTGTCTGTAAGTGGAACGTGCCACCGGTCGTCGCCGCGACGCGGAACGCGACGCGGTAGGCACCGGCGGTGGGGATGCTGACGGTGTAGTTGAGCCACTGACCGGGGGCCGTCCATGCGGGCCCATGGCCGCCGGCGTCCGGCGCAGCATTGTAGGCGACGCCGGGCCCTCCCGTGTCATAGTCGGCGCACACGATTGTACCGGGGAGCGTCTTGGCCGTGCCGCCGCGAGGCTCCTCGGCGCTGCCGCCGAAAAGTCTGCGGTACTCCGCCGCCGCCAGGGGGAACGCCGTTTTGCTGCCCCAGGACGAAGAATACCCCGGCCAGAGCTGCGAGTCGCCGTCGGAGGGCGTCTCGAAGTAGACCTCCATGTAGACATGGTTGTTGGGGTCTGCCATCCAGTCGCGCATCCGCCGGATGTAGGAGGGGTTGTCGCCGCCGCTGGGGTGCCACTGGTCGTTGAGCTGCCACAGGCCCCACTCGCCGACGATGACGCGCTTGCCGTGCGTCCGCGCCAGATCCGCGAAGCGGTTGATGCGCGGCAGCTCCATGTCCGTCCAGGCGGCGTCCTGCTGAGCCTGCGTGGGCTGGGCCTTGCTCACCTTGTAGTCGCCGTTGTAGCCGAAGTCGTACTCGTCAAAGCCGACGAAGTCCACGGAGGCGTCGCCGGGATAGTATTTGAACTGGTCGATCTGGACGTTGCCGTCGGTGGGGTTCCAGAGGAAGCCCCGGATGATGTGCTTGGTGTCGGCGGCGCGCATGGCGGCGACGATGTTCTGCCAGGCCTTGATGTAGTTGCCGGGCATATCGGACATGACGTTGAGGTTGCCGAAGGGGTTCCAGCCGCCGTCGAACTCGTAGCCGAGGCGGATGATGACGCTGGTGAAGCCGAGCGAGTCCACTTCTTTGGCGTAGTTGGCGAAGTAGGCCATCAGGGCGGGGTCGTTCGCGGCCTCCGCCTTCCACTGCTGGTTTTCCCAGGCCAGCTTCTGGTCCCAGCTGTCATTGGTGTTGGGGTCCCCCGGCATCTGGCCGATGCCGAGGATCACGTCTTTCAACTCTGGGTGCTTGGCCTGCATCTGTCCCCAGGGCGCGTTCCAGTTGACGTGCTGGGAGCAGTCATACCAGTCGCCTGGCCCCCATCCGGGGTCCGACTCCACCCCCAGGCTCGGCACGTTGAGCCAGAGCGGGGACTTGTACGCCATCCAATCCCCCCGCCCCTGTCCGGCGGGCCCATTGATGCTTGTGTCGTAGGCCTGCGTCCACAGGTAGGCCGCTTCCTCGAAGGGGTTGGTCGGATGGGCGCTCACGGGCTTCGCCGCCTGGGCGTGGCCCGGCGTCGGCGCGGCGAGGCCCCACAGCACCCCAAGCAGGGCGAAAGAGGACGAACAAAAACGACGGCGTTTCATGGCTGACTTTCTCGCGGGGGCGTTCCGTGCCTCTCACCTGATAACAAAATAGTAACACAACTGGAAACATTTGTCAAGTTCTATTTTAGGCGTGGGGTGGGGGGCGGTCTGAGGAGGCGACTCAGCGCTGTTCCACAGTGAAGTTGGTCGAGGCGCGCGGAATCAGGTGGGGGCGCAGCCGGAGCTGGTGGCTGCCGCCGTCGCCGCCGATCTCCTCCAGGAGAATGCGCGCGGCCTCTCGCCCCATGGCCTCCAGGGGGGGGCGCATGGTCGTCAGGCAGGCGTCGCGGGAGTCGGGGTCGTCGTCGAAGCCGATCACGGCGTACTCTCGCCCCGGCTTCCAGCCGCGCTCGGCGGCGGCCAGGTTCAGGCCCATCGCCACGCAGTCGTTCGCGCAGATGATGCCGCCGCGCGGCTTCCAGCCGGACTCGATCTCGGACCGGGCGGCCTCGTACCCGATTCGGACGGGGTCACTCCGGTAGTCCCACGGCCTCCCCGCGCCGACCACCAGGCGCACCGCGTCCGCCGGCAGGCCCGCGCCCGCGCACACCTGCCGGATGCCCCCGACCCGCTCCGTCACCCAGGACGCGGTGAAGGGGGCGACGACCGTGATCTCGTGGTGGCCCTTGTCGAGCAGGTGTTTGGCGGCCAGGTAGCCGCCGATGCGGTTGTCGTAAAAGATGTGGGGGATCGGCAGGTGCAGCTCGCCGGCGAGGACGCAGACGGCGGGCGTCGCCCTCAGGGCGGCCGGACTCAGTTCCCGCTCGAACTGGACCCGGTCGAGGTCCAGGCAGATCACGGCGACCGCATCAACGCGCTGGTCGAGCAGCGCCTGCACGGCGTCGGCCAGGGGGAGGAGGTCGCGGTCGAGTGCGCCCTGCCGGTTGCACACGCAGGTCACGCGGCCCGTCTTGGACAGGGACTGTTCGAGGGCGCTGAGGATCAGGGCGTCCTGGCTGACCCTGCGGGGGTCGTAGGCGGCGACGACTCCCACGACGCCTGTTGGGGCGGGGAGAGTCGGGTTCCGGCGCGTCAGCCCGGCGCTGGAGACGAACGTCCCGCGCCGGTCGTCGGCGCGGAGGGTGCCGTCGCTGATGAGCGGCTCGATGGCCCGGCCCACGGTGACGGGGGAGACGCTGTACTGCCGCGCGAGGTCCCGGCGGCTCGGCAGCATCGTCCCGGCGAGCCACTGGCCCGTCCGGACTCGTTCGCGGAGGTCCGTCTCGATCCGCCGGTATTCCGCGACGAAGGCGTCCCCGTCCGTCTGTTTTTGCAAGCGCCTCATCAGCCGTGTCGCCACCTGACGCTTAGTATGAGGCCATTCTGTGGCTCTGTCAAGCCTGTGTCGCGGCGGGGCGAACAGCGATCTCGTTCACAGTGAAGCTGTGGTCAGCCCCTCACAGGGCCTTGCGGACGATCTCGCGGCAGACGGGGGCGGCGGCGTCGCGGCCCGCGCCGCCGTTCTCCACGATGCAGGCGAAGGCGAGGGTGGGGTTGACGGCGGGGGCGAAACCGGCGAACCAGGAGTGAGTCTGGCGGTCGCCCTGGTCGTTCTGGGCGCTGCCGGTCTTGCCGGCGACGGTCACGGGCAGGCCGTCGAAGACGCCGCGCGCCGTGCCGTCCGTGACCACAGCGGCGAGCATGGTCTGGAGTGTCTGGGCGTCGCCCTGGCTCATGGCGCGGACGCCTTTAGGGGAGGACGCGGCGGGGGCGGGCACGAACGTGGGCGGCAGGAGCAGGCCGTTGTTCGCCACGGCCTGCGCCGCCTGAGCCATCTCCAGCGGCGTCACCAGCACCGCTCCCTGGCCGTAGGCGCAGTCGGGCAGGCCCGCGTCCAGGGTCGCCAGCGGCGGCATATGGGCCAACAGAAATTTCTTGCGGGCCGTGTCGTCGAGCGCCGCCGCCCCCAGGGCGACGCCTAGGTTGGCGAAGTAGACGTTGCAGGAGACTCGCAGCGCCTTCGCCATGTCGGTGACGCCGTGCGGCGGGAAGCCCTCCTCGTCGGTGACGCGCCGCCCGTGGTCGTGGCCCCCGGACCGCCAGTACACGGTGTCCGTGTGGTGACAGTCGGCGACGAAGCCGCCCAGGCCGTGCGCCAGGCCCGCCGCCGCCGTGACGATCTTGAAGGCCGAGCCGGGCGGGTACAGGCCGTCGGTCGCCCGGAACAGCAGGGGGGTGTCGGCGTCGGCGTCCGTGTGCATCTGCGCCCAGTCCTGGGGCGTCAGCGCTTGCGGGTCGAACGAGGGCAGCGAGACGGCGGCCAGCACCTCGCCGGTGCCGACGTTCAGCGCCACCGCCGCGCCCCGGCCCGAACGGGCCTCGCGCCGCAGGGCGTCGAACGCCGTTTCTTGCAGCGCCAGGTCAATGGTCAGATGCACGTCCCGGTCGGACGGGGCGATCGGCGCGGGCGCGTTTTGGTCCACGATCCCATAACGGCGGTAGTAGGGCAGCAGGTCGGTGTAGGTCTGGAAGCCGCGCAGAGTCCCGTTGCTCGCCAGCGGCCCCGTCCGGCCCTCCACGGCGACCAGCAGGTGTGCGCAGGCGACGCCGCCGGGGTAGACGCGCCGCCGCCCGTCGGGCGTCAGCAGGCCCGTCGCCGTGCCGTCGTCCGGGGGGGCGTCCTGCGCCAGCACGGCCCCGTTGCGGTCCAGAATCCGGCCACGCGGGATGGCGGCGGCGTAGGCCAGCAGCCGGGGGTTGATGTGGGGCCGGAGGACCCCGTCGGCGTCCGGGCTGTACAGGGGCCGCGACGCCAGCGCGTCTGCCTGGACGCCCTGCACGTCCATCAGCCGGAACACGCCGATGCCGACCAGCAGGTACGCGGCGCTGCCCAGCGCGACCACGCGCGCCGCCCGCGTCCATCCGGGCGTGGGCCGGTCCACGGCGTCGGCGGGCAGGGTTTTATTGGAGAGGTGCAGGAGCAGACCGACGCTGAAGAAGTCGGCGGCCAGCGAGGACGCCCCGAACGAGACGAACGGCAGGGTCATGCCGGTCAGCGGGACCAGGCCGGTGACGCCGCCGACGATGATCATCGTCTGTAGGGCCAGCAGCACGGTGACGCCCGCCGCCAGCAGCCGATCAAACTCCGTGGCCGCTCTCAAGGCGATCCGCAGGCCGCGCGCCAGCAGCAGCGTGTAGACGATCAGCACACCGAGTGTCCCGATGATGCCGAGCTGCTCGCCGAGGGACGCGAAGATCAGATCCGACCCGGCGCGCGGCATGACTTCGGGCCGTCCCAGCCCCAGGCCGCTGCCGCCGAGGCCGCCGGTCGCCATGCCCCACAGGCCGTCGGCGAGCTGCGCGCCGTTCTTATCGGCGTTGTCCCAGGGCGACAGCCACATGGTCACGCGGGTGACGAAGAACCCGAAGTGCAATTTATCAGCCAGAACGGCGGCAAGCACCAAAAGAACGGTCCCGATGACGGGGTAGATCGCCCGCTGTGTCGTCAGATACAGCAGCGTCAAGAACGCCCCGAACAGCAGCACGGCGGGTCCCAAATCCTTGACAATGAGAAACAGGCTGAGGGCGAAGCCGTAGATCACGGCCAGCGGCAGGAAGTCGCGCAGGGGCGGCAGGGTCCGCGTCGGGTCGTGCAGCCCGCGCCGCTCGGTCAGGTAGGAGACGGCGAAGAAGACCAGCAGCAGCTTGATGAGTTCCACCGGCTCCACGCCGAGCAGTTGGATGTGGATGTGGCCCGGCCCGTGTCCGAGCGGGGACGCCAGCGCGGCCATCAGCGCCACGGCGAGCGCGGCGTAGGCGTACTGATAGCGGCGCAGGGGCAGCCGTCCGAAGGCGCGCGTCAGGGGAAAAAGAAGCGCCAGCAGCCCGTACCCGGCGACGCCCCAGACCTGGCCCGTGAAGGCGAACGTGTCCCGGTAGGGGTCCTTGACCGAATACACCAAGATCAGCCCCAGCCCGGACAGCAGGGCCGTCAGCGGCAGCAGGAACGGGTCCGCGCCCGGCGCGGCCTTGCGAATGATGCCGTGGACCAGCAGGAACGCGAGGAGAAAGACAACAACGCCGCCCCAGTACCCGCGTGCCGCATCTTGGGGCGTCCGGGCGATGAACCGGTCGTCAATCGGCCCGGTCTCCAGCCCCTTCAGGATTTTGGCGTGCTTGAGGTCGTACACCGCCGCCCACTGATGTCCGCGCTGGGCGTCCCGCGCGTCTACCAGCGCCTGCCCCGTCGCCCGACTGACGGACAGCGCCTGTGCCAGATCGTCCGCCGTCGCCGTGTTGATGTTGATCGAGGGGGCGGGCAGCGGCGTCGTCGCCCCTTTGCCCCAGAACACCAGTGTCAGCCCGCATAGCGTCGTGAAGAGCGTCAGCACAAGCAGCATCAGCTCGATCTTGCGTGGGTCATGGATTTTTGTCATGGTTGATCGGAAGGCGACACCACGCCGATGTCCGCCTGTCTCGGAGGCAGGTCGCGCACGTGTCCGTCCGCGAAAAGGTAGTTGGCCCGGCCCCGATGCCGGTCCAGCGCGTACTGCGCGTCGGCCGGGAAGAGGCCGCCGGGCGAGCCGTCCCCCGCCGGTGAGAACCGCGTCGCGCCACGGGACGCGCCCTCGTCGCCGGAGGTGATGTCGGCGAGGCCGCTCGTGACCTCAAAGACGGTGACTATGTCGGGCGTCAATGCGTGGCTCTTCGCCTGAAAGCCCCCGTTCCGAATGCGTCGCGCGATGTTGCTGTTGAGGGCATAGGAAACGGTATACGGCACATCCCGTGCTTTGTCTTCGGGGCAGCGGAAGACAATTTGGGCCTTGATGTATGGGTAGGGCTGCCCGGCCCAGCCGACACCCGGCTCCGCCTGTGTACCCGCAGGCAGGTTCTCGTCGTTGTCCTGAGCATACTGAGCCAATCCGAGGCCGATCTGCTTCAGATTTGACACGCACGAAACTTCGCGGGCTGCTGAGTGGTCTTCGCATCCAGGCAATATCATCGGGAAAAACATCCAGAAGAGGCCGAGAAACCCCAGCACCGCCGCGCTGCCTTTCCAACACCCGCTGTATGCCTGTGGTGACTGTCTCATGCCCCTGCCCCTGATGTCCTGCCCGTATATTGCGGGGGCGAGGCCGAACTTCCTGCTTGGGGGCTTTATCGGGGGTAACTTGGCCTTCTGCCCACCACCCTGCTTCGCTCGTTCCTCGCTACGCGGGGTCCTCCCGCAGCGGGAGGATTCGGACTGGCAATGGACGACAAGCAAGGCCCTCCTGATCCTCCCGCTGCGGGAGGACCCTGTGACCGAGGCACGAGGAAACAAGGTGGTGGGCAGTCCGAAATCGGCCAACCTTTCAGTCGCTGTCGCCGAGCAGCGCGAACAACTCGCGGGCGATCTGGCGTTCTTCGTCGGTGGGGATCATCCAGACAGGGACAGGGGCATCATTGGGGCTGAGGGGGGAGGGGACTTTGCCGTTGGCGCTGTCATTGCGGGCCGCGTTCAGGTGGACGCCCAGGAAGCCCAGGCCCGCGCAGATGCGGGCGCGCATCGTGGGGGAGTGTTCGCCGATGCCGCCGGTGAAGGCCAGGGCGTCTAGGCCGCCGAGGGCGGCGGCGTAGGCCCCGATGTATTTGCGGACACGGTACGCGAAGATGTCCAGGGCGAGCGCGGCCCGCGCGTCGCCCGCCGACGCGGCCTTGTCCAGTTTGCGAACGTCGCTCTGGCCGGTCAGCCCTTTCAGGCCGCTGTCGTGGTTCAACAGGTCGTCTAGGGCGTCTGCCGACATTCCTTCCTTGCGCTGGACATAAAGGAGCAGGCCGGGGTCCACGTCACCGGAGCGGGTCCCCATGACCAAGCCCTCCAGTGGGGTCAGGCCCATGCTCGTGTCCACGCTCCTGCCGTCGCGCAGGGCGCAGACGCTCGCGCCGCTGCCGAGGTGGCAGACGATCAGCCGCGTCCCCACCGCGTCCCGGCCCAGGCACTGCAAGAGCGTCTCGGAGACGTACCGGAACGAGAGGCCGTGGAAGCCGTAGCGGCGCAGGCCCAGGCGCTCGGACAGGTCCCAGGGCAGGGCGTAGCGCCAGGCCGTTTCGGGGAGCGTCGCGTGGAACGCCGTGTCGAACACGGCCACGGCGGGCACGTCCGGCAGGGCGTTCACGCCCGCCTCGATCATGGCGACCTCGGTGGGGTTGTGCAGCGGGTCCAATTCCCGGAGATGCCGCAGGGCACTGAGCGTTGACGGCGTGATCCGCGTCGGCGCGTCGAACTCGGAGCCGCCGTGGACGACCCGGTGGCCGACGGCGTCAATGCCCAGCGCCCGGCATTTTTCGATGGCCTCCCGCGCGGCCTCCACGATGCCGTCGCCGCCGGGGTGATCCAGACTGCCCTCGGCCAATACGTCCTCGGCGGGCATTCCGAACAACTTGTATTTCAGCGTCGCACTGCCCGCGTTCAGGGCCAGGATGTTCATCGTCATGCTCCCTCCGCGAATGAGGCGACTCGGACGAGTGGTTGAAACCACTCGCTAGCGCGCTGCGCGCGGACCGTCCAGGGGACGGAAGATATTCTCCCGTCCCCTGGACGGTCTCGGCGAAGCCGATTGAGCGAGTGAGTTCACTCACTCGTGTGTGTTGTGTCACCCTCTCAGTTGTCACCCTCGGTGTCCTGTTCTTTCGCTCCCTCCGTGGGTTCCTGACGGCCCCAGGCCCAGTCGCGGACTTCGGGCAGGTCCTCGCCGTAGGCGCGCGTGTAGGCGTGGTGTTCCAGCAGCTTGTCACGCAGGTGCTGCTGGAAGTGGGCGGCGCGGGAGCCGAGCGACGGCACACGCTCAATCACGTCCATGCACAGGTGGAACCGGTCCAGGTCGTTCATCACCACCATGTCGAACGGCGTGGTGGTCGTGCCTTCTTCCTTGAAGCCGCGAACGTGGATGTTGTCGTGGTTGGTTCTCCGATAGGTGAGCCGGTGGATCAGGTACGGGTAGCCGTGGTAGGCGAAGATGATCGGCTTGTCGGTCGTGAAGATCGTGTCGAAATTGATATCCGTCAGGCCGTGCGGGTGTTCCGAGTGGGGTTGCAAGGTCATCAGGTCCACGACGTTGACCACGCGGACCTTGAGGTCCGGCAGGTGTCGGCGCAGCAGGTCCACGGCGGCGAGCGTCTCCAGTGTCGGCACGTCGCCCGCGCAGGCCATGACCACGTCGGGGTCGCCCCCGGCGTCATTGCTCGCCCAGTCCCAGATGCCCACGCCCGCCGTGCAGTGCCGCACGGCCTGGTCCATCGTCAGGTATTGCAGCGCGGGCTGCTTGCCGGCGACGATGACATTGACGTAGTTCCGGGAGCGCAGGCAGTGGTCGGCCACGGACAGCAGGCAGTTGGCGTCGGGCGGCAGGTAGACGCGCACGACGTCGGCCTTCTTGTTCATCACGTGGTCAATGAAGCCGGGGTCCTGGTGCGAGAAGCCGTTGTGATCCTGCCGCCAGACGTGCGACGTCAGCAGGTAGTTCAGGGACGCGATGGGGCGACGCCAGGGGATGTGCCGACACGCTTCCAGCCACTTGGCGTGCTGGTTGAACATGGAGTCGACGATCTGGATGAAGGCTTCATAGCAGGAGAAGAAGCCGTGGCGGCCCGTCAGCAGGTACCCTTCCAGCCAGCCCTGGCAGGTCGTCTCGCTGAGAATCTCCATCAGCCGCCCGTCCTGGGCCAGATGCTCGTCGTCATCGGGTTCGGTCTCCGCCTCCCACGCCCGGCCCGTCGCCTCCATGACCGCGCCCAGGCGGTTGGAACTGTTCTCGTCCGGCGCGAACATCCGAAAGTCTCGACGTGTCTTGCTCCGGCCCATCACGTCGCGCAGGTAGTCGCCGAGGACGCGCGTGGACTCGGCGACGGTCACTCCCGGTCCGCCCTCCAGGGTGACGGCGTACTCCTCGAAGTGAGGCAGCGGCAGGTCATGGAGGAGCAGGCCGCCGTTGGCGTGGGGGTTGGCCCCCATGCGCCGCTCGCCCTGCGGGGCCAGCGCCGCCAGTTCGGGAAACAATTTTCCCTCGGCGTCGAACAGTTCTTCGGGCTTGTAACTCCGCATCCACTGCTGCAACAGGGCGACGTGTTCCGGGGTCTTCATGTCGGCGATGGGGACCTGGTGCGCGCGCCAGGAGCCTTCCGCCTTCTTGCCGTCCACGAACTTCGGCCCGGTCCACCCTTTGGGCGAGCGCAGCACGATCATCGGCCAGCGCGGGCGCTCCGTGCTGCCGTTGGCGCGCGCGGCCCTCTGGATGTCTTTGATCTCGCCGATCACCGTGTCCAGCGTGGCGGCCATCGCCTGGTGCATCGTTTCCGGGTCGTCGCCCTCCACGAAATGCGGCTTGTAGCCGTAGCCGACGAACAGCGCCTCTAACTCGGCGCAGGGGATGCGGGCCAGCACGGTGGGGTTGGCGATCTTGAAGCCGTTCAGGTGCAGGACGGGCAGCACGACGCCATCGGTAACGGGGTCCAGGAACTTGTTGGAGTGCCAGCTCGCCGACAGCGGACCCGTCTCCGCCTCGCCGTCACCGACCACGCAGAGCGCAAATAAATCGGGGTTGTCGAAGACCGCGCCGTAGGCGTGGGACAGGGAGTAGCCCAGCTCGCCCCCCTCGTTGATGGAGCCGGGCGTGTCCGGCGCGTCATGGCTGGGGATGCCGCCGGGGAACGAGAACTGCTTGAACAGCGCCTTGATGCCCGCCGTGTCCTGCCCGATGTTCGGGTAGAACTCGCTGTAGGTGCCTTCCAGGTAGGTGTTGGCGACCATCCCCGGCCCGCCATGGCCTGGGCCGCAGACATAGATGGCGTTCAGGTCATGCGCCTTGATGACCCGGTTCATGTGGACGTACAGGAAGTTCAGTCCAGGCGTCGTTCCCCAGTGTCCGAGCAGTCGAGGCTTGGTCTGCTCGCGTGTCAGCGGCTCCTTGAGCAGCGGGTTGTCCAGCAGGTAGATTTGGCCGACGGAAAGATAGTTGGCCGCGCGCCAGTAGGCGTTCATCCGGCGCAGTTCGTCCGGGCTGAGCGGACATTGGTTGGTCGTCGTTGTCATGGAGTCTCCTCGCAGGGACCGTCCGAGTTGACTTACGGCACAGTCTACCCATTTCCGGGGAACGGCGCGAGGGAGTGAACTCCTCTCGCTACGGAACATCGTCCTGCCGGACCAGAAGAGTCTGCACACCCGCCGTCGGGTACAATGTTGACGTTGGTGAGTTCTCTAAACCCCGATGAGGTGTTGGAATGAACCGCTCCCTGTTTCTACTGCCCGTGTTATGTCTGTGCTTGATGGTCTCAGGCTCTGTCCGCGCCGAACCCGCCGCCATGCTGACGGCGCAGGCCGACCCAGTCCAGCCTGCGGGCCTGCCGGTCATCGTCCACCTGACCGTCAAGAACACAGGCGGAGAGCCGTTCGAATACACAAGCGGCGGCCCCGGACGTTACCCCGGCGCGCAGCTTTTTTCTGCCACCTTGAAGAGCGCGTCGGGCAGGGGGTACCGGTCGCAGCTTTGGTGGGACGCTTCGCCGGTCTATCCGTACACCTCAACCAATATGCCGCCCGGTGATAGGATCGAGCTTTATAACGGCCAGTATTGGAGTGCGCTGGCTGCCTGCATCAGTGTTCCCATCAACCCCGGCGATACGGTAGACGTCCCCCTCGCGCTTTCCCCGCTTCCGCCAGGCCGGTACACCCTCACGTTTGACAGCAAAGAAGTCATATTCGCCCCGCCCGGCAAACGGGTCGTGGAGTGGCCCGGCATGGCGGCAGCGCCGATCTCCGTTGTCGTGGTGCGTGATCCCGTCCTGGCCCAAGCCGAGGCGGATGCGCTTCGGCAGCGGGCGCGGGCGAACGAGCCATTCGCCCGCTCGGTCTGCTCGTATTTTTCCATCCCGCGTTGACAACTGCTTCGCGCGGTGGGTACAATCGCGTCAATTGAAGAGCGAGCAAAGGCGACGACGAAGAGGAGTACGCCGTAGTTGAGCCGTACAGAGAGCCGGGGTAGCTGAGAACCGGCAGGCGACGCGCGGCGGAAATGACTTCCGAGCCGGGTGGGGGAAAGGCGTTTGGGCCGAGTAGTCCGCTCCGGGGGGCTCCCGTGATAGGGCCAGGGTCTGTCTGGACCCGCCAAGGCGGACGCCGCGAGGCGTCCGCGAAGCAAGGTGGTACCACGGAGGCAAAAGCCTTTCGTCCTTGTGCGGGGGCGAAGGCTTTTTTTGCGTGGAGGGAACCGATGCCGAAAGTGTTAGGCTTGCGCTGCCGCGAGTGCGGGCAGCAGTACGACAAAGCGCCGATCCATGTCTGCGAACTGTGCTTCGGGCCGCTGGAGGTCCAGTATGACTTCACGGCGGGGCCCAAGATCACCCGCCAGTTGATCGAGTCCGGCCCGCCGACCATGTGGCGCTACGCGGATTTATTGCCGCTGGACGGCCCGCCGACGGTCGGCAAGCAGGTCGGGTTTACGCCGCTGGTCCGGGCCGAGAATTTGGGCCGCGCGCTGGGCATGGATGAAGTCTACGTCAAGAACGACGCCGTCTCTCACCCGACACTGTCGTTCAAGGACCGCGTGGTCGCCGTCGCGCTCTCCAAGGCCCGCGAATTCGGCTTCCAGACCGTCGGCTGCGCCTCCACCGGCAACCTCGCCAACTCCGTCGCCGCACACGCCGCCGAGGGCGGCTTCGAGGCGTACATCTTCATCCCGCACGACTTGGAGCAGGGCAAGGTCATCGGGACGCTGATCTACGGTGCGAACGTGCTGTCCGTGCAGGGCAACTACGACGAGGTCAACAGGCTCTGCTCCGAGGTCGCCGGCAAGTACGGCTGGGGACTGGCGAACGTCAACCTGCGCCCCTTCTACGGCGACGGCTCCAAGACCTTCGGCTACGAGATCGCCGAGCATCTCGGCTGGAAGGCCCCGCAGCACATCGTCTGCCCGTCGGCGGGCGGCTCGCTGGTCACGAAAATCTACAAGGCGCTGAAAGAATTTGAAGCGCTGGGTCTGATTGACGACGTGCCGACCAAGATGTATGTCGCCCAGGCATCCGGCTGCGCCCCCATCGCCACCATGGTCAAGGAACGGACCGAGATCATGAAGCCGGTGCGCCCGAACACCATCGCCAAAAGCATCGCCATCGGCAACCCGGCGGACGGCTACTACGCCGCCGAGGCCTGCCGCAAGTCCGGCGGCTGGGCCGAGGACGTCTCCGACGCCGAGATCGTCGAGGGCATCAAATTGCTGGCCCGGACCGAAGGCATCTTCACGGAGACGGCGGGCGGGACCACCATCGCCGTCACCCAGAAGCTCATCGCGCAGGGGCGCATCCCCCGGGACGAGAGCCTGGTCATCTGCATCACCGGCAACGGCTTGAAGACCATTGACGCCGTGCTGGGCAAGACCGGCGAGACGATCCCGATCCAGCCGTCGCTCGCCTCGCTGGAGGAGGCCCTGGCCGCCCGTGCCCACACGCTGCCCGCCAAAAGCGTCCCGCTGAGTCCGCCGCTGGTGGCGACGGTGTAGGGGACCTCGCCCGATAGGATACCTCACCCGGCACGGCAAGTCGTGCCGGGTGAGGTATCCTTCTGGAGACTGTGCCATGACCCAAATGAAAGCCTACCGCTCGGATTTGGCCCCGGAGGAGCAGGCGCGCTTTGATGAACAGCGGGCCGCCGACGCCGCGCACCCGCGCCAGTTCGTCCACTTCGGCTTCTACCGGCTGGACCCGGCGTTCCGCCGCGAGCTTTCGCCGGACCGGCGGGCGTGGGCCGTGGAGGAACTGGCGGGCGTGATCGAGAACGCCAAGCACAAGTTCCTGGTCTACCCGTACTCCACCCTGGGCCTGCGCGCGGATGTGGACTTCTTCCTGTGGCGCATCTCGTACCGGCTGGAAGACTTCGAGGAGATGACGGCGGCGATGCTCCGCACGGAGATGGGGGCGTATCTAGACACGACTCGCTCGTTCCTGTCCATGACCGGCAAGAGCATCTATGTGGAAGAGGAAGACGACACGGAGGCGCTGGACGCCCGGCACAAGATCGTCATTGGCGGCGGCCAGTACGTCTTCGTCTACCCGTTCGTCAAGACCCGCTCCTGGTATGTCCTGCCCGCCGAGGCGCGCATGGACGCCATGCGCGACCACATCCGGGTGGGCAAAAAGTACCCGTCGGTCAAACTGAACACGACCTACTCGTTCGGCATAGACGACCAGGACTTCGTGGTCGCCTTCGAGTCGGACTACCCGCAGGACTTTGTTGATCTGGTCAAGGAACTGCGCGAGACCGAGGCCAGCACCTACACGCAGCGCGACACGCCGATGTTCACGGGCATCCAGCAGGACCTGCGCACCCTGCTCGCCCGCGTCGGCGGCGTGGAGCCGAAATGACACCTTTGGAGGACAAGAGAATGGCAGTCAGTGTATTGATACCGACCCCCCTGCGTAATCTTACCGGCGGGCAGGACACCGTCAGCGCGGACGCGCCGACCATCTCGGCGCTGGTGGACACGCTGGCCGAGCGGCATCCGGGCATGGGCGGACGCCTGCGCGGGGACGACGGCCAATTGCGCCGCTTCATCAACATCTATGTCAACGACGAGGACATCCGGTTCTTGCAGGGCGCGGACACGGCCCTCAAGGACGGGGATCAAGTCTCCATCGTCCCGGCCATCGCGGGGGGGAATCTCCATTGACCGTCGAACGCTACACGCTGACCTTCAGCCCGCTGATGCACAACCAGCCGATCCTCTACAACCTGGGCCGCAAGTACAAGCTCGAAGTCAACCTGGAGAAAGCCAACCTGTCGGACGAGGCCGGCTGGGTCCAGGTCGCCCTGCGCGGCGACACCGAGGAGATACAGCGCGCCCTCGCCGACCTCAGCACGATGGGCATCTTCGTCACGCCGCTGGAACTCGCCTGGCTGTCGTAGGGGCGCAGCATGCTGCGCCCCTACGCCTCACTCCAGCGTCCCGGCGACGCGCCGCCAGGAGACGACGACGTACTGGGCGCCGTTCGTCGGGAAGAACGGCGGCGGCGTGTCGCGCATCCGGGCGTCGTAGTTGAAACTGTTGTTCATGCCGTGGACGAGCTGATTGTTGCCGCCGAACTCACCGAAGTAACCCATGTTGGAGGACAGGTAGCCGCCCATGTTCTCCCAGTCCCCCGGAGGTCGTGACAGGAGCTGATCCACGTCAAAGAGCGTGTAGGCGAGGAAGACGCCGTCGGTCTCGACGGTGTTGAGCGGGTTGCCGTTGGCGTCCTTGGTCGTAATCATGATGTTATCGGACACCAGGCCGATCGTGCCCGCGTTCTTCAGGAAGTTGGCGTCCTGGCTCTCCGGCACATAGCCCCCGCTGGCGTTCCTCTGCCGCGCCGTCGCGTAGACCAAATTCCCGTCAATGTTCACGTTCTTGTTTGCCGCCGTGGTGATGTTCAGGCTGCTGACGTGTGTTTCGGTGCCATTGGAGTAGGCGTTGTTGGCGACCGTCCCGTCCAGGCCGCCGCTCTTGGGCGTCCCGGCCATCGGGTTGCCCGGCGCGGTCCCCTGGCTGCCGATGTTGCCGTCGCAGTAGACCACGCCGTTGCCCAGGCCGGAGACGGACGAGTTGGTCACGCTGGATCGGTAAGTGCCGCTGTTGCCGTTCGGGACCAGTGAGTTCACCGTTACCTGAGTCTGGTTCGCGGCGACGTTGAGTGTCAAAGTCGTCGTCATCGGGTTGCCGTTGTCGTCGTTCTGTAAGATGCTGATGACCTGGTTGCCGCTGCCGTCCGTACTCAGGGTCATCTGTTGAACATCGTTGTTGGGCGTCGGCGGCGTCCCCTGCGTGTCGTTCTGTGAGTTCTTGCAGTGGATGTAGATGCCCCCCCCCGGCGTCACCGTCACCCCCGTCGACGTCTGCGTGGTGGGGCTGCCCGCCGGAGGCGCGGTCGCGCCCGTGGGCATGGTCTGCCCGAGGGCGGCGTACTGCTGCAGCAGGCTGCTGGACGGGAACTGGACGGACGGCGCGCCGGCGGTGAAGGTCTGCTGACCGCCCGCCAGGACCGTGGACCACTGCGCCGCCGTCTGCGGCGCGCCCGAAGACAGGCCGCCGCCCGTGCCGTTGTACCAGTTCACGTTGCCGGAGACCGAGTAGGCGTCGCTGCCTGTGTAGGACCACATAGGCGTCGTCGCGTTGCCGTCCCAGACGACGTTCTCGTTGAGGCCCGTGCCGGGGTTGTTGCCGCCGCTGTTGGCGTTGTTGTCGTGGACCGGGCCGTCGAAGGTGGACAGGCCGCTGACCCAGTAGTTGCCGTTGGGCCACTGGTTCACCAGGACCAGCCACTTGCTCAGGCTGGACACCTGGATGTAAGCCTGGATGACCTGCGAGGTCGTGCCGCAGGTCCCCGTCGCCTCGACCAGAAAGCACTTCTGGGGCTGGCCGGCATTGGTGGCGTCCGGGTAGAGCGTGACCGAGAACGTGTTGCCGGGGTTGTGCGGGTCCGGAGTCACCGTCGTGACCGACCCGGCGGCCGTGCCGTCGGCATTGTAGGTGGCCGACCCCCACTGGAACTTGGGCCCGCTCGCCGCGGTGATGCTGGGCGGCGCGGGCAGGGTGCTGAGCCACTGCAGCGTGTAGTGCAGGCCCGCATCCGCCATGTTGAACGCGGTGGCCGTCTGCAGCCGCCGGTTGGACATCTGCAGCGCGCCGGTGGTGTTGGTCATCAGGCCGTTGTGCGAGCCGCCGGGCGTGTTAATCATGCCCAGCAGGCCGATGACCATGACGGCCAGCAGCAGCAGCATGGTCACGGCCAGGGCCATGCCGCGCCGCGCCCGACGCCCGGCGGTAAGTCGAAGGGTTCGCATGGGGTGCCTCTGTTCTCAGTGCGCCTGGAAGGGGTTGCTCGTGTGCGCCGCGCCCCCCGGCAGTGTGCCGCTGCCGGGGGGGATGGGGATGTGGTCGCGCATCAGGATGCACTTGCCGTCCAGCTGCGACGTGTAGGTGCCGTTGCCCTCCTCGTCGGTCTGGACGCCGTTGACCGCGCTGTAGACGCCGCTGACCACCTTGACCTCGATCTGGTTGGCCGTCCCCACCGGCTGCACGAACTGCACGGCGTTGGGCGTCCCCGTGGCGACGGTGCGGCACAGGGCGAAGCCGGGGGTGCCGACGCTGACGGGCAGCGGCTGCTCCCACAGGTATCCGCCCGCCGTCGGGTCGGGCGTCCCGCCGCTGTCCGCCCGGTAGATCAAAAACCGCGCCTGCGTGGCGAGTTCCGCCGGGGTGGGGCTGCTGAAGTTGTAGGGCGAACTCGGCAGCGGCGCGTTCTGCGACGACGGCGGGAGGGAACTCCCCTGGGCATTGCGCACGGTGATGTACGTCCAGGACGTGTTCTTGTAGCTGTCGGGCACGTCCGTAGGCGCGAGCGCCGCCGGCATGGTGACGTAGATGCCGGTGTTGATGGTCTGCCCGTTGAGCGTGGCGGCGAAGGCGCTGTCCGGGTAAGGGTCCCCCGCCGGGGGCGTCAGCCCGTTCCCCAGCAGCGAGATCGTGTACGCCTCGCGCCCGACCTCGACGACCTGCTGGATGGCGTTGGCCGCGTCCTGAGTCGCCACCAGCTGGGCGGCCGTTTTTGTGCCCAGGCGCAGGGACATCAGGAACAGGTTGAACGACCCGATCATCAGCAGCGCGACCAGGGGCAGCGTCACCATGACCTCCACCAGCGTGAAGCCCTGCGTTCGGCGGGCGGACGCGGCGTGTGTCCTGCGTGTCATATCTTCTCCGCCCCCCCCTGCTGTGAGATCAGTGTCGAGGTGCTGCACGTGCCGCCGCGTTGTCCGCCCGCGCCACCGGCGGGCCAGGTGATCGTCACCGTGACCTCGTAGATGCTCCCGGCGGGCACGTTCAGGGCCGTGTTGACCGCGCTCAGGTCCTGCACGGTGATCGTGCCCCTGGTCCCGGCGGGGAAGTAGCCGCTGCCGGGGCCGGATGTCGCCGCCAGACCGTCCACGCCGGTGAACGTGACGGTGTAGGGGACGGACGGGCCGCTGGCGCTGCCGGGGTCGGCGTATCCCGGCTGTGCCGCCGTCAGGGAGCTGGACTGGGCCAGGCCGGAGAAGCCGGCGGCGCGCATCTGGTCCATCTTGTGCTGGACCAACATGGCCGCCTGGGCGCTGTTGTCGCTCGCCTGCGCCTGGCTGGAGACCAGCGGGAAGGCGGCGGCGAACACCAGCGTCATCATCAGGAAGATGGTCAGTGACAGCACCACCTCGATGATGGTGAAGCCCGCGCGGCGTGGCCTGTGTGGGAGAAGACGGTTGTTCACGCTGTTTATTGTGGCCTTTCCCCGGCGCGTCTTCAGGGGCGGTCGGTCCGTAAGTCTGCGGGGTTTGCGCGGAACTTGAGAGAACCCCCTCCGGCTCGCTTGAGGCTCGCCACCTCCCCCGAAGCGGGTGAGGGTGAGTGACAGAAGCAGTAGGCTCTTGACACCGGCCCCCTCCCGTTTCGGGAGGGGTGGCGCGGCTTGCCGCGCCGGGGTGGGTTCTTCCTCAGTCAGACAGTGCGTGGCTGAACCGGCCGCCGGGGCCGAAGTCCCCGGCGGTCACGGCGGCGCTGACGCTGCACGTCGGCTCGCCCGCGACCGTGGCGGGCATCCGGTACAGGCCCTGGGCCGGGCAGGTCGGCTGAACATGGATGTAGCCCCTGGGGCCGCACAGGACGCTGAGGGCGGGCGGCGCGTCCGACCCGGCGAGCTTGTTGTCCATGGCGTACAACTGGCTGGCGCTGTCGATCTGCTTGAGGTTGCCGACGCAGGCCTTGGCGCGGGACGACTCGCGGGCGGCGACGAAGTTGGGGATGGCGATGGCGAGCAGGATGCCGATGATCAGCACAACGATCATGATCTCAATCAGCGTGAAGCCCGCGCGCCGCCCTGAGAGTCTTGAATCGGTGATGGACATGAGGGTTCCCGATGCTTTCCGGGGAACGTCCGGCGGTGGAGGAGCTTCCCCGCGCCGGTGTAAAAGCAAGCCCCCTCCCATGAGGGGAGGGGGCTGTCGGCGCGTGGCCTAGTTGGACAGGCCGTGGAAGAACTTGCCGCCGGTCTGGTAGTCGGTGGTATTGTTGGTTCCGGTGACGGCGGTGTTGTCGCCGCTGTTGGCGGCGGTGATGCCGCTGATGGAGCAGTACGGCTCACCGGCGACCGTGTGCGCCAGGCTGTAGGTGCCGCCCTCCGGGCAGGCCGGCGCGACGCGGATGTAGCCGCTCGTGCCGGACAGCGTGTCCACCGTAACGCCGCTGAACGTGCTGGTGGAGTTCATTTTGTTGTCCATGGCGTACTGCTGCTCGGCGCTGTCGATCTGCTTGAGGTTGCCGACGCAGGCCTTGGCGCGGGACGACTCGCGGGCGGCGACGAAGTTGGGGATGGCGATGGCGAGCAGGATGCCGATGATCAGCACAACGATCATGATCTCCACCAGCGTGAAGCCGGCCATCTGCTTGGAACGGAAGACTTTCATTCGGGAACTCCTTTTACGACGTGACTCCATGTCTTTGCCCGAAGACGCCGCCCCGTGTGGTATTTGTTGGTGCGGGGCGTCCCCTGCGGACACAAGCGTAATATCGGCGCATCGCCCGCCTGTCTGTAGGGCGGAGCGGCCCGCAGGAATACGGGAATGTCGGATACCTCACCCGGCACGGCAAGCCGTGCCACCCTCTCCTTCGGAAAGGAGAGGGTTATGAAAGAGAAGACAGCGGGCGGGCAGCCGGGGGCGGAACTCTCCTCACCCTCTCCTTTCGGAAGGAGAGGGCGGCGGCTTGCCGACGGGGTGAGGTATCTGCCGGGGCGAGGTCTCTTCCGGGGCGAGGCACGCCCGAAAAAAAACATCGCGCCTCCCCCTTGACAAACCCAATGGACCCGGTGTATACTCTGTCCATCTTCGCGGCGGCTAGTCTGCCGCGAGCGCGGCCCGCACCAAAGAGGGGGCGGTCGCGGACGAACATCCAGACGTTTTCGCCCTGACGTTCCTTCCCTTCTCTACGCTGAGAACCACGACGACATTGCTGTCCAACGATAGCAGTGTCTTTTTTCGTGAGTCTCGTTTCGCCATGGAAGCCGTCAAAGTCATACTCGCCGACGACGACCCGCTGATTCGCCTGGACCTGAAGGCCACCCTGGAGGACCTGGGCCACCGGGTCATCGGCGAGGCCGAGGACGGGCGGCAGGCCGTCGCCCTGGCCCGGTCGCTGCGCCCGGACCTGGTCATCCTGGACATCATGATGCCCCAGATGAACGGGCTGGACGCCGCGCAGGCGATCCACCAGGAGCAGCTCGCCGCCGTGATTCTGCTGACCGGTTACGCGGAAGAGGACATGATCGCCCGCGCCGACGGCGCCGGGGTCCTGGCCTACCTGCGCAAGCCGTTCCGGCGGGAAGACCTGCCCCCGGCCATCGTCCTGGCCCTGGGCCGCCACCGCGAGCGCCGGTCGCTGGCCGACGAGATCGAGTCCCTCAAGGACAAGATCGAGGCCCGCAAGCTCATGGGCCGCGCCAAGGCCCTGCTGATGGAGCGCCACAACCTCACCGAGCGAGAGGCGTTCCACCGGATTCAGTCGCAGAGCCAGTCCCTGCAGCGCCCGCCGCAGGAGATCGCCCGCGCCATCATCACCGCCAGCGAGATCGGGCTGTGAGGGCGTCGCCGGACCCGTCCGGCGATGACCGCGAGAAAAACCGACACACGAGACACGACCACTAGGAGGAACTCACTTGCGACAACCGAAGACCGCCCGCGCCCTGGGCGCGGCCCTGACCACCCTGGGCGCGTTCGCCGCCCTGCCCGCCCTGGCCCAAGACGCCACTCCGGCCCCCCCGACGCCGCCGGCAACCACGCCGAACGTGCCCGCCGCCGGCCCCGGCCCGGCCCAGCAGCCGGCCCCGCCCCCCGGCACGACACTGCCCGCGCCCACCCAGCCCGCGCCGCCGACCCCCGGCACCACGACCCCCACGCCGCCGCCTGACTACGGCATTCAGACCAGCGGCCTGATTGACGGCTACTACCTGTACCAGTTCACCAACCCCAAGGGCAACAGCGTCCTGCCGAACCGCTTCTACGACATCCGCAGCGACTCGCCCGCGCTCGCCCTGGCCGAGCTGAACGTCTACATGAACCCGCGTCCCAACAGCTTCGGCTTCAAGGCCACCCTGATTACCGGCGACAGCGCGGACCTCAACCACTTCGGCGGCGTGGGGGTCGGCGCAGACGGTTCCTACACCTTCAGCACGGCGGGTACGGGCGGCGAGGGGCGCTTCAAGAACGTCCAGCAGCTGTACGGGACCTACAATTTCGGAGGAACCCCGGCCGGGGTGGACTTCGGCAAGTTCTACACGCCTTTCGGCTACGAGGTGACGGAGAGCAACGGCGACTACAACTACTCCCGCTCCCTCGCGTATAACTTCCTCCCCGTCTACCACACCGGCTTCCGAATCTACACGCCGGTCCCCGGCGTGAGTGGCCTGACGGCGACGTTCTACTTCGTGAACGCGCTGTTCAACACCAGCTCCGCCGGCGTCCAGGACGACAACAAGCAGCCCGCTTACATCGGCCAGCTCAATTACGCCGACCCGAAGGGGCGTTTCACCATCGTCTCCGAACTCGGCTTGAGCAAGGACAAGAACGGCGTTGACGCGAGCGGCACGATCGTCAACACGAAAAACGTCCTGAATGACAACAACTTCACCTACAACTTCAGCTCCACCGTCCTGGCGGGCCTGGACTACGACTACTACCGGAGCGAGCCCAACGGCGGCAACAAGTCCACCTTCAACGGCTACGCCGTCTACTTCCGGCAGCAGTTCACGCCGAAGGCCGCCTACGCGCTGCGCATCTCCGGCCAGAGCGACACGTTCGAGAACAACGCCACCGGGGGTGGCAACAGCCCCAACGCTCGGCCCTATGAGTTCACGGCCACCTACGACTACAAGGCCACGACCAATTTCGAGACCAAGCTGGAATACCGGCACGACAACGCCAATGGCCGTGGCATCATGGTGTACCCGAACGGCGACGACGTTCCCACCCGTAGCAACCAGGACACGGTGAGCGTCTCCGGCGTGTTCACCTTCTGACTTGCGCTCTTTCGGCGGCGGGGGCTTGTCCCCCGCCGCTTTTTTGTGTCATTATCAGAGGCATGGAACACGCCGTTATGGAAGATGGCCCCGCCCGCCCGCGCTTCTGGACGCCGGAAGAGGAACCCCTCTCCGGCGCAAGCGCCTCCCCCTCCCCGAAGCGGAGAGGGTCAAGAGGTATCCGCCCACGCTCTCCAACCTCTGGACTCCAACCCTCACCCGCTTCGGGGGAGGTGGACCGGCTTGCCGGGACGGAGGGGGTTCTGCGCTACAGCCCCACCATCAAGGAACTGCCCACCGATGAAAGGCCCCGCGAGCGCCTGGTCGCCCACGGCCCGACAGCGCTGACCACGGCGGAACTGCTCGCCATCCTGATTCGCGTCGGCAACGCCCAGCGCAGCGCGGTCTCGCTCGGCGAACACCTGCTGGCCCACTTCGGAAACGTCCGCGAGGTCGCCTGCGCTCCTGTGGAGGCCCTCGCCCGCGTCCACGGCATCGGCGCGGCCAAGGCGGCCCAGATCAAGGCCGCCATCGAGTTCGGCAGCCGCGTCGCCTTGTTCTCCGGCGACGCCCGCCCGACAATCAACGGCCCCGGCGATGTCAGCAACCTGCTGATGCCCGACCTCCGGTACACCAAAAAGGAGACTCTTAAGAGTCTTCTATTGAGTACGAAAAATCAAGTGCTGGCGATCAAAACCGTCTCGGTGGGCGACCTCTCTTCGTCCATCGTCCACCCCCGCGAGGTCTTCCAGGACGCCATCATCGCCTCGGCGGCGAGCCTCATCATTGCCCACAATCACCCCTCCGGCGACCCGACGCCCAGCGCCGAGGACGTCTCCGTCACCCGGCGTCTCAAGGAGGCCGGGGAGATTCTGGGCATCGAGCTGCTGGACCACATCATCATCGGCGACGGCGTGTTCGTCAGCCTCAAGGAACGCGGCAAGATGTGATCCCCTGCACCGGGGCGGTGGAACGCCCCGGCAGGGAGTGCGTCCTTCGGACGAAGAGGGAAGACAAGGCCCCTTCCTCGTCCGAAGGACGCTTCCGAGGCGGGGCGTTCCACCGCCCCACCGGTCACGACAGCAGGTGCGCCTCGCCGGTCAGCGAGATTGTGAACTGAATCTTCTCGACCTGGTTGTGCGGGTCCCAATCGGCCATGTAGTCGTTGGTGACGAGCGGAGCGCCATAGCGCTTGGCCTCACGCAGTAAAACCTCGTCGGCGTCCACGCCGCTGTCTACGAGGGCGATCTCCCCGCGCCCCAGCAGGGCGCGCAGGGTCTGCGGGTCATCCACCGTGTGTGGCAGGGGGGCGTCGGCGTAGAGCAGGACGGGGAAGTAGCCCCGGCGGCGCAGGGCGCGGCGCAGTTCCAGCAGGGGACGCAGGCGGGGGCGGGGTGCGGCGTAGGAGTGCTGGTCGAACCAGGCGGCGTTGCTGCCGTCCACCACCGCCGGGCCGCGCGGCGCGCGCCGCAGCGGGGCCAGGGCGGTGTCGTCGCCGTCCTTGACGGCGCGGTCCAGCGCGTCCCAGACGCGGGCGGCGGTTTCGGCGTCCAACCGGCCCAGGGCCTCGCGGGCGTCGGCGACAGCGGCCTCGGCGTTGGCGTTGACGGCGTCGGTCAGACGCCGCGCCGACCATTCCCCGGCCAACGGGAGGGGCAGCGGGTCATCGGGTCCCAGCGCGCCGGGCGGGGGCATGAGGGCGTCGGCCAGGGCGGGGCGGGCGGCGCGGACCTCCGCCTCAAGCCAGGCGTGGGCGGCGGGCGACTGCCCGCGCAGGCGGCCCACGGCGGCCCGGCCCGCCGCGATGGCCCCGTCGGTCTTCAGGGACGGCAGCCACTGCCGCACGTCCCGCGCGGCGTCCGCCGGGTCCGGCAGGAGCAGCAGCAGGCGTACCAGCGCGTCGGAGGCCGGGCCGACCTCGGCGCGGGCCAGACGCAACGACAGAATCCGGCGGACCATCTCCGCCGCCTCGCGCGGCTGCCCTTTCTGCTGATAGGCGCGCGCCGCGATGTCCAGCGCGACCAGGTCCTCGGCGTTGGCGCGCAGCACGTCCAGCGCCAGTCCCAGCGCCGTGTCCTGCCGCCCCTTGTGCAGAAGATGAGTCACGGCCTCCCGCCAGGCCGTCCCCGTGTCGGCGTCGGCCTGCTGCTTGGGCGTGGGTGCCGGGGCGCGTGGGGGCGAGGAGACCTTGTCTTGGCGCAGCGCCTTCAGCAAATGCGTCTGCTCGGCCTGTAGCCGGGCGACCTGTCGCTCCAGGCGCTCGATCCGTTGCGCCTGCTGTTGCGCCAGCCGTGACTGCTCGGCCTGTGCGCCCTGCGCCGCCGCCAGCGCCGTCCGGGACCGCGCGGTCTGCTCCTCCGCGCGCCGGACGGCCTCCCGCGCCTCGTCGCGCTCCCGCCGCCGCCGGTCCCGCTCGGCCTTCAGTTCTTCCTCGCGCCGTGTGGATGTCCCGGCGGTCCGCTCCGGCGGGGGCGGGGCGGGGGCCGGTTCGGGGGCGGGGGGAGACTGCTCGGCCAGCGCGCGCATCTTCTGTGCGAACGTGTCGTTGCGGGTGATCTCTTGGGCCAGGCGGCGGCGGACGAGGGGGTTGCCGTAGCCGCCTGCGTTGACCCGGAATCCGGCGAAAGCCGTCATGCTGAGGTGGGCGAAATCGGGCTCCCGCAGCAGGGCCAGCACGGACGCGGGGCGGGCGGCGGCCAGCCAGGAGGCGGCTGTTTCCAGAGCAACAGGTTCCGGCGCGGCCTCTTCTTCAGGTGCGATGCCGCTGTCCGGGTCCATGACGGGTCACCCCACCAGCACGGGCAGCGCCTTCGCCGGAGTCCGGCGGGCGCTCTCGGTGACGAGCTGCCCGCAGGCCGCCGCGATCTGCCTGCCGCGCTCCTTGCGCTGCGTCACGGTGACGCCCGCCGTCTCCAATATCTTGCGGAAGGCGGCGATGCGCTCGGCCTCCGGGCGCTGGAACGGCTCGAACACGGCGGTCGGATTGTACGGAATCACGTTGACCGCCGCAGGCATCCCCTTGATCAGCCCCGCCAGCGCGTGGGCGTCCTCCGGGCGGTCGTTGACCCCCTTGAGCAGCACGTACTCGAACGTCAGCCGCCGGTGCGTCTGCGCGGCGTACCGGCGGCAGGCGTCCATCAGTCGGTCCAGCGGGTAGGTCTTGGCGACGGGGACCAGGCGGCGGCGCAGCTCCTCTGTGGGGGCGTGCAGGGACACGGCCAGCGTGAGCTGCAAGTTCTCCGCCGCCAGCCGGTCAATGTTGGGCACGATGCCGACCGTGGAGAGCGTGATGTGGCGCATGGCGACGCCGCACTCGGCGTTCAGGATGCGGATCGCGCGCAGGACATTGTCGTAGTTCAGCAGCGGCTCGCCCATGCCCATCAGGACGATGTGGCTGACGCGCCGCTCCGAGCGGGACTGGAGCAGCAGGAACTGGGAGACGATCTCGGCGGCGCTGAGGTTGCGGGTCAGCCCCTGCGTCCCGGTCGCGCAGAACGCGCAGGCGATGGGGCAGCCCGCCTGCGTGGAGAGGCACACGGAGACGCGCCGGGCGTCGGGCAGCAGGACGCACTCGATGGGGTGGCCGCCGTCCGCCAGCCGGGCCAGAATCTTGACCGTGCCGTCGCGGGAGTCCGTGTGCTGCTCGCCGGGAATCAGCACGGGGCCGCCGTAGCGCTCGGCCAGCGCGGCGCGGGCCGCCGGGGGCAGGTCGGTCATGGCCGCGAAGTCGGCGTCGAACCCCCCGTGTTGGCCCGGCAGGAGGCGTCGGTAGAGCCACTCGGCCACCTGGCCGCCCCGGAACGGCGGCAGCCCGGCGGCGTCCGTCACCGCCGCGCGCATCTCCGCCGTCGTCCGCCCGATCAATGTTTGTGGAGATTCCTGCACCCCCCGATTATACCCGCAACCCGCCCCGGACTTCAACGCGAAAAAATAAATGGACAGGGCCGCGACTTGGCACACTTCATGCTATATGTCTGTATTGAGAACTATTGTGGTGCTTCATCACCGCGCCGGGGGCCTGAAAGCCCCCGGCGTATTTTTTTGGCCCGCCGTGGGTACAACGGGAACTGAATGGGCGGACACATCGCTCCTGACACCGGAGGCTACTCACCAATGACGATACGCAACACCAAGGCCCTGCTGGCTCTGCTGCCCGCCACCCTGGCCCTGACCGTCCCCGCCCTGGCGGGACACCCGCACAACATCATCCAGCGGCACCCGACCATGACCGGCATCGCCGCCGCCATGGCCACGCACCACGCGCTCAAGGTCGCCGCCGCCCGCGACAAGGCGCGCGGCAAGAAGCTCAACTTCGCCGAGCGCCACCCGACGATGGCCGGGATGGGCGCGGGCCTGTTCGTCCACCACGAGATCAAGAAGCACACGGCTCCTTAAGTTCACGGGCAGACCAAAAAGGCCCGGCGGGTTGCACCCGCCGGGCCTTCCTCACGCCTCCATGATCCCGACCTTGCGCTGAACGCCTTCCAGTGTCGTCAGGCCCTGGGCCGCCTTCTCCAGACCGTCCCGGATCATCGGGTCCATGTCCGCGTCCAGGGCCGCCTGCCGAATCTGCTCGGTCTCCGCCCGCTCCATGATCAGCCGCCGGACCCGGTTGCTGACCGGCATCACCTCATGCACCGCCAGCCGCCCCCGGACGCCCTGGGCGTCACACTCCGCGCAGCCACCCGGCTCGTACAGGTCCAGGCCCGCCGCCGTTCCCCCGCCGAGACTCTCGAACAGTGCCCGCTCGTCCGCGTCCGGCGCGTGGGGCCGACGGCAGTGCGGGCAGAGGCGCGGCACGAGCCGCTGCGCGACCACGCCGATCATCGCCGACGCGATCAGGAACGGGGCCACGCCCATGTCCAGCAAACGGCTGGCCGCTCCCGCCGCTTCGTTGCAGTGCAGAGTCGAGAGGACCAGGTGTCCGGTCAGCGCCGCCCGGAAGGCGATCTCCGCCGTCTCCTGGTCCCGAATCTCGCCCACCAGCACCACGTCCGGGTCCTGTCTCAAAATGGCACGGAGCTGCCGGGCGAAGGTCAGGCCCGCGCGGTCGTTGACGTTGGACTGGCTGATGCCCTCCAGCTCGTACTCGATGGGGTCCTCGCAGGTGATAATGTTGGTGGTCGGGGACTTGAGCGCGTTCAGGGCCGCGTAGAGCGTGGTCGTCTTGCCCGAACCCGTGGGACCCGTGACCAGGATGATGCCGTGCGGCCGGTGGATCAGGGCGTCGAAGGCCGCCCGGTTGTGGTCGGAGAAGCCCAACTGGTCCAGGCCCAGGCAGGCGTTGGAGCGGTCAAGTATCCGCATGACCACCCGCTCGCCGTAGCGGATCGGCAGGGTGGAGACGCGCATATCCACGCTGCGCCCCTCCAGCCGCATGGAGATGCGGCCGTCGAGCGGCAGGCGGCGCTCGGCGATGTCCATCTCGGCCATGATCTTGATGCGCGACACCGTGGGGGCGAGGAACGCGCGCGGCACCGTGCGGACGGCCTGGAGCTGGCCGTCCACGCGGTAGCGAATCTGGAAGTCGCGCTGGCGCGGCTCGATGTGGATGTCCGACGCCCGCCGCCGGATGGCGTCCGAGAAGAGCGTGTTGACGAACCGGATGACCGGGGCCTGGTCGCTGAGGCGCAGCGCCTCGCCCATGTCCTCCGTCTCATGGTGATCCAGTGAGTCCGTGCCGGCCCAGTCGGACTGCTCCAGCGAGTCGGTCAGCGCCGCCGCGTCGGTCGCGCCCTGGCTGCCCCGGTAGGCGCGTTCCAGGGCGGCGAGCAAGGCCCCCTCGCTCGCCAGGTGCGGCTCGATGCGCCGCCGCGTCGCCCGCTGCGCCTGGTCGGTCGCCTCCACGTCCCACGGGTCGGCCATCGCCACGCGCAGCCGCCCCATGCCGCCCGCCTCCTCCTGCACGGACAGCGGCAGCAGCAGGCAGCGATTCGCCAGTTCCGGCGCGATCAGGGCCAGCGCGAACGGGTCCGGCACGGCGGCGGCGACGTCCACGTAGGGCACGTCCATCTGCACGGCGCGGGCCTGCGTGATCTGCTCCTCGGTCACCCAGCCGCTGCTGATGAGGACTGCCCCCAGCCGCTCCCGGCTGGAAGCCTGCTGCTCCAGTGCCTGGCGAAGCTGTTCCGACGAGATGAAGTCCTGCTGGACGAGGATGTCGCCGAGGCGCGGCGGGGCGAGTTGGTGCATGGTGTTCTTTCAGGGTCCCGAAGAGTTCGATATTTTCACGATGGGCGGCGCACGGCCGTCCGTGTAGACGGTGACCACGCCCTGCGTGTACGTCCGATAAACGTCCGCGCCGGCGGCCGCCAGCCGGTGCAGGGTCAGCCGCCCCGGAGGCGAGGCGGCGTCGCAGGAGATCACGGCCACGGACGGCGTCGCGCGACGGAGCAGTTCCGGCGGGGTCGCGCCGTCCGCGCCGCCGTCCGCCACCTGCAGCACGTCGCAGTCCAGGGCGTCCCCCGCGTCGGCCACCAGGTAGGGGACCGCCCGCGCGTCGGCGGGTCCGGCGAACAGCAGGCCGGTGTTCCCGAAATCCAGGCGGCACACGAGCGCGTCTGTGGGTCCCCGCGCGCCCTGTGGCGGCGGCCACAGCGCCAACAGCCGCGTGCCTCCCCAGGCCGCCTCGTCGCCGCCGTGGGCGATGCGATAGGGGATATGGTGCCGACGCACGGCCAGCAGTGCCGCCCGGACCGTCGGCCCCGCGTCCCGGCTGGGACTCTCCCAGACTTGCGTGACGGCGATTCCGCTGTCCAGCAGGGCCGGGACGCCGCCGATGCTGCCCTGCCCCGGCGCGGCCAGCACCAGCAGGTCCAGCGAGCGGACGCCCTGTCGGCGCAGGGTGCTGACGAGCAGTGGCCCCGCCGCCGCCGGGCCGGTGTCCACCAGGATGGCATGGCCTCCGGGGGCGCGGACGAGGACGCAGTCGCCGTCGCCCACGTTCAGGAAGGCCGTCAGCAGCCGGGGCCGCGCGGACACCGGGCGGTGCCGCCGGTAAACGACGCCGATGAGCAGGCTGAGGAGGAAGAGCGCGCACAGGCCGAGCGCGCCCCCCGCCCGAATCAGCCAGGGGCGGTCCGTCATCGGGCTTCCCTCTCTATTGTCGGCGCGTCGGCAGAAAAACACAGGGACAATTGCGAGTGCATCGGCCCATTATAGCACCGTCGGCGGCCATCGGGATTGTGATATTTTTCACGGACTCACACGTAAACCTTGAAACCCCCCTCGGCGTCAGGTATAATGCGTGAACGATGCGCGGCCTGGTGCTGGATCACGTGGCGATGGCCTACGGCCCCCGTGTGCTGTTCGCGGATGTCTGCGCGTCCGTCGCGCCGGGCGAATCGCTGGTCGTGACCGGCGCGAACGGGTCCGGCAAAAGCACGCTGCTGAAGATCGTCGCCGGTTTGCTCCGCCCGGAGGAGGGTTCCGTCCGGCGCGACGGCCCGCTGGGGTACGCCGCGCCCGACATCAGCCTGTACGCGGAACTGACCGGGCGCGAGAACCTGAGTTTCTTCGCGGGCCTGCGCGGCCTGCCGGACCGGTCGGAGGCCCTGATGGCGCGGGTCGGCCTGCCGCGCCGGAGCGGGGGAGTTTTGGTGGGCAGTTACTCATCCGGGATGCGCCAGCGGCTGAAGCTGGCCGCCTCGCTGATCGGCGACCCGCCGCTGCTGGTCTGGGACGAGCCGACGCTGGCGCTGGACGCCGCCGGGGGGGAGCGCGTTGAGGAAATCCTGGACGGACACCGGCGGGGCGGGGGGCTGGCCGTCGTCGCCACCAACGCCGGGGCCGAGGCCGACCGCTGGAGCCGTGGAGGCGCGCGCCTCCACCTCGGCGACGGCTGACGGCGCGACGGCCAGCCGGTGGTTATGTGCGGCCTGGCTGATCTTCCGCAAGGACGTGCAGGTGGAGCTGCGGACGCGCCACGCGGTCGGCGCGGTGGCCCTGTTCGCCGTGACCACGCTGGTCGCCGTCTCCGGCGCGGTCAGCGGCGTGGGCGTCCGGTCGGACGTCAAGGCCGCCCTGCTGTGGATCATTTTGCTGTTCGCCGCGCTCTCCGGCCTGGCCCGCGCCTTCGTGCGTGAGGAGGAGGCGGGGACCGCGCCTGCCCTGCGCCTGGCCGCCCCGGCGACCGCCGTGTACGCGGGCAAGTGGCTGTTCAACGCCGCGCTGGTTTTGGTGGTCGAGTTGGTGGGCGTACCGCTGTTTTTGGTCGTCCTGCCGCCGGACGCCGTGAACCCCGGCCTCCTGCTCGGCGTCTTGTGTTTGGGGGGGCTGGGCCTGTCCGGCGCGGCGACCTTCGTGGCCGCGCTGATCGCGCAGGCGGGATCCGGGCAAGAGCGCGCTGTTCTTCGTCGTCGCCTTCCCCGTGCTGATGCCGCTGCTGCTGGTCGTGACGCAGGCGACCAAGGGGGCCTTCGACGCCGTCCCCACGGACTACGCCCGCGCCCTCGGCGACCTGCGCGTCCTGGCGAGCTACGCCGTCGTGATGACGACCGCCGCCTTCATGCTCTTCGGTGCGATCTGGAATGACTGACCGGCAGGAGCGTAAGAGCGTGTCTAGAAAATGGACGTGCGAGAGTGGCGGGCAGAGGAGCGGGCGAATAAATTCGCGCCTTGAATACAGCAATGTCGGCCTCCGCCGACGCAGGCGCGCTTCCCGAGCGTCCGCGCAGGCGGACAATGGATTAAGAAGCCGCGAATTCATTCGCCAGGCGACTTCCTAGACACACTCTCAGAATCATGAAGACACCATCTCCTTCTGAACTATCGCAGAACAAGCCTTTGCCTGACGCTCTGGTGGAAGAACTGATGGCGGGCGATATGCTGCCGGAATACGATATTGATTATTGCAAAGCGCGGCCAAACCGCTTCGCCGAGCGATTGCAAAATGAGTCAGCGCGAGGCGGCCAAACCAAGAATGACTAATACGCTCACATTGGGGAAGTTCGTGCTGCTGCTGCTGCTCTGCGCCACGACTGTCGGCGGCTTTCTGTGGCTGCCGCCCGCGCAGGGGTTTATGAACCCGGCGCTGGCGCGGATCGTCGTGTTCCACGTCCCGTGTTCGTTGGTCGCCTATCTGGCCTCCGGCGTCGCCACTTGGTACGCGATCTCCTACCTGCGCGGGCGTCGGCCCGAAGATGATATCAAGTCGCGGACTTCGTTCGGACTGGCCCTGCTGTTCTGGGTGCTGACCACCGGCACGGGCATGATCTTCGCCAAAGCGCAGTGGGGTGCGTACTGGAACTGGGACATCAAGCAGGGCGCAATATTAATGCTCACGCTGATCTACACGGCCTATTTCGCCCTGCGCGGGGCCGTGCCCGACCCGCGCAAGCAGGCGACATTGGCCTCCGCCTATGCCGTGTTCGCGGTGCTTTCTGCGCCCTTCCTGACTCTGGTGCTGCCGAACTCCACGCCGGAGACGCTGCACCCGAAGGGTGTGCTTCAGCATGGCCTCAGCCCGGAGTACAACCTGGTGCTGTGGGGCGGCGTCCTGGGCCTCTCGCTGGTGTACCTGTGGGCCTGGCGGATACAGGTGGACCTGGAGACCCTCCAGATGCGCCTGCACGGGCGCACGCGGCGACGGTCGCCGCTGCGGGCCGTCACGGTGACGAGGGCCGCCCTGTGACCGGTCTCCTGCCGCTGATGCTGGTCCCGTTGCTCATCTGGGTCGCCGTCTGGGGCTACCTGTGGAACCTGGACGCCAAAGTGAAGCGTCTCCAAGAAGACCTGTCCCGCGTTCAGGACGGGCGCGAGGAGGAAGACACGCCATGAAAAACAAAGGCGCGATCATCGGCCTGGTCGTGATCTTGGCCGCCCTGGGCTTCGGCGCGACCACGTTCAAGGGCAGCCTGGTCAACTATCTGTCGTTCCCGGACGCCGTGCGGGCCACGGACTCGACCGTGCAGATCATGGGCGTTCCCCAAGCGGCCAGCGTCGCGCCCGACGGCGCGGGCCTGCGCTTCACCATGACCGACGGGCAGGGGCATTCCATGCCTGTTCTCCTGACCGGCACGAAGCCGGAAGACTTCGACAGCGCCGCCGCGCGCGGCTACAAGATCGCCGCCGTGGGCACTTACGATCCGTCCCGGAACACGTTCGTCGCGGACAGCCTTCTGGTCAAGTGTCCGAGCAAGTACCAGGGCGCGAAGACCGCTGACGCGGCGGGGCAGCCATAATCAAGGGCCGGCGGACGAGACATCGTCGGGGCGGAGGATCGCCCCGCCTCCGATGGCGTCCTTCGGACGAAGATGCGCATTCGGTGTGCAGTCCTCGTCCGAAGGACGCCCTATTCAGACGGGGCGATCCTCCGCCCCGGCGCGATGCATGGCCCGGCCTTATTAGCTGTCGCTGCACCGTTTTAGAAGCACCAACGCCATGCCGCTTTTTGGAACCATCGCCGTCTGGACCGCCCTCGCCGCCGTCGCGGCCTCCATCGGCCTCTACCTGTTCGGCGGGACGAACGCCGCCCGGTGGGGCCGCTCGGCCTTCTTTGTGGCCGCCGCCGGAATCTTCGCCGCCGCCGCCACTCTGGGTGAACTGCTGGTCACGCACCGCTTCGATGTCGCCTACGTCTACCAGCATTCGGCGCGGGCGATGGCCCCGCTCTACTGGTTCCCCTCGTTCTGGTCCGGCCAGGAAGGCTCGTTCCTGCTGTGGGCCTTCTGGGTCAGCGTCCTGGGCATCGTCCTCGCCCGGACTTCCGGCAGCGCCGAGCGGCGCGTCATGCCCATCTACGCGAGTCCCTGTTGCTGTTCCTCGCCGTCATGCTTGTCGCCCGCTCGCCGTTTCTGATGCTGGACACGCAGGGGCAGCCCGTGCCGACCGAGGGGCAGGGCCTGAACCCGCTGCTCGAAAACTACTGGATGGTCATCCACCCGCCGACGCTGTTTCTGGGCTTCTCGGCGATGACCGTCCCGTTCGCCTTCGCCCTGGCCGGGCTGCTGGGGCGGGACTGGGACGGCTGGCTGCGCCGCGCCCTGCCCTGGGGCCTGTTCGGATTCGCCGTGCTGGGCCTGGCGATGATGATGGGCGGTTACTGGGCCTACGAGATGCTGGGGTGGGGCGGCTTCTGGGAGTGGGACCCGGTGGAGAACGGCCCGTTCGTGCCCTGGATCGCCCTGGTCGCCTTCCTGCACGCCGCCCAGATTCAGCGGGTGCGCGGCGGCTTCCAGAAGCCGACCCTGGCGCTGGCCCTGCTGCCGTTCCTGGGCGTCCTGTATGAGTCGTTTATGACCCGAAGCGGCGTCTTGAAGGACTTCAGCGTCCACTCGTTCTCGGAGCTGGGCGGCATCGCAAACTCTCTTTTGGTCTGGGGCCTGCTCCTTGCCGTGGGAGTCTCCGTGGGCGTGTTCGCCTGGCGGGCGCGGGAGATCAAGGACAGCGAAAGCACACTGGACGTGGCCGACTCGCGGGAGTTCGGCTACACAATGGCGACGCTGCTGCTGCTCGTGTCCGGCCTGATCGCCGTGATCGGCCTGTCCGCGCCATTGATCACCGGGGCCGCCGTCCGGCTGGGCTGGATGGCGCACACGGCCTCCGTCAAGGAAGATTTCTACAACCACGCCATGTTCCCGCTCGCCGTCCTGCTCGCCGTCGGCCTGGGTGTCGGCCCCTGGCTGGCCTGGCGCGGGCAGGGCAAGGCCAACACGGCCCTGTTGGGCCTGTTCTACCTGTTCGCCGTCGTCGCCGCCATCGGTTTCGTGATTGCCGAGCGCGCTCCTGGGGACATCGCTGACGGGCGCGCGCCTGGTCCCGGATCTGCTGTTGTTCGCCGCCTCCGTGTTCGCCCTGCTCGCCAACGGTACGCTGCTGGCCCAAAAACTGCGCTCTGACTCTTTCTCAACCCTCTCTTTTCGGAAGGAGAGGGTGGACCGGCTTGCCGGGCCGGGTGAGGTAGTCCTGCCGGGTGAGGTCTCTTCCGCTGAACCGCGTCGTGTCTGGACCATCGGCGGCTTGGTCTCGCACCTCGGCGCGGCAGTGTTCTTGATCGGCCTTGTGTGCCTGGTCACGTTCGTCAAGCAGGACAAGGACCGGCTGCTGGTCAAGGACCTGCCGACGCCGGTGCTGAACGGCGCGTACACCGTCACCTATCTCGGCCAGACGGGCGACTACCGGACGGACCGGGACAACCTGCTGCGCTTTCGTGTCTCTTCCAAAGATGGGCGGGACAGTTTCCTGACGACCATGCCCTACGCGCTGCGGACGATGGAGGGCGGGGGCAGCCAATTGGTGGCCCATCCGAGCATCTCGCACCACCTCGGCGGCGACCTGTATCTTGCCCTCAACCGGGGGCCGGACGAGTTCTATGTGCGCGGGCATGACCCCGTGACGCTCCCGCTGGGCGCGGCGCAGACGTGGGGACCGTACACGCTGCAGTTCCTCAAGTTCGAGCGCGACCCGCTTGGTCGGCGGCCTATTGCAGGCGACCGGGACGATGCCCATCATCAGGTCTCCCGGTCTGGGCCGACCTACGCATCCTGTACCGGGCAAGTACTTACTACTTCGTCAGGCCGCAGAGCGTCAGATACCCTCAATGACCCGCAGGAGCCGGTGTCGCCGGAGATCACCCTGCCCGGCGGCGCGCTGCTGTCGTTCGTTTCCATGAACGCGGGGGATATGGCCGTGAACTCCCCGGCTGGCGGTGAGTCCGGGTCGTTCGTGTTGCGCGAGCCGGGGCCGGTCATGGAGTCCTTTGAGGTGGATGCGACCACTCGCCCGATGATCAACTTCATTTGGCTCGGCACGCTGCTGATCTTCGGGGGTGGTCTCCTCTCCATGCGGCGGCGTGTCCTGGAGAACCGCGCTGCGCCGATCCCCGACTTCCCCGGCACGGCCCGCCCGACGGGGGCGCGTCCCCGCGCCAAGCGCCGCCTGCCCGTCGGCAAACCTGCCCCGTCGCTGATGACGATGCGCGGGGAAAGGCACTAGCCCATGCGCCTGCGCCAGATGCTGTCCGCGAAGATTCACCGCGTCACCGTCACCGAGGCCGATGTCAACTACATCGGCTCCATCACGATTGACCAGTCATTGCTGGAGCGTGTGCAAATTCTGCCCAACGAATTGGTCCATGTTTGGAACGTCACCAACGGCGAGCGATTCGAGACCTACGCCCTGGCCGGGGAGCCGGACTCCGGCCAGATTCGTGTCAACGGCGCGGGCGCACACAGGGCCCGGCCCGGCGACATCCTGATCGTCGCCGCCTTCGCGCTCGCCGATGAGCCGGTCACGCCCCGCGTCATCCTGGTGGATGACCGGAACCGTTTTCTGAAAGACTTGTAGATGTTTGAGATCAGTGTCGAGAAGACCATCGCCGCCGCCCACCGTTTGTTCGACTATGACGGCCCCTGCGAGGCCCTGCACGGTCACAACTACCGTGTTCAGGTCACGTATGGGGGCACGGAGTTAGATCGGTATGGGATGCTGGTGGACTTCACCGATGTCAAAAAAGTCTTTCATGCCGTCCTGGACACGCTGGACCATACCTACCTGAACGAGCTGCCCGCCTTCCGGGGGCTGTCGCCGTCGGCGGAGAACATCGCCGCGCACATCTTCCGGGAGATGAAGCGCGCGCCGTTCCCCCAGGCGGCCCTGCGCTCCGTCGCCGTCTGGGAGACGCCGACGCAGTGCGCGGTCTACCGGGAGGCGTGACCTTGCGTGTTGAGGGCACCGTGTTCCGGGTGCAGAGCGGCAACTACTCCGTGCAGACGCCCCAGGGCGTCTGCGTCTGCAAGCTGCGCGGCAACCTCAAGAAAGACCTCATCTACACCACCTCCGGCAGCCGCCCGCGCCGCGTCTCCCGCGCCACCAAGCGCCGCAGCACCGACCCGCTCGCCGTCGGCGACCGGGTGCAGGTGGACCCCGACGCGGGAACCATCGAGGACATCCTGCCCCGCCACTCCGAACTCAGCCGCGACTCGCCCTCCGGGCGCGGCCAGCACATCCTGGTCGCCAATCTGGACCGTGTCTATGTCGTCAGCGCCGCCGCCGACCCGCCGTCCGACCTCTGGCTGCTGGACCGTTTCCTGATCGTGGCCGAGGCCGCCGAGATCGGCGCGGCCCTGATCGTCAACAAGATGGACCGGCTGGGAGGGGACGAGGCGGCGACGCGCGCCCTGTTCGCGCTGTACGAGCGCATCGGCTACCCCGTGTTCTACACGGCGGCCAAGCGGGGGGAAGGGCTGGAGGAACTGCGGGCCGACCTGAGCGGCCACATCTGCGCCTTCGCCGGGCCGTCGGGCGTCGGCAAAAGCAGCCTGCTGAACGCCCTCCAGCCCGGCCTGACGCTGAAGACCGGCGATGTCGGCACGGTCACGCACCGGGGCCGCCACACGACCACGACCGCCGAGCTGCTCCCCTTCGCGGGTGGCGGCTGGGTCGCGGACACGCCCGGCCTCCAGCAGATCGAGTTCTGGCAGGTGGACGGGGATGATCTGCCCTACTGCTTCCCGGAGTTCGCGCCGTACCTCAACGAGTGCCGCTTCCACAACTGCCGCCACCACACCGAACTCGGCTGCGCGGTCCGCGCCGCCGTCACGCAGGGCCTGATTGACCCGCGCCGCTACGGCAGCTACGTCCAGATGGCCTTCGGTGGGGAGCCGTCCGCGTGAAAGCCTGGTCTTTCCCGGCGTTTCATCGGGCCTCCCCCAGAACGATGGCGCGGGGCCGCGCGTCCACCATGTCCTGCGCCGCCGGTTCTCCGACCACTGCGGCGGCGGCGTCGCGGGCGGCGGACATCAAATCCGGGGCGCGCTCGTCCAGGTCGTGCGTGTCCGAGGCGATGACCAGCGGCCATTCGGCGTGATGGGCGAGGATGTCAAACGCGGTCCGTCGGGCCTCCTCGCCGAAGCGCCCCAGGATGCTGCCGGTGGTCAGTTGGAAGGCGATTCCCAGGTCGGCGCAGGCTTCCACAAACGCCAACTGTCTCTGGATTTCGCGGCTGCGCTCCGGGTGGGCCAGGACGATCTGGAAACCGGCGTCCCGGACGGCCTCGAGGTGGCCCAGGGCATCATGGGGGATGCGGTCAAACGGCGGCTCGATCAGCACCCAGTTCCCGTGGCCCAGCATGGGGTGCGCCCCCTCCGTCAGTTCTTGAGCCAGCCGGGGGCCGATCTGCAATTCCACGCCGGGCAGAACGGTGAGGGGGATGTCCTGATGCTCCAGGGCGGCTTGCAGCGCCGCGACTTTGATGCGCACCCAGTCGGTCGGGGCATCGCGTCTCCCCGACCAGGCGCGGTGCGGCGTGGCGACCATCGTGTCCGTGCCATCGGCGACGGCGAGACGCGCCATGACCAGCGAGTCCTCCATCTCCGTCGCCCCGTCGTCTATGCCGGGCAATAAGTGGTTGTGGATGTCAACGAACAGGGTCCCACTCCAATGCAAACAAAATCTGGGCGGCCATGACCATCGCCGCCGTCTCCGTGCGCAAGATGCGCGGGCCGAGCGTGACGGTCGTGACGCCCGCCCGCCGCGCCTGCACAATCTCATTTTCTGTAAATCCCGACTCCGGGCCGATGATGACCAGTACCGTCCGGGGCCGTGCTTGCAGCGCCTCATGGAGTGTCTGTTGCGCGTCGTCCGGGTGGGCGAGCAGGGCGAGATCAAAGCCCGGCGCGGCGGCGAGAACGTCGCGCAGACCGCCTTCGGCACGGACAGTGGGCATCGTGGCCCGGTGCGCCTGCTCGGCGGCGGTCTTGACGATGCTGTGCCAGCGCGTGAGCCGCTTGTCGTGACGTTCCCCGGCCAACTGCGTCAGGCTGCGCTCGGACTGAAATGCCCAAAATCCGGCAACGCCGATCTCCGTGCCGCGCTGCAAGACCTGTTCCATCTTGTCGGCCATCTTCGGCAGCGCCTGCGCGACGGTGATTCGTGTTTGGGCTTCCGTGCTGGGTTCAAAGGGCTCGCCGAGCCGCGCCTCGGCCCGGCTTTTGCCGACGGTCAGCAGCGTCGCGGGCCATGCCCGGCCCGACCCGTCCAGCACCGTGAGGGCATCCCCCGGCTTCGCCTGTAGCACGACGCGCAGGTGATGGGCGTCATCGGCGTCCAGCGTGACCAAATCGCCCGCGAACTGTTCGGGCCGGACGAAGAACCGGGTCATGGGGCATTCCGACGCAGTACGAGTGCCACCCAGTCTGTCTGTCGGCGGGTGTCCAGCGAAGAAAGCCCGACGGCCTCCAGCGCCTGCCGCACGTCGGCTTCGCGGGTGTCAATGATGCCGGAGACGATTAAGGTGCCGCCGGGGCGGACACGGACGAACAGCGCGTCGGCCAGGCCGATGATGACGTCGGCGAGGATGTTGGCGACGACGACATCAAAATTGCCTTCGGGCAGGGCGAGCTGGGTCTGTACGGTGACGCCGTTGACGCGGGCGTTCTCGGCGGCGATGGCGACGGCGTTGGGTTCGATGTCGTTGGCGATCACCGTGGACGCGCCGAGCTTGGCGGCGGCGATGGCGAGGATGCCGGACCCCGTGCCGATGTCGGCGACGGCGGAGTTCGTTTTGACAAATTCTTCCAGGGCCGCCAGGCAGAGCTGGGTGGTGGGGTGGCTGCCGGTGCCAAAGGCCATGCCGGGGTCAACGATGAGGGGGATGTCGGCGGGGCCCAGGTCGGGCGTCTCCCAGGGCGGGGTGACGACGAAGCGCTTGCCGACGCGCATCGGCTTGAAGAAGGCCTTCCAGGCGTTCGCCCAGTCCTCCTCCTGCACCGTCCGCAGGGTCAATTCCGTGCCCGCGCCCTCCACGCCGAACGCGGGCAGGCCGTGCAGGCGTTCTTGGATCTGGTTCAGACGGCCTTCCAGGCGGTCGTCCACGGGCAGGTAGCCAGCGACGGAGGGGGGGACGGACTCGGAGCGGACCTCGAAGCCCTGGCATCCGGCATCTATCAGGGCCTGCCCGACGGCGTCCACCGCGCCGGGCGCGGCCTCGATGGCGATCTCCGACCAGCGCATAAGTGTTTCCTGAAGAACCCCTCACCCGGCCCGGCAGGAACCCCCTCCGGCCCGGCAAGCCGGTCCACCTCCCCCGAAACGGGTGGGGAGGGGAGACAGTTGAGACAGCCTCTTAATCCTCTCCTTTCGGAAGGAGAGGGTGGCACGGCTTGCCGTGCCGGGTGAGGTAGTCCTTCGGCTGAGGTATGCCTACGTCTTCCCCGAAAAGGCGTCCTTGACCTTCTCGAAGAGGCCGCGCTCGTCGGCGCTTAACGTCTCGCCAGAGGCGGCGGCGAACTCGCGCAGGAGACGCCGCTGGTCGTCGGTCAGGCGCGTCGGCACTTGCACGGCGATGACCACGATCTGATCGCCCCGGTCGCCGGGGCGTCCGTTGACGTCGGGCACGCCGCGCCCGCGCAGGCGGAACGTCGCGCCCGGCTGCGTCCCCTCCGGAATGGTCAGTTTCTCCTGGCCGCCGAGGACGGGGACCTCGAACGTGTCGCCGAGGGCGGCCTGGGCAACGGAGACCCGCGCCTCGTGGACGATGTCGCGCCCGCGCCGGGTCAGGTGCGGGTGCGGCTGGACATAGACAACGAGGTACAGGTCGCCGCGCGGGCCGCCGCGCAGGCCGGCGTCGCCCTGGCCCTGGTCCACCAGGCGTGTCCCGGTGTCCACGCCGGGGGGGATGTGGACTGTGTGTTCCACGGTCCGGCGGACGCGGCCCTCGCCCCGGCAGGTGGGGCAGGGGTCGGCGATGATCCGCCCCTCGCCCCGGCAGCGCACGCAGGGGGTGACGGTGGCGAAGGAGCCGAGGATGGTGTTCTGCACGTGGCGCACCTGGCCCGCGCCGTGGCAGGTCGGGCAGGTCTGGGCCGACGTGCCGGGGCGCGCGCCGCCGCCCTCGCACGTCTCGCACGTCTCCTGCCGGGACAGCTTCAGCGCCTTCTCCACGCCCCCGGCGGCCTCCTCCAGGGAGATCTCCAGGTCGTAACGCAGGTCCGCGCCCTGAGTCGCCTGCTGGCGGGCGCGGTCCGGCCCGGCCGCGCGGGGAGCGCCGCCCGCGCCGAAGAACATATCGAAGATGTCGCCGACGCCGAAGCCGTCGGCCCCGCCGAAGCCGCCCTGGGGGCCGTCGTGGCCGAATTCGTCGTACAGGCGGCGCTTGTCCTCGGAGGATAGCACCTCGTGCGCCTCGTTGATCTCCTTGAACTTCTCCTCGGCCTCGTGGTCGCCGGGGTTGACGTCCGGGTGGTAGCGCGCGGCCAGCTTCCGGTAGGCGGAGCGGATCACCGTCACGCTCGCGGCCCGCTCGACCCCCAGCACCTCATAATAATCGCGTTTCGCCATGGACAACTTTCATCCGCTTGATCCGTCAACTTGATCCGCCGGGGGCAGGGGGCCGCTCAAACGTCGTGGTAGTCGCTCACCGCCAGGGAGTCGCTCACCGGCACGTCAACGCCGGGCGCATGGCCGTTGCCCGCCATCGGGGAGGGCGCGGTCGGCTCCGGCAGGACGCTCTCGCCGTAGGCGGGCGGCTCGCCGCCCCCGCCGCCGTTCTCGTTGGCCTTGGCCTCATAGTAGGCACCGCTGAGGGTCATCAGGGCGGCGCTGAGGCGTTCCATGGCGCTGTGGGTGGCCGGGTTGTCGAACCGGCCCAGCGCCTGGGTCAACTCCTGCGCGGCCGTGTTGACGGCGTCCACCTGGGACTGGGACACGACGCCCTGGGCGTCGGCGGCGATGCGCATGGCCTGGTAGATCTGCTGGTCGGCCTTGTTGCGCAGCTCCTGCTCCTCGCGCCGCCGCTCGTCGTCCTTGCGGTACTTGTCCGCCTCCTGGACCATGCGTTCCACCTCGCCCTGCGAGAGCGACGTGGAGGCGGTGATTGTCACCTTCTGCGTCTTGCCCGTGGCCGTGTCCTTGGCGGAGACGCTGACGATGCCGTTGGCGTCAATGTCGAACGTGACCTCGATCTTGGGGATGCCGCGCGGCGCGCCCAGGATGCCCGTCAACTGGAAACGGCCCAGGGTCTTGTTGTCGTGGACGAAGTCGCGCTCGCCCTGCAGGACGTGGATATCTACTGCCGATTGGTTGTCAATGGCCGTGGTGAAGAGCATGGAGGCCGACGTCGGGATGGTGGTGTTGCGCTCGATCAGACGGGTGAAGACGCCGCCCTGGGTCTCGATGCCCAGCGACAGGGGGGTGACGTCCAGCAGCACGATGTCCGTGACCTGGCCGCCCAATATCCCGGCCTGGATGGCCGCGCCCTGGGCCACGATCTCGTCGGGGTTGATGCCCTTGTGCGGCTCCTTGCCGAACATGGAGCGGACCGCCTCCTGCACCGCCGGCATGCGCGTCATGCCGCCCACCAGCAGCACCCGCTCGATGCCCTCGGGCGTCAGCCGGGCGTCGTTGAGGGCCTGCTCGGTCGGGCCGATCATGCGGTCCAGCAGGTCGCGCGTGGTCTCCTCCATCATGGCCCGCGTCAGGCTCATCTCCAGGTGGACGGGGCCTTCGGGGGTGGACGAGATGAACGGCAGGTTGATGTTGGTGGTCACCAGTGAGGACAGGTCGATCTTGGCCTTCTCGGCGGCTTCCTTCAGGCGCTGCATCGCCATCAGGTCTTTGGACAGGTCAATGCCGGACTGCTTCTTGAACTCCGTGACCATCCACTCCATGATGCGCTGGTCCCAGTCGTCGCCGCCCAGATGCGTGTCGCCGGACGTGGCGCGGACTTCGAAGACGCCCCCGGCCAGCTCCAGGATGGAGACGTCGAACGTGCCGCCGCCCAGGTCCCAGACGAGGACGACCTGCTCCTCGGACTTGTCCGCCCCGTAGGCCAGCGCCGCCGCCGTCGGCTCGTTGACGATGCGGACGACGTTGATGCCGGCGATCTGTCCGGCGGCCTTGGTGGACTCGCGCTGGGCGTTGGAGAAGTAGGCGGGGACGGTGATGACGGCCTCGTTGACCACGTCGCCTAAGTAAGCCTCGGCGTCGGAGCGCAGCTTCTGCAGGATCATCGCCGAAATTTCTTCAGGCGAGTACTCCTTGCCGTCAATGTCCACCCGGTAGCGCGTCCCGATGTGGCGCTTGATGGACGAGACCGTGCGCTCCGGGTTGGTGATGGCCTGGCGCTTGGCGAGCTGGCCCACCAGGCGCTCCCCGGCCTTGGAGAAGCCGACCACCGACGGGCACAGTCGGTTGCCCTCGGCGAGCGCGATGACGTTGGACTCGCCGGTCTCATCAATGACGGCGATGACGGAATTGGTAGTGCCGAGATCAATTCCCACGGATTTAGGCATGATGTCCCCCTTGAATTCCCCGGCCTAGTCTTCCTGTTCTTTCAGTTCTTCCGGCGCGTCTTCCGCCGCGCCGGGGCCGCCCAGAAGGGCGTCGAACTCGTCCACGGCCAGGGGCCGTGTCACCGCCGTGTGCGTCGGCGCGGCATCGGCGCGGGCCGGTTCGGACGGCACGACCTCGGCCTCCTGGGCCGTCACCTTGCCGGCGGCGATCTCCTCCATGGCGATCGTCAGGGGGTTGGTCGACTCCGTATCAATCAAGATGGGCGAGCCCTCCTTGATCTGCTTGGCGCGCTTGGCGGCGAGGACGACCAAAGAGTAGCGGCTGCCGACTCGGTCCTCGATGGTGTCTGCGGATGGATAGATCAATGGCGTCTCCTCAATGACAACAACTCAAATGGCGGCCCAGGAATGGCGGCTCAAGCGGGGGCCTCCGGCGGCTTCGCGGCCTCCATCTCCAGGATCAGCCGGACGCCGTTCATGTTGACGCCGCGCTGCTCGGTCAGGTAGCGCACGCGGGCCAGCAGGGCGATGTCCCGGTCGGAGTAGAGCCGCCGGTCCTTGGCGGTGCGCTGGGGGCGCACGATCCCCTCCCGGTCCAGGACGCGCAGCGTCCACGAGGGCAGGCCGGCCAGCTTGGCGGCGACGCTGATGACGTACACCGGCTCGTCCTCTGGGTCCCGCCCCGCAGGGTCCTCGGTCTGCATGGCGACCCCCGTCCCCTCCCACGCCGCGCCCCCGGTCGGCGGCAGGCGGGCGTCAAAAAAATCCCGTCTCACATGATACCCGAAAACGCCGCGCAAAGGCAAGGCTGGCAAGACAACGCCCAGGGCGATTGCACATGGCGCTCGTGCCGGGGGATGGCAGTCCGGGCGCGTGTCCGGGGGTATGAAACCACCGTCTCCCCGTTCAAGCGTCCTGCGGACGCGGCGGGGTGCGTGGCGGCGGGCGGCACCGGCTCTTGCGTCACGCAGGACGCTCCTCCGTCCGCAGGACGGGCGAACTTCAGACGGGGGTTTCATACCCCCAGCACTGCGGACCAAGATGCGCTATAATGGGCCATGCCCACAACACGCCGCCGCCGACCGCTCGCACTCGGAGCGGGCCTGGCCCTGGTCCTGCTCCTGGGGGCCGCCGCGTGGCGACTCGACGAGTACCGGAAGGTGCCCCTGGACCGCGCCCTCAATCCCGTCTTCTGGGTGAAGCACTGGCTGGGCGAGGACCGCTACGACCCGAAGACGGGCCTGCTGGAACACGGAGACCCGGACGTGCCGGAGGTCGCCCTGACCTTCGACGACGGCCCGGACCCGCGCTACGGCCCGGCCATCGCCGCCCTGCTCGTCCGTGACCACGTCCCGGCGACGTTCTTCCTGGTGGGCGTCCGGGTCAAGCAGTACCCGCAGGTCGCGCGCCTGCTGGCGCGCGACGGCTTCGAGATCGGCAACCACACCTACGACCACCAGCGCCTGCCGGACCTGAAGCCGCACGAGATCGCCCAGGAGCTGCGCCTGTGCGACCACTGGGTCTTCGTGACCACCGGGCGGCACACGACCCTGATGCGCCCGCCGGGCGTCCAGTACAACGACAAGGTGCTGTCGGTCGCCCACGCGCTCGGCTACGACACGGTCTCCTGGACCGTGGGCGCGTCGGACTACGAGACGCAGCCGACTCCCTGGATCACACAGCGCATCTTGGACCGGACCGAGAACGGCTCGATCATCCTGCTGCACCAGACCACGCCCGACACCCTGGGTGCATTGCCCGCGATCATCACGGGCCTGCGCGCGCGCGGCTACCGGTTCGTCACCGTGGGCGCCATGCTGGCCCGCCTGCGGCCCCGCTTGACAGGAACTTCTGCGGCGGGGTAGAGTGTGCTGACGTTTATATAAAACCATGTCTGAGCCGAAAACAGTCACCCTGAAGGATGTCGCCGAGCGTGCCCACGTCTCGCCGTCCGTGGTCTCGACGGTCCTCAACGACCGACGGAACGGCATCTTCGTCTCCGAGGGGACGCGCCGCAACGTACTCCAGGCCGCCGAGGACCTGCACTACGTCCTGCGCCATCGCCCGCTGCCGCCCGTGCGCAAGCCGGGACGGCGGGACCCGTCGGCCCGCGACCCGCACCTGGTCGGCGTCCTGCTGGGGCGGCGCTTCGGCGGCAGCCTGTTCACCGATACGTTCTACGGCGTCAACACAGCGCTGTCGGCGGCGGGCTACCACCCGCTGGTGCTGGACACCTATGCGGAGACCTACTCCCAGGCCGCCGAGAAAGAGGCCGAGTGCCTGCGCTACGCCCGCGAGGGCGGCTTCGCCGGCATCATACTCTGGCACGAGGGCGGGGGGGCCAACGTGCCGCTGATCCGCGAGGTCGGCGCGGAGATGCCGGTGATCGCCATTGACCGGCGCGTTCCCGGCGTCCCGCTGGACTTCGTCGGCACGGACAACTACGGCGGCGCGTATGCGGCGACCCGACACCTGATCGCCCAGGGCCACACCCGCATCGCCCACCTGACCCGCCTGGAAAGCACCGCCGCCGCCGTGGAGCGGCTGCACGGCTACCAGCAGGCGCTCCGTGACAGCGGGCTGTCGGCGGACCCCCGCCACCTCCTGCTGGCGCTGGACAGCGGGCGACGTCTGGACGCCGCGATGCTGCGGCAGGTCTTCCACGGCCCGGAGCGGCCCACGGCCCTGTTCCTGCTGGCCGACTTCTGGGCGCCGCCCGTGTACGACGAGCTGCTCCGCCTCGGCCTGCGCGTCCCCGAAGACGTCGCCCTGGTCGGCTTTGACGACGTGGTTCAGCCCGGCCTCTCCGATCTGGAACTGACGTCCATGGCGCAGGACTTCGAGGGTATCGGGCGGACCGCCGGCGAATGCGTCCTGCGCCGCCTGGCGCAGCCCGACGCACCGCTGGTCAGCCACGTGTTCCCGGCCCGGCTGGTCCTGCGCCGCTCCAGCCAAAGCGCTCCCGTGGCCGCGCCGCGACCCATTCGGCTGCGCCGCCGGGCGGAGCCCGCCCTGTCGTCCGGGTGAGCGGGCCGCCGAATTCATAGCACAAAAAATATTCGTATAACTTTAACGCAAAAGCGGGTAAACTTCTCAGTGACGAGAGCCGATAATCAAGGCAAGCTCTCGTACCACTCTGACTGAGGAGGCTCGTGATGTCGCTGCAACGGTTCGCTCTGTACTTCCTGTCCATCTCGGCATGCGCTGTCGTGCTGTTCCCGTGCATGGTCCCGTCCGTGCCGCCGCCCGCCCCCCAGTTCGCCAACCCCTTCAACTACCCCACGCCTCCCCCTGTGCTGGTGCGTATGACGGGCCTCCGGAAGTGTTCGCTCCACCATCATCACCTCGCGCCCGCGACCATCGTGGCCAGCAACTGAACGGTCTTGCGTCGCGTTTGCCGTCGCGGGGCGGTATAATCTGCGCACGATGGATTTTCTGGAACGCTTCAACAGCAAGTTCGGCGGCTGGTACGAGGGCCTCTTCGGCGGAGATGCGGCCGAGCTGCGCCCCAAGGACGTCCTGCGGAAGATCACGTCCGCCATGGACGACCACCGCAAGGAGGGCCTGGACGGCAAGGTCTACGTGCCCAACAAGTACGTGCTGGAGTTGGCCGTGGACGACCCGGAGGAGCGCGACTACCTGCTCTCATTTCTGGACGAGGAGGAGCTGGTCACGGTCCTGCGGCGGTTCCTAACGCAGAATCGTTATCACACGCGCGGGCCCCTGGACTTCACCATCGCCGAGGCGCCCGAGGACGTGCGCGGGCCGGGGCGCGAGAAGTTGCGCGTCCGCGCCCGATTTGAGAAGGGCGAGATACCGGCTCCACCGACTTTCCCGGCCCCCGTGGCCGAAGGCCCCGATGACCTGCCCACGGTCGCCGGGGTTGACTGGGACGCTTCGGAGCCGGGGACCGTGCCCGCCGTCGCCTGGGCCGCGCTGGCCGTGACGGCCCCCGACGGGCGCAAGAGCCACTTCAGCCTCACCCGACCCCTCGTCACCATCGGCCGGTCCCGCAACGGCGGCAATGACCTCATCCTGGACAACGACGGCATGGTCTCCAAGTCCCACGCTCGCCTGGAGCGCGGGAGTGATGGCCGCTTCACCCTCCTGGACCTGGGCAGCACCAACGGGGCGCGCGTCAACGGCGCGCGGGTGGACGGCAGCCGCGTCCTGGGTGATGGGGATGAGATCACCATCGGCGCGACGAAGCTGGTCTTCCAGCAGGCCGGGGATGTCCCGGAACCCGCGCCCCGGAACGAGCCGAGAGGCGGCCAGCGCCGCCCCCGCCTGGTCGCGGCGGACGGACGGGAACACGTCCTTGCCTCGGAGACATTGCTCGGACGGGCCATCACCTCGGACATCATCCTGGACGGCCCCGGCGTCGCCACCCGCCACGCCCGCATCATCTCCCCCGATCCCCTGACCTGTCTGCTGGAGCCGCTGTCGGCCGCCCACGAGACCCGGCACAACGGGCGGCCCGTGCCGATGGGGCGGCCCGCGCCGCTGGCGGACGGCGACACGCTGCTGCTGGGGGGCGTCCCGCTGCGCTTTGTTGGGGGCGCGGCATGATCTGGCTGCTCAGTCTGCTGCATTACGCTTTCCTGGCGCTCCTGCTGGCCCTGCTGGTCTACACCCTGGGCCTGATCCGCCGTCACCTGGACTAAATGTTTCATACGGAAAGCAGTTGGGTATGCTCCTGCCTATGCCAGACCCAGAGTTGATCGTGGAGTGCTGCTGGCGCAGTCGCCCCGGCAATGTCCAGCAGGCGCGCGCGGCGGCGCGCGACGTGATTCACCGTTTTGTCACCGACGAAGCTGACCTGCTGGAACTCGCCATCGGCGAGGCCTGCGCCAACGCCGTGGAACACGGCTCGCCGCGCGGCGACTCCAGCGAGTTCTTCCTGCGCTGCTTCGTCGCCCCCGACCGCTCCGCCCTTGTCTTCGAGGTGGAGGACGAGGGCCACGAGTTCGACCTATCCGGTCTGCCCCTGTCCGGGCTGCCCGACCAGTACTGCGAACACGGGCGCGGCCTGTTTCTCATCAAGGCCATCATGGACGAGGTGGCGTTGTGCAGCACCCAGCGGGGCCTGAGCGTCCGTATGTCCAAACGGTTGTGCGGGGAGGCGGGTCGGGTATAATAAACTACGATGTCCGCCCCCGCCCTGACCCTGCAAGAAAAACTGGCCGCCCTGCCCACCCTGCCCGGCTGTTACCTCTACAAAGACGCCGCCGGGGAGATCATTTACATCGGCAAGGCCGTCAACCTCCGCAACCGCGTCCGCTCCTACTTCCAGAAGAGCGCCCAGCACACCCCGAAGACCCGCAAGCTCGTCGCCCGCGTCCGCGCCGGCGGGGACTTGGATTGGGTCGTCGTGGACAGCGAGCTGGAGGCGCTGATTCTGGAGTGCAACCTCATCAAGCAGCACCGGCCGCACTACAACGTCCGGCTGCGTGACGACAAGCATTACCCCTACCTCGTCCTGACGATGTCCGAGCCGTTCCCGCGCCTGCTGGTCACGCGCCGGGTGACGCAGGACGGCGGCAAGTACTTCGGCCCGTTCACCAACTCGCACGCCGTCTGGGACAGCCTGCGCCTGATCTACCGGCTCTTTCCCCTGGTCACCTGCCGCAAGCGCTGGGACAACACGCCCCAGCAGCGGCCCTGCCTGTATCACCACATGGGCCGCTGCCCGCACGCCCCCTGCGCGGGCTTGGGGGACCAGGCCGAGTACCGGAAGATGGTGGACGACGTCGCGCTGTTCCTGGACGGCAAGCAGGAAAAACTGGTGCGGCAACTGCGGGACGAGATGGAGACCGCCGCCGAAGACTTGCAGTTCGAGAAGGCGGCCCGCCTGCGCGACCAATTACAGGCCGTGGAGACGCTGGTGGAGCGCCAGAAGGTCATCTCCACCAACGCCGCCGACCAAGACGTGGTCGCGCTGGTCAACGAGGACGGCAACTCCGCCGTCCAGATGTTCTTCATCCGTAACGGCAAACTGATCGGCCAGGAACACTTTCTTTTGGAAGGCACGGAGGGCGATGAGGGCATGGACGAGTCCGTGTCCGAGTTCCTCAAGCGGTACTATCAGGACGCCTCCTACGTCCCGCGCGAGATCATCCTGCCGACGCACGTGGAAGAAACGGTCATCATCGAGCAGTGGCTGAAGCAGAAGAAGGGGGCGAAGGTCACGCTGACCGTCCCCGAACGGGGCGAGAAGAAGCACCTGCTGGAGATGGCCGCCACCAACGCCAAGCTGGCGCTGGAGCAGATGCGCTCCGGGGCCGCCGCCGAACACGACCGCACGGTCGGCGCGCTGATGGAACTCCAGGATGTGCTGGGCCTGGACGCGCCGCCGGAGCGCATCGAGGCGTTCGACATCTCCACCATCCAGGGCGCGCACTCGGTTGGCGGTATGGTCGTCTTCCACGACGGCAAAGCCGTCAAGTCCGACTACCGCCGCTTCAAAATCCAGAAGCCGACCCCGACGGGTGAGCCGAACGACTTCGCCATGATGCGCGAGGTGCTGACGCGCCGCCTGAAAGAACTGCTCGCCGACAACCCCAAGTTCAACCACCCGCCGGACCTGATGCTGATTGACGGCGGCAAGGGTCAGCTCGCCGTCGCGGTCTCCGTCGCCGCCGAACTGGGCTTAGAGATTCCGATGATCGGCCTCGCCAAGCAGTACGAACTGGTCTTCAAGCCGGGCCGGTCGGAGCCTCTGGTCCTGCCGCGCAACTCCCACGCCCTGCATCTGTTACAGCGCGTCCGCGACGAGGTCCACCGCTACTCCGTCACATACCACCGGACACTGCGCGGCAAGAACGCCACCATGTCCGTGCTGGACACTGTCCCCGGCATCGGCCAGACGCGACGGCGTGAATTGTTGAAGTTCTTCGGCTCCGTGGACAAGCTCAAGCAGGCCAGCGTGGACCAGATCGCCCAGGCCCCCGCCATGAACAAAAAAGTCGCCGCCTCGGTGCATAAGCTCCTGCACGGGGGGGCGGCTTGAAAACAGGCGCGGTCAGGGTGCGTCACCTCCTGTTGCTCCTCGCATCGTGTTTGGCTGCCGCGCCTGCGTCGGCAGCGGCGCATCCTCGCCCTTCCCGTCCTCCTCACTTACGCTATCGCATCACTGACCTCGGCTTGGCGGGCGAGTGGCAATTCTTTGACAACAATATCCACTGCTTGAACAACCGTGGGGAGGTCATCGCGCAGCAGGATGTCGGACGCTTGGATGGTGCCGACTCTGTGGGGGACGATCACACCTTCCTCTGGAGTCGTGGCCGCTGGCACGACGTTGGCGACTTGCCGCAGTACCATAACGTACAGGGAACCGCGCTCAATAATCGGGGGCAGGTCGTGGGTTCACTCATTGGGCCTCAACAAAACGACACGCCCGGCGCGATTACGAGAGAAGGGTTCTTGTGGGAAGGGGGCGCTGTTCAGTGCTTGCGTAATCTGCCTGCTTACTCCGAGTCTGAACCTCTAGCAGTTAGCGACAGCGGCGAGATCGTTGGTGATACGTTCAATGTCTATATGTTTTCCCCGGATTATGCCCCGCCCACTCATGCTTTTCTGTATCGCCACGGTCGAATGATTTTACTCGCCGGTGCAGGCAGTGACGCTGCTGACATCAACAACCGAGGCCAAATCGTCGGCAATGACAATAGCCGCATCTTTCTCTGGCAAAACGGCAAGAAAGTCATTATTGACACAGCAGGCGGAGCCGTCGCGATCTATGATGAGACGCAGGTGCTAATTCAGTACGGGGGGTCAAGTGCTGAGCGTGGGCGGCTCTGGCAGGACGGCAAAACGCAGGACATCGGCACACTGCCGGGCCTGCCCTTGATGACCGTCAAAGCCTTGAATGACGCGGGAGAAATCGTCGGGCAAGCATCCAACGGTAATGTAAATCGCGCCTTCCTCTGGCAGAATGGTCGGATGCGCGACATCAGCCATCTCCAGCCGGGTTGGACGCTGACCGAAGCCTACGGGATCAACAACCGCGGTCAGGTCGTCGGCGTCGGCACTTACCGGGGTGACGAGCATGATTTCCTGCTGACGCCGCGATGAGCGGAGGCCGCGAACCATCTCCGGCCCGGCAAGCCGGTCCACGTCCGGCGGTAGGGGCATGGTATGCCATGCCCGTACAGAAGGCGAGCCGGGTGAGTTACCTTACTTCCGTGTCCCCGGCGGCAGGACGGGGCGCAGTTCTTCGGGGTGGTGGCGCAGGTAGGACAGCAGGTGGCGGCGCTTCTCCGCGCCTCGCGTCTGAGTCTCGGTGGACGCTCGGGGGAACAGTTCGGGCGCGGCGGCGCGCTCGTAGACGGCCTGCCAGCGCTTCTGCACCGTGGACGGCGAGACATGCAGCGCGGCAACAAGTTCGGCGTCGCTTAGGCCGCGCAGGGCCTGTTGTAACATCTCCTGCTCCCAGGGTCGGAAGAAGAAGCGGGGCGGGGTGAAAAAGAACAGCGGCGCAATGGTGCTGCCGTCCTGCACCTCGGCCCGGCTGTTGCCGATCAGGAACGGGCGTAACGGCGGCGGGGGCAGCGACATCAGCTTGTGATCGAAGAAGCGGGCGTAGTCCGACCGCAGCAGCGCCCCGGCGGCCAGGCCCCGGCGCATCTCCTCCTCCGTGTAGACCTCCTGCATGACCTCCTTGATCTGATACCCGCCGATGGCGTAGTGGAATGCCTCCAAAAGCTTGGCCTTGACCCAGCGCGTCTCGTCTGGCGTCAGCGCCGCCTCGTCCCAGCCGATGTGCAGGACCAGCGCGTTCAGGCCGACCCCGGAGTTCGCCCGGCGCACGTCCTCCGGGCCGAGGAGCGGCGAGTCCCCCGTCTCGTGCCGCGCGGCGACGTGAGCGGCGGGGGCGGGCGGCAGGCGGCCCGCCCGCAGTTCGCCCATGAAGTCGTCCGTGACGAAGGCGTTGGCCCCGAACGCGACCAGGCGTTGCCCCGGCGGACGCTCCCCGTCCTCCAGGATGCTGGTCTGAAGACACCCTTCGCCCAGCCACTGACGCCACAGGTCCGGCAGCCGCGCGCGCAACCCCGGCTCACAGGTGAAGCCGGGCGGCAGCATCCGAAGGCAGTCTTCCACATCCCCCGTCGTCGCGGGCCGAAACGTTATGTGCATTGCGAGTGTCTCTCCGTCCCTGTTGCATAGTTCATGCCAAGAGGACGTCAGAGAGTCGAAAATATGGCTTTTTATGTCATTGCGCGGGCAGCGAGTTTCCATCATAATTATCATTGTGGTCTGTCCCTCGCCCTCGTTCGCCCCGACAGACCGCCTCTTTTCTTGACCGCTTGTGCAGGCAGTATCGTCACAGGCCGAGAGAATGTCGCATCGGAAAGGACTCTCGCATATGTCGACACCTCGTCTCGCTGCCGCCCTTGCCACGGCACTACTGACCTGCGGCCTCGCCGCCGCGTCCGCACACGCGGACACCAACCTGCTCGTCAACGGCACGTTTGAGACGCCGCAGACAACGCCGCCGACGGTAACTTTCACCAGTGGCGCCCCCGACGGCTACACTTCCACGAACAACGGCTTCGGAGGGGTCGGCGTCCAGAACAGCGCCACCAACGGTATTACAACCGCTGACCCCGACGGGGGCACACAAGACCTTTACGAGAACCTGAACACCTCTGGCAACGTCATGCGCCCGACCACGGTCACTGTCACGCAGACCCTCGACGGGGCAACCTACGGCAGCCTGACCACCAACGCCGTCACGCTGGCTCCCTCCACCGTCTACGTCTACAGCGGCTACCTAATCGGCCGCAACGACGGCACGGCTCTGGGCGACGTGACGTTCAATCTGCTGGCGGGCGGCACCGTCCTGGGGAGCGAAACTTTCTCGACCGCCGAGGGCAACAATGTCGCGCCGGGCGCGGTGGACCCCTTCAGCATCACCGTGAACTCCGGCGACTTCACCGGCGAGATCGGCCAGACGCTGTCCGTCAACGCCGTTGCCACTGGGGATGGCGGCTCCGAGTTACAGCAGGTCAACATTGACGCCCTGAGTCTGACTGCCTCCGCCGCGCCGGAGCCGTCCCAGGTGGGGATGCTGGCGCTGATGGGCCTCGGCCTAGGCAGCCTACTCCTGCGCGCCCGCCGCCGCGCCTGAACTCGTTCAGCCCTGGCCCCGCCCGATGCGTCGGGCGGGGCTTTTTCTTGGGTGAGCGTTGATAAAGAAACCCTGCTCTACCATAATTCAGGTGGAGGCTTCGCCATGAACCCTTTGTCGAGTTTTCTGTACGCCCGCCCTTCTTTCGTGGAGGGTATCGCGCGTATCTTTGACTTCGGTGACACGTTGAGCGAATACAACTTTTGCCGGAACCCTCAGCAGGCCGACTTCCTCGCCCTGCGCGCCGACTGGCGGGTGGCGGCCCAAGATTTGGGCATTGCGCTGGAACAAGAGGTCGAGGAGACAAAGGACTGACCTATAATGGAAACTGAGCCAGGGAAGGCTGAAAACCTTACGGAACGAGTCGCTCCCTCACCACAGAATACTGTTATCACTACTACCTATCGATTCATCGGTCCCATCCCGCCGACGCAAGAATTGGTGCGCTACGAAGCTACTGTCCCTGGGCTTGCCGACCATCTCATCACAAGATACGAGAGATAATCCAATCACCGGATGGAGATGGAACGCGCCGTCATCACTTCCAGCATCCTCGCCAGCGCCTATGTCATCGTCCACGGCTATGATGTCGCCGGGACCATCCTCGGCGGCGGCACTTTGGTGGGACTCGTCGGCACGTTCGTCTACGGCACGAACAGCCGTAGGCACGAACGCCTGGACCGCGAAAAACTCCTGACGGACACGCCCGACCCCCGCCTGGGTAGGACTTTCCAGCCTTTCCCTGCGCCCCAATCTCGAAAATATGGCTTTTTATGTCATTGCGGGCTGGGAATGTTGATGTTATAATGGTTCCACGGCTTGTCTCCCGCCTTTCTTCCCGCCCCGACAGGATGCCGAAAGCACGAAAAAGGGCCATTATGAAAATCAGCATCCTACCGATGGTCGGACTTCTCGTGCTGGTCTCTCTCACGCTTACCGGTTGCGGCGGTGGGAGCAACGGCGGCGGGAGTAGCAGCGGCGTGAACGGCCAGGCGCTCACGGGCGACCTGAGTGCCCAGGCCACCCTGATCTCCAGCTACCAGGCGTTCCAGGGCGGCGTCAACTATCCGTTCGCCCAGGTCCAGGCCACGCTTCCCACCGGCAGCACCTTTCGGACCGCACTGCGGGCCGCCGTCGCCGCCGCCCTCCAGAAGCGCGCCGCCGCTCACGGCCAGACCGCCCACACCGGACCGGCGGCGGACGGTATCGGCCTGTACTCGGCGGCGAGCCTGAGCGGCAACACCGGGACCCTCACCTTCTACACCGACGCGGCCGAGACGCAGTCGGTGGGGACGCTGACCATTACGCAGACGGCGCCCGTCACCACGAGTCTCAACCTCGGCACATACACCACCTACCCGGTGGCCTTCACCATCGCGGCCAACGTCACCTCCGGCCCCCTGCCGGTGACGGGCAGCGGCAACATCTCCCTGACCGACAGCGCCGGGGCGGGCACGATCACGGGCACGTTCACTCTGCCCGCCACCCACGTCAGCGCCGCCGCGAACCTGACCCTCTCCGACAGCGGCAACGTCGGCGGCACGGCCACGGTGAACGAGAACGGGCAGACCCTCACCCTGACCAACCTGAGCGGAACCCTCTCCGGCCCTATCACCGGCAACGTCGCGGTCGCGCCCAGCGGGGACACGGGCACGGCGACGCTCAACATCGCCAACGGCACGTTCGCCGTCACCCTGAACACGCCCACCGGCACGGCCACGGGCACCAGCAACTCCTCCGGCGGGCTAGACATCACGTTGCCCAGCGGCGCGTCCGAGACCATCTCATCGCCTCTGACAGCCTCACCTACCGCCCCCATCACCAGCGGCACGTCGGGGGGGGGAGGCGGCACTACCACGGGCGGCGGGGGTGGGACCACGACGGGGGGCGGGACGACGTTCACCGCTGGCGTGTCCGTGGGAACGGCGCGCGGCTACAACGTCACTCGTGTGGACTTCGATGGGGGGAGCATCAATGACAGCGGACAGATTGCAGGCAGCAATGAATTCACGGGCGCTACGTATGATTCCAGCCCGTCCTCTGTCCCCATCACACTGCAAGGGCCAGCGACAACTGATGACAGGGATCGCACTGTCATCACCATTAACCATAACGGCCAAATGATCAGCGCCGGATTATATTGGGCGTCGTCCACGGCGGTGCCAACGGTACTCGCGCCACTGCCGGGTGGTATTTCTGTCACGGGTACGTTGGCCAAGAGTATGAACAATTCCCGGCAGATCGTCGGCAACGCTGAAGACAGCAGCAACAACCATGTTGCCGTCTACTGGAGCAACCCGGCCGCGACGCCCCAAGTGCTGGCCGTTCCCGCCGGAGTGGCTGGTGTATCAGCCGCCGCAATCAACAACAACGGGGCCATCGTGGGCAGCGGCACGGTCGCCGCGACGACGCAGCCCATGTTCAGCTCAACTCGGACTGTGGCCCTCTACTGGTCCTCGCCATCGTCAACCGCAACGGAGTTGCTGCCCGTATATTCAGACCCGGCGACATCCCAGGTCGAAGAGTCTGATGCCGCTATGAGCATCAATGACGACAACATGATTGTCGGAACCAGTAACACCGCCACCTACGACGGGCCCAGCGATGTCGCCACGGTCTGGACCAGTCCGACTGCCACGCCGGTCGTGCTGCCTAGCAGCCAGGCGGCGGACTTCGTCAACAACGCCGGGCAGATTCTCGGCGCAGGCTCCAACGGCGGCCCGGCCCTCTGGGTCAACCAGCAGTACGAGGACTTGAGCGCGACCTTTAGTGGTGATGCGCTTGAGATACGCACAGACATCAACGGTAATGTAGAAGCGGGCATCAACGCTTCCGGGCAGATTTTCTTGAGGGGTGGAAGCGCAAGCGACACCTACATCCTGACGCCGCAGTAAGCATCAACTGACTCAGGATGGCCCGGCCACTGTACGAAGGCCGGGCCACCCGCCATCTCTCGCTTTCCGGCCCCCGTACCCATTTGTGGGGCGGGGGCCGAAACTTTTCTGTAAACCCCCGTCCGCCTGTGGAATAATTCCCCCGTAATCCTCACAGTGTCTTCACTTCTTGCACGGGAGAACAGGCGTGGCCGTCACGACAGCACCGAAAGCGATAGGCAGTCCCGCAGCGCCGGGCGGGGCGGCGGGGTTCTTTGCGAAGGCCGCCAAGCAGTCCGACATCGGCATGGCGCTGGCGCTGATCGGCATCGTGGCGATGCTGATCCTGCCCATGCCCGAAGCCCTGCTGGACTTCGCCCTGGTCATCAACCTGGCCGGGGCCGTTCTGATTCTCCTCACGGCGCTTTACACCACCGAGCCGCTGCAATTCTCGGTCTTCCCGGCGCTGCTGCTGGTGACGACGCTGTACCGGCTGGCGCTGGAAGTGTCGGCGATGAAGCTCATCATCGGCACGGGCAGCGCGGGGCACGTCATCGCCACCTTCGGGCAGGTGGTCATCGGCGGCAACTACGTCGTCGGCATCATCGTCTTCCTGCTGCTGGTGGTCGTGCAGTTCGTCGTCATCACGGCGGGCGCGGGGCGCGTCGCCGAGGTCGCCGCGCGTTTCACCCTGGACGCCATGCCGGGCAAGCAGATGGCGATTGACGCGGACCTGAACGCCGGGCTTATCAACCAGGAGCAGGCGCGTGAACGCCGCAAGGCCATCGGGCGCGAGGCCGACTTCTACGGCGCGATGGACGGCGCGAACAAGTTCGTCCGGGGCGACGCCATCGCCGCCATCGTCATCATCGTCCTGAACACCCTGGGCGGCTTCGCCATGGGGCTGTCCAAGGGCGAGGACGTCGTCACCGTCCTACAGAACTACACGCTGCTGACCGTCGGCGAGGGCCTGGTCGCCCAGATACCCGCCCTGCTGATCTCCACGGCGGCGGGCCTAATGGTGACGCGGGCGGCGTCGGAGACCCCGATGGGCGGCGACGTGGCCCGGCAGATTTTCTCCTCGCCGCGCGCCCTGTTCATCGCCGCCGGTCTCGTTTGTCTGTTCATCCCGTTCGGCTTCCCGGTGATCCAGACCCTTCTCGTGGCCGGGATACTGGCGGGAATCGGCATGACGCTGGTTCGGGGGTCGCAGAGGGCCGAGGCCGCCCAGTTCGCCGCCGCGTCCGCGCCCAAAGCCGCCGCCGTCACGCCGGAGAGTGTCCTGCCGCTGCTCCATGTGGACGTGCTGGAACTGAACTTCGGCTACGGCCTGCTGTCCCTGGTGGACCAGTCGGCGGGCGGGGACCTGCTGGATCGGATCACCATGGTCCGCCAGAAGACGGCTATGGAGCTGGGGCTGGTCGTTCCGACGATCCGTATCCGCGACGACCTACACCTGAAGAACAACGAATACACCATCAAGCTCAAGGGGGCCGTGCTGGCCTCCGGCACGGTGCAGCCCAACGCCATCCTGCTGATTGACCCCGGCACGGTGGTGGACACGATCACCGACGGCGTCCCCACCAAGGAACCCGCGTTCGGCGTCCCGGCCCAGTGGGTCCCCAAAGGGCAGCGCGACCGGGCGGAGATGGCGGGCTATACCGTCGTGGACCCGTCCTCGGTGATGACCACCCACCTGGCCGAAGTCATCAAGGGCCACGCCGCCGAGATCATCACGCGGCAGGACGCCCAGGCGCTGCTGGACCACGTCCGGCAGAGCAGCCCGGCGGTCGTGGAGGAACTGATCCCGGCCCTGATGACCATCGGCGAGGTCCAGAAGGTCCTGCAGCACCTGCTGCGCGAGCGCATCTCCATCCGCGACCTGGTGACCATTTTGGAAACGCTCGCCGACAACGCGGGCCGGACCAAGGACCTGGATATGCTGAGCGAGTGGGTACGGACGGCCCTGTCCCGCTCCATCTGCCGCCAATACGCCGACGAGGCCACCGGCGTCCTCAGCACGATCACCCTGGACCCGGCCTTGGAACAGGAACTGGTGTCCGCCGTGACGCCGGGGATGCCGAACCTGGCCCTGGACCCGTCGCAGACCCGCCGCCTGATTGCCAATGTCTCGCAGCAGGTGGAGCGCATGATCGCCCTGGGCCACCAGCAGCCGGTGCTGCTGTGCATGGCCGCCCTGCGCCTGTCCCTGCGCCGTCTGACCGAGCGCGCCCTGCCGCAGCTTGTGATTCTGTCCTACAACGAGATCGTCCCCAACACCGAGGTCCGCGCCGTCGGCGCGGTCACGAGTCTGTAACGCTCACCGGAAGCAACCATGCCTAGTTTACTCGCCGCGCGGCCCGCGTCGCCGCCCAACACCAAGACGCAGAGCTTTCAGGGCGCGACCCTGACGGAGTGCCTGCTGCTCGCCCGCCGCGCGTTCGGCCCCGACGCCGAACTCGTCAGCCAGCGCAAGATCAAGAAGGGCGCGGTGCTGGGCCGCTGGGGCGGCCAGGAGTGGGTGGAGGTCACCTGCCGACTGGTCGAGGACGCTCCCCACCACGTCCCGCGCCGGGAGAAGGCCGTGACGCCGGGGGCGGCGCTCGCCCCGCAGGCGACGCAGATGCAGACGCTGGAGGCGCGGCTGGCCGAGCTGACGGCCAGTGTGCAGGGCCTGGTGGAGTCGGCCCACAAGAAACCCTTCCAGCCCGCGCCCGTTCTTGGGGGCGGGGAGGACGTTGAGGGAAAGAAGGCGCGGCGGGAGGCGCGGGGGCGCACGGCGTCGCCGCAGTCCGAGCCGTACCCGCTTCTGATGCAGCAACTGCTGGACGCCGAGGTCGCGCCGCCGCTGGCCCGCCAGTGGGTGTCCGAGCTGCCCCAGGGCCTGACGGACGCCGACGCGCGCACGGAGATGCGGACGCGGCTCGCCCAGCGCCTGAAGATCGACGCCCGGCCCGCGACCCTGCCCGGCGGGCGGATGCGGCTGCTGGCCTTCGTCGGCACGACCGGGGTGGGGAAGACCACGACCATCGCCAAGCTGGCCGCCCGGTTCGCGCTCGTGGAGCGCCGCCGGGTCGGCATCGTCACCCTGGACACCTTCCGGGTCGCCGCCGCGCACCAGCTGGAGACCTACGGCGCGATCATGAACGTCCCGGTGCGCGTGGCCCACGACCAGGCCGAGTTGGGCCGGCACCTGGCCGACTTCGCGGCCCAGGGGATGGAGCGGGTCCTGCTGGACACCACGGGGCGCTCGCCCAACGACATGATTCCGCTGGGCGAGACGGCGCACGTCTTCGATGGGCTGGAGGACGTGGAAAAGTTCCTCGCCCTGCCCGCCACGCTCTCGGCCCGTGACATGGACCACATCGTCGCCCGCTTCCGCCACGCGCTCGCGCCCGACGCCCTGATCCTGACCAAGCTGGACGAGGCCACCGACAGCGCCTGCTTCGGCAAGGTGCTGACCGTGCAGGCCCGGCACGGCCTGCCCCTGGCCTACGTCACCACCGGCCAGCGGGTCCCCGACGACATCGCCGTCCCCGACGCCCACGCCATCGCCGCTCGTATCGTCTCCAGCGCCTTGCTATAGGCGGACCACGCCCGAAGATACCTCACCCCGGCGGCAAGCCGCCGACCCTCTCCTTCCGAAAGGAGAGGGTGGCGAGCCGGGTGAGGTCTCCTACGCCGCGTGGCCGCGCGTCAGCACCAGGGTCGTGCCGGAGGTGCCGGTCAGCAGGTCCACGCGGTCCATCGTCTGCAGCATCAGCCAGAAGCCCTGGCCCAGCGAGTCTTTGGTGCTGAAGCCGCGTTCCAACGTCGCGCGCGGCAACTGTGTCAGGTGGATGCCGCCGCCCCGGTCGGTGACCCAGATTTGGACACGGCCCCCCCCGCTCCGCACGACGCCCTCCCCGCCGCCGCCGTGGACCACGGCGTTCATCGCCGCCTCGCCCACGGCCGTCTGGAGGTCGTCAACCTCCTCCGGCGAGAACCCCTGCCCCCGCGCCGCGTCCGAGGCCGCCGCCCGCAGGCCGCGCAGCGTGTCCCGCGACAGGCGCAGGGGGGGGGCGACTTCGGGCAGCGGCGGGGGCAGATCGTCGGGCGTGCCGCAGTAGTTCAAGCGGCCCTCGGTCACGGACAGCAGCACGTCGTGCAGGAACAAGTGGCGCTGCCGCGCCTCCGCCTTGACCTCATGCATCTCATTCAGCAGGTCCTGGCCCCGGATGAAGGCCGGGAACCGGGCCGCGTTGACCAGGATGGCGAACCCGACGTCCGCCGTCACCATGGTCCAGGGGACGTTGACCGGGTAAGTCAACTGCCAGTAGGACATCCCCTCCATGAAGTGCCCCAGGGCGCAGGTGAAGAAGACCAACGGGACGAAGATGCCCAGCAGCCGTTGGAACCAGAGCTGGCGCGACACCAGCAGCGTGAACGTCATCACGATGGCGTCGCCGATCAGCAGCGCGACCAGCGGGGTGAAGTAGCGGACGCAGACGAAGTCCAGCAGGAACGAGCCGAGCAGGTAGGCGAAGGCGAGGGCGAGGTCTCTGAGGTGGGTCGGCTCCGTCTTGGAGGCGCGCAGCAGGTAATAGGCCATGCCGCCGAAGACGCCCATGTAGGACAGGCCGATCTCGGCGTGGGCGACGCTCCAGATGCGCGAGAGCTTGGGGTCCATCAGGACGCAGCGGCTCATCACGTCCCCGACGTGGGTGATGAACGTCAGCCCCAGCAGCCCGTAGGCGCAGCAGAGCAGCAGCGCCGGCAGAATCCAGACGAGGGAGACCCGCTTGGGGGCCTCCGGCGCGGGACTTGTCACAGACATGGGACTATGATGACCGCCCGGAAAAGAGATGTCAAGCCTCGCCTTGTCAACGGCAGTCTGCTGTGTCGGGAGGCGGTCCGCGCGGAAGGGCCTCCGGCACAGCCGCTCAAATGACATTCACCCTGACATACCATCAGCGCTCACGGCGCTGCGCGCGTCCGGGCCGGGTATAATCTTCCCATGACACCCGAACGGATGGTCTCCCCGGAGATGGGCGAAGAAGACACCGCCGAGTACTCGCTGCGGCCCCGGTGGCTGCGCGAGTTCATCGGGCAGCCGAAGATCAAGGAGAACTTGGGCATCTCCCTCCAGGCCGCCAAGCGGCGGGGGGAGGCGCTGGACCACGTCCTGCTGCACGGGCCGCCGGGTCTGGGCAAGACGAGCCTCTCGCTCATCATCGCCAACGAGATGGGCGCGGCCCTGCGCGCCACGTCGGGACCGGCCATCGAGCGTCCGGGCGACCTTGTGGCTATCCTGACCAACCTGGAGAACGGCAGCGTGCTGTTCATTGACGAGATCCATCGGTTGTCGCGGCCCGTCGAGGAGATTCTCTACTCGGCGATGGAAGACTATCAGGTGGACATCGTCATCGGGCAGGGGCCGTCCGCGCGCACGGTCAAGCTGGAAGTCAACCCGTTCACGCTGGTCGGGGCGACCACACGGGCCGGGCTGCTGACCTCGCCCCTGCGTGATCGGTTTGGCATCCAGCACAATTTCTCGTTTTATTCGCCCGAAGACCTGTGGGAGATCATCACGCGCTCGGCGGCGATCTTAGGGGTGCAGGTGGACTCGGAGGGCGCGACGGAACTGGCCCGGCGCTCGCGCGGGACGCCGCGCATCGCCAACCGGCTGCTCAAGCGGGTGCGCGACTTCGCCGAGATTCGCGCCGACGGGCACATCTCGCGGGAAGTGGCCCGCGCGGCGCTGGCGATGCTGGAGGTGGACGCGCTGGGACTGGATGAATTTGATCGGAAGCTGCTGCGCGCCCTGATCGAGAAGTTCGGCGGCGGGCCGGTGGGGGTGGAGACGCTGGCGGCGGCGATCTCCGAGGAGCGGGACACCATCGAGGATATGTACGAGCCGTACCTGATGCAGATCGGCTTCTGGCAGCGCACTCCGCGCGGGCGCGTCGCCACGCGCGCCGCCTGGGAGCACCTGGGCCTGACGCCCCCGACGTCGTCCGGGGCCGATCCGGGGCAGGGGACGCTGCTGTAGCGGTCGCCTGCTCATTCCCCGACCGTCAGGACGGCCTTGCCGGGGTAGTGACGGTCCAGCAGGGACTGGGCGACCTCCGCCGCCTTCGACCACGGCTCCTCCACGGTGATGTGCGGCGTCATCTTGCCCTCCGAGACCAGCGCGCCCAGTTTGGTCAGGCCGATTTTGGCCGATTCATACCAGCGCAGCTCGTCGAACAGCAGCATACCGTACAGGGACGCGCCGCCGATGGCATAGAACGCCTGGGCGTTGAAGGACATCGGGGCCTCGCCCGCCGTCCCGAACAGCACACAGACGCCGCGCTCGGCGAGCATCGGCAGCGCCGCCCCCAGCACGGCCCCGCCGACCGACTCGATGATCAGGTCGAACGGCGCGAAGGCTTTGGCGGATTCAGACAGGTCATCCCCGGCGGCGACGTTGTGCGCGCCCGAACTCTGGACGAACTCCGCCTGGTCCGGGCGGCGGACATGGGCCGTCACCGTCGCCCCGGACAGGCGCGCGAGCTGGATGGCGTAGTCGCCGACGCCCCCGGTCGCGCCCGTCACCAGGACGCGCTTGCCCAGCAGCAGTCCGCCCTTGTAGAGCGCGTGCAGGGCCGTCAGCCCGGCCACCGGCAGGGTGGCGGCCTGCGCGAACGAGACGCCTTCGGGAATCTCGGCCAAAAAGTCCGTCGAGACGGCCACCTGCTCGGCCCAGGCCGCCGACGAGACCAGGCCGACCACGCGCGCGCCCTCCTTGGGGCCGCTCCCGTTCGCCGCCGCCTTCTGGACGATTCCGGCGAGGTCCCAGCCGGGCCGCGAGCCGGCGGGCGCCCCTGTCAGCGCGCGCTTGGTCTCGCCCCGGTTCAGCGACACGGCGCGCACACGCACCAGCGCCTCGGCGGGGCCGGGCGTCGGCGCGAAGACTTCCTGAAGGACGAGCCGCCCCGGCGTGGCGGGGTCAACGACGATGGCCTGCATGACTGTTGGTTCTCCCGTGGGGCCGGATGCCCCCATGCCTTCAATGGAACCGCGCCAAGAAGGGTTCCGCGCCGTTGAACTTTTCCCCACCGGCCTGCGTCTGTCACCCCGAAATCCCGACAATCAGGGACACCATCTTTCGACCATGGGTGACTTCATGCTGGACCAGAACACACTCGACACCGCCCATCTGCTGCGACGCCTCGGCTTCGGGGCGACCACCGATGAGATTCGCGCCGCCGCTCCGCGCGGCCTCGCCGCCGTCACCGACGACGCGCTGCACCCGGAGGACACGCCGGACCCCATCAACGATGACGCGATCATCCAGAGCCTGCTCGCCCTGCTCCCGGCGGACGACCAGCAGAACAAGCGCGGGCGCGACTACATCCCCCCAGAGATCGTGAAAATGTGGTGGACGGCCCGGATGCTGGCCACCCCGCACCCGCTCGTGGAGAAGATGACCCTGTTCTGGCACGGGCACTTCACGTCCAAGGACGGCAAATTCTTCGGCGACCTCCTGATGCGGCAGAACCAGATGTTCCGCGCCAACGCCCTGGGCAACTTCCGCACCCTGACCCTGGCCGTCGCCCGCGACCCGGAGATGCTGCGCTACCTGAACGGCAACCAGAACTACAAAGAACACCCCAACGAGAACTTCGGGCGCGAGTTGATGGAGATCTACACCTGCGGCATCGGCCACTACACCGAGGACGACGTCAAGGCCGCCGCCCGCGCCTTCTCCGGCTGGAACCTGCGCGGCGGGCAGTTTCATTTCAACCCGTATCAGCACGACGACGGGCCGAAGACGTTCCTCGGCCAGACCGGCAACTGGAACGGCGACGACATCATTGAGATGCTGGTCGCCCACCCGGCGACGGCCAGGCGCCTCTGCACCCAGCTCTTCGCCTTCTTCGCCTACCCGGACCCGGAGCCGCCGGTGCTGGACGCCCTGGTGCAGACCTACTACGCCAGCGGCTACGACATCCGGGCCGTGCTGGGGCGAATCTTCCGCTCCCAGGCGTTTTACTCCGCCAAAGCCCGCAACGCCGTCATCAAGTGCCCGGTGCAGTATGTCATCGGCTCGGTGAAGATGCTCGGCCTCGCCGGCAGCATCCCGACGACGCCGCAGCAGATCGCTCCCGCCGGAACCGCGCCCGTCGGGGACGCCAGACTGAATCCGGCCCTGCTCCGCAGCGACGCCGGTTCCCTGGTCCGCCTGACTGTCGCCATGGCGACCATGGGGCAGGACCTGCTGGCCCCACCGAGCGTCAAGGGGTGGGACGGCGGGGAGCGCTGGATCAACACGGCGACCCTGCTGGCCCGCGTCAACTTCGCCAACGCCCTGTCCGCCTCGCCGCAGGCGTTCAACGGACAGTTCGCCCAGGCGGTGGCTTATGTCCGGCAGAACAATTTCACCCCCGCGCAGTGGGTGGACCATCTGGCCGAGGCTCTGGGGCCGCTGCAGCTGACGCCGCAGACGCGCCAGACGCTGATTGAGTACGTCAACGCCGCCGGTCCGTTCGCCGCGCCTGATGCCGCCCTGCAGGACGCGGCCGCCGTGCAGCCCGCCGCGATGCCGCTGGGTCGCCGTCGCTTCGGGCGGCCGCCCGCCTTCGACGGCCTGGAGGCGCGTCTGCGCGGGGTCATACCGCTCCTCATGTCCACGCCGGAATACCAAGTCTGCTAGATCACGCTTGTTCGCAACGCAGGAGAAAACCATGCCCATCTCACGCCGACAACTGCTCAAGACCGGCGCGGCCACCGTGGCCGTCGGCCTCGCCGTCCCGCCCTGGCTCGCCAAGATGGTCTGGGCCGACGGGGACACCTTCAACAACACCAGCGCGCCGGGCGCGGCCCGCACCCTGGTCGTCGTCCAGCTCACCGGCGGCAACGACGGTCTGAACACCGTCATCCCGTACTCCAACGACGCCTACCGGCAGAACCGGCCCACGCTGGCCCTGCCGGACGACCAGATTCTGCACCTGACCGACGACATCGCCCTGCACCCGTCCATGACCGGCATGAAGTCGCTCTTCGACCAGGGCCAGCTCGCCATCGTCCAGGGCGTCGGCTACCCCAACCCCAACCGAAGCCACTTCCGCTCCATGGAGATCTGGCAGACGGCGGAGCCGGACAAGATGGGGACCGAGGGGTGGGTCGGTCGGTATTTGGACGCCGTCCGGTCGGGCCGGACGTCGCCCCTGACCGGCATCAACATCGGCAACGAGTTCAACGAGGCCACCCAGAGCGCCCACGCCGCCGTGCCCGCCATCCAGGGCCTGGCGAACTTCGGTGTCGTCTTCCCGAACAGCCCCTCCGGGGAGGTCAGCACCGCCGCACTCCGGGCGATCCAGGAGAACGACACCAACACGCCCTACGGGCATCTGTTCCAGCAGACCGCGCTGGACACCTACCAGAGTGCCGACCGGATTCGTGCCGGGATCGGCAACTACCACAGCGCCGTGACGTACCCCACGGGCGGCTTCGGCCAGGGACTTCAGGAAGTCGCCGCCCTGATCGCCGCCGATCTGGGCACGCGCGTCTTCTACGTCTCCTTCGGCGGCGGGTCTTTCGACACCCACACCGCCCAGCTCCGCCGCCACCCGCTGCTGCTGTCGCAGCTCTCGGATGGCCTGGCCGCCTTCCAGACGGACCTCACGCAGATGGGCAAGGCCGACCAGGTGGTGACGGTCTGCTTCTCCGAGTTCGGGCGGCGCGTCCACGAGAACGCGGGCGGCGGCACGGACCACGGCACGGCCTCCGAGATGTTCGTCGTCGGCAAGACGGTCAAGGGCGGTCTGTACGGCGAGTACCCCAGCCTGACCGATCTGGACCAGGGCGACCTGAAGTTCAACACGGACTTCCGCGCCGTCTACGCCACGCTCATTGACCGCTGGCTCGGCGCGAACAGCGAGACGGTCCTGGGCAGCCGCTACGAGGACCTGAAGTTCGTCTAATCAGATCGCCCAAAGCCCGTCCCGAATGGGGCGGGCTTTTCGCCGTCTGCCAGGCGGGATGGGCGTGGTATAATTCCGCTGTGCGCGATGTCGGAAGGGGTTGAACATGGTCAAGACACTGGTTGCGGAGAAACGCCCGGCAAAGCAGACGGCCAAGGCGACAGCGCCGCGTCGGACGCGCGGGGCGGATGAGTTTGAGGCGGACACGCAGGAAGATCGTTCCGTTGCCGTTCTGGCGGAGAAGCGGCGGCAGTTTCTGGCGGGGCTAAAGTCACAAGACGCCAATACCTGAACGGAAGCAGGCGAAGCATAGGAGCAAGGGAATGTACCTCAAAGAACTGCGCGGGGAGGTGAGTCAAGGCGATGTCTTTGACAGCCTCCCTTTTGCTTATGTCACGCGCGATGTCGGTTCGCCTCTGGTAGACCACGCGAGGGCCATCCTCCTGACGTATGATTGCGAATACGACAAGCCCTCGACACGGTTCGTGACGGCGGCAATCGTATTTCGCCTCTCCGAAGTCCCTACCGACCGACGTGGCAACGTCCGCAAGAACCGGGTGTTCAGCACTTTTTATTTGGCATCATGCCCCATTTCGACGAAGCCTTCGTAGACTTTCGTTACATGGGACGGATGGACAAAGAGGTTGTGGCGAGTCAGGCGGCGCAGCAGAAACGTCTGGTCTCAGTGACCGAGGAGGCACAACTTGCCTTACAGGAGCAACTTTCTGCCTTCTTCGGATACGGTCGTGGACGTTGATGGGTCGGTCAATGGAAAAAGCCCGCCTCCCCTTCTGAGGGAGGCGGGCAGTTTTGTTTCGTTGCCATTCCAGCGGGATTACTGGAGGAGCTTCAGGACGGACTGCGGGGCCTGGTTGGCGTAGGCCAGGGCCGATGTGCCGGCGGAGACCAGAATCTGGTTCTTGGTGTAGTCCACGATGGTGGCGGCCAGGTCCACGTCCTTGATGGTGCTCAGGGACGAGTCCGTGTTCGTCTGCGCCGTCGCCAGGCTCTGCACGTTGGTCTGCAGCTCGTTGGACTGGACCGATCCCAGGTCGGCCTGGTCAACGGAGACGGCGGTGATCGCCTTGTCCACGATGGCCAGGGCCTGCTGCGCGTTGTCGCCGCTGGTGTCCCCGGCGGAGACGTCCAGGGTGGGCGTCGTGCCGCCGAGCGAGGACAGGCTGAAGGCGCCGCTGAACGAGGACGTGCTGCCGTTGGCGGCGGTGTAGGTGTCCGTCGAGGCGACGTTGCCGAGGTTGAGCGAGCGCGCGTCGCTGATGCTGACCTGGACCGTCTGGCCGCCGTTCGCGCCGACCTGGAAGGTCAGGCTGGTGGCCGTCGCGGCGACCGATCCGCCCGCGCCTTGCAGCAGGTTCACGCCGTTGAACGAGGTCGTGCTGGCGATGCGGTCGATGCTGTTGACCGCCTGGCGGATGGCCTCGCGGTCGGCCTGGGCCGCCGTGGTGTCGTTGGCGCCGACGTTGGCGGCGTGCAGGACGAGCTGGCGGATGTTGGTGAGCAGCGACGAGACCTGGCTGAGCGAGCTGTCGGCGGTCTTGACCACGTTGATGGCGTCGTTGGTGTTGCGGGTCGCCTGCGTCAGACCGGCGGACTGGGCCGACAGGCTGTTGGAGATGACCAGGCCGGCGGCGTCGTCGGCGGCGGAGTTGATCCGCAGGCCCGAGGACAGGTGCGAGATGTCATTCTGCAGATTGCTGCTGTTGACGCTGAGGTTGTTGGCCGCGTTCAGCGCGGACACGTTGGTGTTGATGAGAAACGACATTTGTTTTCCTCCCTGATGTCCACGGGGGTCGAGTCCGTGAACGGCGTGTGTTGGTGTGGCATCCTGCCGAGTTGTGTCTGCCCGGATGGGCCTGGGTCTCGCGCCGGACCCTCAATGCGGGAGGCGGCCTAGTTTGCGCCTGGTGGCCGGTGGGGACGGGCGGCGTTCTCCGGTGACAGACTGATTATCGGCACACGGCGCGTTTTCTTTAGGCCCCCGCCGTGCGGAACTGGCCGGCACATTCACGGGATTCGCAGGAACGGCCGGGCGAAGTCCGGCACCTGCCGGAACAGCACGTGCGAGTTGTCGTCGAAGGAGCCGAACCGGAAGTCCTGCCGTTCGGCCAGGTGCGCCAGCGCGGCGCGCGAGTAGAGCGAGACGTGGCCGTTGCGCGGGCCGACGTACCACCACCTCATGCCCTGGGCGTCGAACTCCGCGCCCTGGAGCATCGTCGTGAACAAAACGATGCCGTCGGGCGTGAGCAGCGACGTCATCTCGGCGAGTGTCTCGCGCGGGGTGGGCGTGTGTTCCAGCACCTCAAAGCTGACCACGCAGTCGTAGCGCCCGCCCGGCCGGGTCGCGTGCTGCGGCACGAACGGGTCATAGGTGTCCACGTGCCGGAAGCCGCCCGCCCGCAGCCGGGCCGCCAGGAGGCCGCTGCCCCCGCCGTAGTCCAGCAGGCGCAGGCAGGGCGCGTGGCCGAGGAGCTGCGTGAGCATCCGCGCGTTGGCGTCGGGCCGCCGTTCGGGGTAGTCCGGGTCAACGCGGAGATACTCCTCGTTGTAGACCCACCGGGCGAACTCCTCCGGCGTCCAGTCGTCCAGGGCGACGGTGAACAGGAACCCGCACCCCCGGCAGCGGTGGTAGTAGACCGGGATGCCGGAGAGCGGCATCAGGTCCGGCGCGGCGACGTTGCAGTGCTTATGGAAGTCCGCGACGCCGTAGAGCGGCGCGTCCAGGCCGCAGCACTTGCAGACGGCGTTCGGCGTGATGACAGGGCGCATTATGGGGAACCTTCCTTCCGCTCGCCGCCCGCTCAGGCGGCCAGCCGCGCGGGCTGCCGTTCCCCGGCCAGGGACTTCTGTACGTCCCCGAGCAGCCCCAGCAGCGCCTCCGTGGCGGAGTTCTGGACGGCGGCTCCCACCGGCGACCCGGCCAGGATGCGGCCCAGGGTGTGCCCGCGCAGGCCCGTGTCCAGCAGGCCCCCGTGCGCGACGGCGGCCTGCTCGGCCACCCGGCCCAGCAGCTCCGAGGGGAACTCCGTGCGCCGGACCGCGCCGCCCAGGACGGCGCAGGTCTCGCGGTAGTGCCGCAGGCGCTCCTGCGCCGAGCGCGGCGTGACCGTGGCCTCGTCCACGACGCAGCCCCGGCGGTGCCGGTAGGCGAGGTCGCCGGATTCCAGCAGACGCAGGACCAGGTCATAGACCGCCGCCCAGCGCAGATCGGAGTCGAGGCGCAGGCCATGCGCGGTCAGGGCCGAGCGCCGCAGCATCAGCGGGGACAGGGCGGACAGGGAGCCGGCGTTGAGCAGCGCGTGGGGCAGGGCGCTCTCGCCGGGCAGGTGCAGGCTGCGGTCAAAAGGCGTCTGATCGGCCAGGTCCCCGCTGCGCAGGCGTACCGTAAAGGCCGACTGGCTCACCGCGACGTGTTCGTAGCGGTCCAGCGTGGCGGCGTGGTCCGCCAGCGCGCCCGGACAGAGCGTGTCGTCGGGGGCGACGAACTGGACGTAGGCCCCGGCGGCCAGGGACAGGCAGAGGCTCAGGCACTCCCCATCACGGAATGCGCACGTGACCTGATACGCGAGGACCTGGGGACAGCGACGGGCGAGCGCGGCCCCGGCGGCGAACGCTTCGGGGGTGTCCGTGACGACAACAATCTGGAAGGCCGCGTCGGACTGGCCCAGGATGCTCTCCACGCAACGGCTCAACTGCGCCGCGCCGCCGACGGCAGGGACGCAGACGCTGATGCGGGCGGGCGACGCCTGGAACTCCGTGTGGCGGCCCGGCGGGAAGGCCGTGAGTTCCCGGCCCTGCCGGCGGAGCGTCTCGGCCTCACCCCTGAAGTCCGGCTGCCGGGTCTCCGGCGGCACGGTCGGGACGGGGACGGCGCGGCCCCCGCCCTTCCAGCTCCCGCGCCAGTGGTGGACGGCGTAGGCGCCGGAGAAGTCCTCGGACTGCCGGTGCGTCTCCTCCCAGGTGTAGGGGTAGAACGTCTCCGGCGGGAAGATCGTCACTTCGGGGATGCCGGAGGCGACGCGGCTCAGGTAGTGCGGCCCGGCCTGCTCGATACAGAGCGTGTGGGTCCGCATGGACTGGGGGAGACCGGCCACGAGCGCGTCAAACAGGGGATGACCCGCGATGCCGCCCAGCACGGCGCCGCAAAGGATGTCGCCGCGTTCGCGGCCCGCGAAGGCCGTCACGCCCTGGAGCAGCGGCTCGATGTTGCGGCGGCACTCCACGTCGGTGTCCAGGTAGACGCCGCCGTAGCGCCGGAGAATCTCGTAGCGGATGATGTCACTCTTCTGGGACAGGTGCGCGGCGTTTTGGAGCGCCCACTGACTGGTCAGGCCGGGCAGGTCCGCCTCGGTCCACAGCCGCCACTGCCAGTCCGGGTGCAGACGCCGCCAGCCTTCCCGGTAAGCCTCGGCCTCGGCGGGGAACGGCCTGTCGCCGAGCCAGACCTGGTGAAAGACTCGCGGAATCTGCCGCGCGCGCGGCGTGGTGAAGATCAGCACCGGCGAGTCCGGCTCGTGGGGCCAGCCGCGCACGTAGTTCGTGAAGCAGCCCTTCAGGTCGTCGAACAACTGGAAGCCGGACCCGGCGAGACGCGCGCGCCACCACTCCTCGGACTCGGTGGTCAGGTGCAGGTCCACGCCCTCGCCCTCGCGCGCGCCGTTGTGCAGGCAGGTGAACGGGCAGACGGAGACGATCACGATCCCCTGCGGGGCGAGGTGACGTTGGATGTTGGCGAACACGCCGTCTAAATCTTTGTCGGTGATGTGTTCCAGGAATTCCCAGGCGGTGATGACGTTGAACCGCAGCGGCTCGCCGTCCTGCGCCAACTGGAACGGGGCCGTCGCGTCGGCGGTGAACAGGTGGTCGGGGATCGTCGCCCACTCCGCCCGGCGGCGCTTCTGCGAGTAGTCGCTGCCCTCGATCCCGACGGCGAATCCACCCGCGTCCAGGACAGACTTGACGAAGCCGCCGCCCGAACAGCCGATGTCCAGCAGCCGCACGTCCTCGGGCGGGATCAGGGCGAACAGGGCGTCATTGAAAACGGCGTCGGTGCTGTTGTCGTTGGCGGTGCCGAACGGGTACAGGTGGTCGGGGCTGTCGTAGGCGATGGGCTTGTCCGTCTGGAGGGTGATCGGCATGGCAGAGTCCTTTCGTGTCTGCCGCCATTATCGGCGAAACCCGGTATTTTCCTCAGTGTCCGCTCAGGCCGCCCGTGGCAGGGGCCGAAGCGCCAGGGGTTGAAAACCCCCGGCTCGTGGGCGAGGACGCCGGGCGTCCTGCGGACGCGGGAGGGTTGGGTGTCTTCCGTCCGCAGGACGGCTGGCCGCAGGCCCATAGCCCAGCATTTTCAATGCCGGGGTTCAGGCCGCCCGTGCGGTCGGGCGCGTCAGCCGTTCGGCTTCCTCGGCGTGTCCCAGAGCGCGGCGGGCGTCCGCGCAGTTGCGCAGCGCCGTCCGGTCCTGCGGGTCGGCGGCGAGCGCCTCCCGGAAGTACCCCAAAGCCCCCAGCCGGTCCCCCTGATGCCAGGAGATCGCGCCGAGGTCGTTCAGGACGCGCGCCGTGCTGGGATATTGGGCGTTGAGGTCGTGCAGAAGCGCCAGTGCGGCAGCGGCGTCCCCGGCCTCGAACAGTCGCTCTGCCCGCGCCGCCTCCGAGTCCAAGCAGAAAGCAGGCGTCGCCGTCTCCGCCTCTGACCGCTGGCGCAGCAGGGGCTTCGGGATACGCCTCCCGATGTCGCCCCGCTCGCCGCAGGCCCGCCACAGGTGCCAGTCCGGGTTCGGACCCGCAGGCCAGCCCCCGGCGGCCTCCCAGGCGGCCCGCCGGAACACGACGCCGGTGTTGGGCGGCATCCCCGGCTCGCCCGGCCGCTGTGTCATCCGATAATCACTCGCCGGGACGACCAGGGAGCCGTCCATATCGGAGGCGTCGGTGTAGACGAGTGCCAACTCCGGCGCGCGCTCCAGCAGGGCCACGCACTCTTGCAGGAACGTCGGGCGCAGCGTGTCCAACGGGCCGAGGCGCAGCAGATACTTGCCCGTGGATCGGGCGGCGGCGCGGTTCCAGGTAGCGGACGGTTCTTCGCTGTCGTCTACCACGGTGACATCCCAGTGCGCATGTGTCTGCGCGTCCAGGCCCGTCAAGGCCGCGATGTCTCCCGCTTCGCTGATGCCGGACGTGATGACGCTGACGTGGGCGCTTGTGTTCGACAAGGCCGGGTGTGCGTCGTCCCGGCGCAGCTGACCCACATAGGCGGACAAAAATTCCCGGTCGGCCCGCGCCTTGACCCAGGCCGACAGTACGGGGAACGTGCGCTCGCGGAAGCCGGACGTCCGTGAAACCTCCGCCCAACTCATGCTCACCAGTACCTCCCACTGTCCCGCCAGAGCCTGCGTCTCCGCCAACTCACGCTCTAGGCCGGGCAGGCGGGCCTCGGCGTCGGTGACGCCGACCCAGTGGATCACCTCCGGGTGCGGGTGCTTACGGGTCAGCCAGGCCGACGCCGCGCCGATGCGCGCCTGACGGCGCAGGAACTGCTCCAATGTCATCACGCGCAGCGTGTCCAGCACGGCGTCCGGGTTGTGCCGCACGGTCAGGCCGTGCGGGTGCAGCCGCCAGCCCAGTTCCACGTCCTCCTGCGCCTGCGTGGTGTCATCGAAGCCGCCGTGACGGACCAGGAAGCTGCGCTTGGCAGAGACGACGTTGCCCCAAAAGCGCCGGAAGTCATACACGCGGTCCGCCTTCAGGTCATCAAAATAGTGGTACAGGCCGGGGTTCTCGGTCAGGACGCGCATGGCGACGCTGTCGGCGGCCTCGGCCCCAAGTTCCACGCGCCCGCAGACGGCCACGGTCTCTTCGGGATGCCGGGCGTGTGTGCGCAGGTGCTGTTCCAGGTAGTCGGGCCGGGCGGTCTCGTCGTCGTCCACGAACACGACGACCTCGCCCCGCGCCAGGGCCAGCGCCCGGTTGCGCCCTACGGCGATGCCCGCGTTCCGCTCCTGCCGGTGACAGGTCATGGGGTGGAGGGCCTGATACCCGGCCAGGAACTCCCCAGTCCCGTCGGTGGAGGCGTCGTCTACGAGGATGAGTTCGTACTGGTCCGGGGGAAGCGTCTGGCGGGCGTAGGACTCCAGCACGCGGGGCAGCAGGTCCAGCCGGTTGTACGTACACATCAAAACGCTGATCTTCGGCGCGACTTTTTCAGCATCCGGCGTGGCGGCGACGCGGGCCTGCATCTGGTCCAAGACGGCCTGCTGCATCCGGGTGAACAGGGCGGCGTCCGGCAGCAGCGCGCGGTGCCGCTCGAAGACACTCGCCACGGCCCGGATGTCCTCCGGCCTGACGGGGACCGGCTGTGAACGTCGGGGCGTACAGGTGACGATGGGGAGCGCCAGGACATCCCAGCGTCGGGACAGCCGAATCGCCATGTCCCAGTCGTCCCCGCTGCTCAGGGTTTCATCGAACTCGCCGATGGCGCTGAGACATTCCCGCGAATGTACCAGCGCCGAAGGCGGGACGGGGCTGCCGACGAGAATGTTGTCGTAGTCGAAGCCCATCCCGTCCGGCGTGTCGGAGCCGCCGGTGTGCGCGATTTGATACCCCGTCTGTTCCAGGGCCGTCACCAGAGTCCCCAAATGGTCCGGCGCCAGGTCCGTGTCGGCATCCAAGTAGGTGACATACTTGCCCGTGGCGGCACGAAGGCCGCGGTTGCGGGCCGCGCCGGGTGTCATCTGCGGTGAGCCATTCACGACGTTGACCGGCTGCCGCAACTGCCGCAGGACGCGCCGTACTAATACCGTTCCGGTGGCATTAACAAGAATGACTTCAAAGCGCGGATACGTCTGCGCCTTCAGCCCGGCCAGCGCCCCGTCCAGGTCGTCTAAGACGCTTAGGGTCAGAATCACGCTGACCAGCGCCGCAGGCGTCGGCCAAGTTGTATGCTCGGCCTGCCACTGTTGGGCATCCAGCAGTCCCTGCGCCTTGCGCCGCGTGGACTCGCTGAACAGGCCGGGGTATCGGAGCGCCAGCCGCGCCCGGTGCAGGGCGTCGGGGGCGCGAACGGCCTCCCAACTGCGGACGAGCGGCTTGGGGATGCGTCGGCCCGAATGTCCCTGGGCGGCGGCGGCCAGCCAGAAGTCCCAGGCGTCGCCGTCGGAGGGCAGGCGGCCCAGGGCATCGCAGACGGACCGACGGACGACGGCGCAGCTCTTCAGCGGCAGTCCGACGTGTTCCGTCGCGGGCGTGATGCGGTAGTCCATTTCGTAAGCGACTTCGCGCCCGCCATCTTCGACAATGCGCTCCCAGTCGCCGTAGGCGAACGCGATCCCCGGCGTCCGCTCCAGCAAAGCAATGCACTCCGCCAGGCACGACGGCAGGAGCGTGTCGTTCGCTTCCAAGCAAAGGACATAAGCGCCTTGCGCCTCCGCGAGTGACGCGACTGTCTCCCAGTGCGGGTAGGTCTGCGCGCGCAGGCTCGCCATCGTCTCCGACTCGTCCCCGCGCCCACTCAAAACCACGCTGACCAGGCTATTAGTGTCCGGGACGACGGGGCAGGCGGCGTCCTGCGCGTGATGCTCCCCCATCTGCCGGACATAGGCGGCCAGGAACAGGTAGTTCGCGCGCGCCCGGCAGAGCTTCGCCAGTTCGGGCATGGTCTGCGTCAGGAAGCCCGGCGTCGCGCTGACAGCGGCCCAGCCGACCCGCTCCAGCGCCTCCATGGTCTCTTCCACGCCGCCCAATTGATTGAACTGCTCCGTCAGGGCCGCCATGTTGGCCTCGACATCGGCGACGCCGACCCAGAAGGGCACGTCCGAGTCGCCGTGGGCGCGGGCCAGCCAGGCCGTCGCCGCGCCGATGCGCTCCTGGCGGCGGCAGAACTGCGCGTAGGTCATCCGCCGCAGCGTGTCCAGCACGGCCTGCCTGTTGTGAACGAGGACCAGGCCGGACTTGCCCAGCCGCCGCCCCATCTCCACGTCCTCCTGCGCCCGCGTTGTGTCGTCGAACGGCGCGTGGCGGGCGATGAAACGACGCTTGACGGAGACCACGTTGGTCCAGAAGTACCGGAAGTCCAGTTCGGCCCCATCCGGGAGGTCGCCGAAGTAGTGATAAAGTCCGGGGTTGTCCGTCAGGACGTGCATGGCGACGCTGTCGGCCACCTCGGGCGCGAGTTCGATGCGCCCGTGCGCGCCGTAGTTCTCCTGCGGATGCCGGGCGTGTGTGCGCAGGTGTTGTTCCAGGTAGTCGGGCCGGGCGGTCTCGTCGTCGTCGGCGAACAGAACCACCTCGCCCCGCGCCCGCGCCACCGTCTCCCCGCGCGCTGCCCCGATGCCGCGATTGATGGGTTGGCGGTGGTAGATCAGCGTAAACGGCGCTTTGTAGTTTTGGATAAATTCTTGGGTCCCGTCGGTGGAGGCGTCGTCTACGAGGATGAGTTCGTACTGGTCCGGGGGAAGCGTCTGGCGGGCGTAGGACTCCAGCACGCGGGGCAGCAGGTCCAGCCGGTTGTACGTACACATCAGCACACTGATCTTCGGCGCTCGGGCTTCAACGCTCGGCGCGGCGGGCGCGTCCGCCCCGGCCCGCGCGGCGAGTTCTTGGGCGACTCGCGCGAAGACGGGCCCCCAGTTCCGCCGCTCCGGCTGCCGGAACAGGCGCAGGCTGGGATACCAGGGGCTGTCCTCACGGTCCTGCATCCAGCGCCACTCCGGGACGAACGGCACGAGCAGCCACAGGGGGCGGCCCAGCGCGCCCGCCAGGTGGGCGGTGGACGTGTCCACCGAGATCACCAGGTCCAGGTGCGTCAGCACCGCCGCCGTGTCCGTGAAATCGCCGATCGCGCCCGCCAGGTCCACCAGGGTCATCCCCGCAGGCGGGTCCGCCGCCTGCCGCTCGGCGGGGCCGAGCTGGAGGCTGTAGAGGGTGACGCCGGGGATGCCCGCCAGCGGCGTGAAGTCGGCCAGCGACGCCGAGCGGTTCTTGTCGTTCTTGTGTGTCGGGTTGCCCGCCCAGACCAGGCCGACCTTCAGGTTCTCCGGCCTGTGGCCCGGCACGGACGCCGAGACCTGCGCCAGCCGCTCCCGCCACAGTTCCACTTTGTCCACAGGGACGTGGATGTACGGCTCCCGGCCCGGCGGCTCGGCGGCGGGGTGGGGGAACAGGCGCGGCAGGGACATCAGGGGAATCTGCACGTCGTGGGGCGTCGCGTCGTCCGAGACGTTGCTTTCGGGCCGTTCCACGAGTTCATCAAACCCCGCGCACCCCGCCAGCAGCGCCTTCGTGCCCGGCTGGCACTCGAAGACGACGCGCCCGCCATCTTTGGGAATAAGCGGCAGGTAGCGGACGAACTGGAACGTGTCCCCGAAGCCCTGCTCGGCGTGGACCAGCAGCGTCCGGCCCGCCAGCGGCGAGCCGTCCCAGCGGGGCCGCCGGTACGGCGGCGGCTTGGCCTTCGGGTCCCGGAGACGCCACTCGTACCCCTCCCACCCGGCGGCGAGTTCGCCGCGCATCAGCCGGATGAGTCCTTGGTTGAAGTGGGCGTCGTGCCGGTGCGGCTCCAGAGCCAGCACCCGCTCGAACTGTTCCACGGCCTCATCGAAGCGGCCCTGCGCCTGGACGCTCGCGCCCAGGTTCAGCAGGGCGTCCGGGTAGTCCGGGCTGAGCGCCAGCGCCTTACGAAAACACGCCTCGGCCTCCCCGGCGCGCTGCATCTCGTGCAGGATGATGCCCCAGTTGTTGTGCGCCTCGGCGTAGTCGGGCCGCAGGGCCAGGGCCTGTTCCACGTGCGCCGCCGCCTCGTCGAGACGGCCCAACAGGCGCAGCACGGCCCCCCGGTTGTTGTGCGCCGCCGCGAACCCAGGGTCGTGGGTGACGGCCCGGTGGAAGCATTCTGCGGCCTCCTCCATCTCCTCGGCGGCTTGGAGGGCGAGACCCAGGTTGTTGTGCGCGTCCGCGTAGTCGGGCCGGGCCGCCGTCGCCCGCCGGAACGCGGCGATGGCCTCGGCTGGGAGGCCACGGTCGCGGTACAGGATGCCCCGGTTGTTGAGCGCCTCCGGGTAGTCCGGCTTCAGCGCCAGGGCGCGGGCGTAGGCGCTGTCGGCCTCGTCCCAGCGCCCGGTCTCCTTGAGCGCGATACCCAGGTTGTTGAGGAAGCGCGCCTGGCGCGGGTCCAGGGCGACGGCCCGTTCCAAGAAGGGGAGCGCGCCCGCGTAGTCCAGCCGCTGGGCGTGGAGGGAGCCGAGCAGGTAGAGCGCCTCGGCGTGATTGGGCTGCTGCGCCAGCACCCGCCGGTAGCCCCGCTCCGCCGCCTCCAGATCGCCCGCCTGGTGCCGCGCGAACGCCTGTCGAAACTCCTGCTCCTGTGTCGCCATGTCGCCCCTTTGCCGCCTGCCAAAAATACGGTGTTTTCCCCATTGTCGGGTGACGCCCGGCGCATCTTAAGGCTGACATGACCCTCTGCTTGATTTTTCGGCGGGGGTTTGGTAAGATGAGGGGGTGGAGACTGAACTGCGGACGGCCCCCGACGGGGCCGACACGATGGCGGCGGCGCTGGCACTGCTCCGGCAGTCCCCCGAGGCGACCCTGCCGATCCGTGACCCGCTGACCGGCGAGGTGATCGCCGTCCTGTCCCGCCCGAACTCTGCGCCCCCTGCCGTGCCGCGCCTGGGCGGCATGGCGACGCCGCTAGGCGTGTACCTGACCGATGGCGCGGTCAGCGGCGGGGTGGGCTTCCGGGGACTGTTCCTGACCGGCCTGACACTCGGCGCGCTGGCCGTCATCGCCCAGGCCGCCGTCCACGGACTGCTCCTGCTCGCCGCCGCGCACGGGCACGACCTGTGGGCCTGGGCCGGCTCGCCGCGCCGCCCGGCGGCCCTGCGCGCCTGGCTGCCCGAGGCCCTGTCCTGGCTGCCGGCCCCGCTGATCTTCGTCGGGCTGCGTCTGATCCCGATGTCCGGCATCCACGCCGCCGAGCATCAGGCTGTCCACTGCGTCGAGCGCGGCCTGCCCCTGGTCCCGGAGGCAGTGCGCGCCCAGCCGCGCGTCCACCCACGGTGCGGCACCAACCTGTTCGTCGGCCTGTCCCTGTTCCTACTCGTGTTCGTCGGCGTGTTCTGCGCGGCCCAGGCGTCCGGGCAGCCCGTGGCGGAGGGGGCGACGCTGGCCTTAGTGGCCGCCGCCGTGCCGTCCCTGCTGCTCTGGCGGCGCGTCGGGGCGTTCTTCCAGCAGTGGCTCGCCACCCGGCCCGCCACCGATGGGCAGATCGCTGGGGCCATCCGCGCCGCCGAAGAAGTGCTGCGCCGCCGCCGTCACAGCCACGGCCTGCGCTTCCGCCCGCTGCGCCGCGTCTGGTGCATGGGCTTGGCCCAGGTCGCGCTCGGCTACTTCGCGCTCCTCGGCCCGCTCATGCTTGTCCTGGACCGCTGGCCCGCGCTCGACCATTGGCTGGGGCTGTAGGAACCCCCTCCGGCCCGGCAAGCCGGTCCACCTCCCCCGACACGGGTGAGGGTTGATGTCAAGAAGGTGTCGCTTCTTTCACCCAACCCCTCCCGTTTCGGGAGGGGTGACACGGCTTGCCGTGGCGGGGTGGGTTCCTTCACAACACTATGATCAAAGACCAACTCGCCGCCGTGATCGCGGCGGCGCTGCAAGACGCCAAAGACGCCGGGGAACTGCCCCTGGAGGCAATTCCGGCGGTGACGCTTGAAATGCCCAAGAACCGGGCGCACGGCGACTGGGCCACCAGCGTCGCCCTGCCGCTCGCCGCCGCCACGGGGATGAGGCCGCGCGAGGTCGCCGAGCGCATCGTCGCCCGGCTGCCCCTGGGCGGCGACTCACTCATCGCCCGCGCCGACATCGCCGGGCCGGGCTTCATCAACCTGACCCTGCGCCCCGGCTGGCTCGGCGACATCTTGGGGCGCATCCAGTCCGAGGGCGCGGCCTACGGCGACACCGGCGCGGGCGGGAAGCAGACCGTCATCGTGGAGTTCGTCTCCACCAACCCGAACGGACCCATCACCGTCGCCGGGGGCCGCAACGCCGCCATCGGCGACGTGCTGTGCAATCTGCTCCAGGCGACCGGGTACGGCGTGTCCCGCGAGTACTACGTCAACGACGCGCTGAACTCCGTGCAGATGAACAACTTCGGGCGCTCCGTGTTCGTCCGCTACCGGGAGCTGCTCGGCCACGCCCTGCCCTGGTCGGGTGGCGGCGCGCCGGACTGGTTCTACGCGGGCGACTACATCACGGACGTGGCGCGCAATGTGGAGGCCCAGCACGGCGCGGCCTATCTGAGTGCCGACATGGACGACCCGCAGACGGTCAACACCTTCCGCGAGCTGTCCGAGAGCGGCATGATCGCCCAGCAGAAGAGTGATCTGGAAGCCTTCGGCGTGACGTTTGACCGCTGGTTCCACGAGTCCGACCTGCACAAAGATGGGCGCGTTCGGGCCGCCATTGAAGAACTGACGCGCCGGGGCTACACCGAGGAGAAGGACGGTGCGCTCTGGCTGCGCGCCACCGAGTTCGGCGACGACAAGGACCGGGTGCTGATGCGCGCCGACGGCACGCCGACCTACATCGCGGGCGACGCTGCCTACCACCAGGACAAGCTGGAGCGGGCCGACCGCGCCCTGAACGTCTGGGGCGCGGATCACGCGGGCTATGTCTCCCGGACCAAGGCCGCCGTCGCCGCCCTGGGCCTTGACCCCGCCCGCGTCGAAGTGTTGCTCTATCAGCTCGTCCACATCATGAAGGACGGCGAGGAGGTCAAGTCCTCCAAGCGCAAGGGCAACGTGCTGGAACTCAAGTCTGACTTGATTGACGAGATCGGCCGGGATGCCGCCCGCTTCTTTTATCTGATGCGTTCCCCGAACTCGGACCTGCTGATTGACGTGGATTTGGCGAAGAAGACCGAAAAAGACAACCCGGTCTACTATGTCCAGTACGCCCACGCGCGCATCATGCAGACTCTGGAGAAGGCGCGCGAGGAGAAGGGCGTTGCCGTCCCCTCAGCCGCCGAGGCCGACCTGTCGCTCTTGACCGAGGAGGCCGAGGCCGATCTCATCAAGAAGCTGTCGGACTTCCCGAACGAGGTCCTGCTCGCCGCCCAGGACCGCGCGCCGCACCGGCTCACGCAGTACGCCCGCGACCTGGCCGCCGTCTTCCACGGCTTCTACGACGCCGGGAACCGCAGCCCGGCCCTGCGCGTGGTCGGGGACGACGCGCCGACCATGCGCGCCCGCCTGGTGCTGCTGGACGCCGCCCGGATCGTCCTGCGCCGCGTCCTCGCCCTGCTCGGCCTCTCCGCCCCGGACCGGATGTAAGTCAATGACACTTTTGCGGGATTCGCCGGGGCGGTGGAACTCCCCGTCTCGGAAACGTCCTTCGGACGAGGATCAGGCACACGCCACCTTCTTCGTCCGAAGGACGCCCTCTCTGACGGGGCGTTCCACCGCCCCGGCGCGAGTCGTTGCCCTGTTCCGGCTCTGCCTCCTTTGCCTGTCGGCGTCCCTAGTCGGCCCTGCGCTCGCCAAAGGCCCGACGCCTGCGCCGAGCGCGCCCGTCGCCGCGCCGCCCCAGAAGGTCGTCACCGACGGCGTCTTCCAGGATGCGTCCGGGCAGTCCCACTCCTGGCAGGTCACGCCGACGCACGTGCTGGAATGGGACGGGCGGCCCTACCTGCCCGTCGGCGGGTCGTTCACGCCCCATTCGTGGGTGGAGGGGCAGACCGACGACAACTGGAACGCGGACGTGTTGGCGCTGCAATCCCTCAAGCAGCACGGCGTCACCGACCTCACCCTCAACGCGGGCGCGCTCGGCCTGACCCATGTTCCCACCGGGGCCGTGCAGCGCCTGCTGGACTATTTAGATGCGCACGGCTTTGAATATGGGCTGGACGTCGCCGACTTCCCCAAGCAGCCGCTCATCGGGTACACCATCGAGCCGTCCGTGTACCGTAACGCCTCGCCGCCGGAGCAGGGGACGGTCCGGTTCACCCGCATCGCCGGGCTGGTGGACGCCTTCTCCGTGCTGGCCTCGTCGTCGGGGAGCGGCGTCCCGGACCGGCTGGAGTCCGGCCCCGCCGCCATCGGCCCCGGCGGCACGGCCAGTGTGAAGGTCACGCTCGGCGGCGGCGACGGCGACGTCCTGCTGCTGTACCCGCGCCGCTCGTTCGGCCCCGGAACCCCGGAGGGCCACCTGCCCGATCTGTGGCAGGGGTATGACGAGTACCGCGACCGCCTGCTCGCGTTCCTGAACGGCCTCCGGCTCGGCGGCGGCTTCCGGTTCTTCCTGGACCCGCTCACCGACCGGATCGGCCTGAACGGCGAGGTGCAGAATCTGGTCCCGACTACGGACGGCTTCCACCGGGACTTCCAGGCCTGGCTGGACCAGCGCTACGGGCACAACCTGGACACGCTCAACCACAGTTGGGGCCTGACGAACCATGACCTCGCCGACTTCGCCACGGCGGCGCGCTGCGTCCCCCTGTGGTACGGGGTCAAGGGCCTGCCGGAGTTGTACGACCCCACAAAGGGGACGTTCCTGGACATCTTCAACAGCCCGCGCATCCAGAGCAACTACTGGTACGACTTGGAGACGTTCAAAATTCTGTCCACGCGCGGCTATATGGACTCCATCGCCGACGCCCTCAAGCACGGAGTCGCCGACGTGCCGGTCGTCTACACCTGGACGCAGCACTCGCCGCTGTTCACCGACGCCGAGACTGACGGCGGCTATGACGGCCTCGGCATCGAGGCCTACGGGCACGGCCTGGACCTGACCAAGAGCGTGGCCGCCTACGTCTACGCCCAGGCGCAGGAGACGCCCAAGACCACCTGGCTGATCGTCAGCGCCACCGCCGACGCGCCGCCCGCCCAGAAACTCTCCCCCGGCTTCGCGGGCCAAACCGTCCTGGACGACGACTGGGACTCCCTGAAAGACCTCGGCGCGCGCGGCTTCTTCGTCAACTCCCTCCAGGCCCTGCCCGCCGCCGCCAACGCCGACGTCAGCCTGGTCGGCCTGCCGGACCAGCTCGGCTGGCTCGGTTCCTACGCCGCCGGGCTGCGGGCGGACGCCGACACGCTGGAGGCGGAGCGGCCCGCCGTCCTCTGGTACCCGGAGAGCGTCGCCGGCCCGGCGGTCGGCGTCCGCCCGCTCGCCGGGGACGTCTGGTGGCTGCCGACCTACGCGCCGGGCCAGGCCCTGACCCTGGGGCCGTCCCTGCGCGGCTACGAGCTGAACGACCCGGACGACGGCCTCCCCCTGACCGCCTTCTGGTCGCCCGGCGGCACGCTCAAGTCCGCCCCCTTCACCCTGGGTCCGAAGGCGGCTCCCGTCGTCACCGATGTCTCCGGTACACCGATCCCGGTCCGGCCCTCGCACGGCATCTGGACCATCCCGGTCAGTGCCGTGCCGACGTTGGTACGCGGCATCCCCTACCTGCCGCTGTCCATAGACGCGGCGGACGACGCCGACGCCGAGGCGCACCGCCTGCTAAACCTGGCCGTCAAGCAGAACGTGGACATCCAGAGCGAGGACAACTACCTGTTCCTGGCCGAGAACGAGACGCACAAGCTGGCGGCGGACGACCCCATCCGGTACTCCGACTTCCAGCAGATCGTCAGCCGGCTGACGCTGCTCCTGCAGCCCTTCACCTGGGTGGAGGCGGAAAGCTCCGCCGACACCACGTTCTCGTCGGTCGCGCCGGACACGGACGCCTCCAACGGGGCGTATCTGTCCCTGGACACCGACAGCGACCCGCCGAGCGATGACGCCGCCGGGGGCTACCACGCCTCCTACACCTTTTCGGTCAACGGCCCCGGCGACTACGCGCTCTGGGCCGCCGCCACCCCGCCCGGCTCCGGGGCCTCCCCCTTCACCTGGTCCGTGGACGACGGCCCGGCCAGCGACGCCGAGGACGACCAGACTTCGGGCGGCCCGTATGCCGGCAAGTTCGCCTGGCGCGACCTCGGCGACGTGCCCCTGCGCGGGGGCCGCCACACCCTGACCATCGCCGTCACGGGCCGTCGCCTGGAAGACCAGCGCTACGTCCTGGGCCTGGACGCCTTCTGCGTCACCCGCGTCCCCTTCTCCCCCGACGGCCCCACCCAGCCCTCCGTCGACTCCTGGCTTCCCCCCGCCACCCCCGATGACAAAGACAAAAAGCACAAGAAATAGCGACACAAGAGAGGCCCCGGCGGGAGCAGATCTGCTCCCGCCGGGGCCTCTATGGTCTCTTAAAACCAGGTATGGTTAAAACTCAGCCAGCAGGCCGCTCGTGCCTACTGCGGTGGGAAGACCAATGACTGAGTGCGCTACCGAGAAGTGAGACATTCCGGGCATTTATATCTCCCAGAACCGTCAGAGGAGGCACTATGGAAAGTATGCGCCTCGAGCTTAAGGATGCGATGTTCGCTGTTGGAATTGCAGCGAGTGGATGTCCATGACTTAGAACAGGTTGCACAGTGATAAGTGCCATCCTCTTTCCTTTCTGTGACAACTCTTTTGCAAGCCCAGCAGATGTTGTCAATGCCCATGTGATACATCAGAAAGCACTTCAGCAACTTCTCAAGATTTACAACATTTAGTGGCCCCGCATAGACAGCACCAAAACTGTGTTCCGGCATATAGGCACCTCTGCTTCTGACCATTCGCTCCCGATATGGTAGACGCTCAGGAGGCTCGCCTCCCCAAAAAGTATATTTTGGATTCTGGTCTGAATGAACAATGAAAGCTGCTTTGCTTTCCAAAGCATCGCAGTACTTCATTTTTGCCGTCACCAGTAAGTCATAATTGTACGGTTTTTTTTCTTCAAACATTTTCTCATGGGGCTTTTTTTCAAAGTCAATATCATGCATACCGTTATAAGTGCGGTATTTTGCGTCAATCACAAATCTTGTAGATTTGTCAGGTTTTTTGCTGGCTGAATCTGAGACCTCTAAACGCAAGTCTGGTCTTAATCCTCTGTCACCCCGCCAGTGTCCCGATCTCATGATCTTCTCAAAGCAGGGAAGCCCTTCCTTACAAACAGCCTCATTGTAACAACTCCTGCCATCCATGCCACCTATGTTGCCACTGACGCACCTTCTGGCAACTATGTCTTTGTCATAAAACAAGCGTATGTGAATCAAACGATTAACATCGTTAACAGGGGTAAATTCCAGGTCAAACTCATGGCCTGAAATGTCATTCCAAACAAGTTCGTTGTCTTCTATCCCAACGTGTTGCAGAGGGTGGTCATTCTCACGGCCTGCCGGTGGCTGAAATCCGAAACGATTAATCAACAAATCATAGAGTTCGACAAGTACCCAAAGTTCGTAGAGGGTGTGAGCGGGATGAATGGATGCTTCTGTCAGTCTCTTCAGCACCCCCTGCGGCATGGGCAGGCTCATGGCGTCTACTGTGCTGTGGTACGCATGGTAAGCCCAAAAGATCGGGCTATATGAAGCCGAATGAGTGAGTTTATCTGATGGATGTTCGGGCAAGAGTGGAAATGATCTTGTGGCAGCCAAAAAAGAATCGTCCAGATATGCTTTGACAGAGGCCGCTCCCTTCTCTATACTAACTCTTAATGTATTGAATTTTTTAACCATATCCGGGGTGGCTTGGCTATTGTTATCACCGGCAGGGAACTCGCTCTCGCCGTCTTGTTGTTGCTTTGCCTGCTTGACGCGGGCACCTATCATGTCAGCAATCAGTTTGGCGCGTGTCCCTATGTCAGCCAATACAAGAGCAAGGAAACGATTTTCTGCTGTAGCGTGTGTTTCTTGTGGCGCTAAAATTTGTAACCTTCGTGCATCAGGGAACTGAGTCGCCTTCTGAGCTACTCGAGACGCAAAGGAGCCGTGAACACGATTGGGATCAACAAGTCGTGGAACAAGCTGTGTCTCTTTGGCTGCTGCCTGCCGTACCAGAGGCCAATTTTCTTGAACCTGTCTGATGAGATCGTCAAGTTTGGTGGCTTGCAGTTCCAAGAGTTGATCTGGGTCCACATTTTGACCTACCTCCGCAACTCCCATTTTTTGGAGCACATTTCTGGCCAGAACAGGACTGTATCTGAAGACAGCCAGTTCTTGGAGTCTTATGAGGATAGCATTGAAATCTTCGTTTGTTATGCTACCAGCCTCGATGAATAAGGGAGGCGACAGACGTTTCTGCTGAGGCGTTTTGGGGTGTGACCACAGCTCTATACAGCCCGCATAGCTTCCAATCATTTGATCCCTGAAGTTGGTCTTTTCCTTTATGAAACGGGTGTAATCGCCGCGGTCCACATAGTAATATTCATGTTTGCCTATAGACATTTTTTGGAGTTCGAATACGAGCTCGGTGTCGCCTATTTTGATGACAGGCGCACCAAGGTCAGGATTCTTTAAATGCACACACCAATTTCCTGCGTACTGACGGCAAACATATTCGCCGCGCTCTGCATCAAAAAGTTCCTCGCCTATTCGTCTATAGTCGGGATAGTATTTGTAGTATATAAGATCATCCATTCGTGTCACTCCAAATAGCGTACAAGCAACTTATTGCTGTTTACCTTCTTCTGCAATTCATTCAGTGCAGTTCCCGCCATTTTGTAGTCGGTGTTTTTGATGGCATCCATCCAGCCTTTAAGCGCCTCTTTTTTGTCCGTCTCGTCGTGCCGAAAACTGACCATCGGCATAATTTTTGACAGTATGAACGTGTCGGCAACTTCCGCTAGCCTATCACCTATACCAAGTTGAGAGGCTGCTGTCATGTAGCAACGGAAAATATGAGGCAAGCGACGGCTAAGATGGACGCCGAGTTGTTGCAAATATTTTGTGTTCCATTCATTTATTATCCCCCAAATTTTATCGGTCCCGACGGGAAGTTCATCGCTGTTTCTCAGGGAGCTAATGAACTCTGTTGTCATTTTCCAAGTCGAAGAGGAGTCCACATGGGGGACAACCTTGGCTAACTTGGCATTAAGTTGTACATCGGAAACCTGAACCGTCAAAGCCCTATCCAGGAATTTAGGGCTTGGCATATAGGTCGTTTCGTCCAAGTTGATTGTGCCGAAGATCACGAGTCCATCAGGAAGATTCAACTCAGCAGGATACCGCTTTAAGTTCTCCGCCAGCATTGGCAGACGAACTCCGTTATCGGAACTCTTGATGAGCCGGTCCCGCTCCCCAACAAGGCGGCTGTGTATGTTGGGAGAATAAAGCGCGATTTTTGCATCCTCCTCGTTTGCTCGTGCCTTCTCTAGCCGCGACAAGAAATCCGAGCCATAGTTCTCAATCCGCGCCAAATTCATCTCGTCCAGAGTCAGAAAGTAGAGGCGGTTAGCTTGAGTATATTGACCGGCATCTACGATCTTGTCTAGGAAAGGAGTCGGCTGATACAACTCCTGACGTGGATCATAAAATCCGAGTAGGTCGGTCGCGTCGATCCAAGCTGGGCGGACTGGAACGGCAGCATACCCGGCCCAGAACGCGGTTGCCAACTTCTTCACCAGACTTGTCTTGCCGGAACCCGGTGGACCGGTCAGCACCACAAACTGCCCCGTCGCAGCGGCAACGCACACGCAGAGGAGCGTTTGCATGAGCAGAGGATCGCTGACGACATAATCTTGGCCGTCAAACTTTTTCTTGAGGTCCTTCAACAGAGAAGGCTTGCAGGGCTTGTGTTCTGCTGGCTTAACGGCGGTTTCTGCTTCTGGTTCAGCATCATATCTTCTGTAGCGAGCAAGTAGCTCCGGGCCGCCTGCATCCTTGTATGCCTTCCACGCCTCTTCCAGCGCCTCCCGGTCAAGTTGCAATAGCTGTTCTGTTTCGGCTTGATCCTTTGCGGCTGCTTGTTGGTCTTTCTCCAGTGCGGCTTGCGATTCCCGGAATTCAGCCTGCTGCGCTTCTATGCCCGCTACATCCTTTTCTCGCTGTTCGACAACAGCTTCCCATTTAGCTAATTCTTTTTCCTTATCACCAATCCTTGCATCAACTCTCTCTTGAACTTCTGGCTCTATCTCTCTACGCACTTCTTGTCGGAGTTTCGCAAGTATGGTTTCGTTCCAACCTGCAACTTTAGCATTGTATTCTGGCGGGAGTATCCTTTCTGCTTTCAGTACTTCTATCTGTTCGTTTTTACACGTCACCGTCAAAAGTACAAAAGACAACTTGGTGATACGGACCTTTGACTTCTCCCTCGGAACTTCGAGTTGTTCACACACTTGTCCGTTCGGGCCCTTGAACAATACGCTTATATGAACCAAATAGGGGATTCGGTTTTTGATATTTTTATCATCATCTGAATCACCATCAACTTGACCCGGTACTTCTTTAGGTTGTAGGTGCCAAAGCAGATTGCCATCTATTTCATTTAGGACTTACGCAGTTGGTTGTAACTGAATGGTTGGCTTCTGCAAATACAGCCGAATGGCCTCACGGACCAGATTGGCTTTGGCGGCGTAGCCGCTGATGCCCGTCCGCAGGCGGTGCGCCTCCAGCCGAACAAAGGCACGCACAGACAACAAAATATGACACTTCTGGGCCTCAGCCTTGCGGACTTGCGCCCGCTCGATGCCGCAGCATTGCTTCAGGCTGCGGTGGTAGTTCTCAATGGCAAACACCTGGCGGGAAAACTCCTGGCGCTCAGCCTCCCGCATTGTCAAGTCATCCGTCGCCCAGTGTTCCACGTCGCCGTTTGCGGCAACCGTCCGAAACACTCGGACAAAGCCAAAGCCCTTCAGGTGAGCCTGGCAGCCTTCGGCGGGGACACCGATGTCTCTGACGGCCACGTTGCCCGTGTCATCAGGGCCGTCCGCCCCTGGGTTGACCAGGCGGTTGGACTTCAGCCGCGTCAGGAAGTGCCAGCCATGCCCGCGCACCGCCTTGAGGTTGCCCAGGCCGCCGTACCAGCCGTCAAAGCAGACATAGCGGGGCGTGAACCCGCGCCTCTTGGCCGTCTGCAGCATGGCGAGAAAATGATCGTTCTTGCTCGCCTGTGTCCGGCCCTCCTCGGCAGGCTCGTACAGGCGGCAGTCGCAGGGCAGGCTGCTCAGCCCATCCGTCCATAAGAGCGTCGTCAGGTTGATGCCCTCGACGACCGCGTGGTGTTTGCCGCTCCAGTGGCGCGTCACCAGGCCCATCTTCTGGGCGTAGGGCTTGTCCAATGTGGTGTCATCCACGATCAACAGGCCGCGGCCTTTGTCGATCAGAGGCTCGACCTCCTGCCACAACGCCGCCGTGTCAGGCGGCAGTCTCGACAGCAGGCGCGTGTAGGCGTCGTGCGAGGCCGGACTCGGCCCCGGAGGCGCACAGCGGGCGGCCTCGGTGCAGGTGTAGACCCGCTGGGCGGCGATCAGGAACTGGATGTAGTCCACATCTGAGACTTTGGGGGCGTTCATCAGACACAGTATGAACGCCGACAGCCGCCAAGTCAACCAGCGACCGTTAAGTCAACTGCGTAAGTCCTATCATTAACATCCAACTGAGTCATGTCGAGTTGCTATCACTTCTTTCTCATGCCACCGGCCGCCGTGCCGAGGGCGACCATCTACACGTTGAGCACGGCTTTTTATGCGGCTTTCTGTTCTTCCGCTCGCGCGCCAAATGCCGCCGTCAGCCCGGCGAGTTCCGGGTGTTTCTGCTCCATGCCTTCCAGGCACAGACGAAACCTCTCATCTTTGGTCTCCGGCTGAGCCATTAAGGTCACGAGGTATTCCGCGTCGTCCATCAGCCCGACGACTTTGCGGGCGTCAGCGCCTGTCCCCGCCAGAAAGCGTGTTTGGATCAGGATGCGATGCAGCGCCTGTAAGCCGTCATTCGTCCGTGTTGAAGTCAATGCCATCGAGTGTCACCCCCATTGTTCCCGGCTGGACGATGATAGGCGGCAATGGGACGCCGTCCCGTGTCGCCTCCTGAACATCATACCACCGCAGGATGTCAGACTGTGTGATGAAATCAATTGTATCTTTGAACGGCGAACGGAGCGCATCCAGCCGGACATCAAACGGCGGACTCAGCGAACCGTCTTCGGTTTGCAGACAAGCCGGGATCGTCGGTTTCCCCAACAGCCACGCGGCTTTCGCGCGCCGCACCCCGTCAAGAATCGCGTAGGTCTGTCCGCCCTCTCCCTGGTCCGGCTCCGACATCAGAGGCTTCTCCCGACGGCGCGGGCGACGGGGGCGAGGTCGGACATCAGGGACTGGAAGGCGGGGATGGTGATGCTCTGCGCGCCGTCTTTCAGGGCCTTCTCCGGGTGGGGGTGGACCTCCACCAGCAGGCCGTCCGCGCCCACGGCGGCGGCGGCCAGGCACATGGCCGGGACCATGGAGGCGCGGCCCGTGCCCTGCGACGGGTCCACCACCACCGGCAGGTGCGACAATTCCCGCACGGCCAGCACCGCCGACAGGTCCAGCGTGTTGCGCGTGTAGGTCTCCGCCGTGCGCACCCCGCGCTCGCACAGCATCAACTGGTCGTTGCCGCCCTTCAGGATATACTCGGCGGCTTGCAGCCACTCCTCCACCTTGGCGACCATGCCCCGCTTGAGCATGACGGGCTTCTTCACCTTGCCGACCTCCATCAGCAGCTCGTAGTTCTGCATATTCCGGGTGCCGATCTGCAAGATATCGGCGTACTCACACACCAGGTCCAGATTCTTGACGTGCATGACCTCGGTGATGACCGGCAGCCCCGTCTCGGCCCGCGCCTGCGCCAACAGCTTCAGGCCATCCTCGCCCATGCCCTGGAACGAGTAGGGGGACGTAGACGGCTTGTACGCGCCGCCGCGCAGGATGCGCGCGCCCGCCGCCTTGACCGCCCGCGCCGTGGTCATCAATTGTTCTTCCGACTCCACGGTGCAGGGCCCGGCCATCATCACACAGGTGTCGCCGCCGATGACCACGTCGCCGACAGTCACCGTGCTTTTCTCCGGGCGGAACTCGCGCGAGGCGAACCGGTAGGGCTTCAGAATCAGCATGGTCCGGTCCACGGCGGGCAGCGACTCGATCTGCTCCACCACCGTGCCCTCGTCCATGGTCGGCTTGCCCACGGCGGCGATCACCGTCCGCTCCACGCCGTAGATGGGGTGTATCTCATAGCCCCACTCCTCCAGCGTCCCCTCCACCTCGCGTACCTGGGCCTCCGAAGCCCCCTCCTGCATCACAACGATCATACGATACTCCTTTGTGCGGTCACCGGTAGGCCGGGCGCAGCCGCTGGCGGACGACCTCGGCGGCTTTCTCCAGGCCCGACGTGCGGGCGCGGCGGCGGAAGACGTCGTAGCCGTTCGCCTCGATCTTGTCCAGAATCTTCGCGTAGAGGATGCGCGAGAGGGCGACCGGCAGGCGGCTTTCGGGCGCGATGTCCGGGATGCCACGGTCCGCCGACGCATAGAAGTCGCGGGCGCGGGCGATCTCGAAGCGCATCAGGGCGACGAACTCGGCGTTGACCTCGCCGCGCGCCAGCATCGCCTCCGTGTAGCCGAACCGTCCCAGGTCTTCCTGCGGGACATAGACCCGGCCCCGGTTCCAGTCCTCGCCGATGTCGCGCCAGAAGTTGGTGAGCTGCATCGCCAGCCCCAGATCATGCGCCGGTCGCAGGGCGCGCTCGTCCGTCACCCCCAGCAGGCAGCACATCATCAGGCCGACCACGGACGCGCTGCCGTAAGTGTACGAGGTCAGGTCCGCGAACGTCTCGTAGCGTGTCCGGGTCAGGTCCATCGCCATCGCGTCCAGGAAGGCCAGGGGGTACTCGGCGCTCATGCCGTGGCGGCGGGCCATGTCCGCGAAGGCGCGCAGGGCGGGGACATCCGACTCCCCGGTCTGGAGCGCCCGCACCGTGGCCGCGCGGTAGTCCGCCAGCAGCCGCGCCGGGTCCGCGCCGGGGCGTGGGTTGTCCACCATCTCGTCGGGGGCGCGGACGAAGCCGTACAGCGCGTGGACGCTGCGCCGCAGGGCGGGCGGGAAGAACAGCGTGCTGAAGTAGTAGGTCTTCCCGTGGTGGGCGTTGACGCGGCGGCACTGCTCATACGCCGCGTCCAGTTCCGTCGTTGCCATAGGGCCGAAGATGCTTTCTAGGCGTGATCCGCGATGATCCGCTCCGTGACTAGTTTCGCGCCCAGGCAGACCAGGGGAACGCCCGTCCCCGGAACCGTGCTTGCCCCCACGAAGTAGAGGCCGTCCACGCCGGGCGCTTTGTTGGAGGGCCGGAAGTAGCCCACTTGTAAGATGCCGTGGGAGAGGCCGAACGCCGCCCCGTACTTCAGGTTGTACTGGTCCCGCCACTCGTGCGGCGTCACCACCTGCTCCACGACGACGTGCTTGCGTAGATCGGGCAGGCCCCGCGACTCGAGTGCGTCGTAAATCTTGTCCTTGAAGCGCGCGACCTGATCGTCCCCCCACGTCTGCTGCTCGGTGAGGTGCGGGATGGGAACGAGAACAAACAGGTTGTCCCCGCCCGGCGGCGCGACCGTCGGGTCCGTCCGCGCCGGGCAGTTCAGATAGAACGACGGGTCGCGCGGGGCCACTTTGGCGTCGAAAATCTCCTCGAAGTTGCGCCGATAGTCCTGCGACAGAAAGAAGTTGTGGTGCCGGTGTTCGGAATAAATCTTATCCGTGCCCAGGTACAGCATGAAGGCCGAGGACGTGAACGGCTGGCGCTTCCAGTTTTTCTCCTCGTACTTCGCCGGGCGCTCGGCCAGCAGGTCGGTGTAGGTATACGGCAGGTCGGCGTTGGAGACCACGATGTCCGCCGGGAGCATCTCATCGTCCGCGCAGACGCCCCGCGCCTTCCCATCCTTGACCAATATCTGCGTGACATTGCGCCCGGTCTGGATGTCCACGCCCATCTTGCGCGCGACAGCGGCCATCGCCCTCGGCAGGGCGTAAATGCCGCCCTTCGGATAGTACAGCCCGTCCTCGGCCAGTTCCGTGTACGGCAGCAGCGTGTAGACCGCCGGGGCCTCGAACGGCGAGATGCCCAGGTACATGGACTGCATGGAGAACGCCTGCCGCAGCCGTTCGTCCTTGAAGAACTGCGAGACATGGGCGTACATCGTGCCCAGCGCGTCCAACTTGCCCAGCAGGCCCAGATTCTTGACCGTGAAGAAGTCCGTCGCCCGCGCGAAGTTCTTTTCCACGAACTGCGAGCGCCCCAGACGGTATTTGTGGGCGGCGTCCTCTAAAAACCGATAGTAGCCCGGCGCGACCCCCGGCTCGATCTTCTCTAGGTTAGCGATCATGGTCGCCAGGTCGCTGGACATCTCCAGTGTGGACCCGTCGGCGAAATGCACCCGGTAGTTCGGCTCCATCTTGACCAGGGGAACCAGGCTGTCGAAGTCCTCCCCGCAGGCCGCGAACAGCTCCCGGTACACGTCGGTCATCAGCAGCAGGGACGGCCCCGTGTCGAACCGATACCCGGCCTCCTCGCGCACGTTCGCCCGCCCGCCGACCGTGGCGTTCTTCTCCAGCACGGTGACGGCGAACCCCTGGGCCGCCAGCCGCATCGCCGTCGCCAGGCCCCCGATGCCGGCCCCGACGATCACCACCCGTTTGCCTGCCATGCCGCCTCGATTCTAAGACGCCTGTATTATACCCAGCGCGGCTATAATAGAAGCCATGACCTACGTCGAGTTCCTGCTCGTCTTCCTCGTGCCCCCCATCGCGGTTCTCGCTGTTTACCTGCGGCGTCGCTGGCACCGGCGGCACACGGGGGCCTGCCTGGGCGTCTGCCTGCTGGCCTACGCCTACACGTCGCCGTGGGACAACCACGCCGCCGCCATCGGGCTGTGGACCTTCGACCCGCACTTCGCCCCGCCGTCGCATTTCCTGCTGCACCTGCCCTGGGAGGAGTACGCCTTTTATGGATTGCAAGGCGTCCTGACCTGCCTACTCGTCGTCGCCCTGACCCGTCGCACCGAAGGCGAGGGCGCGTGAATGCCCACGGCGTACCTGACCTATGAACTCGTCTGGGCCGTGCCCGTGATCCTGCTCCAGTGGGCCGTCGCGGGCCGCGCGCTGTGGCCCCACCGGCGCGTGCTGACCCTGGCCGTCACGATCTCCACCCTGTACCTGGCCGCCTGCGACGGCTTCGCGCTCGGCCACGGCATCTGGCGCGTGGACCCGCGCCGCGTGCTGGGCCTGCACCTCGGCCCGCTGCCCCTTGAGGAGTTCCTGTTCTACCTGCTGACCAACATCATGGCCGCCCAGGGCTTTGTTCTCATTGTGGGCTACCTGCGGAAACAAAAGCCACCTGCCTAGAGGTGCGGGATCGGCAGCGTGTGCGCGGTAGCGATCAGTCGGAAAACCACCCAGATGCTGAACGCGCTGACGGCGATACGGAGCGGGAGGCGGACTTTGCCGGGGATGGTCACGCCGGTCGGGCCGCCGGACGCGGCGATGACCAGGCCCAGGATAACCCACAGGTAAAGCGCCACTTCCCCGAACTGCCAGGCGGGGTCGGCGCAGGCGTCCACCGCCTGACCGGCCAGGGCGGACAGGCCGCCGATGAGAATCCGTGGGCGTAGGCTTCCGCCGGGGAAGTGTCTGAGCGCCCGAAAGCCGTCCCGCAGGACAGAACCCAAAGCCAGCAGCCAGAGCGCCAGTCCGGGCAGGCCCAGTTCCACGGCCAGTTGCAGGTAGGAATTGTGCGTCTCGTCGCCGATGTGGCCCGCGCCGGACGCGACCGCCTGCTCGGAGTCGCCCTGCCCGGTGAAGAGCTGTTCGTACAGGGGGTAGCCGCCGACGCCCCACCCGAAGACCGGTTTTCGCTGGGTCATTCGCAGCGCCGCCTGCCAGGCGTTCAGCCGCCACTGGAGCGACTCGTCGCGCCCGGTCAGCAGGGCCGTGGTGAGCGTGTGCGCCCGCCCGCGCAGGAGGCCGCTCTGCTGCGACGCGACGAAAAAGTATCCCAGCGCGATGAGAATCAGGACGGCAGGGATCAGCGCTTGCAATCGCCTTCCTGCCGACTGACCGCGCGCGCCGCCCGGCTTCGGCAGGGAGCGCAGGGTCTGAAGGGACAGAGTCCCAAAGACGAGCAGGGCGACCGACGCGCCGATCCAGGCCGAGCGGTCCTGGGCGAGCATCAGCCCCATCGCGCACAGGGCGAAGGCCCCGGTGGCGAGTGATCTCCGTGTCGGCGAGGCGGGCAGGGTCAGCGCCGTGAGCGACAGGGGCATCAGGATCATCAGCGCCGCCCCAAGAAGCTGGTGGTCGTGGTAGGTGCCCTCCGCCACGCGCATCCCGCCGGACGGGTACAGGGCGAAGGCGCACAGGGAGAGGACGGCGCCGGCGAGTGTCAGGGCATCGAGCAGAAGCAGGAGATCGGCGTCGGTGCGCGCGCGCGTGGCGACGGCGTAGGCGACGACAAGGCCACCGGCCAGGAGCCACCAGGCGTAGAAGGCAAAGTCCGGGTGGGGCGAGACGGCCAGGGACACGGACGCCCACAGCGTCAGGAGAAACAGGAACAAGAGTGGGGTGGGGTGGGGGGCGCAGGTCTCGTCGGGGGCGCGTCGGCGCGGCAGCCAGGGCAGGAGGCCCAGGAGCAGCGCCGCCGTGAGTTCAAACGCCAGCGTCTTCGCGCCGTGCCGGGTCGGACTGTTCAGGTCGGCGGGAACCAGAGGGAGCAGGACGACCGAGAGGACGACCAGGAGCAGCAGCGGGTCACGAGGCCGGGCCGGAGTCGCCGTCATGGCCCCATGCTACCCCGCCGGGCGGCGCGGCGTCAACGGCGGGGCGGGGCCGTTCCTACCCGCCCCCGGCGATCTTCAGGAACTCCTTGCCCTCCTCGAACTTCTGACACGTCTCGGTCTCGATGGTCTCCCACACCGGCGGCGCGAAGTTCAGCCACTGCTGCACTTCGGGCGCGAGGGCGGGAACCAGGTCGTCGCCGCCGTTGCCCAGGCCGACCTTGCGGGCGACGCGGTCGGCGGCGTGGACGATGGCCGTGATCTCGAAGTGGTCCTTGGCGAACGCCGGCTGGTGGTGCTGGGTGATCATGGAGGTCAGCGACGGCGGCAGGTTCCACTTCTCGGCGATCCGCTTGCCCACCAGCGCGTGGCCGACGCCCAGCGCCGTCTTCTCCGCGTCCCAGGTGGAAATTTTGGCCGCCCGCGCCAGCTTCAGGGTGATCGCGTACTGGTCAGGAAAATACTGGTCCAGGAACAGCTTGCCGACGTCGTGCAGCAGGCCGCCCACGAACACCTCCTCGATGGACTTGGCCGCGATGCCCTTGCGCCGGGCGATCACGCCCGCCGCCGTCGCCACCGCCAGCGAGTGCGCCCAGAATCCCGGACGGTCCAGCGCCGTCGGCTGCCCGCCCGCGTCGAAGGCGTTGAACACGCCCAGCGACGTGGTCAGGTTGCGGACCGTGTTGAAGCCCAGGATGACCACGGCATGGGTGATGGTGGCGATGCGCCGGGGGAAGCCGTAGTAGGAGGAGTTGACCAGCCGCAGCACCTTGGACGCCAGCGCCATGTCGCCCGCGATCAGGCGGTTCAGGTCCGAGGCGGACGTGGTCGGGTCGTTGATGGTTTGCATCACCCGCACCACCACCGCCGGCAGCGGCGGGAGGTCCTGCAGCTCGTCCTCGATGATCCGCAGCAGCCGCTCCTGCTTGAGTTTGGTCTCCACGATTGTCGCCACGTTGTGCCTCGCTCCGATGCAAAAAATGCTTGTGCCCCCATTATCGGCGTACATCGGGCGAATCTCAAGGGCGTCACGGTGATGACCCGGCCCTTGACACCCGGACACGAATTTGCTACACTGTCTGGGAACTCACACGGGACGGGCGGCGGTAACACCCATGGCGGCAGCAAAACTCGGCATCGGCTACGTGCTGTCCCTCGCCGTGGCCGACAGCGTCTTCATGGGCGGCGCGATGGTGACGGACGCCTACGGCCTGCCCCTGGAGTTCCGCTACACTGAGCCGGTGCGCGCCACCAAGCTCCAGCGCGTGCTGTACGGCGACGTGCTGGAGAAGTACATCCACGGCGACGTCATCGCCGCCAATCTCGTGAGCCGCCTGGAACAGAAGCCGGACCTGCTCCTGGTCTCCGACCCCGCCCTGCTGCCCGTCCTGGAGGCTGCCGGGCGCAAGGCCGCCGCCCTGACGCCGGGCCGCGTTCCGCCCCTCAAAGAGTACGGGGCGCAGCAGGACGCCGCCGAGGGCGAATTCTTTTTACAGTTGACCGACAGCGGCTCGCCCCTGCGCGTCCGCCTGGCCGGGGCCGACGCCGCGAAGAAGGCCGAGGCGGCTCGTGTGCTGACCGAGGCGGGGCGGACCATGGACGTCCTGGAGCCGCTCGCCCGCGTGGAGGCCGCCGTGCGGATGCTGTGGGACGAGGCCCCGGAGTCGCCCCCGATCTGAGAGCGTCTCTGAGAAAATCCATGCCGGACAAGAACGCCGGTCTTTGGGAAGCTGTTCGTCGGGCGCTGGGGCGGCTCGCCTCGTCCGTCCAAGTGCGCGAACTGCCTCCGGCCCGCCTCCTGCCGACTTTAAGCGTCCTGGGGCAAGACGCCCTGGACGCTCCCGCCTGTGAGGCCGGACGGGGCGAGGCGGCGTGGCCGCTGGGGGCGCGGACTGTTCCGTTGCCGCCGCCCCGCACCGGGGCCGGGGGGGGCGGGACCGACCTGGCCGCCGTCGCCGCCGTGGTCAGCCTGGATGCCGCCCTGCGCTCAGGCGCGGCCCCTGTCTGGGAGTCGCCGCCCATCGCGCCCGGCGTCGCCGTACATTCGCAGGCCATCGTGGAGGTGGGGGCGCTCGCCGTGCGGGACGCGCCCGTCGTCCTGGTTCCCGGCGCGGTCCGGGCGGGCCTCGCCGCCCCCGCCGCCCCCGCCGTCGCCCGTCTGACGGCGGAGTCGCCGCGCCTGCCGAAGAGGCCGCTCCTGCCCGGACCCCGGCGGGCGCGCGCCGGGGCCGAGCCTGTGCCGTTCGCCGCCGCCCGCGTCCGGCCCGGCCTGGCCGCCTGCGCCCAGGTGCCGCTGATTCGTATGCGCCGCCCCCCGCCGCCCGACCTCAGCGTCGCGCAGGCGTTCGCCGCCGAGCGGCATCGGCTGGCGCAGGCGTCCGGGGCGGACTTGGGGGACGTCATCCTGCTGGGCGTTTACCCGCAGGTCCCCGTCGCCGCCGTCCGGCGGCTCGCGCTGGGCGACGATGGGCGGTCGCTGTCGCTCTGGCTCCGGCCGGAGGCCCTCAGCGCCGTCGCCGCCGGCAGGCCGCCGCGCCTGGCGACCCTGATCCTGGGCCGCCTGCGTTCCACGGGCCGGATGATCCAGGCCATCGCCTGATCTTGTGTCCGCGAGGACACGGCTACGGAGCGAGAGGGCTTCAGCCCCTCGCGTCAAAGGAGAGACCCACTGATCATGCAGACTTACCGGCGCGGCGCGGCGCTTCTGGCGTCCCTGTCCGCCCTCGCCCTGACCGGGTGCCACCACGACGACACAGACACCGGCGGCCCGGTCGCCATCAACGGGGCCGCCCCCATCGCCACCGTCAACGGGCAGACCATCACGCAGCAGGAGTTCTTCACGCAGCTGCAGGCGTACCGCCCCCCGGAGCCGGCCCAGCTGCCGCAGCCCGGTCAAGGCCCGCCCGTCGGGCAGACCGTCCTGCGCTCCCTCATCAGCAGCCTGCTCGTGGAACAGCTCGCCCAGCAGCAGGGGGTGGCCCCGACGGACGCCCAGGTGGACGCGCTCTACCAGACCCAGCAGCTCTCCACGGAGGCCCAGAGCGTCAAGACCTTCGACCAGGTGCTGGCCGAGAGCGGCTACACGGCCTCCGACGTGAAGGACTACCAGATCAAGCCCCAGATTGCCCAGGTCAACCTGATCGAGAAGGGGCAGCCGCAGATTTCGGACGCGGACATCAACGCCTTCTACGCACAGCACAAGGCGCAGTTCACCGAGCCGAGCCGCGCCCACATCAAGCTGATCGTCCTGGCCAACGCCGCCGACGCGCAGCGCATCTTCGGCCAGATTCAGAAGGGCCAGCCGTTCTCCAGCTTCGTCTCCCAGTCCGTCTTCCACGGCTTCCCGGACGGCGACGTGCCCCTCTGGGTGGACCTGGCCGGCCCGCAGAGTCCGCAGCTCGCCCAGGTCATCCCGCCCGGCCTGATTCCCCTGCTCAACAAGGCGCAGCCGGGGTCCGGCCCGACCAGCGTGACCCCTCCGTTCACGCTGCCCAACGGCTCCCTGATCGCGCAGGTCGTGGAGAAGCGCCCCAAGACGGTGATTCCCTTGGACCAGGTGCGCGACATCATCCGGTACACGCTGATGATCCAGCACGTCCGCCAGAACCCCGCCGCCGCCCAGGCCGTGCAGCAGCAGCTCGTCCAGTTCCAGTCGCAGGCCAAGATCAGCATCCCGGACCCGCGCTACGCCCAGCTCCTGGCCTCGCTGACCGCGCCGCCCCCGCCCGCGCCCACCCTGTCCATCCCCGGCGGCCCCGCCCCGGCCCCCGGACCCGCGCCCGGAGGCTGAACCCGATGGCCGACGCCGATGTGCAGCGCCTCGTGGACGTGATGGCCCGCCTGCGCGACCCGCAGGCGGGCTGCCCCTGGGATTTAGAACAGACCCCGCAGACGCTCAAGAAGTACGTCATCGAGGAGGCCTATGAGGTCGTGGAGGCCATTGATCTCGGCGACACGGCCAAGCTGCGCGAGGAGCTGGGCGACCTGCTTCTGCAAGTCGTCTTTCTGTCCCAACTCGCGTCCGAGCAGGGCCGGTTCACCCTCGGTGACGTGGCCTGCGAGATCACCGACAAGCTCATCCGGCGACACCCGCACGTCTTCGGGGATGTCTCGGTGACGGGGTCCGAGCAGGTGCTGACCAACTGGGAGCGGATCAAGCGCGGCGAGAAGAACAACGCGGACCGCGCGAGCATTCTGGACGGCATCCCCGCCGGGCTGCCCGCGCTGATGCGCGCCCTGGAGGTCTCCAAGCGCGTCGTCCGCGTCGGATTCGAGTGGCCGGACGTTTCCGAAGTGCTGGACAAGGTGGAAGAGGAAGTCCGGGAACTGCGCGCCGAGGTCGCCGCCGGGGACACGGGCCGCGCCGCCGACGAGCTGGGCGACACCCTGTTCACCCTGGTCAACGTCGCCCGCCACCTGAAGGTGGACCCGGAGGACTCCCTCCGCCGCATGACTCATCGCTTTGCCGCCCGCTTCCGGCACATCGAGGCCCACGCCGCCGCCACGGGGCGCAATGTCGAAGACCTATCCCTGGCCGAGATGGAGCAACTCTGGCAGGATGCCAAGGGGACCGCCGATGCCGCGCCGTGAGGGTTAGGCCCAGGGTCTACCGGGAAAAACAGGCACAGGAGACTGCTGCCATGAAACTCGCTTGTTCGTCCCTTTCCGCCGCCGCTCTTGTGTTTGCCCTCGGCGTCACGGCGTTCGCGCAGGGCGACCCCGGAGCGCCGCCCGTCGCCGACAACTCGACCCAGGGCGAGACGATCCCGCAGGGGCCGACGGCGACCTCCGCCAAGATCGCCGGGACCGTCACCACCGGCCGCGCGCGTTATCGTCCCGGACAGCCCATCGCCGTCACGTTCACCATCCGCAACACGTCCAAGCAGTCGGCTCACTACGACTATCCGACGACCCAGCAGTTCGATGTGGCTGTCACCGACGCCCACGGCGTCGCGGTCTGGGACTGGGCGCGGGGCCGCGCGTTCGCCCCGCACATCACCGCCCTCTCGCTTAAGCCGGGCGAAAGGAAGACATACGCGGCCCTCTGGGACGGCCGTGACGCCCAGGGGCGTCCCGTCGCGCCCGGTGTCTACACGGTCAGCGCCCGGATGACCTCCAGCGACCGTCCCGGCGTCACCGGTTCCTTCGCCGTGAACACCGACACCGACCCGGAGAACTTCGGCAGCCCGACCCGCTCCCCGTCGGACAACGGCGCCGTCCGCCAGGTCTCCGTGAACCCGCCCATCACGGCGAGTATCACCGTCCCCATCGGCGTCCCGACGCCCACGCAACCGACAAAATGACAAAATTCACGCTGGTCCTGCTCCTGACGCTCCTCGCCGTCCGCCCCGCCGCTGCCGCCGATCTCGCTACCCTGCCCTGGAGCTTCGTGGGTGGCCCGAACGACGTGACGTTTCGGACCGTCCCCGCAGGCGGCAGCCCCGGCGGCAGCGCGGACGCCGTGCAGGCCACCGTCCTCCACCCCTACACCCCGTACTGGGGCATCGAGATCAGCCACGTGATCGCCCCGGCCATCGCCGCGAACGACCGCCTGCAGCTGGTCTTCTGGGCGCGCTCCGTCACCGGCAACCCCGTCCGGGCCCTCGTGGAACACGCGGTCGCGCCGTATGAGACGGTGTTGCAGCGGACGCCCACGCTGACGCCCCAGTGGCGGCGCTACGAACTCACGGCCACCGTGTCCACCGCCTACGGCCCGAACGGCCTGGGCCTGCGTTTCCAGATGGGGCAGCAGGCGGGGACGGTGGAACTGGCCGGTGTCCGCCTGGAGGACCTGGGTTTGGACCCGGCCATCGCCGAGGCCGCCGCCGCGATCACCCCCGCCGCCGAGCAGGCCCGCATCCGCAGGTATCGCATGGCCGACCTGACGGTGCTGGTCCGTGACCGACGGGGCCGCCCCGTCCCCGGCGTCCGCGTCCGCGTCCAGATGACCCGCCACGCCTTCCTGTTCGGCTGCAACTTCTTCGGCTTCGACCCGAACGACACCTCTCCCGCCCAATCGGCCTACCGGGCACAGTTCACGGCTCTGTTCAACTACGCCACGCTGCCGTTCTACTGGGGCGCGTTCGAGCCGCAGTCCGGCCACCCGGACTACCCGCGCCTGGACGCGATGGCCCGATGGTGCGTCGCTCATGGCGTCACCCCGAAGGCGCACCCCCTGGTCTGGCACGAAGTCTGGCCCGCATGGGCACCCAAAGACGCCGATGCCTCCATCCCCCTGCTGCGCGAGCGCGTCACCGACATCGTGACGCACTACCGGGGGCTGATCCACTACTACGACGTGGTCAACGAGGCGAACAGCCCGGACTTCGCCACCGGCGAGGGGGCGTGGATCAAGCGCGACGGCGCGGCCACGGTCGTCGGCACGGCCCTGGGCTGGGCGCGCGCGGCGGGCCGGGGGGCCGACGACACGTTCCTCTACAACGACTACAACACCGGCGATGACAACGTCTCCCTGCTCACCCAGTTGCAGAAGACTGGGCGGCTGCCCGACGCCATCGGCATCCAATCCCATATGCACACCGGCGTCTGGCCCATGTCTCAGGTTTGGCAGACCTGTCAGCGCTTCGCCCAGTTCGGCGTCCCCATCCACTTCACGGAAACCACCGTCCTCAGCGGCCCCACGCGCGTCCACGACTCGAACGGCCCCGCCGCGACCGACTGGGTGACGACCCCCGACGGCGAGGCCGCCCAGTCCGCCTACGTCACGCAGTTCTACACGCTGCTGTTCAGCCACTCGTCCCTGCGCGCCATCACCTGGTGGGACTTCAGCGACCTGAACGCCTGGCAGGGCGCACCGGCGGGCCTCGTGCGGCGGGACATGACCCCCAAGCCCGCCTACACCGCCCTCCTGGCCTTGATCCACCACACCTGGTGGACCGACGCCACGCGCCGCACGGACAGCACGGGCCGCGCCGCCGTCCACGCCTTCTACGGGGACTATCAACTTACCGTGACCGACCCCCACGGCCACACCGTCACTCAGCCCCTCGCCTGGCCCGAATCCTCCGGCCCACGCCGGGTTGTTCTGACGCTGCCATAGCCCTTCCCAAACTCGATCCTGTCGTATCCTGATTGCCTGTCGCTGTAGGTAGGCGCAAGAGGCGCAAGGCATATAACTTCTTGGGAGTGGCTCAAGTCGGTCTGAGTGGGTAACTGATGTTACGCAGACATGACCGGCCTTACACCCGGCATTGAAAATGCCGGGCTTGTGGGCCTGCGGCCAGCCGTCCTGCGGACGGAAGGGCGTTGCCACTGCCGGGGCGGGCTTTGCGTCCGCAGGACGCCCGGCGTCTTCAACCCTCGGCTCGTGGGCGAAGACGCCGCGTAACATCAGTGGGTAAGATAAGCCTACGCCTACCCCCGTCCTGCGCTGCGCTCACTGCGGCGGCAAACCTCTCGTCAGTAGCGGCCACGCCAGGAACGGCAGACCGCGCCTCCGTCCGCAGCCTGCGCCGCATCTCCGCCTCGTTCTGCCTCGGCGTCGGCCGAAACACGGCGGTGACTTGGCTAACCGGGGACGTGTGAGCATCCGAGCCTGCGGGTAGAAACGGACCATGGCACACCCCGACAACAGCGTGGAATTGATTCCCGACACCGGCGCGCAGGAAAATAGTTCGCCGCACCCCGCCGACACGCAGAAGACCACCAGCGGAGATTCGCAGTCGCCCGGCGGTCAGGACGCCCCCAAGGAGAGTGCCTCCGACATGACCCACGGCGGCGAGGGCTACCCCGGCTCCCGCTCCGGCGGCGAGACCGCCAAGACCGGCGAGACCCCCCGGCCCGCCAACCCCGGCGAAAAGTGACCGCGCCCCATCCGCTGGCCGGAGGGAACGTCCGCCGCGCCCCGCCCGTAGGGGGAAGGGTGCAACTCACCGTCCCACAGTCCAGCCGGAACTGGGCGGCCGCCGTCAGGCCCTACGCCTCCGCCGCCGTGCTGCTGGCGTTCGCCTACGGGCTGATGTGGCTGGGCGACCGACACCTGCTCCACTACGGGTTCCCCTGGGCCTTGGTGTCCTTGCTCGTCATCGCCGCCGTCTCCAGCCTCTGGGGCAGCCGCCCCGCCCTGATGGTCCTGGCCCTCTCGGCGGTGTTCGGCGATGAGATCGTCCCCGACCTGCACGTGTCCTACCTGGACCCGCTCGGCGTCCACCTGGGCTGGCACGTCCGCCTGATCCGCACCCTGATGTTCGCCGCCTGCGGCCTCGCGCTGATCGCCGTCGCCTGGCAGGCGCGCGTGATGCGCGAGCGGGCCGCGCAGCGCCGCGAGGTCGTGCAGTCCCTACAACGGATGGTCCTGCCGGACATTTTGGCCGCCGTCCCCGGCTGCGACATCGCCGCCCGCTACCGCCCGGCCCGGCAGGAAGAGGAGGTCGGCGGGGACTTCTACGACGTGTTCCCCGTGGACGCCGCGCGCGGCCTGTACGGGCTGTTCCTGGGCGACGTGGTCGGCAAGGGCAAGGAGGCGGCCCAGCACACGGCCCTGCTGCGCTACACCGCCCGCGCCTTCTGCGCCCTGGGCGACGGCCCGGCGGCGGCGCTGGCCCGCCTGAACGCCCTGCTGGAGTCGCAGGCGTCCAGCCTCGGCTCCGCCTCCCTGTTCCTCGGCCTGTACCACGCCCCGTCGGGGACCCTGCGCTACGCCAACGCCGGGCACGAGCCGCCCCTGCTGGCCCGCGCCGACGGCACGGTGGAGTGGCTCCCGCCCACCGGGACCCTGCTGGGCGTCGCCGCCGACGCGCCCTACGAGGAGCAGCGCGTGGAGCTGTGCGCCGGAGACTCCCTGCTGCTGGTGACGGACGGCGTCACCGAGGCGCGCGACCCGTCGGGCGAGTTCCTGGACACCGAAGGCACCGAGCGCCTGCTGCGCCCCTGCCTGTCCGCCCCCACGGCGGCGGCCGTCGCCGAACAGTTCCACCAGCGCCTCGAGTCGTTCATGGCCGGCCGCCAGCGCGACGACATCGCCATCCTCCTCCTGCGCCGCCCTGTCCCTATTCCCGCGCGCACCCCCAAACCTCGGCCGGCCGCTCTCAGATCGGGTTGACCCCTGCCACGATGTCACCCGTGCTGTCTTCCTGTGTGTAGTATCTTGGGTCATGATGCTCGCCGGGTGTTGGTGCGGGCTTGGAGGCGTCGAAGATCGGCCTGCCCCCGTCGTCCCTGCCGTCCGGCCCGATACTATAAAGCACATACTTCGCGCCTTTCAGTTTGTAGTGCAGCGGGCTGGACAAGGCGAACGGGTCGTCCGGGACGCGGCATAGGTAGCCGGGAACGAGCGCGTTCAGCGTTGCCGGGTACGCGCCGTGTTCCAGTCGGTAGGCGCGCAGAGCAAGCGCCGTCATTAGCAGCGCGTTCTGGGTCTGGTTCTCTGTGGCTCTGATGTGCGGGACAGTAGACATCGGGCAGAAGATGGCATTGATGGGGTCATTGGGGATGGGCGGGGCGGGAGGCTTCGTGGCGTAGGGCAGGCGCGCGTTAGCGATGCACTGGTTCATGTACCCCGTATAGCGCCGCAGTACGATGTTCTGCGCGATATGGGGCAACTCGCCAAACAGTTTCCCCTGACGGAACTGTTCCAGCATCGCCGCCTGGCCCATCCATTTCTCCTGTTGCAGCGTTTCAGCAAACGGCTCTTGTCCGCTCTGAATCTGTTCCAGTCTCCCCGCCGCCGCCCGCGCCTGGGCCGCGCTCAGGTGGGCAATTGCGAGCCAAACGTCGTCCCGCCCGACGGCCTGGCAAGCGATGCCGACCAGAGCGCCGATGATGACCGCGCCGTGAGGAATCTGTTCCCCCATCTGGACAGCATCTAGATCGCTCTGTACCGCCCCGCCCCAGTCCCCACGCATGGCCTTGACCTGGCCTTGCAGGCGCAGCAGACGGGCCAGGCCGCGATCCCGCCCCCAGTACGGGAATCTGTCGTTGATGGAGCGGCCCGGCGGCGAGAGATATGAGTATTTCATGCCCTGCCGCAGTGTCCGAAGCGCCCCCGCGTTCTCGCGCACGAGTGCCTCACACTGCGGCAGTGTATAGGGATGATCGTTTCGGTCTTTGAGGAAGTGCCACGGGGAGCCTGCATAGGCGACCTTGTCCCCATCAATAACTGTGTTGCCAGCCGTCACAAAATAGTCAAACGCATTCGGCTTCGGCATCGTCGGCGTGGGGATGGCGACATCGGGGGGAGCCGTCAGGTGTCCGAACCAGAGCCAGCCGCACCCGAAGACCAGGGCAACAACGATCAGCGCCGCCGCCGACTTCTTTCCCATCGTCCGCCTCTCTTCCTCGCGTGAATCTCACCGTGCGCGGGCCGTTTCGCGGGGGCGGGGTATAATTCCTGCACATGGAAGGCTGGACCGGACTGCCCACCACTTTGTTCCCTGTGCTCGTTCCTCGCTCCGGTCACAGGGTCCTCCCGCAAGGGGAGGATTAGGAGTCGCCCGTTTTGTTATCCGAATCCTCCCGCTTCGGGAGGACCCCGCGAAGCAGGGTGGTGGGCCGTCCGGGGCAGCCGGAAGGCGGAACGATTTTGCAGACTGAGTTAGACAAGCCGTACCGGGGGGCGACGCCGGACCCGGCTCAGGCGACGCGGGAGGCGATGGCTGTCGCCAAAGCCGGGCTTCTGCCGTTGGTGGAGGTGTTCTATTCCCTTCAAGGCGAGGGACTGCGGACGGGGCAGGCGACGGTGTTTGTGCGCTTGGCCGGATGTAATCTCGCCTGCGACTTCTGCGACACGGATTTTCGCGTCAAAGAGACCCTGACGCCGGAAGAATTGGTGGCTGAGGTCGGGCGGCTCGGCGGGGACTGCCGCTGGGTCTGCTTCACGGGCGGCGAACCGACGCTGCACGATTTGCAGCCCGTCTGCGACACGCTCCACACGCGCGGCTACCGGCTGCAAGTGGAGACCAACGGGACGCGGCCCCGGCCCGAATGGGGACTGGAGCACGTCACCGTCTCGCCCAAGCAGCCGCAGGGCGGGCGGCTGCACCCGTGGTACGAGGCCAACGCGACCGAGTTCAAGTACGTCGTGGATGCCGCCGAAGACCTGGCGCGGGCGCTGGACGGCGCGCGGGCGCACGGGCGGACGACGTTCGTGCAGCCCAACGCCCTCAACCCCGCCGCCGTCGCGCTCTGCGTGGACGCCGTGCGGGCGCACCCGAATTTGCTGCGGCTGTCCTTGCAGACGCACAAGTTTTTGCAGATACGGTGAGCGGGTATATGCCCCTATCTCTCCGAGGAGCCATCCATGCAATTCAGAACTGTGTTGCTTCTGCTGACGGTCGGGGCCGTCGGCTATCTCATCGCGCGGCGTTACGACACAGCGGACCCGCAAGAGTCGCCCTACAAGCCCGTCATTGAGAAGGTGCTGCACCAGCACGAGGGGGAAGACACGCCGATGGTCCACGCCTTCGAGGCGGCCCTGGAACACGCGGCACACGCATAGCCCCATGCCCCATTTCTCGGCCCTCTCCTTCTTAACCCTCTCCTTTCGGAAGGAGAGGGTGGCACGGCTTGCCGCGCCGGGTGAGGTAGTCCGCCGGGTGAGGCCGCTTACGCCTGCAAATAATCCCGCAGGCGTTTCTTGCGGGCGGCGGCGCGCAGCTTGCGCAGCGCCTGGCCCTCGATCTGGCGGACGCGCTCACGGGAGATGTGCAGTTCGTCGCCGATCTGCTGCAAGACGGACTTGTCATCCTCGTCGAAGCCGAATCGCTTGCGCATGACGATCTTCTCGCGGTCGTCCAGCGTATTCAAAATGGCCTCGATCTCGCTGCGCATCTCGCGCGCGATCAGTTCTTCCTGCGGGTTCGGGGCCGTCCGGTCCAGCACCAGGCTGCCCAAAGAAGTGCTATCGTCGTCGCCGACGGTCATGTCCAGCGAGATCGGCTCCTGAGTGGTCTGCAGGAGCGAGGTCATCTTGCGCATGGACAGGCCCGTGTGCTGCGCGATCTCCTCCGTCACCGGCTCGCGGCCCAGGGTGCGGTGCAACTCGGCGCGCGACTTCTCGATCTTGCGCAGGCTCTCCGAGATGTGCGCGGGCAGACGGATCGCCTTGGATTTGTTGTCAATGGCCCGCCCGATGCTCTGCCGAATCCACTGCGTGGCGTAGGTGCTGAACCGATACCCCATGCGCGGCTCGAAGCGCTCGGTGGCCGTCATCAGGCCGATGGCCCCCTCCTGAATCAAGTCTTCCAGGGGGATGCCGCTCGCCACGTAGTTCTTGGCGATGGAGACGACCAGGCGCATATTGGCCTCGACCAGTCGCTCCTTGGCCGCGAAGTCGCCGCCGCGCGCGCGGCGGGACAGGGTGCGCTCCTCGATGACGGTCAGCAGGCGCGTCCGCGTGAGTCGGTTGATGTACGAGGCCAGGTCGTCCGTCCCGGCCTCCGCCCCCACATCGGCGACGCGCGTCGCCGAGGGCGGGAACGCGCGATGCATGTCTTCGTCGGGAGTGTCGTAGAAAGGCTGGTCGGTGGTGGCCATACGGTCTTGTTTCGTCCTGCGCGCCCCTGATGCCACTGGGCGGCGCGTTCCTGTTCAACGCGCCGTCGCCGTTCTCCTGCCGAAATCCCCTATGACCATTCCGTGTTCGGGCCGATGAACGACCCGGCATTGGCAGTGCAACCGCCCTCCGGGCGAAATCTTGCGTCCGAAGGACGCTTGCTTGACCAATGCCGGGGGTTTTATACCCCCGGATGAAAGTTGAATGGCCCTGCCGAAATCCCCCTCACTATACCCAAGAAATGCGTCGGTCGTTGTCCCCGCCGGGCGGCCTTTCCCGGCGGCATCTGCTACAATGGGCTGCCATGACCGATCAGCAGCCGAACAAGCAGGCAGACTTGCGGGCCTCTCAGATCGTCCTCCGCTACGGCCCGGAGGCCCCCCCCGTGCTGGCCGGGCTGACGCTGACTCTGCGGGCGGGGGAACTGGTCGGCGTGGTCGGCCCCAACGGCGCGGGCAAGTCCAGCCTGATCCGCGCGCTGGCGCGGACCCTGGCCCCAGCAAAAGGCGCGGTCACGCTCCGTGGGCGGGACCTGTACCGGGATCTCTCCGCGCGAGAGTCCGCCCAGGGCATCGCGGTCGTGCCCCAGGACACGTCGGTCGCCTTCGATTTCTCGGTGCGCGAGGTGGTGGAGATGGGGCGCTCGCCGCGCCTGCCGCGCCGCCCGTTCGCCGCGCCCGGCCCGGCGGACGATGCGGCGGTGGCGGCGGCCCTGGACCGGGCGGGCGTGGCGGGCCTGGCCGAACGCCCGGTCACGACCCTCTCCGGCGGCGAGCGCCAGCGCGTGCTGCTGGCGCGCGCTTTGGCCCAGGACGCCGACGTGCTGCTGCTGGACGAGCCGACGGCCCACCTGGACCTGCGCCACCAGGCGCAGACGCTTGTGCTGGCCCGTGAGATGGCCCACGCCCAGGGCCGTGCCGTCCTGGCCGTCCTGCACGACCTGAACCTGGCGGCGGCCCACTGCGACCGTCTCCTGCTGCTGCACGGCGGCGTCGTCGCCGCCCACGGGACGCCCGCCGAGGTGCTGACGGCGGCGCGCATCCAAGCCGTCTACGGCGCGCGCGTCTGGGTCCGCCGCCACCCCGTCACGGGCCGCCCCTTCCTGCTGCCCCTGCCGGAAGCCCCACCGGCCCCGCCCACGGGACGCACGGCGCTGGTCCTGTGCGGCAACGGCACGGGAGCATCGCTGATGGACGCTTTGCTGGGAGCGGGCTTCCGGGTGACGTGCGGCGGGCTGAACACCGGCGACGCCGACGCCGAGGCCGCCGCCGCACTGGGCATCCCGTTCCCCGTGGAAGCGCCCTTCTCGCCCCTGTCCGAGCCGGTGATCGCCGAGACCGAGCGCCTGGCGCTGGAGGCCGATGTCGTCCTCCTCTCCGACACCCCGTTCGGCCCCGCCAACGTCGCCCTTCTGGAAGCGGCCCTGACCGCGCGGCGGGCGGGCAAGCCCCTGGTCTGCGTCCAGCCGCCCGACGCCCCGTTCGCCGCCCGCGACTTCACCGGCGGCGCGGCGTCTCGTCTGTGGGACGAACTGCGGGCGGCGGGCGCTCTTCTCGTCCCTGATGCGGCATCGGCCCTGGCCGTTGTGCGGACAGGTTGAACATATGACAGCCCTGTCTCCCCATGGGGAGGCAGGGCTGCGGTTACGAATTCAGTGATGCCATCAGGCCGCTCGGCGTCTGTTGCGGGCGACAAATCCGATGGGGAGCAAGCCCAGACCCAGCAGGGCGAGCGAGGACGGCTCCGGGACGGCAGGCGGCGAGCCGTTGGCGCGATAGGAGAACGTGCCGAGCAAGGCCGGAGTGTCCCCCTCAGAGTGCTGCACGAACGTCGCGTCAAACTGCTCCACGGCAAAACCGTTGGTCGCCGCCGCGTCGGGCGTGAAGACGGCGTTGGTGATCGTGAATGACCCGGTCACGGTGTTGCTGCCCCGCGACTGAAACTCCACATCAAGGCCGGGATGGCCTGTCGCGGCGAAGGCGGCGCGCTGGGCATCGGTGTATGTGCCGGATTGGAGGGGCAGGCCCAACTGGTTGGTCCCGAAGGACAGAGCGACGAAGTTGCCGTCGTCGGTGGAGTTGAGCAACAAGGTCTGCTGGAAGTCAAACGTGACCTCTGCCGGCAGCCCGCCGACAAGGGGATTGTCAACCTGAGCGAAGAAGAAGCCTCCTGCGGTGCTGGCCGGGGTATAGACGAGGTTGTAGTCTTGGCCCAGTCCGATATAGTCCCCCGGCTGGCTCTGGAGCGAGAGCGTGGCGTACTGCGCGTGGGCGGGCGCAGCGATGCCGGCGAAGGCGGCTACAGCCAATGCAAGTCGAAATGGTGGTAAAGAGCGCATGAATCATCCCTTCCGTGTGCGGCCCTGTTCTCAGGCCGCGCCGCATTCTACCCAAGCAAACATACGATGAAACAGACCCGCATCCTTCTGCGCTCCCCCACACCACGCGGCGAGGGCAGCGGTGTCCACCGCCGCGGGGTATACTTCATCTCAGGAAGGCCACCCATGAACAAGCGGCTGCTGTGCATTGCGTTCATCGTGCTGATTGGTCGTTTGGCGGCTCCAACGGCGGCACACGTAGCGTCGGCATCGCCGCAAGCTGCGTCGGTCACGGGCGCGGACATTGTCGGCCTTTGGGCGGGGTCGCTCCGTGAGCCTGGCGACACGCCCGACACGATGGACACGCCGCCGGGGCCGCTTTATAGCGATTATCAGCATGGCGGCACGTTAGCCCACACGACCTTGTACGACACCGTCGTCTTCGGCAAAAAGGGCGACTTCGTTGTGACGCGGGAGCAGCGCAATGGCACGTACCAGCAGTGCGGGCGCTACACGGTAGCGGGCTGGGTGTTGACGGTGACATACCAGGGATACTCCCCGGCGTTTGGCGCCGCAGGCGGCTCCTACCGGTATCTCCTGTCGCGCTCCGGGGCTGGGCTGACGCTGACGGAGGATGAGGTTGCCGCCCCGCCCGCGAAAGCGGCGGATGTGGTGTTCTCTTACCCGATCATGTTGAACCGGCTGAATGCAGACATCTCCGGCCCAGTGTTTCGCGGCCCGTCCGGCCCGGCCTGGCTGGGGGGTGGCGGCGAGCTGTCTCAACCCTACCACTATAGGTCGGGCGGGATCGACCACTACGCGGAGAGTGAAGGAAGCTGGCGGCTGGTCCGGCCCGCCGCCGGTTCGCAGGCCACGCCCGTGATCAGGCTGAACGGGCTGCGGGACGGGGCGACGTTTGAGGCTGTGACCGTGCCATTGCGCACCCTCCCAGGTCTTGCCGACGAGTACTGCCGGTTCGAGAGGACGCCGGACTGGTACCGCTACGGCTACACGCTGGAACTGCTCCAGGTGGCCGACCGGGAGCCGCGCGCGTATGTCTGGGCGGTCCACTTCCAGGACCAGTCGCCCCTGGAGCCGGACCCGCCCCCGGCCGCCCCTGCGGCGCTGTTCCCCGGCCTCGCCTCCCCGGCCCTGCGTCAATGGGTGTCCGGGCTGCCGCCCGGCGTCGTCCTCTCCTATGCCCCGATGATGCGAATGGGCTTCCTCAGACCATTGGGAGCGCCCCCGGTCACGGGCCCGCCGGACCCGAATGACCCGGAAGCGGGCTTGGATGATTTCGGACAATTTTGCAGGAGCAAAAGCGTCGTGTTTTCGTTGAACGAAGGCCGATTTTAGATTGTGCGGGAAGGTGATGACGATGAGATACACATGGGCCCTGGCAGGGATGTTCTGTTTGTTGACCTCGGTCGGCGCGGGTGCGACTCACGCTGCGCCCCCCACTGCCCCAGCGCTGACCTACCGGTTGGAGCGGCTGCCGGTCGCGGGAGCAGATCCGCCGGAGTCTCTGTGGGTCGTGCAGGCCCCATTCGGCGCGGCCGTCCGCCTCGACAGCGAGGCGCTGCCGTCTCTGGCCTCGCCGACGCTGCGCGGCTGGATCGCGTCGTTTCTCCATTCAGGCGGCGCAGCATTCGTGTACGATCCGGGTACCCAACCCCAGGCCCCGGCCTCGGAACTGACCGACTTCGCCGTATACTGCCGGAGTCAGGGCCTGACATTCGTCGCGCCGGATCGGTAGCCGAGGCCGATCACACAGGCCCCGTTCGTCGGTGGGTGTCAGGTAAGATAACGCTGTCGGCAAGAATCCTCCCAGCGCCGGGAACCCGCCGCCGCGCGGTGCGTGTTGCACTCACGCGAACCCGCAAGACACTCACTCCGTTGGGAAAGAGGCTCCGTCCTATGTCACTCGCTAAAGTGGGACAGCCCGCGCCCGCGTTCAGCGCGCCCGTGTTCGACCCCCGCGACCACTCCCGGCTGGGCCGGGCGGTCAGCCTGTCCGACTACCGGGGCAAGTGGCTGGTCTTCTTCTGGTACCCGCTGGACTTCACGGAAGTCTGTCCGACCGAGATCACCGCCCTGTCCGACCGCTACCAAGAATTCCAGGACAGCGACTGTGAACTTCTGGGGGCCAGCACCGACAGCGTCTACAGCCACAAGGCGTGGGCGGCCACGCCGCGCGGCGTCACCAACGGCGTCGAGGGCCTCCGGTACCCCCTCCTCTCGGACATGACCCATCAGATCGCCCGCGAGTACGGGGTGCTGGTGGAGGACCAGGGCTTCGCCCTGCGCGGGCTGTTCATCGTGGACCCCGAGGGTGTTATCCAGTACGCCACCATCAATAATGTGAACATCGGGCGCTCCGTGGACGAGACGCTGCGCGTCCTGCGCGCGCTCCAGACCGGCGGTATGTGTCCGTGTGACTGGAAGCCGGGCCGGAAGACCCTGGAGGGCTGAGGAGAAACGTGGAGACAGTCATCGCACACGAGATCGAGCCGGAGATCGCCGCCCCGCCGCCGCGCCGCGCCGGACTGCCCTGGGGCACGCAGGCGCTGCTGACGGTGGCGGGCGCGCTCGCCCTGCTGCTGTTCCTGGGCGGCGCGCGCGCCCTGGAGGAGTCCGGGCGGCTCGCCTGGGTCGGCCTCTGCGGACGCCCGGCGACGGCGCGCGTGACCCAGATCGAGACCGATCCGCCGGAGGCGGCGGGGCTGCCCGCGCCGCAGACGGGATTCCGTTATGTGTATGTAGACCCCGCCACGGGCCGCGCCCAGAGTCGGCAGGCCCGCCTGGAGCCTCTGCCGCCCGCCCTGGGCGCTCCTGCGCCGGGAACGGGCGAGCCGCCGCCCGCCGCCCGCCCCCGCCTGTTCGTCGGGGAGCGGCTGCGATTGCGCGTCATCGGCGGGCCGAATCAAAGCGTCGTCTACTTCTGGGACCCCGCGCCGTGGGGCAAGGGCCTCTTCCTGGCGCTCTGCGGCGTCGTCGTCATGGCCGTCAGCCTGCGCCTCGCCCTGGCGCTGGCCCACTGGCGGCGCGTGCGTGTCCGCCTGCTCCGGGCGGGCCGGGCGGTGGTGGGCACGGTCATCCACAAGCACACCGACATCCACGACACGGCGCGCTACCACCTGCGCTACGGCTACGCGACCGTGGGCGCGGGCGAGGCGCGCGAACACGAGGAGCGCGTCAGCGCCGAGCAGTGGAAGCGCTTCGAGATCGGCCAGCCGGTGACGGTCCTGTACGACCCCGAACACCCGGAACTGGCCGGGCTGTATGCGCTGATGAAGCACGCCTAGCGGATACCCCAAGCGTCATACTCTTGACTCATTCCAGATCAGCGGCTATAATGCAAGGGATGACTTTGGACACCCACCCGCTCCGCGACGCCCTCCGTCGGGCGGGCCTGCGGGCGACCACGCCCCGGCTCGCCGTCCTCGCCGCCGTTCAGGGCGAAGGGCGACATCGGGATGCAGACTCCATCGCGGACGCCGCCCGCCGGCATCTCGGTACGCTCTCCACCCAGGCGGTGTACGACAACCTGCGCGCCCTGGAAGCGGCGGGGCTTGTCCGCCGAATCCAGCCTTCGGGCCACCCAGGGCGCTATGAGGCGCGGGTCGGCGACAACCACCATCACATCGTCTGCCGCCGCTGCGGCGCGACCGCCGACGTGGACTGCGCCATCGGCGCGGCCCCCTGCCTGGAGCCTTCCGCCCGACACGGCTTCGTCGTCGAGGAGGCGGAGGTCATCTTCTGGGGCCTCTGCCCCCAATGTCGGCAAGACCGTCACACAAAAGACACAAAGGAACTCCCATGAGCGACACCATCGTGGAACATGACACACCAGACATCATCTCGGCCCTCAACCATGAGGCAAGCCCCCAGGGGGCGGGCACGTGCCCGTTCACCAACGGCGTCCTCAAACAGACGGCGGGCGGCGGGACGCGAAACCGTGACTGGTGGCCCAACCAGTTGAAGCTGGGCGTCCTCCGCCAGCACTCCTGCCTCTCGGACCCGATGGACACGTCGTTCAACTACGCCGAGGAGTTCCAGTCCCTCGATCTCGAAGCCGTGAAACAAGATATTTTCCACCTGATGACCGACTCCCAGGACTGGTGGCCGGCCGACTACGGCCACTACGGGCCGCTCTTCATTCGGATGGCGTGGCACAGCGCGGGGACGTACCGCATCACTGACGGACGCGGCGGCGCGGGATTCGGCACACAAAGGTTCGCGCCGCTCAACAGTTGGCCGGACAACGCGAATCTCGACAAGGCGCGCCTGCTGCTCTGGCCGATCAAAAAGAAGTACGGCCGGAAGCTCTCCTGGGCCGACCTGATGATCCTCACCGGCAACTGCGCCTTGGAATCCATGGGCTTCAAGACCTTCGGCTTCGCCGGCGGGCGCGAGGACGTCTGGGAACCGGCGGAAGACGTCTACTGGGGCTCCGAGCGCGAGTGGCTCGGCGATGAGCGCTACACGGCCGACCGCGAACTCGAAAACCCCCTGGCCGCCGTCCAGATGGGCCTGATCTACGTCAACCCGGAAGGCCCCAACGGCAGGCCGGACCCAGTCGCCTCGGCCCGCGACATCCGGGAGACCTTCGGACGCATGGCGATGGACGACGAGGAGACCGTCGCGCTGATCGCCGGGGGCCACACCTTCGGCAAGACTCACGGTGCTGCCGATCCGAGCAAGTATGTGGGCGCGGAACCGGCGACGGCGGGCATCGCGGAACAGGGCCTGGGCTGGCGCAACACGTTCGGCAGCGGCAACGGGTCCCAGACGATCACGAGCGGCCTTGAGGGGGCCTGGACGACCAGGCCGACGCAGTGGACCAACGGCTACTTCGATAACCTCTTCGGCTTCGAGTGGGAGCTGACGCGCAGCCCCGCAGGCGCGTACCAGTGGACGCCGAAGGACGGCGCGGGCGCCGGGACTGTGCCGGACGCGCACGACCCGACCCGGACTCACGCGCCGTTCATGCTCACCACCGACCTCGCCCTGCGCATGGACCCGGCCTACGAAAAAATCTCACGGCGCTTCCACGAGAATCCCGATCAGTTCGCCGACGCCTTCGCCCGCGCGTGGTTCAAGCTGACGCACCGCGACATGGGACCGGTCGCGCGCTACCTGGGTCCCGAAGTCCCCACGGAGGTGCTGATCTGGCAGGACCCGATCCCGGCGGTCACGCACCCGCTGATTGACGCGCAGGACATCGCTGCCCTCAAGAGTACGCTTCTGGCTTCCGGCCTGTCCGTGTCTGAGCTGGTGTCCGCCGCCTGGGCCTCCGCCTCGACGTTCCGAGGCTCGGACAAGCGCGGCGGCGCGAACGGCGCGCGTGTCCGCCTCGCCCCGCAGAAGGATTGGGAGGTCAACGATCCCGCGCGGCTGGAGACGGCGCTTGGGACACTGGAGGGCATCCGGCAGGAGTTCAACGGCGCTCGGTCCGGCGGCAAGCAGGTCTCGCTCGCCGACCTGATCGTTCTCGGCGGGTGCGCGGGCGTGGAAAAGGCAGCCAAGGATGCCGGCCATGCCGTGACGGTGCCCTTCACGCCCGGACGCGCCGACGCTTCGCAGGAGCAGACCGATGTGGTCTCGTTCGCCGCGCTCGAACCGGCGGCGGACGGGTTCCGTAACTACTTGAAGGCCAAGCACGTCGTCTCCGCCGAGGAGATGCTGGTGGACAAGGCGCAGCTCTTGACGCTGACGGCCCCGGAGATGACGGCGCTCATCGGCGGAATGCGCGTCCTGGGCACGAACTGGGACGGGTCGCAGCGCGGCGTCTTCACCGGGCGTCCGGGGGCGCTCACCAACGACTTCTTCGTGAACCTGCTCGACTTCGGGACGAAGTGGGCCGCGACCTCGGAGGCCGAGGAGGTCTTTGAAGGCCGAGACCGCGCGACGGGCGATGTCAAGTGGACCGGGACCCGCGTGGACCTCATCTTCGGCTCGAACTCCGAACTCAGAGCCATTGCGGAAGTCTACGCCTGTGACGACGCCCAGGACAAGTTCGTGCGGGACTTCGTCGCCGCGTGGGTCAAGGTCATGGAGTTAGATCGCTTCGACCGGGCCTGACCTGACCGGGACCCGTCAGCCGGGGACGATCTGGACGCCGCGCCAGAAGGCGATGCGCCCCTTGATGTTCCCGGCGGCCTCCTTGGGGTGGGGGTAGTACCAGGCGGCGTCCATGTTGGTCTCCCCGTTCACGACGACATCGTAGTAACCCGCCTGCCCCTTCCAGGGGCAGGTCGTGTTCAGCTCGCTCGGCGACAGGTACTCTTGTGAGACGCTGTCCGGCGGGAAATAGTGGTTGCCTTCCACGATGACGGTGTCGTCGCTCTCAGCGATGACGGCGTTGTTCCAGATGGCTTTCATGGGTCGTTACTCCTGGTCGGTGGGCCGAATCAAAATCTCGTTGACGTTGACGCGCGGCGGCTGGGTGACGGCGTAGAGGATGCCGGCGGCGATGTCCCCCGGCTCCAGCGGCGTGATGCTGCTCATCCGCTCCTCCATCCGCCGCCGCGCCTCCGGGTCCGTGATGTGGTGCGTCAACTCCGTCGCCACCATCCCCGGCTCGATCACCGTGACCCGGATGTGGTCCTTGTGGACCTCCTGGCGCAGCGCCTCGGAGAACGCGCCGACGCCCCACTTGGAGGCGCAGTAGACGGCCATGCCGGCGCGCGCGACCCGCCCTGCCGTGCTGGAGACGTTGACGATGTGCCCGCCGCCCTGCTCTTTCATCGCCGGGATGGCCGCGTGGGTGGCGTACATCAGGCCCAGCACGTTGGTCCCGATCATGCGCCGCCAGTCCTCGGTGTCCGCGCCGCCGATGGGGCCGATCAGCGCGACGCCCGCGTTGTTGACCAGGATATCCAGACGCCCGAAGGCATCATGGGCCTGTGTGATAAGTCCGTTGGCCTGGTCCTCCTGGGACACGTCGGCGGTGAATGCCTGGGCCTCGCCGCCCGCATCTTTGATGCGCGCCACCAGTGTGTCCAGCCTGTCCCGGCGGCGGGCACTGACGGCGACCCGCGCCCCCTCCTCGGCCAGCGCCAGCGCGGTCGCCTCGCCGATGCCGGAGGAAGCGCCGGTCACGACGGCGACCTTCCCTGCCAGTCGTTTGGTCATCATCTCTTCCTTCCGTGGAAACGTTCCCCGTTCGGGCCGGGGTTAACCCTGGCGCGCGCGTGGGCATAGTGGCAAGAGACCGATACGGGGGAAGTGCATGGCGGGACAAGGTGACGACGGCCGGCAGGATGACCGACAAGAGGAGGTCGAGGACCACGGCCGACCGAGCGCGCTCGTCGTCCACGAGGTCATCCTTCAGGAAGGCGAGGAGGAACTGCGGCGCGAGCCGTCCGCGCTGCTCTGGTCGTCGCTGGCGGCGGGGCTGGCGATGGGATTCTCCCTGGTGAGCGAGGCCCTCCTGCGCTCGCACCTGCCCGACGCGCCCTGGCGCCCCCTGGTCTCTAAGTTAGGCTACAGCGTCGGGTTCCTGATCGTCGTGCTGGGTCGCCAGCAGCTCTTCACCGAGAACACGCTGACCCCGGTACTCCCGCTGCTCGACCGCCGCGACGGGGGGACGCTCCTCAAGCTGCTGCGCCTGTGGGGCATCGTCCTGAGCGGCAACTTGCTGGGGGTGGCGGCCTTCGCCTGGGTCGCCGGGCACTCGGACGTCTTCACGCCGGACGTTCACGCCGTGTTCCGTCAGATCGGCGGCGAGGCGATGCGCGGCGGGCCGGGCCAGCACCTGCTGCGCGGGGTCTTCGCGGGGTGGCTGATCGCGCTGATGGTCTGGCTGCTGCCGGGCGCGGAGCAGGGGCGCATCTCCGTCATCCTCATCCTCACCTACCTCGTCGGCCTCGGTCAGTTGGCCCACGTGATCGCCGGCTCCGTCGAGTGCTTGTACGCCGTCTTCGCCGGTGACTTCTCGTTCGGGGACTACGTGACCCGCTTCCTGCTCCCGGCCCTGGTCGGGAACACGCTGGGCGGTGTGGCCCTGGTCGCGGTGCTCAACTACGGGCAGATCGCACCGGACAAAAAGAGCGACGAGTCGGGGGAGTCGGGAGGGACTGCGCGCCGATGATGGAGAAACTCCCACATTCCGTGGAGGCCGCCCTGTACGAGCGCTGGAAGGCGGCCGGGCCGCACCTAGCCGAGTACGCGAGCGAGTTCGGCGGGACGGCCTTCCTGGTGTTCTGCGTGGTCGGCGTGGTGGCGCTGATGACCGGGACGTCCTCGCCGGTGCCGCACTGGATTCCGCCGCTGCCCGCGCGCCTGCTGATCGCCGGGCTGCTGCTGGGCGGCGCAGGCGGGCTGGTCGCCCTGTCGCCGCCGGGGCGTCTCAGCGGCGCGCACATCAACCCGGCCGTGTCCGTCGGCTTCTGGCTGCTGGGCAAGATGCACCGGCGCGACATCGCGGGCTATGTCCTGGGGCAGATGCTGGGGGCCGTCGTCGGCGCGACTGGGGGACGCCTGGCGTTCGGGGCGTGGGCCCGCGAGGTGCATCAGGCGGCCCTGCGTCCCAGCGTCAGCCGCCCCGACGCCTTCGGCCTGGAGTTCATCACGACCTTCGCGCTGGCCTCCGTGGTCTTCCTGTTCGTCTCCCACGAGAATCTGATGCGCTGGACGCCGGGCGCGGCCATGCTGGCGAGCGGCATTCTGGTGTGCCTGGACGGGAACCTCTCCGGGGCGGGCATGAACCCGGCCCGCTGGTTCGGCCCGGCCTGGTCCGTGCATTTCTGGTCGGACGCCGCCGTCTACACTCTGGGGCCGATCCTCGGCGCGGCCCTGGCCGCCGCCCTGCGTCGCGGCCTGCCCTTCCCGCACTCAGCCCCGCACACCGGCAAACTGTTCCACGACCCCCGCTACCGCTCGCTGTTCCGGCACGACAAGGTCCCCTCCACGCCGCCCGAAGCCTCCTGAGACGCTGCGACGAGAGCGAGGGGATGAATCCCTCTCGCTACTGAACATTGTCCTGCCGGACAGAAGAGCCGACGGACACTTCTTGCGTCCGCGAGGACGCCGTTCCAAAGCGAGAGGAATTCATTCCCTCGCTCACACGCTCCTGCCGCTGCGTCGCCGTCTTGACAAACCCCCGACCGTCTGGTACACTTTTCGGACACAAGTTATACAACACAGTGTACACAGGAGTCCGTCATGATTGTCATCCTCTCGTCAGGGGCGACGAAAGAGAATTTGCAGCACGTCACCAAGATGTTGGAGGAGCGCGGCTACGCCGTGCATCTGTCCGAGGGCGTCGAGCGTACCATCGTCGGGGCCGTCGGCGTGCCCGCCGACCCGACCCAGAAGGCCGCCGTCATGGAGCAGTTCGAGGCGCTGCCCTTCGTGGACAAGGTCGTCCCCGTCTCCAAGCCCTACAAGGTCGTCAACAAGCAGTTCCAGGCGGAGCCGACCATCATCAACGTGCGCGGCGTCAAGATCGGCGACCCCGAATTGGTCATCATGATGGCCGGACCCTGCACGGTGGAGACCGAGGAGCAGTTGATGGAGTCCGCGCGGGCGGTCAAGGCGGCGGGCGCGCACATCCTACGCGGCGGCGCGTACAAGCCGTCCACAAGTCCCTACTCGTTCCACGGCCACGGCGAGGCGGCGTTGAAGATGCTCGCCGCCGCGCGTGAAGAATTGGGGATGCCCATCATCACCGAGGTGATGGACCTGCGCGACATCGAGACCGTCTGCGAGTACGCCGACATCCTCCAGATCGGGACCCGCAACATGGCGAACTTCACCCTGCTGCGCGAGGTGGGCAAGACACAGACTCCGGTGATGCTCAAGCGCGGCATGGCGGCGACCATCGAAGAGTGGCTCCAGGCCGCCGAGTACATCGCCTCCCAGGGCAACAAGAACATCATGCTCTGCGAGCGTGGGATTCGGACGTTCGAGACCTACACGCGCAACACGTTCGACATCAACGCCGTCGCCGCCTGTAAAGAGTTGTCCCACCTGCCGGTGATCGCCGACCCCTCCCACGCCACGGGCCGTGCCAGCCTGGTCAGCGCCGTCTCCCGCGCCGCCGTCGCCGCCGGTGCCGACGGCCTGATCGTCGAGGTCCACCCCAACCCGGAGAAGGCTTTGAAGGACGGCGCGCAGTCCCTGCTCCCCACCGCCTTCCAGAAACTCATGGCCGACCTCGCCCCCATCGCCACCGCCGTGGGGCGGCGTCTATGACCCAAACTCGGACAGGAGGCAAGTCAGATGTCAATCACACTCGCTCCCGAAATCGAAGCGCGCCTGCGTGAGAAGGCGGAGCGCGAGGGCAAGGACGTGAACGCGGTCGCCGACGCCATCATCGCGGCGACGCTGGAGTGGGAAGCGCGTGAGTTCGCGGAGACGGTGGCCGGAATCGAGCGGGGCTTGCAGGCCGCCGCCGAAGGGCGGGAGCGTCCCTTTGAAGACTATGTGGCCGACGTGAGGCGTCGCCGCCACGAGCGCGATCAGGGGGTGACTGACCGTGCCGCCTGACGATCCTGCCGCTGGCGGGCCGCGTTCCTACGTCATTCGCCTGACCGAGCCTGCTGAGGCGGAGATCGAGGCGGCATACTTGCGCCTGATGCGCGCGACCTCGCTGGGCTTCGCTGACCGCTGGCAGGAGGGACTTTCCGAGGCCGTCAACGGATTGGCACTGTTCCCGACGGCGCATGAGATCGTGGCAGAGTCGGCGCATTTTCAAATGCCGGTGCGCCGCCTGCTTTACCGTCTGGGACGTGTTGCCTATCGCATTCTGTTTACCCTCATTGACGAAGACGGCGATGGACATGCGGACATGGTCCGCATTCTCCATGTCCGCCATGGCGCGCAGGGGCCTCTCAGCGAGGCCAGCCAAGACAACGAGCAGAATTAGACGGCTCATGGCCGACCTCGCCCCCCTCGCCCCTCGCCACCTCCGCCTTTGGAAAGGAGGGGATGGGTTCGTTTTGGCATTTTTTGTGCGCATGGGGCGCGGGGGCATCCTCCGGCCTCAGAACTCCTTCCGGCCTCAGAACCCCCTCCGGCTCGTTCCTCGCCACCTCCCCCTCAGAGCAGGGGGAGGGAGTTCGCCCCCCGGCCCCCAATTCTGGGGGCGTCAGAGGGGTGGGTTCGTTTTGGCAATTCTGTGTATGGGGGGTGTTGTCGAGGGCGTCGTAGTCGAAGCCCTCGGGCAAGGGCGCGAACGTGCGGCGCTCCCGCGCCGTGCGCGCCACTTCCCAGTCGGTGTCCTCGCTGCGCGCGCAGTCGCGCTCCGTCACCTGCACCAGAGACAGGGCGACTTCCCGCGCGCGCCCCTCGAACAGCTTCGGGACTTCGCGTGAGAGCATCTTGACCGCCGTGTCGATCTGGCGGTGCAGGGCGGTCTCGTGGCGCAGCACCTTGTCGAGCCTGTCGAGGCGTTCACCTTCGGTGAGAGTCTCATCCTCGTAGACCTGTGCCTGCCAGCGGTGGAGGCGTCGGAGCCGCCAGGAGGCCGCCGCGATCTTCTCCGTGTAGTGGCGTTCCAGGAGGTTGCCGGGCTTGATCTGGGATTGGAACTCGGCCATGAGGGCCTGGTAGCCTTCGGGGTCTTCGCCGAGATGTGGGAGGACGACGTCGCGGGCGAAGAGTCCGTGGGTGGTGGCGTTGCGGGCGCGGATGGTGTTGCGCTGCTCGAACAGGGCCTGGGCCTCGGCGTCGGCCTGGGCCTTCTTGGCGTCGGCCTCGGCCTGGGCTTTGACGTGCGCGTTGTACGCCTTGGTGGAGGGGAAGTAGCGTCCTTCGAAATACATGGCGAGAGACCTCGTGTGTGATGGATTCCTCGCCGCGCATGAGGATTATCGGCGGGGGCGGGGGCGGAGTTCACTGGGGGAAATGCGGGGATTTGGGGGAGGCCCCCGGCCCGGAGACCTCGCCCGGCCCGGAGACCTCGCCCGGCCCGGAGACCTCGCCCGGCCCGGAGACCTCGCCCGGCCCGGAGACCTCGCCCGGCCCGGAGACCTCGCCCGGCCCGGAGACCTCGCCCGGCCCGGAGACCTCGCCCGGCCCGGAGACCTCGCCCGGCCCGGAGACCTCGCCCGGCCCGGAGACCTCGCCCGGCCCGGAGACCTCGCCCGGCACGGCAAGCCGTGCCACCCTCTCCTTCGCAAAGGAGAGGGTTAAGAACCAGGGTGTTACGATGTTCATGAGTGGCCTCGGCGTCCGAATGTGTCGTGCCGGATACCGGCGATTGGGAGTATAATAGGCCATGCCGTCCGCGAGTCCCGCGCCCTCAACCGTCGTGTCACAGAGTCCGAACTTCTCCGGCCACGAGACGTTTGCGCTCCGGTATGCCTGGCTGAAGAAGGGGGTGGACGGGCTGGTCCGGAGTCCGGACATTTTCGGTCGTGAGGACGCTCTGGTCCTGCTGGGAGTCGGCAAGAACATGGTGCGCTCGATTCGGCACTGGTGCCTTGCCACTGGGGTCGTCGTTGAGACGGACCCGTCACCGGGCAGTCGTCAGCGTCCCTTGCAGCCTTCGTTGTTCGGGGGCCGGCTGCTTCTGGAACCGGGCTGGGACCCGTTTTTGGAAGACGACGGCTCGCTGTGGCTGCTGCACTGGCATCTGGCGACGAATCTGGCCCGCGCGACGACGTGGTACTGGGCGTTCAACCACCTAGCGGAGCCGGAGTTCACGCGCGACGGGCTGATGCTGGGCCTGGCGCGGTTCTGCGAGGGGAACCGCTGGAGCCGCGTCTCCGAGGCGACCTTGAAGAGCGACGTTTCCTGCTTTCTGAGAACATATGTGCCGGGGAGGCGCGGCCCGGCTACGACGGTGGAGGAAACACTCGACTGCCCGTTGACGACGCTCGGTCTTATTCGTGAGACGGGCGAGGAACACCATTACCGATTCCAGAACGGCGCGAAGCCGGGTCTCCCGGAGGCGGTCTTTGCCTACGCGCTACTAGACTGCTGGGACAAGCGGCACATGGGACAAGAAACGCTCAGCCTGCGCGAGATCACGCACGGGGAGGGCAGTCCGGGGCGTCTCTTTCGGTTGGATGAGGACTCGGTGCTGGCCTCCCTGGATCGGCTATCCGATCTAAGCGACGGTCGCTTGGTGTTCAATGACACGGCTATGGTGCGGCAAGTCATCCGCCGAGCGCCGGTCGAGGGAATGGAGATTTTGGATGCGCATTACCGCTCTTGACGAACAGGACTGGTTGCCGGGCGAGAGCAACGCGGCCCCCCCTGGCCGGGAGATTGCACTGGCCGATCTGGTTCAGCTTCGCAGGCGTTTTCTGCGCTCAATCAACCTGGAGAGGGATTTTTACAGCACTGATCCGCTGGACGGTTATTTCCCGACTCCGTCAGCTCTGGCCGCCCTGGACCGGGTGGCGGCGGGCATCACGCAGACCTATGCCCGCGCCTTCAGCGTGACAGGCCCTTACGGGTCGGGCAAATCGTCCTTCGCACTGTATGTATGCAAAGTCTTGGCACCGGCCTCGTTCGGCGCGACGGCAGCGAGGCGTAATGCCGCGCGTCTACAACCGGCTCTGAGCGGACACCTTTTCCCAGAGAAGCGGGCTGGTTTCTGGCCCATCCTCATCACGGGAAGTCGTGAGCCGCTGGCCCGTGCTTTGGTACGCGGGCTGCTGCAGGGGCTGGGCCGACTGCCGGACGAAGCGGGGGCACACATCCGCGCCCGTCTGGAGGAAGATCAGGCGCACGTCATCGCCTCGGAAAGTCCATCTGCGCAGGATGTGACACGGCTTTTCGCCGCCGCCTCGGAACTCGCGCTGACGCGGGGGAAAGATTGCCGGGGCCTCCTGGTCGTCGTGGACGAGATGGGGAAGTTTCTGGAACACGCCGCCCGACACCCCCTCTCCGGCGACCTGTATGTGCTTCAGGAGATGGCGGAACACGCTTGCCGCAGCCGACACGCGCCCTTGCTGGTGATGACGATCCTGCATCAAGCCTTTGAGGAATACGCGAGCCGCTTGAGCGCGATGCAGCGACAGGAATGGCAAAAAATTCAGGGCCGCTTTGCGGACATCCCGTTCGGCGACGGCCCGGAGGAGACATTGCGCCTGCTGTCCCACGCAATGGAGATGCCGGAAGACGCTCGGACGCCGCCCCTGCGTCACGCTCAGGCATGGCAGCAGGACGAGTGCCGCCGCCTGCATCTGATGCCGGCGGCGTTTTCCGCCGGGGAGTTCTTTGACATCGCGGCGCGGACCTACCCTTTGCACCCGCTCACGCTGCTGCTGCTGCCTCATATCTTCCGTCGTTTCGGGCAGAACGAGCGGTCTCTGTTCTCGTTCCTGTCCGCAGAGGACCCACACAGCCTGTCCATGTTTCTGCGCGAGAATCGGTTGTCGCCGCAGGAAACTCCTTGGCTACGTCCCCACCACCTATACGACTATGTGACAGCGACACTAGGGGCAACGCTGTATTCTCACGCCACAGCCAAGCTTTGGAGCGAGACGCAGGAGGCGCTGTTCCGGTTGCGTGACCGGGCCCCGCTACAGACGGCTCTGGTCAAGACCATCGGCCTGCTGCACATTCTGGGCGAACAGACTCGCATCCTGCCCTCGCGGGAGGTGCTGCGTTTTGCCTTGGGCGACAGTGACGCAGACGCAGAAGCCATCGGCGACGCGCTGGACGCGCTCCAACGCGCGACGCTGATTACTTACCGTCAGTTCAAGAAGGCGTACCGGCTCTACGAAGGCAGTGACATCGACATCGACGCGCGGCTGCGCGACGCCCGGATGCAGCTCACGGGTGGCACGGACGCGGTCACGCTCGCCGAGCGCCTGGAAACTAACCCTCCTCTGGTAGCCCGCCGCCATTCTTATGAGACGGGGACACTGCGCTTCTTTGAGGTGCGTTGCTGCCGCCCCGACACGCTGGCTGCCCACGCCGTCTCAGTGGGTCCGACATCGGGCGGGCTGCTGCTGTGCCTCGCCCCTGATGCCTCGTCTCAGGAGCAGGCCATCGGCACGGCACTCTCGCTCACGCGCCCGGATGTGATCGTCGGCGTGACACGCGAGACCGATGCCCTGCTTGAAGCGGCTACAGCGGTCGAGTGTCTTCTGTGGGTGCAGGTGGAGACGCCGGAGCTTCGCAATGACCGTGTGGCAACACGGGAGGTACGGGAGCGCCTTCAGGAAGCCCTGACGGCCTTTCGGGCGGAGTGGTCTCGCTTGATGCGGCCACAATCCTCGGAAGCTGGAGAGGGCATTGTGGGTGAGGGGTCGCTCTGGTTTTATGCAGGACAGCCGGTGGCGCTCACATCCTACCGGAAACTACAGGCTCTCGTCTCACACGCCTGCGACCGCACTTTTCCGTACACCCCGCGCCTGCTCAATGAACTGGTGAATAGGCGTCAGATATCCTCCACGGCCACCGCCGCGCGCCGCAACGTTTTGGAGGCGATGATCACAAGACGCGCCGAGCGGCGTCTTGGGATTGTGGGTTATCCACCCGAAGCCAGCATTTATGTGTCCGTGCTGGAAAGTACCGGCATCCACCGAGAGACGCAGGGTGAGGCGTTCGGGTTTGGCGCACCGCCGCCGGAGCACGACCCGGCGCTGGCGAAAGCCTGGCAGGAGATCGAGGCATTTCTTTTTGACGAAATGGCCTCCGACACCAGCCTTCCTGCTTTGAACGGGCGTCTTCAATCGCCCCCTTATGGGGTGCTGGACGGAGTCATCCCGCTGCTGCTCTGCGCGGCACTGCTGTGCCACGAAGACGAGGTGATCGTCTACGAGGAGGATCGCTTTGTCACCGACTTGGACGCAGCGACCTTGGAGCGGATGATCAAGCGGCCCTCGGATTATCGCCTCCGGGGCTGTCGTGTGGAGGGCGAGCGGCGGCAGGTCGTGGAGCGCTTCGCGCGGGGTCTGCTGCGTGGGGGGGAGCGGCCCACACTGGTCAACGTGGTGCGGCAGCTTTACCGGGAGTTCAACCGCCTTCCCGATTACACCTTGAAGACGCGACGCCTAAGCGCCACGGCCACGGCACTGCGTGACACGGTGAAACGGAGCAAAGAGCCGGAGCAATTGCTTTTCAACGACCTGCCTCTGCTTTTCGGCTGTACCCCCTTCCGCAGTGACGTTGCGGATGAGGAGAACGTGTCTCAATTCTTCGCCGCCTGGAACGCCGCGATGTCGGCCGTGATGGGCGCGTATGACGCGCTGCTGTCAGAGGTGGAGGCGACGCTCTGCGAGGCATTCACCGTGACCCGAAGCGCGGACCTGTCGGCTCGGTCGGCGCTTTTGTCCCATGCGACGGAGCCGCGCCTGAGATCATTTTTGATCCGCGTGGCCGACACGGCCCTGCCGCCGCGTCAGTGGCTGGAGTCAGTGGCCGCCGGTGTGGTCGGTCGCCCGGCGGCCTCCTGGACGGATGGAGATGCCGAGCGTTTCGGGTCGCTTCTGCCGTCGCTGGTCTCCGCGTTCCAGAACCTCGAGTTGGTCGCCTTCGACAAGCGGCAGGTCCTGGGTGACGAGCCGCGTGTGGGCCTGCGTCTGGCGGTGACACAGGACAGCGGATCGGAGTCCGCCCGCGTGGTCGTCGTTCCCAAGTCCGACGAGCAGAAGATCGAGACGCTCTCACGCCGCCTTCTGGACGCCTTCCAAACACTGCTTGCCGATGAGCGGCAGGACCTGCGGGTCGCCGTCATCGGCAAAGTCGCTGAGGAGATTTTAAGAGGAACTCATGATCACTGAACAATCCCTAGCCGAAGCGCGCGTCGTCCACGTCCTCGGCATTTCCGGCGGCAAGGACAGCGCGGCCTTGGCCGTGTATATGCGCGACCGCGTTCCTGAGATGCAGTATTACTTCTGCGACACCGGCGAGGAGTTGTCGGAGACCTATGACTACCTGGCGACGCTGGAGACTTTTCTCGGCAAGCCAATCAAGCGCCTCAACCCAGACCGTCCTTTCAGCCACTACCTGAAAATCTACAACAACTACCTGCCGTCGCCCCGGATGCGCTGGTGTACGGCCATGCTCAAACTGAAGCCGTTTGAGGATTGGCTGGAGAAGGATTTTGCAGGCTGCCTGGTGAAATCTTATGTCGCCATCCGTGCCGATGAAGACCGCGATGGATACACCTCCCACAAGTCACAGATCGAGACGGTCTATCCCTTCAAGGACGCGGGGATCGGCAAAGATGATGTCTTCCGCATTCTGGAAGATGCGGGTACGGGCCTGCCGAAATATTATGAGTGGCGGACGCGCTCCGGCTGTTACTTCTGCTTCTTTCAGCGCAAGGCAGAGTGGGCGGGTTTGAAGGAACGTCATCCAGACCTTTATGAACAGGCCAAGACCTATGAGAAATTTGACGAGGCGACCGGCAAGCAATACACCTGGTCACAGAGCGAGAGCCTAATTCAGTTGGAGCAGCCGGAGCGGCTGGCACAGATCAAAGCCGCTCATGCCAAAGCCTTGGCCTCCGAACAGTCACGCCGTAAATCCGCGCGCCTCAGCGAGATTTTCGAGGATGCTTTGGATGAAGAAGACGATGCCGAACCGTGCATGATTTGTCACTTGTAGGGAGAATACTAAGTGCCGTTTGAACCTCTTGAAATGGATGCCGGGCGAATCTGCGATGGCCTGAGCCGTATCGGCTACACCCCACCCGCTGCGATCACGGACATCATGGATAATGCCGTCACAGCGGGAGCGAGTCGGATCGTTGTCAAAATCATTCGAGAAAATGCAGCGCGGGGCGATAGCCGACGCGACAACGTCCGTGAGTACCTCATCATCGATGATGGTGTCGGTATGGACGAGGCCGGGATTAAAAGCGCCCTGGCGTTGGGTGCGACCGATCTTCATTACGGAACGGGATCGCTTTCCAAGTTCGGCCTCGGCTTGAAGTCGGCATCATTCTCCCAGGGCGAAACGTTAGAAGTCATTTCCTCGGTGGGTACAGCCCCGTTCGCCAAGTACCGTGTCAGTCTCAATGAGATACGATCTCGGGGGATATATGGCGCTGAACGTCTTGATCTGACGGAGGAAGATGAAAGCCTGATCCAGCATCTCCTGCCGGACGGGCACGGCACGATGGTGAGGATCGGGGACATTCGCAAGAGCAATCATCCTGCCATTAAGAACACGGTGGATGAGCTGCAGCAGCGCGTCGGGGTGATTTATTACTACTTCATGCAAGTAGGCTTGCAGATAGAGATTGACGGCAAATCATCTCAGCCTCTTGATGTCCTTTTCACTGCGGAAGCAGACGCTTTCCGCAAAGAAGATGGAAGCATAGAGGGCTTGAACGAATTCAACTGGAACGGCAGAGAGACGCGGTGGATTCAGACAGCCACACCAATTGTTCTCCAGGCCGATGACGATAGGGTTGTCAGGGCAACCCTTGAAGTGACGCAAGTGCCACATCCCCCCTCATTCCAGTTCGATGGGGACGGTAAACAGCTAGAGGTCAACAACAAGTACCGTCTTCAGGCGGGCAACTATGGCTACTATGTCTACAGGAACAAACGCCTTCTTTCATGGGCGGAAGGGTTCGCAGGAGCAGGAAAGCCGATCATCCCGCAGGCACAAGCCTATTTCTCCTTTCGTGGCCGCATCCTCCTAGAAGATGATGCCGATGATGTCATCAATCTGGATGTCAAAAAGTCGCACATCATGCTTTCCGATGAGGCATACAAGGCTCTGAGCGACGTGTCGGCGAACCTCAAGCGTAAGAGCAGAACCGCGTGGGACTTTGCGGCCAGGGAGGCGGAAAGGCGCAAGCAGGAAGACAGCATCAGCACTGTCAATCGTATCGCCAATGAATCTGAGGCTCCTGAAGATCTGCCTGGCGTTCTTGATACGGATGATGCTCTTGCAGAACAAAAGCGGCGTGAAGAGGCATTGATTGCTTCTCAGTCTGTGCGCTTCGCGGCCATGGCGTCGAGCGGAACACCGGCGCAGCAGATCATTCAGGGTGAAAATGCCCGACCGACCGATAAAGTTTTCCGGGTCAATTGGGTTGAAGACAACGCTCTCTTTGAGCCTTATCATGATGCAGTAAAAAAGGCATGCGTTCGGATCAACCAAATTCACCGCTTCGCTCAGGCTGTGTATCAAGACAACAGCCAAAACGGTGGCCTGCACATCTTTTTTGATCTGATGCTGTTAAAAATGGCGGAAGCGGAGGATTTTGCGCTCCGTAAGTTACACCAATACGATCAGAAGACAGTTGAGAAGGTGCTGAGGGAATACCGGCGGTTCACCTCCGAGTTTTTGGCTGATCTGTGCCGTGAGGCCGGTGAAGATTTGCCACACGATGAGTAGTCGCCATGATTTCCGATCAAGATGTACTGAGGATGAGTCTGGGGCGCGTCTTCGCAGGCCCAGGGCGGGCATACGTTTATATCCTCTGCTCAAAACGGCATCACATTCTTTACGTCGGTCAGACGAATGATCCGGGAGGTGTCTGCGCTCGCTTGGCAGCTCATGTTGGTTCCAGCGGAACATTCAGGAAGCGCCTCAATCGTTTTGATGAGATATCCGTCGAAGAGATAGAGGACTTGGAGTTATTTGCCTTCGCATTACCAAACCGCGCGGAGTTTGTTTCCTATGACGAGACTTATCGTGAGGGCGTAGAATATAACGTTCAGGTCAGTCTTCAACAACTTCGCGGGGATTGGAGGCCGTACTTTGCCATCATCTCGAACGTAAGCCCTCCTGTCACTACCGATTTTCCTGAGATATTGGACCTATCTCGACAAATTATTCTGAGGCTGGAACGACTGTATCATTCTTGACAGTTGCTTGGAGCAAGGATACATGGAAAACGACCTTGAGCAGTTCGACATCGTGCCGACGCATCTGGCGGTGCAGGCCATGCGGGACAACGGCTACAAGAACGCCGCTTACGCCATTGCGGAGTTGATGGACAATGCCATCCAGGCCGGGGCGACACTGGTGGAGCTGATCTGCGCGGAGAAGACGTCCCTGGTGGAGCAGCGCAGCCGGACGCGGGTGGAGAAGATCGCCGTGCTGGACAACGGGTGCGGCATGGACGCGGACGTTCTGCGGATGGCGATGCAGTTCGGCAACGGGACGCGGCTGGATTCGGGGCAGCAGACCGGCATCGGGCGTTTCGGGATGGGGCTGCCCGCGTCCAGCGTCTCGCAGTGTACGCGCGTGGATGTGTGGACCTGGCAGGAGGGGGTGGACAGCGCGCTGCACACGTACTTGGACCTGGAGGAGATCAAGCAGAGGCGTCAAAGCAGTGTCCCGCGTCCGACCCCGCAGGCCGTCCCTGATCTGTGGCGTCAGGTCGGCGGCGAGTGGGGGGCCTCCGGCACGCTCGTCGTCTGGTCCAACCTGGACAAGTGCATCTGGCGGACGTCCAACGCGATCATTGAGAACTCCGAGTTCCTGATCGGCCGGATGTACCGCCGCTTCCTCGACAGCCGCCAGGTCCGCATCCAGTTGAGCTGGTTCAACGCGGACAGCCCGCGCCACCAGTTCTCACGGACCGCGCAGCCGAACGATCCCGGCTACCTTATGGCGGAGACGTCCTGCCCGGAGCCGTTCCACAAGACGCCCATGTTTCTGCCCTGGGAGGGTGAGGACTACGAGCGCACATTCGAGGTCCCATTCCGCAGCGGGAAATACCCTGTGCGGGTGGCATTCTCCATCGCCAAGTCGGAGGCGCGCCGGGGCAGGAATGGCAAGGACGCCGGGGGTGAGGATTGGGGGAAGCACGCGAAGGGCAACGTCGGCGTCTCCGTCGTGCGAGCCGGGCGTGAGTTGGAGATGGATCAGGGGCTGGTCAGCACCTACGACACGCGCGAGCGCTGGTGGGGGGTTGAGATCGAGTTCCCGCCCGCGCTGGACGACCTGTTCGGCGTGAGCAACAACAAGCAGTCCGCCCGTAACTTCGCAGACATCGCCAAGATCGACTTTGACGTCCTGCTGAAAGGCAGACGGACGCTGGGGCAGATTCAGGATGAGTATGCGGACAATGACGATGTGCGCGGTCCTTTGCTGGAGATCGTCAATGCCATTCGCAACAGCCTGGCGAAGCTGAGGCTGGACATCAAAGACCAGGCCGTCGGTGGGCGCAATCAGCCCCCGGACGAGGCGGCGGAGGGCGGGCCGGAGGCGGATGCGGCCATCAAGACACGCCAAAGCCGGGAAGAGGGCTTCGTCGGCAAGAGTGACCGCGATGAAAATCTGCCCTCGGACGTCAAGCGCGAACAGATCGAGAAGACGCTGCGCGACGTCGGGCTGCCGGACAGCTTCGTTGACCCCCTGGCGACTCGGATGGTGTCCAACAACGTCAAATACCAGTTTGTCCACGCGAACCTTGAGTCGGCGGCATTTTTTTCCGTGAAGACGCGGGGGACGGGTTCAATCATCATCGTGCTGAACACAGGACACCCGGCCTACGAGAAATTGATCGAGGTGCTGGAAGAGAGTGTCGCCGGGGCAAGCCCGGAGGCGCTCCGCGCCCGCCTCAACAACGCGCGAGACGGCTTGAAGACGCTGATGATCGCCTGGGCGCGGTATGAGGATTTACAGCCGGAGGGGCCCCGGTTGCAGGGGGCGCAGAATGCTCGGGACGACTGGGGCCGCGTCGCCCGTGACTTTTTCAGCGATGAGGAGTGATGACTGAGGACGAGGCGCGGGGGCTGGCGCAGTTTGTGAAGGACCATGACAAGCGGTTTCACGCCCGCGCCCATCCGGACGGGGCCGGGAGTGTGGTGTTGCTCACGCTTGTCTCCGATGGGACGGCCCTGCCGCCGGTCACGGAGGTGGCCGGGTACGAGGCGGAGCAGATCGTGCGGGATGATCCGGGGCCGACGGTGCGGGCGGCGTGGCAGACGTGGGGCGCGGCCTTGCGGGACGCCTCGGACGGGTAGGGTGGGGCGATGACCGCGACCGGCGGCCTGTGGGTCGGCACGTCCGGCTGGAGCTACGACCACTGGCACGACACCCTCTACCCTCACGGCCTGCCGACGGTGGAACGGCTGGGTGTCTATGTCGGGCGCTACCTGACCGTGGAGATCAACAGCACCTTCTACCGCTGGCCGCCGGACGCCGCGTTCGCGCGGTGGCGTCGGCGGCTGCCCGCCGGGTTCCTGATGAGCGTCAAGGCCCCGCGCGGCCTCACCCACGGCAAGCGGCTGTACGCGCCGGAGGCGTGGCTGGCGCGGATGGCCCCCGGCCTGTGCGCCCTGGGCGAGCGTCGCGGCCCCCTGCTGGTGCAGGTGCCGCCGCAGATGGAATGCGACCTGCCCCGGCTGGACTACTTCCTGCGACGGCTGCCGCCGTGGGTGCGGGCGGCGGTGGAACTGCGCCACGTCTCCTGGGACCGGGACGACGTGTACGCCTTGCTGGAGGAACACGGCGCGGCCTACTGCGTGATGAGCGGGGCGGGCCTGCCGTGCGTGCTGCGGGCGACGGCCCCGTTCGTGTACGTGCGCCTGCACGGGCCGGACACCCGGCACCTGTACGGCGGGTCCTACTCCGACGACGACCTGCACTGGTGGGCGGACCGGGTGCGGGAGTGGCGGGGGCAGGGGCGGGACGTGTTCGCCTACTTCAACAACGACGGCGAGGGCAACGCCGTCCGCAACGCCGACACGCTGCGCCGCTTCCTGGCCTGACCCCCCGGCCTTACGCCCCGGTCTCCGTGTCCGCCGGACGGCCGTACAGGTTGTTGACGTGGCAGAATTCCTCGATCAATGTCAGGATGCGCCCGATCCGGTGACCACGGATGCGGTAGATGCGGGTCGTGCCGTGGGGTTCGACCGCCAGCACGCCTACCCGCGTCAGCGCGGCCAGATGCTGCGACGTTCCCGACTGCGAGAGGCTGAGGGTCTCCGCGATGTCATTGACGGGCCGCTCCCCCCGGCAGAGGAGTTCGACGATCCGCAGCCGGGCCGGGTGGCTCAGGGCGTCGAATAGCTGCGTCGTCCGTTCGAGTGTCTGACTGTCCATGGGTGTCTTTTCGCTTTCCATCTCGCCCCCTGAAAACAATCCGTGTCTGTCCGGTTTAACTATTTTATTATTGTATCATAATATTGCACTATAAAGAAATAAAAACACAGGCACCGAGGAAGAAAGATTTGATGTCACTATGAGCGCCCCCTCGTTTATGTTTGGGATCAGCGAGTTCACGACGCAGCCGTGGACGTTCGAGCAGGACGTGGAACACTACGCCCGGCTCGGCGTGGAGATGATCGAGGTCTGCGAGGTCAAGCTGAACAAGCAGACGGCCGCCGACCAGGTGGCGCAGGCGCAGGCGGCGGGGCTGACGGTCAGTTCCGTGCAGCCGTCGGTGCGGACGCTGTATCCGAGTCAGTCCCAGCCGGAGCCGGTGGACATTCCGGCGCGCATGGCCTGTTTCCGCGAGACGATCACGCGGCTCGCGCCGAAGGTCCCCGGTGTGCCGTTTGTGACTAACACCGGCAACGCGCCGAAGGGCAATATTCAGGAGACGCTGGACACGGCGGCGCGGGAATACCGGTCGCTGGCCGAGTTCGCGGCGGATCATGGGGTGCGGGTCGCGCTGGAGCCCCTGAACGCCGTCATCATGAACATTGAGTCGGCCATCTGGACTGTTGAACAGGCGATGCGGCTGATTCGGGACGTGGACCACCCGGCGTTCGGCCTCTGCCTGGACTTTTGGAACATCTGGCAGAACGCGGATATTGAGGCCCAGATTCGGGCCTGCGGCGACAAAATTTTCGTGGTCCAGGCGAGCGATTGGCGGACGCCGCGCTCGTTCCAGGACCGCGTCGTGCCGGGCACGGGGGAAATCCCTCTGTCGGCGTTGCTGCGGGCGACCCACGAGAGCGGCTACCGAGGCCCCTATGTGGTGGAGATATTTTCCGGCGGCGTTCCGGATTCACTTTGGAAGGCCGATCTGGATCAAGTCATCCGCGACAGCCGGGCCGGGGTGCAGACAGCCTGGCAGAAGGCATTTTCTGAGTAGGATCGTGCCCCATTGCCGGTTGCGAATCGGACGATCCGGGTAAATGCGGCAAAGACAATTCTCAGTCTGCGCCGCAAGATTGTATGATAAGATTGCGAAGGAGAGAATTCACGTAACTCATCCCGCCCATAAATGGACGGGCTTTGACACTAACCGCGAGCGGCTGCGCCTAGAGGGCCAGTTACTTGGCCCCGTACTCAAAATGCTTCTTGGGGCTTGCCCTGGGCGCATTGAGTCACAACCCTTTGCCCGAAGGCAAACCGAAACGTCTTGAGATTTTACCCAGCGAAGGCGTTTGAGTCGCTGGAACCTGCTATCTCAACTTGTGCCAGTATTCTGGCTTGTCAAGGCGGTTGTTTTTAAGCCGTTGGCTCACCGTATGGTGAGTGCCTTACAACCAGTCTTATTGTACCCGGAGACGGGCGCATTTACTCTGAAAACGGACACTAACACGAAAGGTTGGAGACCGCCTTCGGCAGAGAGGAAGTCCATTCCTCCACTGCCTAAAGGCAATGGTTTCCTGGGCTTATTTGATGAAGACACATCGCCTGCAAAGCAGCATGACCGCCGCACTGATCCTGGGGGTGACGGCCCTGGCCGCGCCGCACGCCTGGGCCAAGCACCACAGCAATACGTTCAGCAAGATCGGGCACGCCTTCCAGTACACGGTCCGCAAGGACGCAACGAACGTGAGCAAGGTGACGCACCGCGCCATCGGCCACAACTCCGTTGTCCGCCGCAACTACGGCCACCATCACTACAACCGTGTTCTCACCTCGCAAGGCCACCTGCGCCCGGTCCACCACAAGTACTGACCGTCACCGACGTTCATCAAGAACATGGAGACGGCTCCAAGCGTGGCTGGGTGTCGGAAGCGCCCAGATGAACCCCACGGTGGCGGAACTGAAGGAGAATCACGATGGCAAAGAAAACAGTGGCCGATCTGCTGGCGGAGCGGCTTATCGCCTGGGGCGTGGACACGATCTTCGGGTTTCCCGGAGACGGCGTCGACGGCATCTTCGAGGGGCTGCGTACCCACCAGGACAAGTTGAAATTCATCCAGGTGCGCCATGAAGAGGCGGCGGCGTTCGCGGCCTGCGCCTACGCCAAATACACCGGGCGGCTGGGCGTGTGCCTGGCGACCTCCGGCCCCGGCGGCGTCCATCTGCTGAACGGCCTGTACGACGCCAAGTGCGACAGCCAGCCCGTGCTGGCGATCACGGGACACACGTTCCACGACCTGATCGGGACTCAGTACCAGCAGGACGTGGACCTGGACAAGCTGTTCATGGATGTCTGCGTCTACAACCAGCGGGTCATGGGGCCGGCGCACGTGAACAATGTCGTGGACGAGGCCGTGAAGACCGCCATGTCGCGGCGCGGCGTCAGCCACATCACCATCCCGAAAGACATCCAGAACTGGACGACCGACGATGCGGAGCGCTCCAACGCGAACATCGCCAAGCACAGCGCGGACCTGTTCGCCGCCGCGTACCCGCAGCCGCCGCAGGCGCAGATCGAGGCGGCGGCCAAATTGATCAACGCGGGGAAGAAAGTCGCCATCCTCGCCGGTCGGGGCTGCCTCGGCTGCCGGGAGGAAGTGCTGCAGCTCGCCGATAAAGTCGGCGGGCCGGTGATCAAGCCCCTGCTCGGCAAGGCCGTCGTCCCCGACCAAAGCCCGTACACGACCGGCGGACTGGGGCTGCTCGGCACCGGGCCGTCCATGGATGTCATGGAAGAATGCGACACGCTGATCATCGCCGGTACGCGCTTCCCTTACATGGAATTCTACCCGAAGCCCGGACAGGCCCGGACGGTCCAGATTGACCTGGAACCCAGCCACATCGGTCTGCGCCACCCCGTCGAGGTCGGGCTGACCGGCGATGCCAAGACCGTGCTGGGCCTGCTCCTGCCGCTCCTTGAGCGCAAAGAAGACCGCTCCTTCCTGGAAAAAGCCCAGAAGAACATGAAGGACTGGAATGGTCTCATGGAGGAGCGCGGCACCCGGACCGATATGCCGATGAAGCCCCAGGTCGTCACCTGGAACTTGAACAAACTGCTCAAAGACGACGCGATCGTCTCGTCCGACAGCGGGACGATCGCCACCTGGACGGCGCGTTACATTGAAATGCGCGGCGACATGATGTTCTCCCTGTCCGGCCTGCTGGCGACCATGGCGAACGGCCTGCCGTACAGCATCGGCGCCGCCGTCGCTTATCCGGGCCGCCAGGTGGTGTGTGTCGTCGGCGACGGCGGCCTGACCATGCTCATGGGCGAGATCGCCACGCTCGTCAAGTACAAACTCCCGGTCAAGGTCATCGTGATCAAGAACAACGTCCTGGGCCAGATCAAGTGGGAGCAGATGATCCTGGACGGCAACCCGGAGTTCGGCGTTGAGCTGGAGCCGATTGACTTCGCCGCCGTCGCCAAAGCGTGCGGCGCGGGCGGTTTCACGATCGAAGAGCCGGGGCAGGCCGAGGCCGTGCTGCGCGAGGCGCTCGCCTACGACGGCCCCGCCGTCATCCAGGCCGTCGTTGACCCCAACGAGCCGCCCATGCCCGGCCACATCAACACCATGCAGGCCCTGAACTTCGCCAAGTCCCTCGCCAGGGGCGAGCGCGACCGTGGGGACATCATCAAGACCGTCCTTAAGGACAGAATCCGCGAAGTGGTCTAGCCGGTAAGGCCCCTGATGAAAGCGACAAACACCCCAGGGTCACTCGGTTCTCGCTCCGGGGGTATGAAACCCCCGGCATTGGCAGTGCAAGCGTCCTTCGGACGCAAGAGAAGACAGCAGAAGACAATTCTTCCGCCTAAAGGGCGGTTGCGCTTTCAAGCCGGGCCGTTCATCGGCCAGAACATCAATACGAGAACTGAATGACTCTGACAAACCCCAAGATCACGCGGCTGGACGTGTCGGCGTACACGGTGCCGACGGACGCGCCGGAGGCCGACGGCACCTTTGCCTGGGACAAGACCACCCTGGTGCTGGTGGAGGCCCACGCCGGAGGCGAGACGGGCCTCGGCTACACCTACGCCGACGCGGCCACGGCGCGGGTCATCACGGAGACGCTGGCCGACAAGGTCATCGGGCAGGAATGCATGGACATCCCCGCCGCGTGGGCGGGGATGGTCGCCGCCGTCCGCAACCTGGGCCGCCCCGGCGTCTGCTCCATGGCCGTCGCCGCCGTGGACATCGCCCTGTGGGACCTGAAGGCGCGGCTGCTGGGCCTGCCGCTCGTCACCCTGCTCGGCGCGGCGCATCCCGGCGTCCCCGTCTACGGCTCCGGCGGCTTCACGTCCTATTCCAAGGAGCAGCTCCAGGGACAGCTCTCCTGCTGGGTCGCGGAGGGCATCCTTCGCGTCAAGATGAAGGTCGGGACGCACCCGAAGGACGACCTGGAGCGGGTGCGCCAGGCCCGCGAGGCCATCGGGCCGGACACGGCGCTGTTCGTGGACGCCAACGGCGCGTACAGTCGGACGCAGGCGCTCAAGTTCGCGGAGGAGTTCGCGGAACTCGGCGTGGTCTGGTTCGAGGAGCCGGTGCCTTCCGATGACCCGGCGGGCCTGCGCTTCCTGCGGGACCGCGCCCCGGCGGGCATGGACATCGCGGCGGGCGAATATGGCTACCATCCGGCCTACTTCCGGCGGATGCTGGAGGCCGAGGCCGTGGACGTGTTGCAGGCCGACGCCTCCCGCTGCGAGGGCGTCACGGGCTTCCTGGCCGCCGCCGCGCTTTGTCAGTCCCGGCTGATGCCCCTCTCGGCCCACTGCGCGCCGTCGCTGCACGTCCATCCCTGCTGCGCGATCCAGCCTTTGCGGCACTTGGAATATTTCCACGACCACGCCCGCATCGAGCAGATGCTCTTTGACGGGGCGCTTACGCCGAAAGGGGGCGTCCTGTACCCCGACCTGTCCCGTCCCGGCATGGGTCTAGAGTTCAAGCGCGCCGACGCGGAAAAGTACCGGGTGGCTTGATGAGGAACTGATGTCACGCAGTCTGGTGTCACGCAGTCTGGGCGGGGCGGAGGATCGCCCCGCCTCGGGAGGCGTCCTTCGGACGAAGAGAGAGGCCGACAAGAGACCGACACAAGCGCTCTTCGTCCGAAGGACGGGTTGTTCAGACGGGGCGATCCTTCGCCCCGGCGCGACAACGCCGACGGCCTGCGTCACATCAGTGAGGAACTTGACTCTCGCGCATGAAATCGTTTCTTTCTAACTTCTGGGACGCGCTGCGCGGCAGTTACTGGTTTGTGCCGTTTTTAATGACGCTGGGGGCGATTTCACTGTCTTATGGGTTTCTGGCGCTGGATCAACGCTTGGACTTTTCTGCCTTGAAAGGTTATGCCTGGATCTATGCCGGCGGCGCAGCGGGCGCGCGTTCCGTGCTGTCTACGGTGGCGTCTTCCGTGATCACGGTGGCAGGAACCACGTTCTCCATCACCATCGCCACGCTCAGTCTGACCTCAGCGCAGTTCGGTCCGCGTCTTCTGCGTGGGTTCTTGCGCGACACGGGAAACCAGGTTGTGCTTGGCACGTTTATCGGGACGTTTGTTTATTGCCTGCTGATCCTGCGGACGATCCGGGGCGATCAGACCGATGTCTTTGTGCCGAATTTCTCGGTCACTTGCGGGGTTTTTCTGGCCCTTGCCAGTGTAGGGGTGCTGATCTATTTTATCAATCATGTGTCCGCCTCCATTCAAGCCTCGCACGTCATCGCTTCCGTCACGAGGGAGCTGAACGAGGCCATTGACCGGCTGTATCCGTCCAGACTGGGGGAGGGAGATGGCAATCTGACGTTAAACGAGCAGGACGCCCGCGCCCTGCCGTCCCAAGCAATCGCCGCTGAGTGCAGCGGCTACGTTCGAACCATTGATGAAGACCGGGTAATGGCCCTCGCGCGGGCGGCGGGCGGCTTTCTGGAAATTCGATGCCGCCCCGGATCGTTCGCCACCCAGGGATCGCCCCTGGCTTTGCTGCATGCCGACCCGCCGCTGCCGAAGAACTTTTGCCGGGATATGAATAAAGCCTTTATTTTAGGTCCTTCCCGGACAATGGCCCGTGATGCCGTGTTCGGCATCGATCAGCTTGTGGAGGTCGCTTCGCGCGCTTTGTCGCCGGGCATCAACGACCCGTTCACGGCGATGAGTTGTTTGAATCGTCTTGGTGAGGCGCTGTCGCGGCTTGCCGCTCGGCCGGTCCCGTCGTCCTGCCGCTATCACGAAGGCGTCTTGCGGCTGATCACTCGCCCACTGTCGTTCCCGGACATGGTGAGTTCGGCTTTTGACCAGGTCCGACAGTACGGAAGCGCCAGTCTCACGGTGACGCTGCATCTGCTGGACACTTTGGAAGTCGTCGCCGACCGGACGGAAGGCGAAGTCAACCGCGAAGCGCTGCGGCGGCAGGCCCGCATGATTCATGAGGGGCGCCGCGCGCTCTCGGAACCGGAAGATCGTCAAACGGTCTCAGACCGCTACGACCAGACGATGCGCCGCTTGAGCGGCGCAGGCACAGAGCGAGAATGAGGGAAAGTAACCATGTCTGAAATGCCGACGACCGGGTGGGACGGGCAGACGGGCGACCGAAGCGGCGCGAGCGTCCGCACGGATGCCGTCAATGCGTTCAATAGAACGGTCACAACGACCCTGACCGGGTGACTGTCTGAGGAGTTTCCGCCAATGGCGTTTCTGAAAGACATCGTGCGCGACGCCGTCGCCGCCGACACGGACATCCGCGAGGGGCGGTTCCAGAGGGCGCTGTCGCTGGTCGCCGGCCTGTCCGGCCTCCTCGCCGGCCTGGAGGTCGCCTACGAACACTACCGAGGCTCCTACGGCCAGAAGGTCATGTGGTCGCCGGTCCTCCTCAGCCCCCTGCTGCTGATCGCGGGCGTCTGGGGCGCGTTCAGTAAGCGCGCCGCGAAGACCGTCCTCCCGGTCGTCTCCTGGATCAACCTGCTGGACGGCGTCATCGGCTTCGGGTTCCACGTGCGCGGCATCGCGCGCAAGCCCGGAGGCTGGCGCGCGCCGGTCGCCAACGTTATCATGGGGCCGCCGATCCTCGCGCCGCTTCTGTTCGGCATCGGGGGGTATCTGGGCGTCATCGCCTCCTTCCTGCGCCGCACGGACGCCCCGGCGGACCCCGGCGTCCACCCCGCCGTGCGCCCCCTGCGGGCCTGGCTGGAGGTCGGCGCGGCCCCGAAAGGGCCGGAACAGCCGGACCCGGAGGACGGGGGGGCGTCCTGGGAGCAGGACATCCGCGAGGGCCGCTTCCAGAAGCACCTCGCCGTCGCCACGGCCGCCGCCTCAGTCTTCAGCGGCTTCGAGGCGCTGTACTCCCACTACAAGAACAACTTCCGGTACCGGGTGCAGTGGTCGCCCGTCGCCGTGTCCGGCCTGCTGACGGTGACGGCGCTGGGATCGGTCTTCAGTCGGCGGCTGGCGAAGACGCTGCTGCCCGTGGTATCGCTGACGGCGGCTGCCAACGGCGGCCTGGGGTTCTTCTTCCACGTGCGCGGCCTGATCCGCCGTCCGGGCGGCCTGAAGAAGCCCCTGTACAACCTCATGTACGGCCCGCCCATCTTCGCCCCGCTGCTGTTCGCCGCCTCCGGCGCGCTGGGCCTGCTCGCCTCGCTGATGCGAAGGGAGAAATAAATGTCCGATTCGAGTCAATGGCCGGTGGACCCGCACACCAAGGCCCCGCTGCCGCCGCGCGCCCAGCCGGGCTACTACCCCGGATTCAGCACACTCAGTCAGCAGAGCTTCTGGGACGAGGCGACGCGCAACGTCGTCCTCAAGCGCGTCCACGAGCCGCCGCCGATCCGTTTCTTCACGGCCGAGGAGGCGACTCTCCTGGAAGCCGTCTGCGCGCGCCTGCTGCCGCAGGACGACCGGGATGAGGCCCATCGCATCCCGATCATCAACGGCATTGACCGGCGGCTGCACGAGAACCGGACGGACGGCTACCGCTACGAGAAGATGCCCAAGGACCCGGAGGCGTACCGCCTCGGCCTCCAGGGCATCGAGGCCGTCGCGCGGCAGACGTGCGGGAAGCCTTTCCTGGAACTCGGAGCCGTGGACCGTGACCGCGTCCTCAAGTCCCTGCACGACGGCAAGCCGGAGGGTGGGGAAGACATCTGGGACCGGATGCCGGTCCACCGGTTCTGGATGCTGATGTTCCAGGACGTGGTCGAGCAATATTACGCCCACCCGTGGGCGTGGGACGAGATCGGCTTCGGGGGTCCCGCCTACCCCCGCGCCTACTTCCGGCTGGAGCGCGGGGAGCCGGAACCCTGGGAGGTCCGGGAGCGGCGGTACGCATGGGAGGCGCCGCCGACGTCGCTGTCGGGCGAGGGGAGTCCGGTCGGGGGGGCCACGGGCCACGACGGGACGCCCGGCCAAGGGGGAACACATTGAGCGAGCCGATCTTGAAGACACCGATCGGGGGCAAGTTCGGGCCGCCCGCCACGGATTTGCATATGCTGGGGCCGATGCAGCGCCTCCAGCCGCCGATGCGCCGATTCGCGCCCGGCGAGACCGTGGACTACTGCATCGTCGGCGTCGGGGCGGCGGGGGGCGTCCTCTCGCAGCGCCTGGCGCGGGCGGGCTTCCGCGTCGTCGGCCTGGAGGCGGGGCCGTTCTGGGACACCGAGCGCGACTGGGTCAGCGATGAGGCCGGTTCGCACAATCTCTACTGGACCGAGCCGCGCGTCATCGGCGGCGAGAATCCGCTGGCCCTGGGCGCGAACAACAGCGGGCGAGGCGTCGGCGGCGGCTCCGTCCACTGGGCGGCGTTCACCCCCCGCTTCCACCCGTCCGACTTCGAGGTCTACACGCGGGACGGCGTCGGGACGGACTGGCCGATCTCTTACTGGGACCTGAAGCCCTATTACGAGCTGCTGGAGCTGGAGATGCCCGTCGCCGGCCCGGCCCACTTCCCCTGGGGCGACCCGCACGGCTACGCCTTCGGCCCGCACCCGATGGGCGGCGTCGGCGACGTGCTGATCAACGGCTGCACCAAGCTGGGCATTCCCGTCAGCGCCGGCGGCCCCGTCGCCATCCTGTCGGGATCGCGCGGGGACCGGCCCCACTGCATCTACCGGGGGTTCTGCATCCAGGCCTGCAAGGTCGGGGCCAAGCAGAGCACGCTGATCTCACACGTCCCCGACGCCGTCGTCCACGGCGCGGAGATTCGGGACCACAGCATGGCGGCGCGGATCAACCTGGGCAAAGACGGCCGCGTGACGGGCGTGACGTATTTTGACCGGGACGGCCGGGAGTGCGAGCAGAAGGCCAGGGCCGTGATCGTCTCCGGGTACGCCATCGAGACGCCGCGCCTGCTGCTCAACTCCGCCTGTCCTGGCTTCGAGCAGGGCCTGGCGAACTCCAGCGGCACGGTGGGCCGCTACCTGATGGCGCAGGCCGGGAACGTCGTCATGGGGCGTTTTGATGACCCCATACGGATGTACAAGGCCCCGCCCGCCCACGCCCTGACCGAAGAGTTTTACGAGACCGACCCGAAGCGTGACTTCGCGCGCGGCTTCGCCATCCAGACCGTCGGCCCGCTGCCGATCGCGTTCGCCAAGCAGATGATGACCGCGAAGGGCGCGTGGGGCTGGAGCATGCGCCGGGAGATGATGGACTACAACCACTGGGCGGCCTTCGGCCTGCTAGGCGAGATTCTGCCCTGGGCCGACAACCGCGTGACGCTGGCCGACGAAAAAGACCGCCACGGCCTCCGGGTCGCCCACGTCACGTTCAGCCTGCACGACAATGACAAGAAGCTGATCGAGTTCGGCAAGAACAAGGTCATGGAGGTGATGTCGGCGGCGGGGGCCGTGGAGGTCGTCCAGGAGCAGCGCTACGCCCACCTGGTCGGCGGCGCACGCATGGGGCGCGACCCGCAGACATCGGTGGTGGACAAATTCGGGCGGACGCACGATGTCCCCAACCTGTTCGTCTGCGACGGCAGCATCCTGCCGACGCAAGGCTCGGCGAACCCCGGCCTGACCATTCAGGCCCTGGCCGCCCGCACCGCCGACTATCTGATCACGCAGGGCGACGCGGTCTTCACCTCGTCCGCGCGTCCCCAGGAAGCGCCGCGCATCCGTTACGATATTTCGCCGCCGGACACCTGGAAGGGCGGCGTCCCCCGTTTGAAATAATCGAGAGAACGAGAATAACTGTGCCGACGTGGGCGGGAATTCCATCTCGGCGGGGGCCGTGGGCCTGTTCGGATTCCTGTACACGCTGCTCACGAAGTTCATCCCGATGATTTCGCTCTGGGAGTACAAGCAGGGGACATTTATGGAGGGCGTCGAGAGCGTCGGCGGGGGCCGCTTACTGGTCGCCATTCGTGAGGAAGAGATCGGATGAGCGCTCAGGAAATTCCGGTTTGACACAGGCGGAAGCGGTGGTGCTGGAAACGGACGGCAGTTTCACCGTCCTCAGTCCGCCCGCCACTGGGGGCGCATCCGCCTTGGCCGGTGTTCAAGGGGTCGCACAGGAGACGCCGGACACGCAGACTTGACATTTGACAACGGCCTGGCGAGGCCGTAAGGGTGGGCGGCGGACGCGAAAGTTAGGAAAACCGTCATTTCATCTACAGGGTTTGCCGTTGTCGTGCTGCTCTCCGGAGCGGCGCTGGTGTTGTTCGCCAGTGCGCGTCTGACGCACGGGCTGGATCGGCTGGGGGCGATTCTTGGCCTGTCCGAAGGACTGCTGGGGCTGCTGACCGCGCTCGGCGCGAATGCCCCCGAGATCACGTCGGCGGTCACGGCGATGGTGTCGGGAGCGCACGACGTTGGGTATGGGCTGGTTCTTGGCTCTAACCTGTTCAATCTGGCCGGACTGCTGGGCCTGAGCGCGGTGCTGATCGGGCAGATCGAGCAGGAACGGCCGGGGCTGCTGCTGCATGGCAGCGTCGCCGCCGCGACGACCTTAATCGTCGCCGCGCTGGTGCTGGGATGGCTCACGCCGATCTGGACACTGACGCTGCTCCTGGTCGTGATGGTGCCTTACGTTGTGCTGCTGACGCTCTCGCCGGCCCGACTGCGGCGCATTCGACTGCCGGGGGCGGATGCGCTGGCGACCAGCCTGTACCGGGAAGACGCCGGTTGTCAGGACGAGCCGGGCGACGAGGCCCGCGATTGGGGGCCGGTCTGGATGACTCTGCCCGCGCTGGGGGCCATCATCGCCGGCAGCGTTGAGATGGTACAGGCCGCGCTCACACTGGGCCGGGATTGGCACATCCCAACAGCCGTAACCGGCGCGCTCGTGCTGGCGTCACTGACAGGACTGCCCAATGTCTACGCCGCCTTGCGCCTGGCGCGGCAGGGACGCGGCGGGGCGGTGGTCAGCGAGACGCTCAACAGCAACACGCTCAACCTGCTGATCGGTATTTCGATCCCGGCCCTGGTGTTCAGCCTGGGACGCGGCGGGAGCGCGTCGGTGGTGGAAATCTGGTGGCTGCTGGGCCTGACACTGGCGGCGCTGCTGCTGCTCTTCCGCAGGTCGGGATTGACCCGCCGGGGCGGCACTGTCATCATTGTGATTTACCTGGCGTTCGTCGTCACGCGCCTGTGGCGTCTGTGACCGGCGTAAGGGAAATCAGGAAGCTCAGAAAGGGAGAAATCATGGAAAAAAAATCGGAAGTGGTTGTTGTGACGGGAGCCTCGGCGGGCCTGGGCCGCGCCATCGCGGTCGCCTTCGCCAAGCGGGGGGCGTCCGTGGGGCTGATCGCACGCGGGGGCGCGGGCATGGACGGCCTGGAAGGGGCGAAGAGGGACGTGGAGGCGGCGGGCGGCAAGGCGCTGATGCTGCCCTGTGACGTGGCCGACCCGCAGCAGGTGGAGGCGGCGGCGCAGCGGGCCGAGGAGGAACTCGGGCCGATTGACGTTTGGATCAATGACGCCATGACCTCCGTGTTCGGACCCGTCAAGGAGCTGAAGCCGGAGGACTTCAAGCGCGTCACGGAGGTGACGTATCTGGGCCAGGTCTACGGCACGATGGCGGCCCTCAAACGGATGCTGCCGCGCGACAAGGGCCACATCGTCCTGGTCGGATCGGCGCTGGCCTACCGGGGCATCCCGCTCCAGTCGGCCTACTGCGGCTCCAAGCACGCCATCCAGGGCTTCGCCGACTCCCTGCGCGCCGAGCTGCTGCACGACAAAACGCAGGTTACGCTGACCATGGTGCAGATGCCGGCGATGAACACGCCCCAGTTCGAGTGGGTCAAGAACCTGCTGCCCAACAAGCCGCAGCCGGTCCCGCCGATCTACCAGCCGGAGGTCGCCGCCGAGGCCGTCTACTGGGCCGCGCACCACCAGCGGCGCGAAATCTTCGTCGGCGGGTCCACCGACATCGCCATCCTGGGCAACAAGGTGTTCCCGCAGTTGGGGGACTGGTACCTGGCCCGGACCGGGTTCAAATCGCAGCAGCGCATGGACCAGCCCAAGCCGCCGGACGCCCCGGACAACCTCTGGGAGCCTCTGCCGGGCGACCGGACGGCGCACGGACCGTTCGACGACCAGGCCAAGACGTTCAGCCTCCAGCTCTGGCTGTCGCTGAACCGCAAGCGGCTCGCCCTGGCCGGTCTCGCCGCTGTCGGGGTGATCCTGGCCGGGAGGCGCTCATGACGCCGGAGGAAACGGGCCGGGAGTGGCGCGATGGGGACGACGACTTGCTGGCGCGACGGCGTCAGGTCGTCGGCCTGTCCCTGTTCAGCGTCTCCTGCATGGGGCTGATCGCCCTGTACCAAGTCGGCCTGCTGAAGAAGGTGCCGGAGCCGCCCGGCTTCGACGCGGAGAAGGTGAACGGCTCCGCCCAGGGGTACTCGCTTCTGCAGACGCCCGACGCCCTGCTCGGCCTCGGCTCCTACGCCGCCACGGCGGCGCTGGCCGCCCTGGGGCCGCCGGACCGGGCGCGGACGCAGCCCTGGTCCGCCCTGGCGATGGGCGCGAAGACACTGCTGGACGCCCTGTTGGCGACGACGCTGCTGGCCTCCCAGCCGGTCAAGTACCAGGCGTTCAGTTTCTGGAACGTGCTGTCGGCGGGCGCGGTCCTGGCCTCTGCCTGGCGGGCGCTGCCGGAGTCAAAGGCCGCTCTGCGGCAGATACGGGGAAAACAGAATGACTCTTGAAAACAAAGTCGCGGTCGTGACCGGCGCGGCGACGGGAATCGGGCGCGAGATCGCCTTCCACTTCGCCCGCGCGGGGGCCGCTGTCGCTGTGGACTATGTGGATAAGCCGGACGAGGCGGAGGAGGTCGTCGCGCAGATCGAGAAGTCCGGCGGGCGGGCGCTCGCCTTCCGGGCCGACGTCTCCAAGCCGGACGAGGTGCAGGCCCTGGTGGACCGGGCCGTGGAGGCGTTCGGCCGCCTGGACATCCTGGTCAACAACGCCGGGATCGAGAAGGAGATGCCCTTCTGGGAGGTGCCGCCCGACCTCTGGGAGCGGATCATCGCCGTGGACCTGTCCGGCCCGTTCTGGGGCTGCCAGGCGGCGGCCAGGCAGATGATCGCGCAGGGGGACGGCGGGCGAATCATCAACGTCTCCAGCGTCCACGAGGACATGACCATGCCGACCAACCTGCCCTACTGCGCGGCCAAGGGCGGCCTGCGGATGCTGATGCGGACTGCCGCCGTGGAACTCGCCCCGCACAAGGTCACGGTCAACAACATCGGGCCGGGGGCCATTGACACGCCGCTGGACAAGCCCACCAAGGACGACCCAAAGAAGATGAAGACACTGCTCAGTGAAATTCCGCTGGGGCGCATGGGCCGGCCGGAGGAGGTGGCGGCCCTGGCCGTCTTCCTGGCGTCCGACGCGGCGGCCTACATCACCGGCAGCACCTATTTCGTGGATGGCGGCATGCTGCGCCAGGCGGGGAGTTTATGAGCATCGTCGTCAGCATGGGCCAGAGCGAGCGCGTGGCCCAGTACGAAGTGCCGGACGATGAGATGGCCATCGGCAGCACCCTGGGCGGCCCGAAGGCCGTCTGCGTCCTCAAGGCGACGGGGGCCTTGCAGAAGGTCTACAGCACCGACATCGGGGAGACCCTCTTCGGGTCCCTGACCTGGCGGGCCTACGACGAGCGGACCGGAATGCACCTGTCCCGGCAGCGCGGCGGAAAGTTCCTCCTGCACCCGGAACACCAGGAGCATCGCTTCACGCTCGACGGCGACATCGGGGCGCACGAGGACGTGTTCGTCCTCAGCGGCACGCCCGGCGAGGACGGCTCCGTGGACCCGCCGGGCGTCTACTATTGCGTCACGCTCACCAACGACGGCTCCGAGCCGATCACCCTGGCCGTGTATGCGTTCGCCGAGCTGCGCGGCAAGACGGAACACGACGTCGTCGCCAAGTATGACTCGAAGCTGAACGCTCTCGTCGCCTGGAACCAGGGCAAGCCGGACCAGGTGCGCGTGTTCGGCTGCGCCGACAGTCCGGACAGCCACGAGGTCACGCAGGACGCCGGCAAGGCCGTCTCGTCCACCTGCCCCGGCCCCCTGTCGGGCCGCCTGGCGGGCAGCAGTCAGCCCCTCGGCACCCTGCATCACAGCCGGACGCTGCCGCCGGGGGGGAGCCTCCGGCTGGACTACCTCCTGAGCTTCGGGAGCGGCCACGCGGAGGCGGTCAAGCACTACCGGGCCTGCCCGCCCGCGACGGAGGCGCTGGACCGGACGCGCGCCCACTACCACGACGTCCTCAAGCGCGCCGTGGTCTTCACGCCCAGCGAGCAGGTCAACCGGGGCGTCCTGTGGGCCAAGGCGAATATGCTGCGCATACTCATCAAGGCTCCGACCGGCTGGTGCTTCGTCAACGACCCGACCCGCTCCAACAACAGCGTGGGCCGCGACACCGCCTGGTTCGCCTACGGGGCCGACTACATCCGGCCCGACTTCGCCCGCGAGTCCCTACTGGCCTACGTCCATAACCAGGAGAAGGACGGCCTGATCCTCGAGTACTACGACATCCGGGGGGGCAAGACCGAGGACTACGGCCTTAACATCAACGACAACACCCCGCTGCTCATCCTCGCCCTCTGGCACCACTACAACGCGACGGGGGACCGGGGGTTTTTGGAGGAGGTCTACCCGGCGGCCGTGAAGGCGGCGGAACGCATCCTCGCCGAGCGCAACGACCAGGGGCTGGTCTGGTGTACGGCCACCGGCACGTCCGACTGGGGCATCGCCGGCTGGCGCAACGTCATCACGGACTACCGGCTGTCCGGGGCCACGACGGAGCTGAATTCGGAGTGCTTCGCGGCCCTGAAGACGGCGGGCCACATGGCGCGCATCCTGGACAGGCACGACGAGAGTGCGCGCTTCGCGCGGGAGTCCGAGGCGCTCAGGACGGCCATCAACACGCTCCTGAAGAACCCGGAGAACGGGCTGTACTACCTGAACATTGATGTGGACGGCCACCCGCGCAGTGACGTCACCTCCGACCTCGTGTTCCCCGTCATGTTCGGCGTCGCCGAGGAAGACACCGCCGTACAGATCATCAGCCGCCTGAGCGACCGGGACTTCTGGACGACCGCCGGATTGCGCACGACCCCGCGCGACGCCCCCGACTACGACCCGGACGGCAAAAGCGACGGTCCTTACGGGCTGCTGGGAGGCGTCTGGGTCGGCGTCTCCTTCTGGTACGCCTTCGCCGCCGCCGACTACAACCCGGCGTTCATGGACCGCGCCCTCAGTGACAGCTTCCACAACTACTCCCGCGACCCGCGCCGCAACAACACGGTTCCGGGCCAGTTCTCCGAGTGGCTGCACGGGGAGACTCTGGTGAACCAGGGCATGATGCTCTCGCCCTGGTTCCCGCCGCGCTACCTGTGGGCCGCCATCGAGGGCGCGGCGGGCCTGAGCCTGTCGGGCGACGAGCTGGAGCTGAAGCCGCGCCTGGCGTCTGACTGGAAGTGGATGGGCGTCCGCAACCTGCCCTACCGGGGCAAGACGCTGGCCTGGCTGGCCGTGCGGACGCCCGACGTGCATATCTACACCACCTTCCATATGCAGAAGTCCGGAGCCTACCAGGCATACGAGGAGGACATCACGGACCAGGTCAGCGCGCGCGGCGACTCGGTCTGCGCATTGGGGCTGCGCCAGGACAACGACCTGCTGCTGTTCGTCGGCAGCACGGCCCCGGAGACCGTGACGACTTCCGTGCGCGTGGAACTGCCCCTCACCGGCACCTACCGCCTGCGCGTCTACGACAGCCTGCTGGGCGAGTGGCGGGATCGCGGCTTGGTGACGGCCGAGCAGGTCCGGCGGGGCCACGTCCTTCAAGTGGAGCAGCAGGGATTCAACCTTCTGGAACTGACGCAAGAGGCATAGCGGGGGCGAAGGTGGCGCGGAGAAGCAACGCACAAGAGCGCGAGCAGGCCTGGGTCGCCGTTCTGATGGCCTGGATCGCCGGCGGCGTGGACGCCGTCGGGTACCTGAGTCTGGCCCACCTGTTCACGGCCCACATGAGCGGCAACAGCGCGGCCCTGGGCGCGGACGCCGGGCAGGGGGCCTGGCGTGAGGGGGCGCGGCGGGCGTTCCCCATCCCGCTGTTCGTAGTCGGCGTCGGGACGGGGGCGCTGCTGGTGGAGGGGGCGCTCCGGCGCGGGGCGCGGTCCCCGCTGATCACGGCCTTCGTCGTGGAAGGGGCGTTGCTGCTGGCCTGCCTGCTGTGGGGCCGGGCGCACCCGGAGCCGACGCCGAGTTCGGGCGTCTCTTTTGGGCTGACCGCACTGCCCGCCCTGGCGATGGGAGTCCAGAATGCCACCCTGCGCCGGGTGGGTAAAACGGGGGTACGGACCACCTACATGACCGGGATGCTGACGGATTTCGCGGAGGAGGCGGCGGCCTGCGGGCTGTGGCTGCGCGACCGGACGCGCGGGCGGGGGATGCACCGGCTCCGACTGGCGCTGCGCGTCGCGTCCCGGCGCGACGGCGCGCGGAAGATGGGGCTGTTCGGCGGCATCTGGCTGGCCTTCCTCGTGGGGGCCGTCGGCGGCAGCGTCGCCCAGGGGCGCTGGCATTGGGGCGCGATGGCCCTGCCGCTGGCGGGCCTGGCGGCGGTCCTCGCCGCCCTCGCCGTCCGGCCCATCGCCGCCGTGTCGGGCATGGAAGAGGGGGCGAAACGCGCGTGACACAGGACACAGGACAGGACACAGAACGGGCGGCGCGGATCCAGGAGGCCCTCCAGCGGGAGGGCCTGGACGCGGTCATCGGGACGCTGCCGGCGGACGTGCTGCTGCTCAGCGGCTACTGGCCTGTGACGGGCACGGCGATCGCCGTCGCCACGCGGGACGGCCGCGTCGGCGTCCTCGCGCCCGACGACGAACAGGCCCTGGCCGCGCGCGGCCGGGCCGACCCGCTGATGACGTTCTCGCCGGGGTCCCTGGAACGCATCGAGACGCTCGCCGACGCCGTGCGCACGCCCCTGACCGCCCTCCAGGATGCGCTGGGGATCACGGGCGGCCGTGTCGGCTACCGGCGCGGCCCGGCCACGGAGGCGGCGACCTACGCGGCACTTCACCTCTACGGGGCGTCCGTGCTGGACCTCCTCAGTGAGACCGAGTCGGGAACGACTTTGGTCCCCGCCGACGGTCTTCTGGAGCGCCTGCGCGGGGTGAAGACGCCCCATGAGGTGGAACACATCCGCCGGGCCTGCCGCATCGCGGCGGCGGCGTTCGCGGCGGGGCGGAATCACCTGCGGCCCGATGTCAGCGAGGCTGAGGCCGCCACGTCCTTCCGCGCCCCCCTCAGCACGGTGGGGGATGCATTCGCCAGGGGGGTGCGGGCCGACGGCTTCGTCTACTGCATGGCGGGGGCCGACGCCGCCCTGGCCTCCGGGGCCTACGCCCGCTCCCGGGCCACCCCGCTGCGCCCCGGCGACTTGGTCTTGGTCCATGCCAACTCCTACGCCGACGGCTACTGGACCGACCTGACGCGCACGTTCTCCCTGGGGGAACCGGGCGCGCGGGCGCGCGGGCTGTACCAAGCGGTCCTGGAGGCGCGCGGGGCCGCTTTCGCCGCCATCGCGCCGGGCGCGCGGGCCGCCGACGTGGACCGGGCCGCCCGCCGGGTGCTGGAGGGGCACGGGCTGGGGCCGCACTTCAAGCACGCGACGGGCCACGGCGTCGGCTTCGTGGCCTTCGACCCGAACGCCCTGCCGCGCGTCCACCCCGCCTCCGAGGACGTGCTGGAGGTCGGCATGGTGTTCAACGTCGAGCCGGCGGTCTACTTCGACGGCTGGGGCGGCCTGCGCCACTGTGACATGGTCTGCGTCACAGAGGCGGGCTACGAGTTGCTGACTCCCTTCCAGTCGGAGCTGGAGTCGTTGATAGTCGGTTACTGATGTTACGCATGGCCCCACCGTGCCATCGCCAGGGACTGAAGGCGCCAGGGGTTGAAACCCCCTGGCTTGTGGGCGAAGACGCCGGGCGTCCTGCGGACGCAGGAGGGCTGTCAAATCTTCCGTCCGCAGGACGGCTGGCCACAGGCCCACGAGACCGGCATTTTCAATGCCGGGGGCACACCCGACCCCTTCTGCGTAACATCAGTCGGTTAATCCGAAGCAAGGAGCGTCACCATGAAACTTGACACTGGGAAATATCACGGCACCGAACTCTCGGAGGTGCCGACGGACTACCTGGAGTGGGCCGTCGGGCATCTGGCGATGGACGATGCGACGGAACTGGCGGTGGTGGCCGAGATCGCCCGCCGCGCCAACGAAGCCCGCGTGGCGGCGGAGACGCCCGCAGACCGGCTCAAGGAGCGCATCGGCGAGGCCGTCACCAAATTCGCCGCCAAACACGGCCTGTGACTCTGAAGACATCTGCCGGCCCGTCGGCCTGTCCGCCGTGCGTCAGGGCAGCAGGTCGCCGATGGCGAGGGGCGCGTCGGGGGCGGCCAGCGGCGCGACGGCCTCGCCGGGGGCCAGGCGCAGGGTCTGCGTGTAGACGCCGTCCACGGGAACACGCCTGGCTTCCAACACCTGTTCCGGCAGATTGACGATCCAATAGTCGCCGATGCCCGCGTGGGCGTACAGGGCCGCCTTGCGCGTCTGGTCGTAACGCAGGGTCGTGTCGGAAACTTCCACCAACAGAACCGTTGCCTCGGCAGTGGGGGCCGCGCTGCGGTAATCACGCCAGGAACCAACCACGACAGCGAGATCGGGTTCCGGCTTGCTGCGCCTGCCCACGGAGAGCGGCATCTGGATACAGACCCAGTGGCCGGTCGGGAACGCGCGTCCCAATGCCTCCTGCATCGCCCCTAGGGCCGTCCGGTGTGGGTCATTCTGTGGCATCTTCTGAACGATCTCCCCTTCAATCAATTCGATCTTGTCATCCGTGGTGAAGAGGCCCGCCTTGACGGCCTCCTCGTACTTGGCGCGGGTCCAGAGGTAGGGGGCCGGGTCCGTGGCCTCTGCGACAGGGGCCGTCGTCGCCGGTTCGGGCCTGGATAGCACGGTCGTCATGGGGCGTCTCCTTCCAGAGCGTCGTCAAAAGTGTCGGGAACATGGGCGTCGAGTTCGGCCAGCCAGGGGGTCGCCACGGAGTCCGAGGGCGCGCGCCAGTCGCCGCGCGGCGAGAGCGAACCGCCGGAGCCGACCTTGGGGCCGTTGGGCATGGCCGAGCGCTTGAACTGGCTGAACTGAAAGAACCGATACAGAAAAAGCCGCAGCCACTTCTTGATGGTCCCCAGGTCGTACTCGCCCCGCCAGGCGGCGTGACTGAGGAACGCAACTTTGCTCGGACGCAGGCCGTAGCGGCTGATGTAATATAGATTGAAGTCTTGGAGCGCGTAGGGGCCGATCTTGGCCTCGGTACTCTGCGCGGGCCTGTCCCGCTCGTCCCCGGCGTGGGGGACCAGCTCCGGCGAGATCTCGGTGGCGAGGACGCTCTGCAAGGTCGCCGAGGTCTCGTCGTCGAAGAGGGCCGTCCCGATGACCCAGCGGATCAGGAACTGGATCAGCGTCTTGGGCACGGAGGCGTTGACGTTGTAGTGCGACATCTGATCGCCGACGCCGTAGGTGGCCCAGCCCAGGGCCAGCTCGCTCAGGTCGCCCGTGCCCAGCACCAGGCCGTCGTGCCGGTTGGCGAGCCGGAACAGGTGCGACGTGCGCTCGCCGGCCTGGACGTTCTCGAAGGTGATGTCGTAGACAGGGTTTCCTTCGGCGAACGGGTGCTTCAGGTCGCGCAGCATTTGCAGGCACGACGGCTTGATGTCAATCTGCTCGGCAGTCACTTGCAGGGCGTCCATCAGAGCCAGAGCGTTCTTTAGGGTCACGTCGCTGGTGGCGAAGCCGGGCATCGTGTAGGCGAGGATGTTGGCGCGAGGCAGGCCCAGCCGGTCCATGGTCCGGGCGGCGACGATCAGCGCGTGCGTGGAGTCCAGGCCGCCGGAGACGCCGATGACCACTTTGGAGATGCCCGTGCTTTGCAGGCGCTTCATCAGGCCGTGGACCTGGATGTTGTACGCCTCGTAGCAGCGCTCGTCGCGCTTCGCGGGGTCATCGGGGACGAACGGGAACCGCTCCACCGTGCGCCGCAGCCCCGTCGGGCCCTCGGGCACGGCGAACTCGAACGGGACGCGGCGCATCTGCCGCAGCCGGTCCCGGTGGTCCGCCACGGCGTCGCCGAAGGAGGTCAGGCGCATCCGTTCCTGCACCAATCGCTCCAAGTCAATGTCGGCGGCGATGACCTGCTCGTCCTGGGGGAAGCGCTCGGCCTCGGCCAGTTTCTCGTTGTTCTCGTAGATGAGCGCGTGTCCGTCCCAGGCCAGATCGGTGGTGCTTTCGCCCGGCCCGGCGGCGCTGTAAAGATAGGCGGCGACGCACTTGCCGGACTGGACGGCGCACAGCTCGCGCCGGTAGTCCGCCTTGCCGATGGTGATATTGGAAGCCGAGAGATTCGCCAGCACCGTCGCCCCGGCCAGCGCCGCCCAGGTACTCGGCGGCACGGGCGTCCAGACATCTTCGCAGATTTCCGTGTGCAGCGCGAAATGGGGGACGTTCGCCGCCTCATAAATGATGTCCGTGCCGAAGGGGACGCGCCGACCGAACAGTGTCACCTCCTGCCCCAGCGCCTCGCGCGCCGCCGAGAACTGGCGTTCCTCGTAAAATTCCCGGTAGTTGGGCAGGTAAGACTTGGGCGTGACGCCCAGAATCCGGCCCTGATGGACGGCGACGGCGCAGTTGAACAGGCGCGACTCGAAGCGCAGGGGTGCGCCCACCAGCAGCACCGGCGTCAGGCCCCGGCCGGCCTCCACCAAGTTTCCCAGCGCCTCCAGCGTCGCTTCCAGCAGGGCGTCCTGGTGAAACAAGTCATCGTTGGAGTACGCCGACAGGCCCAGTTCGGGAAAAAGTGCGACGGCAGCCCCCATCTCCGACGCCTGCCGGGCCAGCCCCAGCGTCCGTTCGCCGTTGTAGACCGGGTCGGCCACGCGCAGGAACGGGACGCACACGGCGGCCCGAACAAAGCCGTGCGAATAGATCGAGTCAAAGCGCCGTTTCATGGCCTATTTTAGCACATTCGGCCTGCCCACCACCTTGTTCGCTGCGCTCACAGGGTCCTCCCGAAACGGGAGGATCAGGAGGGGCGGGTTCGTTATCCAAATCCTCCCGTTTCGGGAGGACCCCGCGAAGCCGAGGAACGAGGCGAAGCAGGGTGGTGGGCATCTCCGGGTCTGCTAGCGGGGTAAACTCACGGCATGAGCCAATTCTCCATCGGAGTCCATGTGAAGTCGGCGGACGCAGGGGCGGTGCGGGCGGCGACGGCGGCACTGTTCGGGGCGCAGGGTTTCCGCCCGCTGGGCGATGAGGCGCTGGCGTCGGTCGTGGAGGACGAGGACCGGCTGCCGGACGGGGACGACTGGTACGGCGTCGCCGTCAGCGGCGACGCCGGGGCGGGCTGGGTGTCGGTCTACGTCGCCGACTGGCCCGACAGCGGCGCGCTGGCGCGGGAACTCTCCCGGCGACTGAACGCGCCCGCGCTGGAACTCTGGGTGGCCGACTCGCGCCACTGGGGCTACACCCTCTTTGGGGGCGGCGAAGTGAGGGACCGCTTTGCGGATGACCCGCAGGCCGTCGCCGAGACGCCCAACGAGGCGGCCCTCTACAGAGGCGACGCGAAGACGCTGGGGCAGACCCTGGGCGTCTCCGGCAAGCCGCTGGAAGCCGCCCTGGAGGCCGCGCGGGCCGGGGCGGGCCGTCTGGCGGTCGGACCAGTGGACCAATTCACTCAGGCGCTCGGCCTGCCCTTCGCCCACGCCTTCACCGGCTACGACGAGTTCTTCGAGGCCGACCCGGACGACTACGCGGATGACCTGGAGGACTGGCCCCGCTTCCGTCACCTGGCCTTCGCCCCGCCGCCGGGCCGGGAGAGTCTTGTCGCGTGAATTCTTTGTGCCTGCCGCGTTTTTCGTTTCACTGCCTGGGGTACTTAGGCAGGGCGACACCCCAACACGAGAAAGACACCCACACAATGGCAGTGACAGCACCACAGAGACCCGGCACGGACAAGAACGCCGCGCCCGACGAATTTCCCGCGCCCGCGCGATTGGCGACGGCCACGGACCTGAAGCCCGAAGAGGCGCAGGCCGTGATGAACGCGGTCAACCCGCTGATCGCCGACGCCTTCGCCCTCTACACCAAGACCAAGAACTTCCACTGGCACCTCTCCGGGAGGCGCTTCCGCGACCTGCACCTGCTGTTCGACGAGCATGCGGCCCAAATTCTGGGCGGCATTGACGTCATGGCCGAGCGCATCCGCAAGACCGGCGGCACGACCATCCGCAGCATCTCCCACATCAGCAGGCTCCAGACCATATCCGACGACAATGACGAGTTCGTGTCGCCCCCGGACATGGTGCGACGGCTTCTGCAGGACAACCGGCACATCGCGGGCCAGATTCGCAAGGCCATCGAAGTCTGCGAGGACAACCGCGACTTCCCGACCTCCAACGAGCTGGAGACCATCCTGGACGAGACCGAGCGCCGCGCCTGGTTCCTGTTCGAGATCGACCGGGACCACGACTCCGTCTGAATCTTCCCACCTGGACGCCGGCAGCGACCTAAAGCGCCCTCCTCATGCGGAAGTGGGGGATGTCGGCGTCCAGGAACTCCCCGCCCTCGGACACGAACCCCAGACGCTCGTAAAATGCGACGGCCTGCGTCTGGGAATCCAGAACCGCATCCGTAAAGCCTTGTTGCTTGGCCTCGGCCAGCGCGGCGAGCATCATTTCCCGGCCCCGTCCCTCTCCCCGACGGTGGGCAAGAACGGCGACGCGCCCGATCTTGGCCGTGCCGCCGCCCTTGTCCAGAAGCCGTGCCGTCCCCAGGGCCTCGCGGGTCGTGTCGTCACGCAGCAGGAAGTGCGTGGCGGCGGCGTCCTGTTCGTCCATCTCCAGCTCGCGCGGGACACCCTGTTCCTGCACAAACACCTGCTCGCGCAGGGCAAAGCAAGCATCCTTCTCTTGTGTCGTGACGGCGATCGTTACGCTCATGGTGTCAATCCCAATGATACCTGACGCACACCATGCGAAGGGGACGATGCAGCGTCACGGATGCCGGACCAACTCTGTTGCCCTATGAATTTTGCCGATTCCCTTGACCCCGTTCTCTCACCTGTGTTACAATGGCGAATTGGTCGGAACGCGCCTGCCCGATGGGCGGAAGGAGATACGCCACGCCATGACACTCCCGTCTTCCCTGCGCCGTGTGCTGCCGCTCGCCTGGGCGGCCCTCGCCCTGGCCTCCAGGGTCCACGCCGCCCCGACGCCCGCCACGCTGGTCGTCGGCGGCAAGCCCGTTCCCTTCATCGTCGCGCCCTATGTCGGCCCGGAGGGCCAGGTGTTCGCGCCCGTAGACGCCGTGCGCCTGCTCGACGCGGACTTCACGCCGGACACCGACGCCCACACCGTCACCGTCACCGGGGAGGCGGGCAGGAGCATCACCGTCCCCTACGATCTCGTCCAGGGCCGTTACTGCGTCCCGATCCAGAAGGTCGCGCAGGCGCTCGGCGCGTCCACCGATTGGCAGCCGACGACCCAGACTCTGACCGTCCGCGCCCGCCTGCTGATGGTGCGGCAGGACGGCGGCACACTCTCCATCTACACGTCCTACCCCGTCTACTACCGTGTCGAGCAGATTGACAGCCCGAACCGAGTGTTCGTGGACCTGTACGGGCTGGACTTGGACGCCCAGGCCGCCTCCATCCCCGTCTCCGGCGGCAACGTCCTGCACATCCGCAGCGGCCAGATGGGCTACAACGTCGTGCGGATCGTCGTGGACCTCAAGCGCGCCGTCCCGTTCCAGGTCCGCAGCCCGCTGGCGACGGACCAGGTGCGCGTGGCCCTGGGCGTGTCCGGCCCCCAGCCAGCCCTGCCGACAGGCGATCTGCCGCCGCTGCCGACGGTCCCCGGACCCGCCGTGGCGACCCGCCCCGCCCCCGTCCTTCCCGTCGTGCCCCCGGCCCAGGCCGTCCAGATCACCGACGTCTCCCTGAAGACGACCGGCCCGCTGACCCAGATTCTCGTGACGGCGACCGGGCAGGCCAAGTACTCCACGGAACTGCTGGACAACCCGGCTCGGCTTGCCTTCGACCTCGCCGGGGCGACGCTGGACCCCGCCCTGACCTTGCCGGTCGCCGCCGACAACCCCCTGCTGAAGCAGGTGCGCTGCGGCGTCTTCCGCAGCGGCGTGGACCGGTACGGGCGTGTCGTCGTGGACCTGCAAAGGATCGTCCCCTTCACGGTCACGCACGAGGACGAGCCGGACGGCTCGACGGTCTACGCCATCAACCTCCAGTCGCCCGCGCCGCCCCTGGCCGTTCGCCCGCTCCTCCCGCTCGTGCCCTCCTTCGGGACCAGCCTCGCCGGGAAGATCGTCGTCGTGGACCCCGGCCATGGGGACCAGGACTCCGGGGCCGTCGGCCTGGGCGGGGTGCGCGAGAAGGACCTGACGCTCGCCATCGGCCTGAAACTGCGCGACGCGCTGACGCAGAACGGCGCGACCGTCTACATGACCCGCGACACCGACACGTTCCTGCCCGTCATGGCCCGCCCGCAGTTCGCCATTGACCACAACGCCGATGTCTTCGTCAGCGTCCACTGCGACGAGAGCGGCCCGCCGAATTCGCACTCCGGCACGACCGTCTACTACCACGCGCAGGACCCCATCTGCCGCCGCATGGCGGCGGACATCGCCGCCGAGATCGGCCAGCAGACCAGCCTGCCCGCGAACGGCACCAAGTCGGACACGATCCGCTTCGCCTCCGGGTTCGGCGTCCTGCGCGGCAGCCCGATGCCGGCGGTCCTGGTGGAGTGCGGCTACGTCAACGACGCCGCCGACCTGACCAAGTTGACCGACCCGGACACGCAGCAGCGGATCGCCGAGGGCATCGTCTCCGGACTCCGCGACTTCCTCGCGGGCCGCACGGCGAGCCGCTAGACCATGAACAAGACCTTTGCCACCGTCGGCCTCCTCGGCGTCCTCGCCCTCACCGGCTGCGCGACGCACACGCAGACGGCTCCGTCACAGCCGGCCCCGCCGGTCATTGCCCCGCCGCCGACCACCGGCAATGTCCCGCCGGTGACGACCACCCCGCCCCCCGCCCCCCGTCAGGCCGTCATCTACACGGTGGACACGACGCATGGGACGGACGCGAACAACTACCTGGTGCCGCAGACCATCGCGCTGACCGATACCCGCGCCCCGGCGCGCGAGGCCCTCCAGGCCCTGATCGCCTCCCCGGAAAGCCCGCTGCCGCGCGGCACGAGGCTGAGAAGTGTTCATATCCGGGACGGCCTGGCGACTGTGGACTTCTCCCGCTCCCCTGTGGACGAGATCGGGGGCGAGGAGGCGCAGGCGCAGGCGCTGGAGGCCCTGCAGCGCACCCTGGGCCAGTTCCCGAACGTCAGCAGCCTCCAGATCACCGTCCACGGCAAGCCCCTGCCCGCCATCGGCGAGGCGGCGGGCGGGCCGGTGGACGTGATCCGCCCCGGCGACCCGCTCCCGGAGTCCGGCGGCGCATGATCGGCATCTTCGACTCCGGCCTGGGCGGTCTGACGGTGCTGCGTCAGGTGCGGCGGCTTCTGCCCGCCGAGAGCATCCTGTACTACGCCGACACCGCCAACGTCCCCTATGGCGACAAGCCCCTGCCGGTGGTGCGCGACCTCGCCCTGCGCCTGACGGGGGAACTGGCCCGCGCGGGGGCCGCGCTGGTCCTGATGGCGAGCGGCACGTCCACCGCCGCCGGGCTGGACGCCGCCCGCGCCGCCTTCCCCGGCCTGCCCCTGCTCGGCACCATCGAGGCCGGAGCGCGTGCCGCCCTGAAGTATCCCGGCCCCATCGGCGTCCTCGCCACCGACGGCACCGCTCGCTCCCGCGCCTTCACCGAGGCCATCCAGGCGCTGGACCCCACGCGGCAGGTCTACGAGCAGGGCTGCCCCCGCTTCGTCCCCCTGGTCGAGTCGGGCCGGGCCGACACGCCCGATGCCGCCGAGGCCGCGCGCGAGTACCTCGCCCCGTTGCTGCGGGCGGATGTCCGCTCCCTCATCCTCGGCTGCACGCACTTCCCGTTCCTGCTGCCCGCCCTGCGCGACGCGCTCGCCGAGTCGCCCCTGCGCCCCGTCTTCGTGGACCCGGCGGAGGAGTCCGTGCGCGAGGCCGCCGCCCTGCTGTCGTCCCTCGGTCGGCTCGCCCCGGCGGACGCCTCCCCGGAAATCCGCTTCGCCGCCACCGGCGACCCGCAGGACTTCGCCCGCCACGCCGCCGCCCTGCTCGGCCACCCCCTCCCGCCCGTCGCCCACCTGCGTCTGTGACCGGTTCATCAAACGACCCGCCGGGTAAAGTGCCTGCATGGCTTTTTCGCTAGCCGTTGCCGTGCTGCTGGCCTTCGCGCCGGTGCTTCCACTCCATGCCCAGACGCCCCGTGGGCCGGTGCGGCGGGTGGTGGACGTGGAACGTCTGCGGGTGGTGACGGCGGGCCGGTTCCCCAACGCCGTGCCGACGTGTCAGGCGCTGGTCATCGGCGGCGGCCTGGGCGGCGTCGCCGCCGCCGAAGATTTGGCCCGGCAGGGCGTCTCCGTGATCCTGACCGAGCCGACCTCGCACCTGGGCGGCCAGCTCACGGCGCAGGGGCTGGGGACGCCGGACGAGAACAGTTACATCGAGCGTGACCCCGGCACGGGGACGGCGCACTACCGGCAGCTCCGCGACCAGGCGCGGCTGTTCTACGGCCTGACACCGGGGATCGTCACGGGACGGGCAGCGAACGTCGGCCAGTGCTGGGTCAGCCGGGTCTCGGCGGAGCCGTCCGTCTGGGAGCGGGCGATCCAAGACCGCCTCGCGCCTCTGTTCGGGCCGGGCGGCATCCGGGCGATCCTGATACGCAATCAACTGCTGGATATCCGGCGTTACCCCGGCAACGGGCGGGTCAGCTACGCCGACTTTCTGGATCTGGACACGGGCCGCATCACCCGCGTCGGCGCGCAGTACGTTTTGGACGCCACGGAGACCGGCGACGCGCTCGCCCTGGCGGGTGCGCCCTGGACCATCGGCCAGGAGGCCCAGAGCGCCTACGGCGAGCCGGACGCTCCGCCCGTCGCTCACCCCGAATGGGTGCAGAGCTTCACCTACGACTTCGTCGTGCGCTGGACGCCCGACGGCCCCCAGCCGATCTTCCCACCGCCGCCCGAATACGACGCCTTCAAAGCTCTGGGTCAGTACACCCTGACCTACGACTACCCGGCCCCGCGCGGCCCCGTCACCTACCAAATGTTCTCCAAAGCGCCCGGCTCCGGCGGGCCGTTCTGGACGTACCGGCGGCTGGTCGCCGCCTCCAGCTTCGTCGGCAACCCGGCCTATCTCCAGGACATCGCCGTCATCAACTGGCGCGGCAACGACTTCCCGCTGGAAAACTTCATCGGCAGGCCGCCCGACGAGCAGGTGCGGATTCTCCTCCGCGCCAAGCGTTTCGCGCAGGGCTTCCTGCACTGGCTGCAGACCGAGTGCCCGCGCGATGACGGCAGCGGCCTCGGCTATCCCGAAATCCAGCCCGCCGGGGACGTGCTGGGCGGCGACGGCTTCGCGCCCGCCCCGTACATCCGCGAGTCGCGCCGCCTGCTGTCCATCGCCCCGCTGACCGAGAACGCCATGGTCGCGCCCCCGGACGACCCCCAGGCGACGACCGGTACGGACTTCCCGGACGCCGTCGGCATCGCCCTGTACGACATTGACATCCACCCGGCGCTAGGTGAGCCGCCCGTGCTGCGCAGTGTGCTGCCGTATGAGCTGCCGCTGGGGGCATTCGTCGCCCGCTCCGGCCCGGACAACGTGCTGCCCGCCGCCCTGGACATCGGCGCGAGCCGCCTCGCCGCCGCCTCCGCCCGCGTCCACCCTATCGAGTGGCTGAGCGGCGAGATCGCCGGGAACCTTGCCGCCTTCTGCCTCCGCAGCGACGTCACGCCCCGGCAAGTGGACCAGACCCCCGCGCTCCTGTCCGCCTTCCAGGCACAACTGGAAGCCGACGGCATCACCACCCGCTGGTCCGAAGTCCCGCCCGCAGGAGGGTAACCGATAGATGGTGAAGGCTCTTCGCTATACAGGAATTGTATGTTCCTCCGGCATCTCATTGTAGTACTTACCATCGAGTTCCCGTCCGGCCTTCTTTTTGTTTGGCCCCCCCCACTGCTTGAAGAAGAAGGCGACCTCAGCCCGGTAGCACTGCTGGCGAATGTCAAGCACCCATTCCCGATGCATCGGGCGCGCCCCTGCTCCTGATTCCCCACCGACAATTACCCAGTCAATGCCCGTGAGCGGCAGGTGGTGGATGGGGCCGATGAGCGGCTCTACGCTCAGGAAGCGAACGACCGAAGGCACAGTGACCAGGTGTTGAACCCGATCCAGGACGCGCTCATCCTCAACGCTGGTACCGAGCCAGACGTTCGGATATCCATCCCCCCAGTCACAAGGTAACTTCTCCCTGATGAGCTGTGGGCGCTTCGTGAGCAACTGCCAATCCAGTTGCGGGGTCTGACGGATGACTTCCCACAGCCGTTCCAGTTGGCCTTCCGGGGCGCGCTCCTCAAACACGTCTGCCATTGACGCACAGAACACCCGGAAGCGAGTCTGTTCGCGCGTCGCCTCCGCGTTCCAGCGCAAAGGCTCCTGCCAGTGTTGGTCGCTCAACAAACGGCGCGTTTTCCGCGGCCCCCAGAAGTCGTAGCCGTATCGGTTGGACAACGTCTCCGCGTAGCAAAATTTGCAACCGTCTGAGACCTTTGTACAACCCCACCAGGGGTTGAACGTGTGGGTCGTCCACTCAATCTTAGAAAAGGATCCCATCTGTCACCCTCCCATGAAAATTTATTGCGCGCACGGTCTCATCAAACGTCCCACGTCTGCGCTTTGAGTTGGAAGAAACCGCAGTGATCATCCTGTCGTTTTCCAGGAGCTTGAGCATAGACTTAGCGTTCACGAACGGCGTATTGTTCAGCGCGTAAGCCGTCACGTCATCGTTAAGGCTGTCATACGCGACCTGTCGGCTTTTGAACACCTCGTAAAGCTTCATATGGTAAGCTTCCGGCTCATCGAAGCGGAAAAGAGATGTTTGCCCGACATTCGCGTCGGAAAACTTGTATGTGCCGTTCTGAGCAATGCTCTTCATGGCTTCTTTCATTTTTATTAGGCCGAGTGGGTGCTTGCTGGCGAAAACAAGGAAGTAGTTCAGGGTTCCGGTTACCCCTTGCATCTCAACCTCAAAGATGTACCGCACATCGGGCAGTGTCCGCAGGCGGTCTTTATACAGTTGAAGCACCTTCCTACACTGTATATCGAAGGGCTGTGCATCCCCCATTACTGCTGCCCAACTCCGGTCACCAAAAATCTCCGTCAGAACTTCCTCATGGTTGGCACTTTGCTTGGCCGCGAAAATTCGACTCACGCCATCCGCGTCCAGGTTAATCAAGACTTCCGAACACGGGCTGTTGAGGATTTCGGCCACACTCTCGAAGGGCGCGCCCGTTGCACCAAAGGGGTCAATGAAGACGAACAACGGGTGGTCTAAGTAGAAGGGTTCAGGAACCGCCTCCTTGATGAGAGGCAGCGCCCGCGTGAACTCCCCGTTGTATGTGTGAACCTGGATGTGCGGTATCGTTGCTGGTGCCGGGAGCCGTTGCAAGAGGGCTTCATAGCGCAACTTGTTCTGCTCTACGAAGGCGCAGTGAATGTCGCCAGCACACCAGGCAGACCCTGTGTTGGTAATGGCCGTTCTCGCGGCGTTGAGCGCCGCTGTGGGTGAGCCGAAGGGCAGGTTGGTGTTGAAGTGAACCCCTCTGTCCGTACCACCGGGTAGAGTCAACTCCTGCGGGTACACTGCCCAAACGGAGAAGATTATGTCTGCCAAGTCAGCGCGTACCTTTACGCGGGAGTTCAAGATTGACCTCTGCCGCCAAATCCAGAGCGGCCAGAAGCGGCCCGCCCAACTCTGCCGCGAGCATCAACTCACCGAAGGACTGCTGCTTCGCTGGCGGCGTGAGTTCGATCAGCGCGGCGAGGCGGCATTCTCGGCCAAAGAGACCGCCGAGGTGTCGCCGACGGCTCTGCTGGAACAGAAGGTCGCGGAACTGGAGCGCTTCTGCGGGCAGCTCTCTTTGGAGAACGCCCTCCTAAAAAAGTTAGCCAGTGCGCAACGCCCGCCCAACGGTGCGCTGTGATCCAGGATCATCGCCGAGCGCATCCCGCCGCCTCGGTGCGGCAGATGTGCCAGATGCTCGGCGTGTCCCGCTCCTGGCTCTACGAGAAGCCAGCAATGACGGAGCCGTCCGAGGAGGACACGAAGCTGCGCGGTGCCATCGAGAAGCTTTGCCTTGCGTTCCCTGGCTACGGCGACCGCCGCGTCACGGCCCAGCTTCACCGGGACGGATGGACGGTCAACCACAAGCGGGTGCTGGCCGTGATGCAGACCGAGAGCCTGCTGTGCCGCCTACAGAGAGCATTTCGCCCGCCCTCGGCAGGCTCCACGAAGGTGGCCTACCCGAACCTGACGCAGCAACTTGTGGTGACGAGACTCGATCAAGTCTGGGTCGTGGACATGACGTACATCCGTCTGCCGCAGGGCTTCGCGTACCTGGCCTGCGTCCTGGACGGCTTCAGCCGCCGTGTGATCGGCTGGCATCTGTCCCGTGACATTGACACGCGCCTGACGCTCGCTGCGCTGAACCAAGCCATCGCCGTCCGCGCCCCGTGTGCGGGACTGATCCATCATTCGGATCGGGGCGTCCAGTACGCGAGCGCCGAGTATGTGGCCCGCCTGGGCGAGATCGGGGCTTTCCCCAGCATGAGCAGGGCGGGCTGCCCGTATGATAACGCCAAAGCCGAGAGCTTCTTCAAGACGCTCAAGAGAGAGGAGGTGTACCTCAGCCAGTACCGTAACTTCGAGGAAGCGAGGGCGAACCTCGGCGCGTTCCTCGACGACGTCTACAACGCCAAGCGCCTGCATTCCAGCCTCGGCTACTTGCCGCCGACGGAGTTCGAAGCAGCCTTGACCAACTGACCTGTACCAGCAAGGGTTGACTCTCGCCACTGGTACGGAGTATGGGGTTCAGTCCATGTACTGGTCGGGGCCTGCAAACCCATCTACACAGAGTATCTTCTGGTTCTGCTTTGTGCGGCTGCGACCCATTATGTGGAAGTAGGCTACTAAATACGCTTCCAAAATAGCAATTTTGGCAACTGTGTGGGGATCAGCAGTCCATAGGGTGTCTTTGGGTCCGGCTGGCATGACTTCCTCCTATCAAGATTGAGTGGTGCGGACGAGCCCCCTGAACACTCCGGCGACGCGCAATTCCCTACCGGAGATGGTCACGTCGGCATAGTTCTCGTTGCCAGCTCGTAACGTCACAGTTTCGTCACACGCATCAAAATAAACGTGCTTGAGGGTGGCAAGGTACTGCTCACCGAAGTGGACGGCGGCTATCTCCCCGTTCTTTACTTGTACGCCGGGACGGAGCAATACCTTGTCTCCAGAAAGGATGCCGTCGCCCGTCATCGAGTGGCCGTTCACTCTCAGCAAGAAGTCACCATGCTGATGCGGCAATGCCTTACCTAAATCAATGACTTCTTCGCAGTGTTCAAGCGCCTCGGCCAGAGGCCCCGCCGGAATGCATCCAAGGACAGGCACACCTCCAAGGCCGACCGCCTCTTTGCCCCGCGCTGTGAACACGACGCTGCGGCGCTTCCCCTGGGTCCCGCCGCCTAACAGTCGCACATAGCCGTTCCGCTCCATCACCCTCAGCGTCGGAACGATGCTTGATGCCCCTGAGAGATGTAGGCCCGAAGCGAGGTCACTGACGGAGGCGGCACCGCTGTCAGCGATATGCCGGCTGAGTTCCAGAAGGATGCGTTCGTGAACGTGCGACAAATCAGCTATCTGAGGTCTTGGCATTACATCGTCAATTTTAGCGATATAACTCCGATTTGTCAAGTACGAACAGCGAGGCAGGAAAGGGCGACCTTCTGCGCTAACTTGGTGTCACACGTCCACGAACACCAACGTCCTGTACTTCGGTAACAACCTCAGCGGCCAGCTTTGGCATCCCCGCCGACTGGACGCGCGGAGGGCTTGTTCTGCCTCGGCGTGGGGGCGCCAACGGCTCTCACGTCGTTGGGGACCCGTGCGTCGTGTGGGGTGAGGAGTGGCCTTGCGTAGCTGGCGCACAGTGTCCACAGCCGGTCGAGTGGATCGCGCGGATTCCCGCCGACGCCGTCGCGGGCGACGAGGGCACAAACCTACGGCGTCAGCACCTGCCGGAGTGTTCGCTCGCCCTGTTCTACAACAGCAGCTTCTAGGGCTAGGGCAGCTTTATCGGAAGGTGGGGAGGGCCACCCCCACTGTGAAGACACCACCAATGAGGCGATGACGATGGCACAACCGTTCAACGGCCTGGGGCTGCACCTGGGCAACCTTTCTCTGCTCTCCGCCGCGCAGACCCGCTCCCTCTCACCGGAAAACTTTACGGGAGAAAAGGGCGCGGGCGGGGCCGCGACCGAGGGCACGGGGGCCGACTGCGCCCGCGACCTGGGGGTGGGCTGGAAGGTCTCCCCCTCCATTAAAATTCTGCCGGGCGAGGTGCGGGAGATCGCCGACATCCAGGGGCCGGGCGCGATCCAGCAGATCTGGATGACGCCGACCGGGAACTGGCGGTTCTCCATCCTGCGCATCTACTGGGACGATCAGGAGCAGCCGTCGGTCGAATGCCCGGTCGGCGACTTCTTCGCCTGCGGCTGGGGCAAGTTCGCGCCCCTCACCAGCCTCGCCGTCTGCGTCAACCCCGGCTCCGCCTTCAACTGCTACTGGGAGATGCCGTTCCGCGCGAAGTGCCGGATCACGCTCGAGAACATCGCCGCCCAGGAGATGATCCTCTACTACCAGATCAACTACACGCTCACGGAGGTCCCCGACGACGTCGGCTACTTCCACGCCCAGTTCCGGCGCGTCAACCCGCTGCCTTACAAAGACGTCTACACCGTCGTTGACGGCATCCGGGGGCAGGGCCAGTACGTCGGCACATACATGGCCTGGGGAGTCAACAACGCGGGCTGGTGGGGCGAGGGCGAGATCAAGTTCTATCTGGACGGGGACGGCGAACTCCCCACGATCTGCGGTACGGGCACGGAGGACTACTTCTGCGGCTCCTACAACTTCGAGAACCAGGAGACCAAGCAGTACCAGGAGTTCTCGACCCCCTACGCGGGGATGCCGCAGGTGATCCGCCCGGACGGCGTCTACCGCTCACAGCAGCGCTTCGGGCTGTACCGCTGGCACATCACCGATCCGATCCGGTTCCGGCAGGACCTCCGGGTGACCATCCAGGCCCTCGGCTGGCGCGACGAGGGCCGCTACCTGCCCTTGCAGGATGACATCGCCGGAGTCGCCTTCTGGTACCAGACTCTCCCGACCGCGCCCTTCCCACCGCTGCCGAACAAAGACGCCCTGGAGATCATCTGATTCTGACGCATCTTCGGCCCGGCCCCCGACGTCTTCACGTCGGGGGCCGGGCTGCCCTGGCAAGCCTCATCAGCGCCAGCATCCCGACCTGGGGCGGCTCCGGCGCGGCGGAGGCGAGGTAGGGATGGCAGGAATTGCTGCCGCCGGTGACGTCGCAGTGGAAGGTCAGTAGGCCGCCGCCGTACTGCGAGAACGTCCCGAACAGCGTGATGGTCGCGCCGGACTCGGCGAACAGGTCATAAGCTGAGTTGCCGTTGTTGAACGTCCCCCGTTTACGCACGATGGGTCTGTTGCGGTGATGCCGGTCGAATCCTCCCACCGAAAGCACTGTCCGCGCTGCTCGCTGAGAGTGCCCCCGTATTGGGTACAAGAAGGGCGGTCTCTTGTCATACACTTGTCATGCGCGGGTCTTCTCATCGGGGGGCGATTCGACTGGCCTGCCGGCATCGTGGAAAGCGAAAACATCAGCCATGCCCGACTCTTCCAATCACCAGCCGCCTGCCCCGGCGGCGGCTCAGGCGTCCGCGGAGACTGTGGCGGGGAGCGTGGCGGCTTCCCTGACGGTCTCGGAACTGCGCTACCGGCGTCTGTTCGAGGCGGCCCGAGACGGCATCCTGCTGCTGGAGAGTGGCCGGGGGCGGATCACCGACGCCAACCCATTCATGACCGAGCTGCTCGGCTACTCCCACGACGAGCTGGTGGGCAAGGAACTCTGGGAGATCGGGCTTTTGAAGGACAAGGAGGCCGGGCAGGAGGCGTTCCGGCAGCTCAAGCAGGAGGGATACATCCGCTACGAGGACCTGCCGCTGGAGAACCGCGACGGCGAGCGGCGTGAGGTCGAGTTCGTCAGCAACCTGTACCGCGAGAACGGCCACGCGGTCATCCAGTGCAACATCCGCGACACCACCGACCGCAGGCGCGCGGCGGCGGAACTCGCCGCCGCCGCCGCCAGACATGGTCGCCAGGAGGCCGCGCTGGCCGTGCTGGAGGAACGCACCCGCATGGCGCGGGAGATCCACGACACGCTCGCGCAGGGCTTCGCCGGCATCACGACGCAGATGGAGGCGGCGGAGGCGGCCCTTGCGAACGTCCCCGGACCGACCCCACCCGGCAGCCTCGCCGAGTGTCTGGCTCAGCTTGCCACTTATCAGGCTCAACTGAAGAAAGTCCAGGCCCGCATCGGCAAGGCGCAAGGCCTGGCCCGTGAGAGTCTGGCCGAGGCAAGGAACTCCGTCATGGCGCTGCGCTCACCGCCCCTGGAGGCGACCCCCTTGAGCGAGGCGCTCGCCCGTGTCCTCACGCAGCGGGTGCTGGGGACGGCCATCAGGAGCCGGTATGTGCTGGAAAGCGTCCCTCACCCGCTGCCCGATGACATCGAGCATTGTCTGCTGCGGGTCGGCCAGGCGGCCATCGCCAACGCCGTGGAACACGCGCAGGCGCAGGAGATCGTCGTGGCGTTGTCCTTCGAGGCGGGACAGGTGCGGCTCATCGTGCGCGATGACGGGCGAGGGTTCGACCCCGCTCTTGTGGGTGCCGGGCGGTTCGGGATCGTCGGGATGCATGAGCGGGCGGAGAGGGTCCGTGGGACGCTCACCATCGTCAGCCAGCCGGGGGAAGGGGCGGAGGTCGAGCTGACCGTGCCGGTCCCGCCGCAAGCAAGCACAGGAGCCACGAAACAGGATGAACATTAACGCTGCGCCTGCGGATCGGAACGCGGAATATATCGCCGGCAGCACGGCCTTTGAAGAGCGTCTGATCCGCATCTTGATTGTGGATGACCATCCGGTCGTGCGTGACGGCCTGGCCGGGGTGATCGAGGAGCAGGACGACATGGCCGTGGCCGGGCAGGCGGGCACTGGACCGGACGCGCTCGCGCTGCACCGGGAACACCGCCCGGACGTGACCCTGATGGACCTGCGGATGCCGGGGATGGGCGGGGTGGAGGCGATCATCGCCATCCGGCGCGAGGCCCCGGCGGCGCGCACGATCATCCTGACGACCTACGACACGGACGAGGATATCTTCCGCGGCCTACAGGCGGGGGCCAAGGCTTATTTGCTCAAGGACGTGGGCCGGCAGACGCTGCTGGCGACCATCCGGGCCGTCCACGCCGGGCAGACGCCGGTGTCACCCGAAGTGGGGGTGAAGCTTGCGGGCCGGGTCGGTTACGAGCAGCTGAGCGAGCGGGAACTGGAGGTTCTGCGGCTGATGGTCAAGGGAATGAGCAACCACGACATCGCCGGTTCGCTGTTCATCGCGGAAAGCACGGTCAAGTTCCACGTCAACCACGTCCTGGGCAAGCTGAACGTGGGGGACCGCACCCAGGCGGTCATCGTCGCGCTCAAGCGCGGCCTCGCCAGCCTGGACTGACGCCCCGCCCTTCCCATCCCTCCCCAAAAGACGAGGAATTACCCTCACCTCAAGGACAGCCCATGGGCTGTCCTTTTATGCTGCTCAGAACTGAACCTCCGGCGGGCGGCAGAACCGCCGCCCTCCCCCCATACTAAAGGTTATGTCCGGCGTCAGGATACGGAATTGGTGCGCGCTATGAAAGAAGCCGTGGAAGCAAATTCCCATCTCACTCTACTGACCCCATCCGTCAGTGAACGTGACCACGCACAGGGCCCCGCCACGGCGGCTTTCACGCTCGTCGAGTACGGCGACTACCATTGCCCGCAGTGCGCCCAGGCCCAGTCCTGGGTCAAGGACCTCCAGGCCCGGCTGGGCGACCGGCTGCGGTTCGTGTTCCGCCACTTTCCGTCCCACGGCCTTCCGCCCCACGCCGCCGAGGCGGCCGAGGCCGCCGGGCTACAGGGCCGGTTCTGGGAGATGCACGACGTGCTGTTCAAACACCACACGGCCCTCGGCAACGGACACCTCGTGGAATACGCGGATGGCCTGGGGCTGGACACCGGGCGGTTCCTGCGGGACATGGCGGCACACACCCCGGCGGAGCGGGTGAGACTGGATGCCGCGAGCGGCGCTCGGAGCGGTGTCCGGGACACGCCCGCGTTCTTCGTCAACGGCGTCCGCCGGTTTGGCACCTGCAAGGGGAGCCTGTTGGACGATGACCGGTTTTTCCCGGCACCGCAGGGCATTGGCGAGGGGAAACGTGAACGATGGACATCCTAAACAATGAGGACCCTCGGGCGGCAAGCCCGCCGATGCCGTCGGAGCGCCGGACCAAATCCTGCCCCCTGTGCGCCACACCAAACGACATACGGAGCCGGGAGTGCTTCAACTGCGCCTGGCGTGGCGTGTTCCCGATCGGCGAATCCGATATCGCTTCGGCAGGGAGGTGGGACCGATCTGTAGCCGCTCTCCTGCCTCCATGGTGGCAGCGCTTGAAGGCGTGGCTTTGCCGGCCCACAGCCGATGGACCTAGCCGATAAGAAGAGCCGGCCCTGATCCCACGGTGTCGTTCCCCGAGACGACACCGCCTCTCAAATTCCACGCAGCCGGGTGCGTCGCAGGGATGAACTTTGATGAAATCGGCAAATCCAATCTCGGTCCTGGTCTTTTTAGTGATTATGGCGGCGGGCCTCGGCGTCGCCTTTGCGATGCACAGCGCGCTGACCATCTGGACGAGCTACGCGGTCGGGGTGCTGGCGTTCGTCCTCGCCTGCTTCTTCTCGACGGCGGTCCAGGTCGCCAACCAGTGGGACAAGGCGGTGGTGCTGCGCGTGGGGAAGTTCCAGGCCCTGCGCGGACCGGGGCTGTTCTTCATCATCCCGGTCATCGACACGATCGTGTACTGGATCGACACCCGAGTCATCACGATGTCCTTCAAGGCGGAGAAGACGCTGACCAAGGACACGGTGCCGGTGGACGTGGACGCCGTGCTGTTCTGGAAGGTCCTGGACCCGCAGAAGGCCGCCCTGGATGTGGCCGACTACCAGACCGCGATCGGCTGGGCCTGCCAGACGGCGCTGCGCGACGTCATCGGCAAGACGATGCTCGCGGACATGCTTGAAGGCCGGGACCAGATCAGCGCGCAGCTGCAGAAGATCATTGACGTGCGCACGGAGCCGTGGGGCGTCCAGGTGATCTCCGTGGAGGTCAAGGACGTGCTGATCCCCCCCGGCCTGGAGAGTGCGATGTCCATGCAGGCGCAGGCGGAGCGTGAGCGGCAGGCGCGTGTCATCCTGGGCAACTCGGAGCGGCAGGTGGCCGAGAGCTTCGGGGAGGCGTCCAAGACCTACGCGGGCAACCCGGTGGCGTTCCACCTGCGGGCGATGAACATGCTGTACGAGGGCCTGAAGCAGAATTCGACCATCGTGATCGTGCCCAGCACGGCGGTGGAGTCCATGCATCTCGGCGGCCTCGCCGGCCTGACCGCCCTGACGATGGGGATCGGGCAGGAAGGCCCGACGGGCGGGCCGCAGCCGCCCGCACCGCCGACCGCGAACGTGCAATTGGTGGGAAACGGATCGTCGCCCGCGAACGGCACGGCCATGGCGGCGAGCGCCGAACTCTAGAGACGGCTCTTGAGGAGGAGTGATGAGACCATGTTAAGAGAAGTCAGGGTAATGCACGGAGCCGCCCTTCGCGCCCGTGATGGGGACATCGGCAGCGTGGACGAGATGCTGTTCGACGATGAGCAATGGGTGGTCCGGTATCTGGTGGCGAAGACGGGCGGCTGGCTCCTGGGCCGAAAGGTGCTGATCCCGCCCATCGCGCTGGGCGCGCTGGAGTTGGGACCGGCACATCCTGCACGTCAACCTGACCCGCGCCCAGGTGGAGGGGAGTCCGGGCGTGGAGACGGACGAGCCGGTCTCGCGCCAGTGGGAGAAAGACTACTACGACTACCACGTGTGGCCGTACTACTGGGGCGGGATGGGCGTGTCGGCGTATCCGGGCGTGCTGGTCGCCCCGGCGGTCGGCGACGCCGATACGCCGCAGCAGGAGGCGGCGTCGGACCAGGGTGACATCCACCTGCGCAGCACCAAGGAAGTCACCGGCTACGGGATCGTCGCCGAGGGCGGCCTCTTGGGCCACATCGAAGATTTCATCGTGGATGACGAGTCCTGGGGTGTCCGCTATCTGGCCGTGGACACGCGAGACTTCTGGCCGGGGAAGAAATTCCTGCTGCCGTCCACCGAAGTCGGGCCGTTGAATTGTTTGGACCGGTCGGTCGCGCTGGGAGGCACGTGCGACCAGGTGCGGAACAGCCCGGAGTGGGACCCTCGTGAGCCGATCAGCCGCGCATTCGAGGGGGAGGTGTCGCGCTATTACGCCGGGCACCGCGCCGGGAGCCTGCGGCCGCTGGCGGGGAAGCGATGACGACGGCATCTGCCTTCTGCTCGCCCGTCGGAAGTGACCAGTGCCGCGGTCCCGAAAGAGGGGACCTTGAAAGAGGACACGCATGACGAATCCGCTACGCCGACTCTGGCAACGCCTTTCCGCCCCGGCCGTGGGAGTGGAGGCGGAGGTCGCGCGGATCGCCGCCCTCCAGCGGGCCGCGTCCCTGCGGCGCGCGGAGTACGCGGCGGAGCGTGAACAGGCCGTTCAGGCCGACGCCGGGCCGCCCTACGGCCTGCCGTCCTCCAGCCGGAAGCGGATGGAAGAGGCGGAGGCCGCCCACGCCGCCGCACTGCAAGCATGGGAGAACAGGCAGTCCCGGCAGAGGTCGTACTGACACCGGGCGGGCCGGACGCGGAGGGAGGGGAACGGATGAGGCTCGCCCGACGGGTCGTTTTCGAGATGGACGTTCACGCCGTAGAGGTCTACCAGGCGGGGCAGAGGGTGCCGCCGGGGACCTACCGCCCGCTCGAGGGCGGGCGTGAGGTCCGGTTGGAGCGGGAGGACATGCTGCCCGCGACCTGCGCCGCCCATAGACCTGGGACGAGCGGCAGAAGCAAACGAACGCCTGACGACGCGGAGTGGAGAAGGGATCGAAAAGTCATGTCCCAGCAAGAGATGCCGGAACCCATGAGACCCGTCATGGAAGACCTCGAATCCGGCCTGAATTTCTATGGCCTCGGCGACAACTCTGCCGCCGTCCGCTGTTACCACCGGGCCTTGTGCCGGGAGCCGGGGAGCGCGCTGGCTCACTACCTGCTCGGCCTGGCGCTGATGGCCCGTGGGGCCGCCGGAAACGCGCGGACGGAGTGGGCGCGCTCCTCAACGGGCTGATCGCGGCGGGGATCCTCCGCGACCAGGCGCTCAAATATCAGGACCGCCTCCAGGCCGGCGAGTTTCTGGTCGTCGTCCACGGCGGGGCGACCCAAGCGGCCCAGGCGCACGGGATATTGGAGGGCACGGCCCCCACGCACCTCCAGGCGCACGGCACACCGACGCTCGATGCGAGAGGCCACGATGCCCTGCGCACACGGATGTAGTGGGACGTGAGACTATCGCCCCAAGAGGCATTGCCGTCACAGGGAAGGAACACGATCATGCACACTCCGAAACCGAAGACACTCACCGTTGGCCTTGCGCTGGCCGCGCCGCTCTATGCGCAGATGGGGGCGATGCCGGGAGCGTCACCCAGGGCAGGCATGGGCGGCGGCATGATGGGCTGCAAAGGCATGGGCGGCATGATGGGCGGCTCGATGCAGGACATGATGCCCATCCACAGCCTGCTGATGAACCACGACGAGATCACGCGGACAGTGCAGGATATCCCCGGCGGCGTCCGCACCGTCACGACCAGCAGGGACCCGCAGATCGCCCAGACGATCCGCACTCATGTCTGGCAGATGAAGGCACGGCTCGCCAAGGATGAGCCGATCCGCCAGGGGGACCCCCTGTTCCGTCAGCTCTTCCTGCACCCCGGGGAGATCAACCTCCAGGTCCAGGACATCGCAGGCGGTATGCGGACCACGGAGACCTCCAAGAATCCGCAGGTGACGCTGCTGATCCGGCAGCACGCCCGTAGGGCCGTCTCGGAGTTCGTCAAGTACGGAATGCCGCGCGCGATGGAGCCGACGCCGCTGCCTAAGGGCTACCGCCCCACGGGCGGCAAGGACGGCGGCACGGCGGGTAGCGGCATGATGGGGATGTAAACAGATTCGACACCAAGAGAGAAGGATGAACGAGATCATGAAAACAACACAACAAGTCGTGAAGACAATCGTCGGAGGGTTGGCCGCCGGCCTGGCGCTAGCCTCGCCGCTCCACGCACAGACGGCCCCGATGCCGGGGATGCCGCCCCCGGCGGCCCCGATGCCGGGGATGAGCGGCATGATGCAGATGCACGAGAAGATGCAACAAATGCAGGCAGACACGAAGGCGATGGATGACTCACTCGCCGCGCTGGTCGTCACGATGAACCAGGCCGACGGCCGCGACAAGGTCGGCGCGATGGCGGCGGTCATCACGAAGATGGCACAGCAGCGCGAGGTCATGGATCAGAAGATGGCTGCCATGCAGGCGTCCATGATGCAGGGCATGATGGGCGGCATGAAGATGGCCCCGCCAGCAGCGGCCAGTCCGCCCATGACGATGCCCTAGAGCAAGTAGAAAACAATCCAAACACTCAATCAAAACAACAGGACTACTTTGACAATGAACAGCACACTGACAGACACACGGCCTATGGCCTTCGACCAGGCGGTCGTTGCTACCTACCGCAGCCACATTGAGGCCGAGGCGGCGGTGCGCCGCCTCGCCGACGGCGGCCTGCCCATCAGCCAAATCTCGATCATCGGCCGCAACTTCGAGACGCGCGAGGACGTCCAGGGTTTCTACCGCCCGGCGGACGCGGCGCTGGACGGGGCGGGGACGGGCGCGTGGCTCGGCGGCTTCTTCGGGCTGATGGCCGGGGCGATGGGCTTCTTCGTCTTCCCGATGGTGGGTGCGCTGATGGTGATGGGGCCGCTCTCCGGGCTGATCGCCGGGGCCATCGGCGGCGCGGGCGTCGGCGCGCTCATCAACGGGCTGGTGGCATCGGGTGTCCCCCGCGACCAGGCGCTCAAGTATCAGGAGCGTCTCCAGGCCGGTGAGTTCCTGGTCGTCGTCCACGGGACGGCACTCGACACGGCTCAGGCGCACACGATCCTGGAGAACACCGTGCCGATGCACCTGCAGTCGCACGGCGCGATGACGGAAGACTCCGGGGGCCAGTTCCTCCCCCGCACGAGGCTGTAATGGCCACCATCTGACGGCCGCTTGAGAGGAGCGCTGCGGCGTGGGATAACGCCCTTCCCGATGTTGCTGCGCTCCCATGGTCGCTGCAAAACATGAACAAGCACCTTTTCGTTCTGCTGGCGAGCCTTTTCGTGGTTTCCATCGGCTTCGGCATCACGCTGCCGGTCCTGCCGTTCTACGCCGAGCGGCTCGCCATGGCGGCGGGCGCGTCGCACCAGATGATGGTCGTCCACGTCGGCCTGCTCACGGGCGTCTTCGCGCTGATGCAGTTCCTGTTCGCGCCGCTCTGGGGGCGGCTGTCGGATCGCCTGGGAAGAAGGCCCATCTTGCTGCTCGGCATCGCAGGCTACGGGCTGGCGCAGCTCCTGTTCGGTATGGCGATCTCGCTCTGGATGCTCTACGGCGCGCGCATCCTCGGCGGCATCTTAGCGTCGGCGACCATCCCGGCGGCGACGGCTTATGTGGCCGACGCCACGAGCGACAAGGAGCGGGGACGCGGGATGGCCTGGCTGGGGACAGCGGTGAGTCTGGGGGCCGTCGCCGGTCCTGCGCTCGGTGGGTTGACCGCGTGGAGAAACTGGCATCTCTCCTCCCGCTTCGGGCACCTTTTGATCAGTGGTTTTTCGATCCCGTTCTTCGTGGCCGCGGCGCTGACGTTTCTGACCCTGCTCGTGGCGATTAAGTGGCTGCCGGAGTCGCTGCTGGCCCGACCTGAGTCCACCTCCCGTGCCCTGCCGTCCGCCGACTGGCGAGAGCTGGGCCGCAAGATCTGGCCGCTCCTGGGGCTGTCCGTCCTGAGTCAACTTGGCCTCGCGCTGTTCGCAACGGTATTTGTACTCTTCGCCCAGGCAAGGCTGGGCTATGGCCCGGCGCAGGTCGGCATCGCCTTTATGGTGTGCGGATCCGTGATGGCTCTTTTCCAGGGCCTGGCCGTAGGGCCTCTGTCGGGGCGTGTGAGTGAAGTCGTGCAGCTGATCGTCGGTTTCGGCCTGATGGGGGTGGGAATCGCGCTGCTCCTCCTGGTACGGGTGCAGGCCCTGGTCTTCGCGACGATTGGCCTCATGGCCCTGGGGATGGCCTTCATTTCGCCGAATCTGTCCGCTCTGACTTCCAAGCGGAGCGGACCGCAGACTGGGGCTGCGCTGGGTCTGCAGAATGCGGCCAATAATCTGGGCCAGGTGGCAGGGCCGCTCCTGGGCGGGGCGCTGTTCGCGTGGAAGGCCGGTGCGCCGTATTTTCTGACCAGCCTGTCGCTGCTGATCGTCGCGGCGATCATCGGATGGCACAGTCGGATGCGGCTGGGCGTGGCGAGTTTAGCCGCGTAACGAACCGCGTGTGGGCGATTGATGGGGAAGTAAGCTGGCATACCACAACGAGAAGCCGACGTGCCACACTGAGACGAAGGAGGCCGAAATGTCACTCAAAGAAATAGACGTACCGCAACGTGAAGAGGAGGTTCACATTGCTTGATGGCGTCATGCTTCTGTGGTTTCTTCTTACCGCACTGTCGCTCGTGTTTGTGGTGGCCGACATTCGTGCCACGCCGGAATCCCCGGTCCTCAAGTGGGGGTTCATCCTGCTCACCGCGTACACGGGGCCGCTGGGGGCGTTTCTGTATGTTTTAGGCTGTCGCGAACCGCTGCCCGGCCTGCACGAACGCTACGTCGCGACACGCTGGAGACAGGTTCTGGGATCGACCATGCACTGTGTCGCCGGCGATGGCGTGGGAATTTTGGTGGGCGCGGTCACTGCCCGCCTTTTTCATCTGACGGGCGCTGCGGACATTGTCTTGGAGTATGTTTTGGGCTTCGGCTTCGGATGGAGCATCTTCCAAGCACTGTTCATGCGGGACACGATGGGCGGTTCATACAAGCACTCGCTCGCCAAGACTTTCTTTCCCGAGCTGCTGTCCATGAACTTCCTCATGGCCGGTATGGTGCCTGTCATGACCTTGGCGATGAAGGCCGCTCCGGCAAGCATGGAGCCATCGAGGCCGGAATTCTGGTTCGTCATGTCGATGGCCCTTCTCGTCGGTTTCGTCAGCGCGTATCCCATGAATTGGTGGTTGGTATCGCGGCACTTGAAGCACGGCATGATGACGGTGCGGCCACCGAACGCGCCCGTAAAGGAGGGATCAGATAACGCCGTACATCAGCATCACACGCCCACCGTAGACACTGGCAGCGTGCAAGGAGGGAGCAAGCCCCCGATGGACAGCGATGTGAAACCGGTGTCAACCAGCGCCCTCACCTGGATGACCATCCTCTCGTTTGTGGTGTTTGGGTTGGGGCTGACAATTGCCATTTTTTTTGGCGGCTTATAGCGTGCATTGTGGCTGTCACTACCGTGATGCTCCGCCGCTCCGAGAGACAGATGCTGAACTGAAACAGAGGCTGACCTGGAAGAAATGAGAGTAACACCGATGCACAAGAATATGCGGGAGATGGAGCAATACAGCGACGACCAGTTCGTCGTCAAAGGCGTCTACAAAGGCGCACAGAGCGAGGCCGTCCTGCTATTCCTGAAGCCCGGCCAGGAGATGCCGTCGCATCCCCACGAGCGGTTCGAGGTTGTCCTTGTGCCGCAGGAGGGCCAGGGCTTGATGATCGTGGATGACACGAAGGCCGTCGTGCTTGTCCCGGAGACACTTTACTATGAGCCGGCGGGCCATACGTTTTGCTTCAGGAACACGGGGGACTGCCCCCTGCGGGTTCTGATTACCCTGATCCGCGTGGAAGCAGCGGGTCAGACCGGCGTTACGAACTTTTGAACCGAGACACAAGGAGTCACAAGAAAATGAGCGCGAATACCTTGACACGGGAGCCGACGAGTCCCAAAACCAACGGCCACCACGCCACGTCTGCTACGAAAGAAACCCTGAGCGCGGACGAACTGCGGAAGATGAACGCCTACTGGCGGGCGGCCAACTATCTGTCGGTCGGACAGATCTATCTGTACGACAACCCCCTGCTGCGCGAGCCGCTGAAACTCTCTCACGTCAAGCCGCTGGTCGTCGGCCACTGGGGGACGACGCCCGGCCAGAACTTCATCTATGTCCATCTGAACCGGGTCATCAAGAAGCATGACCTGGATATGTTCTATGTCGCCGGTCCCGGCCACGGCGGCCCGGCGATCGTCGGCAACGTCTACCTGGAAGGCACCTGGAGCGAGGTCTACCCGAACGTCACCCAGGACGAGGAGGGCCTGAAGAAGCTGTTCACGCAGTTCTCGTTCCCCGGCGGCATCTCCAGCCACGTCGCGCCGACGACTCCGGGGTCCATCCACGAGGGCGGCGAGCTGGGCTACTCGCTCAGCCACGCCTTCGGGGCCGCGTTCGACAACCCCGGCCTGATCGTCGCCTGCGTCATCGGCGACGGCGAGGCGGAGACGGGTCCCCTCGCCACCGCCTGGCAGTCCAACAAGTTCCTCGACCCCGTGACCGATGGGGCCGTGCTGCCGATCCTGCACCTCAACGGCTACAAGATCAACAACCCGACTGTCCTGGCCCGCGTCGAGCCGGAGGAGCTGGAGCAGTTCCTCCGGGGCTGCGGCTGGACGCCCTACTTTGTGGAAGGCGATGATCCGGCGACGATGCACGAACTCATGGCGGCCACGATGGACAAGGTCATCGGGGACATTCGGCAGATTCAGACCCATGCGCGGGAGGAGAACGACGCCACCCGGCCCCGCTGGCCGATGATCGTCCTCAAGTCCCCCAAGGGCTGGACGGGGCCGAAGGTCGTGGACGGCCTCCAGATCGAGGGCACCTTCCGGGCGCACCAGGTCCCGCTCCTGGTGGATGCCGGGCATCCCGAACACGTCGCGCAACTCGAACACTGGATGAAGAGCTACAAAGCCGAAGAGCTGTTCGATGAGAATGGCCGACTGATGCCCGAACTGGCTGAACTGGCTCCGAAAGGCGACCGCCGGATGGGGGCGAACCCCCACGCCAACGGCGGCCTTCTGTTGCGCGATCTGCGGATGCCGGACTTCCACACTCATGCCGTCACCGTGCCCTCGCCCGGAGCCGTGGACGCCCAGGACACGCACGTGCTGGGCGCATTCCTACGGGACGTGACCCGGCTCAACCAGGACAAGCGTAACTTCCGTATTTTCGGCCCTGATGAGACCGTCTCGAATCTCCTGGAAGCGATCTTTGAGGTCACGGACCGTCAGTGGGACGGCCGGACGGTCGAAAACGACGAGTTCCTCGCGCCTGCCGGGCGAGTGCTGGACTCGATGCTCAGCGAACACCAGTGCGAGGGCTGGCTGGAGGGCTACCTGCTCACGGGGCGGCACGGGCTGTTCAACAGCTACGAGGCCTTCATCCGCATCATCGACTCGATGTTTACCCAACACGCCAAGTGGCTGAAGGTCACGCTGGAACTGCCCTGGCGGCGCAAGATCGCCTCGCTGAACTACTTGCTCACCTCCCACGTCTGGCAGCAGGACCACAACGGGTTCACGCACCAGGACCCCGGCTTCCTCGACCATGTCGTCGCCAAGAAGGCCGATGTCGTCCGGGTCTACCTGCCGCCCGATGCCAACTGCCTGCTCTCGGTCTTCGACCACTGCCTGCGCAGCCGGCACTACGTCAACGTCGTGGTGGCTGGCAAGCACGCCCTGCCGCAATGGCTGACCATGGACGAGGCGGCCGTACACTGCACGGAAGGAATCGGCATCTGGCAGTGGGCGAGCAATGACCAGGACGCCGAGCCGGACGTGGTGATGGCCTGCTGCGGAGACACACCGACATTGGAGGTTCTGGCCGCCGTCTCCATCCTGCGGGAGCATCTGCCTGCTCTGAAAATCCGGGTGGTCAATGTCGTGGACCTGATGAAGCTGCAACCTGCAAGGGAGCATCCGCATGGCCTGACGGAGACGGACTTTGACGGGCTGTTTACCCGAGAAACGCCGGTCATCTTCGGCTTTCACGGCTATTCTGGGCTGATCCATAGCCTCATTTATCGCCGGACGAACCGCAACGTTCACGTCCGAGGCTACAAAGAAGAAGGCACGATCACGACGGCCTTCGACATGCGGGTGCAGAACGACCTGGACCGCTTCCATCTGGTGCAGGACGTGGTGGAGCGCCTGCCGCACTTGGGTTCAAAAGGTGCTTACCTGAAGCAGCAGATGCAGGACAAGCTGATCGAACACAAGCACTACATCGACAAGCACGGCGAGGACCTGCCGGAGATTCGCAACTGGAAGTGGGGTGCCACACAATGAACACGGCCGAGCTGAACGACACCGCGCGCGCGCTGGTCGCCGACGACAAGGGCCTGCTGGCGATGGATGAGAGTACTCCCACCTGCGACAAGCGGTTCGCCGCCCTGGGGATTCCCCAGACCGTGGCCTGCCGACGCGCCTATCGGGAGTTGATCGTGACCACGCCCGGACTCGGCGAGTCCATCAGCGGCGCGATCCTCTACGACGAGACCATCCGCCAGCGGACGACCGGCGGCACCGCCTTCGTCCAGGTCCTCACCGATGCCGGGATCATCCCCGGTATCAAGGTGGACACCGGCGCCAAGGACATGGCCGGACATCCCCGTGAGAAGATCACCGAGGGGCTGGACGGGCTGCGCGAGCGCCTCGCGGCGTATTTCGAGATGGGTGCCCGCTTCGCCAAGTGGCGCGCGGTCATCACCATCTGCGACGGCATCCCCAGTCGGGGCTGCATCGAGGCCAACGCGCAGGCACTGGCGCGCTACGCCGCCTTGTGCCAGGAGGCCGGTCTCGTCCCCGTCGTCGAGCCGGAGGTGCTGATGGACGGGGACCACACCCTGGCCCGATGCCTCAAGGTCACGGAGGAGGTCCTGCGGACGGTCTTCGACCGGCTGTACGCGCAGCGGGTGTCGCTGGAGGGCATGCTCCTCAAGCCCAACATGGTCCTTCCGGGCCTGACCTGCGCCCACCAGGAGACGGTGGAGGAGGTCGCCGACGCCACGGTGCGGTGTCTCCTGCGGGCCGTCCCGGCGGCCGTGCCGGGGGTCGCGTTCCTCTCGGGCGGCCAGTCGCCCGAACTCGCCTCGGCCCGGCTGAACGCGATGAATCTGAGGTTTCGCGGGCGCCTGCCCTGGGCGCTGGCGTTCTCGTTCGCCCGCGCCATCCAGCAGCCGGCTCTGGAGACCTGGCGCGGCGAAGAGGCCAACGTGCCGGCGGCCCAGCAGGCCCTGCTGCACCGGGCCAAGTGCAACCGTGCCGCGCGGCGCGGCGAATACACGGACGCGGTGGAACGGGCATGACAACACGCCTGCGCCTCTACGTTGTCCGGCACGGCGAGACCGAGTGGTCACTCTCCGGCCGGTACACCGGTCGGACGGACATCCCGCTGACCGCGCACGGTGAAGACGCCGCGCGGGCGCTCGGGGTGCGCCTCAACGACGTGCGGTTCACGCATGTGCTGACCAGCCCGCTCCGGCGCGCCGAGCAGACGTGCCGACTGGCTGGCCTGGCACCGACGCCCGAGACTGAGGCCGACCTGGTGGAATGGGACAACGGCGACGACGAGGGGCGGACCCCCGCCGACATTCGCGCGTCGCGCCCCGGCTGGGACCTCTTTCGGGACGGCTCTCCGCACGGCGAAGCGCCCGCCCAGGTCTCGGCCCGCGCCGACCGCCTCATCTCTCGTCTCCGCGCGCTGGAGGGGAACGTCGCGCTCTTCTCCCACGGCCATTTCGGCCGCGTCCTCGCCGCCCGGTGGATCGGACTGTCTGTCGCGCAGGCGCAGCATCTTTTGCTCGACACTGCCTCAGTTGGCGTCCTTTGCTATGAGCATGACCGCACCGATGCTCCCGCCATCGCGCTCTGGAACGCCTCCGGGCGGGACGTGTGACCCGTGACACGGAAATGACAGAAACGATGACTGACAAGCGACCGCCGCTGTACCCCCTGAGATTCGAGCCGATCTATCAGTACCGTCTCTGGGGCGGGCGGCGTCTGGCCGGCTTCCTCTCCACGCCCCTGCCGGGCGATGGACCCATCGGCGAAGCCTGGCTGCTGAGCGACCGAGACGACCATCCGAGTCGCATCGCGGGCGGACCGCTCAAAGGGCAGACGCTCGCACATTTGTTTCACCAGTCGCCGGGGGAGCTGATGGGCCGCTTCAACGGGCGCTTCCCGCGCTTCCCGCTGCTGCTGAAGCTTTTGGACGTGCAGGGAACACTCTCGGTCCAGGTGCATCCGTCGGACCGGCAGACGGACTACATCCCGGCCGGGGAAGGCGGCAAGACCGAAGCCTGGGTCGTCATCGAGGCCGGGGAGAAGGGCCGAATCTACGCCGGACTGACGCCGGGGACGACGGAAGACGACCTACAGAAAGCCATCGCGGCCAAGACCGTGGCCGACCACCTGGCGAGTTTCCAGCCGGTGCCCGGCGACGCCGTTCTGGTGCGGGCCGGGACCGTCCATTCACTCAGTGATGTCGTGGTCTTCGAAGTGCAGGAGAACAGCGACGTGACCTATCGCCTTGATGACTGGGACCACGTAGACCCGAGGACCGGGAAGCATCGGGATTTGCAGGTCGAGCAGGCCCTGGCCTGCCTTGACTTCCAGCAAGTCGCCGTCCGTCCGGTGGTCCCGGTCGTGGAAAAGCCGACCCCCCCGCTCCGCGAGCGCCTTGTTCATTGTGAACACTTCAACATGGACCGGCTCAACGGTTCGTCGCCGTTCGACGTCGGCGAGGCGGACACGCCGCACGTGCTGGTCTGCCTGGCAGGCGATGGTCAATTGGACTACGGTGGCAGCCATCACTCTTTCAGCAGTGGCGATGTGACGCTCCTGCCGGCTGTCGTCGGGGTGTGCCGCTTCCGCCCCCAGGGCAACGTCACCCTGTTGGACCTGTCACTCCCGGAAGGGGCCTGACCCATGAAAAAGCTGATTGTCTTCGATCTCGACGGCACTCTTGCCGAAAGTAAATCGTCCCTGGATGCCGAGATGTCGGCGCTGCTGCATGACCTGCTCGGTGTCGCCAAAGTGGCCGTGATCTCGGGCGGCGATTGGCCGCAGTTCGAGAAACAGCTCCTTTCCCATCTCCCGCATGACGAACGCCTGGCGAACCTGTCACTGCTTCCGACATGCGGCACGAAGTTCTATCAGTATGCGGGGGATTGGAAGAAGCTCTATTCCGAGGATTTCACCCCGAAGGAAAAAGCTAAGATCATCGGCTCTCTCCACAAAGCACTGGGCACGGCGGGCTACAAGGCCGAAAAGGTCTGGGGGGAGATCATCGAGGATCGGGGGAGCCAGATCACGTTCTCCGCCCTGGGCCAGCAGGCCCCCCTGGACGAGAAAGCCAAATGGGACCCAGACTTCGCCAAGCGCAAGAAGATCACGGCGGTCCTGGACACGCTCATCCCCGAGTTCTCCATCCGCATGGGCGGCACGACGTCCATTGACATCACCAAGCCCGGCATTGACAAAGCCTACGGGATCAAAAAGCTGCGGGATGTCCTAGGCATCGCCCTGGACGAGATGATCTTTATCGGGGACGCCCTGTTTCCGGGCGGCAACGACTATCCGGCCAAAGAAGCGGGCGTCGTCTCTCTCCCGGTCCGTGGTCCCGGCGAGACGAAGCTGACGGTCGCGGCGATCATCGCGTGTCTGCGCGGGGAGACGGCCAAATGACCAGATTTTCGATGAAACGCCTGGGGATGCTCATGGAGCCGGAGCCGGGCAACCCCCAGGAGGTCGAAGGGGTCCTCAACCCGGCGGCGGCTCGCGGCCCGGATGGACATCTCTACCTCTTCCCACGCCTTGTCGCGCGGGGGAACTACTCGCGCATCGGCATCGCCCGCGTGCGGTTCAACGATGACGGCGATCCGGTGGGCGTCGAGCGGCTGGGCGTCGCGCTGGAGCCGGAAGCGGACTATGAACTCCGGCCCGACGGCGGCGGCTGCGAGGACCCGCGCATTACGTTCGTCGAGCCGCTCGGGAGTTACCTGATGACCTACGCGGCGTTCTCGTCGAGAGGGCCGCGCATTGCGATGGCTCAGTCGGTGGACCTCTTCCACTGGGAGCGTCTGGGGCTGGCGACCTTTGCGCCCTATCATGGCATTGATTTTGTCAACGTGGATGACAAAGACGCCAGCGTCTTCCCCGTCGCCGTCCCCAACCACGCCGGTAAGATGCAGATGGGCCTCCTCCACCGGCCCATCTTTCCCGGCACGCGCCCGGAGGAGGAGATTTACCACCCGACGCTTCGGCAGGTGGACCTCGACCATGAGAGCATCTGGATTTCGTACAGCCCGATGGCCCTGGTTGGCGCCGAACCGCAGCGCCTCGGCCTGTTTAACTCGCATCATCGCCTCGCGGCTCCAGCGGCGGCGTGGGAGCGGCTCAAGATCGGCGGCGGCACACCGCCCATCCTGACCCGGCACGGCTGGATGATCGTCTACCACGGCGTGAGCGCAACGGTTGCTCCGAGCGGCGACGGACGCCATCTCTGCTACTCGGCAGGGGTGATGGTGCTTGACAAAGACCATCCGCGCGTGATCCGCTACCGCTCGGCGGAACCGGTGCTGACGCCGACTCTGCCGCAGGAACACATTGGCATCATCGGCAATGTCGTGTTCCCGACCGGGATTGACCGGCGAGACGACCTGGGGACACCGGATCGCTTCGACGTCTACTACGGGATGGCCGACAACCGGATCGGCGTGGCGCGCCTCGACGTGCCGGAATCCCTGCCGCCCGGCGGCGTCGCCGACTCGCCGACGGCGACAGTGTGACAGGACCGGAAGGACAAACATCATGGCAACGAAAGTAGATGATCCCAAACCGCAGGACACGCCCCAGTCTCCAAACAAGGATGGGGCCGAACCTGACGTGAAAGACGGGTCCAAGCCGGAAGCAAAGGATGATCTGAAATCCCTTCCCATGCCGGAAGTCGAGAAGACGCTGGAGTCTTCGCCGGACGGTCTCACGGAGGCCGAGGCCCAGAAACGGCTGACAAAGTACGGGCCGAACGAGATCCAGGAGAAGAAGACCAACCAGCTTCTGAAATTCCTGTCCTACTTCTGGGGACCCATCCCGTGGATGATCGAGGCGGCGGTGATCCTGTCCGGCGTGGTCCGGCACTGGCCAGACTTTGTCATCATCCTCATCCTGCTGCTCTCCAATGCCGTGGTCGGGTTCTGGGAGGAACACCAGGCCGGCAATGCCATCGCCGCGCTCAAGGCGCAGCTCGCGATCAAGGCCAAAGTGAAACGCGACGGCAAGTGGACCGACCCGGCGGCGAGTGTGCTGGTGCCGGGCGACGTCATCCGCCTGCGCCTCGGTGACATCGTGCCGGCGGACGCCCGCCTGCTGGACGGCGACCCGGTGGAGGTGGACCAGTCCGCCCTGACCGGCGAGTCCTTGCCCGCCACAAAAAAACCGGGCGACCCCGTGTTCTCCGGGTCCATCATGCGCCAGGGCGAGACCGAGGCGCTGGTCTATGCCACCGGGACGGACACCTACTTCGGCAAGACGGCGCAGATGGTGCAGGGGGCAGAGACCCCGAGCCACTTCCAGAAGGCAGTCTTGAAGATCGGCGATTACTTGATCATCCTCGCCGTGGTCCTGGTCGCGCTGATCGTCGCCGTCGCGCTCTTCCGGCACGACCCGCTGCTCAGCACCCTGGAGTTCGCCCTGGTGCTGCTGGTGGCCGCGATCCCCGTGGCGATGCCCACGGTGCTGTCGGTCACCATGGCGGTCGGGGCGCGCCTCCTGGCGAAAAAACAGGCCATCGTCACGCGCCTGTCGGCCATTGAAGAGCTGGCCGGCGTGGACGTCCTCTGCTCGGACAAGACCGGCACCCTGACCCAGAACAAGCTGACGCTGGGCGACCCGTTCAGCGTCAACGGCGTTGCCCCGGAGGACGTTGTTCTGTGGGCCGCGCTGGCGTCCCGCGCGGAGGACAAGGACACCATAGACCTAGCCGTGATCGGCGGCGTCAAGGACGATAAGGCTCTGAAGAGCTACGAGGTCGTCCATTTCCAGCCGTTCGACCCGGTACACAAGCGCACGGAAGCCACGGTCAAGGGGGCGGACGGCAAACAGTTCCAGGTCGCCAAGGGGGCGCCGCAGGTCATTCTGGAGATGGCGGCCAACGCCGGTGAGGTCAACACCGAGGCCGAGAAGGCCGTCAACGACTTCGCCGCGCGCGGTTTTCGGTCTCTGGGAGTCGCCCGTGCCGATCAGGACGGCACGTGGCAGTTTGTCGGCGTTCTGTCCCTGTTCGACCCGCCGCGCGAGCAGGCCAAAGCGACCCTCGCCAGCGCCCGGCAGATGGGCGTGCAGGTGAAGATGGTGACGGGCGATGCGCTGGCAATCGCCAAGGAGACCGCCGGACAACTGGGGCTGGGCACGAACATTCTGGACGCTGGCGGGCTGGGCGACACGAAGAAAGACGCCTCACCGGAGGCGGCAGAGGCCATCGAAAACGCCGACGGGTTCGCCCAGGTGTTCCCGGAACACAAGTACCACATCATTGATGTCCTGCAGAAGCGCGGCCACATCGTCGGGATGACCGGCGACGGCGTGAACGACGCCCCCGCCTTGAAGAAGGCGGACTGCGGCATCGCCGTCTCCGGCGCGACGGACACCGCCCGCGCGGCGGCCTCCATCGTGCTGCTGACGTCGGGCCTCACGGTGATCATTGACGCGATCAAGGAGAGCCGCCGCATCTTCCAGCGCATGAACAGCTACGCCATGTACCGCATCGCCGAGACGCTGCGCGTGCTGCTGTTCATGACGGCGGCCATCTTGATCTTCAATTTTTACCCCTTGACGGCGGTGATGATCGTGATGCTGGCGCTGCTCAACGACGGCGCGATCCTCTCCATCGCCTACGACAACGTTCACTACAAGGACAAGCCCGAGGCCTGGAACATGCGCCTCGTGCTGGGCATCGCCACGGTGCTGGGAATCGTCGGCCCCATCGCCGCCTTCGGACTGTTCTTTCTCGGCGTCCGCGTCTTTCATCTCGACCACAAGCACCTCCAGCCGATGATGTACCTGATGCTGTCCGTGGCCGGGCACCTGACGATCTTCCAGACGCGCACGCGGGGGCCGTTCTGGTCCATACGCCCGGCGAAAATCCTCTGGATGGCCGTGCTGGGCACACAGGCCGTGGCAACGCTGATCGCGGTCTACGGGCTGTTCATGGCCCCCCTCGGCTGGGGATGGGCGGGCTTCGTCTGGGGCTATGCCCTGATCTGGTTCCTTCTGACTGACCCCATCAAACTGCTTGCGTACCGGATTCTGGACCCGGCCAGACCCGCGCCTCCGGCCAAGGAGTCGCTCGACCTGACCCCGCGGATCGCCGCGCGGGCCTACGAACTCTACGACCAGCGCCTCCACGGCGAAAGTCCGGCGGACCAGGACTGGCAGGAGGCGGAGCGCGAGATTCGGGACGAGGAGACGCTCAAGGGGCCGACTCCGCCTGCCCCACTTGTGACGCCGAAAGGATGACGCACGATGACTACGGCCACAAAAGACAAAAAAGATAAAAAAGACAAACAGGATTCGACCGGGCATGGACACGGCTTCCTCTACTACGCCGCCGCTGTCGCGTCCCTGAGCGGCCTGCTGTTCGGCTACGACACCGGCGTCGTCTCCGGCGCTCTGCTCTTCCTCAAGACGCAGTACCATCTCTCGCCAACCATGCAGGAGGTCGTGACGGGCGTGGTGCTGGTCGGGGCCGTCCTCGGCGCGGCCGGCAGCGGGCGGCTGGCCGACCGCCTGGGGCGGCGCGTCCTGATGATCGTGACCGCCGCCGTCTTCCTCGTCGGCGTCCTGGTCACCGCCTTCGCGCCGGGCGTCGCCGTGCTGATCGTCGGGCGCGTCGTCGTGGGCGTCGGGATCGGCGTGGCGTCGTATTTGGGCCCCCTCTACATCTCCGAGATCTCGCCCGCCGCCCTGCGCGGGGGCCTGGTCGCGCTCAACCAGCTCCTGCTCACCTTGGGCATCCTGGTCTCCTACTTCGTGGACTACGGCCTGTCCGCCTCCGGCGACTGGCGCTGGATGTTCGGCCTCGCCGTGGTCCCGGCGCTGGCCCTGGGCGTCGGCATGGCGTTCCTCCCCGAAAGCCCGCGCTGGCTGCTCCAGCAGGGGCGCGCGGACGAGGCGGAGAAGGCGCTGACGCGGCTGGACGGATCGGGACAGGTGCAGGCGGAGGTCGCAAGCATCCGCCGTGACCTGGGCAAGCAGGGCAAGCAAGGCGGCTGGGCCGAGTTGATCGCGCCCTCCCTGCGCCCGGCGCTGCTGGTCGGCCTGGCCCTGGCCGCCTTCGACCAGCTCACCGGCATCAACACGATCATCTACTACACGCCGACGATCTTCCAGATGGCCGGCCTCGGCTCGGCGGCGCACTCGATCCTGGCGAGCGTCAGCGTGGGCATCGTCAACGTGGTGATGACGCTCGTGGCCGTGCGCCTGGTGGACCGGGTCGGGCGTCGCCCCCTGTTGCTGTGGGGCCTCGCGGGAATGATCGCCGGGCTGGCCCTGATCGGCCTGTCGTTTCATCTCCACGGCCTGGGCCGCCTGCAAGGCCTGCTCGCGGCGGGCAGCCTGATTCTGTATGTGGGCGCGTTCGCCATCGGGCTGGGGCCGGTCTTCTGGCTGCTGATCTCGGAGGTGTACCCGCTGCAGGTGCGCGGCCTGGCGATGAGCGTCGTGACGCTGACGAACTGGGGCTTCAACCTGCTGGTGACGGTGTCGTTCCTGACGCTGGTTCACGGGCTGGGGCTGTCCTGGACGTTCTGGGCCTACGGGCTGGTGAGCGTCGGGGCGTGGCTGTTCGTGAGGCGCTTCGTGCCGGAGACGAAGGGGCGCTCCCTGGAGCAGATCGAGCAGGAACTAGCCGGGGGCAAGGAAGCTGCCGCCCACGCCGGGGCTCCATCGCCACAGCGGGGATAAGAGGCCCTGACAAAAATGCCGAATTGGGTAACGGCACAGGAACAGGGACAGGAAGGCGGCCCGGAGCCGCATGTTCCGTTCAGGTTGGGTCCTGGATATGCAAGCCGTGTGCGTCGCTGACAATCTGAAAATGCCGGTTCCGGTACCGAATGCCGAACAAGGTGCCGCTGAACTCGCGCGGTCGGGCGTCCGGCACCCGCGTGTCCGACAGCAGATCGGGCTGGTAGCCGAAGAGGCTGCGGACGATGGTCTCGCCGAATGAGCCGCCGCAGCTCGCGTTGTATGTCTGGTCCCCCCGCAGGGCGATGCGCACGGGGGGACAGGGCGTTCGGTCCAGCAGCTCCCGCGACTGGGAAAAAGGACCCTCGGTCAGCACCGTGGCGCAGCGGCGCAGGAACGCCAGGGCGAGGCCGAAGCGGCCGAACGCGCAGAACGTGGCGATGGTCTCGGCGGGCCAGGCGGTGAACGCGCCCATGGGGCCGTGGTCGGGCCGGTCGGAGTCCGCCGCCGCCGGGTCGCTCAGGGACTGGGCGCGCATCCAGTGGTCCACGAGCAGCTCCCGCTCGACGAACGCCACCATCTCCCGGCGCACGATCGGCGTCAGGTCAGGCGTGATCGCCTGCCCGACCGTGACGAAGTCCAGGACGTGCCGCATGGGCACCCGCGTGCCGTCGGCGCGCCGGGAGTCCCACACGCCCTCGCCGGGCACATAGAGCGCCAGCACGGCGGGCAGCAGCCGGGCCGTGTCGGCCCGCAGGCGGGCGGCGGAGGCGGCGTCGCCGAAGGATGCGTACAGCTCCGCCGCCCGGCGCATCATCCAGACGTTCGCCGCGTTGAACGACGGGACCTCATGGGTGTAGGTCGGGACGCACTCCAGCAGGTTCTCGGCGCCCCCGTAGTCCGCCAGTGTCTGTCCGGGCCGGACGAGCGACTTCCAGTAGGTGGCGATGTCCTCCATGTGCCGCAGGACGGTCCGCCCCCTGATGACTTCCGACAGGAACGCGCGGTCGCCGGTGACGTTCAGGTAGGTGTCCAGCAGGTGGAAGATGGACAGGTCGTTCGCGCTGTACCAGGGGCCCTGCAGGGTGCCGGTCAGGAACTCCTCGGCGTAGCCGCTGTGGACGCCCCGCGCGAGCCAACCGGCCAGGTACAGGCGCAACATGGCCGGGTCCAGAAGGGCCAGCAGGGTCGCCCACTCGCGCGTGTCCCAGAAGTACATCATGGTGCAGTTGTACTCGGGCGTGTTGGTCACGTAGACGCGCGGGGCCTCGGGGAAGCTCGTCCGGCAGACGCTGAGCAGGGCGACGGCGCTCGCGTAGTAGGCCCGACTCACGGCCCCGTCGGCAGTGACGAGCCGGGGCAGGCTGCCGGAGAAGTAGGGGTTGCCGGGCCGGAACATGGCGTCGAAGCGCGTCTGCCAGTCGGCCTGGACGCGGCGGAAGGCCGATTCGCAATCCTCCGCCCACGCCCGCTGCCGGGCGGCCGCTGCCGTGCCCGCGACGGCGAGGACGCCCGCCACGGTCTGCGTCCGGCCGGGCGGCAGGGTCAGCCGCCAGCGGGCCGTCCCCCCGCCTTCCGGTGTGAACTGATCGGGCGTCTGCACGAACCGATAACAGCTCCAGCCGTTCCCGTCCGGGCCGGGCGTCGTGATGCTGCCCTGAAAGGCTGCCGGCGCGGAGGCCGGGGCGGCGGCGTCGCGGGGGACGTCCCAGCCCCAGGACGTGTGCGGGGCGAACGGCGCGGACAGGGCGACCTCCAGGTCCAGGGTGCGCGGGACGTGTCCGTGGTTCGTCAGTTGGACGTGGAACAGCAGGCCGGGCTGCTCGTAGGGGAGGCGGACGGACGTTTCCAGGGCCACATCCCCATTGAGGGCGGACCGCAGGACTTGGTGGGGGAACCAGCGGGACCGCACGGCGGGCACGTCCTGCCCGTCGACCGTCAGCCGCCCCGTTGTCCCAGCCATCGTCAGCGGCGGGAAGCTCAGGTCCCCGACCTCCAGCACGTTCCCCGTGACCTTGCCGGACCCACAGGCGCTGTTGAGGGCCGGGAGCGAGCGCAGCGCCGCGACCTCCATCCAGTCCGCCGCCAGCGCGCCCAGCGTCGGGACACCGGCCGCGCGGTCATCGGCAGAGGCCGGCGTCTCGGCCGTCCCCAGCAGCGGGTAGGTCATTGCCAGCAGCATCAGCGTGAGCAGGTCCCTGCGGCGAAGTTCCAGGCTCATAGGCGCACGGAGGCTTTCATGGTCGCGCACTCACCCCCCCGCGCCGGGCCGGAGGGGCGGACCGTGTACGGGCCGACGGCGGCGGGGACGATGAACGTCTCCGCGTAATGCACGGGGAACGGATCAAACGCGCCGGTAGGGCTTTCAACGAGGGCCTCCGCGCCTTGCACCAGGTTCAGCACGTTCACCGTCCCGCGCGTGTCGTGCGGGACGATATCGGTGAACCAGTGGCGGCGCGTCTCGATGAACTCCAGCCCGTGCAGGCCGGTCCGTTCCTCGCGCCACCCCGCGCCCCCGGCCACGGGCGTCACGCGGTTGATGAGGTTCTCGCGGGTCCACTCGGTGTCCCGGTCGGCCTGGAGGTTGCGGCGGCCGCGCGTGAGGTTGAGCGGGCGCGGCAGGCCGTCCAGCCCCAGGCGTCCCCAGTCCCAGAGCTTGAACGTGAAGATGTAGGGCGTCGCGCTGATCTCCAGCACCAGGGCATTGGCCCCGGAGCAGTGGATGGTCCCGGCGGGGATCAGGAAGTGGTCGTGCCGTTTGGCGGGCCAGCGGTTGACGAAGCGCTCGGCGTCGAAGGCCCCGCCGCCCGTTTGGGCCTCTCCCAGGGCTTGGAACATCGCGTCCGGGTCCGCGCCCGTTTTCATGCCGAGGTAGACCGACGCGCCCGGCTCGGCGTCGAGCAGGTAGTAGCTCTCGTCCTGCGTGTAGAACATCCCAAAGTGGTCCCGGATGTACTCGGCGAGCGGGTGGACCTGGAGGCTCAGGCTGCCGCCCCCCATGGTGTCCAGGAGGTCGAAGCGGATGGGGAACTCGTGCCCGAACAGGCCGAAGACGGCATCCCCCAGCAGTCGGCGCGGTTGGTGGAAAATGAGGTCCACCGACGGAATCTCGACGCGCGTGCCGCCGAAGTCCAGCAGCAGGCTGTTTTCTTCGGGCACACAGTCGAAGCACCAGCCGTAGTTCGGTGCATCCCCGCCCAGTCCGCAGACCCGGCGCATCCACTGGCCGCCCCAGGGGGCGGGGTCGAAGAAGGGGACGACGCGGAAGGGCCGGCCGGCGGCCTCGGACAGACCGGCGCGCAGGGCCTCCCCCGTCACCAGCTTCGGGTCGTCCGGGACCGTCGTGTCCAGCAGGAAGTCCCAGCGGGCGAGCGTGTCGCACTTCAGGCGGTCGCAGACGCGCCAGTCCACGAAGTAGGACCGCTTGTATTGGAGCGACGCCTTGAGGCCCCGGTTGGCGACGCCGAGGTTGCCGACCTCGCCCCGCCGCTGACGCCGCTGCCCCTCCCAGCGCGGCATATCCGCGTAGATGAGGGTGTCGGAATCCGAACACAGCGCGGCCCCCGTTCCGAAGACCACGACCAGGCCGGTCAGGGTTCCGGCGAGTTCCCTCAGCGCAGCCGCTTTCCCGGCGTCGAGGAAGGCATCCAGGCGCAGCGGCGAGAGGCGGCCGAAGAGGGCGTCGTCGTCGCCCAGATAGGGCGCCAGAAGCCCCTCGACCTCCGCCTCGCTCTTGAAGGCGTCCCGCACCCAGATCCAGTGGTCGGGGCGGAGGCCGGCCTCGACCGCCCGCGCGATCTCCGCCTCATGGACGCCTGGGTAGCATTCGACGGCCACCACCCAGCGGGAACTTCGGGACGCCGCGCCTGCCAGGGCCTCGCGCAAGTGCCGCGTGATCTCCTCCCACCCCCGCCATACGCCGTGGCCGCCGGGCACACACACGGCGGGGAACTTGTCGTAAGTCACTGTGTGCATGGCACTCTCGGGTCCCGCGCTCTGTCCTGCTCCCAGGCACCGAGGTTTTGAAGGGTGTGCGCCGTCCACCGGCTCCCGTCCAGGCGCATCGCCTCCAGGACGGCCCCCTGCACGGGAGTCAACTCTGGATCGCGCAGCGTCACGAGCGGGCAGGAGCGCCTGATTCCTTCGGCGAGCATCGTCTGATACGGGGGGCCGGAGAGCGCCAGACCGCCGACGAGTACGAGGTCGCAGTTTTGTGCGGTGAAGAGGCGTTCCGTGACGGCTCGGACCATCTCGGTGAGGCCGGCGACGGCCCCCCGCAGGATGGCCTGCGCCGCGCCGTCCCCCGCCGCCGAGGCGCGGACGACCGAGGGGGCCAGCGCCCCCAGCTCCGCGCGCGTCATGCCGTCGTTGTGCAGGCGGTTGGTGAGTTCGCGCCACTCGGTCAGCTGCAGGAAGTCTTGGACGATCCCCACGAGTGCCGTCGGGGCCGCGCGCCCATCAAGCGCCCGCACGGACTCTTGCAGGGCGCGCAGCCCGATCCAGGGCGCGCTCCCGATGTCGTCTGCCGTGGCCCCCCAGCCGCCGCACAGCCACCGTTCGCCGTGCGCGTTGATGCCCAGACAGGCCGAACCCGTGCCGGCCACCAGGGCAATTCCGGGCCGCCCGGCAAGGCCGCCGGTGAGGCCGACCACCGTGTCGTTGTCCACGGCGACGCGGACATCACACCCGATGTCCTCTATCTCGCGGACGACGCCCAGGATGTCCCGGCGGTCGGCCTCGGTGGAGATGCCGCCCAGCCCCAGAAACAGGGCTGACAGCCGCCCCCCGGCGGGGAGGGCGCTCAGGGCGCCTTGGAGCGCCGCCCGCAGGTTTTCACGGACCTGCGCCCGCGCGTAGTGGTTCCTGTTGGCCGAGCCGGCGTTGCCGACGCCGTGGACCCGCCCGTCCAGGCCGGCGAGGACGGCGCGGGTCTGGGTCCCGCCCCCGTCGACGCCGAGATAGAACTTCCCGTCAGTGTGCATAGGGTTAGGACTTCCAGGAACGCTCGATCTGTTCGAGCGTGCGCCCATTCGTTTCGGGGATCACCCGGAACACGAAGAACAGTCCGAGCAAGCTGCAGGCCGCATAGATCCAGAACGTCTTCGCCGCGCCGATTCCCTGCAGCAGCACGGGGAACGACTGTGACACGACATAGTCCGCGCCCCACAGGGCCAGCACCGCGAGGGACATCGCCAGTCCGCGGACGCGGGTGGGGAATATCTCGCTGATCACGACCCAGGGCACCGGCCCCATGCCGGCGGCGAAGGCGGCGACGAACGCCAGGATCGGGATCAGGAGGGCGATTCCGCCCAGGCCGCGATCCAGTGCCACCCCGACGGCGAACAGTGACACGACCTGCACGACAGAGCCGATAATGAGCAGCGGACGCCGCCCCGCGCGGTCAATCAGGCGGATGGCGACCAAGGTGAACAGCAGGTTGACCGCCCCGACGGCGATCGTCTGGGCGAAGGCGCCGTCCCGTCCCGAACCCATGGCCGCGAAAATCTTGGGCGCGTAGTACATGATGGCGTTGATGCCGCTGAACTGCGCGATGATGGCCAGCATGACGCCGGCCAGGAGGGCGCGGCGGTAGCCGGACACGAACAGCTCGCCGATGTGCCCCCCCTCATCGGCCAGGCTCTGCCGGATCTGCTGCATCTCCTTCGCGGCCTCAGCGCGGCCGCCGACGCGCCCGAGTGTCACCTGCGCCTCGGCCTCCCGGCCCATCTTCATCAGCCAGCGGGGGCTTTCCGGGATGAGGACCGTGAGGGCCGCGAAGACAGCCGCCGGAAGGGTCAGCGATCCGAACATCCAGCGCCAGCCGACGGCGACGTCCCAGGCGAGGGTGCCGTGTCGCTGGATCAGCAGGTTGACGAAGAACACAATCAGGATACCAGAGACGATGGCCAGTTGGTACAGGGCCACCAGCCGTCCCCGCACCTTTTCGGGCGCGATCTCGGCGATGTAGAGGGGGGAGATGACCGAGACGGCCCCGATCGCCACGCCCCCGAGGATGCGCGCCCACACGAATTCCCCCAGCGTCGCGGCCAGGGCCGTGGTGACGCCGGAGACGCCGAAGAGCAGGGCGCACAGCGCCAGGACCGGCTTCCGCCCGGCCCGGTCGCTGAGGGGCCCGCCCACGGCAGCCCCCACGATGCAGCCGAGCAGGGCGCACGAGGCGGCCCACCCGGTGAGGGCGGGGCCCAGGTGGAACCGGGCCGTCAGGAACGACACCGCCCCGGAGATCACGGCCGTGTCATAGCCGAACAGCAGGCCGCCCAGCGCGGCGACGGCGGCGATCAGGAACAGGTAGGGCGGGCTTCCGCTCTCCGGCAGCGCCGCGGCAGCGCCGGAAGGGGCGGCGGGGGTTTTCGTCAGCATGGTGTGCGCTCGCTTTAGGGGGACGTCGCGGCCGGGCCGGTGAATGCCTGAATCTCCGTCAGCCCGTCGCCGTAGCCCGTGGACTTGGAGAAGTCCAACAGCAGACTCCGGGTGCCGGGCGGGACGGCCAGGTGGTCGAGGTCGTCGAAGTCAATGATCGCCGCGGGTTGACTCTTTACGTCGTCCGGGTTCGGGTGCGCCGGCGGGTCCGTCTGGGTCTCATAAAGGTCCCCCACGGCTGGAGGGGCGACCGGCCCGAAGGTCGGCAGCGCGTAGCTCCCCAGCTTGGTGTACTTCTTCGGGTCCAGCGATGTCTGCAGGGACGGCGAGTAGTAGACCGTGACGCTGCCCGGCGTTCGGCCCGTGTAGCTGGGCGTGTCGAAGAACCGCAGGCAGCCGATGGCGCTGCGGAAGCCGGAGATGCTGACGCGCTCATCGGCGATGTTGCCGAACACGAAGGCGCGGTCCGTGCCGTCCACCAGATCGGAACCGGAGAGGCCCGCCGTGAAGGCGTTCGAGACCGTGACGGTGTCGGACGGGCCGAAGACGTTCTTCTCGCCCAGGCGTCCAGGGCCATACGGCGACGGCGCGGGCGCGGGGAGCGGCGGCGCGGCGCGGCCGGTCAGGGCATGGTACCAGACGCAGGCCATCTTGTCGTACCCGATGGTCCGGGGGTGGATGCCGTCCGGCGAGAGGTCGCTGAGCGTCAGCGCCGAGTGCATATCGGCGGGCACAATGTCCTGGCCCGCTTTCCTGTGGGCGGCGACGATCTGCGGGACGTAGGCGTTGAACGCCTCCGCCATCGCCTCCTTGGCCGGGTCCTGCAGCGGCGTCACGGTGGCCAGCACGAGTCTGAGGCCGGGTCGCATCTGAAACAGGCGCGTCACGAGCTGATCCAGCCTCGCCGCCGCGTCGGCGGCGAATCCCGTCCCGCCGCCGTAGCCGGGCCCTCCGGGGTCGTGCGCCTGTAAGACATCGTTGGTGCCGAGCATCATCAGGATCACGCTCGGGCGGTCCTGGGCGAGCGCCCGCGTCAGACCGGGGTAGACGAAGCCGCTGTCATCGGTCGCGGGGGTATCGCCCGCCAGCTGGTCGATCCGCTGGCTGCCGTACCCTTCGTGGCCCGGCTGGTACGGGCCGAACGTCTGCCACGGGTCGTGCCCCTGGTAGCTGAGCGACTGCTCCTGGTTCGTCCCCACGAACTGGTAGGTCTCGCCGGCTTTCGTCAGGAGGCACTGCAGCGCCCGCCGATAATTGCCATAGCCGCTGCCTCGGGTGATGGAGTCACCCATCGGCATGATCCGCAGTTCCGAGGCCCTCGCGGGCGCAAGGGCGGGGTCGGCGGAATTCGCATGCGGGGAGCAGCCCGTGAGCAGGAGCAGAAGCCAGGGAAGGGGGCGGTGCCAGCGTGAAGAGTGAGTCATAAAATTCCAGTAAAGCGAAAAGGCGCGCCCCCTCCCATGCAGGGAAAAGTCGGAGAAGACGGTGTCCTCTCCGACTCCCCCGCTGCTGGAATGGGAGGCGATTTTGACAGGGCCTTAGACCGGGCTGAAGGTCGCCGCGGGCGTGGTGCCGTCCGGGAGGGTTCCCGCCGTCCCGGCGGCGTAGCCCCCGTTGACCGCCGTGTAGCCCTGGCTTGTCGGTAGCCCCGCCGTGTTGCCCGGCGAGACGGCGGCAGGATTCAGGTATTTCACGTGCCCGTCGCAGAACAGGTACTCCGAGCCGTTCGTGTGCCTCCCGACCGGGTTGTTCGCATAGCCGGGCGCATAGGTCGGCTCCGTGGACACGGTTCCGTTCAGATAGCCCGTCTCCAGAGGGGTATTGCCATTCTCGTCGCCGGCGAAGAGGCACCGCGCTCCAGTGCCCGTGACCCCGTTGGTTGTTCCCGAAGGGATGACGCTGCCCACTTCCTCCGGGTCGGCGATGTTGACGCCGCCGTCGCCCTGGATTTCGCAGAGCATGATGGTTGAGGCAGGAGCCTGCATCCCAGCAATGGAACCGGCGATGCGGTTGACGTTGCCGTTCGTGTCGCCTCGAGCGATCTCGAAGTTGAAGGCGTAGCTGACCACGCCTGGGTACTGGGCGGTGCCTGTGGTCGGGTCGTCGGGGCACTTGTACACGCCGATGCTCTTGACATAGGGGTAGATCGAACCCGCCCAGGCGGTGCCGATCGTGATGCTGCCGTTGAATGGATACTCTGCGCCGATGGAGACCCGCTCGTCGTTGTCTTCGGAGTACTGGAGGAAGCCCAGGCCGAGCTGCTTCTCGTTGGAGGCGCAGGTGATCTGCCGGGCCTTCTCGCGGGCCTTGGCGAAGACGGGGAACAGGATCGCCGCAAGAATCGCGATGATGGCGATGACGACGAGCAATTCGATGAGGGTGAAGCCCCGGCGGGACTTCACATGGGGGATGTGGTTCGACATGAGACAGTGATCCTTTCCGACATCTCACCGCGTGGTGAGGGAGAGACCTTCCGCCTTCGCGTGAAGGGTATGTCCAGGCGTGAGCGCCTCGAACAACGGCAGAGTCGCCGCCCCGAGTGCGGCCGCGTCCTCCGTCGCCTGTGCCCGGAGCAGGCGCGGGTGGTGTACGAGACTGCGCATCTGCGTGTTGGGCAGACGCCGCTCGATCTTCGAGATGAGCAAATCGATGAGCGAGTCGGGCAGGCGGCCGCCCAGGATGATGGCCTTCGGACTCAGCAGGTTTTCGACCGTCGTCAGTGCCTGAGTCAGCCGACCCGCGGCCTGATCCAGCCATCCCATCAACGCGCCGTCCTGCCGGGCCAGCAGGGCGTCCAATTCCCCGACCTGCCGGACCTCCTGACCGCCCGCGCGGAGCGCGGCATACAGGGACGAGAGGGAGGCATAAAGCTCAAGGCAGCCGGTCCCCCCGCACCCGCACAGGGACCCGTGCGGGTCCACGGAGAGATGGCCGAACATCGCCGCGTTGCCCAGGCCGCCCCGGTAGGGCTTGCCGTCCAGGATCATCCCACCGCCGAGGCCCATCCCGAAGTAGACGTAGAAATAGTCGTGGACGTCACGCCCCTGGCCGAACCACCGCTCACCGACGGCGGCCGCTGTGGCGTCTGTGTCCAGAAAGACCGGCAGGCCAAGCTCTTCCGACAGGATCTGACGGAGCGGCATACCGCCCCATCCATTGAAGTTCGGCGGATCGAGAGGGCTGCCGCTTTGTAAATCCAGGGGTCCCGGCAGGCCGACACCCACGCCCCAGAGGTCCCCCAACTCCAGCCCGTGCTGGGCGGTCAGGGTTCGGACCATCTGGACGGCCAGGGGCAGCGCCTCCTGCGGGCCGGGGAAGTTCCAGTCGCGGTGGATCATCTGGTGGGCGTTGCCGGCAAGGTCCAGCAGCACACCGGTGACGTGGTCCCTGTCAATGTGCAGTCCTACGGCGAAGCCGCCGCTCGGGTTGATGTCCAGCTCGATGGCCGGCTGGCCCCTCTGTCCGCTCCGGCGGCCCCGCGTCTCCAAGGTGCCCTGCCGGATCAGCTTCTCCGCGATGTTTGAGACCGTCTGAGAGGAGAGGGCTGTGCGGTTGCTGATGTCCGCGCGCGAGAGCGGCCCGTAGATCCGGACCGTCTCGAGGACAACCCGCTGGTTGTGGGCATGGGCCGAGGAGATGTTGCTCCCGTACAGGGCGTGGACGGGTTCCTCCGCGGAAGCGGCTGGCGGGCTCGCCCCGATCATCCACGGATGCTGTTTCAGTCTCAGTCGCAACGCGGTCCCCGCCTTCCCGGTGTGTACCGATTAAATCAAGGTGATTTAATATTGATGCGCTCATAATAGCACAGAGTCAACATTCTGTCAACCCCCGTTCCGGGGTGTTGTCAAAACAGTCACGTCGCGGCTGGCGGCGGCCTCGGCGGCGACGGAGACCCGGTCAGGGCGCCGGCCGTCCTCGTCGTAGATGACCAGCGAGTTTTGACCCGGCTGTAGCCAGCATTCCGGGATGTACAGCCCGTTGATCGGGATCTTCTCCGGGTAGCGGCCCAGGTTGTGCCCGTTGACCCACACCGAACCATGCCCCAGACCTGTTGAAACGACACGCCAGATCGGGTGTGCCCCAACGGCCGGCGGCGGCGGAGCGTTGAACGTGGTCCGGAAGAACGTCGGGCCTTGGAACGTCAAATGCGCCGTCAGCGGCTGCCAGCCCCTGGCCGCGAGTGGGTCGCCGGGGCCCCCGCGCAGTCGCCATTCGGCGAAGGCCGCGTCAGCCGTGACAACGGCGAACGTGACCGGCGCATCCAGTCCGCCCGCACCGGCTGTGTTCTCGACAAACACCGTCAAGACCGCGGCGGGTCCTGCGAGGACCGGCACATCAAAAGGCGCATTCCATCCTTGATGACTGGCGACCTGTGTGCCGTTCACGAAGACGGTGCCGTTGTCGTCCACGCTCCCGAAGCGCAGAAAGGTGCGCGTTGTCCCCGCGCTCGCGGGCAGCGCGGTCTGGAACCAGGCGTACCCCGGCTGGTTCCCGAAGGCGTCCTGTCCGACGGCGTAGTCCCGCCAGCCGGCCGCGTCGGCCGCCGGAGGGCCGGCCTTGACGTCGCCTGGGCCGAGGGCCTTCATCGTTCGCCACCCCGAGAGCGTTGTCCTCGTGCCTTGCTGGAGGCTGACGGGCGCCGCCAGGCCCTTGGGGTCGCTGTTGACGATGGGCCCGAGGTCGCCGAACAACTTACTGCGCCCGTCGCTCGCGGTGAAGATCGCCAGGGAATGTCGGCCAGCCCGTAACGTCAGGGGGACCTCCCGGCCGGGGCCGCCGCCCCCGACTCGCGCCCCGTCCAGGTACACGGTCGCCCGATCCCTGGCCCCGTCCGCCTGAAGGAAATATTGCCCCGCTGTCGGCACGTTGACGGTCGTGCGGTACCAGGCGTCGGCAGTGAGGTCACCGTCCGCGCCCATCTGCAGCGGCTGAACGCTCGCCATCCAGGCATGGTCGTCGAACTGTGGCCGCGCCGGGAGAGTCGCATCACGCATCCCCCACGGGGCGAGCGCGGGCGACGCCGGGTGTGCCGGGGGTGGGGGCGCCGGTCCCAAATGCAGGGGCGGCCCCGACGGCGTGTAGACCACCGTCGGCAGGTCGGTGGCCCCCTGCCAGGGGCGCTCGGTCAGCAGGCGCAGGTGGCCGGCCTCCACGCCGACGTCTCCGACGTAGCTCGGCCCGCAGACGATGTCCGACCGGCCGCCGGCGTCCACAAACCAGGTCCGGTCCGCCAGCGCGTCGCTCATCGCCAGGACGAGCACTCGCTTCGCGCCGAAGGTGAGTGAAGCCGTGGTCGGCCTGCCGTCCGGGATCGTCGTTTCCAAGGACATCGCCTCCGCGACGCCCGACGCCCCCCAGCCCGCCCCGAGAGAGACTTTGACGGACGGCGGGACGGAGAGCGACAGCACCGCCGGGGAACCCGCCGGGCCGTAGAGGACGAGCGTGGTCGTGTCCCCCTGCGGCACGACGCCCAAAACGCGCGTCGGCACCCAGCGCAGAGTGACGCCGGGGACCAGCGCAGCGTCACGGACCACCGGCATGATCTCGCCGGGGGCGAGGGTCACTGCCACGCTGCCGGGGGTGCCGCCCCCGGCGGGCGCATGGACCACCACGGACGCGGGCGAGCCGCCGGGGTTGTCCAGGAACTCGATGGTCCCAGCCGGGCTGGTCCGGGCGGTGACGCGGACGCCGTTCATGGCGTCATCCTGATACCGACCGGATGCGTCGTTGGAGTCTTCCAGCACATCCTGGAAGCCGCGGGCAAACCAGGCGCAGCGTTTGAAGGCGTAGTAGAGGGGGCGCAGATCACCGGCCTGGCCGACGGCGGCCCCGTAGTCGTAGGAGGCGGCGTCCTCATCGTCGTTGGTGTAGCCGAAGTCGGAGCCGCCGTGCGCCATGTAGTAGTTGTAGCCGTTCCCGCCGTGGGCGATGATCTTCCAGGTCCGGCGCGCGTAATCGGTCGCATCTTGGGGGCGCGGGCCGTACTGGCTGTACCAGACGGACCAGAACTCAGTCGTAAACCAGGGGTTGGGCCGGGCCGCGTCGTCGAGGTCGGGGGCGTCGCCCGCCGGGTCGCTGCCGTGGTGCAGGCCGCTGAAGAAGTACGGGACTTGCAGCCCAAGCGCGAGCGCTTTCCGCTGGAGGAACGTGAAGTAGTCGTTCGGCTCCTCCGTGCCCCATCCCTGCGGGTCCTCGTTCTCCAGCTGCACCAGAATCACCGAGCCGCCGTGGTTGATCTGGTTCGCCGCGACGATGGGGATCAGCCTGTCGAAGAACCCGCCCACGGCCTGCTCGAACGGCGGGTCGTCCTCGCGGACGCGCAGGCCCGGCTTGAAGCGCAGCCACAGCGGATAGCCGCCGCTGTTCCACTCGGCGCAGTAGTACGGGCCGACGCGCACGATGGCGTACAGCCCCATCCGGTGGACCAGCTTGAGGTAGGCGTCCAGGTCGTGGTCGCCGGTGAAGTTGAACCGGCCCTCCTGGGGCTCGTGCCAGTTCCAGAAGGTGTACATCTCGACGCAGTTGAAGCCGGCCCGCTTCAGCCGCAAAAGGCGGTCGCGCCAGAGGGCGCGCGGGACGCGGGCGTACTCCATGCCCGCGGAGACGATGAAGGTCCGCTTGCCGCGAATGAGGAAGCCCCGACTGTCGAAGTCAATGGCGGACCGCGCGGCCGGGGCCGCCGGAAAGATGTGGTCGTTGGCCCGCGCGGGCCGCGCGCCGGTCAGTCCCAGCGCAAGGGACACCAGAAGCAGGAAGAGCGCGGCGCGGTTCTCGGCGAGCCGCTGGGGGGATGGTCTTTGCATGATCGTCTTTCTCTCCGTTCCGTCCGACTCTGTCGGACGTCACCCGTACCGGTCCGGGCTGAGGAGACGGATATCGCAGTCGGGCGACTCGCCGGACAGCACTGCGGCCATCATCCGGCCCGTCACGGGGCCCAGGCTCAGGCCCATCATGGCATGGCCGGTGGCCGCCGACAGGTTGGCATATCGCCCGAAGCGCCCGACATACGGCAGGCCGTCGGGCGAGCAGGGACGCAGGCCGCTCCAAACGGGCAGTCCGCGGAAGTCGTCCGGGGTGAAGTCCGGAAGGTATCGGGGGATCGCCTTGAGGATGCCGTCCACCCGCCGCCGGCTGACCGACGTGTCCAGACCGGAGATCTCTAGTGTGCCGCCGAACCGCAGGTCGCCGCCCATGGGTGTCACGGCAACTCGTGCTTCAGCGAGGAGGGCGCAGAGGCTCGGCGTTTTCCGGGGGTGGGGCAGGGTGATGCTGTAGCCCTTCCCGGCCTGTACCGGCAGCCGCAGCCCCAGCCCGCGCACCGTCTGCGGCGACCACGCGCCGCCCGCAAGCACGTACTCGTCGGCGGCCAGTTCCCCGGAGGACGTCGCCACGGCGATGACGCGGCCCTCACGGACACGCCAGCCCGTGGCGTCGGTCCGCCAGCGGAAGTCCGCGCCGCCCGCCGTCAGCGCCGCCGTCAGGGCGGCGGCGAGGCGGCCCGGCGTCAGGTGGGCGTCCAGCGGGTAGAGGACCGCCCCGGCGATGTCCAGGCGGACCCCCGGCTCGGCCCTCGCCGCCTCCTCCGGCGTCAGCAGCTCGGCGGGCACGCCGAGGGCGCACGCCTGGCGGGCGGTCCGTGCCTCCTCGTGCAGCGCGCGCGGAGTCCGGCAGAGCGCCAGCAGGCCGCACAGGGTCAGCCCGAAGTCGTCCCCCAGGTCGGCGGCCAGCGCCTCATAGGCCCGGCGGCTGGCGAGGCTCAGGTCGCGCAGCAGCGGGGCCGCGCGGGCGACGCGGCCGGGGGTGGCGGCGAGCGCGAACAGCAGGCCCCACCGGAGCAGGTCGGCGCTCGGCCGGGGCCGGAGGGAGAACGGGCTTTCCGGGTCCGCCAGCATCCGCAGTCCCGCGCGGATGATGCCCGGCGCGGCCAGCGGGACGAAGTGGCTGGGGACGATCATACCGGCGCTGCCCAGGGAGCAGGAGTCGTGGTCCGGCGCGCCCCGCTCGATCACCGTGACCCGATGGCCCCGCCTCATGACGTAGTAGGCCGTGCAGAGGCCGATGATGCCGCCCCCGACGACCACGACGTGCCGGGTGCGAGTCACGCGCGGAGGCCCTCCCGGAACGGATCTTCGGGGTCGAAAAGGAGGTTCGACTCAGCGGTGACATAGGCGCGGCCCGTGATCGTCGGGATGAGCGCGTCGCCCTCCCGCCGAATCGTCCCCGTGAAGACGCCGCCGAGGAGGCCCTCCTGGCGCCAGACCTGCCCCGCCGACAGCAGGCCGTCGGCGTGCAGGCACGCCAGTCGTGCGCTGGTCCCGGTTCCGCAGGGGGAGCGGTCGTAGGCCCCGCCGGGGCAGAGGACGAAGCCGCGACTGTCCACGCCGGGCGTGGGCGAAGGCGCGTACAGAGCGATGTGGTCAATCTCCTGTCTGTCCCGCCCCGTGACCCCCGCCGCGGCCAGCGCCCGCCGGACGCGCCCCGCGTAGTCCGTCAGTCCGCCGGCGTCGGCGAGCGTCAGCGCCCGGCCGTGGTCGGAGGTGACCAGAAAAAACCAGTTGCCGCCCCAGGCGACGTCGCCCGTGACCCGCCCCAGCCCTTCCACGGGTACCGAGACGCGGCGGGCGTGGCGGAAGGCGGGGACATTCTCCACGGACACCGCGCCGTCCCCGCCCAGGTGCGCGGTCACCACGCCGACCGCCGTCTCCAGGCGGACGGCCCCCGGTCCCAGTCGGCCCAGGTGCGCCAGCGACGTCACGAGGCCGATGGCGCCGTGGCCGCACATGCCCAGGTAGCCGACGCTGTTGAAGAAGATCACCCCCGCCGCGCAGGAGGGGGCCGACGGGGGGACGAGCAGGGCCCCGACCAGCGCGTCGGCCCCGCGCGGCTCCGCGACCACGGCGGAGCGGAAGGCGTCGAAGCGCTCGCGGAAGGTCGCGCGCTGCTCGGCCACCGTTCCGCCGCCGAGGTCGGGGCCGCCGGAGAGGACGAGGCGCGTCGGCTCGCCTTCCGTGTGTGAATCCAGGACATGAACAGTGCGCATCGCCGTCCGCCGTTATCCCCGTGCCAACGTCCGGTGGCGACTGTGGGCGAATGGTCCCGGCCTCGGCGTTGGACGAATTGAGATCGCTCGGAGTATAGAACGTATCTCAAAACGGTGGCCTGAGCCTCCGCTGCCTGTGAGCCGATAATGGCGGCATGATGCCACCGACTGAAGCTCCGAAAGACGTGATTGAACCCGCCGCGCCAAAGGCCGGGCCGAAGAAGGCGTTGCCGACGATCTGGAACGTGCCCGACCCGCTCTGGGGGCTGATCGAGAAGGTCCTGGCCGTCTACGACCCGCCTCAGAAGACCGGACGCAAGCGTGCCGACCCGCGCAAGTGCTTCGACGGCGTGATCTTCCGGATGCGCACCGGCTGCCAGTGGAACCATCTGCCCAAGGAGTTCGGTGACGACAGCAGCGTCTACCGCGCCTTCGCCCGCTGGGAGAAGAAGGCTATCTTCGACATCCTATGGGCCATCCTGCTGACCAAGTGCGACGACCTGCAGGGCGTGGACTGGCAGTGGCAGGCCGCCGACGGCTGCCTGGGCAAAGCGCGCGGCGTCCCTGGCAGCGGGGTCGGCAAAAGGGGGCACAAGACGAGTGCGTCGGCCCCAGCCCCGTCGACCGCGGCAAGTCGGGCGTCAAGAAGAGCCTGCTGGTCGAGGGCGGCGGCCGGCCCCTCGCTGCGGCCATCGGCGGGGCCAACGTCCCCGACAGCAAACTGCTGAAGGCCACGCTGGAGGCCGTCGTCGTGGAGAGGCCCGCGCCGACCGAGCAGGAGCCGCAGCACCTGTGCCTGGACAGAGGCTACGACAACGCGCCCGCTGAGGCGGTCGTGGCGGAGGCGGGGTACGTGCCCCACATCACCCCAATAAAGCCCCGGCGCATCGGCGAGGAGAAGCTCGACGAGCAGCGGGAGAAGACGCACCCGGCCCGCCGCTGGGTGGTGGAGCGCACCTTCGCCTGGCTGGCCGGCTGCCGCGCGATCCTGGTGCGCTATGACAAGCTGGCCGAGCGGTACCTGGCCCTGGTTAAGCTGGCGTCAGCCTTGCTCTGGTTCCGACGCTGGTACGAGCTTGACCCGACGCTCGCGTTTTGAGATACATTCATACTCAAGGGCATGGTCACGCAGACGATCCTCTGCTCCCAATGCGGGAGCGACCGGCGGGGCCGCGTCGGCAAGGCGGGGACGCCCCGACTTTGCGGCCCCAGGCCGTTGCTCCACGGCGCGGAAGATTTCACCGCATTATAGCAGAAACCGCCGAAATGAAGTTGGTTTGACGTTGCACATATTGGATCACCGAACTCGCCGTGGCCGACCCGCAGGCCGTGGACTTCATGCGGGTGCTGCCCGCACTGGGCCGCGTCCGCGCTTCACTCTGAGACTCAGGACACTCTTCATTGCCCTGCTGGCCTGTCATTTCACCCTCGCTCATGCCGCCGATGCCCCACGGACCGTCCTGAGCGCGAACTTTGGGACGACCGACCCGGCCCAGGTCGTCTCTCCAGAGACCCCGGCGGTCCTCACGTCCGACCCGGCGCAGGAAGTGGACGGCAGCCGGTCGCTGCTCGGCGACTCGCGCGCGTCTCAGACCGAGTGGAACGAGTTCTTCCACTCGAAGGCGGGTCTGTTCAAGCCGAATGAGGCGTATCGGGTCTCCTTCGACGAGAAAATCATCGCGCAGGGAGACAACACGAAATTTTACGCGCTGTTCCGGCGCGCAGGTCAGAGTGACGCGGAGGGCTGGACCGAATGGCAGGGGCAGCCCGGCGCGACCGGGCACGTCACACTGTCCATTGCCACACGGGACGCTGCGGACTACTTTCTGATCATCGGCGTCGAGAACCGGGGCGCGGTCTCCGTCAACGATCTGACGATCCGCACGGACCCCGCGCATCGCCCGCTCGTGGCCGGGTGGCCCGCACCGGTCCGCACCTGGATCTCGCCGGGGGGCACGGCCTATTATGTCGACTCGCAACGGGGGAGTGACTCCCACACGGGCCGGAGCGCGGCGCAGGCATGGCGGACGCTGGGCCGCGTCAACGCAGGAACGTTCGCGCCGGGGGACACGATTCTTCTGCGCGCCGGCAGCCGCTGGACCGGCTGCCTGGACCCCGGCGGGAGCGGCGCACCGGGTCGCCCGATCACCCTGACGCGCTACGGCGTCGGCCCGAAACCACGGATCAACGCCCAGGGACTCTTCCTGGCGACCCTTTACCTGGCCAACGTCGAGCAATGGCAAGTCAACAGCCTGGACATCGCCAACGCGGGTCCCGCGCCGCAGCCGGGGCTGACCGGAGTGACCGTCCGCGAACAGGACTTCGGGGTGGCCCGGCACATCGTCCTGAACGGCCTCTTCGTCCATGATGTGACCGGGAGCGAGGTGAAGGCCGACGGGGGCGGGTCCGGAATTAGCTGCACCTGCGGTGGGAGCAAGGTGCGGAGCCGCTTCGACGGGCTGTTCATCGAGGACTGCCATCTGGTCCGCACCGACCGCAACGGCATCACCATGGGCGGAAACTGGGCGCGGGACGCCACCTGGTTCCCCAGCCTGCGCGTCGTCATCCGGAGGAACCGATTGGAGGACATCGGCGGCGACGGCATCGTCCCCATCGCCTGTGACGGCGCGTTGATCGAACACAATGTCCTGCGGGGCGGCCGGATGCGGGCGCAGGACTATGCCGCCGGCATCTGGCCCTGGAGCTGTGACCACACCGTCATCCAGTACAACGATGTCAGCAGCATGAGAGGGACCAACGACGGCGAGGGCTACGACTCCGACTACAACTGCCGCGACACGCTGTTTCAGTACAACTTCAGCCACGACAACGACGGCGGCTTCATGCTGATCTGTGACGACGGGGGCCAGCGCCTGCCGTGGAACATCGGCAACCAGGGGACCGTGATCCGTTACAACGTCAGCGTGGACGACGGCCTGCACACCTTCCACATCACCGGGCCGTGCCGCGACACGGCGATCTACAACAACGTCTTCTATATCGGCCGGGGCCGACCCGTTGCGGTGGTCAGCGGCGACGACTGGGGCGGGGCGTGGCCCACAGACACCCGCTTCGTCAACAACATCTTCTACGCGGCGGGGGCGGCGCGCTTCGCTCTGGGCGGTATGTCGGGAACGGTCTTCGACCACAACGCCTTCTGGGGCCGTTTCGGGAGTCGCCCGGACGACGCCCATGCGCTTTTGGCCGACCCGGACCTGGCCGCCCCAGGGGGCATGAGCGCGTCCTGTTACCGGCCGGACCCCGGCTCCCCCTGCCTGCGGGCGGGGGCAGGTATTGCGGCCCCCGGCCGCTACGGTTTTGGCCGGACGGCCATCCCAACACCCCCGACGATCGGCGCGTTCCAAACACCCTGACCGCCCGATCCCCGCGTCTCGATCAGTGCGTCGGGAACACGCGCGGCCGGGCGCTCCCCCGTTTTTTCGGCGGGAAGCCCAGACTTGGTACGATATTTGCTGTATGATGGAGGGCGAGGACGAGCGGGGCGCAGCGCCCAGGCCGCGCCCTCCGGGAACCAGCAACACCATGAACCCAGACAACCAGCTCGAGGCCCCGCCCCGTTCTGCTGCTCGGCGCACATCAAGGAGCAGAGGCAAGCCGGGACCCCAAGCTGGAGGAGGGCGTCACCATCACGGCCCGGCGGAAGGACCTGGAGGACCGGCGTAGCGTACACAGGTCGCTCACAAGCCCGTCCGTCACGCTGACAGCAAAACGCGCCCTCATGGGGCGCGTTGTTGAGAAGGTCATCTGCCGGAAGGGTGGGGCGGACAACGTGTTCCTGCCCGGCCTGCACGGGGAGGCCCGCGCTCAGGCGGCTTTGGAAACGAGGCTCAGCGTCTTGACGGCCTGGGCCTCATACTTGGGCTTGTAGTCGGGGCACTTGTAGCTCTTGGAGTACTCCTTGGGGTTCTCCGCCTCGGCGATGAAGACTTGGGCGCTGGTGACGCCGCACTTCTCGAAGGTCCGGTCGTAGTTGCCGCAGTCGTAGCAGCGGCGCAGGATGGTCCAGCAGACCGAGCAGCGCAGCGAGCCGATCAGCTCCACCCGGCCGCACAGCGGGCAGTGGATGTATGTCTCCTGGAAGCCGTATTCTTTAGACTTGAGCGCCAGACGCACCTTGCGATTGAACTCGTCCAGGCCCCTTTGCAGCTCCGCGCAGGTGGCGAGCATCTGGTTCATCTGCACCGCCGAAAGATACTCGATCACACGCTCATCGAGCAGGTCCGTGAGCTGCTGGCCGACCTTGTCAATGGCCTTCATGTGCTGCTCGGCGGTCTGCGGCTTGTACGCCTTCGACTTCTCCGCCCGCGCCCCGAAGGTCTTCAGCAACTGGTCAGTGACGTGCAGGGGGACGCGCAGGAAGGCTTCCTTCTTCTCCGGGAACTTGTTGATGGCCCCCATGATCTTCTCCGAGTCGGCCAGGTTCAGCTTCTCGGCCTTGATCTTCTCCACCATGCGCTTCTGCGTGCCGGGGTCGTGGCCCAGCGCGGCCAGGGCGCGGGCGTGGCCCTCGGAGAGCAGGAACTGGCCCGGCTGGGGCCGCAGGGTCAGCTCGTGCTGCACGAACGACGGCAGCTCCAGTAGCTCCAGAGAGCGGCGCAGGGTGGTCTCGGAGACGCCCAGGGTCTTGCCGCACTTCTCCCACGACATGAACGTCAGCAGGCCCTGGATGGCGCGGGCCTTCTCGATGGGGTTCATGTCCTCGCGCTGGAAGTTCTCCAACAGGGCGTCCGCCTGCGCGTCCTCGTCGCTCATCTCCCGCACTTGACAGGGGATGGTGGTCCGGCCCGCCAGCTTGGACGCCCGGTAGCGGCGCTCGCCCATGACGATCTGGAACTTGCCGGAGCCGTCTTTCAGGGGCCGGACGGTGATCGGCTCCAGGACGCCGCGTTCTTTGATGGACGCCGCCAGCTCGTCCAGCGTGTCCTGATAGAACGACTTGCGCGGCTGGTCGGCGTTGGTGACGATCCGGTCCAGCGGCATCTGCTGGATGGTGTTCTGCTCGGTGGTGGACATGACTACTTCTCCGTCACGAGTCCGCCTGTCGGACCCGCTTCCTGAGCCGCATTGTCGGCACTTCGGCGGGGCTTTTGCAGGGCGAGGCGGGAGTCACCCCCGTGCCCGGCGGCGGAAATCGCGCGGCGTCAGGCCGGTGGCGGCGCGGAAGGCGCGGGCGAAGTAGGCGCCGTCGCCGAAGCCGGAGTCGAGGGCGACCTCGCCGATGGGCAGGTCCGTGTCACGGAGCAGGGCGCGGGCGCGTTCGAGGCGCAGGTGGCCCAGGTAGTCGCGCGGGGTGCGGCCCATCGCCTGCGAGAAGACCTCGGTGAAGCGGTCCGGGGACAGGAACACGCGGGCGGCCACGTCGGCGATCCGCAGCGGCCCGGCGTAGTGGGCGTCCAGGTGCCGCACGGCGGCGGCGACGGTCGCCTCGTGTGCGCCTTCCGGCGTCGCCACACTCCCGCCCTGACCGGCGTGGTCGCGGGCCAGGTGGACCAGCAGGCGCAGGAACAGGGCGCGGGCCAGCAGCGCCGCCCCCGGCGCGTCGGAACCCCACTCGGCGCGCAACTCGGACAGCGCCTCCGACACGGCGGCGTGCCGCTCCGGCGTCAGGTGCAGTCGGCTCCCGCCGCCGCGCCCGTGCCGCAGAGGCTCCTCCACGAAGAGCGTCCGAAACCCCGGCGTCGCCGCGAGCGCCTCCCGTGTCGGGCCGTCGAAGATGTCGAGGGCGAAGTGCAGCGTGTCCGTGAGGAGCGCGTCGCAGTCCGCGAACCAGTGCGTCTGCCCCGGCCCCATCGCGTACACGTCGCCGCGCGCGACGGCGTAGGGGACGCCGTCAATGACGTGTGTGCCGCGCCCGCGCCGCACGACGTAGAGCGAGAAGAAGTCCCGGTGGCGGTTCCCGGTCACCACGTCCCCCGCGCCCACCCGGTCGTGCCCGATGACCAGCGGCACACACCCGGCGGGGCTGGTTCGGCGGGCACCAAGACCCGCAAAGTGGGCCTCCTGGATGTGGGCGGGCGAATCCATGCGTGGCCCCCATTATACCAGCCTGCCCGGCCCGCAAAAGTGCAAAAACAGGCCGGAACCCTGCAAGACGTGGACGCGCCCGGCGTGGCATACTGTCCGTAATGCTCTCGGAACAGCGGAGACAAAGATGACAGTCACACATGAAGCCCCGTTCGCGTATCGGCAGCCGACCTTCGCCGTGGACGACGTGGCGGGCCAGGCCCGGTCACTGCACGAGGAGGGCTACGCCCTGATCCCCGGAGTTCTTTCACCGGACGAGGTCACACGCCTGCGCGACGCCGTGGACCGGCTCCAGCCCTTTGGCCTGGACAGCGTCGGGACCAACGAGCATTACAAGTGCGTCTTCAACCGCGAACGGGTCTTCCTGGACCTGGCCGACCGGCCCGGCGTTGTCGACCTGGCCGAGACGACCATGGGCGAACAGTGTCACCTGATCGGCATGACCGCCTGGCGCAGCCACCGGGGGCACAACGGCTGGGGCAACCACGTGGATGAACTGTTCGTCCCCGTCCCGGAGGCGACGTTCGATGCGCCCGGCTTTCGGATGCCGATCCTGATCTGCACGGCGCACTACTACCTCAACGACATCCCCGACGAGGACCACTGCCCCACCTACGTCATCCCCGGCAGCCACAAATCGGGCCGCCGCCCGGACAAGGGCGAGGAGACCTGGCGCGGGCGCGGCCTGGAGCCGGTGCTGGTGAAGGCTGGGGACGTGCTGTTCTTCCGCAGCGAGGTCTGGCACTCCGGCAGCCTGAACCGCTCGGACGTCACCCGCTATCTGGTCCAGGTCCACTACGCGCACCGGTTCGTCGCGCAGAAGTTCTCGCCCTGGCCCTGGCAGTACAACCCGGAGATACTGGCCGTCGCCAACCCGCGCCAGCTGCGCCTGCTCGGCAAGCACCCGGAGTCCAACTATGGCTAATCCTCTCCTTGATCTGACCGGGAAGCACATCTTCATCGCGGGCGGCAGCCGGGGGATCGGCGCGGCGGCGGCGCGCATGGCGGCGGCGGCGGGCGCGGCGGTCAGCATCAACCACTCCCGCAGCGCTGACCGGGCCGAGGCGCTGGTGGCGGAGATTCGGGCGGCGGGCGGGCAAGCGCTCGCCGTCCAGGGGGACGTGGCGGAGGACGGCGCGCTGGATCGGGCGACCGACGCCGCCGTGGACGCTTTGGGGCCGCTGTGGGGGATGGTCGTCTCGGCGGGCGTTTTCGAGGGCGCGTACCTCCAAGACATGACCCTGGAGTTCTGGGACCGGACCATGGCGGTCAACGTGCGCGGGACGTTCCTGGCCGTGCGCGCCGCCGCCCACCACCTGCGGGCGGCGGGCCGGGGCGGCAGCGTCGTCCTCTACACCTCGACGGCGGGCCAGCGCGGCAGCGCCGAGTACTCCGCCTACGCCACGTCCAAAGGCGCGCAGATTCTGTTCATGCGCTCCATGGCGAAGGAGCTGGCCCCGGATCGAATCCGGGTCAACTGCATCGCCCCGGCCTGGACGGAGACCGAAATGGCCGCCCCCAGCCTGGACGCCCTGGGCCGCGCCGAGGTCGCCAAACAGTTCCCCCTGGGCCGCATCGGCCTGCCCGAAGACGTGGCCGGCGCCACCTGCTTCCTGCTCTCCGACCTCGCCGCCTTCATCACCGGCATGACCCTGACCGTGGACGGCGGCATGGATATGCGGGGGTGAGGGCGCATCAGAACCCGGCCAGGCGGCGCAGGCCAGCGACACCGGGGCCGCCGTCCGTCTCGGTCACGTCCAGCGCCAGGCCATCCCAGGCCGTGCTTTTCAGGGCGGTCTGGACTTGCAGGGCGATGGCGGCGGCGGTGTCGTCCGGCCCGACGGTGACGACGGCCAGGGCCGCACGGGACTCGGCCTTCGCCTGGGCCGGGGCGGACAGAGTCGACAGGGTGTCGCCGTCGCCTCCCTCGGCGCTATCCTCGTGCAGCGTCGGCGGGGCACGTCGCGGGTCGTCCCAGGTGCCGAACCAATCTTGAGAGTCCGCGTTGCGCGTCTGCTCGACGAGGATGGGCAGCGCGCGGGCCGGGGCGGACGCCTGCGCCGTCGCATACAGGGAGCGCAGCAGGGTCCTATCGGTGTCGGACCGGAACCGCCGCCAGTCGGCCATCAGCGACGTGTCGGCGGCCGCGTCGTCCCAGCATGGCAGGCTGAGATTCAGGTTGGTGTAGCCGCCGGGAATGTCCCACGGGTCCGCGTGGAACTGTCGCAGGAACGCCAGCCGTGCCGCCGGGGTGTAGCCGAGGGCGCTGTCCAGCCCCGACCAGTCGCCGATGGTGTCGTAGCCGTCGGGCAGGGTGTCGCGCCAGACCAGCCCGCCCAGGCCGGGCCGGGCGGCCACGGCCTGCGCCAGCGTCGTCAAATCCTCCGTCACCAGCGGCGCGAACGGGCTGACCGACTGCCCGGACGGCGGAACCGCGTTCTGGGTGAGGTCAAACAGGTCATCTCGCTTGACGCGCGCGGCGATCTGCGCCGAGTTCTCGCCCAGAACGCCCACGTCCTGCGCCGCCACCGGCACGGTCTGCCCCCAGGTCAGCAGGTCCAGCACCGGGAACACGGTGATGCCCGTGCCCCGCGTCGCGGCCAGCGCGGTGGCGAGCAGGTCGGCGGGGTCATCCGGGTCCGAGAGGGCTGTGCCGGGCACACGCGCGACGCCGCCCTGGAACACGGGCAGCCACAGCTCGTTCAGGCCCAGTTTCCGCATGGCCCGCACCACGGACTGGACTTCGTCCGCGTCGCGCGGCGCGGCCAGCACGGCCCGATGACGCGCCTGCGCCAGCGCCCCGGCCAGCGATGGCGGCGGGTGTCCGTCCTTGCCCGCCTTGGCGGCAGCCTGCGCCTGCTCCCACTGCTCCTCCGCCTTCATGGCCTTCTGAAACACATCGTTCGGCGGAATAGTGAGGATGCCCAGGGGCATTTGGCTCAGTCGCACGGGCTGCGGGAGAGACGGCAGCATCGCCTCCAACCGGTACACCGGCTCGATGCGCCAGTTCCCATCCCGAGTAGCGGCCTGCGTGGGGTCCTGGGCGATTTGGGCGGCGTGACCGGCGTTGTATTCCACGACGAGGCGCTGCGCCGCCTGCTGCTGGGCGGGCGTCAGTTGGGCATACGGGACTGAGGGCGAGTCCGGCAGTTCCGGGAAGAACAGCGCGTCCCCCGTTCCCGGCTTGGGCTGTTCCTGGGCGGGAGTTGCTGCAATGGAGTCCCCGAAGGTCGGCAGGGTGAAGGCGGAGCGGCGCGTGGACAGAACGGCCTCGGCCTGCTGGAAGGGCCTGTCCCGCAAGTCGTCCACTTGGGCGGTGTATTCCGCCCAAATCTGCCGGACAACGGCGACGCCCGTAAGGTCGTCGGTCAGGACGTAGGCCGGGCCGACCTTGCGGAACGTGCCGGTAACACAGAGGCACAACGCTTGAAGAAGTTCCCCGCCCGGTGCGTCTTGGGCGCTGCCGACGAACATGACTGTACGCGCCGCGTAGTGCGGGTCCGCGTACAGCTCCAGGTGGGATGTCTGCGCGACCTGGGACACCAGATCGCCCACCGTCTTGACGCTGGACAGTGTCACTGGTGCCTGCAAGGCGTCCTGATCAAAGTCCAGATCGCCCGTCTTGGGCGCGTTGGGGACCACCGCGCGTACCGTCTGCCCATCCACCTGCGACCGGGGCGGCTGCGGCGGATGCACGACGACATAATGCGTCGTCCCGGCCGGGTACGGCGACGCCTGGGAGAAAACCAGGCTGCCGCCGACGCTGGGCGGCTCCAGCCGCGCCGTCTGGCTCAATCGCAGGCGGGCCTGCGGGATGTCCGCACTCAGGTCGGTCGTCTCGGCGGGCGTCGGGGCCGTCCCGTCGTCGTGGGCCGGGGCGGCCAACAGGGCGCGGTGAGGGAACAGGGCCCAGAACAGTCGCGTCTGGTCGGCGTCGGTCAAGTCAGACATCCCCAGCCCGCCGTCGCTCGTGATCGCCTGCCACTGCGCGTCGTCCAGGCTCGCCAGCAGTTCTTTGAGCGCATAGAATGTGTTCGTTTCCGCCGCCAGGTCCGGGTCACCGGGGCTGTCGTTGAGCAGTGCCATGTCCGCCGGGGCCAGGGCCGTGACGGGGCCGAACTCGGAAGAGATCAGGCCGAACGCGGACGCGCATTCGTCTACGGAACTCCCGTCCGGCGGCAGCGTCGAGTCCGAGGGCAGCGTGACGGTCTCCGCGCCCACGGTCAGCGCCACGCCCCCTTCGGGGGCGCGCGCCGCCGCCAGCGCCTGCGCCAGCGTGGCCGGGGGCGGCGGTGTCGGCGGCGTGGCCCGACAGGTCCCGCCGCCCATGGCGGCCAGCCAAGCCCACATAAAGAACGACGAGAGCAATCCCCGGTGAAGCATCATCGGCGTCCGACCTCCGACGCTGATAACGGAAAAAGGCGCGTCAGGGGTTCGCGGCGTCAGGAACTTTCTTCGAGCAGATTTCCCCTGGCTTTGGAATCGTTCTGGTCCCCGGACGGCAGACGCCGCTCAAACTTCAGCAGCGCGTTCTCCAGCCGAAGCGCCGTCTTCTCCCGCTCGTGACGCTCCTCGCGCTGGGCATATTGCACCTCGTCGCGCAGGCGCTGCATCTCGTAGGCCATGCGCTCGACGGCTGCCGATAGACGCCGGTTCTCGTCCTGTAGCGCCTTAATGTCCGCCGAGTTCTTGCGGGTCTCGTCCCCGAAGGCGAACACGAGTTTTGCCGCGTCGTAAAACTTCGTCCACATGGCTCAGACCAGAGCCTCCAGCCTCAGCAGCGTCGCCTCCGTCTCAGCGCGGCTCGTTTCGATCTGCCGCCGCGTCGCGGCGATGTCGTCCACCATGCGCCTCATCTCGACCAGGCAGCGGTCAATGGCCGCTTCAAAGTCCGCGTCCGTTTTGGGGTTCAGGTCCAGCACAGCCGTCGCTTCCATGATGTTCACCTCCATCGGCTATTCTACCACTTTTCATTCTTCGGGCAGCCGCCCGGCGTCCTTGAGGGCGCGGAGGAGGGCGATGTGGGCATCTTCCAACTGCCGAATGAGCCGCCGGAGGCGGCGCAGGGTGTCATCCGGCAGGTTTTGGTACATCGGGCCGCACAGGTAGGTGGTGCAGCCGAAGGGTCGCAGGTCGTCAGGGAACGTGCACCGGTGCTGGTGGAGATATTCGCAGGGCCGGAGTGTGTCGGTGTCTACGCCTACCATCGGCAGGGCCAGCCGGTGTCCGGCGTGGCTCAGGGCGGGCGCGTAGGGGTCCGGCTGGTCGCCCGCAAGATGCGGGAACGTGTGGCCCGTGCCCAGGGCGAGGGCGACATCCACGGGCGTGACGCGCGTGGGCTGGATGCAGCAGGGCGTCGCGCACGTCGGGCAGTGCCGGGCCGTGAACGGGTCGAACAGGGCGCGAATCTCGCGCTGCAAGCGCCGATACTCGCCCAGGGGACTGCCTCCGCCCCGTGCCCGGCGCTTCATGGCGACCCACCTGGCACGAGCAGCGTCACCAGACGCGCCCCGAACGTGTCTCCCATGCCGGAGAGTCCGGCCAACTCCGGGACGTGGCTCCACGGGGCTGCCGCCAGGCAGAAGACGGCGATGAGGGCCAGGGCGGCGGCCAGGGCGGCCCACGTGACCTCTGGGCGGACCGTTGATCTGAGGGCGCGGGCGAAGAGCCAGCCGGTGAGTGTCAGCAGGAGCAGCGGGGCGAGGCCCATCCGCACGCCGTCCACAAAGATCGCTCGCAGGAAGCCCAGCAGGGCGCGGCGCATCAGCTCGGCGGCGGAGGTGCCGTCGGGGACGTGGTCCAGGGCCAGCCAGCGCGGCCCGGCGGCGTCGGCGGACGTCAGCAGCAGGGTCAGCAGCAGCACGGCGGCGGCGTACAGCCAGACCGTGACGCACAGGCCCCGGATGAACCGCTCTTCCAGGCCGTAAACGGTGATCGGCAGGACGCGGCGGCGGTCGGCCTCGCGCCGGGCGGCGTCCACGCGCGCCGGGTAACGTTCCGCGTCCAGGTGGCGGGCGATGTCCAGCAGGTCGTCATCGCTCTGCGCGCGCAGGTACGCGGCGTAGACGCCGCTGTCCGTCTCTTCATCTTTCTCCAGCAGGGCGTACATACCGAAATTATACCCCCTGCGGCGTAGGAACCCCCTCCGGCTCGCTGAGGCTCGCCACCTCCCCCGAAGCGGGTGAGGGTTGGAGTTCATCGCGCTATTTCTCTTTCCCCTCCCGCTTCGGGAGGGGTGGCGCGGCTAGGGTTTTATTGGGGCTGCCGCGACGGGGTGGGTTCGTCCGGGCTTCCGTCAGTCCCGCGTCAGGGCGTAGTCTTTCATGTCCGGGCGCAGATAGCGGGCGATCAGGGGGTGCGCCTCGGCGACGACACGGGAGACCTCCTGCGCGATGCGCCGGTACGAGGGGTGGCCCTGCCGCGCGGAGCGCAACTCCACGAAGTGAAACACTTCGCGCAGGTTCCAGGTGAACAGGGCGCGAATGCGCGTCGCCAGCGGCAGGACGTAGGGCGCGTCCAAAGTCAGCCCGGCGTCGGCCAGCAGATGATACGTCGCCGCCGCGCGCGCCATCAGGGCCTGGTACGGCTCCCCGTAGCCGAACCGAATGATCTCCGGCGGCGTCTCGAAGCCGAGCGCGGGCGACAGCGGCTGGAGCGTCTGCGTCGCCATGCGATGTCGCTGTACGTCCCGGTACGCCCCGTAGTCCATGGTCATCTCCACCGTGCAGGTGACACGCTCCAGCGCCCGCCCCGGCGCGTCGTGCCGCCCCCGGCGTTTCAGGTATTCGTCCACGACCTGCTCCTGCGTCTCATGTCTCATGGCCCGGACTTGAGCCAGCAGCGCGTCCATCGGCAGCGCCGTGTGGCCGTACAGGATGGCGGCGACGAGCCGCACGTCGGCGTCGGGGTCGGTGGCGATGAGAGAGACCCCTCCGGCTCGCTGAGGCTCGCCACCTCCCTGAAGCGGGGAGGTGAGGAGTTTACCGGCAAGTTCTTTGATGGCCGCGTCCGTCTCCTGCCGATACTCGTTCGGGTCGGCGTACTTGAGCAGGGTGGGGACGACGTGCCGCGCCTCGGCTTTCAAGCGAACCCCCAACTCCTGGCCTTCCCGCAGCGGCTGGGACAGCAGCTTGGTGATGAGGTGTTCCAGCGCGCGGGCGTTCAGCGTCAGGCCGATGTTGGTCCCTGTGGCCGCCGGCAACAGATAACGCAGGGTATCGAACGCCGACGCGCGGCAGGCGGCGGCGTAGGCCCGCTCCGTCTGATTCTCCCGTCGCGGCACACGCTCCCGAATCTGTGCGACCATCGGCTCCATCCAGCCCGTGTAGGCCGCCAGAAGGGCGTCAATCGTCCCCCGGTATTCGCCCGCCAACCGCGCGTCCGCCATGACGGCGGGCGGATAATACATCTTGTCCGGCCCGAAGGCGACATACCGGGTGCTTTTCTCGGTGTAAGAAGCCAGCCGTGAGTCTTCAATGAGTTTGGACGCGATGATGCTGACATCTTCGATGGCGAGGTGGACGCACCCATGCTCGGCGACGCTGCCGTGTCCGTAGCCCAGGACGTACTTCTCGGCGAACGCCCGCGCCCGTTCTTGCAGCCGCCCCAGCGCCTTTCCGCCGCCTTCGGGCGGCGCGTCGCCGATCAGCGCCCCCAAATCCTCCGCCTCGATCATCTGCCGCAGATCGTCGCGCAGGGACAGGCTGCTGCGCGAGTAGCGGGCGAACAGATAGGCCACGACCTCTTCGGGCAGGTTCAGCAGCGCGTACACGCAGCCGTCGGCGTTGGAAAAGTAGCGGGAAACATCAGGGGACATGGGGCGGGATTCGCCATAGGGTTAGGTTAGTCCTGCCTGGGGAAAAGGTCGACTCTCATACGGCCTGTGTAACCCCCGGCGTTGAAACGCCGGGCTATTCTCCAGCGAAGGAAAGTCCCTGCGGGACTACAGATGCTGCGGGCATCCCTCCTCCAGTCCCGCAGGGACTTTCCATGCCTCACGAATAGCCCGGCAATTCATTGCCGGGGGTTGATGCCTCAATCCACCACCCCCGGCCACGTCTGCCCCACCTGCGCGGCGTAGTACCGGCCTTCATTGGCGAAGCTTCGGGTGAGGACGTCGTTGGCAATGCGCTCCTGCCGGGCCGTCCCCAGAACCACGCCCGCGTAGGCCAGCAGGAGAAGGCAGGCGACGGGAGGGGCGATGGCGGCCACGGTGACACGAAGCGGCGCGCGGCGGGAGCGGAACAGGCCGACCAGCAGGACGAGCAGCGGCACGGCCATTGCAAACACGGGAGCCAGCAGATGCTCCAGCGTCGGCCCGCTCTGCATCCCCTCGCTCCCTCCGATGCTCGTCAACTGCCGAAGCGCGTCAATGAAGCTTTGCATCCCAGCGGTCTGCCACTGGACCAGCGCGTAAAGACTGCACCACCCGGCGCACGTCAGGACGGCGATGCCCAGCCCACGCCCGATGGCGCGCCCGCGTACCAGACTCCTACGGACGCGCCAGAGGAACAGGACGGCTGCCACCAGGGCGAGCAGAAACAGGGCGTCCGTGACCACTGCCGGGAGAGCGTCCCAGGCAGTGTTCAGGTTCAGTGCGGAGAACACCAAGATGCCGAACGCCGTGACAGTTCCGGCGGCGACGCCCCAAATGACTCCACCAGAGGCAGACCCAGACTCACGGGCCGCGCGGAAGCGGCCCAGCAACACAGCCGCAGCGCCGAAGATCAATAGCCACGCGGCGTTCGTGAGCAGCAGCAGCCCGGTCGCCCACCAGGGCAGCAGTCGCTGGAGGGGCGGCACGACCGAGAAACGGTCCAACCCTTCACTGATGATCGCCATCACCTGCTGGTCGGCCTGCGCCTCCGCCGTGGCCTGCGCCGCGCCGACGGCATCCCCGTGGCGGCGCAGGTAGGCGGCATAGGCTGCCACCCGGACCGACCGAGCCTGCCGGCGCTGCGCGTCGGTCGAAGCGAAAGGCCGCGCGGGGCGCGGGGCAGCGCCGGGCCGGTCCATGGCGACCGCGACGATGGCGATGCCGACCAGGGCGTCAATGAGGTAGGAGGACTGCGCGCGCATCAGACCGGCGCAATGAATCAGGGCGTGTCGCAGGGCGATCCCGTGTGAGAAGTCCCCCGCCTGCTCGGCCTCAATCGCCTGATAAGTCACGGCGCGGGCGACGGCGCGGATTTTGGCGTACTGCGGGAACTCGACCATCGCTGCCACGGCGGTACGGGCCACGGCTTCCTGGGCGCTGGGACCGTAGACAAGCGCGCTGAGTCGCCAGCGCCCCTCCGCCTCGTCCTGCGCGTATTCGTCCCAGCGCGGCTCCGTCCCGGCGCGCAGGATGGCCGCCTGGGCTTCTGCATCCCGATGGGCGGCATAAAGTCCGACGGCGCACAGGTAGGGGAAGTAGGCATTATTTGGGTCCAGGCGCTCCCCGGCGGCGGCGTCCCGGTCGAAAGCGGCCAGCACGGCGGGGTCGTTGGGCGGGCCCTGTTTGTTCGGAGCCGGAACGGGCTGCCCCGTGATGAGAAAATCTTCCCGGCGGTCCCAGCGGATGTCTTCGCAGGCGTAGCGCAGGACGTTGGCGCGCAGGGAGACATTGTTCGGGAATCGGCCCTCCAACGCGCGGAGCTTTTGGGTGAGGCCCCCCCCGTCGCCCCAAACGGTCGCGGCGTACTGGATTTGGTAATCGTTGGGATAGCGGGCGGCGACAGACGCCGCCCGTGCCTGGCCCTGGAGGGGTGAATCCGTCCCCGCGAACGACGTGAGGCGAATCAGCGAGAGGGCCTGGACCTGGACCAGCCAGCGCGTCTGCGGGGCGATCGTGAGGGCCAGCAGGACGCCGAGCGTTAGGCCCAGCAGGACGCGGCGCGTGGTGAGGAGTGTCATGGGGGAACCGTGTGTCTTTCAGGCGACTGTCGGCGGCGCAGGAGTGAGTGCGGCGTGACGGCGCGGCTCCGGGCGGCGGTCCGCCGGGAGTGGGGCCGTGTCGGGGGCGTCCCAGTCTTGCTCCAGGGACGCGGCGCACAGGTTGGGGCGGTCCAGCAAGGCGTCAATCGAAGGCAGCTGGGCAGGGGCCTTTGCTGTCAATCTGGGCGGCGCGGCGGGCGGTGTGAGCGGCGCGGAGAGCGTCCCGTGCAGCACGATGAGCATCACGCCCAGGGAGCCGGCGGCGCTGAACAGGACGGGACGAACGGGCTGCCACCAGCGCACCCACCAGGGGCCGGGCGCTTGGAGCGCGGCCAGCACACGCGCGTCGAAGTCGGGCGACACGGCGGGTGTCGGCAGGGCGCGGAGGCCGTCGCGCAGGGCCTGCGTCATGGCATCCTCGGCAGGGAACTCACTCGGCATGGTTGTTCTCCTCCTGCGCCGCCGTCCAGAGCGCGCGGAACTGGGCGCGGGCCGTGTGCAGGCGTGAGCGGACCGTGCCGACGGGGATGTTCAGCGCCGCCGCGATCTCCTCATACTCCAGCCCCTCCATCTCGCGCAGGACCAGCGCAGCCCGCATCGGCGGGGTGAGTCGGTCGAGGAGGGCCGCGACCAGCAGCCGCGTTTCGGTGTCTTGGGTGGGGGCGACGGGGACAGGGGCGGTCTCGTCGCTCGTCTCGGCCTGCCAAGCTGTCCGGCGGCGGCGATCCAGGCAGAGGTGGACGGTGATGCGGAACAGCCACGGGGCGAAGCGCCCGGCGTCCCCGCGAAACGTCGGCAGGCCCCGGAAGGCCCGCAAGAACGTCTCCTGCGCCACGTCCTCCGCCTCCCCGTCGCGGCGCAGCACGTGGGCGGCCAGTCGGACGACCCGCGCCCGGTAGCGATGAAGCAGCCAGCGATAGGCGGCGTCCTCCCCGGCCCGCGCCCGCGTCAGCCACAGGGCCTCTTCGGCATCTGTCCGCCGGTCCTGGACCGCGTCTTCCGACAAGGCCACCAGTGACCGCAGGCTCAGCCCCAGTTCCGTCTGCATCTCAAATCTCCCTCCAGAGAGAAAGACGTGCGGGGGGGCGCGAATGGTTCGGAGGGAGGCAAAATCCGTCAGAGCCGCTTGACCCAGCCCACGATCATGTCGGCGAAGAGGCTTGTGCAGGCTGTCATGGTATAATCGCGGACAGGGGGCATTTGCGTTGTCCGACAAGGAACAGGACATCTTCGAGGTTTGGAGCGTCACGAAAGAGGAACTGAGCCAAGCCATATTAGAGAACGGCAGTCTCCGTGGCATGGTCTTCGGCTACGTTGCCGAGATCAAAATCAGGAACTTTTTGCGGGGTTCAGGTCTGGTCAGTGATCTGGTGAAAGATGACGACCATGACCGCAAGAAGAAGGGCGACCTGCGTCTTCGCTACAAGGGCCAGGAGTTCAGACTCGAAAGCAAATCCCTACAGACAGCGCGAAACCGCCGCCTGACCGACGGCTCTTGGATCGGCGTTTCTCAAGTGGATGCCAGTGACCGGCGTACAGTCCTCTTGCCCGATGGAACCAGCCTCGCAACGACCAACCTGGTGTTCGGTGAATTTGATGTCCTGTCGGTCAACTGCTTCACCTTTGAAAATCAGTGGCACTTTGTTTTCGCAAAGAACGCTGACCTTCCACCCACCACGTTCCGCAGCTATACCCCAGAACAGCAGAAGCACTTGATCGCCACTACTGTCGGTGTCACTTGGCCGCCGTCAGGAATTTCTACGACGGACCTGTTTGGCTTGTTGGAGCAGATCATCGAAGACCGAGAAAAGGCCGGAGTCGCAGGCGAGACCATCACGATTCAGGAGAAGGGCAAACCGCCTGTCCAGGTGGAAGAGTGACTACGCTGGAAACCGGCATCTTGGCCTTCTGGAAAACAAGAAAATAGGAATGGTTCTTCCGGGCGTGAACCTGTGTCTTCAGACGACTGATGCCGGGCTTGTTCAGGCGCATGACGACGAACAGGTCTTTGGTGTAGAAGCCTAAAGATTCATAGGCCGTGATGATCTCAACGTGCGTCAGGCGCTGCTTGTTTGCACTGACTTCGTCCTGACACTTGACGATGAATACGCCTTTATGCTTCAAAACCCGGTGGGCTTCACGTCCGGTTTTCAGATACAGGTCAAGAACGGCATCATGCCAGCGGGGTTGATTTTCCTCATGCGGCGTCGCTTGGCCGTTGGAGTAGTGATTGCGGAAGGACACATGAGTGCCTGCCCCCGCCAGATGTTCCGTGGAAGGCCGGAAGAGTCCCTCCATGTAAGGGGGATCAAAAACAAGTCCATCCAAGGCTTCCGTTGCGAACGGAAGGTCACGGCTGTCAATGCCCGTCCTGACCTCCACGCCATGCACCTGGTCGCAAGATGTCTTGGCAATGATGTCTGAGAAACGAAGATCATAAAGCCCAGTCGGGATTTTTTTCCAGAAAACGCCCTTGCCGTAAGTAACGTCCGCGATGACTCCCGGCTGCGGCATATGCAGGGACAATACATCAGCGAAGACCTCTGCGTTGCCGGAAATCTGCGCTGACAGAATTGCCCCGGAGGTCGCTTCCCCTCCTTGAACGCGCTGCCTTTTTGCGGGTGATAAATCCATGTCAAGATCAAGTTTTGGGTGTTCGTCCATAATGAACATATTCTACTCTGTGTAGATTAAGGCTGTCAAGGGTTGAACAGAACAGCGGGCAAATTAAGGCTCAGGGTTGTTCTCCGTGAGTATCTTGATGCTCACGGAATCACCGTCTATGTGCTGGCGAAATGGGTTTATGGCGTCAGCCCACAAACTCTTTACGCCATCGCCAGCGGTACGCGCCGCCCCAGCCTGGAGGCCCTGGAGGCAATTCTTCAAGGTCTTCACGAACACGCCGTTCCGGCTGTCCTGTCGGACATCGTGAGAACCGAACTCGTTGAGGATGATCTGCACTAGAGCCGCTTGACCCAGCTCACGATCATGTCGGCGAGGGAGTGGGTGACGCCGCCCAGCACCAGGCCGACGACGGCCCAGAGCGCCCCTGATGGGTGGGCCAGTGTCCAGGCCAATGTATGCCGCCAGGCGTTCAGCAGCAGGGCGTCGCCGTTGACTGCCACGCCCGCCCGGCCCAGGACATAAAAAAGGCCTTTGGCCGTCAGCCAGAGCATACCGAGGAAGTAGGCCACGCGCAGCAGCGGGCCGACGCCAAGCCCATGCGAGACCCAGCTCCGGTGGGGGACAAGTTTCTGGTAGGGCCACCAGAGCCAGCGCAGCAGGCCCCAGCGCTTGTAGGCGATGCTGTTCGTGTCCAGGTCGTCGGAGAGCCAGAAGCCGGAAAACAGGTACGCCGCCAGGGCGACGGCCAGCGGGGCGACGTTCTTGACCGGCGCGTAGACCCACCAGGCCGGGACCGCCGCCGCCGCCGTGATAACCGTGATCTTGTCGTGTGTCTTGCCGCTGGGCATCGTCGCTAGCGTCCGAACTTGCGGTCCAGATCGGTGTTGGACAGCTCGATGATGATGGGCCGCCCGTGCGGGCAGGTGTACGGGTTCTCGGACTTCAACAGATCGCCGACCAGGGCGTTCATCTCCTCAAAAGTCAGCGGGTCGCCCGCCTTGACGGCCATCTTGCAGGACGCCGAGATCAACACCTCATCGGCGGGCAGGAGCAGCCTGCGGGAGACGGTCTTCTCCACCATCTCCTCCACGATGGCGCGCAGGGTCGCCTCCGGCCCCTCCTGCGCCTTGATGTGCGACTGAGCCAGCGACGCCGGGACGGCGCGGACGACGAACGCATCCCCGCCGAACGGCTCCATCTCGAACCCGGCCCGCTTCAGCTCTTCCAGGCGTTTCTCCACAACGAGGGCCGCGCGCTTGTCCAGTTCCAGCGTGAACGGCAACATCAGTCGCTGGGTCGGGACGCCCGCCCCGCCGCCCTCCGCCCCGGATTTCAATTTCTCGTACAGCACCCGCTCGTGCGCGATGTGCTGGTCAATCAAGAGCAGAGCGTCCCCCGTCTGCGCCAGGATGTACCGGTCGCGCGTCTGCGCCAGCACCTGCACCGAGTCCAGCCTGCGCCCCCGGTAGTCCGCGCCGGAGGCCGCCCCGTCCGTAGGGGCATGGTATACCATGCCCGTACCGACTGCTGGGGGCAGAAAGCCGCCCACATCGTCGAACGGGTCGTCGCTGATGGGCCGCAGCCCCGCGCGCTCCTCCACCGCCTGCCGGAACCTGCCCCCGTCATCGCGCGTGTTCGCCGCCGGGCGCGCAGGGACGTTTATGAGGGGGTGCGAATCTTGTACGGGCGCAGCATGCTGCGCCCCTACGGGATGCGCCCCTCCCGTGGGGGTGGTCGCCTTCTGCAGCATCGTCGGGACCAGGCCGCCCGCCATCAGCGCCTCCTGGACGGCCTTGTAGACCGCCGAATACACATCGCCTTCGCGCGTGAAACGCACCTCCGTCTTGGTCGGCGATACGTTCACGTCCACATGGGCCGGGTCCACGGCGACCATCACCACGGCGGCGGGGTAGCGGCTGCCGTGCAGGGTCTGGACGCTCTTGTACGCCTCGTCCAAGGCCCGCGTGACCGCCTTGCTCCGAACAAACCGCTTGTTCACATACGCATGCTGGGCCGACCGGGTGCTTTTCAATGCCGCCGGGGTGCTGACATATCCCGTCACACGCAGGCCCGCGCACTCGTAGGACAGCGGCACGAGATGGCGGGCCGTGTCGCGCCCGAAGACGTGAACGCAGGCGTCCATCATCGCCCCGCTGCCCGACGACGCGAAGACCTCCTGCCCGTGGTGCAGCAGCCGTAGGGCGACATCGGGCCGGGCCAGCGCCAGCCGCTGCATCAGTTCCACGATGTGGCCGAGTTCCGTCTGCGCCGACTTCAAAAACTTCAGCCGCGCCGGGACGTTGTAAAACAGGTTCTCGACCGTGATGCTGGTCCCCGCCCGCGCCCCGACCTCGGTGACGCCTTCCAGCGTCCCGCCCACGCAGCGCAGTTCCACGCCCGCGCCTTCGGCGTCTCCGGCCTCCTTGGTCGTGATCGTCACCTGCGACACCGACGCGATGCTCGGCAGCGCCTCGCCCCGGAACCCCATCGTGGTGATCCGAAAGAGGTCATCCGCGTCGCGTATCTTGGACGTGGCGTGGCGCTGCAACGCCAGAATGGCATCCTCCTGGCCCATCCCGCTGCCGTCATCGGTGACGCGGATCAATGACCGCCCGCCGTCCTCCAGTCCCACCACGACCTGCCTCGCCCCGGCATCCAGCGCGTTCTCCACCAGCTCCTTCACCGCCGCCGCCGGCCGCTCCACCACCTCGCCTGCCGCGATCTGGTTCGCCGTGTTCTCGTCCAATATCTGAACTTTGTTCGCCATGTCCGTTCTCTCTACACCGTGTTCGGGTCAACCACCGTCAGTCCTGGCCCCAGGTTTTGAAATCGCAGGAAATCCCTTCCGTTGAACGTCAGCAGGTGAGTGACGCCATGCACATGGCAGACGGCCACCAGCCGCGTGTCATGGACCTGCTTCCCGGAGACACCCGCCGCGTCCGCCAGCGCCTTCCACACTGGGTAGATGGCGGGCGTGTCAGGGAGCAGGGGGAAGGCCGTTTCGAATTTGGCTGCTTCCGTTGCGGCTAAGGCAGGCGTCAAGCCCAACCCATTGTTCTGCATGGGCCTCGTGGCTCCGTTGCGAAACTCGATCAAATTCTGTGGGGTAATATACAGGACCTCGGCCCGACCGTGAAGCGTAGTGAGGGCTACCTGCGCGACAGAATGCCCTGGGTCGAGGGTGTTGGCGAGGCGGAACAGGATACTCGTGTCCAGCAGGTACGCCATCAGTTGTGGTCCTCGTACAGACTCTCACGGCGCGTCGCCTCATCGGACATGACCGCTGCCGGGACTCCCATGCTGTACAGGAGCGTCAGCCATTCGTCCGGCTCGGCTTCCCGCAGGACGACCTCTCGCGCGAAGTCGGCCACCTCTACTCCCCGCAACGCGGCCTTCTCGCTCAACCGCGCCTCCTGCTCTGGCGTCAAGTCAATGGTGATGCTCATAACTCTAACCTCGCCCTGCATCCAAACTTCCTGCTGAGAATCTGACTGTACCTGGCCCGACCCGCCTGACTCCTTCAAGGCATCTCGTGTTCCCGGAAAGCAGACAGGACTTCTTGATGATCCAGTGTGCTTGCTATCTCGTAGGCCGTTTTGCCATGAGCGTTCTTCATCGTCATGTCAGCCCCGTAAGAAAGCAACAGCCGCACCATATCGGCACCGCCGGTGTGTGCTGCTGCCATCAAGGGTGTGTCACCGAGGATATTGCGGCCATTAACGTCCGCGCCCTGTCCCACTAGGCGGCGGACTTTTTCCATGTCTCCCATGTTAACCACGTCATCCAATTTGGCTGTAAGATCATCGTGCTTCATAAACGCCCTTGCCGTCGCTTCCCCTCCATGCCTTCGACGAATTTTGCCCCGGTGTTTTCCGACCACCGCCCGCCGCCGCTGTGGATGCCCCCAATCCTTCCCGCGAACAGGTCATACGCGGAGCCTTCGGGTGCTTCCCCCGTCTCATTTGGGGCGAACCGCTCCTGCAAGGCATCGAGTGCCAGCGTCTCCGGCGTCATACCCTGCCGCTGGGCCTCTGCCGTCAGCTCGTTTTCAATTTCCGGCGTGATGGTGATTGTCATCCGTCGCTCCTTTCCTCATTACTGCCCTAGGTCGCCGTCTGGTGTCCGGCGAAGAAGACGTCGGCGTTCTCGCGGTGGAGCAGTATCTCGCGGGGGCTTGACGCCGTCCTGGGGGGCGACGATGCCGCGCGCCTCCATGATCTCCACCAAACGTGCGGCGCGGGTGTCGCCCTCAACGCCGGAGAACCTCCACGATCTTGTCAATCGTCTCACCCAACTTCTCCGGCTTCAGCGCCCCGGCTTGGTAGAGGATAATCCTGCTGTCCGCTGTGAACACTTTGTTTGGCCGGATGTGGCTGGGTCGGTTGAGGCCGCCGGTCTGGAAGTCCATGTTGTCAACTGCGATGGCGTCCCCGTCGCTGACACTCTGACTGGTGATCTGGCAGAGCATCACGTCCCCGCTTGGCAACACCGCGACGACGACCGCCGGACGCCGCTTCGTCTGGCTGAGGTCGGAGTAGGGGAAGGGGACAACAACGACATCGCCCTTCACAAATGCTGCCATGCCTCGTCCTCTTCCGGTCGCAGCCAGTCCTTTGCCAGCGCCGACTCGCTCAACAGGTACGTTTCCAAACCTTCGGAGAGGGAGCTATGTCTCTCCTGAATGATCGTCATCAGATAGTCGGATAACGGCATCCCCTTCTGTGCCGCCTCTTCCGCGATTTGCGTTTCCACATCCAGCGGCAGTTCTAATGTCACTGTCATCGCTTGTTCCTTTTGTTGTTCACGGTCCATTCACAGGCGGCGGAGGTGAACCGCCTGCTTGCGCCCCGGTCGCGTTGACTTGTACGGCAGGCAGCGGCCTGAACACGGCCGCGAGCGTCCCCACCAGGAGTCCAAGTGAAACCCCCAGCAGCAAGCAGAGCGCAACTGACCAAGACAAACATTGCCACCAGGGGGCCACAATGGTCACATATTCGTGTGGCCGTGGTCTGAACATGACTGCAAGCCAAATCCCCAACGCTATTCCGAGCGTCGTGCCTGCCGCCGCGCCGTACTTTGTGCAACGGACGATCATGGGTTGCCTCGAATCGTTCTACTGCCCTAGGTCGCCGTTCTGGTGTCCGGCGAAGAAGACGTCGACGTTCTCGCGGTGGAGCAGTATCTCGCGGGGCTTGACGCCATCTTGGGGGCCGACGATGCCGCGCGCCTCCATGATCTCCACTAACCGGGCGGCGCGTGTGTAGCCGATCTTGAACTTGCGCTGGAGGCTGGACGTGGAACACTGGCCCTGCAAAATCAGCCAGCGGACGCAGGGTTCAAACAAATCATCGGAGGAGCCGTCGTCCTCGAAGTCGCCCCCCATCTCGCCGTCCCCGGCCTCGGAGGGGATCATCGTGTAGTTCGGGGCCTCCTGGTCGTGCAGGTACTTGACCAGTTCCTCGGTCTCGCGCTCGCCGATGTAGCAGCCCTGGACGCGCACGGGCTTGGCGGCGTCAATGGGCATGAACAGCATGTCGCCGCGTCCAATGAGCCGGTCCGCGCCGGGCATATCAATGATGGTCCGGCTGTCTACTTGTGTCGCCACGGCGAAGGCGATGCGCGACGAGATGTTGGCCTTGATCGTCCCCGTCACCACGTCCACCGACGGACGCTGGGTGGCGAGAACCAGGTGAATGCCGGTCGCGCGGGCGAGCTGGGCCAGGCGGCAGATGCTGACCTCGACCTCCGGCCCCTGCTGCATCATCAAATCCGCCAGCTCGTCCACGACCACGACAATGAACGGCAGGCGCTGGTTCGGCTCCACGCGGCTGTTGTAGCCCTCCAGGTTGCGCGTGCCGATCTGGGCGAATTTGTCGTAGCGCGCCTCCATCTCCTTGAGGACGCTGCGGAAGATGCCCGCCGCCTGCTTGACGTTCTTGATGACCGGCGACAGCAGGTGCGGGATGCCGTCGTAAAGCGAGAGTTCCACGCGCTTCGGGTCGATCATCACGAACTTGACCTCGCGCGGCGTCGCCCGGTAGAGGATGCTGCTGATGATGACGTTCAGGCAGACGCTCTTGCCGGAGTTGGTGGACCCGCCGACCAGCAGGTGCGGCATCCGGGCCAGGTCGGCGTATTTGAATTCTCCCGAAACGTCTTTGCCCAGGGCGAATGTCAGCTTGGACGGCGCGTTCATGAACTCCGTCGTCTCCAGGCACTCGCGCAGGGAGACCATCTGGGTGATGTCGTTGGGGACCTCGATGCCGATGGCCGCCTTGCCGGGGATGGGGGCCTCCACGCGCACGTCAATGGCCGCCAGGGACATGGCGAGGTTGTCGGCGAGCGAGACGATCTTCTTGACGAGAATCCCCGGCTCCAACTGGACTTCATAGCGCGTCACCGTCGGCCCGATAGCGACCTGGGAGACGTTCGCGCCGATCTTGAAGTCGTTCAGCGTCCGCATCAGCACGGCCTGCTTCTCCTGGACGGCGGACTCCAGCTTGACGGGCTTGGGCGGCGACGGGTTCAGCAGGGACAGCGGCGGCAGGGCGAACGGCTTGCTGGTGCCGTCGTCGCCGAGCGATTCGGGGATGACCAGCGGTTCCAAAGACTTGGGCTTGGGCGGCTCCATGACCTTGATGGGCGGCAGGGCTTGGGTGGGCACGGAGGGAACGGTGGGCAGATCGTCCTCGTCGGCCTCCGTGACTTTGACCTCCCGCGCGGCCCGCTTGGGAGTGTCACGGACTGGGACGAAGTCTTCCTGGCTCTTACCCTCTCCCGTTCCGACCGGGGAGGGCAGGGTGGGGGACCTCTGGCGGCGCTCCCGGACCCGCTCGTTCACCCGCTGCGCGCCCAGGGCGACGGGACCCGTCACGCGCTTCGTACCCGCCGCCGTCCGCTCGTACAGGTGCAGCAGGCGCATGTCCGTGGCCCACACAAGCCCGGCGGCTGCCAGTGCCACCAGGATCGCCGCGCAGGAGAGGTCGTGCCCGAACAGGCGTCGCAGCGCCCAGCAGACGCCCGCGCCGGCCTCGCCGCCGCCGTTCTGGAGGACCGTCCGGGAGAACTGGTCCGACGGCGACGAGTGCAGCAGGTGCCAGAAGGCCAGGCCGATGAAAAACAGGAAGGCCGCGCCGCCCGCGAAGTTGGTCCGGGTGTGCGGCTCACGGCCCCGGATCAGCATGACGGCGATGGCGGCCAGCAGCGGCGGCACGGCGAACGCCCCAACGCCGACCAGCAGGCGCAGGCCCGACGCCAGCGCGCCGCCCACCGCGCCCGCGTGGCCGGTAAAGGCCAGGCTGACCAGCGAGACCACCGCCAGCGCCAGCAGCGCGATGCCCCAGAGGTCGTGGGCGAAGCGGTCGTTGTTGCGCGGAGGGCGCGGGCGGGCGGCGTCCCGCGCGGGCGGGCGCGGCTGCCGCGCCGTCGGCTTGTCGGACGAAGACTTGACGGCCATACATACGTTCTCCCCACGCTCATTATAGCACAGATGCCGTGCGCACTTGAGGGGTTCCCGCGCGAACGAGGGGATCACAATGTTGGTGTCCGGCAGAAGCCTACCAGCCGTGCGCCTCTACCTGCTTATCTGGCGCAGGCGTTCCCGCAGGGCGGGCAGGGCCTGGGTGATGTCCTGCCGGGGCCAGCGCCGCGCCCATGCGCCGTCGTCGTTTCGGTGTTCCTGTTCCACGCGGTCCCAGAGTGCGCCGAACGTGTTGCCGCACGTCAGACCCCCACAAAGAAGGCTCACCGGCACGGCGAGTGTGTCGGCGAGGGCGGCGACTTCAATGGGATCAAGTGAGGCAGCGGCCCACAGATCACGCAGGCGGGCGCGGGCGCGCAGGCGAGTCTCCACGGCGGTGGGCTGCTCGACGATCTGCCGCGCGCCTGTCCGCCCCATCTCGCCCCAGACACGCAGTGTTGTGGAGAGGCCGCAGGCGACGCGGCCGTCCTGGCGGGCCGAGGTCCAGACGCGCACGGATGGGCTGTGGCGGATGCGGGCGTCGGCGCGGCGCAGGGCTCGCGCCATGGCCTCATCCTCCAGGTGCGTCACACGGGGCAGGCCGCCGACACGCTGGTACGCCTCGGCGGTCACGGCCAGGCTGGCCCCGAACAGTTGGTGGTGGCGCGGCCACGGGTCGGAGGGGGCAGGGTCGAGAAGTGACTCCAGCCGCGAAAGACGGAGCAGATAGACGATGTCGCGCCTCTGAAAGAGGCGCGCCGCCGGGTCCCCGCCCGGTTCCGTGAAGACTCGGCCCCCGACGGCGTCCGCACCGCGCTCGAACTCCAACAACGTCTGTGCCACCCAGTCCGGGGCGACCCGCGTGTCGCCGTCGGTGGAGGCGATCACGCCACGCGGCCAGGCCCGTTCCCGCAGCCGCCGATGAGCCTCCTCCATGACCAGCCGCCGCGCCGTGCCGACGTTGGCCTCATCCGACGGCAGAGTCACCTCGGCCACGTGCAGGCGGAACAGCGGGTGACGGCGGGCGAACCGTCGTGCAACAGAGGCCGTGCCGTCGGTGCAGTTGTTCGCCAGCACCAGCGCTTCGTAACCGGCAGGGTCCAGGGGCCGACCCGCCGTGTCCGTCTGCGCTGCCAGCGCCTCCAATGTCCTTTCCAGTCCCGATGCCTCGTTGCGGACAGGCAGGATGACGGAAAGCCGCAGACGCGCGTCGGGCGGCGTCGGGAACAGGGGCGCGGCGTCCACGGTGAACACGGCGGGGGCGGAGGCGGGGGCGAGAACATCGGTCGGCATATACGCGAGGTCCAGTCTCAATCACACGTTCGTGACACTCCTCGTTGTACCCACCTACGCGGCGTCTGTCTCGCTGTCTTCACGATCCTGAATGCGCCGCCCGTAGGTGAACGTCCAGAACGAGGTCGCGGCGTACATCCCCAGGTTGACGAACGGCCACACGGCCATGAAGACCGGGATGGGGAGGGTCAGGGCGGCCACGGTCCGCAGCGCGGCCTCGCCCAACAGCACGACGCCCCACACGCCGGTCATCAGCGGCAGGCCCAGATGAGACGGTGACTCTTGATACCGCGCGTCCCACTCCGCCCCCGAAGCCGGGTCCGTCGCCGCCGACATCTGCCGGAGCGCGTGGAACAGCAACGGGCGTGGGAACAGCAGCGACGCCAGGAACACCAGACCGAGGACGCCCGTGATGAGCGAGTCGCGCACCAGCAGCAGGCGCGGCGAGCCGCCCAGCAGCACCAGACCCAGCCCGGCGGCCAGCCCCGCGATCACGATCACGCCGAAGGTATCCAGGTGACGCTTGCGCGCCAGTGTCCACATATTGTTCAGCGCCGGGGGCAGCATGGACCAGGCCAGCGCGTGAAACTCCGTGCCGTGTCGGCGGACCAAAAAGTAGATCAGGTACGAGCCGAGGCCGTCAATCAGGGCGTTCCACAGGAACCCGCGCAGCATCCGGGAGCGCCGCGCATCCTCCTCCGGGGACATCTCCGGGTCCGCTTGGGTTTGTGGGTGTTGCGTCTCCATGCCGCCCTCATTGTACCAGCCTGATTGACCTTCCCCGATGCGCCGTGCTATACTCTTGCCACACACGGGCACAGTGGCGGAGGGCGACCAATGGCGGCAGACGAGATCAGCGCGGGCCTGACGGAAAAAGTCAACGAGTATCAGGTCATGGCCGCCCCCTTGGAGCAGGCCATGCGCGAATTGGAGTACGCCCAGACCTTGCTCCGCGCCCGCGCCGAGAGCGACATCGCCGTGACCGTGCCCGCCCTGGGTGCGCTCGCCGACCTGCTGGACATCTCCACGCTGGACCTGCTGATGGCCCCCGACCGCCTGGCCTTCGTCCACGCCGCCATGGACCGCCAGGGCCTGACCGCCGACGAGGTCGCCCAGCAGATGCGTGCCCTGGTCGCCTCCCCCCAGTCCCGCGACGACCTCAAGGCCCTCGGCATCGGCGAGCAGATCGCCTGAAGGAGATTCCCCAAGCTTGAGCGGGCAGACAATCATTGATCGCTTCACGGCCTTTATCAGCAACGTTTTCAAGACCAACCTCGAGGTCTTTTTCGAGGCCCTGAAACTCAGCCCGAACGCTCAGGGCTATGTCAGCGGCTCGATCACAGAACTGCTACTAAAAAGGCGATTGGAAGAACTCGGTTTTGAGGTGAAGCGGATTCGGGAGAAGTGGGAAGGGCGCAAGCACCCTCAGCATCATGGCGACTTCTACCTGCGAAAGACAAGTGCCGACGCCTGGTTTGTTCTGGAATCGAAAGGCGTCAAGTCCAACTCCGAGAAGTGGCACAAGCTTTACAATTACACCAACTTGAAGCGATTCCTCATCGGCCACGCCGACAAAATTACTTGGATAGATCAAGGCGCGAACGTTGAAACTCAAATCACCTCCTGGATTAGCGCACACTTGCCCAAGTTCCAGAGCGAGTACGCGGACAATCTTTACGAGTTTGAGGAGGTCCGTGATTACCAGAGCAGTGTGACCAGAAGAGTGACGGAGAAGGGTACGGCTATCGCGGCGCTTCGCGGCCTCACCCGCGACGAGATCAATGACCGAATCAAGAAGAGACTACTGTACGTGATGTCCGAAGTGCGTGTGCTGGAGACGCACTTCGTTTCCGGCACGTCGGGTGCCGGCGAGCGAACCCAAGCGACGCCCAGTAAGGACGAATTTCACATCCTCTCCGTAGACATCTTTCTGAGGTACACGCAACACAAGTTTTTGTTCGCAAATCCGAAGTTGCTGGAGTCGTCCGGGAGCGACGCTAATCACTTGCAGCAGAACTACATCATGGGTTTTGTCTTTTCTGACAGCGAAGGCCCCTTGCTGAGTCTGACCGAAGACTGGTCGGAAGATTTCAACGAAGTGTATTCCACTTTGAAGAAAGAAGAGGGTGTTGATGAGAGGCATATGCAGGTTGACAACAGAAACGTCGTCATAGGAGTTGATCAAGATGAGTAGGAATGGAGTCCATCAAGCGCAGGAAAGCGCAGCACCGAAGGTCAGCAAGGTCAAGGAGCAACAACTCCTGTTCCTTTATGATGGCACCCTGCCGGACGAAATGCCGTGCCGCCACGAACTGCGCCCGTGCCGGAACCTGTCGGCGGTCTTTGATGAGTGCCACAACTACGTCTATGCGAACGAAGGGCTGCTGAAGGACAAAATCTTTCACGAGATGGTCAAGCTGCTGGTGATGAAGCTGCATGACGAGCAGGACACGGCGGCGTCCGTGCAGTTCGGCATCACCGCCCGCGAGTACCGAGAAGTCTTGGAGGGCCGCGCCGGCACTTTTGAGGCCCGGATGTCTGCCCTGTTCGCGCTGGTGAGACAGGAATACGACACACTCATCAGCGAAACGGCGTTGAAGCTGGCGCCTCTGACACTCGCCTACGTTGTCGGCAGGCTCCAGTTTGTCAGTTTGAAGGATACGCCGGGAGATGTCAAAGGTGAGGCGTTCCAGGCGTTCACCTACCGTCACCAGCGCGGCGGACGGGGCGAGTTTTTCACCCCACATCCTGTGGTCCGGCTGGCCGTCGAGATGGTCGCGCCCCAGCCGGGGGAGAAGATCATTGATCCAGCCTGCGGAAGCGGCGGGTTTCTCTTGCAGTCCCTGAACCATGCCCTGGCTGCCTTTCCCGAGACGGACAAAGCCGAGTACGTCCGGCAGTGCATCCGGGGCATCGAGTTCAACCCCGATGTCGCGCTGTCGGCCAGCATCCGCCTCGCGTTTGAGGGAGGGACGGGGGCGGAGATCACCTGCGCCAACGCGCTTATTGAAGACAAATCGCTGGACGGCACGTTCGACATCATTCTCACGAACCCGCCGTTCGGCAACAAGGGCAAAGTCGAAGATCAAAAGATTCTCAAGTCGTATGTGCTGGCTCGCAAGTGGAACCGGGTGGGTGAGAGCGCTTGGTCGCCGACCGGTCACGTGTTGCCGGGCCAATCACCGGACGTGTTGTTCATCGAGAAGTGCCTCCGACTGCTCCGGCCCGGCGGCCGTATGGCAATCGTGCTGCCCGACGGCCTGCTGCACAACGTCTCCAGCGGCCACATTCGCAACTGGGCGACGGGGCAGGCGGAGGTCCTGGGTGTGGTCTCCATTCCGCAGGAAGCGTTCGTGCCATACGGCACCGGCATCAAAACCTCGCTGCTTCTGATGCAGAAGAGGCCTGTGGAGACGACACGCCCCTGCTTCGCGGCTCTAATGCAAAAGATGGGTTACGACGTGAAGGGCCAGACGGTGTACCAGCGTGACACTTATGGGCGTTCGCTCCAAGCCGCCGACGGCTCGCTCCTGGTTGACGACGATGTGGATGAGATCGCTGCTGCGTTCCGTTGTTTGATGGCTGGTCATCCAATTCAGAGCGAGACGCTTTTCTCGGTACCCAGACCGCTGTTCGGTCTGCGCTGGGACGCGGAGCATTACCTACCCGACACCTTGAAGGACATCCAGCGCCTTCAGTCTCTGGGTGCAAGGTCACTCGGCGAGATTGCGGAACTCGTGGAGGGGGCGGATGCGTTCCGTTCCAATGCGGGAGACGAGATACGCTATATCGCTATTTCCGACGTGGATTATCGGACGATGCAGGTCGTCTTCCAGCAGACGCTGACGGCGCACGAAGCGCCCTCACGGGCGACCTACCGGGTCCGCACCGGGGACATCATCACCGCGACTTCGGGGGCCAGCACGGGGACGCCCCGGCAGGCGACGGCGTTGATCACGGAGGATGAAGACGGAGCGATCTGCTCGAACGGGTTCGCCGTCCTGAGAAACGTGCATGGGGTTGATCCCCTGTTCCTGCTCGCGTATATGCGAACCGGTCATTATCTGCGCCAGGTGCGACGTCTGATGACCGGCCACGCCATTCCGTCCATCTCGTCGGATGATATGCGGCAAGTGCTGGTCCCGGTTCCGCCACAGTCTGAGCAAAAGAAGATTGCGGCGGCCGTCGCGTCAATTCAGGCCATGCGCCGGGAGGCTATGCGGGCGGGTGAGGCAGTCGCGGCACAGACAAACCGACTCATCAGCTTGATGTAGTCGCTTTTGGCGTGGGACTTTGGGCCTATTGTCATGGTCGCCGGGGTGTGATATAATCGCCACACAATGCCAGATAACCCGGACGGCGTGATTATCGTGAACCCGACGGCGGGGCGGGGGCGGGCGGGGCGTGAGATCGAGGCCGTCAAGGGGCTGCTGGCCGAGAGTGGACACAGCTGGGCCTGGTGCGTGACCAAGGCGGCGGGGGATGCCGAGCGGATGGCGCGGGAGGCGGCGCAGGAGGGCGTCCCGCTGGTCGTGGCGATGGGCGGCGACGGGACCGTGTATGAGGTCGCCAACGGGGTGCTGGGGTCGGAGACCGCCCTGGGCCTGATTCCCTTCGGCACGGGCAACGATCTGGCGCGGACACTGGGGCTGTTCGGCGACACGCCGTGCGCCTGCCGGACACTGACCGAGGGCCGGACGCTGGCGCTAGATGTCGGGGTCATGGAGGGGCAGGGGACCGGCGGGCCGAGGCGGTTTTTGGTGGTCGCCGGGACGGGGTTCGTCGCCGACGTGGCCGCGACCGTGAACCGGGGCGTCAAGTTCCTGTCCGGGGCGGCGGCCTATGTCTGGGGCGCGGTCACGACGCTGCGCCGGTTCACGCCGTTCCATCTCACGTTGACCGTGGATGGGGAAACGATGGAGACGGAGGCGATGTTTTTGGCTGTCGCCAACACGCCGCTGACCGGCGGCGGGATGCGGCTCTGCCCCGGCGCGTGCGTGGATGACGGGGTCTTGGAAGTCTGCCTGGTCGGCAAGGTCTCCAAGCCGACGCTGCTGTACGAGCTGACGCGGGTGTTCAAGGGCGAACACGTCAGGAACCCGGCGGTGACGATGCTGCGGGGGACACACATCACCGTGGAGGCCGACCCGCCGCAACTGCTCTGGACGGACGGCGACACGCTGGGGTCCACGCCGGTGACGTTCACTGTGCTGCCCGGCGCGCTGCCGGTGCGTGTGCCCCATGGGTGACGCGCGGGACGTGGTCATCCCGGCGGGCGGCACGATCCCGACGGAGTACGCGGAAAAGATCGGGACGCCGTTCCGCGCGCTGGCACCGACGGGGCCGGGGCGTGTGCCGACGATGCAGCGGGTCGTGGACGCCCTGCGCGGCAGTGGGCGTGTGCGGCGCATCGTCGCCGTCGCCCCGCCTGCGGTTCAGGACGCGATCTCCGGGGTGGACGAGTGGCTGCCGAGCGGGGACAGCGGGCCGCGCAACATCCTTCTGGGATTGGCCGCACTGCCGGACTGGGAAGCGCCCGCGCTGGTCTGCACGTCCGACCTGCCGCTGCTGACGGCTGAGGCCGTGGAGGCGTTCGTCGAACGTGCCCGACCCGACGCCGATGTGAGTCTGGGATTGGTCGGCAGGGTCGCGTATGAACGCGCTTTCCCGGACGCGCCCCTGTCCCTGTTCGTGCCGTTCCGCGACATCGGCCCCGTCACGATGTCCTGCCTGTTCCAAGTCCGCCCGGCCCTGCTCAGGCGCAATGAAGCCCTGTTGAACCGCGCCTTCGCCGGACGCAAGAGCCAGTGGGAGATGGCTTCCTTACTTGGCCCGGCGCTGCTCTGCCGGTTCGCCCTACGCCGACTGACCCTGGCGGCCGTGCAGGCCCGTGCCGAGGCGCTGCTCCGCTGCCGGGCCGACGTGATCAGAGACTGCCCGCCCGAACTCGCCCTGGACATTGACACCACCGATGATTACGCCTACGCCGACGCCCGCCTTCATCAAGCGTCTGCTGCAGCAGCCGCTGCCTAATTCGCGCCCGCCCGTGACCCTCGGCCAGTGGTGCGCCAACGTCCGCCCCATGGTCGTCCGCATCCTCAGCGGGGTGATCGGGGCGGCCCTGTACGCGCTTATCCTGTTCATCCCCAGCGGGCATGGCCTGCCGTTTGCGCTCGGCATCGCCCTGTTTTCCGTGATCGGAGCCAACGAGCTGTACCTGGCCGTCAAGCGTCAGGGCGGGCAGCCGAGCGAGGGGCTGGGCTACTTCGCCTGCATCATCTTCCAGCTCTACGCCTACCCGCGCGGGGGCGAGAGCCTGGAGCCCTACCTGCCCGCCGCCCTGATGCTGCTGGTGATCGTCGCCCTGCTTCTGGAGATCGTCAAACGCCAGCCCCGACCCATCCTCAACGTCGGCGCGACCCTGCTCGGCGCGATCTACGTCGGCTGGTTTTTCTCGTATTTGACCCTGCTGCGCGGCCTGGACCATCCCCACTTCCTGACGCCGCCCATCCGAGGCACGACGCAGGGCGAGTGGCTGGTCTTCTTCGTCTCCGGGACGACCTGGCTCTCGGACTCAGGCGCATTGTTCGTGGGCCGTGCGCTGGGCCGTCATAAGCTGGCCCCGCGCGTCAGCCCGTCCAAGACCTGGGAGGGCAGCATCGGCGGGTTGGTCGTCGCCATGGCGGGCGGGTTGATCTTCGGCAAGATGCTGTCCCTGCCGCTGGGCGACGCCGCCGCGCTGGCGCTCCTGTGCGGCTTCGCCGGTCAGATCGGCGACCTGTGCGAGTCCGCGTTGAAGCGCGACCTGGGCGTGAAGGACACCGGCGCGGTCATCCCCGGTCACGGCGGAATTTTAGACCGCATTGACAGTCTGCTCTTCGCCGCCCCCGTCGCCTACTACACAATTTTGTTCTTTGTGACCCGGCACTGAGAAGGCAGAGAATCCCCTCCGGCGCGGCAAGAAAGAACCCCACCTAGCCTCCCCTCAGAGCAGGGGAGGGATCAGAGGGGATGCCTTCTCTGACCCCTCCCCTTTCCGAAGGGGAGGTTGGGTGGGGTTTCCTCGGCATGAGGCCGTATGGGTTCCTACTTCAGCCGCTCGGCGACCTTGTCCCAGTTGACCACGCTCCACCAGGCGGCCAGATAGTCCGGGCGGCGGTTGTTGTATTTCAGGTAGTAGGCGTGTTCCCACACGTCATTGCCCAGAATTGGTGTCAGGCCATCCGACATGGGGTTGTCCTGGTTGGGGGTGGAGAGCAGGGACAGCTTGCCCCCGGCGTCCTGGGCCAGCCAGGTCCAGCCGCTGCCGAAGCGGGCGGCCCCGTTGGCGTTGAACTGCTGCTTCATCGCGTCCAGGCTGCCGAACGTGGCGTTGATGGCCTCCAGCAGCGCGCCGGTCGGCTCCTTGGACCCGCCGGGCGTCATGGTCTCCCAGAACTGGGTGTGGTTGACGTGCCCGCCGCCGTTGTTGCGGACCGCCATGCGGATGTCATCGGGGACGGCGTTCAAGTCTTTGATCAAGTCTTCGGGCGACTTGCCCTCCAACTCCGGGTGCTTGGCGACGGCGGCGTTGAGGTTGGTGACGTAGGCTTGGTGGTGCTTGTCGTGATGCAGGTGCATCGTCTCGGCGTCAATGGTCGGCTCCAGCGCCTCGTAGGCATAGGGCAGGGCGGGCAATTCGTAGGCCATGTGTGAACTCCTGTGACTGTGTGACAAAGGTTATTCTGTCGTCCGCGCGAGTGCGGCATCCGACCCTCTGTTCGCGTGTTACCCCGTTTTATCCTGCCCCATGCACCGAAGTTCGGGCATCCCGTTCTCTGCCCACCACCCTGCTTCGCGGGGTCCTCCCGCAGCGGGAGGATTCGGAGTAACCTCTGCGGGACGAAAGTTGCTCTTCCTAATCCTCCCGCTGCGGGAGGACCCTGTGACCGGAGCGAGGAACGAGCGAAGAGAACAAGGTGGTGGGCAGTCCGGGGTCGGAACGGCCCTGCCCCACTTCGCCTGGCCCGCGAAACACGCGAACGGCCTGGAACGTCGCCCAGACGAAGAGGGCGATCTGCGCGACGGCGACCAGGGCGGCGGCGATCAGGCTGGGCTTGTCGTGCGGCCCGATCAGCATGCCCGGAAAGTGCCACTCCGGGTAGCGCCAGTTGGCCCGCAACAGGGTGATGACCTCGTTCAAGGACACCGTGACGCTGAGGGCGACGTAGAGCGTTATCAGCCAGGGCGACTCCCAGGCGATGAGCGCCAGGAGCGCGACGCCGGGGACCAGGTACCGGTCGTGCATCTCCGTGGACAGCATGAACATCCCGAAGAACACCAGCGCAGATGACAGGACCAGGTTCCGAGGGGTGGGCCGACGCCACAGGGAGACGAGCAGGAACACGACGTAGGAGCCGAACAGAGTCAGCCCGATCTCTTTGGACGTGATCGGTCCCCAAATGGGCCGGCGGTCGTCGCGGGCAATGTCCACCGGCAGATGCCGGACCGCCGTGTCATAGCCGTCGGCCAGGTACCAGATGTTGTACGACGAGATGGACCTTTGGGGAAACCGCGTGGCCGCCGTGAAGTAGTGGTAGGAGATCGGCCCGCCGCCGCCGGACAGGATGGCCGGGAGCAGGATCACGGCCAGCGTCGCCGCCCCGACCGCGAACGCCCCGGCGATCACGGCGGGCGTCGTCCGCCGCCACAGGAAGACCAGCAGGAACGGGAATAGGACGATGGCCTGGGCCTTCACTCCCAGCGCCACGGCGAACATCGCCCCTGCCCACAGAAACCGCCCGTTCAGCGCGGCGACAATGGCCGCCGCCAGCGCCAGCGTCAGGATGGCGTCCCACTGCCCCCAGTAGGCCGAGTCGAAGAACAGCGGCAGGCAGAGCGCGTAGCAGCACGCGGCGGCGCGGGCCGCCACTGCCCCGAACGGCTTGCGCAGCCCGCGCAGGCACAGTGGGACGCCGCCCAGATAACACAGGATGGCGGGCAGCTTGATGACGATGTAGGTGAATGGGCTTCGATAGCCGACGTGCGCCCACAGGCGCAGCCGCTCGGAGATGGTCAGCAGGAACGGGACCACCGGCGGCAGGTCGGCGTGGTGGATCGGGTCCAGGTAGCTGCGCCAGGGGTGCAGGCCGCCGGACTCGCGCATCCACCACCACCAGTAAAAGCGGAAGTCGTTCAGGTAGCAGACCGTCGGGGCCACGAGGATGCTGATGACCAGCATGACGCCCGCCAGCGCATACGGGTGCGGCAGCCGGTTCAGCCACGAGAGCGGGCGAGGGACTTCGGGGGTGGGTGACTCTGACATAGGCTTGAAGGGACACTCTTCCCAAGATGGGGCGCGATGAAACGCGCTCCCCCGTTCGTGCCCCACAGGCGAACAAAATCGTCCTGGGGTACAATGAGGGGCATGGACGACGAAACGACCGAGATTTACGCGGCCCTGGGGAATGACGGGCCGTTCTACGCCCTGGTGGATGCCTTCTACCGGGGCGTGGAGGCCGACGCCGTGCTGCGGCCCCTGTACCCGGACGATCTCACCCACGCCAAAGAACACTTGGCCCTGTTCCTGATTCAGCGCTTCGGCGGACACACGGCCTATGGCGAGCAGCGCGGCCACCCCCGGCTGCGGATGCGCCATGTCCCCTTTCGCATCGGCCCGGCGGAGCGCGACGCCTGGCTTGCCTGCATGGCCGCCGCCCTGGACACCACCCCCGCCTTCGCCCCGTTCCGGGACGCCCTGGACCGCTACTTCACCGACTCGGCCCGCTTCCTGGTCAACACAGACGCCGTCCCCGCAATCACTCTCACACCGTAGGCAAGAATACCGGAATATCCGTGCGCGGCAAGTGTTGGCAGAGTTTATGCTGATTTACGCGGTGTGATGACCACTGCGAAGATCAGATCTGCTCTCATTTTTTGTGCATTGACCCTGACGGCCGCCGTGCCCGTGGGCGCGTTCCCGGCGATGCGCTCCGTGCCGCCGGAGTCATTCCTGGATTACCATGTGGACACGGTCCCGCAGCTCACCTTCGAGGTCGCCTACGACCCCGCCGTGCGGGCGCGGCTGGCCCGCCACTTCCACCTGTCCGGCTCGGCGATGTGCGCCTACGTCCGCGACAATCTGGCGCTCCAAACCCTGTCCAAGCCGCTGAAGACCCGTGTGTATTGTGTGCGCCCGGACGGCGGGGAGTTCTCTGTCCTGATGACCCTGAAGGCCGGGTCGCAAGTCTTCGCCCTGCGCCGCACCGGCAAGCCCATCCTGCGCCTGGTCTGCGGCAACCCGCTGGTCGCCGCCCTGCCGCCGACGCTCAAGAAGGCCATTGCCAAGGCTCCGCGCCTCGTCAAGCCGCGCGTCGCCGCCGCCAAGCTGCTACAGGCGGCACCACAGGTCGTCACCAAGGTCGCGCCGTCCCTGGCCGCCGTTTCCGCCCCGACCACCGTCGGTCTCATTCAGACGGAGGGTGTCGGTGATGTGTTGTTCACGGCGGGCGGCGGCGCGGGGGCGAGCTGGCTCGGCGGGGTCCCGCTCGCCGGGGGGACGCTCGCCCTGCTCTCCCACACCGGCGGCGGGCACGGGGGCGGCTCCACGGGGCCGGACTCGTTCACTCCCCTCGGCGGGGGCGGCCACCAGTCCACCGGCGTCATCCCCATCACCCCGACTCCGAACACGCCCCCGGCGCCGGTGCCGGAGCCGAACCCGGCACTGGTTCTGTTGCTTGGTAGTGTGGCCGTCGGCGGCTTGTGGCTTCGCAAGCGCCGCGCCGACGCGAGGGGGTGAACTCCTCTCGCTACCCAACCGTGTCCTCACGGACACAAGACCCGCTCACACGCCGGACACGCTCTTCCGTCCGGCAGGACGATGTCGCGTAGCGAGAGGAGCTCACTCCCTCGCAGGCTTCCGGGGGTACAATGCCTCTATGTCTGACGCGCTCGCCCTGATCCACCGCCTGTGCCGTGCCGCCGTCGTGGCCGACAACGCCCACCCGCTTTTGGAAGAACTGAACGCCGCCGCCATGCGGGCCGTCGGCGCGGACCGGGCGTTCATCGCCCTCGCCAACGACGACACCGGCGAACTGTCCACCGTGGCGACGGCGGGCGAGGGCTGGACCGAGGAGTACCGCGCTCTGCGCCTGAAGATCGGCGAGGCCGTCAACGGGAACGGCAAGAGCCGCCACACCGAGGGGCGCAGCGGCATCACGTCCCATGTCGCCGCGACCGGTGAGCCGTATGTCACCGGCGACGTGGACGCCGACCCCTATTATTACGCCTTTTTCGACGACGTGCGCAGCGAGATCGCCGTGCCGGTGGTGGACGGCAACGACCGGGTGCGCGGCGTCATCAACATCGAGAGCTTCCGGCCCGACCACTTCACCGAGGAACACTTGCGCCTGGTGCAGTCGCTGGCGGACATCGCCGCCATGCGCCTGATGATGGACGGCTACCGCGCCCGTGAGAGCGCCCTGGTCGAGATCGGCAAGGACCTGAGCGCCATCCCCGACACCGGCCTGCTGATGCACCGCGTCGTGGACGTGGCCGCCGAGGTGCTGCGCTTTGAAGATTGTTCGCTCTTCGTGCTGGAGCAGGACAAAAACGAGTTGGTCCTGCAAGCCTCGCGCGGGCCTCTGGCGCACAAGATCGGCCAGGCGTCGTACCCGCTCGGCGAGGGGCTGACCGGCTGGGTCGGGCGGCACGGCGACGTGATTCGGATCGGCAACCCGACCCGTGACCCGCGCTGGCAGGGGCGCTTTGAGGAATTCCCGGCGGAGGACATCGGCGCGTTCCTCGCCGTCCCGATCTACGGGCGCAGCGGCGTCCTGGGCGTCCTGCGCGTCCTGCGCCGCCGCAGCGTCGCCCCCTGGTTCCGGCGCGAGTTCACCGACGACGACGAGAGCGTGCTGCTGACCATCGCGTCGCAGCTCGGCACGGCCATCGAGAACGGGCGGATTTTAGATCGCCTGGTGAACACCGAGCGCATGGCCGCCTGGGGCGAGATGTCCGCCCGCGCCGCGCACATGATCGGCAACCGGACCTTCGCCATCAAGGGCGACCTGAACGAGTTGGAGTACCGGCTGTCCGAACCCGACGACCGGCGGGGCGAGTTCCGGGCGCTGGCGGAAGGCATCCGGCGCGGCATCTTCCGCCTGGAAGAAATCTTGCAGGAGTTCCGCGACTTCGTCCGGGCCACCCAGATCGCCCTGGCCGAGTGTGACCTCAACGATATTGTCGAACAGTGTGTCCGCGAGAGCTTCCCCAAACGCACCCCGGTGGCGCTGACCCTGGACCTGTCGCCGGACCTGCCGCCCGTGCTGGCCGACCCGGCCCGCCTGAAGCGGGCCTTCTCGGAGCTGATCGAGAATGCCGTCTCCTTCCAGCCCGACGGCGGCTTCCTGACCATCCGCACCGCCCGCGCCCACGGGCCGGACGCCGTGCGGATCGCCGGCCTGCCCCGCTCCCGCGCCTACGTCCAGGTGGACTTTCGGGACGGCGGCCCCGGCGTCCCCGCCGACCTGAAGGCCCGCATCTTCACCCCCTTCTACACCTCCCGCGCCCGTGGCCTGGGCCTGGGCCTGAGCATCGTCAAGGGGATTTTGGAAGCCCACCGGGGCGGCATCGTGGAGACCGGTCCCCCCGGCGAGGGCGCGCGCTTTATCGCCTTTTTGCCGGTGAAGAAGGACTGACCGCATCCACACGGTCGGACAGCGGTAGTTCTCAGGAGTGTCTGCCGCACTTAGCCTGATCCCAGGAGGCGGAGCGGAAAGCGGCGCGGGAAAGACAGTGAGCTTATATCGAGCGGTTGGGGCGAGAGAGTTCAACGCGGTGATGGAAAGCGGCGCGTTCAGAGCAGGAGGAAATAGTCTTGAAGGCAGGCAATTCGCCTTCACATTGGAAGAGGCTCTGGACTATGCCCGCACAGACTTGAGCAAGGTTGCCATTCTCAAAGCCGTCATAGACGAAAGCGCCTTGCCGGCCTTCGATTTCTCCAGGGACATCGATCCGTTCCTATTCAAAAACGGGGTTGTGACGGTTCAACCCGGTCTGCAAAGTGAACTGTTCCAGAAAGCGCTGGTATCAATTGAACACGTTCTTTGAACAACATCCCGTGTCCTACCGTGCCAAGGTCAGATTCTTGACCGAGCAAGAAGGAGGACGCATGACCGACCCGGCCCCAGGCGTTCGTCCCCAAATGAAGTTGGACGGCTTGCTCACGTCATGCATGGTCCTGCCCTATCACAATCAGGAGGTGGCTGCCTTTCAGCGTGGGGAGACCATAGATGTGCGCCTCGTCCCCATGTTCCCTGAGAAGGTGCAAAGCCTGATGTCCGATGTGGATGAGTTCGAGATGTACGAAGGAGCGAAAAAGGTGGCCGTCGGAATCATGATCAAATAGCTGATGTTACGCATGGCGCCACCGCGCCATCGCCAGGGGTTGAAGGCGCCAGGGGTTGAAAACCCCTGGCTCGTGGGCGAAGACGCCGGGCGTCCTGCGGACGCAGGAGGGCTGTCAAATCTTCCGTCCGCAGGACGGCTGGCCGCAGGCCCACGAGACCGGCATTTTCAATGCCGGGGGCACATCCGACCAGTTCTGCGTAACATCAGTCAAATAATCTGACGGCCTACGACAGCAGTCCCTGCTGTCGGCGGGGTACGCCCCGGCGGGGCTGCGGGCACAGCGTTCTACACCTTCGACCCCAGGGGCAACGTCGCCCAGTGGGTGAGACGGGCGATGGCGTCACCTGCGCAGCAGTCGCCGCGCGTTCTCACCCGCAACCAATGACATCTCGGCGTCGGTGAGGGCGAGGCGGACGTTGCGCAGGGCGCGGCGCTGGGAGAACAGCGGGTAGTCCGAGCCGAACAGCAGGCGCTCCGGGCCGAGTTTGTCGCACAGGCGGCGGATCAGGTGCGGCGGCTGCCAGGAGGTTTCCAGATAAAGGTTTTGGTGGCCCAGGGCCGCCTTGAGGGCGGCGCGGGGGGCGTCCCACCCGGCGTGGCCGCACACGAACGTCAGCGTCGGGAAGGCGTCCAGAAGGCGCGGCAGGGCGCGCTCCCAGGGGCTGTCCAAGGGCCGGTAGATCGGGAAGTTGCCCGTGTGCAGGTAGACGGGTAGTGAAGGACGATCCGAGCGGGCCAGAATCTCCATCATCGCCGCCAGCCGGGGCGAGTCCAGCGGCAGGCGCTGCAAGTCACTGTGGAACTTGATGCCCCGGACGGGCCGCGTCAGCAGGCGCGCGAAGTGTTCCTGATAGTCTTCCGTGGAGGGGTCCACCGAGCCGAACGGAATCAGCACGTCCCCCAGCAGCGCGCAGATTTGCAAAATATCGTCCGTCGGGACCCAGGGGTCCATCGCCACGACGACGCTCTGCTGTACGCCGACTTCGGACATCGTCGCCAGAAGGGCGTTGGTGTCTGCCGTCCCCATGCGCCGCGACATCTCCGTGTAGATCAGCGGCCCGGCCTGCCGGTACGCCCGCAGCGCCCCCGGCGTTCGGAGCTGCTCCGCCATGGCGTCCCACGCCTCCTGCGTGATCTGCCCGATCAGGTGCGAGGCGGGCGTCGGCTGGGCCAGCCTCCGGTAGTAGTCACCCTCCGGGGGAGGCAAATGGCTGTGCGCCGTCGAAAGGTGGCAGTGGAAGTCCAGGATCACATCGCCTATGATACCCGAACGGCCCCCGCCTGGTCCTCTCTTGACCCTCTCCTTTCGGAAGGAGAGGGTGGACCGGCTTGCCGGGCCGGGTGAGGTATCCTCCGGCTGAGGCAACCATGCGCACTCTTGATCTCATCACTAAGAAGCGAGACGGCAGGGAACACACCGACGCGGAAATCCGGTTCCTCGTTGACGGTTATACGCGCGGCGACATCCCCGACTACCAGATGAGCGCGTGGCTGATGGCCGTGGTCTGGCGCGGGCTGACGGACGCCGAGACGTTCGCGCTCACCGGCGCGATGGCGGCGTCGGGGGACACGCTGGACCTGTCTTCCCTTCCCGGTACTCCCGTGGACAAGCACAGCACCGGCGGGGTGGGGGACAAGACCACGCTGGCCGTCGTGCCGATCTTGGCGTCGGCGGGCGTTCCCGTCGCCAAGATGAGCGGGCGTGGTTTGGGACACACCGGCGGGACGCTGGACAAGTTGGAGTCGGTCCCCGGCGTCCGCGTAGACTTCACCGTGGAGGAGATACTGGCCCAGGTCCGAAGCGTCGGGGCGTGTCTGTGCGCGCAGACGGAGCGGCTGGTTCCCGCCGACCGGAAACTGTACGCCCTGCGCGACGCCACGGCGACCGTCGAGTCCCTGCCCCTGATCGCCGCCAGCATCATGAGCAAGAAGCTGGCCTGCGGCGCACCGGCCATCGTCCTGGACGTGAAACACGGCGGCGGGGCCTTTATGAAAACGGTGGAAGACGCCCGCGCCCTCGCCGACCTGATGATTCGCATCGGGCAGGCGCACAGCCGCCGCGTCGCCGCTGTTCTCTCGGACATGAACGCGCCGCTGGGCCGGGCCGTCGGCAACAGCCTGGAAGTGCAGGAGGTCGTCGCGCTGCTGCAAAATCCCGCCGGGGCCAACGCGCGGCTGTTGTCCCTGGTCCGGCATTTGAGCGCCGTCGCCTTCACGCTGTCGAGTCGGGTGGGGACTTTGAAGGAGGGGGCGGCGCTGGCCGACGCGCAACTCACGTCGGGGGCGGCTCGCAAGAAATGGGGCGAGATCATCGCGGCTCAGGGCGGCGACCCGGACGCGCCTTTGCCGACGGCGCGTGTGAAGACCGAAGTTCTCGCGGAGACCGGTGGCTACGTCACAGCCATTGACGCCCAAGCCGTCGGCCTGGCCGCCATGCGCCTGGGCGCGGGCCGGGCGACCAAAACAGACAAGGTCAACCCGTTGGCGGGTGTCATTCTCCACAAAGCGCTCGGTGACGCCGTCCGGGTGGGTGAAGTGCTGGCGACGCTACACTCCGACAGCGGCGCTGAAACGCAGGCCGTCGCGGCGGCATTCACGCTATCCGCCTGCCCGCAGGCGGCAGCCCCTTTGATTTTGTGACCGGGCATGAATCGCCTCTGGGCTTGCCATAGGCTCTGGTCAGTCACGATCCGCCGAGACGACGCCGCCTCTGTCCCTGTCCCGCTCGTCGGCTTCGTCGGCATCCTCCGGCGTCTCGTAGTGGAGGCTCATCTCTACCGTCACTGTGGTCCCTCGCGGGTCGGTCGCGGTGAACTCAAGCCTCTCTGACAGGCTCTTGACGAGCGACAGCCCGTAGCCGCCGTAGCGCTCTCCCCCCTTGCCGTCAGAGCGCGACGTGCCGACGGGGGCCATGTCCTCCTGCGCGAAGCCCTGCCCCTCGTCCCTCACCGTGATCACGACCTTGGGCTGGTAGTACTCCAGAGTCATCAGGTAGTGGGACGCCTCCGACTTGGCGTGGCGGATGACGTTGGCGCACAGTTCCGCCACGACGGTCTCTACATCGTCAATGATGGCCTTCTTGACCCTCATGTCTTCCAGGAGGCACCGACTGAGCAGGCGGGTCGTCCGAATGTATGTCGAATCTTCGGGCAGGTGCAGCGAGAGACGTAATATCATGCGGTTTCCTCTTCTGTGTCAACCGACCAAGGGGCGGGACAGCCCGCCGACGCGACGAGGCGCGGCCGAGGCAGGCCGGGAGAACGTGAAATGGCAGACGAAGCAGTCGGAAGCGCAGTCGGATGGGGTGAAGAGTCGGGCTGGTTCAGGGGGAGGACGGGATCACGGACCTTTCCCGCCGGGGGGCGGTCACCCTGTCAGGGCTTGAAAAGGTTCGAGTGTGTACGGGAGCCTTGACCAAAAAGATTTGGTATTAACAACGTCCCCAATAATACGGGATGTGAAACACGGGGCTGAATCCCAAGCAACGCGCTCGGTCATCTGGGACGCGACGGCGTCGTGTATAATTGGGGTATGTCACCGGAGATCACAAGCCCGTCCGTGCGGCTCAATCCAGAGCGGCTGCTCGTCGAGCTTCATCATGAATTCGACCGGCTCAACGCCGTTCATTTTGAGGGGCGGCTGACGCTGCCGGAGATCACGCTGTCCACGCGCAAGACCTACGGCGGCTACTACCAGCCGAAGCGGCACCGGATCGTCCTCAGCCTGCAAGCGTACCATGAACACGGCTGGGACGAGACGCTGAACACGTTCCGGCACGAGGTCGCCCACATCGTCCACCCGAATCACTCCCGCGCCTTCTGGGAACTCGCCGTGACACTGGGAGCCACACAGCGCTATGCCTCCGCGCCTCTGACGCCGCGCCGGACGGTCAGAAAACACTACACCTACGTCTGCGACGCCTGCGGGAGACGACTGATCCGCGCCCGACGTCTACGCAACTCCTCCTGCGGCGTCTGCGACAAGCACTACAACCCCCGCTTCGCCCTCCGCCTCCTAGCCTCCCCATAGACCGGCGCGTATGCGCGGGCATGGCGATGGAATCAGGCGGAAACGGACCAGCCGCTGTCAGCGGGGCCTGAGAAGGCGGCTCAGGAGGCGCGCGCGCAGTGTCCCCGGCGGCAGGACCTGAGACTTCAAGGACCGCAGGCGGTGCAGGGTTTTGATCATGATCTCCTCGCTGCGGTCGGCGTGGTCGTCGAGGGTCTGGAAGACGGCCGTTCTCAGGTCCCGCGTCCACTGGGACGGCGCTGCGGAGAGGAGGTCCCATATGGCCTCCTGGGCCGTCGCGCCCGTCGCCACCGGGACCGTCCGCATCGGGCGCAGCGGGCGCACGGAGTGGCGACGCGGCTTCCAGGCGAGCGGCATCCAGGCGCCGTCTTCCGTGCGCCAGGAGGCGCGGAAGTGCAGGCAGGTCGGGAGGGGCTGGTAGGCGAAGTTCCTGCCGCCCCCGCCCCGGACGATGCGCGCCCACAGGTCCCAGTCGGCGGCGGCTGACAGTGTCTCGTCCAGGTCGCCGTACTTCTCCAGGCACTCCCGGCGGTGCATGACGCTCGTGCTGGGCATCATCCAGGGCCGCTGCAGGAACTCCTGTAGGGTCCTCGGCTGGTGCAGGTTGTAGTAGCTCGGAGAGAGGTCGCCGTGGGGGCCGGCCCAGACGCACCGACTGTAGGCCCACTCCGCGCCGTGGTCTTCCAGGCAGGCCGACAGCAGCTCCAGGTGGTCCGGCAGCCACAGGTCGTCATGCGTCATGTAGGCGACGCGGCGGCCCACGGCCTCGCGCAAGACGACGTTGCGGTTGGCGTAGCCGAAGTGCGGCGCTTTGGGCAGGTCGTACCAGCGGATGCGGGAGTCGCGGAAGCCCCGGACGACCTCGGCGGTCCCGTCCGTGCAGCCGTCGCCGACGATGAGAAGCTCGAAGTCTGGGTGCGTCTGACTCAGCACGGAGCGGATCGCCAGCGGCAGAACGTCGGCCCGGTTATGTGTCGGCAGCAGCACACTGAATTCAGGCATGAGTCAGCCGCCCCGCGGGTCGGCGAACCGATAGGGGATGGCATCCGTGTCCAGCGGCAGGCGGAACTTGTCGGGGTTCTCGTGGTCGTAGGGCTGCGTGGGGAAGTTGACGACGACCGCGTCCCCGCTGCCGATGTTGCGGTCCGCGTGCCAGATGCCGGCGGGGATGTTGAGCAGACGCCGCCGGTGTTCCGACAGGACGATCTTGGTGACCAGGCCCCGCGTCGCCGCGTCGGGCCGGTCGTCATAGAGGACCACCTCCATGTCGCCGGACAGCAGGCAATAGCGGTCCTCGTGCCGCTGGTGCATTCCCCAGCCCTTGATCATGCCGGGACGGACGGTGAACAGGTAGACGAACGGCAGCGGCTCCGCGCGCCAGCCCCAGCGCAAGTCGAACAGCTCGCAGACCATCCCCCGTTCGTCCACCTGCACGTTCAGGTCATGGAACGTCACACCTTCGGGGAGCCGTTCCAGGCTCCGGCCCGCAGGCGTGACCGTCTGCCCATCCCGAATCATTCCGCCGTCGCCATCGTCGTTGTTCATCACTCTCGGCATTATCGGCTCCGGGCGGACGCTTTTCAAGGCCGCCCCGCAGGCGGGCCGCTCAGACGACCGTGTGCCACGCCTCCGGGAAGAAGTGCTGCCGGAATTTGGTGACGGCGTAGCGGTCGGTCATTCCGGCGATGAAGTCGGTGACGCGGCGGGCGCGCTCCGGCGGGGGCAGGCGGTGGAAGTCGTGCGGGGCGAGGCCGTCGTCCGCCGGGAACAGCGTGTCCGTGCCCATGTAGAGCCGGAACAGCTCCTTGAGCATGCCCTGCGCCTTGTGCAGTTCCGTGTTGCCGCGCGCGTCCATGGCGTAGACGTGGGCGTACATATAGTCCTTCAGCCGGTTGGTCGCGCCCAGCACGTCGCCGGTCATGCGGACCTCCGGTTGACCCGCGCTGCTCGTCAGGACGTTCATCACCATCGTGCCGATGCGCTGCGCATGGGTGCGGCCCAGGACGGCCAGGCAGTCGGCGGGCAGCGCGTCCAGGGTCAGCACCCCGGCGCGGGCGCTGTCCTCGATGTCGTGGTTGATGTAGGCGATCCGGTCGGCGATGCGCACACACATCCCCTCCAGCGATGTCGGAAGCTGGTCGCCGGAGACGATGCCTAAATCCTTGCTGCCCTTGGAGTGACCGAGGATGCCGTCGCGCACCTCCCATGTTAGGTTCAGGCCCTGGCCGTGCTTTTCCAGCACGTCCACCACGCGCAGGGACTGGTCGTAGTGGCGGAACTCGGCGTGGGGGACGTACTCGCGCAGGACTTCGTCCAGCGCCGTCTCGCCGCCGTGGCCGAAGGGGGTGTGGCCGAGGTCGTGGGCGAGCGCGATGGCCTCGGTCAAATCTTCATTGAGCCGCAGGGCGCGGGCCAGCGTCCGCGCGATCTGGGAGACCTCCAGGGTGTGGGTCAGGCGCGTCCGGTAGTGATCTTCTTCGGGGTCAATGAACACCTGCGTCTTGTGCTTGAGCCGCCGGAAGGCTTTGGAGTGCAGGACGCGGTCGCGGTCGCGCTGGAACTCGGTGCGGACTGGGTCCGGCGGTTCCGGCCTGGCCCGGCCCTGAGTCCGCGCCGACAGAACGGCATACGGCGAAAGCGTCTCCGCCTCCAGCCGCTCCTGATGCTCACGGAACTGTGTCGCCGCCAAGTCCATCGGTCGTCCCTACTCTTCCTCGGCGCGGGCCTCGGCGGCGAGACCACGCATATCGTCCAGGATGTCGGCCAGCACCTCGATGGGGGTGCGTCCGGTGTCAATGCGGCGCACGAGCTGGGGGGGATAGTGGCTCAGGACCGGGGCCGTCTCGGCCTCGTAGACGTACAGGCGGTTCTGGATGACGGCGTCGGAGGCGTCGTCCAATCGGTTCTCGTGCAGGGCGCGCCGCTTGAGGCGCTGGAACATCTTGTCCCGGTCCGCGCAGTCCAGGTAGTAGACGCGCCGCACATCCACGTGCCGGTCCATGAGCCGGGCCTGGGCGACGTTGCGCGGGATGCCGTCCAGAATCAGGATGTCGCCGTCGGGGTCGAAGCGGCCCGCGCGGACCAGGTTGCCGATGTGTTCGTGCCAGAGCTGCACGGTAAAGTCATCGGGGACGAGCGCGCCCCGGCTGCTGTAGTCCAGGAAGACGCGGCCCAGGGGCGTGCCGACGCGCAGGTCGCGGAACAGCTCGCCGCAGGCGACGTGGACCAGGCCGGGGATGGTCCCCAGGATGCCCCCCTGCGTCCCCTTGCCGCTGCCGGGCGCGCCGAAGAGGAGGAACGTCTTGTAGCGTGTCTCTGCTGCCATGCGCCCATTGTAGCACGGCGGGCGGGGGGAAGGGAAGCCCTGGCGGATACCTCACCCGCTCCGATACCTCACCCGGCACGGCAAGCCGTGCCACCCTCTCCTTCGGAAAGGAGAGGGTTAAGATCAAGCCTCTCTTAACCTTTCTTTTTCGGCTCCCTCTCCTTTCGGAAGGAGAGGGCTGGGGTGAGGTATCTTTGGCAGGGGTTGAGGCTACTGCCCACCGTTCGGCGCAGGCGCGGCGCTGCCACCTGTGGTGCCGCCGCCCCCGGTGGCGTCGGGGGAAGTGCCGCCGCCGGACTGTGTTCCCGTGCCGTCATTGCCCGACGTGCCGCCCCCGGCCATGCCGGTCCCGTTGCCGGAGCCGTTCCCGCTGCCGCCGCCGTTGTCGGACGTGCCGCCGCCGGACCCGCTGCCCGGCACGGTGATGTAGTGGTTGATGACGGTGGTGTGGTTGACCACCTTCGGGGCTGCCGGGGCAGAATGAACGCCGCCGGTGCCGTCAATGATGAGCTTATTGACGACGCTGGTGACGCCGGGGACCTTGCTCGCGGCCACCGCCGCCAGGGCCTTCTGCTGCTGGTTCTGCACGGTCCCCGTCAGGCGGGCGATGCCGCCGGTCACGACGGCGTCCACGCGCGAGCCGGTCATCTCCTTGTTGCGGACGATGGCCGTGTTGACGGCGTCGGCGGTGGCCTGGTCGGTCCCGTTGGACGATCCCGGCCCGGCGTTGTTGTTGATCTTGGTTCCCGGCGCGCCCGGAACGGTCGCGGCGGGGGCCGTGGCGACCACCGGCGCGGGTGTCGTCACGACGGTGGGCGGGGGCGGCGGGCTGTTGTTGCACCCGCCGAGGGCGAGGGCGGCGATCGCGCCGCCGAAAATCAGGGTCTTGTGATACATCGTCGTCACTCCTTTAAGTCGCAGTCGAGTTTGAAATGAGGCTCCCTTCGGGGCCGTCTGTCCCTTCCTCTTCTTCGGGGCAGGCCGCTGCCTGCGCTGCGGCTTCCTGTCGCGCAGTCGCCGGGGACGCTCCACCGTGATCTTGTCATACCCGAAGGCGTCATTGTCCAAATCCGGTCGCGTTTCTCGTCCCGCAAAAGTGGGCGCTTGATGTGTCGTGCCACACCCGTCCTGTGATGCTACTGCCTGATTCGTAACGGTGTGTCCCTTTTCCTGCCTGTTCGCGCGAGGACAGGGCAGGACGTTTGTCTCCCGAACCAGTACCGGGCGACGGAAGTTGATCAGCCTGCGAGGGTTCCGATGCGCCGCTCACTCCCTTGACAAGCCATATGTTGTGTGATATACTGTCGGTGTCACTAAATGTAGGCCGCCCCATGAAATGTCCCTACTGCGGTCATGACGACGACGCCGTGCTGGACTCGCGCCCGCTGCGCGACGGCGAGGCGAGCGGCGGCTACGATGCCTTCTTCCAGAAGTTCAACGACACGATGGCGGCCGCCTTCGCGGGGCATGAGTAAGGATGACCCCATGATTGAGCACATCGTACTCTTCCGCTGGAAGCCCGAGGCGACGCCCGAACAGGTAGCCGAAACCATGGAGGGCCTGCGCGGCCGCAAGGATCGCATTTCGGGCATCCTGTCTCTGACCTGTGGGGCCGACTTCTCCGGCCGCGCCCAGGGCTACACACGCCCTGGGCGCCCGCCTCGCGGACCGGGCGGCGCTCGCCGCCTACGGCCCGCACCCCGCCCACCGCGCCGTCGTTGAGACACAGATCAAGTCCATCCTGCAGGATGTACTGGGCTTCGACTTCGGGGTCGCGCCGGAGGACTGACCGCCCAGGGAGGCACATGCTGCGGGGTTGTCCCAGCAGAACAGCATCGCGGCGGCGATGTGCTTGCACCAGCCTTCCCATTCCTCCATGTAAGGGCAGGTGCAGTCGGCGTCTTTGACCGCGTCGGAATCGATGGTGATGGAGATCAGGTACGGCTCGTCCTCGCAGCCCTCCACCTCCCACCTCGGCCTACAGAAGATCGCCTCGGAGTACCGCGGACAGCACCGCTCCCTGCTCATAGTAACCCCTGCCGCGCTGACGCACCTTGTCCGTGGTGTTCCGGGCGATCTCCGCGTCAAAATCGGCGGGCAATGGCTTCATGCCCTGAAATAATCGTCCGGTACGCACAATTGTTCCTGATGTGGGGCCGGGTAAAATACCGCCGGGAGGTACACGTTCATGACCGAGACAGCCAAGCCGGAAGGCATCGTCAGCAAACCGAGTCCGTACACTGTCGCCGAGACGCTGGATCGTTTGGAGGCGCTTGTGAACGGCAGGGGTATGCGGGTCTTCGCGCGCATTGACCAGTGCGCGGCGGCGGAGGCCGTCGGGCTGACTCTGCGCCCGACTGAACTGCTGATCTTCGGCGACCCGAAGGCCGGGACGCCGCTGATGGACGCACACCCATCGCTCGCCCTGGACCTGCCGCTGAAGGCCCTCGCCTGGCAGGACGGCGAGGACCGGGTCTGGCTCGCCTACCACAGTCCCGAAGAACTCGCCCGGCGTCATGGGTTGGTGGGCGACCCGTTTCGGGGGATGCACGCGCTGACGGACAGGGCGCTCGAAGCACAGACTTCCCCTTGACAAGCCATATGTTGTGTGATATACTGTCGGTGTCACTAAATGTAGGCTGACCCCATGAAATGTCCCTACTGCGGTCATGACGACGACGCCGTGCTGGACTCGCGCCCGCTGCGCGACGGCGAGGCCATCAAGCGGCGGCGTGAGTGCAAGCACTGCGGCCGGCGCTTCACCACGTTCGAGACCATCGAGGAGATGCAGCTCGTCGTGGTCAAGAGGCCCGACCGCGAGGGCGTCCCCCGGCGCGAGCCGTTCGACCGCAACAAGCTCCTGCGCTCCATGCGGGTCGCCACCCAGAAGCGCCCCGTCTCCGGGGCGCAGCTGGAGGACGCCGCCGACGACATCGAGCGCACGCTCACCAACCGGCTGGACAAAGAAGTTCCCTCCACCGACATCGGCGAAATGGTCATGGAGCGCCTGCGCCGACTGGACCAGGTCGCCTATGTCCGCTTCGCCTCGGTGTACCGTCAGTTCGAGGACGCCACGCAGTTCCGCGACATCGTGAACCTGCTCAAGCGCCAGGGCGGGCGCGGCAAGAAAGAGTGACCCCGAAGGGGTACATCAGAAAAGGAAACGTCATGGCAGAACGAAGCAGCAACGGGAAACGCAGCAAGGGCCCGGCCACCCTGGACCTGATGGACGGCGGGCCGACGGACGCGGCCCCGGCCCGCGCGCCGAGGCCCGCGCCCCCAACACAGGCCCCGCCGCCGGCCGTGGACGACCACGCGGCCCTGTTCGGCGGCGAGGACGTGGACGAGAGCGCCCGCCACCCCGCCGATGTCCCCGTCGGCGGCTACCCGGCCCCGTCGCAGATCGCGCAGCTCGACCCGACCGCCGACCGTGACGACGCCCCCGAAGCCTCCCCGGACCCGTTCGCCGAAGACGACCCGTTCGCGGACACCCCGATGGCCCGGATGCTGGCCGACGAGCCGGTCCCGCCGGCCGCCGCCATGCGCGCCGCCCGCGAGGAACTCCTCGCCGCCCCTGCTGAGACCGCACAGACCGCACAGAAAGAGGAACCCCCCATGGCCTCCGCGCCCGCCGCCCCCGCGCCCGAAATCGAGTCCGAATCCGCTCCCGAAGCCGCCGCTCCCACCGCCCAGAGCGCGCCCGGCCTGACGATCACGCGCCGCTACACCCGGCCCGGCGGGAACGTCTGGGAGACGACCGAGTGGGAGCTGCGCACCGCCAGCATCGTCGGCAGTGACGGCACCGTCGTCTTCGAGCAGAAGGGCGTGGAGATTCCCAGGGGCTGGTCCCAGCTCGCCACCAACGTCGTCGTCTCCAAGTACTTCCGGGGCCAGGTCGGTACACTTGAACGCGAGTACAGCGTCAAGCAGCTCATTGGCCGGGTCGCAGACAAGATTCTGGAGTGGGGCCGGCAGGGCCGCTACTTCGCCACCGACGCCGACGCCGAGGCGTTCCACGACGAGCTGCGCTACATCCTCCTGCACCAGTTCGCCGCCTTCAACTCCCCCGTCTGGTTCAACCTGGGCTGGGCCGGAAGGAGGCAGGCGGTTTCGGCGTGTTATATAAATGAAGTTAATGACACTATGGAGAGCATCCTGGACCTCTATAAGACCGAGGGGATGCTCTTTAAAGACGGTTCGGGATCGGGCGTGAATCTCAGTACCCTGCGCTCGTCCAAGGAGCCTTTGGCGGCGGGGGGCAAGTCCAGCGGGCCGATCTCGTTTATGAAGGGGCTGGACGCCTCGGCGGGCAGCATCAAGAGCGGCGGCAGCACGCGCCGGGCCGCCTGCATGCGCGTGCTGGACGTGGACCACCCGGACATCGCCGACTTCATCCTCTGCAAGAAGGACGCCGAGGAGAAGGCCCACGCGCTCATTGACGCGGGCTACTCCGGCGCGTTCAACGTCGTCGGCGGCGCCTACGACACCGTGCCCTTCCAGAACGCCAACCACAGCGTCCGCGTCACCGACGACTTCATGCAGGCCGTCGAGGCGGGCGGCGAGTGGCAGACCCGCTTCCGCCAGTCCGGCAAGGCGGCCGGCACCACGAAGGCCCGCGACCTGATGCAGTCCATCGCCGAGGCCACGTGGGTCTGCGGCGACCCCGGCATGCAGTACGACACCACCATCAACGACTGGCACACGTGCAGCAACACAGATCGGATTTACGCGAGTAATCCGTGCTGCGTCACCGCTGACACTTTGGTCGCTGTCGCCGATGGGCGAAACGCTGTGGCAATCAAAGACCTTGTGGGGACGGAAACCCCCGTCTATGCCCATGACCATGCGAGTGGGCGCACCACCATCTCTCGCATGTGGAACATCGGCATCAAGCGTGAAAGCGCGGCGGTGCATCAGGTCAACTTGGATGACGGCTCCTCCTTCCGCGCGACGGATGACCATTTGATCATGCTGCGGGACGGCTCGTACCGCATGGTGCGCGACCTTCAGCCCGGCGATTCGCTGATGCCGTTCCACTCCAAAGTGCTGACTCCAGAAAAGACCCGGACAAAGCGGCGCTACTACTGGACGGGCCGCGCGTGGAAGCCCCAGTACCGTGCCGTGTGGGAGTATTTCCACGGCACACAGCCTGATGGCTACCACATTCACCATAGCGACTTTAACGCTCTCAACGATACCATCGAGAATCTTGCACTTATGGCCGCTGAAGAGCATCACGCATTGCACGGTGAGAAAATGCGTGGCGACAACAACCCGGCTCGTCGGCTGATGAGTGACGAGTGGCGGCACAACATCGGCGATTCGGTACGCGGAGCGAAAAACGGCAACTACGGGCGTACCCACTCTGAGGAAACCCGCCGTGTCATGCGCGAGAAATCTGAACAACGCTGGGCCGGCAGTGAAGAACGGGCGCGTTCGGGTGCCGCAATCAAGGCGGCGCTGGCACAAGCGAAAGCCGATGGCCGATCTATCGGTCGTCCAGCAGGTGAGCGCTACGAGCGTTGTTGCCCCGTCTGCCGTGGCAACTTCACGACGCGGCGCGTTGAGCAAATCTTCTGCTCCGACGCCTGCCGATGCAGCCCGATGGGGCGACAGATGAGTGGTGAGAAAACCTGGGCGCAGAATCGTGGGCGGGCTTTGTCCGCCGAGCATCGCTCCAAACTCCGTGTCAGTGTCAGCGCCGCCAACGACCCCGACAGCAAACGTCGCGCCGCACAGAAGGGCCACTGTAGCATGGTCCTCAAGGCTGCTCGCCTGCTGTTGGACAATGACATCATCCCCTCGTTGCGCGATTGGGACGATCTGCGTAGCCGAGCGCGTTTGCTCGGAGCGGCGCGTGTGCCGACGGCGGCAACGGCGCGACAGCACTTCGCCGATGATGCCGCTCTGCGCGAACAGGCAGAGTTGTACAACCACAAGGTCGCCTCCGTTGAGTTCTGTGGTTATGAGGATGTGTATGATGGGACTGTGGACACGCACCACAACTTTGCCATCCTGACCTCGGCGGAACAATCGTGTGCGGAAGGCGCTCTGAACCACTCAGGCATCTTCATCCACAATAGCGAGTACATGTTCCTGAACAGCACGGCCTGTAACCTGTCGTCGCTGAACCTGATGAAGTTCCGGGGCGGGGACGGGGCGTTCGACGTGGAGTCGTTCGAACACGCGGTCCGAATCATGCTCACGGCACAGGAGGTCGTGGTCGGCTTCGCGGCCTACCCGACGGCGAAGATCGAGGAGCGGTCGCACGTCTACCGGACGCTCGGCCTGGGCTACGCCAATTTGGGGGCGCTGCTGATGGCCGCCGGGCTGCCCTATGACAGCGACGCGGGCCGGGCCTACGCCGGGGCCGTCACCGCCCTGATGACGGGCCGCGCCTACCACCAGTCCGCCGTGATCGCCCGCGACTGCGGCGGGCCGTTCGCCGGCTACGCTGAGAACCGCGACCCCATGCTGCGCGTCATGCGGAAGCACCGGGAACACGTGGACCACATCAACCCGAAGCTGATTCCCGACACGCTGCTGGCCGCCGCCCGCGACGCCTGGGATGATGTGCTGGCCGAGGGGCAGGAAAGCGGGTTCAGAAACGCCCAGGCCACAGTACTCGCGCCGACGGGGACCATCGGGTTTTTGATGGACTGCGACACGACGGGGATCGAGCCGGACATCGCCATCGTCAAGTACAAGTCGCTGGTCGGCGGCGGCACGATGAAGATCGTCAACCAGACCGTGCCCGAAGCCTTGCAGCGCCTGGGCTACACTGAGGACGAGGGCGGGGCGATCATCAAATTCATTGACGAACATGACACCATCGAGGGGGCACCGGGGCTGAAGCCCGAACACCTGCCGATCTTCGACTGCGCGTTCCGCCCGATGAACGGAACCCGGTCCATCCACCACATGGGCCACATCCAGATGATGGCCGCCGCCCAGCCGTTCATTTCGGGAGCCATCTCAAAGTGCGTGACCGGGGAGACCTTGATCTGCACGGACCGAGGCATGATGCCCATCAAGGCGTTTTACCAGGGGGAAAAGCCGGGGACATTCCGCCCCTGCGCGACCACGCTGGCTTCGATCTCCGCGCCGCAGAGCGCCGACCTGTTCTACTACGGCGGCATTCGGCCTACCGTTCGGCTGACGCTGGCGGATGGGCGGACCTTGGAGGGAACAACCAACCACCGTGTCAAGGTCGCCAACGCGCAGGGGTACGACTGGAAGCGGCTGGACGAGATCACGTCGGAAGACTTCGTCGCCGTCCGCCTCGGCACGGAGCATTGGGCGGAGCAGGATGCCCGGATCGAATTCCGGCCGACGCCGCGCCGGTGCAACCAGAAGGCGATGCGCCTCCCTGAGCGTATGTCGCCCGCGTTCGGACGCCTTCTCGGCTACTACATCGCCGAAGGCCACATGACCCACTCCACATGGACAGTCTGCATCACCAACAATAACCCCGTCGTGCTGGAGAATTGCCGGCAGATCGTCCGTGACCTGTTCGGACTGGAAGGGCGTGTTGCGACGGACTCCCGTAACGGCGTGACCAGCTTCGTCGTCGCCTCCAAGACGCTGGTGGAGCTGTTGGATTATCTTGGCTGCGGCGGCAACTCGGCGAGCAAGCAGATGCCGTGGTCAATCCTCCAATCGCGCCGCGAGACCGTTCAGGAGTTCATCGCCGGGCTGTGGCTTGATGGGTATGTTCGGCAGGACGGGATGGCGGCCATCTGCCTGAACTCGCCCACGCTGATCGCGCAGTTGCAGGTGGCACTGAACAACTTCGGCCTGCGGCCGCAGATCATCCGCAAGTTCAATGCCGCCTACGGCAAGCACTTCACCGAACTCGGCTTGCACGGCAACGACGTTCGTAAGTTTGCCTTCCTGTTCCGTCTGGACGACGCCCACAAGGCGGACCGCTTGCGCGATGTCTGTGCCCGCACCGAGACCACCAATGCCGTTTACTCGGATGTCGTGCCCTGCTACCGCAATCAGATGCAGGCCGCCATCCGGGCGGCGCACGAGACGATGGCATGGCGTCACGTCTTTGACAAGCGCACCCGCTTCGTCTCCTGGGAGACCGCGCGCGGCGTGTGTGTCCAATACGGCATCCCCGAACTGGCCGAGATCGTGGAAAACAACATCCACTTTGTCCGGGTCAAGGACGCGGCAGAGGGCATGGCCGAGGTGTACGACTTCCAGGTGCCGGAAAACCATGCCTTTATCGGCAATGGGATCGTCAACCACAACACGGTCAATGTGCCCAATGAGGCCTCCCCGGAGACCATCGCGGACACCTATATGCAGGCGTGGAAGCTGGGCATCAAGGCCGTCGCCATCTACCGCGACGGCAGCAAGCGCACCCAGCCGCTGAACACCAGCAAGGAGGTCCCGGCGGGCGAGAAGGCCCCGGCGGCGGTCCTTCCGAACGACGGGGCTTTGCCCCAGGCCGTGCGGCGGCGTCTGCCCGATGAGCGGGCGTCCATCACGCACAAGTTCTCCATCGGCGGCCACGAGGGCTACCTGACGGTCGGCCTGTACCCGGACACGCAGCAGCCGGGGGAGATCTTCATCCGTATGGCCAAGGAAGGCTCCAGCATCTCCGGCCTGATGGACAGCTTCGCCACGGCCATTTCGCTGGCCTTGCAGTACGGCGTCCCGCTGTCCACGCTGGTGGACAAGTTCATCCACTCGCGCTTCGAGCCGTCGGGCTTCACCGGCAACAAGGACATCCCGATGGCGAAGTCGGTGATGGACTATATCTTCCGCTACCTGGCGTTGCGCTTCCTGCAGCGTGAGGAGCGGCAGAACGTCGGCCTGCTCGCCGACCAGGAGGGCTACGGCGAGGCGTCGCCTGCCCCGCCCGCGCCCCGGCAACTGCCGCTGTTCAGCCCGACCCACGACGCCAAGAATGGCTCCCTGAGCAACGGGAACGGCAAGAATGGGAATGGCAGCGGTCTCAAGAGCGGCGGCCCGGACAACGCCCACCTGGCCGACACCACCACGGCCACGGTGACGGACCACGAGCGCGAGATCTACCGGATGCAGTCCGACGCCCCGCCCTGCCCCGAATGCGGCGCGATCACCATTCGCAACGGGGCCTGCTACCGGTGTATCTCCTGTGGGACCAGCCTCGGCTGCTCATAGCGTGCAAAGGCCGGAGGCGATTGCCTCCGGCCACTTTTTCACACGGAGGTGGTGTAATGGAACACGGTTGGGAAAACTTACTCGACGGTATTCTGATGTCCGATGGCAACCTGACAATTCCAGGTCAGTGCCGCTCGCCCCGCTATCAGCAAACCTGTAAAGAGCCAACGTTCTTGGAGTGGGTCGCTTCGTGGTTGCCGACTCCAGGGCGCATCTCCGGCCCCCATGCCTCTGGGAAGTACCAATACTGGCTACTGAGTACACGCACAGACCCTCTTTACTCAGCGGCCTATCAACGCTGGTATCCAGACGGCAGAAAGCGACTCCCTGGTGATCTTCAAATCACTCCCCCTTTGTTGCTGACTGAATATCTCGGTGACGGGTTTTTGCTTGCCGATGCTGCCAGGAGAATCCAACGTCTTGAACTGGGGACCTATGGCTTTGCGCGGGAGGATTTACGAGAGATCGTTGTGAAACTGGAACGGGAAGGTCTGAAGTTTCGACTGAAGGCCAACAAGGCCCTTTACTTGAACGGAAGCCAGGTCTGCAAGTTCCTGAGATACATCGGCCCCTGTCCTGTTCCAGCCCTGGCTTACAAATGGCGTCAGATCGCTGTGGAAGAACGTCCCTGGCGGCAGATCGCTTGTGTCAAGCAATATCCGTCACCTGATAGGTGCGGCGGGGTCGTTGAGGTGACATTAGAATGCGGCCACGTCTTCCGTAAACCGGCTTCTCGCTTGCGATCCCCGAAGACACACTCTGCGCTTTGTCGCTTATGCGGTAACAACGGGCCAGACCTCTTGACGCGGGAAGCTCCCCACTCTGTATAATACTCCCATGGCATCCACGCTTTTTGACGCGGCGTTTGAACAGGTCCGAACGCTTGTCTCACAGTTTGACGCGAACAAGGCGTACTACCTCTCGCCGCCATACCAAGAAGAGGAGGCGCGGCGGGACTTCATTGACAAGTTCTGGACGGCGCTGGGCTGGGACGTGAACCACGACCGGAGGGTGGGGGTGAGAGGCGGGAGTTAGCAAGACAAAAAGAGAGCGGGTGTCTGCGCAGACACTCGCTCTCTCTCAGGAAACGAATATGAGGACAGTATATCCCGAAACGCGGTGAATGTCAACGGCTTGACGACTCAGCGTTTCAAGCGAATAGGGAGTTGTCAGGAGACCATGTAGCGCGGCAACTTGCAGAGAATCGAGGTGCTGAATGCGAAACAGACAGACAGGGCGAGGCATTTCGTATTTGTCGCAAACGATCATCGGCCCGTGGCCGGGGCGGCGGCGGCTTCCATCGAGGCCGATGGCTGCTCGCGGGCCAAAAACTCCAGAACCGCCGAGACGAATAGGTCGGGGGTGTTGAACTCGGCCGCGTGGGCCGTGCTGTCCAGCGGCTGGTATTCGGCGCGGGGCAGGGCGGCGACCAGATTTTTCGCCATGTCCTCCGTGACGATCCGGTCGTGGCCGCCGCGCAGCACCAGCACCGGCGCGTGGACCCCGGCGGCGTGGGCGATGGGGTCGTCCGCCATCAGGGCGCGGGTCGTGGCGAGGTAGCGTATCAGGCCCATCTGGAGATACATCCGCAGCAGCAGCAGGTCGTAGCGCGGCGACTCCCCGAAGCCGTCCCAGAGCAGCCCGACGGCGTAGCGCCAGAAGGGCACGTTCGCGCCCCCCGTCGTCGGCCCCAGCAGGGCCAGCGTGCCCACGCGGTCCGGGTGACGCCGCGCCAGCGCCAGCGCCGCCTGGCAGCCCATGGAGTTGCCCGCCACGTTCGCCCGCGCGATGCCCAGGGCGTCCATCAGCCGCGCGGTCCAGTCCCCCAGCGCGTCCATGCCCATTGCGGGTCCCGCCGCCCGCGAACGTCCGCAGCCGGGGAAGTCCGGCGCGAGCGTCCGAAACGGGGCGCGGGCGGTCAGCAGGCGCAGGGAGGGCTGCCAGGCCGCCGACGAGCAGCCCAGCCCGTGCAGCAAAAGCAGCGGCAGGGCCGCCCCATCGGTTCCCTCTGATGCGTCTGCCCTCCCGGCGGCGACGCGCAGGCGGGTCCGCCGCCCATCCACCTCCGTCCAGACTCGTGACACTCGGCGTTTGTTCATTCCTCCCATCATACCCGACGCCGGGCCTGCAAAAAAATGCATGACTGTCCGACAATGAGTGTCACGGAACTCTTCTCCGCAGACCGCCTCTGTCCGAAAGGAGCGCCGGAACGGCAATGGGGCCGCCCGGTGCGACACCGATGAAATGGGGATGAATTTTCTTTTCGGCCTGTGCGTCCTGCTTCAGTTCGGCACGGTCGTCCTGTGCCTGCGGATGTACGCCCGCTACGGGCGTCGCCCGGCCTGGCTCCTCGTCTTCCTCAACTGCCTGGTCTGGCTGCTGCGCACCTGCCTGATAGTCCAACACGCGATCTCTCTCCATGCCTCGCCGCTCGACCCCTCCCAGTGGCTGCTGAGCGCGGTCTCGGCCCTGTTGCTGCTGATGGGGCTGTCACTGATGGACGGCGTCTACCGGGCCGGCGCCGAGGCCTCCGAGGCGCTGCGGCAGGAGAAGCGGCAGCTCAGTATGCTCGTGGACCGGCGCGTCGCGGACCTGGAGGTCGAGGTCGCCGAGCGCAAGCGCGCTGAGGAGGCGCTGCGACAGGAGGGTGAGCGATTTGCCAACATCATCGCCATCCAGGAAGAGATCGCGTTCGCCGACCTGGACCTGGACGGCATCATGACCCTGATCGTCGCGCGTGCCCAGGCCCTGACCAATGCCGCCGGGGCCGCCCTGCGGCTGGTGGAGGGCGATGAGATGGTCTTCCGGGCCGCGACCGGTCGGGCCGTGGCGCACCTGGGCCGGCGGACGGGCCTCGGGGACGGCCTCGCCGGCGTGTGCCTGCGCACCGGCGGGCCTCTGCGCTGCAACGACTCCGAGACCGACCCGCGCGTGGACCTGGAGGCGAGCCGCCGGATCGGAATCCGCTCCACCATCGTTGTCCCGCTCCACCACCGGCGCCGGGTCGTCGGCGTCCTCCAGGTGATGTCCCCGGAGCGCTACGCCTTCAGCGCCCTCGATGTCGACACGCTCATGCTGATGACCGGCCTGATCGCCGCCGCCATGAGCCACGCCGCCGAGTTCGCCGCCAAGCAGGCGTTGCTGGCCGAGGCGCTGGACCGGGCCGAGCGTGACCCGCTGACCGGCCTGCTCAACCACCGCGCCTTCCACAAGCGGCTGGAGGAGGCCGCCGAGCGGGCACAGGGGAACGACACCACGCTGGCGGTCGCCGTGATGGACCTGGACAACTTCAAGTTCTTCAACGACGCCTACGGGCACATCACCGGGGACGACGTGCTGCGCCGCGTGGCCGCCGCGCTGGGGGCCGCTTGCGGCCCGGACGACGTGCTGGCCCGGTTCGGCGGCGACGAGTTCGCCGTGCTGTCTCCCGGCGTCACCGCCGAGGACGCGCCCCGCCTGGCGGCACACCTCGCGTCCGCCCTGGGCGACGTGGGCTACCAGCCGCCCGGCCATGATGTCGCCGTCCCGATGTCGCTGTCCGCCGGCGTCGCCGTCTTCCCGCAGGAGGGCGTGACGCGGCTGGACGTGGTGGAGCTGGCCGACGCCCGCCTGCGCCGGGCCAAGACGGGCGCGGGCGACAACGACCAGGCGGACCGTCTGCGCGCCCTGATGAGCCGGTCGCTGGAGGGCTACTCCATGCTGGACGCCTTAGTCACTGCCGTGGACAACAAGGACCGCTACACGCACCGGCACTGCGAGGACGTGCTGACGTACTCGCTGGAGATCGCGCAGGAGCTGGGCCTCGATGGGAAGACGCAGGACACGGTGGCCGTGGCGGCGCTGCTGCACGACGTGGGCAAGATCGGCGTCCCCGACGCCATCCTGCGCAAGCCGGGCCGTCTGACCGAGGAGGAGTACGCCGCTGTCCGCCAGCACCCGCAGATGGGCGCGGTGATCGTCAGCGCCGTGCCGGGCCTGGAGGGGACGCTGGACGCGGTGCGCCACCACCACGAGCGGTGGGACGGCGACGGCTACCCCTACGGCCTGCGCGGCGAGGAGACGCCGATGATCGCTCGCCTGATGGCCGTCGCCGACGCCTTCAGCGCCATGACCACGGACCGCCCGTACCGCAAGGGCATGGACCCGGCGCGCGCCCTGGCCGTCCTGGAGGCGGGCGCGGGGACGCAGTGGGACCCGCAGTTCGTCGCCGCCTTCCTGCGCCTGCGCCGCCGCCAGCCGGAAACTTGCCAGACGGCCGGCCTCACCCTGATCTCTGTTGCCGAAATCCCCGCCGCCCAGGAAAATCCATGTGCCGTCCAGGAACCTGCCCTGCCGCTGGCGGCTTGATGAGGGCGGGGCGGAGGATCGCCCCGCCTGGGAAGGCGTCCTTCGGACGTGGAAGAAGTCGGTGTCGCCGGGGCCTCGTCCGAAGGACGTGTTGTTCAGACGGGGCGATCCTCCGCCCCGGCGCGAAGCCGTGTCAGGCTGCACCGCCGACCGGGTATCATGGGGGCGATGACAGACCCCACTTGCCCGCGCTCCCTGTACCACGCCGCGCCGCTGCACTACCTGCCGTGCATCGTCCGGGACGGCGCGCTGTATGCGCAGAGTGTGCTGGCCGCGCACGGCATCGCGCCCCGCGCCACGGCGCGGCGGCGGGACCGGATGCTGGGGCTGGACGATTATGTCCACCTGTCGCCTCAGTCAAAGACGCCGCTGCTGGCGGATAAATTACGCCGGGGCTACCCTCACGCCCTGCTCATCTTCCGGGCCGACGCCGTGCTGGGCCTGCCGGAGACCGCCCTGCTGCCCTACAATGCGAAGTCCTGGCGCAGCCGCGCCGCCCTCTGCCCCGTCACCGATCCCGCGGAACGCGCCGCTCTGTGGCACCGTCACGAGGCCACGGGCCGCTTCCCCAGCCTGGAAGTGCTTGTCAAGTACGGCCTGTCCCTGACGCACTTGGAGAAGATCGCCCTGCGGGACGCCGACGAATATCAACTGCTCGCCGGGACGCTGGCCGCGCTCGGCCCGTTCCCACCCCTGCCGCTGGCGACCGACCCGGACCTGTTCCCGCCGTGCGACGCCTACGTCCCGACGACGGGAGACGCCATCAGGGTCTACTTCGCCGCCTGCCGGGACGCCGGGGCCGTCCTGCCGCCGCCCGCGATCCCGTTTGACTGAGGCCCCATGCTCCTGACTCTCTGGAACCACATCCTGGCGCTGGGCCGGCAGCACGGGGTCAACCCCTGGGTCTTCGGCGTCCTGTACTTGATCCACCACCCGCTGTTCTGGGGCACGGTGGCCTGGCTGGCGGCGCGTGTCCGCCGCCATCGGCCCATCGGGGCATTGATCCCCCTGGCCGTCTTCTTCTGGTTCCTGCCGTACCTGTATGTGTTCCTGTTCGGACACGCCCTGCCCTGGTGGGCCTACGCGCTGGCCCTGCTCCTGGTCAGCCTGGGCGCGCCTCACGCCGTCAAAGAAGTCCGCCGCCGCCTGCGTCCGGCGGATGCGCGGCTGCCGGGCTTAGGGCTGCCCGCGCGGCGGGACCAGGAGCCGGTACCCGGCGGGGATGCGGAAGACTGACGGCGACAGGGGCTTTACGGAGACGGACAGCGCGGATGACTGGACCGCGGTGGTCCCGATCGGCGTCCCTGTCACCAGGACGTTGATGCGCAGCGGCAGGCCCTTGATGCTGTGAAACAGCCCTTGCAGCGCGGCGGCGGGGCCCGAGGCGAACAACGCCGTCGGCAGCGGGGGCAGGTCCGGGGCGCTCCAAACGTCGCCCGTCAGTTGTCCGCCCTCCAATTGCGGCCCGGACAGCGCCACCGTGTACCGCCGCGCCCGGTGGCCGTCAATCATCTTGCTCTGGCCGGTGTCCCGCACCGTGGCCTGCACCGGCGCGCCCGCCTGGGGCGCGAACGCGGACGTGGTGTAGGTGTGGGCCGCGCGGTCTAAAGTGGTGACCCGGCGCGTCGCCGCGTTGAACAGGGTCGTCTGCTTGCCGAAGTCCACCCGCGCCTCGCCGCCGTGCGTGGAGATCACCAGGGTCACGGGGCCGCCGGAGAAGAGGCCGCCCGTCTGCGCCATCTGGGCGCGCTGGGCGGGCGACATACTCTGGACCATCGCCGTCAGTTGCGGGTTCTGGATCGTGGTCTTCTGCACCACCCGCAGGTCGGCGTGGGCGGCGGCCGCCCCGACCATCCCAACAAAGGTCAGGGCGCAGGCGGCGAGCGCCGCGTGTCGAATCTTAGTCATCAAACACTCATTTCATTTGGACTTGCGATAATCGGCATTGATCGGCCCACCGTCCGGCGACCGGTAGCGGGGCTGGGTCGGTCGGAAGTCGAGATGCTCCACGCCCAGGCCGCGCAGCACGGCCTCCTCCACGGGCGAGTAGTCGCCGCCCGGCCTGTTCAGGTTCATCGGCTCGGTCAACTCGTACAGCACGTTGCAGATGGCGCGGGGCCGCCGCAGGCGGTTCTGCGAGACCGCGTGGAGCAGGTAGGGGTGCAACAGGAAGAAGTCGCCCGCCTCCCCCGTCACCTCCCGGAAGTCCCGGCACTGCGCCGCGAGTTCCTGAAACGGGAACCCGTCGGGCAGGATGCCTTCGGGGTGGGCGGCTAAAAATCGCGCGACGACCGGGACGGAGTCGGCGGCGATGAACGTGCCGCCGCCCTCGGGCAGCACGTCGGTCATCAGCGGGATGCCGAGCAGCCCCTGCTCCCAGCTGTCCAGGAAGTGCAGGAACTGCCAGCCGTCCTTGTGCCACCCGGTCACGTCCGCCGACGCCTTCCGGTAGGGCTTGTCCGCGCCCTGCCGGAAGTTGACCGCAAACAGGCCGATGCCGGGTTTGCCGGACACCCGCTCCGGCCCGCCCATCAGGTCACACGACGCCTGCCAGGCGGCAGGCGCGTACTCCTCCAGCGTCACCCGCCTGCGGGTCTCGATCCGCACATACTCCTTGGTCCACGTCTCCGGGTCATCCAGATCGTAGCCCTCATGGGCGCACTCCTCGCGCACCCACTGGATCGCGTCGGCCCTGGGGAACGCGCCCCGAATGACAATGTGCCCCTCGGTCAGAAATTGTTCACGTTGCTCCGGCGTCAGCATCTCGCTCTCCTTTGACGACATCGTTGGCACGGTGTTCCGCGCTCCCCGCCCGCATTCCTGCCACGAAGTTCTTCTTCACCCAAACAGGTCCATGCTCATCTGCGTGGGCTGGGGGCGCTCCGGCTTGGGAACAGATTCAAAACAGGCGCACTACTCCATAGACATCCAGCACGGCATCCGCGCTCAAGATGGGAATGCGTTCCGTGAGGCTCTGTGCGACCAGGAGGCGGTCAAAGGGGTCGCGGTGGTGCGGCGGTAGAAGGGAGACCTGGGCGGCATGATCCACGGTAATTGGGAGCAGACCAACTCCCTTGCGCGCCGTCTGTTCCCGGAAGAACGTCCCCACCGGCTGAGTGATCTGGAGTTTGCCGATGCCGACCTTGATGCTGGTCTCCCACACGCTGGCGATGCTGAGCAGATTTTCGTTGGCCGCATCTTCCATGAGTGACCGTGCCGCCGCGCTCGACTTTGGGTTGCCGAAAACGAACCACAAGAACACGTGCGTGTCCAGCAGCAAGCGCATTACGAGTAGTCCTCGAATTCTTCCAGCGGCGCGTCAAAGTCATCCGCCATGTAGATCAGAACGTCTTTGGCGTTGCCGAACTGGAACGGGGGCTTGTCCTCCGGCAGTGGGACGAGTTTGACGGCGGGCTTGCTGTCTTCCACGATGACCACCTCGCCGCCGGACCGTGCTTCTTGAACGAGCGACGCCAGTTGTGTTGCGGCTTCCTGTAGGGTGACTTGATGCATACTGACCCCTAACTGATTGGGTACAATTTTGAGGCTACCATCTTTTCGAACTCGAAAACACGAACTGGTACTGCGAAAGATTGTGAAGACGAAACCATGTATAGATTTCCCTTGATTGTCTCACGTTGCAAAAACGAGCTAATGACGCCATCGTAGTTAATGTTCGACTGGATCAAGGATTTGATGTCATCCGTGTTGCCCATGTGAAAAGCAAAGAAGTTTTCTGCCTGCGTCCTAACTTCCTCTGCAATGGCAGAAGGGCGTTGCGTTATTGCAACCAAGCCGAGGCTAAATTTGCGACCTTCCTTTGCCAGTCGCACAAATGGATTTGCATTGGAGCGCACAAACTCCTCCGAGAGAACATTTTGTGCTTCCTCAACAAATATCACCGCTTCCGTAACCTTATCTTGTTCATTTCCAGTGTAATACTTTTTGTTCCTCTCAAACAGCTCACGAATCAGCATTGTGGAGATGATGCCAGCATCAGCGTTGTCTTTCAGTGACAGATCAATGACTACCGTTTTGCCTTGTTTAAGTGCAGCAAACGTGTCTTCCACAAGCTCAGACCCTCCGCTGTGAATGCCTTTGCCCTCTTCGACGAGGTGGCCTATACGCTTGCGGATGCCTCCGATTGTTTTCTTTGCGCTTACCTCATCGCCCTTAGTTTTCATCTCAGCCCAGTAGTCAGGGAAATCCGCATGGAGGCGAGACGGTTCCTTGACGTAATTATTAATCTTCGCGATGAAATCCTCAACGCCCTCGTCATCGAGGTAGAGCAAAAAGGATTTCATTACCTCCGTGAATCCTGCTCCGAAGTTTAGTATGTCGCCCACCGTCATGTGTTTGTGCGTGTTGACTGTAACGCCACCGCGTAGGTCAAATCGCCCTGTGTATGCAACATCCAACTTACGGTCTGTATATACAACCAGATTCTCACGTACCTTCGGCTCATTTATGTCAGCCAATCCTAGTGTATGTTCGCTCTTTGTCACATATTCACCGTTGAGGTCGAAAATCAATTTGCCAAACGTCTTGTTCCCACAGAGATGGTATGTCAGGACCTTAACAAAGTTCGTTTTGCCATAACCGGACTGAGCCAGCACCAAAGTTCTGCTACGACGAAGTTTGTTAATGTCAAAGCGAATCTCGCCTTTGTCTTCAAACTGCTGCTCACCGATGCATAGCCATCCAATGCCGACACCATCTTGGTTGTCATAATTCAGAATGTTGTCAATCTCTTTTTTGTTAAGGTGCCTAGCATGGTAAGACACCACGGGCAACTTTCTGACAGCCGTTGTGAATTCAAGAGATGTTCCCACGTCGCTGAAAGTGCCCAACATTCTTACGCGGTAAGTGTAGCTGAACATTTTTTGCTTGTCGCGGTCGGATAACTCACGCTCTGCTATCCGAGCGTATTGAACCGCAATAAGCGTTTTGTCCTGGTTACGGAACAGTGGGTCTTCATCATAAACTTCCTGCTCGATGCGCGCGAGGAACTTTGGGTTGGAGCCGTCTTTAGGCGACAGCACAATGAAGTCTCCAACGCTTGGCGATGCCTTTGAGTCCTCATAGGAGGAGTAAATTAGCAGAGCATCATCCTGAGTTTTCTGCCCGTAAAGTACGCCGAAGTCGCTTCTCTGGCTCATGGTTGTCCTCTAAAACCGACTGTGAGTGTCAATGAACAAGTTTTCAATCTCTGTGTGATCGAGGCGGCGCATTCGGTAAAGGCTTTCCTTTACTCTTGCAATCATTTCATCTTTGAAAGCTGATTGGATTTTCACGACGTTGTGAACTTCAGCCAGCGGGTATGGGTAACCCAAGATAAAGTGTTCCTGCGTCAAAGACGTTAAATCGTACATCAGGCTTTGAACTGTATCCTTCTCGCGCGACAAATCTTTGGCTTCAATCCCAGGTATGACATCAAAGATGTTCATGTCAATCAGTAGCCAGTCATAGTTTTGCAGCTTTTCCACATAGTCTAGACGGCCCGCGAAAAACAGTCCACACCCACGCCCTCCCGTAACGCCCTTCTTTGCAAACATACTCCCCGCACCGTATGCACCCAACAGAACGGAGTCGGATACCTCGAAGTATGCACACAATTTACGATCTGTTTGCGTTGCGTTCGTGAACGTATAGCAGTTCTTCAAGTTGTCTTGTAAATAGTTGTCAATCTGGGTGAATGTGTAGGACAATTCTACTTTGACTGCACTCTGTTTGGTCACAGCCGCTAGTCTCAACCCTTTACTGGCCATATGCCGCCCAAGGGCAACTATGTATTCCTGCTTAATCTGAAGGCTACGTAAAGTTCCATCCCTTAAGATAACATCGCCATCCGCAGTGTCGTTGCGCTGGGCGATCTCGTATACCAATGACCACTCACAAACTTCTTGAGCAAACGCAAGGAGTGTCGCAAGTTGAGAGGTTATGACCTTACGGGAATAGGCGAAAATGTTTTCCGGCTCATCGTTAAGAAATTTGATGAACTTAGAAATGCAAGGCAGTGCAAGGCACTCGTCATACATTCTTGAAAGATCATCTTCTCGAAGAACTAAGACTTGTTCCGGTGCATACAACTGAGCTAAGTTAATTGGATCGTCAGAAGAGTTCATACGAATCTGAACGCCGTTGCGATAACAAATGTAGCCCGCTCGGTAAAGAGCAAGCGAGATACCGTTATAAAAGGTATGGTGGTTCTGTGAGCCATCAATGGCATAGAAGCGACACGGCGTTTTGTCTATGTCTAAGAATGGCATAATCTCGAAAACTTGAGGTGTTTCCAAGTTAGAAGCCTGCCCGATGACAGGAATGTTATAGTTCCTTGAAGTGCGCTCTTGAATTCGCTCTGCCACGGAGTCGATAGCTGTTTGTGGCACCAAATCGTTCATGGTTGCCCCTCAAATGAGCCGACATTAGCAATCTCAAAATCCGCCAGGAGCATACTCCGATCCCAAGTCCTCCAACGCTGAATACGTTCTGCACGCGGAAGTAGCCATCGTTCACGAAATTGATGCATTACTTCCCTTAAAGGAACAGTTTGATAGGCGGGGCGCACTGATGCGCCTGTCAAGATGTCTTTGTAGTTATGAGCTAAAGGTGCCATAAAGACTTCGCGTTGTATTCCATGGTTGATTGCCTCCGGTTGGACGTCAAGTTTCTGGAAAGCTTGACGAAGTAAGCGCATACGCCAATTTGGTCCTTGTCCAAAGCGATGATTGTCAGCATAGGACCCCTCACTCCCTCTCATCCAGTTACGCAACCGCTCAAATAGCTCATCCGAAATGTGAAAATGTCCGTAACCGGATGTGTATCCTATACTAGTAAATGAGGCACCTTTCTTGACAGATAATCTATTATAAATTGAAGAGCGACCAAGGGCCGAGGTTGTAGTTACTACAACTAAGTCAGCCCTCTTTTTCTCCTGTGCGATGACCGTAACATTGTCGCTGTACCGTTTTCTAAAGCGCCTCCTTACTTCATCCGTTGTTGTTGTAAGGGCGATAAGCTTTCCTATCAGCAAATCGTTATAAGGTGGAACCGCCCCCAGAACATAGGCGTCCATGACATGATAAAGGCGTTCCATCCTATCCTTGACCGTCCAGCCAATAGTTGTATCGCGAGCTTTCATGTTCAAGACTGGATCACCTAAAGCGAACAGACCCATTAGCTTGTTATTGTGGGCGTCCATTACGAGGTAACGCATACGTCTGCCGTATCCTCGGCTGACAGGAACGCTCCAAAGCGAGGTCGCAAACCTAAATAAGCGTCCTTCAAAGCTGTCAGGTTTTTCAACTGGGATTAGCTTCGGCTTAATTTTTTCTGGCTGAACTTCACTTCCGTTAGCAAAAAAAGGCAACAACAAGCTTGAATACTTACTGATAAAGTTGCTTTCGCCCAACGAACGAACACTCCGCTGATGCTGGTATGCATTTCTAATTACTTGCTTATTATCATCGTCTCCATTTAAGGAGCCAGCCTTAAGAAGATGTAGTTCGGAATGAATGTCACAACGCAAGCATCTTCCGTCAGGCGACAAAATATCGCTTTTTGCAGCTATTATGTTTTTGGTTAATTTGTTCACAGAACCAGCAATATTATGTTCGCTCTAGACATTGAAATATCCTTCTGTCACCTGGCGATAAGGCCAAAGGGTTATCCGAACAGGTCCATGCTCATCTGCGTGGGATCGGGGCGTTTGGACTTGGGGATGGGCTTGGGGAAGAGGGCGTCGAAGCGGGCGTCGCCGAGGGCTTCCTTGAGGCGACCGGCGAACTTGTAGAGCTTGGCGGCGTAGTGGTCCGTGTCCTCGTCGTGGGCGTAGTCCTGGACCAAGCCCAGCGTCTTGTCGGACTTCTGGTAGAGCGCGACGAACTCGCCCTGGCTGATGCCCGCGTCCTTGATGGCGGCGGCGGCGCGCTTGCGCAGGTCCGACGAAAGCAGCTTGTCGGTGACGCGCTCGCGCTTGGCCAGCTCGGCGATGGGCATTTCGCCCGCTTCGATCCGATGCAGCAGGGTCTTGTAGAGGTCCGAGAGCTGGTGTTCCCGGTCGTCCAGCAGCAGGTTGACGGCCTCCGTCATAAAGTGACGCCCGTAGCGCTCGTCGGCGCGGGAGCGCAGGGACGAGCCTTTGAATATTTTGTGGCCGTTCGGCTCGACCAGCACGTAGTTCTTCATCTTCAGCGACAGCATGGCGGCGTAGGAGCCGTCGTGAGCCAATCGTATCCCCGGCGGCAGCGTCGCCCCGATGCGTTCCACATAGGCTAGCTCATCGTCCTCGGTCGTGATGGCGCTCGGCGGCTGGAAGTAGACGCCATCGGTGTCGATCTCGATGACGCGCGACCCCTCGGCCTCCAGCTCGGAAGCGATGCGCTTGACGATCTCCTGGCCCGCCTCCGTCACCTGTCGGGCCGCCCCGTAGTCGTTGAAGTAGAACGGGCCGCCGATGTAGCCGTAGAACGAGTTGATGAGGCTCTTGAACGAGTTCTGCAATCCGTCCCAGTAGGCGTGTTCCCGTGTCCCCCGTTGCGTCCCTTTCAGTTGCCCCTTGGCCTCCAGACGCCGGGAGGTCAGCTCGGACAGCAGGGGCAGGAAGATGCCCAGGGTGTCCGACGCCGGGCCGATGCGCTGGGTCAGCATCAGGCTGGGGTACAGGCTCTCCACGTCCGCCTTGACGATGGGCCGGACCACGCCGGTGACGCGCACCTCGGTGTAGCCGCCGGGGTAGGGCTGCGGGGCCTTCTGCTTGGCGACGGCCCGGCCTTGTCTCAAATATTCGCGCAGGAGGATAGCGTTGATCTTCTCGCCGTTCCCCGTGACGGCGACGTTCTGGTAGGCGTCGGGGACCATCTGTGTCTGATAAAATTCGGTGGGGGCGACCAGCGCGGCCAGCGCCGAAGTCTCCTCGGCGTCCTGACGGGCGTAGGTCTTGACCTTCTCCGGGTCGCGCTCGAAAATCTCCACGATCTCGCGCCGGTCCAGATACACCCGGTCCGGCGGGGCGATGCCGTAGGTCTGCGCGCATTCTTTGAGGTTATAGGAGGAGACCTGGCCGCGCGACCAGTCGAAGCGTTGCACTTGCAGCAGGGTGTCTAAGATATGTCGGCCCCAGAAGTAGATGGGGGTGAAGGGGCGGGAGTTGGTGCCGATGGCGCAGTTGCGCTCCGTGCCGACGGCGGCGGCCTTGCCCCCGCGCCCGAAGCGGGGCGGGATGCCGTGCGCCTCCATGCGGGCCAGCAGGTAGGGGAGATCAAAGGAGTAAAGGTTGTGGCCCTCGATCACGTCCGGGTCGCGCGTCTCCACGAGCGAGAGCAACTGACGCAGGATGTCCGGCTCCGGGCCGATCAGCACGTCGGACAGGCCCCGGTTGTCCGAGACGCTGACCATGAAGATGCCCGCCCCGGCGGCGTGGGGGTCCAGCGACGAGGTCTCGATGTCCACCTGCATCCGCTTGAGGTCATCGAAGGCCATGCCCCGGAACAGGGTCAGGCCGGACGCCACGCCGAACTGCTTGACCGCGCTGCCGTACTGGCAGACCCCGGCGTGTTCGTCGCGCAGCGCCCGCCGGGCGTCCTGGTAGGCCCGCCAGCCCTGCGGGAACCGGAGCAGGAACTTGTAACCTTCGCCCTGAAGCTCCGTCGTCTCCGCCCCGGCGAAGTGCCGCTCCGTGTCGGTCAGCAGCCAGGGCACGAACGGCCGCGTCTGCGTCTCCGTGCCTCCGTCCGGGGTGCGCACGAACAGCGTCGCCTCGCGCTCCCCCGTCTCCACGGCCACGACCCGCTCCGTCGCGTCCGCCCCGAACAGCACCGCGTCCAATCGCCCGTCACTCATGCCCCCATTGTACCCGGTGCGCCTGCCCCGTCTTCAACGGACGTAGGGCTGCTCCGTGGTCAGCCCAGGGACGGCGCGGTAGTGCTTGACGTTGAAGGTGCAGAGGATCGCGCCCCGCTCCCGCGCCGTCGCCGCGATCAAGGCATCAGCTAACCCCAAGCCATGCGAAAGGTGCAGCGCACGGAAGTCGGTGTAAGCGGCCTCGCAGGCCGTGCCGGAAGGCCACAGGCGCGGGAGCGGGCGCAGGATCAGGTCGGTGGAGGCGACCTCCTGTTTGTTGTGCGCCGACTGGATCATCTCCATCGCTACGACCCCCGGCACGGCGACGGCGGGGAGGTGGAGCGTGGCGAACCAGGCCCTGGCGGCGGGCAGCCCGTGCTGCAAGTCAATCACGACGTCTGAGTCAAGCAGTCTGAGGATGGGTGTGGGAGCGCTCATTCGCGCCTCCACGCCTCGGCGCGGACCTGCCGCGCGCGCCGCTGGTGGTCCTCGCGTTGCTCGGTGGGCAGGAACGCGCCCTCCGTCTCCCAGATCGCCAGCAGGTCCGCCCCGGTCTTCGGCATATCGTCGGCCTCCGGGAAGAGTTGCCGCAGGCCGTCCAGGGCCAGGCTCTCCGGCGTCGTCCCCTGCTGGGCCGCCTCCCGCGCGAGTGTCGCCTCCACGCCCGGCGGCAAATCCAAAACCAGTGTCATGTCCCGCCTCCTTGCCGCTCATTGTACCCGGCTCAGAATGTCCGGCGTAGGAAAATGCGCCGTCTCCGGTGAACAGAGTGCTATGCCCAACCATCCCCTGGCCGAGGTCTTCGGCTTCCCCGGCGACAACTTCTCGCCGGACGCCGAGCGTTACCGGAAGAACCGACTCTGCCCCTACAACAACAAGTCGCCCAACTGCACCAAGAGCAGCGTCGAGAACCCGCTGGGCGTGTGCAGTGTCTTCGGCGGCCAGGAGGTCGTTATCACCTGCCCCGTCCGCTTCCGTCAGGACTGGATAATCACGACCGATGCCGCCGCGTTCTTCTTCCCACCCGATGCTGCATGGACATCGTTGACAGAGGTGCCGATGGCCGACCGGTACGGCAAGTCGGCGGGGAACATTGACCTCGTCCTGCTTTCCTATGACGCGCAGGGCCGCATCCTGGACTACGGAGCATTGGAGGTCCAAGCCGTTTACATCTCCGGCAATGTGCGGACGGCGTTCCAGCACTATATGGATGATCCTTCTGGGCGGCACGACATGGACTGGCGCAGGATGAAAAACTATCCCCGCCCTGATTACTTGTCGTCCTCGCGCAAGCGCCTCGCCCCGCAATTGATCTTCAAAGGCGGCATCCTCAACGCCTGGAACCGCAAGATGGCCGTCGCCCTCAACAAGAGCTTCTACAATACCTTGCCCGTTCTGGACGAGGTGGACAAGGCCGACGCCGACATCGCCTGGCTGGTCTACGACCTGCGCCATGACGCCGCGCAGAGCCGCTACATCCTGGAACTGCACAAGACGGTGTATACTCGGTTTGAGCAAGCCCTGCTCAAGATCACCCGCTCGGAGGCGGGTGAAGAGCAGCAGTTCCTGAGACAACTGCAAACTCAACTCGACAGGAGGTTAGACACCGGCAATGCCCCAGAGACTTTCATCCCAGACGCGCCTTTCTGAACCTATCTACCAATATTCGTTGTTTGACGGCGGTAGACAGGAACCGATTGTCAATGTGGCCTCCGTGCCGCAACGTAGCCCGTTCCGATATCCTGGCGGCAAGACGTGGCTCATCCCGCGTGTGCGTCAGTGGATAATGAGCCTGCCCACGCGGCCCTGCGAGTTGGTGGAACCCTTTGCCGGAGGAGGGATTGTCAGCCTCACCGTCGCCTTTGAAGACTTGGCGCAGCGAGTGACGATGGTGGAACTTGATGAGCAGGTCGCTTCTGTTTGGCAGACAGTCTTGGATGGACAGGGGGAATGGCTGGCGGATGAGATCGTCAACTTTCAGATGTCGCCGGAGACGGTGAAGGCGGCACTTACAAACCCGGATAATGGAACGCGGGAGCGAGCCTTCAAGACAATTCTCAAGAATCGGGTCGTCCACGGCGGCATTCTCGCGCCGGGGAGCGGCTTGCTCAGGCATGGGGAGAACGGCAAAGGGCTTGCGTCGCGCTGGTACCCACAGACGCTCAAAAAGCGTATCCTAGATATTGCCACGGTCAAGAGCAAGATGCGGTTTGTTCACGGCGACGGTTTGCAAGTGATGCGTGAGAACGCCCACCGCTCGAACACGAGCTTCTTTATTGACCCGCCCTACACGGCGGCGGGGAAGAAGGCCGGCAGCCGCCTCTACACCTGCAATGAGTTGGACCACGAAGAGCTATTTGACATCGCTGCTAGGCTCGCCGGGCCGTTCCTGATGACCTATGACAATGCAGAAGGGGTGGTAGAGATGGCGCGGAAGCGTGGGTTTCAGGTCCAGGCCATTCCCATGAAGAACACGCACCACGCGGAGATGACGGAACTTCTCATCAGCCGGGATCTGTCCTGGGCGTAAGACATCATGGCCTTCGCGCACAAATCTAGCGGGCCGTGGGGAGGGTGAAGGAGAAGGCGCTGCCTTCGCCCAGGCGGCTTTCGACGCCGATGCGGCCCCCGTGGGCCTCCACGGCCATTTTGCAGAAGGCGAGGCCCAGGCCGGTGGACAGGCTCCGGCTGGCCGGGCGCGGGCCGACCTGGCCGAACTTCTCGAAGATGCGCCCGAACGCCTCCTCCGGGATGCCCGGCCCGGTGTCCCGCACGGTGAAGGACACGGCGGACTCCGAAAGTTCGTGCCGCGCCGTCAGCGTCACGCGGCCCCCGGACGGGGTGAACTTGACGGCGTTGCCGAGCAGGTTGACCAGGACGCGCTGCGCCTTCTCGGCGTCCGCCCGGACCGGGGGCAGGTCGGCGGGCACGTCACTGTTCAGGATCAGGCCGTTGGTGAGGGCCAGAGGCGCGACCTGGGCGATGGCCCCGGCGGCGATCTCGGCGGGACTGACGTCGGCCCAGTCCATCGCCTGCTGCCCGCTCTCCATCCGGCTGACGTCCAGCAGGTCGTTGATCATGCCGAGCAGCGTCCGGCCGCCGTCCAGGGCCATGCCCAGGCACTCGCGTTGGAGTTCCTCCAGCGGACCGACGGCCTCCAGTGTCTGCAAGCCCGCCAGCACCGACGTCAGCGGCGTCCGCAGGTCGTGGACGATCATGTGCGTCATGTCGTCGCGCATGGCCTCCATCTCCTGCAAGCGCCGGTAGTTCTCCTGCACCTGCTGGAACAGGCCGACTTCCCGGTCGCGCAGCCGCTTCTTCTCCAGGCACGCGCCGGTGCGGGCGCGCAGCAGCACCGGGTTGAAGGGCTTGGTCAGGTAGTCCTCGGCCCCCAGCTCGATGCAGCGGACCACGCTGTCCATCTCCTCCAGCGCGGAGATCATGATGACCGGGATATTGCGCCAGGCCGTGTCCGCCTTGAGCCGCCGCAGGACCTCGTAGCCGTCCATCTCCGGCATCATCACGTCCAGCAGGACCAGGTCGTACCCTTCCCGCGTCAGCATCTCCAGTGCCTGCCGCCCGTCCCCGGCGGCGTCGGCGTGGTGGCCCTCCCGCCGCAGGCGGCGGCACAGCACGGCCCGGTTCCCCGGATCGTCGTCCACGATCAGCAGGCGGCTCCCGTCCCCCGGCGCGTCCTCCGGCATTTCGCTCGGCGTCGCCCCATCCGCGCCGTCGTCCCGCGAGTCGGGCGGCGCGGCTTCGGGCGGGCCGCCCAGGGCCTCGCCGATCAGGGCGAGCAGACGCCGCCCGGCGTCCTCGATCCGGCGCAGGTCCGGGACGATGCCGGGCGCACCCGCCTCCGCCGCCTCCTCCTGCAAAAGCTCCGCATAGCCGAGTATCTGGTTCAGCGGGGTGCGCAGGTCGTGGCGCAGGGCGGCCATCGCCGCCGGGTCGCCCAGATCGGTGGGATCGGTCATGGCGACGCCTCCCGCCCGGCCAGCAGCGCGTCCATCTTCGCCAGCAGGCGCGGCAGCTCCACCGGCTTGGTGTCGTAGTCGTCGCACCCGGCCTCCAGCGCCCGCTCCCGGTCGCCGGACATGGCGTGGGCCGTCAGCGCGATCACGGGCACGGACGCCGTCGCGGGGGCGGCCTTGACGCGCCGCGTGGCCTCCCAGCCGTCCATCGCCGGCAGGCTCATGTCCATCAGGATCAGGTCCGGCGACTCCGTGGCCGCCAGGGCGACGCCCTGCTCGCCATCCACGGCCTGCACGACCGCGTGGCCGCGCCGCTCCAGCCGCCGCGAGAGCATATCCCGGTTCGCCTCGTTATCTTCCACCAGCAGGATTTTCGCCACCCGCGTCCCCCGTCTTTCTGCCGCCCGCGCCGGACGCCACCACGGCGCGCACCGCGCGCAGCAGGCCCTCGCGGTCCATCGCGCCCTTCTGCATGACCCGCTCGACGCACCCGTTCAGCCAGCGCCGTTCCTCTTCGGTCAGGTCCTTGGCCGTCAGCACGATCACGGGGATGGCGTCCCACTCCGGGCGGCGGCCCAGGGCGGCGGCCAGCTCGAAGCCGTCCATCTCCGGCATCATCAGGTCCAGCAGGATGACGTCGGGCAGGCCCTCGGCCAGCCGGTCCAGGGCGCGCGCGCCGTTCTCCGCCTCGGCCACGGCCCAGCCGTCGCGCGTCAGCATCTCCCGCATCATCTGCCGCGTGGTCGGGTCGTCCTCCACCAGCAGGGCCGTGCAGGGGGGGGAGGGGCAACGGTACTTGCCCAGCGCCGCGGCCAGGCGGCCCCGGTCCACCGGCTTGGTCAGGTAGTCGGACGCGCCCAGGGCGTAGGCCATGTTCCGGTCGTTCATCATGGTCAGCATGACCACCGGCGTGTCGCACAGGTCCGGGTCGGACTTGAGCGTCCCCAGCACGGCCCAGCCGTCCATGCGCGGCATGGACACGTCCAGCGTGATGGCGACGGGCCGCAGTTCGCGCGCCCGGCGCAGGCCCTCCTCGCCGTCCGCCGCCGCCGCCACGCCGAAGCCTTCCTTTGTCAGCAGCCGGGCCATCAGGTCGCGGGCGGCGGGGTCGTCGTCAATCACCAGCACGATGCCGCCGGGCGCGGCCATGCTCTCCGTCCCGGCGTCTGCCACAGGTTCGGCGGCCTGGATCGGCAGTGACATCGTGAACGTCGAGCCGCGCCCCGGCGCGCTCTCCACGGTGACTTCCCCGCCCATCATCCGGGAGAAGCGGCGCGTGAGTGCCAGGCCCAGGCCCGTGCCGCCGTACTTGCGCGTCGTGGAGGCGTCGGCCTGCGTGAACGTCTCGAACAGCCGCCCCATCTGCTCCTCGGTCATGCCGATGCCGGTGTCCGTCACCCGGAACTCCATCCGCCCCTCCGCCCGCCGCACACTCAAGGTGACGGTCCCGTTTTGGGTGAACTTGGCGGCATTGGAAAGCAGGTTGAACAGGTTCTGCCGTGTTTTGGTCAGGTCGGCGCGCATGGCCCCCGCATTGTCCTCGCACACGACAACGAGCGTGTTGGCGTTCTGCTCCACGATGGGGCGGACCGTGGAGGCGACATCGGCCACCATGGCGGCCACGTCGAACTCTTCCAGGTACAGTTCCATCTTGCCCGCCTCGATCTTGGACAGGTCCAGCACGTCGTTGATCAGCGACAGCAGGTGCTTGCCGGCGGCGTGAATCTTTTGCAGGTCGGCGACGAACGACTCGCCGATGCCCTCCTCGGCGGCCTCCTCCTGGAGCATCTCGGAGTAGCCGATGACGGCGTTGAGCGGTGTGCGGAGTTCATGGCTCATGTTAGCCAGGAACAGGCTCTTGGTCCGGGAGGCCGCCTCGGCCTCGTCCTTGGCCCGGAGCAGCTCCTCCTGGGCCTGCTGCCGCTCGCGGATGTCGGCGAAGGTGACGACGATGCCCCGCACCCGCCCGTCCTCGCGGATGGGCGAGGACGAATACTCGACCGGGAGCGGTGTGCCGTCGCGCCGCCAGAAGACCTCGGCGTCCACGCGCGCGCCGTGCCCGGCGCGGTTGGCCAGGAAGATCGGGCACTCATCGCGCGGGTACGGGGAGCCGTCGGGGTGGGAGTGGTGCGTCAGCGCGTGCATATCCCGGCCCAGCACCTCGTCGGGCGTGTAGCCGATCAGGCGCGCGCCCGCCCCGTTGATGAACGTGCAGAGGCCGTCGGCGTCCAGCCCGTAGACGCCCTCGCCGGTCGACTCCAGCAGCAGGCGCACACGCCCCTCGCTCTCCTGCAGCGCCTCCGTCTGGGCGTGGACGTCGCTGATCGCCCGCCGGTAGTGGTCAGACAGGAACCGCAGTTGACGGCCCGCCGCCCAGATCAGCAGCAGGCCGAGGACCAGGCCGCAGGCGACGCTGGTGGCGAGTATCTTCTGCACCTGATGACGCACGGTGGAGGCCCGCTCCGCGCGCAGACGCTCCTCCGTGCCGATGAACTGTCCGTAACCGGCGAACAGGTCCTGGAGGCGGAGGTTCTCCTCGCGCATATGCGCCGAAGTGACCGTCCGCACACTCACGTCCCGCCCCAGGCGGTCGGTGCCGTCGAGCCACTCCCGCGCCTCGTCCCGAATCGTGTGCGCCAGCCGGACCTGTGGGGAGTTGTCGCGCACCAGAACGGCCAGGGTGTCCAGCGCCTTCACCGAGCGGCCCATGGCCGATGTGTAGTCGGCGCGCAGGCGCGTGTCGGGCAGCATCTCGTACTGGGAGTGCAGCCCGGCGGCGGTCGCCATCAGAGTCTGCGCGCGCTGCGCCTGGGAGATCACCGTGTCGGTGTGTTCCACCCAGCGGGAGGCGGACAGCAGCTGGAAGATCTGCCAGATGAAGACACCCGCCAGCACCCCCAGCAGGACCAGCGGCAGGGCCACGGTCTGCAGGAGCGCCCGCCGGAAGTACGCCTGATCAATGAGGGGAGTCTGCATCGTTCGCCGCCTTCACGCCCGACGTGAGTGCCTTTCAGTGTACCTGAAAACCTGAGAAGAGGAAACATTGCTGATGTGTTCGCCGCCGGACTGCCCACCACCCTGCTCCGCTCGTTCCTACCCCAATAAAACCCACGCTGCGCGGGGTCCTCCCGCAGCGGGAGGATTAGGAAGCGAGACCTGACGGGGCAGTGATTTAATCCTCCCGTTGCGGGAGGACCCTGTGACCGGAGCGAGGCACGAGCGCAGGGAACAAGGTGGTGGGCAGTCCGTGTCCGTCGCCGCCCCCCCCATATCGCGCCTCGTAAAAATCGCCCTGCGACCGCCCAAAATCACCTGCCGGATGGGGTATAGTGGGGTACGGCCGGGCCGGGAACTTTTCATGTCCTTGATTGGTTGTCTGTCCTGGAAAGCGTCTCTCCGAAGATGAGACTTCCACAAAGCATCAAGCGTTGGAGCTTGATGGGCCGACGTGGCAGCGGCCCGCGTCCGGCACGGTTCATCCCTGTGCGTCCCGATTGCAGAAAGGAACCACTCCGTTGAACTTCCCAATCTCCCCCCGTTCCCGCCCCTCGAAAGGCGGCTTCACCCTCATTGAACTCCTCGTCGTGATCGCCATCATAGCGATTCTCGCCGCCATCCTGTTCCCCGTCTTCGCCAAGGCACGGGAGAAGGCTCGCCAGATCACCTGTACGTCCAACGTCAAGCAATTGTCTCTCGCTTTCCTGATGTACGCGCAGGACAATGACGAGACTTATTGCCGCGTCAAGACCCTGAGTGCCGCCAATGAAATGGCGTTTAATGTCACTGCCCTTGACGGTAATGATCCGACCCAACAACTCTGGACCGGCCTGTTGTCGCCGTACATCAAGAACACCCAGGTGGTCCTTTGTCCATCTGCTGGGTATAGCGTTGTCCAGTCATACGGGGGATACAACTTTGATACCATTTCGGACACCCTTGTCAATACCGCGCAGATATCAACCAGCATGAACGCCGGCCTTGACCCTTTCGGAAATTTCGCCTGTTTGAAGGGACTGACGACGCAACCCACTCCTGACCCAAGCGGCTGCACGACGGCTGCCACTGTCGCCTCAATCTCACTGCCGTCACAGACAATCTCCTTCGCGGACGGTGTCCCGTCCAGTCCAGGGGCTGCTTACCCGATCCCCGTGCCGCAGGTCGGCTTCACCGTCAGTGGTGCCTTCCCCCTCGATGTGCCCGGCGGTGTCAGTAACCGTCATACTCAAGGCACAAATGTCGGCTTCCTGGACGGGCATGTCAAGTGGTACACCACCACGCGGATTATCTACAAGCCCGTCGTCGGCGACCCCACCAATCCCGCCTTGAGCGAGGGCCAGGTCACGGGCAACCTCGGCTGTGTCAACTACAACGCTGCCGGGCTGTATTGGGATACCACCGCCCCTGACCCGGCGACGACACCGGCTGCTTCTGTCGTCCTCCCTATGGCTCTTGGCGGCGGCAACTGCTCCTGACCTGACATGAGAGGAACCGGCGGTCCTGGGGCCGCCGGTACTCGCCCCCATGTTCAACTTCCTGGCACGACAAACGTACCGGAGACGCTGGTGGTTTTTGGCCATCGGCGTCTTTGTCCTTGTCATCGGGGCGACCTACGGCATCGGGGTCTTCGGGGCGCTGAAGGGTGGGGGATACGCGGACCCGGCCTCGCCCTCCGCGCGGGAGGCGGCGGAGGCGGCGCGGCGATTCCCAAAGGCCCAGATATCGCTGATCCTGCTGATGCGCGACCCTGCGGCGACCGTAGACGACCCGGCGTTTCAAGACGCCGCCGCGCCGCTGCTGGCCGCCGTCCGGCGCGACCCGGCCACGGTGTCCGTGACCTCCATCTTCGACACGCCCGACGCCTCCTCCCTGATCTCACGCGACCGGCACAGCACCTTCGCCGTCGTCGCATTGCGGGGCGACGCCCCGGCGCAGGATGCGGCCTATCAGCGTCTGAGGCGCGCGTTACCCGCCACCGGCCTACAAGTCTCCTGGGGCGGACCGGCGGTGGCCGACACCGAGATCAACGCCGAGGTGGCCCGCGACATCCCCCGCGCCGAGGTCGTCTCCGCGCCGCTTCTGCTTGTCCTGCTGGTGCTGATCTTCCGCAGCCTGGTCGCCGCCGTGCTGCCGCTGGGCATCGGCGCGCTGAGCGTCCTCGGCGCGTTCGCGCTGACGCGCCTGGCGGCGGGCGTCACGGATATCTCCGTGTTCGCGGCCAACATCATCTCGCTGCTCGGCCTGGGACTCGCTATTGACTACAGCCTGCTCTTCGTCAGCCGCTTCCGGGACGAGTTGGCGGCGGGCAAGGCCGTCGCGGACTGTCTGGAGCGGACGCTGGAGACCGCCGGCCGGTCCATCTTCTTCAGCGGCTGCACCGTCTGCCTGAGCCTGCTGGGCCTGCTCGCCTTCCGGGAGAACTTCCTGCGCAGCATGGGCCTCGGCGGCGCGCTGGCCGTGGTCACGGCGATGGCGGCGTCGCTGACCGTGCTGCCCGCCATCTTGGCATTGCTCGGCCCGCGCGTCAACCAGGGGGCCGTGCCCCTGCCGCGCCGCCGCGCGGGGCCGCACCTGGAGGAAGAGGGGGTTTGGTACGCCCTCAGCCACGGGGTCATGCGCCACGCCGTCCCGGTGATCGTCGTGACGCTCGGCCTGCTCCTGTTGGCTGGCTTGCCGTTCCGGCACATCCGGTTCGCCGACCCCGGCATCGAGAGTATGCCGCCGACGTTCCAGGCGCGCATCACCGGCCGGGCGCTCCAGCGCGACTTCGCCGACGGCCAGGACGAGCCGATCCAGATACTCCTCCGGCTGCCCGCCTCGCCCCTCACGCCCGCCGGGCTGAATTCCATGACGGCCTACGCGGCCCGCCTGCGCGCCGTCCCCGGCGTCCAGAGCATCGGCAGCCTGGTCACGCTGGACGCGCGCCTGACGCCCGCCCAGTACGCCTTCTTCTACGGCCTGCCCTTCAACGCGGACGCCCAGGCCGCCGAAGCGCACTACCTCAGCGGCGACGAGACGCTGATGACGGCCGGCTACGCCGGCGAGAGTCAGTCCCCGGCGGCGCAGCGGCTGGTGCGGGCACTCCGGGCCGTGCCGCCCCCGCCGGGCGCGTCGGCCCTGGTCGGCGGCCCGACGGCGGCGCTGGTGGACCACCTGGTGAGCCTGCGCGCCCGCCTGCCGGTCGCGGCGGCGCTGATTATCTTGGCGACGCTGCTGCTGCTGTTCCTGCTGCTGCACAGCCTGATCGTCCCCCTCAAGGCCGTGGCCCTGAATGTGCTGTCCCTGGCCGCCACGTTCGGGTTTATGACCTGGGTGTTCCAGGACGGGCATCTGGAGCGTGTCCTGGATTTTACGTCGAGCGGCTCGGTGGACGCCACGATCCCGGTGCTGATCTTCGCGCTGGCCTTCGGGCTGTCTACGGACTATGAGGTTTTTCTGGTCAGCCGGATTCGGGAGGAGTACGACCGGACGGGCGACAACACGCGGTCCATCGCGCTGGGCGTGGAGAAGACCGGGCAGATCATCACGTCCGCTGCTTTGCTGTTGGTCGTGGTGGTGGCGGCGTTCGGGGCCAGCCGGGTGCTGTCCATGAAGGAGATCGGGGTGGGGCTGGCTGTCGCCGTCGCCATTGACGCGGCCATCGTGCGGACCCTGCTCGTGCCCGCCACCATGCGCGTCCTGGGCGACTGGAACTGGTGGCTGCCTGCTGCCCTGCGCCGCCGTCGTCACCCCCATCATTGAGTGGCCTGACGGGCGTTCACGAAGCGGCCAGATACGCCCGCCAGCCGCCCAGGGCCGTGATCTCCGTCGCCCCGGCGACGGCGAACGGCTCGCAGATGAAGCCCTTGACGGTCGAGCGGTCGGCCAGTTCCAGGCTGCCGATGCCCAGGGGCGCGGGCTGGGCGGCGACGAAACTGCCGAACTCCCGCGTCGGCATCGCCCAGACCTCCACCTCGATGCCGGGGCCGGAGAAATGGGGGTCGCGTACCAGCCCCGGCTTGGCGGGCGTCGTGTTCGGCAGGGCGTACAGCCGGTAGCCCGCCGCCGTGCGTGTGGTGGAGACGCGCCGCGCCCCGCGCCCCGTCAGTTGGGCATTCAGGGGCTGGCCGTCCAAGTGCGCGCCGACCACGGCCAGCAGTGTGCAGCCCGGCGGCGCGGCCGCTGTTGCCGGAAGCGCGGCCTCCCGACGGTGCAGCCGGTCGGCCAATGCCAGCAGGGCCCTGTCGTTTCCCGCCATGCCAATCAACGACACGCCGAACGGCAGGCCGTTGGGCCGAAACCCTGACGGCAGGGCCACGGCGGCGAGGTCCAGCAGGTTCACGAAATTTGTATAGTGACCGAGGTTGCTGTTCAGCCGCACCGGGTCGGCCTCGACCTCGGCGATGGTGTAGGTCGTCCCCGTCGTCGGCAGCAGCAGCAGGTCCGCGTCCCGCCACACGGCCCCCGTCACTTGCTTCAACGCCTCCAGGCGGTACTGTGCGTTGTACGCATCCACAGCAGTATAGCTCGCCCCGCCCGCGATGATGCCGCGCACGATGGGGTTGATGTCTTCGGCGTGTCCGGCGAAGAAGTCCTGGATTGCCGCCAGCCGCTCCGCCACCCAGGGACCGGCGTACAGCAGTTCGGCGGCCTCGCGGAAGGGCCGCAGGTCGAACTCGACCGCCGTGCCGCCGAGTGTCTCCATCGCCGCGATGGACTCGGCATACAGCCGCTCGGCCTCGCCGTCGCCGAAGAATTCCCACTGGTCGCGCCTGGGCACGCCGAACCGAAACGGACCGTTCAGCCAGGGCGCGGCGGTGTCCTCGGCGGCGGACGGGCGGGAATACGGGTCGGCGGCGTCGAAGCCGCGCGCGGCCTCGAAGACACGCCTGCCGTCGTCAGCCGTGAGCGCGAAGACCGAGACGCAGTCCAGCGAGCGGCAGGCGGGCACGACCCCGGCGGCGCTGAGGACGCCCCGCGTCGGCTTCAGGCCAAAGATGTTGTTAAACGCCGCCGGGACGCGGCCCGAACCCGCCGTGTCCGTGCCGAGCGCGAATGCGACCAACCCCTGTGCGACGGCGACGGCGGAGCCGGAGCTGGACCCGCCGGAGAGGTAGCGGTCGTCAAAGACGCTGGAACACGCGCCGTAGGGCGAGCGCGTGCCGACCAGGCCGGTGGCGAACTGGTCCATGTTGGTCTTGCCGACGAGAATCGCCCCGGCGTCTTCCAGCCTTTTCACGGTGGTCGCCGTCTCGGTCGCCCGGTAGGCGAACGCGGGACACCCGGCGGTCGTGTCCAGGCCTGCCACGTCAAAGTTGTCCTTGACGGCGAACGGGACGCCGTACAGCGGCAATTCCGTTGGTTTGATCCCCTCCAGCATCCGCGCCCGCGCCAGCGCGTCTTCACGCGGGACCTGGGATATCCACACAGGATGCAGCGGCTCTGACTCAAGGCGGTCATAGACCCGCGCGATGACCGCCGTGGGCGTCGCGCCCGCGCCGTAGGCCGCCCGCAGGGCCGCTATGTCCAGCCTGTCAATGTTCATTGGATGCACTCGTTGAGCAGGCGGGGCGGAAGATCGCCCCGCCTGGAAAGGCGTCCTTCGGACGAGGATTGGGGCGACTGCGGTGTGCCTTCGTCAGAAGGACGCTTCCTTGCCGGGGCGATCTTCCGCCCCGGCAAGACCGCTCGCACCTTCATGGCCGCACCACCACCAGGGTCTGGCCCTGCATGACCAGGGCCTCCGGCCTCGTGCGCAGTTCTTCCACCACGCCCGCGACCGATGCCAGCACGACCGTCTCCGTCTTCATGGCCTCCAGCACCAGCAGCGCCTCGCCGACGCCGACGCGCTGCCCCGGCTCGACAAGGACCTTCCAGACGCTCGCCGTCATCGGCGAAGTGACACCCGAACAGCCCTCCGGCACGTCGGCTTCGGGCGCGGCCTCCTCATCGGTTTCCGAGGCGGACACATACGACGCCTGGCCGGCGGCGGCCCAGCGCGCGCGCTCGGCGGCGAACGCCTCCTGCTGCCGCGAACGCGCCGCCTCCGCCTCCGGGCGGATGCCGTCCAGGAATGTCTGATAATCCCGGTAGCGGAACTCAGTCTCCTCGATGTCAAGACTGACGCCGCCGTGCGGGAACGCATCCCGCATCTCCAGCAGCTCGGCGGCTCCGACGGGGTGCCACCGAATCTGGTCGAAGAAGCGCAGCAGCCAGGGGTGGCCGGGCGCGAACTCCGGCGTCGTCTTGAATGTGTTCCAGATTTGCAGGGTTCGCCCGAAGAGCTGATAGCCGCCCGGCGACTCCATGCCGTAGATGCACAGGTACGCGCCGCCGATGCCGACGGCGTTCTCCGGCGTCCAGGTGCGCGCCGGGTTGTACTTGGTCGTGACCAGCCGGTGCCGGGGGTCCAGCGGCGTCGAGAGCGGCGCTCCCAAATACACATCGCCCAGACCCAGCACCAGGTAAGAAGCGTCGAACACGATCCGCTGCACGTCGTCGCGCGAGCCGAGGCCGTTGATGCGGCGGATGAACTCGATGTTGTCCGGGCACCAGGGCGCGTCGGGCCGCACGGACTGCATATACTTCTCGGCGGCCAGCCGCGCCGCCGGGTCGTCCCAGGACAGCGGCAGGTGGACGATGCGCGACGGCACCGTGATGTCCATGTCCGCCGGGATAGCCCGTTCTGCGTCTGCCAGCGCTTCGAGCAGCGCCTCGCGGGACAGACGCACGGAATCATAGTGGACGTGCAGGCTGCGGACGCCGGGCGTGATGTCCACGATGCCGGGCAGCGCCAGCGCGCGCAGCTGGGCTTCCAGCGCATAGACCCGCATCCGCAGTGACAGGTCCAGCACGTTCGGCCCGTACTCCACCAGCAGGTAGCGGTCGCCGTCCGCCCGCGTCACCACCGCCGGGCGTTCGCCCTCGGCGGGGACCGAGGCCAGGATCGCCGGTTCCGTCGGCTGCCCCGCGTCCGACGGCAGCGCGGGCAGCGGCGATGTCAGCGTCTCGACTGCCAATTCTAATTGCTGCGCCATCGCCTCTGCCTGGGTGTTGGTGACGGCGCGGAAGCGCACGGTGTCGCCGGGGCGCATCTGGCCCATCTTCCACAGTTCCGCGTGGGCGATGGCGGCGGGGCAGACGAAGCCGCCCAGGCTCGGCCCGTCGGGCCCCAGCAGGATGGGCATATCGCCTGTGAAATCAATCGCGCCGATGGCGTAGGCGTTGTCGTGCAGGTTGGACGGGTGCAGCCCGGCCTCGCCGCCGTCCAGCCGCGCCCACTGCGGCTTCGGCCCGATGAGGCGCACCCCCGTCCGGTCCGACTGGTGATGCACTTTCCAGTCGGTCTCGAAGAGCATCGTGATGTCGTCATCCAGGAAGAAGTCCGGCGCTCCGTGCGGCCCGTAAAGCACCCCGACCTGCCAGGCGTTCGTCAGCGCGGGCGTGACGGCCTCCGGCAACGCGGCCTCGGCGGCTTCCCCGTCGGGCGCGCGCAGATGAATCACGTCGCCTGCCCGCAATGCGCGCCCGTCGTGTCCGCCGAATCGGCCCAGCAGGAAGGTACTGTCGCTGCCCAGATACTCCCCGACTTCCAGGCCGCCGCCGACGGCGAGGTACGCGCGCAGGCCCGGCCCCTGTGCCGCGCCCAGCTTCAGTGTCGCGCCTGCCGGGACTTGGAGGGCGGTCTGAAAAGGCATGGGCGAGCCGTCCAGCGCGGCCTCCATGACCGCCCCGGTCAGGGCGATGACGGCGGCGCAGCCGAAGCGTAGCTCCGGCCCGGTCAGAGTCATCTCCAGGGCCGCCGCCCCGTCGGCGTTGCCGACCAGTCTGTTGGCCAGCCGGAACGCCAGGGTGTCCATGGGTCCCGACGGCGGCACGCCGACGTTCCAGAAGCCCAGGCGTCCGGGGTAGTCCTGCACCGTCGTCTGTGTGCCGCCCTGAATGACTTCCAGGGCCGTGCGCGCGTAGGGGAATCCGGCCAGAAACGTGGTCGTGACCGCCCCCGCGCCGAACTCCGGTGAGGCGCACACTTTACGCAGGTAGTCTAAGTTTGTTTCCAGTCCCGCCAGTTGCGTCTGATCCAGCGCGGTCTGGAGGGCCTGTAGCGCCTGTGCGCGGTCCGCGCCGCGCACGATCAGCTTTGCCACCATCGGGTCATAGTAGGGGGTGATCTCCGCGCCGGGTTCCACCCACGTCTCCACGCGGACTTCGGGCGGGAACGCAACGTGCGTCAGACGCCCCGAACTCGGCTGGAAGCCGCGCCCAGCGTCCTCGGCGTACAGGCGGGCCTCGAGGGAGTGGCCCGAAGCCGTGATGGGAAGGCTCGCCAGCGGCGGCAGATCGCCGGAGGCTTGCAGCACCATCCAGGCGACCAGGTCAACGCCCGTGACTTCCTCCGTCACTCCATGTTCCACTTGCAGGCGCGTGTTGACTTCCAGGAAAAAGAACTCGCCCCGCGCGTCGTCGTAGACGAATTCCACCGTGCCCGCCGATTGGTAGTTGACGGCCCGGCCGAGCCGCGCGGCGGCGTCGCACAGGCTTGCCCGCGTCTCCGGGGTGATGCCGGGGGCGGGCGTTTCTTCCAGGACCTTCTGATTGCGGCGCTGGGCCGAGCAGTCCCGCTCGCCGAGCGCGACGACCTCGCCCTTGCCGTCACCGAAAATCTGCACTTCGAGATGACGCGCCCGCGCGATGTAGCGTTCCAGGAACGCGCCCGCGTCGCCGAAGTTGTTCGCGCCCAGTCTCTGGACGGCCTCAAACGCGGCCGCAAGCTCGGCGTCGCTCTCGCAGAGCCGGATGCCGATGCCGCCGCCCCCGGCGGTGCTTTTCAGCATGACGGGGTAGCCGATGCGCTGCGCCGCCTCCCGCGCTTCCTCCAAAGAGGACAGCAGGCCCGTCCCCGGCAGCAGGGGCAGGCCCAAACTCGCCGCCGTCTCCCGCGCCGTGTGTTTCAGGGCGAAGGCGCGCATCTGCGCCCCCGTCGGGCCGATGAAGACGATTCCGGCCTGCGCGCATGCCTCCGCGAATTCGGGCCGCTCGCTCAGGAAGCCGTACCCCGGATGGATGGCCTCGGCTCCGGTCTCGCGCGCGGCTTGTAGGACGGCCTCCACCGACAGGTAGCTCTGCGCCGCCGGGGCCGGGCCGATGCGCACGGCCTCATCGGCCTGGGCGACGTGCAGCGAGTGCCGGTCGGCGTCGGAATACACCGCGACCGAGGCGATGCCCAGCGCGCGCAGTGTGCGGATAATTCGGCAGGCGATCGCGCCCCGGTTGGCGATCAAGACTTTAGAGAACATCGGCACCGTCCCAAATGAGCAGTCGAATCGGCGTCGGGTTGTAGGCGTTGCACGGGTTGTTGAGCTGCGGGCAGTTGCTGATCAGGGCCCGCACGTCCCGCTCCGCCCGCATCTCCACGTACTTGCCCGGCTCCGAGATGCCGTCCTCAAAGGTCAGCCCGCCTTCGGGCGTCACCGGCACGTTCATAAAGAAGTTGATGTTGTTGGCAATGTCCCGCTTGCCTAATCCGATGTCGGCGTCCAGCAGCGCCGCCAGGAAACTCTGGCGGCAGGCGTGCATGTGGCCTTTGTCGAGCGCGTAGCGGACCATGTTACTTTCCGCCGCGCAGGCCCCGCCGAGCGTGTCGTGTCGCCCGCAGGTGTCCGCCGTGATGGTGAGCAAGACGTTCCCCTGCGACGACATCAGGCGCGATCCGGTGGTGAGATAGATGTTCCCCTGCGCCCGGATGGTGTTCTGGAAGTCGTATCGGTCCGTGTGGTCGTCGGCGTCATAGAACAGCGTGTCCACGGCCTGATTGCCTTCCCGGTCCACGATGCGAAACGTTTGATTTTTTGTGATTTTGTAGAGCCAGGACTCGCCCGCTGGCAAGACGTGGTCGTAAACGGCCTGGGCCGGGTCCAGCGCGCTGGGCACGAGGGTGATGCCGCTCATAAGAAGTATCGCTCCGTCAGGGTGAAGCCGCGCCCGTTTTCAGGACAGGAGACGCGGCACGGGTCATCGGGGCCGGGGGAGGGGACGCGCCGCAGGGACAGTTGGACGGGCCGGGGGGCGTACTCCGGGTTCGGGTCCATCGGGTGCGGGCCCGTGTTCAGGATCAGCAGGACGTTCATCTCGGCGCGCAGTTCCACAAAACTGCCGGGCCGCGAGTGTCCCGCCTGGAACGCCATCGCGCCGCCCTCGCCCACGGCGACCTTGCTGAAAAAATTCACATTGGGGGACAGGTCGCGCGGGCCCAGCCCGTATTTTTCGAGTTCGATCAGGAACCCGGCGCGGGTGTTTCGGTGGAAGCTGTTCCGATGCTCCTGGTAGCGCGCCTCGCCGTACTTCGCCTGGACAGCGGCCGCGTCCGCGCAGCCACCCAGGGCGTCGTGCCAGCCCAGGCTGTCGTGGGTCAGGGAACACAGGACACGCCCCATGTCCGAGAACAGCACGGACCCCGCCGTGAGTCGCGCGATGTGCTGGGCCTTCAGGGTGTCCGGGATGTTCAGCCGCTCGGCGGGCCACTCGGCGTTGTAGAGGATCGCGCCGACGTTCGCCCCGCCCTCGGTGTCCGTCAGGCGAATCGCCGTGCCGCGCTTGAGGACGTGTGACCAGGTCGCGCCCGGCTGCACCACGTCCTCCCATAAAATCTCGTCCGTCATGGAACCCCCGTCCGCGCCCAAAGTGGCAGTGGTCTTGGCTCGTCGGTGAGGTGTGCAGAGTATACTTTTTTTGGGCCGCCGATGTCAACCGCTTGCGGTTAGACCGTCCGTAAGACGGGCAGGGTGGCGGCGAAGTGGCAGGCGGAGCGGTGCGTGGGCGGTCCGCCGTCAAAAGAGGCCAGGGGAGGGTCTTGCTCGGCGCAGAGGTCCTGGGCATAGGAACAGCGGGCGCGGAAGCGGCAGCCGGGGGGGATGTCAACGGGGGAAGGCACGTCGCCCGTGTCCTGTGCGGCTCCCGCTGAATTGGGGGCTGGGGAGGCGCTGACGCTGGGGATGGCGGCGAGCAGGGCGCGGGTGTAGGGGTGGCGCGGGTTGTCGTACAGCTCGTCGGCGTCGGCGATCTCGACGATGCGGCCTAAGTACATCACTGCGACCCGGTGACTGACCTGGCGGACGGCCCCTAAATCATGCGCGATGAACAGCAGGGCCACGCCCGTCTCCGCCTGCACGTCGCGGAACAGGTTCAGAATCTGGGCGCGGATGGAGACGTCCAGCGCCGACACGGGTTCGTCGGCGACGATCAGTTTCGGGCGCAGGCTGAGGGCGCGGGCGATGCCGATGCGCTGACGCTGGCCGCCGGAGAACTCATGCGGGAAGCGCGCCGCCGCCGAGGGCGGCAGGCCGACCCGGTCCAGCAGCCGTCCGACCTCGGCGCGCACCTCGCCGGTCGCAACGATCTTGTGGACCCGCAGCGGCTCCTCCAAGATCGTCCCGATGCTCATGCGCGGGTTGAGCGAGGCAAAGGGGTCCTGGAAGACGATCTGCATCCGGGGCCGCAGCCGCCGCAGCGGCTCCGGCCTGAGCGCCCGCACGTCCTGCCCGTCGAACGTGATCTGCCCGCCCGTCGGCTCGGTCAGCCGTAGGACGCACCGCCCCAGCGTGGACTTGCCGCACCCCGACTCCCCGACCAGGCCCAGCGTCTCCCCGGCGTCCAGGGTCAAATCCACCCCGTCCACCGCCCGTATCTGCTCCGTGACGCGCCGCAGCGGCCCGACGCTTCTGGTCAGGGGGTAGTGCTTGGTCAGGTTCTGGACTTCCAAGAGCGGCATGATGGCAGAGAGTCTCTTTGTGATGGTATAATGGCGATCATCGGGGGCGGCCACGCCTGCCCGCCTGCATCGGGACTCTTACGCCGGCCGGAAGATTTCGTCTGGCGAAACGAAAGGAACCACCGAGATGCTGAACACCCTCCGCAACGCGGCCCTTGCGGGGCTGGCGACACTCGCCGCTCTTTGCCTGCTCGCCCGGCCGTCCGCCGCGCAGGTCACTTACATCACAAGCAACACGACCATCAGCTCTTACTATCCGAATGACACCTATGTCACGGGAAACCCGACCGTGAATTTGGTCACGGGCGGCTCGGTTGACGGCGATTTTGAGGCCAACGACACCAGCACCATCAACGTCAGCGGCGGCACGGTCTACAATACCCTCTACGCTCTTGGCGGCAGCACGGTCAATGTCAGCGGCGGCACGATCCACCAGTACTTGTTCGCCTTCAACGGCAGCCTCGTCAACGTCAGTGGCGGCTCGTTCGGCAGATACTTGTATGCCAACAATGTCAGCACGGTGAACATCACCGGCGGCACGTTCCAGCAGTTCGAGGGCGTGAACTTCCTCGACTCCACCTCCGGCCCGCTGACCTTTGTGGGGTCTGGTCTGTCTTACACCCTCGACCCCACCGGCCTGACGCCGATCACGGGCGGGACGGATTACACGCTGACAGGACTGCTGCAAAACGGCCAGAGCGTCAACGGTGATGTGATTGAAGTGACGAACGGAGCGGCCATGTTCAATTTCAGCGGCGGCCCGGCCGTTCCCGAACCGTCCGCAGTCTCCCTGCTGGGCCTGGGGACGATCTGCCTCGCCGGGCTGCTACTCAGGGCAAACAAGCGCCGCGCGTCCGCCTGATTCCCTGTCACCCCGCCGCCAGCGTCAGGCAATAAACGGCCTGCACCCCCGCCGCCTTCAGCGCCTGCGCGCACTCGTGGAGGGTGCTGCCGGTGGTGCTGACGTCGTCCACGAGCAGCAGCGTCTTCCCAGCGACGTTGGCGGGGTGGGGGACGTGAAAGGCCCCGCGCAGGTTGCGATGCCGGGCGTCGCCGCTGAGGCCGACCTGCGCGCGAGTCCGTCGCGGGCGTGTGAGCGCCGCCGTATCCAGCGGCACCCCCAGTTCGCGGGCGACCACGCGGGCCAAGCGCTCGGACTGGTTGTACCCGCGCAGACGCCGCCGGACCGGGTGCATCGGCACGGGCAACATGGCGTCGAAGCGCAGGCCGTTCAGTACCGGAGCCATCGCGCGGGCGTGGTCCGCCAGCAACGCCCCCAGCGGCTCGGCCATCTGGGGCCGGTCGCGGTACTTGAACTGATGCACGGCGGCGCGCAGGATGCCGTCATAGGTGCCCAGTGAGCGAGAGCAGTCAAAAGCCGGGCGACGCCGACGGCAGTTGAAGCAGCCGCCCCCCTCGCCCATCCCGTGGCCGCAGCGGGCGCAGTGCGGCTCCGGGATGGGCGCGATCTGCCCGGCGCAGACATCACACAGGCACTCCATGCCGAGCGTCTTGCACAGCAGGCAGCGCGGCGGGTAGAGCAGGGACAAAACCGGGTCCAGCAGCAGCGACAGCGTGGTCATAGGCTCGGGAGGCGAAGCGCCGAACGTCCGCAGCGGACGGGCCTTGCCGGAACGTCTTCGGTTCGCCTCGGACGTTCGGCGAAGCCTTTCTGCCTCGCCGTTCACGGCGTGTGTTTTTTATGCCGCCGCGTCGTCCAACGCCTCGAAGAAGGCGATCTGCTGGAAGGCGCGGTAGCGGGCGGCGAGTTCGGCAAAGTCGCTTACGGCATGAACTTATCGTACTGCGCGTGCGGGCCGATCCAGAACCAGTAGAGTCCGTCCGGGCGCAGAGACGCCAAAGCGCGGTAGTGGATGCCGACGCGCACCGACCACAGCCCCTCCATGCTCTTGAAGTGCAGCGAGGGGTGCATGGGGTCGGCTTGGAGCAGGGTGTAGTTTTTGTCCGCCAGGTCACGCACTTCCTGGGGCAAATCGTTGTCGAGTTGCCAGAACTCCGGCGTCGTGAAGTGGTTCATGGGCAGGCTTTAGAGGGGCCTGCACTGGCCCGCTTCGGCCTGCTCGTTGACCCGCTGGATGATCGCGTCGAAGCGCCCGGCCTTGACATCACGGGCGATTTGGCGGTCCCAGGCGTCCGCCTGGAACTCCTCGAACCATTGTGTCAACTCCGCCAATTCTGTCGGCGGCAGTTCGGCAATGACAGTCTCAATCTCTTGAACGCTCATAAGCGCATTTTACCACACAAGCCCTTGCCCTGTGATCCTACACTTTTTATGCCGCCGCGTCGTCCAACGCCTCGAAGAAGGCGATCTGCTGGAAGGCGCGGTAGCGGGCGGCGATCTCGGCGGGGGTGAGGCGGCGCAGGCGGTTGAGCGAAAAGTCCTCGACGTTGAAGGAGGCCAGGACGCTGCCGTAGACGACGGCTTTGCGCAGGGTCGCCATGGACAAGTCCTCCTGGGAGGCGACGTAGCCGATGAAGCCGCCCGCGAACGTGTCGCCCGCGCCGGTCGGGTCGGCGATGTCCTCCAAAGGATAAGACGGGGCGGCGAAGTGGTCGTCGCCGTGGAAGAGCAGCGCCCCGTGTTCGCCCTTTTTGATGATGACCGACTTCGGCCCTAACTCTTGGATCGCCTTCGCGGCCTTGATGATGGACAGCTTGCCCGTGAGCTGCCGCGCCTCGGCGTCGTTCATGAACGCGATGTCCACGCGCTTCAGGACCTCGATCAAGGCGTCCCGCTTGCCCTCGATCCAAAAGTTCATGGTGTCGCAGACGGTCAGCAGCGGGTTCTCGACCTGGGACAGCACGGAGAGCTGGAGTTCGGGGTCAATGTTGGCAAGGAAGACGTACTGGGCCTGCCGGTGCAGCTCCGGCAGCTTGGGCTGGAAGTCGGCGAAGACGTTGAGCTGCGTGTCCAGCGTGTGCGCGATGTTGAGGTCGAAGTCGTAATAGCCCGCCCAGCGGAAGGTCTTGCCGCCCGGCACGGTCTCCACGCCCGTCAGGTCAATGCCACGCGAGGCCAGAAATTCCAGATGCTCCGGCGGGAAGTCGTCGCCGACCACGCCGACGATCTGCACGGGGGCGAAGAACGAGGCGGCGACGCCGGAGTAGTCCGCTGCGCCTCCGAGCGCGCTCTTGACCTCGCCCGCCGGGGTGCGGACGTCGTCCAGGGCCATCGAGCCGACGATGAGAATGGGGGATGATGTGGGCATGGTGTCCTCGGAATGTGCCTGCAAAAAAGAAAGCCTGCCGTGCGGCAGGCTTTGTGCGATTATTCATGACCCCGGTGCGATTTGAACGCACGACCTTCTCCTTCGGAGGGAGACACTCTAATCCGCTGAGCTACGGAGCCGCAATGAACCAGAGTTTACCCTGCTGGCGCGGGCCGTGTCAAGATGTGCTGATGCGCCGAACAGCTTTTGGAACTCGGCGGCTGAGGCGGGCATGAGGGGCGTACCGTCCGCGCCGGAGCCGGGGGAGATTTGGTGGTGGCCGTCGCCCGCGTTCACGTCGAAGTAGACGTTGAAGTCAATGGGGTTCGCCTTCATGTACTGGTACATATGGGCGATGAAGGCCGGGTCGTCGCCCCCGCCGTGCCCGTCGCCGCGCACAGAGACGCCCCACTCCGGGATGGCGAAGGGCTTGCCGTGCTGGGCCGCGAACTTCTGCCAGTAGGCCAGGCCGTGGTCGCCGTTGAGCAAGTTATCCTGCCAGGCGCGCGCGTGGCGGGCGGCGATGTCCGCCGCGCTGTCGTTCGCCGGCAATGGGTAGGTGTCGTTCGCCCAGCACTCGTCGTACACGTCCAGGCCCACGCAGTCCACATAGGCGTCGCCGGGGTAGGCTGTCTCGGCGGGGAACTGCTGGTAGCCCAGGGCCGGGTTCCAGACGAACTTCAGCCCGGACGCGCCGGGGACGGCGCGCATGGTGGTGACGATCTGACGCCAGTACGCGGCGTAGGAGTCCGCGTTGCCGGAGGCCCGCCAGGTGTACCAGCCGCCGTTGAACTCGTGGCCGAGCCGGATCAGCGAGTGCCCCAGGCCGTAGGCCACGAGGTTCGTCGCCAGCGTCTTGTAGTAGTCGTTGTAGGCCCCCGTGGCCCCCTGCTTCAGCGACACGGGCTGCCCGGCCCCTGGGCCGCTGCTCGGCCCGCCGCCGTCCCAGCCGCCGACCAGCATCGGGACGGTCAGGATCAGCCGCCGTCCGGGATGTTCTTTGAGCCACCCCTGCCAGGGCGCAAACATCCAACTCGTCGGGCTGGTGACGTTGCCCCACTGGTCGGACGGCTCAAACTCCTCCGCCCACACGTCAGGCCGCCCGACCCACGATGCGAACGCATCCACCTGCCCCGGCCCCTTGGGCGCTCCCCACCGGTACACACCCAGGTGGGCGAAGGGCGTTGCCGCCGTCGTTTTCGCGCGCGGGGCCGCCCCCGCCGTCAGCGCGAGACAGACCAGCGGCAGCGTCGCGCAGACTTGCTTCCAACGATTCATCACTGTCCTCGGTTTAGGGGTTGTAACCCATGGAGACGGCCTGGTTCTTGTCCACGAACCATTGGAACGGCTTGCTGGCCCGCTGCCATTTGGCGTGACCGTCATAGAACGCGGCGTTGAAACCCTCAGTATGGCGCGAAGCGACCCGGTTGCCGGTCGGACAGGTGAAGCCGAAACCGACGCAGCCCTGGGGGTCTATCTGGTTGAAGTATTGGAGGGCGAAGTATCCACCGTCGGCGGCATCCACCAGCATGATGGTGCTTGACGGCTGGTCAACCTGCGACAAGGCGAAACCGCCGTTCGAGTTGCCGTAGGCTTCCTTGCCGCCGATGGGGTAGTTATAGGAACCGTTGTAGCCGAACGTGTCGTTCCAGGCATAGTTCACGCCGCCGGACGCCAGCAGCGGCGCCATGTCTGCGTTTTGGGCCGCGCCGCCATTGTATTGCCAGCCGCTGACGCCCCCGGTGGCAGAAAGGCAGCGATAGACCTGCAAGCTCTTCGTGTAAGGGTAGATGAGTTCCGGCCAAGCGATGTAATCGTAAAGAGTGGGGTTTCCCGTTCCGTATCCCGGTCCGCGTACCTCCGGTCCGGTATAAATCTCATCATAGTCCTGCACGTACTGCAACTCCCCCAGCCCCAATTGCTTCAGGTTGGAGAGGCAGGAGATCTGCCGGGCTTTTTCACGGGCCTTGGCGAAGACGGGGAAGAGGATGGCGGCGAGGATGGCTATGATAGCGATCACAACGAGGAGCTCAATCAGAGTGAACCCTCTGCGAGTTTTCATGGTTTTTCCTTTCGCAGTGTCCCGCAAAGGAATCCCCTCCGGCTCGCTGAGGCTCGCCACCTCCCCCGAAACGGGTGAGGGTAAGAGATCAACCGCGTCGTGCTCTTACCCCTCCCGAAGCGGGAGGGGTGGCGAGGAACGAGCCGGGGTGGGTTCCTGTAGAGTGGGTTCCTATGCCGCCGTCGGCGCGGCGCGGCGGCGGGCGCGCAACAGCAGTCCGCCGAGGCCCAGGCCAATCAGCGTCAGCGTCCCGGCCTCGGAAACTTCGGGGGCAGGGGACGCGGTCCCCGTGGTCAGCGTGAGATCCCCGTAGTTGGTTTGTGCGCCGTAGTTGCCGTACACCGTGGTGTCCGGGCCGCCCAAGACGAGATAGACGCTTTGAATAGCCGCCGTCGCCGTGTATGTCAACGGTGTGAAGCTATAGTACCCCCCTGCCGTTGCCGCTGTCAGCGTCTCACTGGCAAGGATGGAGTTTGCGGCGTATGGGTCCGCTGAGGTCGGGGCGGCTGAGGTGAATTCGATGGTCGTGGCTGCCGGGTCCATGCTCCCGCTCACGTTGTTGTTGATGTAGACGCCGTTCAGCGTGAGCGTCTGCCCTACGGCATTCGTGGTGCCCAGGGGTTGAAAGATTGAGCCGCCGTTGATGTAACCCGCCTGGTTGTTGGCAGTGCCATGGTAGATGTAGTGCGTTCCATCCACATACCCATAGGAACTCGTGGGAGTAAAGTAGCTGATGGCGGTGGTCGAACCGTCATTGCTTGCAGCGTTAAAATTGCCATTTTGCAGTGTGACAGTTGCCGACGCGGGGTGTGCGGCGGTCAGGCCCAGGGCGGCGAGGCCCAGGCTGAGTGGCACGAGGCCGGAGGTGAGTGTACGGGTCATGTCTTGGTTTCCTCTACGGATGCCGGTTCAGCGGCATCGGTCGTTACTGCTTAAGCCTCGTCATTGTCGCAGGATTGCGATGAGTGCAATGCTCAGGACCATTATCTGTGACAGCGGCCCCTCGCTCATTGTGTTGTCACAAGTATACAACTGGATTAGGCAAATGTCAAGAGGGGAAATTTCCCCCGCCGATTCCCCGAAAATTTACCCACCGGCACTCAGGAGGGGCGGGAAATGGCCGCCGCAGGCGGCTTGCCATTGTCCAGGCTCCGGGACGGTTCAGCGTGTCCCTCAAACGAGGACAGGCTCACGTTTTTCGGCCTCACCCGCGCCTGAGGGCATCAGGGTCGAGGCGCGGGGAATCAGGTGGGCGCGCAGACGGACTTGCAGGCTCGCCTGCTCGCCGTGCATCTCCTGCAGGAGCAGCCGCGCCGCCTCTCGGCCCATCGCCTCCATGGGCGGGCGCAGGCTGGTCAAGTGGTGCGCGCGGGCGCGCGGGTGGTCGTCAAAGCCGATGATGGCGAAATCACGGCCCGCCTGGAGGCCGTACTCCGACGTGGCTTGCAGGACGCCGAAGGCAACGCCGTCGCTGACGCAGATCACGCCGCCTTCGGGTCGCCAGCCTGCCTCCAGGGCAGACTCGGTCGCCCGGCAGCCGATCCCCTGCGGCTCCTCCTCATGCACCCACGGACGTCCGTCCCCGGTCAGCACGCGCAGGGAGTCGGCGGGCAGCCCGGCGTGGGTCAGCGCCTGCCGGACACCCGCCAGCCGCTCGGAGACCCATCCGGCGGTGAACGGGGCGATGAAGGAGAACGAGCGGATGCCTTTGTCCAGCAGGTGCTGCGCCGCCTGGTAGCCCGCGCGGTGGTTATCGTAGAAGACGTGGGGGATGGGCCGGTGCAGCTCGCCGGGCAGGATGCAGACCAGAGGAATCTTGCGGGCGTCTACCACCTTCAGCGCCTCCTCCACCTCCTGTGGGGGCAGATCAAAGGAGATCACGGCGATGGCGTCCACGTTCTCGGCGAGGAGCGCCGTAACGGCCTCGGCCATGGGCGCAGGGGCCAGACCCCGGCCCCGCGCTCGGTTGAAGACGTGGGTGGTGCTGCCGTCCTCCGAGAAGGCGTGTTCCAGCGACTGGACCAACTGCCGGACCCAGAAGTTGTTCTGCTCCAGGTGGTCCTGATCGGACAAATACAAAGAGGCGATGATGCCGATTGTGGCCGTCTTGGCCCATACGCCGTCGGGGCGCTTGACCCGTTCCCGCTCGACCCGCTGCTCCAGCCGCCGGGTCACGAAGGTGCCGCGCCGGTCATCGGCGCGCAGCGTGCCGTCGGCGATCAGGGGGGTGATGGCCCGCTCCACCGTCACCGGCGATACGGCGTACTCGTGCGCCAGGACGCGGCGGCTCGGCAGCATCCCGCCTTCGGTCCAGTGGCCCTCGCGGATGCGCTGCCGCAGGTCCTCTTCGATCCGCCGGTACTCGGCGGGAGGCTGAATTTTCTCGGAAGTCCCTTTGTTCAAATCTTTGACCGCGTCCGCCCTTGTGTGCAACTGCCCTAGTCACGAGTATACAACGGCTAGCCGGTTCTGTCAAGTTATTCTTGACGGCCGGACGCGCCCCGTGTCACAATGTCGGGAGCGAGTACACCCACCATGGCACACTGGAAGCGGCGGCGGCCCACGAACACGCAGGCGACGGAGCCGCCCACGGAAGACATACAGCGCCTCCGGCGGGAACTGACCGAGCGCGAGGGGGAGATCACTTTTCTCCGCGCCCAGCTCACCCAGACGCTGGCCGGCTGGCGCGAGGCGCAGCAGCGCGTTCTCACCCTGGAGGGCCTGGAGGAAGACGCCGGGCGGGATCAGCCCGCGCCCGGCGCGGCCCCGAACGCCTGGGCCAGCAGGGCGTAGGAGCGCAGGCGGGCGGCATGGTCGTGGACCATGGTCGTCACCATCACCTCCTCCACGCCGACTCGTCCGGCCAGGGCACAGAGCCGATCCCGGACTACACCCGTGTCACCCCAGATCAGCCTGTCCCGGTTGACCTGCACCTGCGCCCGCTCCGCCGGCGTGTACGGATGCGCGCGCGCCTCCGCCACCGACGGCAGGGGACTCGGGCGGCCCGCGTACAGCCGCAGCCAGGCCAGGTCCAGGGACGTGCCGAGTTCGTCGGCCTCCGCCTCCGTGTCGGCGCACACCGCCGAGACCGTCAGCATCGCCCGTGGCTCCGCCAGGGTCTCCGACGCCCGGAAGTTCTCCCGGTAGACCTCCAGCGCCTCCTCCGCGCCGTAGGGGTTGATGTGCTGCGCGTAGGCGAAACTCAGGCCCCGTTGGCCCGCCAGCCGCGCGCTGTAGTCGCTGGAGCCGAGCAGCCAGACCGGGGGCAGGGGGACGCCCGCCGGGACGGCGGCGACGCCCTGATACGGGTGGCCCGGCGGGAAGCCCCCGCCGCCGAAGGCGAACAAATCGGACAACTGCCCCGGCAGGTCCTCGCCGCCCGCCGCGTCCCGCGAGCGGCGCAGGGCGAGTGTGGTGCGCGGGTCGGAGCCGGGCGCGCGCCCGATGCCCAGGTCAATGCGCCCCGGAAACAGGGCCTCGAGGGTGCGGAAGGACTCCGCGACCCGCAGGGGCGCGTGGTTGGGCAGCATGATGCCGCCGGAGCCGACGCGCAGGCGCGTGGTCTCCCGCGCGACCTGGCCGATCAGGATCTCCGGCACGGAGGACGCGATGCCGGGCATATTGTGGTGTTCGGCCAGCCAGTACCGCGTGTAGCCGAGGCGGTCGGCGTGCCGGGCCAGGTCCAGGGTGTTTTGGAGGGCCTGCGTCGCGGTTGAGCCGGACGGGACGGGCGCGAGGTCGAGAACGGACAGTGCGAGTGTCATGTCTCAAGAACAGCGGGCCGCCCTGAAGGTTCCGGGTCAGCCCCGGTCGCGCCCATAGACCTGCCGGACTCCTTCGTCTACCGTGCGGAACGTCAGGCCCAGCGCCGAGTCAGCGTTCGTGCCCCGTGAGGTGTTGTCGAAGCGGGTGAAGGCAATCAGGCCGCGCGTGAGCGGGGGATCGGGCAGACGTTCCAGCACGGAGGCGGCGGCGTTCATCGCGCCCAGTGGCAAGTGGACGATGGGGCGGCGCTGCTTCAGCGTCTGCATGAGCAGGTCCAGGGTGGCGACGGCGCTGAGGGCGTTGGGGCCGCAGGCGTCCAGCAGGCCGCTGGGGCGTTCGACCGACGCGGCGATGGCCTGGGCCAGATCGTCCACGTGGATCGGCTGGGCAAGCGCCCGCCCGTCGCCGAAGACCGGGACCACGGGACCCTTCTCGATCATATCGGCGAGCCGCGAGAAGTAGTGGTCGCCGGGGCCGTAGACGATGGAGGCGCGCAGGACCGTCCACGGGACGCCGCTCTCGCGGACGTACCCTTCGGCGGCCAACTTGGCGTCAATGCCCGGATGCGCGCCCGCCTGATCCTCATGCACCGCCGCGCCGCTGAGGTAGACCAGACTCTGCGGGTCTCCGTGCGACTTCAGCGCGGCCAGGACGTTGCGTGTCCCGTCCGCATCCACCTCACGGAACGTGTCGTGCGCGGCGGGCCGCTCGATGGGAAAGCCCCGGAACTGGTGTGCGACCACGGCGGCCTCCATGCCCTGCGCGGCAGCCGAGAGACTTTTTTCCTCCCGCACGTCGCCCCGGACGACCTCGAAGCCGTCCTGCTCGCCTGAACGGCTGCTGCTGAGAAGTCGGACCGTGTGCCCGCGCGCACGCAGCGCGCGCGCCGCCGCCAGTCCGATGAAGCCGCAGCCACCGGTGATGAGAATTCGCATTGTGACCTTATCCTCTGCTGAGATATGACGCGGCGCGTCGTCGGGGCGGAGGATCGCCCCGCCTCGGAAGGCGTCCTTCGGACGAAGAGGGGGTCACGGCCGGTGTTCTCCGTCCGAAGGACGCTCGTTCAGACGGGGCGATCCTCCGCCCCGTCTGCCTCCGCCCCGTCTGCCTCCGCCCCGGCGCGACCACGGACACGGCCTGCGTCACGTCGGTCATTCCAATTCTTCCATCACGCTCTGCAGGGCTGGGACGAGCTGCTTTTTGCGCGAGACGATGGTGCCGAGGTCGAACTCGTCGCCGTCCACGCGGGTGAACGGTAGGTCGGAGAGGATGGCGGCGCTGCCCCGGCAGAGCAGTCGACTCTGAATGGTGATGACGTCCGTGACCATCAGGCAGATCAGGGACAGGTTCTCCCGCTCGTAACGCGCCTCCAGCGCATCCAGCAGGTCGCGCTTGCGCTCCGGCAACTCCTGGAAGCCCGTGACCTCGACCTGGGCGACGCTGACCGCCTTGCCGCCCATCTCGTAATTTTTCCGATCACCGTCCAATATCTCGTCGGAGGACCGGTCGGCGAGGCCCGGCGACGCCTGGATCAGGTACTGCCCGTACTCCGGGATGTCCACCTTGCAGAGTTTCCCCAGCCAGGCGGCGGCCTGGCGGTCCCGGTCCGTGACCGTGGGCGAGCGGAACACCAGGGTGTCGGACAGGATGCCGGACAGCAGCAGGCCGGCGATGTCCGCCGGGAACTTGAACCCCTCGTGGCGGCAGTGTTCGGCCACCAGGGTGCTGGTGCTGCCGACCGGCTCGACCACGAACGGGATCGGCGCGGCGGTGGGGGCGTTGCCCAGCCGGTGGTGGTCCAGGACGCCGACGATGTCGGCCTCGTCGGCCCCCGCCACGGCCTGCGTCAGCTCGTTGTGGTCCACCAGCACAAGTCGTGCGCGGGGCGGCTCGAGCAGACACTGTCGCCGGGCGATGCCGAGGTAATGACTATCCTCGTCAATCACCAGGAACTCATCCCCGCTGCCCCGGAGCAGCGCGCCGCGCCGGTCCCGGATGCGGTCGCTGGCCGGCAGTGTCGGCAGTTCCTCCACATAGGCGCGGCAGGTCTGGGTCGCCGCCGAGGAGTGCCCGCCGACGACCTGGGCATAGGCGCGGGCGAGCGCCAGCGGCGTCAGGCCGCCCTGGAGGTGGCCGCCGTCGTCAACGACGGGCACGAGGCGCTCGCCCTCGGCGAGCCGGGACATGGCCACCGCCAACGGGGCGTCGGGCCGGACCGAGGCCTGCGGCTCCGCGACGTGCGCGAATGTCGGGGCCGCGTTGGAGAGTGTGCGCGGCGGCTTCGCCCCGAAATAGCCCAGGGCGAACGCGGCCTGAGAGCCGATCTGCCCCGCCCGCGCCGCGATCACGTTGTCGTCGCCCGCGTGGCGCAGACACCAGGCGTAGCCGATGGCCGACGCGATGGCGTCCATGTCGGGCCGCTGGTGGCCGATCACATAGGTCAGGTGGGAGTTCCAGGGGTCGTGTCTCTCGCGCGGTGTCGGCATAGGTGTCCTTGCGCCCTGTTTGGGTCCTGACGGATTATACCCGCTGCGCCGGGGAAGCCGCCCCGCCGTCCAGCAGCCGCACCGTCGCCGCCAGGGCGAGCATACAGGCGGGGAGCAGCGCCAGCGCCGCGCGCCAGCCCAGCCCCGTGCCGACGGCCTCGCCCATGGCCCACGGAACCAGCGCCCCGCCGACCCCGGCCGCCGCGACCAGGCCGCCCAGGGCCGTCCCGGCGGCGCGGGGATATAACTCCGCCGCCTCGCCCAGCAGCAGGCCGAAGATGCCGGAGAAACACAGCCCCGCCCACGCCACGCTCCCCATGACGGCCCAGGGCGTGTGTCCCCACAGCGTCAGCGCCGCCCCGGCGGCCCCGCCCAGGCTGAGCCACAGCGCCAGCCGGAGCAGGGGCAGCCGCCCGACCAGCGACCCCGTCGTGATTCGCCCCACGGTCATCGCCACCCAGAACACGGTCACGACCAGGCCCGCCCAGGGGACGCCTCCGGGCAGGCGCTTCAGGAAGTAGGTCGGCATCCACGAGGTCAGGCCGACCTCCGCCCCGACATACAGGGCCTGCGCCAGACACAGGGCCAGGAAGGCCGGGTGGCGCAGCAGGCCGCGCAGCGCGGCGAGGTCCACCGCGTCTTCGGGGTGCCGGACGTGGGGAATGGCCTGGAGGCCCAGACTCAGGAGGAGCAGGACATTGGCGGCGGCCAGGACGAGGAACAAAAGCCGCCAGCTCGTCCCCGCTGTCAGCAGGTGGTGGGCAAGGCTGGGGGCGAGCGAAGCCCCCGCCCCGAAGGCGACCTGGAGCAGATTGATGAGGAAGGCCCGCCGCTCCGGGTACAGGTCGGCGGCCAGGGCCGTGGCGACCGTCTCCATCGCCCCGCAGCCCGCCCCGGTCAGGGCCGACGCCGCCAGGGCGAGTCCGAAGGTGGGCGCGACGCCGAACAGCGCGAGGCCCAGCGCGTAGGCGGCGACGCTGCCCAGCAGGACCGGCTTGCGCCCCATCCGGTCCGACAGGATGCCGCACAGCAGCACCCCGACGATAAAGCCGCCGAAGTTCGCCGGGAACAGCCGCCCCTCCGCCGCCGGCCCCAGCCCGAACGCCGCGCCGACGAACGGCAGCAGGACGCCGAGCGATCCCAGGTAGAAGGCGTACAGGAACAGCGCCGCGCCGCAGAGGCCCGCGACCACGGCCCGCGACGATCCCGCGCCGCTCACGTGGAGGGCTTCGCCCGTGACTGCTCCTGCGCCGCGATGATTCGGTCCTGCAACCGGTCAACCGCATCGTCCAACTTGCGGCGGGCCGGGTCGGCGTCGTACCAGGACATGATCTCCTGCGCGCCCCAGGTGATGGGAATCGTCGCCGCGAAGTCCGGGACCAGGCGCTTGACCTTGGTGTTGTCGAAGATGACGCTGTGCATCTTGTCGCCGATCAGCCCCTCGGCCCCGTCTGCGTGGTAGGACGCGATGGTCTCCGAGGCGACGTGAACGAGTCGGGGCGACGCCACGCCCGCCGCCTGCGCGAAGACCGTGTAAATCTGGTTCCAGGTCAGCGCCTCGTCGGACGTGATGTGGAAGGCGTCGCCGATGGCGCGGGGGTTGCCCAGAAGGCCGACGAAGCCCTTGGCGAAGTCCCGGTGGTGGGTCAGCACCCACAGCGAAGTGCCGTCGCCGTGGACGACCACGGGCTTGCCCCGGCGCATCCGGTCAATGATGGTGTACCCGCCGTCCATCGGGAGGCTGCGCTCGTCGTAGGTGTGCGAGGGCCGGACGATGGTGGCCGGGAACCCCTCCTCGCGGTACGCCCGCGTCAGCCGCTCCTCGCAGGCGATCTTGTTGCGGGAGTAGCCCCAGTACGGGTTCGCCAGCACGGTGCTTTCGGTGATCGGCAGGCTGCCGACGGGCTTCTGGTAGGCCGACGCCGAGGAGATGAAGACGTACTGCCCGATGCGGCCCCGGAACAGCGCGATGTCGCGCTCGATCTGCTCAGGGCTAAAGGCGATCCAGTCCACGACCACATCAAATGTCCGGTCACCCAGGGCCGCCCGCACCGAGGCCGGGTCGCCGATGTCCCCGGTCAGCACCGTCGCCCCGTCCGGCACGGGGCGTGTGGCCTTGCCACGGTTGAGCAGATACAGGTCCAGGCCCTTTTCCACGGCCAGGGGGGAACACGCGGAACTGATGATGCCGGTCCCGCCGATGAACAAGACTTTGAGTGCCATACTTCACTGTTCCACCACCGTCGCCGGATTTCCTGCACCCGCTTACCGCGCCAGCGAGACCGCGAGAATTTTCACGTTGGGGTCGGTAGACAGAGTCAGGCTCTGAACTGACTTCGCGTGATCCAAGGGGAACCCGTAGCCGTAGACGTAGAACGGGCGAGGGTCGCGCGACCCGTCGGCGACGTCGCGGTAGGCCATCTGTACCGCGCGGCCCTCGCCGGGGAAGTCCTGCGGCTGGAACCAGTCGCTCATGTTTTGTGTGAGCGTCGCCGTCGTGCCGTCGGTGTAGGTCACGATGAAGGCCTGGGCCCTCTGGCTGCCCTCGACCCCGGTTCCCAGCAGCCACAGCGAGGTGTAGGAACCCGCCGGCAGCGGGATCACCTGACCACGGGCCGTCACCATGTCGGGGGCGGCGGGCGGGCCGATCTGGAACGGGACGCCCTGCCAGGTCAGCGTCCTGCCGAGCAACGTGCCCGAGTAGCCGAACCCCTCCCCGTCGACGCCGCCGGTGGCCGGGTAAGTCACGCCGTCGCTGTAGAGGCCGGTCGTGTCGAAGGCGGCGGACAGGTCCACCGGCACACCGGACCCGGCAATCACCGTCGGCAGCGCGCGGGGCCGGTCCGCCGCCTCGGTCGCCGTCGTGATGATGTCCGCCGGGTCGGCCTTGTACGCCGCCGCAAACTCCGCCCAGAGGGTGTCCACGTCCTTGCCGCAGTACGTCTTGAAAAGATCATTGCTGTACGTCCCGAATCGCACGGCCCGGTTGAGTTTCGTGACCAGGGCGCTGTCGTAGTGCAGCTCGCACCAGGCGAGGAACGTCGCGGTCGTCTGGTAGGCGTCGTGATAGGTGGCGCGCGCGACGTCGATGTGCGGGTGGAATTGGTCCGGCTCGAACTTGACCCAGCGGATGTAATCGGCGATTCCCTCGACCAGCCAGACCGGGTCGTAGGCGGTGTACGCCTGGATGACGTGGGCCGTCTCGTGGACCGTCAGGGGCGTGTCTTCGGGGTGCTGGTCGCACCATGCGGTATTGACCGTCATCACGCCCCCGCCGGTGGCGGCGATGCCGGTGACGCCGGGGCCCGTGCGGTAGACGACGTTGACCATGTTCGGCGGGATGAAGCCGTCCGAGTAGAGCAGGGCGTCGGTGTCCGGCCAGAAGGACTCCATCTGCGCCTCGGCCTTCCGAGACCAGGCGACCAGGGCGGGTGAAGGGTGGGGGACGTGGGACAGGTCGGGGAAGCCACGCCCCGGCCCTTCTTGGATGTGCGTGACGGGGACCGGCGACGTGAGCGTGATCTCCCGGATGACCAGCGCGGGCACGTTTTGTCCGGGGGCCAACCGCACACGCAGCGCCATGACCGGCGTGCCGTGCAGGGCGGCGTCCGCCACGCCCGCGCTGTCAAACGACGCCGCCCGGCGGTAGTGGACGGTGTCCGGGGAGACCTCCACGAACCCGCCGGTCAGCAGGTCCCGGCCCTGCGCGTCGCCGGTGGTGATTTGGAGAGACTGCATGGGGATCTGACGGCCCAGCAGAATCAGAAAATCATCGCCGTCATCCATCCCGGAGACGGACCGGAAATAGGTCCCGGCGTCCCCATCCAGGGCCATCTCCGGGCGGTGGTCCGCCGTGGACGGCATGGTGGAATAGAGGAGCGCTTCCACGGGGGGCTGGGCTGCCCTGGAAGGTGGAAGTTGCGCGGCACCGGCACAGACGGCGGCGACCGGCCACAGGCCCGCGGCCGCCAGATGAGCGGCGGCTCGGCGGGACAGCGATGCGATTTTCACGGCAGCCTCTCAGGACAGGGTCGCGCGGATGAATTCCAGATCGTCGGCGGAGAGCATCCGGCCCTCGGCGGCGAGGTTGCAGCGGGCCTGCCGCTCGTTGCGGAAGCCGGGGATGACGCAGGCGACGCGCGGCTGGGCCAGGATGTACCCCAGCGCCATCGCCGCCAGGTCCTCGGTGGTGTCCCCGAAGCGGGCCTTGAGCTGGGCGAGCTTGGGCTTCAGGACCGCGATGGCCTCCGCGCCGAACGCGCCGCTGCCGCGCCGGTGGTCGCCCGGCTCGAACTCCGGCGGCTTCGCCGGGTCGTACTTGTCCAGCAGACGCCCCTGCGCCAAGGGGCTGAAGGCCACGAACGTCATGCCGTATTCTTCCAGCAGGGCGCTGACGCGCGATCCGGGCCGGACGAACTGATCGTCCAGCGCGTGCGCCCAGCTTTGCAGCACCTGCGGCCTGACCGTCGGCACGACGCGGGCGAAGTCGTCCGCCGAGTACGCCGACTGGCCCTTGACCCGGACTTTGCCTTCCTGCACCAGTTGATCCATCGTGGCGGCGGCGTCCTCCAAATACTGGCCGTTGGGGCCGAAGTCGCCGTGGTGGAAGTAGTACAGGTCAATGTAGTCGCGCTTCAGATTGATGAGCGACTGTTCGCACTGATGCCGGATGTGCGCCGGCTCGTAAGCGTGTCCCGCCGTGCCGGGGAAGTGGCCCAGCTTGGTGGCGACCACGAAGTCCGTGGTCTTCAACCCCAGCGTGTCGAAGACGCGGGCCAGCATCCGCTCCGCCCGCCCGTTGCCGTACACGTCGGCATTGTCGAAGTGGTTGACGCCCGCCTCCACGGCGGCCTTGATGCCCGCCGTGATCTCGCCCTCATCCACATCGGCCCAGCCGTTGGGGTTGCCGTTGACCCAGTTCAGGCCGCCCATGGTCCAGCAGCCGAAGCTGATCTCCGAGACCTGCACATCCGTCGTGCCCAGTGGCCGATAGTTCATCCGTTGCTCCTTGAAGTTGCTTGTTCGTGATCCGCGAAATCGACCCGCTCATAGACGCCCGCCAGCGGCAGTTCGCATCCGAGGGTGGTCAGGGGAATGACGGCTTCGGGCGTATCGGCCTCTGAAAGTACCCAGTGGTTCCCCTGGCGCGCGTAATGCTCCACCCGCAGGGTGTCCTGGGAGACGAGCAGGTAATCGGTCAGTGACTCTAAGCGGCGATAATGGGCAAACTTCTCGCCACGGTCGTAAGCCTCCGTGGAAGGAGACAAGACCTCCACGAGCAGCGTCGGGTTGAGCAGGGTGTCCAGGTGGTCATCCGTGAACTCCGGCTCGCCGCAGACGACGACCACATCCGGGTAGGTGTTCAGCCCCGTCGCCCGGACCTGGACCCGCTGGTCGCTCGCCACAGGACGGCACGGGCCGCCGCGCAACCGCTCCCGCAGTTCCCCGACGACATTGGCGACGATGGTGTTGTGGCGGAAACTCGCGCCTGCCATCGCAAAGATTTCGCCGCCCAAGAACTCGTTGCGGTGTTCCGCCCGGCGCTCCCCGGCCAGGTACTCTTCCACGGTATAACGCGGTCTGGCTAACGCTGACATTGGGACCTCCTTACGCTTCTGCCGGTTGACGGTGATTACACCAGCGGTGGGTGGTAGTATCCACTTGCGGCGATGACTTTCGGAGTGGATTCCTATTCGCGGAGTTGACGCCGAGGCGCGGGCGCTCCCCGCAGCAGACCCGCCGTACTCAGGTCCTCGTCCGCGTCCGGCCAGTGCAGCCCGTACCCGCCGCCCGCCACCTGCCAGTTCCGGCGCTGCTCCTCGGTGGCGTCTTGCAGGCGCGGGTACCAGTACAGCGGGACCGTAATGGTCCGCCCGTCCATCAGCGTCACGCTCAGGGCGTCCTCGGCGAACTCCACGCCCGCGACGCGCTCGTCCGCCCGTAGCGGCGGGCTAGGGTTGTCCAGCGCCAAAGTAGTCATTCCAGGCCTCCAGGAAACTCTGCTGATTCTCCTCCGCCAGCGCCTGCACATACTCCAATTTTGTGGCCTGATGCGTCGCTAGACCCAGCCCAGTTCGACCGCCTCTGCCGCAGAAATGTCATTCGAGATCATCTCGATGTCCAGACTGAGCCGCGCACAAGAAGCCAAAAACTGGGTCGGCATGACAAGGTCCATCTGGTCCTGATTCATACGCACCTCCAGGTAAATGTACACATGAAGCCCGCGCTCACGTACCTCTTCGAACGCTGTAGCCGACTGCCTGCCTAGGAATGAGGCAACGTCAAGCAGACGCCTGTTCGTGGCGGCAGCGAATTCTTCCGAGGGTTCATTCGCCCCGGCGAACTCGCTCAACAGCACAGGCAGGAAGTCAACCCTTGACGTTGACCATCTCCCCAAATTACTGTGAACCCCCTCGACGGCATCGGTCGGGTCCAAAGACAGATTATCGACAAAATCTTTTGCGACGATGCTGAGTAACCGTCAGTTTTTGTAAATTATAAGGCAGTGCGGTAGGCATCTGAGGCTTCGGGTAACATGGAAGTACCACCAACCAGTTTAGGAGACCCTTATGCCTACCGCCTGCCAAGCCTATTATACCGTTTCTGCCGTCCGTGAACGCCTCTGCACCATGCTCAAGAACGTGTCCAAGCCGCAACTTACCAACCTGAGCCTGCTCACCTTCGGCCTGTTCGCCGCCGCGAACTGCCAGCTGCCGCGCATCGCTGCCAAGCTGCCCCTGCTCACCGGCGCGGCCAGTCTCACGCAGCGGCTCCGGCGCCTGCTGATGAACGCGGCCATTCGGCCGACTAAACTCTACCAGCCGGTCGCCAGCTTCCTGCTCTCGTGCTTCACCGGCGGCCCCGTGCGCCTGATCCTGGACGCCACTGATCTGGGCGGCAGGTTCCCTGTCCTGTTCGTCGCCGTCGCCTATCGAGGGCGCGCTCTGCCGCTGCTGTGGCGGATGCTTCCCGCTATGGGATGCAGCGCGTTCAGTGAGCAGAAGGCACTGCTGGACGACGTTTCGGCGCTCGTACCGCCGGGCGTGGCCGTGACGCTGCTGGCGGACCGCGAGTACGGCAGCGTGGAGATGACGCGCTGGTGCCTAAACCACCGATGGCACTTCTGCCTGCGGCTCAAGAGGAGCCGCTGGTTTACTCAGACCCATGGCAAAAGGCGGCAGATCGCCTCGCTGCCGCTGTCGCCGGGCGGGAGGCTGTTTGTGGCGGGCATCCGATTGGCCCCCCTGCCGGAACAAGCCCTGAGCCTCTGCTGCGGCTGGAGCCGGGACAACAAGGACGACGAGCCGTGGTACATCCTGAGCGATCTGCCTGCGGATCATCATGTGCTGGCGGCCTACGCCACCCGGTTCCACATTGAGGAGATGTTCCGGGACCTGAAGGAGTTCGGCCTCCGGCTGGAAACGACCCACTTGCACGACCCGGAGCGCGTCTCCCGCCTGCTGCTGTGCGTGTGCCTGGCGCATGTCTGGCTGATGAACGCGGGCGTCTGGGTCAGCAAGCGGGGCCTGCGGCGTCAGGTAGACCGGCACAAGGTGCGGCAGTTGAGCTATTTTCAGATCGGCTGGCGTTTTTTGCAGAAACTCCTGGCGTGCGGGCTGCCACTCCGGTGTGAAATGGCCGCCTACAAGTGAAAAAACTGACGGTTACTCAGGCGACGATGTTATTCCCATCTCGCCTTGAACTGCTCAGGTTAACCCGCACACTGTAAATGCCCATTGTTTGAACCCTACGCCCCAGCCCCACTAGCACCCAGCGGTCTAACACGCATTGTCCCGCGCCACGTATGTTGTTCTAGCGGTTGACGGCGGCCATGCCGGCGGCGGGGTAGCGGTCTCCGGCGGCGACGCCTTTGGGGGCGGCGGCGCTGATGCGGGCTAGGTCGTTCGGGGTCAGGGACACGTCGAGGGCGGCGACGTTTTCTTCCAGGTAAGTGCGCCGCTTGGTGCCGGGGATGGGGACGATGTCCTCGCCCTGGGCCAGCACCCAGGCCAGCGCGAGCTGGGACGGCTCCACGCCCTTCTCCTGGGCGATCTGACTGATCTTGGCGACGAGTTCCAGGTTGCGGGTGAAGTTCTCGCCCTGGAAGCGCGGGGAGTTGCGGCGGAAGTCGTCGGCGGGCAGGTCGTCGAACGTCTTGATCTGGCCCGTCAGGAAACCGCGTCCGAGCGGGCTGTACGGCACGAAGCCGATGCTGAGTTCGCGGCAGGTGGGCAGCAGGTCGTCCTCGGGGTCGCGGCTCCAGAGCGAATACTCGGTCTGGAGGGCGGCGATGGGGTGGATGGCATGGGCGCGGCGGACGGTCTGCGCGGACGCCTCGGACAGACCCAGATAACGGACTTTGCCCGCCTGCACCAATCCGGCCATCGCGCCGACGGTGTCTTCGATGGGCGTGTCCGGGTCCACGCGGTGCTGATAGTACAGGTCTATGTGGTCCAGGCCCAGCCGTTGCAGACTGGCGTCACAGGCCTGCCGGACGTACTCCGGCTTGCCGCTGACGCTGCGCGCCTTGGGGTCTTCCTTGGAGCGGACGTTGCCGAACTTGGTGGCGAGAATCACCCCGTCGCGCCGGTCTCGGATGGCCTGCCCGACCAGCACCTCGTTGTCGCCGATGCCGTACATATCGGCGGTGTCCAGGAAGGTCACGCCTAAATCAAGCGCGCGGCGGATGGTCGCCGTGGACTCGGCATCGTCGCGGGAGCCGTAGAACTCGGACATCCCCATGCAGCCCAGGCCCTCGGCGGACACGAACAGGCCGGAGCGGCCCAGTTGTCGCTGTTGCATCAATAGTCTCCTTCGGTGGGTGACGGAGTGGGCGCATCAAGCGCGGGCGAATGAATTCGCGCCTTGAATAGTGCGAGGTCGGCCTGCGCCGACGCAGAGCCTCCCTCCGAACGTCCGCGCAGGCGGACCTTGCAGTATTCAAGGCGCGCCTTGATAAGCCACCCCGAAACTGCGGGCTTCAGCCCGCAGAGGCAGGGCGCGGCTGGCGGGCGGGTCGCCTGCGCGGACACAGAGACATCACCCGTTCCCTGTGCCATAATCGTCGGCATGAGCCAACGCCAAGAGCGGCCCGCCCCGGAGCCGTCCGAGGAGCCGCCGGGGGTGGCCCCGTACTGGTCGGGGGCGCACACCCGCCACCGCCTGCTCCTGCACCTGGTCTGGATCCCCATGGTCTGGATCCCCATGGTCTGGATCCCCATGGTCTGGACCCCCAAGTACCGCCGCCGGTACCGCCGCCGGGTGCTGACGGGGCCGGTGGCCGTGCGCCTGGAGGCCCTGCTGCGCCAGGCGGCGGAGGTCGGCCGCTGGGGCCTGCCGGAGCTGTCCATCCAGCCCGATCATGTCCACCTGCTGGTGCAGGTGCGCCCCAGCCAGAGCGTGGCCTCGGTCGTCAAGCGCCTCAAGGGCGGCACCAGCCGGGTGCTGCGGGCCGAGTTCCCGGAGCTTGCGGAGTACCTCTGGGGCGACAGCTTCTGGGCAGGCGGCTACTTGAAAGCCTTTGGCTTCGCCGAGACCGTGGGCGCGGTCAACGAGGCGGTCAACGAGGCGGTCAACGAGGCGGTCAACGAGGCGGTCAACGAGGCGGTCATCCGCCGCTACATCCGCGACCAGCGGGGCTGAGGCGCGGGAACCCCGCGCCA
>CBDICZ010000013.1:0-468704 GCA_965277485.1 Capsulimonadaceae bacterium | reverse complement strand
TACACGCTGGGTCCGCGCCCGACGCTCCACCGGCAGCATCTGGACGGCATCGGCGACTCCGTCTCGCTGTCGTCCGGCGGAACCGGCCTGGCTGTCGGGACGTGGGACAGCAGCGGCGTCGCCTGCTACACCGCCCAGGGCGGGCCGCTGTGGCAGTACCCGGAGACGCCCGGCGCGCGCGCCGCCCTCGCCGACCGGCTTTTTGAGACACGGCTGGCACGGGACGGGCAGGACGTGCTGGGTCTGTCCTACACGAACGTCCGTGGGGGCGACGCCGCCCTCTATTACTGGCGCGGAGACGACGCGAGGCCGGCCTGGAGTCGCCCGCTGCCGGAGGACGCCTTCTCCCCGCAGGCGCAGGTCAGCGCCAACGGGATGTGCGTCGCCGTCACCTACACGCGCCTGATGACGCACGGGGACCAGAGCCTGGCCGAGCGCCGCCTGGTGGTCCTGGACGCGGACGGGGACACGCTGTGGGAGAAGGGCGGCCTGCTGTTCTCGCCCACCCTGGTCTCCCTCGCCGCCGACGGCCACCGGGTGACGGTCTCCGACGGCCGCCGGACGCTGTACCACCTGGACGACATGGGGCGCATCACGACGCCCTACGCCTTCCGCGCCCCCCTCTCCACCACGGTCAAGACGGTCGGCACCGCCGACGGCCGCTGGCTGCTGGTTTATACTGATGACGGCCTACTGAATCTGCTGCGGATGGATTAGGAGCGGCCCGCCCCTAATCCACCGCCAGCCCGCTGAGGTGTTCGCTCTCGCCCGCCATGCCGCCCAGGTTCAGGCGGATGTCGGCGCGGTTCTCGATCTTCTCCACGCGCCCGTCCCGAATCCAGATCACGCGGTCGGAGACATCTACCATCTTGTAATCGTGCGTCGCCGTGATGATGGTGACGCCCTGTTCTTTGTTCAGGCGGCGCAGCAGGGCGATGATCTCCTCGCCGGTCTTGGAGTCGAGGTTGCCCGTCGGCTCGTCGGCCAGCACGATGCTGGGGTTGTTGGCGAGCGAGCGGGCGATGGCGACGCGCTGCTGCTGGCCGCCGGAGAGCTGCGACGGCTTGTGGTGCATCCGGTGGTCGAGACCGACGATCTTCAGCAGCTCCATCCCGCGCGCGACGCCGTCGTCCCGGTTCAGGCCCGCGAAGATGGTCGGCAGGGTGACATTCTCCAGCGCCGTCATCACGGTGATCAGGTTGAAGGTCTGGAAGATGTAGCCGATGGTGTGGCAGCGCAGGTAGGCCAGCTCGGAGGCGTCCAACTGGGCCATGTCCACGTCGTTGATGAACACGGAGCCGCTGTCGGGCTTGTCCAGGCCGCCGATGGCGTTGAAGAGCGTGGACTTGCCCGACCCCGACGGCCCCATGATGGAGATATACTCGCCGCGCTTGATGTCCACGCTGACGCCGTCCAGGGCGCGCAGCTTCTCCTCGCCGAGCGTGAAGACCTTGACCACGTCTTTGGTCCGCACGATGTATTCATTCGCTGACAAACGATTATCTCCTTGAAGCGGTCAGACTTCCGTGCGTAGGGCCGCCGCAGGGGGCATCTGAGAGGCGCGGCGGGCGGGCAGCATGGCGGCGATGAAGGTCAGCACGATGCCTGTCACCAGGCAGACGCCGAACGACTCCAGGCTGATCAGGGGCGTGATGTCGTGCAGCCCCTGCACGGCGTGGATCAGCAGGGCGGCCAGGAAGCCCAGCACCCAGCCCGCGAACGAGGCCACGACGCCCATGAACACGGCCTCGATCATGAACAGGCGCAACACCAGGGAATCCAATGCGCCCAGGCACTTCATCGTCCCGATCTCGCGGAACCGCTCCGACACGGACATCAGCATGGAGTTCATGATGCCGATGACTGTGACCAGCAGCGCCATCGTCACCAGCCAGATCTGCCGGTAGCTGTCCGCGCCATGTCCCAGCGAGTGGAACTGCGCCCAGCGGACCAGCAGCGGGATGCAGGAGTAGCCCAGGAACGCGATGCTCAGGAAGATGCCGCTGGCCGTGATGAGCGAACGCCCGAAGCGAATCTTGAGCGCGTTCATGGCGATCTCGATGGCCTTGGGCCACGGCAGGTTGATCTGGGCTTTAATGACGGCGCCAGGCGGCACGGGCGGGCCGGCGCTGCCGTTGCGGGCGGGGACTGCCATGAGGTTCCTTCTCTTTCTGTGCTTCTTTCGCGTCCATGAAACCGATCAAGCGGCGCTGGGCCAGCATCTTCAGGAAGGCGACGACGCTCACCTCGGCCTGACGCCGGTTCATCTTGTACGCCTCGGCGACGTGACCGACGAGTTGCTCCACGCGGTGCGCGCCGTCGCAGCGCTCCCAGATCGCCGCCCCGAACTCGTCCAACTCGATGGTCTTGTGGTTGGGGGGGGCCAGCCAGCGGCCCAGCAGCCGCGCGGCCCCATCCCGGCGGCGCGGGACGCGCAGGTGTAGCCCCACGGCCTCCTCGCCTTCCGTGTCCTTCCCTTCAGGTACGTCCCAGGTGACGACCGGGTTGCGAACCGGTCTCAGGGCCAGCGTCTCTCCGCGCGGCAACGTCGGCTTCCGCCCCAGCGGCACATATTTCTGAATGGCGGCAATCAGTGACATAATTCTTTGCCCGCGAAGGCGGGGATTTGCATTTGGAAGCGCGGTGGTTCAGCCCCGCGACACACCGCCCCGCGACACACCGCCCCGCGACACACCGCCCCGCGACACACCGCCCCACACACTCAACAACAACCAGTCAATGACACACCGTGCGCGCCACGACCTCGCGCACCAGCTCCGGCTGCGGGCGGCGGCTCTGGCTCTGCACCAGCGTGATCTTGTTGCTCTCGGGGCACTCCCACAGCACGGCGGCGAAGTGGAGCGCGGGGCGCTGCAATTTGGCAAGCTGTGCCGGGACCTGGCCCACCCAGTAGTGTACCCCCCCACGACGCCCCAAAAGTTCCAGCGCCGGGTGGCCGTGCGCCTCGGCCTCGGACGGCGCGTAACGCAAGGTCGTCTCCAAAGCCGCGTTCTTGCCCCGGAACCACTCGTCCAGGTACGCGCCCCGGAGCTGCGTCCCGGCCATGCCCCACTGCTCCACGGTCAGCGTGTCCAGCGACTGGCCGTTCTGGAACACGAGCTGCAGGTAGACGTTCATCAATTGCGGCTGCCCCTTGAGCGCGTAGTCGGCGGGGACCTGCGTGACCAAATCATACAGCGCCCACGTCCGCCAGCCGATCTCGGCGGGGTGGCAGCGCAGGGACGCCAGCACGTCATTGGCCGTCGCCGTGAAGTCCCGGCCCGGCTGCCCGACCACCTGCGCGATGCACATCCGACCGCACTCCTTGCAGTGCCAGATGCGCCCGACGCCGGTGCGGTCGGTCCGCCAGCCGAAGGCCCGCTGGGCGTCGCGCTCCGGGAAGCGGTCGTCCGTGACGGCGTGGCTCTCGGTCTTGGCGAGCGCCTTCTGCTTGCGCGCGGCCTTGACGATGGCCCCGAAGAACGGCTCCAGGCGCTTCTCGAGCAGGGCATCCGTGAACTTCCCCTTCGGCTCGGACCAGCGCAGTTCCAGGCCGAGTGCGCCGCCCTGCGCGTCGCCGCTGTCCAGCCGCAGGTTGCCGGTCTTGGCATCGCCGCCGTAGCCGACCAGGTTCCAGTCCGGCGGCACCTGTGCGGTGACGCCCTGCCAGCCCGCGACCTTCCAGTCCTGCCGCCGGGGTCCGCTATTTGACTGCGCGCGTGTCGGCATGGGCGTCAGAGACCCGCCTTCGTGCGCCCGGACTGCCCACCACCCTGCTCCGTTCGTTCCTCACTGCGCGGGGTCCTCCCGAAGCGGGAGGATGAAGAGCGCCGTCGCAAGCCGACACGGCTTGTCCGAATCCTCCCGTTGCGGGAGGACCCTGTGAGCGCAGCGAACAAGGTGGTGGGCAGGTGGGTCTTCATAATCCTCAAAACGGCAGGTAGTTCACGGTCTTGGCGATCAGGGCGAGCGCGATGGCGGCCATGCCGATCAGGCCGGTCCCGCAGGCGAAGCCCGCCAGCAGGACCGGCGTGTAGAGCTGCCAGCGCTCCACCCCGAAGCGCCGGGCGAAGTAGAAGCGGCCCAGCAGCGCGCCCAGGAAGGTCGGGATGGCGTTGTGCGGCAGGTTCTGGATGCCGCCGACGAACCCGTAGAAGAACAGCAGCGGCCACTTGAAGATCATCGTCAGCGCGTAGAACGCCAGGGCGAACCCGCCGCCGATCTCCATGTAGTTCACATGGAACGCATGCTTGGCCCAGGCCGCGCCGCCGGGGGCGTTGATCTGCGTGAAGATGGAGAACATCACGGCGGACTGCGGCCACAGTTTCTGCGCGAAGGGGAACTGGGCGGAGGGGATGTCCGTGGTCTTCCACAGGAAGCTCCAGTAGACGAACGAGGCGATCAGGATCAGCGGGAGCATGAACAGCTCCAACTTCAGGATGCTCGTGAACTTGGTCCCGGTCAGCTCGATCTCGCGGAAGCGCTGCGCCTGCGGGCCGTAGTCGTTAAGAGGCAGCGGCGCGAACCAGATGTCCGGCGCGGCGTAGTGGCTGGCCAGGACGACGCCTTGGTTGAGAAACGGGAATGTCACCGGCTGTCCGGTCAGGCCGACCATGCGGGCGGAGATGTAGGAGTTGAGCGGTGTCCAGATCAACGCGAAGAAGATGACCCAGGTGAAGGGGAAGTGGGGAACCAGGTAGTGGCACAGGACGACGTAGCCGACGCTGGCCGTGAACCAGGCCGCCAGGGCCATGTTCCAGGGGAAGTCGCCGCGCCCCGGCGGCGGCGTGAACGTGCCGCGCCGCGCCTTCTGCTCCTGACGGTTGCCGCGTCCCAGTGTCCGAACGATCACCGTCAGGCCGATCAGCGCGATGGCGATGTTGGTGCCGATGCCGAACGACAGCCAGAAGTCGAAATTGATGGCCGTCTGGGTCTGGATCGTCGGCGAGCCGGGAATCCAGTGCGGGAACATCCCGTTCAGGCCGCCGACCGGGTGCAGCTGGCCGTAGTGATACAAAATCGGGTTGAGGCCGATCTGTGCGATCACCGATGACAGGAAGCCGCCCAGGACGATGGGGAACGGCAGGATGAACCCGAACATCAGCGCGCCCAGATCCGGGTTGTAGCCGACCAGGGCCGTCGGCAGGGCGCGCTCTGTGCTGGGGGTCAGGTCAATGAACGGGATCGGCAGCAGCGAGACCGGCTTGCTGAACACGACGCCGGTGAAGATCGGGATGGCGAGGTAGAAGAAGCCGAAGATCAGCCCGATGATCGTGCCGGTGGAGAAGACGCGCCAGCGCCAGGACTCTTCCTTGGAGGACGCTTCCGCCAGGGCCGTCGCGCCCGACGCCGCGATGGGGGCGAAGGGGAAGGGCAGGCGCTCCACATCCGACGTCAGGCGGAACAGCAGGTAGCCCAGGCCCATCCACTTCATGCGGTCGAAGACCTGGCCGCACAGCAGGACGACCAAGGGGACGAGCCAGGCCGAATCAAGAAACGTCCGCTGCGTGTAGGCGTGTGAGCCGGGCTGCGGCCCGATCCAGCCCGGCAGTTGGTGGACGATGGGGGCCAGCGCGGGCGACTGCATCAGGTACTGAAGGGCGATCCAGTTGCCGAACGGGCCGCCGGAGATGCCCGGCAGGCCGCCCGCCCCGAATCCGGTGTACGCGAGCGCGCCGGCCATGTAGAACAGGCAGTAGATCTCCTGGCGCTTCAGGGGCAGGAACGAGCGCCGGGCGATCTCGGAGAACAGGACGATGGTGACCCACTGCGAGGCCGCGCCCAGGCTTTGCCCGGCGACCAAACCTAAATAGATCGCGCCCGGCAGCATGATCAGGCAGACGAAGAGCGTGCCCACCATGACCTTGCCGGTGAAGCCGTTCTCGAACTGTATCTGCCCGCCCTCGTCCCCGGACTCGTCCTCGACGCGGTCGCGGGCGGCCTCAATGTCGTCCGTCGGGCGCTGCGGTTTGGGTTTATCTTCCAGTGATGCCACGAAGTGATTTGTCCTTTAACAACAAGTCGCCGGAAGAACCCCCTCCCGCTTCGGGAGGGGTGGCGCGGCTTGCCGCGCCGGGGTGGGTTCTTCTCCGCGAAATCTACAGCGCCGGGGCCACGCTGGCCGCGCCGACGGTGGCGGCGGGCACGGGGACGGCGGCGGGCGCGGCGTCCGCCGACGCCTCGGCCATGATCGCCAGGTAGCGCTCCCGCTCCTCGGCGCTCAGGGTGCGCCAGATCAGGAACTGCTTGCGGACCACGTTCAGGAAACGCCGGTTGACGCGCTTCCAGTTGGACACGTCGCCGGAGATGCGCGTCAGGGTCAGGTGGACGGAATAGACATCTTCCAGGTCCGTCGGAACCGTCTCTAGCAACATATCCTGGGAAACGCCGAGGTCGAAGGGGGCCAGCCAGACGCGCCCGGTCAGCTCGTAGCCGAGACCGGCGGCCATCGCGCGCGTCCCGGTGCGAATGCCCTGAGTCAAGAAGTCGCCGACCGATTGCTCCTCATAGGACCGAAACCACTCCACCAGGAACCCGTTGATGCCTGGGGCCTGCGCGCCGGTGACGGCGAACGGCAGCGAAATGTGCCACACGTCGCCGTCGGGTTCGGGCAGCCGCCAGGTGCGGTCCACGGACGGCGTCGCCACCTGCGAGGCCTTCCGCGCCGGGAAGATGGTGGACAGGAGGACGACCAGGATGACCAGCCCGATGGCGAGTTCCGCCGACGTGGACGAGAAGTTCAGGTACAGCCCCGGCAGGATGCCGGTGACGCTGATGAGCTTCGCCAGCCCCTGCCCGATCAGATAGCCCGACACCGCGCCGATGATGCCGTAGACCAGCGCCTCGGCGATGAACAGCATGGCGATGTTGGCGGGCGACAGGCCAATCGAGGAGAAGATGGCAATCTCCTTGACCCGCTCGAAGACCGAGCCGAGCATGGTGTTCAGCACGATCAGCCCGGCGATGATCAGCGGGATCAGAATCGTCAGCAGGCCCTGGGTGGACGACGCGCCGATGGACGAGAACCGGTGGTTGCGCGCGCCGATCCCCGCGTAGATGTTCAGGTCCAGGCGCGGGATCAGGCTCTTCAGCTCCGTGGCCGTCGTGCGCGGGGAGCCGTAGTCAATGGCCACCGAGCGCAGGTTGCCGCCCATGTTGATCAGGGTGTCGTAGGGGACCAGCAGCACGTTGTTGGGGTCCAGGTGCTGGTACTGCTGGAAGCCCTGCTGGGCCGCGCCGCCCCCGCCCCCCTGGCCGCCGCTCTGCTGGGCGGACGCCTGGTAGTCCACGGGGGTCAGGCTTTCGTCGTCCAGGTCCTTGATGGCCTTGAAGGTGTCCGGGTCAATGATGCCGATGACCAGGTAGGGGACGCCGCTGAAGTTGACCGTGACCTTGCCGACATCGGCGGGGGAGACGCCGAGCGAGTCGGCGACGGCCTGCGGGATGATGGCGCTGTAGGTGTCCGACGGGTTGAACCAGCGGCCCGACGTCAGCGCCTTGTCGGCGTGCGACACCTGCGCCTCCTGCGGCGTGAAGCCGACCACGCCCTTCAGGTCGGTGCCGGCGGAGGCGCGGGTCAGGCGCAGGAACGTCTGCTGGCCCTGCTGGGTGCCGAAGTACCAGGCGCGCGGGGCGACCGGGTAGCGGCGTCCGTACTCGTCGTTGAGCAGCCGGTAGGCAGGCTCCTGGAGCGAGTCCCACGTCGCCGTCCGCAGGAGAATCCCCTGGTACGCGGGCGTCCCCGGCGCGGCCACGTCGTTGATGCGCGTGTAGTTGACCACGGACGTGAACGACAGCACCGTGAAGGTCAGCAGCACCAGCGTGATGCAGGTCAGCAGGGTGCGTTCCTTGCGGCGGCGCATGTTGGAGATGCCCAGGGCGAACGCGGCGAAGGCGATGCTCGCCGTGCCGACGTCGGTCTTGTGGACGCCGCTGACCGTGCGGTTGAACGCCTGTAACTGCTCCTCGAACTTGCCCCAGACCAGCAGCGACACGATCACCGAGAGGGCCAGCATGATGAAGGCGATCAGGACGATGATCGGGTTGATGGTGATATCGAAGGCCGGGTGGATCTGCGAGAAGATGCCGAAGATGATCAAAAAGATCATGCCTGCGTAGCCCACCTGGCTCTTCAGGTCGGGCCGGGCGAACAGCAGCCGCTCCATGAAGTAGGAGAACGGGATCAGGAGGAACAGGTAGAAGATGACCCCGCGCACGACGTCGCCCGCCGTGTCCTCCGCCGCCGGGTAGACGCGGACCTCGTAGGCCCACGCCTGGCGGCTGTCCGAGTCGAAGGCGTCGTAGTCGCGCGCCCGCAGGTCGGTCAGCGCCTTCTGGATGTACTGCTGGGCGAAGGTGTGGTACTCGGTCGTCGGGTCCTCCATGTTGCCGTACTGGAGAATGCGATACTTGGCGAGCTGGCGGATGCGAAAATCGTCCAGCGTCCACATATCCATCGCCGTCCGCAGGGCCGTGTAGGTGATGGCCCCGTTGCGGACCACCGGGCTGAGGACGGGGTCCTGGACGCCGTTCTGCGCCTGGCTTGTGGCGTTGACGGCGTAGCCGATGCCCTGGGCGCACTGCTGGTCGTTGGCGCAGGGCCGGTCGGCGACCGGCAGGCGCTTCACCTGAGTCCAGGGCTGGGCGTTGATGAGCAGGAAGTGCGGGGGGGCCGCCGGGCCGGTCTGCATCAGCACCTTCAGGCGGGCGGACGCGCCGGGGTCGGAGAACAGCACGGCCACATCCTCCACGTAGGAGATGCCCGGCTCGGTCCCGGCCAGGATGAAGCCGTACTGGCGCGGCTCGGCATCGGTGGCCCCGTCCAGCACCTGCACTGTGGTCAGGTCCGACAGAGATTCCTGGTCAATCAGGTCGAAGATGGAGGTGGCGACGCAGGGGAAGACGATCACCTGGGTGCGCTTCTCGCTGCCGGTCAGCGGGAACGAGACCGGGTAGTTCTCCGCGCCGTTGACGCCCTGATCGGGGGCGTAGTCAATGTCGCCCCGGCGCGCGTCGGCGTCCGTGTGGATGTGGTACGACGCCAGGTTGACGTTGCCGCCGGGGTTGGTGACCAGGCCGTTGGGCTGGGAGACGACCAGCGGCAGGCCGACGAAGCCGAACCGGGCCTGCGGGCGGGCCGTGTTGCCGGCGTCGTAGGTACTCTGGATCAGGTTGCCGCGCACCCCGACCATGGTCTTCTCCGGGTTGGAGACCACGGCCAGCGAGCCGGGGATGGGCTGGTCCGGCACGAAGTTCTGCTTGGGGTCGAACAGCAGGACATTGCCGGTGAGGCTGCTGATGCCCAGCTGCAGGCCCTGGCGGGTCCAAGCGGGCCAGTCCTGCACCGGCATCACGCCGACGGCGCTCTGGGCCGGGACCGAGTTCGGGTCGTTGCTGTCGTTGAGCAGGTGCCAATACTCGCAGACGAGCAGCCGGGTCTGGCGTGTCAGGTTGGCGACGTCCACGCCGTCGGTGGTGTCCTCGGGGGTGTCCGTGCGCTGGCGCGAGTCGTCGGTGGTGGCGAAGGTGACGCCCATGCCGCCGGCCAGGGTGGCGACCTCGGCGTCGAAGGCGAACTGTCCGGGCAGGTAGTTGCGCCAGCTCTTGCCGTTGATGTTGTCAATGCCGTCGGCGAAGGCCGCCGTCGGGTCGAAGCCCAGCACCCGCCCGATCTTGGCGGCGTCGTCCCGGCAGGCCCGCCCGATGTCGGCGAAGTTGCCCTGGACGTTCTCCGTGTAGTCGTAGAAGTTGCCCTTGTAGAACACACCCACGCTGCCGGTCTGCGAAGACAGGTCCAGGCCGGAGAACAGCAACACCTCGTCGCGGTGAGGGATCGCCTGGACGTGATCCCTTGCGACAAACACGCCCACCCCGATGACTAGCAGCAAACCCACGCCCGGCAGCCAAAACAGGGGACTGCCTCGGCGGGCGACGAGGGCGGCCAGCAAGGCGACGCCTGCCAGTCCCAGCACGACCAGCGCGACAACGCCGCCGGCGCTGTTCGGATTGATGGCTTTCTGGAACCGGTCCCAGCCGCTCGGCTGCGCCCACTGGTCCACATGCCGGTCCACGTAGGTGCGCGCGCCCTGGATGCCCTCGAAGTGCGCGCCGCAGGCGACGAACCAGACGGTGCGCCGGGGCGGGTGCGCCTTGAAGGCGCGGGCCAGCGCGAGCATCGCCGCCACGCCCCCCGCCTGCTCCGCGCCGGGGGCCTGCGTCGGCACGATGGACATCGAATCATAGTAGGACTCGATGATGACGATCTGTTTGCCGTACACCGGGTCGCTGCTGGGGAGCTTGCCCACCAGGTTGTAGGCCGTGCTGGTCTGCCAGGGGTTGTCGCAGTTGACGGTCGCCGTCAGGTTCGGCGTGGTGAGGGCGGCGGACTGGAGCGCGGCGGCGTCGGCGCGCGTGACCCAGAAGCGGGGGATGTTGACCGGGATGCCGATGAACTTGGCCTCGGCCTCGCCGCGCATGGTCTGGGGCGGCTCCACGAACAGCACGGCGCGCGCGCCCAGACGGGCGGCATTCAGCCACTGCGTCCCGCAGTTGAAGTCCATCAGGACCACGCTGCCGTTCACCGGCTTGTCCCGGAACTGGCGCAGGTCGCCGCGCCCAGCGTAGATCAGTGGGCCGGTGACGCCCCCGGCGGGCAGGGTGGACGTGCGGACCAGGTTCGGCCAGAGCGGCTGGAGGCGGTAGGCACGTCCCGCCGCTGTGACGCTCGCTCCGTTGTCCTGGGGCGTTGTGACGGCGAACGGCTCGGCCGTGACGTTCTGCGGGCCGAGAATCTGCGCCATCTGGGACTGGACGTACTGACGCGCTTGGTCGCCGCCGGGCGTCCCGGCCACGCGCGAGTACGCCGTCGTCGGCGGGACGCCCGGCGGCGTGGGCAGGGCGTAGTGGATGCCGGCGAGGTCCCGGACGGTCTTTTGCAGGTCGGCGGGCGCGATGGAGGCCGACAAAATGCGGTAGTTCTGGGCCGCGACCGGGTCCACCTTGACGGTCGTGTCGTCCTGCTGGGCGGGCGCGGGGGCCGCGAGGGAGAGCAGTGAGGCCAGGACGGTCAGCAGCGGCAGGACGCGGCGCAGGCTGGGAATCTTCATGGAAGCGATCTTTCGGCGTGATTGCCCCTGGGGCAGCGGCAGGCACACCCTCAGATGATAACATAAAGACGCGAAAAAGGCAATACTCCCGATCCGCCGTGGCCGTGCGCCCGGCCTTTGCTTGACTTCACTCTCAGGCCGGTGCTATAATCAGTGAGAAGCGGCCCTGAAACTGTGAGCGAGATTGCACTTGTATCGCCTCCCAACGTCGGTCGGCTCAGTTTTAAGGAGTATACGGTTGCATGCAGCTTGTCGCGCTCAACGTCGGTTTTTATAACTTCGTCCTGGTAGATAAGGTCCTGGCCCTGGTGTCCAGCGACTCCGCGCCGATGCGGCGGCTGGTCCAGGAGTTCCGCAAGACGGGCCGCCTGATTGACGCGACCCAGGGCCGCAAGACCAAGAGCGTGATCTTCCTGGAGGGCGGCAACCTGGCGACCTCGGCCCTGTCCCAAGAGACTCTCGCCAAGCGCCTGACCTCCGCGACCCCGGCCCAGGCGATGGAGGCCGACGACGCCGAGGCCGAGGACTCGTGACGCCATGACCACGCCCCCCACCCCCGGCCTGCTCGTGGTCGTCTCCGGCCCCTCCGCCGTCGGCAAGGACACGGTGCTGGACGCGCTGATGTCGCGGCCCGCCGGTGCCCTGCGCGCCCCCGTCCGCAAGTGCGTCACCGCCACCACCCGCCCGCCGCGCCCCAAGGAGGGCGGCGGCATGGAGCAGGACGGCATAGACTACCTGTTCGTCGGCCCCGCCGAGTTCAACGAGATGGTCGCCCGCGACGAGCTGCTGGAATACGCCGAGGTCCACAACAACTACTACGGGACCCCGCGCGCCTGGGTGGCCGCCGCCCGCGCGCAGGGCGTGGACGTGATCCTGAAGATCGACGTGCAGGGCGGCGTGACCGTCAAGAAGAACTCGCCCGACGCCGTGCTGGTCTTCCTCCAGCCGCCCTCGCTGGAGGAGCTGGAGCGGCGGCTGCGCAACCGTGGCACCGAGGACGACGACCAGATCGCCCTGCGCCTGCTCAACGCCCGCAAGGAGATGGCCCAGCAGCCCGCCTACACCTACGCCGTCACCAACGACGCCGTCGCCGACGCCGTAGACGCCATCCGCGCCATCCTCCTCGCCGAACACTGCCGCGTGCGGAAGGGCGACGGATAAGAGAGAAGGCAGCCTGCATGGAGTTTAAGGATGGCCGCCGGGCTGGGGTGGATCATTTCCAGCACACTGGTGCTGTTGTTGATTGGGTATTGGCGGCGCGGGAGATGAGGACAGGGCAGTATCAATCTCGGCCTATGCGGTTGTTATCGTTGTCCTGCTCGGCATCATGTTCGTCCGCCTGACCACTCGTTCTTCTGTCTGATTTTACCAGTGGCTGACTGCCTTCTTTGGGCCGGCTTTTCGCTCGTCCTACTCCTACAAAGACTGCGGCTAGGGCTACGATGTCAACCGTACCCAGGAAAGTGCCAGCGACATCGTGGCCGGACATGACCAGTTTGTAGCTTACGTCTAAGAATGTGATCACCACGGCAAGCCCAGCGCCCAAGCCGAGGTAGGACCGGCCCTGCCTCAGAAAAAGGGACCAAGTGTCCATAAAGCGGCGGTGATCGCCGTTCTTCTCCATTTGGATCACAAGTCTGTTCGCAAGACCGGGAACAACGTCGTCATAACCCTGTAACAAGTGGGGTGGGGGGAGGTTGCCCTGAAAACGACTCGCCACCAAATATGGCTTTCGGTCCAGGGCGTCGTGACTTGAGAGGTTGTCGGATTGGTAGTCCGGCGCAAGAATCTCGTTGCTGTCCTGCGCCGGCTCCAGATTGTCTTCAGGTTCGAGCGGTTCGTGTTCGTCGGGGTCGTCTGAATGCAAGCCCGGCACGACTAGTCCCTCACCTTCGACTGCTGCGCGTCATGGTCGGTCAGTGCCTTACGAAAATCACCACCGACATCGGCCCAGTCCTGGCGCATCGCGTTGTAGTCATCACGCGCCGAACGGCGCACATCCATGTCGTCGTTCGCGGTATCCCGAAAGTCGAAGATGGAGGCAACGCCCGCTAACAAATCTTTTACAGCTTCCGGCATGGGCATCTCCCTTCCAGGCGAAAAGTATGGCAAAAAAGCCTCCATTTTTGTAGCCGCAAAGAATGAAGGGTCGTACACAGTTTATACCACATTGTCGGTCGTTGCAGCACGCGACAGACACCAAAGCGGCACGACATTTCGCCGTAGCGTGTGCCACCTCGCGGTATGACGTCGGGTCGTTCGAGAATGTTCTTGCGCCAGGTTCTTTAAGACGGAACGCAGTCGCTCCGTCCGAAGCGAGAGGAAGGATACATGGCTGACAGCACACCTAAGCGCGTCGTCCTCGGCGTCTCGGCGTCGGTCGCGGCTTACAAGGCCGCCGACCTGGCCTCGCAGCTCGTCAAGTCCGGCGTGGAGGTCTTCCCCGTGATGACGGCGGACGCCGCACGGTTCCTCCAGCCCGCCACCCTGCGCGCCCTGACGCACCACCCCTGCCCCATTGACGTCTTCGAGGAGCCGTTCCCCGGCGAGATCGCCCACATCTGGCTGGCGCGCCACTGCGACCTGTTCGTGATCGTCCCGGCGTCCATGAACGTGATCGCCCGGCTGGCCCACGGCCTGGCCGAAGACATGCTGACGGCGGCGGCGATGGCCTGCACCGCGCCCATTCTGCTGGCCCCCGGCATGAACACCGGGATGTGGAACCACCCGGCGACTCAGGCCAACCTCGGAAAATTGCGCGACTACGGCTATTACTTCATCGAGCCGACCACCGGGCGGCTGGCCTGCCGCACGGAAGGTGTCGGGCGCATGGCCGACGTGCCGACCATCTTCGCGGCCATCCACGAGATGCTGGCGCGGCAGGACTCCTGGGCGGGCGTCCGTGTGCTGGTGACGGCGGGGCCCACACGCGAGCCGCTGGACCCGGTGCGCTTCCTGTCCAACCGCTCGTCGGGCAAGATGGGCTATGCCGTGGCCGAGGCCGCCCGCGCGCGCGGCGCGTCGGTCACGTTGGTCTCCGGCCCCACGGCCCTATCGCGTCCGGGCGGCATGGAGTTCGTCGCCGTGGAGACGGCGGCGCAGATGCGCGACGCCGTGCTGTCCCGGTCGAACGCCTCTGACCTTGTTATCGCCGCCGCCGCCGTCGCCGACTACGCGCCGCTCGCCGCCGCTCAGAAACTGAAGAAGGACGCCGGGCCTCCCACAGTCACGCTCGCGGCCACCGATGACATTCTGGCGGAACTGGGCCGACGCAAGCGTCCCGGCCAGACACTCGTCGGCTTCGCCGCCGAGACGGAGAACATCCTGGACAATGCCCGGCGGAAGTTGGGGGAAAAGAACCTGGATTGGGTCGTCGCCAACGACGTGACCCAGGAGGGCGCGGGCTTCGACGGCGACACCAACATCGTGACGCTGCTGGACGCCCAGGGCCGGGAGACGGCGCTGCCCCTGCTCACCAAGCGCGAGGTCGCGGAGCGCATCCTGGACGCGGTGCGCCCCGCTCACTGACGGCGGGCGAGCAGGACACAGGCATCGTCCTTGAAGACGCCGCCGCCAAAGGCCCGCGCCCCGTCGAGGATCGTCTGCCCCATCCCCTCCAGCGTGGCCGATGAACGGCCCTCCTGCGCCAGCCGCATCAGGCCCTCGTAGCCCAGGAACTCCCTGCCCTGCCGCGCCTCGGTCACGCCGTCGGTCGTCAGAATGATCGTGTCCCCGGACTCAAGTTGGATCGTCGTCTCCTCATACTCAGCCCCCAGCTGGACGCCCAGCGGCAGACCGTGGACCTTCATTTCTTCCATCCGGCCGTCACGGCGGACGAGCAGTGGCGGCTCCATCCCAGAGGTGGTGACCAGTCCCTGCCCCGTGGTGGTGTTGACGATGGCGACCGTCAGGCAGACCGGGGCGTCGTCCCCCTCCTCGTTCAGCCCCTCCACGAACAGCCGATGGCTCTCACACAGGTAGGCATTCATCTGTGTCAGGATGCGAGCGGGGTTGCCGTGTTCGCGCACGAAGCCGCGCAGCGCGTACTTGAGTTCGGCGGTGAACACGGCCGCGGGCAGGCCGTGTCCCATCACGTCGCCGAGGACGAGGGCCACGTTCCCGTGGTCACACGCGAAGGTGTCCCAGAAGTCACCGCCGACCAGGGCCTCGTCGGAGGCGGACTCGTGGAGCGTCTTGACCGCCAGGCCGGGGAAGGAGTCTTCGGGGGGCGTGAACAGCAGGGAACGCTGCAGAGACTCCGTGATGTGCCGCTCCCGCGCATACGCCGCCTCCAGCGCCTGCGCCGTCAGCCTCTGCGCGGTCACGTCCACCATCACGCAGCGCAGCAGCGGCACGGCCCCCTCGGCGTCGTGGAACAGGCGCACGATGTTGCGCATCCAGATCACGTCGGCGTCCGCCGACAGGGCGCGGAACTCGTATTCGTAGTTCTGATCCTCCCGCACGAACTCCGGGAAGAGCGCCGTGACCCGCGCCCGGTCGGCCGGGTGGATGATCTCGGTCAGGAAGTCAGGCTGCGCCAGCCAGCGGTCCAGCGGGTGGCCCAGGAACGTCTCCGCCCGCAGGCTCAGGAACGCGGGCCGCCCCGTCCGCGTGTCCACCTCGCAGATGACGGCGTCGAGACCGTGCAGGAGGCCGCGCAGGCGCTGCTCCGCCCGCCGGGCGGCCTCCGCGAGTTCCTGCTGCCGGACGCCGGCGATGATGAGCTGCCCGTTGATGGCCAGCATCTCGGCGTTCCACTGATGCCCTTCCGTGGCCTGCCGCTCCGTGTCATCAACCATGAGTCGCCTCTTTCCATGCCGTGGGGTTGCTTGACTGATGTTGCGCAAGCCGTTTGTGTTGTCGCGCCGGGGCGGAGGCAGACGGGGCGGAAGATCGCCCCGTCTGAGGCATGCGTCCTTCGGACGAGGAGGAACACTTTGTTCCCACAGCCCTCTCTTCGTCCGAAGGACGCTTTCCGAGGCGGGGCGATCCTCCGCCCCGCCGATCCTCCGCCCCGACGGGCCTGCGTCACATCGGTCGTCCTCATTCCGCCCGGTCCGGGAGGCCGCTGATGAGGCCCCGGTACTCCGACAGGCGCTGGCCCACGACCAGGCCATTGGCCGTGACCTCGTACTCCCGGATGTCCTTGCTGTGGTCGCCGCCGCGCATCTTGACGACCAGCAGGATTCTCCGCAGCTGGCCCTCGATCTCGACGTAGCGCTGTAGGATGATGTCGTCACTGAGGAAGGAGATGGCGTGGGGGCTGAACCGCAGATCGGTGAAGGAGGAGATGGTCTCCACCGTCGTCAGGACCGTGACGCCCGCCCCGGTCAGCGCGACGATCATGCGGTACAGCGACTCGCGGAAGTCCTGACGGAACGCCGGCGCCAGGGCCAGCTCGAAGCCGGTCATGGAGTCGATGACGACCCGCTGCGCCCCCAGCTCCTTGACGGTGTCCAGCACCGCGCGCAACGCCTCGTCCACGGACAGGTCCAGCGGGCGCAGGTACAGGACCTTCAACTTCCCGGCGGCGATCTTCTCCTCCAGGCCGAAGCCCAGGCGGTCCGCCCGGCTCACATAGTCCGGGGGACGCTCCTCAAAGATGGCGATCACGCCCGACTCGCCCTGCTTGACCCCTTCGGCCAGGAACTGCGTCGCCAGCGCCGACTTGCCGGCGCCGGAGGGGCCGGCCACCAGCACCGAGTCACCCAGGGGGATGCCCCCGGCCAGCATCTCGTCCAGCCCGGCCACGCCCGTGGACTGACGCCTTTTTGAGACCTGGTCCCGCTCGTTCCTGATCAGGCCGTAGGTGCGCGGGAAGACCTGAAGGCCGTGGTCCGTAATGCGGAACGTGTGCAGCCCCGGCATGGACTCCTGGCCGCGCAGCTTCATGACCTGGAGCTTGCGGACCACCGAGTTGCGCTCGACGCTCTGGGAAAGCCACAGGAGGCCGTCGGCCACCGTGAAGACCGGGTTGTTCTGCATCTCCCCCTCGGAATACTCGCCGAGCAGAAAGGTGGTGGCCTGCCAGCTCGTCAGGTACAGGGCCAGGCGCTGCACGAAGCCCTGCAGTTCCAGCTCGCCGGCGGGAGCCGACTGCGTCTTGCGGATGAGTGTGCGGAACGAGTCCACAAAGACGAGACCTGGAGAGGCCGCATCCACCTCGGCCTTGATGCGGTCCAGGACGACGCCGAGGTCGCCCGCCAGCACCGTATCGCTCAGGTTGATGAAGCGCACCGCAGTCTCTACCTTGTCCGCATCGAAGAAGTCGAACTGCTGCTGGTAGCGGAGCATCTTCAGGGTCGGCTCGCCGAGGATCGTGAAGTAAAGGGCCGGACTTTCGGGGGAAGCGTTGGCGAACATGATCTGGTGCGCGAGGGTGGTCTTGCCGGTGCCGGGCGCGCCCGCGATGATGTTAAACGAATACTCCGGCAGGCCGCCGCCCAGCACCGCGTCCAGGTCCGGTATGCCCGTGGACAGCGTGTGCAAGGCCACCTTGTTTTGCCCGTTCATGGTCTTTCGTTCTCCTGATCGGCTTCGCCGTCTCTCTCAAGTCCGGGCCACAGCGTTCCCAGCATCCTCGCTGTGAGGTCCTCGCCGATGAACGTCACCAGCAGTCCGAACAGGTGCGCCAGGATCGCAACGGCCCCCTCGGCGGCGTCTTCCTGTGTTTCTTCCTCAGAACCGGCGGCCACACGCAGCCCGACCAGGGAACCGTCCGCTTCGACACGGACGGCGCGCAGGTGGGGGAACTGGGGGACCGTCAGAGTCAGGGCGCGGGCCAGAAGCGTTTGAAATCCTTCCTGCCCGATCCTCTTCGACAGGTGCGCGCGCAGCGTGTCCGCGACGCGCTCGGCGGCTTCCAGCAAAGCCGCTGGAGCCTGGCTTTCTGTCGCCTCGTATGCCAGCAGCCGCCGGATCGTGTCCAGCATGGCAATCGCCCGCATTGTATCCGCCTTCTCCATGATGTCTTCCGGACATCAGTGACTGTTGATCCCGGGGCTCAAGCGAAGAAACCAGAGAGGGGCCGTGATGAATCAAGAACATGAACGGCAAGTGAGACTGAGTGAACTGCGTGAGGACACCATTATACCCGATTTACCCGTTCCAGCAAACAAGCAAAGGTTTTGACGCGACCCGCTGACGGCGGGGGCATAAAGCAGGGTCATTCCGTTCTCCGGCAATGGAATTGCCGGCCTCCGAGTGCCGAAGCCCCTCCGGGGCTGAGGACGTGTCGGCGCGGCGGTCTCCAGCCCCGGAGGGGCTTTCGATTTCGTAGACCGGCGTTTCAACGCCGGGGGGGCGAGGGCGTTCGCCAGGGATCACCGAGAACGGAATGACCCTGCCACTCGAGGACGCGGGGCAGGATTCTTCTTTCGCTGCCGCGAACACGGGCGCATGAGCCATGAGATTGACCGTGTCGCCGCGCAAGGCCCCTTCCAGCCGCACTGGGACTCGCTGAAGGCGTATCAAATCCCTTCTTGGTACGAGGACGCCAAGTTCGGCATCTTCCTCCACTGGGGCGTCTACGCCGTCCCCGCCTTCGGCTCCGAGTGGTACCCGCGCAATATGTACCGGCAGGGGACCGCCGAGTTCGCGCACCACGTCGCCACCTACGGGCCGCAGACGGAATTCGGCTACAAGGACTTCATCCCGCTGTTCAGGGCGGAGAAGTTCGACCCCGACGCCTGGGCGCGGCTGTTCGCCGAGGCGGGGGCAAGGTTCGTCATGCCCGTCGCCGAACACCACGACGGCTTCGCCCTATACGACACAGAACTGTCGGAGTGGAACGCCGCCCGGATGGGGCCGAAGCGGGACGTGCTGGGCGAACTCGCCCAGGCCATTCGCGCACGGGGGATGGTCTTCGCGGCCTCGTCGCACCGGGCGGAACACTGGTGGTTTTTTGACGGGGGGCGCGAATTCCCCTCCGACGTGCAGGACCCGGCGTTCGACGGCCTGTACGGCCCGGCCCAGCCGGGGCCGGAGGACCACCACAGCCTGACCCAGGCGCCGCCGAGCGAGGCGTTTCTGGAAGATTGGCTCCTTCGGACCTGTGAGATCGTGGACAACTATCAACCGCAGGTCGTCTGGTTCGACTGGTGGATACAGCAGGAGGCGTTCGCGCCTTACTTGCAGACGTTCGCGGCGTATTATTACAACCGGGCCGCCGAGTGGGGCCTGGGCGTGGCGATCAATTACAAATACAAAGCGTTCGCCGAGGGCACGGCCGTGTTCGACGTGGAGCGCGGCCAATTGTCCGGCATCCGCCCGCTGCTCTGGCAGAACGACACGGCGGTCGCCAAGAACTCCTGGTGTCACGTCCAAGGCATGGACTACAAGGAGCCGGGCGAGCTGATCGGCGATCTGATTGACATCGTCAGCAAGAACGGCGCGCTCCTGCTGAACGTCGGACCCAGGGCCGATGGGACCATCCCCGACGAGGACCAGGCGATCCTGCGCGAGATCGGCTCCTGGCTGGCCGTCAACGGCGAGGCGATCTACGGTACGCGCCCCTGGAAGACGTTCGGCGAAGGTCCGACCGACATCCCGGAAGGCGCGTTCACAGACACGAACCGGACCCCGTTCACGGGAGAGGACATCCGGTTCACGACCCAGGGCGACACGCTCTACGCCCTCGCCCTCGCCTGGCCGGGCGAGGCGTTGGCCGTCAAATCACTCGGCACAGCGTCCGGCCTCTGGGGCGGCCCTATCGGCAGCGTCCACCTGCTCGGCCACGACGCGCCGCTCCCGCACACCCGGACGGCGGACGCTCTGACCATCACCCTGCCGCCCCGGCCCGTGGGCCGTCACGCCTTCGTCTTCAAGATCACGCACTGAGGAGTCTGTTTGTATGTGGAATGTCTCGTCGCCCGATGGCCGTTTGAAGATTCTCGTCACGCTGGACGAGGATGCCCCCCGCTGGTCCGTCTCCTGGGAGGGCCGGGACGTCCTGTCCCCCTCGGCGCTGGGGCTGGACCTGCGCGGGGGCGGACCCCTGGCGGCGGGTCTGGAGGCCCTGTCGGCGGACCGGGACGAGCGGGACGAGACCTACCCGCTCTTCTCCGGGAAGTCCGCGACGGCGCGCGACCATCACCGGGAGCTCCGCCTGGCGCTGCAAGAGAGATCAGGGTCGGGACGACGTCTGAACCTCCACGTCCGCGCCTTCAATGACGGCGCGGCCTTCCGCTATGTGGTCCCCGAACAGGAGGCCCTGGCGGAGTTCACGGTCACAGGTGAACGGACGGAGTGGCGCTTCCCCGGCGACTTTTCGTGCTGGGCGCTGCTGCTGCCGGATTTTCAAAGCTCCTACGAGAGCGAATTCCCGCCGCGCACCCTGGGTATGTTGATGCCCGACGAGTTGATCGGCCTGCCCCTGACGCTGCAAACACAGGACGGCCCGGCCCTGGCCGTGACCGAGGCGGCGCTGGACGACTGGGCCGGGATGTACGTTCGTGGACAGGGCGGCACCGGCCTGTCGTCCGTCCTTTCCCCCAACCTCGACGGTGGCGATGCCTGCGTTCAGGGCCGCGCGCCCCACGCCTCCCCATGGCGCGTCCTCCAGGTCGCCCCCACCCCGGCGCAGCTGATTGAGAGCAACATCCTGACCCATCTGAACGCGCCGCCCGCCTTCGCGGACACGTCCTGGGTCAAGCCGGGCAAGGTCTGCTGGGACTGGTGGTCGGGCGGCATCCGCGACGAGGCGGCCATGGCCGGGGGCATGGACGACGCCACCATGCAGTGCTACATGGACTTCGCCGCCGAACACGGCATCGAGTATATGCTGGTGGACGGCGGGTGGTACGGCGAGTCGAACTCGCCCGACGCCGACCTGACCCGCAGCGTCCCGGAGATTCACCTGCCGGAACTGGTGCAATACGCCGCCGCGCGGGGCGTGGACACGCTGGTCTGGATGCACTGGCAGGACACGCGGAACGGCCGCATGGAAACGGCGTTCCCCTACTACGAGCGAATCGGCGTCAAGGGCGTCAAGGTGGACTTCTTCGACCGGGACGATCAGGAGGTCCTGCGCTACATTCACAGACTTCTTGAATTGGCCGCGCGTCACCACATTCAGGTGGACCTGCACGGCATCCACAAGCCGACGGGGCTGACGCGGACGTGGCCGCACCTGATGACCTACGAGGGCATCATGGGGGCCGAGTACAACAAGTGGTCCACACGGATCACGCCGACCCACAACGTCACCATCCCGTACACGCGGATGCTGGCCGGGCCGATGGACTACACGCCGGGCGGCTTCCACAGCGTCCCGGCGGCGGAGTTCCGGCCCCAGGACCGCGCGCCGCGCGTCATGGGGACGCGCGCCCACCAGCTCGCCATGTACGTCGTCTACGAGAGCGGCTTCCAGATGGTCTCGGACTACCCGGAGGCCATCCGGGGTCAGCCCGGCGCGGACTTTCTCAAGGTCGTGCCCGCCGCCTGGGACGCCACCCGCGCCCTCGGCGGCGCGGTCGGCGCATGGATCGCCCTCGCCCGGCGCAAGGGCGACGCCTGGTTCCTCGGCGCGATGACCAACGAGGAAGGCCGGTCCGTCACCCTCCCCCTGGATTTCCTCGGCGAAGGCGCGTTCACGGCCCAAGTCTACGCCGACGCCCCCGCATCAGCCGATGACCCCAACGCCCTGGCCGTCACCACCCAGACCGTCCGCAGTTCGGAATCGCTCACGCTCGACCTCGCTCCCTCCGGCGGCTGCGCGGTCCAGTTCACGCCACGATGAAACCTCAATAATTGATGTTACGCAGTCCCGTCAGGGCGGAAGCAGGCGGGGCGGAGGATCGCCCCGCCTCGGAAGGCGTCCTTCGGACAAAGAGGGAGGCCGACACTAAGAGTCTGCGTCCGAAGGACGTGTCGTTCAGGCGGGGCGATCCTCCGCCCCGGTGCGCCAGCATAAACGGCTTGCGTAACATCGGTCAATGAAAAAGGCGCGGGGCTTTCGCCCCGCGCCCTTCTGCGTGAGCATTGATGCTACCAGGCGTAGTCTTCCGGGGCGGTCTTGTGGCCGGGGAATATCTCGTTCAGCTTCGTGTGGGTCTCCTCAGAGAGCTTGATCTCCAGGGCGCGCAGGGGGCCGTCGAGCTGCTCCATGGTGCGCGGACCGATGATCGGGGCCGTCACCACGGGGTTGGACAGCAGCCAGGCCAGGGCGACGTCGGCGGGCTTCTCGCCCAGGTCCTTGCACAACGCTTCCCAGGGTTCCAGCTTGGCGCGGTTCTTCTCGATGTCAATGCCAGAACGCCGCCCCTCGGTCGCCTTCTGCAAGGCCCCGCCGAGCAGGCCGCCCGCGAGCGGACTCCAGGGAATCAGGCCCAGGCCGTACTTTTGGCAGGCCGGGATGACCTCCAGCTCCGGCATCCGCACGTTCAGGTTGTAGTGGCTCTGCTCGCAGACCAGGCCCAGGAAGTGCCGGTGACGGGCGATCTCGGACGCCTGCGCGATGTGCCACCCGGCGAAGTTGCTGGAGCCGAAGTACAGCACCTTGCCCTGCTGCACCAGGACCTCAAAGGCTTGGTAAATCTCCTCCCAGGGCGTGTTCCGGTCCACATGGTGCATCTGATACAGGTCAATGTGGTCGGTCTGGAGCCGCCGCAGGCTGGCGTCGCAGGCCTCGCGGATGTGCTTGGCCGACAGGTCCTCGGTGTTGGGCCAGCCCTCCAAAGGCCCCGTGCCCATGCCGCCATAAACCTTGGTGGCGATGACGACGCGCTCGCGGCGGCTGCCGCCCTGCGCGAAGTAGCGCCCGATGATCTGCTCGGTGACGCCCTCGCCCCGCTTCCAGCCGTACACGTCCGCCGTGTCCCAGAAGTTGATGCCCAGTTCCAGGGCGTGGTCCATGATGGCGAAGCTGTCTTCCTCGGTCGTCTGCGGCCCGAAGTTCATCGTCCCCAGGCACAGCCGGCTGACCTTCAGCCCGGTCCGGCCCAATTGGGTGTACTGCATGGTGTGTCTCCCATCGGTGATTCGTTCGCCCTCTTATTCCCCGTTTCCGGCGGAATCTCCTCGCTCGCGCGAAACCTCGGCGCGCGTGTCGGCGGTGTCGCCGGGCCGCTCGTCTACCGGGCCGCCGTCCGGCACCGTCGGCACGGCGTCGGCGACGCCGCTCTCGGAGGCGTCGAAGCCCTCCGGCAGCGCCCCCGTCTCCGCCGCCCGCCGGTCGTGGCCGTGTGACACGATCCGGTCCCCATGGGGCCGTCCTTGCGTGTCGTCCTCGATGTCATCTGCACTGCCGCTCATTGCCGCCACCCCCACCCCCTGATACCCAAAAAAGCCGGGGGAACAAGTCCCCCGGCAGAATCAGAGGTGCGTGCCGTGGCGGCGTCAGCGGTTGTCGGGAATCAGGAAGCCGACCTTCCAGGTGCGGGAAAAGCGCAGGCGCTTGTCCAGGGCCGTCAGAAGCTCGGCGTCGCCATCGGCGAGCTGGAGGCCGTCGGAGGCAGGGCCCGTCACGGCGGCGGCGGTCAGGATCAGCGGGTGCGGCCCGGCCACGCCCTGCTCTGCGTCGTCGAGCGTGTGGTAGTAGCGGACGATGCTCTCGTCCTGCACCTCGTCGGGCGTGGGGACGTGGGCGCGATCCGGGTAGAGCAGCGCCCCGTCCGCGCCGGTGATGGTCGGGGCGGGCGAGCGCATGACGCCGGGTAGGCCGCGCGCGTCAATCAGGATGCCAGTGTACTGGGACAGGTCCACGTCCACCGCGACCGAGGGCGCGGGGTTCGGGTCGGCGGACACGGCGGCGGCGGTGACAGCCACGGGGGCCGGGTCGGGGACGACGCGGATGCGGTCGGCCTGCACGGAGCCGTCCGCCGACTGTGTGCCGATCAGGCGGACGTGCATCCCGCGCGCCAGGTCCGCGAACTGCCCGGCGCGGGCGACGCCCGGCAGGATGATGTCGGTTCCCAGGGTGTCGGCGGTCAGGCGGGCGTCCGCCGGGTCCAGAAGGCTGACGTGCCGGCCGTCGGGGTCCACACTCGTGACGACGGCGTCTTCATCTACGGGCTTGCCGTCCACGGCGGGCGCGGCGGGCACGGGCGGCCCGGCGGGACTCTCATCCAGCGGGGCGGGGGCGGTTTCCGGGAACACCGGCACGACGGGCGCGAGCGGCGACACGGGCGTGATCGGCGTCACCGGGGCGAGGCCGTCATCACTGCTGTCGCCGGAAGGCAGGACGCGCACGAGGTCGGCGGCCACGAAGGCGATTCCAAGCAGGCGGCCGCTCACCTGGACGCGCATCCCGCGCGCGAGGTCCGTGGGGTCGGCGTTCTGCCCGCGCAGCCGGATGTCGGCGTTGTAGTCGTCCACGTTGTAGCGGCGGTTGTCGTCCCCGAAGACGACGATCCGGTCGTTGCCGGCGTCCACGCGGCGGATCAGGCCGTCCACCACGAAGCCCCCCTGGCCCTGGTAGGGGTAGGCGGCGTCGGAGGTGTCCCCGTTGGTGTCGGGTCCGAAGTTGGTGTTGTCGTAGGTGATGGTCCCGTCCGCGCGGGCGGCGGGCGGGCAGGCACACAGGGGCAGGGCGGCGAGCGCGGCGAGCGCAGCGCCGAATGCGGCGGGTCTCATTGGTCTCTCCTGGCGGTCGAGCGAGCGCGGGCAGCGAAAAGGCCGGTGTCGCGCACCGGCAGGGATAGCAAATCAACGGTGAGTCAGGGGCGCGTGTCCGCCTGCATTATACAACACCTAATACAACACCTATCGGCAGATTCCTCCTGCCTCCTCACGCTGTTTCTGCGGGGCTTCGCCGCCGCTTCCTTGACAGCCCCCATCTTGCCCGGCCATAATGCCCCTACGCCACCACACGGACAGAAAGAAACACACGCCTTGCGCAAAGCCTTCACCCTGATCGAGCTGCTCGTCGTGATCGCCATCATCTCGATTCTGGCCGCCATCCTGTTCCCCGTCTTCGCCCGCGCCCGCGAGAAGGCGCGGCAGGCGACCTGCCAGAGCAACCTCAAGCAGATCGGCCTGGCCTTCGTCCAGTACACCCAGGACAACGACGAGGACTACCCCTGCGACCCATCGGACCCGTTTCTCTGGCAGGGACGACACTTCCGCTGGGCGATCATGCCCTACCTCGCCATCGGGCAGACGAGGGCGGCGGACGGCATCTCCTCGACGGGCGGCCCCAACACAGCGGCCATACTTCACTGCCCGTCCGACCCTGCGGCGCCCGCGCAGTATGACAACACCTCCTACGCCTACAGCGCCGCCTTTTACCTGACGCCGAGCGAGGTCTCCCAGATCACCAGCGTGACCTGCCTCTACCTTACGACCTCCGGCTGTGTCCAACCCCCCACCCCGCAAAGTCTGGCGCAGGTGCAGTTCCCGACGCAGAAAATCCTGGTGGGCGAATGGACGGATAACCACGACGGCAAGGGCGGCCAGATCAACTGGTGGAGCGCGCAGGACGCCTGGCACGATTGGCTCTTCGCGGACGGCCATGTGAAGTACATCACCACGTCGCGCATGACCATCGGGGGAGACGGCTTCGCCGACCCGAATGTGACGACGGGCGGCCTCGGCGGGGTGGATGTGAACTGAGGTCAGAGCCGGTCGAGCGCCTCGCGGGCGGCGTCACGCACGTCGGCGTCGGGGTCGCCCAGGAGCGCAGTGAGGGCGTCCAGCGCGGCGAGGTCTCCCAAGTGGCCCAGCGCCCAGGCCGCGCCGCCGCGCACACGGGGGTGCGGGTCGGACAACAGGGCGCGCAGAGGCTCGTCGGCCAGGGGGTCGTGGAGCTGCCCCAGGGCCACGGCGGACGCCCCCCGAACAGCCCAGTGGGTGTCCGCAAGCGCATTGATGAGGACGTGAACAGCTTGCGCATCTCCGATCTCGCCGAGCGCCAGTGCGGCGGCGATGCGCACAGAATCTTCCTCGTCTTTGACCGCGCGGCACAGGCCGACCACGGCTCGCCCGTCCTCCAGTTCGCCCAGCGCCTCGGCGGCGTGGGCGCGGACAAGGGCACTGTCGGCATCCCGCAACGCCGCCAGCAACGGCTCAACGGCCTCCGCCCCTGCATCTACCAATTGAATGATCGCCGCGTCGGCGTCGTCCACGCCCAAAGCGGCAACAAGGTCGTTGATTTTTGACATGATCTTTGCCCGCGCCCCCATTCAGTCCGTCAGCGCCAGCAACTGCTCCACGAACTTGGCCTGCTCCGTCCCCCGCTTGTCTTCCAGCCACTGTTCAAAAAGGCGGCGGCTCTCGCCGGCCAGAAAGCCGCCTTCAACACGGGGGGCGCTGCTTTCCGGGCTTTCCGGGGGCCTGACGCGCCGGGTCCCGTTGTCGGCGGGGGCCTGGAGGCCGTACAGGACCAGACTTACGCCCGCCTCCATGGCCGCGCCCAGGCACATCACGCACGGCTCCAGGGACGAGGCCAGAATCACGTCTTGGGCATCCAGGGGCAGCAGCGGCTGACCCGCGCCGTCATCGAGGGCCGCGTTCTCGAAGGCGACGATCTCGGCGTGCGCCGTCTTGCGGCGCAGGGCGTTGAGCCGGTTGCGGCCCCGCGCGACGATGCGTGGGTCGCCCCCGTTGTACCGGGCGATGACGGCCCCGATGGGGGCCTCGCCCTCGGCCATGCCGCGTTTGGCCTCATCGAGCGCGGCGCGCATGAGCGTCTCTTTCTGGAAGATGGTCAGGGAAAACTCCGGCATGGCCGGGTTATACCCGCCGCCGTGGCGGGAATAACCGGGTACTCCCATGACACCCACACCGACACACGACGCCGCCGAGGAGGCGAGACAGACCGCCCGCGACGCCGGACTGCGCTACGTCTCGGACCGGCGGCCCGGCATCCGCCGCGAGCGCGACGGCGACGACTTCCGCTACGTCGCCCCCGACGGCACGACGATCACCGACGAGGCGACGCTGGCGCGCATCCGGTCCCTGGCCATCCCGCCCGCCTACACCGATATCTGGGTCTGCCCGCTCGCCAACGGGCACTTGCAGGCGACCGGGCACGATGCCAGGGGCCGCAAGCAGTACCGCTACCACCCCCGCTGGCGCGCGGTCCGGGACGAGGACAAGTACGGACGGATGTTGGCCTTCGGCGGGGCCCTGCCCCGCATCCGGGAGCGCGTCGCGCGGGACCTAGCCCGTCCGGGCCTGCCGCGCGAGAAGGTGCTGGCGACGGTGGTGCGCCTGTTGGAGACCACGCACATCCGCGTCGGCAACGAGCAGTACGCCCAGGAAAACAATCACTACGGGCTGACCACGCTGCACAACGAGCATGTGGACGTGGCCGGGACAAAGCTCCAGTTCCACTTCGTCGGCAAGAGCGGCAAGGCGCATCAGATCACGCTGCGCGACCCCCGGCTGGCCCGCATCGTCGCCCGCCTGCGCGACCTGCCCGGCGAGGAACTGTTCGCGTTCCAGGACCACGACGGGCGGACACACAACATCGGCTCCCAGGACGTGAACGCCTACCTGCACGAGATCGCGGGCGAGGAATTCACGGCCAAGGACTTTCGGACGTGGGCGGGGACCGTCCTGGCGGCGCTGGCCTTGCAAGAGGCGGAAGCATTTTCCAGCCAGGCCCAGGCCAAAAAGAACGTGACGGCGGCCATCAAGCGCGTCGCCGAGCATCTGGGCAACACCCCCGCCGTCTGCCGCAAGTGCTACGTCCACCCGGAAGTGCTGGCGTCGTACACGGACGGGACGCTGGCCCAGGCCCTGCGCCGGGAGGTGGAAGAAGTCGCACAGGAGATGGCCGACGTCGGACACGACCTGCTCCCCGACGAGGCCGCCGTGCTGGCCCTGCTGCGGCAGAGGCTGGGCGGATGAATTATCCTCACCCTCTCCTTTCGGCAGGAGAGGGTGGCGAGCCTCAGCGAGCTGGGTGAGGTAGTCCGCCTATTGACTACTCCCATAGTCTTGTGCTATACTGACCTCATGGACACCCGACCCGATCTCGGCGACCAGGAGCTTGAGCTCCTACGGTACGTCTCCGACCACGCGCCGCTGACCGTGCGCGCGGCGGCAGAGCAGTTCGGCGAGCCGCGCGGCCTGGCGCGGACCACGATTCTGACCGTCATGGAGCGGCTGCGCAAAAAAAACTATTTGGAGCGGCGCAAGAACGGCGGCTCGTTCGAGTACACCCCCGCCATCCCGAAGACGGATATGCTGCGCGGCCTGGTGCAGACGTTCGTGGAGCGGACGCTGGCGGGGTCCCTGACGCCGTTCGTCGCCTACCTCGCCGAGACCAAGGGGATGTCCCGTTCCGAGATGGACGCCCTGAGGGCGTTGGTGCGGGAGATGGAGTCCGAACAGGAGTAGGCCCCAATGCACGGTCCGGCGTGGCTCCTGCTGGGAAGTTGGGCGAGCGCGTGGTCGGCGGCGATGCTGCGCGCCTGCCTCCAGGGCGGCCTGTGCGTCCTCGGCGCGTGGGCCGTCTGCCGTTGCCGCCCGCAGATGCCCGCGTCGGGCCGGGCCTGGCTGTGGTGGCTGGTGTGCCTAAAATTCACGGCGGGCCTGCTGTGCCTCACGCCCCTCTCCCTGCCGGTCCTCCCCCAAGCGCCCCCGTCCGCGACGCCTCCGTCTGCCCCTCTCGTGCCTGACGCCCAGGGGACGGGAGAACGGTCGGCGGCGATGTCCGGGCGACCCGCCGGGGCGACCCTCCCTCTGCCTCCGCCGGGATCAGAGACTGGCGGGCCGGACGTCACTTGTTCCCCCCTGACGGTCCTGTGGCTGCTCTGGCTGATGGGCGTCACGCTCAGACTCGGCGTGTCGGCGCGGCAAGTATTCGTGCTGCGCCGACGGCTGGGACGCCTGCCAGGCGGCCCCGCGCCGCGCGTCGTGGAGACGGACGCCGTGCGCGGGCCTCTCGTGATGGGCCTGTTCCGGCCCGTCATCCTGCTACCCCGCACGGGCCTGTCCCCCGAAGAGCGCGCCATGGCGCTGGCCCACGAGGCGGCCCACCTGCGGCGCGGCGACCTGTGGGTCGGCTTGCTGCCCGCGCTGACCCAGGCGTCGTTCTTTTTCTTCCCGCCCGCCCGCTGGGCCGTCCGCGAATACCACCTCGCCCGCGAGGAGGCGTGTGACGCCGCCGCCATCCTCGAGACGGGGGCCTCGCCCGCCGGGTACGCGCGCCTGCTGCTGCGCTTCACCGCGCCCGGCGACCCCAGCCCCGCGCTGGGCCTGGGCGCGGATTTCGTCGCCCTGAGACGGCGGCTGGCGACCCTGCCGAGGCGGGCGACGGTCTTTTCCCCACGGACCCGACGCCTGGCGGCGCTGGGCCTCGCGCTCGCCCTGCCGGGCGTCCTGCCCTGGCAGCTCACGGCGGCCCGGAGCGCCGAACCGGGCGGGCCGCTGCCCGACCCCGGAACCCTGCGTTTCACCCTGACCGACCTGGGCGCGGTCTCCGGGGATGACACCGAGGCGACGGGGCTGAACGACCGGGGCCAGGTCGTCGGCGACCTGGAAAGCAGCCCGCGCTCCGTGTTCGGGCGGGCATTCATGTGGGAACATGGACAGGCCCGCGACCTGCCCGCGCTGCCCGGCGACGTGGACTGCCGGGCCAACGGCATCAACGACCGGGGGCAGGTCATCGCGTCGTCCTACCGCGCCTACGACCACAACAAGGCGTTTGTCTGGGCAGCGGGGCGTCAGACCACGCTTGTCGGCCTGCCCGGATTCCCACACAGCAAGGCGCTGGGCCTCAGCGAAGGGGGCCAGGTCGCCGGTTACGTGCAGACGGGCGACTACGATTCCCGGCGTGAGATGGTCGCCCAGGCCGCGCTCTGGGACGCGCAAGGTCGGCCCACGGGCCTGGGTACGCTCGGCGGTGACTACAGCGCGGCTTACGGCGTCAACGACCGGGGCCAGGTGGTCGGCAAGGCGGACACGCCCGTGTTCGGCAGCACCCACGCATTCCTGTGGCAAGGCGGGCGCATGACCGACCTGGGCACACTCGGCGGGGCGAACAGCCTCGCCGTGCGGGTCAACGATATTGGTCAGGCCGTCGGCTACTCCGAGACCGGCGACACGACCCACGCCTTCGTCTGGCAAGGCGGCGTGATGCGCGACCTGGGGACGCTGCCCGGCGGCACGGAGAGCGAGGCCCACGCCGTCAGCGACCGGGGCCAGATCGTCGGCGAATCGGACGGCGCGGCGGCGCTCTGGCAGGACGGTCGGGTCGCCGATCTGAACCGCCTGGTCCGAAACGCCGGGGGCTGGGCCTTGCGGGACGCCACCGCCGTCAACGCCCACGGCCAGATCGCCGGCCAGGGCCTCGCCCCCGACGGCCGCCTCCATGCGTTCCTGCTGACCCCGACGCGGGGCCGGTGAGCAAAGAGGCGGGTGTATGCAGGGAGTGCCCTGGGTGAATAATGCCGGGTTGTTGGTATAAACAACCAGACTATCAAAAGACGAAGCCTCTTGAACCGACGCATGAGCGGCGGGCGGGCGAGTCCCACCCGGACGCCGCGGCCTCAGCCGGCGACGCCCTCCACGCCTCCTCGCAGATGTTAGGGGCAGGACCCGCACATCAGACCTGAAGACCTCGCCTCCTTCCGCGAAGCCTCCCGCCCTGGCGAATGACAAGCGCCGTCATCAAAGGAAGAATATGCCGAAGATACTGTTGGTGGAAGACAATGAGCTCAACCGGGACATGCTTTCCCGCCGCCTCCTCCGTCGCGGCTATGAGATCGTCATGGCGCTGGACGGTGAGCAGGGCGTCGCCCTGGCACAGTCCGAACACCCCGACCTCATCATCATGGACATGAGCCTGCCGGGCCTGGACGGGTGGGAGGCGACCCGCCTCCTGAAAGCCAAGCCGGAGTTCCACCGGACGCCCATCATCGCCCTGACGGCCCACGCCATGTTCACGGACCGCGAAAAGGCGATCTCCGCCGGCTGCGATGACTATGACTCCAAGCCTGTTGATCTGACACGCCTGCTGGGCAAGATCGAGCGGTGGCTGGGCCGGCCTCCTGTGGCAAGCGACGGAGTTTGAGGAGAACGGGCCGAGCATGAGCGATTTAGAACCGGAGGGTGAGACCGAACAGCCTGACGAATCCCGCAGCCTTCTGCGGCCGCTCCTGGTCACGTTGGCGCTGGCGGCTCTGCTGGTCGTGATGCTGGCCGTGTCGTTTCCCTGGACGGTCAGCCGGATCAGCCGGGCCGACGCCGCCCTCGGCGGCCCTCATTATGCCCAAACGGCGGAACAGCGTCCCGCATCTCTGCAGCAGCGCCGGGCGACGCTTGCCGCTTCCGCCCGGATCATTCCCGGCCTGATGGGTCCGATGATACTGGCCCTTCTTGCCTTTGGCGGCTACCAGGGCTGGTCCGCCGTGCAGCGGCTCAGCGCGGCCTTCGCCGGGCGGATCGGGCGACAGCAGGAACGTCTCAGCGCCCTGAGGCGGCGACAATTCCTGCTTTCGGCCACCTTGAACGGTGTCGGTGATGCGGTGATCACCGCGGATGTCGGCGGGCGCATCACGTTCTTGAACTCCGTCGCTGAGAAATTGACCGCCTGGCAGGAGGCGGACGCCGTTGGCCGCGAGGTCAAGGCTGTCCTGACCCTCGTGGATGAGCGGACCGGCGCGGCGCTGGCCGATCCCGCCACCGCGACCCTGGCCGCCTCCGTCCGGCTGGACTTCCCGCCCCACGCGGCACAGGTCGCGCTGACCGGCGAACGGCGGCCCATTGCCGGAAGCGGGACACCCATCTGGGAGGAACACGGCAAGTCCGGCGGCGTTGCCCTGGTCTTTCGTGACATCCCCGAGCGGCGAAGCGAGATTGAGGCCCTCCGGGACATGAAGGCCCATCGGTTGTCCTCCGAGGCGCGCGCCGAGGCCATTCTGGAGACCGCCTTGGACTGCGTCGTGCTGATGCGCCAGGGCGGGGAGATCGCCGGGTTCAACCCCGCCGCCGAGCGCTCCTTCGGGTGGACCAGCCGTCAGGCTCTGGGGCGGCCCGTCGCCGACTTGCTCTTCCCGGCGGCGTCGCGCGCCGGGTTTCAACGGGAAGTGCTTCGCTCTCAAGCGGCGGAGGCCTCATCCTCCCCGCCGGTGCGGGCGGAGTCGTGTGCGCTCACAGCCGACGGGCGGGAGTTCCCAGTCGAGATGACGATCACGCCGATCCCCCAGCAGGAGGCTCCCCTCTTCGCCATTCACTTGCGGGACATCAGCGACCGCCGGGACGCCGAGAACGCCCTGCGTCGGGCACAGGACGCCGCCCTCGCCGCCGTCCTCACGGAGAGCCGTGAAAAGAGCGCCCTGCTGGCGAACATGAGCGACGAACTCCGCACGCCCCTCAGCGCCGTCATCGGCTACAGCGAGATGCTGCAAGAGGAAGTGAATGATCGCGGGCAGAGCGACCTCGTCCCCGACCTACAGAAGATCCACGGGGCGGGCAAGCATCTCCTCTCTTTGATCAACGACATCCTCGACCTGTCCAAGATCGAAGCCGGTCAGATCAAGCTGTACCCGGAGACGTTCGACGTCACGGCGATGCTGGAAGACGTCGCGCGGACGGTTCAGCCGACGCTCGCTAAGAACGGAAACACCCTGATCATGTCCGCCGGGAAAGACCTCGGCGTCATGTACGCCGACCACATCAAGGTCAAACAGAGTCTGCTGAATCTGCTTTCCAACGCCGCCGGCTTTTCACGGGGCCGCACAGTGGCCCTTGATGCGAACCGGGAGCATGACCAAGCGGGCGACTGGATCACGTTCCGCCTCGCGGATGCCAGTGCCGACCAGCCGCTGCCGCTTGATCAGCAGATGATCGAGACCGACCCCGCTTCGGAGACTTCCGGCCCGCCGCGCTTCAGCGGCCACGGGCTTGCCCTCGTCATCGCCCGCCGCTTCTGCCAGATGCAGGGCGGCGAATTCACCGGCAGCCGGGAGCCCGGCCGTGGGGCCGTCTACCGCCTGCGCTTTCCAGCCCGCGTTTGAGGGGGATGTGTCATGCCGCTCGAGGATTTCTCTCAGGACATCGTGAACACGGTGCGCGAGCCGCTGCTGATGCTGGACACGACGCTGCGCGTCCACTCCGCCAACCGCGCCTTCTACCACACCTTCCAGGTCACGCCGGAGGAGACCGAGGACCACCTCATCTACGAGCTGGGCAACGGCCAGTGGGACATCCCCGCCCTGCGCACGCTGCTCGAAGACATCATCCCGCAGAGTTCGGTGTTCAACGACTACGAACTGGAACACGACTTCCCGGCCATCGGGCGGCGGGTGATGCTGCTCAACGCGCGCCAGATGAAGGCCGGCAACCACGGCGAACTGCTCGTGCTGGCCATGGAGGACGTCACCGAGAGGCGGCAGGCGGAACGACTGCTTGCCGAGATCGAGCGGTTCTCCACGAACATCGTGGACACGGTGCGCGAGCCGCTGCTGATGCTGGACACGACGCTGCGCGTCCACTCCGCCAACCGCGCCTTCTACCACACCTTCCAGGTCACGCCGGAGGAGACCGAGGACCACCTCATCTACGAGCTGGGCAACGGCCAGTGGGACATCCCCGCCCTGCGCACGCTGCTCGAGGACGTGGTCCCCAAGAGCGCCGTGTTCAACGACTTCGAGCTGGCGCACACGTTCCCGGCCATCGGGCGGCGGGTGATGCTGCTCAACGCGCGCCAGATGAAGGCCGGCAACCACGGCGAACTGCTCGTGCTGGCCATGGAGGACGTCACCGAGAGGCGGCAGGCCGAGGAGGAAGTCGCCAAGGCCAAGGAGACGGCCGAAGCCGCCAACCGCATCAAGAGCCTGTTTCTGGCGAACATGAGTCACGAACTTCGCACGCCGCTCAACGCCATCCTGGGCTACTCGGAGATGCTGGCAGAGGAGGCCGAGGATCGGGACGTGCCGGAGTTTCTGCCCGACCTGCAGAAGATCCACGGGGCGGGCAAGCATCTCCTCTCTTTGATCAACGACATCCTCGACCTGTCCAAGATCGAAGCCGGCAAGATGGAGCTGTACCTGGAGACCTTCAGTGTGCCGGATCTCATTCAGGAGGTCGTGGGGACCATGCGGCCGCTGGTCGAGGCGAACGCGAACACGCTGCGCATCCAGTGCCCCGCCGACTTCGGCACGATGCGCGCCGACCTGACCAAAGTGCGGCAGAGTCTGTTCAACTTGCTCTCGAACGCCGCCAAATTCACCAAGGGGGGCGCGATCTCACTAGTGATGTCCCGTGAGATCATGGATGACCGCGAGTGGGTCTGGTTCCGCGTGACCGACACCGGCATCGGCATCGCCCCGGCACAGCTGGTGAAGCTGTTCCAGACGTTCAGTCAGGCGGACACCTCCACCACGCGCAAGTTCGGCGGGTCGGGCCTCGGGCTGGCCCTGACGCGACGCTTCTGTCAGTTGATGGGCGGGGACGTGACCGTCCACAGTGTGTCGGGCGAGAGCAGCACTTTCACGATCAAACTCCCGGCCGCCGTCAGTGAGATCAAGCCTTTTGAGGACCAAGGGACAGTGCCGGCGGAACCGCGAGTCGCCGCCGCGCAGGGCCTCAAGGCCGACGCTCAAGCGCTGCCTCCCCACGGCGGCACGGTGCTGATCATCGACGACGATGCGACGGAACGCGACCTGACGGGCCGGTTCGTCAGCGCGTCGGGCTTCACCGTCCAGACCGCCGGCGACGGTGAGGAGGGGCTGCGCCTGGCGCGGCGGCTCTCCCCGGTCGCCATCGTCCTGGACGTGATGATGCCCGGCATGGACGGCTGGACGGTGCTTTCCACGCTCAAGGCCGACCCGGCCCTGTGCGGCATCCCCGTCATCATGCTGACGATGATGGACGACAAAGACCGGGGCCAGGCGCTGGGCGCGTCCGATTACATCACCAAGCCGACGGACCGCAGGCGTCTGGCACAGGTTCTGCAGAAGTGCAGTCGCCCGCGCCCGGCGCTGCCCGCAGAGGGTGTCACAGCGCCTCCGTAAAGGCCCGCCTACCCCCTCGTGCCGCCATTTCACGTCAAGATTGACTACATATATAGTCAAAAGGAACAACGACCATGATCACTGAAGCGAGACCCGCCACGCCGCGACAGACGCCAAAACTGCGACAACGAACACTGCCCGTGCGTGCGCAGGCCGGGCTGCTCTTTCTGCTGACGACGGCGCTTTACTGGGCCACGGCGACCGGGGTGAACACGTTCGACGCCGTCGCCTACGCCGACCAGATCGGCCTGGCATCGCAGACCGGGACGCTGCGCGGGCTGTTCCATCCCCACCATCTGCTGTTCAACGCGCTGGGGTTCGTCTGCTGGCGGGGGGCGCAGGCGCTGGGTTATGGGGGCGGTCCCCTGGTCGTCCTACAGCGCCTCAACGCCGTCGCCGGGGCGGCGGGCGTGACCCTGTTCTTCCTGACCGTCCGCCATTTTGTCCCGCGACGGACCGCGTGGGGGGCGACGGGGCTGCTGGCGACCTCGTTCGGCTGGTGGATCTGCGCGACCGATGGGCGCGTCAACATAATGAGCTGCGTGCTGCTCCTGGCGGCGTTTTCCCTGCTGACACGGACGCTGCGCGCGCCGTCACTGCCGCGCGCCGCGCTGTGCGGCCTGGTCTCCGGGGCCGCCGTGTTGTTCCACGAGAGCGCCGGGCTGTTCATCGCGGTCGGGCTGACGGGGATGGCCCTGGCGTCCCCACGGCAGCGGCCGCAGCGACTGCTCGCCTACGGCGGCGCGTGGGCGGCGACCGTCATCCTGCCGTATCTGCTCGTCGGCGTCCTCCTGCTGCACCTGCACTCGCCCCACGCCTTCCGTCACTGGGCGGACGCCTACGCCGAGCAGGGCCAATGGTGGGATTTTCACATCACGCGCAACCTGGGAAGGGACGTGTTCGCACTGCGCCACGCGCTCTTCGTCGAGCCGCCGGGCCGGGCGGCGGTGGGTCTGGACGCGCCGCGCTCCTGGCTCGGGCGGATGGGGCGGACGCTGGCCCTGCTCGCCCTGCGCCTGCTCTATGTTGGGACATTCATCGGCTGGCTGCTCGCGCTCACGGGCCTCGTCATGTCACTGCCGCGCCTGCTGCGCTCCCGGAACCGGGACCTGGTCATCCTGGGCCTGGTCTGGATGGGCGTCACGGGCGCGTTTTTCACGGTCTGGTGTCCCGGCTATTTCGTGTTCTGGACGCCCTTGCTCGTCCCCCTGATCCTGCTGCTGACGCTGGCGCTGACTCACCGACACACGCGCCTGCAACGCACGTCCCTGCAACGATGGGCGTGTGCCTGGGCGCTGCTCGTCGCCGCCACAAACCTGTCTTGCGCCATCGCCCCGCACCTGCGTCCGGGCCGGACCCTCTGGCAGCGGGTAGCCTTCGACGCGCGGGCGCACACGGGGCCGCGCGATCTGCTTGTCGTCCCCGGCGCGGGCGCGGACGGCCAGGACGAGGTGGACATCCCCTACTTCGGGGATCGCGCCTGCCTGTCCGTGCATGAGGCCCTGAACCAGTCACGGGGAGACATGAACGAGGCCCCGGCCCGGTTACAGGCCCGGATCACGCTGGCTTTGCTGGCGGGCCGCCGGGTTTACGTCTACGGCGAGACGTGGGCGGACCCGGCGACCGTGCGCGCCCTGGAGGCCCACCATGCGGGATTGACCGCCCCCGGCCTCGCCGCCCTCTTCGCCCCGTTCCGCCTCGTCCCCGCCTGGACCAGCCCGCGCGGCCCCGTCTACCGCCTCCGCCTGACGCACCCGCCCGTAAAGCCCGCCCGCGCGTCTTGACAGGGGCAGAAGATGCGGCGTATAATAGGTTTATGCCGTGAGCGGGTGTGATGTAGTGGTAGCATACCAGCCTTCCAAGCTGTTTGGGCGAGTTCGAGCCTCGTCGCCCGCTTTACTGTTTATTAGTCATTTGCCCCACGTGCCGGATGCACAGGCAGGTCTTCTAAACCAGCCTTGCCGTGTTCAACTCACGGGTGGGGTGTTTCACTTTCCTCCTTCTCTGCATCCTCAGTGTGCCGCATTCGGTGGCAGTTGGCACACAGCAACGCACATTTGTCCAGTTCCGTCTTGACGCGATCCCACACGCGCAATCGAAGCTGGTTCCAGGCGTAGTCTTTGTCGCGCAGATGATGGAAGTCATAGACATTCGGGGGGAAGATGCCGCCGCAGTCCTCGCACTTGCCGCCCAGATGCGCCACCGCCCGTTTTTTTCTTTCCTGCCAGCGGCGGACGCAAAATGCATTGAAACAAATCTTGCAGAATGCCTGCCGCAAGCCTGACGCCTCGTTCTTGACGTAAAACTCCGACATCGGCTTGTTTTGTCCGCAACGACCGCAAAGTTTTTCAGCAGAACGGCGTTGCGTGAGCGGCAGAACGCGACAGGTGAGGCAGTACGTCTGACGCTGAGAGATCAACGCGCCGCAGACCCGACAGCGATTCGTGCGTTTTCGTTTTGGAGTGCGTCGGTTGTTGACCTGAGCAGCGCAGGAGCGGCTGCAATAATGGTGAGTCGAGCGAAGAATCTGACTTGACGCTTTTTGGAACACGGCTTGGCAGTGATGGCAGGTGACGGCGGGCATGATGTTCCTCCATGAGCAGATCGCCGCCGAGATTATACCATTGCGGTGCTTTGTGATCTGTCGCAGGTTCGAGACCTCCCGAGGGCGCTTTCCCTTTCCCCACATCTCCCCACATTGATTTTTAAGAACTGATGTTACGCAGGATCCCGCCGTGTCAGCGCCAGGGGTTGAAACCCCCTGGCTCGTGGGCGCGGACGCCCGGCCGCAGGCCCCACAAGCCGGCATTTTCAATGTCGGGGGCATTTTCACCCCTCAGCCCTGTATTTTTTGCGTTAAACCACAAGAAATTCTTTTTGTATGCTACACTTCTTGTCACAATGTGGTTGTTGTGATATAATAGCCATATTGAAGTGTTCGCAGCAAAGGATGTTCTTGATGCGTTTCCATAAAATGCCGGCTCTCGTGGTTCTCCTGGTCCTGATGACGGCGGCGCTGGTGCCGCAGGCCCGCGCGCAGGGCGGCCAGGTCGTCTACGACGACGCCCTGGAGAACGGCTGGCAGAACTATGGGTGGGCCACCCTCAACTATTCCAACACCAGCCCCGTCCACACCGGCACGGACTCGATCAGCGTCAGCGCGACGGGCTATCAGGCGCTTTACCTTGACCACGCCGATTTCGACAGCACCCCCTACCTGGCCCTGACCTTCTGGATTCATGGCGGCACGTCGGGCGGGCAGACCCTGCAAGTGCAGGCGCTGGTGGGCAACACGGCGCAGGCGGCCTTCGTCCTGCCCGCGCTCGCCGCCAACACCTGGCAGCAGGTGACGATTCCCCTGGCGACGCTGGGTGCGTCCGCCAAGCCGAACCTGGACGGGTTCTGGATCAAGAACACCAGCGGCGGCACTCTCCCGACGTTCTATGTGGACGACATCAGCCTGACGGGCGCTCCGCAGCCGACCTCGGCCCACCTGAGCGTCAACGCCGGCAGCGTCGTGCGCACCCTCGATGGCCGCGTCTATGGACTGAACACGGCCATCTGGGACGGCAACCTCGGCACGCCGGCCAGCGTCTCGCTGCTCGGCCAGATGGGGACGCAGCTTCTGCGCTACCCCGGTGGGTCCGCCTCCGACGTCTACGACTGGACCACCAACCGCAGCGACGGCGCCACTTACGCATGGGCCAGTTCCTTTACGACGTTCGCCGCCCTGGCACAGACGGCTCACTCGCAGGCCTGCATCACGGTCAACTACGGCAGCGGGACCCCGGAGATGGCCGCCGCCTGGGTGGCCTACGCTAACGGCAGCCCCGGCAACGCGCAGACCATCGGCGTGGACGCCAGGGGCCGCGACTGGAAGACGGTCGGCTACTGGGCATCGCTCCGGGCCGCGACGCCGCTCGCCACCGACGACGGACTCAACTTCCTGCGTGTGGGCCAAACCTCTCCGTTCGGCTTCCACGACTGGGAAGTCGGCAACGAGTGCTACGGGAGTTGGGAGAACGACCAGCACGGCGTCTCCGGCAGCGGCCTCACGGGCACGGCGCACGACCCCTACACCTACGCCCAGTACGCCGCCCAGTTTTACCAGAAGATGAAGTCGGTTGACCAGACCATCCAGGTCGGCGTGGTCGGCTACCCCGGCGAGGACGCGGGCGGCGACGGCCAGCACGCCGTCCCCAACCCCAACGAGAGCGGCAGCCTGCACAGCGGCTGGACGCCGGTGGTGCTGGCGACCCTGGCCGGGCTGAATGTGACGCCCGACTTCCTGATCTACCACCGCTACCCGGAGGGGCCGGGCAGCGAGAGCGACGCCGGGCTGCTCACCGACAGCGGCGGAGCCGGCGGATGGGCCGTCAACGCCGCCGACCTGCGGCGGATGCTGACCGACTACGCCGGCACGGGCGGCTCCGGCGTCCAGATTCTGGCCACCGAGAACAACTCCGTCTACGGCAACCCCGGCAAGCAGTCCGTCAGCCTGGTGAACGGTCTGTACCTCGCCGACAGCATCGGCAGCCTCGCCCAGACCGAGATCGACTCCCTGATCTGGTGGGACTTCCGCAACGGCTCGTCCACCGCCAACAACAACAGCACGTTCCTGTACGGCTGGAGGCTGTTCGGTGATTACGGCCTGGTGGCGTCCGGCGACCGGTCGGACACCCCGGTCAACACGCCCTTCCCCCCGTTCTACGCCGCCAAGCTGCTGACGCACTGGGCGCGCGGCGGCGACCGTATCGTCTCGGCGTCCAGCGACTACAGCCTGCTGTCCGTCTACGCCGCCAAACTCAGCAACGGGTCGCTCGCCCTGCTGGTCATCAACAAGGACCCCAGCCGTGACCTGACCGGACACATCGCCCTCACGGGCTTTGCCCCCGGCTCCACCACGGCCACCGTCTATCGGTATGGCAAGCCCGAAGACCTGGCGAGCGCCGACCTGACGCAGACGACGCTTGGCAACGCCGGGGCGGCCTTCGACGCCGTGTTCCCGTCCTATTCCATGTCCGTGGTTGTGCTGAGCGCGCCGGTCGTCCTGCCGACCATCGCCACGGCGGCCTCGGCCACGCCTGCCCCGGTCACGGGGCGACAGACCGGCCTGTCCGTTCTCGGTGCCGACGCCGCCGGGGAGTCCACCCTCACCTACACCTGGTCGGCCACCGGCCCCGCCGCCGTCGCCTTCAGCCCGAACGGGACCAACGCCGCCAAGAACGCCGTCGCTTCGTTTGCCGCCGCCGGCAGCTACGTCCTGACGGCGACCGTCTCCGATTCCTCCGGCCACAGCGTCCAGAGCGCCGTCACCGTCATGGTCAACCAGACACTCTCCCAAGTCACCGTCACCCCGGCCTCCGTCACCCTGAACACCGGCCAGACCCAGCAGTTCGCCGCCGCAGGCACGGACCAGTTCGGCGCGGCCATGCCCGTCACGCCGACTTGGAGCGTGCCGAGCGCCGCCGGGACGATCAGCGCGGGCGGCCTGTTCACCGCCGCCGCGCCGGGTGGTCCGTACACCGTCACCGCCACCCTGGGGGCCGCCACCGGCACCGCGCAAGCCACCGTGACCGCACCCGCCGCCCAGACGCTCTTCCAGATCAACGCTGGGGGGCCTGCGGTCGGCACGTTCGCCGCCGACGGGTACTACAGCGGCGGCACCGCCGCCCACACCACGGCGGCCGTCTCCACGGCGGGCGTCACTGACCCCGCGCCCCAGGCCGTCTACCAGACCGAGCGCTACGGCAACTTCACCTACGCCGTGCCGGGCCTCACCCCCGGCGCGGCGTACACGCTCAGGCTGCACTTCACCGAGATCTACTGGAACAGCGCGGGACAGCGCCTCTTCAACGTGTCCGTCAACGGCAGCCCGGCCCTGACCAACTTCGACGTGTTCGCCGCCGCCGGGGGCAAGGACAGGGGCATCGTCGAGACACTCCCGGTCACGGCGGACGGCACCGGCCGGATCACCGTCACGTTCACCACCCTCCGGGACAACGCCAAGGTCAGCGGCATCGAAGTCCTGGGCGCGGCGGCCACGCCGCCGCCGCCGGGCACGCCCGCCTACCAGATCAACACGGGCGGGGGCGCGGCGGGCACGTTCGCCGCCGACGGGTACTACAGCGGCGGCACCGCCGCCCACACCACGGCGGCCGTCTCCACGGCGGGCGTCACTGACCCCGCGCCCCAGGCCGTCTACCAGACCGAGCGCTACGGCAACTTCACCTACGCCGTGCCGGGCCTCACCCCCGGCGCGGCGTACACGCTCAGGCTGCACTTCACCGAGATCTACTGGAACAGCGCGGGACAGCGCCTCTTCAACGTGTCCGTCAACGGCAGCCCGGCCCTGACCAACTTCGACGTGTTCGCCGCCGCCGGGGGCAAGGACAGGGGCATCGTCGAGACACTCCCGGTCACGGCGGACGGCACCGGCCGGATCACCGTCACGTTCACCACCCTCCGGGACAACGCCAAGGTCAGCGGCATCGAACTGACCTACTGACGGCTTTTCCCAGACGATGTGCTACAATGGGGGCAGCTTCACACCTGAGCGGAGTTGCCCCCAGTGTCCACCCCCAGTGACGTTCAAACCATCCTCGCCACCGACTGCGGCAGCACGACGACCAAAGCCATCCTGATCCAGAAGCGCGGCACGGAGTACCGACTGACCACGCGCGGCGAGGCCCCCACCACCGTGGAAGCGCCCTTTGATGATGTCACCGTCGGGGTCAGCAACGCTGTGCGCGAGATCGAGGAACTGTCCGGGCTGACCATTCTGGATGACACCGGCCAAGTCATCACGCCGCCCGATGCCCAGGGCGCGGGGGTGGATTTATATCTGTCCACGTCGTCGGCGGGCGGGGGCTTGCAGATGACCGTGGCGGGCGTCGTCAAGGCCATGAGCGCCGAAAGCGCCGAGCGGGCGGCGCTGGGAGCGGGAGCGATCATCATGGACGTGATCGCCGTGGACGACGGGCGCAAGGAGTACCAGAAGGTCGAGCGCATCCGGGCGCTCCGGCCCGACATGATCCTGATGTCCGGCGGGACCGACGGCGGCACGGTCACGCACCTGACCGAGATGGCCGAGATGCTGCGCTCCGCCGACCCCAAACCCCGATTGGGTGTCGGCCTGAAACTCCCCGTCATCTACGCCGGTAACACCGAGGCCCGCGCGTCCGTCGAAGACGTCGTCGGCGACGTGGTTGACCTGCGCGAAGTCCCCAATTTACGTCCCACCCTGGACCGCGAAAACTTAGGCCCCGCGCGCGAGGCGATCCACGAACTGTTCCTGGAACACGTCATGCAGCAGGCCCCCGGCTACGCCAAATTGATGACCTGGACCTCGTCGGGCATCATGTCCACGCCCAATGCCGTCGGCAAGATCATGGAGACCATCGCCCGCGAGCGCGGCATTGACGTGCTGGGCGTGGACATCGGCGGCGCGACCACGGACGTCTTTTCCGTGTTCGGCGGCACGTTCGTCCGCACCGTGTCTGCGAACCTCGGCATGTCCTACTCCATCTGCAACGTGCTGACCGAGGCGGGCCTGCCCAACATCGCCCGCTGGATTCCCTTCGCCGCCGACGACGCCCACATCCGCAACGGGCTGCGCAACAAGATGATCCGCCCGACGACCATCCCACAGACGATCCAAGACCTGCAAGTGGAACAGGCCGTCGCGCGCGAGGCCCTGCGGCTGGCCTTCGAGCATCACAAGTCGCTCGCCCGTGGCCTGAAAGGCGTCCAGACGCAGGCGGGCATGGAGCTGGAGCGCACGACCGGCAAAACTCTGGTCGACATGATGCGCCTGAACATGATCGTCGGCAGCGGCGGCGTCCTGTCCCACGCCCCGCAGCGCGCCCAGAGCGCCCTGATGATGCTGGACGCCTACCAGCCCGAAGGCGTCACCATGCTGGCCGTGGACTCCATCTTCATGATGCCCCAGCTCGGCGTCCTGTCCACCATCCTGCCGGACGCCGCCACGCAGGTCTTCGAGCGCGACTGCCTGATCAAATTGGGCGACTGCCTCGCTCCCGTCGGCACGGCCAAAGAGGGCGAGCCGTGCCTGACCGTGGCCCTGAGAGACCACGGCACCCACGCCGTCCCCTTCGGCCAACTCAAAGTCATCCCCCTCGGCGAGAACGTCACCGACGAGGCGACTTTGACCCCCGCGCGCGGCTTCGATGTCGGCGCGGGCAAGGGCAAGCCGCGCACCGTCCCCGTCGAGGGCGGCGTCGTGGGATTATTGATTGACGCCCGTGGCCGCCCCATCGCCCTGCCGTCGGCGATGGACGCCCGCGTGACCAAACTGCAAGAGTGGCTCCAAGCACTCGGACTATCGGGGGTGACGACATGAGAATATGCGGAACGCTCGCATTGGCTGGAATATTGACTGTGAATGCGTGGGCCGCACATGGAGCGCATCAGAGCGTCAGCCCAAGCGCCCGTAAAGCGATCCTTCTGAATTACGTTGGTATAGATGACGCATTTCATCAAAAAAACTTGGACAAGATTTACTCTTACCTCACCGCAAATTATGTCTTTCATGTACGAGGAGTGACTTACTCTACCAGCACTCTTCGTCAAATGCAGGCACAGATTTTTGCGGAGTCAGGTGCAATGACAAGCACGACGCGGGTGCAGAACATGACTCTACACGGCAGAGAGGTGGTGGTCACAATCAGGCAGTATGTAACTGAGATGCTGATGAACGCCAGAGATCACCGAAATGAAAAGGACGGCTTTCTGTACATTGAGCAAGATTTTTGGGTGCCGACGCCTTCAGGTTGGCGCATCCAATACACGCGCGTCTTGTCGGAAGTGGACACCATCAACGGCCAGCCTGTAACGGATACGCCGCGCCCTGACCTTTCTTAGCCGCTGCTTTCGACATCGAAGAGGTTACTGGAATGACTGTCGTATTAAAACTCGATTCTGAGATAGAAGAGATGGCCAAAGCGCAGGCACAAGCCAAAGGGCTGACTCTTGAAGACTACTTGCCGTCGCTCGTGGCGCAGGCCGTTCAGGAAGATGGGTGGCAGGAGCCGAGCGCGGCCCGCCTGACGATGCTGGGAGCCGAGCCTGTCCTGCGCCGCCTCTGGGACACACCGGAGGAGGACGAGGCATGGAAGGACCTTTGAAGCGGCAGTAGAAATGGCAAAATTTAGGCGCGGCGATGTGGTGGTCCTGCCGTTCCCATTCTCGGATGGAACGGGCGTGAAGCGGCGACCCGATTTGGTGCTGTCCGAGCTGCCTTTCTTTGGCGGCATGGATTATCTCGTCTGTCTGATCACAAGCCGTGACACCGGCGATCCCCGCGCGACTGAGTTGATGCCGCGGGATTTGCGTGGCGGGACGTTCGCGGTCAAGAGTTACCTGCGGCCTCTGTACCTATTTGCCGCCGAGGAAGGCGCAATCATCCGACGCATTGGGACACTCGCCCCTGCGAAATTGCAACAGGCCGCCCAGGCCGTTGCGGACACTGTCAATCCATGACCAAACCGTTCCTGACCGCGACGTGGACCGACCTGCTGTTCTTCAACTATGCCGTGTCCGACGCGACGCTCGCGCCGTACCTGCCCGCCCACCTGGAACTCGACCGCTGGGAGGGCCGGGCGTATGCCAGCGTCGTCGCCTTTGACTTCGCCCAGACGCGCATCCGGGGTCTCGGCGTCCCCAGCCTTCCCGGCCTGCGGGATTTCCCGGAACTCAACCTGCGCTTCTACGTCCGACAGGGCGACAAGCGGGGCGTGGTCTTCGTCCGTGAGGTCGTGCCGAACCCCCTGGTCGCGGGCCTCGCCCGCGTCTGGTACAATGAGCCGTACTCGGCAGCACGGCTGACGCGCACGACCACGCCGGACGGCGCGGGCGGGCGCATCGAGCGGCACAACCTGGTCTGGAACGGCCACGAGCAGTACGTCGCCATGAACGTCCAGAACGCGCCGGAGACGCCGGGCGAGGGCGACTTCCGCTCCTGGGTCATCAACCTGCCCTGGGGATTCGGCAAGGGGCGCGGCGGCAGGCCGACCCGTTTCCGCGTCCAGCACCCGCCCTGGCGGACTTTGCCAGTCACGGGGGCCGAGATCACGCTGGACTTCGCCGCCCTGTATGGCGACCGCTGGCACTTCCTGCGCGACCGCGCCCCCGACTCCGTGGTCTTCTCCGAAGGATCACCAGTGACCGTTTATATCAACGAACCGGCGGGTCCGAAGGGGAAGTGAGAAGGAGACAGAGATGACTGTCTTGGAAGGAACCTGGGAAGAAGTCGCCACGCATGCCCCGGAACTCGCGGGCCGCCGTGTGCGGCTGACCGTGCCGGAAGAGGCATCCGCTCCGCGCAACGAGGGAATGCTGGAAGCGTTGCGCCTCATCGCCGAGCGCCAAAAGGACCGGCCGGAAAGTTCCGGGGAGCGGACACAGGAGTTTATACGGGAAGCGCGCAACGGCGGGATGTACGGGCTTGCCCCCACGGAATAGCTCACGGAGCCGCCGAGAATGGACCGAGAAGAAGTACGCAAAGCAATCAGGCAAGAGAAGAACACTCTACAGCAATCCCTGATGGACGAGGCAGGAACGCCGGAGGAGACAGCGCGGTGGCTGGCACGGCTGGAAGAGCTTGACCGGGAACACTTCGGCGATTTCCTGTACGATTATCAGGAACATCTTGCGGTGACAAAGCGCGTCCGTATCATCAAGGCGGGCCTGAGCGATCCAGTCAGCAAAGCGGAATTGGCAGACATGGTCAGCGGCATCAAACAAGACTGGTCGCGCACGGAAGCGGGAAGTGACGACGAGTTCTGGGACTATCAAGCAAAGTACTCTATCGTCCAACAGGCCAACCCGGATGCTGATTGGGAGACGCTGATTTCGGAAGTAGGCACTGCAATGACGGCGGAAGAGGTTGTTGAAGCGGGCCTGGCCCAAAGAAGGCGCGTGTTTGCCATGCCGGGGCCGGTTGATGAGCATTGGCTCCAAGAGCAGAATCAAGGCGAATAAACAATCATGCCCACAGACCTAGAAATCGCGCAGTCCGTCACGCCCCGGCCTATCATAGACGTGGCCGCCGAGTTGGGCCTATCGCCCGATGACTTGGAACTGTACGGGCGGGACAAGGCCAAGATCGGCTCCCCGGCGCTGGAGCGTGTCCTGGGGAACGGGCGGCGCGGCAAGCTGGTGGTGACGACGGCGATCACGCCGACGCCCGCCGGGGAGGGCAAGACTACTGTGACCATCGGGCTGGCGCAGGGGCTGTGCCGTCTGGGTGCGAAGGCCGTCGCCGCCGTGCGCGAGCCGTCGCTGGGGCCTGTCTTCGGCATGAAGGGCGGCGCGACCGGCGGCGGCTACGCGCAAGTGTTGCCGATGGAAGACATCAACCTCCACTTCACCGGCGATATGCACGCGCTAACGACAGCGAATAATCTGCTGGCGGCCCTCACGGACAATCATCTTTATAACGGCAACAAACTCGGGCTGGACGTGCGGACCATCGCGCACAAGCGCTGCCTGGACATGAACGACCGCGCGCTGCGTGAGATCGTCGCTGCCCTCGGCGGCAGGGCCAACGGCTACCCGCGCGAGACGGGGTTTCAGATCACCGTGGCGTCGGAGGCCATGGCGATCCTGTGCCTGACCGAGTCGCTGGCCGAACTCAAAGAACGACTCGGGCGCATTGTCGTCGGGCAGACGCGCAAGGGCGAGCCGATCACGGCGGCGCAACTGGGCGCGGCAGGCGCGATGACGGCGCTGCTGCGCGACGCCCTCAAGCCGAACCTGGTGCAGACACTGGACGGGACGCCCGCGTTCGTCCACGGCGGGCCGTTCGGCAACATCGCCCACGGCTGTTCCAGTGTGCTGGGGACGAAACTGGCCCTGCGGCTGGGCGAGGTCGTGGTGACGGAGGCCGGATTCGGCTCCGACCTGGGGTTCGAGAAGTTCTGCGACATCGTCGCCGCGCCCCGCCTGCCCGATTTAGCGCCCGACGCCGTGGTTCTGGTGGCGACGATCCGGGCGCTCAAAATGCACGGCGGCGTGGGCCTGGACGCGCTCAATCGGGAGGATGTGGGGGCCGTGCATCGAGGACTGCCCAATCTGGACCGTCACGCGGCCAACGTCGGCCAGATCGGTGTGCCGTTCGTGGTCACCGTCAACACGTTCGCCACAGACACTGCCGATGAGATCGCCGCCGTGCGCGAACACTGCGCGGCGCACGGATGGCGCTTCGCGGCCAACGACGTCTGGGGCCGGGGCGGTGACGGCGGGCGGGAGTTGGGCGCGGCCGTTCTTGAGGCTCTGAAGACACCAGGGGAGTTCCGGCCCATCTACGACGCGGGCGGAACCATCGGGGAGAAGATCAACACGCTGGCGGCGCACGTCTATGGCGCGGACGGCGTAGAATGGGGCGCGGACGCCCGCAAGCAGGGAGAGTGGCTCCAAAAGCAGGGCCTGGACCGGCTGCCGGTGTGCGTGGCGAAGACGCAGTACTCGTTCTCGGACGACCCGGCCCGGCGCGGGGCACCGACAGGCTTCACGCTGAACGTCCGCGCTCTCACCCTCTCGGCGGGCGCGGGCTTCGTGGTCGCTTTGATGGGAAACATCCTGACCATGCCCGGCCTGCCCAAGCACCCCGCCGCCCTGGACATTGACGTGGACGCCGCCGGACGCATCACGGGGCTGTTCTAAAAGGTCCCGGCGCTGCCTCAGATTTCCGTTGTGCGTGACCCTTGACAATTAGTTATCTAATAGATATAATACTAACTATGTGTGAAACGCCAACGCCTTCTTACCTTTGCACAGCCCTCATGCGAATCGGGACGCGCATGGCGACAGAGTTTGACCAGAAGTTCGCCCGGTTCGAACTGACGCAGGCGCAGTTCCGAGTTTTACGGGCGGTCTGGGGAGCGGGCGTGGATGGGATCGCGCCTTCGGCGCTCGCGGCACAGTTGCTGATTGAGCGGGCGACCATATCCGTCCTGACCACTCGGCTGGTCGAGCGCGACTGGCTGGCACGGACACCGGGCGAAAACCGGCGCACTTTCCGGCTTGTCTTGACCGAAGCGGGCCGTGACAGGCTTCAGGAGGTTCTGCCGCACGCCGTCGCGCTGGCGGATGAGACGCTTTCCGGGTTCAGCCTGGAAGAGATGCACGGAACACTCGCGCTGCTGGAACGGCTGGAGACACGTTTACGAAAAGGGGAATAGCACGATGCCGAAGATTTTTCCGGGGCGGTTTACGGCTGATCGGGACGATCCTTTTGTGGTGTTTCTGATTGGGATGCGAATTAACAGATTGCTGGCATTCTCAAGGTGGGTTCCGACCGCGATGGCGATGGGGCCGATGCTGCGCTCGCTGGCAAAAGACCCGGAAAGCGGCTTTCTGGGCGGGGAACCGTTTCTTTATCCGGGCGGCATCGGGTTGATCCAATACTGGCGCTCGACTGAAGATCTGGAGCGATTCGCCCGTTCGCCGCAGGAGCCGCACTTGAAGGCGTGGCGGCGGTTCAACAAGGCCATCGGCAAAGACGGCAGCGTGGGCATCTGGCATGAGACCTATCAGGTGGCGAAGGGCGCTTATGAAGTGATCTACGCGAATATGCCGCGCTTCGGGCTGGCCGCAGCGACCGGCCATGTCCCAGTCGGCAAACGCGGAGAAACGGCGCGGGAGCGGCTCACAGCCTGAGATCCGATGCGGGACCGCCCTCACGCGGCCAGGGCCGGGGCGGACGCCTCGGCGTGGCCTCGGACGGCGTTGCGGCCCGACCGTTTGGCGGCGTACAGGGCGGCGTCGGCGCAGCGGATCAGGTCCGCGTCCGAGTGGGCGTCCGGGGGGCAGGTGGCGAAGCCGACGGAGACGGTGACGCGGGCCGGTTCGCTGTCCTGGCCCGTCAGAGTGAAGGCGGTCTCGGCGACGGCGCGGCGGACTCGCTCGGCGATCAGCCGGGCCTCCTCCGGGCCGGTCTCCGGCAGGATCGCCGCGAATTCCTCGCCGCCGTAGCGCGCGGGGCGGTCCACGGAGCGCAGGGCGTTGCGCAGCACCGTGCCGATCTGGGCCAGCAGGGCGTCCCCGGCGGGGTGGCCCAGCGTGTCGTTGAACGCCTTGAAGTGGTCAATGTCCAGCATCAGCAGCGACAGGGGGCGTCCGTACCGCTCGGCCCGGCCCAGCTCGTCATGCAGGGCGCGCTCGAACTGGCGGAAGTTGTCCAGCCCGGTCATGGCATCGCTGTAGGCCAGCGCCTCGGTATTCTGTTGCGCCACCGCGCGCTGGATGGGGAACGCGGCGCGGGCGGCGAGCTGGGCCAGGCGGGCGATGTCGTCGGGGCGCAGGGCGCACGGAGCATCATCGCTGATATAGAGCAGGCCGAGGGGGCCCTCCACGCAGGTCAGCGGTAGGCACACGGAGGTGCGGGCGGAGGCATCCAGTCGCACGGCTCCGGGGTCCGCCGTCAGCGCGACCTCGGATAGCGGCAGGGAGGCGCGCAAGGGGACGCGGTCGCGGGGGACGCTGGCGGCGCGCAGCTCCAGCTGCTCGCCGACGGCGTCCTTGAGATAGATCGCGCAGACCTGGCAGCCCGACACCCGCTGGACGTTGAGCAGAATCAGACTCAGCGCCGTCTCCAGGTTGATGGCGGCGGCCACCATCTGCGACATATCCAGCAGGGCGTCCAGATCGCGGGCGCGGTGGTGCAGTGCGCTCAGCCGCTCCTCGTTGCGCTTGGTCAGCAGGCTGACGACGACGGCGACCAGGGGGAAGCTGATCGCGCCCTCCCAGTCCGTCTCCACGAGCGCATGGCGGGGGTCGTGCAGGCCCTGCCCCACGACGTAGACGAAGGCCATGCCCAGGCCGGTGGCGACTCCGGCGCGGCCCCCGAAGCAGATGGCGGCCAGGACCACGGGCAGGTACCGGGCGAACGAGAGGCGGGAGGCCGCGCCGCCGGTCAGATAAACGTAGAGCAGGGAGATCAGGAACGTCCCGGCGACGACCAGCATCCCCCGGACGCGCACTTGAGGCGGGGTGTTTTCGTCGGGCCTCGCCAGCCAGTCCCGCCGCACGGCCCACAAGCCCAGGGCCGTGAAGACGGCGGACACCGAGAGCAGGGGCAGCCAGGGTCCGCCCGCCATCACGCCCGCCAGGGTGGACAGCAGGACGATCGCGGCGGCGAGGGCGACGTTGTGCAGGGTCTGTTTGGGTGATGTCATAACGTTCATGACGAGTCGATCAGAGTGGCGCGGGCCAACTCCAGTTGAGTCAGGACGGCGGCGCGGCCCGTGCCGCCGACGGCCTCGCGGGCGTCCGCGCTGCCGCGCGGGCCGGTGAGCGCCGCCGCGTCCGCCCCGGCGAAGAGTTCGGAGGCTTGGGTCAGGTCTTCCACCGTCAGGTCTTCCAAGCCGCGCCCGGCGGCCAGGCACTGCGCGACCAGCTTGCCGACGACCTCGTGCGCCTGCCGGAAGGGCAATCCCCGGCGGACCAGGAAGTCCGCCAGGTCGGTCGCCGTGGAGAAGTCTCCCTGGAGCGCCGCCGCCATTTTGTCCGCTCGGAACGACGTGTTCTGCAGCAGGGTGTCCATGGCGGCCAGGCAAAGGTCTACCGTGTCGAACGCATCGAACAGCGGCTCCTTGTCCTCCTGCATGTCCTTGTTATAGGCCAGCGGCAACGACTTCATCAGGGTCAGCAGGGCGGTCAGGTCGCCGAAGACGCGCCCGGCCTTGCCGCGCGTCAGCTCGGCCACGTCCGGGTTCTTCTTCTGCGGCATGATGCTGCTGCCGGTGGTCACGTTGTCCCCCATCTCCACCCAGCCGAAGGCGGGCGAGTTCCACAGGATCAGCTCTTCGCTCAGGCGCGACAGGTGCATCATCAAAATAGACAGGGCGGACACGGACTCGATGGCGAAGTCCCGGTCGGAGACGGCGTCCAGGCTGTTCGGGATGACTTGCGCGAAGCCGAGTTCGTCGGCCACCTGCCGCCGGTTGATCGGGAACGTCGTCCCCGCCAGCGCTCCCGCCCCCAGGGGCAGCCGATCTGTCCGTCTGTGGGCATCCGTCAGCCGCTCATCGTCCCGCGCCAGCATCCAGAAGTAGGCCAGCAGGTGATGCGCCAGGCGCACCGGCTGGGCGTGCTGCAAGTGGGTCATCCCCGGCAGCAGGGTGTCCAGGTGCCGCTCGGCCTGCGCGAGCAGCGTCCCCCGCACCGCCCGGATTCGCCCCTTGATGCCACCGATGGCGTCCTTGACGTAGAGCCGGATGTCGGTCGCCACCTGGTCGTTGCGCGAGCGCGCCGTGTGCAGCTTGCCGGCCACGGGGCCGATTCTCTGGGTCAGCAGCGTCTCCACGGCCATGTGGACATCCTCGGCGTCCGGGGGCAGTTGGGCCGTCCCCGCCTCCAAATCCTGTGCGATGGCAAGCAGACCTTTTGTAATCTCGCCTGCATCTTCTCGAGGGATTATGCCACAGTCCCCCAGCATTTTCACATGGGCGATGCTACCCCGGATGTCATAGGGCCAGAGACGCTGATCGAAGGACAGACTGGCGTTGAATCGGTGAACGAGCGCATCGGTCTCCTGCGAGAACCGCCCGGCCCAGAGCTTGGGTGCGGAAGACATGGGTACCTCATGTGGTTTGAAAAAAGTCGGCGGGATTGTGCCATAATCACGGCATGGATATCGAGGCCGAAGAGCCTGCCCTCATGGAGAGAGACGGTCCGCCGTTCGTCCGGGCCGTAACGGCGGGAGCCATGAGCGGCGCGGAGATGCTCTCTTACTGGCAGGAGAGCGGCGTGTTTGACGTTCCCTGGCCTCAGTTCGATGAGATAGGCGAGGGGCGGCGGTTTCCCGACAGCAGCGAGTACGCGCGGCACCTGCGTGAACAAGCGGAACGACGTTCCGCAGGATGATACCATCCGCGATACGCCTTCTGGATGCCGATGTGATGATTGACATCCAGCGTCAGCTCCCCACGGCCATCGCCTGGTATGCTACGGTAGCGCCGGGCACTGTCGCCCTGCCGGGGCACACGCTCATGGAACTGTACCAGAGCGCCCAGAACCGCCGACAGATCGTTGTTATAGACCGGCTCACTGCTCCCTTGCCTGTGGTGTGGCCGCGCGATGTGGAGTGCATGAGACGCCGTCGCCCATTTCCGAAGCCTGCACCTCTCGCACGGCTTGGGCCTGATAGATGCCCTCATCGCTGCGACCGCGCTCGGTCTCGGTGCCCATCTGTGTACGTTCAACGTCAAACACTTCCGCGCCATTCCCGGCCTTGTCACTGAGGAGCCGTACAGACGTTAACAGTCTGCTCACCCCTGAACCCTCTACAACACCAGCGCCAGGACGGCCTTCTGGGCGTGCAGGCGGTTCTCGGCCTGGTCAAAGACGACGGCGTGGGGGCCGTCAATCACGTCGGCGGTGATCTCCTCGCCCCGGTGCGCGGGCAGGCAGTGCATGATGAGCGCGTCCGGCTTGGCGTGTGCCACAAGTTCGGCGTTGACCTGGAACGGGGCGAATATCTCAGCGCGCGCGGCGGCCTCGTCCTCCTGCCCCATCGAGGCCCAGACGTCGGTGTAGACGGCGTCGGCGTCCCGGAAGCCCTCCCCTGGGTCATGCGTCAGCGTCAGCACGGCTCCGGTCTCTTTGGCCGCCTCCAGCGCCGCCTGCCACAACTCCGGGTCCGGCTCATAGCCTTCCGGGCAGGACAGGGAAAAGTGCGTCCCGACCTTGGCCGCCAGCAGCATCAGTGAGTGCGCGACATTGTTGCCGTCGCCGACGTAGGCCAGCTTCAAGCTCTTCAATTGCCCCTTGCGCTCGGCGAGTGTCTGGAAGTCGGCGAACGCCTGGCAGGGGTGTTCCCGGTCCGACAGACCGTTGATGACCGGGACGTGCGCGTACTCGGCCAGTTCCAGCACCGTCTTGTGTTCAAACGTCCGGGCCATGATGCCGTCCAGCCAGCGGTCGAGATTTCGAGCCACATCCGGCACGGTCTCGCGCTGCCCCAGCCGACCCTCCAAATTGATGGCGTGTCCCCCCAATTGGTTCATGCCCGCCTCGAACGTCACCCGTGTCCGCAGCGACGGCTTTTCGAACAGCATCGCCAGCGTCTGCCCCTGCGCGAACTGCGTCTGCGTCGCGTCGAACTTGTTCGCCTTCAACCGCGCCGCCACGTCCAGGATGAGCAGAATTTCCTCCTGCGTCAACGTCTCAATGCCCAGGATGTCCCGCCCCCGCAGCCGATGCTCCGTGAGAACATCGGCGATGCGTGACACCCCTTTCGGCGGAGCCATGCGCTGCGAGGGCTTGCCGGGTGGCGCGGCGGCGTCCAGTGCGTTCTGCATATCTTGTTCCGTGACACCTCCTTTGATAAATTCCTTTTTTTCAAAGAAGCCCCACCGTTTCTCGACCAGGCCCGCCCTCTGGTTCGTCTCAGCACCGTCCTGGAGGTGCATGACTTCCCGCCGCGTTCGATCCAGGTCAACGCCCAGTTTGCTCAGAACACGACCCGCGAGGCCCTCACCCTCCCGGATCAGGCCAAGCAGCATATGTTCCGTGCCGATGTAGTTGTTGTTGAGTTGACGTGCCTCGTCATAGGCGAGGTCAATGACCCGCTTGGCGCGTGGCGTCAGCTGCATATCCTGCCCCAGCCGTCCGTCCCCGCGCGAGACCTGGCGCTCGATCTCGGCGCGGATGCGCCCGAGGGAGATGCCCATCCGGTCCAGGATGCGGGCGGCGACGCTGTCATTCTCCCGCACCAGACCGAGCAGCAAATGCTCCGTGGAGACGGAGTTCTCCTCAAGCCGCCCGGCCTCTTCCTGGGCGTAGAAGACGATTTTTCGCGCACGTTCGGTAAAGCGCTGCCACATCGGGTTGCTCCTTTCGGGCGGACAGGCCCCCCAGCCCCCAATTCTGGGGGAGCCGGAAGGTCACACCTACGGACGGAAGAAATGCCACCACGCGCGTTTAGGCGGCGTGCCCGGCGCAGGCGTTGAGGTTTTTGGCGCAGGCAACGGGTTGTCCGGCATGGGCAACGGGCCGCCTTGTGATCGGACGACTTCCTGACGGGCGCGGTCCAGCGTCACGCCGAGGTCGGCCAGCACCTGCCCGGCCACGCCCTTCTCCTCCCGGATGAGGCCCAACAGCAGGTGTCGGGCGTCAATGTTGCCGCTGTTCAGCGAACGCGCCTCATCGTAGGCCAGATCAATGACGCGCTTGCCGCGCGCGGTCAGTTGCATATCCTCGCCGTTCCGCCCCGGCCCCGGCTTGAGACGCCGCTCAACTTCCGCGCACACATCCACAAGACGCAGGCCCATCGCCTGGAGAATGAGGTCAACATTGTGGTCAGTCTCGCGCCCACGAGGCGCAAGCGGCGGCAACGGTGCAGTCGGGGGCGGAGGCCACACGGAGCCGATCGGAGCGGCAGCGTTCCCGCGCACGAGAGCCAACAACAGGTGTTCCGTGGAGACGTAGTTTTCGCCCAGACGCCCGGCTTCCTGCTGGGCATAGAACACCACGAGCCGCGCATTTTCGCTGAACCGCTGCCACATGGCACACTCCCTTTCGATGAACGCAGACGCGAACGAGTGGTTGAAACCACTCGCTAGTCGGCTTCGTCGAGACCGTCCAGGGGACGGAAGAGCCGCCCTTATGCCGCTGCTGTCTTCCGTCCCCTGGACGGTCAATTCGTAGCGAGTGACTTCAGTCGCTCGGCGATGTCACCGCCTATATCACCGCCGTCAGCACATCCATCGCCAGGTCCACATCGTCCTTGGTGATGATGAGGGGCGGGAGCAGGCGCAGGGTGTGGTCGCCGACGGCGTTCAGGATCAGGCCGCGTTCGAGCGACTCGCGCAGGACGCGCTTGGCGTCGGGCGCGGCCAGCTCGACGCCGATCATCAGGCCGACAGCGCGGATGTCCATGATCTTGGGACGCAGCGACGGCTCGTTCAGCCGATGCACGAAGTATTCGCCCATGGCGTGCGCGTTCGCCAGCAGGTGTTCCTCCTCGATGGTCTCAAGGACGGCCAGGGCGGCACGGGCAGCCAATGGGTTTCCGGCGAAGGTGCTGCCGTGGTCGCCGGGAACGAGTGTTTCGGCGGCCTCGCCGCGCGCCAGGCACGCGCCGATGGGGACGCCGCCGCCCAGAGACTTGGACAGGGTCATGATGTCCGGCACGACGCCGTAGTGCTGGTAGGCCCACCACTTGCCCGTCCGGCCCATGCCGCACTGGACCTCGTCGAAGATCAGCAGGGCTTGGTGCTTGTCGCACAGCGCGCGGGCGGCTTCCAAGTAAGGTTTGTGCGCCGGGTAGACGCCGCCCTCGCCCTGAATGGGTTCCAGCAGCACGGCACAGGTCTCATCGGTGACGGCGGCTTCCAGAGCTTCGATGTCATTGAAGGGGACATACGAGAAGCCGGGGACCAGCGGCGTGAACGGAGCCTGATACTTCGGCTGCGCGGTCGCCGTGACCGTCGCCAGCGTCCGCCCGTGGAACGATCGGTGCGCCGTGACGAGGTGATACTTGCCGTCGTCCCCATGCGCCTTGCCGTACTTGCGGGCGATCTTGATGGCGGCCTCGTTGGCCTCCGCGCCGGAGTTGCAGAAGAAGACGCGCTCGAAGTCGCTGATCTCGGCCAGCTTGGCGGCGAGCTGGGCCTGCGGCGCGGTCAAGTAGAGATTGGACGTGTGAATCAGCGTCGCCGCCTGTTCCTGAATGGCCCGGACATGGCGCGGGTGGCAGTGGCCGAGACCGTTGACGGCGATGCCGGCCAGAAAGTCTAGGTATTCTTTGCCGTCGGCGTCGTACAGGCGCGCACCATGACCGCGCACGAACGTCACCGGCAGGCGGGCGTAGGTGTGCATAACGTGGGCGTCGTCCCAAGCCCGGAGTTGTGCCACGTCAACGGCAGGCGCGATCTGTCCGGTCTGCATATCCAGCGCGTACTGTGTTTCGAGCATTGTCAAGCCTTTCAGGACCCACCTCCCTGCTCCGTTCGTTCCTCACTGCGCGGGTTCCTCCCGAAGCGGGAGGATCAAGAGTAGCCCCTACGGGACTGAGGTTGCCCCTCCTCATCCTCCCGCTTCGGGAGGACCCTGTGAGCGCAGCGAACAAGGTGGTGGGTCAGGGGGTCACCGAATCATCGTCCCCAGCCCCTGGTCGGTAAAAACTTCGATGAGCAGGGCGTGGGGCAGGCGGCCATCCAAAATGTGCGCGCGCTTGACGCCGTTGGCGACGGCGGTGAGGCAGGCGTCAACCTTGGGAATCATGCCCTTATCCACCACCCCATCCGTGATCAATTGGCGGGCGTCCTGCACGGTCATCTCGGAGATCAGACTGTCCTTGTCCGAGAAGTCCTGGTAGATGCCCTCCACGTCGGTCATCATGATGAGCTTGGTCGCCCCCAGCGCGGCGGCCAGCGCGCCGGCGGCGGTGTCGGCGTTGACGTTGTAGCTCTCGCCGTCCGGGCCGATGGCCACGGAGGAGACCACAGGGATGAAGCCGCCGCCGGTGAGCGTGTGGATGACGTCCGGGTTGATCTCGGAGATGCGCCCGACGAAGCCGAGGTCGCCCTTGCTGGTCTCGCGGGTGGCCCGGATCAGGTTGCCGTCCTTGCCGGACAGCCCGACCGCCTGCGCGCCCTGGCGGTTGAGGTGGGCGACGATGCCCTTGTTGGTCTTGCCGGTCAGGACCATCTCCACGATCTCCATGGTCTCGGCGTCGGTGACGCGCAGGCCGCCGACGAACTGCGGGGTCTTGCCCATGCGCTGCATGGCCTCGCTGATCTCCGGCCCGCCGCCGTGGACGAGAATCGGGTTGAGGCCGACGTAGCGCATCAACGTCACGTCCTGCATGACGGCGGCCTTGAGTTCCTCGTCAATCATGGCGTTCCCGCCGTACTTGATCACGACGGTCTTGCCCGCGTATTCTTTGATGTACGGCAGGGCCTGGATAAGCGTCTCGGCTTGGTTCATGACATCACTCCATTCTGTTCCCGCATCTCATCCTGCGGGAACCAGTTTTTCCATGCGGGCCAGTTCCGCACGAGCGCGGCGATCTCCGCATAACCACCTGCCGCCGGATGCGCGCCATCCCCAGCCGCCGTCTCAGGCACAAACGTGTCAGACGCCGTGAGGCGGGTCCACACTTCTAAGTACGGCACGTCAGCCCGTGCGCAGACATCAGCCAGTTGGGCCGATAAACCGCCAAGCAGTTCGGTGTGCGCGTCAGCGAAGGGCGGCGGGCCGACCATCAGCGTGGGACACATCCGCCGCGCCTCCGTCAAGACAGCGTGGCAATTGGCCAGGGTCTCCGCCAGCGGCACACGGGCTTGGCCCGCCTCGAACGTGGTGTCGTTGGCCCCGAACGAGAAGACCAGGCGAGCCTCCTCCAGCAACGGCAGGCGACGAAGGACCTCCTCCCGCCAGCGCGCGCGAACGTCCCGGCTGGTGTCACGGCGTATTCCCAGATTGTAGCAGGTCAGGTCCACACCACTCGCATGAACAGCAGCACACACGCGCCCCACCCAGCCCCGGCACTCCGGGTCGCCATATCCGGCGACGAACGAGTCGCCCAGGAAACAAATCCGCAACGATCCCTCACCTCTCCCACTCGGTCAGGATACGGCGCAGCGTCGGCCATGCCTTCTGGTCTACAGTGGCCAGTTGATCTACTCCACCATGACAATCGCCTCGGCCTCGATCTCCACCAGCATCTCCGGGGCGATCAGGCGGCTCACTTCCACCATGCTGGTCGCCGGGCGGATGTCCCCGAAGACCTCGCCGTGCGCCCGCCCGACCTGCTCCCAGTCCGAGATGTCCGTGACGTACATCCGCGTCCGCACCACGTCCTCCATCCGCGCCCCCGCCTGCTCCAACGCCCGCCGGATGTTCTTCAGCGCCTGCACCACCTGGGCATACGGGTCCCCGACGCCGACAACGTTGCCTGCTTCATCCGTCGCCGTCGTACCGGAGACATGAACCACATCCCCCACGCGCACTGCCCGCGAATAGCCGACAACAGGTTCCCAGGGTGTTCCGGTGCTGACGCGGGTTCGTTCCAAGGCAACATCACTTCCTCCGGGCTTGACACTCATTATTTTCCTGCTGTCCTACAACCCGTGCATATCTTAACGCCCCAGCAGGCCAACCCTGCCGAGGTCGTAGGTAAAGTTCGTCTTAATGTTGCTCACCCAGCCTATGCTGCCCTCCGGGTTGACAGAGATGCCACGATCTGCGGTGTCAAGTAACGCTGGCGGTATCCAGCAGATGATATAAGCGCGAAGCACTCCGCTACAACTGGTATCATTCTCCTGAACATAATCAACCCATGTGTCCCACGGCGGCACATTGTTCACGTCGAAAAAGCCACCCGTCTCTCCCTCAGCAAGCCCGTCTGCGAACTGCTCATCAGGTGCGTAAAACAGAAGGCGACCAGCGGCCAAATCTGTCTTTGGGCCATTCGGGTATTGATCATTTTGCCATAACAGATCGGCACGCCTTTCAGACAAGGCCAGCGTTATCCTGCGCCGCTCGATTTGCGCCCTCCCATAGATGAGCAGCCGTGTTTCTTCCGGCAGTTTCCATCTCTCCGGGTTTTCTTGGTACACGGGCGGATCAACGATGTCTGGAGGCTGCAATGCCGAAGTCCGCAAGAAGTCAGCCGCATCGCCGCCCGCCTCGCGCATGGAACACCACGCTATTGCCTCCGTCAACCGTCGCGCGAAATCCGCCATTTGCGGCTGTGCAATGCTTGGCGGGGATAGCCGCCCGTCCGAACGCCTTGCCCATGCGGTCCTTCTTCTTTGTCTGAACGGCCAGAACGCTTTAATCAGTAGGTCCCGAACCCTTACCCACTTTGGATCATCGGACATGACTGACATCCTGATGTTCGGAGTACGGCTCACCATCCGACACCGTGAAGGCGAACCAAGCACTCGTGTCGGCAAAAGTCATCGCGCTCCTCGCGGGCCGTACAAGATACGGTCATGCTCTTCGCCGCTGAACACCTCGCCACCGGGTTCGATTGGCATGGCCGCGATGGACATTATGGCTTCCAGGGCGCGCTGCGGGTCGAAATCACCCGGAACTGGCGACTCATTGTTCAGGACGACCTGAACCCGCTCCCCAGCCTGAAGTGGAATGGGTGCGAGAAGACGGAGGATTCCTCCCTCCTCATAGATGGCTTCGACGGTCGCAGTCATGGTGTCGGCCTTTCTTTCTCGTTCGCTTTTATGTGTGGTACTCGGCGTTGATCTTGACGTAGTCATAAGAGAAATCGCAGGTCCAGACGGTGGCCGTTTCGCCGCCGGGCTGGTGTAGGTCCACCAGGATTTGAACCTCTTTGGCCTTCATGGCCTCGGAGACGGTGTAGCCGTTGAAGTCGGTGGGCAGGCCGTCGCGGTAGACGGTGGTGCCGGCGAGGGCGATCTCCACGCGGTCCGGATCGAAGGCGACGCCCGCCCGGCCGGCGGCGGCGAGGATGCGGCCCCAGTTGGGGTCGTTGCCGAACAGGGCCGTCTTGACCAGGTTGGAGTTGGCGATGGTCTTTGCCACTGTCCGGGGGAATCGCGCCCGGTCCTCCGGCCCCAGCTCGCGGCCCTGTGCGGCGTAGGCTTGAACCAGGTTTTCGGGGGCGGCGACGTTCTGCACCGTGACCTCCACCAGCTTGGTCGCCCCCTCGCCGTCGCGGGCGATCTCTTTGGACAGGTGCAGGCAGACCGAATACAGCGCCTTCTCGAACTCGCGGGCGTCGGCGCTTTCCAGGTTGTCAATGAGGGCGTTCCCGGCAAGGCCGTTGGCGAGAATCAGCGTCATGTCGTTGGTCGACATGTCGCCGTCCACGGTGATGGAGTTGAACGTGTAGAAGCAGACGCGGCGCAGCATCTCCTGGAGAACGGGCTGTTCGATGGCGGCGTCGGTGGTGATGAAGCAGAGCATGGTCGCCATGTTCGGGGCGATCATGCCGGAGCCTTTGGCGATGGCCCCCAGCCGGGCCGTCCTGCCGTCCAGCGTGAATTCCAAGGCGACCTGCTTGGTGAACGTGTCCGTGGTCAGGATGGCCTGGGCGGCGTCGTCGCTGTCCGCCCCGTGCAGCTTGCCGGCGGCGTCTTCAATTCCCGCGACGATCTTCTCCATGGGCAGCGCGTGGCCGATGATGCCGGTGCTGGCCGACAGCACGCGCCGGTGCGGGACGCCGAGCGCGTCGGCGGCGTGCTGGACCATCGCCACGGCGTCGGTCCAGCCCTGCTCGCCGTTGCAGGCGTTGGCGTTGCCGGAGTTGACGACGACGGCGCGGGCCAATCCGTCCTGGAGGTGCGTCTGATTGCTCGTCACGCAGGGGGCCTTGACGACGTTGGTGGTGAAGACGCCCGCCGCCGCCGCGTCCACGTCGGAGACGATCAGCGCGAGGTCGTTGCGCTTGCGCTTGATGCCGCAGTAAACGCCCGCCGTCCGAAACCCTTGCGCGGCGACCACGCCGCCGGGAATGATGTCCATCGTTTCGTGTCTCCCAAAGTGGCTTAGGGCCACACCGCCGCCATCGTCAGTCCGGCGGTCTCGCCGAAGCCGCACATCAGGTTCATGTTCTGGATCGCCTGCCCCGCCGTGCCCTTGACTAAGTTATCAATCACGCTGGTGACAATCACCCGTTGGGTGCGCTTATCTACGGCCAGGCCGATGTGGCAGTAGTTGGTGCCGAAGACGTGCTTTGTCGCCGGAAAATGGCCCGGCTCCAGGACGTTGACGAACGGCTCTTCTTCGTAGGCGCTCTGGAACAGCCCGTGCAGATCACCGACTTCGGCCTTCAAGGTCGCGTAGGCTGTGGTCAGGATACCGCGCGTGATGGGGATCAGGTGCGGAGTAAATGTCAGCACTACCGGCTCCTCAGCCTCGGCGGACAGGGCCTGCTCGATCTCCGGCGTGTGCCGGTGGACGCCGCCGACGCCGTAGGGCCGCGCGCTCTCGTTGACCTCGCTGAAGTGGTAGTCCAGGCCGAACTTGGAGCGACCCGCCCCGGACACGCCGCTCATGCTGTCCACGATGATTGTCTTCAAGTCCACGATTTGTTCCACCAACAGCGGGTACAGTGCCAGGATGGCCGACGTCGGGTAGCAGCCGGGGTTGGCGACCAGGCGGGCGTCCTTGATGGCGGTCCATTGCAGTTCCGGCAGCCCGTAGACCGCCTCTTCGAGCAGTTGGGGCGCGGTGTGTTCGGTCTTGTACCACTCCCGATAGGCGACCGGGTCCTTCAGGCGAAAATCGGCGCTCAGGTCCACGATTTTCTTGCCCGCTTCTAGCAGCCCCGGTGCGAGCGTCATCGCCAAGCCTGACTCCCCGGCCAGGAACACGAATTCGCACTTCTCTGCGGCGACATCAAGGCTGTAAGGCTCACAGACCAGGGCCGTCCGGCCCAGGGTTCCGGGCAGAGCCTCGGCGAGTTCCTTGCCCGCGTAGGTGTTGCTGGTCACGTAGGCGAGTTCCACCTGCGGGTGCTGCAACAGCAGCCGTGCCAGTTCCCCACCCCCATAGCCCGACACGCCGACGATACCGACTCTCAGTTTATCCACGCCCATCACCCCCACTTGTACCCTGCAAACACAAAAACGCCGCGCGCTGTCTGGCACTCATTCTGGCTCAGACGGGGCGGGCGGCGTTTCCACAAAACAAAGAGCCGCGCGCCATCCGTCCCATGCCCCCATCGGGGAGAGGAAGAGGCCCACGGCTCGCATCGGAACGAGCGTCTTCACGTTCACGTGTCGCGGGCGCACTCCCTGGGGGTACGGGCGCGACGGCGGAGCGACTGTTGTTCGCCTGCAAGGTCCATTGTGCAGGCAGTATACCGGCGCGGCGGGGGCGTTGTCAAGCGCCGGACGGAGGATGTTCTCAGGGCGCTTGGCCGCCGGGGAACTCGAACATCCGCCAGCCGGGGAAATAGTGGGGCGTCAAAATCCCCTCGATGTGGTAAGCCGAGGCAACGTTCATCACCACCAACAAAACAATCCACAGGGGCAGAATGATGCCCGAAGCGCGGGAGCCGAGGCGTGTGACACCCGCAACAAGCAAAACGGCAATCGCAGGCAGGGCGATCAACAGATAGCGGCCACCGGCGTTCAGCTCCATGTCCACGCGCCAGAACGCCCACTGCTGGCCGACAAAAAGCGACAGCGGCAGGAAGAGACAGAGTCCGATGAAGGGGCGTGATAAGCCGATCCGGCCCCGGCCACGCACCCAACCTATGACAGCAACGAGAATAAAAAGGGCGATGAGACCATACAGTAAAATATCCCAGCCATCGGGGAACCAGCCGCGCTGCGCCCAGACGCTGAGAAACGTCTCGGAAAGGGTGAATTTCAGGGTTGGCCCCAGACCGGCGCGGCTCGCCAGCGACAGCCCCGGCCCCAAGTCGGCGACAGCCGTATGGATAAAGGGACGCCCATACACAATCATATTGCGCACATACCACCAGCCCGCGCCAATGATCCAGAGGCCAAGAATGATGCCGCAGCGTCGCAGGCGTTCGGGGCGCGTCTGGCCGGGACGCAGCCATTGCGCTGCCAGCAGCACGACGCCCACCGGCATCGCCGAAAGCTTGGTCAAGGCTGCCACTGCCGCCACGATGCCTGCGATGATGGGGCGGCGCGGATTTTCGGGAGAAGCGAGATCAAGCATCTGCCAGGCCAGCCACAGACCAATCATGCTCAAAATCAGGCCGATGCCGTCCGGGTTGGCGTGACAGAGATACAGCAGCGTCAAGGGCAGGATCATCACGGTCGCCGCATACGCCAGTTGCGGCATCGGATCGGTGGGAAATAGCAGGCGCCCCAGGCGCAGGGCCGGCGCAGCAAGGCCCAAGCCCAACAGAAGCATGAACCAGCGCACGATCTGCCAGCGCCAGTTCTCCGGCAGACCTTGCGTGATTCGGTAGGGGATGGCGTCGAGGGCGAACGCCAGGGGCGGGTGCTGCGACTCGTACCCGCCCCCGGCGGCGTTCTCGCCGGTCGGGACCCAGGGCGGCAGGGAATGATGGGTCGTCAGCCAGCGCACGTAGCGCATATTCGCCGCCTCATCGGGCACGGCACCGAGGGGCTGAATCACGCTGTACAGGAAGCCGAGCAGGAGGTACGTCAGGACCAGCAACGGCCCACCCAGACGTGTGGGCCCCGCGCTGCTCACTGCTGGCCGGACTCCGGGTCGGGCGCGGAGGCCGTCTGTGTCACCGCGCCGGGGGTGGGCGACTGGGCCAGCAGCTCCGGCGAGCGGCGCACGGCGACCAGGTGCGCGGAGTAATAGGGGTTGTCCACCCGGTCAATGGCGACCTGGTGGCCGTGGCCCGCCGAGGCGTGAATGAAATAGCCGCCGCCGATGTACATGGCCGTGTGGTCAATGAACGGGTGGTGGCAGGCGAAGTACATCCGGTCGCCGGGGACCCACTGGTTCCAGTCACCGGAAGCCACATCATGGGGCACGTCATAGCCGATGGCGGCCTGGTCGCGCGAGACGCGGGGCATGTCAATCCCGCAGGCCGCATAGATGGCGCGGACGAAGCCGGAGCAGTCGATTCCGGCCGCCGTGTTGCCGCCCCAGACGTAGGGAACGCCCAGGTACGTCTGCGCCACCTGGACCATGCGCGCGCCGAGCGGCGAGGCGCCGCCGCCGTCCGCTGAGGCGTCCGCGCCGCCCGCCGCCGTGACCTGGTAGTCCAGCATCTGCACGTCGCCCTTGGCGATGAACCCCAGGCTGTGGTCCACCATCAGCACGGCGTACTGGGTCGGCGTCTCGCCGCTGATGTCCAGGTACTGACCCTTCGCGCAGACGGACAGGACGCGGCCCGCGCGGTCACGCCCGGCAACGATCGGGGACTGGTCGGTGACGACCATCGCCAGCCGCCCGACCACGCTGTCCGCCCCCGTGAGCCGTTCGGTCATGCCGCGCGACGGCAGGCTCGGCGCGCGCAGGTAGGCGCGAGAGTCGGCGTCCGGATAGGCGTGGCGGCGGTGTTGATAGCGGGCGGGGGTGAGGGCGGGCGCGGATGCCTGGGCGTCCACCGGGAACTGCGCCCACGCGGGGCTGGGGATGGCGGTCGAGGGATCGTCGGCACGAACGGAGGGGGCGGCCAGCGCGATCAGACTCAGCGCGCAGGCGGCGGCCAGTGTCGGGACGGGGCGGAAGGTCAAAACGCAGGTTCCTCCTGAAGATCAGCCGCCGCGAGGGCAGGCGCACGAACGGAACGAAGACGTCACGGGGATTATCGGCGGATGCCTCAGTTTTCTTGAGGCCGAGCGTGGGCAGGCGTCGCCACCCCTCTCTTCCGCCCTGAAGACATTGCCAGGCACAGTATAAAAGCATCTCGGCGGTTTGTCAAGCCGCAAACTTTTGTTCGCGCAAGGACTGTGTGCCACACGCCCTTGACAATCCTCTCCGGCGTGAGTATAATCACACACATCGCCGCGCCGAAGTGGTGAAATGGTATACACGCTGTCTTCAGGTGGCAGTGGGCGCAAGCCCGTGCGAGTTCGAGTCTCGCCTTCGGCAGTTTTTTTGTTTGGGAAGAGGTGAACGCCGGGCGTCCTTTGTGACGCCCGGCGTTTTTGACCGTTGACTTTCCCGAAGATTTTGGACACAATGAACTTATCTCCGACTTATTTCGTCGGAGATACAGTGATGCCCAAGTTTCGGGAGATGGTGATGAAGAAGATTGTGCCGGCGCTGGCCGCGTTGATTGTGGTCGGGGTCTTTGTCTGGCAGGCCGTGGTCGCCCACGGCAGCCCTGACCCGACCGCGCGGGGCCTCAGCCCGGCGGCCATGATCCTCAGCACGGCGGTCCTGGTCTTCCGCGAAGGGCTGGAGGCCGTCCTCGTCCTGGCGGCGGTCACGGCGGGCATGGCCCGCACCGAGCGCAAGGACTCCCTGCGCGCCGTCCCCGTGGGCGGAGCCGTCGCCTGCCTCGCCACCGTCGCCACCTGGTTCGTCGTCGTGGCCCTGATCTCACACGTCACCGCGCCCGCGCTGGACGTGCAGGCCGCGACCGGCCTGCTCGCCATCGTGGTGCTGCTGGTCATCATGAACTGGTTCTTCCACAAAGTCTACTGGACGGGCTGGATCACCGGCCACAGCAACCGCCGCAAGAAGATCATGGAGGCCGAGGACGCAGGGGGAAGCGGCTCTGGGACGTTTTTCGGACTGGCCCTGCTGGGCTTCACGGCGATCTACCGGGAGGGCTTCGAGGTCGTCCTGTTCCTGCAGAACCTGCGGCTTCGGGCGGGCGAAGCCGTCGTGTTCCGGGGCCTGGCGCTGGGTCTCTGCTTGACGCTGATGGTCGCGGCGCTGACCTTCCTCGCGCACAAGAAGTTGCCCTATAAGAAGATGCTGGTGGCGACGGGCGTTTTGCTGGGGGCGGTCCTGCTGGTCATGGTCGGGGAGCAGGCGCAGGAGATGCAGCAGGCGGGCTGGCTGCACGTCACCCCGATTCACCTGGCTATCCCCGACTGGATGGGGGTGTGGTTCTCCGTCTTCCCCACCGTGCAGACGCTGGCGGCGCAGGCCGGCGCGGCCCTGCTCGTCATCGGCTCCTACCTGGCCGCGAACTCCCTGCGCCTCGCCCGCCCCCGTCGGCACGGCGCGGCATGACTTTGATGGCCGCCGAGAGGATGCGCCCCGCCCTGCGCCTGGAGGCCATCACTCTGGTCTGGATGGTCGCGGAGGCGTCGCTGTCCCTGGGCGCGGGCATCGCGGCGGGCAGCCTGCTTCTCATCGCGTTCGGGGCGGACAGCGTGATCGAGCTGATCTCGGCAGGCGTGCTGATGTGGCGTCTGCGCCGGGAAGCTCGGTCGGGTCCGGGGAGTGAGGGGGCCGTGGGAGGCGTCGAGCGGAAGGCGTCGCGCATCGGCGGTTCGCTCCTGTACGCCCTGAGCGCCTACGTCATTCTCCAAGCCATCTATGGGCTGACGCACCGGCACCACGCGGACACGTCCTGGGTCGGCCTTTTTGTCGCGCTCGCCGCCGCGTTCGGGATGCCCGCGCTGGCGCGGGCCAAGTTGCGCGCCGCCGACCAGATCGGGAGCCGCGCCCTGCGGGCCGACGCCATGGAGACGTTCACCTGCGGCTGGCTGGCCTGGGTCCTGCTGGCGGGCCTGGCGGCCAACGCGCTGCTGCGCTGGTGGTGGCTGGACGCCGCCGCGTCCCTAGTGGTCGTGCCCTTCCTCTGGAAAGAGGCCAAGGAAGCGATCACCGGCGAGTGTTCCTGCCACGGATCGTGACACGTCCGCCATCTACCCGCCGAGCAGGCCGCCGATCACGCCGCCGACGGCGCTGCCGGTGTTGCCGCCGGAGCCGGAAGGGGCGTGGCGGAAGATCTCTTCGGCCAGGTTGACGATGGGCATGGACTGAAGCATCACCTTGCCCGGCCCGGTCAGGGTCGCCAGGAACAGGCCGTCGCCGCCGAACAGCAGGTTGCGGAAGCCTTTGATGCGCGTGATGCCGAACTGAACGGTCGGGTCCTGCACCCCGACGTGGCCCACATGCACTTGCAGGCGCTCGCCCGGACGCAGATTCTTCTCCACGATCTCACCCGACAAATCCAAAAACACCCAGCCCGGCCCGGTCACGCGCTGCAGCAGGAAGCCCTCGCCGCCGAAGATGCCGCTGCCGATCTGCTGCCGGAAGAAGATGTCCAGTTGGACGCTGCCTTCGGCGCACAGGAACGTCTCCTTGCGGCAGATCAGCGTCTCGCCGGGCGCGAGCTGGCGGGCGACCATGGTGCCGGGGAAGCGCGGGCAGAACGCCAGCAGGGCGGGGACGCCGGCGGTGAAGTGGGTGACGAACAGGGAGCCGCCGGAGGCCGCCCGCTTGAGGCCCTGGAAGAAGCCGCCGCCGGTGTTGGTGTCCATGGTGATGCCGTCGGACATCCAGGCCATCTGGTGCGTCTGGCTGTAGACCATCTCGCCGGGCTGGAGGAGCATCTCCAGCGTCTGGAGCGTGGTGCCGAGAATCTGATGTTGCATGGTCAGCGCCTTTCTGTCTCACATCCCCTCTGGAAAGGCCGCCGCCCATTCCATGCCGTCGAAGGCGGGGCGGGGCGGCGGCGTGAGGGACGAGTGCGGGTCGAGAGAGACGCGCCTACTGCGGCGGCTGCTTCTTCTTCAGAACAGGCAGGCCGGTGTTGGGGTTCTCGGAGACCTCGTAGCCTTCCGGCAGGCTCGGCACTGCGCCCTCCTTGACTTCCTTGCCGAAGAAGTAAAGCTTCGTGGTCCCGTTCGCGGCGGGCCGGGAGTGCAGGTAGTACTCGGTCCCGCTCTTTTTGCTCTTGACGGCAAACGCATCAGCCATGTGTGTGTCCTCTCTGTGTCGGTCGGTCTGCAACGCTATTCGCGCCCCCGCCCGGCAATTCCTTCTGAAACGGGGCGGCGCGAAATTATTTTTCGGCCTGCCAGGCGGGCGCGCGCCCGGCCATCAGCGCCTTCCAGGGGACGCGGTCCAGGACAGCGTTGAACGGCAGGTCGCCGCCGATCAGGCGGGCGGCGATTCGGGTCCCGCGCGGGTGCTTGACGCCCATCTTGTAGCAGACGCCGGGGAACTGGTAGAAGAAGCGGGCCAGGGTCAGCGCGGCGTCGTGGCTCGCCCCGAATCGGTCCCGCAGCGTGGCGCTCCATGCCGCCCCGCGCCCCTCGGCGACGGCCCGCCCGGCCCCCGCGCCGCTCAGGCAGGCGTAGGAGATGCCGTCGCCGAACAGGGGGTTGACCATCCCGGCGGCGTCCCCGGCCAGCAGCACCCGCCCACCCCAAGCGTCCACCGGCTCCGCGCCGTTCCAGATCGGCAGCGGGTGGCCGTGGAACTCGATGTCTTCGGCCCTGTGCGGGACGCCCAGGGCGGTCAAGTACCCCGTGACCCAGCGGGCCAGCTCGTCCTTGCGGGCGGCGCCGCGCCCCGACTCGGTCCGCCGACCGAACATCCCCGCGCCGACGGACAGATGCCCGGCCTTTGGGAAGACCCAGGCGTAACCCTGCCGGACGGCGTACTCCAAGTGCCCGACTTCGGGCCGCAGTGACTCATGCCCCTCGCCCCAGGTGTGTGGGATTTCCGCTTCCAGAGCAATGGCCAGGAGCCGGTGCGGGCGCAGCCCGGCCAGCCGCGCGACCGCGCCGTTGGCCCCGTCCGCCCCAATCACACAGGCCGCCGTCAGCGTGTCCCCGTCCGCCGTCGTCACCCGGACTCGGTCTTCCCCCATCGGCTCCATGTGCCGCAGGGCCAAGCCGTCGCGGACTTCGGCCCCGGCGCGCACGGCCCGCTGGGTCAGGGCGTTATCAAAGACCGACCGCTGGACCATCCACAGGCTCATCGGCGGCTCGGCGGGGTCGGGGTTGACGGCGGCCATGTGAGGGTCGCCGAAGTTCCAGGTGTGCCGCAGGTGCGTGACGGTGGCCTCAACGAAGGCTTCCGGGACGAGGCCGGGCAGTTCCGCGCCCACCGTCAAGGGAACGCCGCCCCCACAGGTCTTGTAGCGCGGCAGCGCCTTCCGCTCCAGAATCAGCGTCCGCATCCCCCGCGAGGCGGCCTCGTAAGCCGCGCACGCCCCCGCCGGCCCCGCGCCGCAGACGAGAACATCGTAGTGACTGCTCATGGAACAAGTATAGCACAGGAGGCATCCCCCTCAGAACCCGGCGTCGCGGGTCAGGCCACTGCCGATGGGGCTGTTGCGCTGTCGCCGCCAGCCGATCACCGCCTACGCGGTCCAGACGGAACGTCGGGCAGGCCGTTCTCAGCGGGAAGTTGTATGCGCACGGAGCGGCGTCGCGGTATAATAAGACCATGACACTCACCCTGGACCTGCCGCCGGACATGGAGGAGGCCCTGCGGCGCGATGCAGAACGCCTCCAGACCACCCCCGAACGCGCCGTCCTCGATGGACTGCGCCGCCTTTACCCGCCCACGCCGGGGGCAGACGCGCCTGGCGTGAACCCCACGACCGGTTACGACCCCACGCTCAGCCCGCAGGAGCGTCTGCGGCTCTTCCAGGAGTTGGTCGCCTCCTTTGCGTCCGGTGAGGCGGGCGGGCCGCTGCTGTCTGACGAGGCGCTCACGCGGGAGGCCATCTACGGCCCCGACCCAGACCCCACGGACGGCCCGTGACGCAGTACCTTACCGACAGCAACCTGTGGCTGCGGATCGCCCAGCCGGACCACCCAATGTCGCCCGTCGCACTCGGTGCCATGAAGACGCTCATGGACCAGGGCGAGACCCTCTGCCTGGTCCCCCAGGTCATCGCCGAGTTCTGGCGCGTCGCCACGGCCACGGCCAGCCAACGCGGCGGCCTGGGCTGGAGCGTAGGCCGGACCTGGGCGCAGGTGCGACGCCTGGAGGCTGCATTCCCCCTGTATGACGACACAGCCGCCGTCCACCGCTCTTGGAAGACGCTGGTGCTGGCGCAACAGGTCACCGGCGCGTCGGTGTACGACGCCCGGCTGGCGGCGGCGATGCTCGCCCACGGTATCCCGCGCGTCCTGACCTTCAACCACGACGACTTCCGCCGCTACGCCCCGTGGGGCGTCACGGCGGTTGACCCAGCATCCGTCTGACCGCAGCCAAACGCCGGCAAAATCAAGGCGGACACAGCCTCAGAACGCCGCGTCGCGGGTCAGGCGGGCGTCCATCGCGTCCTGCAACTGCCGGATGTGGGCGGCGCTGCGGCCCCCTTCCCCCCAGCCGTGGCGGGTGCGGGCGCGGATGACGGCGCGGGTCTGGCCGCCGTCAAGCGCATCGGCGTACACCGTTACGTCGTCCGTTAGGCCGCCGAATGAGGTCGTGACGGTGGCATCCAGGGCGTCACTCTGCGTGTGTGCGTCAGGAGTTTGCCAGCGAGGCAGGCCGTTCACGGCCTGCCGGGCGGCGAGCATCACCGTCTCCGTGTTCGCATAGTAGACACGCGAGCGCAGTTCCGGGTAGGCGTCGCTCTCACCGGTCGTGATGTCGTGGACGGTGAACAGCCGTCGGTTCGCCCATCCGGCGCAGCCGAGTGCCACAACACCCAGGCTGCCGAGGACCCACCAGCGTTTTTTCATGTTCGCTCCCAGTCAGAGTGTCAGTCGGCCCATGCCCCGGTCAACCGCCTCCAACAAGGCGGCGTGAAGCTCGGGCGTGGCGGCGGCGAGGATAGATTTCACGTTGTCGGCGCTGGTGTCCAGCAGCGGCGTGTCGTCGAACGAGTTTCCAGAAGCATCGGTGACGACGGCCCCGGCCTCGGCGGCGATCAGGGCGGCGGCGGCGATGTCGTAGGTGAACAGGCCCACGGGGCGTCCGCCCCCGATTTCCAAAAATCGGGGGCGTGTCGCGGGCCGCTCCCGGTAGATTCGGTTGCCCACGTCCAACACGGCGGCGAGCTGGCCCGTGAGCAGCCGGGTCAGCGAGTAGGCCGTGGAGTTGAACAGGAAGCAACCGCCGCGCATGGCGGCGGCGTCCACGATGTCGCCCAGCACGACGCCGAGACACTCGAAGGGCCGCGCGACGACCTCATAGGTCAGCGGCGCGCGGGCGATCTCCGTGATCGGCAGCAGGCGCAGAGGGCGTTCTAGGCCATCCCCGCCGACCCAGCGCGCCCCGCCGCCGCGCGTGGCGAGGAACAGGTCATCGCCCTTGATCTCGCCGATACATCCGTAGCGCACATCCCCCATCGTCACTCCAGGCGAGTAATCCGCCCAGGCGACAGACACGACGCAGGCTTCAAATCCGGCGACGGCGGGCCGGGTGCCGTCAATCGGGTCAATGATCAGCACGGCTTCGGGGGATGCGCCGAACTCCATCAGCCCTTTGTCTTCCGAGTAGTAAGCGACCGACAGCCGCTCACGCTCGATGAACGAGACGATGGCCTCCTCGGCGACGTCGTCAATGGCGAACGTGGCGTCCCCGCTGGCCGCCGTGCCGGAGATGTGCCGCCCGTGCCAGGCCCCCAAATGGGGCCGCACGGCGTCGCGGATGTGCCGGGTCAGGGCGAGAACGGTCTCTTGAGGTGTCATGGGGCATCCTCCGCGCGCGCCTTACGCAAATCGGCAAGGCTGATGTGTTCCAGACTCTCTACCAGATGATGCGCCCCGACAAAATCCAGGTGGCGGGTGAGTGTTGTCGGGACGGCCACGGTGAGCATCCCGGCGGCGTGGGCGGCGGCGAGGCCGCGCGGGGAGTCCTCAAAGGCAGCGCAGGCGGCGGGCGGGACGCCGAGTTTTCGGGCGGCGAGCAGATAGACATCGGGGGCGGGCTTGGGGCGCGCGACCTCGTCGGCGGTGGCGAGGGCGGCAAAGCGCGGGCGCAGGCCGGTGATCGCCAGGACGCGCTCGACCCACGCGCGGTCGGAGTTGGACGCGACCGCGCAGGGGATGCCCTCCGCCGCCAGAGCGTCCAGCAGGGCGACCACGCCGGGCATGGGCCGCAGGACTTCAATCGCGCTCTGATAGTGCGCCCGGCGGCGGGCCTGGACGGCGTCGCGGTCATACGCCGGGCCGACGCGGGCCGCCAGCGGCGCGTGCCAGTCGCATAGTTCGTGGCCCTTGGCGATGCCGATGGTCTGCGCCCACTCCTCCAGGTGGAACGGCAGGCCGTGTGCGGCGTAGATCGCCCGCCACGCCTCGAAATCGGGCGTCTCCGTGTCGGCGAGCAGCCCGTCACAGTCAAAGACGGCGGCTTGCAGTGTCATCGCCCGTGTTGTTCGGGATGGGGTGGATGGGTTCCTGCCCAATATTATCCTCCAAAGTACGCCCGGAGCCGGTCCCAGAACCCGGCGGGCCGGGGCGGCTCGCCCGGCTCCGCCTCGCGCTCGGCCCGCAGCGCCGTCGCGTCCACCGTCTCCGGGCGCTCCAAAGCCCCCACAAGCGCCGCCATGTCGGGCCAGCGGTCTTCGGGGCGGCGGCGCAGGGCCTTCATCACGGTCTCTTCCAGGGCGGCGGGAACGTCGCGGCGGAACTGACTCACCGTGGGGGCCTTGGACTGGACGTGCTGGCTCATCACGGCCAGCGCATTATCGCCCCGGTACGGCAGGCGGCCCGCCAGGTACTCGTAGAGGATCATGCCCAGGGCGTAGATGTCCGTGCGGGCGTCGCCCCGCCCGCCCTGAATCTGCTCCGGGGCCATGTAGTCCGGCGTCCCGGCGGGCGCGGAGAATCGGCCCCAGGTGACACGCCGCGCCCCTTGAAGGAAGGCGATGCCGAAGTCCATCACCTTGGCGTCGCCGTCCGGGGTGACGATGACGTTCTCCGGCTTCAGGTCGCGGTGCGCGACGTGCTGCGTGTGCGCGTAGGCCAGCGCGCCGCCGATCTGGACGCCCAAGCTCGCGGCCTCCCGAAAGTCCTCCGGGCCGGGGCGGCGCTCGTGCAGGACCTGGCGCAGCGTCCGTCCAGGGACGTACTCCAATGCCAGGTATTCCTGCGGCCCGAACCGGCCCGTCTCGTACATCCGCTGGATGTGGGGGTGGTGGAGCAGCTTCCCGATCTTCACCTCGCGGTGGAAGCGCTCGTTGGCCGCCATGTCGGCCATGAGTTCCTCGTGCGGGAACTTCAGTACCACGTCCCGGCCCGCCTCGGTGTCGCGCGCCCGGTAGACACGGCTCATGCCGCCGTGGGCGAGCGCCCCGGTGATCTCGTAGCGCCCGACCTGCTGGCCCGGCTCGTATTCCAGCGGCGCGATTCTTCCTGAGCGCATCAGCGCGCACCTCCTGGGCCGAATATGCGACGCCACCAGGGCGTCGCCGGGGCAGCGGTGTCTTCCGCGCCCACGTCCAGGACGCGCACGATCTGCACGGAGAGGTTGTCGGTGGTCTGCCGCTCCAGGCCCAGCGCGATCAGCCGTCGGCAGGCGTCTTCGGGGGTCTCGGCGGCGGCGATGGCGGCGATCTCGGCGTCCTCGACCGGCTCCCACAGGCCGTCGGTGCAGAGGACGAAGACGTCGCCCACTTGCAGCGCCTCCCGGCGCGTGTACGGGCGCACGAACAGGTCGCCGCCGACGCTCTGGGTGATGACGTTGCGGCGGGGGTGATGCCGCGCCCCCTCCGGCGTCAGCAGGCCGATCTTCACCATCTCGGCCACCTCCGAGTGGTCGCGCGTCAGCAGCTCGGCCCGCCCGTCCCGGACTCGGTAGATGCGGCTGTCGCCGACGTGGGCGAGGTGCGCCGTCGCCCCGGCCAGTGCCAGCGCGGACAGGGTAGTCTCCATGCGGAAGCGGCCCGCGCGCAGGCCCAGGTCGTAGACGTGCTGGTTGGCCCGCCGGAGCGCGCTCGGCAGGGCGCGCTCCGGCGGGCGGGCGTCCTCGGCATAGGCGCGCGCCAGCGTCCGGCACGCCTCCCGGCTGGCCGCGTCCCCCGCGCCGCTGCCGCCCACGCCGTCGGCGACCACGAACAGCGCGCCGCGCCGCGCCGCCGGGTCGGAGACGTCGGCAAGGAGAAAATCCTCGTTGCGGAAGCGGACGTGCCCCTGTTCGCTGATTCCGGCATGGTCAAATTTGAGCGGCATCATCTCAGCGCCATCGGAAGAAACCTGCCCCATCATGGCACAAGACGGCCCGCCCGTCAAGCGTGTCTCCGGCTGCGCGTCCGTATGAAAAAATTAAGAAGCAGGCTTGACAAACGGGGGAACCTATGCTACACTGGCCCAGAAAACAGCGTTGTCGCTGTTTTCACAGCGTCCGGCTCACGCAACGAAGCATCCCGGAAAACCTTACGACCTTTAAGGAGGATGCTACGTGAAACTACGCCTTAGTCGACTCGCGCTCTGCGCGGCGACGCTCTTCTCCCTGTCACTTGCGGCTCATGCTCAAGTCCCGTCGGCGCCTGCGGCGTCTACCCCCGCGCCGTCGACCGCTCCGGCGGCTCCGGCCCCTGCGGCAGCTCCGGCCTCTGCCACGCCCGCGAACATTGACACCAACTCGCCGGTGATCAACGAGAAGGGGCTCAACGACCCCTTTACCGTCAGCAAGGTCGCTAACGCCGCGCTGACACCGGACCTGGCGAGTCGCGGCGACACCGCGTGGATGATCGTGGCAAGCGCCCTCGTCATGCTGATGACGCCCGGCCTGGCCTTCTTCTACGGCGGCCTGGTCCGCTCCAAGAACGTCCTGAATACGCTCATGATGTCGTTCGTCGCGCTCGGCATCATCAGCATCCAGTGGATGCTCTGGGGTTACTCGGTCGCGTTCGGTCCCACTGAGGTCAAAGTCCTGGGTGTCGGGCTGTTTGCCAGCCCGATGAGCTGGATCGGCCTGCGCGCGGGGGCCGGCCCCACCCCGGTCGCCAACGCGCCGACGATCCCCGGCGCGATCTTCATGCTGTTCCAGATGACCTTCGCGATCATCACCCCCGCGCTGATCTCCGGCGCGGTCGCGGAGCGCATCAAGTTCAGCGCCTACTGCGTGTTCATCCTGCTGTGGGCGACCTTCTTCTATGACCCCCTGGCCCACATGGTCTGGGATGGCGGCTACATCGGCACCGGCCACCTGCACGCGCTGGACTTCGCGGGCGGCACGGTCGTCCACATCTCGTCCGGCATCTCCTCCCTGACCCTGGCCTTCATGCTCGGCAAGCGCCGCGGCCACGGCTCCGAGGAGATGCGTCCGCACAACGTCCCGTTCGTCCTGCTCGGCGCGGCCCTGCTGTGGTTCGGCTGGTTCGGCTTCAACGCCGGCTCCCAGCTCGCGGCGGACGGCGTCTCGACGGCGGCGTTCATCAACACCCACATCGCCACGGCGGCCGCCGCCATGTCGTGGATCCTGGTCGAGTGGATTCGGTTCAAGAAGCCGACCGCCGTGGGCTTCGCCTCCGGCGCGGTCGCGGGCCTGGTCGCCGTCACCCCCGCCTGCGGCTGGGTGGACGCCACCGCCGCCCTGCTGCTCGGCCTGATCGTCTCGCCGATCTGCCTGGCGGCCATCTCGCTCAAGGGCAAACTCAACATCTACGACGACGCGCTGGACGTGTTCGGTGTCCACGCCTGCGGCGGGATGTGGGGTGCCATCGCCACCGGCCTCTGGGCTAACTCCAAGATCAACTCCGGCGTGACCGGCGGCCTCGGTGTCAGCAACGGCATCTTCTCCGGCCTGCCCGGCGCGTCCCTGGGCCAGCTCTGGGCGCAGCTTGGGGCCATCGTCATCACCGTGATCGGTGCGATCGTGGCGACGCTGATCTTCGGGACAATCACCAAACTGATCTGCGGCGGCCTGCGGCCGACGGCGGAGGAAGAGGAGAACGGCCTGGACTTGGCCGACCACGGCGAGACCGGCTACGGCGGGGAACTCGGCGGCATCCCGGCCATGGCCGGGGTAGACTAAGACTCAGGAGGACATAACATGGTTCGTATCGAGGCCATCATCCGGCCCAGCCGTCTGGACGAGGTCAAGGGCGCGCTGGACGACATGGGCGTCCACGGCATTAGCGTCCTGGAGATCAAGGGCGCGGGCAAGCAGAAGGGCTACACCCAGCACTACCGCGGCTCCGAGTACCAGGTCAACCTGCTGCCCAAGGTCCAGATCATCGTCGTCGTGCCCGACGAGATGCAGGACCGCGTCATCGAGGCCATCGAGGGCTCGGCCCGCACCGGCGAGATTGGCGACGGCAAGATCTTCGTCACCGCCGTCCTGGAAGCCGTCCGCATCCGCACCGGCGAGCGCGGCGACACGGCGGTCTCCTGACACATATGCACCGGAAGGGGCCTGGCACTGCCAGGCCCCTTTTTTCCGTGTCCACGGCCAAAGTCAAGCGCGCCTCCGGCGTCGTCACCGGGGCGGCGTCCGCCCTGCTCCTGCTCCTGGCCCTGCGGCACCGGCTCCCGCCGGGGCTGGACCCGGCGCAGGCGGTCGGCATCCTGCTCGGCGCGTGGAACACCTGGCTCACCGCCGCGCGCAGCCTGTGGACCTGGCCCGTCGGCATCGCCGGCTGCCTGATCTTCGCGGGCGTGTTCGGGCGTGCGGGCCTGTACGGGGCGATGGGGATGCAGGTCTTCTACGCCGCCCTCAGCGTGGTCGGCTGGCGCTGGTGGCTGCGCGGCGGCGCGCGCGGCGCCCCGCCGCCCGTCGCCCCGGCCCCGCCCCGCCTGGTCCCGCTGCTGATGCTGTCGGTCGCCGTCGCCGCGCCCCCGCTGATCTGGCTCCTGCGTCATCTGCGCGACCCCGCGCCCGGCCCGGACGCCCTCGCCGCCGCGCTGAACCTGGCCGCGCAGTTCCTGGTCATGCGCCGCTGGGTGGAGAACTGGTACTTCTGGATCGCGGGCGATATGGTCTCCGTCGTTCTGTTTGCCCGCAGCAGCCTGCCCCTCTTCAGCGTCCTCTACGTGATGCACGGCGGGATGTGCGCCTACGGCCTCTGGCGCTGGCGACTCGCGGCGCGGGCCGTGACGGTATAATCTCCCCGTGAAAGTCATTACCTATACCACCTGCTCACTGCTCTCGCTCCTGCTGCTCCTGGCCGCATGGCGGCACTGGATTCCGGTGGATGTGGTCGAGGCGTTCGGCTTCGTCTCCGGCGCGTGGTGCGTCTGGCTGACCGTCATCGAGGACATCTGGAACTGGCCCATCGGCATCGCCAGCAGCGTCTTTTTCATCGTCCTGTTCCTGCACGCCCGCCTCTACGCCGACATGGGGCTGCAAGTCGTCTACGTCATCCTGGGCCTGCTTGGCTGGTACTGGTGGCTGTACGGCGGGCGGAGCCGGACCGCGCTGCGCGTCAGCCGGACGGACCCCGTGACGGCCCTCGTGCTGGCGGTCTTGGGTATCGGGGCGACGTGGGGGATGACCCTCTACCTGCGCCACATCCACGACGCTGCGCCGTTCCTGGACGCGCTGACCACCGCGTTGAGCCTGGCCGCACAGTACATGATCACGAAAAAAATCATCGAGAACTGGTACGTCTGGCTCGTCGCCGACGTCATCTATGTCGGCCTGTACGTGTTCAAGCACCTGTACCTGACCGGCGGCCTGTACCTGCTCTTCCTCGGCCTGTGCGTGGCCGGCCTGCGCGAGTGGCGCGGCTCCCTGCAAGGCCGGGGCGAGGCGGCGGAGGTCCTGCATGGCTAGTCGCGGGCTGGTCATCGGGAAGTTCTACCCGCCCCACCGGGGCCATAAATTTCTGATTGAGACGGCGCGCGCCCAGGTGGATCACCTGACGGTCCTCGTCTGCGACAAGGCCGGGCAGACCATTCCCGGCGCGCTGCGGGGCGCGTGGCTGCGGGAGACGCACCCGGACGTGGAGGTGCGTGTCATCCCCGACACCCTGCCGGACGACGACTCGGCGGCCTGGGCGGCGAACACGCGCGCCGTGCTGGGCTACGCCCCCGATGTGGTCTTCACGTCTGAAGACTACGGAGACGCCTACGCCCGTTACCTCGGCTGCCGTCACGTCATGGTTGATAAGGCGCGCGTCCGGGTCCCGATCTCCGCGACGGCCATTCGGGCAGCCCCCTGGACGCACCGGGAATTTTTAGAGCCGTGCGTCCGCGCCCACTTCGTCACGCGAGTCGCCCTGTGCGGGGCCGAGTCCAGCGGCACGACGACGATGGCCCGCGCGCTGGCCTCCCACTATCACACTCTTTGGGTCCCCGAATACGGGCGCGAGTACGCCGAGTCGAAGATGCGCGGCCCGGACGCCAAGGTATGGCGGCCCGATGAATTTGTGTCCATCGCCCGGCGGCAGTGCGCGCTGGAGGACACGGCGGCGCGGCAGGCCGACCGGGTGCTGTTCTGCGACACCCCGGCGTTTGCGACCTCGCTCTGGCACGAGCGTTACCTCGGCAGTCTCTCACCGGACGTGGAGGCCGTCGCCGCGCCCACTCATTACGCGCTTTACTTCCTGACCGATGTGGACATCCCGTTCGTACAGGACGGGACCCGCGACGGCGAACACATCCGGCACACCATGCACCGGCGATTTGTGGATTGGCTGACCGAACGCGCTCTGCCCTTCACCCTGCTTTCCGGCCCCCTGGAAGAGCGCATGGCTGTAGCGACACGGCGGGTAGACACGCTTCTGGTATAATCTTCTCATGGCGTCAGGGAAGAAAGCCATCAAAATAACCGACAGCGCCGACAGGTTGGCCGAATTCTACAGGCGGCTTGCCGAAGCACCGCCGGCGAGTTCGCCGGGTGAGGCTTTGGAACAAGTCCGTAGCACGCTGAACGGCGTGGAAGATGAGATGAGCGGGGTTCCATATTATCCTGTTCCCGCTCTCAACGAATCGAACGGCAGGATGTATCCCCCGTTCGATGACCGGGTGTACGTTGAGTCTGATGGTTCCTTGGCCGGAATCACCAGCGGGCACAGAGTAGAATTGGGGCTGGATGGCAGCGTCACCATTACCGCGAGGAGAACAGGTGAAACAGTATTCACGAAGTCAGGTTCAGGAATTCGCTGACAGCCTTGAGCGCATGATTCACGGCGTCCTCCCGAATGCCGTGACATCCAGCGTCGTGACACCCATCGCCCTGCACGGTTCGGGCGAGGTGTTGATCGACGTCAAGATGGACGGGAGACTCGTTGAACTGGAATGTTCACTGGACAACCTCTACGGAGTGACCGAGGTGACTGAACTCAATGGCTTCATGCGGGGTTCAGACGCCTGCTTTTCAAGCGCTGACGAGGCGGTCCGCTATCTGTCTCACCTTTTTGCCACAACGGACCACGACCAAGCCCTCGCGCAGCCGCTGTCCGGTATTTCTTCCGGGCCGGGACTGTAATGGCATTCCGACCGTGCATTGATCTTCGGGACGGGCGCGTGACGCAGATCATCGGCGGGACGCTGGCGGACGGGGACGCGGGAACGGTCGTCAACCACGTCTCCGAGAAGTCGGCAGGGGAATTCGCGGCCCTGTACCGGCGCGACGGCCTGCGCGGCGGCCACGTCATCATGCTCGGAGGGGGCAACGAGGCGGCGGCGCGGGAGGCGCTGGCGGCCTATCCCGGAGGGTTGCAAGTCGGCGGCGGCGTCACGCCGGAGAACGCCGGGGCCTGGCTGGACGCCGGGGCCAGCCATGTCATCGTCACCTCCTGGCTGTTCCCGCAGGGCGTCCTCGCGCCGAACCGGTTGGAGGCACTATCCCGCGCCGTCGGCCCCTCGCGCCTGGTCGTTGATCTGTCCTGCCGCCGGACACCCGGCGGCGAGTATCATGTGGCGACCGACCGCTGGCGCACCCTCACGGCGACGCGCCTGAGCGCCGAGACGATTGATTTGTTTGAGTCGCACTGCGCCGAGCTGCTGATCCACGCCGCCGACGTAGAGGGCCGGTGCGAAGGCATTGATGAGGACTTGGTGAGGCTGCTGGGAACGTGGGTCTCCGTGCCGACCACCTACGCGGGCGGTGCGCGCTCCGCAGATGACATTCGGGCCGTGAACGCACTGTCCGGGGGCCGCGTGGACCTGACCATCGGCAGCGCGCTGGACATCTTCGGCGGCTCTTTGGTGCGCTACACGGATGCGGTTCGGTGGGGGCGACGGGCGTAAGAACCCCCTCCCGCTTCGGGAGGGGTGGTTCGGCTTGCCGAACCGGGGTGGGTTCCGTGGCCGCCTTACGGCAAGGCCGCGACGGCGCGGTCAATCTCGTCTTCCGTGTTGTAAAAGTGGGGCGCGAAGCGGACACTGCCGCCGCGCACGGCGGCGACGACGCCCGCCGCCGTCAGCGTCTTCAAGACGGCCTCGTTGTCCAGCGCCGGGTGATGAAAGGCGATGATGCCGGACTGCTGCGACACGTCCCCGCGCGGCGAGGTGACGACGCAGCCCCGCCGGGCCAAAGCCTCGGCGGCATGGGTCGCAAGTTCCAGGACACGCGCGCCGATGGCATCAATCCCCACATCCTCGATCAGCGACAGGGCAGCGTTCAGCCCGACCAGGCCCAGGCCGTTGGGCGTCCCCTCTTCGTACCGCTGCGCCGTCGGCTTGGGATGGAACACCAGCGGATCAAATTTGATGACGTCCACAACGCTGCCCGCGCCCATGTTGACCAGGTGCATTCGGTTCAGGACGTGCGGGGCGATGAAAAGTCCGGCGGTCCCGCCGGGGGCCATCAGCCACTTGTGCGCCCCCGTTGCCACCACGTCCAGCCCCAGCGCCGAGGCGTCTATGGGCAGTGCGCCGAGGCCCTGGATCACGTCCACGATCAGAATCGCGTTGTTCCGGTGGGCCAACTCCGCGAAGGCGGCCAGGTCCGCCCGGAACCCCGTCCCGAACTGCACCCAGGAGATCGAGACGACGCGGGTGCGTGAGTCCAGCACGGCGGCGAAGTCTTCCGGCGTGAGTGTGCCGTCGGGGCGGGGCGGAACCAGCCGCGTCTCCACGCCGCGCCATGCCTGGGCGTACCAGGGGTAGACCACGGCGGGGTAGTCACAGGACGCCAGCAACACGTTGTCGCCCGGCTCCAGGGCCAGGCCGTCGGCCACAAGGGACAGCGCATGGCCCGTGTTCTTGACCAGGGCGAGGTGTTCGGCGGGGACGCCCATCAGCCGCGCCAGTCTCTCACGGGCGGCCTCCCTGGCGGGCAGGACGCCGCTCATGTAGTGCTGCATGGGGTCCTGCCCGGCGACAGCGGCCGCCTCCTGCACGGCCCGGACGACACGCGCCGGGCTGGGCGAGACGCCAGCATGGTTCAGGTAGACCTGACGCCCGGTCGCCTCCGAAAATTCCTCCTGCCGCGCTTCCGCAATGGTCATGTTCAGACACCCCACTTGATATTTTACTTGTAAGAGCGTATAATCATGGCATGAACGCCATGGATGCCGCGATCATCCGAAACGTCCGCCGCGAACTCAGCAAGCGTCCTTTCGAGGCCACGCGCGTGGACGTCGCCGTCACCCAGGGGCGCGTCACCCTGGGCGGCGTCATCACGCGCCTGCGCGACCAACCGGACATCAACCTCAAGAGCGAGATGGACCTGGTGCAGAAGCTCATCATGCGCGACCGCGACGTGCGCGAGGTGTCCGTGATGGTCCGTCTGATCGAGGAAGTCGCCGAGAAGGACGACCACGACACGCGCGGCCGAATGCGGCACTGACGCCCACGCAGACACCTCATCCCCAGCCCCGGATACCTCACCCGATGCCCGTCACATACAGCGTCTTCTCGTTCTGGTAGGTGACGGCGCCGGGGGCGCTCTTGCGCGGCTTGCGGACGTACTTCTTCAGCACATAATCCACCGGGACCAGCGACGAGTGCTTGACCTCACTGCGGGCGGCGACCATCTCGGCGGCCTGCCGCAAGGCGGCGGGCGAGACCGCCGCCGGGCGGTTGCCTGTGCGGATGACCCCGTGCGCCGAGGCCGCCGCCCGGACATGGAGCCAGATGTCAGACGGCGCAGCCACGCGCGTGGTCAAGTAGTCGTTAGACGTCGCGTTCTCCCCCACCAGTATCTCCCAGCCGTCCGGCGAGCGGGCCGCCTTGATCTTGTGCCCCGCGAACGCCGGCTCCTGCCGCGTCTCCTTCCCCGGCCCCACATCCGGCGGCGTCTTCGGGAGGGACACCGCGACGCGGTCCCGGACCGCCGCGACCTGCTCCGCCGTTGCTGCCGCCTGCGCGTCCCGCTCCGCCCCGGCCAGCAGGGCGGCCTCCGCCGTCAGCGCCTCCAGCCGCTCTTGGAGCCGCGCGCGCCCGTCGCGCGCCTTGCGCGCCTTCTTGAAGTACCGCTCGGCGTTCCCCCGCAGGTCCAGCGACGGCTCCAGCGCGATGGCGCGCAGTGATGGGCTGCCGTTCGGGTCCAGCGGCGCGTAATAGTCCGGCAGCAATGTCCGGTCCGCGCCGGGGACAGTCAGGTCAGGGTAAGCGAGCAGCATTTCCCCCGCCTGCTGGTATTCGTCGGCCCGCTGCGTGTTCGCCAGGCCCCGCTGCACTTCGGCCCGCTCGCGCTCACGCGCCTTGCACGTCCGGTGCAGAGCGGCTTGCAGGGCTTCATGGGCGTGGGTGAAGGCGTCGCGCTGTTCCAGCGACACGGCGGCGCGGTCCAGGGCGGCGCTGATGGAGGCGTCGGGCGTCTGCTGCCCCGGCGGCACGGACAGCAGGGGGATCGGGTACGCGCCGAGCGGCTCGCCCTCCGCGTCGGTCCATATATGTGTGTCATATTCCCCCAGACGGACCACGTTCAAAATTTCGTTCAGCCCGTACCAAAGCGATGGGGCCGTCAGCGGCGGGCGGGCGCGCAGGACGGCCTCGCGGGCGAGCAGGGGGCTGACGCCGGCGAACGTGTCGGCCAGCCAGTCGGCCTCCCCGCCGGGCGCGGGGGGCGGGGCCTCGTCGGGGTCGAAGTGGCCGAACGGGTCCGCGCGGCCCCGCTGCCGGGGCGGCGCGACATAGGGCAGGCCGGGGCGCGTCTCGCGGACGCGGTTGATGGCGTGGGTGACGGTCTTGGCACAGCCCAGCACGGTCCCCGCCGCGTTGACGAACACGAGGTTGCTGTGCCGCCCCATCGTCTCCGCGATGAGTGTGGCGCGCACACCCTCATGGTCTTGAAATTCCAGACGCAGGACGCGCTCGGCGAAGCCGCGCGGGCGCTCAACGCCGGTCAGCCAGGCCCCGGCGAGGCGCTTGCGCAGCAGCATACAGAAGGCTGGTGGCTGGGTGGGGTTGTCATAGCGCCGGGAGGTCAGGTGGACACGGGCCTCCTCGGCGTCCGCCGACAGCAGCAGGGCGTATTTCGCGCCCCGGTGGTAGAGGGCGAGGACCAGTTCCAGCGGCGACGGCTGCGTGACCCGCTCCACCTTGCCGCCGACCACCGTGCGGTCCAGCTCATCCGTGACCGCCGCCAGAATCAGTGAGTCGAAGATCATGCGCCCCCCGCCGCGCCCAGTATACCCCATCCCCCGTGGGCGGCGGTCTTCGCGGTGCTGAACCCCCGCACTTCAAAACGCAAATCCCCGCCTTCGCGGGCAAGGACATCTTCAGCCCCGGAGGGGCTTTCCGGTCTCAATAGCCCAGCGTTTTAACGCTGGGAGACGGTCAAGGACGGGGCGCAAAAAATTCCTTCCTCCTTGCTTGACAGCCGCACGTTCCGGCGGCTATAATCTGCCTGATGAAGTCTTCAAGTGTCATCCTGCGGGACTGGCGGGGCGGCGTGTCCGGCGATCTGCTGCGGCACCGTCACACGCTCTACCATGCGCACGTGCAAAGCCACGCACACAGTCAACGTGTGCGTGTGCGGCAGGCTGTCTGCCGCATCCGACCCGCTTGCGCCTGCGCCGTGTGATGAACGGCCTGACGCCAAGCGGGTTTTTTTGTTGGGTCGGCTTCGGGGACTTGCCCTGTCGGGGACTGTAACGCGCCGGAAAGGCTGGACAAGAGACGCTATGAGCCATGAGGTTCTTGTGCTGAACAGCGACTACGAGCCGCTGAACGTCTGCAATATGCGGCGGGCCGTCGTGCTGCTGTATCTCGGCAAGGCGGACATCCTGCACGCGCACGATGACCCGGAGACGCCGCGCCTGCCCATCGGCGCAGGGATGGACGTCCCGTCGCCGTCCGTGCTGCGCCTGCGCTACCACGTCAAGCGCCCCCTGCCGGACCTGAAGCTGTCGCGCCGGTCCATCTTCGCGCGCGACAACTACACCTGCCAGTACTGCGGCGTCCAGTCCCGCGACCTGACCATTGACCACATCCTGCCCAAGCGTCATGGCGGCGGGATGCGCTGGGACAACCTGGTGGCCTGCTGCCGCCGCTGCAACACCCGCAAGGGCGACAAGCTGCTGCCGCAGACCGGCATGAAGCTGGCGCGCGCGCCCAAGCGCCCGCGCTACGTGCCGTACATCAGCCTGACCAAGTACATCAACGGCACCAAGAACGAGGTCTGGCGCGACTACCTGCCCGTCTTCCACGACGTCGGTTCCGGTGGCGAGTACGCCGCCACGGCGTGAATGGGACCCTGCCGATGCTCCAGCAAGATACTTCGGCAGCCGATCCTGGTCTGACTGCGGCACAGACGCGGGTGAACCCGCAGGAGCTTGCGGACGCACTGAAGGCGCTTCAAGCCCATCAGGAGGAAGCGGCCCGCCACCTGGACGACACACTGCCCATCGGCGAGGCGCTCCGGGAACTCAACCTGGACGCCACGCCGGAGGAGGTGCTGGCCGAAGTGCAGGCGCAGCGCGCGGGGACGGGGAAGCGGGGTCGGCGGAGCCGCGTGAAAGCGGCCCGCTTGACCCTGGGCGCCGTCTTGCTGGCGCTCACGGGCGTCGGCCTCCACAGCCTGATCCCACACCATCAGGCTTCCGGACGCTGGTCCGGGCCGTACTTGGGCGGCGAGGAACCGCTGCCCGTAAACTTTATCCTCAACGGCGACGGCACCGGCAACATGGTCGCCGCTGACGGGATGACCAGCGACAACCTGAGATGGGCCGAGTCAGGACACACCCTACACGTCTCCATTGACACCCCCGCAGGAACGTCTTCTTCGACGGGCATACTTTCCGACGACGATAAGCAGCTCAATCTCAGCCTCCCCAGCAATCTCGTTGATCCGGGCTGGCAAGGCGGCACTGTCTTTGTCGTCCTGTCAAAGAATTAGCCACATCTCTAGTCCTTGACCATAGGTATAGAGTCCACCAACTCATAGCGTGTGTTGCGGCGGCGGGGGGTGAAGCCGGCGTCGGTGATGAGGCGCTCGATCTCTTCAATCGGGACGGTGAAGACGCAGCCGGCCGTGGAGACGACGTTCTCCTCCATCATCGTGCTGCCGAAGTCGTTGACGCCGTAGCGCAGGGAGAGCTGGCCCACGCGCGGCCCCTGCGTCACCCACGACGCCTGAATGCTGGGGAAGTTGTCCAGGTAGATGCGCGCGACGGCGACGGTGCGCATATAGTCGAACGCCGAGGCGCGCGTGCCGCCGAGTTCCGTGCCGTCCGGCTGGTAGTTCCAGGCGATGAAGGCCGTGAAGGCTTTGGGGGCGACGGCCAGGGACTCATCTTGAAGGTCGCGCAGCTTTTGCAGATGCTCGACCCGATCTTCCAGCGTGTCCACGGAGCCGTACATCATGGTCGCCGACGTGCCCAGGCCGACGCGGTGCGCGACGCGCATACAGTCCAGCCACTCGGCCGCTGTGTCCTTGAAGGGCGAGATGTGTTCGCGCACCCGGTCGGTCAGAATCTCCGCGCCGCCGCCGGGCAGGGAGTGCATCCCGGCGGCCTTCAGGCGGGTCAGCGTCTCCTCCATGGTCAGCTTGCTGCGGTTCTTGATGTAAATGACCTCGGCGGGCGAGAGGGCGTGCAGGATCACGCCGGGGAACCGGTCCATGATGGCCCGAAACAACTCTTCGTACCAGGTGATCGGCAGCTTGGGGTTTAGGCCGCCTTGAAGAAGTATCTCGATGCCGCCGACGTCCACCATTTCCTGAATCTTCCCGAAGATCGTCTCGCGCGGCAGGACGTAACTTTCCTCGTGGCCCGGCACGCGGTAGAAGTTGCAGAATGAGCAGCGGACCCAGCAGACGTTGGTGTAGTTGATGTTGCGCCCGACGATGTAGGTGACGACGGGGTCCGGGTGCTTGCGCCAGCGGACCAGATCGGCCAGCTCGGCCAGGTCGGTCAGGTTGGGGTGACGCAGCAGGCGCAGGGCGTCGGCGTCGGTGATGCGCTCACCGGCGTAGACCTTGGCCGCGATGTCGTCAATCGGCGCGGGCGGCGTATAGGGCAGGGACAGTTCTCGCTCGGCGGTGGCCATGAGGCGGGACCTTTCTACTTCGTGCAAAACTTCACAAACTCTGTTGAGAGTCTACCCCACAACCGCCCCGGTGTCAAGAAAAACCGGGGAGATTGCCGGTCATAAAACGCGCCCACGGCGGCATAATCATAACACCTGACCCATCAATCGCTGCTCGACAAAGGCAAACCCGCCGAAAGGCGGGGACGCAAAGCCGCAGGACCTAAATCCGTCTCTCAGGGGGCGGACAAGGCAGCCTGGCTACCGAAGGTGCGACCAGCGTCCCATAATCACGATAGCGCGACGCCCGGACTGCTCCCAGGGAGCGGCCGGGCGTCCTGCCGTCGGGCTTGGGAACCGCGCCGGGTCTGCCGACAATCCTTCGTATGAAAGTGGTACGGCACGCGCGTCACGCCGACCGGGTGATGCGCGTGGAGGGGACGCTGGCGGTGGCGGGGGTCGGGGGCGGGCTGCTGCTGTGGTCGCAGGCGTGGCACTTCGGCGGCTACGGCTTCGCCGCCGCCGCGTTCCTGGGTCTGCTGGGCGTCAACGCCGGGGTGCGGGCGCTGCGAAACCACAACCGCTGGCGGCGCGGCGTCGAGGGCGAGGAGGCCGCGCTGTCGGCCCTGCGCCCCCTGCCCGACTCCTACCTCTGCGTCACCAACTTCGTCGTCCCCGGCACACGCCAGGGCGACACGGACCTGCTTGTCCTCGGCCCCTTCGGCGTCCTGGCCGTGGAGGTCAAGACCTACGCGGCCCCCTCCGGCTGCCACGGCGATTCCTGGTTCCGCGTGCTGCCCGATGGCAGCCGTCAGCCGCTGCGCGGCAGCGTCTCCCGCCAGGTCAAGCGCGCGCGCAAGGCCGTCCAGCACTACCTGGTGGACTGCGACATCAGCGTCCCCGTCCACGCCGTCGCCGCGTTCCCGCCGACGACTTGCCTGGACCTCTCCCACCCCACCGTCCCCATCGTCCGCACGGACGGCCTCGCTGAATACATTCTGAGCCTACCCGCTCATCCGCCCGTCGGCATCGCCGACACGGAGCCTTTGTTCGCGCCCATCCCGCCAAAGCCCAGCTAATGTAAATTGCCGATATAGATACAGGGAATTCACCTACTCAAAATGGGAAAGATAAAAAATTGTCAAAACGAACTCCCGCTGACGGAGAAGACGCGATTGGGCAGTTTTACCAACAACACGGGACAAAGAGGCAACCTGTAAAAATATTTGTTTTTTTTGCTTCGCATCTTTTTTAAGCCGACCTGGCATGCTTTATGCTGCATGATAAAACGTGGACCTTCACGCAAATGACGAGAAGCATCAATACAGTTCAATGAATAGGAAACACAAGACATGCAACTCTTTCGAAAAGCCATTCCTTTTTTGGGCCTAGTCGCGCTCGGCCTCATGGTCACAGTCCCCGCCATGGCGCAAAGCTCCGTTGATGGGACTATCACCCTCGACGGCACCTACGAGTACCATAATGTCGCTGGTTATGTCACGAATGATGCCGGCCCGACGAATGGTAACTATCCAAACAATAATGGAGTCTTAAACTACATCGTCACTCCCACAGCCAATTTTTACGAGAATGCTAATTATGGACTCGCTGCCAATAATTCCACCGTGACCGTCAACGGCGGCGAATTCGACCACAATTACCAGGGGGGCCTCTTTGCCACTGGTTCCACGGTGATCATCAACGGCGGCGAGTTCGTTGACAACGTAGGTGATTACGATGCATTCGCCATCGAATCCGAAGGGGGCAGCTCAGTGAGTATCTACGGAGGCACCTTCACTGGAAACGAGTTTGACTTCTATACGGCCGATGCTTCTATCACCCTCTATGGGAACTTTGTGGGTCTTTCAAGCGGATCGGAAACACTGGGGGAGGGTAGCAGCACGTTCACCGGAACGCTGGAAAATGGCGGCGGGCAGCAGACCTTCAATTATCTTAACTACGATCCTTACAGCTCAATCACACTAGTCAATGCCCCGGTGGCGCCGGAACCCTCGCAATGGGCAGTGCTTACCCTGCTTGGCTTGGGCCTGCCGGGGCTGATGCTGCTGGCCCGCAAGCGGCGACGAGGCTCCCTGGGCTGAACCCCAGGGCTTCGAAGTGCAAATCCCCGCCTGCGCGGGCAGAGGACCGGCCTCGGCCATCGGTCCTTCTGTTCACGCGGGCGGGGATTTGGCGTATAATGGGGTGTGGCATCGGCCCCAGGAAGGAGAGAAGGTCTCATGAGCATTACAATCAACTTGACGGCGGGTGAGGAAGCCCAGCTTTCCGCCGCCGCGACGCAGAACGGCCTCGCTCCGGAAGCGCTCGCCGAGAAGCTGGTACGCGAGCATCTGCCCACCGCTGACCCTGCCTATGAACTCACGAAAAAACTCCGGGAACGGCAAGCTCAGGATCGTGTCAATCTGATGCCGTCGCGTTCAGCCGCCGAGCTTTTTGCGCAGTGGGACGAAGAGGCGGCCCAGATGACGGATGAAGAGCGCGAAGCCGAGGACCGTATCTACGCCGAGATCGAGAAGAACGGCATTCCCAGGATGCAGATATAGCTCATGCCACGCACCATCATCCTGGACTCGTTTCCGGTAAGCAGTCTCGGCAAGATCGGGAGCAGCCCACCGACACTCACAGACCGTTGCCGTCAGTGGGTCATGAGCTGTGTTGCGGCGGGCAACACCGTTCTCGTCCCGGCCATCACCTACTATGAGACGCTGCGGGAGTTGGAACGGCTCAACGCTCCGGGGCAGATCGCTCGCCTCAAGACGTTCTGTCTACAGCCGGATCGGTTCATCCCCTTGGAGACAGCGCATCTGGAAACGGCAGCACAGCTTTGGGGACAGGCCCGCCGCGCAGGACAGCCGACCGCCGACCCAAAAGAACTGGACGGCGATGTGATCCTCGCGGCACAAGCCATCGGCCTCGGCCTTCCCGCTTCAGACTACGTCATCGCCACGACGAACCCCGGCCATATCGCCCGCTACGCGCCGTGTGACCTCTGGACCAACATTCGGCCCTGAAACCCGCAGCGGGTACACTCTCCCCATGATCGCGTCGTATGAGGACCTGACGCAGGAGGCGTTGAGGCCGCTGGGCTTTGACGACCCGGCGCGGGCGTGTCACGTCCTGCGGGAGATGGCCGGGCATGATGTGTCCGACGACGCCTTCGGGGACTTGCTTCAGGTCCTGATGCCCGCCCTCGGCGAGTGCGCCGACCCGGACCGGGCGGTCGCCAATTTAGGGCGCTGGGCGGACGCCGTTCCCAGCCGCGTGTCGGCCTATGGTCTGCTCGCCGAGCATCCCATCGCCGCCCGAATTTTTGTCACCGTCCTCGCCGCGTCCCAGTTCTTTGCGGACTTGATCATCCAGACCCCGGAATATTTGGAAATCCTACTGAATCCGGCCATCCGGGACCGGGGGCGGGATTTGGCGGCGTTTCAGTCTGACCTCGCCCGGCGCGTCGCCGTCGCTCCTACCCCCAATGCCCGGAGGGACGCCCTGCGGCGCTTCAAGCCGCCGGAGGTCTTGCGCATCGGCGCGCGTGACCTGCTCGGCTATGCCACGATGCCGGAGACGGCGCGGGAGATCAGCGACTTCGCCGACGCCTGCGTTCAAATGGCGCTGGCGATCTGCGTGGCGGAGCGCGGGACGCAGGCGCTGCCGTTCGCCGTGATTGCCATGGGCAAGCTCGGCGGGCGGGAACTCAACTATGCGTCGGACATTGACCTGATCTTCGTCCACGGCGACGCGGCGGACGCCCGCGCGGCGGTCAGGTTGGGCGAGGCCGTCCGGGACACGCTGGAGAAGGTCACGGACGCGGGATTCGTGTTCCGGGTGGACCTGCGCTTGCGCCCTGAAGGCCGCTTCGGGCCAATCTCACGCTCTCTGGAGTCGTGCCGGGCGTACTACGAGTCCTGGGCCGAACCCTGGGAGCGGCAGGCCCTGCTCAAAGCCCGCGCCTGCGCCGGTGATGTCGAACTCGGCGCGGCGTTTATGGAGATGGCTGAGGCTTTTGTCTACCGCCCGCGCGTGGACGAGGCGTTCGTCGAAAGCCTCCAGACCAACAAGCGCCGGATGGAACAGAAGGTCGCGCGGACGGGCGGGGCGGCCACCAACGTCAAGGAGGGCGTCGGCGGCATCCGGGACGTCGAATTCACCGTGCAGCTCCTGCAACTCATCGCCGGGGGCCGCCACCCGGAGCTGCGGACGGGCAACACGCTCCACGCCCTGCCCCGACTGGCCGCGCTGGGGTTGCTGACGGGCGAAGAGCGGGACGTGCTGGCCTCGGACTACCCGTTCCTGCGGACCGTGGAACACCGGCTGCAGATCATGGACGAGCGCCCCGTGCGCGACCTGCCGACAGAGGCGGGCGCGTTGCGGAAATTCGGGCGGCGGCTGGGATACACGGACGGTGCGGCGTTCCGGCGCGACTACCACCGGCGCACGGCCCGCGTCCACACTCTTTTTGAGCGCCTCTTTTACGGCGATGTCGAGTCGGACATCCCGGCGGACACGATGGCGGACGGCGTCACGGTCTGGGCGCTGACGACACAGGATGAGGTGGCCCGGACGGCATTGGCTGCCGCCCTGACGGCGCACGGGTTTGCCCAGCCGGACGCCGCACTGGCCCTGCTGCAGCGGAACGTCGCCGGCTCGGACTACGGCGGCATCCCGCCGGAGGCGCGTGAGGGCTTCGCCGCCCTGCTGCCGCTCCTGCTGAACTCCTGTGCGGCGACCCATGACCCCGACGCGGCCCTGCGCGGCCTGAGCGCCCTGGCCGACGCGGTGCCGTCGCGGGCGGCCCTGTTCCGGTCCCTGGGCGAGAACGCCGCCCTGCTGCCGCGCCTGTGCCTGCTGGCCGCCGAAAGTCCGCCCCTCTGGCAGACCCTGCTGGCGCACTTGGAGTATGTGGACCTGCTCGGCGACGAAGAGGCCATGGACCAGCCGCCCGCGTTGGGTGACGCCCCCATGGACATGGAGACCCTGGCCGCCGGGCTGCGCCGCGCCCGGCTGAAGACCGGCGCGCGCGACCTCTGGGACCTGGCAGACACGCCGCAGGTGATGACCGAGGTGACGCGCGCCGCCGCATGGGCGCTGGCGGGCGCGCTGGAGATCGCCCGGCGCGAACTTGGCTTTGAGGGTCGCCTCGCCGTCATCGGCTTGGGCAAATTCGGCGGGGCCGAACTCGGCTATGGGTCAGACCTGGACGTGCTGTTCGTCGGCGACGCCGGGGAACTGACGCTGGCCGCGCGCGTCGCCGAGCGCGCGCAGCGCCTTCTCGGGGAGGAGATGGCCCGATTCGGGCAGCGCCTGGAGGTGGACGCCCGCCTGCGGCCCGATGGCCGCCAGGGCGCGCTGGTGCTGGACGTCGCCTCCTACCGTCACTACCATGAGGCCGCCGCCGCCACCTGGGAGCGCCACGCCCTGATCAAAGCCCGGCCCGTCGCCGGCGACGCCGCCTTGGGGCAGGAGTTCGCGCGGATGGCCGAGGCCGCCGTCTACGACCGACCCTGGACGGACACAGACACGGGAGCCGTGCGGGCGATGAAGCGCCGCATCGAGACCGAGCGCCTGAAAGACGCGCGCGACCTGAAACTCGCCCACGGCGGCCTGGCCGACATCGAGTGGACGGCGCAGCTCCTGCAATTGCAGCACGGGGGTCGGCGGCGACGCCTGCGGGTCCCCGGCACACTGCCCGCCCTGCGCGCCCTGCGCGATGACGCCCTCATCACGCAATCCGAATGGGAAGTGTTAGCGGACGCTTATGCGGCGCTGACCCGTGCGCGCAACCGCCTATTTTTGAAGACGGGCGTTTCGGGCAGTGTCGCTTCCATCCTGCCCGCAGAACTGGCGTCCCGTATGCAAGCAGTCCGTGCCATTGTGACGCGCCGATTCTCCGGCGAATAAGGCCCCAACATTTGTTCGCGTTTGGGGAACAAAAGGGGGCGCGGCGGCGTTCTAACAACAGGTCAGCCGCCCGCCCACAACGCCGTGGGGGGCGGCCACCGAGCCGCCGAGGGACGTTCCACGGGCCAGATATGCCCGCAAGACGCCCGCGCCGTATCCGAAGATGCACAGGCAGTTCGGGCGCGGGCCGGTGACGACCTCAGCAAGCAAGAAGACCTTCGCCGCCGCGAAGGTCTTTCGAGTTTCCCCCGGCCCTTGACAGCCTCGCCCACCAGCGGCTATACTGTCCGAACAAATCCAACTTCGTGTCTCGTCGTCGGTGCGTCGCGGTCAACGCGACGCCGAACTGGGGAAGTCCGGTGCGTTCCTTGTCTTGAGAAAGACCGGGGCAATTCCGGCGCTGTGCCGCAACTGTGATCGGGCCTTCGGCCCGTAAGCCAGAATGCCAGCCGACGACGCCGGGAGCCTTGCCTCCCGGACCCGATGCCTGCGCGCGACAGGCAGAAAGGACCGCCCCCATGTCACGTCACACCCTCGGTGTGCCGCCTCCCTGCCGCCGTCTCGGCTTCACCCTGATCGAGCTGCTCGTGGTCATCGCGATCATCTCGATCCTCGCCGCGATCCTGTTCCCCGTCTTCGCTCAGGCCCGCGAGAAGGCCCGCCAGATCAGCTGCGCCTCCAACCTCAAACAGCTCGGCCTGGCCGCGCTGATGTACGTCCAGGACAATGATGAGGTCTGGCCGGTCGCTCAATACTCCCACGTTCCCGGCACGATCCAATACTGGGCCTGCTTCCAGAACGCCGATGGGAGTTTCGATCTGAGCCGGGGGCTGCTTCAGCCTTACGAAAGAAACACCCAGGTCGTCAAGTGCCCTTCCTGGGTCGGCAAGCCGGAGTTCGGGGACGGCAACGGCTACGGCTATAACTGGGGTTTTCTGGGGTCAGACCTTTATAACGTGAACAGCCCCGATTACGACACGTTCGGCCCCTGGCCTAACCTTCCTGCCATGCAGCACCCGGCCCTCGACGCCGCACTTTCCCACCCGGCGGACACCATCGCCTTCGCCGATGCGGGCTTTTACATCGGCGGCGTGATCAACGAGACCATCGAGATTGACCCCCCCGGCCAGACCAACGGCAACCCCACGGTCAATTTCCGTCACGTTGATCGCTCTTACGCCTACAACCCCGTGACGCACACCACGACCGACCATGGCTACGCCAACATCGCCTTCTGCGACGGCCACGTCAGGGCCTACCGGCAGGACCAGGTGACGGACGCCATGTTCACTCTCGATTAAACCACTTGGAGACACCTAATGAAACACCCATTGCCCCTTGCGCTCGCCTCTCTTCTGGCCGTATCCGTCACCCCTGCGTTGGCTCAGGGCTTACAACCGCTGCTGTCCCAGACCGTCGGCAGCGGCAGCAACGAGTCGTTCCTCGTGCTGGACTTCCAGGACGGCACGGCGCAGCCTTCCTATGCCTTCGGCTACCGATACAACGGTATTCAGAACGTCTCCGATGAGATCGCCGCACTGGCGAACGCCAACATCGGCTTCGGGCTGGGATACTACACCCGCTATGCTCCCGCCGACAACAACCCCCTCGGCGTGGCCCCGACGCTCTTTTCCTATCAGGGCCACAGCCAGGACGGCGGGCAGACGTTCGGGAACTCCTACTGGGTTTTACAGACGAGTCCCGACGGGGCGGATGCGAACTGGACGCCGTCAAACTTCGGGGCCAGTTCCACGGCCCTGACAAGCGGCACCTACGACGCTTGGAGCTGGAACGCCGGGCCGTCCTTCCCCGGCCCCGCGCCCGTCACGCCGCGCGTCTCCGCCGCCGTGCCGGAGGCCGGAGCGGGCTGGCTGGCGCTGCTGGCGCTGCCTCTCGCCCTGGTCGTTCGCCGCCGCGTCCGGGCATGATTGCTCGGAATGAAGGACGGGAGGGCGAACAGTTTCGCCCTCCCGTCCTCGCCGTTTCCGTGACGCGCTTGCATTTTCACGGGCTTTTCGTCTACAATGAGGGGCTAACCCTTAGAGACGGAACCCTCATTGACACCGAACATTCAAGACGTCACCGCCGACATCGAGGCCGAACGCCCCCCCACCCCGCCCGGTCTGCTGAGCCGGGCCGAGCGGACGCGGCTGACCGAGCGGGCCTTCCTGGGCCTGTACCGGTGGTACGTCGAGCGCTCACAGACGCACCGGAGCTGGCTGCCCGACCGCGACATCGCCTGGCGCGAAACTCGAAAAGACCACGCCCCGGAGATCGTGGACATCCTGGTCGGCTTCTTCGCCGTCGAGCAGTACACGCCCGATTACGTCGGCCAGATCATGACCATGCTGCGCAAGAGTCACGGCCGCTCGCAGTACCTGCTGCGCTGGGGCGCGGAAGAAGAAAAACATTCCGACCTGTGGCGCAATGCCCTGCTCTTCACCGGCGCGCGCAGCCGTGAGGAGCTGGAAGACTACATGGGGGCCTTGCGCAACAGCGTCTGGACCGTGGGCTGGGAAGACCCCCTGCGGATGCTCTTTTACCAGATCATCCAGGAGCGTGCCACCCAGGTCAACTACCTCAACTTCGGCCTGCTCGTGCGCGGCGAGAAGGGGCAGCCGTCGCCCCACCACGACAACGCTTTGCAGCACGCGGCGCGCACCATTGCCATTGACGAGGCGGCCCACTACCAGTTCTTCCTGGAGACCGCCCGCGTCTTCCTGTACTACTTCCCAGTCGAGTCGCTTGAAGCCCTGGCCGACGTGGTGAAGCACTTCGCCATGCCTGCGATGGACATCATCCCGGACTACGACACGTTCGGCGAGGCCCTCTACAAAACGGCGGTCTACGGCCCGCGTGTGTTCGCCAAGGACGTGGTGCAGATCGCGCTCAATAATCTGGGTGTGGAGGGCCGGAAGGCACTGGAGAACGGCGTCCGCCTGTCCCGCCAGGTCCCGGACACGGACGGCCATATGCGCGACACGGCGCTGTTCGGCTCCCTGAACTACGATTACATCGAGGACGCCACCAAGCGCCTCTTCGGGCGCATCGGCCGCTACGAAGCCAAGTACGGCCTGGACGTCGTCGCCCCCACCAATTTTGTCCCCACCTGCCCGCCCCTCGGTCCTGAGCGGGAGCATTAAGAACCCCCTCCGGCCCGGCAAGCCGGTCCACCTCCCCCGAAGCGGGTGAGGGCAAGAGATACTATCCTGCGCCTCTTTCCCCTCCCGTTTCGGGAGGGGTGGCGAGCCTCAAGCGAGCCGGGGTGTGGACTGAACCCCATACTCCGTACCAGTGGCGAGAGTCAACCCTTGCTGGTACAGGTCAGTTGGTCAAGGCTGCTTCAAACTCCGTCGGCGGCAAGTAGCCGAGGCTGGAATGCAGGCGCTTGGCGTTGTAGACGTCGTCGAGGAACGCGCCGAGGTTCGCCCTCGCTTCCTCGAAGTTACGGTACTGGCTGAGGTACACCTCCTCTCTCTTGAGCGTCTTGAAGAAGCTCTCGGCTTTGGCGTTATCATACGGGCAGCCCGCCCTGCTCATGCTGGGGAAAGCCCCGATCTCGCCCAGGCGGGCCACATACTCGGCGCTCGCGTACTGGACGCCCCGATCCGAATGATGGATCAGTCCCGCACACGGGGCGCGGACGGCGATGGCTTGGTTCAGCGCAGCGAGCGTCAGGCGCGTGTCAATGTCACGGGACAGATGCCAGCCGATCACACGGCGGCTGAAGCCGTCCAGGACGCAGGCCAGGTACGCGAAGCCCTGCGGCAGACGGATGTACGTCATGTCCACGACCCAGACTTGATCGAGTCTCGTCACCACAAGTTGCTGCGTCAGGTTCGGGTAGGCCACCTTCGTGGAGCCTGCCGAGGGCGGGCGAAATGCTCTCTGTAGGCGGCACAGCAGGCTCTCGGTCTGCATCACGGCCAGCACCCGCTTGTGGTTGACCGTCCATCCGTCCCGGTGAAGCTGGGCCGTGACGCGGCGGTCGCCGTAGCCAGGGAACGCAAGGCAAAGCTTCTCGATGGCACCGCGCAGCTTCGTGTCCTCCTCGGACGGCTCCGTCATTGCTGGCTTCTCGTAGAGCCAGGAGCGGGACACGCCGAGCATCTGGCACATCTGCCGCACCGAGGCGGCGGGATGCGCTCGGCGATGATCCTGGATCACAGCGCACCGTTGGGCGGGCGTTGCGCACTGGCTAACTTTTTTAGGAGGGCGTTCTCCAAAGAGAGCTGCCCGCAGAAGCGCTCCAGTTCCGCGACCTTCTGTTCCAGCAGAGCCGTCGGCGACACCTCGGCGGTCTCTTTGGCCGAGAATGCCGCCTCGCCGCGCTGATCGAACTCACGCCGCCAGCGAAGCAGCAGTCCTTCGGTGAGTTGATGCTCGCGGCAGAGTTGGGCGGGCCGCTTCTGGCCGCTCTGGATTTGGCGGCAGAGGTCAATCTTGAACTCCCGCGTAAAGGTACGCGCTGACTTGGCAGACATAATCTTCTCCGTTTGGGCAGTGTACCCGCAGGAGTTGACTCTACCCGGTGGTACGGACAGAGGGGTTCACTTCACGCTGGCCGTCCTTCCACCTTTCTTGTCCTTCTTGCCCCCTCTCCTTTCGGAAGGAGAGGGCTGGGGTAAGGTCTCTTATAGCCGCCGGTGGAAGACGAGCCATTCCAGGACCAGGAGGACCAGACCGGCGGCGGCGAGGTCCGGCCAGAGGTCCCGGCGGACGCGCGGGGCCGGGCCGGAGGCGGCGACGGACGCGCCGCCCGTGCGATTCAGTTCCGGGTGGGACTGCACGGCCAGGGAGGCGGTGTCGGCGTCCAGCAGGTTGACGGCGAACGGGTAGTCCACGCCGCCCGCGCGCGCATGGTACAGGCCCGCCCGCTTGGTGGCATCGTAGACGACGATGCCGCCCTCCGGCGGGGCGGCCAGGGATGTCGTGCCGCCGTCGGGGCGCGTGACGATGACGCCGGACAGACCGGCGGGCAGGGTCAGGGAGGCAACGGCCCCGGTCGGCGTGTCCGGGGACGACGCGCCCAGGCCGCCCCCCGCCGTCAGCCACTCCACGGCGTTGGTCAGGAAGATGGGGAACGAGACGCGCAGGGGCCAGTCGGAGTCGCCGACGGCGAAGGCGACCGAGACCACGCGCAGCCCGCCATGTTCGCCGGAGGCGATCATCGGCCCGGCGTCCGTCTCCGCCAGCGTCTGCGCCCAGTCCGTGACCCGCGTTTTGGGCACGGAGCGCAGGCTCAGGCCCGATAAATCCACGAAGCGCATCACCGGGTCGGTGCGGCTCTGGTCCACGAACTGCGGGTCGGGCGCGTCGCCGCCCGATGCGACTAAGGGCGTCTGCGGCGAGAACCGGTGGAACACCAGGTAGTTGCCCGGCGGCAGGGGCGCGGACGGCAGCCAGTCGTCGAACACGACCAGGGCGTAGCCCGCGCCGTTCTGCCCCATGGTGGCGAACTCGGCGGGCGAGACTTCGGCCAGGGTCACGTCCGGGTCGAGATTCAGGCCGCGCTCCAGGTACAGGTTGCCGTCGCTGACCAGAAGCACCCGGCGCGGGCGCGGCGCGGGCAGGACCAACGACGCCTGATTGTCCGCCGCCAAGTCATCCTGTACGCCGTCCAGCCGGGCCGTGATGACGCCGCCCTGCTGCAAAAGCGCCGAATCGAACGTCTCCGACTGTGTGCCGCCCGGCGTCAGCGTCAGCGCGCGCGCGTCCACCAGCCGCCCGTTCTGGGACAGGGACAGCGTCGCCCCCGCGTCATCGCCCGCGCCGAACTGACGCGCCTGCACGAAGACTTCATACTTGCCCGTCACCGGGTCGCGCCGCCCGTCCATTGCCGTGAGGGCGACGTTGCGCGGGTGCGCCGTGCCGATGGCGATAAACTTCACGTCGGCCCCCGGAGGGGTCTGCCCCGCCAGCCGCCGCGCGTCATCGGCGGGGTAGTCGCCGTCTGAGAAAATACGCACCACGACGCCGGGCCTGCCCCCGGCCAGCGACTGGGTCAGGGTCAGGGCGGCGGGCATATCGGTCACGGTGTCCGTCGGCGCGGCCCCGTCAATGGCGTCCCGCAGCCGCCCCCGGTCCGTCGTGAAGCCGACCAGCGGCGTGGGCCGTTCGGCGGCGGCAATCACCGTCGCCACGTCGTTCGGCCCCATCTCACGGTTCACATAATCATCCGCCGCCTGCTTGGCCGCCGCCAGCCGCGACGGCGCGACATCGGTGGCGTTCATGGACGCCGACGTGTCCAGGATCAAAATTATTGTCCGCCCCGGCGCGGCGTGGGCATAGACGAAGGGGCGGGCCAGGGCAAAGATCAGCAGGAAAGCCAGGAGCAGTTGGAGAACAAGCAGCAAAGAACGGCGCAGCTTCTGAAATGGCGCGTTGGCCTGGTTTTCCTGAAGCAGCACCCGCCACAGATACAGGGACGAGACTTCCACGTCCCGCCGCCGCAGTTTCAAAATCCACAGGGCGACGATGGCCCCGCCGAGCGGGACGAGCCACAGCAGACTGAGGGGACTGAACAAATTCATAGCAGACACTTCACCCAGCGTTGATACGCAGTAATGCCGCAGGCATAAACGCTGGACTATTGAGAGCAGCAAGCCCCTCCGGGGCTGAAGATGCCTGCCCGCGAAGGCGGGGATTTGCATTTGGAAGCGCGGCGTTGAAACGCCGCGAACACCGACGCCGAGCGCCCGCTGGACCCGACCATGAACGTCACCGTACTCACACACCCGCTGGCGGCGCACTTCCTGACGCACCTGCGGGACCGGACCACCAAGCCGTCGCTGTTTCGGCTGCTGACCAACCGGCTGACCACGCTGCTGGCCGTGGAGGCGTCGCAGCACCTGCGCCTGCGCCCCCGCGCCATCGAGACGCCGCTGGAGGCCATTGACAGCCCGGTGCTGGACGACGCCCTGGTAGCCGTACCCGTGCTGCGCGCCGGGCTGGGGATGCTGGACCCCATCGTGGAGTTCTTCCCGGATGTGTCCGTCGGCTACATCGGTCTGGAACGCGACGAGGCCACGGCCATCGCGTCATCCTATTACGCCAAGCTGCCGCCGCGCATGAACGGGCGCACGACCCTGGTGCTGGACCCGATGCTGGCGACGGGCGGCTCCGCCGCCCAGGCCATCCACACCGTCAAGGCCGCCGGGGCGGGCCAAGTGCTGATGCTGTCCATCGTGGCCGCCCCGGAGGGCGTGGCGGTGGTGAACGCCGCCCACCCCGACGTGCCCATCTTCACGGCGGGCATGGACCGGGGGCTGGACGACCGCAAGTACATCCTGCCCGGCCTCGGCGACTTCGGCGACCGGCTGTATGGGACGGGGTGAAGAGACCTCACCCGGCGGATACCTCACCCGGCCCGGCAAGCCGGTCCACCCTCTCCTTCCGAAAGGAGAGGGTTAAGAGGGTACCGCGTCTGTCTCTCACCCTCACCCGTTTCGGGGGAGGTGGCACGGCTTGCCGGGCCGGAGGGGGTTCTCATCTTACCAAGCCACGGGTCCGCAAGAACTTGAAGATCACGTCTTCAAAGGGCACGTCGGTGGACGTGCGGACGTAGTCCATGCCGTAGCGCGACGCCGTCTGCTGGAGGCCATCGCAGAACGTCTTGAGCTGCATCTCATATTGGGCCAGCAGGTGCGGCGAGAGGCTGACCTCGCGCGCCTCGCCGGTCTCGGAGTCCAGCAGGCGCAGGTCGCCGGTCAGAGTCGGCTGTGTCTCTTCTTGGTCCAGGATGTGAAGCAGGATGACCTGGAAGCGTCGGGCGAGCAGCGCCTTCAGGCCCTTCAAGTAGCTGTCGTCGAAGAAGTCGGACAGGACCACGGCGATGCCGACGTTCTTGGCCCGCGCGGCGTACTCGGCCAGGGCCGGGCCGAAGTGGGTCTCGCCGCCGACCGGAAGTTTTTGTTCAAGGAACTGGAAGAACGGCAGGACGCCCGGCTTGCCGCGCGCGGGCGGCATCATCTCGCCGAGCGCGCCGCTGAACGAGGCCACCGTCACCCGGTCGTACTCGGAGAGCGCGATGTAGCCGAGCGCCCCGGCCACGCGCCGCGCGTAGTCGGCTTTGGTCAGGGGCGTCCCGAAGTTCATGCTCTTGGAGGTGTCCAGGAGGAGGTGGATGCTCAGGTCTTCTTCTTCCACGAAGAGCTTGAGGAAGAGTTTCTCCAGGCGTCCGTAAGCCTTCCAGTCCACATAGCGCAGGTCGTCGCCGAGGGTATACTCCCGGTAGTCGGCGAACTCGATGGACGAGCCGCGCCGCGTGGAGCGCTTTTCGCCCTTGAGCGACCCGGCGAAGACGCGCCGGGAGACCAGGTGAAGCGCCTCCAGCTTTTTGACGAACGCCGGGTCCAGAATGGTCTGTCGTGCCGCCATGAATAGGTCATTGTAGCACATTCCCCCAGGAGCCACCGTGATGCGTTGCCCCGAATGCGACTATGAACTGCGGCCCGGACAGGAAGACTGCCCCCGGTGCAGTTTCCGCCACGCCGTGCGGACGACAAGCCCGGTGAATCAGCCGCTCCCGTCGCCGACGGCACTCGCCCTCGCGCCCCCCATTTCGGCCCCCACAGTCGCGCCCCGTGAGACCGCGCCGGTTGAACTGACGCTTCCCGTGTCCGCGCGCCGCCGAGACGCGGGGGCGCGGGCGGCTCTCACAACTGTCGCTGCGGCGGCCCTGCTCCTGGCACTCTTCCTGCTGCACCGGCAGGCCATGCGGCTGACGGCCCGGCAGGCGCAGATTCAGGCCATCTTCGCGGCCTCCGACGCGCCTTGCCGCAGGAACGACCGGGCGGCCTGCCTGCCCAGCGTGGGGCGTCTGCGCGCCCTGGGGGACTTCCCCGACGGCTCCCTGCTGCTTGGCGACTGCAACATCGCCCGCTACCTGCGCACACTGCCCGGCGGCGACCGGCTCGGCGCGCGCTGGCGGGGGGACACCTTCACGGCGGCGGAGCTGCTGACGCTCGGCAACGCCGCCTATGCCCAGAACCTGCCCGTTTGCCGCTCCTTCTGGATGTACGCACAGGTCAAGCGCGATCACATCGACGTGCCGGAGTATGTCACTGAGGACCCACACCCATGATGCGAAAGACCTACGCAACGCTTGCCGCCCTGGCCGCCGTACTGACGGCGGGCTGCGGACACAACAGCCCCACCATCAGCGCCGGGATGACCCCGCCGGGATCAAGCGCCCCGGCGACGCCAGGGGCTCAGTCAGACTCACCCCTGCGGCCAGACCCGAACCTGACACCGGGGGCGACTCTCGATGTCTCCGTCGCGGACATCAGCGTTCCCGGCTACACCAAGAAGGTCCGCAACGTGCCGGAGGCCGTCAAGCGCCAGGTCTACGCCGAGTACGGCATCGCCCACCGCCAGCCCGGCGAATATGAAGTGGACCACCTCATCAGCCTGGAACTCGGCGGCTCCAACTCGATCAAGAACCTGTGGCCCCAGTCCTACGTCACCCAGCCCTGGAACGCGCACGTCAAGGACGACCTGGAAAACAAGCTGCACGACTTGGTCTGTTCGGGCCAGGTCCCGCTGGCGACCGCCCAGCACGACATCGCCACGGACTGGATCGCCGCCTACAAAAAGTATTTCAACACCGACCAACCTCTGCCTTCGACCGGGAATTTCGGTCACGGACGTCACCGCCGCTCAAGCGCCGGGGACGCGCCGAATGCGAGTCCCTCGGCGGCCACGCCCGCTCCCCCGACCACCGGCGGCGGGACCGATCAGGTCTGGGTCAACACGCGCTCCGGCAAATACTTCCGCCCCGGCTCGCCCCACTACGGCCACACCAAGCAAGGCCAATACATGACCGAGACACAGGCCCAGCAGCAGGGCTACGTCGCCGCGCGCGGCTGACAGGAGGATGAACAGATGTCCAGCAACCACAAGCTCTCCGCCGTCCTCGAGGGACGGCGCATCACCGGCACGTCCAATCAGAACGACACGCTGCTCGTCCACTTCGACGACGGCTCCGTGATGACCGTCAAGACGGCGGGCTCCTCCAACAGCGCCTCCACGGGGTCCGCCATCGCCGCCGTCCGCCAGCAGGACACCACTTTGCACCTGGACTTCGAGAACGGCTCGACCATGACCATCCAGACCGCCGAGGCCACGTCCAGCGTCATGGTGCGCGACAAAGACAACACGATGGAGTACGCCGACTGAGAAGCCGGAAGCGAAAGGAAAACTGACCATGCGACGGCTGCTCTCCATCGCAACTTTGCTCTGCGCCCTGGGCGCGTTGACAACGGGTTCTCTCCAGGCGCAAGCGCCCGCTGGAGCAAACGACAGTCAGATTACCCTGCACAAGATGTTCCTGAAGTTCGTGTCCCCAGACGCCGTCTTGAAGCGTCTTCGCTGGGAGCAGGACATTGTTGCAAGTAGCGGGCCACCCCCATCGCATCAAGGTTTTGGGAGCGGCTTTGCCTTCCGACTCCATCCGGCTACTGTGCCGCTGCCGGATGGAGTGAAAGCCATTTACGCGATTGAGGGCAACCACAGCCTGCTCATCTTTGCCAACCAGATGGGCTACGACACCGTCCACGACATCGTGAACACCCTGGATGTGAAGGCCCGTCAGGCCAGCCTCCAAGTCACTTTTGTCATGGCGACGGAACAGGATTTGAATGCCTCCGGCATCAGCCTCATGGCGAAGCCGATACCAAACCTGGACGGCAACAGCGCCGTTCAGATGGATACTTTTGAACCGATGTCGGCACTTGCGTTCCAGGCATTTTTGGAGAAGCATCCCGAAGCGGTTACGGCGTCGCGTACTGTCATTACCGCCGACGTGCCAACCACCGTTGACCTGCGTGGCTCTTTCCGGCGACTTGGCGACGGTGGCCTGGTCCCGGCAGATGGCTCGTTGCAAGTGGTGGCGCGCATCAACGGCGACGACACGGTGACGCTACGTATGAGTCTACAGGTCGCCATGCCAGCCGGGACGCAGACCATGACCGGCGCTACGCTGGAGCCGATGGAGACGTTGGAAACAACGCGCACAGTCCCCAGCGGCGAGACGGCTCCGGTGTCCTTCCCAAGCGCGGGCAAGACGGGAGGGAGACTGTTGATTATCTTCATCACGCCGACCGTCGTTGCCGTTTCCCCTGTGCCGACAGCAGTGAATTGAAGGGTATGATGACATTATGAAACGCCTTTACATCGCTATTGGGCTTGGCGGTTTGCTTGCGGGCGCGGCTCTGCCGGGGCATTCACAAGGATTTGTCGCGCCGGGACAGAACGGGCCGCCGCAGGCGGTGACGCTGCCGGATGGGATTGACCATGTGTATGCGCTGGAAGGCAGCAACGCGCTGTTGCTGTTCGGGACGCAGCAGGGGTACGAGACGACGCGGGAGATCGTCAAGGCGCTGGACGGGGATTTGGCGCTGACGCGCACGGAGGTGACGTATGCCCGCGCGACACCGGAGTTCCTGGCCGCGCTGGGGGTGACGGTCCCCGTCGACGGCCTGCTGTCGGCAGGGGACGTGCAGAAATTGGTGGACGCGCGCCGGGCCGGGAGGTTCGCCGGTACGGCCACGCTGCGGATCACGAGCCGTGAGGAATATCAGACGGAGGGCCTGCTCGGTGGGGGCGTGTCCGCCCTGCCGCTGACCGAGGCCACCGAGGTGGGCATGGACGGGAGGCTGGTGGTCACGCTGCGGCAGCCCGTTCAGGCGACCGTCGCCCTGGGGCCGGGCCAGATGTCGGTCGTGGCTGTGCCACCGACCGGCTCCGACGCGCCCGTGTCGCTCCTGTTCGTCACGGCGTCCGTGCTGTACGAGGCGGAGTAGGAGACCCACCTCCCTGCTTCGCGGGGTCCTCCCGAAGCGGGAGGATCAGGAGGGGCGGCCTTTGCCCTGATTGCCCTCTCTTCATCCTCCCGCTTCGGGAGGACCCTGTGAGCGCAGCGAATAAGGAGGTGGGTCCCTACACCGGCAGGTAGGTCTTCAGGATGACCAGTTCTTTGTCTGCGGCCTGGAGCGTGTACTCGCCCCCTGCCGCCGGGAGGACATAGGATTGGCCCTGCGCGAGAGCCACGCCGCCGACCGTCGCCGTTCCGGCGTACAGGAACAGGTGGTGGAAGCCATCGGCGAGGGACTGCGGCAGGAAGGAACCGGGGGCGAGGGTCAGGCGGTCCATCTGGAAATAGGGCGTTCGGAAGATCGCCTCGACCTTCGCGCCCTGCGCCTCCGCGATGATCTGCGGCTTTTTGATGTGCCGGGACAGGTCATTGTGCGCCTCGTCCGGCTCGATGGTTCCCAGATAATCGGCGACGTGAGTGGGGCGCAGGCCGCCGTCGTCTAAGAATTTCCCTTTGTCAAAGCCGCGCATGGAGCAGAGCGAGTCCGGCACGTCCACCTGGACTTCGTAGACCAGGTTGCCGTCGGGGAAGCGGACGTCATCTTCCTCCCAGGAGTGGTGGATGCCGCCCGGCGTCAGGTCCACGATGTCGTCGGTCCGGGCCTCGACGATGTTGACATAGGCATAGGGGTCCAGAGTCTGGATGCGCTGGCGGGCCTGCGCGCGGGCGTCCTCCACGGTGCGCTTGCCGGACTGGACTTCGGCGCTGAGGCGCTCCATCTCGCCGTCAATGGTGTGCAGGACGCGCGAGTAGGCATCGAACGACGTGCCCGGTTTCAGGCCGAACGTATACAGGCCGGGCGCGAGGTAGAACCAGGCTTCGGGCTTCGGCTCCCAATGCCCCCGCGACTTGCCTTCGGGCAGGTGGACCTGGAACGAGTTGCCTTTGGCCTGGGTCAGCTTGATGAGCAGGGACAGGTCCGTGCCGAACTTGTCCACGACCCGCTGCCCCAGCAGACCGACAGCGTCGGTCTTGATGAGTTCCGCCAGCGGGTGCGCCTGTCCGTCGGCGGGGTCAATCAGATGCGACGCCTTCGCCATCTCATACGACTGCCCGACCTTCTTCCCCTGCCACTGCGGGTCGTCCGACAGGCCCTTCAAATCAATAATATAGCGCCCGCCCCAGCTCGGCTGTTCGATGAGTTCGTCCTGCACCCGCCACGGGCCTTGCGTCAATGCCATGTGTGAAATCCTCCGGTGGAAGTTGTACCCAGGGGGTAGTCAATCGCGACGGGGCTACGGCCAGTCGCGGGTGAGGGCGCTGATCCGAGACAGCTCGTCCTCCGTGAAGTCCAGCCTGTCCAGCGCCCCGACGTTTTCCGCGATCTGGCTGACCTGCGACGCGCCAATCAGGGCGCTCGTCACGCCCGGAAGGCGCAGCACCCACGCGAGCGCCATTTGAGCCAGCGTCTGCCCACGCCCTTGTGCGATGTCGTGAAGCTGCCCCAGCCGCTCCCACACGCCTCTGTCCATCTGTTCCTGCCACCACCGCTGCCCGGCTTCACCGCGCCGCCCCTGGCGGGAGTCGGGCGGCAGGCCGTTCAGATAGCGATCCGTGAGGTCTCCCCCAGCCAGCGGACAGAACGCGATCACGCCCGTCCCGTGCAGCCGTGTGTGGGGCAGCAGATCCGTCTCGATCCCTGGGCTGCGCATATTGTAGTAGGGCTGGTGGATCGTCAGCGGTGCCCAATCATGTTGCCTGATGACATCCACCGCCTGATTATAGCGTTGGCCGGAATAGTTGCTGACGCCGACATAGAGTGCCTTGCCCTGACGCACAATCAGGTCCAGCGCCCCTAGGGTCTCCTCCAGCGGCGTCTCATCATCGGGTCGGTGGTGGTAGAAGATATCCACGTACTCAAGACCCAGCCGCTTCAGGGACTGATCAAGACTGGCCACCAGGTACTTTTTGCTGCCGTTGTCGCCGTAGGGTCCGGGCCACATCCCAAAGCCGGCCTTGGTGGAGATAATCAGTTCGTCACGGGGCATGTCCTTGAGGATCTGACCCAAGACGTGCTCACTGTTGCCGGGAGGGGGCCCGTAGTTGTTCGCCAGGTCAAAATGCGTGATGCCCTGGTCAAAAGCGTAATAGGCACAGCGGCGGCACTCATCCTCCTGTCCCGGCTCTCCCAACGCCTGCCAGAAGCCCAGGGAAATCAAGGGCAGTTTCAGGCCGCTGTCGCCACAGCGCCGGTAAGGCATCTTCTCGTAGCGGTCCGGTGCGAATTCGGGAGGCATAGTGTATTTCTCCTGGTCATTTTTTCTGAGAGCGTGTATGGTCAGTCCGCATCTGCGCGATGTAAAAGTTTCCCTTGCCGGGCGCTGCCAGGCTGCGAACCCATGTCGTCCCCGCCTCCTGCACATCACGCTTCACAAGCGCGCTACTTTCGAGGTAGTAGATCGCCACTCAGCGCCGCTCCCGGATGATCGTCTCCGAGACAGGCTCGCCCTCAACGATGATGGGCGGGTGGCGGAGGCGCTCGTAATCTGGATCGCGCTTGGGGAGATGCGTAATGATTCCCGCCTCCAGAAGACTCTCCGCCAGAAGGCGCTGTTTCGCCTGTGCTTCATCCCTCAGCCAGTCGTCCAGCAAGCCGAGCAATTGCCGCTGTTCATCAGAGGTGAGTTTGCGAACCTGCGCCGCTACCTGTTCTAATGTCAATGCCATGTGTCACGTCCTCCGGGGGAGATTGTACCTCCTTTAGCGGGATGGCAGGGGGGGCAGCGGCGCCAGGGCTGGCAGCGGCGTGGAACTGCTCGTGCCGGCCCTTCCGATCTCCATCGCTGCCGGCACTTCCACCAGCCGCCCGGTCTTCACGTCGTAAATGTAGCCGTAGATGGGGATGCGCCGGGGGACCAATGGGTGATGGCGGATGCGCCGCACGTCGTCGGCCACGCTCTGTTCCTGGTCCCGGATGGTGAGCCAGTCAATGTAGTCCCCCTCCGGTGAGCCGGGGCCGGGGCCGACGTCGCGCCAGCCGGAGGCGTCCACGGTCGCCGTCTCCAGGCTCTGGGCGAGGAGGCCGCGCATGACCTCGTCCGTGAACTTCGCCATCCCGCAGTCGGTGTGGTGGATCACGAACCACTCGCGGGTGCCGAGCAGCTTGTAGGAGATGACCAGGGAGCGGATGGCGTCGTCGCTGGCCCGCCCGCCCGCGTTGCGGATCACGTGGGCCTCCCCACCCGCCAGGCCCGCGAACTGGACCGGGTCCAGCCGGGCGTCCATGCAGGTCAGGACGGCGAAGCGCGGGTGGTGCGGCATGGCCGCCTTGTCGCCGAAGTTCTCGGCATAGGAGGCGTTCGCCTTCAGGACTTCGTTCAGAATCGCGCTCATGGGGAACGGTCGCCTTTCTTCCGTCTCGAACGGGAACTTGGAATGGATGATTGTAGCACAAGGGGATGCGGCCTAGCCTTTCGCCTTGCGCTGCAACTCATAGAGCTTGGTCAGGGCCTCAATGGGAGAGAGGGTCCCCAGGTCCAGGGCCGTCAGTTCGTCCAGGACAGGGTGACTCTCGGCTTCGAACAAGGTCATTTGCAGGCGCTGGGTCTGGGCGGCGATGTTCTGGGCGGGCGACTGGCTGCCTTTGGCGGTCGCTTCCAAAGCCCTCAGCACTTCCCCGGCGCGGCGCAGGACGGGGTCGGGGACACCGGCCAGTTTGGCGACCTGGATGCCGTAGCTTTTGTCCGTGCCGCCGGGCATGATCTTGCGCAGCCAGACGATGTGATCGCCCTGCTCTTTGACGGCCACACGGAAGTTCTTCGCGCCGGGCAGCGTCTTTTCGAGTTCGTTCAGGTGGTGGTAGTGGGTGGCGAAGAGAGTCTTCGCGCCGACGGCGTGCAGGTACTCGGCGACGGCCCAGGCGAGCGCGAGGCCGTCGTAGGTGCTGGTCCCCCGCCCCACCTCGTCCAGAATGACCAGGGAACGGGGCGTGGCGTTGTTGAGGATAGCCGCCGTCTCGTTCATCTCCACCATGAACGTGGATTGGCCCGACGCCAGATCATCGTGCGCGCCGACGCGGGTGAAGATGCGGTCCACGAGGCCGACACGGGCGGCGTCGGCGGGGACGAACGAGCCGATCTGGGCCAGCAGGACGATCAGCGCGACTTGGCGCAGGTAGGTACTCTTGCCCGCCGAGTTCGGCCCGGTGATGATGTGCAGGCGCGTCCGGTCGCCGTCCAAGAGCGTGTCGTTCGGGACGAACAGCGTCCCCGACTGCAAGTGTTCGACGACCGGGTGACGGCCCGCGGTGATCTCCAGGGTCTCGCCGTCGTGGACTTCGGGCCGGACGAAGCGCTGCTGCAGGGCGACTTCGGCGAGAGCGGCGAAGACATCGAGACGGGCGACGGCCTTGGCGAGATGCAGGATGGGGGCCGTGTGGGCGTCGGCGATCTGGTCGCGCACCCGGCAGAAGAGATCATACTCCAGGGCGACGATCTTCTCCTCCGCCCCCAGCACCTGCGCCTCATACTCTTTCAGGGCGGGCGTGATGTAGCGCTCGGCCCCCGCCGTGGTCTGCTTGCGGTGGTAGTCGCCAGGGACAGTCACATTGGCCCCGCCGGCCTTGCTGATCTCGATGTAGTAGCCGAAGACGTTGTTGAAGCCGACCTTGAGGCCCTTGATGCCGGTGCGCTCGCGCTCGGTCTCCTCGATGCGGGCGATGAACGCCTTGCCGCCGGAGCGCAGATCGCGTAGCCGGTCCAGTTCCGCGTCGTAGCCGTCTTTGATCAGGCCGCCGTCACGGAGCAGCAGCGGCGGCTCCTCCATGATGGCCGTGGTCAGCAGTTCCAGCAGGCCGTCGGGGACCTGGCCGACGGCGGCGCGGAGGGGCGTCAGCGCCCCGCCCTCCGGGGCGCGGGGCAGGGCCGCCGCCACATCGGGCAGGGCGAGCAGCGAGGTCTTGAGGCCGATCAGGTCGCGGGCGTTGGCCGCGCCGCTGCACACGCGGGCGATGAGCCGTTCCAGGTCCGCGATGCGCCGCAGGGCGTCGCGCAGGTCCCCGCGCAGCAGCGAGTCGGCGGCGCACTCGGCGACGGCGGCCTGCCGGTTGTGAATCTTGTCCAGAGAAAGCAGCGGCTGGTCGAACCACTTGCGCAGCAGCCGCCCGCCCAAAGCCGTCACGGTGCGGTCTAAAATGGATACGAGGCTCTTGCCGCGCGCGCCGTCGGCCAGGGAGTGCGTCAGCTCCAGATTGCGCCGGGCGGCGGCGTCCAGCACCATGAAGCTCTCGGTGGAGTAGGTCGCCAGGGAACGGATGTGACTCGCCGCCGTCTGGTGCGTCGCCTTGACGTAGTCCAGCAGCAGGGCGGCGGCGTCCAGGCCCGTCGTCAATGCCTCGCAGCCGTAGCCGCGCAGGCTGGGCGTGCCGAAGTGGTCCAGCAGCGTCTGCCGGGACGACGCGCGTCGCTGGGCGGGCTGGTGGAACGTCACCGTCGCCCGCGACGCCGCCTTGATGGCCGCCGCCAGCTCGTCCATGCCCGGCAGCAGCAGGCACTCGGCGGGCTGGAGGCGCATGACCTCCTCGACGATGCGTTCGGTCCCAGCCTCGCACGGCACTTCGGTGGCGAGAAACTCGCCGGTGGATACGTCCACGACGCCCAGCCCACCCGCCGCCTTGTCGCCCAGCACAGCGGCGACGAGGTAGTTGTTTGTCTTGGCGTCCAGCATGGCGTCTTCGACCACGGTGCCGGGGGTCAGGACGCGCGTGACCCGGCGCTTGACCAGGCCCTTGGCGAGCTTGGGGTCTTCCACCTGGTCGCAGACGGCGGCCTTGAGGCCCTGGGCGATCAGCCGGGAGACGTAGCGCTCCAGGGCGTGGTGCGGCACACCGGCCATGGGAATGCGCGCCCCGGCCCCTTTGTCCTCCCGGCCCGTCAGGGTGATCTCCAGGACGCGCGCGAGGGTCTCGGCGTCCTCGCCGTAGGCCTCGTAGAAGTCGCCGACGCGCATCAGGAGCAGCACGTCGGGCCGCTGCGCCTTGATCTCGAAGTACTGCCGCAGCATCGGCGACAGATTTTGCAGGGGAATGTTCATCGGGAATGGCTATCGCACGGGCGTTCGTTTTGGCAAAAATTGTAGGGGCGCAGCATGCTGCGCCCCTACACCATTAATTCGTGGTCGCGCCGGTCGGCGAGATAGGCGGGGCGCCGTCCTGGGCGATGGTGGCGTAGTCCTGGCCGAGCGAGATGGTGACGGTCGGCGTCGGCGTCCAGCCCAGGTGGTTCGGCTTGACCGGGCGGCGTCCGAGAACGGGGTCGGGGACGCCGAGGTCCTGCGCGAGCGTGGCGGGGACCGTCTTATCGGGAACGCCGGTGTCCAGGATGACCGTGCGCGGCAGGCCGCTCGGCGACGAGGCCGTGAGGCGGACCGTCGGGGCGGGTGCGTTGCCGCCGTCAACCACGTCCGTGTAGCCCTCCGACTTGAGCCTGGCGACGACCTGCTTGGCGAGTCCGGGCACGGCGGTGCCGTTCTTCACGACGATGGTGGTCAGGTGGTCAATGGCCGCCGGGTCGTCGTGGACCATCCAGTCCACATAGGCCCGCATCTGCGCGGGATCCAGCTTGTAGTCCCACGCGCCGTGGGGCCCCCGGAAGTCCGTGCCGGGCAGCGATGCCGTGCGGATGTCGTCCGGCTGCATATTCTTATAAAGGCTCGCCAGGTCCAGCATCTGCGTCTGGGTCAGGTCGGTGTGGATGGTGGACATGGCCGTCTGAAAGAGTGAGGAGCTGTTGGAGATCGCGCCGAAGGTCTTGGCCTTGGCGACCATGGCGCGCAGCAGGACGTGCTGGCGGTACATCCGCCGCTCGTCGCCGTCTTCCGGGGACGGGGGCGCGCCCGCGTTGCCGTGCCGGTAGCGGGCGAAGCCGACGGCCTGGTCGGCGTCCAGGTGCTGAAAGCCGGGCTTCAGGTGGACATGCAGGTAGCCCCAGTTGTCGTCATAGTCCATCTGATGCTCGACGTTCAGGTCCACGCCGCCGAGCGCCGCGACCATCTCCTTGGTGGCGTCAATGTTCAGCACCAGGTAATGGTCGGCCTGAACGCCGGTCATCTCGGCCACGGTGGCGATGGAACGGGCAGGGCCGCCGGTGGCATACGCCGAGTTGATCTTGTCGCTGTAGTCCGTGCCGGCGATGTGCGTGTAGGTGTCGCGCGGGATGGAGAGCATGGAGGCGCGCCGATTGACCAGGTCGAGAGTCAGCAGGAACAGCGTGTCCGTGCGGGCGTTGTGGGTGTAAAGCTGATGGCCGTCGGTCCAGTTGTCGTCAATGCCCATACACAGGATGTTGATCTTGTCCTGGCCGGGGAAGCCCGCGCGCGGGTCGCCGGTGATCTGGCCGACACCTTGGAGCGTGCCGATGAAACCGGCGGGGTGATCTTTCGAGCCGACCGCGACGCTGGCTGTGCGGTAGGCCCAGCCGCCGACGACGGCGAGGGCGACGACGAAGACGCCCAAGCACCAAAGCGCGATTTTCTTACCAGTGCTCATGTTTCCCCTCTACGTAGCTGCGCGACGTGTTGTTCCAGCGCCAGATACCTCACCCCGGCGGCAAGCCGCCGACCCTCTCCTTCCGAAAGGAGAGGGTCAAGAAGCTCCGTTCTAGGCCATCGTCAACTGTCTTCCGCGCTCCTCGCGGGCGGGGAGCAACTCGCCCATGAAGCCCCAGAGGTGCGACTTCACGGCCCTTACCGAGACCAAGCGACCCGCCAGGTCGCGCCCGGCGGGGAAGACCAGCGTCTTGCCCTGGCGGTTCAGCCCCGTCCACTGCTCCGGGTCCTTCGGGCTGGGGCGCTCCACTAAGACTTCGTAGACGCTGCCCACTTGAGACGCATTGATCTCCAGCGTGATCTTGTTTTGCAGGTCAATCAGACGCTGGAGGCGTGAGAGCTTGACGGCTTCCGGGATTTGGTCTTCGTAGACATCGGCTTTGGTCCCCTCGCGGGGCGAGTAGGCGAACATGAAGGCGGCGTCATAGCGCGTCTCTTCCACGAAGCGCAGGGTGTTCTCCACCTCGGCGTCGGTCTCGCCGGGGAAGCCGAGCATCAGGTCGGTGGTCAGGCCGAGGTTTGGGACGGCCTCGCGGAGCCGACCGACGATGCCCCGGTACTGGTCCAGCGTGTAGCCCCGGTGCATTCGTTTTAGCAAATTCTCATCACCGACCTGCACGGGCATATGGACCTGCTCGCAGACCTTGGGCAGACCGGCGATGGCCGCGATCACGTCGTCGTGGAAGTCTTTGGGATAGGGAGACGTGTAGCGGATGCGCTCGATGCCCTCGATGGCGTTCAGGCGTTCCAGCAGGTGCGCGAACGTGCAGGGGTCATCCAGAAACTTGCCGTAGGAGTTGACGGTCTGGCCGAGCAGGGTGACTTCCTTGGTCCCCAGCGACGCCAGCCGCTCCACTTCCAGCACGATCTCGTCGGCGGGGCGGGAGCGCTCCTTGCCGCGCGTGAGGGGCACGATGCAGAAGGTGCAGAACTTGTCGCAACCGTAGGAGATGGACACGAACTCCTTGAGCCGCGCGGTCGCGCCGTGGACGCGGAGAGGAGTCGGCTTGTCCCGGCGGTCCCGGCGGTCGGGCAGGGCCGTCTCCACCAGGGGGACGCGCTCCGCCCGGACGCGATCCAGCAGGGACGGCAGCCGGTCAATCTGGCCGGTCCCGATCACCAGGTCCACATAGGGGGCGCGGCGGCGAATCTCCGGCGCTTCCTTCTGGGCCATGCAGCCGCAGACGCCGATGACCAGGCCGGGGTTGGCTTGTTTCAGCGCGCGCAGCTCGCCGAGCTTGCTGTAGACCTTGCGCTCTGGTTTGGCGCGCACGGCGCAGGTGTTGAGCAGGATGACGTCCGAGTCCTCCACCCGCGCGGCGGGGGCGTAACCCTGGCCCTCCAGCATCGCCGCCATCTGGGCCGAGTCGTCCTCGTTCATCTGGCAGCCCCAGGTCAGCACCGTGTAGCCGCCGCGCGTCGGTTCCAAGTCGGACATATCCGGTCATTATATCTAACGGGGGCGCTTTTTGCAACAGGAGGACACAGGGACGGGGTATACTGTTAAAAACAGCGGTCCCCGTCGGCCCTCCGCGGCGTCCCCCCGGATCGGCGCGTTTTTCCAAAGTCCACGTAACCGGGTACGCCGAAAGCTCCCGGTGATCCCATGCCCGAATCTTCCTTGGAGACCCTGACCAGCGGCCCCCTGGACGCCACGTTCGAGGACGCCCTGATGTCCGTGCAGAACTACGGCTTCATCCAGGCCGTGTTCGAGGTGGAGCGCCTGAACGCCCCCGGAGGCCGCGCCACCAAGGCGTCCCCCGGCGCGATCACCGTGCTGCGCCCGTCGTCCATCCAGGCGCACTACCCGGCCATCAAGCCCGGCGACAAGGTCCACTGCCCCGGCCTCGGCGGCGACGGCGCGGACGCCAACGCCCTCTACCGGGTCAAGCGCATGGCCGAGGGCTTCGCCCGCCGCAAGATGACCGTGTGGGAGTAGCGCCCGAGCGGGCCGGCGGGGAGGGTCTTACAGCGGCTCGACGGACACTTCACCGCCGTCTCTCATCTCGACTTGTAGAATCGAGCCTTCAATCAGCTCGACGCCGAGCAACGGCTTACCGTCGAGTGCGATGATCTCGATGGGATGTGTCTCTTCCTGCCACTCCAGCATGATCTGATAGAATGGGCGTGTGCGGATGACTCCATCGGCGAAGGCGACCGGTCGGTCGCCCAGGTACACCGCGTCAAGAGCATTGATTGCCGCCTGCGGCAATGAGAGATAGCCCTTAAAGCCGGTGTCCAGGATGAATTCGACCGTGAGCGGTTCCTCCTGCCCCGGCAGCGGCAGTGTGAGGCGCGCGAACTTGTCGCGGACGTGTCCGAAGATCATTTCTGCTGGGCCGCCATCATCTCGCCCGCCAGCAGTCGCGCGGCGAGGCCGTACTCAGGCTCCGGGCCGATCTTTCGCACGACGAGCCGGCCGTCAATGGGATGCCGCTTCAAAAGCGCCTGCGTCGCCGCGCCGGATGAGCGCCCGACCGCGTAATCTTCCGTGTCCACATGAATCGCCACGAACTGGCCGTCGTACCGCGGCTCCAAGATTGCTTTCATCTTGGCCTCGTAGAGCGCCAACCCCTGCCGCGACAAATCCGTCAGTTCCGACTCATTCCCATTGACTGTCATGGCCTTGCCTCCAGTGAGCGGTCTTTGCCCTTGATTATACCGCCCCTTAAACGGAAACCGCCGGCCCAACTTTCGTCGGGTCGGCGGTCAGGTCAACGGTAGTCGCAGGAGCCCATCACGCCCGCCGCCGCGCCCGAAGAAGCAGGACACCCAGGCCGAGGACACACAGCGTGAGCGTCCCCGTTTCGGGGACTTCCGGGGCAGGGGAATTATTTGTGTCGTTCACTATCGTGGCATCGAGTTGAACGAAGTTGTGGTCCCCCACACTCCCGTTGTTGCCGACCGCGAAATCAACCGTGTCTCCTGCGGCGAGGTTGTATGTCGTATCATAAGACTGTGCCGCCCCGACGCCGGAAACAATTCCACTGAAATCGGTGGCTCCGTTATTGACCACATACACAAGATCATCAGACACTCTGGTATCAATCCCTGTAAAGAGGGTCGTCAACTGGTAAGTGCCTGCGCTTGGGGCGGTCCAGCGGACCACGCTGAGGTCATCCGCCGTCGCTGCATTGTCGCCGGGATGAAAGTATAGGTCGCCGGGCGGAAGGAAACCCCCTTGAACCGTGGATGTTGGGTTGTAGCCCACGTCCGGCAGGCCGGACCCAGACAAATACCAAAACTCGACGTTCTGGAATGTGCCGTTTGTGGTGTAGTCGGTGAGGCTGGAGCTGGCTGCTGCTGTCCGATAGCCGTAACTCCAGGCTCCGTTGGGGTTGTTGGTTTCTGAGAAGTCACCGGCAGCGTTGAAAATTTGTGTTGCGGAGGCATGGGCACTCGCTAGGCCCAAAAGCGCAAATGTTGTACAGGAAGAAATCATCCACTTTCTGAGATGCATGGGTGTGTCCTTTCCGTGAGCGAACAAGTGTGAGACGTGCCGATGCTCGGACAAGGCACGATTGCCTGCGGCGGGGGTACTGCGGGACGCCGCACAGTGAGTATGAACGGTTGTTTTTTTTGTCAATACCTCACATGAAATGTGGTGAAAATTGTTCGGCAACGCTGTGACCCAGCCGCCGGGGAGGCGCGGGCGGAGCGGGGAACGGGGCAGTCGGGTACAATGTCTGCACTTGTTCAGACGTCGGGAGGTCTCTCATGTCCAATCAGCCCGTCGATGCCGTTGACGACGCGCCCAAGCCGCTCTTCGTGGACCGGCGCAAGATACAGCAGGCCCTGGCCGAACTGCACGCCGACATCGGGTTCGTCCCCGACCACAGCGCCACGCTGGAAGAAATCCGTGCGCGGATGATCGCCGAGGGTGTCCGCCCGGAAGATAACTCCGCCTCGCGCGAAATGATCGCCCTGCGCTACCCGGATGAAGACACGACCGCCGAGGGTTGGGAGTGATGCCCCCCGTTCTGTGGGACGCCAGCGCGCTCATCAAGCACTATTATGTGGAGGCGGGGAGTCCGTCTGCGGATGCCATCTTCCAGTCTGTTCCGGCCCGGCAGATGGTGACCACTCTTTGGGGTTACGCCGAGTGCTTTGCGATCTTGAATCGCAAGCGGAACAGCGGTGCTATTTCAACAGCAACGTTCACTCGATCCAGCACGAAGATGGAGCAGGAAGTGCTGAACTCGCCTGATTTTCGGCTCCTCTCCATTGAGGATGACCGGGTGCTGGCGGGCTTGGGCCTCGTGACGCGGCACGGCCTGAACTCTGCCGATGCGGCGATCCTGGCGACCTACTTGCGATACGCCCGGAGCCTGCCTGCCGGAAGCCCAGCCTGCATCTTCACCGCCTCGGACTGGCGCTTCCTGCGGGCGGCGTCCGCCGAGGGCCTGGCGACGCTCAACCCAGAGACCTTAGCCGCTGGCGACATCCCCAGGCTCCTGCCGCGCTAGGGTGTCATGGACAGACATTTCGTGCGCCCAGCCCCGAAGGGCCTTCCGTCCGAGTAGCCCGGCCCTTCAGGGCCGGGTGACGCGCCGGGCCGGGTGACGCGCCGGGCTGGAGGCGCACTGCGCGATGGGCCGCAAATGAGGATGCGCTGGGGGGGGGTGCGATCATTCGGCGGGAGATTGGAGGAGGGCTTGGACGCATTCGGGGTCCCACTGCGTCCCCGCGCCCCCCTCCAGGATCGCCCGCGCCTCGGCGTCCGTCATGCCCCGCCGGTACGGGCGGTCCATCGTCATCGCGCTGTAGGCGTCCGCCACCGCCATCAGACGCGCCATCGGCGGAATCTCCCCGCCCCGCAGCCCGAACGGGTAGCCGCCCCCGTCCCAGCGCTCGTGGTGGTGGCGCACCGCGTCCAGCGCCGACTCGAACCCTGGGACCGCCCCCACAATGATCGCCCCCATCTGCGGGTGCTGCTGGACGGCGGCGAACTCCGCGTCGGTCAGACGGCCCGGCTTGCGCAGGATGTGGTCCGGGACGCCGATCTTGCCCACGTCGTGCAGCAGGGCGGCGACGGCGACGGCGTCGCGCGCCTGCCCATCCAGCCCCAGGGCGGCGGCGATGCGGGCGGCGTGGGCCATGACGTCCTCGGAGTGGCGTCGGGTGTAGCGGTCCTTGTTGTCCACCGCCGTCACCAGCGCGTCCAGCATCGAGAACCCCTCCACATGGGCCGACAGGCGGCTCCGCAACCGGTCGGCGGCGAGGACGGCCTCGCCCGCGCCGCTCTTGGACAGGCGCAGGCGCGCGTCCGCCAGGTCCAGCACCTCCCGCAGACTCGCGGCCTCATTGGGAAAGATGGCGAAGCCGAGGGACACGTTCAGGGGGATGGAGACGTCATGGCCGGGCGGGCAGTAGGCGAGACGTTCCAGAGCCGCCTGCAGATGTGACGCGAGCGCGCCAGCACCCTCCACCGTCAGTCCCGGCATCAGGAGCGCGAACTCGTCGCCCCCGAAGCGGGACAGGGTATGACAAGACGTGGGGCTGCGGCGCAGGGTGTCGGCGACGAGGCGCAGCACGTCGTCCCCGGTCCGATGCCCGTAGGCGTCGTTGAAGAACTTGAAGTTGTTCAGGTCCAGCACGGCCACGCCCAGGGTCGTGCGGTTCCGTCCGGCGTGCGCGGCCTCCTCCTGGAGTCGCTTTTGGAAGGCGCGGTGGTTGAGCAGGCCCGTCAGCGGGTCCCGGTCCGCCCGCTCCAGGGCCTCGCCCAGCAGGCGCTCGGTCTCTTCCAGCAGGACGGCGCGCTCGGCCTCGAGCGCCTTGATCTCGGTGATGTCGTGGTAGGCACCGATCACCCCCACGATTTCCCCCTGCGTGTCGCGCAGCGGCGTCTTGCTGGTCAGCCCCACGATCACCGTGCCGTCCGCGCGGTGCAGCGACTGCTCCGCGTTGAGGACCACCTGCCCCGTCCGCAGCACTTCCCGGTCGATCTCGCGGAACGCCTCGGCCTCCGTCCGGGTCCACCCCAGGTCGAAGTCCGTCTTGCCGACGACCTCGGCGGGCGAGTCAAATCCGGCGGCGCGGGCGAGGTTGGCGTTGCACCCCTGGTAGACCAGGTCTCGATCCTTCCAAAAGACATGGTGCGGCGTCATGCTGAGGACGCTATCGAGCAGCGCAGTGCGCTCGCGCAGGGCGGCCTCCGCGTCCTGACGCTCGCTGATGTCCATCGAGGAGAGCAGGAAGCCGGTGACCCGGTCGTTGCCGTCCCGCTCGGGCACGTAGGAGACGTGCTTCACGCGGCGTCCCACCGAGGGGTAGATCAGCGCCGTCTCGAAGGTGACGGCCTCGCCGGACAGCACACGGTCCACATAGGGGCGCAGAATCTCATAGGCGCTCTCACCCAGCACTTCCCGCATCGTGCGCCCGATCACCCAGCCGAGGGGAAAGCCAAGTTGATCGTAGTAGGAGCGGTTTGCGAAGACGTAACGCCGATGGGTGTCCACGCGCGCGATGAACTGGGGGACGTTGTCCGTGATGGCCTGTAGTTCGGCGTGCTTGCGCTCCAGGGCACGGGCCTGCCGCCGCCGCTCCATCTGGGCCAGGGCCTGCCGGGCCAGCACCTTCAGCGCGTCCGCCTGTTCCGGGTCAAGGCGGCGCGGGCCGGTGTCAATGACACTGAGCGCGCCGAGCTGATGGCCGGCCTCGGTCTGCAGGGAGATGCCCGCGTAGAAACGGATGTGAGGAGGGCCCGTCACGAGGGGGTTGTCGCGGAAACGGGGGTCCCGGTGGGCGTCCGGGACGATGAGGACGCCGGGGCTTTGGGGGATGTGGGCGCAGAAGGACAGGCGGCGCGGAACGGAGGTCAGGTCCAGGCCGAGACGGGCCTTGATCCAGTAGCGGTCGCGGTCCAGCAGACTGATCAGGGCGATGGGGACACGGCAGAGTTGGGCGGCTAGGAACGCAACGTCGTCGAACGCCTGCTCCGGGGGGGTGCCCAGAATCTCATACTGGGACAAACAGTGAAGGCGCTCATCCTCGCGCACGTCCGGCGTCGTCATCACGAAGGACTTTCTGAGCCTCACACACTTTCAAGTGGGCGTTGTCGGCTTCGTTACATTATACAACACATTGTCAGGCGAAGGCGACAGAATGGTGAGGGATGTTCAGTCAGTATCGCAGATGACGGCCATGATAGCGTCAAAGCGAACGAGGCGCAGCGCGCGGTCGGGTTGCCCGCCGCTGGTCACGAGGACGCGCAGTTCCCGCGCGCCGGGCGTAAGGGCCTTGGCCGCCGCGACCAGGGCGGACAGCCCCGCGCTGTCAATGTAGCTCACCCGGCACAGGTCCACGGTCAGGCCGCTCCGACCGGGCGCGGCCAGTGTCGCCTCCGCCGCGCTCAGCAGGGCGCTCTGCATCAGGGGCAGGGCGTTCAGGTCCGCCTGGCCGGTGAGTTCCACCGACAGGCCGGCGGGCGTAGTGAGCGTTCGGGCGGTCATCGGTGCGACTTCAAGTATCAAGGCTCCACTTCCCTTCCAAAACAGGTTTGGTCTTGAATCCTTGTACCATAGTCGCAGGAACAATTACAAAAGGATGTGAAACACCGTAAAATCTTTGTTTGTGTAAGTGGTCTTCAAGTAGGACGGGACCTGGTGGGCGAAGTCGGCATAGTGGTGGACGAGGCCGCGCTTGTCGGTGTAATCCAGTTGGGAGACGTCGTTTGGGTAGAGCAGGTAGGTCGCCGGGATGGAGCGCAGGAAGGCGACGCGCTTGGCGTCGGGCGTGGCGGCGTCCGCGAAGTGAGAGAAGGCGAGCAGCTTCTCCCCATATTCTGGCGTCTCAGCCCAGTGGCCGACCCAGACGACCCGGTCGGTCGCGCCGGGCAGGGGCGCGGCGAGGGGCGGGAAACTCAACACGGCGTCCTGCCGGGGCCGGAGATTTTGGCGTATCCAGCCGTAGGCTTGGTAGACGGTGTCCGGAAGGTACGGCTCCAGGCCCGTCTCGCTGCGGTTCGCCGTCAGGTGGTTGATGTCGCGCAGCAGGAACAGGCCGTTGGAGGGGAAAGACGCCAGCACGAGCAGGGCCAGGGCGACTGTCTGGAGCCGAGGCGTCAGCCGGTGGACCAGCCACGCGGCACCCACCCCGGCCAGCAGGCAGAGGGGAATGTGCGTCCCCATCAGCATCTTGCGCTGGAAGGCGAACGGCAGGTAGGCGGCCACAAAGCCGCCGACGGCCCAGCAGACGGCGAAGACCATCCGCCTATCGAATCCACTGGCCCCTAATTCCCCCCCAGCCCCCGATAATGGGGGGACAAGAGAGACGCGGCTGCGCCACAGCCAGACCAAAGCGAGAAGGGCCAGCGCGAAGACCAACCCATATCCCAGCGCGTAGTGCCAGAAGGCGGGGGCGAGGGTGGGCACGTCGGCGCGTTTACGGAACACGGCAACGGACTGGTACATATGGAACTGGTACAGCGTCGTCGGCATCGTAATCGCCAGGGCCAGGATGCCCCGCAGCCACGACTTCGCCATGCCCTGCCCGCGCTTCAAAACCGTCCAGACGACCAGGAACAGGCCCCAGACGACCGCGATGTGCAGCACGTCGTAGGAGTGCATATTGCCCAGCACGGCCCCGCACAGGCCCGCCTTGACGGCGTAGCGCCAGCGGCCCTTTTCCTCGCCTTTGAGCAAGGCGTACAGCGCGCCGACGATGAAGATCAGGCTGACCGTGAACAGCGGCGACGTGTAGAGGCTCAGGAAGGTGTACGCCTCCGGCTGCCAGGCGTCCACCGGGCTGCCGGGCCGGTTCTTGTCGTGCCAGTGCGCCCACTGGAGCCAGCCGAGGCCGCTGCTCAGGCAGACGAAGCCGAAGGCCGTCAGCCGGGCGCGTCGGTCGCCGTCCCCCGGCAGGCAGTAGCGATAGAGGCGGGAGATGAGCCACAGGAGAATCAGTCCGCCGCCGACGCGGGCGGCCTGGAGGACCGCCTGGGGCGTGACGCGCAGGTGATGGACGGCGCGGCCCAGCAGCCAGAAGAAGACGTTGAATTCCACGTCCTTCTGCGGGTCGGTGGTGAATAGGTTGTGGAAGAAAAAGTGGCCGTCGGCGGTCTGGCGCACCCAGGAGAGGTAGTTGCAGTAGTCGTCAATGTTGTACGCCGTGCCGATGAAGCGCGTCCCCGGCGGCGTGCTGTAGTAGCCGAGCAGGTACGGCAGGCTGGTCAGCAGCAGGGTCAGGGCGATCAGCCCGGCGACGATGCGCCGTTCCCAGTAGGAACCCCCTCCGGCTCGCCGAGGCTCGCCACCTCCCCCGAAACGGGTGAGGGTTGATGAATGTGAGCGGGGCGTTTTGACACCAACCCCCTCCCGTTTCGGGAGGGGTGGCACGGCTTGCCGGGCCGGGGTGGGTTCCTTCGGAGGACGGCTTTTAGACATTGAACAGCCCGGCGGCGTTCTGGGACCGGATGCGGTCCCGGTCGGCGTTGGTGATGGTCGGGGCGGTGTCCAGCAACCCTAAGATGGCCTGCGGGTCGGACAGCGGGAAGCCGCTGCCGAACAGGACCTTGCGCGGGGTCAGCGCCTCGGCAGCGTGGGCGACCTTGTCGGAGTCCAGGCTGCCGGAGATCTCCAGGTAGACGTTCAGATGCTTGCGGGCGACGCCCACGGCGGTGCGCCAGTGGTCGCCGCCCATGCCCAGCAGCAGGAACTTCATGGCCGGGAACTCGGCGGCGATGACCCGCGCGGCGTGGACGGCGTCGGCGTCGGGCGTGTGGATCGCCATCGGCTTGGTGAAGCGCCGGTAGGCGTTGAGAATCTCACGCGCGTCTTCCACCGTCACCGGCTGCCCGCCGTGGCCGAACAGGACCGCGCCGATGAACTCCGGGCGACCCAGCCAGCGACGCATCTCCTGCTGGGACTCGTCGGCGTAGTCGGCACTGAGGACGGCGTAGCCGTACAGACCGGCGGCGGGGTCAAGCACTTGCGACAGGGCGCGGTTGCCGGCGACGAAGTCGCAGTCGGCGGCCAGGCCGGAGATCAGGGCGACTTGGGCGGCGTCGTAGCGGCGCAGGGAGGCCAGCAAGGCGTCGCGGGTACTCGCCGCGTGGGTCAGGGCCGAGTCTGTCCAATAAACGTGGGCGTCAAAGACGGGCATGGCTTACTCCTCCGTCGCGGACTGCCAGAGGCGTTGGGCGTTGCCGGACAACACGGCGTTCTTGTCGTCGTCGGACAGGTCCGAGTTCTGGACCGAGCGCAGGGAGGCCGCCAGCGAGAGGCCCGGCGAGTCCGAGCCGAACAGGACGCGCCCGATGCCGACGGTGTCGCGCAGCCGGGCCAGCGCGCCGGGGGCGGCGAGGGCGTGCGTCTCCACGAAGAAGTTGGGGTGGCGGCGCAGCACGGAGACGGCTTCCGCCAGGGTCGCGGGGGAGACGCCTTCCAGGATGACCGGGTGCGGGTAGTCGGCGGCGGCGCGGGCCAGCGCAGTGGCGTCTCCGGGCCGGGAGACGCCGACCATGACCGGCATCCGGGGCCGCTCGGCCAGGCGGGCCAGCACGTCGGCGAAGGGCGCGAAGTCCAGCGGCCAGCCCTGCCGGTGCGGGAAAAAGCGGAACATCTCGAACGGCTCTCCGGCGACGGCCTCGATGACTCCCTCTTGTCCATAATAGGTCGTCGGGTTCAGCGTGGCGACGGGGATCAAGTGATCGTGGGCGCGGCAGGCGCGCAGGGTCTCGGCGTTGCCCTCGGTGTCGTGGTGGAACAGGCCCGTGGTGGACAGGGCCAGGCACCAGGCAACGCCCTGCTGCCCCATGGCGGCGACCAGCGCCTCCGGGCTGCTGTCCGGCCTCTGCGCGGGATACGCCCCGAACAACGTGTTGACGTCGGTGATCTCCATCGCGGGTCAGCCTCCCATCATCCCCAAAGCCCGATCAATCCGATTCAAACAGCGCTCCTTGCCCAAGGTGGCGAGGATCTCGAACAAGCCCGGCCCGGTGGTGCGGCCCGACACGGCGACGCGGACGGGGTGGATGATCTCGCCGGCCTTGACGCCCTCCTCCTCGGCCACGGAGCGCACGACGGCCTCCAGGCTCGTTTCGTCAAAAACGGCGAGGTCAGCGAACCCGGCGCGGACGCGGCGCAGGCGGGCGGCGGCTTCGGGGCTGGACAGGCGCTTCTGCACGGCCTGCGGGTCGAACACGTACTCGTCGTCGCCGCGCAGGAAGAAGTCGGCCAGCGCGGGCGCGTCGGCCAGCGTCTTCATCCGCTCCTGTTCCAGACTCAGGACATGGCCGATGTAGGAAAGCTCCGTGGCGTCCGGGTCCGGCCCGACCAGGTTGGCCGCCCGCAGGAACGGCAGCGTCCGTGCGGCCAGGTCCGGCAGGGGCAGGGCGCGCAGGTACTGGCCGTTGTACCAGAGCAGCTTGTCGGGGTCGAAGATGGGCGAGCTGCTGAGAATGCCGTCCAGCGTGAACTTCTCGATCAGCTCGTCCACGGCGTACAAGTCCCGCTCTTCTTTGGGCGACCAGCCTTGCAGGGCCAGGAAGTTCAACAGGGCCTCCAGGAGAAAGCCTTCCTCAAAGTACTCCATCGCCCACTTTGCGCCGTGGCGTTTGGAGAGCTTCTTGCGGTCCTGGCCCAACATATTCGGCAGGTGGGCGAACACGGGCGGCTCCCAGCCCAACGCCTGGTAAATCAAGAGATGCAGGGGCGTGGAGGGGATCCAGTCCTCGCCGCGCAGGACGTGCGAGATCGCCATCAGATGATCGTCCAGGACATTGGCGAGGTGATACGTCGGGAAGCCGTCCGACTTGAGCAGGACGGCGTCGTCCAGCACTTTGTTGTCGTAGGAGATGTCCCCGTAGACGGCGTCGGTGAAGGCCGTCTGTCCCTCACGGGGCACGGCCAGGCGGACCACGCGGTACTCGCGCCGTTCCTGCTCGTAGCGCGCCCGGTCCTCGTCGGACAAATGCCGATGACGTCTGCTGTAGCCCGTGGGCAGGCCGCGCGCCTGCTGCTGCTCACGGAAGGCTTGCAGTTCCTCTGAGGTGTCGTAGGCGTAGTAGGCGTGGCCCCCAGCAATCAGCTCCTCGGCGTACTTCTGATAGAACTCCAGCCGCTCGGACTGGACATAGGGGCCGTAGGGGCCGCCGATGTCCGGCCCTTCGTCGTAGTCCAGGCCGTAGGCGCGCAGGGAGTCCAAGATCGTTTGGACGCCGCCTTCCACCTCGCGGCTCTTGTCCGTGTCCTCGATGCGCAGGATGAACTTGCCGCCGGTGTGGCGTGCGAAAAGCCAGTCCCACAGCGCCGTGCGGACTCCGCCAATGTGCAGCGCCCCCGTCGGTGAGGGCGCGAAACGAACGCGAACTTCGGTCATTGACACATTTTACCCGCTGATGTGACGCAAACCCGTCGGGGCGGAGGATCGCCCCGCCTCGGAGGCGTCCTTCGGACGAAGGACGTTCCCATGGGCAAGCGTCTTCGTCCGAAGGACGCTTTGATCAGACGGGGCGATCCTCCGCCCCGGCGCGACCAGACAAACGGCTCACGTCATCTCACTCACCGGCTGCGATGAACCGCTCCACCTCGGCCCGCGTCGGCAGGGACGGCTGCGCGCCAGCCTTGGTCACGCTGAGCGCGGCGGCGGCGTTGGCGAAGGCGGCGGCCTCGGCAAGTGAGTGGCCTTCGCCGAGCGCGACAGCAAGAGCGCCGTTGAAACAGTCCCCCGCCGCCGTGGTGTCCACGACCTGCGGAATGACCTGGGCAGGGATGCGCTGTTCGCCATCCTCCGTGACCAGCAGGACGCCTGCGGCCCCTTGAGTCACCGCCAGGCTCTTGATACCCAGCCTGCGCAGCGCGCCTGTGCCGCCCAGCGCGTCCAGTTCCGAGTCGTTGGGCGTCAGCACCGAGACGTAGGCCCAGGCGTAGTCGTACAGCGGCGTGGCGGGCGCGGGATTGAGAACCGTCGTCACACCAGCCCGATGCGCGGTCTCCAGGGCTGCGATCACCACGTCCAGGCGCACTTCCATCTGGCAGACCAGCACGTCCGCAGCACGGATGACCGAGGCCGCCCGGTCAATGTCCGCCACAATCAACGCCGCGTTCGCGCCGGGGGCGACCAGAATGGAATTCTCGCCGGTCGCCTCGTCCACGCCGATCAGGGCCACGCCGGTCGGGAAGTCCGGGTCGCATCCGATGTGTTCGGTGTGGATGCCCTCGGCCTGAAAGTTGCGGATGGCCTCCTCACCGAGCGAGTCGCTGCCGACACGGGCGATGAAGGTCACGTCCGCGCCCAGGCGGGCGGCGGCAACGGCCTGGTTCGCGCCCTTGCCGCCGGGGACCTGTGCGAACCGGCCGCCCAGCACGGTCTCTCCAGGGCGGGGCAGGCGCGGGGCGCGCACCACCATGTCTGTGTTGCTGCTGCCGACAACGACCACCCGCGCAGGCTTACCCATCGTGCCGTTAGGGTAGCACGTTCCGGGGGAGGGTGTCAAGAGGCAGTGGACGCTCTTGCCGGGCCGGGGTGGGTTCCGGGTATCATAGGAGCAGAGGAGATTTGAGACCCATGCGAGTCTACGAACACATCACGGACCTGGTCGGGAACACGCCGCTGGTCAAGCTGCACCGGATCACGGACGGGGCGCCGGCGACGGTGCTGGTCAAGCTGGAATTCTTCAACCCGGCGTCGTCGGTCAAAGACCGAATCGCGGTCGCCATGCTGGAGGACGCCGAGGCGCGCGGCCTGCTGACCGCCGACTCGGTGATTATCGAGCCGACATCGGGCAACACCGGCATCGGCCTGGCCTTCGCCTGCGCGGCAAAGGGCTACAAGCTCATCCTGACCATGCCGGAGACGATGTCGATGGAGCGGCGGCTTTTGCTGCGCGGCTACGGGGCCGACCTGGTGCTGACGCCGGGTTCCGGGGGCATGAAGGGGGCCATCGCGGAGGCCGAACGGCTGGCGGCGCAGACGCCGCGCTCGTTCGTGCCGCAGCAGTTCAACAATCCGGCCAACCCCGCCGTCCACCGCCGGACGACGGCAGAGGAGATATGGAACGACACCGACGGCACGGCGGACATCCTGGTCGCGGGCGTCGGCACCGGAGGCACGATCAGCGGCGTCGCCGAGGTCCTCAAGGAGCGCAAGCCGTCGTTCCGCGCCGTCGCCGTGGAGCCGGTGGACTCGCCGGTCATCACGCAGGCGCGCGCGGGCGAGCCGCTCAAGCCCGGCCCGCACAAATTGCAGGGCATCGGCGCGGGCTTCATCCCGAACAACCTGGACATGGCGATCATTGACGAGGTCATCCAGGTCAGCGCCGAGGACTCGGTCAAGTGGGCGCACCGCGCGGGGCGCGAGGAGGGCATCCTGATCGGCCTGTCGTCCGGCTCGGCCCTGTGCGCGGCGATGCAGGTGGCGCACCGGCCCGAGAACGCCGGAAAGACCATCGTGGTCATCATCCCGTCCAACGGCGAACGTTATTTGTCCACCATCCTCTTCGCGGATATGCGGGACGAGCAATGACATCTCCTCCGAGTGCCAATGACGAGGGGACAGGCGGCGCGTTCCATGTGCAGGCGTCGCACACGGCGGAAGGAAGACCCAGGGCTGAACCCCTGGGCTTCGCAGGGCAAATCCCCGCCTTCGCGGGCAAGCGAAGCGCCCTGCGCAACTGTCACGGCGTCCCGCTGTCCTGGGGGGCGGCGTCGAGTGAGATGGGCTTGAAAGTGCCGCCGCTGTCGGAGGCGATGCGCTCCAGCAGGGCCGACGCCTGGGCGCTCTGGTCCGTGCCATCCGGGTTGGGACCGAGCAGGCCGATGGTGAAGATGCGCGCGCCCTGCCGGTTGGCGTCGTCCACGCGGTCGGCCAGGGCTTCGAAGTCCGTCGGCGTCGTGTAGTCGTGGTCGGGGGTTCTGGGAACGCCGTCGGTGATGACGTAGATGACGTTGACGCCGCGCATCTTGAAGGCCGCGTCCAGGGCGTCTTCCAGATCGGTGTCGCCTTCGGCCTTCAGCCCGCTCAGAAAACCCTCGGCATCCTGCACGTCCGGGGCATCCGCCGGGACCAGTTGGGGCCGGAAGGGCAGCGCGCTGTCGGCGAAGGCGATCAGGGAGAACGTCTCACCGGGGCCGAGGCTCTTCAGTTGGGCGTCCAATTCCTCGCGGGCGCGCTGGAGGCGCGACTCGCCGCCGAATTTCCCCTCGGTCATGGTCATGCTGCCGGAGATGTCCAGCAGGTAGACGACGTGGCGCGGGCCGTCGCCACCCCCGCCGCTGCCCTGAATGCCGAACGGCCCGGCGACTGTGCCGCTCCCCGCGCCTTTCCCCTGTCCACTTCCCTGACCGTCACTATTGCCCGTGCCTGTTGATTTGGCAGATGGAGCCGCCGTGTTTGCGTCCCCTGGCAGCCTGGCGTTCGCGCTGCCGTCGGCTCTCGGCACGGTCTGGGTGTTCTGCGGCAGGTCGGGCGAGGGCCGGGGCAGGGCGACATAGTGGGGTGAAGGGCGAGGGCGGGGACGCGCGCCGCCCGCGTGGGCGGCGACGGGGGCGACGCGGGGCGGCTGACGCGGGGCGGGCGGCAGCGGCGTGGCCCGCCGGATGAGTTTAGGCGGCGGGACCGGGCGCGTCAGGGTTCTGTGGGGGCGCTTGGTCGGCGGCGGAAGCAGGGTCAGCAGCAGCATCTGTGTGTGGGGCGGCACGGCGGGCGGGGCGGGCGGCCACAGGCAGCCGAACAGCGTGAGCGCGGCGAGGTTGAGCGCCGCCGACAGTCCCATGCACAGCCACAGCCTGCGTGTCACGGGGATTCAGACGGACGCGCGGGCCGGGGAGTTCCCCGGCCCGCCGCGTGTCGTCACTGAATCTTGGCGAGAGCCGCCTCGGCCAGCGTCTGGATATTGGTCGGCAACGGGGCGTAGTTCAGGCCCGGCGCTTCCTTCTGGCCGTCGGTCAGACACCACTGGAGCAGGCTCTTGACCTGCGGCTTGGCGTTCGGGTAGACCAGGATGAACGTGAAGCCGGTGATCGGATAACCCGCCGGATTGGACGTATTGGTGGCGACCTTGCGGAAGTCCGGCGGCATCGGCACGCCCGCGACCGCCGAGGTAGTGGAGGCCACCGACGGCGCGACGAACTTGCCGGAGGCATTCTGCACATCGGCGTAGGTGATGTGGTTGGTCAGCACATAGGCCAGTTCCACATAGCCGAGGCAGCCGACGTTCTGCTGGACCAGCTGGGCGACCCCGGCGTTGCCCTTGCCGCCCAGGCCGACGGGCCACTTGACGGAGACTCCGTGGCCGACCTGGGTGTTCCACTGCGGACTGACGTCGCCCAGGTAAGTGGTGAAGATGTTGGTGGTGCCGGAGCCGTCCGAGCGGTGCGCGACTTGAATCGGCGTGGCCGGCAGGTTGACGCCGGGGTTGAGGCCGGTGATGGCGGGATCATTCCAGTGGGTGATCTTGCCCAGGAAGATGTTCGCAATGACGGGACCGGTCAGGTGCAGGTAGGCGGGGACGCCGGGCAGGTTGTAGGCCAGCGTGACCGCGCCCGCGACGGTGGGGATGTGGACGATGCCGGGCGCGGCGGCCACCTGAGCGTCGGTCATGGGCGCGTCGGACGCGCCGAAGTCCACGGCCTTGCCGGTGATGTCCTTGATGCCGCCGCCGGAGCCGATGGCCTGGTAGTTGATCTGCAGGCCGTGGGCCTGGCCGTACTCCTGGAACCACTTGGCGTAGATCGGCTGCGGGAAGGTGCCGCCCGCGCCGGTGAGGGCATCTCCGCCGGAGCCGCCAGTCGCGGTGGGCGTACCGCCCCCGCCGGACCCGCTGTTGCTGTTGCAGCCGCCGAGCAGCACTGCGGCGGCGAACGCGGCGACCACCAGGCCGCGTTTTGCATTGTGAGAACGCATCATGGTCGTGTCTCTCCTCTTCCTCGTGCCGCCACAAGAAGTTCTTTCCGCGCTGACGGTCACTGGAGCTATTATCCCCACGAATTGTTAAGAGAGTGTTAAGAGACTGGGGCGAATGTGAACACAAATGCTCAGGATGGCATGAGGTAAAAGTTTTCGTGAAAACACAGTTGAGGCTTTAACGTTAATTGTGCTATAATCAGATGTCCCAATCCAACACGCTAGAAAAGGAAGCATCATGTCTCCTATTCACTCTCCTTCTCCCAAGCGAGCGGGCTTTACTCTCATTGAGCTGCTCGTCGTGATCGCCATCATCGCGATTCTCGCCGCGATTCTGTTCCCCGTGTTCGCCAAGGCCCGCGAGAAGGCCCGCCAGATCTCCTGCGACAGCAACATGAAGCAGATCGGCCTCGCCATGCTTCAGTATGCCCAGGACAACGATGAACTCTACAGCGGTGCGTACAAGACGGAAGACGCTGCCAACGACCGGGAACATTGGGGCGAACTGATCTATCCCTACACCAAAAGCCGCCAGATCTACCTGTGCCCGGACCGGGCGACGCACATGACCAACGACAATATGTGCGGGAGCGGGGCCGCCTTCAATCCCGATCTTTGCAGCGGCGCCGTGCAGGGCGTGGACTACTCGTACAACTGCATCGCCTACGCCCCCAACGAGGCTATCGGCGTCCCCAACGCGACAGCCGACGGCAGCAGCATTCCACTCGGGTTGCTCAGCGCCCCGGCGGAGACCATCATGTTGTCAGAGGGGGCGGGTCAGGACAACACCTGGCAGTCGTCTCTTACGGACTACGCCGGTCCTGACTACAATGGGGGGACTTGGACGGGCGTGAGCAGCCCCAACCCATACACCAGTGGCAGCGGCGGCAACGTGGACAACCGGCACACCAGCGGCTCCAACTACCTGTGGTACGACGGCCACGTCAAGTTCATGCGCAACTCGTTCTACCGGACGACTAACGCGACCTTCTCCGGCAACGGCGGCGTCAGCCCGTACTACTGGTACATCGTCAAGCCCGCCAACCCGTAGGTCCTTCTCACGACGCTTTGAGCGCCCCTCGCCTGGTCAGGCGAGGGGCGCTTTGGCGTCAGCCTCTTCCCACCCGGACCAGTCGCCAAGGTACAGGACTTCCTCTTCCAGCGTCACGCCGAACTTGGCGTGTACGGCCTCTTTAACGTGTCCTGCCAGTGTTCGGAGGTCCGAAGCAGTAGCTTCCCCGGCGTTGATGAGGAAGTTGGCGTGTTTCTCGGACGCCTGCGCGCCGCCCACGGTCAGGCCCTTCAGGCCGCAGGCTTCAACAAGAAAACCGGCGGGGATGACTCCCGCCGCCCGCATCCCCGGCGTCAGACCCGGCAGCGTCTCGGTCAGGTCTTTGCTGACGACGTTCTTGAAGAACGACCCCGCCGACGGCGCATAGGGCTGCTTGGCCCGCCGCTGGGCCTGGTATTCTTTGGCGCGGGCCGTGATGGCGTCGGGGTCGCCCCGGCCCGGCAGGCGCAGGCGGCAGGAGAGGATGACATCGCGCCCCACCCCCGCGCGGCGCAGGCGGCTGTCGCGGTACGAAAAGTCCATCCATTCCGGGCCGACTCTCTGGTCCCGCCCATCCGTGAAGACCCGCAGGCTCTGGACCAAGGGGCCGATGTTGCCCCGGTACGCGCCCGCGTTGCTGACCAGCGCCCCGCCGACCGTGCCGGGGATGCCGATGGCCCACTCCAGGCCCGTAAATCCGGCGCGGGCCGTCTGCAAAAACAGTGAGCCGAAGGAGACGCCGCTCTCGGCCTCGGTCTCCTCGCCGACGGTCACGCCCTTGCACCGGTTCTGGATGACCAGGCCGTCATACCCGGCGTCGCTCATCAGGACGTTTGAGCCGTGGCCCAGGAACAGGTACGGGATGTCGTGCCGGTCACAGAGACCCAGCACCTGCGCCAGCGCCTCGACCTCGGTGGCCGCCCAGAACCAGCGCGCCGGGCCGCCGACTTTCAACGTCGTGTGCCGCACCATCGGCTCGCCGGCTTTGAGCTGATCCCCCAGCGCATCGCGCAAAATCCGTTCCGTGTCCATTGGGGTTTATTATAACATAACCCGGCCGGAACCCCTCCGGCTCGCTGAAGCTCGCCACCTCCCCGAAACGGGGAGGAGAAGAGTAACCACCCGGCTATGGATTCCTCACCTCTCCGCTTCGGGGAGGTGGGTCGGCTTGCCGACCCGGAGGGGTTCCTCCACCTCCGCCGCGTAGTAGCCGCCCTGTCGTTGCACCCGGATAGCGACGCCGTACAGGGCGGATAAAGATTCCGAGGTCAGCACGTCGGGCGTGGGGCCGTCGCGGAAGACTCGGCCTTCGTGCATCAGAATGACACGGCCCATCTCCGGCAGGACTTCTTCGACGTGGTGCGTCACCAGCAGGATCGTCTTGCCCCCGGCGGCGACACGGCGCAGGGTCTCCAGAAAGCGCCGCCGGGCGACGATGTCCAGGCCCGTGGTCGGCTCGTCCAGCAGCAGCGCACGCGGGTCGGGGACCAGGGCGCGGGCGATCAGGACGCGGCGGGCCTCGCCGGTGGACATCTGCTCCATCGGCTTATCCGCCAGCGCCTCCGCGTCCATCAGGGCCAGCGTGTCCCTTGCTCGGTCCCGCATGACATCGGTGACGACATGGTGCGCTGCCAGCCCCAGCCCGGCGAAGAAGCCCGACAGGACGACCTCCCGCCCCGTCAGGCCCCCGAACCCGGTGAATTCGCTGTGCAGGTCCGACGAGACGATGCCCAGCATCCGTCGCAGGGCAAAGATGTCCCAGCGCCCCTGCCCGAAGATCGAGACCGGCGGCCTGCCGTCCGCGCGCGCCAGCGGGTAATGCTGCCGTGTGAGCAGTTTGATGAGCGACGACTTCCCCGACCCATTCGGCCCCAGGATCGCCGTGTGCTGCCCCTCGGAGACTTCCAGGCTCAGGCCATCCAGTATCCGCCGCCCGCCTTTGACCAGCGTGGCCCCGTCGAGTTTCAGGAGAACATCTTTGGTGAGACTCATGCCGGTCAGTGTACCCGCCTGAAAAAATGTTAAAAAATTAACCTGCACGTCTTGACAAACGTAATCGAATATGTTAAATTATTAACATGACGCTCAAGAAGACGAACCGCTACCTCACGAAGCGCGAGCAGCAGATCATGGAGGTGGTCTACCGACAGGGCCGCGCCGACGTGGCCGCTGTGATGGCGGGCCTCGGTGACGACGCCCCGACCAACCCCGCCGTGCGTACCCACCTGCGTATTCTGGAGGCCAAAGGCCATCTGACACACACGGAAGAAGGCGGCAAGTTCATCTACGGGCCGACTCAGCCGCGCCAGGCCGCCGCCCGGACCGCGCTCCAGGGCCTGCTACGGACGTTCTTCGACGACTCGGCGGAGTCGGTCATGGCGACGCTGCTTTCGGTCAAGTCCGCCGATCTTGACGTGGAGGAATTGGAGCGCCTGCGGGCGCTGATTGACCGGGCGCGCGACGCCAAGGCGTCGGACGCCTGAAGGGACCGATCATGCCACACCCCATTTTCGCAGCATCCGCCGCCCGCCTTCTGCTGGACGTGTCTCTGAAAAGCTTGCCGCTGTTCGCCGTCGCGGGCTTGGCTTGCTGGGGATTGCGCCGGGTGTCCGCCGCTGCGCGCCACGCGCTGTGGCTGCTCGTGTTCCTCGGCCTGCTCTGCCTGCCGGTGTTCTGCGTGCTGCTTCCCCGTTGGTCGGCCCCGGTCCTGCCCGCCGCGCGCCCTCGGGCCGTTCCCACAGAGGCCGCCGTTCCTGCTCCTGAGCCGACGAACGCCCCGGTGTCTTCCAACGCGCCCGCGTCACACGTGCCCCTCCCTCCTCCGACCCCCGATGCCCCGGTCGTGTCCCAAGCGCCCATGCCTGCGTCGCCCGCCGAAGCCATCGCGCCGACGCAGACGCCCGCACCGGCCCCTCCGCCGACGTTGGGCTGGGTGTGCCTGGCCTGGCTCGCGGGCGCGCTGCTCGCGCTGGGCCGGACCCTGCTCGGCCTCGCCGCCGCGTCCCGATTGGTCCGCCGCTGCCGCCCCGTCACAAACGGGCCGATTGTGGAGGCCGCCGACGCGGCCCGGCAGGCGCTCAACCTGTCCTGCCCCCTGTTCGTCCGTGAAGGACCCGTGGCCGTGCCGATGACCTGCGGCGTCCGTCGCCCCCTCATCCTGCTGCCCTCCGGCGCGGCGTCGTGGCCCGGCGACCGTCTGCGGGCGGTGCTGCTCCACGAGGCGGCGCACATCCAGCGCCTCGACTGGGCAACAACACTCTTCGCCCAAGGCGTCTGCGCCCTCTACTGGTTCCACCCGCTGACTTGGCTGGCCGCCGGGCGTCTCCGTGCCGAGGCCGAGGCCGCCTGCGACGACCTGGTGCTGACCCACGGCGTCCCCGCCCCCGACTACGCCGCGCACCTGCTGGAGATCGTCCGCGCCCTGGCATCCCGCCGCCAGACACTAACCGGCACAGTGGCAATGGCGCACCGGCAGGAAGTAGCCGGACGGCTGAGAACTATTCTGGACGGACACAAACCCCGTGGCGGCGTCAGCCGCCGAAGGCTGGCCCTGGCTGGATTGGCAATGCTGGCAATCCTCGTCCCGCTGGCAGCGGTAGCAGTCGTGCGGCGCGTAGCCGCCGCTCCTCGGATCGCTTTGCCCGTCTACCTGCCAAAACCGGCCATAGGGACTCCTCAGATGCCTCCTGCGAATCCGCAACAAGTCAAGACGACCGTTTCCCCCTTCACCCTTACCGCGACCCTCGACCGGAACGTGGCGGAGGGCCAGCCGGCGGTCCTAGATTTGTCGCTGCACAACGGCGGGGTGCAGAGCCTCATCATCGACGGCAGTGCCTTCGAGCAAGCTTCGTTTCAATTCACTATCACGGACGCCGCCGGGCAGCCAGTCCCGCGCACTGCGGACGGCAACCGAGTTCTGACGCCGCCGATGGCTGTAAGCGCCAACGCGACCGTCATCATTTCTCCAGGGCAGACGATCCCCTACCAGTTCAACCTGGCCCGGCTGTTCGATCTTTCCCACGCTGGGGACTACGCCGTACACGTCACCCGCACCCTCCGCCCACAAGTCTGGAGCAGCCAGGGCATCCAAAATCAGCCGCTCGTCACCCTGACCGTCCCCCCGCTGAAGGTCCGCATGGTGGAAACTGCGGACGCCGCGAGCGGCCCCATAGATGCCACGCCGCCGCGCGGCGCGACCTATCTGTATCTCACCACTCCCTACTCCCCCGGCGTCAGCCGCTACCGAGTCGCCGAGGACGGCAGCATATCGTTCTCGCTCGATCCTGGTGCGCCCCCCGGCGTCTCGCCCCCCAACCCGCCGTCGGTCCAGACCTACGGCATGGCGCCGGGCGCTCCCATAGCCACCCCGGACGGGCGCTTCGTGTACTGGGGCAACAACAACGGGACGATCTCGCAGTTCCGGGTCGGCGACGACGGTGTGCTGGTCCCCCTCGTCCCGGCCACCGTTCCGGTATCGAAGGGACCAGGGGCCTTGCTGATGGACCCTCGGGGACACTTCCTGTATGACCTGGATGGGCTTGCCTATCCAATTGGTCCGAACGGGCGGCTGAACACGGCGGCCTCCGTTGCCAACTCGCTGATCCCAGCCAGCGCACTCGGAAGCTGGGGCGTCACCCCAAACGGGTCTCTTCTGTACATCTGCAACGGGCTGACCTACGGCTACCGGTTCAGCGGCGATGGGCGGATGGTGCCTCTGCCGGTGCCGACGGCGGCGGCGGCGGGAGGCCAGATGGGGCGTGACAACGCCATCGCCTTCATGCCGTCCGGACAGATCGCCTTCATCGGCACGTCTACCCAGGGTGGCACCGCCTACTTTGACCGGGTGACTGCCATGCGCGTCGCGGCGGACGGCTCGATGACGCCCCTCCCCGGATCCTCGGTGCAGACCGCGCCGCCAAGCCCCGTCGTCAACCAGGTCATTCACGACAGCACATTCCTGGCCGTTGACCCTCACGGACGCTTCCTCTTCGTCGGCGATACACAGGGGACAGTCAGCAGCTACCGCATCGGTTCCAGCGGCAGGTTGACCGCTCTCGGCACGACGCAGGCCCCCAGCGACATCACATCTCTGTTCTTCATCCCCGGCCGGAGTCTCGCCTACGCCGTCAGTCGTAACCCGCCAGCCCTGCTCGCATTCCGCACCAATGACAAACAGGGCCTTGTCCCAGCCGACGTGGATATGCCAAGTGACGCTCCTTTCGGTGCTGCTCTCGCGGTGGGCACGGCACCGGGGTCCGACCGCTGGGGGGCGGCGGCGGGAGGGTTGCAGATCGCTTTGCGCCTGCCGGCTACTACCCTACCCGCGATTCAGCCGATCATCGTGACAGTCCTGCTCAGGAACGTTACCACTCGCCCGCTCTCCCTCGGACAAAACGGCGACGCCCTTTCCTCGCTCGGCCTGACCGTAACGGGACCGCCTGCCCAGATCACGGGCGGCCTCCGCGGCCTGGGGGAGAACGCCACGGCCACCGTGCCGTTGCTGGCCGCCGGCCGGGACCTCCTGGATGCTCCCACCCGGAACGGCCCGCCGTTCGTGCTGCCGCCGGGCGGTGTGCGCGCCTACCGCCTGACGCTCTCGCGGCTGGCCGACATGACCGTGGCCGGTTTCTACACAGTCCAGGTAAGCCGCGCCCTCCCCGGCGGCGCGACCGCCTCCTCTCCTGTCGTGACGCTCCTGCGCGAAGGCCCCTTTAATGGCATCAACTGGTACGGGTCAGGCGTGAATCGCGGCGGAATCGGTACAGGTAGCGGACTGAGCGTCCTGTGATAGAGAGCCTCCCGGCAGGTACAATGGGCGTGTGCAAGAGACGGAACGGTTCCAGCAAATAAATGCGCCCCATGAGCATTCTGTCAGGCGGCAACAGGAACCTGGTCCTCATCCGGTGCCACCGGCGGCGCGGCCTCATCACGCACGACGGCGAGGCGCATCCCCAGAGCGTGCAGGATGTCGTCCAGGGTCTTGACGAGCGGGTTGCCCTGCTTGGACAGAGACTTGTATAGGCTCTCTCGCCCGTGCTGACTTTCCTCCGCGACCCTCTGCACGCCGCCCTGGGCGATGGCGATCTCGCGGAGGGCGTACAACAACTCCTCGACGCTATCTTCCAACGCGACCTGAGCGTAAACGACCGCGTACTCCGGGTCACGTAGCATCTCGTGCAGGTGGTCTTCAAACTTGCGTAATTTCATTCTTCGCAATCCCTTATGTGGACGAGTGGTTGAAACCACTCGCTCGTCGGCTGCGCGCGGACCGTCCAGGGGACGGGAGAATGCAATAGCGCGGCGAGATCATCTTCCGTCCTCTGGACGGTCCGCGCGCAGCGCGTAAGCGATTGAGTTTACTTCCTCGTATTGCTTGCTGGATACACCTGAGCATTGTACTGACATCGCCGCCTGCGGTCAACGACGGAAGCAGGTACAATGGGCGTGTGCGAGAGTTGGAACTGCTGCATGAGGAGATACGAGGGTGCCGCAAGTGCGAGGCGGATGGGTTCCCCGTCAGGCCGCCGCCGCTGGTGTGGGGACAGGCCCCCGCGCCGTTCCTGCTGATCGGGCAGGCCCCAGGCCTGTCAGACTGGCGGGGCGACCGGATGTACCTGGGACCGGCGGCACGGAAACTGATTGGGTGGCTGATGGAGGCCGGGTTCACGGACGCGGACATCGGTACGACGGTTTACATGACGGCGCTGACCAAGTGCTTTCCCGGTCGGCTGCCGGGGAAAAGCACCGACCGCGCGCCGTCGCCCCAGGAACGCGCCAACTGCCGGCCCTGGCTGGACCGGCAACGGCAATTGGTCCGGCCCCAAGTCGTGATCCTGTTCGGCAAGATGGCGATTGACACGTTCCTGCCACGGATGCCCCTGGAAGACGCCGTCGGCGGGACGTTCACGCGGGACGGCCTTATCTGGATCCCCCTCCCCCACTCATCCGGCGCGAGCACCTGGCTTAACGATGCCGGGCATCGCGCCCTGCTCGCCCAGGCAATTGTGTGCATCCACGAGGAACGCCTGCGGGTAATGACCGCCCAGGCCACCAACATCGAAGGCGGAGCATGAACATCCTTGACAGCATGAAGCGGCTCTTCGAGCCGAAGAAGACTATGGTGGTGAGCAAAGGCAATAGCCCAGACCGCGCCCAAGCGCGAAAGGTCATTCGCAGGGTCGCGGCCAACATGAGATCTTACGGCTACACTCTGACGAAATCAACGTTCTTGTGTCACGAGAGGCCGTTGCTCGTCAGTTTCTTCCACTTCCACAAGTACCGGAGCGGCCTGTGCTTCCGTGTGAGTTTTGGGGTGCGTGTGCTGAACGACTCCCTCAAGACGGCCGCTTTGAACGGGCCGACGTTTGTTTTTAGCCAGGCGGAGTACAAGGCGTCCGGGGCTGACGTTGAGCAGTGCGCGGCGGAGATCACTTCTCTGTTGGTATCTGAGGGAGTCCCTTGGCATAACGCCTGGTCGGAAGTGGATGATCTGCTTTCCATGAGCGCAGGCCCCCTTCCGCAAACAAACCGGAACCCTCTGTCGGGAGAAGAACGGCTCTGGCTCCTGGAAGCAAAGAACGGCCAGCCATCGGCAGAGAACGTCGCTCAGTCGCGCCTGCTGCTGGGCATCAAAGCCACCCCACCAAACCCGTGAAAAGTCCCCTGCAACCTTTCCCGGCCCCGCGTGTCACAGTGGATGAGGGGCAGGCACGGCCATGATCTATACGACACTGTTTCTGATCGGCCTGGTCGGGATGGCAGCGCAGGCGCTACTGGGTCTGGGCGGCCACGGCCACGCCGGACACGGCCACGCCGGGCATGGACACCATCATGCGGGGGCGGGGCGCGGGCCGAACGCAGGCGCGGGACGGGGCCCGAATGTCGGGGCGCGGGTAGGCAACCTGCTGCTCTCGCTGCTGTCGCCGCTGACGGTGTTCAGCCTCTGCCTGGGGGTCGGCGCGGCGGGGCTTTTGCTGCGGCCCGCGCACCTGCCGAGACCGGAACAGTTGGCGGCGGCGCTGCTGGGGGGGCTGGTGTTTTACGCCCTGCTGGTCCGCCCCGTGTGGAATTTCGTCTTCAAGTTCGCCAGCGCGCCCGCGAAGGCGCTCGAAGGGGCCGTCGCCGGGACCGCCGAGGCGCTGACGCGCTTTGACGCCGGGGGCAAGGGGCTGGTCCGTCTGAACGTGGACGGCCAGACGGTCCGCGTCCTCGCCTATCTGGAGCCGCAGGAGCAAGCCGAGGCCGCCGTCCGGCCCGGCGACCAGCTCACCGTCGTCAGCGTGGACGGCCACGCCAATACCTGCCGCGTCGTGAAGTTGTAAAGGAAAAACTCATGCTCACCATCGGAGCGATTGTCGGACTCGTCGTCTTCGCGTTGCTGATCATCCCGTTCATTATCAGCCGCTTTCTAACCCAGGTTCCCGCAGGCACGATCCGCCTCGTGTCCCGCTTCGGCGGTGGCGCGAGCAACACGCGCATCTACAAAGGCCCCGGCAAGGCCATCGAAGTGCCTCTGTTGACCACCGGCACGACCATCCCGTCCAAGGCCATCAACATTGACCTGGACATCGCCGACCAGACCGCCGACGTGGACCGGAACGGGCAGCCCAAGCCGATCAAGGTCCGGGTGCTGGCCTCCGCCATCGTCTCCGTGGGCGATTCGGCGGAGATGATCACCACGGCAGCCAACAAGTTCTTCTCCAAGCCGGTGGACGAGCAGACGGCGACGCTGACCGACCTGCTGACGTCCACGGGCCGCCGGGCCATCAACCTGCTCAACCACGACGAGCTGTTCTCCGCCAAGGCCCAGCGCGATGTCTCGACGCTGCCGGTCGGCACGGACATCGCCCGCAGCGTCGCCACCGTGCCCGTTGAAGAAGACGACCGGCTGGCGATCATCATCAAGGGCGCGTGTTCCCGCGAGCTGCAGGACTTGGGCCTGGTCTTCAACTCCCTGAACATCAAGGAAGTGCAGAGCGAGGTCGCCGAGGCCCGCCGTCGCCAGTCGGCGGTGGAGGCGAAGGCCAATGCGGACATCGTGGCCGCCGACCAGGAACGCCGCGCCCGCGAGGCGCAGTTGACCGCCGAGCAGGCCATCAACGACAAACAGCGCGATTTGGAGCAGCGCCGGGCGCTCAACGCCGCCACCATCGCCGAGGCGGAGGCGCAGAAGCAGACGGCTTTGGCCGTGCAGCGCGAGGCGGAACTGAAGGCGACCCAGATCGCGCAGGCCAACGCCGACGCCGCCCGCGTCCGTGTGCAGGCGGAAGCCGCCGCGGACGCCGAGGCGGTCAAGGTGCGGACGCTGGGCTTGGCCCAGGCCGACGCCATCCGGGCCGTGAACCTCGCCATCAAGGACGGCGGCGACGCTTATTTGGCGTTGAAGCAACTGGAACTGCTGCCCCAGATCGCCCCGGCCATCGCCCAGGCTTTGGCCCAGGCCAAGATGGTCAACATCAGCGGCGGCAGCGCCGACGGGCGCGGCGCGGCGGGCGACGCCGCTAGCCAGATCACCGGCGTCATCCAGACCCTGCTGGCGACCCAGTTGGTCAACAGCCAGTTCCGCCTGGACGGCAGCAGCGCCCCGGTGAGTTCCAATGGAGTGGAACCCGTCTCGACAAGCAACGGTGACAACGGCGCGGCAGCCTTGAAGAAGCGGTAGCGTTCCGGTTTGTCACCGGTTTGTCACCGGGGGTATCAAACCCCCGGCATTGGTAAAACAAGCGCCCTCCTGGCGCGGCAGGGAACTGCTCCTGATGCCTGTTCTTCCGTCCGAAGGACGGTTGCTTTACCCATGCCGGGTCGTTCATCGGCCCGAACCGGCCCCCGCCTTCGAAAAACCATGACCTCACACGAAGTGATCGCGTTTCTGCTCGGAGCCGTCGCCATGAGCATCCTCCGCGCCCTGTCCTCCGGGCCGCGCGGCGCTGACCCGGCGGCGCTGGCCCGCGTGGAGCGCAAGCTGGACCTGCTGCTGAACCACTCCGGCCTGGCCGACGCACCTCTCCCGGCAGCCGTGATGACGACACAGTTGCTTCCGTCGCCCGATGTCGAAGCGTTGTTACGACAGGGCAAAAAGATACACGCCATCAAACTCTACCGACAGCAGACCGGGATGGGGTTGAAGGACGCCAAAGACGCCGTTGAGGCGATGGAGCGACAGTCACGCTGAGGAGCAATTCATGAACAGGTACGCTCGGTTTGTTGTCGGCGCGGTGTTGCTGCTGGTCGCCGGCATGAACGCCCACGCGCGGACAATGGTACAAACACTGCCGCCGGTTCAACATAAGCACTACTACGCGAAATCCGCCTACCCTGTTCTTCTAGGGGATTCGCCGCTGGCCCGGTTCGCGGATGCGGCGCTGGGGAAATGGGTGTGGGCGCAGCAGAAGGAGTTCGTGGCACAGGCCCGGCACGATTTCGCCGACGGGCACGCGCATTACCCCCCGGACCGCTACGGGTACGAAGTGAGTACGGCCTACCGGTACGCCCCGTCCCCCCGGCTGTTCAGCGTCGGCCTGGAGCAGTTCGAGGACACGGCGGGCGCGCACCCCAGCACCTTCCGGTACACGTTCAACTTCGGTCTCGTCCATGACCGTCCCCGTCCACTGACACTTGGCGACTTCTTCACGCCGGGATCGGACTACCGGAATCGCGTGCAGGGGCTGCTGCTGGCGAAACTGCATCGGGACCCGCGCGCGTTGTTTATCGGTCAGTACCGAGCGCTGACACCGACGCAGCTCAACCACTTCGTCGTGGAGCGCGGGGGGCTGCGCTTCTACTTCGACCCCTACGAGGTCGGCCCCTACGCCTCCGGGCCGATTGACGTGACGCTGACGGCCACGGAACTCGGTCCCGGTTTCCGGCGGGACCTCGGCCGGTGATGTCGGTGTGCCTCGCCTTCCGCCTCCCCTGTCCGATGTTCACGGCTCCCCGGTTTAGTTTCCTCCCCAACCGGACACCCTTGCCATTGGACGGCGCGGACGATCCCGCCAGCCTCTCAGGCCGTCCTGGAAACGGAAACCGACTGTGAACACCCAAACCCCCACCGGCGCGCACAGCCCAGGCTTGGACAAAGACCAAGACCTGGCCGCCGCCACGACCCAGGATATGCAGCCGCTGACGACCAACGTCGGTCAGCCGATCAGCGATGACCAGAACTCGCTGAAGGCCGGGTCGCGCGGCCCCACGCTGCTGGAGGACTACGTCCTCCGCGAGAAGATTCAGCACTTCGACCACGAGCGCATCCCGGAACGCATCGTCCACGCGCGCGGCGCGGCGGCCCACGGGCACTTCCAGGTCTACGAGTCCCTGGCGGACCTGACCATGGCCAAGGTCCTCACGGACACGTCGCTGAAGACGCCGGTGTTCGCGCGCTTCTCCACCGTCGCCGGGTCGCGCGGCTCGGCGGACACCGCCCGCGACGTGCGCGGCTTCGCGGTCAAGATGTACACCCCGGACGGCAACTGGGACCTGGTCGGCAACGACATCCCCGTGTTCTTCATCCAGGACGCCATCAAATTCCCCGACCTGATCCACGCCGCCAAGCCGGAGCCGAACAACGAGATTCCCCAGGCGGCGACGGCGCACGATACCTTCTGGGATTTTATCTCGCTGACACCCGAAGCCATGCACATGGTCATGTGGATCATGAGCGACCGGGGCATCCCGCGCTCCTTCGGCATGATGGACGGCTTCGGCGTCCACACCTTCCGCCTGGTCAACGCCCAGGGCAAGTCTACTTTTGTCAAGTTCCACTGGAAGCCGGTCCTGGGCGCGCACTCTTTGGTCTGGGACGAAGCGCTCAACATCGCCGGCAAGGACCCGGACTTCCACCGGCGCAATATGTGGGAGTCCATCGCGCAGGGCAACCCGTTCGAGTGGGAACTGGGCATCCAGACCATGCCGGAGGGTGACGAAACGAAGTACGACTTTGACATCCTGGACGCCACCAAAATCTGGCCGGAAGACCTCCTGCCCGTGCGTCGTGTGGGCAAGATGACCCTGGACCGCAACCCGGACAACTACTTCAGCGAGACGGAGCAGGTCGCGTTCAACACGACCAACATCGTGCCGGGCATTGACTTCAGCGACGACCCGCTGCTCCAAGGGCGCAATTTCTCCTATCTGGACACACAACTCAGCCGCCTGGGATCGCCGAACTTCACCGAGCTGCCGATCAACCGGCCCATCGTGGAGGTCTCCAACAACCAGCGCGACGCGCACATGCGCCACACGATCAACAAGGGCCGCGTGTCCTACACCCCGGCCTCGCTGGACGGGCACTTGCCGGACGAGGCGACGCCCGCGCGCGGCGGCTTCGTCTCCTACCCGGAGCAGGTCAATGGGCCAAAGGTGCGGCAGCGCAGCGAGAGTTTCGGCGACCATTACGGCCAGGCCAAGTTGTTCTGGAACAGCATGACCCCGCCCGAAAAGGAACACATCGCCAAGGCCCTGCAATTCGAGTTGAGCAAGGTGGAGACCAGGGAAGTGCGTCAGCGGATGCTGGGCCACCTGGTGAAGATCAACGACGTGCTGGCGGCGCAGGTCGGGCGCGCCCTGGGCGAGACCATGCAATCTCCGGCCGTGCCGGACGGCACGGCGGACGCCGCCGACGAGATGCTGGCGCTGGGCCACGCCATGTCGCCGACGAGCGCCTCCGGCGGCTTGCAACAGGCGACGGGCCTGAGCCTGCTCGCCGGGCAGCCTTCATTTGCGAAGGGCCTCAAGGTCGCCATCCTGGCCGCCGATGGCGTGGACGCCGCCCAGGTGGCGGCCATCCAGGCTGCGCTGAAGGCGGAAGGCGCGATGGGCGAGGTCGTCGGCACCCACCTGGGGATGCTCGGCACGGTGGAGGCCCAAAAGACTTTCGCCAACACCGCCTCGGCCCTGTACGACGCGGTCTTCGTACCGGGCGGCAAAGACAGCGTCGCGTTGCTGACGCAGATGGGCGACCCGCGCCAGTTCATCGCGCAGGCGTACAAGCACGGCAAGCCGATCGCAGCGGCGGGCGAGGGCGTCAGCCTGGTCACGGCATCGCAGGTCGGCACGTTGCTGGGCAGGGACGCCGCCCCGGCGGCGGCGGAACAGGGCGTCTTCCTGGACCAGTCCGGCGAGATGCCGGGTCTGACCCGGCACTTCCTGACCGCCCTGGCCCACCACCGCTTCTTCAACCGCAAGCAGGTGGAGCAGGTGCCTGCCTGAGCGGCGACCGGCCTCAGAAAAGAACGCGGGGGCGGCGATGCCGCCCCCGCTGTTCGTCGGGAACCGTCCGGCCCCGGCGCTGGTTTTGTATTCACTACTCTTCTTGTGGTAAAATGCAAAACCATGTCCGTCGCAACACACTCGTATCGCCTGAGCCATCTGAAAGAGCTGGAGGCGGAGTCCGTCTTCGTGATCCGCGAGGTCGCCGCCCAGTTCGAGCGCCCCGCCCTGCTGTTCTCCGGCGGCAAGGACTCCATCATCCTCAGCCACCTGGCGCGCAAGGCGTTCTGGCCCGCCAAGATTCCCTTCCCGATGCTGCACATAGACACCGGGCACAACTTCCCGGAGACGCTGACCTACCGGGACTGGTGGATGGGACAGATCGGGGCCAAACTGCTCGTCCGTTCGGTGGAGGATTCCATCGCCCAGGGCCGGGCCGTGGAGGAGAAGGGCTACAACGCCTCCCGGAACCTGCTCCAGACGGTGACGCTGCTGGATGCCCTGGAAGAACTCAAGCTTGATGCTGCCCTCGGTGGCGGGCGGCGTGATGAAGAAAAGGCCCGCGCTAAAGAACGCTTCTTTTCGCACCGCGACGAGTTCGGCCAGTGGGACCCCAAGAACCAGCGCCCGGAACTCTGGAACATCTTCAACGGCAAAAAGCACCTCGGCGAACATTTTCGGGTCTTCCCCATCTCCAACTGGACGGAGATGGACGTGTGGCAGTACATCCTGCAAGAAAAGATCGCACTGCCGTCGCTGTATTTCACCCACCAGCGCGACGTGATTGCGCGGGACGGCACGATGTTGGCCGACTCGCCGTTCCTGAACAAGCGCCCGACCGAAGAGCCACAGGCCGTGCAGGTCCGCTTCCGCACCATCGGCGACATGACCTGCACCGGCGCGGTGCTGTCCCCCGCCGCCACCGTGGAGGAGATCATCCAAGAGGTCGCCGCCGCCCGCACCACCGAGCGCGGGACCCGCGCCGACGACAAGCGCTCCGAGGCCGCCATGGAGGACCGCAAGAAGGAAGGCTACTTCTGATGAACACGGAAACGCAGTATGCGCCCGGCGAGACTGTCCGTTTGGGAAAAGCGCTTTATGAGAAAGACTTACGCGCGGAACTGGAGTCGGGTAACATTGGGAAGTATCTAGCCCTGAACATCGAGACGGGCGAATGGGAAATGGGCGAGGATCACGCCGAGACCGTCTTGCGCGCACGCGCACGCTTCCCCAATGCCGGGATTTACGGAATGCGCATCGGCTATCGGGCAGCCGAGTCGCTCGGCGGAGGCTTACGGCGCGTCGGGACAGTCGGCAACGGAGACAACGGAAAATGATCGTGGGTCGAATCACGGAAGATGAGGCCGTTGTCGTCTTGACTGTCTTTGATGCGAATGGTGAAGCCTACGAACTGGATTGCGTGGTGGACACCGGCTTCACTGGCTATCTCGCTCTCTCGCGTCCGGTTGTGAGGAGACTGAACCTTGTCCAGATGGACGAAGAGGAAGTGTCTCTCGCTGACGGAAGTACCACGGTGCTTGCCCTTTACCAAGTGGCGGCGGAGTGGCTGGATGGGCCGCGCACCCTCACGGCATACGCCGTCGACGGCAACTCACTCGTCGGCATGAAGTTGCTGCGCGGCTGTTCGGTCAGCCTCGAAGTCGTTGCGGATGGCTCCGTGCTGATCGAGGAGGCGGATTGATTGGCAAAAACATCGCCGGAAGCGCCCGCTATTAGCTATGTTGATGTTGATGATACGCTCGTTCGCAGTTTCGGCGACAAGCGTATCCCGATGCCTTCGGTCGTCCGGTGTGTGCGTGAGTTGTCTCAGCGGAACGCCCTGCTCTACTGCTGGAGTTCGGGCGGCGCGGAGTACGCGCGCCTGACGGCGGAGCAACTCGGCATCGCGGACTGCTTACAGGCGTTTCTGCCGAAACCGACTGTCCTGCTTGACGATCAGGATGTCGCCGAGTGGCGCGGTCTGAGGCAAGTGCATCCGGCCAATTGTTCGGTGCTGTTGGCGGATGGACAGGCTGAGGAGGGATGATTGTGAACGAGGTCTTGACCTACGACGAGATGGCGACACGTTTCAACGGGGAGTGGGTTCTGGTGGAAGACCCGGAAGTGGACGCGGCGATGCGCGTGGTACGCGGCAAGGTCATCTCTCATGCCGTTAGCCGTGAGGACGTGGATAAGCGAATGTTGGAACTGCGACCGGCGCACTCTGCGGCACTGTGTTTTCGCAAGCGGTCACCAGACTCGGTGCTTATCCTATGAGCGTTCCGTTCGACGTTCATCAGGACGTCATTTTTGTTTCGGTACGAGTTATGGGACCGGCAGGGGATTTCGCCGCCGAGTTTGTTCTGGACACAGGCGCGTCTGAAACGGTGGTGAGCGCTGACGTCCTGACCAACATCGGCTATGACCTGGCGAAACCTCTGGGGCGGACACGAGTGACGACGGCGAGCGGGACGGAAATCGTGCCGCGCCTTCTGGTGAACCAGCTCGAAGCGCCGGGACAAGGTCGTAGGTTGTTCTCCGTTCTGGGCCTGACGCTGCCGACCAGCGCCGACATCCACGGTCTGCTCGGCCTGGACTTCATTCGCGGGCAGGAGTTGAACATCAACTATCGTACAGGGCAGATCACTTTAGGTTGAAGGCGCTTCGGGACAACAAGACTTCACATGACAGACTTTTCAACAACGGGCTATTTGGACATGGACCTGCTGCGGTTCACGACGGCGGGGAGCGTGGACGACGGCAAGAGTACGCTGATCGGGCGGCTGCTGTATGACAGCAAATCCATCTTTGATGACCAGTACGAGGCCATCCGGGAGACCAGCGAGCGGCGGGGCGAGGAGGGCGTCAACCTGGCGCTGCTCACGGACGGCCTGCGGGCCGAGCGCGAGCAGGGCATCACGATTGATGTCGCCTACCGGTACTTCGCCACGCCCAAGCGCAAATTTATCATCGCGGACACGCCGGGGCACATCCAGTACACGCGCAACATGGTCACTGGGGCGTCTACGGCGAACCTCGCCATTATTTTGATTGACGCCCGCAAGGGCGTGATCGAGCAGACGTGCCGCCACGCCTACATCGCGTCCCTGCTCGGCATTCCCCATGTCGTCGCCTGCGTCAACAAGATGGACCTGGTGGAGTGGAGCGAGGGGACGTTCGAGACCATCCGGCGGGAATTTGAGGATTTCACCTCGCGCCTGGACATCCCGGACGTGCGCTATCTCCCCCTGAGCGCCCTGCTCGGTGACAACGTCGTGGACCACTCGACGCATATGCCGTGGTACGACGGTCCGACGTTGCTTTCGCTGCTGGAGACGGTCCACATCGCCGGGGACGTCAACCACGCCGACGCCCGCTTCCCGGTGCAGTACGTCGTCCGGCCCTACAGCGACGAGTTTCATGACTACCGAGGCTACGCCGGGCGGATCGCGGGCGGCGTCCTCCGGCCCGGCGACCCCGTGACCGTGCTGCCGTCGGGCTTCGGCTCGCGTGTCAAGAGCGTGGAGACCGCCGACGGGCCGTTGGCCGAGGCGTTCGCGCCGGAGTCCATCACGCTGACCCTGGAAGACGAGATTGACATCAGTCGGGGCGACATGATCGTCGCGCCGGACGACCTCCCGACGGTCTCGCAGGACGTGGAGGTGATGGTCTGCTGGCTGGGCGAGAAGGCTCTTCAGCCGAACGGCAAGTACGCCCTGCGGCACACCACGCGGGACGTGCGCTGCCTGGTCAAAGCCGTGCAGTACAAAGTCAACGTCAACACCCTGGAGCGCGTCACGGACGACACCACGGTGGGCCTGAACGAGATCGCTCGGCTGAGCCTGCGCACGACCAGCCCTCTCTTTTTCGACCCGTACCGCCGAAACCGTATCACCGGCAGCCTGATTCTGATTGACGAGGCCACCAACGAGACCGTCGCCGCCGGCATGATTCAATGACCCTCCGACTGACACTCTGCCTGCTGCTCTGCCTGTCGCCGATGGGCCTGACCGGCTGTGGCAACCAGGACCCGGCGCCGCCGCCCATGGACAAAGACATCGGCGTCTACACCCCGGCAGCCGCGCCCGCGCCGCCCGCCCTCGCGCCGGTCGCACCGGACCCGCTGGCTGGGGGCGACACGCTCGCCCCCGCCGACCCAATGGGGACGGACCAGGGCGGGCTTCAGGCCCCCGCCCCGGCGGCCCCGGACACGGATGACCCGCTGGCGTCCGGGCCGAAGATGCCCACCGACCACTCCCACTGGCTGCACGGTGACGTCAGCGACGCCCATGTTGTCGTCACGCTCAACGATGCGCCACTGGGCACGTTTCAGGGGCCCGTGGACAAGGATATCACCATGCGCCTGCGGCGCGGCGTGAACACCGTCACCTTCGCCTACACGCCGCTGGGCAGCCTGGCATCGGCCCGCCTGGAAGTCCTGGAGGGCGAACACGACCCGCCCATCCCGCCCCTGGCGACTTTCAATCCCGCCGCTCCCATGGATGGTCAAGTCGCGCAGCCCGCGACCGAGACCTTCACGTTCATCGCTCGCTGACGGTGTCGGCGTGGGGCAATGTTCGTGACAGCCACCGCGCGAGGCCGAAGAGCAGGGCGTAGTACCCGACGATGAGCAGCGGGGGCGGCGTCAGGACGGCGCGGTAGGACCACGCGCCCTCGCCGAAGAGGCGCACGACCGTGACAACGTAGCCCAGGCCCAGGCCGGCCCCGTGGAGCAGCGCCCCGCCCCCGGCGGGCCATAGGCCCCACAGCGCCGCCCCGATCAGGCCCAGAGGGACAAGCAGGAACAGCGTCGGGACCACCAGGGCGTTGGCGAGGAAGCCGCTCCCAGACGCCTCGTTATAGTCGGCGGCGACCACCGGGAGCGCGCCGATCTGCGCCAGCAGGGACAGGCCCGCCATCTCCACCATCCACCAGATCATCTTTCGCGGCAGCGGGCGCGTGACATGCCTCTCAAGTCGCGGCCGCCACCACGCCTGCCAGACGGGCATCCCCAGCATCAGAGTCAGCACGGTCAGGAAGGACAACTGGAACCCGGCTTCCAGCAGGGCGGTCGGCTGCTGAAACAGAACGATCAGCGCGGCGGCGGCCAGGGCGGTCGGCGCGTCCGGCTCACGCTCGAACACCATCGCCCCGAAGTAAAGCGTCGCCATCACGACCGCACGAGTGACGGACGGACGCCCTCCGGCCATGAGCGCGTACAGCCAGAGCGTCCCCACGATCAGCAGGGCGCTCGCCTTGCGCGGCAGGGTCAGCCGTTCGCAGAGCCACAAAGCCCACCAGGCGACCACGCCGACGTGCAGCCCGGCGGACGCCAGGATGTGTACCGTGCCGGTGTGGACGAAGTCCGCCATCAGGTCCGGCGGCAGGTCCGCGCGCTGCCCCAGCAGGACGCCGGACAGCACGGCGGCCTGAGTCGCCGGGAGGGCCGCGTGGATGCCCCGAAGCAGGGAGTGTCGGACGGACCAGGCGAGGTGGAGAAAAGGGTTGAGGGCGCTGCCCCCGGAGCGGTGAATGCCGTCGGGACGCTTGACACGCAGTTCGCACCAGACGCCGCGTCGGGCCAGGTAGTCCCGCCAGGAGAACGCGCCGGGGTTGGTCGCGTCCTGGGGAACGTCCAGCCGCCCGCCCAGCGTCACCCGGTCGCCGTAGTCGGGCGCGGGGGACTTGCCGAGGGCATCCGGCGTCAACGTCACATAACTGTCGCCGGTCGCGGGACGTGTGAGGCCGTACTGCTCAATGCGCTGGGCGCGCAGCAGAAGCGTCACCCGCCCGCCGCGCCGCGCCTGCGGGTCATCGGCGACGGTGCCGGTGAGCATCACCGGCGCGACCCGCCCCGCCCAGTGCGACACATCCGTCAGCGGGACGGTCTGGCAGACGGCCAGGCGAACCGCGCCCGCGCCCAGCCCGGCCAGCGCGATGCCCGCCGTCGCCTGCGCCCAGCGCCGCCCGGACAGCAGGAGCGACGCCAGGCCCAGCGCCCCCAGGCCGATCCAGAGCGAGAGCCACCCCGCCCGCGCCGTCTCCGCCCCGATGCCGAGGGCGAAGCCCCCTGTCCATGTCAGCAGCATCCGGTGCCGCATCGCCCCTCCCTGGGAAACCAGACACGCGAGGGGATAAATCCCTCTCGCTCCACAACCGTGTCCTCGCGGACACAAGAACAGCCGCCACGCCAGTGGCCGTCCGGCAGGACGATGTTTCGCAGCGAGAGGAGTTCACTCCCTCGCAAAAACGCGCGTCGCAAAAACGCGCGTCACGCCTCGCGGAACCAGTGATAGAACCGCGCCCACAGTCCCTGGGGCGGCTCCTCGCGTGTCTGCGCCGGTGGCCGACGGATTTTGGAGGAGACTTCGCGCCCGCCCCGGCCAGCCCACGGGTCGTCCAGGCCGGAGACGAAGCGGAAGCCATCCCTGGGGTCCGCCGGGGGGGCGGCGCGCGGGGCGGAGCGCTCCAACCGTGCCACCTTCTCACGCAGCAAACCCAGCGTCTCGTCTTTGGCGGCCAGTTCACGGGCCTGCGCGGCCAGCAACTCCTCCATCAGTCGGAGCTTGTCTTCCATGTCGTTATTCTACACCACGCGACTGAATTTTCGGGCCTCTACGAATCAAACGCGGTGCCGGCGGGGCGGCGCTCGCCGCCGGAGGAGATGTCCTCGAAGGCGCGGGCCGTCTTGGCGGGGTCGGTCTCCCCGGCCACATCCGCCAGCGCGACCATGCCGATCAGCCGTCCGTTTTCTAACACGGGCAGGCGGCGGACCTGGCGCGAGGTCATCACGATCAGCGCCTGGTCCAAGGGGGTGTCGGACCCGACCGTATCCGGGTCTGAGGTCATGCAGTGGCTGACGGGCGTGTCGCCGACGGCCCGGCCCTCGGCGACGCACTTCAGGACGATGTCGCGGTCGGTGACGATGCCGACCAGGATGCCCATGTCTTCTGCGCTCCGGGTGTCCACGACGGGCAGCGCACCGTAGTCGCCGTCGCGCATCATCCGGGCGGCGTGGTGGACGCTGTCCGTGGGGCGGACGTGGTCCGGCATCCGCGCCATCACTTCTCCAACAGTCTTCATGGCTTCTGCCTCCACCGGCTGATGTACCCAAGCCGGGCGCTTATCACGCGCGGGGACTGGGAACAATGACTCAGGAGACCTTCCATGTTCCGTCTGTTGCCCGCCGGTATCCTGTGCGCCCTGTGTCTGCCCGCAGCGGCAGCGCCCAAGCATCCCGTCAAACACGTCAAGCCGTTGATGAAGCACGGCGTTCCGGTCGCCCATGTCAAGCCTGCCGCGCCGCCCTGGGTCTTGTCCTCGCCGCCCTTGTATCTGCCGCCCGCGCGGCCCTTGACTCTGCCGCAGCCGTATAGCCTGCCCTCACAGCCGCGCACCTACGGCGGCGGGGGCGGCACGGTCGGGCCGCCGGTCGGCGGCTCCTTCGGAGGCCCGCCTGTCGCCGGAGGCTCTTTCGGCGGCGGGAGGCCGCGCGGCGGCTCCTTCGGCAACGGCGAGTGATGAGTTAGTGGGTCGTGACGGGGGCGGAGTCGGCGCTTTCCGCGCCGCCTGCGCCCAAGGCGGAGACGGTGTAGGTGTAGGACGCGCCCGGCGAGGCCGAACTGTCCGTGTAGTTCGGACTCTGCCAGCCGGAAATGACCCAGTGAGACGGCCCGCCCCCCGCGTCGGCGCGCTTGACCCGGTAGCCGCCGGTCGCGCCCGGCACGGCATCCCAGGCCAGCGAGACGCCCCCGGCGGTGGACACGACCCGCAGGTGCTTGGGCGCATCAAGGCCGCCGTTGTTGTGCGTGGCGGGAGCCGGGACGTTCACTGCCGCCGGGGCCGATGGCGGCGGGGCGGGCAGGCGGACGCCGGGCGGCCAGGCCAGTTTCTCAAACCCACGCCCGTCCAATCCGACCACCACGGTGCTGCCGTCGGGGCTGTAGCGGATCACTTTGGCGCGCAGCACGGGCAGCCCGGCGTTCATCGGCGTCCAGTTCGCCCCGCCGTCGTCGGAGAGCCAGACGCCGGAGGCGTTGGACGTGTCGCTCCAGGGGTTGTCGTCGGTACAGACGGCGAGGCGCTTGGGGTCCATCGGGTCCACCGCCGCGTCGCTGATGTTGGAGTCCGAGCGCAGGCGGGTCCAGACGCCGTCGGCGTAGCGGTACACGCCGCCGTCGCCGTCCTTGTGCCAGTTGCAGACGTACAGCCGCGCCGGGTCGGTCGGGTCCACAGTGATCTCGGTGCTGCAGTAGCCGTAGGAGTTGCCCTGGGGGCTGCCGGGCATCAGCGCGAAGTGCGCGCCGTCGGTGCTTTTGTAGATGCCGCCGTGGCCGGTGACGTACACCGTCAGCGGGTGCGTCGGGTCGGCGGTCAGGTGGTCCAGCGTCCCCTCCGCGCCCGTCGCGGACGGGACCGGGAGATGCTCCCAGCTCGCCCCGCCGTCGGCCGAGTGGTACAGGCGATTGCCCCACAGCACCCAGAGCTGGGACGTGTCGTGGGGCAGCGTGTAGATGTCCGTGGGAATCTCCTGGCCGCCGATATTGACGTCCTTGGGGATGCTGACGTAGTTCCAGGTCGCGCCGCCGTCCGTGCTTTTCGCCACGCCGTCATCCAGGTTGGTCCCGCCCCACTGGCCGAAGGTCGCGTACAGGGTCTTCCCGTCCGCGCCGAACGTCACATCGTTGCCGCCGCCGTAGTGCTTGACGTTCGCGCCGCCCCACACCCAGGTCTGTAGGCCGTCGTCGCTGCGCCACAGCTTGCCGTCGTCCATGCCCTGCGCGATGGACTGCGCGGGCCGGTACGGGTTCCAGTGAAAGTTGATGCAGACGTACCCGGAGTAGCCGCGCCCGCGCCAGTGGTCGGGCTTGGTCGGCAGGGGGCGGCGGGCGGTCATGTCCGTCCAGGTCGCGCCGCCGTCCGCGGAGCCGAACAGGGTGACGGCGTTCAGGGTGAACACCCGGTTCGGGTCGGTCGGGCCCACGGCGAACCAGGTCGCCTGGGGCGGGAAGGGCATGGCGGCGGGCGGGACGGTCCCGGCGTCTAATACCTTGGTCCAGGTCAGGCCGCCGTCCGCGCTCTTCCAGGCCGCCTGGGCGGAATAGGAGCCGCAGTACAGGACGCGCGGGTCGCTGGGGGCGTCAACGATGGCCGTGATGTCGTGGACGGTGTCCAGTCCCTGGTCGGCGGCCTGCCAGGTGGCCCCGCCGTCGGTGGAGCGGAACACGCCGCCGCCGTTGAGGGCGGCCCAGAGGGTGTCCGGGTCGCGGGGGTGGACGGCGAGGAACTGTGCGTCGGTCCCCGGCAGCCCGGCGTTGATGGCCGCCCAGGTCGCGCCGCCGTCGGCGCTCTTGTAGAAGCCCTTGCCGCTGAGGGCGGCGTAGACGATCCGCGAGCTGCCCGCGCCGAAGGCCGCCGTCATCACGTTGCCGCCGCCGTTCCCGGCGGCGTCCCCGCCGATCACGCTCTTCTTGGTCCAGGTCACGCCCGCGTCCCGGCTCTCCCAGACGGTCCCGAAGTTCAGGCAACGCCCGTCGGCGAAGTGCCGGTGGTTGCCCGCGAAGGCCAGCAGGTGCGCGGGGTCATTGGGGTCAAACAGGACTTTTTGGATGGGCGCGGTGTACTTGCCCCACTGCGAGTCGGGCATCCCCTGCCGCAGGGAGGTCCAGTGGACGCCGCCGTCGGTGCTACGGTACGGCCCGTCCATGGTCCCAATCCAGACGACATTGGGTGAAGTCGGGCTGAACGTGCTGTCGGCCATCTCCCAGCTCTTGAACCCGAAGGTCGGCCCCCAGGTACGCCCGCCGTCGGTGCTGAGTCCCGCACCGAGCATATCCCCGCCGACCAGGACGCGCTGGGGGTCGTGCGGGCTGATCTCGATGGAGGTGATCGCGCCGCCGCAGCCCGGCTCGTTGACCGGCTGCCAGCGCAGCGCGGTCGCCGCCGGGGCGGGCGCGGCCTGGCAGCCGTGCAGGGGCAGGAGCAGGGCGGGCAGCGTCGCCAGGCCCAGCCACAGGGTTTTGCCCAGGAGACGGGGACGGGAAATGGGTGTGTTCATGGGATTGTCGCGCGTGGGTGAGACAAAAAAGGGGGCGTGGGCCGGTCCTGCGCCCTTCGCCCCCCGGTATGCCTAATTTTGTGTACGGAGCGGGCCCCGCTCCGGTTCCCGCCGAATCAGATGCCCACCACCCTGCTCCGTTCGTTCCTCACTGCGCGGGGTCCTCCCGAAGCGGGAGGATTCGGACAACACGCGCGGTCTCTCTTAATCCTCCCGCTGCGGGAGGACCCTGTGACCGGAGCGAGGAACGAGCGCAGGGAACAAGGTGGTGGGCAGTCCGGCGCGTCAGGCCGCGACGGCCTTCGCCTTGCGGGCGCGCAGCATCAGCCCGCCCAACCCCAGCCCCATCAGCGCCAGCATCCCGACCTGGGATGGCTCCGGCGCAGGCGAGGGAGCCTGGGTTGTCAGCGTGAGACCGGCGTAGTTACTCTGATAAGTATATCCGCCATCGGGGAAATTCACGTTGTCCGGTTCTGTGGTCTGATTCGTGGGACCGCCCAGGACCAGATATATCGCCTGACCGGCTTCGGCTGCCGAGACCGTGTAACTCAGGTTGATGATGGGACTGAAACTGAACGTGTTTGTTCCCGCCGGATTGAGGGTTTGGGAGGCAAGAACACTGTTCACGGCAAACTGGTCGGACAGTGTTGGTGCAGCGGAGGTGAACTCCACAAAGGTGCTTGGCGGGTTTGTCGTGCCAGTGGCTTGTCCATATGAGCCGGTAATCGTGATAATTTGACCGGCTGCACCTGCGGTTCCCAGGTTTTGGTATATGGAACCACCATTGATGTAAGCAGATGGTGTGCCGTTTGTCGGGTCATTGTTCGGGTCTGCATAATGCTCACCAAACGCATATTTGTATGTGTTGGGGTTTGTGTAAACCTGGGTCCCTGTGAAGCCGGAAACTTGGTCGTTTGTCCCAGACGATCCGTTCTGGCCTGCATTGAAGTTCCCGTTCGTAAGCGTCACCGTGGCGGCAGCGGGGCGGGCGGCGGTGAGGCCGAGAGCGCCCAGGGCCAGGGCCGAGAGGGCCAGGGCGGATTTGGAGTTGTGCGTCATGTGTTTAAGTCCTCTCATTGGCGCGCGGTCAGCGTCGCCGGTCATTACTGCTTAAGCCTGGTCGTTACTGCTAAGGCCGATGAAACGCGCGTGGCGCGTGGGTGGCGGGGGCGGTCCGGGAGGACGGCCCCCGACAGTGATGGGCGGCGTCAGATGCGGCTGAACGTCGCGGGGAACGTCGGGTCGTCGGTCCCGGCGGCGGGGCCGTACCAGGTGCTTTGCGGACCCTGGGGCGTGGTCGCCGTCGCCGCCGAGTCGCCGGTGGAGACTTGGGACCCACGGAACCAGTGACAGTGGCCGTCGGCGAGGATGAAGTTGGAGCCAAGTTGGTGCCGCCCGTCCTTCTTGTAGAACTCGTCGTAGTTCGAGAAACAGTCCGCTTGCGAGGGCACGACGTGGCTCATGTAGCCGGTCTCGAACAGGCCGCCCTCCTCCAGCCCGCCGTAGCCGGTCTGGCCGCCGTACATACATAGCCCCTGCGTGACAGCGGAGTTGTTGCCGTACTCGGCCCCGGTGTCCACGATGTTCTGCGGGCGGACGGGCAGCCCGGAGGCCTCGCACAGCAACACGGTCTTGGACGGGCTGTTGAGGTTGCCGAAGACACAACTTGCCCCGTTGTAGTCCGTGCGAGTGATCGCCATGTTCAGAGCATAGGAGACGGGTACGTCCGTCCCGCTCGCGTTTCTAGCAACGGGAGTCTGGCCGTCGTCCGGGCAGGTGTACACGGCGGTGGACTTGAGGTACGGGTAGATTTCGCCGGCCCAGCCGATGCCCCAGGTATTGCCGCCGGAGACGTTGTTAGCACCGGCGGGGAAGCGCTCGTCGTTGTCTTGGTCGTACTGCATGAAGGCTAGCCCGATCTGCTTCTCATTGGAGAGGCAGGCGATCTGCCGGGCCTTCTCGCGGGCGGCGGCGAAGACAGGAAAAAGAATGGCAGCAAGAATCGCAATGATAGCGATCACGACGAGCAATTCAATGAGCGTAAATCCGAAGGAACGTCGGTGTCGCATGAGAGTCTCCTTTCCAGAGAGTGATACATCGGCATCAGTGTCCGATGGCATTACTAAACCCTTTTACTAACGACCTCAGTATAACACGCCCGCCCCATTCTGTCAAGCGATATTTTGCGGGGCGGGCGAATTATTTTTTGTGCCGTGAGATCGGCAGGACGACCGCGTGGTCGCCCTGCCGCCGCGCGTCAGTAGGTCCCCAGGTCCTGCCACTGGAACTGCTCCCAGTTGGTGATGTCGGTGCGGTAGGAGGCCAGCAGCATGTTGTTGTCATAAAGATCGCAGGAGACATAGTAGCCGCTTGCGGGGGACGACAGGGATATCTCGCCGTTGCCGTCGTCCCACCACAGGTATTCCTCCCAGGCCTGAATCGTGGTGGCGTAGGCCCCCTGGAGTTCGTCGTTGTTGTTCAGGTTGCAGGTGACATACTTTCCGTTGGCCTCGGACTTGAGCGCAATCATGCCGTTGCCGGCGTCGTAGACGTCGTAAATCTCCCACGCGCCGATGGAGTTGGCGTAGCCGGCGCGCAGGGTGCTGTCCACGTTGATCTCGTTGGAGACGTAGTGGCCTGCCGCCTGCGAGTAGAGGGTGATCCGGTGGCCGATGGGCGGGCCGCTGAAGCCCGACGGCGCGGCAGGCCGCCGGGGCGAGCCGCCGCCGCCCATGCTGCTCGCCGTGTTGTTGGTGACGGCCTGTAGGTTGGTGTAGAGCGCGTTCAGGTCATGATAGAAGGCGCCGCCGGTGTTCTCATCACAGTCCATGTTGAACGTCGAGCGCGCCGCCCGTTCCTCGCAGAAGGTGGCGATGTAGTTGTGGTTAGGGAACGAGAAGTTCGTGCCCGATGTGTCCACCACATAGGCCCCGTAGTCCTGGAGGGCGTGGAAGAGCTTGATGCCTACCTCAGTCTGCAGGCCCAGCGAGGAGGGCGTCAAGGACGGCGGCAGGGCCAGCAGCGACCCCATGGTCAGCGCCGGGTCGTCCTTGTAGGCGCCGTAGCCGCCCGTATTTCCGTCACACCGATCGGCGGGCCAGACGTAGCTCTGGGAGGCGTTGCTGGGGTTCTTCCAGAGTAGGTTCTGGTCCAGCTCGATCTTGAGGGGGTGCTGGATGGAGTAGTCGCCGCCGAGCTGCAGCTCCCACTGCCGGACGGAGCCGCCGAGGCCGGACAGGCCGGAGCCGGTGTGCGCGCCGAAGTAGCCCGTCCCCGTGTCCGTGGTCTGGGCATAGGGATTGCGGTACGGAAAGCCGATCAGGATGCCGTAGAGGGCGGCGTTCGCCGCCCGGTTGGCCCCGTTCGCTTGGTAGACCGTGCCGTTCGGCTGAACGACAGCGACGATGCCGTTGCCCTGCTCGTCGTCGCTGGAGTTGATGACCGGGTCGTAGGAATGCATCACTACGTTCTCGGTGTCAACGCCGGACCAGATCCACTGGTAAGTCGGGTCGCTGCTGTTGGTGGCGCTGAGGTACTCCCAGTCCGTGCGGTTCTGGCCGAGCTGCGGCAGGTTGATGGCGTGGTACTGTGCGCCGCTGCCGAGCGGGGTGTTCCAGATGCTGGTGTTCGAGAACGGCTGTAGGAACGGGTTGCGCGTCTGTGCAGACGCGGGGGCGGCCAGTGCAGCCAGAGACAGGGCCGCCACGGCGGCGAGGGCGGACAGACTGTTGGGCTTCTTCATGTGACTCTCCTTCGTCATGGATGTGGCGTGTTTTCGAGGGACGCGCCGGGACGAACACGGCGACACGGGCGTTATGTATATTGCAATCGTCACAATGATACATATTAAAGCGAGATTCAGATAACATCGGGGGGCGGCCTAGCCGCCCCCGATGAGGCGTTCAGTTCACGCTGAAGGTTAGGGTGGCGGAGCCGGGGCCGCCGCCGTTGTCCATACTGGTTGTCCCCGCCGCGACCTGGCCGCCGGAATCCTGGGCGGCAGCGGGGTCGCCCGGCGTCTTGCCGGGCGAGACGCGGCCCGGCTTCAGGGACTTGGCGTGACCGTCCGCCGCCAGGTAGTTGGAACCCTGCGTGTGGACCGCGCCGCCATCGGCGGAGATGAGAATCTGGTTCAGCGTCCCCGCGCCGCAGGTTCCCGTCGCGCTCATGCCGGGGTAGAGGCCGGTCGCATAGAGAATCCCGCTCCCGCTGAGGGACGTACCGGTGGGGTGGCCGCAGTTGGTCGCCCCGTTGCCCGCGCCGGAGTCCTGCTCCTGCGGGTTGGTGACGTGCGCCCCGCCGCCCTGCGTCTCGAACACGAACACGGTGGAGGCCGGAGCATTCAGTTGAGCGAGCGTGACGACCGGCGGGACGGTGTGCGTCTGGTTGTCCGCCCCGCCCATGAAGTTCAGGTTCTCGGAGTACGAGACCGCCGGGAACGGCACACCGCCGGTCCCGTCCGCCGTGGGGTCGTCCGGGCACTTGAACACGCCTGCGCTCTTGGCGTAGGGATAAATCGCGCCGATCCAGCCCGTGTTCCAGTAGGGACCGTTGTCCCCGGCGGGGTACGTCTCATCGTTGTCCTGGACGTATTGCAGGACGGCCAGGCCGATCTGCTTCTCGTTGGAGACGCAGGTGATCTGGCGGGCCTTCTCGCGGGCCTTGGCAAAGACCGGGAACAGAATGGCGGCGAGAATAGCAATAATAGCGATGACCACTAGCAACTCGATGAGTGTAAATCCGAGATGGTGACGCTTTTTCATGGGATTGTCCTTTCAGGAAGCGGGGTGACGGAATGGCGGACGATCAATTCGGTAGGCAGCAAAACCTTGTCTCCCATCGGCCCGCCGGAGTCGATCTGGGCGAGCAGCAACTCCAGAGCGCGCGCGCCGGTACGCTCGAACGGCTGGCGCATCGTAGTCAGGGGCGGGTGGCAGAACTGGGCCATCCAGACGTCGTCGAACCCGGCGACCGAGACATCCTCCGGGATCGACAGGCCCAACGCGCGCAGGTCGCGCATCACCGTGATGGCCATCATGTCGTCGGCGCAGAGCAGCGCCGTCGGGCGCTCGGACGGCGGCCCGGACATCAGGGCCGCCAGGTCGTCCACCAGGCTGGACTGATACACATTCATGGAACGGTCCAGGCGGGCCTCATGTCCGATCCCGGCCGCCGCCAGGCCCGCCCGGTATCCTGCTCGACGCCGCACCACATAGCCGCCGGGATCGTCCCGATGGGAGATCAGGGCGATCCGCCGGTGGCCCTGGGCGATCAGATGGCCGGTCATCACCTCGGCGGAGGCGACGTCATCTACATCCACCTCGCTGACGCACGGGTCGTCCGTGCGCTCGTTGACCAGCACGAACGGCAGGCTCCGCTCCGTCAGCGCTTGCAGGATGTCGGTCTGCGTGTGCGGGCCGACGAGCAGGAAGCCGTCACAGCGGCCGTCCGCGAAGAGAGGTAGGCTGCTGGGGGCATCGGTCCACTGCCCCTCCGTGAAGAGCGTGACGTTCTGGTGGACGGCGGCAGCAGCAGCGGCGATGCCGTTCACGACGGCAGCGAAGTAGGGCATGGACAGAGGCGCGGGGCTGGAGCCGACGGCGACCACGCCGATGGTGTTCATCCGCTTATGCAGGAACCCCCGCGCGATGGCGCTGGGGTGATAGTTGAGCTGACGCGCGGCCTTGAGGACGCGCTCGCGTGTCCGCGCCCCGACCGCGCCGGAATTGTTAAGCACAAACGAAACAGTGGTCGGCGAGACGCCGCTCGCCAGCGCCACATCCTTGATATTTGCCATAGACTGCTACCGCCAAATGCTCTGCTAAATGCTTTTACTTCTGGCCGAGTATAACACAGCCGCTCAAGTCTGTCAAGCGGTTTCGGGGCGATGGAATTTCGCCTCACTCAAATAGCGCCTCGATGAACGCCTGGGGGCTGAAGACTTCCAGGTCGCCGGGCTTCTCGCCCGTGCCGATCAGCTTGATGGGCAGGCCCAGTTCGTCCTTGATGGTGATGACGATGCCGCCGCGCGCCGTGCTGTCCAGTTTGGCAAGAACAAGTCCGGTGATGGCGACGGCGTTCTTGAACTCCTTGGCCTGGGAGACGGCGTTCTGGCCCGTGGTGGCGTCCAGCACGAGCAGGGTCTCCTCGGCGGCCCCGCCGCCGCGCTCGCGCAGGACGACGCGGTTGATCTTCTTGAGTTCCTCCATGAGATTGGCCTTGGTGTGCAGGCGGCCCGCCGTGTCCACGATCAGCACGTCCGCGCCGCGCGCCTTGGCGGCTTGGAGGGCGTCGAAGACCACGGAGCCGGGGTCCTGGCCCTGACGGCCTTTGATGACATCCACGCCGATGCGCTCGCCCCAGAGCGCGATCTGGTCCACGGCGGCGGCGCGGAACGTGTCGGCGGCGGCCAGCATGACTTTCTTGCCCTCGCCCTTGAGTTTATAGGCCAATTTGGCGATGGAGGTGGTCTTGCCGACCCCGTTGACGCCGACGATCAGATAGACCGTCGGCGGCGCGGCGGCGACGGCGAGGGGGATATTGCCGCCGTCGGTCATCAGCAGGTCCCACAGGAACCGCTTGAGGTGGTTGTTGACGTCCGTGGCGTCATGCAGGCGCTTGTCCCGGACCATCTCGCGCAGCTCATCCATCGCGCGCAGCGTCGTGTGGACGTTGAGGTCCGCGCCGATCAGCGCTTCCTCCATCTCCTCAAAGAGTTCCTCGTCGATCCTCCCGCGCCCGGTGACGATCTGATCCACTTTCTGGAAGATGCTTCTGAACAGTCCGCGTTTGAGCATACTTCCATTCTACCTCCGGCACGGTCGAAAGCCGAACGGGCCGCCCCGATGTAGGAGCGGCCCGCATCCGGGTCAGTTCCCCATATGCCAATCGTGATCGCCGTAGATCGTCTGGATGTAGTCCATCTGGGCGATGTGGCTTTGGAGGTGGTAAGCCGGGAAGGTGATGGCAAGGGCCATAGGGACAGACGGCCCGAAAGGCAGTTGGACCATCGAGGCGAGATGCTCCGGCGTCAGCGCGTCAAGCCAGGCGAGGTATCCGGCGCTGTTCTGTTCCAGAAGGCTGAGGACCTGCTCGCGGCTGGTATACTCCCTTTCGTCTGTCCGCATCGTGGCGTCAAACTCGACGATGCCGGAGAACGGAAATGGCTTGCCGTCCAGCATCCCCTGGATGCCGGAGATGGATGCCGCGCCGTGGGCGACGAGCTGGAGCGGCGTTCGGGAGGTCGGCGAGGGCGACCAGTTGATCCGGTCGTCGGGCGTCGTGGCGAGGGCGTGAGCCATGCGCTCCTTGGCGCGGATGAATTCCGCTTTGGTCTGGCTGATGATGTCTTCCATGGTGTGTTCCTTTCGATTTGAGGTTTCGGACGGCGCTATGCTTTCGGGCTTTGGTCATAGTTGAGCAGCCAGTTGGTGCCGTACTTGTCGGTCAGTGCGGCGAAAGTCGCGCCCCAGAACTGCCTTCCCAGAGGGCAGGTGACTTCCCCACCCGCAGAGAGATGGGAAAAGAGACGGTTGATTTCTTCCTCGCTGCTGCAATCAATGCAGAGGGAGACGGAATTCCCCCGGACAATCGGGGTTTGGGTCATGTCGGAGGCCAGCAGAACGAAAGCATCCGTGGTCAGGGAGGAGTGCAGGATGTCCCCCCAAGCCTCCGCCGGCACCTGGTCCGCGACGGGCGAGCCTTCAACGGATTGCAGCGCCAGTTCGCCGCCCAGACACTCTTTGTAGAACGTCATGGCCTCACGGCAGTTGCCGTCGAAATGCAGGTAAGCGTTGATCTGTGTCATCTGAGTGTCTCCTGATGTTGGGTGGCGATGGGTCGGGAACGTGACGCGGCTCTCTACCCGTAAGTGGGCTTCTGGGGCCACCCCGGCGGCGAGTCCTCAAAGTCCTCCTGCCGCCCGTAGGGAGTTGTGTCGAGCAGGCTGTAGGCGTCGGTCAGGAATTCGGTGCCGCGCCCATAGGTGGAGTAGGTGTGGAAGACCTGGCCGTCGGCGCGAAAGAAGACGCTCAGGCCGTGTTCCTCGCCCTGGATCGGCCTTTCCCTGTTTGCGTTGCTTCGGTAGTTGTATTCGACAGGCGCGACGGACTCGTCCAGCGTGACATGGAGATCGTAGTTGAAGTCGCTGCCGAAGGAGGAGTACCACGGCACCTTCCAGCCCTTCTGTGCCTTATACGACTCCAGTTTTGCCAGCGGGGCGCGGGAGATGAGCGCGAAACTCGTGTCGCGCTCATGCAGCATGGACAAGTCGCCCAGAGCATTGACATATCCCGTGCAGCCGGGGCAGCCTTCCTCCCACCCTGGGTCGAACATGAAGTGGTACATGACAAGCTGACGGCGACCGTCGAACAGGTCTTCCAGGGTGTGCAGTCCCTCCGGGCCGCTGAAAACGTAGTCCTTTTCGACCCGCACCATCGGCAGCCTGCGCCGCTCGGCGCTCACCCGGTCGCGTTGTTTGGTGAGTTCCTTCTCATGGTCGAGGAGCGTCTTACGCGCCGTGAGCCACTCGTCACGCGAAGTGACTTCAGGGCGCGGCGTCTCGTTTGGTGTCATTGTCTCTTCTCCTTTCCGTTCTGGGTGTTCATGGGAACATTTGTTCCGTAAAGATTATAGAACCGGAGGGGCGGAGGAGTCTTCTTCTGGATTGCTGTTTTTACGGCGCGGCGGCACGCGCCCGCAGCAGCAGGGTCGGCAGCGCGATGACGATGGGCGGGTCAGTGTCCAGGGGCCGACGGAGAACCACATCCACCGGAGCCGCAGCGGCTCCGTTTCGGATGATCAGGGGCCGCGTCCCCGCCCCGACGAGCAGGCCGTCGCCGGGCAGGAACAGGGACTGCGGATCGCCGGCCGGGACCGCCGCGACCATGACGTGGTAGAGGCCGTCGGAGAGGAATGGGAACGAATAGGGTCCGGGGCGATCCCGCAGGCATCCGGCCGGCGGCAACGCCTGCGGGACGCGATGGGTGAACGCGCCGACAAAGAGGAGGCCACGGAAGCCGTCCGGGCCGACGATCTTCCCCATGTCTCCGTCTTGCTCTGCCTCCGGGAATGCCGCCGAGTGCAGGCCGTCCGCCCAAAGGCCGGTCTCCTCACACACGCGCGGCAGGGCGCGGAACGCGCTGGGGGTCGCGCCCACCAGGTGCGCGAACCGGGTGGTGAACGTGCCGGGGCTGGAGTAGCCGACGGCGAAGCACACGTCCACCGCGCTCTCCGTGGTCGTCAGCAGCAGCCGCTTCGCCGCGTCCATCCGCAGGGCCGTGAAGAAATGGCCCGGTGGGACGCCCATCATATGCTGGAACCGGCGGTGAAAATGGAACGGGCTGAGGCAGGCGACATCCGCCATGTCCGCCAGCGTCAGGCCGGCGACCAAGTTCTCGCGCATGGCGCGAATCACGGGAGCGATGACTTCCTCGTGTTCTTGAACAGACATAACGGCGGAGACGGCCCCCACGGAAGTCACCCGAACTGGTGGAGTTGGGTCGGGATGAAATAGGTGATGAGGGCGGCAGGCAGACCGGCCAGCAGCAGGGCGTTGGCGCGCGGGCCGCTCCAGCGGGCGGCGGCGTGCAGGGCCAGGTACAGGCCGTAGACCGCCCAGGTCACGAGTGACGCCAGCACCTTGCGGTCGGCGAGCCAGGGGCCGCTCGGCCCGGCGGCGGCGGCGAAGGCCCCGGCGGCCAGGCCGACCGTCAGCAATGGGAAGGCGAAGGCGACCAGGGTGAAGGCGAGGTGTTCCAGCCCGGCCAGCGGCGGCAATCGCCCGAACAGGCCGCCGGGGCGCTTGCGCTTGAGCATCCGGTGCTGGGCCAGGTACAGGGCCGCGCAGCCGAAGGCGAGGACGAGCAGCCCGAAGGCCAGCAGCAGGGCCAGCACGTGCAGACTGACCAGGCGCGTGTCCAGCAGGGGCGCGAGACGCGCATTCCCCGAGACCGGGCGACGCATCACGGCCCCGGCGAACAGGCACAGGAAGGCGGCGGGCAAGGCGACGGCCCCCAGCGCGTCCGGTCGGGGCCGCAGGGCGAACTCCAAGAGCAGATAGGCCAGGGCCACGGCCCAGGCGGTCGCGGACAGCGTGGCGGCGGGCGTCGTGAACGGCGTCGCGCGCGCGGCGGCGCAGTGGACGCCGATGCCCGCCGTGTGCAGTGCCACGGCCAGCACGGTCGCCGCCCGCGCCGCGCAAGCCAGTTCGGGACGGCGCAACAGCAAATGTGCCCCATAGCCCACGGACGCCAGCAGGTACAGCGCCGCCGCTCCAAACAGCCACACGCCTTCGGTCATGCCGCCCCTCCTTCCCTCTCCGCATCAGGGAGGGTGGTCGAGGAACGAGGTCGGGAGGGGTTTTCCTCGGCTTCTTCCAGCCCGAAGGCGCGGCGGATGGTCTCCAAGGCGGCGGGGGCGGCGTCTTCCTGCGCGCCGGACTTGATGGCCTGGATCGCCGGGTGGGCGATCTTGTTGGTGAGAGACTGTAGGGAAGCCTCCACGGCCTTCCACTCGCCTTCGGACAGGCCCGGCAGGCGCGCGCGCAGGCGGGCCAACTCGGCCAGCCGCGCTGCGTCGAGTTGCGCCCGAACGGCGACGATCAGCGGGGCGACTTCCAGCGACCGCTGCCAGCGCAGGAACCCGGCCACGGCGGCGTCCACGATCTCGTGCGCCCGCGCCACCTCCGCCGAGCGGGCGCGGCGGGCGTCGGCGACGAACGCCTGCAAGTGGTCCACGTTGAACAGGTAGACGTTGTCCAGGTCGTCCACCCGCGCCTCCACGTCGCGCGGCACGGCGATGTCGAACAGCGTCAGGGGACGATTCCGGCGGGCGCGCATGGCGTCCCGGACCATGGCCTGCGTGACGATGGGGTGCGGGGCGGCGGTGGAACACACGACGACGTCGGCCTGGGCCAGCAGCTGTGGCAGGTCGTCGAAGCGCCGTGCCTGACCGCCGAACTGAGAAGCCAACTGCTGCGCCCGCTCGAACGTCCGGTTGGCGACCAGAATGGCCGGCGCGCCGCGCGTCTGCAGGTGCCGCGCCGTCACCTCGCTCATCTTGCCCGCGCCCAGCACCAGCACGGTCCGACCCGCGAGCGACTCGCCGAAGACCTGGGCGGCGTATTCCACCGCCGCCGCGCCGACAGAGAACGAGCCGCGCGCGATCCCGGTCTCCGTCCGTGCCTTCTTGCCCGCGACCAGAGCCTCCTGAAAGAGTTTTTGGAGCAGCGTCCCCGCTGTGCGCGCCGCCTGGGCCGCTTCCAGCGCCTGCTTGACCTGGCGCTGGATGTCCGGCTCCCCCAGGATCATCGAGTCCAGCCCGGCGGCGACAGCGAACAAATGCCCGGCGGCGGCCCCGCCCCGATAGCAGTAGAGGTGGCCGTCGAACTCGTGCCGCCCCAGCCCATGCCGCCCGGCCAAAAAGTCGGCGAGCGCATCTTCCAAGTCGGGAGCGTCAGTCGCAGCGAAGACGTATGCCTCCGTGCGGTTGCAGGTGGAGAGCAGGGCGCACTCGGCCACGCCGGGGAGCTGCGCCAGCGCGGCCAGGGCCGGGGGAAGTTCAAAGTCGGCGAGGGCGAGCTTCTCCCGAATCTCGATGGGCGCGCTCTGATGGTTTATTCCGAGGACGAGGAGAGGCATTTTCGGGCCTGCGCCTCCGCTTCCACGGGATGGCCCACGCGCAGGGCGTCCCGGACGGCGGAGTCGTCAATGACCCGCCGCACCGCCGCCCGCCGCGCCGCCTCGTCGCCCACAGTCTGGACCTGCGGGCGCAGCACGCCCAGCAGGGCCGTCAGCCCGTCCCACTCCGGCCCGTAGTCCTGCTCCAGCCGCTCGCGCACCACGGCGGCCAGCGTCGGACTACGCCCCCCGGTGGAGACGGTCAGGGTCAGGTCGCCGCGCGTCACGGACGCCGCCGAGACGAAGTTGCCCCCGGCAGGGTCGTCGGCGCGGCAAACCAAAAGGGAACGCGCCTGCGCGTCCCGCGCGACGGCGGCATTGACTTCCGCCAAGTCCGTCGCCGCGATGACCAAAAACGCCCCGTCCAGATGCGCGACCTGATAGGCAGTCCGTACCCAGGTGACCAGCCCCTCGGCGGCGAGCCTCTGGAGCGCGTGCGTCGCCTGCGGCGCGACCAGCCGGACGGCCCCGCCGCACTCGCGCAGGGCGCGCACCTTGCGCTCCGCCACGGACCCCGCGCCGACCACGACACACCGCTTGTCCTGCAAGTCCACCTGAATGGGATACAGCTTCATTCGGCCCTGATTATACCCGATGCCGCCCCATCCGACCCGGCCATGAGTGGGAATGAGGTAACGCCCATCACGTTCAGCCGTCTTCATCCCCCCGACGCCGCTGATCTTCCTCAATCTGGGTCAATTGTTTTTGTTTCCGTGTGCGTTCGTTCCGGCGGCTAATTGTCCCAAAGCCAAAAGCACCGAGAAGGCCCACGGCCGATGCACCCATAACCTTGATAGCATCGCCACCGAGGCCCAAGTGGGCCAGGTAGCAAGCCGCGCCAATAAACATCGCCTCAATGGTGACAGCAGCGATGACGCCTTCCGTGGCGTGTCTGTTACCTCCATCGACAACAGACTTTTCCAAATACATCCGGTGTTCAAGTTGCTTCTCTGCCAGAGTAATGATGCGATCTGCCGCACCAGGGAGAAGTTCCTCGTAGCTTGCGAGTACGCTGGGTGGCGGGAGTGGGCCGGAGAAAGTTAGCTCAGATTTATGAACAAGTTGCCCCCTGGAAGAGTCTTGCTCTTGCACAGGGGGCGTACTTGCCGGTCTTAAGCCTCGGCTTTGAGATGAACGGGCCATTCTACTTTTCCTACGTCGCTCCAACTTTGGGATGTTCCCGACGGAACTGAGCGATGGCCTGGCGAAGATCGTCCCCCACAGCGCGCCAGTCGGAGCGAAGCGCACGGTCGTCGGCGTCCTGGCCACTCCCTGAGTAATTGTACTCTGTAAGAGTGTCACCAACATCGACGGAACGTGCGACGCCCTCTAAGAAAGAAGGAGTAGCGAACAACAGTCCAAATTCATCGTTCATAATTTCAGCCTCACTCACTGTATGAAGTTTTGGCTTGGCCTCGTAACTGGGCCTCATTATACCCTACTAGTTGAATGTCTACAAGGGTTTGTCTTGTCATTTGCGTCCCACCAAGTTATACCCACAGTGTTCCGGCTTATGCCATAAACGTTGCGGTACACTGAAGGTGTTCTCTGTTTGAAGTCTCACTCCGGCGCTCACGCAGCTCCGCGGGATGCGTGGGCTGACGCAGCGGGACGTAGAGACACGGACGGGCATCAAGCAGCCGATGCTGGCGCGTATCGAGAAAGGCCATATGCCCAATCGGATGGCAGCATCCATATCTCGGCGGTGGAAGCGGCCCCGGAGGCCGATTAAGCCCGGCGGACGGCGCTGTCGCGGTGGAGCAGGAAGGCGGCGAGGGTGAGGCGGAGTTCCTTGCTCGTTCGGCTCTGCCGGAAACTGAGGCCGTAGCCGCACAGGCCGTTGTTGATCCGCGCCCGCCGCTCCACCGTCCCCGCCGTGCCGAACTCACGGCCGTCGAGGCTGAGGCACACCTCCAGTTCGGCCCCGATGGGGTACGCATGGGGGGAGTAGAAGAACAGGCCGGTCATGCTCAGGTCTTTCACGGAGACGGCCTGGAGCGTGTGCAAAGCCGGGTCAGGGGCGGCGGCGCTGTCGCCCAGGGCCGGCGCGGGCAGCTCCGGGAGGCGCACGAACACCAGCATATTCAGGGCGAAGCGTTGGAACACTCGCCGGTCTTCGGCGGGGGCGAGCAAGGACGAAGCGTTGAGGGGGGCGGGCGGGTTCATGTGCCGATTATCGGCAGGCACGGCGGCTTCTTTTAGACGAACGCCACCATGACTTCGCTGGCGAGGAAGACGCCCTGCGGGGTGAGGCGCAGATTGTCCCCGGAAAGCTCCAGAAGTCCACGGCGGGTGAACGTCTCGATGTCCCGAGCGAATCGTTCACGCGGATCGTTTCCAGGGCCGAAGCGTCGGGCGACGCGGGCGCAGTCCACGCCCTCCGAGGTCAGCCGCAGGCCCAGCATCATGGTCTCGGCCAGAGTCTCGTCGGGTGTCAGTGTTTCCGTGGAGAGCATTAGGTCTAAGCTCCTCTCGACGGCCTCGGCGTATTTGGCCGGGGACTTCAGGTTCATGCGCCGCGCGCCGTTCTGGTAGGCCACGGCCCCGCAGCCGAAACCGTGGTACGGCTCGTTGCGCCAGTAGTGCAGGTTGTGGCGACACTCCCGGCCCGGACGGGCGAAGTTGGAAATTTCGTACTGCCGCAATCCCGCGCTCTGGGCCGCGTCAATCGCCATCTGAAACATCTCGGCGGCAGTGTCTTCATCGGGCAGCGGCAGGCGGCCCTTCTCGCGCAGCGTCCAGAACCCCGTGCCTTCCTCCACGATCAGCGAATACAGGGACAGGTGATCCGTGCCGAGTTCCAGAGCCTGTTCCAAAGAGTCCCGCCACTGGCCTAATGTTTGGCGTGGCAGGGCGAACATCAGGTCTACCGAGACGTTCTCAAACCCGGCGGCCCGCGCGGCCTTGACGGCGTTCCGGGCCTCGTCCGCCGAGTGGATTCGGTCCAGCGTCTTGAGCAGCCCGGCGTCGAACGACTGGACGCCGAACGAGATACGATTGAACCCTGCCGCGCGCAGCACCTCCAGGTGCGCCGTGTCCATCGTGCCGGGGTTGGCCTCCGTGGTGATCTCGGCGTCGGGTGTGACCGGCAGCGTTTCCAAGACTGCGCGGAGCAAGGCGGCCTCATCCGAGGCAGGAATCGCCGTGGGGGTCCCGCCGCCGAAGAAGATGGTATCTACGGGATTTGATTTGGAGACAGCCTGCCGAATTTCCTGGGTCAGCGCCCGGACGTAGCGTTCGATGTGCGCGTCGGTGTAGCCGCTGTAGGAGTTGAAGTCACAGTACGCGCACTTGCGGACGCAGAAAGGGATGTGGACGTAGCACCCGATGGAGGAAGACATGGCATCATTGTACCTGTTCCAGACGCTGCCGGGCGAGACGCGCCTCGTGCGTGTCCACGAAGCGGCCCGTCGCGTGACCGGCGGCCAGTGACGGCGCGGGAGGCCACGCCGCGTCACCCGCCTCGGCGTCGGCGATGGGAACGATCGTCGCCTGCCGGTATGCCTGCCGTGCCCCTTCGGCATCACCCAGCCGCTCCAGGCAGTCGCCCAAAAAGAAGTACCCGCGCGGCTGCCAGACGGGGTACGGTTCCGCGTTGAGATATGCCTGCCACCGTTCCGCTGCAAGTTCATACCCTCCTAGCGTGTACCATGACCGGCCAATCAGAAACAACCCTCCAGTCCTGCAATTTTGGTCCTGCGAGTAGCGTTCAACGCCACTTTCTGCCAAAGCAATCTTGCCGTCGGCTTCCTCGCGGTGTCCAAGCAGTGCCAGTATCCAGGCGGCATAGGCGTCACACATGAACCTAAGCTTCTCATCAGTTTGGAAGGCAAGAGCGGCGTCTTGCAGGCACTGCCAGGCTTCCTCAGAGCGACCTTGCAGGGCCAAGTTGCGGGCCAGGGCCATGATGACAACTTTCTCCTGTCGCCGCTGGTAATGGGGGATGCTGCCGGACTTCATTTTGTCAAGGTTAAGGGCGTGAGAAATCGAGGCGTAAGCATCCTCATACTGACCGAGTGACTCAAGGCAATCTGCTTGTATGACGAGACTGGTGCGGTTCGTCCAACTGCGGCGCTCGATGTCCGCACATGTCTGCAAGGATGCTGCAATGTCACCCTGCTTTAGTTGGTTTAACGCGACCGTACTCAAAGCATTGCCAGCTTGCCCATAGGCCCCGTCATGTTCAGCTAACGCGGCTGCATGACGGGCATGGGCGATGGCGCGGGCGAATTGAGATCGGTTGCCATACGCAATACCCGCCATGGTATGTGCAGAGCGCAGATGAGTCCCCCTCGCTTGGGCAGCAATGGCTTTTTCCATCCAGGTGATTGTAAGGTCAGGTCGCCCATCATCGAAAGCGGCTAGACCCATCTTGACCATGATTTCGGCTTGGGCCGAAGAGGGCAACGTCTGAGCAGCTTGCAAAGCGGTTTCATAAACCGCATATGCCTCTGCATACTGATGGGATCGCTTCAATAAAGTGCCCTGTGCCAGTAGGGACGAAACATCGCTTTTTTGTGTGGCAAGCTTTGCTGCTCGGCTGAACTCAAGGAGCGCATCCTCTTCCCGGCCCTGTGCGTCCAAGACATCCGCGAGGCGGCGGTGTATGTCCGCCATCTTCCCTAACGTGTTCGGCACGGCAAGCACGAGGCGGAACTGTCTCTCGGCATCTTTGAACAGGCCACGAACGGAGTACGCGATACCGAGATGGTAGTTGACGCGCACACGCTCGGACGACAGCCCTGGTAGCCATGCGAGAACTTCAAGTAATCGCAGAGCTACATCCCGCTGCCGGCCATGACTCAGTCGAGCAGCCCAGCGCGGCAACAGATAGAAACAGACGAAGTTGTATTGAACCACGGCGAAGAACAGAAGTACCAGCCAGAGTAGCGGCATCCATGTCATGACATTCTGTTCTCCATGTCCGCCTTGTTACCCTCCTAACACATTGGGCGTTTATATGCTGCCCGGTTGATCTGGCATGAAGTTTGCACTAGCGTAATCCATGTCACCGAAGACGCTCACGCGGGCCACCGTGCCCGACTGGTTTCCTTACACCGCTCCGTTCGTGCTGTTCCTGATATTGACCAGCGTGGAGGCGCGGTTCGTCGGCCTCTATCCCTGGCTGTACGCGCTCAAAATCGTTCTGGTGAGCGGGCTGCTGGTGTTCCTGCGCCCTTCACTGGGGGAGACGCGGCCACAGGCGCGGGGGGTGGGGCTTGCGCTGGCGTTGGGCGTCGTGCTGGTGTTCGCGTGGGTCGGAATTGACCGTTGGACGCCGCACTTGGCCTTCCTCGGCGGGCGCGTGGGGTATGACCCGTTCCGGGAGATTCACAGTGTGATGGGGCGGGCGGCGTTTCTGGCCGTGCGCTTCTTCGGGCTGGTGGTCGTCGTGCCGATCATTGAAGAAACGTTTTACCGGGGGTTCCTGCTGCGCTTTGTCACCGACCCCGACCATTGGCGGCGGGTTCCGCTGGGAACGTTCACGCTGTCGGCGCTGACGGTGAATGGGATCGTGTTCGCGCTGTCCCATCCCGAATGGCTGGCGGCGCTGGTCTTCGCCGGGGCGATGTGCGGCCTGCTGGCCCGGACCAAGAACCTGTTCGCCTGCATCGTCGCGCACGGCGTCACCAACCTGCTGCTGGGCCTGTACGTGATCCACTTCCATCAGTGGCAGTATTGGTGAGAACAATTTCCCCGTGGCGGGCGTCCGTCAGCAACAACACTGTTGAAGGAGACACGTCACGATGCTTCGCCACAATCACTTCCAACTCACAGGTCTGGCGGCCCTGCTGCTGCTCCCCGGCCTCACGACCCTCCCGGCCACGGCACAGGCCGTGCGGCCCGTGCCGTCGGGGGATTTCGTCAGCACTGGCCTGACCGTCTCTGGTCACGCCGAACTCAAGGTCAAGCCGGACATCGCCACGCTGACGGTCGGCGTCACCACGCAGGCCGCGCACCAGAGCGATGCCGCTCAGGCCAACGCGGCCAAGATCACCGCCGTTCTGAATGCGTTGCGCGGGGCCGGGGTGGCTGACAAGGACATCCAGACCGAAGGATACAACGTCCAGCCGCAGTATAACTACCAGGCCAGCCCGGCGCTGCTGACGGGATACCAAGTAGACAACACCGTGGACGTGACCGTCCGCGATCTGGGCAAGGCGGGGGCCGTCGTTGACGCGGCGACGCAGGCGGGGGCGACCAACGTGAGCGGCCTGTCATTTGATCTGTCCGACCGGACGGCGGCGGAGCAGCAGGCGCTGGCGCAGGCCGTCACCGAGGCGCGGGCGAAGGCCGAGGCGATGGCGCAGGCCGCCGGTGTCACGCGCGGGCCGCTACTGAGCCTGAGCGAAGGCACACCCGCCGTGGTGCAGCCGTTCGTCATGGCGCGCGCCATGGTGGCCGCCGCGCCTGCCGCGCCGACGACGCCCATTCAGTCCAGCCAGGTCACGGTCACGGCGGATGTCACGGCGGTCTACGCCATCGGGCAATAAGACCGGGCGGGGGGGGGCGCGTCATTTGCCGCCGGTTGGGGTACAGTCACGGCTTGCATGAATGTCCCACCGGAACAAACGGAAGCGCCCTCCCCCTGGCCGCTGCGCGTGATGCTGTGGGGCCTGTACGCCGCCTGCGCGCTGCTGTTCACGGGCCTGTACGTCAAGACAACGGGCGTCTACGCGGCGACGAACCTGACGCTGCTGACGCACTTTCACGCCTGGGTGCCCTTCCAATATCGGCTTCTGCTGCCGGTGATCGTGAACGGGCTGGCGCGCGTCCTGCCGGTCAAGTTGGCTTACCTGTACGACCTGCTGACGCTGGGCTTCACGTTCGGGCTGTTTCTGGTCTTCGCCCGCTTTTTGCGCTTCTTCCTGCCCCCCGGCTTCAGCAAATTGGCGACGCTGGGCCTGATGTACCCGATGCTGTGGAATTACGGCATCCTGGGGCGCTACTACTATCCGCCCGACGTGCCCTCCGTGTTCTTCTTCGTCGCCGGATTAGTTTGCCTGCTGGAACGGCGCTGGGCCTGGTATTACCCGGTCTTCGTCCTGGCGACGCTGAACCGGGAGACCAGCATCTTTCTGACTCTGGCCTACCTGTTCACGAGTCTGGGCCGGGAGTCGCTGCGACGGATGGCCCCGCACCTGCTGATACAACTCGTAATCTGGGGCGCGATCAAGATCGTTCTCAAGCACGTCTTCGCGCACAACCCCGGCGAACTGATGGAAAACCATTTGGCCGGGAACCTGGCGCTGTTCAGCGGGCATCAGAGCCTGAGCCAGACGCGACACGGCCTCAAGGTCGTCATCATCTGCGGCATGGTCTGGTTGCTGATCCCGTTCGCCTGGCGTCAGCAGCCGTTGTTCCTCAAGCGCCTGCTCTGGGTCACGGTCCCGTTCCTGCTCGGCATGAGCGTGGTCGGCGTGCTGAATGAAAGCCGCCTCTACAACGAACTCATCCCCATCCTGACCGCCCCCGCCCTGTTCAGCCTCTACACGCGCGTGGCAGGCTCATCGGCCCGGCAGCCGTCAGCGCCGGACGCCGAGGGAATCGGTGTCAGTCCCTCCACGTCAAGCTAACTCTGCGTGTCCGGCGCATTCGGGTACAATGGCTCCCTCAGCAGTCAGGCGGTGATAAGTCGCTGGAGCCTTCTTCTGCGTCACCGGGACGCACAACACGGAGTGAGGCGGATGTGCAGTGGGATTTCTGTCACGGGGTGAAAGGGACACCATGTTAAAGGACCTCGCTCTACTGGCTCGCAAGGGCATCGTCATTGAACTCGCCGTCGCCATCGTGCTGGCGCAATTCGCCGCCGGCGTCCTCTCGTCGTTCGTCACGGATGTGCTGGTCCCGCCCCTGGGCCTGCTGATGGGCGGGAGGTCCGTGCCGAGCCTGTTCTTGAACCTCACGCCCGGCAAGACGACGCCCCAGGGCGGGCCGGTCGACAGCATCGAGAAGGCGCACTATGTGGGGGCCTCTGTCATCGCCTACGGCAGCTTCCTACTCTACCTGTTGGAGTTCCTCGTGGTGGCGCTCGCCGCCGTGGCCGTGTTGCGGTGGCTCAGGAGAATGAGCGTCGCCCCGGAGGCCGCCTCCACGGTCTGGCCCCCAGCACCCGCAGCAGTCCCAGTACCGGACAGGCCAAACACCTAACAGGTCGTTTCAGCCGACGCCCACTGCCGGGGTGGCAGGTTCGTTGTAGTGATCCGCCCCTGGGTACAATGGCGGGAAAACCAAAGGGAGTAACTCCTGTGTCCGCACTGCCGAAGCCCCGTTTCACGCCCGAACAATACTTGGAGAGGGAGCGCCGGGCCGACTGCCGGAGCGAGTACCTTTCCGGGGAGATATTCGCCATGGCGGGGGCGAGCGAGGCGCACAACCTCATCGTCACCAACGTGGTCGGTGAATTGCGCTCCCGGCTGCGGGGCCGCCCCTGCCGGACCTACCCCAGCGACATGAAGGTGGAGATCGGGCCATCGGGCCTGTTCACCTACCCCGACGTGAGCGTGGTCTGCGGCGAGCCGCGCTTCCATGACGACCGGCGGGACATGGTGCAGAACCCCAAGTTGATCGTGGAGGTACTCTCTCCCTCCACGGAGGCTTATGACCGTGGGGCCAAGTTCGCGCAGTACCGCCGACTGGACTCGCTGACGGACTACCTGATGATCTCGCCGAACGAGAACCGGGCCGAGCTGTTCGTGCGGCAGCCGGACAACCATTGGCTTCTCTCAGAGGTCACGGGCGACCAGAATGCCGTTGTGATTGTTTCTCTGAGTTGCGAACTGCCCATGTCAGAGGTGTACGAGCGAGTCGAGTTTGATCCAGCGCTCCCCCCAAGAGTGGTCTGAAAAGGCGCTACCGACATTCGACAATTGGCTGGAGCGTGAAGTGTCAGAGCGGCGGCTCCCATAGGAAGCGCAGGGGGGTCAGCGGCGGACGGCGGGGCCGGGGGCGGGGCGGAGGAGGCGGTTGTCGATCAGGCGCACTTTGCCGAAGGTGGCGGCGACGGCGGCGAGTGCGCCCTCCTCGATGGTGTCAATCTCCTGCAAGGTCTCCGGGTGGACGACGACGGCGTAATCTACGCGCGCCAGCGGCTGGACTTCCAAAGTCTGGCGCATCCAGGCGGCGATTTGATAAGCGTCCTGCACGCCCGTGTCCGCGATGGCCTGGGCGTTTTCCAACGCCTGCGGGATGACCCGCGCGGCCTGGCGCTGCTCCGGGGTGAGGCGGACGTTGCGGGAGGACAGGGCGAGGCCATCCGGCTCGCGCACGGTGGACAGGCCGACAATCTCGGTGGGGATGTTCAGGTCCTCGGTCAACCGCCGGATGACCTGGAGCTGCTGCCAGTCCTTCTCGCCGAAGTAGGCGCGGTCGGCCCCGGCAAGATTCAGGAGTTTGGTGACGACGGTGGCGACGCCCGCGAAGTGGCCGGGGCGGGACGCGCCTTCCAGCCGCTCGGACAGGCCGCGCGCGACAACAACAGTGTCGAAGCCGCCGGGGTACATCTCGTCGGGCGACGGCTGGAACAGGTGCGTCACGCCTTCGGCCTCGGCCAGAGAGGCATCGCGGGCGGGGTCGCGTGGGTAGCGCTCGAAGTCCTCGATGTCGTTGAACTGGGTCGGATTGACGAACAGCGTGACCAGAGCCAGATCATTTTCGGCCTTGGCCCGGCGCATCAGGGCCAGATGGCCCTCATGGAACGCGCCCATCGTCGGCACCAGCCCCAGCGTTTTTCCCTCCCGGCGGGCAGGGGTCAGCGCCTCCCGGAGTTCAGCGATTTGTGTGACGGTTTGCATGGTAAGAACCCCCTCCGTCGCGGCAAGCCGCGCCACCTCCCCCGAAACGGGTGAGCATGGGTGACAGAAGCAATGGCCTCTTGACGAAAACTCTCCGTCCCCGCAGGCACCCCCCTCCCGTTTCGGGAGGGGTGGACGGGCTTGCCCGGAAGGGGTGGGTTCCTATGCCTTCACTTCGTCTTCGCGGGTGAACAGGTATGCCTTGTGCGTGACCTTGCCATGGTCGTCGAAGTCGTAGACCAAGGGAACACCCGTAGGGATGTTCAGCTCCAGGACCTGTTCACGGGTGAGATGGTCCAGTTCCATGACGATGGAGCGCAGGGAGTTGCCGTGGGCGACGACCAGGACGTTGTGGCCGGCCAGGATATCGGGTCGGATGTGCGCCTCGAAGTAGGGCAGCGTCCGGGCGGCCGTGTCTTTGAGGGATTCGCCCTTCTCGCCGGGCGGGGGCACGTCATAGGAGCGCCGCCAGATTTTTACCTGGGCGTCGCCGTACTGCGCGGCCGTCTCAGCCTTGTTCAGCCCTTGCAGGTCGCCGTAGTGGCGTTCGTTGAGCTTCTCACTGCGCTCCGTGGGTAGGTCGGCGCTTTTGCCGGCGGCCTCCAGGGCGATCCTGGACGTGTTAATGGCGCGCTGAAGCACGGACGTGTAGACCTTGTCAATCGGCAGGTCGCGCAGATGCTCACCGGCGACGCGCGCCTCCTCCTGCCCCTTCTCGGTCAGCGGCACGTCCACCCAGCCGGTGAAGCGGTTCTCCAGGTTCCACTGCGACTCGCCGTGGCGCACCAGAATCAGTTTGGGCATCAGGAAACTCCTCCAACGTCTGTGGTTCAGCCCCAGTATACCCCAACCGTCAAGACTGCGGGCCGCGCGGCGGCTCGCCTTCTGCTGTCAGTTCCTCGGCCTCCGCCTCGGTGAACAGGCGGGAGCGAATTAGAAATCGGATGCCTTCGGGGGCCTCGACGGAGAAGCCGCTGCCCCGGCCCGGCACGACGTCCACCGTCAGATGGGTGTGCCGCCAGTATTCGAACTGCGGGCCACTCATGTAGAATGGGCAGTCCGCGACGGTGCCGAGAAAGACATCACGGGAGCCGACTCGGAATTCTCCCTGCGGGTAGCACATGGGCGAGCTGCCGTCGCAGCAGCCGCCGGACTGGTGGAACATCAGCGGGCCGTGCTGGTCCCGCAGCCGCCCGACCCAGTCGGCGGCTGCGGGGGTGATGCTGACGCGCGGGACTGCCATGGCGGCCTCCGACTAGAAGAAGCCCATTGGCTTGGGGTCGTAGGAGACCAGCAGGTTCTTGGTCTGCTGGTAGTGGTCCAGCATCATCTTGTGGTTCTCGCGCCCGATGCCGCTCGCCTTGTAGCCGCCGAACGCCGCGTGCGCCGGGTACAGGTGGTAGCAGTTGGTCCAGACGCGCCCGGCCTGGATCGCCCGGCCCATGCGGTAGGCCGTGTTCATGTCGCGTGTCCAGACGCCCGCGCCCAGGCCGTACAGGGTCTCGTTGGCGATCCGCAGGGCGTCGGCCTCGTCGGCGAAAGGGGTCACGGACAGGACCGGGCCGAAGATTTCCTCCTGGAAGATGCGCATGGAGTTGCTGCCCTCGAAGACGGTCGGCTCGATGTAGTAGCCGCCCTTAAGGCCGTCGGCAACCTCGGCCTCTTTGCCACCGATCAAGACGCGCGCGCCTTCCTGCTTGCCGATCTCGAAATAAGAAAGAATCTTCTCGCGCTGGTCGTTGGACGCCTGCGCGCCGATCATCGTGTCCGTGTCCAGCGGGTTTCCCTGCTTGATGCGCCGGGTGCGTTCTAAAGCGTGGTGCAGGAATTCATCGTAGATGGAGGCTTCGATCAGGGCGCGCGACGGGCAGGTGCAGACCTCGCCCTGGTTGAGCGCGAACATGTTAAAGCCTTCAAGACACTTCTCGGCGAAGTCGTCCTGACGGGACATCGTGTCGGCGAAGAAGACGTTGGGCGACTTGCCGCCCAGTTCCAGAGTCACCGGGATGATGTTCTCGGCGGCGTACTGCATGATGAGCCGCCCCGTCGTCGTCTCACCCGTGAAGGCGATCTTGGCGATGCGCGGGTTGGACGCCAGCGGCTTGCCGGCCTCCACGCCGAAGCCGTTGACGACGTTGACGACGCCCGGCGGCAGCAAGTCGCCGACCAGTTCCATCAGCAGCAGCAGGGTCGCCGGGGTCTGCTCGGCGGGCTTGATGACCACGCAGTTGCCCGCCGCCAGGGCCGGGGCCAGCTTCCAGGTCGCCATCAGAAGGGGGAAGTTCCAGGGGATGATCTGGCCGACCACGCCGAGCGGCTCGTGGAAGTGGTAGGCAACGGTGTTGTCGTCCACCGGTGAGACCGTGCCTTCCTGGGCGCGGATGCAGCCGGCGAAGTAGCGGAAGTGGTCAATGGCGAGCGGGATGTCCGCCGCCAGCGTCTCGCGGACGGGCTTGCCGTTTTCCCAGGCCTCGGCGACGGCCAGCATCTCCAGGTTCGCCTCCATACGGTCGGCGATCTTGTTGAGGATGTTCGCGCGGGCGGCGGGCGAGGTCCGCCCCCAGGCGTCTTTGGCCTTGTGGGCGGCGTCCAGCGCGAGTTCAATGTCTTTGGCGCTGGAGCGGGCGACCTCGCAGAAGGTCTTCCCGTTGACCGGGCTGGGGTTCTCGAAGTAGCGTCCCTCCACGGGCGGGACGAACTCGCCGCCGATGTAGTTGCCGTAGCGGGATTTGAAGGAGACCAGGCTCCCATCCGTATTCGGGTTGGCGTAGATCATGGAAATTTCCCTCCGTCGTGTGACAAATCTTGCAATACTACTAACGGTATGGACACTGCCGTTTGTTCCCCCCATGCGCCGTGAAGGCTAGACGCCGACCTGCTGCCGGGTGAACGTGCCCACCACGGGAATCTCGTACCACTCGCCCCGGTTGGCGGCAAGCCCGGCGAGGATGCTGTAGACCAGGCTGAGGATGCCGAACAGGGGATAGGTCAGGAAGCCGATCAGGAAAAATGCCAGGAGGCTGGACACGAAGTAGCCGACCACGATGGCGGCATGAAAGATCAGCGCCTGCAAGCCGTGATAGGCGACGAACTTCGACTGATCCTTCTTGATCAGCCAGATGACCAACGGGCCGAGAAAGCCGGTGAAGATGCCCAAGATGTAGGCGAGCATCGCCATCGTGCGTTCGTCCTGACTGAGCGTGGGTTCGACAAATCCGGGGCCGCCGTTGACCGGCGGGGGAGGCCAACTGCCGGGGGGCGGCGCGGCGGGGGGAATATCGCTGGCGGCAGGCGGGATGTCATCGCCGGGGGGTGGGACGCTCATGGATTGGACCTCCTTCTGCTTGCAACAACGACGCGAAGTACCGGCTTTACATCGCATATTTCCCCATAAGATCGGCGGATTCCTTCTCGATCAGGGGAAGATTCCGGCCCGGACGTGGTCGCCGAACGCACGCAGGGCGCACTGGATGTCCGCGCCGACTTGGGCGTAGGGGCGGACGTGTTTGAGGGGCGGGCGGTCCGGGCGCAGGCCGATCAGGTCGGAGGTGACGAGGACCTGGCCGTCGCAGTCCGGCCCCGCGCCGATGCCGATGGTGGGGATGGACAGGGACGCCGTGATCTCCGCCGCCAGCGCCGGGGGCAGCAGTTCCAGCACGACGGCGAACGCGCCTGCCTCCTGCACGGTCAGGGCGTCCGCGCGCAGCCGCGCCGCCGTCGCCTCGTCCTTGCCCTGCACACGGACGCCGATGAGGTTGACGCTCTGCGGCGTGAAGCCCAAATGCCCGCAGACGGGGATGCCCGAGTCGGTCAGGCGGCGTATCGTCGGCGCGAAGGCCGCGCCGCCTTCCAGCTTGACGGCGTTCGCGCCGCCCTCCTGGAGAAGCCGCCCGGCGTTACGCACGGCCTCATCGGGGTTGACCTGGTAAGACAGGAAGGGCAGATCGGCCAGCAGCAGCGCGCGCCGTGTGCCGCGCCGGACGGCCTTCAGGTGGTGCAGCATGATCTCCAGGGTCACGGGCAGCGTGGTGTCGAAGCCCAGGGCCTCCATGCCCAGCGAGTCGCCCACCAGCACAACGTCCGCGCCGGAGTCATCAATGAGCAGGGCCGTGGGGAAATCATAGGCCGTCAGCGCGACGATCTTCTCCCGCCGTTCCTTCTTGCGCGCCAGTCCCGGCACGGTCACGGGCGTGTCTGCGGCCATGTTCCACCTTTACAGAACTACAAAGTGTTTATTTGAGACTGCCGACGTAGCGGAGCAGCACGGAGCGGATTCGGCCCGCAAGGCCGCGCGGCGAACCTGGAGTCGCCTCCCAGGTCATCACGATCATCCGCCCGGCGGGCGTCAGGGGGTAAGTGGATGTCACCGTGGTCCAGGGGTGGGTGGGGCCGGGCGGCGTCGTCTGCGTCCCGGCGACGGTCCCCGGCGTCACCTCCAGTTGGAGATAGAAACCGCGCGGCAGGGGGCCGAGTTCCACCACGGGCGGCTGCCGGAGGCGGACGCCCGCGCGGGTCTGGAACACATGGTTCTCCGTGCGGTACTGGCCGTAGAACAGGTCGGGGGCGGACCCGAAGGTCGCGCGCGGCTGGGCGCGCAGGACGAGCGCGCGGATCGGCGTCTCCACGGGCGCGAGCGCGGGCCGGGGCAGCGCCTGCCCCTGCGCCGTCATGGTGAGGGCAGTCAGCAGAGCCGACATCGCCGGGAGGTGTCTGTGCATAATCCCCATTATGCGGAGGCAGGGGCGGGCAAGTCAAGCCGGGGCGATGGCGGCATTGTGAACCAGCCTTGCGTTCATGCGTCGGTACAGGCAGGAATATTGTCGGCATGAAGGGTATTCTGTTTCCGAAGTCGCTGCTGTTCCTGTGATCCTGCTGTTGTGACGCCATGTCTGTGAAGGACCTCATCCCGACGCTCGCCGCCGTGACCTGCTGGGAGCTGTCGCTGATCTTCCTGGTGGTGTACCTGCGCGTCAACCGCCGCGCGCAGAACCGCGTCTACGCCGCCCTGGCGTTCTTCCTGGGCGCGATGATCTGGTGCGCCATGATGCTTCAAGACGCGCGTGAGCGCCACGCGGACCTGTTCTGGTACCGGCTGCACTTTTTCTGCGTCTACATCACCATCGCCGCCCTCATCCACTTCCTCGCCCTGGTCACGCGCCGGCCCCTGCCCCGCCCGCTGACGCCGCGCCGCGTCTACGTCCTGATGGGCCTGCTGTCGCTGTTCGGCTTCTGCCCGGCGGTCCTGCATCTGGTCCCGCCGGGGACGGCGCCGCTGGACTTTGACAGCGACACCTGGGGGCCGCTTTACCCGCTCTACTGCATCGCTCCGGTCGCCGCCGCCGTCGCGGCGTGCGCGGCGACCCTCCGGGGCCTGGCCCGGCGCACGATCCGCCTCCCGCCACCCGACGACGCCTCCGGGGCGCTCCTGCATCTGCGCGAGCGCGACCTGCTGTGGATCGCCGGGAGCGCCGCCGGGGTCCTCTTCGCGTCCATCCTGGAGATCACGCAGCAGATATTGCTGCCCCGGTTGAACGTCGCGCTCAACCCGCGCGCCCTGGCCACGGTCGTGTTCTGCGCGACATCCGGCTGGGCGCTCGCGCAGGCGATCCTGCGTAACGAGGAGTGGCGACGGCGTCTGCACCGCGAGAGCGCGTCCTCGGACGCCCTGGCGCGGGCGCGCCTCCAGGCGACCCACGACATGCAGCACCAGATCAAGAACCGGCTGGCCGCCGTGGCGCTGCCGCTGCGTAATGCCCTGCGCGGCGCGCGGGAGGGGGGGGCGTCCCCGGAACGGCAGAACGCCCGCTTGGCGGCGGCGCTGGGCGAGACGCAGGAGCTGTTCCTGGCCCTGGACACCATGCTCAACGTGGCGCGGCTGGCGGCGGGCGAGCCGGTCCACCTCGGGCCCAAGCGGGCCGTGGACGCCATAGCCGTGGTGGAGGCGGCCTGCCGCCGCCGGTCCGAGTGGGAACAGGAGCGGCGGGAGGGGAGCGGCGGCCGGGGCGCGCGCTGGGAGTTTGGGTGCGAGACGCTTTTGGAACGGCCCTGGGTGTTCCTGCACACGGACGACCTGGACCACGTCCTCGCCGTCCTGCTGGATAACGCCGTCAAATACTCGCCCGGCGGCGGTCCCGTCTGTGTCCGGCTCTGGGAGGAAGCGGGGCGGCTGCGGCTGAGCGTGTCCGACCGGGGCATCGGCATCCCCGCCTCGGAGCTGGACCGGATTGGGACGCGGGCGTTCTATCAGGGCGACGGCGCCGGGCAGCCGTTCGGCGGGACGGGCCTGGGCCTGTACCTGTCCCGGCGTCTGGTGGAGGCGCAGGGCGGGCGGCTCTGGGCCGAGAGCGTCCTCGGCGCTGGCGCGACCATTCACCTCTCCCTGCCGCTGGAGTCCGCCGAGATGACCAAGAATTTGTAAGCCTCCTACGGTAGCAAAAAGAGTGGACTGTTCACCGGCGGCGATACCGAGGATAATGTCCCTGGCCAGTGGTTACGTGGAGGCCGCCCCATGACTGTTACCCGAATCGGCATTGTGGATGACCACCGGCCCTATGCCCTGGCGCTGGCGGACAGCTTGACGTCCGAGGCGGACGTGGCGGTGGTCGGCATCGCGGGCGACGGCGCGGAGGCCCTGAGATTGGCCGAGACCGCCGGGCTGGACGTGCTGCTGATGGACCTGGAGATGCCGGTCATGGACGGCATCACGGCGACGCGCCGCTTGAAGGAACGCTTTCCCTCGGTGGAGGTGCTTGTGCTGACGGTGTTTGACGATGGCGCGCATCTCTTCCAGGCTTTGCAGGCGGGGGCGCGGGGCTATTTGCTGAAGAACGCGGAGCCGCACACGGTGGCCCAGGCGGTGCGGGACGTCATGGCGGGCGGCGCGGCGCTGCCGCCCATGCTGGCGGGCCTGGTGCTGTCCGAGTTCAGCCGCCTGACCGGCAGCGCCGCCGAGCGCGAGCGCGTCTACAAGGCGCTGACCCGCCAGGAGACCGAGGTGCTGAAGGGCCTCTCCCGCCGCCTGACCAACGAGCAGATCGGCGCGGAGCTGTGCCTGGAGATGACGACCGTGAAGAAGCACGTCGGCAACATCCTGAAGAAACTGGAAGTGAACAACCGCCGGGAGGCCGCCCAGATCGCCCAGACGCTGGGCTTGTAAACTGTCCAATGCTCGCTGGGTGGCCGCATCGCCCCCGTAAAAATCTTGGGTTGCGGTCCGTAACACCGATTTTCTCTGCTCTTTGTTTCAAATCCCCGTCCTCCCTGGATGGGTGTAACCATGAGGATGCTCTCAATGAAAACTGTTTATCGCGGTACTCGCCATCTGCGGCTGTGGATGCTTCCGGCCCTGTCGGCCCTGGCCTTGATCACCATGTTTGTGGCCCTGCGGGCGTCACTGGCGAGCCCGCCGCAGATACGACCCGGCGTAATTCGCCCCGTTTCTGCACACCCGGCGCTCAGGCCCGCTCTGCACTTGAAGCCTTACCGTGTCCTGCAAATCGGGCTGCGCTCGCGTCCGCGCGTGGCCGGTCCGGGTTATTCCCTGCCGCAGTACACATTGCAGGACGAAGGCACTTGGCCGTCGAGCAACTCTGCCCTTGCTTTGAACGACGCGGGCAACATCGCCGGCCAGGGCGAGACGAGCAGTTTTTACGCGCACGGGAACGTCGTCTCCACGACCGGCGCGGTGCAGGACATCGGCACCCTCGTTACAGGAAACGGGTTCAGCGGCATCGGCCTTTTCGGAGCCGGAACCGAATTCAACAACATTTACAGCCTGACTGGTTTCAACGGTGGCAACAACGGTCAGGACTTCCCCAACCTTTCCGAAGCCCTGAACGCCTCCGGGCAGATCACGGGATTTGCTCAGGTCAACAGCAATGATGTCAACCATGCCATCCTGTGGGATTCCGCCAACGGCTTGGTGGACATTGGAACGCTGCCGGTCTATCCGACCGGAAACAGCTACGGTGCGGCGATCAACGCCGGCGGCCAGGTGGCCGGGGGCGCGAATGTCAATTCGACGACCAGCCATGCCTTCGTGTGGACACCTACCAGCCCCAACGGGATTACCGGGAGCATGGTTGACCTGGGCGTGATCTCCGACAGCGGCAGCAGCCCCTTCGCACAGAGCAGCTTCGCCTATGGCCTCAATGACAGCGGCGAAGTGGTCGGCCAGGCTGATGCAGGAAACAACTCTTCGCATGCCTTCGTGGACAGCGCCGATGTCATGTACGATTTGGGGACGCTGAACGGCACGACCGGCAACAGCCAGGCTCTGGGCATCAACGCCTACGGGGAGGTCTACGGTCTCTCCGACGTGACGACCACTATCGGGCCGAGCGCCGGCAATCTGGTGAGTCATGCATTCCTCTGGGTGCCGAGCAGCGCCAATGGAACCGCAGGCTCGATGCTCGACCTGGGCACACTGTCCACACGTTACGATTTCGGCAGCACCCCGACCGCCCTCAGCGGCAGCGCCGAGGTGGTGGGGCAGGCGTCGGTGGACGGCATCAATCCAGCCTCACAGGTGCCGCCGAGTTCCGATCCCAACGGCCCCTTCGGCGCCACCTACGTGGCTTACGGCCACGCCTTCTCGTCCAGCGCCGGCGGTCCCATGGCGGACCTGGGGGCGCTTTACTGCGGTACCGGGGGCGGGGCAGATTCTTACAACGTCGCCAATTACACCTTTTACAGTTGGGCGAACGGGGTCAACGACGCGGGTACGGTGGTCGGCGCCTCCAGCGACAACGGCCTGCTCTATGCGCCCATCAACGGCAGCGCGCCGCCGCATGCCTTTGTCTCTACCAACGGCTTCATGTACGACCTCAACGACCTGCTGACCGGGAGCAATGTCAGCGGCTGGACGTTGAGCGATGCGTACAGCGTCAACAACAGCGATCAGATTGCCTGTATCGCCACCGGGCCGGATGGGAAGATTCATGCGGTCCTGCTGACGCCGACCACGCCCTTGACCGCCGAGCCGACGCCGGTGGTGCCTGCGGATACGGTGCTGAGCGGCGGTGTCTACACTTCCGGCCTGTTTCCCCAGAACAATCTGGCGGGAAACCCGGACTTCACGCTGGCGATCAACGGCTCCCATTTCGCGCCCGACGCCCAGGTGACGTTCAACGGCGATACACTCGCCGGCATCAAGGTCGAGTCCGACAGCCTGATTCTCGCCACAGTCCCGGCCTCGGAGATCGCCACGGCCGGGAATTACCCCGTCGTTGTCACCAACCCCGGCAACGCCGCTCCCAGTACGGCGGTGACCTTCACCGTCCTTCCGGCGGTCGTGGCTCCCACGCTCACCTCCCTCAGTCCCAACAAGGCGTTGGCCGACAGCCCCGGCTTCGAGATGACCATCCGGGGGACGCATTTCGACTCCACCACACGGGTCAATTTCATCATTCAGCCTCACGTTCCCAACCCCAGCACTGCCGGTGCCGTTCAATTGACGCCGGACAGCGTCGCCTCGGACGGCACTTCGTTGACCGTCGCCATTCCCACCAGCGACCTATATAATCCCCCCAACGCCGCCTCGTCCGGCTTCCACTACGTCTTTGAGCAGGGCCTCACCGCCGCCATCACGGTGACGAATTATCCGAACTCACCCGACAGCTACGCGGCAAATAACTATGGCTTGACCTCGAACAGCGAGCCTTTCACGATCACCAATCCGAAGCCGACCATCACCAAAATCTCGCCTGCCCAGGTGTCCGCCGGGGCCAGCGGGGAGTATGTCACTATCACAGGGACGGGATTCAATCAATCCACGCAAGTTTCCTGGGTCAATCCGAATGACGGAACAGGCTCGACGAAGCCCACATTTTATGTGGACAACGACACTCAGCTCAGCATCTTCCTGAATGCCGGTGACACGACCAATGCCGCCGTCGTTCCGATCACGGTGACGAACCCGGCCGTTCTCAGCGACAACAGCGACGGCGGCTCGGCGTCGGTGAACTTCACCATCGGCAACCCCGTGCCGCCGCCAGCGATCACCAAGCTCGTCCCGGCCAGTATCCAGACGGGGCTGGAGTATTTCACACTCGTCATCCAGGGTTCCAACTTGGTCTCCGGGGCCACCGTGCAATTCGGGAGCGACAAAAATCTGACGGCAAGCACCGTCGCCGGCGATGGGACCAGTCTTTCCGTGATTATTCCGGGGGCGGACGTCGCCGCGCCGGGGACGGCCTCCGTCGCCGTCACCGACCCGCAGAGCGGGACCTCCAATGCCGAGACCTTCACGATTGACGACCCGCAGCCTGTGATCACGTCCATCGCGCCGACATCCGCCACGGCCGGCGGCGCGGCCTTTAGCCTCACCGTCACGGGCACCGGTTTTGCCCCAGGGGCCACCGTCACGTTCGGCAGTGACTCGCCCATCACACCGACCAGCATCAGCGCCACGAAGATCGTTGCCCCCATCCCCGCCGCCGACATTCTCAGGGCAGGGACGCCGGTAGTGACAGTGACCAATCCGAACCCGAACAAAGACCCCGGCGTCTTCACCAGCAATGGGGCGACCTTCACGGTGAACGCGCCGATCGCGGTGACGGGCATGTCACTGACACCGGCGACAGTGACCGGCGGGCAGTCGTCCATCGGCACGGTGATGCTTTCAGCAGCCGCCCCGGCAGCCGGAGTGACCGTGACGCTGACCTCGGACAATCCCGCCGCGACGGTGCCCCCGACAGTCTTGGTCACTCCCGGCAGCAAGGCCGCTCCCTTTACGGTGACTACTGTGGGTGTCACACAGACACAGACCGTCACCATCAAGGCGTCCTATCTCACCTCCTCCGTCTCAGTCACTCTGACCGTGGGCGCATCCTCCTCCACCAATCCGCCGCCCAACAGCCCGCCGCCCGCCAACCCGCCGCCCGGCTCCCCGCCGCTCGCTCGCATCCTGCTGACGGCATCGCCGGGTCCCGGCGCGGTGAATCTCTCCTGGACGCCCCCGGCGAATGCGAACCCCGGAGTGACGTACTACCTCTATCGGGGCGGGTCGCTGGGCGCGGAGACGCTGTACAAGACCGGCCTCGCCAACAATTCCTACGATGATCTGGGCGTCACCAACGGCAAGGTCTATTACTACGAAGTGAGTACGGCGGACCTGAAGGCCGTCTCCAATGAGGCGGACGCGGCTCCCATCGACCCGAACAATCCGACCCCGGCAAGCAAGTTGCAGATCGCCATCTCGACCATACGCTCCTGGTCCGGCAATGTCAGCCAGTTCACGGCCACCCTCACCAACACGGGCGGCACGCCGCAGTACGTCTCCGACGCTCAGGTGACGCCGCAGGGGACCGTCGGCACGGGCTGGATCGGGCGGGACTCCGCGCTTCCCACCAAGCCCCTCCTGCCGGGCGCACATCTCCAAGTGACGTTCAATCTGGATGTCCCCGCCAATGCCCCCGGAGGCACCAGCGCCGCCCCGCTCCTCGTGCCGCTGACCCTGACAGTGGACGGCAACGGCAGGTACCTTCGGGACTTCAATCTGGAGCTGTACCAGAAGCCGCCCACGCAGTTGACGGTCACGGTGCAGGACACTCACGGGAATCCCATCCCGAACGCCTTGCTCGCGTTCAACAAGGACGCCAAGGTCTACGGCACGGACGGCAACGGCCAATTGACGCTGCCCGAAACGCCCGGATCACTGATCGTCTACGCCTATCAGACCGGCTTCCTGCCCAATCAGCAGAGCGTCGCCCTCACCAGCGGCACGACCGGCAGCGTGACCATCCAACTCGCGCCGGGCGATCCGCTGGCGGTGACAAGCTTCACCGTCACGCCGATCAGCGGCGACCAGGCGGCGGCGGACGGCATCAGCCTCGACGACCCCAAGAACTACAACGTTTACAAGTTCACGCTGAAGATCGGCGTGAGGACGGTCGCCGGTGACGGCGCGTACCGCGACACCACGCCGTACAACGACGGCACGGGGATCGGCATATATGACAGCCGTGGGACCCTCATCGCAGTCGCCTATCCGTTCGGCTCAAACCCGAACAAGCCTCAGTTCGTGGTCGTCTGGCTGACCATCCAGGGCCAGATCCATTACCTCAAGCAGTTCTTCGCGGCGTCCGCCGTGATCACCAACGACACGCCCTACACCATCGGCAGCGCCACTGCGGACATCAGCCTGCCGAGCGGCCTGGAACTGCCGACGCTGAACGGCCAGAAACAGAAGGAAAAAAGGACCCTGGGCGACATCGGGCCGTTCCAGTCCACGGCGGCGGAGTGGATCATCCGGGGCGACGACCCCGGCGACTACGACATCGGCGGCAGCGTGGACGGCTCACTCCAACTGGGCGGAGCCAAATTCCCGGTCAGCAGCGACCTGTCCGGCAGCGCCACGGTCGAGGAGCCGGAGCTGGAACTCAATTTCACCACGCCCAAAATGGGCCAAAATGTGAATAAAGGCACCCCTTTCACACTGGGCATTGACATCACCAACCAGTCGGACATTGATCTGGACGGGGCCAGCATAGACCTGCCCGCCTCCGATCTGGTCAACTGCTACCTGCCGGCGAGCCAGCCGGAGCAGCAGGACCTCGGCACGATCCCGGCGCAGGGGACCGTCCACGTGGACTATCAGATCATCCCGGATGTCTCCGGCCCGGTCGTCGGTCTGGATCATTACACCACGAACGACCCGGCGCAGATGCCGCCGGTGAAGATACGCGCCTTCCTCCTGGAAGCCAAGGATGAGCAGGTCACGACGACCGCCGGGAAATCCATCACGGTTGACGCCCTCAAGGACGCCGTCGCAGTCGCCATCGGCGAAAACCTGGGGACGCTGAAATACGTCGCCATCACCCCGGCGTCGAGCGGCATCGCCGCCATTGACACGAAGAACAAGGTACTCACCTATCAGCCGGATGCCGGCTTCACGGGGGCGGACTTCTTCGGCTACTCCATCGTGGACGGCAAAGGGGACACGGCGACGGCGACGGTCCTGGTCAATGTCATCCCGCCATCGCTCGGCCAGATGTCGGTGTCGCCCAAGTCCGTCGCGGTCAACAGCGGCGATCTGCCGATCACCCTGACCGGGACCGGCTTTTACCCCGGCTCACAGGTCTACTTCAACGGCGCGCTTTTGAACGGGTACGATGTGTCCTCCAGCACGAAGATCAGTGCCGTGATTCCCGCGAGCCTGCTGCAAAGTGCCGGCGACACGCAGGTGACGGTCTACAATCAGGGCATCAGTTCCCTCGCGGCGTTCACCATCATCGGCAATCCGAAGCCGCTTCTCACCGTCGTCAGCCCGAACACCGCCCCGGCGGGGAAGGGCGGGCAAAGCATCATGGTGTCCGGCGCGGGCTTTGTCGGCGGCTCACAAATCGCCTGGAACGGCGTTCCGCTCCCGACGACGTTCCTGAATGCGGCCGCGCTCACGGCGCAGGTCCCCGGCAGTGACTTGGCGGTGGGGACGGCGCAGGTGACGGTGGTTTCCCCGGCCCCCGGCGGCGGCCCCACCGCGCCGCTGCCGTTCACCATCACGCCGCCCGCGCCGGTCCTGCAAACCTCCCTCGCCTCCCTCACAAGCGGGGCGGGAGTGGCGGCCCAATTCAGCGTCGCCAACACCGGCTCCGCCGCCGCGACGAAACTGCGTCTGGTCAGCGCCAAGCTGCTCTTCGTCAGCGGCGGCAAGGCAGTCACGCTGGCCGCCTCGGCGCTGACCCAGCCGGCATCGGGGACGCTGGCGGCGGGCGGTTCGACGCGCGCGGGCGCGGTCTTTACCGGCTCACTGCCGGCGAAGGGGGCCCCCGTGATCATCCAGGTGACGTTCGCCTCCGACCAGTTCGCCTCCAGCGGCGCCGCGCTTGCCGGCAACGCGCCGTAAGTCCTCGGCGGTCCCCGAGCCGCACTCAGGGGCCGCCATTCGCCATCGCTAAGGAACACCGACATCATGAAGACGTTTTTGAAATTTGCCCTGACTCTGTGGGCGCTCGCCGCCCTCCCGGCACACGCCCAGACGCTTTCCGCGCTGACACTCAGTTTGGACGGCCCCACCCAGGCGGTGGCGCCCGGCGGCTTGGTGTCGTTCACCGGCCTGCTGACGAACACGGGGTCTGCCCCGCTTTCGCTGTTCGGCGACACCCCGGTCCTCCTCTCAGGCCCCGCAACCGTTGACGACTCGCCGGCTCAGGCGGACATCGGCTTCCCTTATCTTTTGGGAACCCCGGTGACGCTGAACCCCACGGACTCGATTGACCTGCCGTTGTTCGATGTCAACGTCTTACCGTCTGCGCTGTCGGGGGACCAGATCACGGGCACCTTCAGCGTTCAGGCGCTGGACGCGAACAGCAGCACGTTGGACACCGGGCCGCAGTTTTTCACGGTGAACGTCCTTCCACCACCCGTGGCCGTGCCGGAACCCGGCTCTCTTGCCTTGCTCGCCCTGGGCCTGCTGCCTCTCGGCCTGATTGCCCGCCGCGCCTCAAGATAAAAAATTGCTGCATCCCCGGCCCGTCACACGTCCGGGGCTTTTTTTCGGCGTTGACAGGCCGCCGGTGGGCCGGGTACAAGAGCGACATGACACTGATTTTGGAATTACCTGCCGAGGTGGAAGACGCGCTGGCCCAGGAGGCGCGGCGGCGGGGGACGACGCCCGAAGGTCTGGCCCTGGACGACCTGCGCCGCCTGTACGTCCACGAGACGCCCGCAGCCGGGATTGAGACAAGCGCGGACGAGGAGGAGCGCCAGGCGACGCTGCGCGAGACCCTGATGAATATGCTGGCGTCTTACGAGCAGAGCGATGTGCGCGAGACGCTGTCTCCTGCGGATGAAGCCGCGCGGGAGGCATATCGCAACAATCCTGTCGCGGAAATCATCGCCGAGAAGTACCGCCGCCAGGGCTTCAACGTTTGAGCATTATGCCGCAAGGAACCCTGACCGACACCGGGCCGCTGTTCGCCCTCGTGGACCCGCAAGGGCAGCCGGAGGCTTACCGGCGGTGTCAGAGCCTCGCCGCTGCCCTGCCGTTGGTGACGACTTGGCCTTGTCTTGCTGAGGCCATGTACCTCGCGGGCCGGGAAGCCGGTTGGGCGATGCAGGCGAGGATTGCGAACTTGTTCACAGCGGGCACGCTCCTCCTGCACACACCCGGCGAGGGCGAGACGGTGCGGATATTGGCGCTCATGGAACAGTACCGAGACCGGCCCATGGACCTGGCCGACGCCTCGCTGGTCGCGCTGGCCGAGGCGGCGGGCTATGAGCGCATCTTCAGTATTGACAGCGATTTCTATGTCTACCGTCTGTCGGATGGCCGCGCCCTGGAGGTCGTGCCGGGGCCTGCGTCCCGCCGTTGACAGGCCGCCTGTGGGCCGGGTACAAGAGCGGCATGACAGAGCGCGCACTTTCCATCGCCATTGACGGGCCGGCCGGGGCGGGCAAAAGCACCGTCGCGCGCCGGGTGGCCGAGGCGCTGGGCTACATTTATGTGGACACCGGGGCCATGTACCGGGCGGTCGCCTGGGCCGCGCAGGACCGTGAGGTGGATGTCACCGACGCCGACGCCGTGACGCGGCTGGCGGAGTCGCTGGACATCCGGCTGACGCCGGACGGGCGCGTGCTGGCCGACGGGCGGGACATCAGCGGCGACATCCGCACCCCAGACATCAGCAACCTGACGTCGCCGCTGAGCGCCCTCCCCGGCGTCCGACGCCGCCTCACGGCCTTGCAGAAAGAGATGGGGGCGCGAGGCGGGGTCGTTATGGAGGGCCGGGACATCGGCACGGTGGTGCTGCCCCAGGCCGAGGTCAAGGTCTTTCTCACCGCCTCCCCCGCCGCCCGCGCCCTGCGTCGCTATGATGAACTGCGGGAGCGGGGCATCCAGACCACGCCGGAGGCGCTGGAGCAGGAGATTCGCGCGCGCGACGCGCGGGACGCCACGCGGGACGCCGCACCCATGGTCGCCGCCCCCGACGCGCACCGGCTCGACAGCGACGGCCTGACGGCCGAGGAAGTGACGGCCCGGATTCTGGGACTGCACGGAAAGGCGCTGCGCCGTGTCTCTGCGTAAGATGGCGGACCCGCCGAGTCGCCCGTACCGGCTGACCTGGTGGGCGGTGCGCCTGCTCGTCCCCCTGTTCGGCGGCGTGACGGTGCGCGGCTGGGAGAACATCCCCACGGAGGGGCCCGTGATCCTAGCCGCCAACCACACCGCGCACATGGACCCGCCGTATCTGTCGCAGGTCATGGACCGGCAGCTGCACATGATGGCGAAGGAAGAACTTTTCAAGGTCCCATTGCTGGGGCGCTTCATCCGCGCCCTGGCCGCCTTCCCGGTCCGGCGCGGGACGGCGGACCGGGCGGCCTTGCGGGAAGCGGTGGAGCGGCTGAAGGCGGGGCACGTGCTGGGCATCTTCCCGGAGGGGACGCGCTCGCCGGACGGGGCGCTGGGGCCGGCGGAGAAGGGCTTCGCCTTGATCGCGCGCCAGACGGGCGCGCCCATCGTCCCGGTGGCCATCGCGGGCACGGACCACATTCTGCCGAAGGGCGGGAAGCGTCCCCGCCGTCACCACGTCCGCATCACGGTCGGTAAGCCTTTCACGGCCCAGGAGATACAGGCGGCGCACCCGGAGGAGAAGGACGCGCTGGCCCTGATCGGGCGGGAGACGATGGCCGCCATCGCCGCATTGATGGGGCCGAAAAAAAAGTCCGAAAATTTTCCGCAAACCCCTTGACTTCGGGGGACGTCAGTGCCATAATACACCTCGTTGCCCGGACACAGTGCCGGCGACAGGCTCCCGGAAAGCACCCCCGAAAAAATGTTTTTGGACAGGGGTTGACAATCGCGGAGCAGTCAGTGTATACTGACAATCCGACCGGCGACAAACGAAGCCGTTCGACGAAGGACATCCGCAGGTGCCGTGCAAAACGACCTGCGAAACAACTTCAAAAAACTTTTCGAAAAGGGTTGACAAACCGGAGACGGTGATGTATACTAACCCTTGTCCGTAACGCCGAAGAGCAAAGACCTCCGCGCTGCAAGGGTAACCGAGTGGGGGGTAAGCAAGGTCGGGCGACCGATTTTTCTTGCCAGTCCAAGCGGCTATCCCAACGATAGCGTGGTTTTTTGTTGCTCTTTTGATGAGGCAGATGCCTCCGGCGATGCACATTGAAAACTAAATAGTGGATCGTGATGACAAACCTTTGAGCGTGTAGACCTTGCTGCTGTGATCTTCGGATTGCAGTAACAAGTAAATACAAGTAACAGGAAAAGCCAAGGAAGTCTCGTTCACTTTGGTGGACAAAAACTGGAACTGCGGACCTAGCCGGCCGCAGTATCTCAAACAATCACAATGATTTTCACACGCCTCGGCGTGAGAGATACCATCAATGGAGAGTTTGATCCTGGCTCAGGACGAACGCTTGCGACGTGCCTAAGAAATGCAAGTCGAACGGGGGGAGCAATCCCCTAGTGGCGAACGGTCGCGTAACACGTGGGCAACCTGCCTCGAAGCGGGGGACAACAAGGGGAAACTCTTGCTAATACCGCATACGAATCGCTCCGGCATCGGAGAGGATTCAAAGCCGCAAGGCACTTCGAGATGGGCCCGCGGCCTATCAGCTTGTTGGTGGGGTAACGGCCTACCAAGGCGACGACGGGTAGCTGGTCTGAGAGGACGATCAGCCGGATTGGGACTGAGATACGGCCCAGACTCCTACGGGGGGCAGCAATTAGGAATCTTGCGCAATGGGCGAAAGCCTGACGCAGCGACGTCGCGTGAAGGATGAAATCTTTCGGGATGTAAACTTCTTTTATCGGGGAAGAAACAAATGACGGTACCCGGTGAATAAGCCCCGGCTAACTACGTGCCAGCAGCCGCGGTAATACGTAGGGGGCGAGCGTTGTCCGAAGTTACTGGGCGTAAAGAGCGCGTAGGCGGGTCTTTAAGTGAGGGGTGAAAGGTTCAGGGCTCAACCCGGACACTGCCTTTCATACTGGGGACCTTGAGTGTGGGAGAGGCGAGTGGAATGGTCGGTGTAGCGGTGAAATGCGTAGATATCGATCGGAACACCCATGGCGAAGGCAGCTCGCTGGCCTATAACTGACGCTGAGGCGCGAAAGCGTGGGGAGCAAACAGGATTAGATACCCTGGTAGTCCACGCCGTAAACGATGAATACTAGGTGTCAGGGGTATCGACCCCCCTGGTGCCGCAGCTAACGCAATAAGTATTCCGCCTGGGGAGTACGGCCGCAAGGTTGAAACTCAAAGGAATTGACGGGGGCCCGCACAAGCGGTGGAGCATGTGCATTAATTCGTCACTAACCGAAGAACCTTACCTGGGTTTGACATCTCCGGACATCCCATGAAAGTGGGCCTTCCCCGCAAGGGGACTGGAAGACAGGTGTTGCATGGTTGTCGTCAGCTCGTGTCGTGAGATGTTGGGTTAAGTCCCGCAACGAGCGCAACCCTCATCCAATGTTGCCAGCGTTAAGTCGGGAACTCTTTGGAAACTGCCCGTGTAAGCGGGAGGAAGGTGGGGATGACGTCAAATCGGCATGGCCCTTACACCCAGGGCTTGACACATGCTACAATGGCCGTTAAACAAAGCGACGCCAAGCCGCGAGGCCGCGCCAATCGCAAAAATACGGTCTCAGTTCGGATTGCAGGCTGCAACTCGCCTGCATGAAGTCGGAATCGCTAGTAACCGCAGGTCAGCTAAACTGCGGTGAATACGTTCCCGGGCCTTGTACACACTGCCCGTCAAGTCACTTGATTTGTCTGTAGCCGAAGCCGGTGGCCCAACCGCAAGGAGGGAGCTGTCTAAGCTATGGGGAGAGAGAGGGACTAAGTCGTAACAAGGTAGCCGTATCGGAAGGTGCGGCTGGATCACCTCCTTTCTAAGGATCTTGGCTGCTAGTCGTTCCCGTCTTCGGACGGGACGCGAAGCGCCGATCAATAGGTCGATCTTTCTTGGAACCACTTTTTCTGTTACTGCTCGAAACGTTCGTCATCACGGCCCTATTTAGTTTTCCATGTGCATCTCTGCCTGAAGGTGTTTGTACGCCAGCGAGATTGCATGATCCACGCCGCCGAGACAACCGCATAGCGCGAAGACAACCGTGATGTCCCCTGTGAGGGAGAGGCGGTTGCCTCTCCCTTTGCGTTTGCCGCGTCCTGAGCGCCCATAGCTCAGCTGGTTAGAGCACACGGCTGATAACCGTGAGGTCAGAAGTTCGAATCTTCTTGGGCGCATACGATCTGATCCGGTTCTGGCCGTGGGGGATTAGCTCAGTTGGTAGAGCGACTGATTTGCATTCAGTAGGTCAGGAGTTCGAGCCTCCTATCCTCCAGTCCCTTCACGGGCTGTCTGCACCTTGAAAACCTGTCGAGTGAGTGAAGACGCTGCGGATCATCTTTAGATGTTCTGCTCCTTCCCCTTGACGGAAGACACAGTTTTGCGGCGGAAACAACCGCCGCAGATCTCTCCGGAAAGCCCTCAGCGCGAGGGGCCGGTGAGTGGGTCGGGGCAAAGTCCCCTTCCCTTCCGACTGTTCTTTGACAACTGCATAAAGAAAAGCAAAGGGAAAACAGCATACAATTTCGCTGAGCGCACTTGGCATCGCAAGATGTCACTGTGCAATCAAAAGAAAAACCTTTGAGTTGATCAAGCTACAAAGGGCGCATGGTGGATGCCTTGGGGCAAGGAGCCGATGAAGGACGCAGCCAGCGGCGATACGCTCCGGTGAGGTGCAAGCAACCTATGACCCGGAGATTTCCGAATGGGGAAACCCGCTATGCCAAGCATAGCACTCCCGCCTGAACACATAGGGCGGGTAGAGGGCACTCGGAGAACTGAAACATCTAAGTACCCGAAGGAAGAGAAAACAACAGTGATTCCGTGAGTAGCGGCGAGCGAAAGCGGATCAGCCTAAACCGATGACGTGAATATAGCCTGCCGGCGTTGCGTCTTCGGTGTCGCGGGACCGTCCATGGTGAACGGCAGCACACCAGACATTACCCCCGCCTCTAGTGGAACGCGTTTGGAAAACGCGGCCAAAGAAGGTGACAGCCCTGTAGACGACAGGGGCGGGACGTGTCGGACGGCACCCAAGTACCGCGGAGCACGAGGAATTCTGCGGGAATCTGGGAGAACCACCTCCTAAGGCTAAATACTTCTTGCCACCGATAGTGAACTAGTACCGTGAGGGAAAGGCGAAAAGCACCCCGGGAGGGGAGTGAAATAGAACCTGAAACCATGCCGCCTACAAGCAGTGGGAGCCCGATTTACCGGGTGACCGCGTGCCTTTTGCAGAATGAGTCCGCGAGTTAATTTCGGCAGCGTCAGCTTAAGTGTCTCAGACACGGAGGCGTAGCGAAAGCGAGTCTGAATAGGGCGCCTTAGTTGCCGGGATTAGACCCGAAACCGTGTGATCTACCCATGGCCAGGTTGAAGCTCGGGTGAAACCGAGTGAAGGACCGAACCGGTGTCAGTTGAAGATGGCTCGGATGAGCTGTGGGTAGGGGTGAAATGCCAATCGAACACGGAGATAGCTGGTTCTCCTCGAAATGCATTTAGGTGCAGCGTTACGTGTTCTCTGTCGCAGGTAGAGCACTGGAAAGGCTAGGGGCCTTACCGGGTTACTGAACCTTACCAAACTCCGAATGGCGACAGATCAGAGCGTAGCAGTGAGACAGTGGGGGATAAGCTTCATTGTCGAAAGGGAAACAGCCCAGACCAACCGCTAAGGTCCCTCAGTGCCGGCTAAGTGTGAAAGGATGTGGAATTCCATAGACAACCAGGATGTTGGCTTAGAAGCAGCCACCATTTAAAGAGTGCGTAACAGCTTACTGGTCGAATGGCGTTCTGCGCCGATAATGTATGGGGGCTCAAGCCGGCCACCGAAGCGTTGGACTTGCCGTATAAGAAATTATGGGGCAAGTGGTAGAGGAGCGTTGCCATTGGGACGAAGCCATAGCGGAAGCAGTGGTGGACTGGTGGCAAGTGAGGATGCGGACATAAGTAGCGATAATATGGGTGAGAATCCCATACACCGAAAGCCTCAGGGTTCTTCAGGAAGGCTCGTCCTCTGAAGTTTAGTCGGGCCTAAGGCGAGGCCGAACGGCGTAGCCGATGGACACACGGTTGATATTCCGTGACCAGGATGTTCAGTGATGGCGGATCGCGGTCCCAGTTTCCAGCGCGACTGTTGGTAGTGCGCGTTGAACCCCGGTGGTTGGCCTATAGGAAAATCCGTAGGCGTAAGACCAGTGGGGGGACAAGTGGATCCTTCGGGTGAAGCGACTTGGGGGGGCGGATCGCCGAGAAATGCCGTCTAAACATAGGAACATTCTGCCCGTACCGTAAACCGACACAGGTAGGCAGGTAGAGAATACCAAGGTGTTCGAGAGAACTCTCGTTAAGGAACTAGGCAAATTGACCCCGTAACTTCGGGAGAAGGGGTACCCCCGCGAGGGGGTCGCAGTGACAAGCGCTGAGCGACTGTTTAACAAAAACACAGGTCTCTGCTAAGGGGAAACCCTAGGTATAGGGGCTGACACCTGCCCAATGCCAGAAGGTTAATGGGAGGGGTTCGGCGCAAGCCAAAGCTCTGAACTGAAGCCCTGGTGAATGGCGGCGGTAACTATAACCGTCCTAAGGTGGAATTGCTGCCTTAGTAAAATCTGGCTATATGCTGGAACGTCTGGGGTATCCTACGCTACATGGATCATTCTCCATGTGACAATGCGTTAGGTGCAGACAATCAGCAGGAAAGGCTGGTTTTACTAGGCTGGATTACGGGGTTTGTTGACGGAGAAGGTTGCTTCTCAATCGGCATCATACGACAGCCACGTCGAGGTGCTGAGACAGTCCATAAACACCGCTATCAGGTGACGCATGACTTCGTCGTGACACAGGGTGCCAAAAGCATCGCTAGTCTGCACGAACTTCAACGCTACTTTCGAGGTCGGTCAGATTGTGGGTAATCCACGGCATGACAACCACAAAGAACACCTGTATCGGTACGTCGTTAGAAAACGTTCCGATCTGCTCGAAGCGGTCATCCCGTTCTTCGAGCGACACCCGCTCCGTACATCGAAGCAACTTGATTTCCAGAAGTTCGCAAGATGCGTGAGACTGATCCATGAAGGTCATCATCTGACCCGAAACGGACTGGCTGACGTTCTGGAAGTCATGCAGACGATGAACCGACAAAAATCCAGACTAGATTTAATCAGAATCCTCAGAGACTACACGCCGGACACTTCAGACATGAGGTGAAGATATAGTCCCGACTGCATGGCGACATGCAGGGGTGGAGCCGCAAGCGACACCCGCTTAGCCGCAAGGCTGAGTAAGACCTCAAGCGAAATTCCTAGCCGGGTAAACGTAAATTTGCCCCGGAGCAAGGCGACTTGCTCCTGCACACCAGCTCATATCGGTGAAGCCCACACGTCCACTTGCAGGCGGACACGGGTAATACCGAGGGAAGTCCACAGACTCAAGCGTCTATGTGACCCTGTAACGACTGCTCCAAAGTTCACGCTTTGGACGGCGGCACTTACTGCCCTCTTCGTGAAGGCAAATCTACAAGTGCTGCAAAACGCTGGTATCTGCAACAACCCCATGACTGACACCCCGTACTTGAGAGCGTATCTGTCGGGATACGCTGATGGAGAAGGTTGCTTCTGCGTGACATTCACCAAAAGCCGCCGGTACAAAAACGGCTGGGACATCCGACCCAGTTTCTCCGTCAGCCAGAACGCAGACCGCGCGGAAGTCCTGCTGATGTTTCAGCAAGTCTTCGGCTGCGGAGCCATCCGACCGGATCGGTCGGACAAGACAATCAAGACAATCAAGTACGAGACCCGCAGCATCTCCGACATCGCGCTGAAGATCATCCCGCACTTTCAACAGTATCCGTTGCTCTCGGGCAAGCGGAAAGAGTTCGAGAGCTTCGCGGCTATCGTGCAGTTACTGTACGATGGAAGACATCTGACGCCGGACGGATTTGCAAGCGTACTGACCCTCGCCTCTTCGCTCAACGCGGGAAGCAAGAAGCGTTACGCGCGGGACGAGATTGGGATCGCAGATAAAGGTATAGTCTATGCCGCTGGAAACAGCGACGCGCATGAAGTTCCGGCCTGCACGAAAGGTGTAACGACTTAGCGACTGTCTCAACGAGAGACTCGGTGAAATTGTAGTACCGGTGAAGATGCCGGTTTCCCGCATCTGGACGAAAAGACCCCGTGCAGCTTTACTACACCCTGTTATTGCCTTCTGTCTTAGTCTGTAGAGCGTAGGTGGGAGCCGTAAGGCGCCAATGGAACACCACCCTGACTATGGTGGGATGCTAACCTCAACCGTTATCCGGTCGAGAAACAGTAACAGGCGGGTAGTTTGACTGGGGCGGTCGCCTCCCAAAAAGTAACGGAGGCGTCCCAAGCTTCCCTCAGGCTGGTTGGAAATCAGCTGTAGAGTATAAAGGCATAAGGGAAGTTGACTGTGAGACAAACAGGTCGAGCAGGGACGAAAGTCGGGCTTAGTGACCCTCTGGTAGTGCGTGGGCACGCCAGGGCTTATCGGATAAAAGCTACGCCGGGGATAACAGGCTTATCTTGCCCAAGCGCTCACAGCGACGGCAAGGTTTGGCACCTCGATGTCGGCTCGTCGCATCCTGGGGCTGGATTAGGTCCCAAGGGTTGGGCTGTTCGCCCATTAAAGCGGTACGCGAGCTGGGTTCAGAACGTCGTGAGACAGTTCGGTCTCTATCCGATGCGGGCGCAGGAAATTTGACGGGAGCTGTCCCTAGTACGAGAGGACCGGGATGGACAGACCTCTGGTGTACCAGTTGTTCCGCCAGGAGCACACGCTGGGTAGCTACGTCTGGTTCTGATAAGTGCTGAAAGCATCTAAGTACGAAGCAGACCTGAAGATAAGATTTCCCACAGCAGAAGCTGGTAAGACCCCCGGTAGACTACCGGGTTGATAGGCTGCGAGTGTAAGCACGGCAACGTGTTCAGCTGAGCAGTACTAATCGGTCGAGGGCTTGATCAACAAAAAACGCTCTAATCGCTGTCCCCTTTGCTTTTTGATATGCAGTTGTCCAAGAACAGCCGGGTGACAACTCAACCAGTCACACCCGACTGACGATTTCTGGTGGCTATAGCGGAGGGGTCCACCCGTTCCCATTCCGAACACGGAAGTTAAGCTCTCCAGCGCCGAAGATACTTGGTGCGCAAGTGCCCGGGAAAATAGGTCGCCGCCAGATAATAACCGCGAAAGCGCCCCTGCTCACTAGCACTTGTGAGCAGGGGCGCTTCGTGTTTGTGGGAACCACTCTCACGCCTGGTGTGTTTTGACGGCAGAAACCCACGCGACCTGCGCGAGTGGGGAGCGAAAGGAACTTTTCTATGAGCAAAGCCGGTGCCGTCACCGCCGATGATTTTGAGGCCCAGGTGCTTCAGTCCGATGTTCCCGTGCTGGTGGACTTTTACGCCTCGTGGTGCGGCCCCTGCCGCGCTGTCGCGCCCGAAGTGGACGCCGTAGCCGCCCAGATGGAGGGTAAGGCGCGCGTCTTCAAACTGGACGTGGACGCCCACCCCGACGTCGAGGCGCAGTACGGCGTCCGCACGATTCCCACACTGATTTTCTTCAAGAACGGTCAGGTCGTGGAACAGTTGAATGGGGCGTTCCCGCGCAAGGTCCTCGCCGAGAAGTTAGAAGCGCATCTGTAGCGATCTCTCAGCAGACAAAGCGCTCAGCCTGATTGGCTGGGCGCTTTTTCGTGTTCGGCATGGTACAACGGAGGCATGGGAGACATCACCAACCCGAAACTGATTATTGCAAAAGGTTTCCTGTTTCTGCTGGCCGGGCTTCTTGCTTCTGTCGCGCTGCTTCTGGAGTGCCCGACGCTCAAAGTCCTTCTGCTGCTCGGCCTGACCGTCTGGTGCTTCGCTCGCTTCTATTATTTTGCCTTTTATGTGATCGAACATTATGTGGACGACCAATATAAGTTTGCCGGGCTGGGGTCGTTCATGCTGTATTTGATCCGGCGCGGACGGCGGAAGCAGCCCTGACCAGTGGAGCATATAGGGCCGGGACACGCTTTTGCAGCAGTTCCTTGGCGCGCAACGGGTTCACAGGGAAGCGAGCGTCAGTGGTGCCTGCGTGGATCGTCATCTGCGCCTCTGCCGACACTCCCCCACAGACCATGACTTCCTCAGTCCCAAGTTCCGGGCCGAAGATGCCGCTTTCGCCAATTCCCTGCAAGTGGCAGCGATTGGCGAAGGCGATGACGGTATTGTTCTCGTAGGCGCGCAGCCGGGCGAGGTGGAAGTGATACGGCAACGCTTTGTCCCAGGCCGGGACGGGCAGCGGGGCAGTCGGCTGCGGCAACCCGATGATGCCCGGCCCGTTCAGCGCGGCGGACACGCAGATCACGTCCGCCCCTTGCAACGCCGCCAGCCGCGCCGCCTCCGGGTATATGAGGTCGGCTCCCCAGAGCAGGCTGACACGCGCGCCGGGCAGGTCGAAGACGGGCGGTTCTGCCGTGCCGGGCGTCGCCCAGGCGTGTTCCGGCGAACCGAAGTGCAGCGCGCGGTATCGCCCGCGAAGGCCCGTGTGGTCCACCAGGGCAACTGTGACGTGCAGATTGTCTCCCACCCGCTCGATGAATGAGCCGACTACCGCCCCACCCTCTTCCGTAGCCCAGGCCATCAGTCGGCTCACCGTTGGACCATCGGCCGGCTCCGCAGCGGCCTCGGCCTCGGCGCGTGTTTCCGGGATGCGCGGCAGGAACGACAAACCGGGCAGGACCGTCAGCATGGGGGCCGGTTTTCCCTCCGGCACACAGGGTCCATCGGACTGAATGACACGAACGAGGATGTTTTCACCGCAGGGCAAGCCGGCATCCCCATACAGCACGTGAAACGGATACGGGTTCCAGAGATACGAGTGTGAGGCCAGGCGTTGGTACACTTCAGGACGCCGCCCCGCCATTCGTACTTTGTGGCGCGGCCGTTCTAGATCAATCTCGGCCAACACAATGCCGTCTCCGGTATCTGAGGCCGCTAGTATCTCGCCCTCCGGCCCGAGAATACAACTCCCACCGCTGAACTGGACGCCGCGTTCCAGGCCGTAACGGTCAGCGGCGATGAAATACATCTCGTTCTCGAAGGCGCGCGCGATCCATGCGGGGGCGGGCGCGCGCTCATCCAGCCAGCAGGTCGGCAGCAGCGCCACGTCACACCCAGAGACGCCCAGCAGACGCGACGGCTCCATGTAATCGGCGTCCATGCAGATGATGATGCCCAGTCGCCCATACGGCGTCTCCACCACCGGCGGCGGCAGGAAGCTCTCGGCGGCCCAGCGCGGCTCGGAAATGTAGTCGTGCGTCTTCCGGTACGACACTACAAGACCGTCCGGCCCCAGCAGAACCGCTGTGTTGTAATACAAATCAGTCTGCGGGTCACACTCGGCCAGCCCGATGACAAGGTAGCAGTCCAGACGCCGCGCCAACGCCCCGAACCGCTCCGTGATCGGGCCGGGGACGGGTTCCGTCAACGGCGCGACCTCCGCCCGGTCCCGCCAGCAGTAGCCCGTCGTCCCCATCTCCGGCGTCACGATGACCTTCGCCCCCTCCCGCGCGGCCTCCGTCACGAGTTCTTCCAGCCGAGCGCAGTTCCATTCTTTCTCGCCCAGACGCGACTCGAACTGCACCGCCGCCGCCAGGTATCGGGTTTCCAAAAGCGCCTCCACAAACAAAGACTGCCCCCAATGGTTCACCATCGGGGGCAGCGGACATTGCTGCAACGCCTTCTTGTTTCTCCGCGCGTCTGAAAATTCCTCCCCAAACATCTTGACAGCATACGATAGTTGTCGTATAATGCCGATACGACAAACGTCGTACACCCCACAGGAGGAGGCAAGGACATGGGACGTAAGCCGAATCTGGGCCGGGCGGAGGCGGAGGTGTTGCGGTATGTGGCCGACCACTGCCCCATCACCGTGCGGGAAGCCGCCGATCATTTTGCCGCGACGAAGGGCCATACGAAGACAACGACGCTGAACGTCATGGAGAGGCTCCGCGAAAAGGGTTTTCTGGTACGGGAGAGCGTGGACGGCCTGTACCGCTACTCGCCGGCGCAACCCACGGCCGGGATGCTGCGGGACCTGGTGCGGGACTTCGTGGACGAGATGCTGGGCGGCTCACTCGAGCCGTTCGCCGCCTACCTGGCGGAAAAGCCGCAGGTGTCGGAGGCGGAGGTCGCCCGACTGCGTGAGACCATTGCGTTGCTGGAGATCGAGTCCCTGAAAGACGGGGCGAAGGAGAGAGAGTCATGACCAATGCATCAGACACCCTGCTGTCCTCTCTGTGGCGTGCCTCATGGCAGGGCGCACTCACCTTGCTGTTTGTCTGGCTCCTCTGCCGCTTGCTTGCGGGTCGCCTCTCGGCGGACACGCACTGCTGGCTATGGCGGCTGGCCTATGCCAAACTGCTGATTGGCCTCCTCTGGGGCGGGGCGATCTTCGTGCCTCTGCTCGCGCCTGCCCCACCCTTTCCGTCGGCAGCGCCGTCGTCAGTCGTTTCCACGTCACAGGCCAACCCCGTTCCAAAGGCGACGGCACCGGCGGCAGCGCCGGAACACCTCGCCGCGCCGGTTTACGCCCCGGGCGCGCCCCTTCGGGGTTGGCGTGTCGCCCTCGCCGCCGCCTATGCGATGGGCGTGGCCGTCTGTCTGGGCCGCCTCCTTCTCGCCGCCCGACGGACCCGGCGCATCCTGCGCTCCGCAGTCGCTTTCCCCGCCGGACCGGAGACGGAGTGCGCCGACGAGTTGGCCGGGCGCATGGACCTGCGTCGTGTCCCCCCTGTGGCACATTCAGCTTTGGTGAACAGCCCGGTCCTCGTCGCCGGACAGATTCTCCTGCCCGCCGACGCCCAGTATAGCCCGGAAGAGATGCGAATGATCCTGGCGCACGAGTTCGCCCACGTGCGGCGGCGTGACCTCCTCTGGGAGTGGCTGGGGACGCTGGTGCAGGTCGTGTTCTTCTTCCACCCCCTCGTTCTCCTGGCCCGGCGGGAAGAGCGGCTGGTGCGTGAGGCCGCCGCCGACGCCGTCGCCCTGCACATCACCCAGGCCCCCGCCGCCGACTACGGCAGGCTCCTCCTATCACTCGCATTGGGGCAAGGTCATCAACACCCCACACTCGCCGGGTCCGTTGGCGTCATCGAGGGAGGTTCGCCCCTGCGTCGGCGTCTGCTCGCCCTGCGTGACGCGGCCTCTCCCCCGGCCACACGCCGGAACCTGTGGCGCATCGCCATCACACTCGTGCCGCTGATGGCGCTGGTATTTGTGCCCTGGCGGGTGACGCACGGCCAGGCAAAGCCTCCCGTTGCGCCGCCTGCTTCAACCCCTCCCGCGTACCCGGCGGTCCCGGTGGGAAACAAGCGCATCACGGGTGTCGTCCGTGACCAGGCGGGCACGCCGGTCGCAGGCATCTCAGTCGGGCTGGGCTGGGTGACAAAGACCCAATTCATTGATGCGGGTCAGGCCGTCACCGACCCACACGGGCGCTTTGCGTTCTCCCATCTGCCAGCGGGCGGGTTTGAGTGTCAAGTGTCGTCGGAGGATGGGTTGAACTCGGCCGGTCAGTACGTTCCACTGACACTTGCTCAGGACGTCGCTGTCACTTTAGGTGACAGCGACGTGGAGAAAGACCTTTCCGTCGTGGTGACACCTGGGGTACTCGTCAGGGGCCGTGTCGTGGACGAGCAGACGGGTAAGCCTGTGGCGGGCGCTTCCGTCATCGCAGGTTCGGTACCGTCGGGCAGTGATCCAGCGGACTGGGCGGTGTGGCCGGGGGCCTCAAACGGAACGACGGACGCCCAGGGCATCTACAAGGTGCGTGTCATGCCCGGCAATGTTTTCGTCCGAGTCGAACAGACGTCGGGGGGACCGCTTATGAGTGAACGGGTTCGTCCGGCTGCGCGCACGGTGCGCGTCCGGCTTGGACAGGTGGCGTCCGCTCCAGACATTCCCGTGTCATTCGACCCGATCATCGTCTTCACGGGACCGACCGGCCAGCCGGTGGCCAACACGCCGGTTCTCATTACTTCCAGCAACATGGCCCAAGGAAGTCCCATGATTGATGACCGCACGGACGGTACAGGTACGGTGGTGCTCTCCTACTTCGAGGGCGGCACATTCAGGACCAGCCAAAACGGCCTCTACGCATCCGGCACGTACCAGTGGTCCCCTGGCCGGCCCCTCGTGATCCAGACGGATGGGCAGACTCTGAATTTCCCGGACGGCGTTGGGAGGGTCCAGATGACGGCAGAGGAGACTGCGGTTGTGGTGGGGCATGTGGTCTCCGAGGATGAAGCGCCGATCCCGAATGCCTTAGTCACAGTATACGAGACAGACCCCAAGAGCCACTACGGGTTGGGAAACCACCAGTTTAGAACAGATGCGTCCGGGAACTTCCGCGCGCCGCTTGACCCTAACGGACAATACCAGGCCTCCGTCCGCGCGGACGGCTTCAACCAGGTCATGGTGTCAAAAACCCCATTGGCTTTGACGAAAGGTGTTCCCACGGACCTAGGCACGATACACTTGGTCCATGCCACCGGGACCGTCTCCGGGCGCATCGTAGATCAAGCCGGGAGGCCGATGCCGGGGATACTGGCCTCGGTGGATGGGGAGCAGACCGGCAACTCCGCCGCATTGACGGACAGCCAGGGCCGCTTCCGCATCCCAAACGTCGTGCCCGGCGAGCCGCTACACCTGACCCTGTGCCTGAAAGGGGAATTGGTGGACGGCGACAGCGGCAACGCGGGGTTCCAAAGCAACGAGCAGATGGACTTGAACGGTGTCCAGGCCAGCCCAATGGAACGGCAGTTCGTCTGGAGTCCCCATTCGGGGGGCTATTGATGCCCAAGAGAAAGCCCCCGCGCCACTGGCGCGGGGGCTTTCCTTTGGCTGAACCTACTTGTGGACGCTCTCGCCCTTGACGTCTTGGGCGGCTTCCATGATGGCTTCGGAAAGCGTCGGGTGGGCGTGGATGGTGTGCATCAGTTCTTCGATGGTACTTTCCAGCTTGATGGAGACGCAACACTCGTGGATCAAATCCGTCGCATGGGGGCCGACGATGTGGACGCCCAGAATTTCGCCGTACTTGGCGTCGGTGACGATCTTGACCAGGCCGACGTTCTCGTTGATCGCCATCGCCTTGCCGAGTGACTTGAAGGTGAACTTGCCGACCTCGACATCATAGCCCTTGTCGCGCGCCTGCTGCTCGGTCAGGCCCGTCCAGGCCATCTCCGGCTCGGTGTAGACGCAGTACGGGACGGCGGTATAATCCATCTTGGTGGTGTGGCCCAGCGCGTTCTCCGCCGCCACCTCGCCCTCGCGGGTCGCCACGTGCGCCAGGCCGCCGCCCGCCGCGTCGCCGATGGCGTAGATGTGCGGCACGTTGGTCCGCATATACTCGTCGGCGACGATCTTGCGGCCGTCAAACACGACACCGGCGGCGTCCAGCCCCAGGCCGTCCGTGTAGGCGCGGCGGCCCACGCCGATCAGCATCTTGTCGAACTCCAGCTCGCCGTCGCCCTTCTCGCTGACGTACTTGACCTTGCGGCCCGGCACGTCAATGGCGACGACCTTGGTTGAGGTCAAAATCTTGATGCCCGCCTTGGTCAGCAGCCCGTGCAGTTCCTTGGACAGATCGGGGTCGGCCGGGGGGACGATGTTGGGCATGAACTCGATCAGGGTCACATCCGCGCCGAGGCCGCGATAGGTGTAGGCAAACTCCGTGCCGACCGCGCCCGCGCCCAGCACGACCAGGCGCTTGGGAACCTCGGTCGCCGAGACCGCCTCGTTGGAGGTCCACAGCGTCGTCTTGCCCAGCGTCCCCGCCACCTTGCGCTTCTTGACCTCGCGGTTGTCAATGAACACGTCGGCATCGGACGTGTCCCCGCCGATCACCTGCACGGCTGCGGGCAGGGGCGCGACCACGCTGCCGGTGGCCAGGATGATCGAGGCCGCCGTGACCGCCTCCGTCTTGCCGTCCTCCAGCGTCACCTCGACCGTGTGCGGGTTGGTCAGTCGGCCCTTGCCCTTCAAGAAACGCACTTTGTTCTTCTTGAACAGGAACTCGACGCCGCTCACCAGCGTCTGCACGACCTTGTCCTTGCGGGCCATCAGCTTGCCGAAGTCGTAGCCGATCTCGCCGCCGAACGTCAGCCCGAAGTCCGCGCCGTGCCGGGCCTGCTCCAAGGCGGCCACCGAGCCGATCATCGTCTTGGTGGGGATGCAGCCCCAGTTCAGGCACGTCCCGCCCGCGTTGTCAAAATCTATGCAGACGACCTTGCCGCCCATCTTGGCCGCATGGATGGCCGCCGGATAGCCCCCAGGCCCGCCGCCGACCACCACCAAATCCGCATCATACTGCGCCATGTTCGTCCGCCCCTTATTCCTGTTGTCACTTACAGACTGTAGGGGCTTGGCATGCCAAGCCCCTACCACTCGAAACACATTCCGGCCTACCCGCGTTCCGGGACCAGGGCCACCGTCGCTGTCGCCTTGGCGACCAGCACGTCGCCCTCCGGCCCCTCGGCGAAAACCTCGGCCTCGGAGACCGTCAGCGTGCGCCCCTGCCGCAGCACCGTACCCCGGCAGCGTAGGACGCCCGCGCGGGCGGCGCGCAGGTAGTTGATCTTAAATTCCACGGTCAGCACCTGTTCGCGCGGCGCGGCCAGCGTGTGCGCCGCCATTGCCGCCCCCGTGTCGGCCAGCGTCGCCACGACGCCGCCGTGAACGACGCCGTCGTGCTGGGCGTGTTCGGGCCGCAGGACGAGCCGGACCTCGAACCAGCCCTCGCCCGCGTCCGCCTCCGTCATCCCCAGCCACTGCGCGAACGGCTGATCGGCGAACGCCGCCAGCGTCCGGGTCCGAAACTGCGGGTCTTGCAGCGGCACAACACGCCTTCCCATCACAGACTGCCCGAGGCGGGACTCGAACCCGCATGGGTTTCCCCGGGGGATTTTACTTACCGCTACCGCTTTCGCGGCCAGGCGCTTTGGGGCGACTGTTCGTGGTCTGGACTCTCTCTTTGCCATGCCGAACGTGTCCGGTTTAGGCAGCTCCCACTGAGTCTCTACACATGGCCGGCGCATCCGATGAGAGCGCCGGGTTAGCTCGGGATCGCCATCCGTCACCAAAACCTTCTTGGCGACGGGTCAGGGTTCCCCGAATTCGAGAGCTGCTACGCCGGGGTTTCCCCCGGCGCGACCCATATCTAAGTCCCCTGTGTCTGCCATTCCACCACCCGGGCCGGTGTACCGGAAGTATAGCACAGGGCAAAACGGGAAGTCAAACCGGACCACGACCGGCGAGTGAGTGGGGCGAGTTTGTGGTGAATTTACGGGCAAAACGACGGCAGACGCCCCTGTCCCCGGAGCGTCAGGGCGGACGCAACGGCAGCCTCCCAAATCAGGTAAAATAGGAGAGATGTACGATCACACGTTCGCCGCTGTGTACGGCGTGGACTTCAGCGGGGCGCGGCTGGCGGGGCGGACGCTCTGGCTGGCGAGGCTGGACAGGGCGCTTGGACCGACGCCGTGGCGGCTGAACCAGCTCGCCTCACTGGAGACCCTCTGCGGCTGCGCCGAACGTGGCCCGGTCCTGGAACACCTCGTTAAGTTGATACAGCGCTCCGAAGGGGCGCTCTGGGCACTGGGCTTCCCGTTCGGGCTGCCCATTGAAGTTATGGACGGCGACGGCTGGAACGACCAGTTCGCCTTCCTGCGCGGCTGGGGCGAGGACGCCTACGGCGCGGGCGTCGCCTGCCTGAACCGGGCCAAGGATCTGGGGCATAAAGGCCACATCCGCCGACAGACCGACATCGAAACCCACGCGCCCTGGGACACCTACGCCTATCGGATCATTTACCAGACGTTCTATGGCATAAGGGACGTGCTGGGGCCGCTGCGCGAGCCGTTACCCCCAAAGCCGATGACCGTGCAGGAGGCGCGGGCGGAATACGGAACGCCGACGGTGAAGGCGGCGACGGCGGTGCTGCCCTTCGACTATCCCGCCCTGCCCCGCGCTGGGCGCGTCGTGGTCGAGGCGTGTCCGGCCTCCACGTTGAAACGGATGGGCCTGCCCCACCAGAACTACAAGCAGACGGGGGCTGGACCGCTGACACCGGTGTGCAAGCGAAACCGCCGTGCCATCCTGGCGGGCCTCGCTCCCCATGTCGCCATCGGGCGGGTGCGCCGTCAGATGTTGATGCGAGACAACGGCGGCGACGCCCTGGACGCCGTCATCGCCGCCGTCGGCGCGCTCACCTGCTGGCCGGAGGCAGACCACGTCGGCATCGCCTCCCACCCCCGCTACCTCCGCGAAGGCAGGCACTATGCCTGATCGGCGGCGAAGAGCGCCTTGACGGTGGGGCGGGCGGTGACGACGAAGGTAAAGATGCCGAGGGGAGTCCCCAGGGGGACGGACAGCCAGTTGAGCGCGGCCATGACCATGATAAACACTGGGTGTCTGCGGACGGCGAGGCAGCGGTCCGCGCAAATCGTCAGGACGCCCAAAATCCAGCCCAGGATCGTTCCCCCGCCGCCGACGGCCACCAGCATCTCCCCGGTCAACTTCGTCGTGTTCGTGTGGGGGCCGTAAGGGGGCACGGGCGGCGGCCGAGGGTTCGTCCACGTCTGCGGGTGGGATAACATGGCGAGGCCCATGACAAGGTCCACCAGAAGGAAGCAGGAGCCGAGGATGGTCAGGACGCCCCAGATGGAGTAGAAGACGCTCAGCAGGCGCAGGTGGTCGCCGTCGCGGTCGTAGGGCAGGCCCGGCGGCTGGGCGGCGTAGATGGGCGGCGGCCATGACTCCATAGGCGGGCGTTGCGGATCATTCACAGTCATCCCTCCGCCTCCCTGTTCGCATCGCCGTGGCCGATTTCCTGCACCCAAAAAGGAGTACATCGTTGTTTGAGAAACCCCGTAAGCGCCGGGCACTTCCCCTCGTCTCGGCGGCCCTCATGGCCCTGTCGCCCACGCTCGGCATGGCCGCGTCCGTCGCGCCCACGCCCGACGCGCTGATTCCCAAATACAAGGTCCCCCTCAGCCGGGAACCGCATCTGAGTCAGGCACAGATGCTCCGGGATCTGCGCGGCAAAGTCAAGTATGTCTTCGTGCTGTACCAGGAGAACCGCTCCTACGACTCCTACTTCGGCACCTACCCCGGCGCAGCCGGAATCTATTCGCAGCCGCCTTCCCAGACGCCCGGCTTCTCCCAGAAGATCGTCAACACGGACGGCTCCGTCAGCCTGATCCACCCATTCCGCATCAGCCCGTCGGACACGAATATATATCCGCAGGACACCGACGACATTGACCATTCTCACCCGCGCATCGTCGCCAAGATGGACATCGTCAACAGTGTGCCGCGCATGGACCGGTTCGCCGTGACCGAGGAGCTGAAGTACAGCCCGACCGGCAACCCGTCCCTGAAGGCCAAGCAGTTCGGGGAGCTGGCCATGGCTTATGAGGACGGCGACACCATCCCGTTCCTGTGGAGCTACGCCGATCGATTTGTGCTGTTCGATCACATCTTCCAGGAGATGACCGGCCCGTCCACCCCCGGCAACCTCGCCATCCTCGGCGCGCAGACCGGCACGACGCAGATGCAGCTTCACCCCGGCGAGGCGTCCATGGGCAACGCGGCCGGCGTCCCGGTCCTGGATGACGACGACCCCTTCTGGGGATCGCTGTTGGACAAGACCCCCACGGCCCAGAAACAGCCGGTCAACCCCGGCGACTTCCTCGGCTACGGCGCGCAGATCAATCAGACTTACGCCACCCTGCCCCTGACCCTGGCGGGCGGCGGCCTGGGCACACTCTCCAGAGGAGGCACACCCGCCTCCGGCATCGTCGCGGGCGACCGTGACGCCGCTGGGGATTTAGGTGACGTGGCCGACGACGTGCCGTTCATCACCGGCCAGGGCAAGCGCAGCATCCCCTGGGCCTGGTACGAGGAGGGCTACGACCAGGAACACACCAACCCCAACGGCGTTGACCCCGTGGACGCGGACGGCGTCCACGCCTCCTACATCACCCACCACAACGGCCCCCAGTACTTCGGCTACATCGCCGACAACCCCCGGATGAGCGCGAACCTGCGCGGCCTGTCGGACTTCTATGCTGCCCTGAAACAACACGCTCTTCCGAAGACGGGCGGCCTGTTCTACGTCAAGGGCGGCCTCCAGAACCTCTTCGGCCTGCACCCCGCCGATCCCGATGTCAACGTCCAGAAGCGCTTCAACGGCGACGACGATCACCCGGCCTACTCGGACGCGCAGATCAGCGAGGCCGAGGTCGCCCAGGCGGTCAATGCCATCGCCGCCAGCCCCTACTGGGGCCGGTGCGCGATCATCATCACCTGGGACGACTCCGAGGGCGACTATGACCACCTCCAGCCGGAACTCAAGAGCGTCGGCCCCGACGGCAGCGTGATCTCCGACGGCCCGCGCGTCCCGCTGCTGGTCATCTCGCCCTACGCCAAGGTCAGCGCCGTCGCCCATGATGTCGGCGACCACGCCTCCGTCGTCAAGTTCGCCGACGCCGTGTTCAATCTGACCCCACTGGCCGATCTGCCGGATGAGCGGAAGGGGCGGCAACTCGGCGAGGCGAAGGGCCAGGTCAACCAAGGCCCGTTCGACGACATCACCACGGACATTGCCGACCTGACCTCCGCCTTCGACCCGGCCCGCCTAAGCGGAGCCGCCGCCCCCCTACCGGCCTCCTACGCGGAGATTGACCCGGCGCTAGTAAGCCAGGTCCCGGCGACGGTCGGCTTGAGGTGGGTCGGCGTCACCCCCACGGACTACGCCCTGGGCACCCATAACCAGATTCCCGCCGACTTCAACCCCCGGCCCGGCACCCTGCCCGGCGCGCTCCTCCCCCCCACCCTGTCCAAGTAATCCCTTCAAGCACACGAAAAGGCCGCCTCATCACGAGGCGGCCTTTTTCGGGTAAACAGCGTGGGGGAATCCACAGATGCGATCAACTAAGACGGGGCCGCGCAACCCGCACGGGCTGCCGACGAAAACCTGCCCTGTGTGCGGCAAGCCGTTCACCTGGCGCAAAAAATGGGAGCGGGACTGGGAGCAGGTGGTCTATTGCAGCGAGCGCTGCAAGCGGGGAAGGCCGAGCGTCACGCCCCCAGCAGGGGCAGGCCGATGAAGGTCTTGCGCGGCGCGTCCTCCTCAAACTCCTCATCCTCCACCTCGATGTGGCTTTCCAGCATATGAAACAGCTCCCAGAGGTCGCGGTTGGAGTTGCCGGAGATGTCGTAGTTCTCCTGCACGTCCGAGAAGTAGAGGGGCTGGCGGCTGCCGGGTCCCGCCTCGGTCAGCCAGGTCGTGAAGGCGGACGCGGCGGCCTCGGTGGGCGACCCGGAGGGGTCGGCGTCGGAGATCGCTTTCAGGACCTTGCCCAGTTCAATGGTCTGATCCTGCAAAGACAGCGGTTCGTCGGGCATCGTCGGTCTGCTTTCTGAAAGCGCCTAGGCGACGGACAAGGCAGCCAGGGCGGTTCGGGCGTCGGCGTAGCCCGGCTCCAGGGCGACGGCGTGGGAGAGTTCAACGCGGGCGGCGGCCGGCTGATGGAGCGCCGCGTAGATCATGCCCAGGTGGTAGCGTTCTTCAGGCTGGCGCGGGTCCACGCTGACGGCGGACTGGGCGTTGCCCAGGGCATCGGTGAAATCCCCCTGCCGGTACTGCACCCAGGCGAGCGTGTCCTGGATCGCCGCGACCTCGCCCTCGTCCGACCCCGCGCGAGTCGCCAGCGTCAGCGCCTTCTGGGCGTCGGCGCGGGCCTGCGCCATGTCCGGCGCGCTGTCGGCGAGCGCCCAATCGTAGGCAAGCTGGTTGTACGGGTCCGGCTCCGTGGGGAACGCCCGGATGACGGCCTGGCCGTCCGCCGCGCCCTTGGCGGTGTTGCCGGCGTCGAAGTACGCCTGTGACAAAGACAGCATCAGCGTCTCGTCGTGCGTCGAGCCGGGCGCGACGATCTTCTTCTCCAGCAGTGCGGCCAGCGCCGCCGCCGCCGTGTGCTGGTCGGCCACGTCCCCCGTCATTCGGTAGGCTTGCGCGAGGACTTGCAAAGGCCGGACACTCTGCGGCAAGGCGTCCCGCGCCCGCGTCATGTAGGCGATGGTGTCCGCGTCGTCCCCGACACTGCTGAAGACGCCGTTGTCCGGCGAGCCGAGGGAGGCGATCCCCAGCGTGTTCGGGTCATCGGCGGTGGGCAGGGAAACGTAGGTGTCGGCGGCGCGCGGGTCCACGGCGAGGGCCCGGTCACACCAGACGCGGGCCTGGGCCAACTGCCCGATCTGGGCCTGACGCTGCGCCTCGGTCAAGTCGTTTTGCGCCTTGAGGCTGTTCTCCAGACCCGTGCCGCACCCCGACAGGAAGAGCAGCAGGGCGGACAGACTGAGAGACTTGAGCAGGGACTTCATGCGGCGGACGGCTCCAGTGCCGGGATGTCGGCGGTGAGGGTCAGGAAGACGTCTTCCAGGCGGCCCGACGCCGTCCCGGCGCTCAGGGCGGCGGGCGGGCCGAGGGCGACGAGTCTGCCCCGGTGGAAGATGCCCACGCGGTCACAGATCTCCGCCGCGACCTCCAGGGTGTGCGTGGACAGGAACACGGCGACGCTGCGTTCGCGGGCCAGCCCGCGCAAGGTGTCCTTGAGGCGGCGGACACTGCCGGGGTCCAGGCCGACGGTCGGCTCGTCCAGGAACAGCGCCGCCGGTTCCGGCAGCAGGGCGGCGGCCAGGGCCAGCTTCTGCCGCATCCCCCGCGAGTAGCCGCCCACCAACTTGTCGGCCTGCTCCGTCAGCCCCTGGCGCTCCAGCAGGTCGTCCGCCCGCGCCCGCCGCGCCGCGCCCGCCGGGAGCGAATACAGGTCCCCGATGAAGTCCAAAAACTCGTGCCCCGTCAGTTTGTCGTACAGGAAGGGGTTGTCCGGCACATAGCCCGTGGCGGCCTTGGCCGCCGCCGAAGAAACGTCATGCCCGGTGATGCGCGCCGTGCCCGCGCTGGGCCGCAGCAGGCCGACCAGCATTTTGATGGTCGTGGTCTTCCCGGCCCCGTTCGGCCCCAGAAACCCGAACACCTCACCGGCGGCGACAGACAGCGTCAGCGCGTCCACCGCGCGGAACCCGCCCGCGCCCTGCCCATAGACTTTGGTGAGGCCCACGGCCTCGATCACCCCGGCCCCGCCCGTCGCATCGCTCTCCGGTTTCACTGAGGAGATTATAGCACAAAATGAGGGACTACCTCACCCGGCCCGGCAAGCCGGTCCACCCTCTCCTTCCGAAAGGAGAGGGTTAAGAAGTAGCTGTGGTCTCCTGCTGATTTGCTCTATTCTTGCCCCCTCGCCTTTCGGAAGGAGAGGGCTGGGGTGAGGTATCCGGGAGGCCGGGATAAGATTCCCCGGACAAACAAACGGGGGCATCCCATGGTGGATGCCCCCCGTCCGTTGTTGCCTGCGGCGTGCGACCTGCGCGGTCCAACTGCCGACCGATGGTACTAGTCGGCGAACTGGGCCTCGTAGGGGATCAGTCCGAGCCGCGTCGCGCGGCGGAACGCCTGAACGCGATTGCACACGTGCAGCTTGTCGTAGACATTCGCCAGGTGGAAGTCCACCGTGCGCTTGCTGACGAACAGCGTGTCCGCGACTTCCCGGCTCGACTTGCCCTGAATCACGTGCGTCAGCACCTCGATCTCACGCTTGGTGAGCTTGACGACCTTCTGCTCCTCGGCCTGAGTCGGGTGGGTGACGACGGCGTTCGGGGCGACAGACAGTACTGCCATGAATCCGCTCCTTTCGCTTGCCGCCTCCGAGAGTGATTATGGCGTTTCCCCTGGTATTCGTTACCCGGCAATTGTGGCGGGCAAAGAACCCCGGATACCTCACCCCCAGCCCCTCTCCTTCCGAAAGGCGAGGGGTGGCAGAGGCGACAAGCCACAGATGGCAGGTGACACTTCTTCACCCTCTCCTTTCGGAAGGAGAGGGTGGACCGGCTAGGGTTTTATTGGGGTTGCCGGGCCGGGTGAGGTCTCTTCTTGCCGGGCCGGGTGAGGTCTCCTACTGCGCCGTGAACGGCGTGATCTGGCCGAAGCTCAGGGCGATGGAATGGACCGTCCCGTCCGGGCTGGTCGGGTTGAGCGCCGCCGTCGCCGCCACCACGACCCAGTACTGATGGCCGACCGTCAGCGCCGAGGGAATCGTGAACGAGTTGACGCCGCTGGTCGCGTTGTAGGTCGTGCCGACGGACAGCGCGCCGGACGAGTAGATGGGCGTCGTGGTGACACCAGGGAACGCGCTGTAGAGGAACACGTAGTAGTCGCCGACGTTCTGGTTGTGCGTCTGCGTGTGGGCATCGTACACCGACCACTGAACGACGGGGTTGGTCGCGGAGAGCGTCCCGATTGTGTTGTTGTTATACAACGGGTCCGCCGGCTGGACCATGTTCACGAACGACAGCGTCCCGACAGTGACGTTGGGAGAGGTCGGCCCCACGGCGGTTTTACCGTCGGAAGCCAGGCTCTGCACGGCGAAGTTGTACTGCGTGTCGGCCACGAACAGGCCGAACGCACCGGAGCCGATGTCCTGATAGTCGTAGAAGTTCGCCAGCGGGTCCTGCAGGAAGTCCAGCGTCTGCAGGGTGGTCTGCCCTGGGTTATTGAAGGCGTCCGTGCCGATCTGGAAGCCGGACAGTTGATCGCGCACGGCGGCGGGCGCACCCGCGGCGTCGCCCGGCAGGGAGAAGAACACATCCATCTCCACCCCGTACTGGCTCGAATCCGGCGAGGCGTGTGCCTGGGCGGCGGCCAGATGCTTAATGTGCGCGGCGGCATGGCCGGAGGCAATTAGATTGGCGTACTGCGGCGACAGCAGCCGGTGAATCTGCTCATAAACCGAGCCGCTTTCGGCGGCGGCCGGGGCGGCGAGGGCGACGGCTCCCGGCGTGTAGAACGCGGGGGCCAGCGGCTGCGTGATCGCCTCCACGTCGGCGATGGTCGGCACCGCGCCGGTGGCGCTGCCGGAGACGGGCAGCGCGAAGTTCAAGTTGGCGACCGCCGCGCCGGGGGTGAAGGTGAGATTGCTCTGCCGGGCGTTGGCGAACGAGGCCGTCGGATCGCCGGTCCGGTACGCGGCGGAGGCCGTGTAGACGCGCGCCGTCGTGCCCGCGCCCTGGTAGACCGGCAGAGTGATGGTGTACAGGCCGTTCTGTCCGGTGAAAGCCACCAGGGAGGCCGTGCTGAGGGGGCTGGTCCCGCCGTTCAGACCGCCGGTGTTGGAGTTGGCGAACGCGCTCTGGAAGAAGACCTCGGCGTTCTGGACGGGCCTGCCCGTGGTGGAGTCGGTCACGACGCCGCTGACTGTGGCCTGCTGCGCGGGCAGCGCGACGATCACGTTGGCGTTGGTGACGGAATTATTGGAGTTATCATACAACTCCACCTGCGTCGTGCCCGTATAGCCCTGCCCATTGACCGTGGTGCTGACGAAGACTTTGTGCAGGCCGGGCAGGATGTTGTTGATGACGTAGCCGCCCTGATTGGTCGTCGTGGCCTCCGGCGTGTTCGCCCCCTGGCTGGTGCTGTCCAGCAGGACCACCGCCGTGGGCACGGGGTTGCCCGACGTGTCCACGACCTTGCCCGTGATGGAGCCGTAGTTGATCTGAGGCTGGGTCGAGCCGCCGCCGCCCCCGCCGCCGCCGCAACCGGCCAGCAGCGCCGCCGGGCCGAGGACAAAGGACAGGGCGATCAGAGTGCGTAGGTGCGACATGGGGTATGGACCTTCTTCGTCGTAGTGGCGGGCGAATGAATTCGCGCCTTAAATAACACAAGGTCCGCCTGCGCGGACGTTCGGAGAGACAATCTGCGTCGGCGAAGGCCGACCTGGCATCATCCAAGCCGCGAATTCATTCGCCAGGCTCGGTGGTGGCTGGACGTTTCACGGCAGCAAACTCACAGCGACTTCGGCGTTGCGCCGGGCGGCGGCGCGCAGGGACGGCAGCAGGGTACGCAAGGCGTCCGCGCGGGCGGCGCGCGTGTCCCAAGCGCGGCGCAGGAGATCGGTCAGGTCAGGCGTCTGGGTCTCTAAATCAAAAACGGCATCAGACTGGCCGCTCTGCGCCATGAACGCCGTCACCTTCGGGTCGTAAGACAGGGCGACGGACGGCACGGCGCAGGCGGCGGCCAGGATCAGGGCGTGCAGGCGCATCCCGATCACCATATCGCAAGCCGCCAGGTTCTCCACCAATGGCTCCAGCGGCACAAGCAGGGACTCAGGGCGGACAGGCGCGCCCACGCGCCCCACGTTCCCGCCACCCTGTTGATGCCAAATCCGTGCGAAATGTTCCATGACGGGTCCGTCGGCCCCCGGCTGCATCGGCAGCAGCATCAGCCAGGCATCGGGCAAGCCCGCGCGGGCGGCGCGGGCGGCGGCCTCAGCAAGTTGCGCCTCCCGCCCGCGCCAGGGGCGCAGGGCGACGGCGGCCCAAATGCCTTCCAGCCTCGGCGGCGTCCGGTCCGGCGCGAGCAGCAGCGCCGGGTCCGCCGTGACTTCAATCGGCGGCTCGGTGACGCCGATCTCCCGCAGCAGAACAGCCGAGGCGTCATCGCGCACGGTGATGGCGTCCAAGCGCCGGGCGACCCCGGCCACTAACTTCCGCGTCCGGGGCCGAATCAAAGGCCCGATGCCCTGGGCGACGAACATCGTCTTCTTGCCCAGCATTTGGGCCAGCCGCACCACGCCCAGATAGTAAAAGACGCTGTGCGCCGAGGTGACGTCTTGCAGCAGACTCCCGCCGCCGGACAGCAAAACGTCGGTCTTGAGCAGGGCGCGCATCAGCGCCGAGGGGCTGTACCGACCAGCGGCACGGACACCATGCGCCGCCTCGGTCTCGCCGGGCCGACCCGACAGCGCGACGATGTCCAGCGCCTCCTCCGACCGCTCCGCGCGCAGCGCCTTGACAAGTCCCGCCAGCACGGCCTCATCCCCGGCGTTGCCGTAGCCGTAGTAGCCGGACAGGGTGACGGTGGGCCTCACGGGCCTTCCTCTTCGACCTCTCCGCTTCGGGGAGGTGGCGAGCCTAAGCGAGCCGGAGGGGTTTCCGGGACACGCGGGATGAGCCGGGCCGCGATCAAGTAAACGATCAGGCCGATCACCAGGCCCAGCGCCAGGCCCAGAACGGCGCGCATCAGGGAGATCTCCAGCGGCGTGTGCAGGTGGCAGAACGTGTCCATCAGCGACGCCTGGCCGATGGCCCCGATCACCAGCAGCGGCACGACCGCGCGCGGGAACCGCCCGCCGGAGGCCGACGCCAGCGCGACGAACAGCGCGGGGTGGCCGAGCAGGAACTCCTTGGTCCGGGGGCGGACGCCCAGGAACGCGCCCAGCAGGGCGCGGAACTTCAGCTCCATCGGCGAGACGCCCACGCCGGGGTCATTGCCGCTGCGCAGGGCCAGCACGACCAGCAGGGCCAGCGCGGCAAGGCCCGCCACCGTCTGCCCGACCCGCAGCGGCTCCGCCCAGACCTGCGCCCACACGCGGGCCAAATGCGCCCGCCGCGCGCCCCAGCCGTCTTCGGGACCCATCCGGTCCAGGCCCAGCCCGTAGAACGCCGCCACGAGCAGCACCGGCGCGATCAGCACCAGCTTGACGCCCCAAAATTCGTCCACTTTGAGCAGAAACAGACGCCCGGACAGCAGGCCGACCACCAGGATGATCCCCGCCGCCGTCGCCGCCGTCATGCGCCCGTAGGCCCACGCCGCCCGGCCCAGCGGGTCGCGCAGCGGGCGGGGCGGCGGCAGGGCGTAGGCGCAGAGGCCCAGCGTCGGGAATACGCAGGCGGCGAGCAGGGCCAGCGCCTCGCGCGCCTTCATCCCGGTCTCCGGCCACGCCAGCCCGACGCCGACCAGCGCGCCGACGCCCAGTGCGACCCAGAATGCCCGCCCGTCAAGCCCCAGAAAGACGCGCAGGAGCCACACGCCCCCCGCCGCCACGGCCAGGCCCATCAGAATCCTGAGAAGACGGCTCGGCGTCGGGTCCTGACCGTAGGGGTGCGCCGCCGGGTCCGACCCGCCGACCGTCAGGTGCGCCTGCCGCAGCCCGGCGACGATCTGCCCGACATAAGCAGTATTGGCGTGGGTGACGTCGGCGTCGTCCGTCAGGCCGCTGGTGAACAGGCGGACATAGCAGACGCGGATGTTGCGCTCGCGCGCGCCGAGCAGGAAGCGGTCAATGGCCGTCGGCTCGTCCATCGTCCCCATCTCGTCCACACCGATGGAATGGACACGCACCGTGCGGGCGGCGGCCATGCGCGACAGATCATCGTCGCCCAGGGTCTTGGCGAACTCCACGCTGCCGTAGGTCAGCCGGTCTTCGAGCAGATCGGCGGCGGTGTCGCGGACCAGGGGCCGGTTGCCCAGCACGGCGGCCCCGGCGAAGATCAGCGGCCCGATCCCGAGCGGCGTCTCGCACTGCCACTTGGTCTGCGCCAGCTCCCAGGCGATGTTTTGCGGCGTGACGCCGGTGAAGTTGAGCAGGCGGGGCGCGACCAGCAGGCCGTTGCGCTGCACCGTCCGCACGGCGTCGGCGTCCAGGCCGATCGGGGTGCCGTTGAACTGCGGCCAGGGCGCGCTGACCCGTAGCGTGTCCGGCCCGGCGGGCGTGACGGTCAGGCTGGTCTTCTCTTGTAAGTTCTCCAGCACGCGCTGCTCCTGCCCCGGAAAGCCGGGCGCGAAGGACAGCAAAGTCGTGTCCCCGTCGCGCCGGGGCGGCAGCAGGACGCCGCTGCCGAGCAGGGTCTGCAGGGTGTCCTCGGTGACGGCCACCGTGGTGATGCCGGCCCGCCGCATCTGCGCCAGCGTGTCGTCCATCGCCCGGCGCGGCGTGGTGTTGGCCAGCAACTGGGCGTCGGAGTAGTCAATCACCAGCTCCACCCGCCGGTTGCGCGCCTCCGCGCCCCAGCGGTGCTTGCAGGAGACCAGCCCGGCGGCGACGCCGAGCAGGATCAAGGTCCAAAGGATGATGATTTTCGTGTTGGGCAACAGGTTTCTTTCGGAAAGGAACCCCTCTCCGGCGCGAGCGCCTCCCCAGCCCCGAAGCAGAGAGGGTCAGGAGGACTCTGCGCCTGTTCTCCTCCCCTCACCCGCTTCGGGGGAGGTGGCGCGGCTTGCCGCGTCGGAGGGGGTCCGCAGTCAATAAAGCCCGGCCTGGCGGCGCTGACGCAGGGCCAGACGGCGTCCGCCCAGCAGGGTGATGATGACCAGCCCGGCGGCGAAGCCGCCGATGTGGGCGAAATAGGCCACGCCCCCGCCGCGCTGCATTCCCAGGCCCTCGACGCCCTGGAAGATTTGCAGCGCGATCCAGAAGCCCAGCACCCAGTAGGCGCGGATCGGGGCCAGAAAGTAAAAGAACACCGGCACCAGGCTCCAGACCCGCGCGTCCGGGTACAACAGCCAGTACGCCCCCAGCACCCCGGCGATGGCCCCCGACGCGCCCAGCGTTGGGATCACGGAACTGGGGCCGGACAGGATCTGCGCCAGGGCCGCCGCCAGGCCGCACACGAAGTAGAAGAGCAGGTAACGGACCTTACCGAGCGCATCCTCGACGTTGTTGCCGAAGATCCACAGGTACAGCATATTCCCGCCGATGTGCAGCAGGCTGCCGTGCAGGAACATGGACGTGAAGATGGTCAGCCACAGCGGGCGCGGGCTGACCCCGTAATAGATGTCGTTCGGCCCCAGCGTGATCGGCTGCCCCGCCGGGGCCTGATACAACTGCGGCCCGGTGGCCGTCATGTGCGCGACGACGTTGTCCAGCGCCTGATGGTGCGTCACCTCAAACGGAACCATGCTGTACGACTCGGTGAACCCCGGCACGACCTGCTGCACCAGGTACACCAGCACGTTCGCCGCGATCAGCAGAATGGTCACGATGGGGAATGAGCTGGTGGGCTGGTCGTCTCGCAGGGGGATCACGGGCGGCTCTCCGGGGCTTATTCTAGCACACCGCCCCGGAACTGTCAACGGAGAGGGGTCATAAAAAAAACGCCGGCCGGCCCGAAATGTCGGGCCGGCCGGCGTGAACGGTCGGATGAAATCAAGCTGCCAGGGTTTTAGCCTTGCGGGCGCGGAGCATCAGGCCGCCCAGGCCCAGGCCCATCAGCGCCAGCATCCCAATTTCAGAAGGCTCCGGCGCGGCAGACAAGTTCAGGTTGCTGAAGTCGGACTGCACCTGTCCGGGGCTGCTGGTGCCGGCCCCTGGAGCCGGATTGATCAGCTCCACGATGATGTTGCCGTACGAAGTCTGGTACTGGAACGACAAAGGAGTGACGTAAGTGTAGACCGAGGAGGACGTCGCGCTGACGAACCCCGTCGCCAGGGTGCTGTTCAATTTCTGCGAGAAGATCGCAAACTCCGAGGTGGGTGCCGGCGTCGTATACGCCAGGTCTTTGTTGTTTTGCAGCACACTCCCCGTCAGGACGTAGGTGACGCCGCTCAGGAATTTGTTCTTCCCGACCTTCTGAAATGCCTCCGAGTCGTTCAGGAACAGACTCTGTCCGGAGAGCGAGGCGGGCTTGTTGCCGTTCAGATAACTGTTTTTGACAACGCCATACTGCCCGCCCAGGTCAGTCCAGCCGGTGACGGGGCCGGCCAGGAACGAACCGGCGGGGGCCGCCGGAGACGTGAACTTGCCGTTGACGAGCAGGTTGGTCGAGGCAGCGACGGGGTGCGCGGCGACGCCGAGGAGGGCGAGCGCGCTCATCGCTCCGAGCGTAGGTTTGCGAGATAGAAACATGGGTCGGTCCGTTCTTCTGAAAATACAGCGTAATGACGAATCCGGCGCGGCCCGATCTGGACCCCGGAAGGATGCCCCGCACACCCTCTACAACTTCCTGCGTGGGCAACCCATCAGACTGAGGATAGCATGAAAACTCGCCAGGAGGGGCGCACAAGAAGGCTCAACGTCAAGACTTGACTTGTGGGCACAGTGTACCCCAGCCAGCAAGAAATCAAACACAGACTCGTGCCGAGACCGTTCACGACCCATAAACACACAAAAAGCCGCCCGCCTCGGTACTCTGGGGCGGGCGGCATCGAGAGTCAGGTCAGGCCGCGACGGCCCTGGCCTTGCGGGCGCGCAGTATCAGGCCGCCCAGGCCCAAGCCCATCAGCGCCAGCATCCCCACACCAGACGGCTCCGGCGCGGGGGAGAGGTTCACGTTGTCAATGAACGCCGTGTGGTCCCCAGTCCCATAAGGGGTGGTGTTGGCGAACGTCAGGGTGTAGGCCCCGGCCGCTGCGGTGAAGGAGGCCGTGTCGAGAGAGAAGCCGCCGCCGCTCGTCGTACTGGTCGTGCTGAAGCTCCCCAGAGTCTGAGAAGCACCCAAGGTTGGGGTGAGGGTGACGTCGAAAGTCGCGTCACCATTAGGGCCTGACGGGCTGCTGGGGTTAGCGTCGGGACGCCCGGCGGCATAGAAGCTGAGGTCATATATCCCTGGGTCGGTCAACTGGATTGTCTGCGAGAAACTGCCGGTGGGGTACTGGCTCGCGGCCTGAATGAAGGCATACTGGTTGCCGTCTTCCGGTGCCGGCGCATTTACGGGAGTGGTGAAGCCGGAAGCCGTGGAAGGGGAATAACTGACGATTCCGGAGTCGGTGCTGAACGTCCAGGCCGGCCCCGGCGGGTTGTACACGTACCCAGGGTCAGTGTAGGCAGGGTAGCCGGTCGGGGGGGGGACAGCAGGCGACTCAAAGCTCCCATCCAAAACAATGGTCGAGGCGTGTGCGGGGGTCATGCCAAGCAGGGCGAGCGCGCCCAAGCCCGCCGCGAGGGCGGTGTTGCGTGAGAGAGACATGCACTTCTCCGTTCTTCTGTAGTTACTGCATGATGAACAGTCCAAGTGAGCCTTGACAAGAGGACCCCGGACGGATGCCCCGCGCACCGTTTACTGCTTCCTGCGGGTCAAACCGGCAATCAGCGACTTCGGGGGCCGCAAAGGTTGGAACCTCTGAGACATACACCTACGCCGCCGAAAATACCGGCTACATTATATCATGCGTTAGACGCTATAAAGCCTCGAAAAAGAAAATATGCAAATGTTTTTTTGCCACTGTTGTGCGACAGAACCATTCCCGAAATCGCCCTATGCTCCTAGCCCCACTGAGCGAGACTGATGTGCTAAAATGAAGTATGGCGACAGAGAACAGCCCCATCGGGGAGATCATTGAGGCCGGAACGCGGGCCTTCGTGGCGCAGTGCCTGGAAGTGCCGCGCCAGATCGTGCCACGGCTTTATGACCCGCCGCCGCTGGGCGCGTTCGTCAAGATCGGCAGGCCGCAGGCGATGCCTCCTGCTCCCCCGGAATTAGGAGCCGAGGGGCCGACTGAAGAGGAAGACCCGTTCGCGCGGCCGTTCATCGGCGGCTTGGACGCGGCGGGCGCGGGAACGCCGCTGCCGGCGGCGACGTTTGCACTGGTGTATGATGCCTGCACGACCTCGCTGGAGCCGAGCCGCCGCCCGTCCGCCCTGGGGTTCGCCGATGAAGACGAGATACGCTCGGAGCAGCCGCAGATTTTTGAACTGCTCCGCACGGAGTTCTCCGGGCTGCTGATCGCCTACGCGCCCGGCGAGGGCAAGCCCCTGCGGCGTCACCTGCCGCCGACGCCGCCGCGCATCCACAGCCGCGTCTACCCGTGCAGCCCGGAGGAAGTGCGCGCGCTGACGGCAGACCTGTCGTTCCTGCGCGGCGTCCTGCTGCCGTCGGGCGGCGTCCTGGGGGGAGTGCCGACGGACGACCTGGCCGCCGCCTGCCTGCGCGGGGCGCGTGAGGCGCACCCCGACGACGGGGCGTTCCTGCTGCGCGCGGGCCGCGCCCTGGCGTCCCTGCTGGCGGAAGATTATGAGCGCCTCCAGGCGATCTTGCAGTCCGTGTTGTAGTCGCCCTTAGAAATGACCCGATGATATTCCGACCCTCTCAGACTCACTTCCTACGCCTCGCACTTGTCGCACTTGTCGCACTGACACCCCTGACCGCCCCGGCGGCGACCGTGGACCGGGCGGCGGCCTACCGGACCGCCCTGCCGCTGTATCGAGATGACGCCAAAGCCCCGCTGGCCGTCACGGTGCAGAGCGTCTCCCCGTTCGGCACGGGGCGGCTGATTCGGTTTTCCTATGCGGGCGCGGGCGGCGAGCGTGTCCCGGCCCTGCTGTTCCTGCCGCGCGGCGCAGTCAAGGCGCACCCCGTGCCCTGCCTGGTCGCCCTGCACGGCCTGGGCGGCAGCAAGGAGCTGATGGCGGGGTTCGCCCTGGACGCGCTCGGCTGGGGCGACGCCACGCTCGCCATTGACGAGTACGGACAGGGCGAGCGGCCCCACCTCGCGCCGACGGCGCAGGGGCAGCTCGGACTGGACGCGCTGACGGTCGGCATCGAAAAAACGGCGGTGGACGTGCGGCGCGGGCTGGATTATCTGGACACACGCCCGGACATCGCCCACGGGCGCATCGGCCTCATCGGCGTGTCCCTGGGGGCGATCATCGGCACGGTCACGGCGGGCGTGGAGCCGCGCCTGCGGGCGGTCGTGCTGATCTCCGGCGGCGGCGACTGGGGGCTGATCTTGCAGTCTTTGGCCGATGAGAACGCTCACATCGCGGGCCGCCCCATGGCGACGCTGCGCGGGACGGACTGGGACCAGGTCCGGGCCGAACTGGCCCCCGTGGACCCGCTGACCTTCGCGCCGCACATCGCGCCGCGCCCGATCCTGATGTTCCACGGGCGCAAGGACTGGATCATCGTCCCCGCCGCCGCCCAGGCACTCTTCGACGCTGCCGCCGCGCCTCCGAACGCCCACGTCCACATTGACTGGTTCCCGCAGGCCGCCCACATCCCCTCGCCCGACCTGACCTACCCGGATATCCACGCCTTCCTGACGAAAAACTTGTGAGGACTGCCCACCACCTTGTTCTCTTCGCTCGTTCCTCGCTTCGTTCACACGGTCCTCCCGAAGCGGGAGGATTAAGAGTAGCCCCTGCGGGACAGAGCTTTCACCTCCGCATCCTCCCGCTTCGGGAGGACCCCGCGCAGTGAGGCACGAACGGAGCAGGGTGGTGGGCAGTCTGGGTACAATCCGTCCATGAACGAGACATCGGATGACGCGCCCCTGGACCTGCTGATCGTCGGCGCGGGGCCGGCGGGACTGGCGGCGGGGTGCGCGGCGCAGGACGCCGGGCTGAAATTCGTCATCGTGGAACGCGCCGGTCCGGTGCAGTCCCTGGTCCAGCACCCGCAGCAGATCCGCTACTTTTCACCCGCCGACGAACTCGCCATCGGCGGCATCCCGTTTCCCATGGCGGGCGGGCACAAGCCGACCCGTGAGGACGCACTGGCCTATTACCGGGCCGTCGCCGCCGCGCGACGCCTCCCGCTGGCGACCTGGGAGGAAGTCACGGACGTGCAGCGGGACACCGAAGGCATCTTTCACGTTCGCTCGGTGCATCGGGTCGCGCAGGACGGCGAAAGCGTACAGCGTTCCGCCCGGTTCCTGCTGGTCTGTTCCGGCACGTTCCCCAATCCTCGGTCTTTGGAAGTCCCCGGCGGCGACCTGCCCAAAGTGTTCCTGAAGCTGGACGACCCCACGCCCTACTTCGGGCGCAGCGTGCTGGTCTACGGCGGCGGCAACTCGGCGGCGACGGCAGCCATGACCTTGGCCGAGGCGGGCGCGCAGACCACTATCGCCATGCGCCGCCCACCCGTGGAGTTTCAAAATCACCTGCGCCCGTTCATCGTGCGCGATCTGAAGATCATGGCGGACGAAAAACGTCTGACGCTGCTGACCGACGTGCAGGTGACGCGCGTGGAGCCGAGTTGCGTGGAGTTGGCCCGGACCGAATACGGACGTGAACCCGGCCCTGATGCCGAGCGTTTCCGCCTGCCCAACGACTTCGTCTTCGCCCTGCTCGGCCAGACCGCCGACATCGGCCTCTTCGCCCACCTCGGCGTCCCCCTCGCCCCCGACGGCCTGCCCCTGTACGACGAGAAGACCGCCGAGACCGCCGTGCCGGGCCTCTACGTCGCCGGGTCCCTCTCCCGCGCCAACATCATTCTCGAATCCCGCCGCCGCGCCGTGGAGATCGTCTCGGAGGTGGTGGAACGCCTGCGCTGACGGAGGCTATTTTTTGACTATTACTGTAGTATAATAGCGACATGGAGCGACGTGAATTTCTGACGCACGGCTTGACACTGGCGGCGGGCGTTCTGCTCGCCGGAGACGGCGCGGCGGCGCGGGAGGGGCTGACGGGGCGGGTGGTCCTGCCCGGCCAGCCGGACTATGACGAAGCGCGCCGGTGCTACAACGGGCGCGTGTCCCTGTTGCCGGCCGCCATCGTCTTCTGCCGCCATGCGTGGGACGCGGCCAATGCCGTGCGCTGGGCGCGGCGGCGCGGCCTCCCCCTGCGGGCGCGGAGCGGACGCCACAGCTACGAGGGCTATTCGTGCGTGGACGACGGCGTGGTCGTGGATGTCAGCCCGATGCGGCACATCCACATTGACCGCGCGCGGCGGACGGTGCGCGTGGGCGCAGGCGTCACGCTCCTGGAACTGTCCGAGGCGCTCTGGGAACACCGGCTGGCCTTGCCCGGCGGCTCCTGTCCGACCGTCGGCATCGCCGGACTGACTCTGGGCGGCGGCTACGGGCTGCTGTCCCGGTCCCTGGGCCTGACGTGTGACAATCTGCTCGCCGTGGAGATGGTCATGGCCGATGGCCGCGTCCTCCACGCCGATGTCCGCCGCCACGCCGATCTGCTCTGGGCCTGCCGGGGCGGCGGCGGGGGCAACTTCGGCGTCGTGACGGCCTTCACGTTCCGGGTCCATCCCATCAGCCAGGTTTCGATCTACAACATCGTCTGGGACTGGACCGCCCTTGAGGACGTGTTAAACGCCTGGCAGGGATGGGCACCGGTGGTGGACGGACGGCTGACCAGCATCCTGAAGCTGCGCGCGCAGGCGACAGGGACGGTCTCCTCGGTGGGCCAGTTTGTCGGCCCCCCGGAAGAACTCGCGGCCCTGCTGAAGCCACTGAGCGGCCTGGGCACACCCCAGGAAGTTTCCGTGGAATCCGTGCCTTACATGGACGCCGTACACATCTTCGCGGGGCTGAGGCCCGACTACCGGCGCTGGCGAATGGACTGGCACCGTGACCATATGCCGTTCAAGAATGCGTCGGATTACGCGGACCGTCCCCTCGGCTCGGAGGCGGCGCGCACACTACAGCACTTCCTCGGCACCGCGCCCTCCAGCGGCTGCTTGGTGCAATTTGAGGCGTATGGCGGGGCCATCAGTCAAGTGCCGCCGACGGCGACCGCCTTCCCACACCGGGCTGGCGTCCTCTGCAACCTCCAATATCAAGCCTACTGGAACCGCCCGGAGGAAGCGCCTGCCAACCTGGCCTGGGTCCGGCAGTTCCGGCAGGCGATGCGCCCCTATGTCACCGGGGCTGCTTACGCGAACTACTGCGACGCGGACCTGAAGGACGCGACTGAAGCCTACTACGGCCCCAATCGCGCCCGCCTCGCGCGCATCAAAACCCTGTATGACCCACAGGACGTGTTCCTGTTCCCGCAGAGCATCCGGCCCGATTAATGACCACTGACGGGGTGGAGGACGTAGCAATAGCGATCTCAGACCGCGGGAGGAAGTCATCGAGCAACGAGGCGGCTCAACAAGTAGGCTGAAATCGTTCGCTAGGTGGTTTCGCCGCGACCATCTAGGGTCCGAGTAATCGCGACGCCTTCCGGGGTGACAGTGGCAACAGGGAAAAATATTTCTTCGAAGCCCGACAACAGATACAGGCTGTCACGTCCCTGTAACACGGCTTTGCAGTAGGAAACGTCGCGCAGAGGCTCAACGAGCGCCAGCGAACCGAGCATCAGCCACAAAAGATACCGGGTCGGCGTTCTCGAAGGCCACCGCCGTCTGCGTCTTCATCATCTTTTCGGTCAGGCCGGGGAACAGGTTGTGGAACACGGTGGTGACCGTCCCGGCAGTCCCGACCTGCACCTCGTCCTGCGGCTTGGTCGCCAGTGAAACGATGGTGTCAATGACCTCCTGCGGGTCGTAGACCGGCGGGATGGGCACGGCCTGGCGGCCGGTGTAGTTGGCGGAGTGTTCAAAAAACGGCGTGTCGAACGAGGTCGGCTCGACGATGCAGACGTGGATATCGTCCGCGTGGGCCTCCACCAGCTCCTGGCGGATGGCGCTGCTCAGGCCGACGATGCCGTGCTTGGCGGCGGCATAGGAGGCGAAGAACGGGGCCGGGACCTTGCCGATCACGCTAGCGATGTTGATCAGCGTCCCCGCGCCCTGGCTCTGGAACTGCTTCAGGGCGAAGTACGAGCCGTAGAGGGTCCCCAGCAGGTCGGTCTCGATGACCTGCACGTGGTCCACCAGCGGCACGTCCTCGAACCGCCCCAGCGCCCCCGCCCCGGCGACGTTCACCCACACGTCAAGCCGCCCGAATTTGGAGACGGCCGCCTGAGCGAGTGCCGCGACTTCATCCTGCTCGCTGACATCGGTGGGGACGGCGATCGCGCGCCCGCCCGCGTTCTCGATCTCCTGGGCCAGTTCTTCCAGCACCTTGCCGCACCGGGCGGCCAGGACCACGGACGCGCCCCCCGCCGCGAACTTGGTCGCCGCGCCCCGCCCGAAGCCGCTGGACGCGCCGGTGACGACGACCACCTTGCCGTTCAATTCCTGATCTGCCATTCCGCGACCTCCAAAAAGTTCGTTGTGCCTCGCTTTTCCCGGCGGCGTCCGGGACTAAACGCGGGCGGGAACATTTTTACGCCGGCAACAGTACGGGGTGTATGACAAGATAAGACACGGGTGTGTGGCCCGTGAGAAACGGACAACGCAATGGCACGCCTTCAAGACAGCCGGGGCAGACTCCTCGGCGGACTGAACACGATCACCAGGGACACCGCCAACCCCTCGCCTCAGTCACGCATGGGCACACGCCTTGCCCCCCAGTATGGGCCGGAGGAGACGGTTCCCCATCTCGTGTGCAGCTACGGCTCCCAGGCCCACCGCTACACGGCCACGCCCCTGGACGCGCAGAACGCGCAGGTGCAGTCGCGGAAGCGGGGCTGTCATAGCTCCGTGGAGACGCCCGACGAGCGGCACCACTGCGACCAATGCGGCGGCGACTTCTGCGCCGTCCATGCCGAGCCGGCGCAGCACGACTGCGACCTTGTCATCCAGCCTTCGTGAGCCGACCGATATGACCATCAAAGATGACGAGCGGCATGATCTGCCGACGCCGACGGGGCCGATGCGGACGTATGTATTCCGGCCCACCGGCGAGGGCCGTCATCCGGGCCTGGTCCTGTTCTCGGAGATCTTCCAGATGACGGAGCCGATCCGGCGCACGGCGGCCCTGCTGGCGGGGAACGGCTATGTCGTCGCCGTCCCGGAAGTCTATCACGAGCTGGAGCCGCCGGGCACGGTGCTGGCGTATGACACGGCGGGGGCGGACCGGGGCAACGCCGACAAGTTCGCCAAGGAGCTGTCGTCCTACGACGCCGACGCGCGGGCGGCCCTGGACTTTCTCAAGACACATACCCATTGCACAGGCCGCCTCGGCGTCATGGGGATGTGCCTGGGCGGGCATCTCGCGTTCCGGGCGGCCCTCAACCCGGACGTGCGCGCCGGGGCCTGTTTCTACGCCACCGACATTCACACGCACAGTCTGGGCAAGGGCAAGAACGATGACACACTGCACCGCATGAGCGAGATCCAAGGGGAGATGCTGATGGTCTGGGGTCGGCAGGACCCACACGTGCCGCGCGAGGGCCGACAGATCATCCTCAACGCCATGAACGACGCCGGGCTGACGATGCAGTGGCATGAGTTCAACGGCGCTCATGCGTTCCTGCGCGATGAGGGGCCGCGTCACGACCCGGCCCTGGCCCGGCTGTCCTACGGGCTGGCGCTGGAACTCTTCCACCGCCGCCTGTGCGGCGAGGACTAGGACGGGTCCAGCCCGGTGCGCGTCGCGCCGTCCGTGTCGGCGTCGCCGACGCCCGTGCCGCCCGCGTCGGCGATGCCCGCGTCCACTTCCTCCCCCGTGGAGGAGTCATCACCGGCCCCGACCGGCGGGATGCGCTGTCCGGGGACGATCTCGTCCGAAGTCGGGCTGGGGCCCACCTGCCCCTGAGTCAAGGGCGGCGGGGCGGGCATGTCCGTGTCCAGGACGGGCATATCCGGGCGGGTCTTGTGAATGTGGGTGCTGTTGTCCGGCATCGGGGTTTCTCCTCATGGAAGAATTATCCCAATGCGAGGCGGCTCAAACGCTGGATGACCTCGTCCCAGCGGTCCGTGTCGAAGCGCACCTGCCAGGCGAAGGCGCGCCCCTTGCGGTCGTAGTAGACCGCCATCGCCGATTGGGCCAGGTTCTTGGGGTCCGTCCGCAGCAGTTCCCCGGCCAGGGCGGCGTCCTGGACGTAGGCGACCCCATGACGGCCGCTCATCTTCCACAGTTTCCCCGAAGCCAGGCAGGACTCCGGGATCGGGCGCGGCGCGGGCGCGGCCACCTTCGGGGCGGGCTTTGCTTTGGGGCGAGGTGTCGTTCTCATCGGCGGCGTCCTTTGGGGCGGGCAGGTTTCTTTGACTTCTTGAACACGGCGGCCATGTCGCGCGGACGGTAGGCGAGCCAGACGCGGACGCCGCGCCAGTCCGGCGGCGGCGCGGCGACGTCGGCGGCGACGGACGGCCCGCCCGGCAGCGCGGCCAGCCGGGCCGTCAGGTACTGGGTCCAGGCCGACGCCCGCGCGGCGTCCAGGTCCGCGCAGCACAGGCGGAACCGGGCCGCGCAGGGCTGGGAGGCGTCCAGCCGCTGCGCCGCCAGCGTCTCGCGCCAGGCCCGCTCGAAGCCCCGCGCGTCGGCGTCATTCGGCAGGGGGATGTCCAGCCGCAGTTCACACAACTCTTCCGTCACGTCCCAGTATAGCAAACATTTGTTTGCCCTGTCAAGGTTTGCCGCCACCCACGCGCCGGGTATTTTGACGTGGGAGAGACCGTCATTATGGAACATCGTTACTTGGGGAAGACCGGCCTGAGCGTCAGCGTTTTGGGCTTCGGCGGCGCGGAGATCGGCTTCGAGGGCGTCCCGCTGCCGACCGTGGAGACGCTGCTGGGCAGCGCCCTGGACGCGGGCCTGAACGTCATTGACACCGCCGAATGCTATGCCGACAGCGAGGAGAAGATCGGCCGGGCCGTCGGGCATCGGCGCGACGAGTTCCACCTGTTCACCAAGTGCGGGCACACGTCTGGATTGGAGGGGACGGACTGGGACCCGCAGATGCTGGCCCGGTCCATTGACCGCAGCCTCCAGCGGCTCAACACGGACCGGGTAGACCTGGTGCAGCTGCACTCGTGTAGCGAGGCGATGCTGCGGCAGGGCGACGTGATCGCCGTCCTCCAGGCGGCGCGCGACGCGGGCAAGACCCGCTTCATCGGCTACAGCGGTGATAGGACGGACGCCCTGTATGCCGTCGAGTGCGGTGCGTTCGACACGCTGCAAACGTCACTGAACATCGCGGACCAGCAGCCGATCACGCTCACCTTGCCGAAGGCGCGCGAGGTCAACATGGGCGTCATCTGCAAGCGTCCCCTTGCCAACGCCGCCTGGCGCACGGGCGGCGAGAAGCCCACCAACGACTACCACCAGGCCTACTGGGAGCGCCTGCAAAAGCTCCAGTATGACTTCCTCTCCGACCCCGGCCGGGCCGCAGGGATCGCCCTGCGCTTCACCCTGAGCCAGCCGGGGACGCACACGGCGATTGTCGGAACCACGCACCCGGAGCGCTGGCACCGCAACGCCGAACTGCTGTCCGCCGGACCGTTGCCGGACGCCGAGATCGCCGCCATCCGCGCCCGCTGGCAGGAGTCCGGCGGTGCGGACTGGCCCGGCCAGAACTGAGGCGGGACGGCCCACCACCTTGTTCGCTGCGCTCACAGGGTCCTCCCCCAGCGGGAGGATCAGGATAAGAAACCCAGACGTTCCGAATCCTCCCGCTGCGGGAGGACCCCGCGAAGCCGAGGAACGAGGCGCAGCAGGGTGGTGGGCTGCTCTGACTCGCCGCGCCTTGTAGGAATTCGCGGGCCGTGCGCCGAATATCTCCCTGCAATGCCAAAACCACCCCGTCAGTCTTTCAGCCTCCTCCCGTCTCTCTGTGCCCTCTCCCTCCTCACCCTGACCGCCCTCGCCGGGTGTGGAGGGTCGGGAGGGTCCAGCGGCACGAACAGCGCCCCGGCGGCTTCGCCCTCGGTCCAGTTCCAGGAGTACGCCGTGCCGGTTGCCGGCAACGTCGCGGGGGATCCCCACCCCGGCTCCTGGCCTGATGACTTGGCCGTGGACGACGCGGGCAGCATCTGGTTCGGGGAACACCATGCCGACCAGATCGGGCGCATGGTCCCGTCCGGCTCCGGCTACGTCTACCAGGGCTACCCCGTGCCCACGGCGAACAGCGAGATGGACTGCGTTATCGTGGATCGGACACGAAATCGCGTCTGGGCGGGCGAGAGTGCGGGCAACAAGATCGCCCTGCTGGACATGAACGCGGCCAACCCCCAGGCCGTGGAGTACACGGTGGTCACGGCGGGCGTGACCAACCCCATCCCCGGCGACATGGCCCTCGACCCCAGCGGCAACCCGTGGTTCACGTCCCCCTATGACACCGGCGGCTCGGCCCAGGCGGCGCTCGGCGAGCTGAACGCGACCACGCACCAGGCCCGCTACTTCCCGGTTCCGACGCCCACCACCGCATTGGACCAGATCGCCTCCGACAACGCCGGGGGCTTCTGGTTCGCGGAGCTGCTGGTGAACCAGATCGGACACTACACCGCCGCCGGGCAGTTCACGGAGTACGCCCTGCCCCGCCCCAACGTCGGCCCGACCAACCTGGCCGTGGGCGCGGATGGACGGGTTTGGGTCACGGAGCAGTCGGGCGAGGATGTGGCCGTGTTTGACCCCGCCGACACCACGGGCCACCCCTGGCACGAGGTCGCGCCGCCGACGCCTTCCTCGGAGCCGGTCGGCGTCTGCGTGGACCACGCGGGCAATGTCTGGTTCACCGAATTCAATTCCGGCAAGATCGGCCTGATCCCGGCGGGGACCTACAGCGCCCTGGACTTCCCCATCCCCACGCCCGACAGCGGCCCCGAAGACATCGAGGTCGCCCCCAGCGGCGGCGTCTTCTTCAGCGAGCGCTACGGCAACAAGATCGCCAGCATCACTTTGACACCCTGAGCCCAGCTACATCCACCTCGGCATCGCCCCGATAGCACAAGAACCCTCTCTTGTGGTGCCGGGGCGTCTTGGTATCAACAAATGAACAGAACGCATCGTGAGATAGGTTCTGAGGCGACGGTTTGTTGCATCTGCGGCGAAGGCTGCCAAAACCTTAACATTCCCTTAACGGAAATTTAACATTCCCTTAACAGTCCTGCGCGAACTTGTGCTGTACAATGACCCCGTGAGAAACGACTCACGGTCACACCCATAGAACAGGATACAGCATGAACACCACTAGGATTCGCAAGGGCTTCACCCTGATTGAACTCCTCGTTGTGATCGCCATCATCGCGATTCTCGCGGCGATCCTCTTCCCCGTCTTCGCCCAGGCCCGTGAGAAGGCCCGCGCCATCACCTGCATCAGCAACCTGAAGCAAATCGGCCTCGCATTCCTGCAATACAACCAGGACAACGACGAGAACACGTTGAACATTGACAAGGGGCCGCACAGCAGCCCGAGGTTTCCGGGGGCGACATACGTTGCCAACTGGTACACCCTCCTTGACCCCTACTCCAAGGACGTCAATCTGTTTTACTGCCCGGACCGGACCGGCACGGCCAATTTCGGCAGCGACAACTACTTCTTCTATACCGGCTACAACGATATCACGACGCGCCCCACCCCCGCGAATGCGGTAAAAAATCGTATGTGGGGCTACGGCTACAATGATGGCCTCGTCAGCGACGGCGGCTACGGCTTGATCGGCGGGCAGGTCACGGCCAACGGCCAGCCGGAAAGCCCCACCAACCCGTATATCCGTCCAGGCACAAGCATCGCCCGCATCACCAGCCCTGCCCAGATGGTCGCCTTCGGTGACACCTACGACAACCTCTCCATCGCGCTGGACAACATCCAGGGGGGCGGTCAGCCCGACTCGCCCACCGGCACATCCAGCATTCGACACAACCAATTTCTAAATTTCGGCTTCGCTGACGGCCATGCTAAATCGATTCGCATGGTACTTGCCAGGAATTCGGTCAGCAACAGCCTCATCTTCTTACCGGCAGACCAAAACGTGGCACAGGACTGGTGCTACGATCCGAACGCCGTTGGGCACTATGACAGCGCTACTCCATCGAACCCCGTCGGTGCGGGTGGTTATCCGCTGTCGGCTGACCAGGAAACCTGTACCCAGGCCGTCACCGACCTGTACCAGCATTCGACCGTCGTTCCTTAAGGCGTCCTGGAGCAAACAATGACACTTCGCATTCGGCGATATCTGATGGCCCCGGCGCTAATCACGCTGGCGATGACGACACTCTCAGGATGCGCCCAGCATGATGCCCCGCAAGCGCCAGCGGGTATGTCAATCGGTGCGCCGCTGACCCAGGCCCAAGTGCAGGCCGCCAATGACGCAGCGGCGGCGAAGCGGGCCCGACAGGGTAATCCTGTTGGACAATAGGCCGAACGGCTGATTTGATGGGGGCGGGGCTTGTCCCGCCCCCATTGTCTTGACACGAAAAGGAACACGAATGACAGTCCGACATCTCGCCGCCTGCGCGGCCTTTTTGACGGGTCTCGCGCCGCTGGCGGCCCGCGCCGACGCGCCGCTGCTGGTGCCGGGAACACCGGTCACCGTCCCCGGCGGCAAGGGCGGCTTTGACTTCATGGCCGTGGACGCCAAGCGCCACCGCCTGCTGGCGACACACCCCGGCAAGGGCACGTTCGTCGTCTATGACCTGCAAGCCGGGACCGTGCAGCAACTCGACACCGACGGCAAGGTCAACGGCGAGGCCGTGGACGAGGCCGACAACAAATTGTTCGTCGGCGGCGGCAACATGAAGGTCGTTGTCTTCGACCTGACCACGCTGAAGAAGCTGGACGAGATCACGCTCACCGGCCCCGCCGACTGCCTAACGTTCGACCCCAAGACGGACACCCTCTACGCCGACCACGACGACGGCACGGAAGTCTGGGCCATCAATGGGCAGACGGATAAGATCATCAAGGCCGTCGCCGTCGCCGACGCGCCGGAAGTCGTCGTCTACGACGCCGCCTCGGACAAGGTCTACCAGAACATCAAGCCCGCCAACGAGATTCAGGTGATTGACCCGGCCACCAACACCATCGTCGCCACCTGGCCGACCGCCCCGATGACCTCGCCGCACGGCCTGGTCGCCGACGACGCCAACCAGCGCCTCTTCGACGCCGGGCAGGGCAAGGTGGACCTGATTGACATGACCACCGGCAAGGTCCTGTCCACCGTGGACATCGCGCCAGGGTACGTTGACCAGATCGCCTACGACTCCGGCAACGGGCGTCTTTACTGCGCCAGCAGCATCGGCGAGATCTCGGTCGTCACGGTGAAGCCCGACGGCACTCTCACCCTACTCGGCATGATCGCCACGCCGCACGGGACGCACACGCTGGCCGTGGACCCGGCGACGCACACCGTCTGGGTCTCCACCCAGGACGACACCGGCAGCTACCTTCAGCCGTACACCGTGCCGACAACGCCGTAAGGAACGCCTCTCCACCGAGGCCGCGCCAGCGCCTCCCCCTCCCCGAAGCGGAGAGGGTAAGAGGTCAACGGCCTGTTGCTCCTCCCTCACCCGCTTCGGGGGAGGTGGCCGGGCTTGCCCGGACGGAGGGGGTTCTTTTCTTTCAAGAAACCACCACCATGACACAACTCACGCGCCGCCAGTTCCTGCGCTCCGCCGGGGGCGTGACCTTTCTCGCCCTGACGCCCATTGGGCGCGGCCTCTTCGCCGCGCCCGATCCGGCACTGCCTACGTTCACCGCCCTGCCCTACTTGCAGCCCGGCCCGTCCTCGCGCCTGATGGACGGACAAGAGACAGTCGTGGTCGCCTGGCAGACGGAGGCCCAGGCCGCCGATTTTACGCTGGAATACGGCCCGACGGCCAAACACGGACACAAGGCCGCCGTCACCAAGACGGAGCGCCGACAGGGGGACGCGGACGCCGACAGGCGCTTCAACTATGTCGCCACGCTTCCCGGCTTGAAGCTCAGCCAAGAGTATTTTTACCGGCTGCGCGGCAACGGCCAGACAATCGCCGAGGGACACTTCCAGACGCGCAAGAAGCGAGGCGAGGCCGTCCGCTTTGTGGCCTTCGGCGACAACGCCTACGGCGACCCCGGCGAGAAGGCCGTCGCCTATTACGCCTACAAGTCCAACCCCGACTTCATTATGAACACGGGGGACAACGTCTACGAGAATGGGCTGGACAGCCAGTACGCCCAGTACTTCTTCCCGATCTACAACGCCCCGACGCCCAGCCCGATGGTCGGCGCCCCGCTACTCTGCTCCGTCCCGTTCTACACGGTCATGGCGAACCATGACGTCAGCGGCAAGGACGCGGACCATCACCCCCACGCGGACTTCGGGACTCACCCCGACAGCCTGGCCTACTACACGGCCATGTCCCTGCCGTTGAACGGCCCGGCGTTGCCCACATTCCCAACCCCGACGGTCGGCCCGGCGGACGTCATTCAGGAATTCCAGACCTGCGCCGCCTCACGCTTCCCGCGCATGGCGAACTACTCATTCGACTACGGCGACGCCCACTTCACCTGCCTTGACTCCAATGTCTATGTGGACCCCCGCGACCCGGCGCTGCAAGCCTGGGTCACGGCGGACCTGCAAGGCACGGACGCCACTTGGAAGTTCGTCGTTTATCACCACCCGGCCTACAACGTCGGCGCGGAACATTACCGGGAGCAGCAGTTCCGCGTCCTCTCGCCCATCTTTGAGGCACACGGCGTGGACTTCTGCCTGCACGGCCACGAACACGTCTACCAGCGCACCCTGCCGCTGCGCTTCAAGCCGACCGATATGACCAACGCCGACCCGCAGTTCAACGGCCACCGCCTGATCCCCGGCGACTTCACCGTGGACACGGCCTTCGACGGCAAGGCGAAGACCAAAGCGGACGGCGTCATCTACATCACGACCGGCGCGGGCGGCAAGGAACTCTACGACCCCGGCTTCGACGACGCCCCCCAAGAGTGGCTGCACCCGGAGGATAACGACGTCGCCTACAACGCCCGCTTCCTGTCCAGCGTCCATTCCTTCACCGTGATCGAGATTGACGGGGGGACGCTGACGCTGACGCAGGTTGACGAGACGGGACAGGAGCGGGATCGGATTCAGGTCACGAAGGCGTAGGAACCCCACCTAGCCTCCCCTTCGGAAAGAGGAGGGACCGGAAGAAGCCTTTCTGGCTCCTCCCCCTGCTCTGAGGGGGAGGCTGGGTGGGGGTTCTTACTCCGTCGTCTCGTACAGCAGGCAGCGGACGGTGCGGTCGCCTTCCAGCGTCGTGTTCGCGGGGACGCGCGTGGGGCAGGGCGCGAACGCCTGGGGGCAGCGGGGGGCGAAGGGGCAGCCGGGGGGAACGGCGCTCAGACTCGGAGGCTGGCCCGGCAGGGCGGGCAGGGGTTCCGACGAACGCGGACGCCGCCAGTCCGGCAGGGACAGGAGCAGCGCCCGCGTGTAGGGGTGCTTCGGGTCGGCGAAGAGTTCGCGCGCCGGGGCATACTCGACGACCTGGCCCGCGTACATCACGGCCACATGGTCGCAGCGCTCGGCCACCACGCCCAAGTCGTGCGTGATCAGCACGATGGCCGTGCCGAGTTCCGCCTTCAGCGCGTCCATCAGGTCCAGAATCTGCGCCTGCACGGTCACGTCCAGCGCGGTGGTCGGCTCGTCGGCCAGCAGCACTTCGGGGCGACACGAAAAGGCCATCGCCAGCATGACTCGCTGGCGCATCCCGCCGGACAGCTCATGCGGGAACTGGCGCAGGCGACGCTCCGGCAGCGTCACCCGCACCCGGCGGAGCCAATCTAATGCCTGCGCTGCCGCCTCAGATTTTGTGACGCTCTGGTGCGCCCGGATCGTCTCGGTGATCTGCGCCCCGACCGTCATCGTCGGATTCAACGCCGTCATCGGGTCCTGGAAGACCATGGCGATCCGCCCGCCCCGCACCCCGCGCATCTGCCGCTCGGACAGCCCCCGCAGGTCGGTCCCGTCCAGTTGAATCTGCCCCGCCGTGACGCGCCCCGGCGGGTCAATCAGCCGCAGGACCGACAGCGCCGTGACGCTCTTCCCCGACCCGCTCTCCCCGACGATTCCCAGCGTCTCGCCCCGCCCCACGGAAAACGACACCCCGCGCACCGCCTGAACCGCGTTCGGCCCCGTCCCGAAGACCGTGTGCAGACTCTCGACGTGCAGCATCTCAGGGGCCGTCCGGCACGATCTGGAGGTGGGAGAACTGGGCGAAGTTCCAGCCGCTGCCCAGGCCGGCCAGACCAGCGGAGTAGGCCGTGTCGGTGACCGCGCAGACCGGCTTGCCGTCAATGACGCCCGTGATCGTCGTCCCCCGGAAACTCAGGCCCAGGGTGTGCCATTGACTCGCCAGAAACACCGTCTGCCCCTGGGCGATGACCGTCTTGTAACTCTTCAACTGCCAGTCCCCTGTATTGGACACACGTAGCGTGTAGCCCGGCGGGTCATCCGCGTTGCCGCCAGGGATCGTGCCGATGCGCCCGTGGACCGAGACGGCGCCCGCGCCCTCAATGTAAACGTCGGCACTGACCGTGTAATCCTTCCATGAGGTCGAGCCGAGGAAAGTCAGCGGAAGATACGCGCCGCCCCAGCCGTTGCTGGACTTGGTCGCGTCTTGGGTCAGGCAGTCCCCGCCGCCCAGTATCGCCTTCCGGCTCTCGAAACTGCCTTCGTAGTCGTACAGGTACTTCGCCTGCGTGTTGGCCGGATACTCCTGAAGGCTGTCCCGGTAGGGGAACGGGAACGGCTGGTCCACCGGTGGCGTCGGGTCATCGCCCTTCCTCTGGCCGCTCGTGGTCGTGAGCGAGTAGACAGTGTTGGGGTCCAGCGTCAGACCAAAGACGCCCCCGGTCGGCGAGATGTCCGCCTGCCGGACGAACTGCGCGTCCGCGTTGCTCCGCCACACATGAACGGTCTTCGTCGAGAGGCCCCCGGTCAGGTGGAACTGAACTGCTTGAGTCCCTGCCGCGCCCTGAGTCTCGAGGATGACGCTGTAATCGCCGCCGTGGGCGGCCTTGAGCGCGGTGTATGTGCCGCCGCCCGGCAGATCGCCGCAGCCGCCCCCGTCCAGGAAGCGCCACCCCGGCTTGACGAACTGGTTCACATGGGCGTAGCCCCACAGCTCCGGCAGAACCACGTAATGGCCGCTCCAGGGCGTGTTCGCCTGCATCATGCCGACGTCCGGGTAGTCTGAGACGGGGTAATACGACCAGATCAGGTTCCAGAAGATCGTTTTTGTGATCTTGGTCTTGATGTAGTTGGTGTTGAAGGCATGGATCAGGGCCATCTCCTTGTCGTAAGGCCCACCGTCATAATCATGCGCCTCCGAGTCCCACAGCGGCTTGCCCAGATTCAAGATCGCGGGCGAGGCGACCGCCGGGTTCTCTGACCAGGTAACGTGCCCCGCGAACGCGGAGAGGGCGTCGGCGAGCGCGGGATTCGTGGTCGCGTCTTTGGCGATGTTCAGCCAGGGTGGGCCCCAGTCATCGGACCCGACGAGCTGCACACCGGACAGGCCGTTGGCGTCGAGGGCCTTGCGGAACCCGATGTACCACGCCGTGTCGTAGCCGCTCTCGTTCCGGCCCCCGACACTGGCGATGTCGAGGTGGTGGACGCTCTTCGCCGCCTTGATCCACCGGATGTAATAGTCCATCATGTCCGTGGACCAGTACCGGCCGCCCCCGACCCAGCCCGGTGCGCCCCAGGCCAGGCAGTCCAGCGCAATCTTGGGGTCCCGCTCCTTGGCCCGTTCCATCAGCCACCACTCGAAGCCACGGTCGAAGTTCACGTCCATGCGCGTGTGCATGTGGCTCGGCTCGGACCCTTCTGTGGAATTGACATCCCCGCCGACTTCCACTTTGAGGACACTGAGGGACGCGCCGAACTGCGGCTTGAACAGGTAATCCAGAATCTCCTTCTGCTGCTGGGCCGGGTAGTCGGGCAGCAGGCGGGACGTGTTGCCGCCCCCGCTAATTGCGCCGAGGCCCCCAAACGCCCTGCCTGCCGCGTTCCCGTCCAGCGTGATCGCCTGAGCCGACAAAGCGTGGGGCACCGAGACCAAGAAGATCGCGGCCAGGAGGGCCGAAGAACACCAATGGCTCTTGTTGACGTTCATGCCGAAATCATCTCCACTCCAACTCGCTTCAGAAGCACGAGCGGGTTTTGCAGCAGCGCTGAATCTGCCTCTTCCGCCGTCAGCCCCGCGCCCAGCGCCACCGTCCGCGCGAAAAGGGGCGTGTGCAGGTCGCCCGGCGCGTGCGTGTCCGAGTTGATGAGAAAACTTGCCCCGGCGGTGCGTCCCAGCACCACTGTGTTGCCGTTGCCCAGGCAGTGCCCGCGCCGGGAGGTCAGTTCCAGGAAGACGCCGTTCTCCCGCGCCAGATGCGCTTCCTCCTCGGTCAGCAGCCCCGGATGGCCCAGCACATCCACGTCGGGGCATTCCACGCTCGCCCGATTGGTCCCCTGCGGCACGGGTTCGACCAGCGTCTCCCCGTGGATGACCACGACCTTCGCCCCCACCCGCTTGGCCTGCGCCGCCAGCCGCGCGATGGCTCGCGGCGGGCAGTGCGTCAGCTCGACGCCCGGCAGGACGCGCACCCCCCACTCGTCCCAGGCCAGGTCACAGTCCCGCGTCACCTTCGCCACCAGCTCCTCAATGTTGGACGCCGAAGCGTGGTCGGTGATTGCCAGCGCCGTACAGCCCTTCACGACGGCCCGCCGGATCAGCTCCATCGGCAGCAGTTCGCCGTCCGAGAAGAACGAGTGCGAATGAAAGTCATACAGCGCCATGGTCAACCTCGCTCAACGACATGGGCTTTGACCCATTCCGTAAACTCTTCGCGTCCCAACTCACCTGCTGCCACAGCCAGAACAACCCTTTCCTGCTCATCAATGTCGGCCACCAGATCGTGCTGGTTGAGGCGCAGGAATGACTTCATGGCGGCATGCCCCACGCGCTTGTTGCCATCAATGAACGGGTGGTTGTTGATGAGCGAGAAGCCAAGTGCCGACGCTTTATCCGCGAGGGTTGGATACAAGTCTTCACCGCCAAAGGTCATGAAGGGTTGGGCAAGCGCAGACTCGGCAGCGCCTCTATCTCGGACACCGTGGCTGCCCCCGATGGTATCAATCATCATGCGGTGCAAATCCAGCAACTCATCAACGCTGACAGAGTATATCATGCCAGCCGCCGGTAGAGTTCCGCATTCTCTTCAATGACTTGGCGGGCGATCTCCCTAAAGTTGGGCCGTGAGTGGCCCATTGTCTCAATGACGCGGCGGGCAACTAAGTCTTCGGTCGTGACGTGCAGGCTGTGAGCCTCTTCCGCCAACTGCTGCACTTGTTCCTCGGTCAGTTCAATCGTGATTGTGGTCATGTTCGCCCTTCCTTCTCATCCGCCGCCAGGTGGCACTTCTTGTACTTCTTGCCGCTGCCGCACCAGCACGGCTCGTTGCGGCCCAGACGCCTGCCCAGGACGACGGGTTCCGGCACCGGCTCCTCTTTCCAGGCGTCAAACATCTCGCCCGCCTGATGTCTCCGGTAGTCCTCGCGGTAGCGGTCCAGCCAGGGCTTGGGTGTGAAGTGGCGAGGCCGCCCCCCGGCGGCGTAGGCCTCGTCCACGTCCTCCTGGTTGAAAAAGTCGTCGCTGATCCTGCCGTCGGCCAGCGCCGCCTCGATCATGGGGCGCGCTTCGGCGTCGGCCAGGTGAGTCAGGTCCAGTGAGAAGGCCGTACTCACCTCCTGCTGATCGTCGTCAAGTTCGCCCGCACGGGCGAGGTGATCGGCGACGATGGGACGCAAAACGCCCGCGACGTGGGCGCGGCGCTCCGGGTCTTCGCCCGCGAGTTCGACCGCGATGTTGGAGGCGATGGCGCGGGGGTAATACCCCAGGCCGTCGTCGGCCACGAGCAGCAGGAGCGGCGCGATGGCGTCCGGGCCGAGCGGCACGATCCAGTCCGACATCCACTCCAGCGTGTCCTCGTCCACCTCCGGGAAAGCGCGGACCAGGGGCGGGATGGCGGCGGGCGTCCCCAAGCCGCCGAGCGAGGCCAGCGCGTAGTAGACCAGCCCGGAGGCTTTGTCGTCTGTCTCCGCCGCCGCGAGAAGTTCCGGCGACAGCAGCTCGTCCAGCGGCGCGACGGCGGCCTCGCCGCAGGCGATGATCTCCTCCAGCAGACTAGGCGGCGGCCAGTCCCACTCCCGGTCCAAGCGGAGCAGAAGCCGCCGGGCCGTGGACTCGTCTGTTTCAGTCATAGCGGTCAATCAAAGAGACTCGTGATGCTCATATCCTGGTTGACGCGGCGGATGGCCTCGCCGAGCATCGGGGCGATGGACAACTGCTTGATCTTGGGGCGCTGCCGGTCCGGAGGCAGCGGGATGCTGTCCGTCACGATGACCTCGCAGATGGCCGGGTGGTCTTGCAGGCGGTCCACGGCGTTCGCCGCCAGGACGCCGTGGGTGGCGGCGACATAAATCTCCGGCTTCGCGCCGTGGGCGACCAGCGCCTCCACGCACTCGATGATGCTCCCGCCCGTGGTAATCATGTCTTCCAGAATGATCGGCGTCTTGCCCCGAACATCGCCCGCCAGGTCCGTGATCTCCGTGTGGCCGTGCTGGGCGTGGTGCTTGTAGCCGACGGCGAGCGGGGCGTTGAGCTGGCGAACGAGCTTGCGCGCCTGCTTGACGCGGCCCTCGTCGGGCGAGACGATGACGACGTTCTCCAGCGCCTTCTGCTCGAAGTAGTCGGCGAACATCCCGCGCGCCGTCAGATGATCCAGCGGGATATTGAAGAATCCCTGGATAGCGTCGGCGTGCAGGTCCAGCGCGATGATCCGGTCCGCCCCGGCGGCGGCCAGCACGTCGGCGATCAGCTTGGCCGTGATGGCCTCACGGGGCCGGTCTTTCTTCTCCTGTCGGGCGTAGCCGAAGTACGGCAGCACCGCCGTGATCCGGTCCGCCGAGGCCCGCCGCAAGGCGTCAATCAGTATCAGCATCTCCACCAGGTTGGTGTCCACCGGCGGACAGGTCGGCTGGATGATAAACGCATCCGCGCCCCGGACACTCTCCTTGTACTGCACGTAGGTCTCGCCGTCCGCGAAGCGTGATATTTCCACTTCGCCCAGCGGCAATTCCAGCCAGTCCGCGATGGACCGGCACAGCTTCGGGTTGCCCGTCCCCGCGAAGACTTTGATCTCCGTCTTTTCTCTCAAGTTCATCGCCCTCCCCCAGACACCTCCCATTATAGCACAGGGGTATACTGAGCGCATGGCCCGCATCCTTGCCGTTTCCGACGCCGCCATCGCCGAGGCCGCCGCCGTGCTGCGTGCGGGCGGCCTGGTCGCCTTTCCGACGGAGACCGTCTACGGGCTGGGCGCGAACGCCCTGGACCCTGCCGCCGTGGCCCGCATCTTCGCCGCCAAGGCCCGCCCGGCCACGAATCCGCTGATTGTCCATGTCGCAGACTGGAAAGATGTGGAGGCACTGGCAGATGGAGGGGCGCGGCATCTGGTAGGGGCGCAGCATGCTGCGCCCCTACACGCTCTGACGGAGAAGTTCTGGCCGGGGCCGCTGACGCTGGTGCTGCCGAAGAAAGCCGCCGTGCCGGACATCGTGACAGCGGGCGGGCCGACAGTGGCCCTGCGGATGCCGAACCACCCGGTCGCGCTGACGCTGATCCGCGCCGCCGGTGTCCCACTGGCCGCCCCCAGCGCCAACCGCTCCGAACAACTTTCCCCCACCCGCGCCGCGCACGTCGCCCAGGGACTCGGCGACGCCATAGATATTGTTCTGGACGGGGGGCCGACGGAGGTGGGGCTGGAAAGCACCGTGCTGGACCTGACCGAGTGGCCGCCGCGCCTGCTGCGCCCCGGCATGGTGACGGCGGCGCAGATTGAGGCCGTTCTCGGCGTCACCATCACGCACGGTCAGTCACAAAGCGGCGCAGCGCGCTCACCCGGCCAGACGCCCCGCCACTACGCGCCCCGAACCCCACTGCGCCTCGTCGCCGATGTCTGGGCCGAGGCCGCACAGACGCCCGCCTGTGCCGTCCTGGCCCACACGCCGCCTCCAGGCCCGCCTCCCGCGCATCTGTGCGCCGCAGCCGTCATGCGACCCGAACCCCGCGCCTACGCCGCTGCCCTCTACGACACCCTGCACCGCCTGGACGGCCTCGGCGCGTCCGTCATCCTGGTCCAATCCGTGCCGGAATCAGATGGCTGGGCCGCTGTCCGAGATCGGCTGACACGAGCGACGGCATCAAAGTAGCACTGGAAGCTGTTCCGCCGCTTCAACTCGGATGTAAAGACACGTCGGAGTAACAGAAGAACGAGACGCCCTCACCATGAGTGTGCGCCCTCACTGCCATGCGATGCAGAAACGCCTCGAAACGGGGACCATCGCCAGCGTACATGGCAAAAGTGCCCTTGTTATTCGCCATTGCATAGTATGCCTCTTTGCCGTAGCGGAAGTAAGTGGCCGAATCCATCCCGTGTTCCGAGCCGACATCCACCACGAGATGCCTGGGCGTGGGTAGGTCGGCACAGGGAATCATGGTGATCACTCCAATCGGGTTGTCATGAGGCGGCATCCATGAACGATTCGTGCTACGGCAGCAAATCAGCATCTCTTGTATTAACCGATTGTCTGTGATCTGAAGCCCCGTTCTGGTGTCTTCTTGAGGTCCACCCTCGTGCAGCCCCGTCAGTTGTGTCCAGACGGGGCCGAAGCCGACGATTTGTATGCATCGCGCGCGGTCGGCTTCAGCCCCAAGCCTGACATCAAAACCAGGCGCATGACGCGCTGTAGGAGCCGCCTGAGCCAATGACATCAGCGCCGCTGTTGCGGTCGCCATAACTATCCAGGCTTTTTGACACCAGGGTTTCCGCATGGGAGGGCCTTGTCAAATCTTCGGTACGACGAGGCCGAAGGTGCCGTCGCGGCGGCGGTAGACGACCTGGTGCTGGTTGGTGTCCATGTCCAGGTAGATGTACCACTCGTGGTCCACGAGTTCCAGCATCTTCATTGCATCGTCAGTACTCATCGGCTTCATGGTGACGGCCTTGGTGCGGGCGATCCGGGGGCGCGTGTCGGCGTCCGGCGCGGTGTCCGCCGGCAGCAGGTCCTCGTAGCCGACGCCGTTGGTGGCGGGGGTGCTGCGCAGGCTCTCCTGGCGGCCCCGCCCGTGGCCGTGCCGGTCCTTGAACTTCTTCAGGCGCTGCTCCAGCTTGTCCACGACGCGGTCGAGCGAGGCGTACATATCGTTGGTGCGCTCCTCGCCGCGCATGGTCATCCCGTCGCCCTGCAGCGTGACCTCGACGCGATGCTCGTTGCCGTGCCCCTCGCCCTCGACGCTCTCCACGACGACCGCCTCGCGGACATCCGGCAGATACTTCTCCAGCCTCTGCAGGCGCTGGACGGCGTGTTCGCGCAGGCCCGGTGTGACCTCAAAGTGGTGCTTGCCCTTCACCGTGACGGTGATTGCCATGTGTTCATCCTCCTAGACGGGGGCGAGAGCGGCGACGGCGTGGGCGGCGATGCCCTGTCCCCGACCGAGCGCCCCGAGTCCCTCGTGTGTTGTGGCTTTTATACCCACTTGCGTGACGGAAACGGATAACCGACGGGCGACGACCTCCCGCATCGCCTCCACATAGGGCGCGATCTTCGGCGCTTCCGCGATGAGCGTCAGGTCCACGTTGACGACTCGGTAGCCTGCGTCGGCGACGCGGCGGGCGACGTGGGAGAGCAACGCGGCGCTGTCCGCGCCCGCATAGGCGGGGTCCGTGTTGGGAAACAGATGCCCGATGTCGGGCAAGGCCGCCGCGCCGAGCAAGGCGTCCATGAGCGCGTGGAGCAGCACGTCGGCGTCGGAGTGTCCGTCCAGGCCCTGCGTGTGGGGGATTTCGATGCCGCCCAGCACCAAGCGCCGACCGGGCGCGAGGCGGTGAACGTCGTAGCCGAAGCCTACGCGCGTTTCCAGAGGTGATGTGGGGCGGCGCGCGTTCATGATCGCTTCGGCCAAGTGCAAGTCCTCCGGGCGGGTGATCTTCAGATTGTCCGACGCGCCGGGGACGAGATGGACCCGCTCCGCGCCGAAGGCTTCCACGAGCGACGCCTCATCGGTCCCGGTGAATCCGGCGGCGGCGGCGGCGGCGTGTGCGCGGAATAGCTCGGACGTGCGAAAAATCTGGGGCGTCTGCACGGCCCACAGGTGGCTCCGGTCCACCGTGCCGGTGACGGTTCCCCGCGCGTCGGCGGATTTGAGCGTGTCGGCGACGGGCAGGGCGGCAACGGCGCTGCCGTGGGCGCGCGCGCCGTCAAGGCAGCGGTCAATAACAGAGGGGGTGAGCAGGGGGCGCGCGCCGTCGTGGACCAAAACAAAATCGTCGCCGTCGCCGCCCAAGGCGTACAGGCCGACGGCGACGGAGTCCTGACGAGACGCGCCGCCGGGGACGATGCCCAGGAGCTTGGGCAGCCCGGACAAGATTTCCCGGCAGCGGGCCACGTCGCCGGGGCCGGTGACGACCAGCAGGCCGTCCACGGCCGGGTGCGCGGCCAGAACATCGGCGGTCCGTCGCAGGATCGGGACGCCGAGCAGGGGGGCGAAAACTTTGTTGCCCCCCGGCCAGACGTCGCTAGTAAATCTTGCGCCGAGGCCCGCCGCGGGGATAAGCGCGACCGTTGCCGTAGTCTTCCTCCTCGCTCCCATCCCGGATGGTGGCGAAGATCATCTTGCCCGCCGCCGTCTGCAGGACGGAGGAGGTCAGGACGTCCAGAGTCTCGCCGATGCGCCGCCGGCCGCCCTCGACGACGATCATGGTGCCGTCGTCCAGGTAGGCGACGCCCTGGTTCATCTCCTTGCCCTCCTTGATGATCGTGACGGTCATCTCCTCGCCGGGCAGGACGACCGGCTTGAGGGCGTTCGCCAGCTCGTTGATGTTCAGGACCTCGACGCCCTGCAGTTCGGCGACTTTGTTGAGGTTGAAGTCGTTGGTGACGATCTTGCCGTTGATCTTCTTGGCGAGCTTGACCAGCTTGGCGTCCACCTCGTCACGGTCGTTGGGGTCGTTGTTGTCGTAGGTGCGGACCATCATCTTCAGCTCGGTCCGCATCTGGTTCAGGATGTCCAGGCCGCGCCGCCCACGCGCGCGCTTGAGGCCGTCCGACGAGTCGGCGATGTGCTGGAGTTCGTCCAGCACGAAGCCGGGGACGTAGATCAGGCCCTCGATGAACCCGGCGCGGCAGATGTCCGCCACGCGCCCATCAATAATCACGTTGGTGTCCAGAATTTTGCACTTGTCCGGCGTCGCGTCCTTGCCGTCGGCGGAGGCCGCGGCGGAGGAAGGCAGAGAAATTCGGAATTCGTCTTTCATGCTCGTCGTGGCGACGACGCTCAGGTAGACAAGCGCGATGCCGATCAGAATAATGATCCCCGCGTTGGGGTGAAAAATCGAGGAAAGGATCAGCGTCAGGAGCAGGCCCAGCAGGACCCCGATGAAGACCGAGACCTTCTCGTTGGGCCGCATCAGCTTGAGGCGCTCACCGATCTGGACCAGCCGGTTGAACGCGGACAGGCCGACCAGGAACGCGACGAGCATCCCCAGGATGGTGAAGGCGGCCTCGGCCAGCCAGCGGTTCGTCACGAGCGTCCCGTAGGCGGGGACGCGCAGCATCAGCGCGCCGACCAGGAAGCCGGCGTAGCCGCCCAGTCCGACCAGGACGGCCACGACCAGGACGCGCAGCACTTGCAGGGTAACGTTATTGGGGTGAGTCATCTCCGGGGACGACGTGATTTCGGGGGCCGTTTCTTGTACCATTCATTTCACCTCCTTCCCTTATCGGCTTTCGTGGGAAAAATGTTCCGCAGGTGTGCTGGGCTACTGACCGCCGCGCCCGGCGCGGATGCGGCTCTCGGCGTGGGCGACAGCGGCGCGGGCCTGCGCCTGCCGGGGCGACCCGGCCTCGGCGTCGGTGAGCATCTGCCGCGCGGCGTTCAGGTCGGCCTCGGCGCGGTTCATGTCAATCTCGGCCGCGCGCTCGGCGCGGTCTGCGAGGATGGTGGCGCGTCCCTCCGCCGACATCTCCAGGAAGCCGCCGGAGATGATGATGCGCGAGAGGGTGTGCCCGTCGGCCAGCGTCACGCGGACCTCGCCGGGCGCGAGTTCGGTCATGATGGGGGCGTGATGCGCCAGGATGCCGAGGTATCCCTCGGTGCCGGGCGCGTTGGTCTCGGTCACATCCTCACTGAGCATGACGCGCTCCGGGGTGACGATGTCCAGGGGATACGAGGTTGCCATAGGGTTGTCCAAAAACTGTAGGGGCATGGCGCGCCATGCCCCTACCGATATCACAGATGGGATTTACCCGCCCAAGGTCTTGGCCTTCTCGACCACCTGCTCGATGGTGCCGCACATCAAAAATGCCTGCTCCGGCAGGTCGTCGTAGTCGCCGTGCAGGACGGCCTTGAACGACTTGACCGTGTCTTCCCGTCGCACATACTGGCCGGGGATGCCGGTGAACTGCTCGCCGACAAAGAACGGCTGGGACAGGAACCGCTGAATCTTGCGCGCGCGGCTGACCACCAATTTATCTTCGTCCGAGAGTTCGTCAATGCCGAGGATGGCGATGATGTCCTGCAACTCTTTGTACCGCTGCAAAATCTGCTGGACGCCGCGTGCGACCTCGTAATGTTCCTGGCCGACGATGTTGGGGTCCAGAATGCGCGAGGTGGAGACCAGCGGGTCCACGGCAGGGTAGATGCCGATGGCGGTCAGGGCGCGCTCCAGATAGGTCGTGGCGTCCAGGAACGCAAACGTCGTGGCCGGGGCCGGGTCGGTGGGGTCGTCGGCGGGGACGTAGACGGCCTGCACCGACGTGACGCTGCCCTTTTTGGTGCTGGTGATGCGCTCCTGCAAAGCGCCCATCTCGGAAGCCAGCGTGGGCTGGTAGCCGACGGCGCTGGGCATCCGCCCCAGCAGCGCGGAGACCTCGGAGCCGGCCTGCACAAAGCGGAAGATGTTGTCCACGAACAGCAGCACGTCCTGCCCCTGCTCGTCGCGGAAGTACTCGGCCATGGTCAGGCCGGACAGGGCGACGCGCAGGCGCGCGCCGGGCGGCTCGTTCATCTGGCCGAAGACCATCGCCGTCTTGTCAATAACGTGGGCGGTGTTGCCGTCCTTGTCCTTGAACTCGGCCTCGGACATCTCCAGCCACAGGTCGTTGCCTTCGCGGGTGCGCTCGCCGACGCCCGCGAACACGGACACGCCGGAGTGTTCGGTGGCGATGTTGCGGATCAGTTCCTGAATCAGAACGGTCTTGCCGACGCCCGCGCCGCCGAACAGACCGATCTTGCCGCCCTTGACATAGGGGCAGAGCAAGTCAATGACCTTGATGCCGGTTTCCAGCACTTCGACGGTCGCCGCCTGGTCTTCCAGGGACGGGGCCTCGCGGTGGATGGAGGAGTAGTGGGCGGCGTGGACCTCCCCGCGCTCATCAATCGGCTTGCCGAGCAGGTTGAAGACGCGGCCCAGTGTCTCGTTGCCGACGGGGACCTGGATGGACGCGCCGGTGTCGGACACGGCCATCCCGCGCGTCAGCCCGTCGGTAGAAGACATGGCGATGCAGCGGACGACGTCGTTGCCCAGGTGTTGCGCGACCTCCACGGTGAGGTCAATATTGCGTTCTTTGTCCTGAATGGTCAGCGCGTTGAGGATGTTCGGCAGTTCCCCCGGCGCGAACTCCGTGTCCACGACCGGCCCCTGCACCTGTACGATTTTGCCCATGCCCATAACGATGAAAAATTCTCCTTGAGTTCATGCCGCGCAGAGACAGCGCTGTGACCGGCACAGTGATACGAAGACGTCTTGATGATGAACGGAGTATGACAGAAAACGGCGGGGGGTGTCAAGGAACAGAAGGCGAGGGGATGAATCCCTCTCGCTACAAAACGGTGTCCTGCCGGACACAAGAGGGGCCTTGAGATCTCTCGTCCGGCAGGACGATGTTGCGTAGCGAGAAGAGTTCACTCCCTCGCTCTTCCTCCCATGACGCGGTCTTCTACTTCAGCGCCTCCGCGCCGCCGACGATCTCGGCGATCTCCTTGGTGATGGCGGCCTGGCGGGCGCGGTTGAGCGAGAGGGTCAGGGTGGAGATCATCTTGCCGGCGTTATCGGTGGCGCTGGACATGGCGGTCATGCGCGCGCCGTGTTCGGAGGCGACGCTGTCGGTGACGGCCTGGTAGACCTGCGTGTCCACGTAGCGCGGGAGCAGGCTGGCGAGAATCTGCTCCGGGTCAGGCTCGAAGATGTAGTCCGCCGTCGGCCCCTGAGCAGACGCTTCCTCCTGCTTGGGCGGTTCCAGGGGCAGAATCTGCCGGGTCTGGGGCCGCTGGGTCATGGGGCTGACGAATTCCGTGTAGACCAAGTACAGGGCGTCAATCTCCCCGTTCGTGAACAGCTCACGGGCGGCCTGCGACATCTCCTGGGCATCGGCGAAGGAGATGCCGGTGGCAGGGACAGGGTGTTCGGCGACGATGGGGTAGTCCCGGCGGCGGAAAAACGTCGCCCCACGCTTGCCGATGCAGATCAGGCGCGTCCGCTCCGGCCCGAAGTCCTTGACGAGCTGGCTGGTCCGGCGGATGACGTTGGAGTTGTATGCGCCCGCCAGCCCCCGGTCGCCGGTCACCAGGATCACGCCGATGGCGCGCGGCTCGCCCTCCTCGCGGCGCAGCAGGGGGTGACGGGCATTGCCCCCGCTCATGCCGGCAGTGAGCGAGGACAGCACCTCGCGCATCTTCTCGGCGTAAGGCCGCGCCGCCCCGACCGCCTCCTGGGCGCGGCGCAGGCGGGCGGCGGCGACCATCTTCATCGCATAAGTGATCTTCTGGATGTTCTTGGCGACGCGGATGCGGCCACGGATCTGACGGGCGGTTGCCATGCGAATTCCTTCTTCGAATCGAAACTCTTGCCGGTCTCAGGATACCGCAGGCCGCCCCGTTTGTCAAGAAAACGTGAACCGATTGACTTCCCTTCCGTCTGACGGCTATAATAGCAGTCAAGAAGAGTCTCCGACAGTGTTTGTCGGAGACTGAGGATCAGACGATGCATTTTGCCGCCGTCCGCACACCCTGGCCCGAACGGTTCTTCGCCTGGCTGACCCGGCGGCGCGCGGCCCTGCCGCCGGACGCCTCGCCGGGTCCACGGGACGCCGACGGCCATGTGGAGATGCTACTGAGTCAGATGCGGCCCGGCGACCAGGGCCACATCCTGTCCCTGTGCGCGTGCTGCGCGGCGCGGCAGCACCTGCTGGAACTCGGCTTCACGCCCGGCACGGCCATCGAGTTCGTCCGCCGCGCGCCGCTCGGCGACCCCCTGACCGTGCGTGTGCGCGGCTACCAGCTGTCCCTGCGGCAGCGCGAGGCCGAGGCCGTGCGGGTGCGCCGCTGCCCGCCCGACTGGGACAGCGAGTAGGCCCCCCGATGCCCGCCCCCGCGCTGTCCCCCACCCCGCCGCCCCGGCCCGCAGCGACCGCGCTGTACGCGCTGGTCGGGAACCCCAACTGCGGCAAGACCACCGTCTTCAACGCCCTCACGGGCCTGCGCCAGAAGGTCGGCAACTACCCCGGCGTCACCGTGGAGCGCAAAGTGGGCACGCTCCGACTGCCGGGCGGCGGGTCTGCTTCACTGGTCGACCTTCCCGGCCTCTACTCGCTGGTCCCGCGCTCGCCCGACGAGGCGATCTCCCGCGACGTGCTGCTCGGCCACCGGCCCGGTGAGCGCCGCCCGCAGGGCGTCCTGCACGTCGTGGACGCCGCCAGCCTAGAACGGAATCTCTATCTGACCTCCCAGGTGCTTGATCTCGGCCTGCCCACGGTCGTCATCCTGACCATGACGGATGTGGCGGCCCAGTCAGGACATCAAGTGGACACGGTCGCCCTGGAGGCGGCCCTGGGCGTGCCCGTGCGCGTCGTCGTGGCCGCGAAGGGGGAGGGCCTGGAAGCCCTGCGCGCCGCCCTCGCCGCCCTGCCGCAGACGCCGCCGCCGCCCCGCCACGAGTGGATGCTGCCCACGGACGCCGAAATGGCGCTGGCCGAATTGGCCGCCTTGCTGGAGGCGGAGGGAACACCGCGCGCCCAGAGCCGCATGGAGGCGAGCGGCCTGCTGATGCAGGACGGCCCGCGCCCGGAGGAGCGGGGCCGCTGGTCCGCCGCCGTTCTGCAGCACCTTCAAGCCGGCAAGGCCGCCCTGACCGGCGCGGGCATTGACTTCCCCGCCGCCGTCATCGAGGCCCGCTACGCCTGGGTCAAGCGCATCGTCGCGGCCGTCGTCCGCAAGCCCCGGCGCGCGCAGAAGACACTGACAGACAAAGTCGACGCCGTCGTGATGCACCCCGTCTGGGGCTACGTCCTCTTCCTGGGCGTGATGGCCTTCGTCTTCCAGACCATCTTCACCTGGGCGCAGACGCCGATGAACTGGATCGGCGGCGGCATCGGCGCGCTGCAAGCCCTCCTGACGGCGCACCTGCCGGCGGGCGACCTGCGCGACCTGCTGGTCAACGGCGTCATCGCGGGCGTCGGCACGACCGTCACCTTCCTGCCGCAGATTTTGCTCCTGTTCTTCTTCATCGCCTTGCTGGAAGACACCGGGTACATGGCCCGCGCGGCGTTCCTGATGGACAAGATCATGTCCAAGGTGGGCCTCCATGGCAAGTCGTTCATCCCCCTGCTGTCGTCGTTCGCCTGCGCCATCCCCGGCATCATGGCGACGCGCACCATTGATGATCGGAAGTCCCGACTGGTGACCATCCTGGTCGCGCCGCTGATGTCCTGCTCGGCGCGCATCCCGGTCTACACGCTGATGATCGCGGCGTTCATCCCGAACCGGCACGTCCTCGGCGTCTTCACGCTGCCGGGCCTGACCATGCTGGCGATGTATGTCCTGGGCACCGCCGCCGCGTTCGGCATGGCCTGGGTGTTCAAGAAGACCCTATTGAAAGGCGCGCCGCCGATCTTCTTTCTGGAGATGCCCCCGTACCATGCGCCGTCGGCGCGCACGGTGCTGATGACCATGCTGGAGCGGGCCTATCTCTTCCTGCGCCGGGCCGGGACGGTGATTCTCAGTGTCAGCATCGTGCTGTGGTTCCTGACCACCTACCCGAAGGCCCCGGCGGGGACGCTGCCCGCCCGGCAGGCGGCGCGCTCGTTCGCCGGGCGGATGGGCCACGGCATCGAGCCGGTCATCCGACCCCTGGGCTTCGACTGGCGGGTGGGCGTCAGCCTGGTCTCGTCGTTCGTCGCCCGCGAGGTGTTCGTCTCATCCCTGGGGACCATCTACAGCGTCGCCGACAGCCACAGCGACCCGGAGGCCGTCAGCGCCACGCTCAAGGACAAACTGCGCGCCGACCCGTTCTGGTCGCCCCTGCGCGCGGTCTGCGTGATGATCTACTACGTGCTGGCGATGCAGTGCCTGTCCACCGTGGCCGTGGTCAAGCGCGAGACCAACGGCTGGACCTGGCCGCTCTTCATGACCGGCTACATGACTGCCCTGGCCTGGCTCGTCACCTTCGCCGTCTTCCAGACCGGCACCGCCCTCGGTTGGGGCCTGCGCTAAAGGAGTTTTCACATGGCAAAGACACTGGAACGTCCCATCGCTGAACCGATCCCCCTCCCCGACAGCGCCGAGATGCCGCGCAAGCTTTGGACCGTGGAGGAGTGCTGTCGGATGACGGAGATGGGGCTGCTGGAAGAGAACGGCAGGTACGAATTGCTGGCCGGGGAGATCGTTGACAAGATGTCATTCAATGAGCCGCATATTTACGTCGCCGCCCAAGTATACCGAGTCCTGATGGCGATCTTTGGGTTTGATTTCGTTCGCCAGGCAGCCCCCGTCATCCTCGGCAGGCACAACGGCCCGGAGCCGGATGTCGCTGTCATGCTGCGCCGTATGCAGGATTACCTCGCGCTCGGCACTCCCCCCGCCTCCGATGTGCGCCTAGCCGTCGAGGTGGCGGATGCGACTCTCAACACGGACCGCGCAATCAAGACACTGCTTTACGGCGCGGCAGGCATCCCGGAATACTGGATCGTCAACATCCGCGAACGCCAACTGGAGGTCTTCCGGCAGCCGACGCCGGACGGCTACGCCGAGCGCTTCACAGTCGCCTACGACGGCGCGGTCTCGCCGCTGGCGGCCTTGGAATCGCAGGTGGTGGTTGCCGAACTGCTTCCCTAGCCCCAGAAGAGGAACCCCGCCCAGGCAGGAGAGTCGCCTGGCGAATGAATTCGCGGCTTTTTAACACACTGTCCGCCTTCGCGGACGTTGCGACTGCGGCTCTGCGTCGGCGCAGGCCGACCTTGCAATAATCAAGGCGCGAATTCATTCGCCCGCTCTTGATGCGCTCACCTCTCCCGCCCCTCCCGCTCATGCCTGCCATGACGGCACGACACGCCGCCAAATCGGTGCCGGTGCCGCTTCGGGTATACTAATGCCAACCACCGATATTCCTCCGAGGGACCCATGACCACCACGCACGGCTTCGAGCTGCTCCGCGAGACCGACATCCCCGAACTCAAGACCCACGCGCAGATCTACCGGCACGTCAAGACCGGCGCGGAGCTGCTGTCGCTGACCAATGACGACGAGAACAAGTGCTTCGGCGTCGCCTTCCGCACCCCGCCCGCCGACTCCACGGGCGTGGCGCACATCCTGGAACACGCCGTCCTCTGCGGCTCGCGCAAGTTCCCCCTCAAGGACCCCTTTGTAGAACTGCTCAAGGGTTCCTTGCAGACCTTCCTGAACGCTTTCACCTACCCCGACAAGACGTGCTATCCCGTCGCCAGCGCCAACTTGCAGGACTTTCACAACCTGGTGGACGTATATTTGGACACGGTGTTCTACCCCCGGCTGGCGCGGGAGACGTTCCAGCAGCAGGGCTGGCACTACGAGCGCGAGGGCGACGATGGGCCGCTGATCTACAAGGGCGTCGTCTTCAACGAGATGAAGGGCGCGTACTCCTCGCCCGATGCCATTCTTGGGAAACATTCGCAGCAGTCCCTGTTCCCGGACAACACCTACGGAGTCGACTCCGGCGGCGACCCGCGCCAAATCCCCGACCTGACGCACGAGCAGTTAGTGGCGTTCCACCACGCCTACTATCACCCGTCCAACTCCAGGCTCTTCTTCTACGGCGATGACCCCGTGGAGGAGCGCCTGCGGATTCTGGATGGGTATCTGCGGGACTTTGAACGCCTCGATGTCGCCTCACAGATTCCCTTGCAGCCGCGTTTCGACGCGCCGCGCTCCGTGCAGACGTTCTTTGCGAGCGACGAGGCCGAGGACGGCGAGGACGCGCGGAAGGCGATGGTGGCCGTCAACTGGATGCTGACCGAGAACAACGACACGGAAACGTCGCTGGCCCTATCCATCCTCAGCCACGCGCTGGTCGGGACACCCGCCGCGCCCTTGCGCAAGGCGCTCATTGACTCCGGGCTGGGCGAGGCGATGACGGGCAGCGGCCTGGAGGAAGACCTGCGGCAGATGGTCTGGTCGGTCGGCCTGAAGGGCATCGCCATTGAGGACGCCCCCAAAGTGGAGGCGCTCATCCTGGACACGCTGCGCGTGCTGGCCGACGGCGGCATTGACCGGGACACGCTGGAGGCGTCCCTGAACACCCTGGAGTTCCGGCTGCGCGAGCAGAACACCGGCGGCTTCCCGCGCGGGCTGGCCCTCATGCTCGGCGCGCTGACCACCTGGCTGCACGGCGGCGACCCGCTGGATCCGCTGCGCTTCGACGCACCCCTGACCCGCATCAAGGCGCGGGCGTTCACCGAGCCGCTGTTCGAGAACCTCATCAAAGAGATGCTGCTGGACAACCCGCACCGGGTCACGGTGACGACCCAGCCGGACGCGGAGATGGCCGCGCGGCAGCAGGAGGCCGAGGAGCTGCGGCTGGCCCAAGCCCTGGGCGCGATGGGCGATGCCGACGTGCAAAAAGTCGCCGCCGAGGCGCAGGCACTGAAGGAGCGTCAGGAGACGCCGGACGCCCCGGAAGCCCTGGCGACGATCCCGATGCTGCGCCGGGACGATCTGGACCCCCGGATCAAGACGATCCCACAGGCGCTGGAGACCCTGGGCGGCGCGGACGTGCTTTCGCACGATCTGTTTACCAGCGGAATCGTGTATTTAGACCTCGGCTTTGATCTGCACCGGCTGCCGCAGGACCTGCTGCCCTACGTCCCCCTCTTCGGGCGCTCCCTGCTCCAGCTCGGCACGGAGACCGAGGACTTCGTGCGCCTGAGCCAGCGCATCGGGCAGAAGACCGGCGGCATCGGCCCGCAGGCGTTCGTCAGCACCCGGCGCGGCGGCCCCGAGGCGACGGCGCGGCTGTTCCTGCGCGGCAAGGCGACCGTGGCCCAGACGCCGGACTTGCTGGCCCTCTTGCATGACATCGTGACGACGGCGCGGCTGGACAACCGCGAGCGGTTCCGGCAGTTGGCCCTGGAGGAACGGGCGCGACTGGAAGCCGGTCTCGTCCCCGGCGGGTCGGGCTTCGTCGCCCAGCGCCTGGCCGCGCGCTTCACCGAGGCGGGCTGGGTCAGCGAACAGACCGGCGGGGTTTCTTATCTGTTCTTCCTGCGCGACCTGGTGGGACGTGTTGATTCGGACTGGCCCGGCGTCCTGTCGGCCCTGGAGACCATCCGCGAGGCCGTCCTGCACCGGGGCGCGCTGCTGGGCAACGTCACCCTGGACGCCGCGAACTGGAAGTCGGTGCAGCCCCAGGTCGCGGAGTTCATCGCCTCCCTGCCCTCACGTCCAGGCGAGGCGGCCCGGTGGACATGGCAGCCGGAGACGCGCGATGAGGGCCTGACCATCCCCGCGCAGGTCAACTACGTCGGCAAGGCGGCGAATCTGTACGCGCTCGGCCACGCGGAGGACGGCGCGATGTCTGTCATCAGCAAATACCTGGCGACGAGCTGGCTCTGGAACCAGGTGCGTGTGCAGGGCGGCGCCTACGGCGGCTTCTGCTCGTTCGACCCGGTCTCCGGCAACTTCAGCTACCTGTCCTACCGCGACCCGAACCTGCTGTCCACGCTGGACGTGTACGACCGGACGGGGGACTTCCTGCGCGGGCAGGCGCTGGACGAGACGGAACTGACGCGCAGCGTGGTCGGCGCCATCGGCGCATTGGACCGGTATCAACTGCCCGACGCTAAGGGCTTCACGTCGCTGGCCCGCCATTTGATCGGCGAGACGGACTCCACCCGCCAGCAGCGCCGCGACGAGATTCTGTCCACGGACGCCGCCGACTTCCGCGCCTTCGCGGACGTGCTGGACGAGGTGCGCGACCACGGCCAGGTCGTCGCCCTGGGTTCCGCCGACGCCATCCGCGCCGCCAACGCCGCCCGGCCGGGCCTTCTCGACGTGACCAAGGTGCTGTAAATATGTACGGGCGCAGCACGCTGCGCCCCTGCGCCCTGCCTGCGCCCCTCCCTCTTCCGCGCCCTGCCTCCTCAGTCCCGCAGGGACTTTCCGTGCCTCAAGAATAGCCCGGCGTTTCAACGCCGGGGACACGTCCGGTGGTGGGCAGTCCCGACGGCCCAAACAAAAAAATCCCCCGCGCCATTGGGCGCGGGGGATTTGCCGTTTCCGGGGAAGCGGGTCAGAACTTCAGCGAGAACTGACCGACCGCCACGTTGCCGGAGTAGTTCCGGTCACTCGTGCCGGGGGCCGGGGAGCCGAAGCCGGTGCCACGGTCGTTGTAGTTGACGATCTGGTACAGCAGCTTGAACGAGGCGTTCTGGTTGAACGAGTGGCCGAGGCCAAGCGTCAGGTAGCTCTCGGTCGGCTTGCCCGCATTGTTGAGGGTGCCGTTCTGGTTGCGCAGATCGTACTGAACGTTCTCGTAGCCCAGGTCCACCGCGTAGGCGCTGCTCAGGCCGTAGGAAACACCGGCCTGGTAGCGGTTGACGTGGTCGTTGTGCTGCAGCGGCGAGGTGATGTCGCCGTAGGCGGCCCGGTACTGCTCGTAGTCCGCATCAATCGCCAGGCGGCGAGCGATGGGAATCTTCAGGTTGTAGACCGCACCCTCCACGTTGGTCGGGTTGGTCCAGGCGCCGAGCTTGCCCCAGTAGCCGGGGGCGGAGAACTCAGGGCCGACGTACTGGTAGCCGCCCTGGAAGGCGATCCGGCCGAGGTTGAAGCCGGCCAGGTACTGCTGCTGAGAGTAGCGGTAGCCGTTGCCGACGTTGTTGAAGCGGCTGCCCGCCCCCTGCGCGGAGACCGTATAGGCGGCATTCACGGTGACGGCGCCCTTCTTCAGGAAGGGCAGGGCGAACGGCAGGCCGCCGTTCAGGTCCAGGCCGTAGACCGACTCGCGGTCCCAGGCGCGGCCGTTGTTCGGGTCCGTGAAGCTCCCGTTGATGCCGCTGAAGTTGTTGCCGACCGAGAACTGCTCCACGGTCGCGCCCAGCACCAGCGAACTCGGATCGCCCAGGGTCAGGCGGACGCCCGCGCCCTGATTGATCGGGGCGGCGTTGTTGATGGACGTGCCCAGGGAGGTGAAGGTCCCCGCCGGGTGAGCGCCCCGCTGCGCCACGAGGCCCGTGCCGGTGCCCGGCCCGTTGGTCGCGCCGCCGAGGCCGCCGCCGAAGCCGTTCTGCCCGGTGACGTTGGTGACCGCCGGGTTGGTGGCCGTGCCGACATACGCCTGCGAGTACGGCGTCGTGTTGTACTTGCCGGCGAAGGCGTTGATGCCGACCGACCCGAGCTTGGCCTCGATCTTGCCGCCATCGGCGATCAAGTCACCGCTGTCCGTCTCCGGCAGATTGGTGTAGATGTCGGCGTCCTGCTGCATCAGCGTCCACTTGGTGAACTGGGTTCCGACGCGACCGATCTGCAGGGAAGCCCCGGCGAGCGGTCCCAGGGAGATCGGCGTCTCCAGGTACGCCTTGTAGACGTAGGTGCTGTACTGGCCGCTGGTCAGCGCGCCCGTCGGGGTCGCCTGGCCCGGCGTCGCCTGGCCGAACAGACCCTGCGTGGGGCTGCCGGTGCGGGCCGTGTTGCCGATGTTCGACTGGAAGTTCTGGAAGTCCGCGTCCACATGGACGGTCGCCGTGTTGCTGACTTTCCCGGTCAGGTGCAGCAGGATGTCGTTGTAGACGTCCGTGGCATTGAAGAAGTCGTTGTTGGCGGCGCGGGGATTGGTGCCCGACGTGCCGTTCAGCACGGGCTGGAGGACGCCGTTCTTGTCCAGGAATCCGGTGTAGCTGTGGTCTCCCTCGCGGTGGGTGGAGGTGTCGGCTACGGCGGCGAAGTTGACTTCGCCGGTGATGCGGAAGCGCTGCTGCTCGGCCTCGACGGCGGCGACGCGGCCCTCAAGGTTCGCCAGGCGGACCTGAATGGCGGCGACGTCCTGGCCGAGAGCCTGCAGCTCCGGGCCGAACTCGTTGACGAGTCGGGTCAGGGCGTCCAGGGCGGCCTCGTCGGTGGTGAGCCGGTTGGTCAGGTCCGTGCGGAGCTGGCCGAGCTGGTCCGTGGTCGCGTAGTTGTTCGAGCCGAGCATCGGCAGCAGGCGCGCGATGGCGGTGGCGAACTCGTAGCGAGTCATCGCCCGGCGGCCGCCGTAAGTGCCGTCCGGGTAGCCGATGACAATGCCGTCCTTCTGCAAGGTGTTGACGGCGTCATAGGCCCAGTGGTCCGTGGGGACGTCGGCGAACGGGCCGCTCGCGGCGCCGGCCGGGGTGGCCTGCGCGTGGGAGGCGGTCGGCGTGAAGGCCAGCATCGCGCCGGCCCCCGCCAAGACAGCCAGAGACTTCTTGATTTCCAATGGTCATTTCTCCTTGGTGGTCTGTGCCATCCAAAGCCGGGTCCGTCGTCCGCCGTTCGGGGGCGACAGCGCGTGAGTCCGGTGCGTGGGGCGGAGAAGGCGAGTCCGCTGGGTCTGGGCGTTCCCATCAAGTGGCCGTGTTGCCTTGACGGTCGAACCGGTCCCCGGCATTCTCCCCCTCGTCCGCTCGCGGCATCCTCGCTCGCGGGCTGCGTCCGTGCGTCGGGCTGAAAAACAGTCTCGACTCGGAAGGGCGATGTCTCCCGGCGCTCCCGGCACGGGCCGGTCGCGCAAGAAAACTCTTGCCTGGCAGCAGCGTTATACCCACTGCTCACACCCGGTCAGACAGTGCCGGGGAGGGTTTGTTTCGGTATTTTTCACGAATTTTTCATTTTTTTTTGGAAAAGTGGGCCTCGAGGAGCAGCAGGGCGACGTAGTCATCGTAGGGGCGCTCCGGCGCGCGCAGGCCCGGCGGCAGGATTCGACGCCATCCGGGGGCGGGATTCTCGGCCAGAAAGCGGACGCGGGCGAGGGCGGACGTGCCGTGTTCGGGCACGGGCTCCAGGGGCAGATCGGGGAAGGTCTCGGCGAGCGCCCGGCGCAGGACGGCCCCGCCCGTGCCGTCGCCGATGATCAGGCGCGCGATCTCCGGGAAGCGCCGCCGCAGGGCGGCGACCTCCAGGGTCAGGCGCTGGGACTCCACGACGGCCAGGGCCAGGACGCGCACCGGGTCCGGCCCGGCGGCGACGGCGAGGCCGCACTTGGCCCGTCCGGGGTCCACCGCCAGCAGCGTCTCGTCGCCAGTCGGCTCCGTCACGGCGCGTCCAGACCGGACGTGGTGGCCGGGGCCGGAGTCGCGGGGGACGGGGACGCCGACAGGTCCACGCGCAGGGGGCCGCTGCTGTCCGTGTCGGCGGCGGCGCGGGCGACGACCAGCGCGCCGGGGCCGAGGCGCTGAATCTGCTTGACCAGCGCCAGGGTCCGGTCGCTGTCAGTCGGCTCGCCCACCGTCGGCTCGCCCGTGCGCGGGTCCGGGCGCGGAATCACGCCCCGGCGGCGCGCGTCCGGCTGGACCTGGTCCATCAGGAACGCCTGCAAGGCGTCCAGTATTCTGTCCTCCGGCAGAGACCCGTCAATGGTGGTCTGGGCGATGAATGCGCCCTTCGGGTACACCAGCACGTCGTCGTAAGGCTGGAGCAGCAGGGGCGTCTGCTCCCCGCCGAAGGCGTTGTAGCCCGCGACGGCGATGACCACGACGCCGCGCGCCGTCCCGTCCTCCCCGGCGATGCTCTGGGCGAGCGCGTCCAGCGCGTCCCCCTCGGACACGGGGGGGCCCGACGCCCTCTGGGCGATCACGCGGACGGCCCGCCCGTTGCCGCCATCCGTCGCGCCGCCGCTCAGGGCGATCCCGCTCAGGTCGTCCAGGAAGGACGTGAGTCGGCGGCGGACCTCGGCGGCGGGCAGCCCGACCGGGATGACGCGGCGGCCCACCTCCTGCCCCTTGTGGAAGAGCAGGTGCGCGCCCTGCAGAAAGCTGGTCTGGGTGAGGAGCTGCCGGTTCCTGGCCGCCAGTGCGGCGTTCTGCCGGGTCAGCGCGGCGTTGCGGGCGGTCAGGACGTCGCCCTGGCGCGCGAGGTCGGCGACAGTCCCCAGGGCGTGGCCGTACTGCGCCTCGGCGACCTTGACGTTGTCGCGGGCGTCCTGAACGGCCTCCTGGGCCGTTTGCAGCCGCGCGCGCGCCTGGCGCAGCGTGGCCCGAGTCGCGCCCAGTCCGGCGCTGACGACGGCGAACTGACGGCGGGCGGCCTGCAGCTCGGCCTGCCGCCGGGCCAGGTCGCCCCGGCTCTGCTGCAGGGCCTCCTGCGCGACGTTCAGGCGGCCCAGGACCAGCCGCTGACGGCGCTCGGCCTCGGCGGCCTGCCGGAGCGCGTCCTGGGCGCGGACGGCGGCGGCGGCGGCCTCGGCGGCGCGGACGCGGATCAGGCGGCTCTGGACACGGTCCTGCGCCTCCAGGTGCGCGTTCTCCCGCAGAATCTGCGGGCCGTAGAGCAGGGCGCGCTGGACGGCCCTGTCGTAGCCGATCAGGGTGAACAGGGTGAGGACAGCGATCAGGCCCCCGGACAGGACCGTGTACAGCAGGGCGGTGTGGCGGGGCCGCAGCCCCCAGGCGGAAAGCCGCTTCTTGCCGATATAGGTCCCCAGGCGGTCACCGACATACGCGATGACGCCCCCGGCGATGAGCAGGACGACGACAAAGAGGAACATGACTGAACGCGGCCCTCACCGCGAAGCCCGCCGGACCAGGCCGACGCCGACCAGCAGGCCGACCAGGTGCGGGCCGAAGGCAGCCAGGGCAGGCGGCAGGACGCCGCCGCGCGCCGCGAAGCCCATCGTCGTGGTCAGCACATAGTACCCAAAAATAATCAGGATGGCGAGGAACCAGCCGGTCATCTTGGCCGACCGCTGCGAGCGCAGGCCGAGCGGCGCGCCGATCAGCGTGAAGACCAGCGCCGAGAACGGCAGGGCCACGCGGGACCAGTAATCCGACTGCGCCGCCCGCACCTCCGCGCGGCTCCGGCCCGACGCGATCAGCAGGGTGATCCTCTGTTGCGTCTGGGCAAAGTCCAGCGTCTGCGGGTCGCGCCCCAGCAGGGCCATCTGGGCGGGCGTCTCGTTCAGCGCGTCCTGAAGGCGCGGACCAAGTAGCGACGCCGCCGGGACTGTCTGCCCCGAACCCGTCTGCAGATACACGGCGCTCTGCTGGTCGGCGTTAATGTACGCGCCGACGACGCCGTCCAACTGCCAGTGCTTGAGGTCGTCCGGCGTCGCCCCCAGGAACTTCGCCCGCGCCGCGTGGACGAGTCCCGCCGGGCGACCCTGCGGGTCGTAGAAGACCACGGTGACATCGCGCATGGTCCCGGCGTGGGGGTCCACCCCGCCCTGAATCTGCACGAAGTATTGCAGGACGCCGTTCTGGGCGCTGTCAAAGTAAAGAGGCTCGTGGATCAACTCGGACGAGGCGACGTGGGCGTAGCGGCTGATCTGTTCCTCCAGATGGGCCTTGGAGTTGGCGGCGGCGGGCGCGACATGGTTGTTGATGCCGTAGCCCAGCAGGCTCGCCGCCAGGCCCATCCACAGGGCGGGGGCGACGACGCGCGCGAACGGCACCCCGGCGGCGGACAGCGCGACCGCCTCGCTGTCCCCGGACAGCCGCCCGAAGCCCTGCAGCACGGCCAGCAGCATCGCCATCGGCAGGGTGATGCCCAGGATCGTCGGCAGGTACACCCCGACCACCCGGACGACCAGCGGCCAGGGCGTCCCCTCGGACAGATACTGGCCCGCCTTGAGCAAGGGGTCGGCGGCGAACCACAGGCCGCTGAACAGGGCGATGCCCGTCAGGAAGAACGGGACCAGGTCCTTCAGGACCAGCCAGTCCAGCAGGCGCACCGGCAGCAGGCGTCCCACGGTCACTTCCCCCGCCGGACGGCGATCAGGCGGCCGCCGTCCTCGTCGTGGACGAACCCGGCCTCGGCGGCCTCCGCCGCCGAGTACAACTCGCCGCACTCGGCGCAGACGTAACCGGCCAGCCCAGCCCGGCGCTCGGCGTCGGTGCGAATCAAGTAGGACGAACTCTCGCCCAAGTAGAACTTCTGGGCCACGGGGTCGTTGGCGAGTTCCACCGAAGTCCCCTCGGTCATGATCTTGCCCTCGGAGATGATGTAGGCGCGGTCGGTGATCTGCAAAGTCGCCAGCTCACTGTGGTCGGTGATCAGGACGCCGATTCCCTGGTCTTTCAGGCCCGCGATGACGGCCTGCAATTCCTCGCGGTGAATGGGGTCAATGCCGGTGAACGGCTCGTCCAGCAGGATGAACTGCGGGCCGGTGGCCAGCACACGGGCGATCTCCACGCGCCGCCGCTCGCCGCCGGAGAGGGTCTGGGCCAGGGCGTCCCGGCGGGGCGTCAGGCCGAGCGTCTCCAGCAGGTGGTCGCGCCGTTCCTTGCGCTGGGCGCGCGTCAGATGGGGCTGCATCTCCAGCACCAGCATGATGTTTTCGGCGGCGGTGAGCTTGCGGAAGGCGCTCGGCTCCTGAGCCAGATAGCCGATGCCGTGCCGGGCACGCTGGTACATCGGCAGGCGCGTGATCTCGGCGTCGCCCAGCGTGACGCGGCCCCCGTCGGGCTTGACCAGGCCGACGATCATGTAGAACGACGTGGTCTTTCCCGCGCCATTGGTGCCGAGCAGGCCAACGATCTCGCCGGAGGCGACGTGGACGGAGACGTCGTTGACGACCGCGCGGCCCTTGTAGCTCTTCCGCAGGTTGTGTGCGCTCAGGGTCGGCATGGCATCACTGGTGCAGGGGGACGAACGTGGCCTGGCCGCCGGTGCCGTCGAGCTGCGGGTAGTCCGGCCCCCGGCCCAGCCGGACAATTAAATGATCCGCAATGATCGGCGCGGGCGCGGCCAGGGCGCTCGGCATGAGGACGGTCAGGACGGGGTGGCCGGTCAGGTCCAGCGTCCCCCCGCCGGGCCTGCTGGGGTCAGGTACATAGACGGCACGATCCGCGACGATTCGGTAGGAGCGGTCCGTCCCGGCCTGGCGGAACCCGCCGACGACGCGCAGGCCCCGCGCCGGGTCGCCCACGGCCACGACCTGAGAGAGCGTCGGCTGCCCCCCCGCCGCGCCCGGCGCCCCCGTGACCGTCACCGTCTCGGCCTTCATGTCATAGTCAGGCGACTTGACGGTCACGCCGCCGGAGAACAGCGCGTCCGACGTGCCCAGGTTGATGTGAAACGCGGGTGCCGTGAACACCGTGTTCCCCACCGTGAACTGTGTGACAGGCGGCGTCTGCGCCCGTGCCGTCATCAGGCCCGCGAGACACAGTGGCAGACAAAATAGTAGGAATTTTCGAATCAACATGGTTCAGCGGCCTCCCGACAGTGGGGCGCTGGACAGCGTCTTCAGCCCGGAGTTGAAGTACAGGTACGGCGTCTCACCCCTCGCGCCGGTGTTGTTGCGGAAGTGGACATCGCCACGCGCCAATCCGGTCTTGGTGCGGGCGTTCCAGGTGACGGTGCGGGCGCTCAAGAAACTGCCCGGATGGGACACGGACGTGTAGACGACGCCGCCGGAGGCAACGATGGTCTCGCTCCCAAAGTATCCGGTGGCCTCCGGAGCGGTCATCACCCCGTCGCGCTTGCCGTTACTAAACAGAATGGCCGTGACGCCGCGCCCGGACACGGTGTTGCTGCTCGCGGCAAGATTACCCACGAACTGCTTCATCACGAGCTTCCACAGCAGCCAGCCGGGATGCTTTGGGTCGGTCTGGCTGAAGACGGAACTCTGCCCCTGCAAGCCCAAGTCCTGCGTCAGCGGATCGGCGGTCGGCGTTTGAGGGCGCGACGGCGAGGGCCTGCTCTGCGACGGCATCCCCAACATCGTCAGCAAGCCGACCAATCCCAAACAGGCCGCCGCGAGGCGCGAAATCTGCTTCATCTGTGTCTTGATACGCAAGGAACCGTTAGTTTATCACAAACGGGGGCGTTTTTGTGCCGACGGCGGGAACGTCAGGGGGGGATATTAGTCCAAAGTTCGGCGGGGACGAACTGCGCGAGGTGGCCGACGTTGCTTGTCGCCACAACCAAATCACCGCTGGGAATGCCCAGTGTTCGGGCGTGGGTCAGGGCCTGGGCGGCCAGAATGACGTCGATGTCCAACTTCTTGGGGTCTCCGGTCGGCGCCCCGCGCTGACGGGACTGCGCCCAGAGGTCGGCGGCCAGGAGCATAGCGGCGGAGGTGATCGGCAGGAAGTTCAGTGTGGCCTTGAGGCTGTCCAGCTTACGGACACTGTTGACTTTACGCGCCCGCAGCAGCTCCCGTCTCAGCTCGTAGTCAATGACTTCGGGAATGTAAATCTCATGTCCGGCGGCACGGCAGGCCGCTACCCAGGCGGCGACAGGGAGAGCCGCCGCGCCGAGCGCAGGCGTTGAGATCAGCCCCAGTGGAAATGAGTCGAGCAGGATGTGGCGCGTCACGGGAAGATAGGCCTCTCACCGGTTTCAATCCGGTTCCGGTTCAAACTGTCCATCAATTCCTGCGCCTCGGCATCGGCTTGACGAATCTCTTCGGGGTCTGTGGGTGCGGCGGCGATCCAGGATTCCAACAGGGCGATAGCCGCATCATTTTTGGCCGTGCGTCTCACCTCCGGCGGGTAGACGCGGACCTCCAGCATGGCGTCGGGCGCGATCTCGTCGCGGCGGCGCATGAGTTCATCCCAGGTGACACGGTAAGTCTTGGTCGGCTGCGTCGTTGACATCGTTCCCTCCCCTTCTTCCGCCTCCGGCGGAGACGGCACAGAATGATTATACCCCGCCGTCACTGCGACCAGAGGGCTGGCGGGAGCGGGCCAGCCCGGACACCACTGGAGGCGTGGCAAGGAAGCCATGTGTGTGTCCGGCGCTGTCGGAGTCGTCGCCGACGATGACTCCGGCGTCGTTGATGCCATTGGCACTGGTGTTCGTCGCCCCCGCCGGGCCTTTGAGCAGGGCGTAGGTCCCACTCGCGCCGCCGCTGTAGACGAAGCTGCGTTCAACCCCACTACTATCGTTGTAAACACCGACGACCTGGCCGGAAGCGTTGATCCCAAAGGCGAAGGCCCCGTTCGCCGCCTGTGGATCATCAAGGTTGTTGTAAGTCCCGGACGTGCCGCCGCTGTAGACGAACCCGTGTCTGTGGCCGCCGCTGTCAACGTAGGTGCCGACGACCTGCCCGGCGTCGTTGATGCCGTAGGCCTCCGTGCCGCCCTGGGCCGCCGAGGCTTCAGGGTCGTCGAGCGCGGTGTACGTCCCCGACACGCCGCCGCTGTAGAGGTAGCCGTGGACGTTCCCACCGGCGTCAAGGTAGACGCCGACGACCTGGCCGGAGGCGTTGATTGCATGGGCGGAGGTGTAGGCAAAGGAGCCGCTCGTCGGGGCCTGCGGGTCGTTGAGCGTGGTGTAGGTCCCGGACGTGCCTCCACTATAGACGAAGCCGTGATAGACGCCGCCGCTGTCCTGGGAGTAGCCCGCGACCTGACCGGAGGCATTGATTCCGTAAGCCAAAGTCCCCCCGGCCCGCGCCTGCGGGGCATCGAGCGTGGTGAATGTGCCGCCGCTGTAGAGGTAGCCGTGGGTTCCGGCGCTGTCGCCGTAATAGCCAACGATCTGCCCGGAGGTGTTGACGCCGTGGGCAAAGGTGCCGCCCGTCGCCCCCGCCTGGGGATCGTCGAGACTGGTGAACGCATAGGCGGCGGCAGGCGGCGCAGTCTGGGTTGACGCGGCAGAGCCGCCGCCGCCGGAGCAGCCGGTGAGGGCGAGCGTGGCGACGCCCAGGACGGGCAGGACGACGGCGACGCGGGCCGTCTTCGGCGTCAGGGGCATGAGAGCGATCCTCACCCTTCCAGTGCCATGTCGCGCAGGAGCAGGCCGGACAGCAGCTTGGGGAAGAAGAAGGTGGACTTCTGCGGCATCGTGTCGCGGGCCAGCGAAACCGCCCGGACCTCCTCGGCGTTCGGGCGGCCCAGGACGAACGCGGCCTGCGCCTCGCCGGCCTGCACTTGCCGGGCGGCCTCGGCGGCGTCGCGGGTGTAGGCGACGTGACCACCGGCGGCGAGCGCGGCGGCGTCCACGCCCAAACGTTGCTGCAAAATGAGGCTTTGCAGGAGGGTCACCGGCAGGCGCTTGGCGGCGTGGGACTGCGGGCCGGGAACGAGCGCCGGGATGTCTGCGTCGGCCACGGTCAGCGTCGCCAGGTAAGACGCCTGGGGCGTCTGGACGCCGATGGCCGTGTGTCCTGCTTTCGCCGCGTCTTCAATAGCCGACTCCAGCGTCTCTGAGGCGACTTCGGCGACGCTGAACTCCGGGGCCAACGACTGCGGCAGGGCGGCGATCTTGGCCGGGTCAACATTTCGCACGAGCCGGTGCGTGGGCAGGACCAGCAGGCCCTCGTCTTCAAAGGCCGTCAGCGTGATGAGAATGTAGTCGGCGGCCACGGGCGTGTCTTCCGAGACTTCGGGATGGGCCGCGCGCCACTCACGGCGGTAGTTGAGCGAGGTCTCGTAGCGGTGGTGGCCGTCGGCGATGAAGATCGGCTTGTCCCGCAGCAGCTCACCCAGGATGGACGCCGCCTGCGGGTCGGCGAGGCGCTCCACGAAATGGCTGGACCCGATCTGACCCTCTACGCGCTCCAGGACCGGCGCGCGGTCGTCGTACTCGCTGAGAAAGCTTTCCACGGCGCGGTCGGGGTCGCTGTAGAGACCGTAGATGGACTCAAACTGGGCGTGAGTCGCGCGCAGCAGTTCCAGCCGGTCTGCCTTGGCCGCCGTCAGCGTGTTCTCGTGCGGCAGGACGCCGCCGCTGGCGTAGTCCTGCAGTTTCAGCAGGCAGACCAGGCCGACGCGCTCCGGGGCCTCCTCGCCCGTCATGGGGTCGGCGAACGTCTGCCGATAGACATACACGGCGGGCACGTCGTCTGCCACCAGAACTCCCTCGGCCTGCCACTCGCGGAACAGCGCGGCGGCGCGGGCGTACTTGTCGTCTTCGCGGCCAAGAATCAGCCGGATGACGTTGTGCGGGCTGCGCGCGTACAGGGCGTCTTGCTCGGCGGGCGAGATGACATCGTAGGGCGGCGCGACCACGGCGCTCAGGTCCCCGCCCACGGCGGCAGGGTCATAGTGGACGCCCCGGAAGGGCAGAATATCGGCCATGGGTGAGAAATACTCCTTGATTGGCGCAGCCCAGACGGGGCGCATCAGTCCGGGGGTATGAAACCCCCGTCTACTGTTCAAGCGTCCTGCGGACGCGGCGGGGCATGACACGAGAGGCTCCGGCGGCTCTTCCGTCCGCGAGACGCTCTTCGTCCGCAGGACGGGATAGCATCAGACGGGGGTTTCATACCCCCGGCTCTTGGGGGCGGCCACGGAACTGTTCCCGCCCGGTCCATTCGGCGGCGGAACCGGTTTCTCCTTCGGGGCGTTGTGATTCGGGTATACTTTTCCCGTCGCTGAGTGTCAGGAGTTTTTTGATGCCGCTTTCGTCAACCGATCCGTCCGTCCCGGCCCTGCTGGAGACGGTGCGCGCGCAGCACCCCGGCGTGCCCTTTCTGGCGCTGGGGCAGACGGCGCTGTGGGACGAGCCGACCAAGGCCGTCTGGCGTCTGCTGCTGGACGCGCACCTGCCGGGGGCCGCGCTGGTCGCCGGGGTGCATGACACCGACTATTTCGCCAAGACCACGGCCCACCTCGGCGACGATCAGGCCTACGCCCTGCTGCCGCACGACGACGGGCGGACGCGCGACCTGTGGAGCGCGGCGGGCGAGCTGTCGTCCCTGTTCGGCAGCGAGAGCGTCCCGACCCGGCAGATGTTCCTCCACCACGGCGTCCCGTTCGACTGGCTCGCCCAGAGTCACACCGGCGGCAAGAACGACTTCTTCGCCGACGAGACGACGGCCTGGGGCTGGCGCGGCATCGTCTCCACGGAGACGCATAACGTCGTCGCGCACGACGTGCCCATGCAGCAGATCGGCCCGGCGCTGCTGGATCAACTGGACTGGGGCTTCGCCCAGAGCCTGGCCTGTCTGGCCGACCCGGAGACGCGGGCGGCGGGCGAGCGGACGGCAAGTGTGGTCCGGGGCTGGGTGACGGACTTTTTGGAAACGTGCAGCGATGACTGTCGCCTGTCCGACCTGTACCAGACGCTGCTGCCGCGCCTTTACGAACTCCTCCTTGGCTCCCCGCCCGCTGATTTCTCCGTGACCTCCTCCACCGAACTCTTCCGCTTCAACCGTGAGACGGCTTCTCGCCCCCGCTTCGGCCTCCTAAACGCCTTCCTGGACCCGCGCACACGACCCGCCGCGCGCCGCGCCTACGATCATGCCGTCGGCGGCTCCGGGTCGGGCATCTACACGCTGGACGAGTTCGGCGAGGGCGCGATCCCTTTTGATCTGGTCATCCCCGGCGTCGGGCGCGGCACGATCCGTCTCACCGGGCGCGGCCTGATCGTCGAGACGACGCCGGAACCGACGGTGATTCCCGGCCCGGCGATCACGACTCTGGCCCAACTCGCCGAGGCCGTGGAGGCCGCCTACGGGCCGGACTGTGACCTGGTCGGCAAGGCCGTGACCCTGGTGAGCATGCTCGGCGCGGAATTTTTAGTCGTCTTCCACGAGACGGCGTCCGGGTACACGCCCCTGACGCGCACGTTCAACGACGCCTTGCGCGCGGCGGGCATCCCGCTGACCCTGCACCCGATCGTGCGCCTCCAATACCCGACGTGGGATGCCCTGGCGAGCGCCCCCTCCACGGCCACGCTGCGCCTGCCGCCGCATCTCGCCCAGGCGTTCGGCCGTCAAGACATCCCGGCCACCGAACTGGCGGCCCGATGGCGCGGAGTCGTGGAAGGGCAGCGCGTCCGTCAGCGCGAGGCCCGCGCGCCGCGCCGCCTGCGGGACCTTTTGACGTTCCTGGACATGCAGGGTGCAGGGTGCTGGTGCGACCTGCTGACCGAGTACGAGGCGGCCCAGAAGACCCTCCGCGAGATTTCCGCTCAGAGCGCCGTCCTGGGAGACCGCGTCGCCGAACACCGCCGCGAGCTGGCCGCCTGGCGGCAGGACCGGCAGGCCCTGGAGGCGCGCAAGGGCGACGACTGGCGGCGGAACGTCCAGCCCCTGCGCGCCCGCCTTCAGGAAGCCCTCTCAGCCGGGCAGGACACGGCGCGGCTCGAGCGCGACCTGGCACAGCAGCACACCGTCCGCGCCGGTGCTTTCGACACGCCCCTGCGTGAAGCCCAGGAGGTCATCGCCGCCACGCGACGCCTGATCGCCGAGTTCCGCCGCCAGCGGCGTCTCTTGGAGCGCAGCCCGGAGGCCCTCGCCGCGCGGGCGCAGTGCGAGCGCATCAAGCGCGACGCCGAGATGGCCCGCCTCCGCCTGATCCGCGACGCCTTCCTGACCGTGGAGGGCCTGGAACACACCAACCTCCGCCCCACCGCCTGGTGGCTGCCCATGGTCACGCCCGGCGGCGAGTGGCTCCGGGCCATCGCCGCCGGCACCAAAGCCCGCTTCGAGCCGCTATGATTAGGGGACGAGATTCAAATGAGAGCGCGCCGGTGGATCGTAACGGTTCTTATATCTCTGACCCTCACAGCCATCGTCGCCCTTGTGTCAGCGGCGGTGATGAACGACAACTACGTTTACAGTCATTCCGTACCCGTGATGCTGGCGAAGGCTTACAAAGAAGTTCCTCTTGGAACACGCAAATCACAGGTTGTCTTGTGGGCCAAAGCCAATCACTTTCAGATTGCCTCTGAGGGAACTAAGCTGTTGGTCCTCGTTGACGATCAAAGTCAGTTCGGCGTGTGCAGCAACGAAACCACAGACATCTACTTCAGCTTTGACGAGCGACAGAAAGTAACGAGACGGGAGGGCCAATTCTTCGGAGACTGCCTTTGAATCCGTCAGCAACCCAGCGAGTGAACTCGCCGCTCTTCGGCGCAGACGCCCAGTGTCCGCCTGCGCGGACACGGAACGTGCCTCTTCTCTTTGTCCGCGCAGGCGGACACTGGGCCGGAGGCCGGATAGCGAGGGGCTTCAGACCCTTGTTCACACAAAATCTTCGCGCCGCCAACAGGTGACATCAATGGCTCTGCCGCAACGTTACATCGAAGCCTTCCTGCCGGACAAGGACCGCTACACCGAGGACGAATACTTCGCCTTCGAGGAACAGGCATTAGGCCGCTGGGAGTATGTGCGGGGCGAGATACGCGCCATGAGCGGCGGGACGCCCGACCACAGCGGCGTCGCCGCCAACCTGATTTCCTCATTGACCGCCGCGCTCCGCGCCGGGGGCAATCGGACGTGCCGCGTGTTCACCTCGGACCTGAAGGTCCACACGGCGGATAACGTCAACACTTACCCGGATGTGAGCGCTGTCTGCGGCCCGCTACTATATTATCGCCGGCGGCGCGATACCATCCTCAACCCCGTCTTGCTCGCCGAGGTTCTGTCGCCTTCCACGCAGACGTTTGATCGTGGCGGCAAGTGGGAGAGCTACCAGACGATCCCCAGCCTGCGCTACTTCCTGCTGCTGTCGGCCCATCAGCCGCGCGTGGAGCTGTATACGCGGGAGGAACAGGGCTGGCACTTTGAGGCGGTGGAGGGCCGGGAGGCGTCGCTGACTTTGCCCGCGCTTGGGGTGTCGCTGGCGCTGTCCGATCTGTATGAACTGGTGGAATTTGCGGAGCAGCCGGGTCTGACGTATCTACATCATCAGGCGGATGATGGCGTCGGCGAGCAGGGTGGAGTCGTGGCGGACGACGTCGGACTGTGAGATCAGGGCACAGGGGGACGGGCTGTAGCCCAGGGCGCGGATGGCCTCTAAATCCGGCTCAACGAACTGCTGGCCGTACTTGGCGTAACGGGACAACAATTCGTCCGACGGGCGCTGGGTGTTGACCAGAACGTGGTGGATCAGGCGGCGGCGGCCCGCCTCGGTCAACGGGGCGTGTTCGGCCAGCACACGCACATGGTCGGCGGCGGAGTAGCCGTCGGTTTCGCCCGGCTGGGTCATCACGTTGCAGACGTAAATCTTCATCGCCCGGCTCTTGGCGACGGCCTCGGCGATGCCCTCCACCAAGAGGTTCGGGATGACGCTGGTGTAGACGCTGCCGGGGCCGAGGATGATGGCGTCGGCCAGACGGATGGCCTCCAGGGCCTCCGGGAGCGGCTGGGCGTTTTCGGGCCTCAAGTAAATGCGCTTGATCGGCTGTTCATGGTCGGCGATCTGCGTCTCCCCTTCCACCAACGTTCCATCTCCCATCTCCCCCAGCAGCGTGACCTGCTGGACCGTGGACGGGTAGACCTTGCCCCGGATGGCGAGGACTTTAGAAGTAGCGGCGATGGCCTGCTCGTAGTTGCCTTTGTAGATTTCCGTCATGGCCGCGATGAACAGGTTGCCGAAGGAGTGTCCGGCCAGGCCCTCGTGTTCGGCGTCGAACCGAAACTGGAACAGGCGGGCCAGGGTCGGCTCGGCGTCGGCGAGCGCGACCAGGCAGTTGCGCAGGTCGCCGGGGGGCAGGACGCCCATCTGCTGCGTCAGCCGCCCCGACGAGCCGCCGTTGTCGGTGACGGTGACGATGGCGGCGATGTTGGACGTGTGTTCCTTCAGGCCGCGCAACATGGTGGACAGGCCCGTGCCGCCGCCCAGGACGACGATGCGCTGGCCCTGTGCCAAGTGTCGCCGCTGAAAAATCCGGTCCGCCAGGTCCTGCTGGGCATCCGGCGCGATGGCTGCCAGCACCGACCGCTGGAGCTGCACGATGGCGACGAAAACGAGAGTGAAGCCCAGGGCGACGAGGGCCAGGCCCAGCGCAAGCGCGAACGCCGCCGAGCCAAAACCCGTCTGCCGGAACACATAGTCCAGCGCGTCGTCCACCCACTCGATGAGCTGGAGGTTGTTGGTCACGACCAGACCGGCCAGCATGAGCAGGATGCCGAAGACCGTCAGCAGCATCCAGCGCTTGACACGCATTCCGGGGTACAGCCACTTGAGCCAGGACAGCAGGGGTTTCATCGCGTCACGTCCCGGTGCTGGACCAGCGCGCGGTAGCCCTGGGCGCGCAGGAATTCGGCGAGTTTTTCCGAGATCATCACCGACCGATGACGACCGCCGGTGCAGCCGACGGCGACGTTGAGATACACCTTGCCCTCCGTGATGTAGCGGGGGACGCTGAAGGCCATCAGGTCGTACAGCCGGTCCAGGTAGGGAACCAGGGCCTCATCACTCGACACATACGCCTGCACCCGTGGGTCGCGCCCATCCAAAGGCCGCAGGTCATCCACATAATGGGGATTGACCAGGAAGCGCACGTCAAACACCAAGTCCGCGTCCAGGGGCAGCCCGTACTTGAAGCCGAAGGAGGCGACGGTGATTGTCAGCCCCTGGTTCTTGTCCCGGTCGGGCGCGAAATCCGCCGTGAGCATCTCGCGCAACGCCCCGACGGACAGGTCCGAGGTGTCAATCACCCGGTCGGCCCGCTCCCGGATGCCGTTCAGCAGGGCGCGCTCGGCGCGCAGGCTGCCCAGGATGCCGCCGTGTTCGTCGTACAGCGGGTGGCGGCGGCGCGTCTCCTTGAAGCGCTGCACCAGCACGGGGTCGGAGGCGTCCAGGAACAGCACGGTGGGGCGGACGCCGCGCGCCCGCACGAGTTCCAGGGCCGGCTCCAGGCCGACGAAGAACGCCCCGGCGCGGGCATCGGCGACCACGGCCAGACGCTTGCCCGGCGGCTGCTCGCCCGCCGCCAGGCACTTCTCCACCAGCTCCGGCAGCAGGGGCGGCAGCAGGTTGTCGGTGACGGTGTAGGCCAAGTCCTCAAAGACCTTCGCCGCCGTCGCCTTGCCCGCCCCCGACAGGCCGGTAATGATCACCAACTGCATCAGGAGCGCCTTTTCTCCCGGTCGGGGACGACCAGCATATTGACCAGGCCGGAGGCCAGACCCATGACGACCGCGCCGAACAGCGGCGCCTCCCACCCGGCGACGTGGAACTTGGACGGCACGACCTGCGAGGCCAGCCAGAACATGGCAGCGTTTACGACCAGCGCGAACAGGCCGAAGGTCAGGCAGGTCAGCGGCAGCGTCAGCGCCCGAACTATTGGACGGAGGACGGCGTTGACGACGCCCAACGCCAGCGCCGTCAGCAGCAGCCCCTCCGCCCCCGCCAGCCCCGGCGCGACCCAGAACTTGTCCAGGTGCAGCGCCTGCCCCGCCTTGACGGTGAGGAACAGCGCGACGGCATTGAGCAACCAGCGGATCAGCAGATGCATGGCCTGATTATACCATCAGGGGGACGAGACGGCAAAACGGCCCCGGCATCCCTCAGTGTGCCGGGGCCGCTCTGTCTCCCCGACATCTAAGGGACACGGACGCCGCGCGCGGCGACCCAGAGGGCGTACCAGTCTTCGCGTAACAGTTTGATCTGGGCCGCCCCCGCCGCCTCGCGGATGTGGGCGGGGTCGTTGGAGCCGACCAGCGGGATGACGCCGGACGGGTGGCGCAGGAGCCAGGCCAGGGCCAGTTGGCCCGGCGTCGCGCCGCCGTACTTCGGGGCCATCTCCGTCAGCGCGGCCAGTGTCCGCGCGACCGGCAGTTTATCCGCCGGAACTTCTCGACGCCCGGACAGCCAGCCGCCGCCGAGGGGGCTGTAGGACAGCGGCGTCATGCCCAGTTCCTCGCACTGGTCCAGCACCCCGTCGCCCGCGTCGCTCCCGGCGTTCTCGGCCTGCGCCCGCCCGCCCGCCGCGCCCTCGTAGATGGGGTCCAGGCGCAGCAGCGACAGGGAAATTTGGTTGGAAACAAGGGGCGCGTGCAGATACTTTTGCAGCGCCAGCGTCTGCTGCGGGTAGTAGTTGGAGACGCCGACGCTCTTGACCAGCCCCTCGCGGACCAGCTCATCCAGCACTTCGGCGGTCCCGGCGGGGTGACTGAGGGGGTCGGGCCGGTGCAGTTGGTACAGGTCCACGAAGTCAATGCCCATGCGCTCCAGGGAGCCGTGGATGCTGCGGCGGATGTAATCGGGCGAGTGGTCGTAGAAGCCCGACCGGATGCCGACCTTGGTGGCGATGTAAATCTTCTCCCGGCTGCCGGGGACGGCGGCCAGGCAGTCCTTGAAGATGGACTCGCAGGCCGTGCCGCCGTAGATGTCGGCGTGGTCGTAGAACGTGATGCCCACGTCCAGGGCCGTCTCGAAGGCGGCGATGGCCTTGCGCCGATGCTCCGGGCCGACCTCGGCGGGGTTCCACGTCCCCGCCAGCCCCATGCAGCCCAAGGCGATGCGTGAGACGGGCGTTTTGTCCGTGCCGAACGGCTGTGTCGGCATTGTCTGCGTCATGGTGTGTCTCCAGTAAGTGAAAATCAGCAGTACCCGGCAATGAATTGCCGGGCTATTCGTGCCGCAAGGAAAGTCCCTGCGGGACTACGGAGATGCGTCTTCAGTCCCGCAGGGACTTTCCCTCCCTGGAGAATAGCCCGGCGCTTCAACGCCGGGGGCGGTAGGGGCGACCCGGCGGGTCGCCCCTACGCTGGGGACACGCGCCACGACCGACCGGCATCTGGAACGATGGCTCAGGTAGCCCGCGCCAGCCCGTCAATCTCCTTACGAACCAGGTTCAGGCCATACAGGCACAGCTCGAACTCCTGGGAGAGCGTTTTGAGGACGGGGGCCTGGGGGCGGTACTCGCCGTAGTCGAACGAGGCGGCGATGGCGTAGCTGCTTTTGCCCTGACGGACGTAATCAATCAGGTGGTCCTTGCGCGTCGCTTCGCGCAGGCGCGGCAGGGCGTCGGGGTAGACGCCGGCCCAGAACAGCGTGAAGTCGCCGATGTGCTTGTGGACCTCGCGCTCGCGGTTGAACGAATTCGCGCCCAGCCGGATGTCGGCCTGCATCAGCATATCGGCCACTTCCTCCAGGGGGCGGCCCTGCAAGTCTTTGACCTTGTGGACGCGGCCCATGTGGGCGAAGTCGGTCAGCACATCGGCCAGATAGTCGGCGACGCCCGGCTCGTGGACGCCCAGCGTCTGCAAAAACGTCCGCTCCACCAGCGCGCCGAACAGGCGGCGCAGGATGGACGAAGGCGGCGCATCAAGATCGTGATTGCGGTCGTGTGACAACGGTTGACCCTCCCAGTTTGGTGACGTTCGCAAACCCAGGCGGCGCTGCCCCTCCGTACAACCTCAATATACCATGAAAGCGCCCTACTGCGACACGGGGATGACCAGGTGCATCCGGGCCAGGACCAGCAGGGCGATGCCCAGCAGCATCCGGTAGATGATGAACGGCATGGTCGTGTTCCGCTCGTTCTCCAGGTAGCCTAGGAACAGCTTGATGACGACGTAGGCGACGATTCCGGCCAGCACCGCTCCCGCAATATACTGACCGGCGACCGGGCCGAGGTGGGACACCTTGGTCAGTTTGTACAGGCCCGCCAGCGTGATCGCCGGGATGGACAGCAGGAACGAGAATCGGGCGGCGTCCTCCCGCTTCATGCCCAGGAACAGCCCCGCCGTGATCGTGCAACCGGAGCGCGACGCCCCCGGCACGATGGCGAGCGCCTGGGACAGACCGACGATCATGGCCCCGCCGAACGTCAGCTTGTCCAGCGTCACCGTCTGTTTGGCCTGACCCTCGGCGACCAGCAGCACGAACGCCAGAATAATCAAGGCGGCGGCGACGAAGTAGAGGTTCCGGTACTGCCCGTCAATCTGCTTCTCCAGCAACAGCCCGAAGACAGCCAGCGGGAACGTGCCCAGCACCGTGTACCAGCCCAGGCGGGCGTCGGTGTCGCCCGGCGGGAAGAACTGCCGCGACGCCAGGCTGCGCGCCAGACCCGCGATGTAGCGCATCAGGTCCCGCCGGAAGTAGGCGATGATGGCGACGATGGGGCCGAGTTGGACGATGGCCGAGAAGGCCGCGCCGGGGTCGGGCCAGCGCAGCAGGGCCGGGATGACCCGCATATGCGCCGTGCTGGACACGGGCAGGAACTCGGTCAGGCCCTGGACCACGCCGAGGATCAGTGCCTTGGCGTAGCCGAGATCGGGATAAAGTGTGTCAGGCAATGGGCGGTCTCTCCTTAGGGAACATCACAAGGGCGTCGGCGATGCGGGCTGAGGCTTTGCCATCGCCGTAGGGGGAGACGGCGCGGGCCATGGCGGCGTAGGCGTCCGGGTCACGGAGCAGGAGCGACGCCTCGGCGACGATCTTGGCCGGGTCCGTCCCGACGAGCCGGGCCGTTCCGGCGGCGACGCCTTCGGGCCGCTCCGTGGTCTCGCGCAATACTAAGACCGGCTTGCCCAGGCTCGGCGCTTCCTCCTGCACCCCGCCGGAGTCGGTCAGGATGAGGGTGGATTTTTGCATCAGCTTGACGAACGGCGCGTAGTCCGGCGGCTCGATCAGCCGCACCCGTTCGTGCTGCCCCAAGATCGGCATCAGTATCGCGCGGACGGCGGGGTTGCGGTGCATCGGCAGCACGGCCAGCGTGTCCGGGTGCGCGTCCACGATGTCCCGCACGGCCCCGGCGATGCGCGCCATCGGCTCCCCCAGATTTTCGCGCCGGTGCGTGGTCACGAGCAGCACCCGGCGCGGGTCCGCCAGGATGCCTTGTAAGACGACATCAGACGGCGCGTACTCACGGCCCGCGACGATGTGCAGGGCGTCAATCCCCGTGTTGCCGGTCAGCACGATGGACGTGTCGGGAACGCCCTCCGCGCGCAGGTTGTCGGCGGAGTCGGGCGTCGGCGGGAAGTGCAGCGTGGTCAGCCGGGCCGTCAGCACCCGGTTCATCTCTTCGGGGAAAGGGTCAAAGGCGTTGCCCGTCCGCAGACCGGCTTCAACGTGCCCAAACTGGGCCTGCTGGTAGAACGCCGCCAGCGACGCCACGAACGTCGTGGTCGTGTCCCCCTGCGCCAGCACCCAGCCGGGTTTCTCTGCCGCCAGCACCGGGGCCAGCCCGTCCAGCGCCCGCGTGGTGATCTGCGCCAGCGTCGCCCCGTGCGCCATGATGTTCAGGTCGAAGTCCGGCGCGATGCCGAACACCGCCAGCACCTGGTCCAGCATCTCCCGGTGCTGCCCCGTCACCGCGACCCGGACCTCAAAATCGCCGGGCCTGCGCTTGAGTTCCAGCACCACCGGAGCCATCTTGATGGCGTCCGGCCGGGTTCCAAACACGCAGAGGACTTTTTGCATGGCGTCAGGGCACAAAGATGGGTGCCATCGGATAGGGGCGAATCGCCGCGTCCACGGTCACGAGGGAAAGATGGTACACGATGGCCTGACCGATCATAATGCGGTCAAACGGGTCTTTGTGAAGCAAAGGCAGTTTCGCCGTCTCTGCGACGTCCTCTTCAGTGACCGGCAGGCTCGCAATGAAGTATCGTCGGCGCGCGATAGGGAAAAAGATTTCCGGCGGCTGGGGCATCGGCCACTTGCCGAGGTGATACTTGATGGACGCCTCCCACACGGAGGCCACGCTCAAGAACACGGTGTTGTCGCGGTCTCTGATCGCCCGTTCCAGGGCCGAGGGCAGCCTCGCATCGCCGTCAACAAATCAGGCAAAGATGTGCGTGTCCAGCAGCAACCTCATTCGCCCTCGAACAAACGCAAAATTTCTTCCGGCAGAGGGTCATCAAAGTCCACAGGAAGATTGATCTGACCGGCGAACAGACCTGCCGGCCGTCTGTCCCCGATGAGCGGCCCAAACTCCTCATGGCCCTTTCGGATGTACTCCGCGAGCTGACGCTCCCGGCGTTCCTCAAGGGCCTCGTGCGGCTGACGCTCCAGCTCTTCGCGCAGTCGAACCCATGTGAGAAATTCCGCCCACTCTTCCTGCGGCAGTTGCTCGACGGCGGCTTCCAGTTCTTGCAGGCTCATGGTCGCATTATACCAGATGGAGCGGCGGCAGGCAGTCAGTTCCGCTCACGCAGCAGAGGGCGGAAGCCGGCCTGGGCGAAGTGACGGTCGAACGTCAGCGCGTCCGTCACCCCCGCCTCGCGCATGGCGACGAACGAGACGCAGTCCACCAGGCCCCACTCCTTGTCCTGGTGGGAGCGGTAGAGATCGACGAAGGTCCTGTCGTAGAGTTCCGGCGTCAGGCGCACAACCTCGGTATCCGTAGATGTGAGGATGTCGGAGATCGCTTGGACGGCTTCAGGCTTGTGGCCGCGCGCCAGCGCGTTGCCGACTTCCAGGAGTACGGCATCTGTCGTCAAGAACGGCTGGCCTTCATACAATTGGGCCATCTCCCTTGCCGCCGGGTGGTACTGATCGCGCACATTGATGAGGGCGACCACAAAAAGCGTGTCAATGAACGTCCTTGTCGTCGCCAATCTTTTTGCCCCCGTAGAGATATTCATCCAAGTTGGCCGCGAAGTCTTCCGGGGCATCAATCTTGATTTTCATAAGCTTGGACATCAGCCCAAGTTTTTGGGTAGGAACCGGCTTCGGGTCAGCCTGCATCTCCCGGATGACGTGAAGCAGCTCGTCCATGTCTTTCTCGGTGAGGTGTTCCAATTCGGCTTGGATTTGCTCTTTGGTCGTCATGGTCGTTCTCCTAGCGGGCGCGGAAGAGCAGGAAGGCGAGGGCACAGAGGCCGGCCGTCATGCCGTAGATGACCCAGACGGCGCGGCGCTGGGAGAGGCCCCTGTTGATGAGGATGTGGTGGACGTGCGAGGTCTTGTCCGGCAGATAGGCGGGCGTCCGCTTGATGGCGCGCGTCGCCACGACCCGCAGGCCGTCGAAGATCGGGACGCCCAGCACCAGCAGGGGCAGGGCGACGCTGAAGGTCGCGGCGATCTTGAACGTGCCGATGATGGAGATCGCCGCCAGGATGAAGCCCAAAAACTGCGCGCCGACGGTGCCCATGAAGATGGTGGCCGGGTTGTAGTTGTAGCGCAGGAAGCCCACACAGGCCCCGACCAGCGTGGCGGCCAGGATCGTCACCTCGTACTGCCCGACCTGGGCGGACATCAGGGCCAGGGTCGTGCCGCAGATGGCGCAGACGCCCGCCGCCAGGCCGTCCAGGCCGTCAATGAAATCCACGGTCTTGGCGACCAGGAAGACCCAAAGCAAAGTGCCCAGGGCGGAGAACCAGAAGGGAAACGGCAGCCAGGTGGCCGGGTCGTAGCCGTGCCGGGGCGGGTGCGGCGAGGGGTGGGCGAACGGGTTCGTCATCCCCTCGATGCGGACGCCGCAGAAGACCAGGACGGCCCCCGCTGTCACCAGCGCCAGCGTCTGCCAGACGGCGGAGACCTCGTACTTGTCGTCCAACGCCCCCATCAGCGCCACCAACGCCGCCCCCACGAGGACGCCCGCGAACTGCGTCAGTTGGTGCGCCGTCCAAGGGAAGACGGCCCGGTTGACGGCAATATAAAGATAGACCAGCGCCAGGGTCAGCAGGAACGCCCCGACCATCGCCACCCCACCCCATCGGGGCATCGGCTTGGTGTTGATATCACGCTCGCGCGGCACGGCCACCGCGCCGAAGCGCACGGCCAGGCGCTGCACCAGCGGCGTTAGCGCCCAGGTCAGCGCCAGCGCCAGCGCGAACGCCGCCCAGGGCATGATTTTCGGGTGGAACGTCATTGTTGCCTCTTGCGCCAGTCTGCCCCCGTCACCCAGACCAGACCGGGGGTAATGCTCTTGGGCTGACTTCCCAGTGCCCCGACTTGCAGCGGAGCAGCCCAGACTGTCTTGAACGTGCCATCCCACTTGCGCTCCCTGTACGGCCATGTGTCGCGCCCCGGTGCGGTACAAAAGCGGCTTCCTTGCCACGACCAGACGAGGAACTGCCCTTGGGCAAGAAAGCGCATCGCCCCTGCGGGCAAAGAGACCTGGAAGAAGGCGGCCAGAGCGCCGACGGTGCTGTCGTGTTCATTGAGCGCCCAGACGACCATGTTTGGTCGTGGCGACGACAAGAGCCAGCCATCGCCATCCGGCGGGTCCACCACCCAGGAGCCTGACGGGGGGTACTTCAGACGCATCTTCGCCCCCAGCCGGCCATTCAAATCAAACTGCTGTAATCCGATTGGGCCGGAATCAGACGGCCCATCCAGAACGCCGACGAGGCGTTGCGGGTCAAGCCAGACAGCGCCGCTGATGTCGCGGCTCACAGGGAACTCGCCTTTACCTGTGAGAGACAAAATGTGCTGCCCCATGCCATCTTCCAAGAACAGCCGGTCCCCCCTCGGTGAAGCCGCATAATCGGCAACGTCAATATAGCGTCTGACGCGGCGCGTGGTCGCATCCAGGAGCCACAGGGCGGTCAGACTGACCCCTGGTGTGTCGTGACCATGAATAAAAGTCACCGTATATCCGACCGGCAGCCAGCGCAGGCCGCTCACGAAATCATCGTCGCTTGCAGGACCATCTCCCGGAAAATCGGCAAGTGTGCGGTGGTCGCTCCCATCGGCGTCCATAAGACAGACGGCGTCTCCATCGCGCACGAAAGCGATCTGCCGCCCGTCCGGCGACCACTGCGGGTCGGTGTCGTCCTGGTTCCCATACGTCAGTTGCGTCCGCCCGGTTCCATCTGGGTTGATGCGGTACAGGTGAAAGTGGCTGATCCGGTGGTTGCCGGGCGGATAGTAGTAGCGGGCGGCGTAGACGATGTCGCGGTCGGCACGGGCCGGAACCGCGCTAAAGAGGCAGATGGTGAGGAGCAGCCAGGGGAGCAGTCTCATGGCGTGTGCGACGGGTCAAGGGGAATCTTCAAAATCTGTACCTGCGGCGTAGCAGGCAAGGCTCATTGCAGGTGCGCCCAGGCCGCATCCTCCTCCGGGGTGTCCCACACGTGCCGCGTGACCTCCGCCCCGGCCGTAAAGAGGTCTCGGACGAAGCCGGCGCGGCCCATGTCCGGGCCGAAAGTGGACCGAAGGGTGTCTGACACGACCTCTTCCGGTGTGTGGCCTTGCCAACGCGCCGCCGCCAGGAGCGCCTCTTCCACTTCGGGTGCAATGTCTCTGGTCAGTGTCATCGGGCGCCTCCTTTAAGCGGCCACAGCGACACGCCGGACCTGCGAGAGCGGTTCCGGCAAAGGCTCGCCCCTTTGGTGCAGTTCATCCAGGTAGATGGCGATGCCCTCCCGGATCAGCCGCTCGGCCTCCTCCGGCGTGTCCGCGACCACGCCCAGACCCGGCAGGTCGGGCGCGTAAGCGCCCCAGCTCGTCGCGCCCTTCTCCAGCACGACCACATACTTGCGCGACTCGGAATCGTTCACTTCTTCAGGCCCGCCTGTCTCAGAATGTTCTTGATGACATCCCGAACCTTCATCCGTGAAAGCTCCTCCCCTGCCTCTACTCCGGGAAGCGGTCGCAGAGGGTCTTCACATCGCGGCGCACGGACTCGTACATGGCGGCGTCGCCGATGTGGGTCAGGGTGCGGGCCAGGCAGTCGGCGACGGTGTCCATTTCCGGCTCGCCCAGTCCGCGCGTGGTGACGGCGGGTGCGCCCAGGCGCAGGCCGCTGGTGACCCAGGGCTTCTCGGTGTCGTAGGGGATGGCGTTCTTGTTGGTGGTCAGGTTGACCTTGTCCAGCTCCACCTGCGCCGTCCGGCCCGTGACGCCCTGGGGCCGCAGGTCCACCAGCATCAGGTGGTTGTCCGTGCCGCCGGAGAACAGCGTGAAGCCGCGCCGCGTCAATCCGTCGGCCAGTGCGGCGGCGTTGCGCTTGATCTGCGCCTGGTAGGCTGCAAACCCCGGCGACAGGGCCTCCTTGAAGGCGACGGCCTTGGCGGCGATGACGTGCATCAGCGGGCCGCCCTGGGTTCCGGGGAAGACCGCCGAGTCAATGGCCTTGGCGTACTGCTCCTCGCACATGATCAGGCCGCCGCGCGGGCCGCGCAGGGTCTTGTGCGTGGTGGTCGTGATGATCTGGGCGTGGCCGACCGGCGACGGATGCTCCCCGGCGGCGACCAGGCCCGCGATGTGGGCGATGTCCGCCAGCAGCAGCGCCCCGACCTCGTCGGCGATGGCGCGCAGGCGCGGGAAGTCAATCACGCGCGGGTAGGCGGATGCCCCCGACGTGATCATCTTCGGCTTTGTTTCGCGGGCGACGCGGGCGCACTCGTCGTAGTCAATCCGCCCCGTCTCCGGGTCCACGCCGTAGAACTGGGCGTTGTAAAACTTGCCGGAGAAGTTGACCGGCGAGCCGTGGGTGAGGTGTCCGCCCTGGTCCAGCCGCATCCCCAAGATCGTGTCGCCCGGCTGCAAAAACGCCGTGAATACGGCGATGTTGGCCGACGCGCCGGAGTGGGGCTGGACGTTGACATGGTCCACGCCGAACAACTGCTTGGCCCGGTCAATGGCGAGTTGCTCCACGAGGTCTACATATTCGCAGCCGCCGTAGTAGCGCTTACCGGGGTAGCCCTCGGCATACTTGTTGGTCAGCACCGACCCCTGCGCCTCGCGCACGGCCCGCGACACGACGTTCTCGGAGGCGATCAGTTCCAGCTTGTCATGCTGGCGGCCTTCCTCCTGCCGGATGGCCGCGTACACGTCCGGGTCGGCCTCGGACAAGGGCGCGTCACGCTGAATCAAAAACTCGTTCCCCTCACCGGCGAGGTCTCTCTCAATCAGGGCCACGTCATCGCTCCTTCTGTTCCCATGCTGCGGTTCACACTGCGGCCCCTATGATACTCCAAACGGGGCCGAAGTTGCAAGGGAACAGGTAACGCTGGTATGACCGAACTAGTGGACTGTCAAGCTAGAATTGATAGATATGGAAACGGGCTTTTTACTCGGCAATCGCAATGCTACCCCGCGTAGACGGTCAACTCATCGATATCTCAAGCTACTTCACTGACCTCTCTAGCGACCTTTTAGAACATTTCTATGTAGCTGAAGATACTCAAGCCTCTTTATCCAAATCTGCTGCTGAGGCCGTAGCAAACACAAAAGCATTACTACCGGAACCGAAAGTGCTAGATGGAGAGTTGTCAGCAAATCTTCTAAGTGTCAAGTCTCACAAGGTTGTGAACAGGGTAACGAACGGTAAGCGAGCAGTGCGGTCGGCTCCTTGGTGAACAATGACGGGTCTTTCTCGTACCACCACACTGCCGCCTCGGAGGGCGTCCGGCCCCCGATCCGGCGGTGCTTGCGGCAGAAGTTGTACAGGATCATCCAGCGGTGCAGGTCCTCCGTCATCTGCGGGGCGCTCTGGTAGCGGTTACTCTTGACGGTCGCCTCTTTGGTCAGCCCGTTCATCCGCTCGACCATGCCGTTGGTCTTCGGGGGTGTACGGCCTGGTCGTCCGGTGTTCGATCTGAAGCGCCTCGCACAGCGCGCAGAGCGCGTGCTTGGCGCGCACCCGGTTGCCCCAGCGGTTGCGGAAGCCTTTCAAGGTGAACTCGCGCCCGTTGTCCGTCAAGAGCTTGTGTCCGTCAAGAGCTTGGTCACCCGGAACGGGAAGAACGCCAGGCACCTCCCCAGGAAGTCCGTGGCGGCCTGAGCGTCCTTGCTCTCGTAGACCGCCAGGTACGAGAGCCGCGTCGCCCGGTCAATCGCCACGAAGCAGTAGCGGCGGGTCTGCTCCAGCCTCGGCAGGTAGAAGCAGTCCATGTGGACGAAGCCGGGGCCGTAGTCCTTGAACGTGCCTCTCTGCCGGCCCGTCTCTTGCCGGCCTGCTTGCTTGACTTGCGACAGGCGATTGACATGATGACGCACCAGCGCCCGATGCACCGTCGCACGCTTGGCGTCCGGCAGGGGGACACGCACGGCGTCCACCAGGTCGTCGAGCGCCAGGCCCCTCTCTCGCACCGAGAGGATGAAGGCTTCCTCGGCCTGGTCGAAGGCGCAGGCCGGCTCCTGCGGCCTGCAACTCCTGTCTTCGGGGCTGTCCCGATGCCTCCAGGTGCAGACGGTGGCGGGCGAGACGTGCAGCTCCTGGGCCAGCTCCCGGCAGGTGGCTGAACTCTGCCGGATGCACAGACGTTGCTTTTTGTTGGTGGTTGCGTTAGAATGGACTTGCATGCGTGTAGCCTCTCGGTATCTTGGTCGGTACCAGGGAGACTACCGCATGCGCCCGCGTTTACGCTACCCTCTGTTCATAATGACATGAGACTCCACACGGTCAGGACGAAGGCCCGGCGGCTTCGGCGTAGATTTGCTCCATGCCTTGAACGTGGGCGTCCCAGGAGTAGGTGTCGCGGACGTACTGGTGGAGGCGGCTGGGGGTGAGATCCCAGTCTTGGCCGTGGTCGAGGAACCGGGTGATGCCGTGGGCGAGGGCTTCGGGGGTGGTTCCGGGGAGGACGAGGCGGGGGTCGAGGGCGGTGAGGAGTTCGGGGGTGGCTCCGATGGGGGTTCCGAGGACGGGGGTTCCGCAGGCGAGGCTTTCGGCGGTGACGAGGCCGAAGCCTTCTAGGGCGAGGGTGGGCAGGACGAAGGCGTCGGCGGCCTGGTAGTGGGCGGCGAGCTGGTCGTCGGGGATGAAGCCGATGAGCCTCACGCTGTCGGTCAGGTGCAGGTCGGCGATGCGTCGCTGGAGGCGTTCGCGCTCCGGCCCCTTGCCGCCGATGAGGAGGAGGGCGTGGGGGTGGGTGGCGGTGACGGCGGGCATGGCCTGGATGAGCGCGTCGAGGCCCATGCGGGGGGCGAGGCGTCGGACGGACAGGAGCAGGGGGCGTTCGGTGGGCAGTCCGAGGGCGCGGCGCACGGCGTCCCGGTCGTCAGCGGGGGTGAAGCGCTGGGTGTCCGCGCCGCCGGGCAGCAGGCGGATGCGGGCGTCGGGGACGTGGAAGGTCTGGACCTCGGCCTGGGAGTGGCGGCTGAGGACGACGACGGCGCGGCTGCGTCGCAGGTTGGCGGCCTCGACGGCGTGACGGAGGCGTCGCTTGATCCTGGCCTTGACCATGCCGAGGGGTCCGGGGTGGCCCGTGGTGTCCTCGACCCAGCCTTCCTCGTCCCAGGGGCCGTAGAAGGAGCGGACGTGGGGTGTGCCGGGGGGCAGTGCGGCGAGGGGTCCGAGGGCGGCGTAGGCGAAGTGGGTGTGGGCGACATCGTACTTGCCTTCGGCCCAGAGGCGGGCTGCCGCCCGGCGTCCGGCCCGTACAAATGCGGGGGGGTGTCCCGCGCCGGGATAGCGGACGATGCGGATGTCGCCGTGCCGCTCGTCGTCGGGGGCGGTGTCGTCGTGGCGGGCGACCAGAAACGTCACCTGATGCCCGCGCGCGGCCAGCCCGTGCGCGAGTTCCCGTGCGACCACGCGCGACCCGCCGGGGATGTCCTCGAACACGGCGTCGGCGAGAAAGAGGATGCGCATCAGAGGCCCCCGGACCCCCCCGGCCCCCAATTCTGGGGGGGACAGAGTAGGAGGGGGCACGGCCTCCGATCTCGGGGGAGACAGGGGGGATGGGCGTCCCCGGCGTTGAAACGCTGGGCGATTGAGTGCAGAACGCGCCTCCGGGGCTGGGGGCTTCCCGGAGTTCGTTTTGACATTTTTTGTTGTCGAGACGTTTGTGCCAAGCCCCCTCCCCTCCGGGGCCGGGAGGTGAGGGGGTGGAGGGACAGCGGCCGTGGCGAGTGGCAGACGGCAGGGGGCGCGGGCGCGATATCGGCGGGCGCATCAGGGGCGGGCACGTTCGGAGCGGGCACATTCAGAGCGGGCGAATGAATTCGCGCCTTGTATACTACGAGGTCGGCCTTCGCCGACGCGGACGCATCCCCTGGGCGTCCGGGCAGGCGGACAGGGTGTGAAGAGGCCGTGGATCGCCTCGCCGTGCGGGTGCGGAGACACGCCGTGAGACCCATCGGAGTTCGTTTTGACATTTTTTGTGGCGCGAACTTTGCGCACGTTCCCGTCCCGTCCTGGGCCGGGTGGCTGGCAGAGGTGAGGGGGCCATCATGCTGGGGAGTTCGTTTTGGCAATATTTGTGCGTCATTCATACTGCACTTCGCTAGCCTCTTACGCCCGTTATGCGATAATATTGCAAAAGGCCGGACTGAGATGTTGGGCCTGGCTTCAAAACGAACTCGCGCCTCATGTTCATCATCGCCTGGGCGTTGATGCCGTCCTCATTTGCCACGCCACGGGAGCGGATGTATAAAACGGCAAAGACGGGATGAGAACGCAAATCTGCCATAGCATCTTGTCGGCTGATGTTGGTCAAATCTCGACAGATTGTGTGCTGCCAAATAGGCTGGAAAAGCTTGAACACGTCTTTGTTGCCATAGATGATTGTCTGCGGCGGCAGTGTCTGTGCCATCTCACTTTTCAGTGCAACCAAAGTACGCAAATGCTTCTGATGTCCTACGGAGATGCCTATGCTGACGACCAATAGGAGCAGACCCAGTGTTGTTGTCAGCATGATCTCTCGGAGCTTGAGTCGGACCAATAATGTAGCCAAGACCCCGCAGTAGGCCAACAGATACAGCGGCAGGACGGGGAGAACTTGGCGCACTACACTGATCAATGTCTCCAGCCGGTTGCCCCCATAGGTGGTTTCATAGTAAGAGGCTGCAACCAGGGTGACGGCGAATGTCGCGGCCAAGCACTCGCCCCAGAACCGGCCACGGTAAACGAGTGGAGCGAGCAGCATCCCTGGGAAAATGAGGAGCAGAGACGATCCGTACAACGGGCCGAGCTTGACTAAGTTGGAGGCTGACAGCATCCCAGCGTCATAAGTGCCATGCGAGAAGTGACCTGTCGTTGCGTAGTTATAAACCGAGTTGATGCAGAGGAAGGGCAAAAGCCCCAGTCCAAACGGAATGGCCTGGCCCCGCCAGAAGGGAGTCTGACTGCGGGAGCGCCAGTCAGACAAGAGCAGCCCAGCGAAGAATACTCCTGCAACGAGGAGGGACGTGCTGCGGGCCAGTAATGCCATGCCGAGGCAGAGACCCGCAATTGAAGGGCGAGGCTTGCCGCAGATCAGGAAGTAGATTGCGGCTGTTGTCAGGGACGCGGCAAAAGGATCGCTGAACAGGGTCCGCTCGTACAGAACAAAGCCGGGATAAAACAAATACAGAAGCGCCAATCCAACCGGCATTTTGAGTGTTTGAAGGATTCGGGCAAAAAGCCAAGTTGCAACCAGGTGGAAGAGTGGATTTACGAGAAAGAAGGTATGCCATCCGAGGAACGAGAGGATGGAGAGAAGTGCCGGGAACCCGATGGGAAAGCGATAGATCGGCCCATGAGGGCCGATGGGACTCATCGCCAGATCATAGCCTGCCAGAGCGGGAAAGACTGTGCCGTGCCGTAACACATAGGCCATCCCGAAGTTTGCGGACTCATCCAAACTGCTGTAGATGGGTGGGAAAAACGCGATGTAAGTAACGGCGTAGATAATCATTCCAATAACTAACCCTAGGTCACTGATTATCAGGTTCTGTGTTCTCGGGGACCCATTGCCTGACGGTTGAGAGCCGGGAAATAAAGTTTTACTCGAAGTAGTCATTTGATTATCCGGGGATGTGGTACACGATTCCTGCATAGACATTAGAGCTGTTCCAACAAAGGCTTATTGATTGATACGGCTTTGTTGCATAAATTAACTTCTTCATCTTAGCGGAGTTGCCTGCAAGTTCTCTGCTCTAGATGGGCAGGCCACATTTATGCAACAAAGTCGCATCATTGTGTAAAACAGTTCGTTTTTGCAAATTTCGCGCTCGGTTGTCAGGTCTCATCTGTTGGCCCATTCATTATTTGCATTAGTCGGTCATACACGACAGCCTTGGAATAAGATTTTTCTACCAATGTGTGGCCGTTCTGAGTGCGTCGCTGGGCCTCGGCTGGGTCGTCGAGAATGGCTTCGATCTGTTGAGCCAGAGTTTCACTATCGCCCACAGGGTAGGTCCAGCCGGTTTCTCCATCTTTGATGGTCTCGCGTAATCCGCCGACGGCAGCCGCGACAACCGGGGTTCCACACGCCAAAGACTCCAAGGGTGAGAAGCCAAGTCCCTCTTCACGGCTTGCCTGCACACACACATCGGATGCCTGGTAGCTGAGCGGGAGTTCCCGATAGGGATGGGCGGCGTCCGTGGCAATCACCCGATCACCGACCCCATGTTTTTCGGCAAGCGCCAGAATGCCCTTGTAGCCGCCGCTGCGGTTCAGCAGCCAAACATCTCGCCCACCCTCACGCAATCTGCGGAACGCCTGTAACAAAGTGTCGCTATCCTTTTCAGGCGCGATCCGGCTGCTAAAGAAAATCAATGAGCCTGTAACCGGCAACCCCAATTCAGCCCGTATGACTAATTTTGGCTGATGGGGTGGTAAAAAAACATCCGTGTCAATGCCGTAAATGGGTGCTTGTGAGATTGTTCCCATGTCCGCCGTGGCTTCTCACAACATCGGCCAGATGCTCACTCAGGGCAAGGTAGTTCTTGCCTAACAGAGCGTTCACGCGGGCCGCAACGATGATTGATAGGTATTCGATGTAGGCGGAATGGCTTTCCCTGAGCGACACGTCGGCAGCGGTAGTACGCTTCCACTGGACTGCACACGAGCATATATGTCGGTGTCCCGGTGATGCGTCCGGCGAGATTTGCGGCGATGGCCGCTAACCCATATCCTTGAACGATCACATGGCTGACGTTGTGCCGATGGGTCGTTAGATATTTCCACACATACTTTGCAAACGCTGTTCGTGACGCTGGGCCTAACTCTATGCAGACAGGTGTTTTTGGCGGGTGGGTGATGATGTAGCCGGAGTCAGACTTCCTACCCAGGATCACAAGTGCGCATCGCTCTGACAGACCTTCGACCAGGCGTACATCCGTTGTGGCCTCAACGACGTAGCAGAGATTGTTAGAGGTTGTGAAAGACGACATAAGTTTATTTCGGCGCGCTTGCGACTTCCTTCGAATCGGTGATTTCTTCGAAGAGACGCCAGTATCGCTGCGACATTTCATTCCAGGTATGACGCTCGGCGGCGGCGCGGGCGGCCAGGCCCATGCGCTGACGACGTGGGCGATCTTTCAAGAGCGTGTGCATGGCGTGTGCCATTGCCTCCGCGTCGTTTGGGTCGTTCAGGACTATTCCACTTTCCGGTGTGATGATCTCCGCCGCTCCGACGTTCGCCGACGTGATGACGGGAATGCCGGAGTTCATGGCCTCCAGAACTACGATTCCAAACGGCTCGTAGTGTGAGGGGAAGGCGAAGACATCCACGGCCCGCATGATCTGCGCCATGTCCCGGCGATACCCCAGAAAATGAACTCGGCCGGTGATTCCCAAACTCGCGGCCATCCTTGGGTAAGGACTACCCTTCAAATTCCCGACCACGGCAAGGTGAGTGTCCGAGGTCTTTTGGATGGCCCGTAAGACCGTATCGAGGTTCTTGCGCGGGGTGCGGATGTCGCCCGCGAACAGTGCCAGTGGGACATCCGGCGGCAGATTCAGGTCTGCCCGATTCACCGTGCCTGGGTGGAACTCTTGGGGGTCGGCCCCATTCAGTATGACCTGAATTTTTTGTTCGGGAACTCCGATTTGGGCCAGTTGACCGGCGACGCTTTTCGAGCAGGCGACGACGGTGTGTGCCTGCCGGAACGCTCTGCGCTCCCAGCGGGTGTTCAGTGCTGTGTACGCTCCTTGATAGAGGCCGTAAAGATTTCTCTGAACACGAACTGTGTGAACCGGTGATCGGCCCCAAGCATCGTGGACGAACTGCGCCACGCTGACATGATGGGGACGGGTGAGTGTGTAGCCGAAGCCGAGTATGATGTCAAAGTCTTCACGTCGCCGGTCAAGTTGACCATTCACGAGGTTGACGAACTGTGTGTTGCTGATCAGACTGATGCGGCGCTCACGCGGGCGGATTGGGATATGCTGTGCGCCCTCTTCCAGCAAGTCTGCATCCGCCCCCTCGCAAAACAACGTCACTGCAGCCCCCTGTTGAAGCGCGTAGTGGGCGATCTCGAAGGCGACGCGGCCCTGACCATCGCCGCGAGCCACATTTCGGATGACGATCGCCAGCCTCAAAGCGCCGCCGCTCCCCGCGTGACGGCTTGTACAACCGTGGTAGGGCGGTAGACGCGTAGCAGGGCAGCGCTCAGGACCCAGAACAGAGGTGCCCCCGGCAGACCGAGCAGGATCGGCGAGACAAAAAAGTTGGCGACAATGACGCCCAGCACGGCCAAGAGGCCAGCGGCCAGCAGGCGGTCATCCGGGTCTCGCTGGCTGACTGTTGCTGCGCGGCCTCGCCAGAGGAACAACAGGGCGATGGCGAAGATCAGGACGCCCCCCGTGATGCCGGTCTCGGCAATCATGTTGCCGAGATATGCCTCACTGAAAATGGCACCTTTCAGGTCCGCCGAGTCTGTGGCAAATTGTCCACCTGCCGCCCCCGTCCGGCCCAGGCCGATGCCGAGCGGGGCGTGGGAGATCAGGTAGCCGAACTGGTCGAAAAACGTTTGCCGGTCGTCATGCAGCGCCTTGTTCGGGTCCGCAAACGTGGAGCCGAAGCGGTCACCGGTGTGGCCGTTGGAGAGGGAGAGGGAGTAGGACCAGGCCCCCAGGCCCAGCGCGGCGCAGACTGCGCCGACGAGCAGCACACGGAGGGCGCTGCGCCCACCGACGGCCAGCCCGCACAGCGTCACCCCGACGATAGCCTCCACGAGCGCGGAGCGGACACCGTTCAGGAAGATCATGACGATGAAGACAAAGAGGATTGCAATCATGCCGACGCGGGCGGGCGTGGAAAGGCGGCGTCCCCGACTCAGCAGCAGGAGCGTGAAGGTCAGGGGCGCGACCAGGCCGATAAACTCACCAGTGCCGCCGCCGAACGTCGTCGTGCCGGGCGGCTTGAACGCGCCTACCTGGATTTCGGATATCTGATCGGTGACGCTGAGGTTCTGGGAGATGATGGCTTGTGAGCCGGGGAAGTGGCCGTAGGTCCATGCCGGTCCGTGTTGGTACTGCACCACGGAGACAACGCCGATGACGAGGGTGGCGAGTGTCAAGAACAGGAACAAGTTGCGGACCTGCGCGCGCCGCCGGAACACGTCGTAGCCGATGAACAGCAGTGGCAGGAAGGCCAGGTGAATCTTGAACCCGGCGATGTCGGACATCAGGCCCAGCGAATTTGGGTTGGCGACTTGCAGCAGGCAGTTGATGACGAACAGGACGACGAGCAGCGTCCCTGGCGGCGCGCGCAGGGGGTCGCGGTCGCGGGTCATCAGCCGCCGCGCTCCCCATCCGAGCAGGATGGTCAGCAGGATGAGGTCACGGGCGACGACGGCGACGGGGCTGGCATCAAATAGCCCACGGATGGTGCCGTCCATCCAGCACCAGGCGAGGTAGACGTAGAGCGCCTTTTCCGTGTCCTGGAAGGCTGCCCACAGGAGCAGCGGGACCAGGGCCAGCAGGAACACGACCTTGGCCGCCGTCCCGATGACGACGACGAGCGCCAGCAGCACGGCCATGAGCGCGGGCAGGGCCAGGGCGAACCACGGCGCGTCTGTCCGTGACTCCATGGCGGGCATCGGTCGCGGCGGCGCGTTCAAGTTAAAAGCGGAAACGCTCATAGTGTCCACAAAAAGTGATTAGGCCGCGTGAGCCTGACGTCTCCTCGCCTTGCTGATCAGTGCTTTGGCGATTGCTTTTAATTGTGCGATGAACCAATACTGGCTTTCAAACACAAAACCAAGGCCCATCCGCGCCAACAGAATGCGAACGCGCAGAGAGCGCGAGTCGCCCAAGCGGATCAGAAGGCCGACAAGTTCTTCGCGTTCGGCGGGGCTGAAGTCTGGGGAAAAGCAGTAGGCTAAATTGCGCTTCGCCAGCCACCTTCGTTGGCGTTCAATGGGGGCCAAACTCCAATGACGCCTCTCAAACGCAGGCTGCAAACTCTCCTCGAAAATGCGCGTGTAGCCCCGCAACTGCAAGTGCTTACGTTTCACCCTCGCCTTGCCAGTGTCCGTCCAGACGCGGTAGCGGGCCAGGGCGTCGTCAATGTAGACGTTCCCATACCCGGCATCGGCCAGACGCACGGACAGGTCGTAGTCTTCCACAAACGTCGGGCGTTCCCGGTAGTAGTTCAGGTCGCGCACCGCCTTGGCCCGGAACATGACGATGTTGGCGGCGGTCCGATAGCCCGTCACGGAGTCTCGGAGGGCCTGTTCGGGGCCTAGGTAGCCGGTCGGGCGAGCCACCCGCAGGAGCTTCTTTTTTGCCCCGGTGCTGTCAATCTGCTGTATCGCCGTGTGCCCGTAGCCAGCCTCCGGGTGCTTCTGCATCTCTTCGAGCAACGTGACGGTATACTCCGGCTCCAGGATGTCATCGGAGTCTAGGCGTACAATAAAATCGGTCTGCGGCTGACTGAGCAACCAGCTTGTGTTCTCCGCGATGCCCATGTTGACGGACTGACGGTGGTACCTGACCATCGGATACTGGGTACACAGCCGCGCCATCACCTGCGGCGTCTCGTCGGTGCTTGCGTCGTCCGCGACCCAGATTTCGATGTTCGGGTAGGACTGTCGGCAGGCACTGAGTACCGAAATTTCCAGGTATTCTGACTGGTTGTAGGTCGGGATGCAGACAGCAACCGCTTCGGAGTCTTGAGTTTCCATGATAACACTCATGCGCTAAACGTGTCGAAATCCTTCAACAGCTGTATCGCAACTTGTGGCCAAACAAATTTTCTCTGGAACAAGTCTTGTCCGGCTTGTCCAAGGTCGTTCCGGGCGGCTGGGTCAGCAGCGAGTGAGCAAACAGTATCTATAAACTGTTGCCGTTTATGAGAGGCTACTAACATGAAAGCCGTACCATCTTCTTGAAGCAAAAACTGATCCGTGTTATGCTTTTTGGTCCCAACCGTAGTAACACTATGTTGTAAGCCAGCTACAAACGAGCCGCGCCGAGTGGAGACGCCATCTGTGAATGGCGTCAGGTGGATGTCCATCGCAGACAGGCGAACAGAAACCTCGTCCGGCGGGAGCGGGCCGTCAGCGATGAGGGGTATCCCGACGCAGGTATCGCGGACAGTCGCGCCGTCAGGGCCGACGTAGAGCAGGAGCGTGTCATGTCCCGCCGCACAGACGGCGCGGGCGGCGTCGCGTACCCAATCCAGCATCCGGGAAACGTGGGCGGAGCCGAACAGGCCCAGCACAATAGTGTCCTCAGCAATGCCCAAGCGGGCGCGGGCCTCGGCGCGGCTGATTGGGACACGCGGGATGTTGGAGCCGACCGGCAGGTGTAGTGTGGGCCGCCCCCGGCGGAAGGGCCGCACCTTGTCCGCCCAGATGCCGACCGAGAAGAACATGACGTCGGCGTCGGATGCCAGCCGCCAGAACTGCCAGCGCTGCCAGGGCGACATGGCCGCGAACTTCCAGGTCGTGAGCGGCACGAACATCTCATGGGCCATTACTGCAAGATTCGTGCCAGGACAACGGCGCTTGACCTGGCGCATCACTTCCGGCAGGTGCAGGTTGCGGCCCCAGCGCCCGTAGGAGAAGGGGTTGTATTGAAGCAACACCCAGTCGGGCCGGTCGGCCTCGATGAGCGGCAGCAGGTCGCGGACACCCTGCGGGTCGTCCACGGAGAAAGCGGGCACGACCTCCACACCGGGGATGGGGTCCGGTGTCTGCCCCCGCCCCGTCAGCACTTTGATTGTGGCCGATTTGGCAAGCTCCGCAGCCAGCAAGGCCGTATAATCGCCAATGCCGTCTAGCTTGGGCGGCAGGGCGCTGGCAATGGTATGTATCTTCATGCCGTGACTGACTCGTTTTGCATCACCCTTTGGCCGATCTTCCAGGCCGGGACGCCCGCACATATCTCATAGGTCAGGACGGATTTTGTGACGACTGCGCCCGTGCCGACGATGGCCCCGCGCGCAATGGTCACGCTTTTGAGGACAACGACGTTAACGCCAAACTGCATACCCTTGTAGACTTGAGTATTCTGTCAGCCTAAATTATCAACCGTGAGCAACTTCGCTTCGGCAGATGGATCGTACTTCTTCCGCCATGAGTGGTATGTGGTCAGTACAGCCCACAACTCAGCACCGCCACATAAAAGATAGCGAAAAGTAGTAGGACTGAGTTCGTGGCTGAGGACTTTACGAAGATGTCCCTTGGCGATGTGCAACAGCAGTGCAGGACAACTCGGTTGCGGATAGGCAAATTTGCTCCAAAGATGTATATGAGCCTCCCAATTTTGGGATGCTGTTTTGCCAAGCCTAGCCTTTCGGGGCGGATGGTCCACCTCGGCTTGTGTGAACAAGGATTTATAGCTAGCCCTGCTAAGTCTTTCCCGCATATCACCATCTTCGAGGTTGAATTCGTAGGTCGCATCAAAGCCTCCCAACTGCTCGAACAGGGAACGACGTAACATCAAATTGCATGACCAAAGATTACCGCCCGTCAGGTTGATCGGCGCATCGTAAAGAGGCGAAGCAATGCCTGCGGCACACGTCGTCTTGCCCTCGTAAACATGACAGTCCTCTGAGATCGATTCGTAATATGTCTTTAACCAAGTCGGGGACGGCAGGCAGTCGTCATCCGTAAAGGCCAGCCATTCTCCCTTTGCATACTTCGCACCGTTGTTGCGGTTCGCCGCAGGTCCCCTGTGCGGCCCAGCGACCCACTGCGCCCACGGGTACTGCTCCCGCACCATCTGCTCGGCGGTGGATTGAGAGCCGTCGTCGGTGACGATGACTTCGTATTGGTCTGCGGGCAGCGTCTGTGTCCCCGGCGCGAGGCAGTCCAAGCATTTCGCCAGGAGGTCGTTGCGGTGGCAGGTCGGAATGACGACGGAGATTTTCAGGGTGTCAGACATGGCATTGCTCGAAAAGTGACTTGTGCGCTTTGGTGACGGCGTCCCAGGTGTATCGCTCCTGCTGAAGCTGACGGCCAGATTCGCCCATCGTGCGTGCCCGTGCCGGATCGGTCAGGAGGCGGACAAGGGGCGCGGCAATCTCGGTCGGGTCCTGCTCGACACAGTAACCGTTCTCTTCCTCAGAAATCAACTCCTGAACTGCGGGGGCAGGGCCGCCGATGACTGGCTTGCCGTAGGACCAGGCTTCCACATACACGATGCCAAAGGACTCAGACTTGGACGGCAGGCAGAACACGTCACAGGCGGCCAGGGCATCTTCCTTCTCGGCTTCGTCGGCGCGCCCCAGGTCCAGCAATGCGCCTTCGGGGACGGGCGGGTAGGGCGGCTCAATATCCGGTCCGATGGCAACAAGGCAGGCGTCGGGCACGGCAGCCATCACCTGCGTCATCGCCTCCCGCAAGGCGTGGTAGCCCTTGCCTTGGTCTTTGCGTCCGACGAACAGCACCAGCGGACGCTGCCCTAAGCCGTGCCGCGCGCGGAACCGCGCGCCGTCGCCGGTTCCCTGCGTCGCCGGTCCCAGGCCGATGGTGTGCAGCCGCTGTGCCTCGGTGCCAAGCCCTATGAGATGCTGCTGCTCATAGTCCGAGAGTGTCAACACGGCGTCGGCTTGGTTGTAGAGTGCCACATCAAGGGCACTGTCGCCCCACTCGCCGGGATGCACGGCGGGCAAGACAGTGAACGCCGCGCCGCGCCGCCGGGCTTCTGCTAAGGCCGCGAAGCCCAGTAGTTCCCATCCCGTGCCGACGAAATGAATAACGTTCACGCCGTCCGGGATCGCCTGGCGCAGCGCAGGCAGGTAGGCTCGCTTCATTGCGGAGACCGCTATGCCGCGCAGGGCCGGGCGGCTTGTAAAGTGATGCAGTTGGCGTAGCAGTGGGCCGGAGCCGGGCCGGGGAGCAATAATTCGTGTCTGGAACAGGCCGTTGTCAATCGTGCGCGGCGTCTCCGAGGCGGCGTACTCACAGCGCGGCGGACCTTTGATTTGGAATCGCCCGACCGCGCACAACGCAATGTCTTCCGCAAGATGCCTTGATAGGAAGCGCATGTAGGAAGCCAGACCGCCCAATGAATCGCTCGTGCCACTAGAGATAACACAAACGCTGAGTTCCTGCCCGCGCTCTGTCAGTGGAGAAAATTTACCTAATGCTTTATTGTTTCTCGTCATCACGCTCATGTTAGGCCGTTGTCTCCTTGATTGCCGGGCGAAGCATTCTGACGAAGGCGCGCATCTCCGTCGAGACCATGCGCTCGGTGGTCAGCACTTCACGCAGGGCCATCAGGACGGCGAAGAGTACCAGGCCGACGCCCGCTTGCGCGACTGGATGCGTTGCTTCGAGTAACCTGCCAATTCCCCAGGCGAGGCCCAGGCAGAGGCCGACCGAGGCCAGCGGGCCGAACACGTCCTGGATCAGCCGGGCGCACACCGGCTGGCGGTGACGCACCAGCGCGGCTGTCACCAGCAGTTCCACAGCACTGGCGAGGCACATCGCCGGGCCGATTCCCAGCAGGCCGAACCAGCGGATGCCTGCGTACCCCAGTCCCCAGCGCAGGAAGCCGATGCCCAGTGCGCTCCACAGTCGGTCGGTCGGATGGCCCAGCGCGTTCTGCGTGGCGCACATGATCCCGGTCAGCGTCAGCATCATCATTTCCAGGCTGAACCACTGGACCAGCGGGATGGCCGGTGTCCAGCGGGGGTTGAACAGGGCGGGGATGATGGCGGGGCAGACCAGGATGATCACCGGGACGGTCACGCCGAGGACGGCGTTGAGGCGGCGCAGGGTGGAGCGCAGGTAGTGGTTGAGCGCCTCCGGGTCGTCCTGCAAACGGCTATAGGCGGGGAAGGCGACGCGGTTCAGAACGCCGCTTAGCATTAAGGGCACAGAGGCGATGTTGGTAGCCCAGCCGACCAAGCCGACCGCCGCGACGCCCAGGAGCCGCCCGACCACGAGAGGCATCCAGCCGCCGACGATGGTGGGAACCAGCGCGTTCAACTGGAATGGGATGCCGAAACGGGCGAGGCGCACCACGATAGGCCACTGAAAACGGCCTTGCGGACGCCAGGGCGAGGCCGCCCAAACGCAGATCAGGCCAGTCGTCCCCCCGATGAGGCCGCCCCCTGCCAGCGCCCATGGGCCGGTATGAAGCAGTGCGAGTGCAATGGTGCCGCCCGTCTGTGCGAGGTTCTGGATCATCTCGCAACGCGCGATGACCGGGAACTGCATCGTGCGCTCCAACGCCATCATCGGCACCACGCGCAGGGAGGACAGGAACAGGCCCAGCGCCATCGCGTGCAACAGCAGCGTCGCCGAGCCGGACAGGTGGTACAGGTGTTCCAGTAGCGGCGCGGTGAAGATGACGGTGAAGACGACCAGCGCCGTGATCGCCTGCTGGCTGCAAAAGACGCTGAACGTCTCGTCCCGCGACGGCTCTTTGGTCTGACGGACCAGCGCCCCGCCGAGGCCGACGTCACTCAAGAACATTCCCAGGCCGGTGATGTAAGCGGCGATGCCGAAGACGCCGTAATCGCGCGGGAACAGCAGATGCGCCAAAGTCAGAGAACTGACCACCCGCAGAAGCACCGACACGAGTGTGCGTGTCCCCAGTGCCTTGATGCCGGACAGCGCCCGCGACTTGACCACGGTGGCGTCAACGTTCTGTTCCTGGGCGTCTGTCTGTTCCGCTGTCGGCATAAGCGCGCTGGTGCCTTTCACGAACCCGTCAGTGGTGCGGGAAGAGGTAGTTGAAGCCGGAGGCGTAGCCCAGCAGGTTGAGCGGGTTGAAGCCGGGAGCCTGGTGGCGGGTCGGGACGTACAGGATGTCGTTGGGCTGGAGGGGCACGTCGGCCACCTGGGTCTTGCCGGCGAGCAGGGCGTCCAGGTCCACGGGGATGACGACGGGCTGGCCGTCCGCGCCCCGGCGGACGATGGTGGCCTTGCCGCGCGCGGCCTGGCTGGTGGGGCCTCCGGCGAGGGCGACGGCGTCGGCGACGGTGAGGGTCTTGCCGTCGGGGATGAGGTAGTCCTGCGCCTGATGCACCTCGCCGAGAATGGCGACCTTGTTCAAGTCCTGCGGGATGAGCAGCACGTCGCCGGGCATCAGGACGGTCTGGCCGACGGGGGCGTTGAGGTCGGTCATCAGCGGGTGCAGGTTGACGGGGATGCTCTTGCCGTCGTGCATGATCTGGGCCTGGGTGAGCGCGCCGTCGGGGGCCGCGCCGCCGGTCTCGGCCAGCACGGCCTCGACGGTCAGGCCGTCCACGGGGACGGAGTACGCGCCGGGGCGCAGGACCTCGCCGATGACCTGGACCTGGCCGGTCTCCGGGTTCTTGGCCTGGACGAGCAGGACGTCACCGGCCTCCATGGGGACATTCTCGGTGGGGTCGGTGTCGTTCATCAGGCCCAGCACGTCAATCGGTGTGCTTTTCGTGCCGCCGTCCGTCACTAATGTGGCCTGGGTGAGCTGGGCGGGCTGGGCGGGTCCGCCGCAGGCCGCGAGAATATCCTCCAGGTGCGTTCCGGGGTGGACGGGGTACAGGCCGGGGGCGTGGACGTCGCCCAGGACGGAGACCATGCGGGGGCGCGTCTGCACGACCGTGACCGTGACCTGCGGCTGGTTGAGGTCCGTGGACAGGCCCTGAACGAGCGTTCGCTTTAGTCCGGCCACTGTCAGGCCCGCCGCGTGGACCGCGCCGACGATGGGGTACTGGAACGTGCCGTCGGGCAGGATGACGACGCTCTGGGTGAGGTTCTCGTGTCCGAGGACGCTGATGTTGAGCTGGTCATCGGGGGACAGCACATAGGCCGCGCCGGGCGCACTTTGTCCACCCTGGCCCGCACTCTGGGAGACCGGGGCGGGCGGGGCGAGCGGTGTCCGGCCCGGTGCGGTCTGGGCGTGGGCGATGGTGGGGACGGACAGAGCGAGCAGGAGGAACCCCCACCGGCCCGGCAGGAACCCCCTCCGGCCCGGCAAGCCGGTCCACCTCCCCCGAAGCGGGTGAGGGTTGAGGTAACGGCCTGTACGGGCATGGCATGCCATGCCCCTACTCTTAGCCCCTCCCGTTTCGGGAGGGGTGGCGCGGCTTGCCGCGACGGGGTGGGTTCCGGGGCGCTTCATTCGTCACGGCCTTTCTCGATGTCGGGCGGGGTCGCGGTGAGCAGCGGGGCGGCCTTGCGCCCGTTGCGGGGCGCGGGGGCCTCGGTGGTCAGTCCGGCGCGGGTGTAGTGGTAGTAGTAGTACGCGCCGGTGTCGGTGTGGCTCATCTTGTTGTAGGCGACGCCGAGCATCGTGGCGCGGGCCTGGCGGAGCAGGGCGAGGGCGCGCTTTGCCGATGCCTTCTTGGTCTGCCCGGCCTCGATGACCATGATGGTACCGTCCATCTGGGAGGCGAGGATCTGGGCGTCGGAGGCGGCCAGGACGGGGGGGCTGTCGAAGATGACCAGATCGGACATCTCGATCAGCTCGCCGACGATGTTGCGGAAGGTGCGGGAGCCGAGCAGCTCGGACGGGTTGGGCGGCGTGGAGCCGCAGGTCAGGACCATCAGGCCGGTCATGGAGTCGTGTTCGAGCAGGGCGTCATCCAAAGACGCCTTGCCGAGCAGGACGTCGGTGAGGCCGGGGACGGCGGGCAGTTCGAGCAGGGTGTGCAGGGCGGGGCGTCGCAGGTCGGTGTCTACGAGGATGACCTTGCGGCCATCGGCGGCCATGGCGAAGGCGAGGTTGGCCGCCGTGGTCGTCTTGCCCTCGCCGGGGGTGCTGGATGTCACAACCAATGTGCGGGCCGGGGTGTCAATAGAAGCAAAGTGGATATTGGTTCTTAAGACTCGGTAGCTCTCGGAGGCGGGATCAAGCCCCTTCATCTGCGGCAGCAGGCGGGCGTCGGCGGCGGTCAGGGTCGGGACGTGGCCCAGGGCGGGCAGGCCCAGGGCGCGGTCGGCGTCGTCGGTGGTGTTGATCCGGTCGTCTAAGAATTCTTGCAGGAGCGCCAGGCAGAGGCCGACGAACAGGCCGATCAGGGCGGCGAACAGGATGCTCTCGGCCTTCTTGGGGCGCACGGGGGCGTCAATGGGCGTCGCGCGCTCGATGATGTGGGCGTTGACGGGCCGGGCCTTCTCGCGCAGGGTCAGGTCGGCGAGCTGGGAGGTGAAGTTGGTGTCCTGGGCCTGGGCGGCGTCGCGGGCGCGGGTCAGGCGGTCCAGGATGACTTCGTAACCGGCGAACTTCTGGACCTGGGCCTGGGCCTGGGCGAGCTGGGTCTTGGACGTGGCGGCCTGGGCGGTCAGGACGGCGGCCTGGGCCTGCATGCCGACGAGCTGGGCGCGCAGGGACTCGCGGACGGCGTTGGGGTCGCTGGTCTGGGTGACGGTCAGGGCCGGCTCCTGGGCCTTGCGCTGCTGGAGGGCGGCGATCTGGGCGTCAATGGCGCGGACCTCGGGGGCCTGGCTGGTGAAGCCGCCGGGCTGTGTCATGCCGTCGCGCTGGACTTGGAGGGCGCGAATCTGGTCGCCGAGGCCCTGAATCTCGGTGTTGGTGTTGGCGAGGCGGACGGAGAGCGTGGCGGGCTGCCCGGCGAGCAGGGTGCGCGTGGCGGCCATCTGGGCGCGCAACACGGCGAGGTCGGTCAGCGCCTTGCCGTACTCGCCGGACAGGCCGTTGACGTTGGCGATCTGGTCGGCGCGGTTCGTGTTGAGGTCGGCGAGGTGGTACTGCTGCTTGAAGTCGGCGAGGGCGTTCTCGGCGTCGTTTAAATTCTTGTGGGCGATGGCGCCCTGGGTCTGCACGAACTGGAGGGCCGTGGTGATCTGCCCGAGGCTCTGGTCGGAATCTTGGGCGACGTAGAGTTCGAGCAGCCGGTTGGCGGCGGCGGCGGCGCGCTGGGGCGTGGCGGCCTCGGTGTCGGCCTCGATGATGTTGGTGTCTTTATCAACAATCGAGACGCTGAACGTGGCCGGTCCGACCTCGCGGACGACCTGGTCGAGCAGGGGCTGGGTCTGGAGGACCTCCACCTGGGTGTCCACGGTCTGCGTCTGGCTGAGGGCGAGCAACTGGCTGAGGGGGTTGGCGGTGTCCACGGTGTTGAGGTTCATGGACGGGCCGTCCACGAGCAGCTTGGCGGTGGCGTGGTAGACGGGCTTTGTCAGCAGGGTGATGACGAGTCCGATCACGGTGATCAGCACGAACGTCTGCAGGATGATGCCGCGCCGTCGGCGCAGGATGGCGAGGTACTCCGGCAGGGACAGTCCGGCGGGGGCCTCGAGCTGGTTATCTGGGTTCATGGTGTTGCTGGTTCCCGGAGGGCGCGGCCTGGGCGCTGCGCCCCGTTCGTCCTCGTCACCCATTATACAGCAAATATCGTGCCAAGTCCGGGCGGCGCGGGCGTCCCGCCGAAAAAAAACGGCGGAACGCCCTCTCCCCCGGTCCGCCCTTCCCCCAACCGCCTTACGAACTCCTCCAGGGGCACCCCGATCGCGCGGCAGAAGGCGCGAAGCTCCGCGATGTCGATGCGCCGCTCGCCCCGCTCGCACTTGCTCACGGTACTTTGGGTCGTGCCGCGTCCCAGGAGATCGGCCACCTGCCGCTGGGTCAGCTCAAGATGCTACCGTGGCGTTCTCAGGCTAGGATACTGTAAGCCAGCACGGTCAGGAAGACCTTCAGCTCGAAGCCTTCGGGCGTGACGGCGTGGACGTGGCCCGCCAGCGCCTTCCGCAGCCCGCTGAAGACCGTCTCCACCCGCCTGCGGGTCTGCTGGCACAGGTACGACACCCACGGCGGCAGCGGGTCGCGGCTGTTGCCCCGCCGCTGGGCCGTCAGCGTCAGCCCCGCCTCGCCCATCGCCGCCGCGTAGCCGCCGTCCAGGTAGGCGGCGTCGGCGAGGACGCGCGCGCCGTCGGGCAGGTCGAGTACCATCTGCCGGAACACGGCGATGTCCGCCTCCGAGGCAGGCGCGAGGGCCACCTCACCCCAATAAAACCCATACCGGCAGCCCCGTCGCCGTGATGACCAAGTGTACCCGCAGGCCGTAGACGGACCGGCGCTTGCTGGCGCTGTAGCCCCGGAAGCGCCCGCCGGTCTGGCCGGGCGGGTACAGGCGGCAGCGGCGGATGCGGATGTTATCACACACGGGCACGGGCATACTGTCCACGGCGTACTCCTGGTCCGGGCTGCTCCGCTGGTGCACCTGAGCCAGCAGGCGGAAGAGTGCCTGCCAGGTCGCCTCCGGCACGGCGTGCAGCCGCCGGTTGAGGCGGCTCTTACTGAGCATCCGCCGGATGTAGCCGTGTCCCCGGAGAAAGCAGCGGCTTTTCTCCTGGTTGCCGCCGAAGACGCTGGCCGCGACCGGGGCGACGGTCATCACCTGGGCAGTGGTCATCTGGGCCTGCGGGTCGTCTCTGTGGCCCCAGGCGCGCAGGAAGTCGTCGCAGGGGCAGTAAATGGTGGTACTTCCACTTTCCCGTAGGCCCGGCCATGTATACCCGGCCCATGCGCCAGACGCCGGGCGGGAGGAGGGTTGAAGTGCGCGGGCTTTGGCACGATGTGCAACGGGGGCGCTCCCAGAGATGGAGGCGCCCCCGGCGCGTCTTGCCCGTCAATTTGTGTGCGGACTATTGGCCGAGGAACGCGATCAAGTCAGCCGTCAATCGCTCTTTCTCGGTGGCGAACAGGCCGTGGGGCGCTCCGTCATACTCGATCAGCTTGGCCTGCGGGATGGCGCGCGCCGCCGCGCGTCCGGTCGCATCAATGGGCACCGTCTTGTCGGCGGTCCCATGAACGATCAGCGTCGGCACCGTGAACGCCGCCAGGTCGGGCCGGAAGTCCGTCGTCCCGAAGGCGACGGCGCAGGCCAATGTCGCCTTCAGGCTCGCCTGCATGGCGACATCCACCGAGTTCTCCATCAGCTCGGCGCTGACGGCATGGGACAGGGGGCCGACGCCGTAGAAGTCGCGGAAGAAGCCCGCGAAGAAGTGCGCCCGGTCCTGCTTGATGCCCCCGCCGATCTGGTCAAAAATGGCCGGGTCCACGCCGTCGGGGTTATCAGGCGTCTTGAGCATATAGGGCACGACCGAGGAGATCAAAGCGGCCTGCGTAACGCCCTTGCCGCCGTGCCGCGACAGGTAGCGCGCGACCTCACCGCCGGCCATCGAGAAGCCGACCAGGGCGGCGTCCGTCGCGCCTGTCGCCGCCATCACGTCGGCCAGGTCATCGGCCAGCGTGTCATAGTCGTAGCCGCTCCAGGGCTGGTCTGAGCGCCCGAAGCCGCGCCGGTCATAGGCGACGGTCCGGTAGCCCGCGTCGGCCAGGGCCATCGCCTGATCGTCCCAACTGTCCGCCGAGAGCGGCCAGCCGTGGATCAGAATCACGGGGCGTCCCGTCCCCCAGTCCTTCACATAAAGCTTCGTGTTGTCGCGTGTGGTGATGTAGGTCATTGTTTCCCCTGTTGCCCGCGCCGTTTGCGCCTCTGCGCTTACTTTTACCCAGCACCGTCAACGGCTTAACGCAGCGGGGGAGTGCCGGTGGGAGGAAGCAATCACCGGCGGCGGCGGAGGTAGGAGGCGGGGAGGCGGAGGTCTTCGCGGTACTTGACGACCGTGCGGCGAGCGACCTGGAAGCCGCGCGCGGTCAGCATCTCCACCAGGGCCTGGTCGGTCAGCGGCGCGTCCGGCGGTTCCCCGGCGATCAGCTCGGCGACGGCGTCCTTGACCGAGACGGCGTTCTCGAAGAAGATGTCGAAGGGGACGACCTCCTGCGTGGGGAGCTGCACGTACTTGTGCAGCAGGGCGCGGGAGACCGTGGACTCGTGCAGCCCCAGCTCCTGCGCCAGACCGGTGCGCGTCATCGGGCGCAGGAAGACGCGGCGGCTGGTCTCCAGAAACCCCTGCTGCTGCTCGACGATGGCCTCGGTGATGCGCTGGATGGTCCGGCGGCGCTGCTGCAGGTTGCGCAGAAACAGGTCGGCCCGTTCGACGAAGGCGACGACGTGGCGCTCGTGGTCGGAGATGTGACGGCGCAGCGTCCGCACGGTCCCCTTGGCGGCCCGGAACTCGTCGTACAGACGCCGGTACTGCGGGTTGACGCGCAGGTCCAGGCCGTCCTGGCCCAGCACCTCCACGGCGAAGCCCGCCAGGGTGCGCCGCACCAGCACATCGGGCCGGACGGTCACGCTCTGCGTGTTCGGGCAGTGTTCCCAGGGCGCGCGGAACTGGGCGGCGGGGTTGGGGGTCAGCCGCTCGCGCAGGAAGCGCAGCGCGGCCTCCATGCGGGCCGGACTGACGCCCAGGCGGCGGGCCAGGGGCGCGTGGCGGCGCTGCGTCAGGGCCTCCCAGTAATCTTCCAACAGCATCTCGGCCAGGGCGTCATACTCGGCGGCCTCGCCGTTCTCCCGGCGGGCGCGCGCCTGCAGCAGCAGGCACTCGCGCAGGTCACGCGCGCCGATGCCGGGCGGGTCGCACGCTTGGAGGCGGCGCACGCCCTCGGAGATCAGGCCGCAGGGGACGCGCAACACGGCGCACGCCTCGTCAATGTCCAGCCGCAGGTAGCCCGCATCGTCTAGACTGTTGACCAGGTACTCGGCGACGGCGGCCTCGGCGGCGTCCGCCGCGACGGCGCGCAGGTGCAGGAGGAGCTGCTCGGACAGTTCCACGGGCGCGCGGACGAGCAGCAGGGGGTCGAACTCGGTGTCGCCGGCGCTGCGGCCCGCCTCGGCATCGGCGTACAGCGGCTCCCACTCGGCGCGCAGGGACTGCCGCTCCTCGGCGGCGTCGCCCCCGCCCGCCGCGTCGTCGCCCGCCGTCTCCACGTCCACGCGCGCGTCCGTCTCCTCCGCCCGCTCCGAGCGACGCTCGGCGCACGGCGCGCAGAGGCCGTAGGGGGGGCAGTTCGGGCAGCCGGAGGCGTCGTCGAACGTGTCCCCGCTCTCCATCTCCAGGGCCGGATTCTGCTGCTGTTCTTGGGCGATGGCCTGGAGCAGTTCCTGGGTGGAACACTGCAGGAGCAGGTTGGCCTGAATCTGGCCCGGCGCGATGCGCTGGCTTTGCGTCTGCCGCTGAGTCTGGTCTTGCGTGAGCTGCACGGGGACGGAGGCACTCCAATTCTTCCCTGCCATTGTCGGCAGAACGCCGGGCGATGCACAGGGCCGCCGCGCCCCGCCCCCGCCCTAAGTCAGCTTGGTTCGGAAATAGGCGACGGTCTGCTCCAGCCCCTCGGCCAGCGGTACGCGCGGCTCCCAGCCGAGCAGCGTCCGGGCCTTGGTGATGTCGGGCCGCCGCTGCTTGGGGTCGTCCGCCGTGGGCAGCGGGACGTGAGTGATTCGGCTGGGGCCGCCGACGATCTTGATGATCTCCTCGGCGAACCGGATCATGGTCAGTTCGCTGGACGGGTTGCCGACGTTGATCGGCCCGGACTGCTCGGACTGCGAGAGCCGGTAGATGCCGTCAATCAGATCGGAGACGAAGCAGAACGAGCGCGTCTGCGTCCCGTCCCCGAACACGGTCAGGTCTTCCCCGCGCAACGCCTGCCCAATGAACGCCGGGACCACGCGCCCGTCATTGAGGCGCATTTTCGGTCCAAAAGTGTTAAAAATACGAACGATCTTGGCGTCCATGCCGTAGAGGCGCCGGTAGGCGAAGGTGACGGACTCGGCGTAGCGCTTGGCCTCGTCGTAGACGGAGCGGGTTCCGTGGGGGTTGACGTTGCCCCAATATTCTTCCGGCTGGGGGTGAACGGTCGGGTCGCCGTAGACCTCGGAGGTGGAGGCCATCAGGAAGCGGGCGTTCTTGGCGCGGGCCACTTCCAGGGTGTTGTGCGTCCCCGCCGAGCCGACGAGCAAAGTCTCCAGCGGCAGTTCCAGGTAGTCCACGGGGCTGGCCGGGGAGGCGAAGTTGTAAACCAGGTCCACCGGCCCGTCTACGGTGTAGGGCTGGATGATGTCCTGGCGGACGTACTGAAAGTGTGGGTTCTCGGACAGGTGGGCGATGTTGTCCGTGCTGCCGGTCACGAGGTTGTCCACGGCGACCACGTCATGCCCCTCGGCCAGCAGGCGGTCGCACAGGTGCGACCCCAGAAATCCCGCCCCGCCCGTCACAAGTGCCCGCGCCATGTTGAATAACCTTCTTATGTGGATGACTGCCACGGCATTATAACGCGGTTTTTGGGCCGGTGTCAAGGTGAAAATCCGCCCCCATCTTGCAAAAGCGGGAACGGCGGCGGTATAATCAGCGTTGCATTGGCAAGCGGATTGCTGGACAATCCCTGTTCTCAAGATTTGTTGGAATGGGACTTACAAATGAGCGAAGGCAAGCTGACCAAAGAGGAACGAATCAAGCAGGAGAAGGCCGGGCTGGACGTCTACGGCGACATCCTGCGCTACGCGAAGACCGGCTTTGACACCATCGAGGCCGACGACAAGATGCGCTTCAAGTGGTACGGGGTGTACCAGCAGCGGCCCAATGAGGGCCACTTCATGATGCGCGTCAAGGTCCCTGGGGGCAGGCTGGACACGGCCCAGCTGCGGGCGCTGGCGGCCATCGCGCGCACCTACGGGCGCTCCCTGGCCGACATCACCACGCGCCAGACTATTCAGTTCCACTGGCTGCGCATCGAGGACATGCCGGACATCTTCGCCCGGCTGGAGGCCGTGGGCCTGACCACCGCCGGGGCCTGCGGCGACATCGCCCGCAACCTGACGTCCTCGCCCGCCGCCGGATTCGACCCCGAAGAGCTGGTGGACGCCCGCCCGGTGGTGGACGCGCTCCAGGACTTCTTCCACCTGAACAAAGACTTCGGCGACCTGCCGCGCAAGTACAAGATCGCCGTGGAAGGCTCGCCCGTCCAAAGCACCCTGCCGCAGATCAACGATGCGTCGCTGATCGCCTACAAGCGCCCGTCGGACGGCGTGGTCGGCTTCCACTTCTTCGTCGGCGGCGGCCTCTCCATCCAGCCGCACTTCGCCAAGCAATTGGACATCTTCGTCCCCGCCGACCAGATCGAGAAGATCGTGGACGTGCAGCGGGCCATCTCCGAGTGCTACCGCGACGCCGACCAGCTCCGCCTGAAGCGCACCCGCGCCCGGCTCAAGTACCTGATGGCTGAGTGGGGACCCGAGAAGTTCACCGAGGAAGTCCGCAAGAAACTCGACTGGACGCCCGACGGGGCCGCGCCGGGATTCAAATTCTCCGACGAGACCTACCGGGACCACATCGGCATCCACGCCCAGAAGCAGCCCGGCCTGCACTGGATCGGCCTGTGTGTCCTGACGGGCCGCACCAACGCCGACCAGATGGACGCGGCGGCGGACATCGCCGAGACGCTCGGCGGCGGCGAGGTGCGCCTGACCAACCTCCAGAACATGCTGGTCCCGCACATCCCCACGGAGAACCTGGACGCCGCCAAGAACGCCCTGCGCGCCGCCGGGTTCGAGTGGGACGTGCCCAACATCCGGCGCGGCGTCCTCGCCTGCACGGGCATCCAGTTCTGCAACCTGGCCCTGACGGAGACCAAGCAGCGCACCAAAGAGATCGTCGCGCATCTGGAGATGGTCAACCCGGACCCCTACGAGCGCGGCCTGAAGATCAACATGAACGGCTGCCCGAACTCCTGCGCCCAGCACCACGTCGGCGACATCGGCCTGCAAGGGTGTTTGGCCCGCCTGCCCGACGGTTCGCAGACCGAGGCGTATGACATTCATCTGGGCGGCGACCTGGGCGAACACCCCTCGTTCACCCGCGCCATCCACCGCAAGGTCCCGGCCGAGCAGGTCAAGTACGCCATCGCCAACGTCATCGGCAAGTTCCAGGAGACGCGGGAAGGCCGCGAGCGCTTCCCCCAGTGGGCGCACCGGCACACCAATGAGGAACTCGACGCCTTCCTCGGCGTGGAGACCATCATCGGCGCACCCGATCTGCCCGCCCATGCCCAAGAGGCCGTACCGGCCTGACCCCACACGCCCCTCCCCGTCCACGGACGGGGAGGGGTTTCGTGTTTGAGGAAGTCTCGTGGCCCGCAGCGAGCCAATCGCATCACCGTCACTGTCGGCCCATCCGTCCGGAAGTCACGGGCAGCGGGGCAGAGATTTCCGCTGGGTGGTCTGCGGGCTGCTATTCCTGTCGACCATGATCAACTACATGGACCGGCAGGTCATCGCGGTCCTCAAGCCGCAGTTGTCCCACGACCTCGGGTGGACGGAGAAGGGCTACGCCGACATCGTGACGGCCTTCCAGTTCGCCTACGCCCTGGGCTACCTCTACGGCGGGCGACTGATGGACCGGATCGGCGTCAAGCGCGGCCTCCCGCTGGTCGCCTTCGTCTGGAGCGTCGCCGCCGCCGCGCACGGGCTGGCGCGGACGGTGCTGGGCTTCAGCGTCGCCCGCCTGGGGCTGGGCCTGGCCGAAGGCGGGAACTTCCCGGCGGCGATCAAGGCCGTCGGCGAGTGGTTCCCAGTCCGGGAGCGCGCCCTCGCCACGGGCCTCTTCAACAGCGCCAGCAACATCGGCGCCATCGTCTGCCCCCTCACCGTGCCCTGGCTGGCGATCCATTTCGGCTGGCCGTCCGCCTTCTACATCACCGGCGCGCTGGGGCTTGCCTGGGTCATCGCCTGGGTGCTGATCTACCCGGCTCCCCCCGTGGCCGACTCGCCGGAGGCTGCCCCCCCGGCCCCTGTGGCCGCGCCCTGGCGGGAGCTCGTGCGCCTGCGAGCCACCTGGGCCTATATGATCGCCAGCGTGCTGGCCAACCCGGTCTGGTGGTTCTATCTGTTCTGGCTCCCGGACTTCCTGCAGAAGCGCTTCCACCTCACGCTGGGGCAGACCGGCTTCCGGGTCGGGATCATCTACACGATGGCGATCTTCGGCAGCATCGGCGGTGGCTGGCTGGCCGCCGGGTTGATTCGCCGGGGCTGGAGCGTCAACGCCGCCCGAAAGACCGCGCTGCTGGTGTGCGCGTTGTGTGTCGTCCCGGTCTTCGGGGCGGCGTCCGTGTCCAACCCGTGGGTCGCGGTCGGGCTGGTCGGCCTGGCCGCCGCCGCGCACCAGGGGTGGTCGGCGAACGCCTACACGTTCGTCTCCGACATCCTGCCCAAGCAGTCGGTCAGCAGCGTCGTCGGCCTGGGCGGCTTCGTCTCCGGCCTCGCCAGCATGGTGGTCGCCCAGGCCGTGGGCCTGATTCTGACCCGGACCGGCAGCTATGTCCCCCTGTTCGTCTGGGCCTCCACCATGTACCTGCTGTCGCTGTTCTTCATACAGCTCCTCGTCCCGCGCATCGAACCCCTCCCGGCGAAGTCTTAACCAGGTTTCTGTCTCAAGGCTAACCCCACGTGATCTTGGGTCAACATTCGGGGATATCTCCCAGGAGTTAATACCGCATGGATAGGGACGCACAGTTGCTCCGGGGCTGCCTGGAAGCCTGAACCCTCTTCGATTTTGAAGATTGCACGTCATAACATTATGCGAAACTCAGTGGAAGGCCCGTCATAAGGGCCGCCCGATGGGCGGCCCCTTTTTTGTCAGGCTGCCTCGGGTCATCAGGCGGCGTCCCTACCAATCACTGCTCAATGTCGGTGTAGACGCGACGACGATCCCGCCCATTCCGCCGCAATGACCATGTGACGAGGTATGCCCCTGCGGCGTCGCCTCCATGCGCCTTGATCCAGAGGCGGCTGCCGTCGGAAGATAGATTCGCTTCAGTCATGCCGGACCAGAGCGCGAGGTCGTAGCAGTCACCCCAGAGGCGCTTGGGCACAGTCCATCGCTCCCCATCAACAGTCACCTGAAAATCCGACGGCTCTGCAAACGGTATACCGCAATCCTCGTCGAAGGTCTCCTCGCCGTTTACGAAAATGCGGCCCCCAGCGACTTGTCTGACAAAGTGTGCCTGGCGACGGAAGGGGCGTTGCGAGAGGCGGACAACGAAACCGTGTCCATGGTTTTCCCCTTGTATGGCCACGGTCGAAGCGAACGTGATGCCATCGGAAGTCTGTGTCTTGGGAGAAGCATACAAGGCGCTGACAGCGCCTACGCCCACACAGGCAACTGCCAACGCTAAACTTTGAAGAGCCGCAGGCATATACATTTTCATTTTAGGCACTTGTGCGGTTCTCGCTGACACCTCAAAGTGAGTCGGCCAACATACTCATGAAAGACACTACTGCAAGGGTTCCACAAGTAAAACCTATCAAATTGCCTCGGTAGTGTCGCCACGGCTGGCGGAAAATGATCTTCAGCACGATCAACAGAAGATAAGGAATCAGCAACTCGATCTGCAAACACACAGCCCACTGTTTTGGGCTTAAACTTTCTGCGCGCCTCCCTCCGGTCAGTGGGAATGTAGTGACAAACAAAACGGACCATAAGCTTGTATACGCAATGAACGAGAGCAGACCACTCAACAGCGAGGAATGCCTTCGTTGCGAAGGCCCTTGACTCATTGCTGTTGAAGGATCATCCGGTGAGGACGGCCAAACTTTCCCCTGTTGATCTTTACTCATAATAATACACCACCAACGACCGCCATGACATTCTCTGCTTTCGGCGTAATCTTTTATTCTTCACCATGCTGTCACGACTGTCGGATTGTACCCGGTTGAGCCAGCGCACTTGGACCGTCCCTGTTTGCGCGATTCTGGGTAACTGTCTTTTGTTAAGCCACAGCAAGAAAGGCGGCGGATGGGCATGGATCAGGAACGTTACGACAAGGGCATGGCGAACTTGAAGAAGGTCATGGGCGACGGGGCGCAGATGGTGACGGGGATGCAGGACACGGCCCCCGACCTGACGCGCTACGTCGTGGAACTGTTCGGGGACGCGCTGGCCGACCCCGTGCTGGACTTGAAGACGCGCGAGATCGCCACCGTGGCCGCGCTGACGACCCTCGGCTACGCACAAACGGAACTGAAGGCGCACATCGGCGGCGCGTTGAACGTCGGCGCGACCCGGCAGGAGATCGTCGCCGTCATCACGCAGATGTACGGCTACGCGGGCTTCCCGGCGGCGATCAACGGCATCACGGTCGCCAAGGAAGTCTTCCAAGAACGGGACGCAAAGGGGCTGTCGTGAAAACCAAGCGCATGGGCCGCACGGGCCTTCAAGTCAGCGAGGTCTGCCTGGGGACGATGACCTTCGGCAAGCAGGCCGATGAGGGAACGGCGTTCGCCATCATGGACGCCGCCGACGCGGGCGGCGTCACGTTCTTCGACACCGCCGACGTCTACCCGCTGGGCGGCGATGAGAAGACCGTGGGGCGGACGGAGGAGTTCGTCGGCCACTGGCTGCGGGAGCGCGGGGCACGGGAGCGTGTCGTGCTGGCAACCAAGTGCCGGGGCGCGATGGGTCCGGGCGCGAACGACCAGGGCCTGTCGCGCAAGCACGTCCTCCGCGCCTGCGACGAGAGCCTGCGCCGCCTTCAGACCGACTACATTGATCTGTATCAAGTCCACTCGCCCGACACGGACACGCCCATCGAGGAAACGCTGGGCGCGCTGGATTCTTTGGTGCAGTCCGGCAAGGTGCGTTACGTCGGCTGCTCCAACTTCCCAGCCTGGCAACTCGGCGACGCCCTCTGGGCCGCCGACAAGCACCATCAGGCCCGCTTCGACTGCGTCCAGCCGCGCTACAACCTGCTGTTTCGGATGATCGAGGACGAGTTACTGCCCCTGTGCCGCGCCCACGGCGTCGGCGTCATCGCCTACAACCCTCTCGCGGGCGGGATGCTGACCGGGCGCTACGAACCGGGCCAGGAGACGGAGGAGGGGTCGCGCTTCAGCCTGCCGCGCGCGGGCGAGCTCTACAAGAAGCGCTACTGGAACGACGCCGTGCTGCACGAGACCCAGCGGCTCAAGCAGTTCTTCACGGAACGCGGCAAGAGCCTCACCCACGTCGCCCTGGCCTGGGTGCTGGCCCAGGACGGCCTGACCAGCGCCATCGTCGGGGCCAGCCGCCCGGAGCAACTTGTGGACAGCCTCCAGGGCGTGAATGTCACCCTAGACGCCGAAGAACTGGCCGCCTGTGACGACGCCTGGTTCAACCTCCCCCGCGACCGCGACCCGCAGACCGCCCGGCGCTGAGTGTTGGGTGGCCTACACAACGGCCTCCAAAGTGAGCATCGTCCCGTCGTTCAAGACGACCCAGAGGATGCGGTCGTTGCTGTCCAGCGATACCGAACGGATGGAAGCCTGTCGCCCGACATCAACATGGCGCGTGACTTGCCCGTTTTCGGCGTCATAGATGAGCAGCCAGCCCCGCGCCGTGCCGCAGACGATTCTTGTGTCGTCCAAGAAGGCGATCTCCGTGAAAAAGCCCATCCCAAAACCGGCGTCACGCAGGGAGCGCTGGTCCCCGGTCACGCGCGCGTCCACCGACACGGACCATTTCAACGTGCCGTCCCCCGCACCGAACAGCGACAGATTACCGCGCCAGCCTGCCGGGTGACGCTCATGGTAGATCGCCGAAGTCTCCAGCAGAGCGATATGCTGGGAGTCCGCGCTGAAGGCGACATCCACCAGGGTGTCCACGAACTCGGCGTTAGCCGTCTGATAGTCGCTGCGGCTGATCTCGTGCAGCGGCGTCAGTACGCCATCGGCTTCCACGCGGTCAACCCGAACGTGCGCGCCTCCCTGAAAGGAACAGGCCGAAGCGAGCCACTGCGAGTCGGGGCTGAAGCGCAGAGGCCCCGTGCGCTCCCCGCCGTCAACCCGCGCCGTCTGTTCCCCCGTTTCTATGTCGAGAAGGTGTATCTGCTCGCCACCGCCCGCGACAGCGAGCCATCGGCCGTCGGGGGATAGGGCCAGCGCCTCCGGGCCGTCATAGTCGCCTTCGGTGGGGTTGGGGATGGCACGGGCGAGTGCCAGGTCATCCCAGCGGCGGACTTCCAAAGTTTGGTCCGCCGCCAGCACGATGAACTTACCATCGGGGGCAACGGCGAGGTCCCGCAGGCCCGCGTGTTCCGTCTCCAGATGCACGGCGACACGCGGCTCCCCGCTTTCCAGTGTCCAGCGTGTCACCGTCCCATGCCGTCCCAGACTGACGGCCTCGGCCTTGTGGGGATGCGTTCGCACAAGAACCGGCCACGGCGGGTCGGCCACGGAAAGAACACCGGCCTGCGCTTGGTGCTGCCGAAGCAAGTCCAGTGCTTCACGCCGGTTGTTGTCCTTGGCGACCTGTGCGGCCGTGTCTCCGTCATGGTTCCGGCGGGTCACATCCACGCCCGCCGACAGAAGCAGGCGCAGCACCTCTACACGCCCGCGCCGTGCGGCCACATGCAACGGCGTGTCGCCGTTGTCGTCCGGTTCCTCCCGCTTCGCTCCGGCCGCCAGCAAAAGGCTGGTGACCGGCGCAGACCCCTCTTTCGCCGCAAGATGCAGCGGCGTCGCTCCTTGAGCATTATGGACGTTCGGGTCAGCGCCGCGCGCCAGCAGCACTTCCAGCACATCGGCCTGCCCCCGGAACGCCGCTTCCGCGAGTGGGGTCTTGCCCCGCACATCCCGCGCTTCGAGGTTCGCCCCGTTGTCCAACAACAACGCCGCGACGGCAGCGTTGTCCGCGGCCCGTGAGGAGAGGGACGCGAAGTGCAGGGCCGTCATGTTGGCATCGCGCAGTGCGTTGACTTCGGCTCCGTGCCGAATCAAGGCGCGGGCCGCTTCCAAGTGGCCGTGAGAGGCGGCATCATGCAGCGGCATATTCCGCATATGGCCCCGTGCGTTCACGTCCGCCCCACGCGCAACCAGCAGTTCCACAACGGCCTCGGTCGCCGCGTGATGCAGCGGCGTGTTCTGGAAATGGTCCCTGCTGTGTACCAGAGCCGGGACTTGCTGGAGAAGCGCCTCTACAGCCTCGATATCGCCCTCAGAAGCCGCCTTACAGATGCGCTTGATTTCATCCTCAGACACGCGGTAAAGGAGATCTTCTACGGCCCGAAAGTTTTCCGGCGTCAGCGCACGCAACGATGTCGGCACCGTGACGGAGAACTTCTTGCGTACCGCCGAGAAGTCCAGCGGCCAGAGACGCGCGCCATGTTGCGCCAGCAGTCCGGCAATCTCCGGCTGCCCGTGTTGCTTGGCCCAAACCAGCGGCGTGTTCCCGTCGGCCTGCGGCGCATTGATGTCCGCGCCCCGCGCGATCATCAGACGCAGGGCCTCCAAGTGGCCGCGCCGGATGGCGGCTCCCAGAGACATCTCGGACAGCATAGCGCCATCCGCCGTCAGGTCGGCCCGGTTCCAGATCAGACGCTTCGCCATTGAGGTCGGAGCAAGGGCGGCAACTTCCGGGCTGACCAGCGGACCGATGACCTCCAGCAGCGGCGTCTCCTCCACGAGCCAGGCAGCGACGCGGGCGACATCCCCGGCGGACGCCGCCGCGCCGAGGCCGGCATCTTTGTCCAGTTCCGCCGAGAGCAGACGCCGGGCGCTTTCCAATAAATCGCCCGCAAGGCAGGCGCTGCGCAACGCTTCCACACTAATCAAGGCCGTCCCTCCTGAGATTGCTACAGCCGGGGGTCCACCGGCTCGGACTCCAGGGCGAGGACGGCGAAGGCGCATTCATGGATGCGGTGCAAAGGATCACGTCCCACAAACCGCTCCAGGCCCTCGATGCCCAGGGCGAATTCGCGCAGGGCCAGGGCGCGCTTGCCGCCCAGGCCGCGCGCCCGCAGGCGGTCTAAATTGTGCGGCAGCGTGTACTCCGGGCCGTAGATGATCCGCAGGTACTCGCGGCCACGACACTTGACGGCGGGCTGCGCCCAGCCCTTGTGTCCCTGGGCGACGAAGGACAGGGGCTTGACCACCATGCCTTCGGCCTGCGCCGCCGTCTTGGCCAGCCACCAGTCCGTGCCCGCCTGCACTGAAGATTCGTCGTTCAAGTCAACGACGTGATGGTCCGTCCGGCGGAACAGGGCCGGGTCGGCGTCGGCCAGGGGCGCGAGGGCGCTCAGGTGCCACCGATGGTCTTTGTCCGTATGCACCGCCCCCTCGGTCGCCAGCAGGTGAAACGGGGCGACGACGACGCCCTCTAACCCATTGACCGGCCAGCAGTAGGCCCGGTACGCGGCGACGTAACCCGCGACGGCCTCCTGCCGGGCCGCGATGTCCTCGTCCGGGACGGCCACGCCCCGCGCCGCCGCGCGCGCCAAAGCCCCCCGCGCCGCGCCCAGGGCCGCCGTCGCCGCCGCGCCGACCGGCGCGTACTGTTCGCGCAGCAGGCCCTGCGCCTTGGCGTTCCAGGGCAGAATCTCCGTGTCCAGCACTGCCCAGTCCGTGCCGTGCGTGTTCCAGAAGTCGGCGGCCGTCAGGGCGGCGTGAACGCGCGCCAAAAATTCTTCATGCGTGGGGCCGTCGAAGAAGCGCCGTCCCGTGCGCGTGTAGCACTCGCCGAGGCGTCCATCGGCCACTCCGAACCGGGCGCGGGCCGTCTCCGCGTCCCGGCAGAGGACGACGACGGCGCGGGACCCCATGTGCTTCTCTTCGCAGATGACCGTCTCCACGCCCTGACTCTGGAAGTAGCCGAACGCGCCGCGCGGGTGTTCCAGGTACTCGCCCGCCCGCTCGGTCTCGCACGGCGACATGGTGGGCGGCAGGTAGACCAGCCAGCGCGGGTCCACGGCGAAGCGGCTGATGACCTCCAGCGCCGCCGCCGCGTTGGCTGGCTGTAGGAAAACATTTCCCGCCAGCCGGGTCGCAATGGTGCGCTTGCCGGTCACATCGGACAGCAGCAGGTCGGTGGGTCGGGCCTCAGCCCCCGGTTCGGGGGAGGGAGGACCGGGCAGAAACTCGCGCGACGGCTCGGCGTACTGACGGCGGGCCGGGACGGACACCAGCTCCTTTTCCGGCCAGCGCAGGGCCGTCAGCGCGCCGCCGAAGACGCAGCCGGTGTCCAGGTTGATCGTGTTGTTGACCCACTCGGCGCGCGCCTGCGGGGTGTGACCGTAGGCCACGGCGGCGCGGCCCCGGTAGGTGGCGGCCCAGTCACGGCGCACCGGCAGGCCCGCCGCGTCGGTCTCGCCGGACACGTCGCCGTACAGACAGAACTCGCGCACACGGCCCGACGCCCGCCCTTGCAGCGGCTCGGTCAGACCGGCGTGGGCGACGACCAACCGGCCGTCGTCCAGCACGGCATGGCTGACCAGGCCCTCTAAAAACGGGGCCGCCGCCTCCACGAACGCCCGGCGCTCTTCCAGCGGCAGGGCGTCCACCTCGGCGGCGCTCTCGGCCAGGCCGTGCGTCATCTGGACCTTCTTGCCGCGCAGCCAGCGCGTGAACTTATCGTCGTGGTTGCCGGGCACGGCGAGCGCCGTCCCGCCCGTCACCATGCGGCGCACCAGATTCAGCGTGTCCACGACGCGCGGCCCCCGGTCCACGAAGTCACCGACGAAGAAGGCGCGGCGGCCCGCCGGGTGCGCCCAGCGATTCTGCTCATCGGGCGCGTAGCCGAGTTTCGCCAGCAGCTCCTCCAGCTCGTCCGCGCAGCCGTGAACGTCCCCGATGATGTCAAACGGCCCGTGGTCGTCCCGGCGGTCGGTCCAGAGTTTGGTCCGCTCCACGACCGAATGCGCCATCTGCTCCGGGTTCAAAACGGAGACGTAGCGGAAGCCCTCGTCCTTCAGCCCGCGCAGACTCCGGTGCAGGTCACGTGACTGGCGGGCGATGGCGTGGGGCGGCACCTGCCGGTCGGTGCGAAGGGCGTTCCGGTCCTGGCAGACCCGTTCGGGGACGTTGAAAGCCACGGCGACGGCCAGCACGTTCTGCGACCGCGCCAGCTCCACCAACTGCCGCCGCGCGTCCGCCTGCACGTTGGTCGCATCCACGACAACAAGTTTCCCACGCTCCAGGCGCTTGCGGGCCAGGAAGTGCAGGACCTCAAACGCATCCGGCGTCGCCGACTGGTCCGTCTCGTCGTCCGCGACCCACGCCCGGCATCGGTCCGACGACAGAACCTCCGTCGGCAGGAAGTGCCGCGCCGCCCAGGTGCTTTTCCCGCACCCGCTCGCCCCCACCAGCGCCACCAGGCACAACTCCGGGACACCGACGATGAACGGCCTTGCTTGTGTTATCTGTTCGTCCATACGGGTACAAATCAAAATAGAGCAGTCAAAGGAGAACTTCGATGAAACGACATCTCGCTCTCGGAGCCGCCCTGCTGACGGCGGCTTGCGGCCTCTCGGTCCTCCCGCCGGCACACGCGGGCAGCCTGGGAAAGATCGGCGGGGCCCTCTCTTACCCCTTCAAGAAGGCGGCACGGAACGGCGTCCACAATGCCGGGCAGGCGGGCGGCGCGGTCGCCTATCCCATCAAGAAAGGCGCGGGCAACGGCAGCAAGGACTTGAACACCGGCGGTCAGGCCGTTCAATATCCCGTTCGGAAGACGGGCGTGAACGCCAGCAAGACGGCCCATAAAGTCACGCAGTGACAAACTCGGCCATCTGCGAGGGTGTCCCCAAGTCGCCGTCCGTCTCGCCCAGGCCCGACAGGGTGACGGTGTAGCCGAAGCGCGCCGCCGCGTCTTCGGCCCAGGCGGCGAATTGGGCGCGGGTCCACTCGAACCGGTGATCTCGGTGCCGGAATTTGCCCGCAGGCAGCGAGGGCCAGTGCGGGTTGTATTCGGCGTTCGGCGTCGTGACGACAATCCGGCGCGGGCGGGCGTGGCCGAAGACGGCGCGGGTCAGGAATTCCAGCCGGTCCGGCTCCAGGTGTTCGATGACTTCGACAAGCGCGGCAGCGTCATAGCCCTGTAGCCGGTCATCCAGGTACAACAGAGAACCGTGGAGCAGTCTCAGGCGCGCGCCGTGCCGTCCTGAGTCTAAGTGCAGGCGGCGCTCGGCGACGGCGAGGGCGGCGGGGGACACGTCCATGCCGACCAGTTCCGTCCACTGAGGCTCCGCGACGAGCAACCGCAGGAGCTGGCCCTCGCCGCAGCCCAGGTCCAGCGCCCGATGACCGCCCCCGGCTTTCAGCGCCTCGGCCACGGCCTGCAAACGCATATCGTGCAGTCGCAAAGGCCGTTCCAAAGCCTCCTCAGCGGCCTGCGCGTTCTCCGTCTCGGCGGCAACGGGTTCTTCCTCGCGGCTCCCCTCGGCCAGACGTTCCAGAGTCTCGTTCACGAAGCGGCGCTTGTAGCGCAGGTAGCGGCGCGCGATCACGTCCCGCTTGGGATGCGCGGCCAGCCACGCGCCGCCGTTGTCCAGCAGTTTTTCTACTTCCTCCGCGCCGACGAAGTAATGCTTCTGGTTGTCCAGCACGGGCAGCAGGACGTACAGGTGCGAAAGCAAGTCCTGTACGGTCTGCTCGCCCCGGAGCGTGACGGCGTACAGGCTGGAGTCGCCCCACTCCGGGAACCGCGCGTCCAATGGTAGCCGCTCCGTCCCTACCTCGTAGCCGAGCGGCGCGAAGACCTCCCGGATGAACTCCGCCCCGGCGTCGCAGTCCACGGCGGGCAGGGCGGCCTCCAGCGGCCAGCGCTCCCCCACCCGGTCGGGCCGGTCCTTGCAGCGGCCCGACAGGGCGGTGGAGAACGCCTGGCCCAGGGCGACGCTCAAGAACGAGGAGGCGACGTAAGGGCGGTCGTTGACGTACTGGGCCAGCGCGAAGGCGTTCTCACCCCGCCGCACCAGCCCCACGGGGTCCACGTCCAGCCACAGCGCGGCGGTGCAGCGGTCGTCTGATGCCTCCGGGTAAAAGACGCGCGCCGTCCCGAACGGCAAGGACTTCTCGAAGACGTTGGCCGGGTTCTTGTGCAGCAGGTAGCCCAGATCCGTCGCCTGCGGCGCGGTGGTCGTGATTTGCAGCAGCATGACACTGATTGTAGCACAAGGCCGGGAGTGGGCGTGAGCGGCGCGCGTATCAATTCGCACCTTGAATCTTGCGAGGTCCGCCTGCGCGGAGGTTCGGAGAGAGGGTCTGCGTCGGCGAAGGCCGACCTCGCTTTATCCAAGCCGCGAATTCATTCGCCAGGCTCTTCGCCCACCTGGCTCCCAACTCACCTAGCCTCTCTTTCCGCTACGCCGCCTCCTCGACTCGGACGCGGGCCGTGCGGCGGTTCCAGAGGACGGCGAGGCCCCAGACGACGGCGAACAGGGCGACGATGCCGTAGCCGACTTTGTCGAAGCTGATGCCGCTGATCCAGGCCGCGGCCTGCCCGCGCAGCCAGTGCCGGTCGGCGAGGACGCCCAGCATCTCCTCGGTGCCGACGATGAACGCCACCCCGACCGAGATCGCCGTGATGACGATGTTGTAGCCGAGCTTGCGCGACGGCTGCAAAAACGCCCACCCGTAGGCCCGCAGCATCAGGATGCCGTCCAGCGTGTCCACCAGACACATCCCGACGGTGAACAGCAGCGGCAGCAGCATGATGACCCAGAACGGGGTCCCCACCTGGCCCGACTTGGCCGACAGCGCCAGGATGCCCACCTCGGTGGCCGTGTCGAAGCCGAGGCCGAAGAGCAGCCCGACGAAGTACATCTGCCAGCTGTGTTCGACCATCCGCAGCAGGGGACGCAGGATGTGCGCGATGGGCCCACGCGGGCCTTGGTCCTCGTCCGCCGCCCGCAGCGGGCCCCCGTCCCGGCGACGGTAGGTACGCACGAGGTCCCACAGCACGTACAGGTTGATCCCGCCGATCAGGTACAGGAACACGGTGGAGATGAGCGTCCCGATGACGCCGCCGACGCTCTGCCATTGCGGCAGGTGGCGCTGCACGTAGGACGTGGCGAAGGCCAGCCCGGCGCACAGCAGGACCACGACGGTGGAGTGACCCAGCGAGAAGAAGAAGCCGACTCCCAGCGGACGCTTGCCGCGCTGGAGCAGTCGGCGGGTGGTGTTGTCAATGGCCGAGATGTGGTCGGCGTCCACGGCGTGCCGCAGGCCGAAACCGTAGGCGAGCCAGGCACCGCCCAAAAGCAGCAGGTGCAGACGTGACGAGGACCAGGCGAGCAGCCAGGCGAGGCCGTTGGCGGCCAGCAGAAGCGCGAGCAGGGTCCCTGCGCGCGCCCGAAGGGGGGACATAAAGGGGGAATGCCTTCCTAAGCATCTGCCGAAAAGTACGTTCAGGAGGCGCCCGCGCTCTGCGGGGCGCTCCAGTCATAGGTGTACTTGACCATCTTGACGACTTGCAGCGACTCGATGCGCTGGATGCCCTCGATCTTGCTGAGGCGGCCGTGCAGGAACGACAGCAGCGCGTCGTTGCTGTGGAACCAGGCCTCGGCGACCACGTCGTAGCTGCCCAGCGTGACCCCGGCGAAGCGAATCTCCGGCATGGCGCTCAGGGCCTCCTCGATCTGCGTCAGGTGACGGTGATCGATCTGGATGCCGAGGATCGCCACCACATGATACCCCAGTTGAAAGGGGGTGGCGACCGCGACGATCTTGATGACCTGGCGCTGGAGCAGGCGCTCGACGCGCCGCCGCACCGTCGGCTCGGTGCTGCCGACCTGGGAAGCGATGTCGGCGTTGGTCAGCCGCGCGTTCTCCTGGAGCAGCACGATGATCCGGTGGTCCAATTCGTCCAATTCCTGCATATGACGTTTTCCGCAATCTCACCCATTCAGCGTGACGCTTTTCGCCATTATAGCATGGAACGGCCCATTTTCCGTCATTTCGCGGCGCATTTGTCTCCCCGGCCTTGACAAGCGCCCCCCGTCCGGGCTATACTGACAGCACCTCACCGCCGAGCCGCACCCCTTCCTGCCGATTCAACCGTTCCGGGTTCACCGCAGACCCACCCGTGAGCAGGGCGCTCACTTCTCAACTCACGTCCGTTCACGTCAGTAACACCGAGAAGGAGCAACTCGTTCATGCGATTCCCCCGGCGCCCCGTCGCCTGCCTGACTCTCGCCGCCGCCTGCCTGACTCTCGCCGCCTGCGGCCACCAGCAGAGCGCGTCCGGTCCGGCGTCCCCCGCCGGGACGCCCGCCGCCACGTCCGGCGCGACCACGGTCGCCCCCAACACCATCACCATCGGCTACTCGGACTGGCCCGGCTGGACCTGCTGGGACATCGCCGACCAGATGGGCTTCTTCAAGAAGCACCACGTCAACGTCACCCTGAAGTGGTTCGGCAACTACACCGACTCCCTGAACGCCTTCCAGGCCGGGGCCGTGGACGCCAACTGCCAGACCTGGAGCGACACCATCCCGATGCTCGCCGCCAGCCCCCCGGTCGCCGCCCAGGCCGTCCTGATCAACGACAACTCGGCGGGCAACGACTGCGTGATCGCCGGTCCCGGTATCAACTCCATCAAGGACCTGAAGGGCAAGAAAGTCGCCACGGAGCTCGGCACCGTGGAGCAGTTCCTGCTCGACCAGGCGCTCGCCGCCAACGGCATGACCGAGAAGGACATCCAGTACGAGAACATCAAGGTCCAGGACTGCCAGGCCGCCATGCTCTCGCACCAGATCGATGCCTGCGCCGTCTGGGAGCCCAACAAGAGCGCCCTGCTCAAAGCCATGCCCGGCACGCACGTCATCTACGACAGCCGCCAGTTGCCCGGCCTGATTCCCGACCTGCTGGTGTTCCAGACCAAAACGGCGACGGCCCACAAGCAGGACATCCAGAACATCGTGGACGCCTGGTATGACATGATGACCTGGTGGCGCGCGCACCCCGCCCAGGCCGTCGCCATCATGGCCAAGCGCACCCAGTCCCCGGTGGACCAGTACAACCACTTCATCACCGGCACGCGCATCTTCGACGCCCCCGAGGCCGTGGCCGCGTTCACACAGAGCAGCAAGCCGACCTCCCTCTACACCAGCGGCGCGGCCATCTCGCAGTTCCTGATCGCGCAGAAGCAGATCACCACGCCCCCGAACTACGCGGGCGCGCTGGACGGCGAGTTCGTGCAGGCCGCCGCCAAGGCCGGCGAGGGCAAGCAGCCCCCGTACCCGTACACCCTGAAGGTGGACTGAGAAGGCCGGCTGAGAGAAGGGAAAGAGGCGCGGCGATGGCAACCAGCGTGAAGACGGCGGAAACGCCCGGCGTCCGCCCGGCCAGGGCGCGGCGGACGCGCCGGGGCCTGTTCCGGCTCGGCGGCGAGCTGCCGCGCGGCGTCTACCTGGCCATCGTCGCCGCCTCGTTCCTGATTCCCCTGGGCCTGTGGTGCTTCTACTCCTACACGGGCCGGGCCAACGCCGCCGTGCTGCCGACGCCGACGGCGACACTCGGCGCCCTGGTGCAGATGCTCAAGACCGGCCTGCTCTGGCCGGACATGAAAATCAGCATCTACCGCATCGGCATGGGCTTCCTGCTGTCCGCCGTGCTGGCGATTCCGCTCGGCATCCTGATGGGCGCCTACAAGAGCGTGGAGGCGGCGCACGAGCCGTTCGTCGGCTTCGTGCGCTACGTCCCCGTGCCCGCCCTGATCGCGCTGGTCATGATCGTCGCCGGCATCGGCGAGGCGGCCAAGATCACCCTGATCTTCCTGGGCACCTACTTCCAGATGGTGCTGGTCGTCGCCGACGTCACCCGCCAGGTCCCGCGCGACCTCCTGAACGCCGCCCGGACCCTGGGCGCGAACGGCCGCCAGCTCCTCTTCCACGTCCTGCTCCCCGCCACCCTGCCGGGGCTGATGGAGACCTGCCGCACGATGATCGGCTGGGCCTGGACCTATCTGGTCATCGGCGAGGTCGTCGCCACGGACTCCGGCCTCGGCTATCGGATCATGCTGGCGCAGCGCTATATGCGGACACCGGAGCTGTTCGCCGATATTTTAGTCTTGGGCATCCTCGGACTCATCACGGACATGGCCTTCAAGATCGCCCAGCCGCGCCTGCTGCCCTGGGCGGAGGCCCAGAAGCACTAACCAGAAGATCTAAAATGACAGACCCCATCCTGCGCCTGGAGGGCGTCACCAAGCAGTTCCCGACCAAGGCCGGGCCGCTGACCGCCGTGGAGCCGACCTCGTTCACCGTGGGCGTCACCGAACTGGTCTCCATCGTCGGCCCGTCCGGCTGCGGCAAGTCCACCCTGCTGCACATCGTCGGCGGCCTGGTGCCGCCGACGGCGGGGCAGGTCTTCCTGGACGGCCGCGAAGTCTCCGAGGCCGGGGCGGACCGTGGCATGGTCTTCCAGGGCTACACGCTGTTCCCCTGGCTGACTGTGCGCAAAAACGTCCAGTTCGGCCCCCGGCTGCGCGGCGTCAAGAAGGCCGAGCGCGAGCGGCTGGCCGAACACTTCCTGGACGCCGTCGGCCTGCGCGGCTTCCGCGACCACTACCCCAAGCAGTTGTCCGGCGGCATGCGCCAGCGCGTCGCCATCGCCCGCGCCCTTGCCAACAACCCGCGCATCCTGCTGATGGACGAGCCGTTCGGCGCGCTGGACGCCCAGACGCGCCTGGTCATGCAGGAACTGCTGCTGGACATCCGCCGCCGGGAGCGTACCACCACGCTGTTCATCACCCACGACATTGACGAGGCCGTGTTCCTGTCGGACCGCATCTTCGTGATGACCGCCCGCCCCGGACGGTTCAAGGCCGAGATCGCCGTCCCCTTCGGCCAGGACCGCCCCAACGACGTCACCCGCTCCCCGGAGTTCTTCGCCCTGCGCTCCCAGGTCTTCGACCTGCTCCACGAAGAAGGCCGAGCCGTCGTGGACGCCGAGATCGCGGCGGGCGCGCAGAGGCGGCGATGACCGCTGTGCGTTCCGTCCGCGCCCGCCCTCACCCGTTCCCACTGGACTTGGAACGGGCCGCGCTGCTGGTGATTGATCTCCAGCGCGACTTCCTGGAAAGGGACGGCGGCTGCCCGCGCCTTCTCCAGACCCCGCCGGAAGTCTTGGACGAAGTTCGCTCTATCATCCCGCGCATCGCGCGCCTGCGGGACTGGGCACGGGAGCAGGGGCTGACTGTCGTTTACACACGCGAGGCGAGCCTGCCGGACCTCTCCGACCTCGGCGCGTCCAAGCGCCTGCGCTACGAGAACGCGGGCTACCCCGTCGGGACGCCCGGCCCTCTTGGGCGGCTGCTGGTGCGCGGCGAGCCGGGCTGCGGCCTGATCCCGGAGATGACGCCCCTGCCGGGCGAACGGCAGTACGACAAGCCCGCCCAATCGGCGTTCGTCGGCACGAGTCTGGAGGCCGACCTGCGCGCGCGGGGCGTCACGCACCTGCTGTTCGTCGGCGTGACCACTCAGTGTTGCGTCCTGGCGACCTACCGGCAGGCGAGTGACCTGGGCTACTTCGCCCTGCTGTTGGAAGACTGCTGCGCGGCCTACGACCCGCGCGACCATCAGGCCGCCGTGGACGTGCTGACCAGCGAGGGCGGCGCCGTCGGCTGGGTCACGACCTCGGACACATTGCTGACACACAGCACATAAGGAACACCATGAAAAAGCGCCTCGCCTTCCTCTGCGTCTGCCTCGGAGTGACACTGGCCGGGTGCGGCCCCAAGCCCGCCGCGCCCACGTCCTCTGCGTCCGGAACGGCCCCGACCGCCGGCAGGCCCTTCGTCGTCGCCTACAATCAGTGGATCGGCTACATCGGCCTCTTCACGGCGATTGACAAGGGCTACTTCAAGGCGGCGGGCCTGGATGTTCAGCCGAAGCAGTTCTCCGGCCCCGCCGACGGCGTCCCGCCCCTGATGACCGGCCAGATCGACGCGGCCCTGACCACCGCCGACACCGTGATCCTGCTCAACCAGGCACAGCACACCGACCCCACGGCCTGCGTCTACATCATTGACACGTCTGACGGCGCGGACGGCGTCATCGCGGGCAAAGATATTCACACGGTCGCCGACTTGAGAGGCAAGGACGTCGCCGCGACGGTCGGGCAGTGCAACGAGTTGCTGCTGCTGAAGGCCCTCCAGGCGGGCGGCATGACCCAGAACGACGTCCACATCGTCAGCATGGACGCCGACACGGCGGGCGCGGCGGTGATGGCGGGCAAGGTCCCGGCCGCCGTCACCTGGGAACCCTGGCTGACCAAGGCTTCGCAGAACGGCTGCCACGTCATCTTCACCAGCCACCAGGCGCCCAACACGCTGCTGGACGTGATCGCGGCCTCCCAGCAGACCATGACAGGGCGTGCCGCCGACCTCCGCGCCTTCATCGCCGCCTACGCGCGGGGCGCGGCCTACGCCAAAGCGCACCCGGCCGAGGCCGCGCAGATCGCCGCGCAGAATCTTGGGACCACGCAGGCGGAGGCCGTGCCGATGCTCACCAAAGTCAAGCTGTACGGCGTCAAGGACAATCGGGCGCTGATGGGGACCGCCGCCGCTCCCGGACCGGCCTTCGCCTCGGCCCGCATGATCGGCCAATTCTATGTGGACCAGAAGCAGACGCCGAGCCTGCCCGACACGTCCAAGACGTTCCTGGCGACCTACCTGCCGCAATGATGACAGGACACCGCTACACGGACCGCGCCGACTGGTTCACTTTGGAGACGGTCGGCGAGGGCGTCCATCGCATCACCGAGACCTGGTACCGCGACGACTACCGCTGCAACATCTACGTCATTGGGGGCGAGCGCCGCAACCTCGTGATCGACACGGGGCTGGGCCTCGCCCCCCTGCGCCCGCTTGTCGAGGCGCTCGCGCCCGACCCGCTTCTGGTCAGCAGCCACGCGCACTACGACCACATCGGCGGCAACTTCGAGTTCGCGGAGCGCCTGATCCACCCCGCCGAGGCCGCCGTCGCGGCGGCCCCGACTCACGCCAACACCTATGCCGATCTTCTGCTGGCGACGGAGGATTTTCGCGTTCTGCCCTGGGACGGGTTCACGACGGCGGACTGGGCCGTGGAGCCGGCCCCGCCGACCGGTCTCATTCGTGAGGGCGACGTGCTGGACCTGGGGGACCGCCCACTGACGGTGCTGCACACGCCCGGCCACTCCTGGGGCAGCGTCTGCCTGTGGGACCAGTCGCAGGGCGCGCTGTTCTGCGCGGACACGGTGTACGCCGGGGAACTGTTCGACCACTTGCCTTGTTCTGATCCCGCAACCTATGTGCGCTCCCTGCGTCGCCTCCGGGAGTACCCGGTCCAAACGGCCTATCCCGGCCACGGCCCGGTGCTGGACGGCGACGGCTTTCGCGCCGTCATTGACGGCTACCTCGCGCTCCGCGATTAGAAGAGTACATCGTTCCATGCCTCGCCACCGTCACGGTTTCACGCTCATCGAGCTGCTCGTTGTGATTGCGATCATCTCGATCCTCGCCGCTGTTCTCTTCCCCGTGTTCGCCAAGGCCCGTGAAAAAGCGCGTCAGATCACCTGCGCGAGCAATATGCGTCAGATCGGCCTCGCCGCGCATATGTACATGGAGGACAACGACGAGGCCCTGTACCATCACCATGAAGACTATGTTCTGGACGACGGGACCCAGGTTCATACTTTGCCCGCCCGGCAGGCCGCGACGGGGACGCCCGGAACGCCCACCTACGACGACGCGCCGGAGTGCGACGGCGGCGGGAACGGCAACAGCAACGCCGAGAAGCCCTGGGCCATCTTTTTTCAGCCTTACTTGGCAAGCCGTGATGTGATCTACTGCCCGGACGACCCGGCCCCCCACTCACAGGCTCAGGCGACCACCATCGCCAACTACAACGGTGGCATCACCGTGCTGGGTCAGGAATGCGCCGCCGACCCGGCCGGGGAGCAGTGCCAGGCGGAGGCGAACCACTGGGCGATGTGGAGCTACCTGCTGGACTCGGTCTTCACGCACAAGTCCTGCCGCTACGTCGAGGAGGGAGTCCTGCCGGGCTTCGCCACGGAGGCCGCCATCAACTCCCTGCCCGACGACAACCTCATCATGTTCTCCGAGCGCAACTCGGTCGCCCTGGACGCCGCCGACAACACCGGCTGGGGCTACATCCCTCAAGACGACTACGACACCTGGCCCGGCGAGGCAAGCCTGGTGCGGAACGGTACGGGTCCCGCTCCCTACAATCAGGAAGGCTGGATAGATTACAGCCGCCACACCGGCGGCGCGAACTACGTCTTCTACGATGGGCACGTCAAGTGGATGCGCTGGAGCCAGGCCCGCACCTACCAGTACCCGGACCACGTCGTCCGATTTCCTCTGGCGAACCCTCCGCAGTAGACTCGCGCAATCCGTCCATCCCCTCTTCAGTCCTGAAGGGGCTTCGCTCCGAATAGCCCGGCCCCGAAGGGCCGGGCCACGGGCGGGCCGGGCCGCTACCGTCGGCTCTGCGACGGCGTCAGGCCCACGTCCCGCTTGAAGGCCGTGCTGAACGCGAAGGCGTTCTCGTACCCGACCTGCGCGGCGACGGCCTGTACCGTGCAGCCGGTGGCCTCCAGCAGCGCGGCGGCGCGGCGCATCCGCAGGCGGCGGACGTGGCGCATCGGACTGACGCCGAGATGGCTCCGGCACAGGCGGCGCAGGTGTTCGCCGCTCACACCCGCCCGCGCCGCCAATGTCTCCAAGTCCCACGGGTACGCCAGGTCGCCGTCCACGGCCTCCCACAGTCGGCGCAGGCGCGGCTCGCTCGTGACACCGGCCCGAGACAGCAGGCGCAGGGCGCAGGCGTGGAGCAGGTCCGCCCACAGGCGCAGCACGGGCGGCTCCGCCGCGCCCAGGCACTCCTGGTACAGCCCTTCAAGCGCCCCAACCAAAGGGCGCGGGTCTGCCGCACGGAGCGTCGGTTTCGCATCGGCCCCCGACATCCCTAGCGGCGCGGCGGCCTCGAAGTTCACCCAGGCGAGCCGCCACGGCGTCCCACGGAGCGCGTGGTAGGCGTGGGCGACACCCGGCGGGGTCACATAGGCCCACCCCGGCCCGCACAACTCCCATGCCCCCTCCAGCCACACCCGCCCCTCCCCCGCGACACACACCAGAATCTGCCCCATCGCCGGGCGGACGCGCGCGAACCGGAACTCGGCGTCGGCCTCCGTCAGTCCCGCCAGACTGATGCCGTGCGCGGCCAGCGCCGGGCACATCCGGGCGCTGACGATGGCCTCCCGCGTCTCTCGCCCGATAATGTGTGTTTCACGAAGGGCCATGTTGATTTCACCCATTGACGCTCACTCTTCTGTGCGCTAAAATTATTCTGAGCAAGATGATAGCACAAAGGAGTCTGCCATGACCATTCCCCGCCCCGAATACCCCCGCCCGCAGTTCGCGCGGCCCGACTGGCTGAACCTGAACGGCGAATGGGAGTTCGAGATCGACGCCGGCGACAGCGGCCTCGCGCACGGCCTGCGCGAGCGGCCCCTGACGGGCACGATCACCGTGCCGTTCTGCCCGGAGTCAAAACTCTCCGGCGTCGGCCACACCGACTTCATGCTCGCCGTCTGGTACCGCAAGACAGTAACGATTCCCGAAGGCTGGGCCGGGAAGAAAATCCTGCTGCACTTCGGTGCGGTGGATTATGATACGACCGTCTGGGCGGACGGCGTGGAGGTCGGACGGCACCGGGGCGGCTTCACCCCGTTCACCTGCGCACTGGAAGACGCCAAAGCGGGTGAGACCATCACCCTGGTCGTCCGGGCGCGCGACGACTGGCGCGGCCCCCAGGCGCGGGGCAAGCAGTCCCAAGAATATGCACCGCACGGCTGCCATTACACCCGGACGACCGGCATCTGGCAGACGGTCTGGCTGGAGCCGGTCCCTGACATCTCCCTGCGCCGCCCGCGCCTGACCCCGGACGTGGCGAACGCGATCATCCGGCTGGAACAGCCGCTGACGGGGAACCGCCCCGGCCTCACCCTCCGTGCCGCCTTGCGCGACGCCCAGGGCGTCGTGTCGGAAGCCTCCTGCCGCGCCGACTTAGACCTGGCCCCACGCCTGGACCTGCCCATCCCTGAAGGTCGCCGACACCTGTGGTCCCCGTCGGACCCGCACCTGTACGACGTTGACCTAGAACTGCGCGACGCTTCGGGCGCGGTCGTAGACAAGGCATCCTCCTACGCCGGTCTGCGCGCGGTCGCCATTGACGGCCAGGCGATCAAGATCAACGGCAAGCCCGTGTTCCAGCGGCTCGTCTTGGACCAGGGCTACTACCCCGACGGCGTGATGACCGCGCCCAGTGACGACGCGCTGATCGCCGACGTCACCATGAGCCAGGCCGTCGGCTACAACGGCGCGCGCCTGCACCAGAAGGTCTTCGAGGAGCGCTTTCTCTATCACGCCGACCGGCTGGGTTACCTGGTCTGGGGCGAGTTCGGCGACTGGGGCTGCGGCGGCCACGGGCCGGGGCACGACCACCAGCGCATGGACGCCGCCTATGTCGCGCAGTGGATGGAGGCGCTGGAGCGGGACTACTCGCACCCGGCCATCATCGGCTGGTGCCCCCTCAACGAGACCGCCCAGCCGCTCACGGACACAATCACCCAGCTCGACGACGTGACGCGGGCGATGTACCTCGCCACCAAGGCCATGGACACGACGCGCCCCGTGCTGGACGCCTCCGGCTACGCGCATCGAGTCCCTGATGCCGACGTCTACGACTCGCACGACTACATCGGCGAACAGGACTGGGCCGAGGGCATCAAAAACTTCACTGAGCGCCACGCGCACATGGCCGAGGGCAAGCCGTTCATCAACCCGCACGGCACGGCGGGCGAGTGGTCCGTTCCCTACCGGGGCCAGCCGTACTTCGTCAGCGAGTTCGGCGGCTTCAAGTGGATCCCCGAAGACCGGCGCGGCGAGGCCGTGAAAACGTGGGGCTACGGCGGCGACCCGACCTCCTTGGAAGACTTCTACCTCCGCTTCCAGGCCAAGTGCGACGTGCTGCTGGACAACCCGCAGATGTTCGGCTACTGCTACACCCAACTCACCGACATCTTCCCGGAACTCAACGGCATCTACACGTTCGACCGTCAGACCAAGTTCGACGCCTCACGCCTGAAACAAATCCAGTCCCGCCCGGCGGCCATTGAGACCATGCACGAGTAGTGCCCACCCGTAGGGGCGACCCGGCGGGTCGCCCCTGCCCAAAATGGCTCTTGACAGATAGCCGATGCCATGTTAGAATGCTTACGTTACTGACCGTCGCCCGCCGCCGTCTGACCGCCGAAGGAGACACGTCATGCGCCCGCTCTGTTTTCCTCACGCCTCGGCCTCACGCCTCGGCCTCACGCCTCGGCCTCACGCCTCGGCCTCACGCCTCGGCCTCACGCCTCGGCCTCACGCCTCGGCCTCACGCCTCGGCCTCACGCCTCGGCCTCACGCCTCGGCTAGATGCCTAACGTCAAGAACGCTCCGATCCCTCATGGCCGCACTCGCCCTGACCGCCGCACTCTGCCCGGCCCCGCCCGCGCCGCCTACTACGTCGCCACCTACGCCGCCAGCATCACCTCCGGGGGCAGCACCACCTCCCCCTCCTGGAACAACAACTCCGGCAGCGGCAGCAACTCCCCTGCCCACCCCACCTCCACACTCACCATCACGGCCACCCTCACCTGGACGCTCCTCTACCCCGGAGACCCGCAGACCACCCCGCCCACAAGCGTCACCGTTCAGGAGGCCGCTCAGGCTCAACCCACCGGCAGCGGCCCGCCCGGCGCGGGCGTCTCCGCCGACGACGACGGCTTCGGCGACGGGCCGGGTGGGACGGCCACGCCCGTCTACCAGAACGGGGTCGTCGTCTCCACCAACTTGGGGGGAAATTCCCAGGGCACACACCTGACGACCATGCCGGGCAGCAGCGTCATCACGCTGCCGCAGCGGACCATGACCCTCACCTACAGCGGCGGGGCGTCCGGGGCCGCCGCCTTCGGCTACGCCGTCTCCATCTCCCCCTACGGCGCGACCGTTGACCTCGCCGGGGCCACGCCGGTGAACGGGACACAGGAGGCCCTCACGGGCCAGCCGATCTCCGCCACGCTGGCCCTCAGCGGCGTCACGCTCAACACGGCGGCCAGCCCCGTCTACCAGTGGTCCACCACCGGCGGCAGCCCCTTCGAGACGTGGGACACCGCCGCTCCCGGTGACGGGGAGCCTACCCAATTGGTTCCCCTGAGTGCCACAGACAAGGCCGGTCCGGTTTTCGGCTTCTACGACGCGACTAACAAGGAGCAAGTCTATGTCACCTGTACTGCCGCCGTCAAGTTTCCGAACGGCACCACAGGGACAGTCAGCGCGAAGTCACAGCCTGTGACATTCATGAAGCCTACGGCGACATGGACAGCTCACGAGGGCTACCCGCAGGGCTTCACATACAAGGGGACAAAGCCGGGCGACATCGACATCGGGCTGCTTGAGGCCCCCAACTCAGGATACATGGCGGGCATGGCGTGGCCGCCCGGTGACATCTCCATCACCGTCCCCTCCGGCTTCAGCGGCACAGGCTCCGCCTGCGTGGCGCAGTTCTACAAGCCCAACAGGACCTTTACCGAGAACGGAAGCCAGGTTCCTCAGCCGGGGTGGGTGAACGGCACCCAAGGGCTGGACGAAGGGTTTCCCTACCAGGGCGTCCAATGGGCCGTGCCCGGCGGCTCGCCCCCCGCGGACTTTGGAGACTCGCCCTACACCGGGGTGGCGCAAAACAGCAACACGGACTCCAACACGGGGAAGAGTGTGACTGAGTTCACGGACAGCGACAGCGTTAGCTCCTGGCTCATGTATCTGCCGCCCGGCACCAACTGCGTCTGGGTGCCGCTCTCGGAGTACGACTGGAACTGGTCGGAGACCGTGGACTGGACCGGCAAGACCTGGGCTTTCTCGTCCAGCATCCCCGCACAGAACTCCGCGACAACGAAATACACCCCCAGGCGACGGCCAACTATCCGTCCTGGACGACCATCGTGACCGGCAACGGCGGATGAGAGAGAACAACGATGAACACAAAGACAGGCATGAAGACAATCCTCCTTCTGGCGTCCCTGTGTGTGCCTACCAGCAACGCCTTTTCACAATCCACTAGCGGCACACACGCCGCTGCGCCAGGCGTAGCGGCCCCTAAGGTGTACGTCCCGATAAACATCTATGGCCGCCCATTCTTCACCAGCGGCTCACAGGTACACCGGGCAACGCCGGAGCAACTGGCGGCGGCACAGGCGCAGGAGAGCGCTTACCGTGACGCCATGGCTCACGCCCAGTCCCTGCTCAAGTCAGGCGACGCGCGGGGGGCGCAGGCGGCCTTCCGGCAGGCCCTGGTCATACAGGTCAACGACGGGAGCGCCCAGGTGGGTCTGGCGGAGGCGTACACGGCGGCGGGTCAGACCGACCTGGCGCTCGCCACCTACCGGGCGCTCTTCTACCACATTGGGGGCAGCGACGGCGGCGGGAGCGTCGAGACCGACCCCGCCGTGCTGATGCGCTTCGCCCTGCTGCTTCAGCAGGCCGGTCAGGGGGAGGAGGCAGTGAGTGTCTACAACCGAGGGGTTGGGTTCTTGGACTTCGAGGCTCACGGCGAGCCGCGCCTGTCGACTCCGGTGCCTCTGCCTCAGATTGGCAACGGCCCCAATCAGGTGCCATATGACCCGCAGTTCCTGGAGGCAATGGCGCACCTCGCTATCGGCGTCGAAGCGAATGAAGATAATGAATGGCGAAACAATGTCAAGCAGGCCGTCACGCTCGCCCCTGCCTCGGCAGCAGCAAATTACTACATGGGCAGATACTTGCTCGGCCGAGACGACGTACAGGCGAAGGCGTATCTTCAAGAGGCCGTGCGACTCGGCGATGACCAAACGCAGGCCGCCGCCAAAGTTTACTTGTCCATCCTCAACTGAGGTGACATTGCGCCCACCGAGAGGACACAACCCATACAAGCCACGCCCTCGCTTCATGTCACCCTAGCCAAAAAGCCTGACAGCCCCTGCCGCTCATATCGAGCGGGAGGGGCTTTTTCTTGACATGGGGGCGGCAGAACGGGTATTCTATCTCCGACTTATGCAGTCGGAAATTGCTGTTTTTGGGAACCCGCAGCCGCCCGGCGGCGTTGAATTCCCGGATCACCGTTACGCATTTAGAGAGAAGCCACTATGCCCACGGCCAACGAGACCATTGAAGAATTCGCCGCCCAGGAGTACCAGTACGGGTTCGTCACGGAGATGGACGCCGACGCCGTCCCCGCCGGACTGAACGAGGACGTCATCCGCACCATCTCGGCCAAGAAGAACGAGCCCCTTTGGCTTTTGGAGTGGCGGCTGAAGGCCTACCGGCACTGGCTGACCATGGAAGACCCAGCGTGGCACAACGTCCACGTCACCCCGGTGGACTACCAGAGCATCGTCTACTACTCCGCGCCCAAGCCCAAGAAGCAGTTGTCTTCCCTGGACGAAGTGGACCCGGAGATGCTGGCGACGTTCGACAAGCTGGGCATCTCCCTACTGGAACAGAAGCGGCTGTCCAACGTCGCCGTAGACGCCGTCTTTGACAGCGTCTCCGTCACCACGACGTTTAAGGCGACGCTCGCCGAGAAGGGCATCATCTTCTGCTCGTTCTCCGAGGCCGTGCAGGAGCATCCTGAGCTGGTCCGCGAGTATCTGGGCAGCGTGGTCCCCTACTCCGACAACTTTTACGCGACGCTGAATTCCGCCGTGTTCACCGACGGCTCGTTCTGCTATATTCCGAAGGGCACCCGCTGCCCGATGGAACTGTCCACCTACTTCCGCATCAACGCCGCCAACACCGGCCAGTTCGAGCGGACGCTGCTGATCGCCGATGAGGGCGGGTATGTCTCCTACTTGGAGGGCTGCACCGCGCCGATGCGCGACGAGAACCAGCTCCACGCCGCCGTGGTCGAGCTGGTCGCCCTGAAAGGCGCGACCATCAAGTACAGCACCGTGCAGAACTGGTACCCCGGCGACAAGGAAGGCAAAGGAGGCATCTACAACTTCGTCACCAAGCGGGGACGTTGCGCCGAGGACGCCAAGATCACCTGGACTCAGGTGGAGACCGGGTCGGCGATCACCTGGAAGTACCCGTCGTGCATCCTGCAAGGGGATAACTCGGTCGGCGAGTTCTACTCCGTCGCGCTGACCAACAACCGGCAGCAGGCCGACACCGGCACGAAGATGGTCCACATCGGCAAGAACACGCGCTCCACCATCGTCAGCAAGGGCATCTCGGCGGGGCGCGGCCAGAACACCTATCGCGGCCTCGTTCGCATCAACCCCGGCGCGGAGAACGCACGCAACTACTCGCAGTGCGACTCGCTGCTGCTCGGCGACAAGTGCGGCGCGCACACCTTCCCGTACATTGACGTGAAGAACCCGACGGCCACGGTGGAACACGAGGCGTCCACGTCCAAGATCGGCGAGGACCAGATCTTCTACTGCAACCAGCGCGGCATCCCCACGGAAGACGCCGTGAACATGATCGTCAACGGCTTCTGCAAGGAGGTCTTCCGCGAGCTGCCCATGGAGTTCGCCGTCGAGGCCCAGAAGCTCCTCGGCGTCAGCCTGGAAGGCAGCGTGGGGTAACACGATGGCCGCCGTACTTGAGAGCAATCAGCAGGAACAGGTCGTTGCAAGCCATATCGTCATTGGTCCCGACGGGCAAGCGCGGGTGGCCGGGACGGGCTACAAGGTTCGCATCATGGCCGGGTGGCATCGGTACCATGGCTACACGCCGGAGCAGATTCAGAGTGACGGCCATCCCGAGCTGACGCTGGCGCAGGTTTATTCCGTGTTCGCCTACTACTACGACCATAAGGCCGAGATGGACGCCGAGATGGACCGCGATGAGGCGGAGGTGGAGCGTATGCGGGCTGAGGCGGGGGAACCGCCGTTTGTCGCCCGCATGAAGGCGGCAGGCTTGCTCCCCATCAAGCACACGTTGACGGACGAACAACTGATGGCGGAAGAAGAGGCGGAAAAGCAAGCCCGTTGAGCGTCAAACTCTACATGGATGAGAACGTGCGGGATGCCATCGCGCGCGGCCTGCGGCAGCGTGGGGTTGACGTTCTCACTGACCAGGAAGATGGGATGCGGGGGCGGCCGGACGCCGAAGTCCTGGACAGAGCGACCCTCCTCGGACGTGTGGCCGTGTCCGAGGACGCCGACTTTTTGGCCGAAGCGACGCGGCGACAGAGAGCAGGTGAAGGCTTCGGCGGGGTCATCAGGACACCGCAGGGCCTGACTGTCGGGATTTGCATCGAGAACCTGGAACTCATCGCCAAGATCAACGAACCGGAAGATCATGCGGACCGCATCATATATCTGCCGCTATGACACGAAATTTGCGAAAACGAACTCTGAGAAAGAACTGACATGGCAATGCTGGAGATCAACGATTTACGGGCGCGGGTGGAAGAGAAGGAAATTCTCAAGGGTGTCCGCCTGACCATCAACCCCGGCGAGACTCACGCCATTATGGGCCTGAACGGGTCCGGCAAGAGCACGCTGGCGAACGTGCTGGCGGGGCGGGACGCCTACGAAGTCACTGGGGGCACGGTAGAATTTGAGGGCGAGGACCTGCTGGAACTGGACCCCGAGGAGCGGGCGCAGAAGGGTATCTTCCTGGCGTTCCAGTACCCGGTCGAGATTCCGGGCGTCAACAACACCTATTTCTTGAAGGCCGCGCTGAACGCCCTGCGTAAGTACCGGGGCGAGGAGCCTCTGGACGCCCTGAACTTCATGAAGCTGGTGCGGGAAAAGATGAACATCCTGCACATTGACCAGAGCCTGCTCAACCGGCCCGTCAACGAGGGCTTCTCCGGCGGCGAGAAGAAGCGCAACGAGATCTTCCAGATGGCCGTGCTTGACCCCAAGCTCGCCATCCTGGACGAGACCGACTCCGGACTGGACATTGACGCCCTGCGCATCGTCGCCGACGGCGTCAACGCCCTGCGGTCGCCGGAGCGGGCCATGATCGTGGTGACGCACTACCAGCGCCTGCTCAACTACATCGTGCCGGACTTCGTGCATATCATGATTGACGGGCGCATCATCCGCTCCGGCGGCAAGGAACTGGCGCTGGAAGTGGAAGAGAAGGGCTACGACTGGCTGCGCGAAGAGGCCCTGGTGGGTGCGAATTGAAGGACGTGATGATGGCCGACGTATTGGTTGCCGAAAATAGTTATCTGCGCGACTTCGCGGGGACCGATCTGGGTGAGACGACGGGCGGGCCGAGTTGGCTCCAGGCCCTGCGCTCATCGGCGGCGGAGCGTTTCGCCGCCCTGGGCTTCCCGACGCGCCGCGACGAGGAGTTCCGGTTCACGAACGTGTCGGGTATCGCTGAGACCCCGTTCCGGCGGGCGGTCAGGGAAGAGAGTGTGCTGGACAGCCTCGCGGCGTTCGACTACGCCGGGCTGACCGGCAGCCGCCTGGTGTTCGTCAACGGCCACTACGCGCCGGAACACTCGCGGACGGAGGGTCTGCCCCCAGGGGCCGTCGTCACGACACTCGCCCAGGCCCTGACGGATGCCCCGGCGACGGTCGAGGCGCATCTGGGCCGATACGCCCAGTTCCAGACGCAGGCGTTCGCGGCGCTGAACACGGCGGCGCTGGCCGACGGCGCGTTCATCTCCGTCCCTCGGAACGCCGTCGTCGAACAGCCCATCCACCTGCTGTTCGTCGCCACGGCGGCGGCGCACCCGACCGTCTCCCACCCCCGGACACTGATTCTGGCGGGCGAAAACAGCCAGGCCACGATCGTCGAAAGCTACGCCGGACCGACCAACCAGGTCTACTTCACGAACGCCGTCACGGAAGTCGTCTGCGCCGAGAACGCCGTCGTTGACCACTACAAAGTCCAGCGTGAAAGCAAGGCGGCGTACCACATCGCCACCATGCAGGTGGAACTCGCCGGGGGCAGCAACTTCTCGTCGCACTCCATCGGGCTGGGCGGTCGGCTGGTTCGTAACGACGCCAACGCCGTGCTGGGCGGCGAGGGCGGCGAGTGTACGCTGAACGGCGTCTACCTGGGCAATGACCGCCAACTGATTGACAACCACACGGCGATTGACCACGCCATGCCGCACTGCAACAGCCACGAGGTCTACAAGGGGATTTTGGACAGCCACGCGCGCGGCGTCTTTAACGGCAAGATTTTTGTCCGGCCCGACGCCCAGAAGACCGACGCCAAGCAGACCAACCAGACCCTGCTTCTGTCCGCCGATGCGCAGGTCAACACCAAGCCGCAATTGGAAATTTACGCCGACGATGTGCGCTGCACTCACGGCGCGACCATCGGCCAGTTGTCCGCCGACGCGCTGTTCTACCTGCGCGCGCGCGGCATCAACAAGAGCGACGCCCGCGCCCTGCTGACCTACGCCTTCGCCTCCGACATCGTCAGCCGCATCAAGGTCGAGCCGATCCGCGCCGAGCTTGACCGGGCGCTGCTGTCGGAGAGTGACCTGGAAGGTCTGACGGCATGAGCGCCATGACTGACGCCGCCCTGATGTCGCTGCCCGCCGGTCTTCTGGTCCCGGAAGATGACGGCGCGGCGGGCCATTTGGAAGGGACCGATCTGCCGTCCATGGAACTGCCGGCGACCGGCGGCGGCACGGCGAATCCCGCCGATGTCTCCGGGCGCGTCGTCATCTACGGCTACCCGATGACGGGACGGCCCGGCGAGGCGCTGCCGACCGGCTGGGACGACATCCCCGGCGCGCGCGGCTGCACCCCGCAGTCGTGTTCGTTCCGGGACCACCACCAGGAGTTGCGGACGCTGGGCGCGCGGGTGTACGGCCTCAGCACACAAAATACCGAGTGGCAGCAGGAGGCGACCGACAGGCTGCATCTGCCGTTCCCGCTCCTCAGCGACGCCGATCTCGCCTTCACGCAAGCTTTGCGGCTGCCGACGTTCGAGGTCGAGGGTATGACGCTCCTGAAGCGCCTGACGCTGATTGCTGTGAACGGGCGCATCGAGAAGGTCTTTTACCCGGTCTTTCCACCGGACCGGAACGCAAGCGAGGTGTTAGAATGGCTACGGCAACACACAACACAGGAAGGGCTTCAGCGATGACAACACACACAACCGAGGAGCATGAGCAAGCGGAGGCGCAACCCGCAGTCATGCCGGACAACGCGGCGGCAATTCGCTTGCTGGATGAGTGGCTGGCCGATGAGTCAGGTTACGATGAGCGTGTCTGGCCGGTTGTTGAAAAGGCACTGAGAGAGAATCCACTCTAGAGATGCCTCCAATCATCAAGCCGCTCCTGCTGGACGCTGGGCCGCTGGGAAAGATCGCCCACCCCAAGCGCAATACGGACATTGCAGCCTGGCTGCGCCGACAGTTGGCTAATGGGGTACAAGTAATTGTGCCTGAGATCACCGACTACGAGGTTCGGTGGAACTTGCTGCTCGAAGGGCTGTTGCTGTCGCTCTCACGACTGGACGGTCTGAAAACAACCCTCACCTACTTGCCCCTGACCACGGATGTCATGCAGCAGGCCGCGCAGTTTTGGGCAGACTCGCGCAAGCGCGGCAGGCCGGTCGGCGATCCGAAGGAACTGAGCGGTGATACGATCTTGGCGGCGCAGGCGATCTCCGTCGGCGGCATTGTCGTGACGGACAACGTCGGCCATCTGTCGCAGTTCGTGGAGGCGCGGACTTGGAAAGAACTGAACTGACATGACGGCCCCATACGACATCGGCAAGATACGGGCGGACTTCCCCATCCTGCGGGAGACCATGCACGGCAGGCCGCTGGTCTATCTGGACAACGCGGCGACCACGCAGAAGCCGCAGTCGGTGATTGACGCCCTGGTGCGCTACTACACCGAGGAGAACGCCAACATCCACCGCTCGCCGCACCTGCTGGCCGAGAAGGCGACGCGGGCGTTCGAGGGCGCGCGGGTCAAGGTCAAGCAGTTCCTCCATGCCGCCGACGCCCACGAGATCATCTTCGTCCGCAACGCCACCGAGGGCGTGAATCTGGTCGCGCAGACGTTCGGGCGGCAGAACATCGGCGCGGGCGATGAGATCGTCATCACGACGATGGAGCATCACTGCAACATCGTCCCCTGGCAGATGCTCTGCGCCGAAAAGGGCGCGGTCCTGCGCGTCGTCCCCATCAACGACGCGGGCGAGCTGCTGCTGGACGAATACGAAAACTTACTGACGCCGCGCACCAAGCTGGTCGCCGTGGTGCATATGTCCAACGTGCTGGGGACGATCAACCCGGTCAAGCGAATGATTGCCACGGCCCACGCCCAGGGCATCCCCGTGCTGGTGGACGCCGCCCAGTCGGCCTATCATATCGCCCTGGACGTGCAGGACATGGACTGCGACTTTTTGGTCCTGTCCGGCCACAAGCTGTACGGCCCGACCGGCATCGGCGTCCTCTACGGCAAGGCCGCGCGGCTGGAAGCCATGCCGCCCTGGCAGGGCGGCGGCGACATGATCGCCACGGTCTCGTTCGAGGAGACCGTTTACAATGAGATTCCCTACAAGTTCGAGGCTGGGACGCCGCACATCGCCGGGGCCGTCGGCCTGGGCGCGGCCATTGATTACTTGGACGCCCTCGGCATGGACGCCGTCAGCGCCTATGAACACGAACTCCTGGACTACGGCACGCAGGCGCTCACGCAAGTCCCCGGCCTGCACATCGTCGGCACGGCGCAGCATAAAGCCAGCGTCTTCTCGTTCACGCTGGACGGCATCCACCCCTCGGACATCGGGACGATCTTGGATCATGAGGGCATCGCCATCCGCACCGGCCAGCACTGCGCGCACCCCGTCCTGCAAAGGCTCGGCCTGACCTCCACGGCGCGCGCCTCGCTGGGACTTTATAACACGCGGGCGGAGATTGATGCCCTGGTGGCCGGGCTGCACACGGCCCAGGAGATCTTCGGATGACGACCACAGCGACGGAACCGATGGACGCCGTCCAGCAGGAGATCGTGGAGGAGTTCGCCTTCTTCGACGACTGGACCGAGCGGTACAAGTACATCATTGACCTGGGACGCGCCCTGCCTCCGATGGAAGACAGCGTCAAGACGGAGGCGAACAAAGTCCGGGGCTGCCAGTCTCAGGTCTGGCTGTTCGGCGACCTGGAAGACGGCCGAGTGTTGTTCCAGGCGGACAGTGACGCCATGATCGTGCGCGGCCTGGCCGCCCTGATCCTTCGCTTCTATTCGGGCCGGACGCCTGACGAGATACTCGCCGCCGAGCCGGAGTTTATCGAGAAGATCGGCATGAGCGAACACCTCTCCATGACCCGCGCCAATGGCCTGCGGGCCATGGTCAAACAGATCAAATTGTACGCACTCGCCTACAAGGCCAAACTCAGTCCGGGAGGACACCCATGACCACACAAGCCGTCTACCCGTTGGCGCTGGAGGCCGAGATCATCGAGGCCCTGCGGACCGTGTATGACCCGGAGATTCCCGTCAACATCTACGAGATGGGCCTGATCTACGAGATCGCCGTGGACGGCGCGGGGGACGTGGACGTGACCATGACCCTCACGTCCCCCGCCTGCCCCGTCGCGGGCATCCTGCCCGGCCAGGTCGAGGCCAAAGTCCGCACCGTCCCCGGCGTCACCGACGCCCGTGTGCATCTGACCTGGGAGCCGACCTGGAACATGGACATGATGTCCGAGGAAGCCAAACTGGAACTCGGCTTCCTCTAGTCCATTCCAACAGGAGTTCCAAAACCATGACAACGCCCCGCACCTGGTTCATCACCGGCACTTCTAGCGGCTTCGGCCGCCAGCTCACCGAGTTGCTGCTTGCCCAAGGCGAGCGCGTCGGGGCGACCGCTCGCAAGACCGACAGCCTGAACGACCTCAAAGCTCAGTATGGCGAACTCCTCTGGGTCTGCCCGCTGGACGTGACCGACACGGCAGCCATCCATCAGGTTATGGACAAAGCGTTCCGCGACCTGGGCCGCATTGATGTCGTTGTGAGCAACGCAGGCTACGGTCTCTTCGGCGCGGCGGAGGAAGTGAGCGATGAGCAGATCATCCAGGAAGTGAACACCAACCTGATCGGTTCGATCCAGGTCATCCGCGCTGCCCTGCCGCACCTGCGGGCGCAGGGAGGGGGGCGCATCCTGCAAGTGTCGTCGGAGGGGGGCCAGATCGCTTACCCGAACTTCAGCCTGTATCATGCGACCAAATGGGGAATCGAGGGCTTCGTCGAGGCGGTCGCTCAGGAGGTATCGCCGTTCCACATCGAGTTCACCCTGGTCGAACCCGGCCCCACAAAGACCGATTTCGGCAAAAGTCTCACCAGCTCGCCTTCCATGGCTGAATACGAGAACACTCTTTCGGGCCAGATGCGCCGCGCGATAGAGGCGGGAACATCGGGCTGGGTCTATGGAGACGCGCGGAAGACGGCTCAGGCCATGATTGCCTCTGTGGACGTCACGCCCGCCCCGCGCCGCCTGCTCCTCGGCCCTGGCTCCTATCAGCGGGTGCATCAGGCGCTTACGGAACGCCTGGAGGTTCTGGAGGCGCAGAAGGACGTGGCCGAAAGCACGGAGGCTGACGCCTGAGCTTCCGACCATCAGCACACCCGTGACAAGGGCGGCGGGGACATCGCTGTCCCCGCCGCCCTTTGTGCTTCCGGCGTCCCCGGATTAGTAGCTGCCGACATCATGCCGGTGGCGGGAGATGTTGCCGCTGTCCCCGTTGAGCCGGTTGTTCAGCCGGTAGCGCTCGCCGGGCGACAGGTGGCCGTGGTGGAAGAACCGGTCCCGGTTGGCCTGGTACCGGATGCGCCGGTCCTGGGAGCGCAGGCGGTACGCCTCATGGCGGTTCAGGGTGCCGTTGTCCACGCCCTGGTTGATGCGGTCGTTCTGGTTCTCCAGGCGCTGGTTGACGTTCCCGTTGTGCGCGAAGTGATGGTACTGGTCCTGAGCCTGTGCGGCCACCGGCAGCAGCGCCGCGCCGAGCAGTGCCAGCCCCGGCAGCAAGATATTCTGTGTCTTCATGCGGTTCCTCTTCTGTGTCAATCGTTCTCCCCATTCCGGGGACATCTCTTCTGACGGAACCGACGGGCGGATTGTTCGCTGTCTGAGAACTTTCTCAGTTGCTCGGCGAGGCAGCGTGACCGGTCAGGATGGCGGCCTCCATGACGTCAATCTCCGGAGCGCTGTTCCAAGCACCGCTGATGCCTTCCAGGGTGATCAGATACTTGCGCGTCAGAAACACATAGACGACCACCGTCTTCGGGGCGACGGCCCCGGCGAAACGGAGGTTGCCGGCGGCGGTGAAGCGTCCCGTGGTGCCGAAGCCGGCGACGCCGACCTCCGGCGTGGTATGGGCATACTTTTCCAGACCCTGCCCTTCAGCGGCCACCAACTGTGCCAGCACGTCGGTCAGCGCGGGCGGCGGCTGGTCGGCGGCCAGGGGCGTCGCCGTGACACGCAGCAGCGGCGTGAGGCCCTGACCCGGCCCCTGCCAGCCGAACAGGACGGGGTCCGACGCACTGGGCTTACCGGCGACGCTCATCGTCACCGTCTGGTAGCCCTCCGGGACGCGCAGGGCGAGGCCGTGCGTGACGACTTCGGGGCCGAGGAACCGCAGCAGGTCGGCGCGGGGCTGCCACGCTCCCGGCGGCGCGGACGTGTCCGGCGCGGCGGCGGGCGTGGGATTCGGCGCGGCGGCGGGCGTGGGGTCCGTGTGGCGCAGTGTCAGCAGAGACGCTTCCAGCACGGGTAGAGTGTTCGCGCTGTCGCGTTCCGTGTCGTAGGCCAGAATCAGTGTCCCCAGGTGGCTGTCGCCGATGCCGTAGGCCAGCAGGCGCACCGGCACGACCCGATGCAGTTGGTTCTGCGCGCCGATGGCGAACTGGGCCTCCCGTGCGTCCAGGTCCCAGTTGCCCAGGGCGTAGCGGCGCAGAGCGGGCAGGCCGCCGACGGAGCCGACCTCCGGCGGGGTCAGCTTGTCAAAATCCCCGTTGATCATCTTGTCCGCGTAGCCGCCCAAGAGGTCGCCGACGCCCTGCGCGACGGTCCAATCCGGCGGTGCCGTCCCGTCCGTCTCGGTCGTGATCAGAATCGTCGGCCCGATGACGGTCAGGTGTGTGCCGCCCTGGACGAAGTGCGGCTTGGCGGCGAACGTGTACAGCTTGCGCCCGCTGGCGAAACTCTCGGTGCTGACCAGGTTGCAGCCGACCGGGGGGCGGAAGGCGCAGTGGTCCAGGGTGACCTCTGCGCCGAGCCGGGACGCCAGCGCCGGGTCAGGCCGCCAGGCGGGCAGCGGGGCCGTTCCCCCCTGAGCAAAGGCCGTCAACGGCAGCAGAATCAGGAGCAGTGAAAAGACTGGGCGGCGTCTGCGTTTCATGGGAGCCTCTTGAGATTGTCCGGGTTGAGGGGCAGCAGGTCGGTGGGGACGAACAGGCCGTTCCGGCGGATCAGCGCGTCGTCGAAGAAGATGTCCCCGCCGCCGAACTCCGGGCGCTGGATGAAGACCATGTCCCAGTGGACCGCCGAACGATTCCCGTTGTCGGCCTCGTCATACGCCTGGCCGGGCGTGAAATGGAACGACCCGGCGATCTTCTCGTCGAACAGCGTGTCCTTCATCGGGTTCAGCACATACGGGTTAAAGCCCAGGGACCACTCGCCGACGAAGCGCGCGCCCGCGTCCGTGTCCAGCACGGCGTTCAGCTTGTCGGTCAGGCCGCCCGGAGCCGACGCCTCCACGATCTTGCCGTCGCGCAGGTCCAGCCGGATGCCCTCAAAGACCGTTCCTTGATAGAGCGTCGGCGTGTTGAAGGTGATGTGACCCTGGACCGAGCCTCGGACGGGGGCCGTGAAGCACTCGCCGTCGGGGATGTTGAACTGCCCGGTGCAGGGGACGGTCGGGATGGCCTTGATGGAGAACTCCAGCGCCGTGTCCCGTCCCGTGATCCGCACACGGTCGGCGGCGTCCATCCGGGCCTTCAAGGGCGCGATGGCGGCGTCCATGCGCGTGTAGTCGAACGTGCAGACATCAAAGTAGAAGTCCTCGAACGACTCCGTACTCAGGCCCGCCGCCTGAGCCATGGAGGGCGACGGCCAGCGCAGGACGACCCATTTGGTCTTCTTCACGCGCGTCTCCGAGTGGACGGGGTGCCACCAGAGCGACCGGTAGAGCTTCATGCGCTCGTCGGGCACGTCGGAGAACTCGCTGATGTTCTCGGACCCCCGGACGCCGATGTACGCCTGCATCTCGGCCATGCGCGCCCCCTCGAACTGCGCCGTCAGTCGCATCTGTTCCTCGGTCGCGCTGTTGTAGAGGGCGCGCAGGACGGCGTTGCGCTTGGCAGTGACGAACGGCAGGCCGCCCGCCTCGGCGACACGCTTGACGATGGCCGTGGTCACGTCATCGGGGATGTCATAGGTCTCGATCAAAACGCGCTCGCCGGGCCGGACTCGGGTGGAGTGGCCCACCAGAACCTCGGCCAGCCTCGCCACACGGGGGTCTTTCATGGAATGCTCCTTTGTGGGAGAAGTATACCCGCAGGCCCGCTCGGAACTCCCGGCCCTCGCGGACGGTTGCAGCACCGGAGGCACACCAAAGATGACAACATTGAACGGCAAAGTGGCGATTGTGACGGGTGGGTCGCGCGGCATCGGGCGGGCCATCGCCGAGCGGCTGGGGCGGGACGGCGCGACGGTGGTGGTGAACTACACCCAGAGCGCGGACAAGGCGCAGGAGGTCGTGCGGGCGATTGAGGCTGATGGGGGTCAGGCGACGGCCGTTCAGGCGGACATCAGCAGCATCGCCGACGTGCGGCGGCTGTTCGCGCAGACCCAAGAGGCGTTCGGGCGGCTGGACATTCTGGTCAACAATGCCGGGACGGCGACTTTTGTACCACTAGCGGACGTGACTGAGGCGGACTTCGACGCCCTGTTCGCCCTCAACGTCAAGGGAGCGTTCTTCGCCATGCAGGAAGCCGCGCGGCGGCTGGCCGATGGCGGGCGCATCGTCAATATCTCTTCCGGCATCACCATGGGCGGCGGGCCGGGCGGGTCCGTTTACGGCGGGACCAAGGGCGCGCTGGAACAGTTCACGATGGCGGCGGCCAAAGAACTCGGCCCACGCGGCATCACCGTCAACACGGTCTCTCCCGGCGCAACGGTGACGGACCTGATGCTCTCGGTCATCCCGCAAGAACGGCACCAGGCGATAGTCGAGTCGTCCACGCTGGGACGGCTGGGCCAGCCGGAGGACATCGCCGATGTGGTCGCATTTGTCGTCAGCGACGCAGGGCGGTGGATCACGGGCCAGAACCTCCGCGCCAACGGCGGCGCGTAAGGACTGCGCCATTGACCCGCCCGCACCGTTGCGGCTATAATGGGGCCGATGCAGAACGGTTTCCCTGGCCTTGACTTGCACGCGCACACGACGGCCTCGGACGGCAGCCTCAGCCCCACGGCGTTGGTGGACCGGGCCGCCGACCTCGGCCTGTCGGCGCTCGCCGTGACCGACCACGACACCGTCGCCGGACTCGGTGAGGCCGCCGTGGCCGCCGCCCGGCGCGGGCTGACGTTCGTGCCGGGCGTGGAACTCTCCGTGGAGGACGACGAGGGCCGCTTCCACCTGCTCGGTTACGGGTTCGACCCCGACGACGCGGCCCTGAACGACACGCTGAAGACCCTGCGCGCAAGCCGGGCGCGGCGCAACGCTCAGATGGCGGACAAGATGTCCGCCCTCGGCCTGCCCGTGACCATGGACGACGTGCGCGCGGAGGCCGGGGAAGACGCCCAGGTCATCGCCCGCCCCCATTTCGCGCAGGCGCTGATCAAAAAGGGCGTCGTCGGCTCGGTCAAGGAAGCCTTCGACCGTTATCTGTCCACCGGCAAGCCGCTGTATCTCCCCAAAGAAGTGCTGACGCCCGCCGACGCCATCCAGATGATCCACGCGGCGGGCGGCGTCGCCGTGATGGCCCATCCGGGCCTGGTCCCCATGGGAGACGACGCCCTCGCGGAACGAATCACCTCGCTGTCGCGCGACACCGGGATGGACGGCATCGAGGCGTATTATTCCCAGCACACCCCGGCCCAGACCGTGCATTTTCTCGCCCTGGCCGCGCGCCTGGGCCTGCTCGTGACCGGTGGCTCGGACTTCCACGGGACGCCCAAGCCGCACGTCCCCCTGGGCATCGTCTTCGAGGGACGCCCCGTCGGGCCGGAACTGCTGGAGGCGCTGCAAGAGCGCGTCGGGAGGGGACACCCATGAGCCATATGCTGGACGAGATACGGGAGCAGCCGGACGTGGTGCGGCGAATCATGGACTCCCAGTTCCACCCGGTCGAGGCGCTGTCGGCGGAGATGCGGCGGCGTCAGGTCGCCTACGCCTACGTCGCCGCGCGCGGCACGTCTGACAATGCCGCCCTGTACGGCAAGTACGTCTTGGAAATCCAGCACGGCCTGCCCGTCGCCCTGGCCGCCCCGTCCGTGGTCACTCTGTACGACTCCGTGCCGCACTTCGGGCCGAACGCGCTGGTGTTGGGTATCTCGCAGTCGGGGGCCGCGCCGGACGTGAACGCCGTCGTGCGCTCGGCGCGCGAGGCCGGGGCGCTGACCGCCTGCATCACCAACAGCCCGGACGCCGATCTGGCCCGGCTCGCCGAATATCCCCTGTTCATCGGCGCGGGCGAAGAACAAAGCATCGCCGCCACCAAGACCTACACGGGGTCGCTCGCCCTGCTCGCCCTGCTGTCCACGGCGCTGGACGAGAGCCACCCGGAGCGGCTGGAACACCTGCGCCGGGCGGCGGACGCCATGGAGCGGACGCTGCGCCTCGACGACACCCTGCACCACTTGGTAGGCCGCTACGCCGAGATGCGCGACTGCATCGTGCTGGGCCGGGGCTACAACCACGCGACGGCGGCGGAGGCGGCGCTGAAGGTGACGGAGACGTGTTCCATCAGCGCCCAGGCGTTCTCGGCGGCGGACTTCCAGCACGGACCCATCGCCCAGATCGCCGGCGGCTTCCCCTGCCTGCTGTTCGCGCCGGACGGCAAGGCGTTCGCGCCCATGGCCCAACTCGCCGAGAAGCTGCGCCAGCGCCACCCGGCCTTGATCTGCTTCGCCCACGACCCTGCCTTCCTGGCCCGCAGCGAGACGGCGGTGCGCATCCCCGCCCCCGTCCAAGAATGGGTCAGCCCGCTGGTCTACGCCGTCGCCGGCCAGCTCTTCAGCTACTGGCTCGCCCAGGTCCGGGGCAACGACCCCGACGCTCCGCGCGGCCTGTCCAAGATCACGCAGACCGTGTAAAGGCGAGGGAGAAGACCATGAGCGCCTGGACCCTGGACGATGCGGGCGTGATCGCGCCCTGCCCGAACTGCGGCAAAAGAAACCGCGTCCCCTACGCCCGACTCGACCAGACGGGGACGTGCGGCCACTGCCAACACTCATTGCCCGCGCCTTCGGCCCCCATTGACGTTCCCACTGAAGCAGCGTTCGAGCGCATCGTCACCCAGTCCGCCCTGCCGGTCGTGGTGGATTTCTGGGCCCCCTGGTGCGGCCCGTGCCGCATGGTCGCCCCGGAACTTGTCAAGGTCGCGGCGGCCAATGCCGGGCACTGGCTGGTGGTCAAGGTGGACACGGAAGCCCTGCCCGGTCTGGGCGCGCGGCATCAGGTCCAGAGCATCCCGACCATGGCCGTTTTCGTCGGGGGCCGGGAAGTCGCCCGCACCTCCGGCGCGCGTCCTGCCGCCGCCATCGAGCAGTTCATCCGGCAGTCCCTCGGCGGCGTCCCCTGAGACGATCAGCGACTGTGGCGGACTCATGGCGGACATTCGCCCCAAGAGTCCGACTCCCGCCGCCGAGCCGCGCCAGCGACCCTATTTAAGCAATCAGGCAATAAAAAACAGTTGCCCCCGGCGGGGAAACTTGGTATAATGACGGACGCGAAGGCGGCGATTTCGAACCCGGAATTGGTCGCCTTCTTGTTTTGTTTGAACCGTCCGAAGCGTCCCCCTGAGACGCGCCTTTAGGGAACCGTGAGCAGCCACCCCGACCCCGACAACACTACGCCCGGCGACGGACCCTCCCCGGAGCCTGGTCTCCAGGAACAGCAGCTGGAGCTGGGCGAGGACGACAGCGCCATCGCCCTGCGCAAAGCCTGGGAGCGGACCCTGCGCGCCATGGCCGTGGTGTCCAACAAACCCACCTATGACAACTGGCTGCGCCCGCTCAAGCCGCTCTCCTGGGACGGCTGCGTGGTCGTCCTGGGCGCGCCGTCGTCGTTCGCGCGCAACTGGGTGGAGAAGAAGTACGCCCAGTCCCTGCGCGAACACCTGGCGCAGTACCTGGCGCAGCCCGAAGTCCAAGTCCGCTTCGTCATCACCACCCCCGACGTGCAGCCGCTGCTCGGCGAGAAGCCCCTGCCCTTGCAGCAGGCCGCCACCGCGCCCGCCCCACAGGCGGCCCAATCGGCCCTGCCCGTGCCCGCCGGTGAGACCCAGCCGCGCCACGCCGCCGTTGACCCGCGCAACCCCTTCGCGCTGGAGCTGGCGGCGGCGACGCTCAACGAGGGCTACACGTTCGATGAGTTCGTCGTCGGCAAGTCCAACCGCCTCGCCCACGCCGGGGCCCTGGCCGTCGCCCAGTCCCCCGGAACCAGCTACAACCCTCTGTTTCTCTACGGTACGCCCGGCCTCGGGAAAACCCATTTAATGCACGCCATCGGGCATGAGGTGCGGACGCGGATGCCGCAGGCGCGGATCGCCTATGTCAGTGGGGAGATGTTCACCAACCACTTCGTCACCGCCCTGCGCGACAAGCGCACCGAGGACTTCCGGCGGGCGTACCGCAGCGTGGATATCTGGCTGGTGGACGACATCCAGAGCATCGCCATGGGCCAGAAGGAACAGACCAAGGAAGAGTTCTTCCACACCTTCAACACGCTGCACGGGATGCGCCGGCAGATCGTGATCGCCTCCGACCGCAGCCCCGGCGAACTGCGGGCGATGGACGAGCGGCTGCGCTCGCGCTTCATGGGCGGCCTGGTCGCCGACATCGCCCCGCCGGAGCTGGAGATGCGGATGGCGATCCTGCAGAAGAAGGCCATCCTGGGCAACATGGGCATCTCCGAGGACGTCATCGCCTTCATGGCGAATCTGATCCAGAGCAACATCCGGGCCTTGGAGGGCGCGCTCATCAAGCTGATGGCCTTCGCCTCTCTCACCAAGGCGCCCGTGACGCGCCAGCTCGCCGGTGAGGTCCTGTCGGCTTACTACGTTGACCCCGGCCCGGCCCGCGCCCTCCTCAGCGCCCACCCCGAAGACCACGCGCCCGCCCCGGAGGTCCCGAAGATGGACACCGGCGTGGAGACCATCGCCGACGCCGTTGCCGCCCGGATGGGCGTGACGCGCGCGCAGATTCTCCTCGGGGGCGCGCGCAGCGGCCGGGGCGGGGACCGCCTCCAGGGCGACCCCGGCTACGCCCGGCAGGTGGCGATGTACCTCGCCAAAGAGATCAGCGGCGTCCCCCTGTCCAACCTCGCCGCCGCCTTCGGCTGCAAGAACCACACGTCCGTCGCGCAGGCCCACAAGCGCCTGCGCGAAGAGATGGGGACAGACAAGGCGCTGGCGGTTCTGGTGGAGCAGATTCGCAAGGCCGTCTCCGGCCCGGAAGGGGCTGAAAAATAGAGTCACAAATAGAGTCACACCTGTGACTCTATTTGTGACTCAACGGCGATTTTGTGACTCAAGGCGAAATAGAGTCACAACGAGGGGGAGTTGAGTCACAGAGTCACGCCTTGAGTCACACCCACTGTGACTCAACTGTGACTCAGCGATGAGGCCGTTTTCGTGGCCGAAGTTGTGACTTTGCTACTGACAAGATGTGTTCAGGCGGCAATAAACCACGGAAAAGACAGGGTAGAAAAATAGAGTCACACTGAGTCACAGTTGAGTCACACCTCTACGACTACTACGACTCAGATTCAATATCTTCTATTGGGTATAAGACTCTTGCGCGGGGGCGAGGCGGGGATGCAGGTCAGGCAATTGGCGCTGGAAAACTTTCGGAACTATGGGACGCTGCGCTTAGAGCCTGGGACCGGACTGAACGTCTTCGTCGGACGTAATGCCCAGGGCAAGAGCAACCTCCTGGAGTCTCTTTACGTTTTGGCCACCAGCAAATCCGTCCGCGCCGCGCGGGATATGGAGCTGATCCGCTTCGGGCAGCCCGCCGCCCGAATCGCCGCTGACATCGTCCGGGAAAAGGGCGTGGACATTGACATCGAGCTGACCCTGTCCCAGACCGAGAAGAAGGCCGCGCGCATCAACGGCGTCCGGCACACGAAGCTGGCCGAGGTGATCGGGCAGGTCAACGCCGTGCTGTTTGATTCCGGCGACCTGGAGATCATCCGGGGCGAGCCGTCCGTGCGACGCCGATTCCTGGACCTGGAGATCGCCCAGACCTCGCCGCGCTATGTCCACGCCCTGGGCGCGTTCCGCAAGGCCCTGGAGCAGCGCAACCGGCTCCTGCGCGACCTGCGCGACGGCCGGGCCGGGGGCGACGCCCGCGCGGTCCTGCCGGCCTGGAACGCGCAATTGGTCCAGCACGGCGCACTGCTGGTCGAGCGCCGCCGGAGATTTTTGGATCGTCTCGCCCAGCTCGCCGCCGGTGTCCATGAAACTCTCTCGGACGGACGCGACGCCCTCGAGATTGCCTACGCCCCGTCCTTCCCTTTGGAAGACGCGACCGAGGCCCCGGCCATTCAGACGTTGTTCCTGGAGGCGCTGGCGTCGGTCGAGGGGGAGGAGCTGGCGCGAGGGACCACCGCGCGCGGGCCGCAACGCGACGACATCCTGTTCCTGGTCAACGGCCAGGATTGCCGACTGTACGGCTCCCAGGGCCAGCAGCGCACCGTCGCCCTGTCCCTGAAGCTGGCCGAGCGGCGGCTGATCGAGGAGGTCGTCGGCGAGCCGCCCCTGCTGCTGCTCGACGATGTGCTGTCCGACCTGGACGATTCCCGCCGCCGACACCTCTTTGACCTGACGGCCCAATCCGGCTCGCAGACGTTCCTGTCCTGCACCAACCTTCGCGCCTTCTCCAAAGGGGTCTTGGAGCGCGCCTGCATCTACGGCGTGGACGCCGGGGAGGTCGTGCGCCAGTGAAGCCCCTGCGCCGCTCGTCCCGCTCCCTGTCCTCGGCGTCCGCCGCCGTGGCGTCCTGGCTCGGCTCCCAGGAACTGGCCCGCGCGCTGCGGCCCCACATGGCTAAGGTGTTTTGGGACGAGGTCGTGGGCGAGCAGATCTCGGCCGTGACCCAGGTGGAATCGGCGCGCGACGGCGTCCTGACGGTCCGGGTCAAGAACAGCTCGTGGTGCCAGGAGGTGACCCTGCTGCGCGAGGACATGATCCGCCGCCTGAATTTGAAGATCGGCGGCCGGGTCATCAAGGAGATTCGGTTCAATGGGGTCGGCCTCAACCCCGTCGCGCCGAAGCCGGTCACGGAGGAACCTGTCCTGCCCACGTCGGAAGACCTGATGGGCGTCCTGCCCAGCCCCGAAGCGCTCGCCCGCGCCGACGGGGCCGTTCGCGGCATCAAGGACGCCGCCCTGCGCGAACGCCTGCGGGCCACTCTGCTGCGCGTCGCCCGCCTGGAAGCCTGGAAGCGCGAGCAGGGCTGGAACCCCTGTCCCCGCTGCGCCTCCCTGACGCCGCCCGACTCCCCCCTTTGCTCCGTCTGCCGCGTCCTGAGCCGCTACCCCGACCGCAGGCAGCAGCGCGATTGACAGCCCCTTTGTCTCGTGTTATACTGGACAGGCGGCAAGGGAGACGGCATGAGAAAGTACGCGGCGGAACTCTTGGGGACGTTCGTCCTGGTGTTCGGCGGGTGCGGCAGCGCCGTGCTGGCCGCCGACCACATCGGCTATTTGGGTGTCGCCCTGGCCTTCGGTCTGTCCCTGCTGGCGATGGCCTACGCCATCGGGCTGATCTCCGGCTGTCACATCAACCCGGCGGTGACTCTGGGCCTGCTGCTGGCCGGGAAATTCTCCGCCAAAGATGTGGCGGGCTACGTCGTCGGCCAGGTCCTCGGCGGCACCCTCGCCGCCGGACTGCTGCTGGTCATCGTCAAGGGCCGTGAGGCGGGCTACGACCCGGCCGTGGCGGGCTTCGCGGCCAACGGCTACGGCGCGCACTCCCCCGGCGGCTACGGCTTCGCCTCGGCCTTTCTCGCCGAGGTTATTTTAACCGCTTTTCTGGTCATCACGGTCCTGGGCGCGACCGACATCAAGGCCCCGGTCGGCTTCGCGGGCATCCCCATCGGCCTGGTGCTTGTCTTGATTCACCTGGTCGGCATCACGGTCACCAACACCTCCGTCAACCCGGCCCGCAGCATCGGCCCGGCCCTGTTCGTCGGCGGCTGGGCGCTCTCGCAGCTCTGGCTGTTCATCGTCGCCCCCCTGATCGGCGCGGCCCTCGCCGCCGCCGTCTACGGCGCACTGCGGACTTCTGCCCCGCTCATCACGGCCAAGACCGCCGAGCAGGCCCTGGACAGCGAGCAGGCCGCCCGCGCCTGAACCGAAGCCGCCATCCGTTGATGATACGGATGCGTGGCGTTATGGCGTTATACAGGAGATAGCAATGAGAATACTCGCTAGAATTACACCAGCCATAGGTTTCGTTCTGCTTTGCAGCGCACTTGCGGCACAGGCGCGGTCCATGCCGCACCCGGCCATGCGGCATCATCCCTTTTTACATCCCAGTCACCACTACCCGTTGCGCCACCATCCGGGCGTGTACGTCCACCACGGCACGTACACGGCGCGCTATCGCCACCATTGAGCGAGGAGACTCCCGCCGCTGAGGCACCACAAGCGGCACCCCCCCCGGACGACCCGCGCTCGGAGGCGCGGGCGCAGATCAACGCCGGGGCCGCCTTCGACTTCCCCTACGTCTTGATGAACGTGCTGGCGACGGTCGTGGCGACCTACGGGCTGCTGGAGAACAGCGCCGCCGTCGTCATCGGGGCCATGCTCATCGCCCAACTGCTCGGGCCCATCTCCGGGATCGCCCTGGCGCTGGTGGCCGGGGACGCGCGGCTGCTGCGGCGCGCGCTGGCGGCGGAGGTGGGCGGCGTCCTGCTGGTGCTGCTGGTCTCCTTCATGCTGGGGAAAATCCACCGCGACCTGCCCCTGGGCAGCCAGGTCCTGTCCCGCACGACGCCCAATATTTTGGACCTGCTCATCGCCCTGGCGGGCGGAACGGCGGGGGCCTACGCGACGATCACGCCGAAGCTGCGCTCCGGCCTGGTCGGTGTCGCCATCAGCACGGCGCTGGTGCCGCCGCTGTCGGTGTGCGGGCTGTGCCTGGCGCACGGCGAGACGCACCTGGCCTGGGGCGGCTTCCTGCTGTTCTTCGCCAACTTCATCGCCATCCAGTTCGCCTTCTCCACCGTGCTGGGGCTGTACGGGCTGTACCGGACGCGCCCGGATGAGAAGGCCAGTCGGCGGGGGGCGCTGGCGCGTCACGCCGTCAGCGTGACCCTGCTGGCGGCCCTGGCCGTGCTCCTGGGCGGCAACTTCGAGCGCAGCGCGACGCGCGAGCGGGAGGAGGGCGCGGTCCGGGCGGGCCTGGTCGTTGCCCTGAAGTCTTACCCCGGCGCGCAACTGGCGGACCTCAGCTTTGATGAGGGGGCGCGGGTGATGACCGTCACCGCCGTCGTGCGCGCCTCCGGCGCGGTCTCGCCCGTCAAGGTGGCGTCCCTGCAGGCCCGGCTTCCCAAGCCGGCGGGCCGGACACTGGCCTTGCGGGTGCGCTCGGTCATCACCAAGACGGCGACGGCGCACGGCTACGTGCAGGAGTCCCAGGACCAGGGATCAGGCGGCACCGATACAGGGCCGCGCGTACCCGGAGCAGGAGACTAAATGCACATCTACGTTCACGCCTTCACCGTTCCTCTCAGAAACACGCTGGAACGGGTCATCTCCTTCGTCCCGCGCTTCCTAGTCTCCCTGGTCCTGTTCGCCCTGTTCTACGGGCTGGCGTCGCTGGCGCGCCGCCTGGCGCGCAGGACTCTGGAACACGTCCCGCACATCCCCTGGGCCGTCAAGGTGCTGATCGCGCGCACGGTCTACCTCGTGACGCTGCTGCTGGGCATTCTGGTCGCCCTCTCCGCCGCCAACGTCAACGTCACCACGCTCATCGCCAGCCTGGGCGTGGCCGGGTTCGCGCTGGGGTTCGCGCTCAAGGACATCCTGGAGAACTTCATCGCTGGCATCATCCTGCTCTTCGCTCGCCCGTTCGAGGTCGGCGACCAGATCACCTCGGGCAGTTTCGAGGGGACGGTCGCCGACCTCCAGATTCGCACCACCACCCTGCACACCTATGACAACCAGATGGTGGTCATCCCCAACTCCCAGGTCTTCACCGGCGTGGTCGTCAACCACACGCGGCTGGGGAAGCGCCGCTATCAACTGGATTTCGACACCAGCCTGAAGGCGGACGTGGCGACGGTGGAGCGCGAGGCGCTCCAGGCGGCGCAGGAGGACGCGGCCATTGCGGACGACCCCGCGCCGTCCGTGCGGATGCGCGCGGTGGACGCCGGCAACGACGTGTTGTCCTGGCGGCTGTACTTCTGGGGCAAGCCCACCAAGGTCGCCGAGGTGGGGGCCGTGTCCGCAATGCTGGGGGAGATCAAGCGTCGCCTGTACGATGCGGGCGTGCCGACCCCGACCTCCACCTCGGCGACGATCTTGACCCGCGCCGCGCCGCCCACGCCTGCCTCTTGGCAAAATCGTGATAATCGCTTATAATACACCTATGAAGACGAGACCAACCCTTTCCCTCGCCGCCGGTCTGGCCCTCCTCGGCGGCGCGGCGGCGGCCCAGACCGCGCCGACCGTGGTGACCGTGGACGCCGCCGCCAACCGACACCCCATCAGCCCGCTGATCTACGGCGTCGCCTTCGCCGGGGGGGATCAGCTCACGGCCCTGAATGCCCCGCTCGACCGCAACGGCGGCAACGGCACGACCACCTATAACTGGCAGGCCAACGCCTCCAACCACGCCGCCGACTGGTTCTTCGAGAGCATCGCGGAGAAGAGCGCCGTCCCCGGCGACAGCGTGGACAGTTTCCTGGCCGGTGCCAAAGCCGCCGGGGCGCAGTCCATGGTCACGATCCCGATGATCGGCTGGGTCGCCAGGGTCGGGCCGAACCGCGCGACGCTGCCTTCGTTCTCTGTCGCCAAGTACGGCCCCCAGCAGAAGACCGACCAGTGGACGCCCGACGCCGGCAATGGCGTGTTGCCCGACGGCAAGACCAATGTCACCGGCAACGATCCCCACGATGCCAATATGCCCTCCGACCCCGCCTTTCAGCGCGCCTGGGTCCAGCACCTGACCGCCAAGTGGGGCTTGGCGTCGGGCGGCGGCGTCCGCTACTACCTCATGGACAACGAGCCGGCCCTGTGGAACAGCACGCACCGCGACGTCCACCCGCAGGGGACCACCATGGAGGAGCTGCGCGACGACATCCTGGCCTACGGCACGATGGTCAAGTCCGTGGACCCCGCCGCACAGATCGTCGCGCCCGAAGAGTGGGGCTGGAACGGGTATCTGTACAGCGGGGCGGACACCACCTACGCCGCCGCGCACGGCTGGAACGGCGTCTACCCCGACCGGGCCGCCCACGGCAACATGGACATGATGCCCTGGCTGCTGGACCAGCTCCACAAGCACGACCAAGCCACGGGCCGACGTTCGCTGGACGTTTTCACACTGCACATCTACCCGCAGGGCGGCGAGGGCGGCGATGACGTGTCGCCCAAGATCGTGCTGCTGCGCAACCGCTCCACCCGCTCCCTCTGGGACCCCACCTACAAGGACGAAAGCTGGATCAACAACACCGTCATGCTGATCCCGCGCATGAAGCAGTGGGTCGCCCAGTACTATCCGGGGACGAAGATCGGCATTACGGAATACAACTGGGGCGCGGAGAAGGACATCAGCGGCGCGACGGCGCAGGCGGACATTCTGGGCATCTTCGGGCGCGAGGGCGTGGATCTGGCGACACGCTGGACCACCCCCGACGCGGCCACGCCGACGTTCAAGGCGATGCAGATGTACCGGAACTACGACGGACACGACGCCATGTTCGGCAGCGTCAGCGTGTCCGATGTCGTGCCCGACCCGGATACCCTGTCGTCGTTCGCCGCCGTCCGCCGGTCCGACCACGCGCTGACGGTGATGGTCATCAACAAGGCCCCCGGCGTGGCGACGCCCCTTTCGCTGGCCCTGTCCCACATCACGCCGGGCCGCACGGCGCAGGCGTGGCAGTTGACCTCCGCCAACGTCATCACACGCCTGCCGGATGTCCCTGTGATCGGAACCCATCTGTCGGCCACCCTGCCCGCGCAGAGCGTCACCCTGTTCGTCATCCCCACCACCGGGAAGCAGCCATGAGATGTTGGGGACTGATAGCCGCTATGACCATCATGGCGGCATTGTCATCGGTGGGAAGTGTGCGGGCCGCCCCGCCGCGTCCGAGCGGCGGCGGGCTGGGGCGTCAGATCGTCGTTACCCTGCGGGTGCGCGGGCGGGTGGACCTGACGAACGACTACTATTACGCCCTGTTCAACGTCAACGGCCAAAGCCGCAACGGCTTTTCCGGCCCCGTACCCGTCGTGACGGACTTCCAGCGCGGCGGCAACGGCTTCGCGGGCGGCGCGTTCACCCTCTTTGTGGAGGGCCATCAGGGCGAGCCGCGCGGGTCGGACTTCGGCCTCTACGCCGCCGGGCCGGACCTGCGTTCACGCTCGTATCTTGGGTCCCCGATCCAAGAGTCCGTCAGCGGCGACACCCTGACGTTTCGGATGCCCCTCGCCGCCATCGCCCAGGCGTCCAATCTGCCGGAAAGCCAAATTTTGACGCTTCAAGTCAACTTCGTCGCCACCAATGTCGTCCCGGTCAACCCGCAGGACACGACCATCAAGTACTTTGATTCTCTTGGCGACCCGCGCGACGGCGACCTCAACGCCTACCTCACGCTCTCGCCCGCCCAGGCGACGACCTACCGCAACTTCACCTCCGTGCGCCCGGAGGCTCCGGGCGATGTGGCCTCGTATGGCGGCCCCGGCGGCGTCACCGTCGTCCCCGGCCAGGACGGGCCGACCGACAAAGTCCCCGCCGCCCTCACCGCCATTGACATCGTGGACTGGACGCTGGAGATTCGCGGCTGAGTCAGCCTCCCCTCACCCCCAAGTTCGGAGACAGCGGGCGCGTCAGATGTTGTAACGCCGACGCTGATGGGCACAGAGCAGCAAGCCGATTCCCATTGCCCCTATCCCTAGGCAGAGAGCGGGTGTCGGCTCGGGAACGCCGGTGAGGCGTGGTCCAGACGGGAACGCCTCCTTGCACCCAGTCTTGACTGTCATGACATTAGGTACTCCCGCAGGCGGGAACGGATTGGTGAAGACGCCACCGGCGGGGAGTGACAGGGAGGCATTGCCGGCGGCGGGGCTTGTGGCAGAGAACGTCACCTGCGCCCCGTTCTGGACGGCAACAATGGCGACGGGCCTTGCTGTGGCACGGCTGACCGCGCCTACACTGGGAGCCGCATCGGCGATCAAGCTCCCGCGAGCGACATCCGAAGGGACGGACACCCCCTGTGCCGTATTAGATGCCTGATTGCTGCCCACGGCTGCGCCGGTGACAGAGGCCTGACCCTGCTGGTTGCACCCAGAGAGTATAAGAGGTGCCCCCAGCAGCGCCGCCCCGGCGATTAGGGGGCGACAGGATGCGAGGGATTTTGCAACAGGATGAAGATCGGATAGTCGGAAGATCATGTCGAGGGCCTTGCGTTTGTAGTGCCGTAGCGAGTGTGAGACCATGACGAGACGGTCCCGGCCCCGGTTTCAGGGGCATGCTACTCTACCCACTTGCTATGGTTTCATAACGCTTGCCGCCTAAAACCCGTAATTTCACCTGTCCCCGTCCCTGGGCGCAACGCGCCCTTGCTGGGGTGGACATTCATCCCGCGATCTTGCTGTGATACCGGCTGTAGCCGAAGTAGAGCGCCAGGCCGAGCAGCAGCCAGACCACCAGCCGAACCATCGTCGGCAGGGGCAGGCCGGAAATGAGATACAGGCAGACCAGGATGCCCAGCACGGGCACGGCGGGGACGCCGGGGCAGCGGAACGGGCGGGCCAGCTCGGGTCGGGCGCGGCGCAGGTACAGGACGCCCGCGCAAACAAGGATGAACGCGAACAGCGTCCCGATGCTGACCATCTCCCCCAGCAGCTTGATCGGCGTCAGGCCCGCCAGCAGCGCGATCACGACGCCCAGAAGCGCCGTCGCGTTCGCGGGCGTCCCGAAGCGCGGGTGGAGTTTTTGGAACACTTGCGGCAGCAGGCCGTCGCGCGACATCGTGTAAAAGATGCGCGTCTGGCCGTACAGCAGCACCAGCATCACCGATGACAGCCCCAGCACGATGCCGACTTTGACCACCACGGCCAACCAGTGCAGCCCCATGGCGTTGACGCCCACGGCGATGGGGTCGCCCACCCCCAAGGCTTTGTAAGAGACCACCCCCGTCAGGACGGCTCCGACAGCGATGTAAAGAACGGTGCAGAGCGTCAGGCCGCCCAATATCCCCACTGGCATATCCTTCTGCGGGTCCCGCGCCTCCTGCGCGGCGGCGGAGACGGCGTCGAAGCCCACATAGGCGAAGAACAGCACCCCCGCGCCGCGTAGGACGCCGCTCAGGCCGAACGACCCAAACTTCCCCGTGTTCGGCGGGATGAACGGGTGCCAGTTGGCCGGATGGATATGCCCGACGCCGACGGCCAGGAAGACGGCGATGACGGCCAGCTTGACTGCGACAATCACTGAGTTGACCCGCGCGGACTCGCGCACCCCGGTCGTCAGCAGCCACGCCACCAGCCCGACGCCCACCATGGCGAGCAGGTTCAACTTCCCGCCCACCCCCGGCGCGTGTGTCCAGACATACGGCAGATGCACGTGCAGATCGGCCAGCAAGCTGCTCACATAGTTGGACCAGCCGACGGAGACCGTGCTGACACCCAGGGCGTATTCCAAAATGAGGTCCCAGCCGATGATCCAGGCGACCAGTTCGCCGATGGTGGCGTAGGTGTAGGTATAGGCGCTGCCCGCAATGGGGATCAGCGCCGCCATCTCGGCGTAGCACAGCCCGGCCAGCGCGCAGGCGACCGCGCCGAGCAGGAACGACAGGATGATGGCCGGTCCGGCGTAGGACGCCGCCGCCTCGCCGGTCAGCACGAAGATGCCCGCCCCAATGGTCGCCCCCACCCCCAGCGCGATCAGTTGCAGCGGCGTCAGGACCCGCTTCAGCCCCCCATGTCCCTCCCCCTCCGCCTGTAGGGCCTCTACGCTTTTCCGAGCAAGCAATGTGTTCATGGGGAAGAGTTTACCTAAAATCTTCCCAACTTGACTCCCGATGTCATACGGGGCTACAATGTAATTACTGTGAACAGGGAGTGAGTGCATGACCAGCATCGTCAAGACACGCCTCGTGAAGATCGGCAACTCGCAGGGCATTCGCATCCCCAAGCCCGTTTTGGAACAGGCCGGGCTGACGGGGGAAGTGCAGGTGGAGGTGGAGGCCGATCACCTGGTCATCCGTCCCGCGAACCTGCCTCGGCAGGGCTGGGAGGAACAGTTCAGGGCGATGGCTGCCGTGGGCGACGACCGCCTCCTCGACGCCGACGCGCTGCGCCCGACCCACTGGGAGGCCGAGGAGTGGCAGTGGTAGTCCGGCGCTTCGACGTGCATCTGGTCGCCCTGGACCCGACCGTCGGCAGTGAGATACAGAAGACGCGCCCGTGCCTGATCGTCTCGCCCGACGAGTCCAACCGCCACATCGCCACCGTCATCGTCGCCCCCATGACCACCGGCGGCAGGCCGTACCCGACGCGCGTCCCCTGCCGCTTCCAAGACCAGGACGGCCAGGTCGTGCTGGATCAACTGCGGACCGTGGACAAGGTCCGCTTGGTCCGCCGCCTGGGGCGGCTGGCGACGGGTGAGCAGAAGTCGGTCTTGTCGGCTCTGGCAGAGATGTTCGCGGAGTAGAACACCCTCCAGCCCCCGGTGTCTCTCCCCCTGCAAGTCTTCTCCAGCGCACGTTAAATACAACTACAAATGTAGTATTATGGTTTGGGCGAGGCGTCAAAGAACCATGCATCTTCATCAACTCAAAAAATGGTTTTGGCCTGTGTTCCTACTCTGCCTGCTGATCGAGTGGGCCGTGCTTGAGGCGCTGGTCGCACCACACAGGCCGCACAAGCCGCCCGCTCATGGCCCGTTCGCCTACACTGTCACAGACCTCGGTACGCTGGGTGGGCCGACCAGCGAGGCGTTCTGTATCAACAACCACGGCCAGATCGTCGGCGTCGCGGACCTCTCCCCGACGGCCCTCCCGACGGTCTCCCACGCCTTCCTGTGGCAGAACGGACGCATGACCGACCTGGGCGGCTTCAACAGTGACTTTACCCTTCCCCCACACGCCGTCAAGGCCACCACGATGGACCCGCTCAACAGCGACGCGACCGAGATCAACGACCGGGGCTGGATCATCGGCGACTCCGACGGGCAGGAGGGTCCGTCCTACCCCGTCGTCTTCGACGGCTACCTCAGCCACGCCGTCCTGTGGCGGGGCGGCACGGTCCGCGACCTGGGCACACTGCCCTCCTACCCGGAGAGTGCGCCCTCCGGCATAGACGACGCCGGGGAGGTCATTGGCGCGGCGCAGGAGACTATCGACGGCCACGCCACGCGCCCTTCCAGCGCCCTACCCTGGTCGGTGGGCATGGACGCCGCTGGGCACATCGTGGGCTGCGTGAAGCGGGGCCGCCGCATCGACGTGTTCCTGTGGCGCGACGGCAGGCCGCGCCGCATTGCCTCGCTGCCCCGGAGTGTTCGGGTGGTGGGGTTCGAGTTCCGCAGCCCGTCCCTGATTGCGGGGACGCTGACCTATAACATTGAGCACATACTTGACGCCCGCAGCCTGTACGAGCAGGGAGTCATCTGGCAGGGCGGCCGGATGCGGACGCTGTCGGGCCTGGTGGGCTACACGCAGAGCGGCGTCGGAGGGATCAATTTCTCGGGCATCGTGGTGGGCGAGGTGCAGCGGCAGGGTTCTTACCCGCCGCAGACGCGGGCCGTGCTATGGAAGGCGGGGGCGGTAGCGGACTTGAACACGCTGATCTCGCCGGGCGCGGGCTGGATGCTGCAGAGTGCCATCTCGATCAACGACGCGGGGGAGATCGTAGGCTACGGCCTCGTCGCCGGCCACACACACGCCTTTCTTCTAACGCCGAACGTCACACCCTCTCGCCCTTGATTCGGCTGTGAGTGCGATGGGTTTTCGGCTATAATATGCGTGAGACGCATCGGACTGCGGAAGGGGAGAGACAGATGACATTTGTTCTGGAACTACCGGCGTCCGTGGAGGCCGCGCTGGCACGGCGGGCGGCGCAGCAGGGGACGACGCCGGAAAGTTTGGCGCTGGCGGACCTGGGACGCCTATACCCACCTGTGGAAGACGAGGAAGGAAAGGCCGTCGAAGCGCTCACACCCGAGAATGTCTCTACGCAGACGAGGACGCCTAATGGCAGGCGCTACGGGCCGATGAACGACCCGGCATGGACAGTGCAAGCGTGCTTCGCACACGGGACTGCCTCCAACACTGTTCTTCCGTCCGAAGGACGGTTGCTTTACCGATGCCGGGTCGTTCATCGGCCCGTTCTAGTCCCTACACCGTCACGTTCTTCCATCGTCCGAGTTTGAACAGCCACCACGCGCCGATGCCGCCCAGCACCGTCGAGGCCGCCATCGCCCACCAGGCTCCTACCGCGCCGAAGGCCAGCGTCTGGGCCAGCAGGACCGCCAGCGGCAGGCGGACCAGCCACATGGTGATGGCCGACATCCACGCCGGGGCCTTGGTCTCCCCCGCGCCGTTCAATGCCCCTGTCAGGATCATCCCTACCCCAAGGAACGGCTCCGACAGCGCGGAGATGCGCAGGTAGGCGACGGACAGCGGGATGACGTGTTCATCGTGGGTGAACAGGTGCGAGAACTGCCGGGCGAACACAAAGAAGATCGCGCCCATGACGAACATCACGGCCAGACCTTGCCACAGAGCGGCGTAGGCGGCACGTTCGGCCCGGCCCGGATCGCGCGCTCCTAAGTTCTGGCCTGTCAGGGTGCTGGCCGCCGTGGAGAAGGCGAAGCCGGGCATAAACGCCAGGCTCTCCGAGGTCAGCCCGATGGTCAGGGCGGCGACTCCCGCCGTCGCCTGCGGCGTCCGCGCCAGCACCCCCGTGAACAGCAGCATGGACAGCACCCGCGAGACGTTCTGCAGGGCCGCCGGGATGCCGATCTTCAGGATGCGTTGCGCCCAGACCATCTCCAGCCGCTTCTTGCGCGTCAGCAGGCCGGACACCGGCGAGCGTCGCAGGAACAGCAAGTACAGAGCCGCGCCGACGACCTGCGAACACAGCAGGGCCAATGCCCCGCCCGGCAGGCCCATCTTGGGAAACCCTCCCTTGCCGAAGATGAGCAGGAAGTCGCCGCCGAGGTGGATGACGTTGACCCCGATCATCACCAGCAGCGGCGTCACCGTGTCCCCCAGGCCCCGGTAGACGCCGCCCAGGAGCAGCATCAGGAACAGGAACGGGACGCCTAAAATTGTCAGGGTCAGGTACTGCACACAGAGGGTCTGCGCCGAAGGGTCCAGGTGCATCTGCGCCACCACCAGCCCACGCAGGGGCAGCATCAGGCCGACGCACAGCAGCGACGCCACCCCGCTAATCCAGACGCTCTGGTTGGCCGCCACCGTCGCCTCGTCCGTCTCGCCCGCCCCCGAAAACCGCGCCACCAATGCCGTCGTCCCGATGGAGATGGACATCCCGACCGAGAACAGCAGGAACATCAACTGACCGGCCACGCCCACGGCGGCCAGCGCGTCCGAACCCAGATGCCCGACGAAGAACCGGTCCGTGAACGAGTTGACCGTCTGCAGCAGCATGGTCAGCACCGACGGCCAGGCCAGTTTCCAGACGGCCTGGTGCAGTCCCCGCGTCGTCTCCGCTTCTATGACCGGCGGCTCGGCGACTATCTCCGTCGGCCACACTTCCTCGGCTTCCTTGCCCTGCGCTCCGACCGTGCCCGCGCCTTTGACGGCCATACTCACCTAAGACCTTCCCATCGCCGCGCCCTGCATTGGCCGCGCGTCCCTCATTGTACCCGTCTCCCGTTCAATGCGTTTCCGTCAGGTTTCGTGCCTGAAACGGGGCAGGAGAAAAGCGTAGTCAGAAAGAACACACTGAGGATGAAAACGAAGTGCGCACTCGCGCTGATCGTGCTGCTGGCGAGCGCCTGCGTCGGCGCGTGTGCGGGCGATGCTTACAACGACCATATGTTCCCGCCCGCGCCGGGCGCGAGGTCGGCCATCAACTTCGACACCCATGGGTTTCTGATCCACGGCAAGCGGGTGTTCCTGGTCTCCGCGGGCATGGAATACGCCCGCGTCCCGCGCGCCCTCTGGCATGACCGGCTCCTGCGCTTGAAGCGGGCCGGGTTCAACTGTGTCGAGATGTACACCTTCTGGAACTCCCATGAGCCGCAGGAGGGACAATTCGACTTTTCCGGGGACCATGACCTGGACGCCTATCTCAAACTCATCAAGAAGATGGGGATGTATGCGATCGTCCGAGTCGGCCCCTACTGCTGCGCGGAATGGGACAGCGGCGGCTACCCGATCTGGCTGCGCTTCAAGCCGGGCTTGCAGGTCCGTGTGGATAACGCGCCGTTTGAGAAGGCCGTCGACAAGTTCTTCGACAGGCTGATTCCCATTGTCGCGGCCAACCAGATCAATCGGGGCGGCTCGGTCATCCTCGTGCAGTTGGAAAACGAGTACCCACTCGGCTGGACACACACGCCCAGCGAGGGCTACGGGACGAACATCCCCAACCGGTACTTCCAAAATTTGCACGACACCGCCGTGGCGCTCGGCATCCAGGTCCCCTTCTTCTTCAGCGGCATGCACCACGGCAGCGACCCCGCCGAATACAACGGCGGCAGGTCCCTCGACGACCCCACGCGGCCCAACCCGTGGATCACGACCGAGTTCTGGAGCGTCTGGTTCTCCAACTACGGCCAGCCGCCAAGCGACACATCCGGCTATGGGAGCGAGGCAGCCACCTACAGCCGACGCACCTGGCGGATTCTCGCCAATGGGGGCAACGGCTATAACATCTACATGGGGCACGGCGGGTCCAACTTTGGATACACCAACTGTGACGTTGACGCCGCCTCTTACGACTATGGCGCGGCCGTCGGCCAGGCGGGCGACTTGCGACCGACCTACTATGCCTTCAAGCGCGTGGGCTTATTCGCGCGCAGTTTCCAGGACATCCTGGAAAACAGCCATGACGACCCGGAGGGCGGGGTTGGCGTCGCCACAAATCCCGCCGTGAATGTCCTCACCCGCGTGGGTCCTGTCGGCACGATCCGGTTCCTTGACAACCCCGCGAAGATGGCCGTGCAGACTCAGGTGCGCCCGCCCCAGGCGACCGGTCTCCCCGCCTCCGTGACCGTGACCCTCGCGCCGGGGGAACTGATGCCGGTCGTCAGCGGTTTCGGCCTCTGCCCCGGCGTGACACTGACCTGGGCGCCGACGCGCATTCTGGGCGTCGCCAGTCAGGGGCAAACGAAGACACTCGTGATCTATGGCGCGCCGGGCACACCCGCCGAACTGTACTTTTCGGGGACGAAGCCGTTACGGGTCACGATGGGGGCGTCACATCTGGAAGCCGACGGCGCGGACCGCCTCGTTCTCCGTGACATCTTTTCCGCCGGACAGCCGCGCGTTTACGCCTTCTCTGCGGGCAAGTCGGAAATCCGAATCGTGAGCGTCAGCGACACGCTTGCCGACCATACGTGGTTTGTCGACACCGGCGGCTCCACTTACGTCGTCTGTGGCCCGGATTACGTCGGCGAGGCGGCTTTGACCCATGAGGGCCTCTCGCTCGTCGCGGAGCAGCCCTGGGCCTTGCCGGCCGGGGCAGACCGAGCGCCATCCACGTCCGCGGCCTGGGCTTACGGTCCCACCGGAGCTGTGCGTTTGTCGGCGACACAAGCTCGCCCGCCCGTGCATCCGTCGCAGCTGACGTTGGGGACGTGGGAAGTCAAGAGCGCGGTCCCGGCCTCCTCGCTGCCGCCTGATGACAGGGGCTGGATGGCGAGCCGAGAGCCGCAGCAAATGGGTGCCGACGGCGACCTGACGGCTGACGCCTGGTACCGGACGACGCTCCGGGTGCCGGAGGCGGGAACGGAGATTCTCGACTTCGCGGCCGCCGGGGACCGACTTTCCGTGTCTCTGGACGGCACCCGGATGTCACAGGACCGCGCCCCCCGCAACAGCCTGGTGTTTGATGCCGCTGCCGGAAGACACACCCTGACCGTGTTCACCGCGCACGACGGACGGCCCGACTTCTTCCCCTATCTCGGACCGATCTTCAGCAAGTACGCGAAGGGGCTTCTGGGGCCTGCGGTCCTCTCCCGCCTTGTCGCCGGACCCACGCCGGTCGGCGGCTGGCGTGTCCTCAACCTGCCCGGCGACCCCGGCGCGTCCGCGTCCCCGCCTGCCGCCGACGCCGCCGGGTGGCGCGACTACAAGCCCGGCGACAGCGTGTTCCACAATTCGCCGGGCTTCGCCTGGTTTGAGACGCAGATCACGGCTGACAACGGCGGCGGGCGGCGGACCTCGCTGCACTGCGACAGTATTGATAACAACGGCGTGGTCTTTTTGAACGGGACGCGGCTCCCCGGACGGCACGGGGTGAATGAGCCTTTTGACGTTCCCCTGGGCAGCGGCGCGAACACGGTTGCCATCCTGGTCGAGAACAGCTATGACACCGGTGGGCTGTCTTCCACGACTCTGGTGACGCGCTCCGGCACCGCCCTCCCGGTCACCGGCTGGTTCCTGCGCGGCGGCCCCGGCGACCCCAGCGCCCCGATGGGGTGGAGGCCGTTGGCTCCGGCGGATGCTTTCACCGGCCCGGCGTTCTTCCGCACCACATTCAACGCGGAACCACCGGCCCCACTCGGCGCTCACCCGATCTGGCGCGTCGTTTCCAGGGGCCTGGGGCATGGGTCGGTCTGGGTCAACGGCCACAATCTGGGACGTTACCCGGAGAAGATTCCCATCAACGGCCTGTACATCCCGGAGTGCTGGCTCGCGCACGGGAAAAACACGCTCATTATTTACGACGAAGATGGGCGTCGCCCTAATCAAGTGACGATCTCCGCCGAAACGGCGGCCAGTCGGGACGTGTTCCCCATGGTCGTGTCCCGATAAGAAATGAGAGTGTAGGAAAAATGGCAACGCTATACAAAGTCACCGTGACGTTTCAGGGGGTGGCGACGCTGGAGATGGAGGCGGACTCGCCGGAGGCGGTCCGGCGGGAGGCCAGGGAGCTGACCGCCGCCGACCTCGCCCGCGCGGGCCGGACGGACATCCTCGCGCTCCAAGTCAACGCCCGCGAGATCATCCCCCACGGCGGCGACACGGGCGAGGACGAGGCCGCGCCGCACAAGCCCCGCCCCTCCGGCTGGCATCGGCCCGGCTGACAGCCCCTGCCGCTTGTTCCACTGTTCGGCCCTGTGTCTACTTGCCCCCCTCCCCGCACCTGCCTGCGCGACGGCCTTCGCCGTCGTGACGACGCGCTCACTGATGTGACGCGGACGCCGACGAGCGACCAAAGACGCTCGCCCTGTGACTCCGCCGGCACGAGAGGCTGCTCACTGCCCCGGCATTAAAATATGACTTTTTATGTCATTGACGCTCTTGGCAGTCTGTTGTTATAATGCAGGCGACATCCTTTTGTCTAGGTCAAGGAACTACCCTCTGGGGTAGAAGGAGACAACGATGACTACCCCGCTGCCGCGCCGCCTGTTCCCGCTGCTGGCCCTGTGCCTGATCCTCCTCGCGCCCGCCCACGCCTGGGCGGCGACTTTTACTGTTACGGATAATGCCGACAGCTCTACCGACACCGGCTCCCTTCGCTATGCCGCCAACAGCGCCGTCAGCGGTGACACGATCAACATCACCTACACCCTCGCATCGGGCGCGCAGGGCGTCATCCCGCTCGGCAGTACGCTCCCCCTCGCCTCCGGCGTAACCGTCAACGGCCCCGCCGTCGGCGTCCAAATCAGCGGCCTGGGAGGGCAGGGAGTCGGCGGCTTTTCCGTGGTGGAAGTCCACGGCGGCTCCGGCACGGCGACCTTCAACAACCTGATCCTGGAAGACGGCATCAGCGCAGCCCAGGGTGGCGAACTCCTCGTGGACAGCGGCGCGACCGTCGCCTTGGACGGTTGCACCCTCACCGCCGGCGGCGCGGGCAGCGGCGGCGGCCTGTACAACGCGGGCACGGCGACCCTGACCAACTGCACCGTCGGCGGCAACTCCGCCCCCAGCGGCAACGGCGGAGCCGTCGCCAATGTCGGCACGATAACGCTGACCGAGTGCAATCTAGACACAAACAGTGCCGGGAACAACAGCACAGGCAACGGCGGCGGCTTATACAATACCGGCACGGCGACCGTCACCGGCTGTACCCTCAGCGGCGACACGGCCACCTTCGGGGGCGGCGTCTACAGCACCGGTTCGCTCAGCCTGACTAACTGCCTTCTCAGCGCCGACACAGGCAGCGGCGGCGGCGGCGGCGTTGAGGTCAACGGCGGTGCGGCTACTATGGTGAACTGTACCGTCACCGGCAACACAGGGCCCACCGGCGGCAGCATCGCGGGCGGCGGCATCCTCGCCCAAAGCACGGTGACGCTGAAAAACGACATCGTCTACGGCAACACCGGCGGCCAAATCCTTAACCAAAGCACCGGCGACGCCGCTGCCTCCTACTGCGACATCGGCGAGGCCATCGGCTCGGCTTCCGGCGGGGACGGCACTGCGGACAACGGCCACAACATCAACGCCAACCCGAGCTTCATCCGCGCACCCGGCACGTCCAGCGCGAACGACTACGGCGACCTGCACCTGGGGGCAAGCTCCTCCTGTCTCGGCGCGGGAACCGCGACGGGCGCGCCGACCACCGATTTCGACGGCTTCACGCGGCCCGCGACACCCAGCATCGGCGCGTATGACGTGCCGCACACGTCGCTGACCGTGAATAACACCGGCGACGTCAGCACGGCGACCGGCTCCCTCGGTGCCAACATCCCCGGCAGCACCACCCTGCGCGCCGCCGTCGGCTATGCCGACATCTACAGCGGCATCGCCATCGGGTTCGACTCCACTGTGTTCGCCACGGCGCAGACCATCGCCGAGACGCAGGGGACCCTGACCCTGAGCGCGCCGATGAGCATCGCCGCCGGGTCCGCAGGATTGGTCACCGTCAGCGGCAGCGGCGTCAGCACGGTGTTCACGGTCAGCGCGACGGGCGTGTCCCTGACCAACCTGGGCATCACGGCTGGCGGGCCGACTTACAACTTTCTATTCGGCACCTACTCCGGTGGCAGCGGTGTCGCAGTCAACTCCGGCGCGGGCGCGGCCCTGACCGGCTGCACCATCTTTGGCAACACCGACGACGGCAGCGGCGGCGGCGTCAGCAACTCCGGCACGGTCACGCTCACGAACTGCGCGCTGTCCGGCAACACAGCGTCGGGCAACGGTGGCGGCCTCTACAACGGCGGCGCGGCTGTCATCAGCGGCTGCTTTTTCGGCAAGAGCGTCACAAGCGGCAGCGTCACCGGCAGCGGTAACACGGCCGGGGTCGGCGGCGGTATCTATAACGACACCGGCGCGACCCTCACGCTGACCAACAGCGTCATTGCCGGCAACACCGGCACGGGCGGCGGCGGCGGGATGGACGACCTCGCCACGGCTACCGTCCGCGTCACCAACTGCACGTTCGTCGGTAACACGGCAGGCAGCAATGCCCCCGGCGGCGGCGTGTATACCGGCTCCTCAAGCACGGACCTACAGACTGGGACGACCACGGTCACTCCGGCCCCGATCGTCCTCCTGAACTGCACGTTCACCGGCAATATCGCCACCAACGGCGGCGGAGCCCTCGCGTCCTACGGCGACGCTCTTCTCGTCGACGACATCCTGTACGGCGACACCGGCGGCAGCGGCCTTCCTGCCGAGGATGTCAGCGCGGGGAATGGGAGCGGCTACCCCGATACCGCCTATCACTGCGACATCCAGGACTCCCTTGCCACCGACGGCCTCACCGCCGGCGACAACGCCAATGTCACCGGGAATCCCGACTTCGACACCGCTTACACGTCGTCCACGGCCGTGTATGACCTGCGCCTCGGAACCGGCTCGGCCGCCAAGCAGACCGGGACGGCCTCAGCCGGCGGCGCGAGCGCGCCGGGCACGGACATCACCGGCGCGACGCGCCCCACGCCGCCCAGCATCGGCGCGTTCGACATCAACGCCGCGAACGGGACCGGGCCGAGCGCAGGTTCGGGCGGGGGGACCACCCCGATCTCCACGACGACCACGGTGACCTCTTCCGCGAACCCGTCCATGGTCGGCCAGTCCGTCACCCTCACGGCCACGGTCACGCACTCCTCCGGCACAGCAACGCCGACCGGCACGGTCACGTTCACCGTGGACGGGACCGCCGGATCGCCCGTCGCCCTCAGCGGCAGCGGGACGGCGACGCTGACCACCAGCACCTTGACCCAGGGCGGCCACACGGTCACGGCGGTCTACAGCGGCGACAGCACCTATGCCGCCAGCACGTCAACGACGTTCACCCAGACGGTCAACGCGGCGGCCACGACCGCCACGACGACGGCGCTGGTCTCCTCGGCCAACCCCAGCACCGTCGGCCAGTCGGTGACGTTTACGGCCACGGTCACGCCCGCGTCGGGGACGGTGACGCCGACCGGCTCGGTCACGTTCACGGTGGATGGGACTGCCGGATCGCCCGTCACCCTTAGCGGCGGCGCGGCGACGCTTATCACCAGCACGTTGACGCATGGGCCTCACACCGTCACGGCGGCGTACACCCCCACCGGCAATTTCACGGCCAGCACGTCCAGCACCGTGACTCAGACGGTCAACCTGATCGGCACGTCATCGGTGGTGTCTAATCCAACAAACCCCTCCACCGTCGGCCAATCCGTCACGTTCACGGACACGATCACCCCGGCTTCGGGGACGGGGACGCCGACCGGGACGGTCACGTTCACGCTCGACGGCGGTGGGCAAACGGTCGCGGTCAACGGCAGCGGCCAGGCGACTCTCACCACCAGCACTCTCAGCCTGGGCAGCCACACCGTCACCGCCGCCTACTCCGGCGACGGCACCTACGCCGCCAGCACGTCGCCGACCTTCACCCAGACGGTCAACGCGGCAGGCACAACACCGGTCTCCACGACGACCACGGCGCATTCCTCGCTCAGTCCGTCCCCCGTCGGCCAGTCCGTCACATTCACGGCGACGGTCGCGCCCGGCTCCGGCACGGCGACGCCCACGGGGACGGTCGTGTTCACCATCACGCCGACCGGCAGCACCGGCGGCAGCGCCGTCACGTCCCCGGCGGAGACGGTGACGAACGGCACCGCCACCTACATCACCGGCAGCCTGCCTGCCGGGACCTACTCCGTCACGGCGGCGTACACCAGCACCGGCAACTTCACCTCCAGCTCGTCCGCCGCCATCACCCAGACGGTCAGCGCGGCGACGCCGACGCCGACGACGACCACGGTGACTTCCTCGCTGAACCCGTCCACGGTCGGCCAGTCCGTCACATTCACGGCCACGGTCGCGCACAGCTCCGGCACGGCGACTCCTACGGGGACGGTCACGTTCACCGTGGACGGGACCGCCGGCTCGCCCGTCGCCCTCAGCGGCGGCGCGGCGACGCTGACCACCAGCGCCTTGACGCAAGGCAGCCACACCGTCACCGCCGCCTACTCCGGCGACAGCGCCTACGCCGCAAGCACCTCGGCGTCGTTCACGCAGACCGTCAACGCGGCGGGACCCACGGTGATCCACACGTTCCCGGCGGGCCTGCAGATGATCTCGTTCGACGAGAACTACGCGGGCGTCTCCGACCCCTGGGCCGCGCCGTCCAACCAGCCGCTGGACACCTATGACGGCTCGAACTACGTCCTGACCACCACGCTGCCGACACCGGGGCAGGGTGTCTGGGTCAACCTGAGCGCGTCCACCGCCGTCTACGACACCGGCACCCCGGCCACGGGCACGGTCTCCGTGGCGCTCCATCAGGGCTGGAACCTGATCGGTGATCCCTTCGCCTCCTCGGTCGCCGTGTCCAACCTCTCGGTGAGCAGCGGCGGGGCGACCTACGGACTGACGCAGCCGAATCAGCCTGCGCTGGCCTACACGACGCTCTACACCTACCCCGCCGGGTCCACCCGCGGTTACACGGTCGTGGGTCCGAGCGACAGCCTCCAGAGCTTCACGGGCTATTGGATGTACGCCTTCCAGCCCTGTACGCTGCTGATCCCGAATCCGGCCCCGCTGCTGCGGACACACAGCCGGTGAAGCCGTGACGGCACTGACCATGCGACAAAAGGAGACAACAGCGACCATGCTCACCAAAGAGACCCTTGCTCGAACGCTGGCCCTGACGGCCCTGCCGCTGGCCCTGCTGCCGGCCGGCTGCGGCGGCGGCAGTAATTCGACGGGAAATAACTCACCCGTCGTCCAGACGCTCACCCTGACCGGCACGGTGAGTTCCCTCGCAAGCGGGGCGGCGGTGGGGGACACCGTCGTCTTCGACGGCAACAACGCCCTGAGCGCCGTCACGAACGGCCAGGGCCAGTTCACCCTGACGCTGCCCGCGTCAAATGTGACGGGCAACGACACGCTGACCGTCTCCAACAGCCAGGGCGTTGTGCTGGAGACGGTGCCGGTCACGTCCACCACCACGCCCGTGACCATCACCCTGCCGCCGGGCCCACCCAGCGGCCTCGGCGGCTTGTAGAGCCGTTCCCGCCGGACGACCCAATGCCCCGCCTCCTCCCGAACAAAGGGAAGGGCGGGGCATTTGGGTCGTCAAGGAGATGGATTCCTAAAACCGCCAGGTCAGGTCGGCGATGGGCATACGCTTGAAGGTCCAGTTGAGCTGCTTCTCGGTCAGGCGGCAGTCCACGAACCACCAGGGGTAGGCGACGGGGTCGAAAATGCGGAACGTCCGGCGGTAGCTCTGGATGGCCGGGAAGGCGGCGCAGAAGCCGCACCGGTGCAGGGTCAGGAACAGCGACAGCAGGCGGACGCGCAGCTTCACGGCCTGGGCGTTCTCCAGGGGCACAGTCAGGGCGTCGGACAGTTGGAATATCTCCCGCTGGGCCAGGTGCATCCCCACGGTGTCAATGCCCTTGAGGATGCCGAGCTGCCCGGCGATCTCCGTATCGTGCAGGCGGACGGTCATCGTCGTGACGTACCGCTCGATGCTCTCCGCCCAGCCGTCCTCCACCTGCCGCGCGACCACGGCCAGTGTCTTCAGTTGGGCTGGGTCCGTGACGGCGTCGTGGAACAGCGCCTCGGCCCAGGCCCAGCGGTCGCGGGTGCGCCGAGGCAGGGCGTCCATGTCGGACGCCGGGCAGAGGCGGCAGATGTTGCCGCGCGCCCCCAGCAGGCGGCTGTAGGCGAACTCCTGGGCAGACGCGGTGGCCTGCGGGCGCAGCAGGCTCTCCACGTGCCGCGCGTATTCCTCCACCAGCGTCGCCAGCGCGTCGTGCGCCATGTGCGGCGGCTCCGCCTCCTCGCGCAGCCGCCGGGCCATGTTGGCGCACGGCTCGTTCACGATGTCCAAAACCCTCAGCATGACGGACCTCTGGGGCGTCCTGCCCCTCCGGGGTCATTATCGGCAGGGGACGCGCCCGGCGAGACGGCAAATTCGCCGGAAGACGCCTGGCCGCTTGGGGAATCGGGTATACTGGGGCCATGCCGCGTGATGGGGCGGGGCGCTGGGGACGGCCCGCGCTTGGCCTCGCCCTCGCCGCCCTCGCCGTGACTCCGTTCCTGCTCCACCGTTCCTCACCCCCGCCGCCGCCCGCCCGGCCGCGTCCCCCCCTGCCCCTGCCGCTGGCCGGTGTCACCGTGATTCTGGACCCCGGACACGGCGGGGCCGACTCCGGCGCGACCCGTCACGGGGACTGTGAGGCGGATTTGACCTACCGCACCGCCGTGGAAGTCGCCGCCGACGTGCGCCGCGCCGGGGGCCGTGTCGTGTTCACCGTCCGCAGCCGTGCCCTGGATGCCGACCTGGCCCGGACCGAGCCGCCGCTCCAGATGCCCCGCGACGCCGTCCTGGCCTCCACGGGAGCGCCCCTGCGCCTGCGCCGGGACGACACGCCGCGCCCGCTCTGGCAGCGCGCCGCCGTCGCCCGCGCCCTCTGGGACGCCTGCTCCTTCCGAACCGGGAACCGACAAGCCCTCTTTTTCCTGTCCCTGCATTATGACGACTTCCCCGAAAGCCGTGTCCACGGCGCGCTCGTCTGCGTGGACCGCCGCATGGGGTCCGTGCCCCCGTTCGCCCGCCTCCTGGCGGCGCGTCTCTGCGCCGACGGGCTGGCCCGTCACGACATCTGGCACGGCCTGAGCGGAATCAGCGCCCGGCGGCTGGGCGTCCTGGACCCCCGCGAGAATCCCGTCCCGCAGCGCCTCCTGCTGGAAGTGGCGACCATCTCCAACCCCGCCGACGCGCTGCGCGCCGCCGACCCCGCCTGGCGCAAGGCCATGGCCGCCCGCATCACCGCCGCGCTGATTGCCGCCCGCCGCGCAAATAAAGGTTGACAGCCGCCAACTCTGGTGATATCATAGAACCGCTCTAATCGTGTTTCTGAGGAAGGACCTGATGCCATGTGTTCCCCCTTCTCCCGCCGCACCCGCCCGCGCGGCTTCACGCTCGTCGAACTGCTCGTCGTGATCGCCATCATCTCCGTCCTGGCGGCGATCCTCTTCCCCGTCTTCGCCCAGGCCCGCGAGAAGGCCCGCGCCATCACCTGCGTCTCCAACGAGAAGCAGCTCTGCCTCGCCTTCCTGCAGTACGTCCAGGACAACGACGAGACCTTTCCCGGCGGTGACGTCACCTCTGATCTCGTCCACTCGGGGCGCGGCTGGGCGGCCCGCATCTACCCCTACGTCAAGAGCGCCCCTGTCTATGACTGCCCGGACGACCCAAGCCGGGTGGCCGGGACGTTCACCCCCGCCGCCGGGACCGACTTCGTTCCTGTCTCCTACGGCTACAACCTCGACCTGGCGGGGCCGTATGGCCCTCCCGTTCCACTCGCCGGGCTGAGTGCCCCCAGCAGCACGGTGTTGCTGTTCGAGGTTGATTACGCCTTCGAGAATCTGACCGCGCCGAACAACGACGACGAGAGCAGCACTCAGGCGAGTCAACTTGTCCAGAACAGCTCCGTCGCCGCCGATGGCGGCGACGCCGGGGCCGGCTACATGAACATCTATCCCTACGCTTATTACTCGACGGGGATGATGGGCCAGCCGCCCCACAACGCGAACACGTTTGAAGGCCAGCCGGTCCCCGGCAGTCAGCAATATAACCCGCTGCATGGCAGGCACAATGGCGGGAGCAACTTTGCCCTGGCGGATGGGCACGTCAAGTTCATTCTCCCTCCCTATGTCTCGCCCGGCTTCACCAACCCCAGCCCCACCAACGACCAGGACCAGGGCATTACTCCGTATACCAACACGGCCATTCCAGGCAACGCCGCCGGGACGGCGACAATGGGGCAGTCCCCCAAGAATTTCGTGGCGACGTTCAGCCCCACCTGAGTTCTTGTGGTAGAATAGCGTCCATGACGACGGCTTCTTCGGAGTGGATGACGGTGGCGGACGCGGCTCGGACTCTCGGACTCAGTGACCGACACGCCCGCCGCCTGGCGGACAGGTTGTCCGACGATGACCGACTCAAGCAGGGCACGAGTCCGCTGCGAGTCCGCCTGGCAGCGCTGTCTCTGTTGTGGGAGCGCGAAGCGCAGTCCGACTCCCGGACACAGTCGGCAGCCGAGTCCGACACGATGGCGGACACGGCGCATTGGGAAGAGGCCGTTTCCCGCGCCCGCCTGGAAGAGCGCCTGGAGTCCGCCGAGGCAATGGTCGTGGAATTGCGCGACGACAAGCAGCGGCTCCAGGAGACGTTGCAGCGCGAACAGGAAAACCACCATCGCCTATTGGACCAGCTCTCCGACGAGCGCCGCGACCTCCGGCTCATGCAGGCCCGCCCCCTTCCCGCCCTGCCCTCCATGCCGGAACACAGCGAGGCCGATGACGAAGACGCCCCTGCCCCATCTCCCCCTCCCCTCCCGACAGTTCCCGCCCCGGAGCAGCCCCCGCCCTCCTTCTGGCAGCGCCTTGCCCACTGGGTCAGCGATTGATTAAAGATGAACCTGCCGCTTCAGGCGGCTCCCTCTATTTCGTCAGAGGATTCGGACAGGAACAGACTTGGCGTCAGGACGCGGATATCCTCCACCGTCTTGCCGATCAAGTGGCCGAAGTCAGCAATGTCCCCGGTGAGCAGCACGGTACATTTGGATGCGAGTGCGGCGGCGAAAATCGGCTGATCCTTCTGCGGCAGGCCATGATCGTCGCTGAGTTCACGCAACGCCGTGACTGTCTCCACGCGGCTCATCAGCCGATGGAGCCGCTCCAGGGCGGCAGGCCGCTTGATAGCCAGGTTGCGTTCCGCCTCCATCCGCGCGTACACAGAGGTGACGAGGTGGATGTCCTCTCTGTCCCAGAGTTTGACGAGTCCGCAGCCTTCACGATAAGCCGCGGAAAACAGAATGTTCGCGTCGAGGAAGACACGCATCACGCCGGCCTTTGGTGCGGAATGTGGTCCGGGTCAAGCCCGAGAGCCTCCACGTCCCGACGAGCCGCTTCATAGTCTCTAGTGTCAACAGCGCTGGACAATAAAAATTCCGCCGTCTGCCGGTCGCTGTAGATTTCCACGGGCGTCGCAATCGCGGGCCGGAGCAACACCCCGTCCTCACGCTCCTCGGCAATCACGAGCGAACCATCTGTCATGCCGAACCGCTTCCGCAAGGCGGCGGGTATGGTGAAAGTCCCTTTTTTGCCGAGCTTGCCTGTTTCCTGATAATTCTTGTTCACTGCCGCCTCCTCAGAAGCCTGATATTCAGATATTCTGACATTCTGGCCGGGAGATGTCAAGGGACTGATCTGTGCGGCGTCTTGCGCTCGGTCGCCTCCCATGATATAATGGCAGCGCATCAGAACACGGGAGGCCGACGTGGGCAACAAAAGACAGACGCTTTCTTTACTGGAGACGGTCTTCTTCGTCATGGTCGTGGTCAACGCCGTCCTGCCCCACGGACACGCGATTGACCAGGCCCATGCGCGCGCCGCCGCGCTGTTCAGGCTCATCGTGGTCGGCGTCGGCGCAGTCGGGTGGATCACCGTCGCCATCCTCAAGCGCCGCTTGCCCCCGGACGTGCCGCCGTCCCTCGCTCCGCTGCCGTCTGTGCCGACGTTCCCCGGCGCGGGGGTGGCAAGCCGGGAGGGCGTCCTGTCCGTCACCTACAACAGCACCCGCGCCGACCAGTGGCGTTGCAATCTGTACGTCGTCACCCACCGCCCGCAGGGGACTTTGGTGCTGTACCTGTTCCCGCTCCTGTTCTGCCTCGCGCACGGCCAGGCATGGCTGCGTGACGGTGTGCCGTCTCTACTGGCCTACATCGCCCTGACGCTGGCGGGCTGGACCGCCCTGCTCGGCCTGCTCTTCTGGGTGCAGATCGTGCAGCGCCTGCCGGACCCCAGCAGCCTGCGTCTCTGCACCACCACCCTGACCCCTGCCGAGCTGCGCGACGCCGTCCCGGAGAAGACGGCCACGTTCCCCTGGGCCGCCATCAAGTCCATCCGTGAGAACGGCGGCGACCTCTACTTCTGGGTCGGCGCGACCAGCGGCCAGTTCATCCCCCGCAGCGCCTTCCGCGACCGGGGCGAGGCCCAGGAGTTCCACCGGGCCGCCCTGGCCTACTGGAAGGGCAAGGATATGTCCTGGACGCCCACGTTAGTTCAGGACACCACCACCTGGCCTCCGCCGCCGCAGGGGCGGCTGCAATAATTTTTGTCAGGAATGCGATCTTGGCACGGTTTATGCTGGTGAATGCAACAGGACATCTCCGCGTCGCCGGGGAGCCTGTTCCCGAGCCGCACTCCGGCGGAAAGAGACCGATGATGACACGCAGCCCGCTCCGCCTGTGTTACTTGCTCGCCCTTTGCCTGCCGGCTCTCGTGCCCACGCAGGCGCGGGCGGCGACCCTCACCGTCACCTCCGCCGCCGACAGCGGCGCGGGGACCCTGCGCGCGGCTATCACGACCGCAAACGCCGACGGCGGCGACGACACCATCGTCTTCGCCGGCGGCGTCACCAGCATCACGCTGACCAGCGGCGAACTAGACGTCATCGCGCCGATGACCGTGGACGGCCCCGGCGTCACCGTCTCCGGCAACAACGCCTCCACCGTCTTCAAGGTCGGCGGCGGCACGAGTTCCCAGCCCGTCACCCTGAGCGGCCTGACCATCACGGGCGGCAACCCCGCGAACGGGATTGGCAGCGGGGTGGTGGTGGATAGCGGGGCCGTCGCGGCCCTGACCGGCTGCACCCTCACCCAAAACAGCGCCGAAAACGGCGGCGGCCTCAACAACGCCGGCACGGCCGCCCTGACCGGCTGCACCCTCACCGGCAACACCGCTTACGGCGGTTCCGGCGGCGGCCTCAACAACGGCGGCACCTTGACGCTGACCGACTGCACCCTCACCCAAAACAGCACCGTCGGCAACTCTGGCGGCGGCGGCCTCGAAAACGGCGGCACGGCCACCCTGACCGCCTGCGCCCTCACCGGCAACACCGCCTATGATGGCGGCGGCCTCGAAAACGGCGGCACCTTGACGCTGACCGGATGCACCCTCACCCAAAACAGCGGCAGCTCTGGCGGCGGCGGCCTCGAAAACTACGGCACGGCCACCTTGACCGGCTGCACCCTCGCCCAAAACAGCGGCGGCTTCGGCGGCGGCCTCGGCAACGCCGGCACGGCCACCCTGAATCTCACCGCCTGCGCCCTCAACGGCAACAGCGGCAGCTACGGCGGCGGCCTCAACAACGGCGGCGCGGCCACCCTGACGCTCACCGCCTGCGCCCTCACCGGCAACAGCGCCAGCGACACTGGCGGCGGCCTCCTCAACGACGGCACGGCCACCCTGACCGCCTGCGCCCTCGCCCAAAACAGCGGCGGCTTCGGCGGCGGCCTCTACAATGGCGGCACAGCGACGCTGACCGGCTGCACCCTCACCGGCAACAGCGCACTAGACGGCGGCGGCGGCCTCGCCAACAGCAACAGCAGCGGCAACGGCACGGCCCTGCTCACCGACGACATCCTCTACGGCGACACCGGCGGCGAGATCGCTAACTTCCAGGGCAGCCCGACGGCCACCTACTGCGACGTTGGCGAGAGCCTGGGCACGGGGACCGGCGGCGACGGCGTCACCGACGACGGCCACAACTTCGACGCCGACCCCGAGTTCGTCAAAGCGGCCTCGCCCTACGACCTGCGCCTGCGGGCCGGCTCCCGCTGCATCGGCACCGGCGACCCCGCACTCGCCGGCACCCAGGACATCACCGGCGCCACCCGTCCCTATCCCCCCAGCGTCGGCGCCTACGAGGAGGTCGTCGCCTACCCCACGGCCAACCCGCAGACGGTCAACGTGCCGTTCAACACCAGGACCAGCATCACGCTCACCGGCAGCGACCCCAACTCGCCCGCCCAGGCGCTCACCTACAGCATCGTCTCCCCGCCCGCCTACGGCCATCTGGCCGGCACGGCCCCCGACCTGACATACACGCCGAACGGCGACTTCCAGGGCACCGACAGCTTCACCTTCACCGTCACCAACGCCAGCGGCCTCACCAGCCCCGCCGCCACCGTCACGCTCAACGTCGCGGCGGGCACGCCCACGGCCACGCCGCAGAACGTGACGGTCGACGAGGAGTCGTCGGCCCGCGTCACCCTCAGCGGCACGGACCCAGACCGCCCGCCGCTGCCGCTGACATATGCCTACACCCAGCCCGCCCACGGCGCACTCTCCGGCACGGCCCCGTACCTGACCTACACCCCCGACCCCGGCTACTCCGGCCCCGACGGCTTCTCCTTCACCGTCAGCAACGGCACCCGCACCAGCGCCCCGGCGAACGTCAGCATCACGGTCCGCCAGGTCGTCGTGGCCGTCACCGGCGTCTCCGCCACCTGGGGCAGCCGCACGGCGGCGCTGGGCACGGGCGGCAGCCTGCTGCCCGCCGGTCGCAGTACGGACGTGCCGTGGCTGGGCGTCTCGTCCTTCACCCTCACCCTCAGCGCCGCCCAGCCCTTCGCGGCAAGCGACGTGTCGGTCAAAGGCGTCAGCGTCGCCGACTACGGCCCCGTCACCGTCTCCGGTTCCGGCACGAGTTACACCGTCACCCTAGCCCGCCCCGTCCGCGCCGCCGACCGCGTGACCCTACGTGTCAGCAGCGCGGGCGTCAGGCACTTCTCCGGTACACTGCCTGTTCTGCCGGGCGACATCAGCGGAGACGGGGCGGTGAACGCCTCCGACCTGGTGCTGGCGCGCAATGACATCGGTACGACCAACGCCTACGCCGACATCAACGGCGACGGCTCCGTGGACGTCAACGACTACACGCTCGTGCGACAGCGCATCGGGACCCGCCTGCCCTGAACCGAGGGGCATACTCAGTCATGGAAAGAACACAATGCAAGCAAATCTTCGGTCGCTCACCGCCCTGACCACCTTCGGCGCGCTCGCGCTCGCGGCGCACCCCGCCCACGCCGCCCTCGTCATTGAGGCCGATCCCTCGACGACTCTTGCCGGGGGGAGCGGGGCCTTCGACGTGAACCTCCTGGACACGGACCCCTCCGGCTCGACCCCCTACCAGATCAGCGCCTTCTCCTTTGAACTGTCTGTGCAATCTGCCTCCGGCATCGCGTTCACAGGGGCCGACACCAGCACCAGCGCGCAGTACATCTTCGGGACTTACCAGTCAGGCCCGGCTCCGTTTGCATATGCCCCGTTTCCAAGCACCGCCTCCTTTCCCCTCACGGACTTCATCGCCTCCGACGCTTCTATGACCGGGCCGGATTATGCCACCACCCTGAACTCTGGCGACACACTCGGCTTGGGCCACATCTCCTATAGTGTCGCGCCGGGAACGCCGACAGGGCCTGTGGCCGTCAGCATTGTCTCCAATGGCACGTCCCTTGCGAATGGAAACGGTAACAACATCTCGTTCACGACCCAAGACGGCACGATCACGGTGGCGAACGCCTCGCCCGCGCCGGAGCCGTCGGAGGTGGGTATGCTGGCGCTGATGGCCTGTGGCCTGGGTGGGCTGATGCTGCGGGCGCGGCGGAGGGCGGCTTGACTCCCCCGCCCCGCTGTAGCACGGCATGAAAAGTGGTACAATGGCTTCAAGGTGCAGGGATGCGAGAGGAATTGCAGCAAGTTCGGCTGCTCTTGGAGGAGCGGATCGGCAGGCCGTCACGGTGGAGTGGGAACCTACTGCTCACGTCCGACCCGGACATCCGGGGCGCGAAACCGTTCCGTTGCGACATCGTGCTTCATGAAAGCCTGACGGGGCAGGAAGTACGGTGGCGGACGATCATCCATGAACTGCTGCATACGTTTTCGGCGGGCTACAACCGGCGGGATTATGACATCGCGCCAGGCTGGGAAGAAGGTGTGGTGGAGCAGACCCAGCGCCTGCTGCGCCCGGCTCTTCTGACGCGGCTGGTTGTGACGGTGGATGAGACCGTCTTTGAGCAGGTGGAGGCGAGCCACAGGTACAATGGCTACCTCCAGGCTTTAGAGACACTCCGGAAGCCCTTGAACATCCCGCCGAGGGTGTTCTACCTCGGGCTGCTCTCTGAGCCGATTCATAACAGAGGCAATTCCATTCTCAGGAGAGGGATGGCGATGCCGTCGGTTCAGCGAGCCGCCTTCGTCATGCTGTATTCAGTTTCCAATGCGGTTCTCAGGGAGAAGGTCTGATGCAGAGGGACGAAGTCATCTACCAAATTGCCAACGCGACGACGTTGCCCGAAATCGCCGGGGCGCGTCATCTGTGGCGAGAGTGGACGGAGGGGCATCCCGACGACGAGGCTGCGGCTGATCTGTTCTCCCTGCTGAACTGCGCGGAAGATGTCGCCCGTGAGCGGCTGAGGGAGTGGGCCGCGCTTCAAGCCAAGTGGGAGAGCCAGGGAGCGGCCTGCCTGACCCGTGACGAGATTGCTCGCGTCGGCCTCTCCGCATCGGGGCTACAAGAGGTCGCTGAGGCGCGGCGGGCATTGCACGAGTGGGAGCGGGCGCACCCGGACGAGCCGAAGATGTACGAGGTGTTCGAGCAGTTGTACATGATGGAGGATGCCGCGCGGGGCGAGGCTGAGGAAGAGCAGGCCGTGCGTCCCAAAGTAGCTCGAAGTAAAGTTCCCGCTTGACTCCCCTATCCCATTCCGGCTATACTTTCTGCACCATCGGCCATGATGGGGAGGAGTAGGCGAAGCGTCGCCGTCACCAGAGAGGGAGCGCCCCCGGCTGAGAGCCTCCCGACGGACATTCGCCGAAGGTCGCCCCGGAGCCGAGACACGAAATGAGCGCCTGCGCCTTTTGAGCGTGGGAAGCAAGGTGGTACCGCGCGTCGAGCGTTCCAGCGCCCCCGCGTCCTTGCGATAGGTCCAGCAATGGCCCCGTCGCGTCAGGGCGCGGGGGCGTTTGCGTTCGCAGCGGGAGAAAATGTCATGGAAAAAGCCTACGAACCCAAAGACGTCGAGGCGCGGCTGTACCCGGAGTGGGAGGCGAGCGGGTATTTCCACGCCGAGCCGACGCCGGGCAGGCCCAAGTATTCGATCACCATCCCGCCGCCCAATGTCACCGGCAGCCTGCATATGGGGCACGCGCTGACCTACACCGTGCAGGACACGCTGGGGCGCTGGAAGCGGATGTCGGGGTACACGACGCTGATCCTGCCCGGCACGGACCATGCGGGCATCGCCACGCAGAACGTGGTGGAGAAGCAGGTCGCCAAGGAGGGCCTGACGCGCTTTGACCTGGGGCGTGAAGCCTTCGTGGAGCGCGTCTGGCAGTGGAAGGCCGAGTACGGCGCGCGCATCATCACGCAGCTCAAGCGCCTGGGCTGCGGGTTCGACTGGCCGCGCGAGCGGTTCACGTTTGATGCCGCCTATGAACAGTCCGTGCTGGAAGCCTTCGTGCGCTTCCATGACGCGGGCCTGATCTACAAGGGCAACCGGCTCATCAACTGGTGTCCGCGCTGCCGCACGGTCATCTCCGACATCGAGGTGGAGGAGGAAGACCAGGCCGGGCATCTGTGGCACATCCGTTATCCCTACGCGGATGGGTCCGGGGAAGTGATCGTGGCGACGACGCGCCCGGAGACGATGCTCGGCGACACCGCCGTGGCCGTCAATCCCACGGACGCTCGCTACTTCGGCAGGGTCGGCAAAATGCTCAAACTGCCGCTGACCGACCGGGAGATTCCCCTGATCGCCGACGATTACGCCAGCGCCGAGTTTGGCACGGGGGCCGTCAAGGTGACGCCCGCGCACGACCCGAACGATTATGAAGCGGGCAAGCGCAACGGCCTGGCACAGATCACCGTGATCGGGTTCGACGGCAACATGACGGCCAACGCCGGTGAGCGTTACTCCGGCCTGGACCGTTACGAGGCTCGAAACTTGGTGGTGGCCGACCTGGAGGCGTTCGGCTTCTTGGACAAGGTGGAAGACCACCCGCACCGGGTCCCGACCTGCGAGCGCTGCCACACGACCATCGAGCCGCTGCTGTCCGATCAGTGGTTTATGACCATGCAAGGGACGCCGATGGTCCGTCAGGCCATTGACGCCGTGAAACGCGACGACATCACGTTCGCGCCGGACCGTTACAAGCGCATCTACCTGGACTGGATGCACGGCCTGCGCGACTGGCCCCTGTCGCGGCAGTTGTGGTGGGGCCATCGCATCCCCATCTATTACAAGTCTGATGGAACGTATGTGGCCGCCCGAAACTTGACGGAGGCCGTTGAGAGAGCAGGCACGAAAGAGTTGACCCAAGACCCGGACGTGCTGGACACCTGGTTTTCGTCGGCCCTTTGGCCCTTCGCCACGCTGGGCTGGCCCGCCAAGACCGCCGATCTGGACTACTTCTACCCGACCGACGTGCTGACGACCTCGCGCGAGATTTTGTACCTGTGGGTCGCCCGCATGATTATGACCGGCCTGGAGTTCATGGGGGAGAAGCCGTTCGACCAGGTCTACATCTTCGCCACGGTGCTGGACAAGAAGGGCCGCCGGATGTCGAAGTCGCTCGGCAACGGCATTGACCCCGTGGAGATGATTGACAAGTACGGGGCCGACGCCCTGCGCTTCTCGCTGCTCAGGCTGGCGTCCAAGGGCCAGGACATCCGGTTCAGCGAGGACCGTGTGCCGGAGTCGCGCAACTTCGCCAACAAGCTCTGGAATGCGGCCCGGTTCGTCCTGCTGAATTTGGGCGAGGAGGGAGAACCCCACCTAACCTCCCCTTCCGAAAGGGGAGGGGCCGGAGAGGATTCCCTGCCTGAACGCTGGATCATGTCCCGGCTCCAATGCACCATCGCCAAAGTCAACAGTGCCTTCGGGACCTATGACTTTGACGACGCCTGCGCGGCCCTGTACGAGTTCTTGTGGAACGAGTACTGCGACTGGTTCGTGGAGCTGTGCAAGCCCGCCCTGCAAGGCGACGACGGCCCGGCCAAGCAGACCGCGCGGGCGACGCTGTACCTCGTCCTGGAGACGACCTTGCGGCTGCTGCACCCGGTCATGCCGTATGTGACCGAGGAGATATGGCAGGCGCTTCCCCACGAAGGCGACACCATCTGCCTGGCCCCGTTCCCGCAGGCCGACGCGGCCCTGATTGACGAGGAGGCCGAGGCCGGGATCGGGCTTTTGATCCATAGCATCACGGCCCTGCGCACCCTGCGCGCCGAGTACACGCCGGGCGGGCAGGAGAACGAGGCCGCCCGCGCCGCCATGCTCGCCCGCCGCTTCACCGTCACGGTCGTGCCGGAGACGGACAGCGCCGCGCAGACCCTGGGCGACCAACTGCCCGCCCTGACCGCCCTAGCCCGGTTGGGCGACGTGCGGATCGCCCCGGCTGCCCCGGAGGGCATCAGGTCTGTCTCCGTCGCCGTGCTGGGGGCCGCTCTCTACGTGCCCGCGCATGAGCTTCTGGAGGGCTTGGACCCCGTGCGCGAGTCGGTGCGGCTGGCCCAGGAGGTCGCCAAGTTGGACAAGGAACTGGCTGGGGTGCTGGGGCGGCTTGCCAATCCCGGTTTCATGGAACGCGCCGCGCCGGAGGCGGTCGAGAAGGCCCGCGCCGATGCCGCCGAACTGGCCCAGCGCCGCGCGAAGCTGGAACAGCGGCGGATGTTGTTGGGGTAGGCCGGAATACCTCACCCCGGCGGCAAGCCGCCGACCCTCTCCTTCCGAAAGGAGAGGGTGGCACGGCTAGGGTTTTATTGGGGTTGCCGTGCCGGGTGAGGTATCCTCTCAGATATGACGCGACGCCTGACCGCCAACCTGCCCCTGGCCGCCGTCCTGCTGCTCGCGCTGGCCCTGCGCGTCTGGGGGCTGGGCTGGGGCCTGCCGTCGGCGACGCACTATTTTTCCTATCACCCCGACGAGACCATGGTGCTGAACTGGGCAATGGGCATGAGCCTGCTCCGGGGCGATCTGCTGCCGCATCATTACAACTATGGGTCGCTGCAACTGTACTTAGTTCTGTTCGCCAACACTCTGCACTACCTGTTCGGCAACGGCGGCCTGCTCACCAACAATTTCAACTTTCCCACCCAGTACGCGCAGTGGGCGGGGATGTACCTTGTGGGGCGGTGGATCACGGTCGGTATGGGCGTTGGGACGGTGTGGGCGGCCTACGCGCTGGGGGCGCGTCTGTGGGGGCGGCGGGCCGGGCTGCTGGGGGCGCTCGTGCTGGCGATCACGCCCCTGCACGCGCAGCAGTCGCACTGGCTGACCGTTGACGTGCCGGCGACGTTTTGGGCGACGCTTTCGCTGGTCTGGTCGGCGCGGCTGGCGATGGATGATCCCAAGCCCCTTCGGGCCGCGCTGCTGGCGGGCGTCTTCGCCGGTCTGGCCGCCGCTACCAAGTATAACCTTGCGCTGGCCCTGCTGCCGCTCTTCGCGGCGGCCTCTGTGCGTCGGACTCCGCCGGTGGTTCCGCTGGTGGGGGCGGCAGGCGCGCTGCTTGCCTTCGTCTTCGCCTGCCCCGGCATTATTCTGGACAGCCGGGCGTTCCAGCGGGACCTCCGCTATGAGGCGTACCATGTGCAGCACCTGCCGGGGCCGGAGTTCGCGCACACCGGCAACGGATTTGTTTACTTGATTGCGCGCAACTTGGACGCGGGCTTGGGCCTGCCCCTGCTACTGCTGTGCTTGGCGTCCGTGGTCTACGCGGCCACGCGGCGCACGCGGGGCGACGGCCTGCTGGCGGCCTTCGCCCTGCCTTACACGATTTTGATCAGCCTAGCCGTGGTCCGTTACGCGCGTTACACAATTCCATTATTGCCGATTATTGCGCTCTGGGCGGGCCGACTGCTGGCCGACGTGTCACGACTCCCCCACCCCGCGCGGCGCGGCGCAGGGCTTGTTTTGGGAGCGGCGACGCTGCTGCTGACGCTCGCCGATGCCGGATGGCTGGTGCAGGCGATGGCGGGGCCGGACCCGCGCGACCAGGCGCTGGCCTGGCTCGACGCCCATGCGCCCGCCCCCACCCCGGTCGGCTTCACCGTGCAGCCCTGGTTTTACACGCCGCCCCTCAGTCCCTGGTTCTGCGCGCCGCATCCCGGAACATGGCGTGGCCCCACCGACCCGGCGACGGCCGCGCGGATCGTCTACACGCGCGACTGGGACATGACAGCGCTTGCCCAGGCCCCGTTCCTCGTGACGACGAGTTACGACGACACCGTGGCCGCCGCCCCGCCGTATGCCATCACTGCCCTGCTCACGACTCACGCGCGGGCCGTTCAGTTTGTTCGGAAGGACTTGACGGGCCGTGTCCCGAACCTGCCGTCGGACATGGCCTATCCCAGTCCAACAATCACGATCTATGGGCCGAGGCCGTAAGGAACACAGATGCAGAAGCGACGCGCAGAGGAGATTTTGGACGCCTTCACCGGGCGGCGGGTGCTGGTCATCGGCGACGTCATGCTGGATGAGTACGTCTGGGGCCGGGTCAGCCGCGTCTCGCCGGAGGCTCCCGTCATGGTGGTGGACGCCGATCACCACACCTATGTGCCCGGCGGCGCGGCGAACGTCGTCAACAACCTGTGCGCGCTGGGGGGCCGGGCCGGCATCGCCGGGCTGGTCGGGCCGGACGGCGCGGGCCGGACCCTGGCGGAGAAGCTGCGCGAGGAGGGGGCGGATGTGGCCGGGCTGATGATCACGGAGGCCAGGCCGACGACGCAGAAGACCCGCATCATCGCCCACTCGCAGCAGGTCGTGCGCGTGGACCATGAGAAGCGCGACCCCATCAGCGCCGACGAGCAGGCGCGGATGCTGGACTACCTGGAGAGCGCCATCCCCGCCTGTGAGGCCGTCCTGCTGTCTGACTATCAGAAGGGACTACTGGGGCGCGACCTGGTTCAGAAGGTCGTGGAGGCGGCGCGGGCGCACGGCAAGATCAGCACGGGCAACCTGAAGCCGCAGGGGATCGGCGGCCACTGCCGCCTGACGGTCATCACGCTGAACTTGGCCGAGGCGAGCGCGGCGACCGGGCTGCTGCTGACCGAGGACGCCGGGGAGGGGATGCTGCGCGAGGCCGGGCGGATGCTGCTGCGCAAGTCCGGCGCGCAGCACATCCTGATCACGCGCGGAGCGCACGGGCTGACGCTGTTCGGGCCGGACGCCGCGCAAGTCACGGTCCCCGCCCACCCCGTCGCGGTCTACGACGTGGCGGGCGCGGGGGACACGGTGATTTCCACGCTGACCATGGCGCTGGCGTCCGGGGCGACGCCGGCGGAGGCGGTGACGCTCGCCAACTGCGCGGGCGCGGTGGTGGTCCGTAAAGTCGGTGTGGCGACGGCCACGCGCGAGGAGATTCTGGCGATGGTGACGACGGAAGGCGCGTAGGGAGACAAATGGAAGGGCGCAGCATGTTGCGCCCCTCCCGTTCCCCCCTCCCCTCTCGCCCCGTTACAGAGCGGCCGCCTTGCGGCCTCGGCGGCCCTGGCGTGCGGGCATGATGACCACCGCGCGGGCCGCGCCCTGCTTGTCCAGCGTGACCTGCACATGCGCGCCGACAACCAGGGCGGTGGTCGAGGCCGCCGTCAGCACCGTCACGCGGGGCGCGGACGTGGTATCCACCGTGACGGCGGTGCCGTCGGAGGTCGTCACCTTGAGAGGCGAGATGGACGCGACCGTGCCGACGACGTGCTTGCCGTTCGGCTTGACCTTGACGCCGCGCGTCGGCAGGGCCGCGAGGACGGCGATTCGGGTGGCGGTGATGGACGTGCCATCGGGGCTGACCGTGCCGTCCACTCGAACGAGGCTGCCCGGCTGGATGTCCGTCATCGTCCCCGGACTGCCCTGGACGACGGCCGCGCCGGGCGCGAGGGTGAAGGTGACGGGGTCGCCCGCCTTGCGCGGCGTGACGGTGTAGGAGCCGTTGGCGGCGGCGGTGACGGTGCCGGCGACGTGGTGCTTGGCCTGGGCGACGGTCGTGAACGGGGCCGTCGGTGTCGCCGGGACCTGAGCATAAGCGGCGGGAAGCAAGGCCCCCAGGGCCAGGGCCACGAGGGCGATGCGCGGTGTCTGCATGGATGTCTCTCCTCTGAGTGCGTTTCTGAATGGGTTGCCGGGTTAGACGCGCCCGCGCCATGATGGTTCAAAAAATCTTTCCGCGTCGTGCCCGTGGCCCTTAAGAACCGGCCCGGTTCTGCCATAATGAGGCCATCACCCTGAACGTTTCCAGGGTGAGAAAAGGCAAACCCGTCGAAAGGCGGGGACGCAAAGCTACAGGGTCTAAGGCAGCGTCACGGACGCACCATTGCTATGACAGCCAAGCCGCCGCAGCTCCTGCGTCAAGGTCATACCGCGAACAAGGGCAAGAGGGGGCAAATATCATGAAAATCACCAGTGCAGAGTCCACGCGCGCCGGGCAGATCACGCCGGTCAGCACCAACGCCGGTGTCGCGCCGCCGCCGACCAACGCGGGGAGCGGGTCCGGCCCGGCCGCGAGCGTCCAGTTGTCGCCGCAGGCGCAGGCCCTGGCCGCCGCCAAGACGGAGGCCGCGAGCTACGTCCCGGCCGTGAACGCCGTCCCGGACCGCGACGACCGGGTCGCCGAACTCAAGTCCAGCATCGCCGCCGGCATCTACCAGGTCAGCGGCGGCGACATCGCCGACCAGATTCTGCGCCGCTCGCAGGCGGACAAGATCACCGGATAGTCGTCCATACAAACACACGTTCGAGAACGGGCGCACGGGATTATTCCTGTGCGCCCGTGTTCGTGTGCAGGAACCCGCCCCGCCGACGGCGAACCCTCTCCCAACACGGTTTTCATCACGGCAGGGGGATGGGCGGACATGACTTGGACACTGGCGGTGGTCAACCAGAAGGGCGGGGTCGGCAAGACCACCACCGCCGTCAACCTGGCGACCGGACTGGCACTGGCGGGGCGGCGGGTGCTGGTGATTGACGGCGACCCGCAGGGCAACGCCACCAGCGGCCTGGGCGTCCCGGACAAGGCCGGGCTAGAATACACGCTGTACGACGCCCTGGTGAACAACGTCCCGTTGACGGAGATCATCCGCCCGGACTTCCCCGTGCCGGGCCTGGACCTCGTTCCCGCGAATCTGGAACTCTCCGGTGCGGAGATGGAGATGTTCCAGATGCTCTCGCGCGAGAACGTCCTGAAGAACGCCCTCAAGCCCATCCTCCCGCGCTACCAATACATCCTGATGGACGGCCCGCCGTCGCTGGGCCTGCTGACCCTGAATATCCTGACCGCCGCCGACGCCGTGCTGATTCCCATCCAGTGCGAGTACTTCGCCCTGGAAGGCATCTCGCAACTCATGGCCATCGTGGAGCGTGTGCGAAGCCACCTGAACCCGCGCCTGGAGATCGGCCTTGTCGCGCTGACCATGCACGATGAGCGCGTCAACCTGTCACGCCAGGTGGTCGCCGAGGTCCGCGAGTTCTTCGGCGACCGCGTGGCCCAGACGGTCATCCCCCGCAACGTCCGTCTGAGCGAGGCCCCGTCGTTCGGGCGGCCCATCCAGCTCTACGACCCTAAATCCAAAGGCGCGCTGGCATACGCCGCGCTCGCGCAGGAGGTGATCGCACTTGGAAAGAACTAAGACATCCGACAAGGCCGCGCCGCGCCTGGGTCGCGGCCTCTCCGCCCTGATCCCGCCCCAGGGTCTTTCTCTGGGCGCGGCCGTCGTCCCCCGCCCCGCCCCGCCGGACGCGCCCCCGGCGGCGGGTGTGCAGGAGATCGCCCTGGCCGACATCCAGGCGAACGAGTGGCAGCCCCGCACCCAGTTCGACGCCGCCGCCATCGACGAACTGGCCGCCTCCATCAAGGCCCACGGCGTTTTGCAGCCGGTCATGGTCCGCCCGCACGACAATGGCCGCTATGAATTAGTCGCCGGGGAGCGCCGCTTCCGGGCCTCCGAGCGCGCGGGCCTGAAGACCATCCCCGCCGTCGTCCGCTCCCTGACCAATGAAGAATCGCTGACGGTCGCCCTGATTGAAAACATCCAGCGCGAGGACCTGAACCCGATGGAGGCGGCGCGCGGCTATAAGCAGCTCGTTGAGGAGTTCGGGCTGACCCAGACGCAGCTCGGCCAGCAGATCGGCAAGAAGCAGTCCACGATCTCAAACACCATGCGCCTGCTGACGCTGGCTGGAGGTATCCAGGACAGCATCTCCGATGGGCGCATCACCGAGGCACATGGTCGGGCTCTGCTCCTTGTGAAAGACGAGAGGAAGCGCCAAAGGCTCTGGCGACAGGTCATTGAACAGGGCTACAGCGTCAAGCGCACCGAGGAACAGGCCGAGATCATCAATGGGGAAGTGGGCCCGCCTCGCAGAGTGGGCCCTGAGTCCTCACCCAGAGATGTTCACTGGTCGCACCTGGCGGACAGACTGCGTCAGGCGCTGATGATGAAGGTCGCCCTCAAGCCGGGCAAGGGGCGCGGCGGGACGCTACTGATTGAGTTTGCGGATGTCGAGGCTCTGGAAGGCGTTCTGGATCGCCTGCAACACAGCACCTGATATTGCGTGAGAAATAATCGTGGACGCCTTCACCTTGTACGTCTTGACCGGATTCGATTACGACCGGTGCATAAAGTGTCGTCGCTGGTTCCGCCCTGGAGACCGGGAAAAGATCAGCCGGGAGTGGTCATTCTCTGCCTGGGCCTTCCAGATGTGTCCGCAGTGCCGCAAGGCAGGACAAGAAAGGATGATGGCGGAGCGGCGGCGGGACGCCGCCCGCGCTCGGCGGCATCAGCGGCGGGTCGAAGAACACGGGGGGCACGGTATCTACACCAAGTCCGAGTGGGATGACCTGTGTGATCGCTACGGTAACGCCTGCCTGTGGTGCAACATCAGCCACAAAATATCGCCCCTCACTGTGGACCATATTGTTCCTGTCTCTTGCGGCGGCAGCAACACCATAGATAACATCCAATGTCTCTGCCGCAGATGTAACTCTGCCAAAGGTGCGAGAGTAGTTAACTTCCGCGCTGAGTGGGAGCGTATTTCGTGAGAAATACCCCGGCGTGAACGCCGGATTTTGACGCCGATGTGTGCGTAAGGAGGGCGCTGATGATCGCGGAAGTCATATCGGTCGGGACGGAACTGCTGCTGGGGCAGACAGTGGACACAGACGCCGTGTTCCTGGCGCAGATGCTGTCGCGCCTGGGCATCACGCTCTACCACCGCACCACCGTCGGGGACAACCCGGAGCGCATCCGGGAGACGATCCGGCAGGCCCTGTCGCGGGCCGATCTGGTCCTGACCATCGGCGGCCTGGGGCCGACCGAGGACGATCTGACCAAGGAGATGGCGGGCGAGGTGCTGGGAGTCGGCTTCGTGGAAGACGCGACTCACGCGCAGTGGCTCCGCGATTTCCTGAAAGGGCGTGGGCAGGAGCCGCCGCCGCCGAGCTTCGCCAAGCAAGCCCTGGTTCCGGCGCAGGGGCGCGGCCTCCCGAACCCGAACGGCACGGCGCTGGGTGCGCTGTTTGAAGCAGGCGGCAAGATCGTTATCTGCCTGCCGGGGCCGCCCAACGAGCTGATCCCGATGGCCGAGCAGTCCGTGGAGCCGTACTTGCGGGAGAAGACCGAGGGGCAGCGGCAGGTCATCCGGTCGCGGACCCTCCGAATCGTCGGCCTGGGAGAAAGTTTGGTCGAGGAACGCGCGCGGGACCTGATGCACGGCGACAACCCGACCGTCGCCCCCTACGCCAAAACCGGCGAGGTGCATCTGCGCGTCACCGCCCGCGCCGCGTCGGACGAAGAAGCCGACGCACTCATCGCGCCGATGGAGTCCCGACTGCGGGACCGCCTGGGCGATGTCGTCTACGGCGTGGATGGTGAGACGCTGGAGTACGCTGTCGTGCAGTTTCTGATGCTGCTGGGGAAGACCGTCGCCACCGCCGAGTCCTGTACCGGCGGATTGGTCTCCCAGCGCCTCACGAGCGTCCCCGACTCATCGCGCGTCTTCGGCGAGGGCTTCGTGACCTACTCCAACGAGGCCAAGCGCCGTTATCTGGGTGTGAATGAGGAGACGCTGGCCCGGCACGGGGCCGTCTCCGGAGAGACGGCGCGGGAGATGGCCGAGGGCGCGCGCGACGCCTCTGGCGCGGACATCGCCGTCAGCGTCACCGGCATCGCCGGGCCGGGTGGGGGAATGCCCGAAAAGCCCGTCGGAACCGTTCACATCGGCTTGGCCTGGGAAGACGGCGTCATCAGCGAGCATCATGCGTTTCTGGGGTCACGCGCCGATGTGCGCACACGGTCCGCGCAGGCCGCCCTGAACTTGGTTCGTCGTTATCTTATTGATCCCGACGCGGCGCAGTTTAAGGCAGGCGAGAAGTCAACAGTGGTCGGAATGGCGGTGACGGAATGAACTTCCTGTGGTACAATCATGAGGCGCTATACGTGTAGTATACGTGCAGGAGAACGTATGCAGAAGAAACTGACCATCACCATAGACAATGAAGTCTACCAGGGCTTATACGCAGTGATCGGCCGTCGGCGGATCAGTCACTTCATTGAAGCCGTCGTCAGACCTCATGTACTGACGCCTGACCTCGACGCCGCCTATCAGCAGATGGCGTCGGACGAACGCCGCGAAGCCGATGCCCTGGAGTGGGCGGAGGCGACCATAGGGGACGTGGCCGATGAAGCGCGGTGAGGTCTGGTGGGTCAATTTTGATCCCTCCATCGGCGGCGAAATTCGCAAGCAACGGCCCGCCGTCATCGTGAGCAATGACATCGCCAATCTGCATCTGAATCGCCTCCAAGTCGTACCTCTCACAAGTAATACGGGGCGGTTCTATCCAAGCGAGGCAGCGGTTTCGCTCAACGGTCAGCCCCGCAAGGCGATGGCCGACCAGGTTACAACGGTCAGCAAATTGCGCCTCGGTGGCCAGATGGGCATCCTCTCCACCGCCGACGTGGAACAAGTGGAACAGGCCATCAGACTGCAACTGGGCCTGAGTTGACCGGCTGTGGGCCTACTTGTCGGCGCGAGAGAGACGAACAAAAATCCCCCAAGTCAGGTATAATATCGTACAAACGTTCCCTTTTGGCAACACGCACTCGTAAACAAGGAGACCACCAATGGACAAGGACAAGGCGCTGGACATGGCGCTGACGCAGCTTGAGAAGCAGTTCGGCAAAGGCTCGGTCATGCGCCTCGGCGAGTCGCCCAAGATGACCGTCGAGGCCATCTCCACCGGCTCGCTCGCCCTGGACCTGGCCCTGGGGGTGGGGGGCGTCCCGCGCGGGCGCATCACCGAGATTCACGGCGCGGAGTCGTCGGGCAAGACCACCATCGCGTACCACATCGTCGCCGAGGCCCAAAAACTGGGCGGCACGGCGGCCTTCGTGGACGCCGAACACTCCGTGGACCCCGAATACGCCCGGAATCTGGGCGTGGACATCAACAAGCTGCTGATCTCCCAGCCTTCGACCGGCGAGGAGGCCCTGGAGATCATGGACGCCCTGGTCCGTTCGGGGGCCGTGGACGTGGTCGTGCTGGACTCCGTCGCCGCGCTCGTCCCCAAGGCCGAGATCGAGGGCGAGATGGGCGACAGCCACATGGGCCTCCAGGCCCGCCTGATGTCGCAGGCCATGCGCAAGCTCAACGGGAGCATCGCCAAGACCAACACGGCGGCCATCTTCATCAACCAGATTCGGGAGAAGATCGGCGTCATGTTCGGCAACCCGGAGACCACCCCCGGCGGGCGCGCGCTGAAGTTCTACGCCTCGGTCATGCTGGACGTGCGCCGCGTGGAGACCTTGAAGCAGGGCACGGACATGGTCGGCAACCGGGTCAAGGTCAAGGTGGTCAAGAACAAGGTCGCCCCGCCGTTCCGCCAGGCCGAGTTCGACATCATGTTCGGCAAGGGCATCTCCCGGTCGGGCAGCATCATTGACATCGGCGTGGAGATGGCGCTGATCGAGAAGCGCGGCTCCTTCTTCACCTACGGCGAGACCCGCATCGGCCAGGGCCGTGAGAACGCCAAGCAGTTCCTGGAGGAGCATCCTGAGATGATGGACGAGATCGAGGGCACCATCCGCGGCGACGAGAAGGCCGCCGAAATCCTCACCGTCGGTGCGGCGGAGTAGGGACGGCAGGCGAATGGAGGTCGCTCCATGAACATCCGGGGCTTCCTCTGGCTGGAGGAGATTATCGAGAAGCTCGCCTGGAAGCACAACGTTTCGCAGGAAGAGGTCGAGGACTGTTCGGCAGTACGCCCCACATCCGCTTTGTGGGGAAGGGCCACCGGCGTGGGGAGGATGTTTACGCCGCCCTCGGCCAGACGGGGGGCGGCAGGTTCCTGGCCGCGTTCTTCGTACACAAGGCGGATGGGAGGGCCTTGGTCGTCTCGGCGCGGGACATGGATGACGCTGAAAGGGGACAGTATGAGCGGCGATGAACTCAGCGCCTCGGAAGTCGAGGCTTACCGGGAGATCGGCGAACACTGGGACACGCACAGCCTGGCCGATGTGTGGGACCAGACACGGGAAGTGAAAGTCACCATAGGCATCCAATCAAGCCGTGTCTGTTAAGTCGTTGAGTCAGACCTATCGCGCCGCCTGCGCGCGCTGGCCCACCGGCGCGGCGTCTCCGCCGAGACCCTGCTCAACCTGTGGGTCCAGGAGAAAGTCATTCAGGCCACCGAGGCCGCGCCCGTGACGGCGGAGTAGCGCGTCGAACGGCGAGGAGCGACCAGCGATGTCTTCACTGTCAAAGCCGCGTTACACCCCGGAGCAGTATCTGGAAATGGAGCGCCAGGCAGACCACAAGAGCGAGTACGTCAACGGCGAAATCCTGGCGATGGCCGGGGCCAGCCTGACGCACAACCGGATCAACCGCAACATCGGTCAGAGACTCGCCAACCAGTTGGAGGGCCGACCCTGCGAGTCCTTCACCAATGACCTGCGGGTCCGGGTCAGCCCCACGCGCTACACCTATCCGGACGCCGTCGTGGCGTGTGGGGACCTGGAACTTGAAGATGACAACTTGGATGTTCTACTCAATCCTGTCGTCATTTTCGAGGTCGCCTCACCCTCCACAGTGCATGATGATCGGGGCTGGAAGTTCGCGCACTACCGGCGGCTGCCGACACTTGTGGATTACATTCTCGCCTACCAGTACCAGCCGCTTGTCGAGCATTACACCAGACACGGGCAAGACCTCTGGACGCTCCGGGAACTCAACGGTTTGGCGGCAACGCTTCATCTGCCTTCCATCGGCTGCGAGTTGCCGCTGTCACAGATTTATGCCCGCGTCACGTTTGAGCCGGACCCGATGATGCCGGATGACGGCGCGATAGTCTAAAAATTGGGCGGGAGAAACATCATGCTGGAAGGACTGCGCTCACACATCTCCACCGTGCCCGACATAGGCGCGGCGAAAGCCTGGTACACGGACGTGCTGGGCTTGCCGCCCTACTTCGACCAGCCGTTCTACGTCGGCTTCCACGTCGGCGGCCACGAACTCGGCCTGCTTCCGGCGGGTGACGGCGGACACCCCACCGGCAGCGTCACCTACTGGGGCGTCCCGGACGCCGACGCCGCCCACGCGCGCCTGCTGGCGCTGGGGGCGACGGAACACGCGCCCGTTCAGGATGTCGGCGACGGCATCCGCCTCGGCTCCGTCCGCGACCCCTCCGGCAACATCCTGGGCGTCATCTTCAACTCGCATTTTCAACAGCCGCCGGAGAGGTCGTAATGTCGTCACTGCCCATTTTGCGTTTCACGCCGGAAGAATATCTTGCCATGGACCGTGCGGCGGAACGTCGGAGCGAATACTGTAACGGCGAAATCCTGGCGATGGCTGGGGCAAGCGGCGAACATATTTTGATGGTGACGAGCATTATCCGAGAGTTCGGGACGCGCCTGCGCGGGACGACCTGCGAGACCTACTCCAATGATCTGCGTGTCCGCTCTCGCCCGTCACACTACGTTTTCCCCGATGTCGTCGTCGCGTGTGAGCGGGAGTTCGCGGATGAGTCACTTGATATCCTGCTCAACCCGCGTGTCGTGATTGAGATTCTTTCGCCGAGTACCGAGCGGAGCGACCGGGGCTGGAAGTTTGAGAGTTACCGAGGGATGCCGTCCATGGCGGATTATCTGATGCTCTCTCAGGAGCGGCCCTACGCTGAGCATTTCACCCGCTTCAACCAGGACTTGTGGACGCTGCAAGATCACGAGGGGTTAGCCGGTGTCATCTCTCTGCCGTCCATCGGCTGTGAACTGCGTTTGGCCGACATCTACGAGCGCATTACGTTCGCAGATGAGTTGCGTCTGTCTGGAGAAGAGGAATAGTCATGGCGACCCTGTTTCTTTCCATCACGCCTATCGGTGACACGGACCCGCTGGACCTGCCGGTGGCGGACGCGGCGCAGGCGGCGGAGTTTTATCGGGACCGGCTGGGGTTTCAGGTGCTGGAACTGGAGCCGACGGCGGCCACGGTCGTGCGCGATGATGTGACGCTGCGGCTGGCGCAGAACGGGGGCGACCCGGAACAGGCGAGCTGCTACCTCGGCCTGTCGGACGTTGACGCCGTGCAGCGGGAATATTCGGCCCAGGGCGTTGCGGGCGATGTCGCGGAGATGGAACACGGCGGGGTGACGTATCGGGTGATCTGGGTGCGTGACCCGGATGGGATTTGTTACTGCCTCGGCCAGCCGAGTGGAATGGGGTAGGGGAGATGCCGACCATCAGCGCAGTGGAACCCCAGCGGCGCAAGGGGCGGCTGAACGTCTTTGTGGACGGGCAGTTTATCTTGGGGGTGGGGGAGAACGTCGCCGCCGACCTGGGCCTGCGCGTGGGGCGCGAGATGACCGCCGAGAAGCTGCGCGAGGTCGCCGGGGCCGAGGAGGTCCACAAGGCGACCGAGGCGGCGCTGGTGCTGCTGGAGGTCCGGGCGCGGGCGTCGCGCGAGATCGAGACCCGACTGAAGCAGAAGGGGTACGAAGAACCGGTCATCGCCCAGGTGATCGAAAAGCTGCGACGGCTGGAGCTGCTGGATGACACCCTGTTCGCGCACCAGTGGGTCGAGGCCCGCTCACGCATCGGCGGCAGCCGCCCCATCGGGCGGCGTCGGCTGACCACCGAGCTGTTCCAGAAAGGCGTTGCCAAGGACGAGATTCTGGAGGCCGTCGCCCGTGTCACCGACGATGACGAGATGGCCCTGGCGCGGGAGGCGGCCCGCAAGAAGGTCCGGCACGTCCCCACCGACCCCGACACCCTGCGGGCGGAGCGTCAGAAACTCATGGGCTTTCTGCAGCGGCGCGGCTTCGGCTGGGAGACCGTCAAGGCCGTCACCCGCGAGGCGCTGCCCGCGCCGACGGACGCCGAGGATGAGGAAGAAGACACGGAATTCGGGTAATACACAAGCAGGATGAGGCAGCAGGGGAGGAATCGCGTCGCCCGACGGAGAAACAGTCCCCCAGCAAGCCAGTGCTATGACGGAAAACCGGAAGACGAGTCATTAATCATCACGTCCTGTTAATGCCATCGCCCACGAATAACCGTCCGCTCAACCTCAACAAATCTATTATTGCTTGGGGGTGGGGGAACGATGCCATCACTGATCCTCCCCGTGACGGCGGCCCTGTTTACGGTCGCGCTCGTGGGGCTGGTCCTTTTTGTCCTTTATATTCAGCCGCAGCGCGAGGCGCTGCGCCGCAAGGCCGCCGAGATCGCGGCCGAGCGGGAACGTCTTGGCCGCGAGGCGGAGACGCAGCGCAAGGAACTTCTGCTGGAGGCCCGCGAGGAGGCCCATCGCTTCCGCGATGAGGCCGAGCGGGAACTCAAAGAGAAACGACTGGAACTACAACGGTTCGAGCGAAAACTGGCACAGAAAGACGAGGCCCTGGACGAAAAACTCGGCGGCCTGGACGACCAGCGTGAGGCGGTCGCCGTCCAGGAGCGGGCCGCGCAGCGCCACATGGAGGACGCCTGGACCCTCAAGGAGCAGCAGAAGGCCGCCCTGGAGCGGGCCGCCGGGCTGAACGCCGACCAGGCCCGCGCCCTGCTCCTCAAGGACGTGGAGGACCAGACGCGGCTGGACGCCGCCCGCCTGGTCCACCGGATCGAGGAGGAGGCCAAGGCCGACGGCGACAAGCGCGCCCGTGACATCCTGACCCTGGCGCTGCAGCGCATCGCCACCGACCACGTCAGCGAGAGTACCGTCTCCGTGGTCGCCCTGCCGTCCGACGACGTCAAGGGCCGCATCATCGGGCGCGAGGGCCGCAACATCCGCGCCTTCGAGACACTGACCGGCGTGGACGTCATCATTGACGACACGCCCGAGGCCGTTGTCCTGTCGTCCTTCGACCCGGTGCGCCGTGAGATCGGACGCCTCGCCCTGACCGCCCTGATCCTGGACGGGCGCATCCATCCGGGGCGCATCGAGGAGAGCGTCGCCAAGGCCCAGGACGAGGTCGCGCTGCTGATGCGCGAGGCCGGCGAGCGCGCCGTGCTGGAGACGGGCGTGACCGGGCTGCACCCGGAGATCATCAAGCTGCTGGGCCGGATGCGCTACCGGACCTCCTACGGCCAGAATCTGCTGGACCACAGCATCGAGGTCTGCCTGCTCGGCACCTCCCTGGCCGCCGAGCTGGGCGCGAACGTCACCGTCGCCAAGCGGGCCTCCCTGCTGCACGACCTGGGCAAAGTCGTCCCGGACGCCGAGCTGCCCCACGCCCTGCTCTCGCAGGAGCTGATGCTGCGCTTCGGCGAGAGTCCGGCGGCGGCCCATGCGGCGGGCGCGCACCACAACGAGCTGCCGATGGACACGGCGGAGGCCGTGATCGTGCAGATCGCCGACTCCGTCTCCGCCGCCCGGCCCGGCGCGCGCCGGGAGGTGCTGGAGAACTACGTCAAGCGCCTGCAGAAGTTGGAGGCGCTGGCCGACTCGTTCCCCGGCGTGGAGAAGACCTACGCCGTCCAGGCCGGGCGCGAGATTCGCCTGATGGTCCGGCCCGAGGTGGTGGACGACGCCGCCGCGCACGTGCTGGCGCGCGACGCCGCCCGGCGCATCGAGGAGGAGCTGGAGTACCCCGGCCAGATCAAGGTCACGGTGATCCGCGAGACGCGCGCCGTCAATTACGCGAAGTAGCGGCAATGGCGGGATGGAAAGAAGCGACGGACGTGCGTATACTGATGCTCGGCGACCTCGTCGGCAAGATCGGCAGGGAGGCCGCCCAGCAGATGCTGCCGACTCTGCGGGAGATGTACGCGCCCCAGTTCGTCATCGTCAACGGCGAGAACGCCGCCGCCGGGCACGGCATCACCCCGGACATCGCGCGCGGCCTGCTGAACGGGGGCGTGGACGTCATCACGCTGGGCAACCACGCCTGGAATCGGCGCGAGATCACGGACTACCTGGACCGCGAGCCGCGCATCCTGCGCCCCGCTAACTACCCGGCGGGGACGCCGGGCCGGGGCTACCGCGTCTTCGCCACCGTGGAGGGCGTCCGGGTGGGCGTGGCGAACTTGCAGGGCCGCCACTTCCTGGACCCGCTCGACGACCCGTTCCGGCTCGCCGACACCATCCTGGACTCCTTTCTCGGCCAGGCCCAGGTGACGTTCTTTGACTTCCACGCCGAGGCCACCTCGGAGAAGATGGCCTTCGGGTACTATCTCGATGGACGTGCCGGGGCCGTGGTCGGGACGCACACCCATGTGCAGACCGCCGACGAGCGCCTGCTGCCGGGCGGGACGGCCTACATCACCGATGTCGGGATGTGCGGCCCGCAGCACTCCGTCATCGGCATGGACGTGCAGACCGTGGTGAACAAGTTCATCAGCCAGATTCCGGCCCGCATGGAGGTCGCCGCCGGCCCCGCCGTCCTGTGCGGCGTGGTGGTAGATTTGGACCCGCAGACCGGACACGCGACGCACATTGAGCGCGTCCAGATTCGAGACATCTATTGAATTGCTCAGGAGCATCACCCGCCGTGACCCGACGCCTCCTTCTGCTCGTCGCCGCGCTGCTCGTCGCCGCGCTGCTGGTCGGCGCACAGGTCGGGACGGGGGCCGCGCCCGTCCGCCCGCGCCACCTGACGCCGCTGCCTCCGCTCATCACACCCCTGCCGATCGCCTCGCCGCCCGCCGTGGCGTCGGACGCGCCGGTAGTCCAGGCGACGCTCTACGGCGGCAAGACGACCTATGACCAGGCCGGGCTGACGATCACGCCCTGGGGCGGCGGCGACGTTCAGGACAGCACGGCGACGGCCCTCAGCGGCGGACATGCCCTGTCCGTCACCACCGTGGACGCCTACCAGGGCGCGAAGATCACCTTCGACACGCCCGTGGCACTGGGCGACCTGACGGACAAGACTCGCTACTTGCAGATGACCCTGCGCTTCCCGAAAGCGACTCCCCCTGATGTGCGCCCTGTCGGCCAGCAGGGAGGATTCCGAGGCGGACGGTTCGGTGGTCGCGGCGGCCGGGGCGGGCGCGGGCGCGGCGGCCGGGGTGGAGGCGGCTTCGGTGGCCCTGGTGGTCCCGGCGGAGGCGGCTTTGGCGGCCCCGGAGGGCCAGGAGGAGGCGGCTTTGGCGGCCCCGGAGGGCCAGGCGGCTTTGGAGGTCCCGGCGGCCCTGGTGGGCCGGGCGGCTTCGGCGGGCGGGGCGGACCGAATACGAGCGTGCAGGCCCCGGCCTATGACCCGAACGCGGCCCCGCTGGTCACGTCCCTGCGCTGGGTGCTGACGCTGGCGGACGGGCGGCAGACCGAGACCATGCGCCCCCTGCCGGAGAACGCCGTCCTCGGCGACGGCTGGGTCACCGTGGCCGTCCCGCTGTCCGCGCTGAAGTTCACCGGCGGCACCGCCCCCGCCCAGGACGCGCTGCAGAGCTTGGTTGTGACTGCGGATGGGTATAGTCAGTTCTCCATCGGCTCACTCACCGTGGTCACGGACAGCACACCGATCACCGTGACGGCGGGGCCCGAACAGACCACGAGCGCGAGCAGCCCCATCATCCTGCACGCGACCGGCGACGGCGGGGCCAGCGCCCTGCGCTATGCGTGGGACTTTGACACTCAGGGCGGCTTCGTGGATCAGGCCGAGGGCCAGACCGTCACCGTCCAGTACGACACCGGCGGCAAGGACTACACGGCCACGGTCACGGTCACGGATGTGGATGGGATCAAGCCGCCCGTCACCGCGACCACCGTGATACACGTCCGCTGACGGCACTGCCTGATGACCGGAAGACACCATGGCCCATGCGCTGAAAATGACGCCTGACCCGCCCCGGCGCGGCCCCGTGAAAGCTCTGCTGGTCGCCCTGCGCCCCAAGCAGTGGACCAAGAACCTGCTGCTGTTCGCCGGCCTGCTGTTCACGCTGGATATGCGGCCCCCACGGATTGAATTCGAGCGGGCGGGCCTGGGCTTCCTGCTGTTCTGCGCGCTGTCCAGCGTGGTCTACCTGGTCAACGATCTGGCCGACCGGGACAGCGACCGCCTGCACCCCAAGAAGCGCCTGCGCCCCATCGCGGCGGGGGAGCTATCCCCCACGGCGGCCCTCGTCGCCGCCGTCGCCCTGGGCGTCGGCGGCGTCATTCTCTCCTTCGCTCTGGACGTGCGCTTCGGCATTGTCGCTGTCGGCTACCTGCTGCTGACCATGGCCTACTCGTTCCGGCTCAAGCACATGGTCCTGCTGGACGTGCTGGCGCTGGCGGCGGGCTTCGTGCTGCGGGCCGTCGCGGGCGCGGTCGCCATCCACGTCTTCATCTCCGTCTGGCTGATCCTCTGTACCCTGATGCTGGCCCTGTTCCTGGGCCTCTCCAAGCGTCGCGCCGAGCTGCTCGCCGTGCGGGCCTCCGGGACCGTCGGCACACGCCGCATCTTGGAGGAATACTCGGCGGAGATGCTGGACCAGATGATCGTCATCGTCACCTCCGGCGCGGTGATGTCCTACGCCCTCTACGCCGTCATGTCCAGCGCCGCCGGGCGTCACCCGTACCTGCTGGCGACCATCCCGTTCGTCATCTACGGCATCTTCCGCTACCTGTATCTGATGCACCGTCACTCCCTGGGCGAGTCCCCCGACGCCGTGCTGCTCGAAGACCGGCCCATGCTGGTCAACGTCCTGCTCTGGGGCGTCACCACCGCCCTCATCGTCACCCACGTCTTTGATCGGCTCGTGGTCGCAGTGCCCCGGTAAGAAAGACACACCGATGGCGAACGAACCCGAACAACTACCCCGGCAGTTGCCGCGCGAGATGGTGCGTGCCGAGCGGGAACGGCGCGCGGCGGAGGATGTCGTGCTGCGTGTGCCGCGCGACGCCCCGCCGACGCTTCCCGCCTATGAGACGCCCGCGCGGCGCGGCAGCGGCGCGGGACTGTACCTGCTGCTGGCCGTCGCCGGGCTGCTCGCACTGGCGGTCGCGGGAGTCCTGTTCACGCGGCAGCACTACGCGCACCCGCCCGTCACGGTGGACCGCCCCGCGCCCGCCTGGGCGCCCCCGCCGACGGACTCCCCGGTGGCCGCGCCCATCGTCCCAGTCCCCCCGCCCGTCGCCACGGCCCCGACCGTCCCGGTCGCGCCCGTGACCACTCCCACCGCGCCGACTGCCCCCGCCGCGCCCGTGTTCGCCGTGCCGGGCGCTCCCGCCCCCTTGACGGGAGACCCCACGGATCAGCCCGCCCCGCCGGACTCCTCGACTCCCGCCACGCCGGGTGATACCCCGCCGACGGACGCCGCGCCGGTCACGGTGCCAGCCGACGGCGGAGATCCCTCCTCCGGCACGGCGACACCGAACGATGTTCCCGTGACGACCCCCACCGCTCCCACGCCGTCCAGCGGCCTGCCCGACCCCGCCACGGCCAACGCCCCCGCCACGGCTCCCTCGCCCGGCCCGTGATGCCAGGCTGCCCACCGCCCTGGAGAAGAACCCACCCCGGCTCGCCGAGGCTCGCCACCCCTCCCGAAGCGGGAGGGGGAAAGAGGCAAGAGGGTGGAAGCTCCTTCCTCACCCGCTTCGGGGGAGGTGGAGCGGCTCGCCTCGACGGAGGGGGTTCTTCTCCAGGGCGATGGGCAGCCCGTCACCCGCCAAAGGAATTTGGCCTCTGAGCGGCGAAAGGAACGGCGAAGGAGCTTCTGTCTGTGAAAGTTGGCTTGATCGGTCTGCCCCAGTCGGGTAAGACCACCCTGTTTGACGCCCTGACACGCGGCGAGGCGAGTCCGGCGGGCGGCGGCAGCGCCGCTCTGGTCAGCGTTGTCCCCGTCCCCGACTCCCGCTACGACTTCGCCCTGGCCCTGTTCCACCCCAAGAAGCGCACCCCCGCCACCATCGAGTTCACCGACGGCGCGGCGCAGATCTCCGGTGAACGCGGTGCGCGCAAGTTCGGCGCGGATTTCTTCGTCGGCATCCGCTCCGTGGACGCCCTGGTGCTGGTGGTCCGCGCCTTCGAGACGCCCTCCCTGCCGCCGCCCGAAGGCGGCCTGGACCCCCTGCGCGACTACCGGGCCATCACCGAGGAACTCCTGCTCGGCGACCTGTCCGTGATCGAGACTCGGCTGGAACGCATCGAGAAGCAGCTCAAGACGCGCAAGGCGGGTCAGCCCAGCCCGGAAGTCACCGAGCGCGAGATTCTTACCCGCATCAAGGCCGTGCTGGACGACTTCAGGCCCGTGTCCAGCATGGAACTGACCGACGACGAGCAGAAGATCATCCGCAACTTCGACTTCCTGACCAACAAGCCACTCATCGCCGTGGTCAATGTCGGCGAGGCGGACATCAGCGAGGGCGAGGCGCTGGCCCTTCTCCAGCCCCTGCGCGAGCAGTGCGCCGAGGAGCGCGTGTCACTCATCGCGCTCTGCGCCGCCGCCGAGAAGGAGGTCTCCCAACTCGCCGAAGATGACCAGCGGGAGTTTTTGGACGTGCTGGGCATCGCCGAACCGGCGCGCGGGCGGCTGATTCGGGCCGCCTACGCTGCCCTGGGCGTCCAGTCGTTCTTCACGGTCGGCGAGGACGAGGTCCGCGCCTGGACCGTCCCCGCCGGGGCGAGCGCGCTGACGGCGGCGGGCCGCATCCACTCGGACCTGGCGCGCGGCTTCATCCGCGCCGAGGTGCTGGCCTTCCAGGACCTGATGGACACCGGGACGTGGGACGCCGCCAAGGCCGCCAACAAACTGCGCCTGGAAGGGCGGGAGTATGTTGTGAAGGATGGGGACATCCTGAACATCCGGTTCAAGGTGTGACGAGGGCGTATAAGTCGCGGGGCGTTTGGTCGCGGGGCTGAACCCCCGCGCTTCAAAAAGCAAATCCCCGCCTTCGCGGGCAAAAGAGTGGGCAAGGAAGGGAAGGCTCCTAGGAGGGCAGGATGGCGCACGTTCATTACCGGGTGTTTTATCATTTCGTGTGGTCCACTTGGGACCGGGAGCCGCTGCTGGTGGACAAGATCGAGCAGGGGGCCTACGCGCTGATTCAAAGCGCCTGCAAAAGAAGCCGAGTCGAGCTTTATGCCCTGGGCGGCATCGCGGACCATGTGCATCTGCCGGCGGCGCTGCCACGCACGCTGCTCATCCCGGACTTCATGGAACTGGTCAAGGGGATGACTTCCAAGGCGCTCAATGACACGCACCGGACGCCAACGTGGTCGTTCAAGTGGCAGGGCGGCTATGGCGTGGACACCGTCTGCTCCGGCCACCTGCGTCAAGTCCAACACTACGTTCAAAACCAGAAACAACATCACGCAGAAGGGACGCTTTGGCCCAGTTGTGAGCAGCCAGCCCTCTGATGCCTCTCCTGCCCGCGAAGGCGGGGATTTGCCCTTCAAAGACCAGGGGTTCAGCCCTGGGAACTTCTCTGGGAACTTCTCTGGGAACCTCCCTGGGGCCTCCGTATGTTCAATTTCCTCAAACTGAACCCGTCCGGGAGCAGTCTCAGGTGGCTGCAGTGGGTGGCGATCCTCATCGCCGTCGGGCTGTTCGCCGCCCTGAGCCTGCTGGTCACGGTGCTGTTCCCCTGGGAGAAGCACCACGCCGAGTACGCCCTGGTCTGGATCAACGGCATCGCGGCCCTGCTCGCCGTGGTCATCGCGCCCTACCTGCTGCGCTCGTTCGAGCGGATGCAGCAGCGGGCAGAGCGGCAGAACAGCGAGCTACGGACCCAGCACGCCATTGACCGGGCCATCAACGCCCAGTTCGACCTCCGGGACATCCTGCAGGTCGCCGTCGCCGAGGCCACGCGGGCGCTGGACGCCGATCTGGGCGCGCTCGCCCTGTGGCGCGAGGGGCGGGGCGCGCAGATGGAGGAGCGGGTCATCTACGGCGTCACCGAGGCCATGCAGACGCTGCTGGGCGGGCTGCTCGACGAGCGGCTGCGCGATCTGGCGCGGGCGGGCCGGACCGAGCGACACACCGATCTGGACCGGGCCTGGCAGACCGACCGGCTGAGTTCGTCCCTGAAGCTGCGGAACCTGATCGCCGTGCCGGTCTCCTACCAGGACCGGCCCCTAGGCCTGCTGCTGCTCGCCAACCGGGGCGGGGCGCTCGCGCCGGGGCAGGGGTTCACGGCGGACGACGCCGCCTTGCTGGAGGCCGTCGCCGGGACGGTCGCTGTCGCCATCCAGAACGCGCGGTTCGTCCGGGAGGCGCGGCGGCGCGGCGAGATGCTGCGCGCCCTGGTCGCGCACACCGGCGCGGCCATCGCCGACCAGTCCGACCCGCCCCGGCTGATGCGCCTGTTCGCGGAGTCGGCGGCGAACCTGCTCGGCTGCCCGCGCGTCGCCGTCTACGCCCACGACGACACCAACGACCTGTTCGTGCCGCTGGCGGCGGTGGACCACCGGACGGGCCAGGGAGACTCGTCCCTCTCCCACTTCGCCGCCCAGCCGCTGCCCGCCGGGTTCGTCCTGCTCGGCCTGCGCGCCGACGGGCGGCCCGACGCCGAGCCGCGCACCTACGCGCAGACGCAGACGGCGCTGGTGCTGCCGCAAGGCTCCGGGGACTTCCTCGCCGGCCCCGGCACGGTGTTCCTGCTCACGGCCCGCGACCGCCGCTGCCTGGGCCTGCTCGTCTTCGGCGACCTGCCTGGCGGGCAGGAGGTCGCCGAGTTCGCCCTCGCCCTCGCCGCCCAGGCGGGCGTCACCCTGGAGAACGCCCACCTGTTCTCGGAGATGAGTCAGCTCTACCGGCGGGAGAAACGCATCGCCGGGAAACTCCAAGAAAACCTGCTGCCGGACATCCCCGCCCGCGCCGGGGGCTTCGAGTTCGCCAAGGAGTACCGGGCGGCGCTCGGCGAGGCCGAGATCGGCGGCGACTTCCTGGACCTGTTCCCGCTGGGCGAGAACCGGGTGGGCATCGTCATGGCCGACGTCTCCGGCAAGGGGTTGCAGGCCGCCGTGCAGACCGCCGCCGTCAAGTACACCCTGCGCGCCTTCGCCCATCGTCACCCGGACGCGCCGGGGCGGGTGCTGTCGCTGGTCAACGACGTGCTGTGCAGCGGCATGAGCGCCCGTGACGGCTTCATCACCCTCTTTTATGGGTCGCTGGACACGGGCACGGGCGAGTTGACCTGGGCCAACGCGGGCCACGAGCCGCCCCTGCTGCGCCGGGCCGACGGCGGCGACGCCGCGCTGCCGCTGGAGGCCGACGACGGCATGGCGCTGGGCGTCCTGCCCGGCGTCCCCTACGAAGACCACGCGCTGGTGATGGCCCCCGGCGACCTGCTGCTGCTCTACACCGACGGCGTTACCGAGTCGCGCGACCCCGATGGCGACTTCCTCGGCCTGGGCGGCCTCCAGCGCCTGCTGCCTCCTGTCGGCCTGCCCGCCGACACGTCCCTGGCCCGCCTGGTCGCCCGCCTGCGCGACTTCTCCGCCGACACCCAGCGCGACGACATCGCTATGCTCCTCCTCCGCCGCACAATGGAAACACCGCCTATAATTCACTTAGCGCCCCCACGTATGGGCGTTTCACCGGCTACGCTCTATAAAGACTGATGTTACGTCACGTTGCCCGTGAACGTAGGTAGTTGCTGCCCTAATGCCACTTCGAGTGTGTTTTCTTGGACACCTGGCGTGGACGTGGAATACCGCGGTAACGTTTCGCAAGCGCTCTATCTGCCCGGCTTACAATATGCAATGCTTGACTTTATCTCGAAAAAAGAGATATGCTTACCGAAAGAGCCGTAAGGCCCCTTGATTTATCAATGGGGATATAAGGCTCCGTGTCTTTCCGAAGACACGCTATTTGTGCCTTTCCGGTATAATGTTCGTAATCGTCTCTGCTCCCTGAAAAAATCGGAAGCACCTAACGTGAAGTTTGCGTGTACCTGTTTGTGCTTTTTTGTTTTGGCTTGTGCCTCGGCCAAGAGCCTAAGACTAAGACTGCGAAGAACAGGAGCGCGAGTGATGAACCCCAAAGTCAGACGCGCAGTTCTCAGAGACAGGACTTGCAAAACTAGCCCTGCTGCTAGGGCAAGAGAAACCGCATTAGGGCAATAATGCGTTCGTAAAGCCGATAGAAGCCCCGACCTTTAGGTCTGGGGAGTTGTCACAGGAGCTGACTCCCAAGGGTGTAGTGCCAGCAGCAACATGGCAGGAGGCTTATCACCGTTTGGAAGTTGCAGATTTGGTAGAAAGAGAGGAGGGATGGTGTCCTCGTGCTGCTCCCAGCGTCCTCGGTAGACCTGGGCCAGTACCCGGAACGTCTGGAGGCGCGACAGCATATGCTCGACGGGGACACGCAGGCGCCCCATGGCCCGGTTGTAGGCTCGGCCCAGTGCCGTCAGAGTGTGTCCCCGCTGCCCGCGCACCGGCAGGTCTGGCGGGACATGACGCAACACCCCGGAGGCGCGTAGGAGCGTCAGGTCACTGACCGAACCGGGCAGGTTGCCCAGCACGTGCAGCACACACGTCTTCGTGGTCAGCACCTGCGTCTTAACGGTGTGCCGCTCCTGCTTGCCGGAGTAGCGCATCTTGCGGGCGGCTCTGCCTTCCGGCTTGGGCTGGCCCTGTCGGGTCTTCGTCCGGGGCTTGGGGACCTCTTGCGCAGTGGCGCCCACGAGAACCTCAGCCAGTTCCGGGTGTGCCGCCAGCAGGTCGGCCAGTGTGCCAATGCGCCGCTTGGGCGCGCCCCCGCCCGGCGCGTCCAACAGGAGCGTGTCACACATCGGGACGGGCAGCACTGCCGACAGGCGGGGGCGTCAAGCCCGTGAACGACTGGAAGTGGCGCGGCTTCTTCTGCAATTTGGTGACAGTTAACATGACATCAGGATACCACTACTACGCAAGAGGTTTATTCAGTGACGATGACGACCTTGCCGGACTGGCCCGCATCGGCCACGGCGTAGGCCTCGGCGGCCTGGCCCAAGCTGAACCGGTGCGTCACCGTCTTCTCCGGGTGCAGGCCCCACCGAGACAGTCGCTCCAGGAGCTCCTCCATGTGCGGCACCGATGTCACCCACGAGCCGTACAGCGTCACCTGCGGGTGGATCAGCAGCGGCGACACGTCGAACTGGGCGACGCCGCCCTCCCCCACGAACGCGCACCGGCCCCACTGGCGTGTGCCCGCCAGCGCCAGTTGGCGGGCGGGGGCGGCCCCGGAGCAGTCAATGGCGGTCTCGCAGCCCCGGCCCCCCGTCGCCGCCCTGATCTTCTCCAGCGCCCCGGCGTCGCTGACGAACGCCTCGTCCACCAGGCCCATCTCCCGCGCCAGGTCCAGCCGGGCCGGGCTGGTGTCCACGCCGATCACCTGTGACGCCCCCAGCGCCCGCCCCAGCATCGCCGCCGCCAGGCCCACCGGCCCCAGGCCCGTCACCAGAAGGCGGTCCCGGCCCCCGACCCCCATCCGCGTCAGCGCCTCCCACGCCGTGCCGAAGCCGCAGGCCACCAGCGCGCCGTCCACATACGTCAAGTTGTCCGGCAGGTCCAGGCAGGTGTTCTCCTCGGCCAGCAGGTATGGGGCGTGGCCGCCGTCGCGCTGCCAGCCGTAGGCGGCCCGCCGGGGCGAGTGGCAGGAGATCATGTAGCCCGCCTGGCAGTCCCCGCAGACCCCGCAGCCGCTGATGTGGTACAGCACCACCCGGTCCCCCACCTTGCGCCGCTTGCAGCCGGGGCCGACCTCGGCGACGACCCCACACGGCTCGTGCCCGGCGATCACGCCCCGGTATGCCTCGTCGCCGACCCCCAGGTGTTCCCGGTAGATCGCCCGGATGTCGCTGCCGCAGATGGAGGACGCCCTCATCTCGACCAACACCTGCCCGTGCCCCGGCACGGGGACGGGCTGCTCCCGGTAAGCGACGGTGCTGTTTCCGGGCAGCACCACCCCGCGCATGGTCCGTTCGTGGGTTGTCGTCATGTCTCCCTCACCTTTTTCTCTGACTTTCGCCGTCAGTGCGTGGGGCCGGGCGTGATCTCGCCGTCCTCGTCCCACAGGTCCTCCCAGCCGCGCGCGCCTTCCCACAGGAACACCTGGCCCTTGATCAGGCGGCTGCCCCGGTCAATGCCCGCCACGGCGGCCATCTCGGCGTCGCTCAGCGGTTCGCCCACCACGGCACGGAGCGTGCCCAGGTACTGGCCGCGCTTGGCCGAGAACGGGATGGGGACCTGCCCGCGCTGCACGGCCCACTTCACGCACACCGCCGCCGGGTGGATGCCCAGCCGCTCGGCGATGCCAACGATCACCGGGTCCTCCACGTCCGCCGTGTCCTCCGGGGTCCGGTCCCGCGCCGGGCGCGACGGCGAGCCGATGGGGCTGTAGCCGATGGGCACGAGGCCGTTCTCGACCACATAGTCGAACAGCTCCGGCTGCTGGAAGTGCGGGTGCAGCTCCATCTCGTTGGCGGCGGGCGGGGTGCGGGCGTCGCGCAGCACCAGCCTGAGCTTGGGGACGGTCATGTTGGACGTGCCGATGTGGCGGACCAGGCCGCGCTCCGCGAGGCTCTCCATCTGCGCCCAGGCGTCCATGTAGGCGTCGTGGGCGTAGGGGCGGGCGTGGGGGTCGCGCGAGTCGGTGCCGACGCCGGGGGCGTGGGAGTTGGGGAACGGCCAGTGGATCAGGAACAGGTCCAGGTGGTCCAGCTCCAGGTCGCGCAGGGAGCGCTCGCAGGAGGCGACCACACGGCCCGTCCCGTGGCTGTCGTTCCAGACCTTGGACGTGACCCACAGGTCCTCGCGGGCGACGCCGGAGGCCATCACGTCCCGCAGGGCCTCGCCGACGTGGGCCTCGTTGCCGTAGACGCTGGCGCAGTCGAAGTGCCGGTAGCCGACGGCGGCCGCGCCGCGCACGGCGTCGGCGACCTGCGCGCCGGAGTACCTGTCCGAGCCGAAGGTGCCCAGCCCCACGGCGGGCATCGCCGCCCCGCCCCGCAATGTCCGGCGCGGCACAAGCTCCGGGTCCACGCCCTCTGTGGTGTCAGTCGTCATCTTCCGTTTGTCCTGATTTTCGTTTTCGAGAAGTTCTCCGGTCACGCAGGATGCCGGTCTACAAGGCCGCCGCCTAGGCGTGGAGGTCGGCGGTCTCCTGGGCGGGGCCGCTGAGGAACGAGGGCTGGAGGGGCCGATTCTCGTTGCCCGCGATGTTGACATGGGAGCAATGGCTGAGGTCGAAAGCCTGGCCGCTCCCAGGAGGGGAGGGATAGGCGGACGACGCTTCTATGCGATTGCCGGTCACGCTCAGGCTGTCCGTGCAGCGCGCCTTGAGGAGACGCTCATGGAATGAGAGGAAGACATTGTCTTCGATGCGGATGTTGCGGTGGTACCCCACAGCCCCGGCCCCGGCTTCGGGCTTGATCTCCGGCGTGACCTCGATCGTCGCCTCACCCCAAATTCCATAAGTACATGTTTAGGACTTACGCAGTTGGTTGTAACTGAATGGTTGGCTTCTGCAAATACAGCCGAATGGCCTCACGGACCAGATTGGCTTTGGCGGCGTAGCCGCTGATGCCCGTCCGCAGGCGGTGCGCCTCCAGCCGAACAAAGGCACGCACAGACAACAAAATATGACACTTCTGGGCCTCAGCCTTGCGGACTTGCGCCCGCTCGATGCCGCAGCATTGCTTCAGGCTGCGGTGGTAGTTCTCAATGGCAAACACCTGGCGGGAAAACTCCTGGCGCTCAGCCTCCCGCATTGTCAAGTCATCCGTCGCCCAGTGTTCCACGTCGCCGTTTGCGGCAACCGTCCGAAACACTCGGACAAAGCCAAAGCCCTTCAGGTGAGCCTGGCAGCCTTCGGCGGGGACACCGATGTCTCTGACGGCCACGTTGCCCGTGTCATCAGGGCCGTCCGCCCCTGGGTTGACCAGGCGGTTGGACTTCAGCCGCGTCAGGAAGTGCCAGCCATGCCCGCGCACCGCCTTGAGGTTGCCCAGGCCGCCGTACCAGCCGTCAAAGCAGACATAGCGGGGCGTGAACCCGCGCCTCTTGGCCGTCTGCAGCATGGCGAGAAAATGATCGTTCTTGCTCGCCTGTGTCCGGCCCTCCTCGGCAGGCTCGTACAGGCGGCAGTCGCAGGGCAGGCTGCTCAGCCCATCCGTCCATAAGAGCGTCGTCAGGTTGATGCCCTCGACGACCGCGTGGTGTTTGCCGCTCCAGTGGCGCGTCACCAGGCCCATCTTCTGGGCGTAGGGCTTGTCCAATGTGGTGTCATCCACGATCAACAGGCCGCGGCCTTTGTCGATCAGAGGCTCGACCTCCTGCCACAACGCCGCCGTGTCAGGCGGCAGTCTCGACAGCAGGCGCGTGTAGGCGTCGTGCGAGGCCGGACTCGGCCCCGGAGGCGCACAGCGGGCGGCCTCGGTGCAGGTGTAGACCCGCTGGGCGGCGATCAGGAACTGGATGTAGTCCACATCTGAGACTTTGGGGGCGTTCATCAGACACAGTATGAACGCCGACAGCCGCCAAGTCAACCAGCGACCGTTAAGTCAACTGCGTAAGTCCTAATGTTCTAAATTATGTCAAGTTACCCGAAAAGCCGAAAAGCGGATGCTCAAGCCAGTACCGACGGCCCTCAGCGCCTGCCACACCGACAGGCGCAGCCGCTCCTCGTCCGTGTAGTCCTCGGGCCGCAGCCACTCGTACTTCATCTTGCGCCACAGCGTCTCCGCGATGTTCAGGTGCGGCGAGTACGTCGGCAAAAACAGCACGAAAAGGCCCCGCCCCTGCCACACCGCCTCACGCGCCCTGACCGCCTTTGTATGCACCCGCGCGTTGTCCATCGCCACCACCGTCGGGCGCGAGAGCGCCCGCGAGAAGGCGTCAAGTTCTTCGCTGACGAACGCCGCCCCGCTCGCTGGGCATCACCGCCCGCTCGTCGGCGAACTGCCAGCCATACGGCACACACGGCTGCAAGGACACGCGGCTCTCGTCCCCGTAGAACACGTCCACCTGCCCCTGCTCCGACAGGCGCTCCACCTCGGCCAGCGCCTCCTTGGTGAGCGCGGCGGCCTCGGGATCAGGGGCGCGCTTTACGGCGCGCCGTATCCTCTTGTAGCGGCAACCGTTTTTTTCAGGAACCGCTTGAGCGTCAGCACGGAGAACTCCTTGCCCAGCACCTGCGAGAGTTCCGCCCTGGCGAGGCCGAGGCGCTGGCGGTTGTCCTGGACGGCCTGCCGCACGGCGGCCAGGTCGGTGTCTCTGCTCAGGATCGCCTTGCGGCCTCGGCCCGGTCGGGTCTTGAGTCCGTCCAGTCCCTCGGCCTGGTAGCGCTTGACCCAGTCGTTGACGCCGGCCTCGCAGCAGCCGACCTGGGCGGCGATGTCTTTGGAGCGGCGCCCCTGCGCTTTCTACAGCACCAGCAGGCAGCGCTGGCGGAAGGCGTGGCTCTTGCCCTGCCGCCAGCCGTGGTCCAGCGCGGCGCGTTCGGCGTCGCTGAGAATAAGAACCTTGATCTTTGCCATGAACCTATTGTAACACAATTTAGAACAGATACCTACTCGACCGGCTACCCGTGGCAGGGCAGTCTGCGGGTGACGGCGCGCGCGTGCCGGGAGGAGGGCTTCCTCGCCAACCGCACCGCGGTCGGCGATCCCGCCGACCGCGTCTTCGACTCGCGCCGCATGGTCGATCTGTGCCTCAAGAACTGTCAGGAGGTTCGCGCGGGCGTCGGTGACGACGGCGACTGGGCGATTGACTTCCACACCCGGCTCGATCTGTCCGACTCCGTGCGGATGTGCCGCCTGATCGAGCCGCTCGCGCCGTTGTTCGTCGAGGACCCTCTCCGTTCCGAGAACCCGGAGGTGCTGGCAGCCCTGCGCGGGCAGATCGGGGTGCCGATCGCGGTCGGCGAGCAGTTCGGCGACCGTTGGGACCTCAACACACTGATCGAGCGGCACCTGATTGACTTCACCCGCGTCACGCTGCCCAACACGGGCGGCATCACGGAGTTCCTGAAGATCGCGGCGCTCTGCGAGACGCACTACGTCGGGATGATCCCGCACTTCACCGGCCCGGTCTCGGCGGCGGCGCTGGTCCACGTCCTCTGCGCCCTGCCCGTGTCGGTCCTGATGGAAGTCGGCGGGAACGGCCTGTACACCTACGCCCATATGGCGCAGAGCTACACGTTCCGGGACGGCAAGCTCCGGCCCGAGGCGCGGCCCGGCCTCGGCGTCGAGTTCGACCCTGCCGGAGCCGAGCTAGCCGTCGAGATCACCGAGCGGTATGCGCCCATTCCCCTGTTCCACCGCCCCGACGGCTCCCTGACCAACTGGTAGCCGAATGCCCCTCATCCGCACCGCCACGCACACACGGGCGACGGACCTGGGGTATCTGCTGCACAAGTACCCGGCACGGTCGCCCGACCTCTCGTTCGGGCAAGCCCCTGTCTTCTCTCCGGTGGCGACGGATGCCCGCCGCACGGCGGCTCCGCTGCTGGACGTGGACCGGGGTGCTCTGGTCCGAGGGCGATGGGTTGTCGCCGGGGGGAGTGGGGGTGTCGAGGCTCCCCCGGAGGTTCTTCAGGCTTCTCCCGAGACGGTCCAGCCTCCGGGCCACAAGGGTGTCGCCTCGGCGCAGGTGGCTCAGGGCGCCGTTCAGTCCGCGCCGCTCGGCCCGCGCGCCGGAGGCGGTGTCCTGGAAGGTCCTCTCGCAGCTGGCCCTGGTGAGGACGTCCCTCTGGAGGTCGAGGCTTTGGTCCTGGGTGGAGACGCGGGCGTAGCCGATGTTCATCTTCTTCTCCCGTTGTTCGTGCCGGGATTGCACCTCAACCCATGTCCGGTGGGTTCGGTCGGCAATTCGATTGTCGGAACGGGGAGTGGAACTGTCGGGCGACGGGTGAGTCTGCGATCACCCCCGCTCGCCCCGCGCCATCCCCGGTGCCTTCCTCATTCCCTCCCGCACTCCCTCAGCGTGTGCTACCCGTCGTCGAGGGGGCTGCGGACGGCGACGCCGGGGCGGTTGAGCACGTGCGTGTAGATCATCGTCGTGCTGACGTGGCTATGACCCAGTAACTCCTGCACGGTCCGTATGTCATAGCCCGCTTCCAGCAGGTGCGTGGCGAAGCTGTGGCGGAACGAGTGGCAGGAGGCGGGCTTATCCAGGCCCGACGCCCGCGCCGCCTCGGACACGGCCCGCTGCAGGCCGGTCTCGTCCAGGTGGTGGCGGCGCACCCTCCCGGAGCGCGGGTCGGTGGAGAGCTTGGGGGAGGGGAACAGGTACTGCCAGCCCCACTCCCGGCTCGCGCGGGGGTACTTGCGGGCGAGGGCGTCGGGCAGGTACACCTCGCCCCCGCCCGCCGCCAGGTCCTGCGCGTGGAGCTGCCGGACGCCCTCCAGGTGCCGCTCCAGGTCGTCGCGCACGGACCGGGGCAGGGGGACGCGGCGGTCCTTGTCCCCCTTGCCCTGGCGCACGACGATCAGGCTCAGGGCGAAGTCCACGTCCTTGACGCGCAGGCGCACGCACTCCATCAGCCGCATCCCCGTCCCGTACAGCAGCCGCGCCATCAGCCGGTGGTGGCCATCCATGCGGTCCAGGATCGTCCGGGTCTCCTCTTTGGACAGCACGACCGGCAGGCGCTTGGTCCGGCGGGCGCGCAGCACGTCCTCGGCCACGGCCATGCCCTCGCCCAGCACCTGCCGGTGGAGGAACGCGAGGGCGTTGAGGGCCTGGTTCTGGGTCCCCGCGCCGACGCCGCGCTCCAGCGCCAGGTGTTCCAGGAAGCGCCCGACGCCGTCCGGCCCGACCTGGAGGGGGTCATGGGGGGCGTGGAAGGCGAGGTAGCGCTGCGCCCAGTGGAGGTAGGCCTCCTCGGTGCGCAGGGCGTAGCGCTGGACGCGCATCTCGGTCCTCATGCGCGCCAGCAGCGACTCGTGGGCGGGAGTCGGCGAGGGAGCGGCGCGGGGCGTCGGCTCGGAGGTGGCCGCTTTGCGGGGGGCGTCCGGTCGTGGCGGCCGGGGTGTTCGGCTCGCCAGCAGGTCGCTGAGGGCGTCGAGCGCCCGGCGGGCCTGCTGGAGCTGCCAGTCGGGGAGGCGTTCGTGCTGGGCCAGGTGGTGCAGGAACGCCTGCCGCTGCTGGGGCGTGAGCGTCTGGACGGGCTTGTCCTGGTGGAACTTGCGGCATCGGTCGAGCCAGGCACGGTACCAGGGGAGCTGTTCCGGCGGGACGCGCCTGCGGGCGAGGAGTGCGGCGTAGTCGGCCCAGAGGGTGGTGTCTGGTTGGGGTGTGTCGTCGGGGCGTAGGTCTCGGTCCATGAGTGCGCCTGTGTCCTTGCCGTTCCGTGGTGTGCGTGTGTGTTTGGTCGTTGTTGGGGTATATTATACCCAGTTCTGCGCGGCATCGGGTCATGTGCCGTGGCGGGGGATTGCGGCTGATAAGGTGATAGGCTGCGGGGCGTGCAGTCTATCACTTTATTGACCGGGAATGGCCTGGGGGCGCAGGAATCAGAGTAGCCCGCCGCCAATAATGGGATAGGCTGCGGGATGTGCAGTATAATATGCTGTTAGGCCGCACCATGAAGGCGGACGCGGCGGCGGGTGGCACAAAGAAGAAAGACATGAACTATCCAGGTATGTACGGGGGCATGACACCGGAGCCAAAAAAGCAGAGCCGGGTCGGCCTCATCCTGCTGGGCGTCGCCGCCGTCCTTGCGCTCCTGATCGTGGGGGCGCTGTCCGCCTTCCACGCGGCGTCGGGCACAGCGGCGCAAGCGATCGCGGTGTCGGATCGCTTCGTGGATGCGATGGGGGCGCACGACTATCAGGGCGCGAACGCTCTCATCGTGCCGGAGGGGCAGGCGAAGGCGTCGCCTCTGTTCCTCTATCGCATGGAGTCGCTGATGGAGTCGAGTGATGGGGCGTATGTCAGCCACGGCACGCCGCAGTGGTTCGTGCAGAACTACAACGGCCAGACGAGCGTGCGGCTGACGTACCCCGTCCAGTACGCACATGGCTCAGGGCATGCACTATTGACGGTGGTCAACGCTGGGGATGGGTACCGCATCAACCAATGCAACTTCTCGCCGTAGGCGGGGGCTTGCCGTAGGCGGGGGCTTGCCGTAGGCGGGGGCTTGCCGTAGGCGGGGGCTTGCCGTAGGCGGGGGCTTGCCGTAGGCGGGGGCTTGCCGGGGTGCGGCCTAACAAGTCGTTGCAGCGGACGAACACTGCGCCATCAGCTCCTCTGTCATCGCAGGCGTTCGCCGCAGTGTCCGCCGCTGAACTCAGGCGTTAGGCCGCTCTACCAGGCGCGGTGGGTTGCGAAAGGCAGGGGAGCGTGTTGCCTCAATGGCTCATCATGTCGGCGGGAATGGGCTTAGGCTTCTGGCTTGGCAGGAGGGCTACACAGAGGCTACAAGGGGACCCTGCTCGGGCGGTCGCCGCTGGGGCAACGCTGGTCGCGGGATGGTGGCTAATCGCGGGCTGGTTCTGGGCAGCATTCCGTCTCACCCCAAGCGCGCTAAGGGCCGCCCATCCGCACTACGGGTCCCTGCTCTGCGACCTGGTGTTCACTGTACGCTGGGCGGTGTATACGTGCGCGGCGCATCTGTTCTGGGTCGGCCTGGAGGCCCTGTGGAAGTCATGGCAGTCCCGCAGGCTGGGCCGGAGAGCGGCCTAACAAGTCGTTGCAGCCGACGCCCGCCGCGCCGTTGTCAGGTGGGTTGTCGGGTGTCTATTGCAGTGCGGCGGTCGCGGCTGAACTCGGGCGTTAGGCCGCTCCCGCGTAGGGCTTGTGGTAGGCCATGCCAGAAGAAATGACAAAGTGCGTAACCCTGGCAATCCGCCAAGCCTGGGAAGAAGGCTGCCCGGTCGCCGGACACGCCGAGGCTCTTGCTCCTATTGCCTTGCGCCGTTGGCTAGCGGCCAAACGGCGCGGTGTCAACACCAAAGACCAGGCGGCGCGGGTGAGAGATTTGGCGAAGGGACTGATCGAGCATTACGAGGATGATCCGCAGTCCGTAGGTCCATTGCGAGTTGACTACGAGTACCTAGCGTCGAAGATTGTCGCTAACTTGCTTGCTCAAGAGGGAGCGGCCTAACAAGTCGTTGCAGCGGACGGACACTGCCAAAGTGTCTTGTGCTTTGCCGGTGTCTTGTGCGGGCAGTGTCCGCCGCTGAACTCGGGCGTTAGGCCGCACCACGCAGGCGGGGTGCTTTCCGGGGGCTGAGGAGGCGAGGCATGGGACCAGGGCGAAGACGGCAGTACAAGCGCGAGCGGACAGCGAAGCAGAGAGAAAGCCGACGGTTCCTGGAGCGCAACCGCATACCCGACGACCTGCCCAGCCTGCTGGCGCTACATCGCCGCGCCCTCGGCACCGATCCGGGCGACTTGTCTTCCCGCTTCCTGTTGGCGAACTGCCTCTATGCCAGCGGCGAACACGCTCTGGCGGAGGAGGAATGGGATGTCGTGGCGGGGGGTGGGGACAACTGGGCCGAATTGGTGGCGGAGACCCGCCAGTGTCGCAAGCCGAGTGAGGGTGCGGCCTAACAAGTCGTTGCAGCGGACGAACACTGCCAAAGTGTCTCGTGCTTTGCCATTGTCTTGTGCGGGCAGTGTCCGCCGCTGAACTCAGGCGTTAGACCGCAGGAGGGGGCGGCACTTGGGCGACTGGATCAGGAACCTGGGGCCGGACCGTCTGTGGCTGCTGACGTGCCTGATCTGCCTGGTTGGTGGGCTGGCCGTGTACACGCGCGGTGCCGAGGGGTTGAAGGAGCTGTTGGGTCAACTCCCTCGCCTGCGCTGGTGGGAGTGGTGTCTGCTGGCACTGAGCCTGTCGGTGATTGTCTGGGTGTGCTGGATATTCATCGGTGGAGGCCGTAGAGATGCGTAGGGCAAGATAAGACCCATCCCCCTGCTTCATCTGCTGCGGTCTAACAAGTCGTTGCAGCCGACGCCCACCGCCAAAGTGTCTCGTGCTTTGTCGGTTGTCTTGTGCGGGCGGTGTGCGCGGCTGAACTCAGGCGTTAGACCGCACTGCGTCGGCTGTCTGGGAGGCGAAGGCCATGATGCTCTCACTGCTCTACCACTGCCTGGCCTGTGGACTGGGTGTGGCTGTCGCTCTGCTCGCTTGCGGACTGAGGGACTGGTGGCGCGGGCTTCCCGCATTCCAGGGCCTGCGCCGCCGGTTGCCGGTTGCGTTGCTGTGCCTAACCGGCTTCGTGGCCTGGGATATGCTGCCGATAGCTTGGCATCTGCCGCTGGGCGTGGGGGTAGGCGTACTGTGCCTGACTGCACTGTTCCGGGAGGCAATCAGGCCAGGCGGTCCGCGCAGGCCACCTGACACAAAGGCGGGCAGGGGTGCGGTCTAACAAGTCGTTGCAGCCGACGACCACTGCCAAAGTGTCAGGTTAGTAGGCGTCGGTCAAGTGCTGGCAGTGGTCGCGGCTGAACTCGGGCGTTAGACCGCAGGGAAGGGGCCTGCGCCTCGGGCGAAGAAACCTATGGTCCAGGCACTGTTGCAACGACTTGGCAGGAAAGAGAAGGGGCCGCCTCAGTGCGCCTTCTGCGGTAAGCCCGTTCTTGGGCGAGTTGTCACGGCGGAGCATGGGTTCACGCCGAAAAAGCCGCTACACTTCGAGTGCTTGCCGGGCTACATAGAGGCACAGTCGGCGGGAGCGGAACCGCCTGCGGTCTAACAAGTCGTTGCAGCGGACGAACACTGCGCGAGTGGCTTCTTTATCATTATTTGCGTTCGCCGGCAGTGTTCGCCGCTGAACTCGGGCGTTAGGCCGCTGGGCATCAGGTTTCGCTGTGGCGGAGGGGCCAATGGAGACTGTCACGCTGCCGTATCAGGAGTTCCTGGACCGGGATTGGTACTACCTGCTGACCGTGCGCGCCCTGGGCGACTGGGAGATACTGTCCACCTCCGAGTCCGGGGAGGTCGCCGGGAACGCCGAGGACGGCGTGTACCTGCTCCTGGTCGTCAACCGCAGGCAGGGGACGGTGATCGAGTGCCGCTACGACAGTTGGCAGGAGCGCTACCAGGACGTGGAGATGGTACGGCGGCTGCCGCCGGGCGGCGAGGCAGGCGCGGGTGCGCCGGCCTGGCTGCGCCCGGTCGTGCCGTCGCGCGCGGGGTCGGCGGCCAGGCCGTTGCCTGATCCACCGCCGCCCGAGCCTGGGGCATCGGCGGACACACCAGCGGCCTAACAAGTCGTTGCAGGGACTGCGCGTGGCCCCCCCGGAATTCATTCCGGGGTGGAAACGCGCCGCCACGCACCCGACCCGGTTGCATGGCCGCTGGCACGACTTGATAGGCCGCTGGCGTGTGCCATACTACGGCCATGAGCGAGGCGAAGGGGACGGGCGGGGCGTCGGCCAAGCACGAGAGGTACTGGACCGGGGCGCACACGACGCACCGGCTCCGCTACCACCTGGTGTTCGTGCCCAAGTACAGGAAGCGCGTACTGACGGGGCCGGTGGCGGCGCGTCTACGGGAGCTGCTGGCGCAGGCGTGTGAGGTGAACGGGTGGGAGGCGCTGGAGCTTGCGGTGCAGCCGGACCACGTGCACCTGCTGGTCCAGGTCCAGCCGCGCTACAGCGTGCCGCAGGTCGCCAAGGCCCTCAAGGGGGGCACGAGCCGGGTGCTTCGCTCGGAGTTCCCGGACCTCTCGGAGTTCCTGTGGGGGTCGAGCTTCTGGGCGGTGGGTTACTTCGCGGTGACGGTGGGTGTGGTGGAGGGGGAGGCGGTGGCGCGCTACATCCGGGAGCAGCACGAGATGTGACGGGGCCTGAGCCATCTGTGGGAACCCCGCTCTCATATATACTGTTGGAGGCCCCGGACTTCAGTCCGGGGTGATTCACCGGACGGGGGCGGGGCGGTCGGCTCTGCAGGGTCGGGTGGCCCGCATCCCCGCCCCCGCCGCTGAACTCGGGCGTTAGGCCGCACCACGCAGGCGTTGTGGGAGGCGTAGTCAATCCATGCGAACCGTGGCACTTCCTCTCGCTTTGCACATCGTGGCTTACGGACTGGCCTCCCTGCTGATTGCGGCGCTGTTCCTGGGCTTCATGGGGGTGATCAACCTGTTGTACCGAAGGCCGTTCCGCGAGGGGTGGCGTAAGCAGTTGCTTCTCTTGGCCGTCGCCGTAGTCGCCGACAAGACAGCTGGCCTCTTCCCCGTCGGGTGGCGTGTGCCGCTGGCGGTCGGCTGCGGGGCAGTCCTGCTGGTCGTGATGATATGGGTGATGCGGAGGCCGGGCAAGGTGTCGGGGGCATCTGACACGGAGGCGGGGCAGAGTGCGGCCTAACAAGTCGTTGCAGCGGACGAACACTGCGCCATCGGCTCCTCTGTCATCGCAGGCGTTCGCAGCAGTGTTCGCCGCTGAACTCAGGCGTTAGGCCGCAAACATAGGCTGGTGGTTGGCGGGGGCAAGCGGGGCGGATGCGGCTGGTCTATCTGTTGCTGAGGATGCTACTGCTGGGGCCTTCCTACGGGGCCATCGTCACAGCAGCGATACTCGGCACAAGGCGTCGTTTCCGCGCGTCCGAGCCAGAGATCGTCGGGAACCTGCACTACGGGGCGAACTACATCCACCCCAAGCATCTTGCCATCTGGTACTTCGTTCGCACCAACCGTGATCTGGAAGAGGCGAGGGCGAACGGGATGGAGCAGGGCCTACGGGCCGAGACGCGGCGCTTGCTGTCCCGGTTCGGCTATCCGAAGTCCGTGCTGCCGGAGGTACACGTCGGCATGGAGTCGCGGGAGAACGTTGACAAGGCCGGCGGCGATTGGCGCTATTTCCAGTGACCCGGTGCGTTGCGGCCTAACAAGTCGTTGCAGCGGACGGACACTGCCAAAGTGTCTCGTGCTTTGCCAGTGTCTCGTGCGGGCAGTGTCCGCCGCTGAACTCGGGCGTTAGACCGCAGGGCGAGGGGCTGTCCGCCGTTCGGGGGCCGTCATGGCAATCACTGTAGAGGTCACTTGCAGTCGCAAGGACAAGAGCGAGACCGGGGCACAGGAAGTCACCCACATCGGCGGTCTGTACCCCAACGGTAGGCACTGGACGCTGACCGAGAAGGTCGCCATCGCAGGCATCGAGTGCAAGGCCATCAGCCTCAGCCTCCGGCGGGAGGGACACATCTATGGGCTGTTCGTAGTGACCAGCCCGAAGGGCCACAAGAGGCTCTGCGCGGGCGGCGGTGAGGGCAGGATGGATCGCCTGTTTGATCTGCCGGACTGCCCCGCGCCGGAGTAAGATAGGTCGTCAGAAGCGGGCCGTCTGCGGTCTAACAAGTCGTTGCAGCCGACGCCCGCCGCCTAGTTGTCAGGTTCGTTGTCGTAGGTCTTGTGCAGTGCGGCGGTCGCGGCTGAACTCGGGCGTTAGGCCGCTCGGCACGACTTGGCAAGCGGCAGAAGCCATTCGGAATGGGCTGGTGCGGTACAATCGTCTTGCGCCGCTTGGCAGGCGGTCTTGGGCTTCGCTCAGTCAGGTGCGTTGAGAATTTGTCAGGTGCGTTGTCGGGCGTAGGCGTGTGCCGCCGGGTCCCAGTACCAAAGCCCCGCGCGGCCTAACAAGTCGTTGCAGCGGACGGACACTGCCAAAGTGTCTTGTGCTACCCGATTGTCTTGTGCAGGCAGTGTCCGCCGCTGAACTCGGGCGTTAGGCCGCTGGGCAGCCCGCTGTGGGTGGCAGGGGCTTCATGGAAGAAACAAGCAAAGCGTCAATGTCGGGAACCGAGGAGGTAGCCGGATGAAGGAGCCGCGTGACAACCCTTACATATGGCCGGTCATCATTGTCGGCCCAACCCTGGTCGCCCTCTTGCTCGAATACACGTCCGGGAACAGGTACATAGAGTTCATCTACCCGTTCATCAAGACGTGGTCGGTCCTAGCGGGCGCGTACCTGATTTATGGGATTTGGAAGTGGTCGCGGTACCTCAAGGAGTTGTTAAAGAACCGGTCCCGGTAGCGCCCTCAGCGTGGACCACACTGGCTAGTCGGTAGTCATAGGCCCTGTCGTCGAAAGCGAGACAACCAGCGGCCTAACAAGTCGTTGCAGCCGACGCCCGCCGCCTAGTTGTCAGGTTGGTAGGCGTCGGTCATGTGCAGTGCGGCGGTCGCGGCTGAACTCGGGCGTTAGACCGCAGAGCCAGAGCAGTCCTGTGTCGGGTGCCTTCGGATGACCTTCGACGAGATATATGCCGACCTGCTGGAAGCCCTCGATGCGTCAGGGCGCAACATTGACCCGTCCTGTGGCGATGGCGAGGCGTTCTTCGGCAATATCATTGCCACCTTCCCAGGCACGAAGGCCGAGTGCTTGGCGTACATCACTCGGAACATAAGCAATTGGTTCCGGGTCGTCGGGGATGCGCCCGACTGGATACAGGGGTGTGAGTGGCCGTACTGGCAAGGGAAGCCGATGGTGTTCGTCGGGCAGGTCAACGTGCCGCGCTCGGCGGGCTGGCTCCACGACGACGCGGCGTTCTACACGTTCTGGGAGCCGGAGGCGGGCGTCACCGAAACGGTCGTCCAGGTGTCCTGAGCGGGAGCGTCTGCGGTCTAACAAGTCGTTGTGACCTTTCCCCCGAAAACTGTACCATTGGCATGGTGAGTATTGACCCGAAAGGTAGAATACTCGCATGCAGAAGAGCCAGTTCACCGACGAGCAGATCGTCGCCATCTTGCAGCAGGCCGAGAAGGGCGATGCGCCTATCGCCGAGGTCTGCCGCCAGCACAACATCGCCGAGAACACCTTCTACCGCTGGCGCACGCGCTTCGGCGGCATGAACCCCAGTGAAGCCGCCCGTGTGCGTGAACTTGAAAAAGAGAACGCACGGCTCAAGCGCCTGCTCGCCGAGCGCGACTTGAGGGTTTTATTGGGGTGAGGTGGACATCATCAAGGAAATCCTGCAAAAAAAGTAGCGGAGGCCGCTGATCCTCTGGCCGAAGCGCGGGCAGTGGTCTCTCAAGCCACAGAAGGCGGCTTGTCCCAGCGCAAAGCCTGCCACCTGGCGAAAGTGTCCCGTTCCAGCGCCCGCTACCGAGCGCATCCGCGTGACGACCAGGCGCTGCAACAGCAGATGGAGCAGACCAAGCAGAAGCACCCGCGCTTCGGGACGCCGCGTGTTCATGCTCTGCTTCGGGCAGGCGGCCAGATCGTCAACCACAAGCGCGTGGAGCGCCTCTGGCGAAAGAGCGGGCTGCAAGTGCCGCAACGCCCCAAGAAGCGCAAGATCAAGACAGGGCGGCGCGCCCCCTGCCAGGCAGAGCGGCCAAACCATGTCTGGAGCTACGACTTTCAAGAAGACGCTCTGGTGTCCGGTCGCAAGCTGCGGCTGTTGAGCATCTTGGACGAGTTCACCCGCGAATGGCTCTCGGTCACGGTCGGCGTGTCCCTCACGAGCCAGGCTGTGCTTGCCGCCTTGAAGCCGTTGTTTGCGCTGCGGGGTGTCCCCTGCTTCGTCCGAAGCGACAACGGGCCAGAGTTCGTTGCCGCCGAGGTGCAAGACTGGCTTAAAGAGAGCGGCTCCGCGCCGCATTATATTGACCCAGGCTGCCCGTGGCAGAACGGGTTTCAGGAAAGTTTCCACGGCAAACTGCGCGATGAACTGCTAGACCGTGAAGTCTTTGCGTCCGTCGCCGAAGCCCAAGTGCGGCTGGAAACGCAGCGGCGCTGGTACAATGAAGAGCGTCCGCACAGCAGCTTGAAGTATGCGCCGCCCGCCGCGTTTGCGCGGGAGTGGCAACAGAAGCAGACGGAAACTATGCCGCCTTGCTAGACCAACAAAACACTCACTCTGCCCGTGGTACATAAAACGGGGGAAACGTCAGTTGCAGCGGACGAACACTGCCAAAGTGTCGGGTGCATCATTAGGTGTCAGGTGCAGGCAGTGTTCGCCGCTGAACTCAGGCGTTAGGCCGCTCCACCAGGCTGGGGCTGTCGTCGAGGGCGGGAAGGCGGGGCGAGGGGCAATATGTTCCAGTTCAACATTCTGTGGGACCGAACGTTCTGGGCCGGGGCGACGCACCATGTCGGCAGGTCGCTGCTGGTTGGCGGCGTCCCGCTCGCCCTCATCCTCGCCCTCCTGCGCTGGTGTCCTCTGTTCCTGCTGACGCGCGCAGGGATGTGTTGTTTTGTGGCACTCGTTGCGGCCCCGGTCATGTGGCACTTGATGGAACTCATCTCTTTCATCCGGCGGGTGCTTCGGCGCAAAGCTATCGCCCACCGGACCTTTGGCAAGGCCCCGCGCGAGGGAGCGGCCTAACAAGTCGTTGCAGCCGACGCCCACCGCCCGGTTGTCTCGTGCGCGGCATTTGTCAGGTGCAGTGCGGTAGTCGCGGCTGAACTCGGGCGTTAGACCGCAAGGCAGGGGCGGGGTGGTTCACGATGAGCTATGACCTCGGTGTCTGGTACCGCACGCATCCAATCAGCCATCAGGAGGCACAGGCGCAATACTTCAGGCTGTGCGAGGGCGAAGACATCACCGGCTACACCGAGGCGGCTGGCAAGATAAGCGCCTTCGTCGAGGAGTTAGTCTCCCGTTACCCGCCGCTAGGTGAGTATCCAGACGAAGAGACAGATGACTGTCCGTGGAGCGCCGAATTTGATGTTATGGGAGGCCATGTCATCATCGCCATCGCGTGGTCGCGCTGTCGGGAGATTAGCCCCTGGGTCTCAGAGGCGGCCTCACGTCACGGATTGGTTTGTTACGACCCGCAGGCACAGAAGTTGCGACTGCCTCCACATCTTGCGGTCTAACAAGTCGTTGCAGCCGACGCCCACCGCCAAAGTGTCTCGTGCTTGGCGATTGTCTTGTGCGGGCAGTGTCCGCCGCTGAACTCGGGCGTTAGGCCGCTTCACATCCGCTGTAGGGTCGCCCTTTGCCGCCCGTCCGGGCTATAATGGCTGTATGCTGTTCGCGTGGGACCAGAACAAGGCGGCCGCCAACCTGCGCAAACACGGCGTGTCCTTCCACGAGGCGGGGACCGTCTTCGGGGACCCACTCGCCGTCACCTATGAGGACCCCGACCATTCGGACGAGGAGGAGCGCTTCATCACCATCGGCCTGTCCGGCCAAAGCCGACTCCTGATCGTCTCGCACACGCCCCGCGCCGCACAGACGCGCATCATCAGCGCCCGCCCGGTGACACGGGGGGAGAGGAGCTTTTATGAGGAAACAGAGTGAGACGCGCCCCGTCCGCGAGCCGGGCGCACATCCCAGCGACGACCTTGAGGACGACCTGCGCCCGGAGTACGAGGCGGGGTCGCTGAGGGGCGGGGTGCGGGGCAGATACCTGGCCCAGTACCGCTCCGGCACCAACCTTGTCCTGTTGGCCCCGGACGTGGCGGCCTCGTTCCCCACGGAGCAGGCCGTCAACGACGCCCTCCGTCGCCTGATGCAGTCGCAGGAAGCGGCCTAACAAGTCGTTGCAGCCGACGCCTACCGCCCGGTCGTCAAGTGCATCATTTAGGTGTCATGTGCAGGCGGTAGTCGCGGCTGAACTCAGGCGTTAGGCCGCAAGTCATCGCTGGCAGGGTGGCGGAAGGGATACAGGCTGTGCGCGTCGAGTTCGCTCCGAGGGACGCGACACCGGATATACGCATCGAGGTGGATGTCCGGGAGGTCTACTCCTACATCACGTCCGAGATCACTCGGCTTTCCCTCACACCTGCCGTGCCGATCCGCTCCCAGAGGCGGCGGCGTTGGGAAGAGGAGCGGCAGCAGATCGAGCAGGGCAACCAGAGGCGGGTGCAGCGGCTGTCGCCCGTGGCAGAGGGGCTGAGGCAGATGCTGGCCGGCGCGGTCGCCGCGCCGACAGCCTGGGACGAGGTCATGCCCGATCCCGGCAGGCACTACCTGGCCGCCATCCTGGAGCATGGGTGCGGCACGGTCGTCTGCCCTTCCTGTTGCGCCGCCTACGCCGCGGCGGATCTGCTGGTCTACGACTGGTCCGAGGGGGACATGGCCGGGCGGTTGCTGACCTGTCCTCACGATCATGTCATCGTAAGGACGACGGATCGGATGGGGGAGTTCGTTGATCCTCCTAAGCCTTTCACGCGGCGTCTCCGAAAGCGCTCCGTCACGCAAGGTTCGTCCGTTGCGGTCTAATCAAGATTCTATGGTTCGGTGTCAAGGGCTGACGGTGCTTTGCCTGGGTCTTTTTTCGGCCCTGGCTGCTGGTAGACCCGTGCCGCGTCGTACTCCGTCCCGTGCTGAACCAGCGACCAGCAGAGTCTCGCCATCTTGCGGGCGACCGCGCACAGCGCCGCCGTCGTTGCAAGGCCCTTGGCGCACTCGCGCTCATACTGTGCCTTGAAAGGGCTGTTCTTGGCCCGCAGGCTCGCCGAGGCGCACAGGTACAGCAGGCGCCGCAGTTCCGCGTCGCCCTGCTTGGTCAGCCCGCGCTCGCCCTTCCTGCGGCCCGACTGCGAGACGCCGATGTCCAGGCCAAGATAAGCCACCAGCTTGTCCGGGTGCGAGAACGCCTTGCCCGTCAGGCGTGAAGCAAGAGCGGCGGCAGTGACGGGGCCGATGCCGGGGACCTGGCGCAACCGGGCGGCGGCGGCCATCCCCGGCTGCTGGGTGAGGGCGGCGATCTGGGCGTCCAGCGCCTTGACCTGCTCTGTGAGTTCCGTCAGCGCCTTCCCCAGCGACTCCCTGGCATGGGGCAGCTCCTTGATCTGCTGGCCCAGGCTCGCGGCGGAACGGGCAAGGCCCCTGCGGGCCAGGGGTAGCTGGTCGGTCTGTTCCTGCATGGGCGTCTTGAGCGGGTACGGGGCCAATGGCTGCGACAGGGCGAACAGGGCCAGACCCTCGCTGTCCAGGCGGTCGGTCTTAGCGCGGCACTGGATGCTCCGCAGGAAGCTCCTGGCCTGGCGGGGCGGGGCCAGCAGCACACGTCGGCTGGCCTGCCGCGCCAGTTGTGCCACGGGGGTACTATACCTGCCGGTGGGTTCCAAAACCCAGGGGCTGTCCGCCGGGGAGGCGGCGAGCAGGCCCTGAATGCCGACCAGGGTGTTGGGGAGGCTTTTGCGCCAGAGGGCCTTTCGAGTGTGGGGATCAAGCAGTGTGCAGGCGAGGGTGTCCTTGGCGACGTCGATGCCGAGCATGATGGTTCTCTTTCTGCTCCCCACGCCCTTGCGAACCATCGTCCGTCTCGCGCAGAGCGAGCGGCAGGATTCTTCATCGGTGGTGGAGCGTGTGGCAAGCGATCTTGTTACGTCCGTCCGAGGGCAGCGGCAAGTAAGTCAAGTGACAACTCCCTACGGCTAAAGCCGAGGGCTTCTAGGGTTTTGCAACCCACACATTGTTGCCCCAATGTGATTATTTACGGCACTACCCCGAGTGTTTTACGTCGGTGGGATTAACGATTCGTTACCGACAACCGCAGGAACACTAATTTTCAAGGTGCTGTGGATATTATACCCAAGCGAACTGAAGTTCCGAAGCGGAACAGGGATTCGCAGCGCAAAACATCGTGTCTTCGGAAAGACACGGAGCCTTATATCCCCATGAATAAATTCAGGGGCCTTACGGCTCTTTCGGTAAGTCTTGCGCCCCGGCGGTAGGCGCTGACGGCTTTGCCTCAGTCTACCACCGACACCGCGATCATACAAGTCGTTGCAGGGACTGCGCGTGGCCCCTCCGGAATGAATTCCGGGGGCCACGCGCCGCCACGCACCCGCTGTGGGTGCGTGGCTGGCGGCACGACTTGTTAGGCCGCTGGCGTGTGCCATACTACGGCCATGAGCGAGGCAAAGGCGACAGAGGGGGCGTCTGCCAAGCCCGAGAGGTACTGGACGGGGGCGCACACGGCGCACCGTCTACGCTACCACCTGGTGTTCACCCCCAAGTACAGAAGGTGCGTCCTGACGGGGCCGAGGGTCAACTCCTGCGGGTTCCACACGAACGGCCTACCCGAACCTGACGCAGAACCTGACGGTGACGCATCTTGATCAGGTCTGGGCGGTGGACATGACGTACATCCGCTTGCCGCAGGGCTTCGTGTACCTGGCCTGTGTTCTGGATGCGTTCAGCCGCCGCGTGATCGGCTGGCACCTGTCCCGCGACATAGACACGCGCCTGACGCTGATGGCGCTGAACCAGGCGGTTGACGCCCGCCGCCCGTGCGTGGGCCTGATTCACCACTCGGACCGGGGCGTCCAGTACGCCAGCGCTGAGTACGCCGCCCGCCTGAGCGAGATCGGGGCCTGCCCGAGCATGAGCAAAGCGGGAGCATGAGCAAAGCGGGGGGCCCGTATGATAATGCGAAGGCCGAGAGCTTCTTCAGGACGCTCAAGAAGGAGGAGGTGTACCTGAGCCAGTGCCGAGACTTTGAGGAGGCGCGCGCCAGCCTCGGCTATCTGCCGCCGACAGAGTTCGAGGCAAGCTTTGACGAACTGACCTGTGCCAGCAATGGTTGACTCTCGCCACTGGTATGGAAAAAAGGGATCAGTCCACCTGACGGTGCAGCAGTTGCGCCGGTCCATGCAGGGCAGGCAGGACACCCTCAGCCCCGACGAGGGACAGCAGCAGCCTCCAGCGCCGGGGACGGGGGTTTCGTCCGCCGAGCAGCGCCTCCTATTGTCCGCACTGGTGAAGTACCCTCTTGCCCGCCCCTGTATTCCCCGCCGCCCCCCCGGCGTCCCGCGCCCCGCCCCTCACCATGGAGAGCGGCGTCCTTGATGGCGTGACGGAGTGGCACATCGTGCCAAAGCCCGCGCACTTCAACCCTCCCCCGCCCGGCGTCTGGTGCATGGGCCGGGTATACTGTCCGCAGTATCCCCGCTATGGCAAGACAACCCCTTCTGCGTCGCTTCTTCGCGTACTACCGGCCCCACCGGCGGCTGTTCGTGCTGGACTTCTCCTGCGCGGTCGTGTCCGGGCTGCTGGAGCTGGCGTTCCCACTGGCCGTCAAGGCGTTCGTGGACCACCTGCTGCCGTCCCAGGACTGGGCGCTGATCCTGTCGGCGTCGGTCGGCCTGCTGCTGATCTACCTGCTCAACACCGGGCTTCAATACATCGTCAACTACTGGGGGCACGTCCTCGGCATTTCCCTGGAGACCGAGATGCGGCGCAAGATTTTTGACCACTTGCAGAAGCTCTCGTTCCGGTTCTTCGACAACCAGAAGACCGGGCGGCTGGTCGCCCGCGTCACCAAGGACCTGGAGGACGTGGGCGAGGTGGCCCACCACGGGCCGGAGGACGCCTTCATCGCCCTGATGACCTTCTTCGGCTCGTTCCTGTTGATGCTGACGCTGAACGTCAAGCTGGCCCTGATCACCGGCCTGGTCGTGCCGCCGATGACCTGGCTCTCCGCCCGCTACGGGCGGGCGATGACCGAGAATATGCGGACCTTGTTCGGGCGCGTCGGCGACTTCAACGCCCGCATCGAAGAGAACGTCGGCGGCATCCGCGTCGTCCAGGCGTTCGCCAACGAGGATCACGAACGGGCGCTGTTCGCCCAGGACAACGCCCGCTACCGCGAGACCAAGCTGGACGCCTACCGCCTGATGTCCAAGAGTATGTCGCTTTCCTACATGACCATGCGCGTGATCCAGCTCTTCGTGATGATCGCGGGCGCGTACTTCGTGCTGCACGGCGCGCTGACCGTGGGCGGCTTCATGGGCTTCCTGCTGCTGGTCGGCGTGTTCTTCCGGCCCGTGGAGAAGATCAACGCGGTCTTGGAGACCTACCCGAAGGGCATCGCGGGCTTCCGGCGCTACACGGAGCTGCTGGACACCGAGCCGGACATCGCCGACGCGCCCCACGCCGTGGACGCCGGCCACCTGCGCGGCGCGATCCGCTTCGAGGGGGCGACGTTCGGCTACGACCGGCACAAGACGGTCCTGCGCGGCATTGACCTGGCGATCCGGCCCGGCGAGACGGTCGCGTTCGTCGGCCCCTCCGGCGCGGGCAAGACCACGCTCTGCTCCCTGCTGCCGCGCTTCTACGACCTGGACGCCGGGCGCATCACCATTGACGGCACGGACATTCGGGACATGACGCTGGCGTCCCTCAGAAGCAACATCGGCATCGTGCAGCAGGATGTGTTTCTGTTCGCGGGGACGATCCGGGAGAACATCGCCTACGGGCGGCTGGGCGCGTCCGACGCCGAGATACTGGACGCCGCCCGGCGCGCGCGGCTCCATGACATGATCGCGGGCCTGCCCGACGGGCTGGACACGGTGGTGGGCGAGCGCGGGGTGAAGCTGTCGGGCGGCCAGAAGCAGCGCATGGCGATCGCCCGGATGTTCCTGAAGAACCCCCCGATCCTGATTCTGGACGAGGCGACCTCCGCGCTGGACACCGAGACCGAGCGGGCCATTCAGGCGTCGCTCTCGGACCTGGCCGTGGGCCGGACCACGCTGGTCATCGCGCATCGCCTGGCGACCATCCGGGGCGCGGACCGCATCGTCGTGGTGGACGAGACCGGTGTGGCCGAGCAGGGCCGTCACGATGAACTGGTCACGGCGGCGGGCGTCTACCAGCGCCTGCACGAAGCCCAGTACCGGTCGTGAGTGGGGCGAGAGAAGAGAAGGCGGGGAGGGCGTGCCCCCGGCGTTTCAACGCCGTGTCCCTCTCGCCCCCAACAGCCTACGCCGTCGCGCCCGCTAGGAAGTCACCCTGATTCTTCTTTATGTGGCCTGCGACGAGCTGTTCGTACAGGCCGATGATGCGCCCGGCGACCTTGTCGGGCGTCATGGTGGCGGCGTGGGCGCGGGCGGCGTCGGACATGGCTTGCCGCAGGCCGGGATCATTGAGAAGGCGCAGGGTGCAGTCGGCCATCTGCGTGGGGTCGTCATCCACGAGGAAGCCATCGGTGCCGTCGTGGACGGATTCGGGTGCGCCGCCGGCGTTGACGACCACGCAGGGGACGCCGCAGGCCATGGCCTCGCCGATGGCGAGGCCCTGCGTCTCGGTCTTGGAGGGGAACAGGAAGACATCGGCGGCGGCGTAGAGCGGGTCCAGGCGGGCGCGCTCCACGAAGCCCGTGAAGATGGTCCGCCTCTCGATGCCCACTCGGCGCACCGCCTGCCGCGTCTCCGCTTCCGCCATGCCGCTGCCGGCCAGCATCAGGTATACGTCGTCGCGGGCCGCCATGATGCGGGCGGCGGCGTCCAGCAGGAGCGGCAGGTTCTTCTCCGGCGCGAGGCGGCCCGCGTAGAGCAGCAGGCGGGCGTCCGCCGGGATGTCCCAGGCGCGCTTGACGGCGGAGGGCGCGGGCAGATGGGGCGGCGGCTCCGGGATGCCGGTGGGCAGGACGGTGAGGGGCGCGTGGACGTCGTAGGACAGTAGCGTCCGGCGCGTCAGGTCCGACGGGACCAGCACGTGGTCGCAGCCGCTGTAGTACCAGCGCATCCAGCCGACCAGCATCGCGCGGGTCGTCGTCTCCGACAGGAAACGCTTAGCGTAGTGCGCGTACTCCGTATACAAAGTGTGGTTGGTGGAGACCAGCGGCAGGCCGAGTGTCTGGGCGACGTGACGGGCGATCAGGCCGAGGAAGAACGGCGACTGGGAGTGGATGATGTCCAGCCCCAGCTCCGGGATGGCGGCCTTGATGCGCTGGGAGAACGGGATCGGGAGCTGGTACTGCGGCTCGACCACGGAGGGGGCCGAGGGGTAGCGGAATACGCGGGGGTGTTCGTCCACGTAGTCCGTGTGGCCCTTGGCGCGGGAGGTGAAGACGTAGACGGTGTGGCCCGCCCGTTCCAATTCGCCCATCAGTGTCAGCACGGACGTGCTGACGCCGTTGACGATGGGCGGATAGCTTTCGGAGAAGATGCCGACGCGCATCAAAAAACCTTCATCGGGTCACTCTTCGCCCGCGTCCGGCCCGTCGCCCTCACGCGAACGCAGGAAGCCCTGGATGCTGGACAGCTTGAAGCGGCGCTGGTTGCCGGCGGAGCGCTCGCAGGGCAGGACGCCCTTGTTGGTCCAGCGGCGCACCGTGGTCGGGCAGACTTCCAGCAGGCGCGCGGTCTCGTCCAGAGTCAGCGTGGGGTCGAGCAGGCGGGAGATCAGTTCCTCGCGGGTCTCCTCCTTACGCGGCCCGCGCCCCTTGCGCGGCGGGAGCGGCCCGGACCGTGCCTCCAAGGCGTCCACGGGAACTTCCAGCGCGAGCGCGACACCACCGTGGCGCTCCGGCCTTTCCGGGGAGGGCTTGGGCGGAGCGGACGCCCGGTCCTGGGCGCGTTTGGTCAGCTTGGCCTCCAGCTCCAGTCTCTTGTGCCAGTCTTGCAGGTCCAATCAGGCGGTCCTCCTCAAAACGTCGTCAAAGAATCAGCATGGCGTCGCCGAACGAGAGAAATCGGTACTCCGCGCGCAGCGCCTCGTCGTAGGCGCGTAGGATCAGTTCCCGCCCGGCGAAGGCGCTCACCAGGACCAGCAGCGTGGAGCGCGGCATATGGAAGTTGGTGATCAGCGCGTCCACCACCCGGAACGGATCGCCGGGCGTGATGTAAAGACTTGTTTCGCCATGGGTCGGCTGCACCCGGTGCGGCCCGACGGCGACGCTTTCCAGGGTGCGGGTGGAGGTCGTGCCGACGGCGACCACCCGGCCCGCTGCGCTGTTGATCGTTTGAGCCGCCTCCGGCGTCACGGTGATGCGCTCCGGGTGCATCGTGTGGGCCGTGATGTCTTCGGCCTGGATGGGCCGGAACGTCCCCAGGCCGACATGCAGGGTGACGCGGGCGACCGCGACGCCCGACGCCTCGATGTGTGCCAGCACCTCCGGTGTGAAGTGCAGGCCCGCCGTGGGCGCGGCGGCGGACCCGCCGTGGGCGGCGTAGACGGTCTGGTAGCGCTCCCGCTCGGCATGGGCGAGCGTCTGTGTGATGTAGGGCGGCAGGGGGGCCTCGCCGTGGGCGGCCAGGGCCTCCTCCACGTCCGTGTCGCCGGAGGCCGTCAGGCGCAGCAGACGTCCGCCCCGGTCGTCCGTCTTGTCCAGGACTTCCGCGCGCAGGCCGCCGCCGAACTCGACGGTCGCGCCGGGCAGCAACTTCCGGCCCGGACGCGCCAGGCCCTGCCACAGCCCATCGGCCACCCGGTGCGTCAGAAAAACTTCCACCCGTTCCGTGGCGTGACCGGGCCGCGCGCCGAACAGGCGCTGGGCGGTCACGCGGGTGTCGTTCAGCACCAGCACGTCGCCCGGACGCAGGTAATGGGGCAGGTCGGTAAAGCGCCGGTGTGCGATCGTCCCCCCGGCCCGGTCCACGACCAGCAGGCGGGACTGGTCCCGCCGGGCGAGCGGCGTCTGGGCGATACGCTCCGGGGGGAGCGCGTAGTCAAAATCGGAGAGCCGCAGGGCGGGTCCTGCCGTCGTGGGGTCGCCGGGGCTGCGCGTCATGCGTAGCTATTGTAGCGGAGAGTTGAACAGATGTCAAGGGGCGGGCAGGCGCTTGGTCAGGCGGACGCTCATGCCGTGGCCGTCGTAGTGGAGGTTGACGCTGTCCATCAGGGCGCGCATCAGGCGCAGGCCCCGGCCGCCCAGGGCGTCGGCCTGTTCGTCCGCGCGGATGTGGTCCGGGTCGAAGCCGCGCCCCTGGTCCCGAATCTCAACGTGGAACGTCCCGTCGGCGGGGCTGAACCAGGACGCAATGACGATGCGGCTGGTCTCCGTGGGGGAGCCGTACAGGATGGCGTTGGTGGCCGCCTCGCCCACCGCGATCTCGATGTCGTCCAGGGCCGTGCCGCCGAAGCCGTGCCGCCCGGCGCGCTGCTTGACGCGGTCGCGGGCCAGGCCGGCGTTCTGCGGCTGCGCAGTGACCTCAAACTGATCCTGACCTTCTTCCAACAGACTGGGTTCACTTTCAAGGGCAACGCGCCCGCCTCTTGTGCCTCTGCCTTACCCGTTATCGGGGCCGCGTGAAACGGCTGGTCGCCGTCGGCGGGCCGAGAAAACATTGACAAAGGGGTGAGATTGTGACATAATTCACAACATCGCCCGGCATCGGACCGGGTACAATATCCGCAAGAAGGGTACCGCTCCATGCCGCCGACCGTGACGCCTCAAATCAGTCAGTTCGTCCCGCTGCTCGTGCTGATGGTGATCGCCATCATCCTGGCGGCCACGCTGGTCGTGCTGTCGTGGTTCCTGGGGCCGCGCAAGCCCTCCGCCGCCAAGCTGGCCCCCTACGAGTGCGGCGTCACGCCCGTCGGCTCCGCCCGCGAGCGCTTCCCGGTCAAGTTCTACTTGATCGCCATGCTGTTCATCATTTTCGACATCGAGACGGTCTTTCTGTACCCCTGGGCCGTGACCTTCACGCAGTGGTCAAAGGCGCTCGGCGTGAGTGTCTCCGAGGGGCATGCCCTCCAGGTATTCAGTTTTTTAGAAATGATCGTGTTTATCGTGATTTTGTTCGTGGGCTACGTTTACGTCTGGAAGAAAGGCGCGTTTGAATGGGAGTAGAGCAGAACCTCGGCGTCCTCACCGTCCCGATCAACAAGGTCGTGAACTGGGCGCGGCGCAACTCGGTCTGGCCCGCCACCTTCGGCCTGGCCTGCTGCGCCATCGAGATGATGGGCAGCACCAACTCGCGCTACGACCTGGCCCGATTCGGCTCCGAGGCGTTCCGCGCCTCGCCCCGCCAGGCGGATTTGATGATCGTCGCGGGCCGCGTCGCCAAAAAGATGGCCCCGGTGTTGCGTCAAATTTACGACCAGATGCCGGAGCCGAAGTGGGTCATCTCCATGGGCGACTGCGCCTCCTGCGGCGGCGTCTTCAACAACTACGCCATTTTGCAGGGCGTGGATCAGATCGTGCCGGTGGATATCTACGTCCCCGGCTGCCCGCCCAACCCGGACGCGCTGATCTACGCCATCAATCAACTGCAGAAGAAGATCGACCGCGAGCAGTTCGGCGACCGGCGGTAGACCCACCTCCCTGCTTCGCGGGGTCCTCCCGAAACGGGAGGATGAGGAGAAATATCCCGTATCTGCCGCCACTCCTCACCTCTCCGTTTCGGGGAGGTGGCAGATACGCAGTAATGCCGCAGGCATAGCCTCAGCGAGCCGGAGGGGTTCTGGAGACAACATGGTAGACTATGACGTGCGCCTGGGCCTGACGCCCGCCGACTTGCAGCTGCGCGAGCTTCAGGTCCGGCGGCCCGAAGACTGGGTGGAGCTGACGCCGGAGAACAGCGCGGAGATGCGTCTGATTCAGCAGCACTTCGCCGCTGATGTCATCACGTCCCGCCTGTTCCGTGACGAGAAGACGGTGGTGGTCAAGCCCGGCAACATCGTCGCCATCTGCAAAGCCCTGCGCGACAGCCCGGACACCAACTACAACTACCTTTCGGACATCGTCGGCTTGGACCGGCTGGAGTTCATGGACGAGGGTGAGGGCCGCTTCGAGGTCATCTACAACCTGTACTCGCTGGGCACGTTCCAGCGGTTCCGGCTGAAGGCCCGCGTCTCCGAGGACGACCCGGCCATTGACACCGTCGAGGGCGTCTGGCCCAACGCCAACTGGGGCGAGCGCGAGATTTTCGATATGTTCGGGATCACCTTCAACAACCACTCCGACCTGCGCCGGATTCTGATGCCGGACGACTGGGTAGGCCACCCGCTGCGCAAGGACTTCCCGCTCGGCGGCGAGGAGATCGAGTTCACCCACAACGTCCGCGACAAGCGGCAGTTGACGCACTGACACTGAGCAAGGAAAAACGATGCATACCAAAACGCACTGGGAGGACGTTTATGAAACAAAATCTTCCACTGAGGTCAGTTGGTATCAGGATCACTCTGCACTCTCTCTGCGTATGATCGTGGGGACCGGGATCGGCGGATCAGCCGGCATCATCGATGTGGGCGGTGGTGCCTCCACCCTCGCGGCTGACCTGCTCGCCAAAGGCATCCGGGACATCACCGTTCTGGACATTTCCGGTTCGGCCCTTAGAGCGGCGCAGGAGCAGATGGGCGCCCAGGCAAATTTGGTGACTTGGCTGGAGGCGGACATCACGAGCGTGGACCTGCCCAAGCACCGGTACGATGTTTGGCATGACCGGGCAGTGTTTCACTTTCTGACCCGCGCGGAAGATCGGGCGCGTTACGTGCGCGCCGTCCACGAGGCGGTAAAGCCCGGCGGCCACGTCATTGTCGCCACGTTCGCGCCGGACGGCCCCACTCATTGCAGCGGTCTGACCGTCATGCGCTACGCTTCCGAGGAGTTGCACGAAGAATTCGGCCCCGCCTTTGATCTGGTGCAGAGCGCCCATGAGGTTCATCGGACGCCGCTGGGCACGGAACAAAGTTTCGTTTACTGCTACTGCCGCAAGCCCTGAAATTTGAGGGCGATCACTTAGGAAGGCCACACGCATGGCTATTATTGAGCGCGAACTGCAAGAGCAGGCCAACAAAGGGTACACGCCGAAGCTGGGTTCGGGCATTGACGTGGAGCGCGTCGACACCGAAGACGGCGAGGTGATGATCGTCAACATGGGGCCGCAGCACCCGTCCACGCACGGCGTCCTGCGTCTGGTCGTTGAACTCAACGGCGAGAACGTCATGAAGGCCACGCCCCACATCGGCTATCTCCATACGGGCATCGAGAAGACGATGGAGAACATGACGTACTACAAGGCCCTCACGCTCACCGACCGCGAGGATTACCTTTCGAACCTGATGAATAACCTGGCGTACTCGCTGGCCGTCGAGAAGCTGATGGACATCGAGGTCCCGCCCCGCGCCCAGCGTCTGCGCCTGATCCTGAACGAGCTGGAGCGCATCGCCTCACACCTGCTGTGGTTGGGGACGCACGCGCTGGACATCGGCGCGATGACCCTGTTCTTCTACTGCTGGCGCGAGCGCGACAGCATTTTGGACTTGAAAGAGATGCTCTCCGGGGTCCGCATGATGACCTCCTGGATCTGCCCCGGCGGCCTGCGCGGCGACGTGCCCGAAGGCTGGCTGCACAAGGTCGAGAAGTTCGTGTCCCGATTCCCCGCGCACCTCGACGAATACAACCGCCTGGTGACCAAGAACCCGATCTGGGTGGAGCGCCTGTCGGGCGTGGGCGTGATCTCCGCCGAGGACGCCGTCGCCTGGGGCCTGAGCGGGCCGTCGCTGCGCGGCTCCGGCGTCGCCTGGGACATCCGCAAGGCGAACCCGTACTGCGGCTACGATCAGTTCGAATTTGATATCCCCGTCGGCAAGAACGGCGACGTGTATGACCGGTTCCTGTGCCGCATGGCCGAACTGCACCAGACACACCGCATTCTTGTCCAGGCCCTCAAAGATGTGCCCGGCGGGCCGGTGATGACCTCGGACCGCAAGGTCGCCCCGCCGCCCCGCGCCGAGCTGGACACCTCGATGGAGTCCCTGATCCACCACTTCAAACTCTTCACCGAGGGCTATCACCCGCCCATCGGCGAGGCGTATGGCGTGGTCGAGAGCGCGCGCGGCGAGAAGGGCTATTACATTTACAGCGACGGTGGCAACAAGCCCTATCGCGTGAAGATCAAAGGCCCGTCGTTCAACAACTTGCAGGCCCTGCCCAAGATGGCCGAGGGCCGGATGATTGCCGATGTCGTCGCCATCATCGGCTCCGTAGACATCGTGCTGGGGGACATTGATCGCTGACGCCTATGCTTACCGAAAACGCCAAAACACAGATTGACGCCCTGCTCACGAAGTACCCGACCAAGAAGGCGGCGCTGATTCCGTCCCTGTGGCTGATGCAGTCCGAGAACGGCGGGTGGTTGCCGCGCGAGGCCATGCGCGACGTGGCCGCCTATTTGGAACTGGCCCCAGCCTATGTGGAGGGCGTCGCCACCTTCTACACGATGTTCAACAAGGCCCCGCTCGGTGACTACCACCTGGAGGTCTGCCACAACATCGTCTGCATGGCGCGCGGGGCCGATCAGTTGATTGACCACATGGGCGAGCGCCTCGGCATCGGCAAGGGCGAGACCACGCCGGACAAGAAGTTCACCCTGAACGGGGCCGAGTGCCTGGGGGCCTGCGCCAACGCCCCCTGCATGATGGTCGGCGACGTGTACTACGAAGACATTGACTTCGCCAAGGCCGACCAGATTTTGGAAGAACTGGCAAAAAAATAATGCACGGTAAATCCTAAAAATAAGACGGCACCACCATAGAGACAGGAGGTTTCTATGGACGATTTGGCTGAACAAGCGGCTGCTCGAAGGATGGGACAAGGGGAGTTTTGATACGCCACGGGAAAGCGCCGACTGGCACTTCCACGAACACGGTTCGGAAGTGGGCGCAAGTGACGTATGGCAGTATTTGAGAAAGGCTCAGGCTTTCGGGCAGAATCTGAGAGGCGCGCAACGAACGCATCTGGAAGGTGAAAAGACGCGCTACGCCAAAATTGGTAAGTATCTGATTCTGACAGCAGAGGGCAAAGCCCTTTCCTTCGGCAAAAGTAGACGGTGATCCTGACTTATGGAGACTGTTGAACAATTGGGTGAGGAAGTGAACTGCCTGTATGATCAGTGTTTGCACCCTTTTCCGTACGGCGATCTTGAGACTCTGCGACGGATAACGAAGAAAAGATGGAGTGGATTGAACCCGGATCTGGATATGTACCAGTCCACTATCGCAGGTTATTGTAGCTGGGATCGGAAGTCTTCACGGTGGACGCCGGAACGAACGCAACAGCTCAAACAAGACTTGGCCCGTGACTTTTTCGAGCAGCATCCGCAGTATCTGCCCTTGAAAAGACTGATTTCCCCGCGCCTGACGCCGAAGTTATATACGGACTCGGTCCACTATGAACTGATGCGAAAGACAGTGTTGCGGTTAGCGAACCTGATAGAACAAAATCACATTCGCACAGAACGAATTGCCAGCCAACTTCAACACGATCCCATTTTGCTTGAGCCTGATATGGAACTCAAGCAAATCGCATGAACGCTTAGAAAACACGAAAAATGCCAAGCACACAGCAAGCACCACGCTTCATTGAGGGTCAGCCGCAGTACCTGTTCAAGTACCGCGATGTGCCCGGCTATGACGACATTGACACGTACATGAAGTACGAGGGGTACACGGCGCTCAAGAAGGCGCTGACGATGGAGCAGGATGCCATCATCAACGAGATCAAGCTGTCGGGGCTGCGCGGGCGCGGCGGCGCGGGCTTCCCGACGTTCATCAAGTGGAACGGCATCCCCAAGAACTGGGACCAGCCGCACTACCTAGTGGTCAACGCGGACGAGGGCGAGCCGGGCACGGCCAAAGACCGCGAGCTGATGAACAAGACGCCCCACCTGCTGGTGGAGGGCTGCATCATCGCGTGTTTCGCCATCCGGGCGAAGGCCGGATACATTTATATCCGGGGCGAGTACATGGAGCCCGCCAAGCAGATCGAGAAGGCCATCCAGCAGTGCTACAAGAAGGGCTTCCTGGGCAAGAACATCCTCGGCAGCGGCTTCGACTGCGACTTGTACGTCCATATGGGCGCGGGTTCGTATGAGTGCGGCGAGGAGACGGCGCTGATGTCGTCGCTGATGGGTGAGCGCGGGATGCCCCGGCACAAGCCGCCCGCCGCGCCCCTGCCCGTCATCAGCGGGGTCTGGCAGTCGCCCACCATCGTCAACAACGTCGAGACCATCGCCGCCGCCGTGCCGATCATCAACGTCGGCGGTGCCAAGTACGCCGAGGTCGGCACGGGGACGCCCGGCCAGGGTCCGGCCAGCCGGGGGACCAAGCTGGTCACGCTCAGCGGTCACGTCAAGCGCCCCGGCAACTACGAGATCAACCTGGGGACGCCGATCCGGCAGATCATTGATGAACTCGGCGGCGGGATGCTGCACGACGACAAGAAATTCAAGTTCATGATCCCCGGCGGCTCGTCGGTCAAGCTGCTGATTGAAGATGCTTTGGACACGCCCTACGACTACGAGGCACTGGCGAAAGCCGGTTCGCTGCTCGGCTCCGGCGGCTTGATGGTGTTTGATGAGACGGTCAGTGTCCCGGCGCTGATGGCCCGGCTGTCCCACTTCTACGCCCACGAGAGCTGCGGCAAGTGTACGCCCTGCCGCGAGGGGACGACCTGGCTGGTGAAAATCCATGACCGTATCATGGCCGGTGGGGGGCGTCCCGAAGACGTGGATATCCTGATGGACATCTGCAACAACATCGAGGGCCGCTCGTTCTGCCCGCTTGGCGACGCCGCCGCGTGGCCCATCCAGGGCGCGATGAAGTACTTCCGTCACGAGTACGAGGCGCTGTGCCGCAGCAGCCTCTCCGGCAGGCGCAGCCTCGCCCCGCTCCAGATGGCGGCTGTGTAGGTGACCAATGAACCTGACCGCGCAGAAGGCGTTCTTTGAGGCCAACGGCTATGTGGTGGTTCGTGGCTTGTTCTCCGACGAGGAGACGGCCCGCTACCGCGACCACTTCATGCGCCTGCGCGAAGAGGGGGCCAAGCCCGGCGACATGGCCGCGCAGACGGCTCAGACGGGCGACCCGCTGACTCGCTACCCGCGCATGATCCATATGCACCGCTGGGACGATTTCAGTCGAAACTGGCTGCTGGACCCGCGCTTGGCCGAGTGCCTGCACACGTTTCTGGAAGATGACCCGCTGGCCGTGCAGACCATGCTCTATTTCAAGCCCGCCGGGGCGCGCGGGCAGGCGCTCCACCAGGACAACTTCTACCTGAAGGCCGCGCCGGGGACGTGCATGGCGGCCTGGCTGGCGCTGGACCCGTGCGATGAGGCCAACGGCTGTATGCGGGTCGTCCCAGGCAGCCACCGGTGGCCGATCCTCTGCACCACGGCGGCGGACACGGCGGTGAGCTTCACCGACGTGACCGTGCCCCTGCCGCCCGCCGTGGAGGCCGTGCCGGTCGTCATGGACGCCGGTGATGTTCTGTTCTTCAACGGTTCGCTGGTTCACGGCAGCTACCCGAACACGACAGGAGATCGGTTCCGGCGTTCGCTCATCGGGCACTACGTCGAAGCCAAGTGCGAGCAGTTGACCAAGTTCGACCAGCCAGTGCTGAAGATGGACGGCACGGCATTCGAGATCGAAGACGCGCCGGACGGCGGCCCCTGCGGCGTCTTCGTAGAACGCAATGGATGGGGCGAGTTTGAGATGGCCGGCCGCGAACTGGCCGGAGCCGCCCACGAATAGACTTTGCGAAAACGAACCGTTACGGATGACGGGGGCTGCCGATGTCAGGGACGTTTCCCAACACGCCCATCGAAATGGACGTTCTGTTGGGCTTTGAAGGTGAGCGCGTTGCCGACCACGCACAGACACCAGGGCGCAGCAAGGTCGTGTGGCGGCCATCAGACAAAATCAAGATCGTGTACGAGCAACATCCTTATGATGCCGGTGCGCCTGCTTCCCATCGAGGGCCGCACTGGCACTTGGACACACCGACCAAGAGCCACAAGCGATATCTGCCGGGTGATCCATTTCCGAATTGGTGAGGTGCCGAAAAATGTTGCAGCAATTGGAGATGATCAATTTCGTGGATGTTGAGTCGCGGTCGCCGGGGTTCGCGCTCGTTCGCGCGGGCGAAGATGAGGTAGGCTTGACGCTCTCACTGGAAGAGGATGGCGACATCGCGGTCTTCCTGCGTCCGGCAGAGTGTGAGCAGTTGCTGGCGGTGCTTCAGCGCGCGGTCTTGATTGCAAGAGACGCCGCCGTTCCCGCTTAGATAAGTATTGGAAAAGAAACACGCATGGCTGAGACACCGAACGCAACCATCGCCCCGGCGCAGGGCAGTACGCAGGAAAAGCCTCCGGTGGAGATGGTCAATCTGAGCATTGACGGGCGGCCTGTGTCCGTGCCGAAGGGAACGCTGGTCATCACGGCGGCCTTCGCGGCGGGGGCGGACGTGCCGTACTTCTGCCACCACCCGCGCCTGAAGCCCGCCGGGGCCTGCCGGATGTGCCTGGTGCGCATCGAGAAGATGAACAAGATTCAGACCGCCTGTACCGTGCCCGTGGCGGAAGGCATGGTCGTGGACACGCTCTCGCCCGAAGTGAAGCAGGCGCAGAACGGCATTTTGGAGTTCCTGCTGATCAACCACCCGCTGGACTGCCCGATCTGTGACCGGGGCGGCGAGTGCCCCTTGCAGAACATGACCTTCCAGTACGGGCCGGGCGTGACGCGCTTCATTGATGAGAAGCGGCACTTCCCGAAGGCCGTGCCGATCTCCGATTATGTGGTGCTGGACAGGGAGCGCTGCATCCAGTGCGCGCGCTGCACTCGGTTCACCGAAGAAATTTCGGGGGATGGTGAACTTGCCATTGAGAACCGGGGCAACGCCTCCATCATCTCGCCGTTCTCCCCCGAAGGCTTCAAGTCCAAGTTCAGCGGCAACACCATCGAGCTGTGCCCGGTCGGCGCGCTGACCTCGCGCACCTATCGGTTCGCCGCCCGGCCCTGGGAGTTCCAGTCGCAGGACTCGGTCTGCTCCCTGTGCGGCGTCGGCTGCTCGGTGGTCGTGCAGACGCGCAACGGCGAGTTGATGCGCGTCAACGGCAGGCTGAATGAAGATGTCAACGAGGAATGGACCTGCGACCGGGGCAAGTTCGAGCAGTATTTCGTCAACAGCACGGACCGGGCCAAGAACCCGCTGATCCGCCAGGGCGATGAGCTGGTCATCACCGGCTGGGACGACGTCTACGGCGCGGCGGCGGCGGCCTTGAAGGCGACCCCGGCCAAGCAGATCGCGGGCATCGGCTCCTCGCGCGCCTCCAACGAGGACCTGTACCTGTTCCAGCGTCTTCTGCGCGGCGTCCTGGGCACCAACCACCTGGACCACCGGATGTTCCCGTTCCCGATCCAGCCGATGCAGAGCAGTATCGCCGAGGTCGGCCAGGCCAAGCGCATCGTCGCCGTCGGCACGGAGATTGACGATGATCTGCCCGTGCTGTGGCTGCGCGTCTACAAGGCCATCTCCAAGAACGGGGCCAAGTACTTCCGCGACGACGACGTGCGCTCAAAGGCCGTGGCCGAGGCCATCGCCGCCGGGCCGGAGACCGTGGTGCTGGCGTGGTACGGGCTGCCCGCCGCCGACATCGCCTTCCTGAACGCCGCCTGCGCGGCGTCGGGCGCGAAGATGAACCTGTTGCTGCCGGATGCCAACTCCTGGGGCGCGATCACGATGGGCGTCCTGCCGGACCGCCTGCCGGCGATGCAGGCCGTCTCCAACGGCGCGCGTCCTAAGTTCGAGACCCTGTGGGGCGGCCCCATCCCCGCCGAGCCGGGCCTGGACACGCGCGGGATTTTGGAGGGCTGCGTGGACGGGTCTATTAAGGCGCTCTATGTGATGGGCAGCGACCCCATCAAGGACTTCCCGGACACGGACCTCGCCAAGCGCGCCCTAGATACCGTGCCGTTCCTGATCGTCCAAGACCTGTTCGTGACGGAGACGGCGCAGCGCGCCGACGTGTTCTTCCCGGCCTGCTCGTTCATCGAGAAGGACGGCTCGTTCACCAACATTGAGGGCCGCGTGCAGACCTTCAAGCGCGCCGTGCAGCCGCGCGGCAAGAGCAAGGCGGACTGGCAGATCGTCGCCGAGATGATGACACGGCTCGGCAAGCCCGCGCCGTACTTTTCGCCCCGCGACATCGCCCGCGAGATCGCGCGCGTGACGGCCCCCTAGCCCCCAATTCTGGGGGGACCAGACAAACACCATGAGCTTTAACGCATTCTGTCACTACTTTTTCAACGTCGCGCCGAACGCGGACTATCCGTGGGGGCCGGGGCATTACTTTGGCGTCACGGCGCTGCAAGTGGTCCTGCGGGCGCTGATTCCCGTGCTGATCATCCTGCTCGGTGTGCCGGGCTTGGTGTGGTACGAGCGGCGTCTGCTGGGCTGGATGCAGCAGCGGCAGGGGCCGAACCGCGTCGGCCCGTTTGGGCTGCTCCAAACCATCGCGGACGGCGTCAAGCTGCTGTTTAAAGAGGACATGAACCCGGCGAACGTGGACAAGACGCTGTTCGTCCTCGCGCCGATCTTGTTTCTGATTCCCGCGCTGGTCACGGGCGGCGTCATCCCCTGGGGACCGAGTTCCGTTTGGGGCGCGGCCGCGCCGGGCGTCAACGTCGGCGTCCTGTATATTCTGGCCTGGGCGTCGCTGGGCGTCTACGGCGTCGTGCTGGCGGGATGGTCGTCCAACAACAAGTATTCGCTGCTCGGCGGCCTGCGCTCGTCAGCCCAGTTGATCTCCTATGAGCTGGGCATGGGCCTGGCGATCATCACCGTGGTGCTGATGAGCGGCAGCCTGGACTTGCAGACCATCGTGGCGAAGGAAGGCTACAACACCTACTTCAACTTCGGCCTCTTTCACTTCAGTCTGCCGGATTGGCTGGGCCTGCCGGAGTGGAACGTGTTCAAGTTCGCGCCCATCGGCGCGCTGGCGATGCTGATCTACACGGTCTCCATGCTGGCGGAGACCAACCGCGCACCGTTCGACCTGCCGGAAGCCGAGACGGAGTTGGTGGCCGGGTATCACACCGAATACACGTCCATGAAGTTCGCCACGTTCTTTCTGGGCGAGTACGCCAACATGGTCGTGGTCAGCGCCATCAACACGACGCTGTTCTGGGGCGGCTACCACGGGCCGATCCGGCTTCTGGACGGCGATTATCTCGGGGGCCTGCTGGCCGCGCACGGCCTGGCCGCCCTCGGAGCCGTCGTCGCCGCCCTGCTGCCGCCGTTCTGGCTGCTGTTCAAGATCGTCCTGTGGCTGTACTTCTTCATCTGGATGCGCGCGACCATGCCGCGCCTGCGCTATGACATGCTGATGAAGTTCGGCTGGCAGGGCCTGTTGCCCGTCTCGCTGCTCAACATCCTGATGTGCGCCGTCGCGCTGACGTTTGGGTGGCTCATCGGGGCCGCCAGTTGGCTGGTCGGCTTCGGCCTGGTCGTCATGGCCTTTGCCTCCAACTCGCGCGTCAAGCTCTTCATCAACAACTCGCGCCGCCGGGAGGGTATTTTGCTGCACACGGCGGCCCAGCCGTTCCGGGACGTGGCCGAACACAGCGGCTACGGCGCGCAGACCTTGCCGCCCGACGCCCACATCGGCGGCGTCCGCAGCCCGGAGACGGAACGCGGCGCGGATGCCGTAGACGCCGAACTGGTCGGCAGGGGCGGGGCGTAGGAACCCCCTCCGGCACGGCAAGCCGTGCCGGAGGGGTTCCTCACAAGGCTTTAGAAAGACTGAACCATTATGGCCCTCTGGGATGACATCAAGACATTAGCACAGGAAGCCGCCGCCCCCTTCAAGGGGATGGCGATCACGCAGGGCGCGTCGCACGTGCCCCGCGTCACGATCCAGTACCCGGAAGTGCGCCGCCCGATGCCGCAACGCGCCCGCTGGCGGCATGTCCTCAACCGCTACGAGAACGGCCTGGAGAAGTGCATCGGCTGCTCCCTGTGCGCCGGGGCCTGCCCGGCCAACGCGATCTTGGTGGTTGCGGCGGAAAACACGGACGAGCAGCGCCGCTCGCCCGGTGAGCGCTACGCGCACACCTACGAGATCAATATGCTGCGCTGCATCTTCTGCGGCTATTGCGAAGAAGCCTGCCCGACCCAGGCCGTCCAGCTCAAGGACATCTGCGAGCTGGCCGAGGACAACCGCGCCGACACCATCTACACCAAGGAGATGATGCTGGTCGCCGACCCGACCAAGCCGTGAGACACCTATGAACGGACAACTCGTATTTTTCGCGGTCCTGGCGGCGCTGTCCATCGTCTGCGCCATCGCCATGATCGTCACCGACAATCCGGTGCGCTCCTCGCTGTACCTGGTGCTGGTGCTGTTCAGTGTCGCCCTGCTCTTCGTGGCGCTGCACGCGACGTTTTTGGCCGCCGTGCAGATCATCGTCTACGCCGGGGCCATCATGGTGCTGTTCGTGTTCGTTATCATGCTGCTGAATCTGGGGACGCCGGAGCGGACCGTGGACCGGCTGCGGGCGCAGAAATGGGTCGCGCCGCTGCTCGGCGCGGTCGTCGTCGCCCTGCTCGCCAGCGTCATCACGGCATTGCCCGCGAAGACCACCCTGCTGCCGCCCCAACTGTACGGAGCCTTGGAGATCGGCAAGGGGCTGTTCCAGCCCGTGTGGCTGTTCCCGTTCGAGGCCGTGTCCATCCTGCTGCTGGTCGCCGCCATCGGCGCGATCATGCTGGCGAAAAAGCGAGTCTGAGCCATGACCCCAAGCATCCCGCTGAACTACTACCTGATCCTGAGCGCCGCGCTGTTCACCATCGGCGTCGTCGGCGTCCTGGTCAAGCGCAACCCTATTGTCATCTTTATGTGCGTGGAGCTGATGCTTAACGCCGTCAACCTGACGTTCGTGGCCTTCTCGCGCTACCACCAGGACATCGGCGGGCAGATGATGGTCATCTTCGTCCTGGCCGTCGCCGCCGCCGAGGTCTCGGTCGGCCTGGGGATACTCGTATCCATTTTTCGCAACCGCACGTCCATCAACGTGGACGAGATTGATCTGATGAAGGGCTGAGGCTCGGAGCATCCATGCCGTACATTGACTCGAACTTGTCCATCGCCTGGCTGATCCCGCTGCTGCCGCTGCTCGGCTTCCTGTTCAACGGTTTCGTGAACAATGGGCTGATGGGCGGGCGCATCCCCAAGGCCATCGCCGGTGGGTTCGCCACGCTGATGGTCTTTCTCTCCTTCGGCATCGCCTGCTATCTGTTCGCGCAGGTGAGCGGGATGCCGGACGGGTCCAAGCAGATCATCGTCCCCGGCCTGTCTTGGATGACGGTTCCGACCGATCCTTCGGGCATTCACAGCCTCAAGATCAACTTCGAGCTGCTGATTGACCCGCTCTCCGTGCTGATGATGCTCATCATCACCGGCGTCGGCGGGCTGATTCATCTGTACTCGACCGGCTACATGGCGGCGGACAAAGGCTACTCGCGCTTTTTCGCGTACCTGAACCTGTTCGTCTTCTTCATGCTGCTGCTGGTCATGTCCAACAACCTGCTGCTGCTGTTCGTCGGCTGGGAGGGCGTCGGCCTCTGCTCCTACCTGCTGATCGGCTACTTCTTTGAGAAGAAGTCGGCGGGGGACGCGGCCAAGAAAGCCTTCATCGTCAACCGAATCGGCGACGTGGGCGTGTTGATCGGGATGTTCCTGCTGTTCCACTACTTCGGGACACTGGACTTCCTGCAAGGCACGGCCCAGGTCCCCGGCATCCTGCAAAATATTTCCGTGCTGTCCCTGGCGACACCGACCATTATCACGACCATCATGCTGATGCTGTTTCTGGGCTGCACGGGCAAATCGGCGCAGATACCCCTCTACACCTGGCTGCCGGACGCGATGGAAGGCCCCACGCCGGTCTCGGCGCTGATCCACGCGGCCACGATGGTCACGGCGGGCGTCTATCTGATCTCCCGCACACACGTCCTGTTCCAGTTGTCCGAGACGGCCATGGTCACGGTGGCCGTCACCGGCATCGCCACGGCCTTGTTCGCGGCGACCATCGGCCTGATGCAGAACGACATCAAGCGGGTGTTGGCTTATTCCACCGTGTCCCAGCTCGGCTATATGTTCGCCGCCTGCGGCGCGGGCGCGTTCGCGGCGGGGATGTACCATGTGATGACCCACGCCTTCTTCAAGGCGTGTCTCTTTTTGGGTTCCGGCTCGGTCATTCACGCCATGGAACACGGCCTGCACGCGCACGGGCAGTCGCACGAGGAAGACCCGGCCCACGCCGAACACGGCGATAGCGCGGATACGGCGGGCGGGGCCATCACCGGCCCGGACCCGCACGACCCGCAGGATATGCGCAACATGGGCGGCCTGTTCCGGCGCATCCCCGTCACCGCCGTCAGCATGATCGCGGCCACGCTCGCCATCTCCGGTATCTGGCCCTTCGCCGGTTACTATAGCAAAGATGAGATATTGTGGCGGACGTTCGTTGCCGGGCAGACCATCAATGTCACGACGGGATGGGTGTTCTGGGGCGTCGGCGCTGTGACGGCGCTGATCACGGCGTTCTATATGTTCCGTCTGGTGATGAAGACGTTCTTCGGGACGCCGCGCACGGACGCCGCCCGGCAGGCCCCGGAGTCGAGTCTGTCCATGATCGTCCCCATCGGCATCCTGGCCCTGCTGTCGTTCGTCGCCTGCTGGCCGGCCCTGCCGCTGCTGAACTTCGAGCGCTTCTCCGCCTTCCTGGCCCCATCCGTCACGACGCCCGGCTACGCGCCCGCTTATCTCGGCGACCCGCACATGGAGCAGTACCTCGGCTGGGGCATTCTCGCGGTGATTGTGCTGGTCATTCTCGCCTGCGTGTTCCGCTACCGGAACGCGAAGGATGGGCTGGTTTTATCACCCGCGCAGCGCAACGAGTTCCTGCCGCGCGTCATCTACAACAAGTACTTCGTGGATGAAGCCTACAACTACTGGTTCGTCCACCTCGGCAAGCAGTTCTCGGACTGGCTCTGGAAGTCATTTGATCTTCATGGCGTAGATGGCATCGTCAACGGGGTGGGGGATTCCGTCCGCGAGACGGGCAGCGCCCTGAAGGTCTGGCAGAACGGGTACGTCCGTTCCTACGCCTTCTCGATTGTCGGCGGCATCGTCATCATCCTGGGCATCGTCGTCGGGCGCTCCCTGAACTGGTAACTCCAAGAACCCATGCAGAACAACATCCTCGGCTTTCCGATCCTGACGCTGCTGATCTTCCTGCCGGCCCTGTTCGCGGCGGTCATCGCCGCCTTGCCCAAGGAGAACACGCGGGGCATCCAGACCCTGGCCTTTGTCGGGACGCTGGCGGCGCTGGCCCTGTCCGTCGTCGTCTGGCTCAACTATCACCCCGGCGACACGGCGCATCAGTTCCAGTTGGTGGATTTCCTGCCGAACTGGATCACGCCGCTGCACATCAACTACTTTGTCGGCCTGGACGGCATCTCGCTGCTGCTGGTGCTGATGACGACCGGCATCTGGCCGTTCGTCGTCGGCGTCTCCTTCCGCGAGATCACGGACAAGACCAAGGCGTTCTACGTCTGGACCCTGCTGATGGAGACCGCCGTACTGGGCGTCTTCCTGTCCCTGAACCTGGTGCTATACTATGTGTTCTGGGAGGGGATGCTCATCCCTATGTACTTCATCATGGGCATCTGGGGCGGGCCGAACCGGGTGTACGCCACCATCAAGTTCTTCCTGTACACGATGGTCGGCTCCATGGTGATGCTGGTCTCCATCATCTACCTGTATTTCGCTTCGGGACAAGTCACATTTGACTTCCCTGCGCTGCAGGCGATGATTACCGGGCCGCACCCGACGATCTTCTTCCACGGGCCGACGGAGATGCTGCTCTTTTTGGGCTTCTTCCTGGCGTTCGCCATCAAGGCCCCGATGTGGCCGTTTCACACCTGGGTGCCGGATGCGTATGCCGAAGCGCCGACCGGCGGGACCATCATGCTGGTGGCGCTCAAGATGGGCCTGTACGGCTTCATCCGGTTCTGCCTGCCGCTGTTCCCTCACGCCGTGCAGGAGGCCGCGCCGGTCATTGTCACCCTGTCCGTGATCGGTGTCATCTACGCCGCCCTGGTGGCCGCCATGCAGACGGATTTGAAGCGCCTGATCGCTTATTCGTCCGTCTCGCACATCGGTGTCATCATGCTGGCGATCTTCGGTCTGACGAGCATCAGCCTCAGCGGCGCGGTGATCCAGATGGTCAGCCACACGATCACCACGGGCGCGCTGTTCATCCTGCTGGCCGGTCTGTACGCCCGGCGCGGCTCCTACAAGATCGCCGACTACGGCGGCCTGATGGGCGTCATGCCTGCCTTCACCGTCGTCTTCTTGATTGCCACGCTGTCGTCGGTCGCCCTGCCGCTGACCTCCGGGTTCACGGGCGAGTTCCTGATGCTGCTGGGCGCGTTCCAGACGCACCCCTGGGCGGCAGGCTTCGCCACCACGGCGGCGATCTGGTCCGTGGTCTATATGCTCTGGATGTTCCAGCGCGTCTTCCACGGCGAGATCACGCACACGGAGAACAAGACGCTGCCGGACTGGACGCGCGGCGAGAAGTGGGCGCTGGTGCCGCTGGTGATCTTGATCTTCGTCCTCGGCGTCGCTGCCACGCCCGCTTTGAACCTGCTCAACCCGTCCGTCAACACGGTCATGGCGCAGACACAGTTGACGTACCAAAGCCCGTTCGCGCAGCCGGTACTGGCCCAGACGCACACGAACCCGACTTTGCTGACCGTTGCTTCCCAGCCCAAAGGCGCACGTTAAATGCCAACACCCATCATGCCCTCGTTCTCGATCAACGATTATCTGTCCATCGCGCCGATGCTGTGGGTGATGATCCTCGGCATGGCCGTCCTGATGGCGGACCTGTTCCTGCCGCGCGACCGAAAAAGCCCGCTCGTCGCCCTCTCGCTCATCGGCCTGCTGCTGATCGTTGTTGGCTGCTACGGGCCGTGGGGCTTGTGGGGCCGGGGCATCACCGGCTTTGGGGGAACGCTGGTCGCCGATGACTTCGCCCTGCTGTTCCAGTTGATCTTGATCGTCGTCGTCGCGCTGTCCATCGCGCTGTCCGAGAAGTACATCCAGCAGAAGGGCATCAACTACGGCGAGTACTACGCCTTGCTGCTGTTTTCCACCTCAGGCGCGATGCTGATGGCATGCAGCCGGGAGCTGATCACCATCTTCATCGGCCTGGAGATTCTGTCCATCGCGCTGTACGTCCTGTCCGGCTTCGCCCGCACGGAGGCGCGGTCGGAAGAGGCGGCGATGAAGTATTTCCTGCTCGGAGCCTTTTCGTCCGGCTTCTTCCTGTACGGCATCGCCCTGATCTACGGCGGCGCGGGGACCACGCGGCTGGACCTGCTGCTCCAGCTGCCGATCACGGCGGCGGGCGCGTCTCCGTTCGCCTTAGCCTCGCCCTACACCGTGACGGGATTTGCCCTGCTGATCGTCGGGCTGGGCTTCAAGGCCGCCATCGTGCCGTTCCATTCGTGGACGCCGGACGTGTATGAAGGTGCGCCGACCTCGGTGACGGCGTTCATGTCCGCCGGGGCCAAGGCGGGCGCGTTCGCGGCGCTCATCCGGGTGTTGGCCGCTTTGCTGCCGCTCTCGCACACCTACCCCAGTGTCTATGGCGGCTTCATCGTGGTGCTGTGGGGGCTGGCGATCTTGACCATGGTGGTCGGTAACGTCTTCGCGGTCGTGCAGACCAACATCAAGCGGATGCTGGCCTATTCCAGCATCGCCCACGCGGGTTACATCCTGGTCGGCCTGCTGGCGCAGAATCCCGAAGGCCGCGCCGCCGTGCTGTTCTATGTGCTGGCCTACACGTTCATGAATCTGGGCGCGTTCGGGGTTCTGATTCTGCTGGCACGGCGTGGCGACGAGCCGGTGACGATGGACGACTTGCAGGGCCTGGCCCAGCGTCAGCCGCTGGCAGCGGGCATGATGGCGCTGTTCATGCTGTCGCTCGGCGGCCTGCCGCCGACGGTCGGGTTCATCGGCAAGTTCTTCCTATTCCTGGCCGCCATCCACGCCCACCTGTACGCCCTGGCCGCCATCGGCCTGGTCGTCAGCGTCATCGGCGTGTTCTACTACCTGCGCGTGATCGTGCGGATGTTCTTCCTGCCCTCGCTGAAGGAACATATGCCGTATCCCACCGACGTTTGGACCTTCTCGCCGGGCGCGAACGTCGCCCTGTGGGTCTCCGCCGTCGCCACCCTGCTACTTGGGATATGGTCCGCCGGGCTGTACGGTATTGCCACCCAGGGCGCGAACTCGCTGCCTTCTTCCAGCCTGTCCGCCCCGATGCTCGCCCAGTCTCCGGCTCACCCGTCAGCGCGAACGGCGTCCAACAGCCGCCCGACGGTGGTGGTCGCCAAGGCGATCCCGACATCCGCCGCTCCATAATACATCCACACCTCGTCGCCGCGCTGGATCAGGCCGGTGGGGAACACGATGCCCGGTTTGACGCCGCCGCGTTCATAGGACGTTTCCGGCTCGAACACGGGCATCGTCGTTCGGGCCAGCACTTTAGTCGGGTCTTCCAAGTCCAGCAGCGCCAGGCCCGCCTTGTAGACCCAGCCTTGCGGCGTGTTCTCCGCCCCGTGGAAGATCAGCAGCCAGCCCTCCGGCGTCTCGATGGGCGGCGGGCCGGAGCCGATCTTGCCGCTGTCCCACCCCTCAGCCCCCTTCTGCATCACGCAGACCGGGCGGCCCCAGTGCAGCAGGTCTCCGCTCTCCATCAGCCAGATGTTCTCCAGGCCGTTGATCGTCGGGCGGTGCAGCAGCAGGAAGCGGCCGTTGAACCGGCGCGGGAACAGCACGGCATCTTTGTCGTAGGGCGGGATGATGATGCCGTGCCGCTGCGCCGTCCCGAACCGAGCCGTGGTTGCCAGGCAGACGCCGGCCCCGAACGGGGAGTAGCCGACGTAGGTGACCGTGTAGATATCCCACTCCGGCACATAGGTCAGGCGCGGGTCCTCGCAGCCCAGGGTGTCGAACCAATCGGCCTCCACCGGGGGCGGCGTCAGCAGCGGCTGCGCGTCGAATCTCCAGCCGTCCACGCCGTTGCGCGAACGCGCGACCCACAGGTGAGACACGTCCCGCTCGTCAATGATCCGCGCCAGGAGCAGAGTCTCGCCGTCCATGAGGACGGCGGCGGGGTTACAGATGGACTTACAGGGAACGGGCGCGTCGCGCGGCAGCAGCAACGGGTTCGCGGGGTGGCGGTCAAACACGGTCGTCACCGGCATTGGTGTGTCATCCTTCCTCGTTCTTCATCCCCATTGAGATAGCCAGCCGGGTGGAAACTGAAACGTGTTTGTCTTTGTTATATCATCAGGTACAATGATGATACGCGCTACTGATGATTGAGAAAGGCTGAGTTGACACCGTGCCGCCTTCCCTTGACCCGACGCAACCGAAGAGACCACCCGCGCCCGCCAGCCTTGCCGTCTGGACGGGCTACCTGCTGAACCGGGCCGCCCAGCGCTGCCAGGAGCATTTCGATGGGCTAATGGAGCCGGTGGGCGTCCGCTCGCGGCAGTTCCGGGTGCTGGCCCTGCTCGGCGAGACGGAACCCTTGTCGCAGGTGGAGATCGGCGAGCGCCTGGGCATTGACCGCAACACCATCGTCCTGCTCCTGGATGACCTGGAGGCCCTCGGCTATGTCACGCGGCGTCGGGACCCGCGCGACCGGCGGGCGCACTGTGTCAGCCTGACCGAAACGGGGAAAGAGACACGAACACACGGCCTGGAGATGGCCCGGCGCACCAACGACGCCGTGCTGGCCCCGCTCACGCCGGACGAGCGCACGCAGCTCCACGGCCTGCTCCAGAGGCTGATCTGAGACCATGGGAACGGACAAATGGCGACGCGAACGCTTGACCCACAGCGGCGGCCTGAGCCGTCGGAACAACGTCTCGGAACCCCGTCCGGCAACAGCGCAGCGACGCCGGGACCGCAAGGCTCCACGCCCGGCACGACCGCCGAGGTGGCCTCGCACCGCTGGCTGATTCTCACCGGCCTCATCATGGCGGCGGCGCTGGAGATTCTGGACACCACGGTGGTCAACGTCGCCCTGCCGCAGATGGCGGGCAACCTGAGCGCCTCCACGGACGAGATCGCCTGGGTCTCGACGGGGTACATCCTGTCCAACGTCATCGTGCTGCCGATGACCGCCTGGCTGTCCGGGCGCTTCGGGCGCAAGCGCTACCTGATGGCGAGCATCCTGATCTTCAACACCGCCCGCCTGATGTGCGGCTTCTCGAACTCTTTGCCGGAGATCGTCTTCTGGCGTCTCGTCCAGGGCGCGGGCGGCGCGGCCTTGATCTCCACGGCGCAAAGCACCATCGTGGAGATTTTCCCGCGCAACCAGATCGCCATGGTGCAGTCGCTGTTCGGCCTGGGCCTGATCGTGACGCCGACGCTGGGGCCGGCCCTGGGCGGCTACATCACGGACAACTACTCGTGGCGCACGATCTTCTTCATCCACATCCCGCTGGCGATCATGTCCCTGGTCTTCGTCGGCCTGTACTTGCAGGACTCCAAATTTCAGAAGCGGGTCAACACGGTGGACGCGGCGGGAATCGTCCTGCTCGCGGCGGGCATGGGGTCCTTGCAGTATGTGCTGGAGGAGGGGGAGCGGTACGACTGGTTCGGCGACCCCTGGATCACGCGCCTGGCTGTGCTGGCGGCTGTTTCCCTGGTCGGCTTCGTCGCCTGGGAGCTGTCGCCGCGCAACAAGGCTCCCATTCTGGACTTGCGAGTCCTCAAAGATCGGGGCCTGTCGGCGTCCGTGCTGCTCGGCCTCGTTTTGGGCTTCGGCCTGTACGGCGGCACGTTCATCTACCCGCTGTTCGTGCAGAACATTTTGGGCTTCACGCCGACCATCACCGGCGTCGCACTGATCCCCGGCGGCATCGCCACCGCCGTGGCCGTCATCTTCTGCGGGCGGGTGCTACAGCGCGGCTTCGACCCGCGTGTGCTGATGGTCGCGGGGATGTGCATCTATATGTACGCCATGTGGACGCTGGGCCACTTGACCCCGCAGAGCGGCCTGTCGGACACCCAGTTCGGCCTGATCTGGCGCGGACTCGGCTTGGGCCTGGTGTTCATCCCAATTCAAACGGTGGCGTTCGCCGGGCTGAAGGGCGCGCAGATCGCGCAGGGTTCGGCGCTCTACAACCTGATGCGGCAACTGGGCGGCTCGTTTGGCATCGCCGTGCTGACGACCTACATCACGAACATGACCCAGTACCACCGCGCCGACATCGTCAGCAGCCTCTCCAGCGGCGACACGACGTTCCAGGACCGTGTGGCCGGCATCGCCGGGGCGCTGAGGGGGTCCGCCGGCTACGGCCCCACCGAGGCCCACGCCGCCGCCCTGGGCGTCCTGGACCGGACCATCCAGGCGCAGGCGTCGGTGATGGCCTACAACAACGCCTTCATCCTGCTGGGCCTCTCCTTCCTGGTCGCCATGCCCGCAGTCCTGCTCCTGCGCCGCGCCAAGAAGGGCGCGGCCCCGCCCGCCGAGGCGCATTAGGCGGGAATATTCGGGCCGATGAACGACCCAGCATGGGTAGAACAACCGTCCTTCGGACGGAAGATCAACCCTCCGCCCCCAATCCCCGCGCCCGGAGGGCGCTTGTACTGTCAATGCCGGGTCGTTCATCGGCCCGCCTCACCCGCCCTGTCGCAAGTCCCACTTCCGGACGGCCCGGATGAAGGCGCGGACTTTGGCGGGGTCCTTGACGCCGGGCCGGTCCTCTACCCCCGAAGACACGTCCACGCCGTAAGGCCGTACCGCGTCCAAGGCGTCCTGCACGTTCTCCGGCGTCAGCCCCCCGGCAAGCAGCACGGGCCGTTCCGTCAGCCTCTTCGCCTGCCGGGCGAGGTCCCAATCAAACGTCTCCCCGGAGCCGCCCAGTCGGTCCTTGTGGTACGCATCCAGCAGCACCGCGCCCACCGGGTCGGCGTAGTCGGCGAGTTCCATGAGCGAGGCTGTGTCCCGCATCCGAAACGCTCGGATGCGCCATTGCGCCCCGCGCCGGAACCGGGACTTGTCCGTCGTGTCCGCGTAATGCTGGACATACTCCGCCAGATACTCCTCCGCGTCTTCGGGCTTATGAACAACGACCACGCGCTTGACGAACAGCGGGACCGCCTCGGAAATCTCCTGGTACACTTCCGGCGGCACATAGCGCACCGTGCCGGGAACGCCGATAAACCCCAGCGCGTCCGCCCCCGCCTCCGCCGCCATCACGGCGTCCTGCCCATTGGTGATCCCGCAGATTTTAATCCGTGTCATATTGCCGCCGTTTACAGGTCCTTCACTCGCGGAACGAATTCAAGCGTGGCTTTGCCGATAATGCAGTTACGCGGAAGAAAGCCCCAAATGTGGGAGTCGTTGCTGTCATTGCGGTTGTCACCCAGGACGAAGTACGCGCCCTGCGGCACACGAATCCACCACGCCCCGTCGTGCTGCACAAGCGCTGACCGGCGCTTCTCGAACCAGTCGTCCTGCTCGTCCGCGCTGTCGCGCTGCGGCAAGTCATAGGCGTACCCCTCTTTGATGTAAGGCTCCGGCAGGGGGCCTTTGCCGTAAATCAGGACTTTGCCGCCTGCCATGCGTAGCTGATCACCGGGCAAGCCGACGATGCGCTTGATGAAATCGGTGCCGGGGCTGAACGGCAGGTATTCAGAGGTCCCTGGTGGCACGAGAAACTCAACGATGTCACCCCTCTGAGGTGCATGGATACGATAGCAAAGCTTGTTCACCAGAAAGCGACTGTTCACCGGAAGAGTTGGAGCCATGGCGGGGCTGGGCATATAAAACGCTTGCAACATGAATGGGCGAATAATGCCGAACACTATCACCACCGGGGTGACGATGAGGAGGACGGTGTATACCGCGAGAGCAGGATACCGAGGCCGACCTACGGCGATGACGCGCGTTCCTGTGAGGATGTCATGGAGGGCGCGTTTGGAGGCGGTGACAGCAACCGGCACATAATCTGCGAGACCGACTACGCCGTAGCAGGCCAATCCATAGGAAAGCCAGTTGAGCGCACTGCGTGCCAGGCAACGCCAGAAGCCCGCTGTGGTCGCGTCCTCCTGCGCCAGCACCACCCGCAGCCCCGCCAGCCGGTACCCAAGCGTCTGCCGACCGTAGCTCGTTCCGATGGCAAAATACAGGAGGCAGAACAGAACAAACGGCGTGATGAGCCACGGAGCAAGGTTGGTGCCGGACACACCAAGTGCCTCAAGAGCTGCAAACACGCCGAGCAACAGGCTCGACAGAATGTTAATAATGAACAGGTCGGTCAGCTTCGCCAGTGCCCGCAACCCGAACGTTGGCGGGTGTTGTGAGACGACGCTTACTGGAACAGGTGGTTGCTCGTATTCTGCCATTCTTTCCCTGGTATTAGACTACGGGCGGCGGGCTAACCACTTTATCGCTATGAGCAGGCTAGTTTTGGGCGAGTGCTGCGAGCAGGACGTCAGCGGCCTCATACGCCATATGCGGCGACCAAACAGGGTACTGTGCCCCGGTCATGAGTTGAACCTCATCCTCCACCAATTCCGTGGCGAGGTGCTGCATGACGCGCAGTTTGTCCGTGCGGTCCAGGTCGCTCAAGGCGGGAAGAAGCTCGGAGACGGTCATTATCCATATCCTCAAAGCCGCGTCAGGGACGGCGGACGAGCTGCTTCATCTCGGTGATGTTGCCGGCGTTGGCGATGGCCTCCTCCTCGGAGATCAGGCCGGCCTTGAAGTACTTGATGAGGCACTGGTTCAAGGTCTGCATACCCCAGAAGTTGCCCTCGGCGATGGCCCCGTATAGGGCCGAGGCGCGGCCTTCTTCGATCAGCTTGATGATGGTCGGGGTGGCGATCATCACTTCAATCGCGCCGACGCGGCCCGTGCCGTCCGAGCGCGGGACGAGCTTCTGACAGATGATGCCCTTCAGCGCCCCGGCCAGGCGCAGGCAGACCATCTCCCGGTCCTGCGGCGGGAACATATTGATGATGCGGTCCAAGGTCTCCGCCGCCGACTTGGTGTGCAGCGTGGAGAACACCAGGTGACCCGTCTCGGCGGCGGACAGGCCGACGCTCATGGTCTCGATGTCGCGCATCTCGCCGACCAGGATGACGTCCGGGTTCTGCCGCAGCATATATTTCAGGGCGTCCATGAACGAGTCCGTGTCCAGCCCAATCTCGCGCTGGGAGACGATGCACATCTTGTCCGGGTGGACGAACTCGATGGGGTCCTCCACGGTGATGATGTTGGCCCGGCGTGTGCTGTTGATCAGGTCAATCATGCCCGCCAGCGTGGTGGACTTGCCGGACCCCGTCGGGCCGGTGACGAGGACCAGACCCTGCCGCTGCTTGCACAGCTCGGACAGGACTGGCGGCATACCGAGCTGTTCGAGGGACAGAATCTTCAAGGGAATCAGGCGCAGGACCATGCCCATGGAGCCGCGCTGCTGGTAGACGTTGACGCGGACGCGGGCGACGCCCTCGATCTGGATCGCCAGGTCCAGCTCGTGCCGGTGTTCGAAGCGCCCGATCTGCTCGTGCGTCATGATGCTGTAGGCGAGGCTGCGGCAATCGTCGGCGGTCAGCGGGGCCATGTCCAGCTTGGAGATGCGCCCGCTGATGCGCAGCGCGGGCGGACTCGCCTCCTTGATGAACAGATCGGACGCCTTTCGTTCATTCGCCAGCTTCAGCATCTCTTGCAGGTCCAGCGGGATGTCAGCCATGGTTCGTTCCTTCTTCCAGCGCGCTCAGAGTGTTGTCTTGCGCTGCGTATTGTCGGCAGAAATGCCGGGTTTCATTTGCGTTCCACGGCCCCGTACATCGCCAGCGCGCGGGCGCGTCGCTCGGCGTGGTCCACGACTGGGGCGGGGTAGGTGGCGCAGCCCAGCGCCTCACGCTCCGCCGGGGACAGACGCCACGGCTCGTGAATGACGCTGTCCGGCACACGGGCCAGTTCCGGGACCCAGCGGCGGACGTAGGCCCCGTCCGGGTCGAACTTCTTCCCTTGCAGCGTCGGGTTGAAGATGCGAAAGAACGGCTGCGGGTCGGTCCCCGTGCCCGCCGCCCACTGCCAGCCGCCGTTGTTGGCCGCCTGGTCGCCGTCCACAAGCTGCCGCATGAAATACCGCTCGCCCCAGCGCCAGTCAATCAGCAGGTCCTTGGTCAGAAACGAGGCGACGATCATCCGGCCCCGGTTGTGCATCCACGCCTCGGCGTTGAGCTGGCGCATGGCCGCATCCACGATGGGGTAGCCCGTCCGGCCCGTGCGCCAGGCCGTGAACAGCGCCTCGTCGTTCTCCCATCGCAGGGCGTCGAACTGCGGCTTGAACGCGCCCTCGGCGACGCGCGGGAAGTGGTGCAGGATGTGCAAATAAAAGTCGTGCCAAGCGATTTCGGTCAGGAACCCGCTGTGGCCCGGCTCCGGGGCGTGTTCGGCGCGTTCCGAGCGTGGGCCGTGCGGCTTGTCCTGCCCGGCACGGCGGACAGCGGCGACCACGGCGCGCACGCCGAGGGTCCCCAGGTGCAGGTGCCGCGACAGGTAGGAAGTGCCGTCGGCGGCCAGCACATCCCGCTGCGTGTCATACGCCGCGACCTTGCTTTTCAGAAAGTCCCGCAGGAGCGCCTGGCCCGCGTCCTCGCCGCCGCAGGCGAAGCGCTGCTCCGTGGCAAACTTCAGGCCGGACGCCGACGGCAAATCTTCCGAATGCGCGTCCGCCGGGACCGTAATATGTTCAGGCGCGGGCAGCGGGTCCTCGGCGGGCCGGGAGAACCAGACCTTCTTGAACGGGCCGAAGACCGTGTAGGGTGTGCCGCCGCCGGACAGAATCTCCTCCGGCTCGAACAGCGCCAGTCCGGGGAACTGCTCGCTGACCTTGCCCGCCTCCTGCAAAGCCCGTGTCACCGAGGCGTCGCGGGCCATGCCGTGCGGTTCGTGTTCGCGCTGGAAGAACACGCCGTCCGCGCCGAATTCTTCCACGGCACACATGACCTGTTCGAGCGCCTGCCCCCGACGCAGGATCAGCCTGCCCCCGCGCTTCTGCAAGTTGTCGTCGAGGACGCGCAGGGCATCAACAAGAAAGGCGACTCGCGCCGCGCCGGTGTCCTCGCGGCTCAGGATGGCGTCGTCGAAGACAAACAACGGGACCACCCGCCGCGCCCGCCGACACGCCGCATGAAGGGCCGCGTTGTCGTGGACCCGCAGGTCGCGCCGGAACCAAACGATTAATGTCTCAAACGTCGGCGTTTCGTGTGTCACGTCACGTTGATTATACCCCTGCGGCGCGGGCGATGGGGAAACCGGCATTGCTACCGTTGAATTTTGGCGGGCGGGGTGCTATGATGGGGGCAGATGAGCGGCGACGACACGATCTTTCTGCTGGCGCGGGAGCTAGAGTGGGCGGAGGCATACCTTAGGGACTTCCCCGAGTGTGTATTGGGCCAACTCTACTTTTCCCTGTTGGAGCGTGAACTGACTGCCGCCGAGCGAGAGCGGGAGCAGTGGCTCCGGGAAATACGTCGGTCCGAGTGACAAAGGAAGCCCCGCCGGCCGAGGCCGGGGGGCTTCCTCCAGGGCCGCTCTAGGCGCTTGCCGAGTCGGCATTCTTGGTCATCTGGTCCCCCGTGTTGAAGAACGACCCCAACCCCAAAAACGTCGGTGCCCACAGGCCGATGAAGATGCCCGTTTCCTTCTTGCCTGTGGCGAACATATAGATCGCCATGACGATGGAGACCAGGCTCGCCCCGTACACAAGCCCCTGCACATCTTTGTTCATTCTCGATCCCTCTTCTAAGGCGCCTGTCACGTGCGGACGCCTCCCACGTTATACCATCGCGCGGCCCGTGGCAAACCCGGTTGACAATTCGCCGGGCGGGCGGCTATAATCGGAGAGCGCCCCGCAGACGGCTTTTTCGTCCTCGCCGTTCGCTCACGCCTCGCCGCCGGGCCGCAAAACCAATGGACAGCCACAGTACCGCACACAAACGGTCGCCGGAAGAGCCGCCCTCGCGCCCCCGCGTGAGGAGCGTCACCACGACTCATGAGCCAACCCGCGCCGCGCGCCGAGCCGAATCCGCTCGCCCCTGCGCCCGCCGCGCCCCCGGCCACGCCGGAGGCCGCGCGGCGGCGGTCCCTTTGGCTCGTCCTGCTGTCCATCCTCGGCCCCGGCGTCATCTCCGCCGCCGCCGGGAATGATGCCGGCGGCATCACCACGTTCTCCAAGGTCGGGGCCAACTACGGTCTTTCGCTGCTGTGGGCGCTCGCCGTGGTCACCGTCGGCCTGATCGTCGTCCAGGAGATGTGCGCCCGCATGGGGGTCGTCACCGGGAAGGGCCTGGCCGACCTGATCCGGGAGAACTTCGGCGTCCCCGTCACCCTGTTCGCCATGACCGTGCTGGTGATCGCCAACTTCGCAATCACCGTCTCCGAGTTCGCCGGCATCGCCGCCGTCGGCGAGATGTTCCTGGGTCCCCGCGCCCGCTTCTACGTCGTCCCCGCCGCGGTCGTGCTGGTCTGGCTGCTGGTCTCGCGCGGCTCCTACCAGAAGGTCGAGCGCATCTTCCTGGTCGCCTCACTCATCTTCCTGACCTACATCGTCGCGGCCCTGAAGATCGGCGTCCCCTGGCATCTGGCGTTCGAGGCCACGTTCGCGCCGAATCTGCGTGTTCTTCCCTGGAACAATGCCCTGATCGTGATGCTCGTCACTCTGATCGGCACGACGATCTCACCCTATATGCAGTTCTATCAGCAGGCCGCAGTGCGGGACAAGGGCATCCGCATCGCGGACTACGCGCTCGCCAAGTGGGACACCGTGGTGGGCTGTCTGCTGTCGTCCGTGGTCGCCGCCTTCATCGTCATCACCTGCTACGGGACCCTCCACCTCGGCGGCATCCGGCTGGGCGATGACAGCACCGCCTCTGAGGTGGCGAAGGCCCTGTCGCCGCTCGGCGGGGGGCGCATTGCGACTCTCCTGTTCGCCTTCGGCCTGCTGAACGCCTCGCTGCTGGCCGCCACCGTCGTGCCCCTGTCCACGGCCTACGCCGTCACCGAGGCGCTGGGCTGGGAGTCGGGCCTGGGGCGGCGCATCCGCGAGTTGCCCCTGTTTTACAGCACCTACGGCGCCCTGATCGTGCTGAGCGGGCTGCTGATCGTGTTGCTCCCGCCCACCTCCAACCTGATTCAGATCATCCTGAACGCCCAGGTCGTCAATTGCGCCCTGCTGCCTGTGGTGCTGGTCCTGATGCTGCTGCTCATCAACCGCCGCCGGGTCATGGGCAAGTACCGCAACGGCCTGGGGTTCAACATCATCGCCTGGGCCACCGTGGTCATCACAACGCTTTTCTCGCTCACCAATCTTTATCTGACCCTGTTCCCGCCCCATTAATCGGGTATGATGAGAGAGATGCCTTACAAGATTCTGGTCGTTGATGACGAGCCGCCGATCATGCGCCTGATGGAGTTCATCCTGGCCCGCCACGGCCACACGATGCTGACCGCCGTGAACGGCGAGGAGGCGCTGGAGAGGGCTTACGCCCACGCCCCGGATTTGATCCTGCTGGACATCATGATGCCCCGCATTGACGGCTACGAGGTCGCGCGCACCCTGCGCGCCGACCCGCAGTTCGCCCGGATGCCCATCATCATGCTCTCGGCCAAGGCGCAGGAAGAGGACATCCAGAAGGGCATGGAGGTCGGCGTGGACGCCTACATCACCAAGCCCTTCAGCCCGGACCATCTGGTCCAGGTCGTGCAGGAGCAGATGGACCGTGTCGGATCGCCGGAGTGACAATATGCAAGAACTCGCGCCCGGCGTGGCGTTTCACACCGTCAGCATCGCCAACGTCTACTTTCTCGGTGAGCCGGGCGGTCCCTGGATTCTGGTAGACACGGGGACGCCGGGGGGCGCGGCGACCATTCAAGCCGCCGCCGCGCAGAGGTTCGGCGTGGATTCCAGGCCCGCCGCCATCGTCCTGACCCACGGCCACCCCGACCATGCCGGCTCCGCCTCAGAGTTGGCGGGCGCGTGGGACGTGCCCATCTACGCCCACCCGCTGGAGTTCCCCTACCTGACGGGCCAGTCGCTCTACCCGCCGTCAGACCCCACGGTCGGCGGCGCGCTCGCCTTTCTGACGCGCTTCTTTCCGTCAAGCCTCCAGGACCTGCGCCCGCGCCTCCAGCCCCTGCCGCCCGACGGCACCGTTCCCGGCCTGCCCGACTGGGCTTGGCTCCCGACGCCCGGCCACGCCCCCGGCCATGTCGCTTTCTATCGTGAGCGCGACCGCGTCCTGCTGGCCGGAGACGCCCTCACGACCATGGGCATGTACTCACTGCCGGCCCTGCTCACCAACAAGCCGCAGCTCTCGCGCCCGCCGGCGGCCATCACCTGCGACTGGGGCGCGGCCCAAGCCTCGGTCCAGAGCCTGGCCGCCCTGCGTCCCTCGGTTCTTGGGGCGGGCCACGGAACGCCCCTGTCCGGCCCCGATGTCACCGCCGAACTCTCCGACTTCGCCGCCCATTTTCCCGTCCCCGCGCACGGTCGCTACGTCGGTACGCCCGCGCGCATGGACGAGGAGGGCATCATCTCCCTGCCGCCGCCTGCCCCCGATCCGCTGCCCCGGCAGCTCGCCCTCGGCGCGGCCCTGGCCGTCGCGTTTGTCCTCGCCGTGCGCAGGCTCAGGCGAAGGCCACGCCCGCGCCCATGAGCGTCTCTCCCAGCCGGTAGACCGTCTCGCCTGCCTCCCTCAGCCGCGCCGACACTTCCGCCGCCGCTTCCGGGGCGACGATCAGCACAAACCCGACGCCCATGTTGAACACGCGGAACATCTCCCCCTCCGACACGCCCCCGCGCTCCTGAATCAGCCGGAACAGCGGCGGCACGTCCCACGCGCCTTGGTCAATCCGAACGCCGACACCGGGCGGCAGCACGCGCGGGATGTTGTCCACGAACCCGCCCCCCGTGATGTGCGCCATCGCCTTGATGGGCGAAGTCGGGGCGTCCAGCAGCGGCAGCACGGCGGGCGCGTAGCACCGGTGCGGCCACAGCAGGGCCTCAGCCAATGTCACGCCGCCAAGTTCACCGACGGGTGCATCCAGCGGCATCTCGGCCTCTTCCAGAAGCACCCGCCGGGCCAGTGAGTACCCGTTGGTGTGCAGGCCGTCCGACGCCAGGCCCAGCACGACATCGCCGGGGCGGACGCCGGACCCGTCCACCACCCGCGCCCGTTCCACGATCCCGACGATGCAGCCCGCCAGGTCATACTCACCGTCCGTGTACAGCCCCGGCATCTCCGCCGTCTCGCCGCCGATCAGCGCGCAGCCGACCGATTTGCACCCCTCCGCCAGCCCCTTCACGACATTCGCCGCGACCGCCGGGTCCAGCCGACCCGTCCCGAAGTAGTCCAAAAAGAACAGGGGCCGCGCGCCCTGTACCAAGATGTCGTTGACGCAGTGCCACACTAAATCACGCCCAATGGTGTCATGCCGCCCGGTCGCAAAGGCGATCTTCAGCTTTGTGCCCACGCCGTCAATGCTGGAGACCAGCACCGGGTCTTCCAGCCGCCCCAGCGCCGAAAGCGCGAACATCCCGCCGAACGAACCCACGTCCGTCACCACGCCCGCCGTCCGCGTCCCGGCGATGTGCGCCTTCATGCGCCCCACCGCGTCCGCCGCCGCGTCAATGTCCACCCCCGCCCGCGCATAGGCGCTCGGCCCCTGCCCTGCCTGTTCACTCATGGGCACATTATAGCACGGGCCGTGTTCCCTCCCGGCCTTGAAGGGCCGGGCTATTCGGATGCAAGCCCCTCCGGGACTGAAGATAGACCCGTTATTATACTAAAGGGGCGTTTGGTATAATAACGCGCGGCCTTATGATACTGGAATATAATAAGTGCCCACAGCCCATCGTGCAGCCACAATAAAGGAGCAACCCATGGCTACTCTCGCTCGTGCCATCGCCATCGCCGCCGAGGCGCACCAGGATCAGACGGACAAGGCGGGCGCGCCCGACATCCTGCACCCCCTGCGGATGATGCTGCGGATGTACACCGAGGCGCAGATGATGGCCGCCGTGCTGCACCATGTCGTGGAAGACACGCCCTGGACGCTGGAGCATCTGCGGCAGGAAGGCTTCCCCGAAGAAGTCCTGGCCGCCGTGGACGCCGTAAGCCACCGCGACGGCGAGGACTACGAAGGCTACTTGAAGCGCGCCTTCGCCGATCCCATCGCCCGCCGCGTCAAGCGCGCGGACTTGGAAGACAACATGGACCTCAAGCGGATGCAGACGCTCACGCCGCGCGACATGGAGCGTCTGCAAAGGTATCACCGGGTCTGGCGGGAACTGGTGGACGGGGAGACGGCGGGGGACGCGGCGACGCTGGGGTGAAGGCTATTCAGCGCACACGGCAGGGCGTGATCTGTTTGATTTGAATCTGCCGCGTCGTATCGGCGGAGGTGACCGGCAGTGGGATATCATGCGCGGAGTTGGGGTTGCGCCACTCACCGTCCGCCCAAATGGGGACACGGGCGTATTGGGAAAGCGCCTGCCCCGCCTGCCCCATCTCCTCCATGTTCGGCCCTATAAAGTCGCCCCACTCGACACCGACCTCTGTCCGCCCATGAATGAGGAATCCCAATTCTTTGGTCTCGCCTTCACTCCTCAATGGCTTGCCGACGCGCACACTTTCTACTTCGGAGAGCGCACAAACCACCTGCCCATCGGCTGTGACGTAATCATGCTGGCGATCAAAGATGAAGACGCGGCGGCGCGACCAAAAGTGACGAGCATAAAGAAGTGGTCCTGCGATCAGTCCCACATTCAGAACGCTAAAGCAAAGCCGGGAGTCCGGGTTATGATGCAGGAACTGCTGCCAGCCTGATGTCTCTGACAATCCCACGAGTCCCGCCGCGATGAGTAGCCCATAGAGGCCTAGCGTGAGCGCGTGAGGCTGCCATCGCCGCCGGATGACAAGTTGGCCGTTCACCTCCGTGGCACTGAGGCGCTGCCAGAGCTGCTGTGCCCATGGCCTTTTGGATAATCGCACACATACCTCCTGGAAAAGACGGGGCTACCGGTGCAGGTCTGGGTCGGACTGGATGGCGCGGGTGCGGAGGGTGTAGATGCCATCGCCGCTGAGGACGGCCCCGCGCGCGAACAGTCGCCCGGATTGCCAGTTGGAGAGGCCGAGTTCGGGGCGGTCCAGGGCGTACTGGCCGTCCACCCAGCGGGTGAAGCCGTTGCCGACGAAGGGGGCGTTGATGGCCGCGTAGAAGTGCGCGTAATGGTCGGCGTCCTCGGTGATGAGTGAGGCGACGAACTGCGGGCTGTAGTCGTTAAACAGCGTTACAGCCTCGGCGACGCCTGTGACGACCATCAGGGTGACTTCGGGTGTCTCCTCCCACTCCCACTCGTGGCCGAGCTTGGCTAGGGGAAGCGTTTGCGCCTGCGGCTCGGACACGTCCCCGTGCGCCCGGCGCACCGTGACGGTACGCTCGAACCACTCTGGTGGAACGTATGTCTCGCTGCCGGAGACGACGTGCAGCTTGCAGCCGTGGCCGCGACTTTCTCCGGCCTGAGTCAAGGCGTCCAGGAAGTGGGGGACAAGTTCAGCCGCCCGCTCCTGGGGGATGCAGCAGACGTTGAGTGTGTTGCAGACCTTGCGGTCCAGGGAGTGCAGGACGGCCTGCGAGAACTTGTTCGCGTCGGCAGTCGCGTCGGCGACGAGCCACGCGCCGCCGGTGCCGTGCAGGCTGACCGGGATGCCCGCGTGACGCGCGACGCTGCCGAGCTGCTCGACGGCCTTGCCGGAGCCGCGCGCGACGGCCAGCGACAGGCGCGGGTCCGAGAACAGCGCCCAGCCCGCCGCCCGCTCCGTGCTGTCTACCAACGTCGCCGCGCCGGGCGGCAGGCCGGAGGCGTCCAAAGCCGGGGCCAGCGCGTGTTCGACGATGGCCCGCGCCGTGCCGAGCGCGTCAGCCCCGATGCGAAAGACGACCGTGTTGCCGCCGCGCAGGACGCCGGTGGCGTCGGCGAAGACGTTGGGGCGGCCCTCAAAGACGAAGCCGATGACGCCCAGCGCGTCCGCGACCTGCTCCACGGCCCAGCCGTCGTGGACGACCCGTTCCACGACCTGCCCGCGCCGTGTGGGCGCGTCTCGCCACGTCCGCAGGCCCGCCGTCATGTCCCGCCGCATCTTGTCCGAGGCCGCCAATCGCGTCGTGGACCGGCCCCGCGCTTTGGCCCGCCGCACGTCGTCCTCGTTGGCGGCCGTGATCTGTGCCCACACCCCGTCATCGTCCAACCGAGCCGCGAACTCCTCAAAGAACCGGCTGATCTGCGTGTCGGCGACCGCGCCCATGGCCCGAAACGCCGCGAACGCCCGCCCGACGGCTCCCGACGCGACCTTTTGTTCAGTCGCCGGGACGTGGAGCAGGTCGCCCGTCTCCGTCACGACCAGCACGCGGTCGCCCGATTGGAACTTGGCCGCCAGTTCCGGCGTGACACGGGTGATCTTGTTGCCGCCGTAGAGAATCGCCATACCGGGCGTTAATTCTTGGAGGATGCTCATGGTAAATGCCGCGTCGAGCCATGCGTCGCGCCGGGGCGGAGGATCGCCCCGTCTAGGAGGCGTCCTTCGGACGAAGACCCGCACGTGGTGGCCTCACTCTTCGTCCGAAGGACGCTGTCTCTGCCGGGGCGATCCTCCGCCCCGGCAGCACGTCTACAGTTCCAATTTGTCGAAGCGCCCGCCGCTCTGGGTGCCGAGGGCGTTCTGGAGGACGTGGAACGCCTCCTCCACGCGCTGGAGGATGACGTGCGCCTCGGCCTGCTCGGAAGACCCAGCGGGGAAGCGGGTGGGGGCGCAGCGGGCGCGCAGTTGATCCACTGCCGTCCGCACAGTGTCATAATCCGACCCGGCGGGGACGCCGATGATCTTGTAGGCCGTCGCCACGGGGTCAGCGGGAGCGGGCGGGGCCGCCGTCGCCTGCTCGCGCTGCTGCAACTCCTGCCGCTGGGCCGCGACACGCGCCTGTGCGGACGCGATCTTGGCCGACGCCCGCGCGAACGGATCGTCCGCCTCTCCGGCTCTCGCAGGGGCGGGGGCAGGGAAGGGGTCTGCTCCACTCTCGCGCGGCAGAGCGCGGCGCAGTTCGGCCTGCGCCTGTGCGTCCACCGTCTCCAGGCGCTCCCGCGCGGCGTCCAGGTAGCTCTTGGCGACCACATAGGCGCGGCCCAGCAGGTCGCTCATCTCAGGTCCCCGATGTTCCGTTGTTCGTGCCGCCACCGCCGACCCGCGCTTCGAGCTCCTGCAACTGGCGGTCCACGTCGCTGGTCGCGCCCGACGTTACAGAGGTGTTCGTCGTCGCCTGCGGCTTCGGGGCCAACCCCATGCGCTGCTCCATCTCGGCGAGCTGGGCGTCGGCCCCGGCGTCGGCCTCCACGTCGTCCAGCTTGGCGAGCCGCCCGTTCAGGCTCTCGCGGGCTAGTTCCGTGCGGGCCTGGCTCTCGCTGCGGGCATTAGAAATCTTGGCCGCCGCCCGCTCGAAGGCGTGGTCGGTGCCGTCGGTGGTCATGCCCTCCAGCGCCTTGTTGAGCGAGATCTCGATCTGGCTCTGCTTCCACTGTGTCTTCATCGCCATCGCCTGCGCGGTCTTGGCGCGGATACGTTCTTCCTCGCGGCGGATGGCGGTCTTGATCGCCTCGGTGGTCTCCTGGGCGGATTGCAGCGACCCCTGGATGGTGGTCAGCGTGGTCTCGTACTGCCCCTTCTCCACCAGCAGTTGCCGGGCCAAATCCCGGTCGCCGTTCTTCAGCGCGATCTCCGCCTTGGCCTGCAAGTTGTTGACGATCTTCTGCGTCTTGTCGAGTTCGGCCTGAAGATTGTTCTTCTGGGTAATGGCCTGCACCGCGCGCTCACGGTTCTTGGCCTGGTTCTCCCGCATCTCCTGCTGCGCCTGCTGCAACAGAATCTCCGGGTCCTCCAGTTGATCCAGCTTGAAGCCGAGCAGGCCCTTGAGATAGTTCCAAATTCGCCCGAACATACGCCTTCTCCCTTCCCACTAGGGGACATCCGACCGATGAGACACCGAACAACCGAAAAAGTCGCATCACATTGGGGTCTTGCCCAAGATGATTGCCGCGTCTAAATGCTGATGTTCCGTCAGCAGTCGGATCGCAGCCATGAACTCGCCCGCTTCGAGCGCCGCTTGCGCCTCATTCCAGAGTGCTACGCGGGTCCGCTCCATCTGCTCCAGGACCGCGTCAAGTCTTCGCTGCGCCGACTGCCGAGGCGAAGAGTTCGCCGCCTCCGAGCGCTTCAGGGACGCCGAAATCTGTATCGCCCGCCAATCCGTCTTGGCCGCCATCGCCTGTGCGGTCTTTGCGCGGATACGCTCTTCTTCCCCCCGTATGGCTGTCTTGATCGCTTCCGTCGTCACGGTGGCGCGCTCAAGAGCGCCTTCAATGAGCGCGAGCGTGGAGCGGTAGGAGTCCGCCTCCAAGCCTAGCTGCCGCGCCTCGTCCTTGTTTCCAGCCGCGAGCGCCGCCTCTGCCTTCTCTTCCAGCTTCTGTGTGGTGCGCCGTGTCTTGTCGAGTTCGGCCTGGAGGTTGTTCTTCTGGGTGATGGCCTGCACCGCGCGCTCACGGTTCTTGGCCTGGTTCTCCCGCATCTCCTGCTGCGCCTGCAACAGCAGAAGTTGTGGGTCTCGCAGAGGCACCTCAACTGTGTCCCGCCGAAAGAAGCCTGTCAGCAGACTGATAAGAAACGCCCAAAGCCCGGCTGTCATGGCTGGCTCCTTGACGGCTGACAAGACAATCACGGCGACGGTCTCATTATAGCCGAACGGCAGGGCTTTTTCAAGGAGCGATCATGAGACGACTCATTCAGGGAAGGAATCCGGCGGACCTAAACGGAACGGGGTGTTCAAGACAGGGAGACAGGCACCAGAACATATGACATACCGGGAAACACACCCGACAATGCAGCGCGTCTACCGTGACAAGCATTTGACACAGATCGCCATGCCGATGGGCGGGATCGGGGCGGGCTGCCTGTGCCTGAACGGCTACGGGGGCTTGCAGGATTTCGCCATTCGGAACCGTCCAGCGGTCACGGCGATGCCGGACGGGCATTCCGAGGGCGACGCCGCGTTCGCCCTCCTGCACGTCAAGGGCGAGCGGGCCGTCACCAAGCTGCTGGAAGGCCCGCTCCCGCAGGGAAAAATCTACGATCAGGGCCTCCAGTCGCAGGGCTACC
>CBDICZ010000012.1:0-376826 GCA_965277485.1 Capsulimonadaceae bacterium | reverse complement strand
TCGCCCGCAAGGAGGGCGACCGCCTGGGCAAGATTCCGCTGCACACGCTGCGCGCGGACATTGACTACGGCTTCGCCGAGGCCCCGACGACCTACGGGAACACGGGCATCAAGGTCTGGATCTACAAGGGCGACATCCTGCCCGGCCAGAAGCGGCTGACGACGGCAGACATCGCCCTGCAGCAGCAGCAGCAGCGCCGCCTGAGTGGTGAAGAGGCATTCGGCGACAACCGCAGCGGCGGCAATCGCGGCGGTCGCGGCGGTCGCGGCGGCGCGGGCGGCGGTCGCGGCGGCTTCGGCGGCGGTCGTGGTGGACCCGGCGGCGGTCGCGGCGGCGCGGGCGGCGGGCGCGGCCCCGGCGGCTATGGCGGCGGTGGCGGCGGCCGTCGCTGACCTCAGAGGAGAGACTTCATTATGTTAATGCCCAAGAAAGTCAAGCGCCGGCGCGTCCAGCGCGGAAACCGGCGCGGCGTGGCCTCCGGCGGAACCCACGTGGACTTCGGCGAGTACGCGCTGCAGGCCCTGGAGGCGTGCTGGATGACCAACAATCAGATCGAGGCCGCCCGTATCGCCATGAACCGCAAGATTCGGCGCGGCGGGAAGATCTGGATTCGCGTGTTCCCGGACAAGCCGTTCACCAAGAAGCCCGCCGAGACCCGCATGGGCAAGGGCAAGGGCGCGCCGGAGGGCTGGGTCGCTGTCGTGAAGCCGGGCCGTATTCTGTTCGAGATGGCCGGTGTTCCCGAGGAACTGGCCAAAGAGGCCATGCGCCTGGCGGCCCACAAGCTGCCGATCGCCACCAAGTTCGTCACGCGGCATGAAAGCCCGCTGCAGATCGCGGCCCACGCGCTGACCCTGGAAGGTCCGGGCGAGGAAGCGACGGAGGAATAACCCGATGGCAGAGAAGAAGATCAAGGCCCGCCTGGGCGAACTGCGCGGCATGACCGAGGGCGACCTGACGGCCACCGCCGACGCCGCCCGCCGCGCCATCTACCAGTTCCGCAAGGACCGGCTGGGCAAGCCCCAGACCGACGTGAAGATCGTGAAGAACAGCCGCAAGGAGATCGCCCGCGTCCTGACCATTCAGCGCCAGCGCGAACTCGCGGCCCAGGAGACGCAAGCCAATGGCTGAGACAGAAACTATGCCCGAGCCGGTCGCGGAGACCGAGGCGCGCGGACGCCGCAAGACCCGCATCGGCGTCGTCACCAGCGACAAGATGACCAAGACCATCGTCGTTACTATCAACAGCCTGGTGCGCCACCCGCTCTACGCGCGCACCCTGCGCCAGAGCAAGAAGTTCAAGGCGCATGACGAGAACGGCATCGCCCATGTGGGCGACACCGTGGAGATCATGGAGACCCGCCCGCTGAGCAAAGACAAGTGCTGGCGCGTCCTGCGCCTGGTCGAACGCGCCCGTTAGGGCTATGCCTCATGGCGGACATCCGATACGTCAGACCTGGCATACTGCGATTACCGCCAGAGCGCGAAGATGGTGCGGACCAGTTCAAGTTGGCCGCGCAGGTCCAAGAATTTGGTGAGACGTTTGACGGAATGCCGCCTCTCCTCGTCATCGAGGGGGCGGACGGCGAACTGCAAGTCTACAATGGGGTGACGCGGGCGACGCGTGCCCATGAGGCGGACCCTTCCATGATGGTTGCCGTAGAGGTGACGGCAATACTGCCGGATTGGCGTTTCGACTCTGTGCCGACCATCGCCGAGTCTACCCGGATTGACTTCTAGGGTTGACCTTCAGGGGAACCGATGCATGAAAGACGATACGAAAACTCAGATTCTTGCCGTCATGGAAGACCTGCTGGAAGAGCAGCCGGATATGCGGTTCGGACAGTTGGTCAGCAGTCTCGCCTTGTTCGCAAAAGGCCCCATCAAGTCAGCGACCTGGGACGTGGAAGACAAGGAATTTTTAGAGGCTGCGAGACGTCATTTGGACAACCTGCACAGGCGGCGTGAGGCCAGGCAAGAGGTCGCGCAGTTGACCGCTGCCATGAGGCAGAAGACGGCGGCTTGAGACACGAGGAAACATTATGATACAAGACTTTACCCGCCTGCGCGCCGCCGACAACAGCGGCGCCCGTGAGCTGATGTGCTTCCGAGTCATGAAAGGCTCCAACAGCAAGTACGCGCACGTCGGCGACATCATCATGGCCGCCGTGAAGTCGGCGACGCCCGGCGCGCAGGTCAAGAAGGGCGACGTGGTCAAGGCCGTCGTCGTCCGCACCAAGAACATGATCCGCCGCGACGACGGCTCCACGCTGCGCTTCGACGAGAACGCCGCCGTGGTCCTGAAGAACGACCTGACCCCGCGCGGGACCCGCGTCTTCGGGCCGGTCGCCCGCGAGCTGCGCGAGGCGAAGTTCGATGGCGCGATGCGCATCGTCTCGCTCGCGCCGGAGGTCCTGTAACCATGTATGCACCGCCCAAGAAGAAAGGCCCGCGCCGCAACCTCGCGCAGTATACCGGCAAGCTGCGCCTGCGCGTCGGCGACACGGTTCGTGTCATCGCCGGCAAGGACAGGGGCAAGGAAGGCAAGATCACCCAGGTCATGCCCGCCGTCGGCAAGATCGTGATCGAGGGCATCAACATCGTCATCAAGCACCAGAAGCCGCGCCAGACCGCCGCTGGCGTCCCCGCCCAAGGCGGCGGGCGCATCGAGATGGCCGCGCCGCTGTGGGCGTGCAAGGTGCAACTGATTGATCCGGCGGACGACAGCCGCGTCACCCGGATCGGCATACGGACCAACCCGGACGGCACTCGTGTTCGGATCGCCCGCAAGTCGGGGGGAGTGATTGACAATGGCTAAGGCATCCAACGACCAGAAGCCCAAGGAAAAGAAGGGCACGGAAGTGCGCGGCGGCGACGAGTCCCCGCAGGTCTCCCCCAAAGAGGCGCCGCGCCTGAAGACGCAGTACCAGAACGAGGTCATTCCGGCCCTGCAAAAAGAACACGGTTACAAGAACGTGATGCAGGTGCCCCGGTTGGAGAAGGTCGTCATCAACATGGGCGTCGGCCCCGCCGGGCAGACCGGCGGCGACTCCAAGATTCTGGACGGGGCCGTCAACGACCTGATGACGATCACCGGGCAGCGGCCCACGATCACGCGGGCCAAGAAGTCCATCGCCAACTTCCGGCTGCGCGAAGGCGCGCGGATCGGCACCAAAGTCACGCTGCGCGGCGCGCGGATGTGGGAATTTTTGGACCGCCTGTTCAACATCGCCCTGCCCCGTGTGCGCGACTTCGGCGGCATCAACCCGAACTCGTTCGACGGGCGCGGCAACTTCGCCATGGGCATGAAAGAACAGCTCACGTTCCCGGAGATCGTCTACGACCGCGTGGACCGGGTGCGCGGCATGGACATCATCATCGTGACCACGGCCAAGTCGGACGCCGAGTCGCGGTCGTTGCTCAAGAATCTCGGCCTGCCCTTCCGGGGCGAGCGTCAGGGCGAGCGCGCGCGATAATCTTCGCGCCGACCGCCGATTTTCAACGGGATTTGAGGTATACTTGAACCCGTTTCACCCAGGAGAACGGTTTTGGCAAAGCAGGCCCTGATCGAAAAAGCCAAGCGCAAGCCGAAGTTTGCGGTGCGCGGCTACAACCGCTGTCAACTGTGCGGGCGGCCCCACGGCTATATGCGCAAGTTCAGCATCTGCCGCATCTGCTTCCGCGAGATGGCGCACAAGGCGTTGATCCCCGGCGTCACCAAGTCAAGCTGGTAGACGGCGGATCACTCAACAACGACCATATCGAGGCGCGGCCCCGGCCGCGCCCGTCTGATGGAGAACACTCATGCCGGTCAGTGACCCTATCGCCGACCTTCTGACGCGGATTCGGAACGCCAACAGCGCGAACCACGAATCGCTGGAAGTCTCGGCCTCGAAACTCAAGATCGAAGTCGTCCGCATCCTTCACGAAGAAGGCTACATCAAGTCCTACGAGGTCATCAGTCAGCCCGTCCAGGACAAGATCAAGCTCACCCTCAAGTACGGCCAGCGCAACCGCGAGAAGGTCATCACCGAGATCAAGCGGGTCAGCAAGCCGGGCCTGCGCGTGTACCGGCCCCATGACAACCTGCCGGTCGTCCTGCGCGGCCTCGGCATCGCCATTCTCAGCACGTCCCAGGGCGTCATGACCGCCAAGAACGCCCGCAAGCGCGGCATCGGCGGCGAAGTCCTGGCGTACATCTACTAAGGAGTCCTGCGATGTCTCGTATCGGAAAACTACCCATCCCTATCCCGCAGGGCGTGGACATACAGAGCGCGCCGGACGGCACCGTCACGGTCAAGGGACCCAAAGGGACGCTGGCGCGGCGCATCCACCCGGACATGAAGCTGACGCAGCAGGACGGCACGCTGCTCATCCAGCGGCCCACCGACAGCAACCAACACCGGGCGCTGCACGGCCTGACGCGCTCCCTGGTCAACAACATGGTGGTCGGCGTGTCGGCGGGCTTCAAAAAGATTCTGGAGATCGAGGGCGTCGGCTACCGCGCGACCAAAGACGGCGCGCGCCTGGTCCTCAGCCTGGGTTTCTCGCATCCCGTCCCCGTGGAGCCGCTGGCGGGCGTCACCTTCGACGCCGGCAACGACCCGGCGACCCGCCGCCCGGTCATCACCATCAGCGGCATTGACAAAGAAAGCGTCGGCCAGCAGGCCGCCGTCATCCGCAAACTGCGCCCGCCGGAGCCGTACAAGGGCAAGGGCATCCGCTACCAGGGCGAGCTGATCCGGCGCAAGGCCGGCAAGAGCGGCAAGGCCGGCGGCAAGGGCGGCGGCAAGGGCAAGAAGTAGCACATCATGGCACAGAACAACAAAAACGAAGTGCGCCTCAAGCGCCACATCCGCGTCCGCAAGCGCGTCCACGGTGACCCGGAGCGGCCCCGGCTGAACGTCTACCGCTCGTCCAACAACATCTACGCGCAGATCGTGGATGACCTGGCTGGACGGACCCTGGCCGCCGCCTCGTCGCTGGACTCGACCCTGCGCAGCGCCGACAACAAGAGCGCGGGCGGCAACGTCCAGGCCGCCCGCCAGGTCGGCGCGCTGATCGCCGAGCGCGCCAAGGCCGCCGGCATCACGAAAGTCGTCTTCGACCGTGGCGGATACTTGTATCATGGCCGCGTCAAGGGCCTGGCCGACGCCGCGCGCGAGAACGGATTGGATTTCTAAATTATGGCATTGATCAACCCGGACACGCTCAACCTTGAGGAGCGCGTGATCCAGACCAACAAGGTCCAGAAGACGACCAAGGGCGGGCGCACGATGTCCTGGAGCATCCTGGTCATCGTCGGCGACGGCGCGGGCTACGTCGGGGCGGGGCTGGGCAAGGCCCGCGCCATCCCCGACGCCATCCGCAAGGGCGTCGAGGCGGCGCGCAAGAACCTGGTCCACGTGCCGATGGTCGGCACGACCATCCCGCACGATGTCCTCGTCCGCGAGGGCGGGGCGCAGATCATGCTCAAGCCCGCCGCGCCGGGGACCGGCATCGTGGCGGGCGGTTCCACCCGCGCCATGCTGGAGGCCGCCGGTGTCAAGGACGTGCTGGGCAAGTCGCTCGGCTCGTCCAACAAGGTCAACACGGCCTGGGCGACCATGGCGGCCCTGCGCCGCCTGAAGCGGGCGTCCGACGTGGCCCGCCTGCGCGGCAAGGAGGTCGGCGACCTGGTATCCCGCTCCGTGGCGCTGGCGACCATGGCCGCCGAGCAGGAGGACGCCGCCCACGGCATCGCCAGCGTGGTCGCCGATCAGACCGTTCCCGTTGAGGTCCCCACGACCTTCGCCCCGGCGGAGCCGACCTCGGAAGAGCCGGTCGCCAACAGCAGCGACCTGTCCCAGTCCCTCGTCAGCCGCGTCCCGGCGGACACGCACGACATGGAGCCGCCCTCCGTCCACCCGGACAACGAGCCGGACCGCGTTGACAACGTCCCGGAGAACGGCGTCGAGGCCCAGGCGGCTCCCGCCGATGAGGAGGCGAGCGCCTAACCATGTCCACACTCAAGATCACCCTGAAGAAGAGCCTGATCGGCTTTGAGAAGAGCCAGGGCCTGACCGCCCGCGCCCTCGGTCTGGGCAAGGTCGGCTCCTCGATCACGCAGCCCGACAACCCCGCCATCCGGGGCATGATCCACAAGCTGAACCACGTTGTCGTCGTTGAAGATGAGAACGGCGCGGTGGTCTCCCAGCCCGCAGTCGCCCTGGGGCGCAGTTACCCCCACGGCAGGCAGCACGGCCCGGTCGGAAAGAGACGAAGATGAACCTCTCAGATTTGAAGCCCAACGAGGGCGCGACGCACCGCCGCAAGCGCATCGGGCGCGGCATCGGCTCCGGCACCGGCAAGACGTCCGGCAAGGGACACAAAGGCGACAAGGCGCGAGGCACGACCAAGCCCGGCTTTGAGGGCGGCCAGACGCCGCTGCACCGCCGCCTGCCGCACTTCCGGGGCTTCACGCCCCTGTTCAAGAAGGAATACGCGGTCGTCAACCTGAGCGCATTGGAGCGCTTCGACGACGGCACGGAAGTCACCCCCGATCTGCTCTTCACGGTCGGCGTGATCGGCTCGTTCAAGGACGGCGTCAAGATTCTGGGCGACGGCGCGCTGACCAAGAAGCTGACCGTGCGCGCGCACCACTTCTCCAAGAGCGCCTCGGAGAAGATCGCCGCCCTGGGCGGCACGGCGGAAGTTCTGTAACCCCACCAGAGGGCACCATGGCAGTCAAACGACCGACAACCAACGTCCCCGGCTCACCCGTCGCCCCGCGCGTCGGCCCACGGGCCGGGGCGGGCCGCAGTGAGAACACGCCGTTCGTGCAGGCGGTGATCGCCGCCTGGGCCATCCCGGAGCTGCGCCGACGCATCGGGTTCATCTTCTTCGCGTTCGGCGTCTACGTCCTGGGCCTGCACATCCCCGTGCCGGACATTGACCACGGGCGGCTGGACGCGCTGTTCTCGCGGGGCGGCGGCGGCATCCTGAGCCTGGTCAACGTCTTCTCCGGCGGCGCGCTGAAGACCTACACCGTGTTCGCCATGGGAATCATCCCGTACATCAACGCCTCCATCATCATGCAGCTTCTGACCTTTGCGATCCCGCAGTGGCAGGAACTGTCCAAGGAGGGCGAATCGGGGCGCAGGCGCATCGCGCAGTACACACGCTACCTCACGGCAGGGCTGGCCCTGGTGCAGGCGACGGGCATGAGCATCCTGCTGCGCAACCAGCACATCCTGCGTAGCACCTCGCCGTTCTTCCTGGCCGAAGTCATTCTGATCTTGGTGGCGGGCACGTCGTTCCTGATGTGGCTCGGCGAGCAGATCACGGACAAGGGCATCGGCAACGGTGTCTCGCTGATTATCTTCTGCGGCATCATGGTCCGGCTGCCCCAGCAGCTCGGCGGCGTCTACCAGGGCATCGTCAGCGGGACCGTGCAGCCCTGGCAGGCCCTGCTCCTGGTGGTCGCGTTCTTCGTGACCGTCGTGGGTGTGATCTATGTCACCCTGGGACAGCGCAAGATTCCGATCCAGCACGTCCGCAAGATCGTCGGCAAGCAGATGAGTCAGGGCGGCACGTCCTACCTGCCGTTCCGCGTGGCCTCGGCGGGCGTCATCCCGATCATCTTCGCGCTGTCCATCCAGTTGCTGCCGGCGACGTTCGTGCAGTTCCTGCCGGCGTCTTCCGCCATGGCCCACACGCTGACCAGCATCTCGACGTTCCTGTCACCCAGCATCACGTCGCAGACGCCGTCAGGCATCGCGTTCGGGCTGCTCAAGGGGTTGATCTACGCGGCGATCATCGTGTTCTTCACCTACTTCTACACGGCCGTGACCGTGAATGTCGAAGACATCACCGATCAGCTCCGCAAGTACGGCTCGTACATCCCCGGCATCCGTCCGGGCAAGCCGACCATGGAGTATCTGGACAAGGTGCTGACCCGCATCACGCTGGCGGGTGCGCTGTTCCTGGCCCTGATCGCCCTGCTCCAGTACTGGATTCCGGCCATCACGAACACGCAGGGGCCGAGCCAGTTCACGCTGGTCGGCGGCACGTCCCTGCTGATCGTGGTCGGTGTCGCCCTGGACACCATGCAGGCCATTGAGGCGCAGTTGTTGATGCGCAACTACGAAGGCTTCATCCGGTGAGACTGGTCCTGCTCGGCCCGCCCGGCGCGGGCAAGGGGACGCAGGGGCAGCGGCTGTCCCTGGAACTGGGTGTGCCCCATGTCGCCACCGGGGACATCGTCCGTGACCACATCGCGCGTGGGACGGAGTTCGGGCGCAAGGTCGAGGCGGCCATCGCCGCCGGGAACTTCGCCCCGGATGATGACATTCTGTATTGGGTCGAGCGGCGGCTGGCCGAGCCGGACGCGGCGGGCGGCTATATCTTGGACGGCTTTCCGCGCGATCTCGCCCAGGCGCGGGCCTGGGACGCAGAGGCGCGCAGACAAAAGTCGCCGCTGGACGCTGTTGTGGAGCTGACCATCGCGGAGGACGCGCTGATCGCCCGGCTGTCCGGGCGGCTCGTCTGCCCCGTGGACGGTGCGACCTACCAGGAGACGATGCACCCGCCGCGCGTGCCGGGCCGCTGCGACCTGGACGGGACGCCGCTGGTGCGCCGCCCGGATGACGGGCCGGACGCCGTGCGCCATCGCCTGCGCGTCTATGAAGACCTGACGCTGCCGCTCCGGGATTATTACGGCGCGGAGGGGCTTCTGCACTCGGTCGCCGCCGATGGGGACGCCGAAAAAGTGACGCGGCGTGTCCTGGCGGCGTTGCGAGGCTCGTAAAGTGCGATTTTTAAGGTATAATAGCCAGATGCGTCTGAAGTCCCCGGACGAGATCGAGATGATGCGCCGGGCGGGCCGCGTGGTCGCCGAAGCCCTCGCCGCCATGCGCGACGCCATCGTGCCGGGACAGACGACAACGGCGGAGCTGGACGAGATCGCTCACGAGACGCTGAAGCGGCGCGGGGCCAAGCCGATCCTGCTGGGCTACAAGCCGTCGTTCAGCGACGTGCCGTACCAGCACAGCACCTGCATCTCGGTCAACGAGGCCGTCGTCCACGGCGTCCCGGACCGCAAGCGTGTCTTGCAGCGCGGCGACATCGTCAGCCTGGACATGGACGCCTCGATTGACGGCTGGTGTGCCGACGCGACGATCACTGTCCCGGTCGGTGAGGTCTCTTCGGCGGCCAAGAACCTGCTGACCGTGACCCGCGAGGCCCTGTACCGGGGCATCGCGCAGGCGCGTGTCGGCAACACCATCGGCGACATCAGCGCCGCCGTCCAGCGCCACGCCGAGCGCAGCCGCTACGGCGTCGTGCGTGAACTCGTTGGACACGGCATCGGGCGGACGCCGCACGAGAAGGGGCTGGACGTGCCGAATTATGGCCGTCCGGGGCAGGGGCCGAAGCTGCGCCCCGGCATGACGTTTTGTATCGAGCCGATGGTCAACATCGGATCGCGTGAGATCATACACAAGGACGGCGACCCGTGGACGGTGTTCACGCAGGATGGGAGCCTGTCCGCTCACTTTGAGCATACCATCGCCATCACCGAGGACGGCCCGGACATCCTGACCCTGCCGCCCTCCGAGGGGAAATAGCACAAGCGCATTTATGGCAAGAAGAGTACGCAAGCAGCATGTGGCGCGCGACGAGCGGCACGCGGCGGAGTCCGAGACCTACGCCAAGGAAGAGGCCATCGAGGTCGAGGGCACGATTGCCGAGACCCTACCCAACGCCATGTTCCGCGTGGACCTGGACGGTGGGCATCAGGTTTTGGCGTTGGTCAGCGGCAAGATTCGCATGAACTTCATCAAAATCCTGCCGGGGGACCGCGTGAAAGTCGCCCTGTCCCCGTATGACCTGACGCGGGGCCGCATCCTGTATCGTTACAAGTAATCAAGGGGACCGACAATGAAAGTCCGAGCATCCGTGAAAAAAATCTGCGACAAGTGCAAGGTGATCAAGCGCGCCGGAGTCGTGCGCGTCATCTGCGTCATCAAAAAGCACAAGCAGCGGCAGGGTTAAGCATCGAGGAGGCATTCTTTGGCACGTATCGCAGGCGTTGACCTTCCGCGCGACAAGCGCGTGGAGTACGCGCTCCTATCCATCTTCGGCATCGGCCTGACCAGCAGCCGCGACATCCTCACCAAGAACGGCGTGGACCCGGACACCCGTGTCCGCGACCTCACGGAGTCCGAGGTCGCCAAGCTGCGTGACACCATCGAGCGCGAGTTCCGCGTGGAGGGCGATCTGCGCCGTCAGATTCAGCTCAACGTGCGCCGCCTCATGGAGATCGGCTGCTACCGGGGCATCCGCCACCGGCGCAAACTGCCGGTGCGCGGCCAGAAGACCAAGAGCAACGCCCGCACCATGCGCGGCCCGCGCCGCGCCGTCGCCGGCAAGAAGAAGGTCAAGAAGTAATTCGCCCCCAGGGCGTCCTGTACCGCCGCTTGCTGCGACGGGCCGATAGGAGAGAACACCGACCGAATGGCACAGAAAAAAGCGAACACCAGACAGAAGCCCAAAGAGAAGAAGAACATCGTTCAGGGCATCGTCCACGTCAAAAGCACGTTCAACAACACCCTCGTCTCCATCACGGACTCGCGCGGGGACTTGATCTCGTGGGCGAGCGCGGGCAGCGTCGGCTTCAAAGGCTCCCGCAAGGGGACGCCCTTCGCCGCGCAGCTGGCCGCCGAGAACGCCGCCCGCCGGGCGCAGGAACACGGCCTGCGGCGCGTGGATGTCCATGTCAAAGGCCCCGGAGCCGGGCGTGAGACCGCCATCCGCGCCCTGCAAGTGGTCGGCATCGAGGTCAGTATCATCAAGGACGTGACCCCGATTCCGCACAACGGCTGCCGCCCTCCGAAGCGCCGCCGCGTCTAATTGACACTGATTTTGTTGGAGAACACGAATGCCTGTCAGTAAATCTGGAGACCCCCGCTGCCGGCAGTGCCGGCGCGAGGGCATGAAGCTCTATCTCAAGGGCGACCGCTGCTACTCGAAGAAGTGCGGCATCGAGCGCCGCAACTATCCGCCCGGCATGCACGGCCAGGGACCGCAGAAGAAGACCACCGAGTACGCCGGTCAGCTCCGCGAGAAGCAGAAGATGAAGCGGACCTACCGGGTGCTGGAGCGCCCGTTCCGCAACTACCTCGCCGTCGCCGAGCGGCGTCGCGGCGTCACGGGCGAGAACCTGCTGCAGCTGCTGGAACTGCGCCTGGACAACGTGATCTACCGGCTCAACGTGGCGTCGTCGCGCGCCCAGGCCCGGCAGTTCGTCAACCACCGGCACTTCCTGGTCAACGGCAAGCGGGTCAACATCCCGTCCTATCTGGTCCGGCCCGGCGACACGATCACCGTGCATGAGAACAGCCGCAAGTTGCCGCCGATGCTCAACTCCCTGCGCGGGACTGGGCGGCGCATCCCGGAGTGGCTGCAGTTCGACGCCAACTCCTTGACCGCGAAGATTCTGAGCGCCCCGACCCGTGACATGATTGACACGGAGGTCGAGGAGCAGTTGATCGTCGAGTACTATTCGCGCTGACGCCCGCTGACCTGCGCCCTTGGGGGCGTTCGTTTTACCCTGCCGGGGGTGCAAGCCCCCGGCGTTTCTGCGTACTGCGCACTGGTTTAGGGAGTCTGATAAACAACGATGATTGAAACGGCGACCCCACACATCGAAACATTGGAACAGACGGGGACCTACGGCAAGTTTCTGGTCGAGCCGCTGGACCGCGGCTACGGCGTCACCATCGGCCACCCGCTGCGCCGCATCCTGATGTCGTCCATCCCCGGCGCCGCCGTCACCTCCATCAAGATTGACGGCGTCCTGCACGAGTTCTCGACGATCTCCGGCGTCAAGGAAGACACCACGGAGCTGATCCTGAACCTCAAAGACCTGTTCGTCAAGGTCCACCACGCGCCCGCCGCCGCCGCGACCGAGGAAGACGCCGGGCGGCCTGAGCCGAAAGTCATTCGGCTGGACGTGAAGGGCGCGGGCGTCGTCACTGGAGCCGACATCCAGTGTCCCTCCGACGTCGAGGTTGTCAACCCGGAGGTCTACCTGGCCACCGTGTCGGACGACAACGCCTCGCTCGCCATTGAGATGACGGTGGAAGAGGGGCGCGGCTATGTTCTTCCCGAAAAGCAGGACAAGAGCCGCCAGGTGATCGGCGTCATCCCCATCGGGGCGACCTTCACGCCCGTCCGCAAAGTCGCATACAACGTGGAGGCCACCCGCGTCGGCTTCAAGACGGACTATGAGCGGCTGACCATGGAGGTCTGGACCAACGGGACGCTGCCGCCGGGCGACGCGCTCGGCCAGGCCGCGCAGATTTTGGAACAGTCGTTCCACCAGTTCGTGGAGATGCCGCACGGCCTGGGCGGCGTCAACGGCTTCAGCGCCAACGGCTTCTCGCTCGGCCTGGGCGGCGCGCCCGACGCGCGCATCGAAGAACTGGACTTCAGCGTCCGCACCTACAACTGCTTGAAGAAGGCCAACATCCTGACCATCGGCGAGCTGGCGCAGATTCCGGAGAGCGAGCTGATGCAGATTCGCAACTTCGGCAAGAAGTCGCTCACCGAAGTTAAGGAGAAGCTGGCGGGCCTGGGCCTCTCCGTGCCCGGCGCGACCGAGGACGGCGACTACGACGACGAGGACGACGTGCTGGAGGACGACGACGTCCCCATCGCCGAGATCAGTGAGACGACCTGAAGGAGTTGACCGATGTACCATCGCATGGGCGGACGCAAGTTCGGCCTTCCCAGTGACCAGCGCCGCGCGCTCCTGAAGAGCCTGGTGCGCGCGTTGCTCACTTACCAGACCATCAAGACGACCGACACGCGGGCCAAGGACGTGCGCTCCATCGCCGAGAAGTTGATCGCCGACGCACGCCAGGACACCCTGCACGCCCGGCGTCAGGCCCGCAAGTACCTGAGCGACGAGACCCTGGTGCATCACCTGTTCACGCAGGTCGCTCCGGAGTTTCGGAACGTCAACGGCGGCTTCACGCGCATCGTCAAGATCGGCACACGGCGCGGCGACGCCGCCCCCATCGTGCAGCTCTCGCTGACGACCGACCGTGAGCTGCCGCTGCCGACCGCGCCCGCGAAGACCGGCCAGCCGGGCCATGCCCGCTGAACAGCCACCTGAGCGGATCATCAAGCTGACGGTGGAGTATGATGGGACCGACTTCAGCGGCTATCAGGCGCAGGGCCAGGGCGAGCGCACCGTGCAGAGTGTTCTGGGCCGGGCCGTCACCCTGGTCACGCAGCAAGGCGTGACCTTGATGGCCGCCGGGCGAACGGATACCGGCGTTCATGCGCTCGGCCAGGTCGTTTCGTTCACGACCACGGCGCGTGTCCCGACCGAGCGGCTCGCCATCGCCTTAAACAGTGTGTTGCCGCCGGACATCGCCGTGGCCCAGGCTGAGGAAGCCCCGGCCGGGTTTCACGCGCGCTTCTCGGCCAGGCGTCGGACGTACACCTATCTGCTCTGGACGCGCCGCAGCCGGTCGGCGCTCTGGGGGCGCTACGCGCTCCACGTCCGCCGCCCCGTGGACGTGGGACGGATGCGCGACGCAAGCCGCGTGTTGATCGGCTCACACGACTTTGCTGCCTTCGCCAAGTCCGGGGGCGACCCCGGCAAGACCACCGTGCGGATGCTGCACACGCTGTCGCTTCGCAAAGCGCCTTCGGGGCTGATCCTGTTCCGGCTCTCGGCGAACGGCTTCCTGCGCTCGATGGTCCGCAATATCGTCGGGGCGCTGCTGGAGGTCGGGGTGGGGGACCTGCCGCCGGAGGCGGTCGCCGAGATTTTGACGAGCCGGGACCGGACGCGGAACCCCTGCGCCCCGGTCGCCCCGCACGGACTGTGTCTGCTGCGGGTGGACTACTGACAACGGAGACACGAATGCCGAACTATACCGCGAAGACTTTTAGCGCCAAGCCCGCCGTGATGGAACACAGCCGGGAGTGGGTCGTCATGGACGCCACCGGCCAGCCGATGGGCCGCCTCGCCGTGGAGGCCGCCAAACTGCTGCGCGGCAAGCACAAGCCGCAGTGGACGCCGCACGTGGACTGCGGCGACCACGTCATCATCATCAACGCCGACAAGGTCCGCCTGACCGGCAATTCCAAGCGGGACGAGCCGATCTACCGGCACACCCTCTACCCCGGCGGCATCCGCAGCGTCTCGCGCGGGCGCGAGATCGAAAAGGACTCCGTGGCCGCGCTGATGCGCGTCATCAAGGGTATGCTCCCGCACAACTCCCTCGGCGCACAGAACCTCAAGAAACTGCGCGTCTACGCCGGTGCGACGCACCCGCACCAGGCCCAGAAAGCCTCTCTCTAACCAGGAACACCTATGGCAGACACTCGTTATTACGGAACCGGCAAGCGCAAGAACGCTATCGCCCGCGTCTGGCTCGCGCCCGGTCAGGGCGGCCTGATCGTGAACCAGAAGGACACCCATGCCTACTTCGGCCGCCAGACTCTGGAGGCCATGGTCATGCAGCCGCTGGAGGCGACGGACAGCGTCGGCAAGTACGACATCTTCGCCAAGACGCGCGGCGGCGGCATCGCCGGCCAGGCCGGCGCGCTGCGCCACGGCATCGCCAAGGCCCTGATCCTGGCCGACCCGGACCTGCGGCCCGCCCTGCGCAAGCTCGGCTACCTGACCCGCGATCCGCGCGTCAAGGAGCGCAAGAAGTACGGCCGCAAGCGCGCCCGGCGCGGCTTCCAGTTCAGCAAGCGCTAAGGCTGGGTATAATCCCGTTGAGACCGTCTTTCCATGGGGCCGTGAACAAACCGACTCTTTGGGGAGTCCATGAAGCGTGGAGAACATGACCCCCATCGCGTTCCTGACCGGCAGCCCGGCGGATTGGGCGATCATCGCCGTGGTTGCCCTGCTCGTCTTCGGCCCGAAAAAGCTCCCGGAAGTCGGCCGCCAGTTGGGTCAGGCCATGAAGGAGTTCAATAAGATCAAGGACGAGTTGACCGGGGCGGCGCATTCGATCCGTGAGGAAGTGGAAAGCGCGGCCCAGCCGATCACGAGCGCTTATTCGACGCCTCACACCGTCAGCAGTCCGACCGTCGAGGCGGCCTCTGCGCGGCGTGTCTATGACCAAGACCCGGCAGACATGATGGCCCCCGCCGTGCCGGACCTCCGAGCGACGGAGCATCCCGTTGCCGGGCACACGGACGGCGCTTTGCTGACCCCGCCCCCGGCCGCCCTCGCCACGGCCTCGGACGAGACACACGAGAAAGGACACTGACATGACCCCTCTGGCCTTCGGCTTCGGCGGACCCTGGGACATCGCCATCGTCGCCGGTGTCGTGATGTTGCTCTTCGGCGGCTCCAAGCTCGCCGGTTTCGGGAAAAACTTGGGTGAGGGCATTAAGGAGTTCAAGAATGCCACCAAGGATGAGGACGTTGTGACGCCCGCCACCACGCCGACTGCTCCCACGTCCACCACGGTCATCAGCGCGGGCAAGACCGAGGAGAACGCCCGTCCATGAGCGCCATTCAAGTTCTCTTGCTGGTTTTGCTGGCCCTGGTCAGCCTCGCCTTCATCGTCATCGTCATGTCGCAGACGACCAAGAATGAGGGCCTGACCGGCAGCATCGGCGGTCAAACGTCCGCCAACTTCAAGGGCAAGCCCGGCTTCGAGGAACAGCTCCAGGGCTGGACGCTGCGCCTGGCGATTGCCTGGTTCGCCGTCGCTATCCTCGTCGGCATCGCCTTCCGAGGCACCTAAGACAAGCCAAAAAGGCCCCACCGGTTCGACCGGTGGGGCCTTTTTGGTTTGCTCAAACACTCACGCCGCCTTGCGCGCGCCCTCTTCCCGTGATCGTGACTTCTGCCACTCGGCGATCTCGATGACCGTCGCCACGCTCTCCTGCGGCTCATCCTGCGCTGTCGTCACAATGTACGAGTAGAAGCCGATTGCAGCCAGCACGTACCCCGCGACCATCCATAGCAACATCGTTCTCATCCCCCTGTGGATACATTGTCGGCGTCGTTGCCGGCTTTCTGTAACGTAGTTATACCGGACTTATACGCTCGCTGAAACTTGCCTTGAAAATTCTCACCACATGAGAATTTTCGCACATCGTTTTGCCTACCCATTCATTCCCGCTGACACTCCCTGCCAATTGTGACATAATATCTGTGTGCGGAGAATTGAACCTGGTGTGAAAGAGGAAGCAAGAATGGATACGATCCTTGAGACAAATGCGGCGGTGGAGAGTGTGCGCGAGACGCTCGACGGCAGCGGCCGCCCCCGCCCGGACTGGGTGCGCGGGACCTGCCCGCAGTGCGGCGAGGAGCTGGTCTCCAACTGCTACTACGTCGGCGGCAAGGGCTACCTGGTGACCTGGGACTGCTGGGCTTCTTTAGGCAAAGACCCGACCTGCACCTATCGCAAGGTGCTTTGACATAACGACATCCACGAGAACCGACCCGGTGTAAGGAGAACTGACCATGACAAACAACGAGAACGGCGCGGCGCGGGAGATCAGCAAGATACAGATTCACCGCTTCGTCGCCAAGGACAAGATTCTGGACATCACGGATATGCTGACGCACGACCCGAAGCGCAGCAAGCTGGCGTTCACGCTGGTGGAGTTCGACGAGCAGTATAAAGCGACTCAGCGAGTCCGGCACTATGTGGACGCCGACGACCTGAAGCTGGTCTGCCATGACCTGCTCGCGGGCACGTTCACCCAGTTCGAGGACCAGAAGGGCAGCGCCCACGACGACTACACGGAGGCGCGTGTGCTGTCCTTGAAGAAAGAGACCAAGTACCGCCAGCCCTACGTCCTGCGCATTGACAACGGCCAGGGCGAGGTCTACGGCACGGGCCAGGTCAAGATGGTCAAGGCCACCGACAGCCTGACCATCCAAATGACCGACTTCGAGGCCCGCAAACTGGCCCTGGTCGTCCTGGACTACGTGCGCCAGTGGGAGATGATCCACTTCCGCAAGCGCCAGGACGCCCGCACGGTGACGTTCACCCCGGCAGGCGACGCCGGGCAGACACAGGCGTTGGCAGCCTGAGCGACGACAGAAGGCGGGGCCGGGCAATCTGCCCGGCCTCGCCTTCATTTATGTTCGTCACCTGTTGCATCTGGTGGAGTGTCAATCGGTCAGAGGGAGGCTGGGAAGATGGAAGAATATGTTCACATGAGTAAGGAGATGCTGGCAGCGAAACGGCAGGGCGACCTAGACGCAACTTGTCTTCTGCTAGAGCGAGGGGAATATCCTGACGCTGAAGATGAGAGCAGAAATCTGTTGTTGCTTTGGGCGGCGCGAAGAGGTTTTACAAGAGTCGTCCGGCTTCTACTAGACAAAGGTGCGAATATAAACCCTCGCGGGGAGGAAGGCGAGACGCCTCTACTTCAAGCCTCTTATGAAGGACATATAGACGTGGTGCGCTTGCTCGTTGAGGGCGGTGCGGACTTGAACTTGGCTACATTAGGTGGGTGGACACCATTGATCTGGGCACGAGTCAAAAAGCACGAAGAGATCGTAAAAATACTCCTATCAGCAGGCGCTCTAGAGGATATATCCGAGACACTGGAGGAGAAGCAACGAGAGCGTTCACGACAGGAAAGCCATACCCGCAACCTGGAGATGGCCCGTTCAGAGTTATCCTTGCGGGCCGAGAATAGGGACGCGACTAAGGCTTGGGTAGGAGCATGGGCCAGTCCGCTTGGACCAGGGACAGCAGTTTATGTCTTCCACGCAGACGGCACTGTCATGAGCTGTGGCCTCAGTGGCGCACGAAAAGTCGCTCACCTCGACGACCCCGGCGATGGGACGTTGTTCTACAGGTTGCTGAATGGGAAAACGACTAAGATCGAGGCATGGTCAGTCAGTGAGGATGGCCTGGAGTTGAGAATGGACTACGGTAGCCCCAACCCCACGATTTCACTCTTGCGGCTGTAGGCTGTGGCAGGCTGTGGCAAACATACTACATTGGGTATACTCGGTTCCATGTCCGAGAACACTTCTGAGCCGCGCAGCCATTGGCAGACGCTCGGCTCCCGGCAAGTCTACGTCAACCCGTGGATTCGCGTCCGTGAGGATCATGTCCTCCGACCCGATGGCCGCCCTGGTATCTATGGCGTCGTCGAGTTCCAGAACTATGCCCTGGGCATCGTCCCCCTGGCCGATAACGGCGACACCTGGCTGGTCGGGCAGTGGCGCTACCCGCTGGGGCTGTATTCCTGGGAAATCCCCGAAGGCGGCGGGCCGCTCTCCGTGGACGCGCTGGAGAGTGCCCAGCGCGAACTCGCTGAGGAGACCGGCCTGACCGCCGCGCGCTGGACCGATCTCGGCCCCCTGCATCTGTCCAATTCTGTCACGAATGAAGAGGGGCGCGTGTTTCTTGCCCAAGGCTTGACGGTCGGACACGCCGAGCCGGAGGGGGATGAAGTCCTCGCCCTGCGCCGCCTGCCGTTCAACGAAGCCTACGCGATGGCGATGGACGGGCGTATCACGGATGGGCTGTCCATCATCGGCCTGACACGCGCCGCGCATCACCTGGGGCGGTAGGAATCACGGCCCGTGCGAAATCGGCGAGCGGGTGAGCCTGGCGAGTGAAATACTCCGGGTTGAAACCCGGAGCCTCCTACGGAATTTATATGGCGCGGGGTTCCCGCGCCTCAGCCCCGCTGGTCGCGGATGTAGCGGCGGATGACCGCCTCGTTGACCGCCTCGTTGACCGCCTCGTTGACCGCCTCGTTGACCGCCTCGTTGACCGCGCCCACGGTCTCGGCGAAGCCAAAGGCTTTCAAGTAGCCGCCTGCCCAGAAGCTGTCGCCCCAGAGGTACTCCGCAAGCTCCGGGAACTCGGCCCGCAGCACCCGGCTGGTGCCGCCCTTGAGGCGCTTGACGACCGAGGCCACGCTCTGGCTGGGGCGCACCTGCACCAGCAGGTGGACATGATCGGGCTGGATGGACAGCTCCGGCAGGCCCCAGCGGCCGACCTCCGCCGCCTGGCGCAGCAGGGCCTCCAGGCGCACGGCCACCGGCCCCGTCAGCACCCGGCGGCGGTACCGGCGGCGGTACTTGGGGGTCCAGACCATGGGGATCCAGACCATGGGGATCCAGACCATGGGGATCCAGACCAGGTGCAGGAGCAGGCGGTGGCGGGTGTGCGCCCCCGACCAGTACGGGGCCACCCCCGGCGGCTCCTCGGACGGCTCCGGGGCGGGCCGCTCTTGGCGTTGGCTCATGCCGACGATTATGGCACAGGGAACGGGTGATGTCTCTGTGTCCGCGCAGGCGACCCGCCCGCCAGCCGCGCCCTGCCTCTGCGGGCTGAAGCCCGCAGTTTCGGGGTGGCTTATCAAGGCGCGGCTTGGATAATACACTGTCCGCCTGCGCGGTCGTTCAGAGAGGCGGACGTTCCGGGGGACAGTCTTCGTCGGCGAAGGCCGACCTCGCACTATTCAAGGCGCGATTTCAATCGCCCGCGCCTCTGCCCGCCCGCTCCCACTCTGCCCGCCCGCTCCCGGATGTTCTCCTGCCTTAGACCGCCTCACGCCGGGCGACTTCATACTGGGACGCATCTTCCAGCGACTCCGGCCCGACAATCACCCGCGTCACGCCCGCGTCTCCGGCCAGCTCGTAACGCGCCCGGCTCGTCATCCCTTTGACCAATGACCGCAGAGAGCGCACTCCCGTCTTGATGTTCACAGCTTTGTCCACGATGGCATCCAGCGCCTCATCCGTGAAGTCCAGCGTGATGCCGTCCCTTCGAAAAAGTTCCACCTGCTGCTTGATGACCGAGTTCTTCGGCTCGGTCAGCGCCCGCCGCATTTGCTCTTTGGTCAAGGGGGCCAGCGGCACGATGATCGGAAAACGCCCGGCGAACTCCGGCACGAAGCCGTATTCGATTAGGCTCTCGATCATCACCTCGGCGGGCGCTTCGGACAGAATCTGATAGTCCTGCTGCGGGTCGCCGGAGATCGCCGACGGGGAGGCGCGCAGCCCCATCGTCCGCTCGGTCTGCCGGTGCATCTTCTTGGCGACGATTTCCGGGAAGCCCTCAAAGGCCCCACCGCCGATGAACAGAATTTTGTGTGTGTCAATATACTCCGGCGGCGCGTCCGGGTGCTTGCGGCCCGACGCGCCCAGGGGCAGTTGGGCCAGGGTCCCTTCCACCAGTTTCAGCAGCGCGTGCTGGACCGACTCGCCGGACACGTCGCGGGTGATGGACGGGTTGGATTGGCTCTTGCGGGCGATCTTGTCAATCTCGTCCAGGAAGACCACGCCCTTACCGGCCCATTCCAAATCCTCACCGGCGTCAATATACAGACCCGTCAGGATGCTCTCCACGTCGTTGCCCGTGTAGCCCGTCGGCGACAGGCTGGTGGCGTCCGCCGTGGCGAACGGGACGCCGAGCGACCGAGCCAGCGTCTTGGCCATCAGCGTCTTGCCGCTGCCCGACGGCCCAATCAGCAGGATGTTGGCCTTCTCCAATTCCACGTCGGCCGTCGTTCCTGCTTCCGTATGCGCGATGTCGCCCTGATGAATCCGGTGGTGGTCATAGACACCGACAGCGACCGTCTCCTTGGCCCGCTCCTGGCCGATGACGTACTCATCCAGGGCGGCGACGATCTGGCGCGGGTTCTTGTCGAAGTCCGACAGCGCCTGCCGCGCCTGGGCGCTCCGGTCCGCCTTCGCGCCGTCCCGGACGCCCTCCTGCGCCTCCATCATGCGCTTCTGCAGTTCCGCCCCGGCGTTGAACCCCGGCCAGTCCTTCCGGCAGACGTAGTGGGACGCCTCATCAATCTCAATCACCTGCCCCTGGTCCCGCGCGACATCGTAGTTCTCGCCGCAGACAATGCACCGTGCCTTCAAACCGTCCTCCTCAAAGCCAACTCAAAACCCATCCCAAACAAAACCGCCGGGGATGCCGCTGTGCGGCATTCCGGCGGCTTCTTTTCAAAATATCGGGGTGACAGGACTCGAACCTGCGACCTTTCACTCCCAAAGCGAACGATCCACCAAACTGATCTACACCCCGCAATTATTTTGTTGTTTTGACCACAATATCGTGATAATGCTCTATGGCATGACAGTTCGCACACAATAAAACGCACTTGGCTATCTCGCGCTTCATCGTGGCGACAGAATTGCCTCTGAGCATCTCGGAGACATTGATTGCTTTCTCTTCACGCCTGAGATGATGAAACTCCAATGCGCGATGGTCGGAGTAGCCGCAACGCTCACAACATCTTGCCTGTTTGTATTGCTCCATCCACAGGCGCAAACGCACCTTTCGCTTTGCTTGTGTCTCGCGTTTACAGGCCGCACATTTGCGTCGCCTGTAAACCTTACCGTTGACCGTGTTGGCAATCTCAAAGTTGTCCGGCGACTGCTCGACCAGACAATACCTGCAAATCTTACTCTCCATCCGTAGAAAGCTCCGACATCATTATACTCCTTCCTGGGCCTGCCGTCAATCAGGCGACTGCCAACCCTCGTATGTCACTCAGTGAGGGAATGGGGCGCGTGTGCCAAGAATGAGGGTGTAGGCGCAAGGAACACAGGTCTACCGGAGACGCAGGGATCAAAGAAGATGCCCCATCGCTCCATGCGAAGGCCGCTAGGCCGTCTGTGACCGCATCGGCGGCGACTCGGCTTTGGCCGGGCCGCCGCTCGGTGTGTCGTGAAAGGAGAAGATGCCATGATCTATCAGATGCCGTGCCCGGCCCCGGACCTGCTGTTCGTCGCCAGCAGCCGGGACGAGGAAGAACCCGCCGAAAGGGAGATCGCGCTGTGGGCCGTCCAGAACGGCTACCAGCCGCCGCAGGACGCCCGGACGTTCGTGTTCTATGAGCCTGGTGCGCAGGCCCGTGCGTGGCGGCTCATCCAGCGGGCGCGGTCGGCGTCAGGAACTGAACACTGAACTTGTGTTCAGGGTCCGTCCAGACCTGCGCCACCTGCCACCCGGCCCGGCCCGCCAGCGCGGCGAACCCCTCCAGGTCATACTTGTACGAACACTCCGTCCAGATCGTCTCGTCCTGGGTGAAGTCAAATGCTTGACGCCCGATGCGCACCGTCTGCTCCTGCAGACTCAGCAGGTGCATCTCGATCCGTCCCGCCTGCTCGTTGTAGAAGGCGTGGTGGTCCCACTCCTCCAGATCAAAGTCCCCGCCCAACTCCCGGTTGATGCGTCCCAATAGGTTCATGTTGAAGGCTGCCGTCACACCTGCCCGGTCGTTGTAGGCCGGTTCCAGCACCGTGGGCGACTTCCGCAGGTCCACGCCGATCAGCAGGCCGCCGTCCGGCCCTGCCACTTCGGCCATGCCCGCGAGGAACGGGCGCGCCTGCGCGGGGTGGAAGTTGCCGATGGTGGAACCGGGAAAGTAGATCACCGTGCGGGCGTAGGGCTGGGAGACCAGAGGCAGCGTAAACGCCTGCGTGTAGTCCGCGCAGACCGGCAGCACCTCCAGGTGCGGGTACAGCGCAGACAGATCGGCGGCGGAGCGCATCAGGTGTTCGCCGGAGATATCCATCGGCACATAGGACGCCGGGCAGGGCAGCCGGTCGAGCAGGAGGCGCGTCTTCAGGCTGCTGCCGCTGCCGTACTCCACCAGCCGCGCGTGCGGCCCGATGGCCGCCGCCATCTCCGCGCCGTGCGCGCGCATGATGGCCGCCTCGGTGCGGGTGGGGTAGTATTCGGGGAGGTCACAGATCTGATCAAAGAGCTGTGAACCGTGTTCGTCATAGAAAAACTTGCAGGGCAGGGTCTTCTGATCCTGCGACAGCCCGTGGACGACTTCGGCGTGGAAGTCGCCCAGGCGGGGCGCACAGTCGTGCAGCGTGAGCGAGGGCATGGCGTGTCCTTCTAAAATAATTTTATCGGTCTTGGGCGAGACGGAGGCCGGTGAACTGCCAGCGGGCGTCCGGCGGGAAGAAGTTCCGGTAGGTGTCGCGGATGTGCGTCTCCGAGGTCGCGCAGGAGCCGCCGCGCAGGACGAACTGGTTGCACATGAACTTGCCGTTATATTCGCCCAGCGCGCCCGGCGGGGGCGCGTAGCCGGGGTAGGGGGTGTACTGGCTGCGCGTCCACTCCCACACGTCGCCGAACATCTGTGTCAGCGCCCCCGGCGCGTTCGGAGGCGCGGCCTGTGGATGGAATAGGGACCCCTCCACAAAGTTGCCCGCCCAGGGCAGGCCCTGAGACGCGACCTCCCACTCGAATTCGGTCGGCAGCCGGAATCCGGCCCAGCGTGCGTAGGCGTCGGCTTCAAATAGGGAGACGTGGCAGACCGGCTCGCCGTCGTCCACGGGATGCATCCCGGACAGCGTGAAGTGGTGCCACGCGCCGTCCTGACGCTCCCAATAGAACGGGGCCTGCCAGCCCAGCGCCTGCACTGTCGCCCAGCCCTCCGAAAGCCAGAACTCCGGCCGCGCGTAGCCGCCGTCGTCCATGAACGCGCGGTACTCGCCGCACGTGACCAGGCGCGACGCCAGGGCGAACGCCGAGACGAATTCCCGGTGGCGCGGCCCCTCGTTGTCGAACGCGAACCCGGAACCCTCATGCCCGACCCACGCCAGGCCCTCCGGGAAATCCACCCAGGCCAGTGGGGGCGTGGGCGGGGACGGTACCGACGATCCCACGATATAGACCGGGCTCAGGGGGTTCTCGGAGAAGACGTGCTTGATGTCCGTGACCATCAATTCCTGGTGCTGCTGCTCGTGGTGCAGACCGATGGTCACGAGCGGCTCCAGCGCCGCGATCTGTGCATCGTCAGCCCCGCACAGAAGGGCCTCCATATGTTCATCCACGAACGCACGGTAGGCGAACGTCTCCTCCACCGTCGGGCGCGACAGGAATCCGCGCTTGGGCCGACAGTGCCGTTCGCCCAAGGTGTTGTAGTAGGAGTTGAACAGGAAGTCGTACTGGGGATGCAGGGAGTGGTAGCCGGTGAGATGCGGCTTGAGCAGGAACGTCTCGAAGAACCAGGACGTGTGCGCCAGGTGCCATTTGGTCGGACTGACATCGGGCATGGACTGGACCACGTAGTCTTCAGTCACCAGGGTCTCACACAGGCGCGCGCTCAGGGCGCGGACGGCGCGGTAGCGCGCGAGCATCGCCTGCGGCGGCGACACGGTCGGGGACGTCATTCGGCGTTCCTCACAATCTATGGACTGACAGGTTCTACCCGGAAACCTGACAGGAATAACCCGTCACGGGTGCGAATAGTTCCGTCGTGGACGAACTCACGGAGATTCTGCGGCGCGGCGCGAACGACGCCTGGGCGCTGGGGCTGACGGAAGCTCAACTGTCCCTGTTTCGGCGCTATGCCGAGATGCTGGTGGACTGGAACGCCACCCGCATGAACCTGACGCGCCTGACCACGCCCCGCGACATCGCCGTCAAGCACTTCCTGGACGCGCTGGCTGTGCTGAAGGTGACGGAGATCGCGCCCGACGCCCGCGTGATGGATGTCGGCACGGGCGCGGGCCTGCCGGGGCTGGCCCTCAAGGTCGCCCGGCCCGACATCTCCCTGACGCTGCTGGACGCGACGGCCAAGAAGCTCTTGTTCTGCCGCGCGGTCGCCGATGCGCTCGGCCTGCACGGCGTCACGACCCTGCACGCCCGCGCCGAGGAGGCGGGCCGTCAGCCGGGTCAGGCGGCGGCGTATGACATCGTCCTCGCGCGCGCTGTTGCGCCTTTGGAAACGTTGCTCCCCTGGTGCGCCCCGTTCCTGCGGCCCGGCGGCCTTCTCGTCGCCCTCAAAGGGGCTGCCATCGGCGAAGAACTCGCCCCGGCGCGGCCCGTCGCCCGCCGCCTGGGCCTGACTCTCCGGCCCCCCGTCGCCATCGCTCTCCCGGAGGCCGCCGAGCCGCTCACGCGCCATATCCTCATCGCCAGCAAAGGACCCCTCCCATGACACCGCCGCCTCCCGGAAACACGCCCGACCCGAACGGCTCCTGGCCCCCGCCCCCGCAGGCTGGGATGCCGCCACAGGGATATGCCCCGCCGGACAACACGCTGGGCGGCCTGATTCCCACCAAGAATTCGTCGGCCCTGATCGCCTACTACCTGGGCGTCTTCTCCATCATCCCGTGCCTGGGCATCCCGATGGGCCTCACGGCGCTCTTCCTGGGGATACGCGGCCTACAGTACGTCAAGCAGTATCCGGCCGTCAAAGGCCGAACACACGCCTGGGTCGGCATCATCGCGGGCGGTTTCTTCGGCATCGGCTACCTGGTTCTGACGGTGATATATCTTGTCGCCCTGAACAGACAGTGACACGACGGATGCCCTCGCCACGTCCCACGCTCGGAAAACTGGCGCTGGCCTGGCTCGGCATCGGCTGGCAGTCGTTCGGCGGCGGCGCGACGACGTTCGCGCTGATTGAACGAACCCTTGTCCGGGAACACGGCTGGCTGACCGGGGCTGAGTATGTGCAGGACGTCGCCCTGGCCCAGCTCACGCCGGGAATCAACCTGATTGGCCTGACCATCCTGATCGGGAAGCGTCTTGGCGGCGCGGCCGGCATCGCCGCCGCGCTGGCCGGGCTGCTGCTGCCCAGCGTCACCCTCACGGTGCTGCTCACGGCGGGCTACGCGCGTGTGGCCCACCGGCCCATGGTCCAGGAGGCGCTGCACGGCATCATCCCGGCCACCGTCGGGCTGGGTCTGCTGACGGCCATCAATCTCGCCCGCGCCCAGCTCGCCCGGCCCGAACGGCGCGCGCTGAACCTGTGTCTGCTGGCCGGAAGCGCCCTGGGTCTGGCCCTGTTCCGGCTGCCCGTGATCGTGATCCTGCTCGGCGCGGGGCTGATCGGGGCCGGGGCGTCAGGCTGGAGACGGCCCCGATGAACCTCTGGGTCTTCTTCGGCATCCTGCTCAAAGGGTCGCTGTTCTCCATGAGCGGCCTGGGGAACGTGCCGAGCGTCCACGCGGACTTGACGGCGCGGGGGTGGGCGACCGAGCGGCAGTTCGCCGAGTCGCTGGCCGTCGGGCAGGTCTCGCCGGGGCCGAACGGCCTGTGGGTCATCAGCCTGGGCTACCTCACCGCCGGTCCGCGCGGGGCGGCCCTGGCGCTACTTGCCATCCTGCTGCCGCCGCTGCTCGTGTTGGCCGTCGAGCGCCTGTATCGGCGAGTCCGACACCACCCGGCGGTGGAGGGCTTCGTCGGCGGCCTGGCCCTGGCCGCCATCGGCATCTTCGTCCTGGTGCTGCTCGGCCTGCTCCGGCAGGCGGGCCTGAACGTCCGCAGTGTCGTCCTCCTGCTCCTCGCCCTGACCCTCGGCGCGACCCGCCGTGTCCCCGCCATCGTCATCATCGGCCTGGCCGCCCTGGCGGGAATTCTTTTCGCATAGTTGGTGAGGATTGACAACATACCCCCGTAGGGTATAATAATACCGTCAAATATACCCTGGGGGAGTATTTGGGATGAACGACCAATCGCGCAAGGACATCAAGACTCGCTCCAACCGGATCGCCGGGCAGGTCGCGGGCATCCAGCGCATGATCGAGGAAGACCGCTACTGCGTGGACATCCTCAATCAGATTTCGGCGGTCCGGTCCGCGCTGGATTCGCTCGGCATCAAACTGCTGAACGACCACCTGGAGTCATGCGTCATCGGGCACGGCACGGCGACGGAACACCACTGCGCCCAGCCGATGACCCAGCAGCAACTGTTGGACGAGGTCCGCGCCGTCCTGTCCAACTTCTTGAAGTAGGCGCGAAAGAAAGAGACACTGACGATGCAGACAATGACACTGAACGTTGAGGGGATGTCGTGTGACGCCTGCGTGGGGCACGTCACCAAAGCCCTGCAGGGGCTGGACGGCGTGGAGGCCGCCCAGGTCAGCCTGGCCGACAGGCGGGCCGTCGTGACCTACGATCCCGCCCAGGTGCAGGTGGCGCAGATGACGGAGGCCGTCGCCGAAGAGGGCTACGAAGCGTCTCCGCGCGTGTGAGTTTTGAAAGAGACAGCGATGACGCAACAAAGCGTAAGCGAGTCACAGGCCGAGACCTGCACTCTGGACCTGCAAGGGATGCACTGCGCCTCCTGTGTCGGGCGCATCGAGCGTTCGCTCAAAAAAATCGCGGGCGTCGAAGAGGCCAACGTCAACCTGGCGACCAACCGCGCCCGTGTCACCTATGATCCGGCCCTGGCGTCGCCCGTGGCTTTGATCGCCGCCGTTGAGAAGGCCGGCTACGGCGCGACGCCCCTCACCGAAGGCGGGCCGAAGGAAACAACAACGTCCGGGCGCGACACGGCCCTGTGGGACTTCGTTGGGGCCGCCGTGCTGACGGTGCCCGTGCTGGCCCTGTCCATGTCTCGTATGGACTGGCCCCGGAGCGTGGAATGGGTCTTTGCCGTCCTAACTACCGTGGTCGTCTTCGGCTTCGGCAGGCAGTTCTTTGCCGGGGCCTGGAACGCGCTCCGGCACGGCGGCGCGGCCACCATGGACACTCTGGTCGCCCTCGGCGCGTCCGCGTCCTATTTCTACAGTCTCGCCGAGTTGATCTCATCGGCCCACCCGCAGGTCTATTTCGAAACGGCGGCCACGATCGTCACGCTGATTCTGATGGGCCGACGGCTGGAGGCCGGGGCCAAGCGGCGGGCGACGGACACCATCCAGGCGCTGATCGCGCTGGCCCCGAAGACCGCCCGACTCGTCACCGCCGACGGGGGCGAGCGAGATATCCCGTTGGACTCCGTAATGCCGGGTGACACGCTGCGCGTCCGCCCCGGCGAGAAACTGGGGGCCGATGGCGTCGTCACCGACGGACGTTCGGCGGTGGACGAGTCCCTGCTGACCGGGGAGAGCCTGCCCACCGAGAAGACGGTCGGCGACACGGTCATCGGCGGAACGCTCAACACGAGCGGAACGCTGCTGTACCGGGCGACGGCCACGGGACAGGACACAGTCCTGGCGCACATGGTCCGGCTCGTGGAGGACGCGCAGGGCAGCAAGGCCCCCGTGCAGCGGCTGGCGGACCGGGTCTCCGCCGTGTTCGTCCCCGCTGTGCTGGGCGTCGCCCTGGTGACGTTTCTGGTCTGGTTCTTCGGCCTCCACGCGGGCCTGGCGGGGGCGCTGACGCCCGCCGTCGCCGTGCTGGTCATTGCCTGCCCCTGCGCCCTGGGGCTGGCGACGCCGACGGCCATCATGGTCGGCACGGGGCGCGGCGCGGCCCTGGGCATCCTCATCAAAAACGGCGAGGCGCTGGAGCGGGCGCACACAATCCGTCACGTCGTTTTCGACAAGACCGGGACCATCACTGAAGGGCGGCCCGCGCTGACGGACGTGGTGCTGCACAACAGTCTGGACCGCCGGGGGCTGCTGCGCCTGGCGGCGGCGGCGGAGCGCGGCTCGGAACACCCGCTGGCGTCGGCCATCGTCGCGGGCGCGGACGCCGAAGGATTGTCCGGCAAGGCCCAGGCATTCACCAGCCTGGCAGGGTCCGGCGTCCGGGCACAGGTAGATGGCCGCGACGTGCTGGTAGGCAGCGCCGATCTGCTGCGCGAGGCGGGCGTGACGATCCCCGCAGCCTCCACGGCTGATTTGACCCGGCTGGAGGCCGAAGGCAAGACATCGGTGCTGGTGGCCGTGGGCCGTGAGGAGGCGGGCATCCTGGCCGTCGCCGACACGATCCGGCCCGGCGCGCGCGATGCCGTCGCGCGGCTTCAGGCGATGGGCCTGCGCGTCTCCCTGCTGACGGGGGACAGCCCGCGCGTGGCCTCGGCGGTCGCCGCCCTCATCGGTATCTGTGAAGTGCAAGCGGGCGTGAAGCCGGACGCCAAGGCGGCCGCTGTGAAGAGATGGCAGGAGGAAGCCAAAGGCGGCGTGGCGATGGTCGGCGACGGGGTGAACGACGCACCCGCCTTGGCGCAGGCTGATCTCGGCGTGGCGATGGGCCGAGCGTCGGACGTGGCGATCCAGGCCGCCGACGTCACGCTGCTGCGGGCGGACCTCAACGGCGTCGCCGACGCCATCCTGCTGTCGCGCCGCACGATGACTGTCATCCGCCAGAACCTGTTCTGGGCGTTCCTGTTCAATGTCATCGGCATCCCGCTGGCCGCCGCTGGCCTGCTGAACCCCATGCTCGCCGCCCTGGCGATGGCCTTCTCCAGCGTCACCGTCGTGACCAACTCACTGCGCCTGCGAACGGTCCGTCTGTAACAGTCGCCGAGCGACGTTCGTGCCGGAGAGGGCGCAGAGGGGCAGGCCGCCGCCGGGGTGAGTGCTGCCGCCGACGAAGTAGAGGCCGCGCACGTCCGGCGAGACCTGCGGGGGGCGCAGGAAGCCGTTGCGCCAGCCGTTGGACGACGGGCCGTAGATCGCGCCCCGCCACGCGCCGTAGCGGTCACGCAGGTCTCGCGGCGTCCATATCTGCTCCACCCGGATGCGCCCACGGAGGTCGGTCAGTCCCATCGCCTCCAGCTTTGCCAGCACACGCTCCCGGTACGCGGGCGCTTCCGTCGCCCAATCGAACTTGCCGTTCAGGGCGGGCGGGTTGGTCATCACGAACAAATTGGTGCAGCCGGCGGGCGCTCGGCTGGGGTCGGTGACGCTCTGACAGGCGACGCCGACCGTCGGGTCATCGGCGGGCCTGCCGCGCTCGAAGATGTCCGCGAACTCACAGTCTAAATCGGCGGCCAGGAACGAATTATGGTGGGCGAGCTGCGGGTACATCCCCGTGACGCCCAGCAGCAGCAGGAACGCCGACGTGCTGGGTTCAATGCCGTCCAGCCGCCGCTCCGGCCAGTGCCGACGCCTGCACCGGGGGACCAGGGACCGCAGGGCCGTCAGGCAGTCCGCGTTGCAGATGACGGCGTCGGCGTACAGCCGCTTCCCGGAAGCCGTCACGACGCCTTGCGCCCGACCTGCCTTGACGATGATCTTAGCGACGGGAGTGCTAATAATAACTTTCGCGCCCAAATCCTGTACGATCCTAGACATCACTTGCGCCAACTGGTATAGGCCGCCCTGAACATAAAAAGTGCCCTGCCGCCACTGCACGTCGGCGACGGTGGCGAAGATGCCGGAACACCGATCCGGGTGTGAGCCGCTGTAGAGCGCGTATAGCTCAAAGACCTGCCGCAGTCGAGGGTCTGAAAAACACTCATGGACGACATCGCGTAGGGTGCGCCAGGGCTTCAGGGCCAGAAATTTCCACAGTTGGCCCCACTGCTCCGGCGACGGGACGCCCCGGACGCTCGCCCCGAAGTCCTGCCGCAGAAACGGGTCGGTGGTGGCGTCCGTGACCCGGCGGGCGTAGGCGAGGAACCGCCGGAAGCCCGCCGCCTCGCCGGGCGCGAAGGCGTCTATGGCTCGCGCGGCCCCGTCGGGATCGGCGGGCGCATCTAAGACCGTCCCCGTGTCACCCGCAAAGTGATATCGGCAGACGGTCTCCAGCGGCAACAGCGGCACTTCGTCTGCCAGTCGCCGTCCCGCCGCCTGGAAGACCTCGTCTATGGCCCAGGGCATCGTCAGGACGTGCGGGCCGGTGTCAAAGCGAAACCCGTCCCGCTCCCAGGTGTTCAGCTTGCCGCCGACATGGGCGTTCTGCTCCAACAGCGTCACCCGGACGCCGCGCGCTGCTAATTGAATGGCCGCCGACAGCCCGCCCATGCCCGCCCCGATCACGATCACGTCCATGTGAGTCAGTGTACCTCCCGGTTGACTTTGGCGGCGCGGCCCGGTCATAATGACGGCAGGAAAGTTCAAGCATTATGGCCGAACTCGTACAGATTGAGACGCCGCAGGGTCCCGTGCGGCGCATCCCGGAGTGGCTGACGATCCGTTTGCCCCGGCGCGGGCAGATCGACGGCGTCACCGACCTGATGCGCTCCCAGAAGCTCGTCACCGTCTGCGAGGAGGCGCGCTGCCCCAATCTGTCCGAGTGCTGGTCCAAGAAGACGGCCACGTTCATGATCCTGGGCGACACCTGCACCCGGTCCTGCCGGTTCTGTGCCGTCAAGACCGGCAAGGGCGGGGCGCTGGACGCCGACGAGCCGCGCCGCGTCGCCGAGAGCGCCCGCGCCCTGGGCCTCAAGCACACCGTCGTCACCTCCGTCAACCGTGACGAGTTGCCCGACGGCGGCGCGTATCACTTCGCGGACACGATCCACTGGCTCCATAACCTGTTGCCGGACACGATCATCGAGGTGCTGACGCCGGACTTTCTGGGGAACAAGGGCAATGTCCAGATCGTCGTAGACGCCAAGCCGCACATCTACAACCACAACATCGAGACCGTGCCGCGCCTGTACCGCCGCGTCCGGCCCCAGGCCCGCTACCCGCGCTCCTTGCAGCTCCTCCAGTACGTCAAGCGGGCCGACCCCGGCATCTACACCAAGTCCGGCCTGATGGTCGGCCTCGGCGAGACCAAGGCCGAGGTCGTCGCGCTTTTGGAGGACCTGAAGGCGCACGATGTGGACGCCGTGACCATCGGCCAGTACCTGCGGCCCAGCAAGATGCACCTGCCGGTGGAGGAATACGTCCACCCCGACGTCTTCGCGGAATACAAACAGATCGGCGAGGCCATGGGCTTCCTGTTCGTGGCGAGCGGCCCGTTCATCCGCTCGTCGTACAACGCGAAAGAGTTCAGCGACCAGTTTTTGGCGGCGCGTGACGTCGCCGGCTGACGTCGGGGCTTGGCCCCCCACGCCATGAGAAAGAGACCGACCTCGCAGAACCCGCGCGCCCCCCGCCTTTCTTCCCTCACGCGCCGCGGCCGCTGGGCTGTCCGGCTCTGGCTGGTCCTCCCGCCGCTCGTATTCCTCGTCGCCGCCGGTCTCGACTGCGCCCGCCTGGGACGCCTGCTGCGGGCGAACCTGTCCCCGGTCGCCGCCGCCGAGATCACCCTCCGGACCGGCCACGAGACGCGCCTGGGCACGATTCACCTGCGGCCCTGGGGCGCCCTCACCGTGGACGACATCGCCGTCGCCAGCCGGGCGACCTTCGCCGGGAGCGGCGGCCAGGCCCTCCTCAGTGCTCGGCGGCTCACCATCCACTACGACCTGCGGAAACTGCTGCTGGACAGCGGCAACGCCGTCCAGGCCCTCGGTGACGTCCGCCTGGACCGCCCGACGCTGCTGGTGGAGCGGCTGACGCGTAAGACCTTCAACTTCAGCGACATCTTCAAGCCGCCCACGGTCCCCGCCCCCAAGCCGTTCATCGGACGGGTGATCGTCCGCGACGGCACACTGCACTTCCGGGACTACGCGGCCCCGGCCAAGCTCGGCGCGCGCCCAGCCTTCAACACGCTGGCCCATGTCAACGCCACCGTAAACCTGCACTCGGCCCAGACCGCCTACTTCACCGCCGATGGCCTCGGCACGGCCCAGCGCCTGAACAAGTTCTCCGTCCGGGGCGACTCCTCCCGTGTGGTTGCCGGACGCTTCCGCGTCGCCGCCGACGTGTCCGACGCCGACGCCGCCTACTGGGCCGCCTACTTCGCCGCCTCGCCGCAGGCGCGTGTCACGGCGGGCCGGGCCGACCTGGACCTGACCGTCGCCCGCCTGAACAGTACGCCTCCACCGGGCCTGCCGGTGGACCTGCTCGGCACCGTCACCGTCCGGGGCGGGGCCGTGGCCCTGACCGCCCCGGCGCTGCGCCGCCTGGCCGTCCAGAACGTCGCGGCGACGGCGACGTTCACCGGGGGCGGCGTCGCCTTCCAGGGCAGCTTGGCCCTGAACGGGCAGCCGGTCGCCGCCGATGGGGCCGTGTTCGATTTCGCCCGCCCGGACCTCGCCGTCACGGCCTCGGCGCGCGCGCTCGACGTGGAGGCGCTCGCCCGCGCCGTCCCCGGCCTGCGCTGGCCCTCCGGCCTGCGGCTGGCGCGCGCGGCGGCGGTCGTCAGCGCTGTCGGCCCGGCCGCGCGGCCTACGGTCAGCGCCACGGTCGCCGTGCCGTCCCTCCAGTACGCGGGCGAGCGGCTGGTCGCCCTGCGCGCGTCTGGGGTCTTCGCGGGCCGGACACTCAGCCTGCCCAGCCTGACCTTTCGGACGCCCGGCGGCGGCGGGGCGGGCCTGCACGGCACGGTGCGGTTCGGGGCGACGCCGCAGGTGCGGCTGGCCGGGCAGGCCGTGGGGCTGGACCTCGCCGCCCTGCGCCTGCCCGGCGCGGCCCCTCTCGCTCTGGGCGGGCGGGCGGACGCCCGGTTTTTGGCCGACAACGTCGGGCGGCCCCTCCGTTTGGTCGCGGACCTGGTCGTGACGCGGCCCCGCGTGGGCCGGACGCAGCTGCTGTCCGCCCAGGCGCGCTTGGTCTATGCGCAAGGACAGGGGCTGACGGTCAGCCGCGCCCTGGTGCGCGCCCCGCAGGGGGCGGCCCTCGCCGCCGGGACCGTGCCGGTCGGCAAGGCGGGACGCTGGGACGTGCGCGTGGACGCCGCCGGTTTGAACTTGGCGTCACTCGCCGGGCCGTACACGTCCGCGCCCGTCGGCGGCCTGGCCTACTTCCAGGGGCGCGTCACCGGCGCGGGGACCGCGCCGAGCGTGACCGGGCAGGTCCAACTGCTCAACCCCCGGTACGCCCGCTTCAGCGCCGACATCGTGCGCGGCGGCCTGACGGCGAGCGCCGACGGCCTGCGCCTGAACAACCTGACCCTGGACCGGTTTCCGACCGACGCCACCGTCTCCGGGGCCATCACGCGCCTGGCCTCGCGCGACCCCGCGCTGGACCTCCGGGTCCGCATCTCGCGGGCCGACGTGCAGGACTTTCTGGACCTGGCCGCCCAGTTCGCGCCCCCCAACAAGCCGTTCGCCCTGGCGTCCCTGCCGCTCCTCACCGGCACGGCGGGCGGGACGTTCACCGTCGGCGGCTCCGCGCGCGACCCGCGCGTGGCCGGGAGCGCCGACGTCACCGACGCGACCGTCGGGGCGTACCGCGTGGACGGCCTGCACGTCCGCGCCTCCTACGGCGGCGGCACGGTGCGGGTGGCCGACGCGACCCTGCGCGGCGAGGGGGCCACGCTCAAAGCGCACGGGACCTTCGGCGTCCGAACGGGGCGCATACAAGCCGCCCTCGACGCGCAAAACGTTGATCTGGAACACTTCCGCACCCTGACCGACTCCTACGCGGATGTGGACGGCGTCGTCACGGCCACCGGCAGCATCGGCGGCACGGTGCGCTCGCCCGGCGGCGGCGGCGGCCGTGTCCGTGTCCGGCCTCTCCGTCAACGGCCAGGCCCTCGCCCCGCTCACGCTCGCAGGGCGCTACGCCGCCGGCGTATTCGTCAAGACGGCCGCGCCCTGGACGCTGGACTTCCTGCCCGCGTCGCCCGCCGGGCGCGACATCCGCTACGTCGTCAACGGCCTGCGCCTGTCCCTGCCGACGCCGTCGCATCCCCGCCGCGCGCCCGCCGTCGCGCTGGACGCCGCCATCCCCGCCGACGCCCCGGAGACCGTCCCGCACCTGATCCAGACCCTGCGGGGCAGCCGCCAGGCCACCGCGCCCGCCGTCGCTGCCTTTCTCGACCGGCTGGACGACCTGCCCCGGCCCCTGGGCGGGACCCTCGCCCTGCCGCGCCTGCGCGTCCGGGGGCCGCTCGCGTCGCCTAGTGTTCAGGTCAGTTTCGACGCGAACGGCCTGACGCTCGGCACGAACCGGCTGGACAGCCTGACCGGCGACGCGACCTTCGCCGACCCGCAGGACCCGCGCGCCACGCTGGACCTGACGGGCGGCGGATTGTTTGCCGGGGGCGTGCCGGTCGGCAGCCTGACGGCGCGGGCATCCCTCGCCGACCACGTCGTGACCGTCGCCGACGTGACCGCCTCCAACGCCCGCGCCTCCCTGGAGGCGTCGGGCCGGGCCGACCTGCGCCCCGGCGGCACCCTCAATGCGAGCCTGGACGCCACCAACATCCCGCTGTCCCTGCTGGACGCGCTGCTGCCGCAGCCCGCCGCCCAGAAACGCCGCACCCTGACCGGTGAGATCGGCTCCCTGTCCGTCAGCGCGTCCGGCCCGACCGCCGCGCCCGATCTCACCGCGTCCGTCGCCCTCGCCGACCCAGGGGTGTCCATCGGGACGCCGGGCCGTCCCCCGCGCGTCGCCTACTCCCTGGAGCGCATCCGCAGCGGCGCGATCACTTTGAGTACGCCCGTGCCGGGCGGCGGGCAGGTGCTGACCGTGACCGACCTGGCGGCGTTCCAGAACGGCAGGCCCATCGCCTCGCTCTCCGGGTCATTGCCGTTCCGGTGGCGCGGGAGCGGCGGCTCCCTGCCCGTGACGCCGGGCGGGCAGCCCCTCCACGCCCGCCTGGTCATCCCCGACCTGTCCCAGTGGGCCCCCTTCGCGCCCGCCCTGGACCCGAAGCGGACGGCGGGCGCCTTGACCGCCGACCTGGACGTGACCGACACCGCCGCCGGACGGCGACTGACCGGCGCGCTGGACCTGACCGGCGGGGCCGTCGGGCTGACCGGCTTCGACACCGCGCTGGACAAGCTCGAGGCGCATCTGACGCTGGACGGCGACCATGTGACAATCGCGCGCCTCAGCGCGGCGTCCACCAAGGGCGGCTCCGTCGCCGTGAGCGGCGGCCCCATGCTGTCGCTGTCCCGCGCGGACCTGCGCGTGGCGGCGGACGGCCTGACCGTGGACGAGGGCAGCCGGCAGAGCCTGCTCGCCCGCGACTTCGCGGCGGTCTTCCGGGGCAAGTTCGGCGGCGTGGTGGACGTGGCGGGGCCGTGGCTGACGCCGCTGGTCAGCACGCCGACGGGGGCGCCCCTGGTCCTCAGCGACGCCTCCGGCACGATCCCCTCCGCGCCCACCGCCGCCGGGGGGGGCGCCGCGCCGTCACCGTTCGACCCGCGCCTGGACCTCACGGTGGACCTCGGCGGGCCGAACCGCACGGTCTCCGTCAGCAACGTCCTGCTGCGCGCGGACGCGGGCGGCGACGTGCGGCTGACGGGGCGGCTGTCCGCCCCGGACCTGCGGGCGCACCTGGCGATCGCGCGGGGCCAGGTCCTGCTGCCGCCCGCCACCCGGCTCAAATTCGTCCGCTCGGAGACCGGCAACACCGTGGACGTCCGTTACCCCTCGCCGGTCCCGACGCCCGATGGGCAGCCGCAGCTGCAGACCTACGTGGACCTGACGGGCCAGGCGACGGTGTCCGTCTCGCAGGCGCAGCTCGCCTCGTTCCGCTCCGACGTGCCCCAGGCCGGGGCGGCGGGGCCGTCGCCGTCTCTGCTGGGCGACACGGCCACCGCCGCCTCGGGCCTCGGCCAGCAGCAGACCTACACGATCACCGCGCACGTCCACGGCATCCTGAACGACCCCAGCCTCCAGATTGACCTCTCCTCCTCGCCCGGCGGCCTCAGCCGCCAGGAGATGCTGGCCGCGCTGTCGGGGGTCGCGGGTCTGCAGGGCCTGAATTCGCAGGCCGCTTTACAGTCCGAGCTGGCCGGGGCGCTGACCTCGACCGCCGGGTCGCTGCTGCTGACGCCGCTGGAGAACAGCGTCGCCTACAGCCTCGGCCTGACCAACTTCGACGTGGCCTACTCGCCCAACGCGCCCGTGCTGGTCACGCTCGGCAAGGAGATTCTGCCGCGCCTGGAGGTGACCTACCAGCGCTTCCTCGGCCCGCGCCAGAACGGCGCGGTCGCGCTCGGCCAGCCCGTGCAGTACACGCTTAAACTCTCCTACGGCCTGACGCGCCGACTCCAGGTCAGCGTCTCTACCGACGACCAGAACAACGGGACCGTCGCTCTGGAAGACGTCTTCAGATTTTGACGGAGCCGGCACGGGCCGGAAACGGGCGCGAGAAAAACGTGAAACATTTCGTGCCGCTGAATGTCCAAAGAGGAGAGCGCATGGCCGCCGCGCCGCCATCGCCTGCCGACGACCGCCGACTGGATCGGGAGCGCCGCGACGAGGCCGCGCTGCTGCAGGACGCCGACGCGCTGTACGAGCGCTACGGCAGGCCCGTCTTCAACTTCATCCTCCGCTACATCGGGGACCATGAGGAGGCGGCGGACTTGACGCAGGAGACCTTCATCTCCGCCTGGCGCGCCCGCGAGACGTTCCGGGGCGAGTCCAAGCTGAACACCTGGCTCTACCGAATCGCGCAGAACCACTGCAAGAACCGCATCAAGCAGCGCGGGCGGCAGCGGGAGGTGGAGGGTCCCTCGCTGGACGCCGGGACCGCCGGGGACGGCGCGGGCGAGGGCGAGATCGCCGCCACCCGCGACGTCGCCGACTGGAGCGCCTCCCCCGCCCTCGCGCTGGAGCAGAAGGAGCTGGGCGCGCTGATCAGCCGGGCCGTGGATAATCTCGCGCCGGAGTACCGGGTCGTCCTGCTGCTGCGCGAGATGGAGGGCCTGACCTACGCCGAGATCGCCCAGACCACCGGCCTGACGATGGAGGCGGTCAAGACGCGCCTGAACCGCGCGCGCGCGATGGTCCGCCAGCGCGTCGAACCTTATTTAAGCCCATAGATTTCAGGGCTGAGGCCCACGGGCCGGAAAGCATCACCGTTTGACATTGGCAGTGAAAACCAGGGCGCAAGTGCAACGCAGGGCTTGCGCCCTTCTGGCGTCCGCCGGGCTGGCCCTCGTGGGCGTCGGCCCGGCGTGGGCGCAGGGGCAGCCGAACAGCCCCGTCGTCCCGTCCGCGCCCACCAACCCGGCGGCCCCGCCGTCGGTCAACCCGAACCCGAACGCCCACCCCGTCCCGCTCGGCCCGAACCCGGCGGCCAACCCCCCGCCGCCCGTCGCCGGGCCGCCGCCCGCCGTCGGCAACACGCCGCCCGGTCCGGACGCGGGCGCGCCGGACGTGGGCGTGGCGGCGCCGACTCCGGGGCCGCCGCTCGCGGGCCGCATCGCCCAGATCATCATCATCCACAAGGGCACGGCCATCATCAGCAACGACGCCATCCTGGCCCAGATGACGGAGAAGGTCGGCGACCAGTACGACCCCGACAAGGCCGGGGCCGACCAGGCCGCCATCAAGGGCATGGGCTACTTCAACGGCGACGTCGGCCTCGACGTCACCCCGGACCCGGCGGGCGGCCTGGACCTGACCTACACCGTGCTGGAGAACCCGGTCATCAAGAAGATCGTCTTCACGGCCAACACCCCCGGCGGCCAGCCCAGTGTGCCCGCCGCCACGCTGCTGGCGCAGATGGCCACGCAGCAGGGCCAGGTGCTGAACACCAACACCCTGACCCGCGACCTGGACCACCTGTTCAACCGCCAGACCGGGTATATGCGCCAGAAGGGCTACGTCGTGGACGTCAGCCCGCTGATCAACATTGACCCCAACACCGGTACGCTGACGATCCCCTTGATCGAGGCGCACATTGACCAGATCGTCATCCAGGGCCTGGACGCGCACGGCCAGCCCTCGCGGCTGAAGACTCGCCCGGTCGTCATCACCCGCGAGATGCTCTCCCACAACGGCGATGTCTTGGACGACACCAAACTCCAGAAGGACATGACCCGCATCTACAACACCGGCCTGTTCGACCAGGTCGGGCCGTACCAACTGGTCCCCACCGACGTCGGCCTGGTCAACGTCGTCGTCCCGGTGGTGGAAAAGAAAAGCGGCACCGTCTCCGTCGGCGTCGGCTACTCCTCCTACGCCAAGCTGGTGGGCCGGGCCGAGCTGGCCGAGAACAACTTCCGGGGCCTGGGCGAGCGCGTCAGCCTGATGTGGGAGGTGGACGGCATCAGCAGCCAGAGCAGCGTGGAGCTGGGCTTCTACGAGCCGTACCTGGACAAGAACCACACGTCGCTGGACGTGGACCTCTACGACAAGGTCGTGTACCGGTTCAACTCCTCCACCTTCGGCGGCGGCATCGGCTCCACCAATACCTACTATGAGATCCACAAGGGGGCCACGGTCGGCGTCAACCGCCCGCTCAGCGACACGCTGACCGTCAGCCCGACCATCCGCTACGAGAACGTGACCACCGACAACGTCGCCGTCGCCATCCAGGACTCCTACATCCGGCAGAACGGCACCATCGGCGCGCTGGGCCTCCAAGTCGTCAGCAACACGCGCGACAACAACATCTCGCCCGCCGAGGGCGGCCTGAATTCGCTGTCGCTGGAGTTCGGCGCGTCCGACTCGAGTACCGTCAACAATGCGCCCACGCCGCTCAAGCCGGGCCGGCACGGCATCGCCAAGATCGGCCTGGATCTGCGCCGCTACATCAGCCTGCAGGGGCCGCGCAAGCCGGGCGACTTCAAGTCCCCCAAGAAGATCCTGGCCGTGCGTCTGCTGCTCGGCTACGCCAACCCGGACATCCCCTTCTTCGAGCAGTACTTCCTCGGCGGCGCGGACGACCTGCGCGGCGTGGACACGGACCGCTACTGGGGCAACAAGCTGGCCTTGTTCCAGGCGGAACTGCGCCTGCCGCTCGGCAAGAGCCAGAACATCCAGATCGTCCCGTTCGTGGACATCGGGGACGCCTGGGGGAGCATCTACCAGGGGATCAACCTCCAGCAGCACTCGAATTTCAGTCCGACCGCCGACTACGGCCTGGGCCTGCGCCTGGACACCGGCGCCATCGGCACCATCCGATTCGACGAGGCCTTCGGCGCCCATGGGGCGCGCACCCAGTTCAGCATCGGGCAGTCGTTCTGACCGCAATCGTCAAGGATACACCATGAAAAGTCTTCGCACCATCTCGATCGCCCTCGCCGCCCTGGCCCTGCTGGCCGGCAGCGCCGTCGGCCCGTTGCCCGCCCGCGCGGCGGACGCGCCCGCCGCCATGTCCTTCGGGAGCGTGGACCTGCAGAGGCTCCTGTCCGGCTACACCAAGAAGGCTGCCTATGACCAGCAGCTCTCGCAGCTCCAGCAGCAGCTCGCCGGGTTCTTCCAGCAGCAGCAGAACTACCCCATGCTCAGTGACACCGACCAGAGGCAACTCGGCACGCTCCTGGCGACGGCCGCGCCCACGGCGGCGCAGACGGCCCAGCTCAACACCCTGGAGGCCAAGTCCACGCAGGCGCAGCAGCAGCTGACCACGCTCCAGTCCGAGCAGAACCCATCCCAGGCCGACAAGGACCAGATGGCCCAGCTCGTCCAGCTCCAGAAGGACGGCGTGGCCGCCCTCCAGGATGAGCAGTCGGTCTATCAGACGCAGGTGCAGCAGAGAAGCGACCAGCTCAGCCAGCAGCTCTCCGCCGACGTCAAGACCGCCGTTACCGCCGTCGCCCGGCAGCGCGGCCTGGCCGTCGTCTTCGACTCGCAGGTCGCCATCTACACGGCCAACGACATCACGGATGACGTACTCAAGACGCTCAACAAGTAGCGCCCTCGGCGCGGTCATCGTGGCGCTCCTGCCGGCCGGCTGCCACGGGCCGGCGCGCACCGCGCCGCCGATCCCGGTCACCGCCGACCTCGGGGCGCTGGTGCGCGTTCACCCCGGCTGGGCCGGCGTCGCCCTCTACGACCGTATGATCGCCCGGCTGCGCACCTCCGCGCGGCAGGCGCAGGCCGGACTGCCGCCGCCGGCCCCGCCGCTGACGTTGCCCGGCCTGTCGGGGTTGGACCTTCCGGGCGGCGGCTTCGCGCTCCCGGCGGGCGCCCTGGACCAGCAGCGCCTTCTGCTCGCCCAATTGGGGCAGCGCCAGATGGAACGCCTGCGGGAGCGCCGCGCGCAGGCGCGCGACTTGCAGGTCCGGGCCCTGACCCGCGTGTGGCGGCGCGAGGCCCGGCAGCGTTATGACCTGGCCGTCGCCGACGCGGACGCCCGGTACGCGGGCGGGTACGGCGACGCCCTGGCCGCCGACGCCGCGCGCCGACTGAACCTGGCCCTGCAGATCAGCGCCCTGGCGAAGACGGTGGGCGCGTGGACGCCGTCGGTCCCGCCCACGCCGCTCCTGGACCGGGCCCGCCGGGACCTGGCGGCGAAACGGCAGGAACTCGCCCTGCTGGACGCCCGGCAGTCGGGGTCCCTCGCCGACCTGCTGCGGGCGCGCGCGGCGGCGCGGGCCCCAGGCCGAGGCCGACCGGGTCGCCTACGTGGGCGCGCAGCGCGCCTTGACCGTCGCGCGGCTGCTGGCGCTGGACCGGGCCGCCCTGTCCGCGCAGGCGGCGCTGCTGGCGCGCGAGACGTCCGGCCTGCTCGCCCGGCAGCGGCAGCTGGTGTCCGCCGCCGCGCCCGCCGTCGGCACGCTGGGGCCGCTCGCTCTGGCTGGAGGCGCGGGGGCGGCCGCCCCCGCCGCCGCCGGGCATCGCGCTACAGGAGGCGGAGGCCCGGCTGGAGGCCCAGCGGGCGCGCTGGGTGCGCGGCCTCTACGCCGACACGCAGGCCGCCGCGGACGACGCCGCCCGCCGCCGGGGCTGGCGCGTGACCTTCGCCCCCCGCCGGGGCGAGCCGGACCGGACCGCGCAGATCGCCCGCGCTGCTGGCCGGCCGGATTTGGGGATCATAATTTCGAGGATCATGATTCGGGGATCATGACCGGGGACCGCCGACCCAGACGCCTTCGCGCGTCGCTTTGGAAGGAGGAGCGGAAATGCAGACGACCGTGGGACAACTGGCCGCGCTGATCGAGGGGGCCGTGGAGGGAGACGCCGACATCACCATCCGGGGCATCTCCAACATCGAGGACGCGCAGGACGGCGACATCACCTTCGCCGAGAATGACAAACTGCTCAGCAGTGCCGGGCGTTCGCGCGCCTCGGCCGTGATCGCCCCCGCCTCCGGCGCCTTCGAGGCGCCCGGCAAGTCGCTGATCCGCGTCAAGAACCCCCGCTTCGCCTTCGCCCAGGCGCTGCGCATCTTCGCGCCGGAGCCGAAGGTCTACAAGGGCATCCACCCCACTGCCATCATCGGCGATGGGGCCGCCCTGGGCCGCAACGCCTCCGTCCACGCCATGGCCGTGGTCGGCGACAACGTCCGTATGGGCGAGAACTGCGTGATCTACCCCTTCGCCTACCTCGGCGACAACGTCACCCTGGGCAGCAACTGCGTGGTCTACCCGCACGTCGTCCTGCACGACAACACCGAGATTGGGTCGGGCGTGGTCATCCACAGCGGCAGCGTCCTGGGCACGGACGGCTTCGGCTATATGTTCATCGAGAACCGCCACCACAAGATTCCGCAGATCGGGCGTGTCATTATCGGGGACGACGTGGAGATCGGGGCCAACGTCACCATTGACAAGGCCCGGACGGGTTCCACGCGCATCGGGACCGGTTCCAAGATCGACAACATGGTCCACATCGGCCACAACGTCACCGTCGGCAAGAATTGCGTGATCGTCGCCCAGGTCGGCATCGGCGGCAGCGTGGACATCGGCGACGGCGTCATCCTCGCCGGGCAGGTCGCGGTCAAGGACCACGTCACCATCGGTGACGGCTCCATCGTCTGCGCCAAATCCGGCGTACTGGGCGACCTGCCCGCAGGCTCGTTCGTCACCGGCCACTTCGCCCGCCCGCACAAGGAGGAGATGCGCGCCCTGGCCATCCACGCCCGCCTGCCGGAACTGCTGAAGCGCATCAAGGAGTTGGAGGCGCGTCTGGCCGCCTTAGAGGGCGGCGGGGAAGCGTCGTGACGCCCGGACTGCTGGCGGGGCGGCCCCGCCGCACCCTGACGGCCCCGACGCCGCCGATGGTGGACGTCGGGCTGCACTCCGGGGCCGACGTCTCGGTGCGCGTCCTGCCCGCCCCGTCGGGAACGGGCCGGGTGTTCCGCGACGCGGCCTCCGGGCAGGAGATTCCGGCGCGGGCGGAGAACGGGGAGGAGTCGCTGCGCTGCACCGTCCTGCGCGCGGGCGGGGCCGCCGTTCAGACCGTGGAGCATCTGCTCTCGGCCCTGGCGGCCCTGGGGGTTGACGACGCCGTGATCGAGGTCCGGGGCGGGGAACTGCCCGCCGCCGACGGCAGCGCCGCCCCGTTCGCCGCCTGGCTGCGCGGCGCGGGCCTGCGCGACCAGGAAGGCGGCGTCCCGGTGTCCGGCCTCACCCTTGACGGGCCCCTGCTTGTGTCCGGCGACGGCGGCATCACGCTGGCCGCCCTGCCCGCGCCCCACTTCCGCGCCACGGTGCTGCTGGACTATCCACAGCCCTGGATCGGCACCCAGGCCGTGCGCTTCGACGCCGCCGCCGACGACTACGACGCCGTCGCCCCGGCGCGCACCTTCGGCTTCGTCCGCGAGCTGGACTGGCTGCACGCGCGCGGCCTGGCGCTCGGCGCGTCGCGCGACAACGCCGTCGCCTTGGGCGAGGACGGCTACGAGACGCCGCTGCGCTTCCCCGACGAGCTGGCCCGCCACAAGATGCTGGACCTGATCGGCGACCTGTCGCTGGTCGGCGTGCCGCTGTGCGCTGAGGTGATCGCCGTCCGCCCGTCCCATGCGTTCAACGTGCGCCTCGCGCGCCTGCTGGCAGAGAGCCTGCCCCGTTAGCACCGTTTTTCTGAGGAGACCATGCCTGTGCCCATCCTGAACATCGAGGCGATCAAGGAGATTCTGCCGCACCGCTACCCGTTCCTGCTCGTGGACCGGATCACCGAACTGGAGCCGGGCAAGCGCGCGGTCGGCATCAAGAGCGTCACCGCCAATGAGCCGTTCTTCCAGGGCCACTTCCCGGAGCGGGCCATTATGCCCGGCGTCCTGCTGATCGAGGTCATGGCCCAGGTCGGTGGCGTGATGATTCTCACGGTCCCGGAACACCGGGGCAAGCTGGCGTTCCTGGCCTCCGTGGACGGCGTCAAGTTCCGCCGGCCCATCGTGCCGGGCGACACCGTGACCGCCGAGGCGGAGTTGCAGCGCATCATCGGCACGATGGGCAAGGTCCGGTGCAGCATGCGGGTCGGCGACGAGGCCGCCGGGGAGGCCACCATCATGTTTGCGCTGATGCCCGGCACGGGGCCGGCCGCGGGCCGCTGAGGGTCCGGCGCGGGGAAGTGTCATCACAGAGTTCCTTATGAGTATTCATCCAACGGCGGTCGTGGACCCGACGGCGCAACTGGGCGATGACGTCGAGATCGGCGCCTTCAGCGTCGTCGGCGCGGAGGCCGTCCTGGGCGACGGTGTGCGCCTGCACGCGCACGTCGTCATCGAGCCGTACACGACGCTGGGCGGCGGCTGCGAGGTCTACAGCGGCGCGGTCCTCGGGGGCGTCCCGCAGGACCGCAAGTTCAAGGGCGAGAAGACGTTCCTGACCATCGGCCGCAACAACATCATCCGCGAGCACGTCACCATCCACCGCGCCGCCGGCGCGGGCAGCGCGACCAGCCTGGGCGACGACAACCTCATCATGGCCTACTGCCACGTCGGCCACAACTGTGTCATGGGCAGCGGCATCACGATGGGCAACATGGCCGCCCTGTCCGGCCACTGCGAGGTGGAGGATCGGGTCGTCTTCGGCGGCATCGTCGGCGTCCACCAGTTCACCCGCATCGGCAGGCTGGCGATGATCGGCGGCTACTCCAAAGTCGTGCAGGACGTGCCGCCGTTCGTGATGGCCGATGGCCGCCCCGCCAAGGTGGTAGACCTGAACGTGATCGGCCTGCGGCGGCTGGGCGTCTCCGCCCGCGTCCGCGCCGACATCAAGCAGGTCTACAAGCTCCTGTACCGGTCCAACCTGAATCTGTCCCAGGCCATCGAGGCCATCGAGGCCGACGTCGAGTCCAGCCCGGAGCGCGACTACCTGCTCGACTTCGTGCGCCAGATTCGCTTCGGCTCCAATGGGCGACAGAACGACGCGCCGCGCTAGGAACATGGAACCAAAGCCGCTCCAGATCGCCCTGATGGCCTGCGAGCCGTCCGCCGACCGCCAGGGGGCGGCCCTGCTCGACGCGCTGCGCGCGCGGGTCGCGCCCCGGCCCGTGGAGGCCTGGGGCATCGGCGGCTCGCACCTGCGGGCGGCGGGCATGAGGCTGCTGTACGACAGCGACCCGTGGGCCACGCTCGGCCTGGCCGTCGCGCTGGCCCACGTCCCCTACGGCCTGTGGGTGCGCGAACACCTCAAGCGGGCGCTGGCCGCCGACCCGCCCGACGCGCTGGTGCTGATTGATGCCGGATTCTTCAACGTGCCGCTGGGCCGCTGGGCCAAGGAGAAGCGGGTCTGCCCCGTGTTCTACCACTTCCCGCCGGGGTCCTGGCGCAAGGCCCCCCGGAAGCGTCGGGGCCGGGGCCGACTGGCCCAGGTGGCCGACCGGATCGTGACGCCGTTCCCCTGGTCGGAGGCGCTGCTGCGGGGGGACGGCGTGGACGCACACTTCGTCGGCCACCCGCTGCTGGACCTGGCCCGGCCGACCCTGGAGGCGGCGGACTTCTATGACCGCTTCGGGCTGGACCCGCACCGGCCCCTGATCGCCCTGCTGCCGGGCAGCCGCCGGATGGAGATCGAACACATCCTGCCGGCCATGATCGGCGCGGCGGGCGAGATCGCCCGCCGGATGCCCGGCGTCCAGTTCGCGCTCGCCCTGGCGCCGTCCGCGCCGCGCGACCTGACCGAGAGCCTGATTCGCCGCGAGCAGCGGCCCGGCGGGCGCGGCGACCGGCTGCAACTGCTGATGCACCAGGCGGGGAGCAAACTGGCCCACATCGCACAGTCAACGCTGAGTCAGACACTGACACCGGTGAGGCAGTTGGCGACCCCGGAGGGACTGACCCTGCCGGCCCCGCCGGAACCGGACACCGCGCCCGTTGCGCCGGAGCGGCCCGCGCCGACACACGCGCCCTTGGTCATCGTGGAGGACCTAACCTACGACGTGCTGGCGCGCTCGGACCTGGTCATCACCAAGTCCGGCACGTCCACCCTGGAGGCGGCGATCTTGCAGAAGCCGATGATCATCGTCTACCGTGTGCCGCCGGTGATGGCGCTGGAGGCCCGCCTACGCTGGAAGCAGCTGCAGATCACGCACATCGGGATGCCCAACCTGCTGGCTGGGGAGCGCGTCTTCCCGGAGTTGCTCCAGGACGACGCCACCCCGGACGCCATCGCCGAGGAGGCCGTCGGCCTGCTGCTGCAGCCGGAGCGCCTGCTGCGCCTCAAGGAACGACTGGCCGACCTGGTGCGTACCAACCTGGGCGAGCCGGGCGGCGTCCGCCGAGCCGCCGACCTGTTGTATGACCTGATCGCGGACCCGCGCACCGCCGAATCGTGACCGCATTATGACCACGCGAACACAGCCGCAGGACACGCCTGCTCCCGCCGCCCGCCCGCCGTTCCTGGTGCGGCGGCGCACCGTCTTCACCTGGGTCGTGCCGACCCTTCTGCTGGTCGCGGTCTTCACGCTGCGCCCGTCCCACAACGTCACCGCCTGGGCGGCGGGCGTCGCCCTGGTCGCGCTGGGCGAGATCGTCCGTTTCTGGGCGGCCGGGTACATCAGCAAGGACGCCGTGGTCGCCACCGGCGGCCCCTATGCGTTCGTCCGCAACCCGCTCTACTTCGGCTCCCTGCTGCTCTCGGTCGGCTACGGCCTGGTCTCCGGGTTCGGCTGGGTCGGCGTCTTGGTGCTGGTCGCGCTGTACCTGGTGTTCCACCTGGCGGCGATCTTCTACGAGGAGGGTTTCCTGAAGGCCAAGTTCGGCCCGCCGTACCTGGAATATCTCCAGCGCGTGCCGCGCCTGATCCCCTCACCCTGGCCGCGCACGACCGGGGCGGGTGCGTTCTCGTGGGCGCAGGCCCTCAAGAACCGCGAGCAGGTCTCGGCCCTGTTCGCCCTCGTCTTCGTGGGCCTCCTGAGCCTGCGCTTTCTGATCCACCGGTGACACACCCGATGACCACGGCAGACCCGACCAATAAACTGGACAAGCCCGACCCGGCTTTGCGGCGGACCGTCCTGCGCTTCCTCTGGAGCTACATCCGCCCGGACGTGCGCTTCCTGGTCGGCGCGACCGTCTGCGCGGCGGGCGTCAGCGGCATGGCGGCGCTGTTCGCGCCCTTGATCGCCCTGTTCGGCAACGTCATGACCGGCGGCGGAATCCTGCTCGCCACCCCGCGCCTGATCGCCCACGCCCAGCACATCCCCCTGCGCCTCGCCGCCCTGGAGTCCCGCCTGCTGCACGGCTTCCTCGGCACCGGCAACCCGTTGACGGCCATCTGCCTCGCCATCGTCGGCATCTACGCGGTCCGCTGGTTCTTCACCTACGGGGAGACGATTCTGTTCGCCGAGGCCGGGATGCGCCTGAGCCTGCGGCTGCGCGACGCCATCTACACGCACCTGCAGGGCCTGTCCCTGCGCTACTTCAACGAGCAGCGCACCGGCGCGCTGATGTCCACCATCAACAACGACCTGCCCATCCTGCAGGGCGCGCTTGGAGGGTTGAAGGACCTCGCCAACGCCCCGTTTCAACTTTTGTTCGGCCTGGCGATCATCTTCAAAATTTCTCCGCAGCTCAGCCTGGTCTCCCTGTTCGCCTTCCCGCTGATGGCCTATACCATCAACCGCTGCACACGAGTCATCCGCGGCCTGACCATGCGGACTCAGGACAAGCAGGCCGATGTGAATTCCCTGCTCGCCGAAGCCCTGGGCGGGATTCGGATCATCCAGTCGTTCTCCGCCGAGCGCTACGAGATCGCGCGGTTCCGCAAGATCAACCAGGAGAGCAAGGACCTGGGCATGACCAGTGTGCGGATCCTGTCCATCCTCAAACCGACCATTGATCTGATCGGGGCCGTCGGCATCGCCGTCGCGCTCTGGGAGGCCGGGCGGCTGGTGATCGTCCAGCACGCCATGACACTCCCCGCCCTGATCGCGTTCGTCTATATGCTCAACCAGATCGCCTCCGGCGTCGGCTCCCTGGGCGGCCTCCGGGGGACCTGGGAGTCCGTCATGGCCGGCGGCGAGCGCATCTGGAACCACGTCCTGAGCGTCGAGTCCGAGGTGCGCGACGCCCCGGACGCGGTCACGCTGCCGCCCGTCGAGGGGACCATCGAGCTGCGCCGCATCGCCTTCGCCTACCGGCCCGGCACTCCCGTCCTGCGCGACATCTCCTTCGCCATCCACCCCGGCGAGGTCGTCGCCCTGGTGGGACTATCCGGCGCGGGCAAGAGCACCATCGCGGACCTGATTCCGCGCTTCTACGACCCGCAGGAGGGCGCGATCTTTGTGGACGGCCATGACATCCGCACGGTCACGCTGGAGTCGCTGCGCCGCCAGATCGGCATCGTCCCGCAGGTGACAATACTGTTCAACGGGACCGTTCGGGACAACATCGCCTACGGCGACCCCGAAGCCACCGACGCCATGATCGAGGCGGCGGCGCGCGCCGCGAACGCCCACCACTTCATCTGCGAGAATCTGCCTGAAGGCTATCAAACCAAAGTGGGCGAACGCGGCATCCTGCTGTCCGGCGGGCAGAAGCAGCGCATCGCCATCGCCCGCGCCCTGCTGAAAGACCCGCGCATCCTTATTCTGGACGAGGCGACCTCCTCGCTGGACACCGAGTCCGAGCATCTGGTGCAGATGGCCCTGGACGAGTTGATGAAGGGGCGCACCACCCTGGTCATCGCGCACCGCCTGTCCACCATCGTCAACGCCCACAAGATCGTCGTCATGGAGGCGGGCCGGGTCGTCGAGATCGGCTCCCACGCGGAGCTGATCGGCAGCCGCGACGGTCACTACGCCCGGCTCTACCGCCGCTTCGCCGAGGAGCCGCCGCAGCCGGCTATCTCACTCCACACACCCGCCCTATGATCACACAGCGTCCGTCCATGCAAGACATTTTCGAGTCCCGGCGGCCCGCCCCGGCGGACCGCCGCTTCACGTCACGCGCCGTCGAGGGGACCATCGCGGCCCTCAAGCCGCAGATCGCCGACCCGGAGATCGCCTGGCTGTTCGAGAACTGCTACCCGAACACCCTGGACACCACCGTGGACTACCGGGAGGAGGGCGGTCAGCCGGACACGTTCGTCATCACCGGCGACATTGACGCCATGTGGCTGCGCGACTCGTCGGCCCAAGTCTGGCCCTACCTGCCCCTGGCCGCCCAGGACGCCCCGCTGGCCCGGCTCCTGCGCGGCGTCATCCGGCGGCAGGCCCGGTGCATCCTGCTGGACCCCTATGCCAACGCCTTCCTGCCCGACCCGACCCGGACCACCGACTGGACGAGCGACCACACCGAGATGAAACCGGGCGTCCACGAGCGTAAGTGGGAGGTAGATTCTCTCTGCTACCCGATACGTCTGGCGCACGGCTACTGGAAGCACACGGGCGACCTGTCGGCCTTCGACGCCGAGTGGGGGCAGGCCATGGACATGGTCATCCTGACCTTCCGCGAGCAGCAGCGCAAGGACGGCCCCGGACCTTACCAATTCCAGCGGGGCAGTGCCAACCCGCAGGAATCGCAGTTTCTGGGCGGCTACGGCCAGCCGACCAAGCCGAACGGCCTGATCTCCTCGCTGTTCCGGCCCTCGGACGACGCGACGATCTTTCCGCAGTTGATTCCCTCCAACTTCTTCGCCGCCGTGTCGCTGCGGCAGCTCGCGGAACTGCACGGGGCGCTGCACCAGCCCGACCGGGCCGAGGCGGCGTCGGCGCTCGCCGGGGAGGTCGAGGCGGCGCTGCGCGCCTACGCCCAGGTGACGGTCCCCGGCTTCGGGGCCATCTACGCCTACGAGGTCAATGGCTACGGCAGCGTCTCGGTCATGGACGACGCCAACGCGCCGAGCCTGCTGTCGCTTCCGTACCTCGGCGCGGTGGCGACCACGGACCCGGTGTACCGGGCCACGCGCCGCTGGGCCTGGGACACGTCCAACCCGTTCTTCTTCCGGGGCGAGTTCGCGGGCGTCGGCAGCCCGCACACGGGCCTGGGCATGATCTGGCCGATGAGCATTCTCATGCGCGGCCTGACCAGCGGCTCGGCGTCGGAAACGGCGGATTGCTTGAGGACGCTGAAGGCGACCCACGCCGGGACCGGATTCATGCACGAGGCGTTCCACAAGGACGACCCCGCGCGGTTCACCCGGCCCTGGTTCGCCTGGGCCAACACGCTGTTCGGGGAACTCATCCTGCACGTGAGCCGTGCGTTCCCGCAGGTCCTTGAAGCGGAACTGTGACGGCCGCGCGGTACAATGTTCCTATGAAATTCCGCCTGGTGTCCCTGCTGATTTACGCCCTGGCCCGCCTCATCGCCATCACCCTGCGCCTGCGCGTGGTCGGTGAGGAGCGCGTGCGCGCGTTCCAGGACGCGGGCCGGGGCGTGATTCTGGTCACCTGGCACGGGCGGACCCTGATTCCGATCACGCGCTTTCGGGGACGCGGCTACTGGGCCGTCATCTCCACGTCCCGTGACGGCGAGTATCAGGACCGAATCTTCCGGCGGCTCGGCTGGCGGACCGTGCGCGGGTCCACGTCCGCGCGGGGCGCGGTCCGGTCGGCCATCGCTTTGTGCCGCCACCTGCGGGCGGGCGCGACCCTGGCGTTCACGCCGGACGGCCCGCGCGGTCCGCGCGGGCGGGTCCAGCCGGGCGCGATCTTCCTGGCCCGCAAGTCCGGCTGCCCGATCATCCCGGCGGGCGTCAGCGCCTGCCCCCGCGTCCTCGCCCCGACCTGGGACCGGTACCTGCTGCCTGGACTGTTCGCGCGCGCGGCCTTGATCTACGGCGAGCCGATCTTCATCCCGGCGGACGCCGACGACGAGGAGCTGCGCGCCTGGGCGGAGCGCGTCGGCGCGGCCATTGACGCCCTGGAGGCCGAGGCCGAGCGGACTGTCGGCGCGTCCGGTGCGGGCCGGGACGCGGCGCGGGGCCGGAAGCAGTGGCGACGCGCGTGAGTGAGCTGGCCGACCGCTGGCAGCGTGGCGTCATGGGCGAGGACGGCCCGGCGGGGTGGGGGACGTCCGCCCTTCGCGGCGTCGCCGCCGGCGGGGCGCGTCTCTACGAAGTCGGCCTGGATGCCTATTTGAACATGGAGCGCGTCGGCCTGCGGCGGCGCGAGGCCCTGCCCGTCCCCGTCGTCAGCGTCGGCAACTTGAGCGTCGGCGGCACGGGCAAGACGCCGATGACGCGCCTGCTCTGCCGCCGCTTCCAGGAGGCCGGGCACCGGCCCGCCATCCTGAGTCGGGGCCACGGCGGCAAGGGCGCGGGCGTCCGGCTGGTCTCGGATGACCGGGGCAACCTCGCGCGCAGCGCCGCGGACGCGGGCGACGAGCCGCTGCTGCTGGCCCAGAGTTTGCCCGGCGTCCCCGTCCTGGTCGGCAAGGATCGGCGGCTGTCGGGCCGGGAGGCCATGCGCCGCTTCCCCCTGGACGCGCTGGTGCTGGACGACGGCTTTCAGTATTGGCAGCTCGCACGCGACCTGGACATCGTGCTGGTGGACGCCTCCCGCCCCTTTGACAACGGCCGCTGCCTGCCGCGCGGCCTGCTGCGCGAGCCGCCCGCCCACCTGCGACGCGCCGGCCTCGTCGTCGCCACCCGCGCCGATGCTCTCGGTGAGGCAGGCCGGGAAGCGCTTCAGGAGCGCATCGCCGCGCTCGCCCCGGATGCGCCCCTGTTCTTCGCCCGTCACGCGGCCACCGGGTTCGTCCCGCTGACCGGAACGAATCGGGAGGCGCTGCCCCTGAACGCCCTGGCCAACAAATCCGTTGTCGCCTGGTCGGCCATCGCCCGTCCCGACTCCTTCGTGCGCTCTTTGGAGGGTGCCGGGGTGCGCCTCGCCGCCCACGTCGCCCGCGCCGACCACGCCGTGCCGACCGCCGGAGACGCGACCGAGATGATGGGCCTCTCCGAAAAGACCGGGGCCGACGCCCTCGTGATGACGGAGAAAGACGCCGTGAAGTGGGCCGCAATAGACACGAATTTCCGCCTGCCCGCCTACGCCCTGCGCGTGGAGATGCAGGTGGAGGATGAGCCGGAATTCTTGAGCTTCGTCACGCGCCGCCTGTTTGGGGAGGGGACGAGGGAGTGAACTCCTCTCGCTACAAAACCGTGTCCTCGCGGACACAAGAGAGGCTACCGTGCGAGAAGTTCTTCCGTCCGGCAGGACGATGTTCCGTAGCGAGAGGAGTTCACTCCCTCGCGCAACGGCAATCATGCGGGGCGCTTGGGCTATGAAAACGCTGTGGCACGCGCTCGTGCGTGGGTTCTTCCAGTCCCTGCTGTGGGCGCTGCGCGGGCTGTCCTGGCATCGGGCCGGTGCGCTCGGCGGCGCGCTCGGACACCTGGCCTGGCGGCTCTCGCCGCGCTACCGGCGCGTGTGCGACCGGAACCTGCGCCTGGCCTACGGCGACGCCCTGACGGCGCGCGCGCGGGCGGACCGGGGCCGCCGCGTCTTCGAGAGCTTCGGCATCGCGCTGCTGGAGTTCCTGAAGGCACCGTCTCTGTCCCCGGAGCAGGTCAAAGACATCGTCCGGGCGGACAGCTACGCGCGCGTGGAGGCGGTGCTGGCGCGCGGCAAGGGCATGATTCTGATCGCCGCCCACTTCGGCAACTGGGAGCTGCTCGCCCGCCGGGCCGCCCTGGAAGGCTATGCATTTGCCGTGATCGCCCGGCAGAGCCACGACCCGCAGTTCAACAAGCTCACGGACGGCATCCGCGAGAACGGCGGCTACACGGTGCTGCCGCGCGGGGACTCGCCGCGCGCCATTTTGCAGCGGTTGCGGCGCAACGGCATCGTCGCCATCCTGCCGGACCAGAAGTCCGAAGACCTGTTCGTGCCGTTCTTCGGCCACCTCGCCGGAACCGTCGCCGGCCCTGCCGTGTTGTCGCTGAAGACGGGCGCGGGCATCATCCCCATGTTCTGCCCCCGGCAGCCCGACGGCTCCTACCGCGTGGAGATCCTGCCGGAGATTGACGTAACGCCCACCGGCGACACCGACGCCGACATCCACCGCATCATGGCCGACATCACCGGGGTCGTTGAGGACATGGTGCGGCGTTACCCCAATCAGTGGCTGTGGATGCACGACCGCTGGCGCGTCACCCCGCCCGCCAACCTGGACCCGGCCACGGGCCGCCCCGCCGCGTCGGAGACACGCCATGAAGCCGCCCCCGCCGCCCCGTCGGATTGATGACATCGCGCGGCTCTTAATCGTCAAGACCAGCAGCCTGGGCGACGTCATCCACGCCCTGCCCGCCGTGCAGGCGATCAAAGACGCCCGCCCCGGCCTGCGCCTCGGCTGGGTCGTCCGCGCCCGCTGCGCGGACATTCTCGGCGGCTGCCCGCTCATTGATGACCTGTACGTCATCGCCAACAAGCCATCTTGGGGTGAACTCGCCCGCCTGCGCCGGACGCTCCACGGCGTCAATTATCAAACGGCCCTGGATATGCAGGGGTTGTTTTTGAGTGGCCTCTTGACGCGCCTTTCCGGCGCGCCCGCGCGCCTCGGCTGGGATCGCAACCGGGAGGGCAACGCGCTGTTCCTGACGCACCCGATGGTTCCGGGCCGGGCGTCCGAGGTCGGCGTCCGCCATGAGGTAGACTTGCTGTACGGCTTCCCGCGCGCCCTGGGCGTATCCGTCACGCCGGGCGAGTTCCCGCCGCAGACCTGGCTCGCCTCTGGGTATGAACCGGCTGCCCAAGCCCTGATAAGCGGCCTGCCCCGGCCCCGCGTCGCCCTGAACGTCGGCGCGGCCCGTGTTTACAAGCGATGGCCCGTGGAACATTGGGCCGCGCTCGCCGCAAGTCTAGCCCGATCCGGGTACGGCGTGGTCTTTGTCGGGGACAAGACCGACGCTGTGACCGTAGGAGAAATCAAGGCGTTGCTGCCGCCCGGCACTTCCGTCCGGGACATCTCCGGCGCGACAACGCTGCGCTCACTGGCCGCCGTGCTGGCCCAGTGCGATCTGGTCGTCAGCGGCGACACCGGCCCGATGCACCTGGCCGTCGCCGTCGGCACTCCCGTGGTCGCCCTGTTCGGCGCGACCGACCCGCGCCGCCACGGCCCCTACGGCTGCCGCAACGTCGTCCTGCACGATGCGTCCTCCGTCACGGCGTCCCGCCCGACGCCCGAACAGGGCACAGCCGCCATGCGCGCCCTCGCGCCGGACAAAGTGTTCGCGGCGGTTCGGGCAAAGTTGCCCGGCGCGTGACCGACCCGCTGGGCGTCCGGGGGTATGCGTCCGGGGGTTTCACACCCCGGACTTGGCTGAACCGACTTGCCGTATGCGTAAGATACTCGTCGTCAACATGAACTACATGGGGGATGCGCTGCTGACCACGCCCGCGCTGACGGCGCTGCGACGCGCCCACCCGGATGCCCAAATTGACACCGTGGTCGGCGCGGGGGCGGCGTCGCAGGTGCTGGAGGGCAACCCCGATCTCGATGCCATCATCGCCCGCACGGCGCGCGGGGGCTGGGCGCGGCTGGTCCAAATTTATCGGCTGCTCCGTGAGGGCCGCTACACCGACGCCGTCATCCTGCCGCCGCTGCCCGCCTACGCGGCGGCGGCGTGGCTGGCCGGGACGCCCCGGCGCGTCGGGCAGGCGGGCCGGGGCATGAACCGGTTCCTGACCGACCTGCGCCCCACGCGGGCGACGCACATGGCCGACGCCATGCTCGACACCATGCCGCTCCCGACGGAGGACCGCGCCTCCCGACGCCGCCTGTCCGTGACCGTCGCCCGCGACGCGATGGAGGACGCGGAGCGGGTCCTATCGGCGGCGGGCCTGGACCTCGACCGACCCCTGCTCGCCGTCAACGTCGGCGCGACCCGGCCCCAGAAGCGCTGGTTCGCGGAATCATTCGCGGCCGCGCTGGACCTGTTGCACGGCGTCCAATGTGTTTTGGTGGGCGCGGGCGAACACGACGCGGCCCTGGTGGCCGACATCCAGGGCCGCGTGACACGCGCCCGTCCCGTCAGCCTGGTGGACAAGACCGACGTCAAGCAGCTCGCCGCCGTGCTGTCCCGCGCGGACGTCGTGTTGAGCGCCGACTCGGGCCCGATGCACCTCGCCACGGCGGTCGGGACTCCGACGGTGGCCCTGTTCGGCTCGACCGACCCCGCCGCCACCGGACCCTATGACGGCGTCTCGCGGGTGCTGTACAAGTCCCTGCCCTGCGCGCCCTGCGGCAACCACCCCACCTGCAACGGCCGCTACGACTGCTTGCGCGCCATCACGCCGACCGAGGTCGCCCTGGCCGTCCAGGCGATTCTCCGTGAGCGCCGCGCCGTCGCGCCCCTGAGCATGGCCGTCGCCGGGCCGCCCGTCGGCCTGCTGGAGCGCGAACCTTCGGTGCCGACCCGGACGCCATCCCGGCCCCGGCCCGCCGTCAAGGAAGAGGAACAGGCTCGGATCGGGCGTATTCTGATCGCCACGAAGTTCCGTTTCATCGGCGACACGCTGCTCGCCATCCCGATCTTCCGGGCGGCGCGCGCCCAGTGGCCCCAGGCCCACATCGCGCTGCTGACGGGCCGGAACGCCCGCCTGCTGCTGCAGAACAACCCGTACCTGGACGAGATCATCGAGTTCGACCCCTATCGGCGTGACAAGGGCCTGTGGGCCGATCTGCGCCTCGTCCGTCAGCTTCGGCGCAGCCGGTACGACCTTTGTCTGTCCCTGAACCGCTCGTTTCATTCGGCGCTCATCCCCTTCCTCGGCGGCGCGTGCCTGCGCGCGGGGTTCCTGTCGGAGATGCGCGGGCCGCTGCTCAACCGGCGCGTGGACTACGACCGCGAGAAGAGCGAGATCGCCTGTTACTTCGACGTGCTGCGGGCCGTCGCGCCCCAGGCGCCGGTGAACCCGGCCCTGGAACTGTGGGTCAGCGGCACGGAACGGTGTCGGGCGGCGGAGTGCCTGGGCGGCGTGTTCGGCGACGACTTCGCCCGCCTGACCCTGATCGGCATCCAGCCGGGGGCCAGCATCGCGCGCAAGCGCTGGCCCGCCCGGTCCTTCGCGCGCGTCGCGGACGCCCTGCTGGCGGAGGACCCCCAGGCCAGGCTCGTCGTCGTCGGCGGGCCGGACGAGACCGACGTCGCCCGGTCCATGCTGGACGCCTGCGCGCCGGTGACCCGAAATCGGACGGCGGACTTCGCCGGGCGCTTCGACCTGCGCGGCTCCCTGGCCGTGCTGTCTCACCTCGACCTGTTCCTGGGGGCCGACACGGCGGTGATGCACTCCGCCGTCGCCCTGGGTGTGCCGACCGTCGCCCTGTTCGGCCCGACCAAGCCGAAGAAGTGGGGCAACTACGGCCCCCGCCACCGGGTGCTGGAGGCGCGGGACGGTGTCATGGCCGCGCTGGAGCCGGAGCGCGTCGTCGCGGCGGCGCGGGAACTGCGCCGCCCCTGACTCCGCCCCCGGACTTCGCCGCGCCGATTGCGGCCCGGCGGGACTTTCTGGTATAATGCCGGGGATATCATGGCTTTCCATATGGTTTTCCGGCGCGCACTCTTCATCCGCTTTGGCGGCCTGGGCGACCTTCTGCTGGCGACTCCGACGGTGCGCGCGGTCGCGCGGGCGTTCCCCGGCATCGAGGCCGACTTCGTGGTCGGCGGCGGCATGGAGAGCGCGCTGGCGGATCACCCGCTGCTGCGGCGCATCCTGCGCTTCGACAAGAATGGTGACGACGCCCGGACCGAGAATTTTTTGCCCTTCCTGCGCGACCTGCGGCGGCAGCGGTACGATCTGGTGATCAACCTCCAGCCGAACCTGCGGTCGTACCTGATGGCGATGGCGGCGGCAGGCCCGTGGGGCCGGTCCCTCACCTTCCGCAAGAAGATGAACGTCCGGCGCGACACTGGGCGCGTGGCGCACGCCGTGGACGACTTCACCAAGGAACTGCGTGCCCTGGGCATCGGCCCCGTGACCGACCGGAGTTTGGACTTCGTCGTCCCCCCGGAGGCGTATGTCGGGATGAAGCGGACGCTGGCGCGGGCGGGTGTCGGCCCGTCACAAGCCCTGCTGGTCGTCAACCCCGTCGCCTCGCGCGGACACAACCGGTGGCCGCCCGACCGGTTCGCCCAGGTCGCCGCCCACTTCGCGGCCCGGCCCGGCCTCACGGTGGTCGTCTCCGGCGCGCCGGACGACGGCGACGTGGCGGCCCAGGTGGCGCGCGCCGACACGCGCATCGTGGACCTGGCCGGGCAGTTGTCGCTCAAGGAGTTCGGGGCGCTGCTGGCCGGCGCGGACGCCCTGCTGACCTGCGACACGGGTCCCATGCACATCGGCGCGGCCTTGCGGACCCCGCTGGTCGTGTTGTCGGGCGCGGCGGACCCGGACCGCACCGGGCCACTCACCGACAACAGCGCCGTGCTGATTGACCGGACATTACCCTGCGTCCCCTGCCGGGACCGGGAGTGCCGCCGGGGCGACACGATGTGTATGCAGAACCTGTCCGTCGCCGCCGTGATCGCGGCGACCGAGCAGCGTCTGGCGCAGGCGCGAAGGAGTCGGAGCGGCCATGCCCTTCCCGTCATCGCCTAGGAGACCCAAAAAGCGCCTGTGGGACAAATCTTGCCCCTCCTCATCCTCCCGCTTCGGGAGGACCCTGTGAGCGAGGAACGAGCGAGCAAGGTGGTGGGTCCCAAAGTCGTGAGACCCGACGCTCTGGCCGAGGCCGTCTCCAGGCGTCAGGCGGGCGGCGAGTGGGTGGTGTTCACCAACGGCGTCTTCGATCTGCTCCATGTCGGCCACGCCCGGTATCTGGCCGAGGCGCGGGCGCTGGGGGACGCCCTCATCGTCGCCGTCAACACGGACGCCTCCGTGCGCGCCCTGAAGGGGCCGCTGCGCCCCATCGTTCCCGAAGCGGAACGGATGGAGATGCTGGCGTCGCTCGCCTGCGTGGACTATGTGGTCGCGTTCGCGTCGCCGACGCCCGTGCCGCTGCTGGACTGGGTCCGCCCCGCCGTCTACGCCAAGGGCGGCGACTACCGCGTGGAGGACCTGCCGGAAGCGCCCGTCGTCCGGGCCTACGGCGGCAATGTTCACATACTCTCGCTCGTGGCGGGCCGCTCCTCCACGGACATCATCGCCCGGATTCGCGCGGCCTACTGCGAGGAATAGTCACGGTCATGCCCTTCTCGATCCTGCAAGTCGCCACCGGCTTCCCCCACTGGGGCGGCACGGAGCTGCACATCCTGAACCTCTCCGAGCAGCTGCGCCTGCGCGGTCATGATGTGACTGTCGCCTGCCGCCCCGGCAAGTGGGTGGAGGAGCGCGCGCGGCAGATGGGCCTGCCGACTGTGCCGATCCGGGTGATGAAGCAGAATGACTGGCAGGACTTCGGCAAGTTGCGGGGGGTGCTGCGCGAGAAGAACTTTGATGTGATGCATGTCCACTGGTCCACGGACGTGATCGTCCCCGGCTTCGCCGCGCTACTGGAGCGGGTCCCCGTGCGGGTCATGTCCCGCCATATGCCGTACCCCTTCAAGAACCCCTTCGGCACGTTTCTTTACAGCCGGGTGCTGTACAACCGCCTCCTGCCGGTCTCGGACTCCGTGCGTCGGACCCTGATCCGCAGCGGCGTCCCGGACGGTCGCATCGAGGTCATCCACCACGGCACGGACGTGGAGGCATTCGCGGCCACGACGCAGACGGCGGCGGAGACACGCCGACAGCTTGACCTGCCCCCGGACTATGTCTGCGTGGGCATCGTCGGGCGCATCGCCCCGGAGAAAGGCCACAGGCATTTGCTGGAGGCCGTGCGCCTGGTCGGCGACGCCTACCCGCTGCGCTGCGTGGTGATCGGCGACGGCCCGGAGGAGCAGGCGATGAAGAGCCTTGCGGGCGAGTTGGGCGTCTCGGACCGGGTGGTCTTCACGGGCTTCCGGGACGACGTCAACAACGCCATCAGCGCGCTGGACATCGTCGCCGTGCCCTCGACCTGGGATGAGCCGTGTTCGGCGGTGGTGCAGCAGGGCATGGCGCTGGGCAAGCCGGTGATCGGCACGCGCGTCGGCGGCACCCCGGAGATGATTGTGGACGGCGAGACCGGCCTGCTCGTGCCCCCGGCGGACGCGGACGCCCTCGCCGTCGCCCTCGCCGGCCTCGCCGGGGACGCCTTCGGTCGCCGCCGCATGGGCGACGCGGGCCGCGCGCGCGTGGAGCGCCTGTTCTCGCTGAGCGTGATGACCGACAAGATCGAGGCGCTCTACCACCGGGAGTACCAGGCCGCGCGCGGTGCCGACGCCGTGCAGAAGGCCCTCGCTTCCTGACGCGAATCTGCTTCCAACCAAGGAACCATATGCCCCTGACCGTGCTACAAGTCGCCTCAAGTTTTCCGCGCTGGGGCGGGACCGAAATCCACATCCTGAACCTGTCCGAGCAACTACGCCTGCGCGGCCACCACGTCACCGTCGCCTGCCAGCCGGGGCGCTACGTGGAGGCGCGGGCTAAGGAACTGGGCATCCCGACGACCCCCGCCACCACGGAACGCCTGCACGACCGGCAGGATATGCCGGCGCTGAGGCGCTTCCTACGCGATAACCGAGTGGACGTGCTGCACGCGCACTGGAGCCTGGACATGGTCGTCCCGCCCGTCGCCGCGCTGCTGGAGCGGGTCCCCGTGCGCGTCCTGTCCCGCCACCTGCCGAACTCACTTCGGAGCCGCTCTGGGGGCTGGATTTACAGCAACCTATTGTTCTCGCGGGTGGTGACGGTGTCGGAGTCGGTGCGCCGGACGCTGATCGCCAGCGGCATGAGCGCGGGGCGGGTGGAGACGATCCACCACGGCACGGACGTGGAGGCGTTCGCGGCCACGACGCAGACCGTGGAGGAGAGCCGCCGGGCGCTGGGCGTGCCGGAGGGCGCGGTGGCGGTGGGCATCGTCGGGCGCGTGGCGAGCGAGAAGGGGCACGGGTACCTGTTCGAGGCCGTGCGGGCGCTGGGCGACCGGTTCCGTCTGTGCGTGGTCGTGGTGGGAGACGGCCCCGACGACGCGAAGCTGCGGGCGCTGGCGGTGGAGATGGGCATCGCGGACCGGGTGGTGTTCGCGGGGTTCCGCGCGGACGTGAACAACGCGATCAACGGTCTGGACATCGTGGCGGTGCCCTCGACGTGGCCGGAGCCGTGTTCGGCGGCGATCCAGCAGGGGATGGCGCTCTCGAAGCCGGTGGTGGGGACGCTGTCGGGGGGGACGCCGGAGATGGTGGTGGAGGGCGTGACGGGCCTGCTGGTCCCGGTGGAGGACGCGGGTGCGCTTGCGGGTGCGCTCGGCGCGCTGGCGTGTGACGCCCCTCTGCGGGCGCGGATGGGCGCGGCGGGTCGGGCGCGCGTGGGGTCTCTGTTCACGCTGTCGGGGATGACGGACAAGGTGGAGGCGCTCTACCGGCGCGAGTACGCCCGCGCGCGCGGGGCCAGGGCGCTCCAAAAAGCGATGACCGCTTAGTTATCTTCATGCCGTTCCCAATATTCACCGATCCATTTGACCCCATCAATCTGCCTGTGCAGCGGTGTCCCGTTTCCCGAAAGGATGCCTCACACCGCATCCTGATCATGCGCCTCGGCTCCCAGGGAGACATCGTGATGGGGACACCACTGCTTGCCGCCCTGCGCCGAGCGCACCCCCGGTCCTACATCACATGGATGGTGGAACACTCCAGCCGAGAGGCCGTTGACGCCAGCCCCTTCGTGGATGAGTTGATCGTTTGGGACGGCAGCTTCTGGAAAGATATGCTCCGGGAGCGCTGGAAGAATATGCTTAACCGGGAGATGTGGCTGGGAGCGACATGGCTGCGCGCGGCCCTCAAGATGCGTCGCAGGCTCCGCCGCCGCCGCTTCGATGTATTGATTAACTTCCACGGAGAGCAGTGGCCGACGGTGACTCGCAGTGTCGGCGCCCGCACACGGATCGGTGTCTTCGAGTATTTCGCCACCGTTGATGGGCGGCAGCCGAAGAATGAGAATCTTTACACGTCTGCCTTTCACGCCTCCGACCTCTCCGCGCATCGGACCGACGTGCATCTATGGCCGCTGGAGCCGCTCGGCCTGCCGCTGCCGAAGGACAAGACGCTGACGCTCGGCTTCACTGCTCAGGATGCTGCCGCCGTAGACACTCTGTTGCGTGACTGTGGAGTGGTCGGCCGCTTTGTCGTCGTCGCCCCGATGACGACATGGGCGTCGCGGAACTGGCCTGAAGAGCGCTTCGTGGAACTGGGGGACACGCTGGCGCGTGAGACCGGCTGCCGCATTATCATGATTGGCAGTCCGAGTGAGCGCGGCGTGGTCGAGCGGATCGCCGCCCGAATGCAGACCAACCCCATTCGGGCGGCGGGAATGTTCGGCTTCCGGGGGATGGCGGCCCTGATCGCGCGGGCGTCGGTGCTGGTGAGCGGTGACACGGGGCCGATGCACGTCGCCGCCGCTGTCGGCACCCCTTACGTCGCCCTCTTCGGGCCCACGCCTGTGCCGGGGCGCGCGCCGCTAGTCGGAACGGGCGTCTCCCTCATGCACCCCGTCCCCTGCGGCCCCTGTGACCTCCCAGTCTGCCCCAACGTTGGTGAGGACCACTTGTTGTGTATGCGCCTCATCACTGTCCCCGAAGTGCTGGCGGCCGTCGCGCAGTTCTTGCCGAACCCGGCGTGAGATGCCATGCCCTTCACACTGCCTCTGCAAGACTTTTCGGGCGACGCACCGGCGCAAGACCACGCCGACCGACGCGCGGGCAGGCAACACCTTGCGTTGTTGATCCTTCTCACTCTGGTTGAGATCAAAGTGGTCAACATGATGCACATTGACACTGCGAATCGCATCGTGTCGGCTTCTCATGGCGTCGTCATCGGCATCCCGCAATGGCGCGTCTACCAAAACCGTCTGCTTGGGCCGTGGTTCGTGTATGTCCTGTCACGCCTTTTCTCCGGCGGCAAGTACGATCACGCCTATGGCACGTTCACGAGCGTGGCGCTGCTCGCCGTTAACATTCTCACTTACAGTCTCTTTCATCGCCTCGGACGATCCCGCAGGGCCGCCCTCTGCTATGCCTTCGCGGGGATGGCCGCTTTTGTGGGCCTTCAGGATCAAGAGTGGGTCTATTCCTGGGACTATCTGGACCTCCTGATTTTCACGGCTTTCTCATTCGGCGTCTATACACAACGAGACTGGCCGTACTTCTTGGGCCTGTTCCTAATCGAGCTGCTCAACCGTGAAGCGGCAGCCTACATCAGTCTGTGGATGGTTTTGGATAGCGTGAAGGTGCGCGAGTCGGGGGGTGACGGCGTACCCCTGCAACGGCGATACACGCTCCAAGCGACGCCGCTCCTGGTGGGGATCGTAACGTTTGCCGGCGGCGAAATTTGGACGCAGTGGGTGCGGCTCCGTCTGTTCAAACACTCGGAGTTTTCCGACGTCGGCGCTGACCTGAAACACTTGCACGGAAACACCCTGAGTCTGCCGGGGAACCTCGCCGACTTCGCCAAGTACATCACGGCCACCACGCCGCAGTTGCACTTCCTGGATTTTCTCATCATCCCGGCTCTGCTTGCGTACTTCTGGCGGAGCCGCCGTTTCCTGTCCCCGCCATCGCTCAAGCTGGTCATCGTCATCATCGCCATGCTGATCGGCATCGTCCTGTACGCCAAGATCGCCGAGCCGCGCGTCTTTCTGTCGGTGCTTCCCCTCGTGCTGTTCCTGCACTGGGACGTCTCACGCCGACGGGGGGCACCGGTTCTTGACGCCGGGGAGGAAAGGACCGTCGCCTGATCCATGTCTCAATATCCGAAATTTTTGGAGCCCCTGAACCCCTGCAACGTCCCTGTGAGGCGCTGTCCCGTGTCGCGCCAGAAGGCGTCCCATCGCTTCTTGATCGTCAAACTATGGGCTTTGGGCGACATCCTGATGGCGACGCCCCTGTTGACGGCGTTGCGGGAATTCTACCCGGAAGCCCATATCACTTGGCTGATCACTCCCGATAACCGGCAGGCCCTCGATGCTCACCCTTATGTGGATGAAGTGATCGTCTGGGACAGGGATTTTTGGCGAGACTTACTTTCCAAGCGCTGGAAGAATATGCTTCACCTGCGTCGGTTCCTCGGCATCCCCTGGCTTGTACAAGTCGTCCGCGTACTGCAAGACCTTCGCCGCCTGAAAATAGATACATTGATTACCATGCATGCTGAGATTTGGCCGTCACTAGTCTTCGCCGCCGCCCCATCGCGGGCGATTGGGCTTCTCAGACTGTGGCCTCCTCCCAAACTGTTCCGCTGGCACAGACGACTGTACGCTACAATTTATACCGTTCCGCAATTTCCACCACACAGTACAGATCGATATTTGCTCCCGTTGCGGGCGCTCGGCGTGGGTGCTGTGCCTGACAAACAGATGGTTCTTGGCTACACAACCCAGGATGCCACAGCCGTTGATACTCTTTTGAGCAGTTCCGTTTGTTCGCTCAACTTGCCGCTGGTCGTCATCGCGCCGATGACGACTAGCCCTTCAAAGAATTGGCCTGTCGAACGCTATGTCGAGCTTGGAGATGCTCTGGCCCAGCGGGGCTGTCAAATCGTCCTGATTGGGACCGGTGAGCAGGTGCCTATCATAGAGACTATCGCGGCGGGTATGGATACGCGCCCGCTTGTTGCTGCGGGGACGCTTGGTATTCGGGGGATAGCTGCGCTGATTGCGCGCGCGGACATACTCATTAGTTCGGACACGGGGCCGATGCATGCCGCCGCTGCCGTCGGCACCCGCTACGTCGCGCTGTTCGGTCCTACTCACGTCGAGCGTCTCGCCCCGCTGTCCGGGACGGGTGTTACATTGAGGCACTCAGTCCCTTGTGGGCCGTGCGACCGGGCGCACTGCATGACTGAAGGTGATGACCATCACCTCTGTATGCGCCTGATTACGGTTGAGGAGGTAGTGAGTGCGGCAGATAGTCTGCTGTCGGAGGCTCGGCGGGCAGGATGAAGGAGGCCCATCGCCGGGCTGAATTCGGTATAATGTCGTATGTCCCTGTCCGTCCTCCAATTTGCCGCCGGGATGCCGAACTGGGGCGGGGCGGAGATTCACCTGCTGAACTTGTCCGAACAGCTGCGCTTGCGCGGCCATCACGTCACCGTCGCCTGCCAGCCGGGGCGCTACGTGGAGGCGCGGGCTAAGGAACTGGGCTTTGCGACATTGCCCGTGACCCTCGCCCGTCAGCACGACCGCCGTGACATCCCGGCACTGCGGCGCTACCTGCGTGAACATCCGACGGACGTGCTGCACGCGCACGCGCCCAACGACTTCCTCCTGCCGCCGCTCGTCGCCCTGCTGGCGGGTGTGCCCGTGCGGCTTATGACGCGCCACTTCCCCCAGCCGCTGCGCAACCGGCTAGGCGCGTGGATCTACAGCAACCTATTGTTCTCGCGGGTGGTGACGGTGTCGGAGTCGGTGCGCCGGACGCTGATCGCCAGCGGCATGAGCGCGGGGCGGGTGGAGACGATCCACCACGGCACGGACGTGGAGGCGTTCGCGGCCACGACGCAGACCGTGGAGGAGAGCCGCCGGGCGCTGGGCGTGCCGGAGGGCGCGGTGGCGGTGGGCATCGTCGGGCGCGTGGCGAGCGAGAAGGGGCACGGGTACCTGTTCGAGGCCGTGCGGGCGCTGGGCGACCGGTTCCGTCTGTGCGTGGTCGTGGTGGGAGACGGCCCCGACGACGCGAAGCTGCGGGCGCTGGCGGTGGAGATGGGCATCGCGGACCGGGTGGTGTTCGCGGGGTTCCGCGCGGACGTGAACAACGCGATCAATGGTCTGGACATCGTGGCGGTGCCCTCGACGTGGCCGGAGCCGTGTTCGGCGGCGATCCAGCAGGGGATGGCGCTCTCGAAGCCGGTGGTGGGGACGCTGTCGGGGGGGACGCCGGAGATGGTGGTGGAGGGCGTGACGGGCCTGCTGGTCCCGGTGGAGGACGCGGGTGCGCTTGCGGGTGCGCTCGGCGCGCTGGCGTGTGACGCCCCTCTGCGGGCGCGGATGGGCGCGGCGGGTCGGGCGCGCGTGGGGTCTCTGTTCACGCTGTCGGGGATGACGGACAAGGTGGAGGCGCTGTACCGGCGCGAGTACGCCCGCGCGCGGGGACAGGGCGCTCCAAAAAGTGACGGCAACCTGATCATGTCCCAATACCCGAAGTTCCTGTCTCCTTCAATCGCCTGCAACGCGCCCATGCAGCGTTGCCCCGTCCCGCGCGAACACGCGGAGCGGCGTATCCTCATCATGCGGACGGGGGCTTTCGGGGATGCGTTGATGGCGACGCCGTTGCTGGCCGCCTTGCGCCAAGCCTACCCGACAGCCCATCTCACGTGGCTGATCGAGTCGAGGCACCTGGAGTGCGTGGATGCCAACCCTTATGTGGACGAGATCATCTCCTGGAACGGCGGCTACTGGAAGCAGTTCCTGCGCCTGGGCAACGTGATCGGCTGGGCGTTCCTCGCCTTCCGCTTCGCGCTGCAACTCCGGCGGCGGCGCTACGATGTGTTTGTGTCTTTTCAGCCGGAGGAGTACTGGCCGTTGCTGTACGGCATCGGCGCGCCCGTGAACATCGGGGTCTTCGACACGTTTCGTCGTTTCAACCGGGATGCTGCGACCAGCCGGAATGTGCGTCGTTACCAACACGCCTACGTCCACCAGGACCTGCCCACGCACCGGACCGACCAATACTTGCTGGCGCTCGATGCCCTGGGCCTGCCGCCGACCGAGGACAAGCGTATGTGCCTCGGCTACACGGCGCAGGATGCCCAGGCTGTGGGCCACCTGCTGGCGGAGGCGCGCATGGCTCAGGATGCGCCTTTTGTCATCCTTGCACCGACCACGACCTGGGAAAGCCGCAACTGGCCTGCGAATCGCTATGTGGAAGTCGGGGACGCCCTGGCGCGGCGGGGATATCACGTCGTTCTGGTGGGGAATCGGCGCAGCCGGAAGCGTGACCAGGCCACCCTGGATGTTGTGCTGGAGGTTGAGGCGCGGCTCGCCACGCCCCCTCTCTTGGCGATGGATCGGCTGTCCTTCCGAGGACTGGCGGCCCTGATCGACCGGGCCGCGCTGGTCATTAGCGGCGACACCGGCCCGATGCACATGGCGGCGGCGCTGGACACGCCCTTTGTCGGCATCTTCGGTCCGACCGCGCCGGAGTGGTATGCGCCACAGGTCGGTCGTGGAATCGCTCTGGCCCACCCGGTTCCCTGCGGCCCTTGCGACCAGAAGAATTGTGAGAACGCCGCGCGTGATCATCGGTGTATGCGGCTGGTCACGGCGGCGGAAGTCCTCCACGCCGCCGATCTGCTGTTGAGCGCGCAGGGAACCGTGGCGGCATGAAACGCATCCTGATTGTCAAGTTCTGGGCGCTGGGGGACATCCTGATGGCGACGCCGCTGCTCCGGGCGCTCAAAAGCAAGTGGCCGGACTGCGAGATCACTTGGCTGGCCGACAAGGACTGCGTCGGCATCCTCAGCGATAATCCACTGCTTCATGACGTCATTGCGTTCGACTCCGGCGCGTGGCGGCGGCACTGGCGCTCCGGGCGCTTCGTCACCTATCTGTGGATGTCTCTGGCGTTGCGGCGAGACTTGAAGCACAGGCGTTTCGACATCGTCATGACCTTGACGGCGGAGAAATGGTGGGCGCTCTGGTTCAACGTCGCCCCGGTCCGTGTCGGCCTGTTCCCCGATGCCCGTTTCGGATGGCTGGGGCGGCACTATACGCACGCCGTCGCCGAGACCCAGAGCCGTTCCGTGCGCAACACCGACCGCTACCTCGTCGCGGCGAGCGCCCTGGGCTGCCCCGTCTCCGACACACGCATGGTGATTGGGCGGCCGTCCGAGGAGCATTACGTGCAGTCGCTGCTTGACCGTGGCGGCTACCTGGGGGCAGGGCCTGTGGTGATCCTCGCGCCGTTCTCCACGGGCCGGAACCGTTGCTGGGAGCCGGAACGATACACGGCGCTGATCGGGTGGCTCCGTTCCGCCCTAAACGCGACCTGTGTTCTAACCCTCGGGTCGAAGGATGGGGACGCGGCGCGTCGGATCGCCGCCGAGGCGGGCGGCGCGGCCACATTGGCGGCGGGAGCGACTCTGCCGCAGTACATTGCGCTTGTCCAGCGTGCCGACCTAGTCATCTGCTCGGATTCCAGCGCCATGCACGTCGCGGGGGCCGCCGGGACGCCCTACATTGCTCTGTTCGGCCCGACACCCCCGGCCAGCCGCGCGCCGATCGGCGGTGGCCTCTGCCTGTCTAAGCCGTTGCCCTGCGCCCCTTGTGACAGCCCCTCCTGCCGCAACCCTGTTTTCCGGCAGTGCATGAAGCTGCTGGAGGTGGAAGACGTGCAGCGGGCCGTCCTCGCGTTGCTGAAAACTTCTGCCGTAAAGGAAGTCCATGAACACCGTCTCACTTGCTGATTTTCACATCGGGGCGGGGCGGCCCCTCCTCGTCATCGCCGGGCCGTGCGTGATTGAGAGCCTGGACCTGTGCCGCGAGGTCGCCGCCGCCGCCTCCGAGGCCTGCCGCGCCCTGGGCCTGTCCTACATCTTCAAGGCGTCGTTCGACAAGGCCAACCGGACGTCGGGCGCGAGCTTCCGGGGCGACGGTATGACCAAGGGCCTGGAGGTCCTGGCGGCCATCAAGAGCGAGTTCGGCGTCCCCGTCCTGACCGACATCCACGAGTCGTGGCAGGCCGCGCCCGTCGCCGAGGTCGCGGACGTGCTGCAAATTCCGGCGTTCCTCTGCCGCCAGACCGACCTGCTGCTGGCCGCCGCCGCCACGGGCCGCGTGGTCAACGTCAAGAAGGGCCAATTTTTGGCCCCCTGGGATATGCGCAACATCGTGGACAAGATTTACGGCGCGGGCAACCCCAATTTGCTGCTGACCGAGCGCGGCGCGAGCTTCGGCTACAATACCTTGGTCGTTGATATGCGCGCGCTCCCGATCATGCGCGCGCTCGGCCCGCCGGTGATCTTCGACGCCACGCACTCCGTCCAGCAGCCGGGCGGCCAGGGGAGCAGCACGGGCGGGCAGCGCGAGTACATCCCGCACCTGCTGCGCGCCGCCGTCGCCGTCGGCATTGACGGCCTGTTCATCGAGGCCCACCCGGAGCCGGAGCGGGCGCTGTCCGACGCCGCCACCATGCTGCGCCTGTCCGACCTGCCCGCCCTGCTTGCCCAGGCGAAGGCCATTGACGCTTTGGTGAAGGGGTGAGCTGGATGCCTGTTGCCGGTTCGGGCCGATGAACGACCCGGCATTGGGAGAACAACCGCCCTCTGGGCGAAATCCTGCCTCCGGGCGAAATCCTGCGTCCGAAGGACGCTTGTACTGTCCATGCCGGGTCGTTCATCGGCCCGGTGGACCGCTGGGAAAACACCATGCTTGAACTCTCGCAAGTGGTGACGGACATCGCGGCGCTGGGCGCGGTGGCCCGGCGGCGGCGGGCGCAGGCGCAGGACCGCCTGGGCACGGCCCGCGAACGCGCCTGCCTCAGTGACGGGGACTGGGCCGAGGCCCAGGCGCGTCACCAGGGACACGCGCCGCCCTGGCTCGTCGCCGACTGCCGGGGCGCGGCCCCCGGCGTCGCCGTGCCGCTGCCGGGCGCGACCCCCGCCCGCTACACGGCGCTCGCCACCGACGGCTCGCAGATTCCGCTGGACCGGCACGCCGCCGCGCTCTGCTTCCTGCTCAACGTCGGTAAGATCGCCCTCCATTACGGCTCCGGCGAGCGGCCCCTGCTGGCCTCAGAAGCGACGCTGCACTACAAGGACGAGGACGTCTTCCAGACCGACGCCACGGGCGACCCGGTCCCGCTGTCCGACAAGATCATCGCCAACCGGCGGCTCTTAGCCGAAAGCGCGGCGCTGGCCGTGCTGATCGCCCAGAACCATGACCGTCACGCACTGGCTTTGGTAGACGACCCGCTGATCCTGTGGACGCCGCAGGGGGAGTCCGAGGCCGAGCAGCGGAAAGTCGTGGACGAGTTCTGTGCGATGCTGGAGGCCGCAAGGCAGGCCCGTGTGCCGGTCGCCGGGTACGTCAGCCGCCCCGGCCACAAAGACGTCGTCGGCGCGCTGCGTCTCACCCTCTGCCCGGCGGGCTGCCCGCACGACGCCGCCCGCCCCTGCGCCGCCCTGGCGGGGCTGACCGACGCCGCGCTGTTTGCCGCCCTGCTGCCGCGCCCCGGCGACCGTTCGCCCGTCTTCGGCAGCGCCTCCCGCGTCCTGAGCTTCTACCCGGACGCCCAGAAGATCGCCTTCTTCTACCTGAACGCCGGGGACGAGGTCGCCCGCGTCGAGGTCCCGCAGTGGGTGGCCGACGACGACGAACTGCTGGCGCGGACCCACCTTCTCTGTCACGATCAGGCGCGCAAGGGCCAGGGCTACCCCGTCGCCCTGGCCGAAGCGCACGAACGCGCCGTCGTGCGCGGCCCGGAGCGGGACGCCTTCTTCCGCTTGGTCGAAGCCGCGTTCGTGCGCGAGCGCGTCCCCGCCTCCGTTACCCGCAAGGCCCTCGCCAAGCGCACCCGAATATTGTGACGCCATGAATGACCGTCTGAAATATCTCCTCGTGGGGGCGTTGCTGATTGGGGCGCTGGTTCTCTGTTTTCAGAGCATCCGCACGGTCCAGCGCGCCGACGATGGCAGCGCGGGGTTCGCCCTGACGTCCGGCGACCAGGCCGTGCCCGCCACGGACCTGACCTTGACCGAGGCGCAGAATGGGCAACCCGTCAGCCTTCTGACGGCGGCGCGGGCGCACCCGATGGTGCTGGACTTCTGGGCGACCTGGTGCGGCCCCTGCCGGGCCGAGCTGCCGCACCTCGCCGCCGTGGCCCGCAAGTATCGGGGGCGCGTGACGTTCTACGGCGTCAACTCCAACGACACGCCCGCCAACATCCGGGCCTTCTCCCAGGCGTTCCCGATCCCTTTCCCCACGCTTGTGGACTCGCAGGGGGCGGCGGCGGAGGCCTATGGGGTGCAGGGCATCCCCCGCCTGGTGATGATTGACACGCAGGGCCGCGTCCGCCTGCTCGTCTCCGGCTACGACCCCCAGGCCGACGTGGAGGGGGATTTAGGCCGCGACCTGGACACGCTGCTCGCCGGGAACTAGCCCGGCGTGTCCACAATCAGCGTCACGGGTCCGTCGTTGACGACCTCCACCCGCATCTCCGCCCCGAACTCGCCCGTCTGCACGGGAACGCCCCGTGCGCGGATGGCGGCGACGAACTGTTCATAAAGGGTCGCGGCGATGGAGGGCGGGGCGGCGTCCGTGAAAGACGGCCGGCGGCCCTTGCGGGCGTCGCCGTAGAGGGTGAACTGCGAGACAATCAGCATCGCGCCGCCGGGCAGGTCGCACAGGCCAACGTTCATCTTGCCCGCCTCATCTTCAAACACGCGCAGGCCGACGATCTTCTCCGCCAGCCATTCGGCGTCTTTGCCGGTGTCAAGGGGCGCGACGGCCAGCAGCACGAGCAGGCCCGGCCCGATCTCCCGCCGCTCGCCCGTCTCTTTCAGTGTCACGCTCGCCCTCGCCGCCCGCTGTATCACCGCCCGCATCCCGCGCCCTCCCGTTCGGGGTACAATCCCTCCAAGGTTCTTTACCCGAAGGAGAGCGCAAATCATGGCCGTTCGACTCACCGAAGACGAGATTCCCGATCACCTGGCCCACCTGCCGGGATGGACACGCGCGGGCGACGTGCTGACGCGGCGTTACGTGTTCGCCGACTTCGGGCGCGCGCTGGACTTCGTCAACGCCGTCGGCAAGGCCGCCGAGGCCGTCAACCACCACCCGGACATGGACATCCGTTACAACAAGGTCACGCTGACTTTGACCACGCACGATGCGGACGGCCTGACCCGGCTGGACATGGAGATGGCGGCGGCCGCCGACGGCGACGCGGACGCCCTGGGCGGCACGTGAGGTTCTTGCTGCTGCTGCTGACGGCTGCCCTCGCCTGGCTCCCCCTCGGCGCGCGGGCGCAGGGCGCATGGCAGCCGCTGGATTCACACATGGCCGATGGACGCTGGGCGCCCGCCGCCGTCTTGTTGGCAGACGGCCACACGGCGCTCATCGCGGGCGGCTACTCCTACGCCACCAAGCATTGTGTCGCCTCCGCCGACCTGTTCGATGAAACGACACGGACGTTCCGCCCCTGCAAGGGCGCGATGAACGACGAGCGCGACTTCGCCACGGCCACTCTGCTGCCGGGCGGCCTGGTCTTGATCGCGGGCGGTTTCAACACCCACACCGGCTCTCTGGACACGGCGGAGCTGTATGACCCGAAGACGCAGCAGTTCACGCCCCTGCCCAGTCGCCTGTCGCGCGGGCGCGAGCTGTTCCAGGCGACGGCGCTCGCCGACGGGCGCGTCCTGCTGTCCGGCGGCCTGGACCTCTGGACGGGCCGCACCCAGAACAGCGCCGACCTGTTCGACCCGAAGACGGGCACGTTCACGCCGACCCGTAATCCCATGCAGCAAGATCGGTTCGGCCACGCCGCCGTGCGGCTGGTGGACGGGCGTGTGCTGATCGTCGGCGGCAAGAGCGTCGTCCTGGGAACCTCCGAGACCTTCCTCGCCTCCGCCGAAATCTTTGACCCGCGCACGGGGCGCTTCCACACCACTCAGTCGCCTATGCACGTCCCGCGCGACCGCCCGACGGCGACGCTGCTGCCGGGCGGCGCGGTGCTGATCGCGGGAGGCCAGGACGGCGACGCCACGCCGACGCAGGCCGAGCTGTTTCACCCGAAGACGGAGACCTTCACCCTGCTCCCGACGCCGATGGCCTCCGGGCGGATGGCCCACGGTGCGGCGGCGCTACCCGATGGCCGGGTCCTGCTGGCGGGCGGCTGGGATGCGTCGGCCCAGGCGTCCGTCGCCTCCACGGAACTCTTCGACCCTCAGACAAACACTTTTGCCATGTCCGCGCCGCTGCCCCAGGCCGTGCTGGACGCCGCCCTGATCGCCTTCCCAGACGGCATAGTCCTCTGCGCGGGCGGCAAGACAGTCGCTTCAGGCCAGGCATCCTCCTCGGACGCCGGGGCCTTCTTGGACCCCAGTATCTATACCAAATCGCGCGGAAAACCCCTGCCTTCAGGCACGAGTATGAATGGCGCAACGTCCCTCTTAGGACGTTCTCCGCGACGTTTCGTAACGGCGTTCGCTTGGGTATGGTATTTTCAGCCCTTTGACAACTGAAAGTTCCTGCGGTTCCTGGGTAGTTAAGCGTCAATCCGACTCAGGGTAAAACTTTCGCGGTAGGCCCGTAAATATTCTCTGTGGGGCAACGCAGAGTCGGTTGAAATGCCGTAATAGCCCCGTCATTTATGGCTGGGGAGTTGTCACGAAATCCCCGTAAGCCTTGCAGTGAGATGGTCTTCGGCGTCCTGCCGATAATACGGGTACAACTGAATAGCGGACGCCACTGTGCCTCAGAACGGAGAGTCCGGGAATCTTTCCACCCGGATGTCAGCACGGACGCACAGATTTCGAGAAGACCCGACGTCGCTTTGCCGCCTCCCGTCGGGTCTTCTCATGCGTCACGGGTCGGGCGCTGCCCACCACCTTGTTCCCTCGTCCCTCGGTCACAGGGTCCTCCCGCAGCGGGAGGATCAGGAAGGCCCTCATGTGTTATCTGTATCCTCCCGCTTCGGGAGGACCCCGCGCAGTGAGGCACGAACGGAGCAGGGTGGTGGGCAGTCCGGCGGCGGGCGGAGAATTGAATGAGAAGTCAAAGCACTTCGAGTATGTCACGCCGCGCCACAGGCTTGATCGTTGCTGTCGCCCTGCTCCTCTCGGTCGCAGTCAGCGTGTCTCTCCATGCTCGCGCAATCGTCAGGCAAAGAGGCTTGGATCGGCAACTCATGGCCGCGGTCGAGGGGCCGAACGACCGAATTGTTCGGCGTTTGCTGGCGGAGGGGGCTGACCCGAACACATGGGACCCGCAGGGCGAGACCGCGCTGATGATCGCCGCTTCCAACGCCGACCCCGCGTCTGTCCAGGCGCTGATTGCTCACGGGGCCGAGGTGGACGCGAGAAACCAGGACGGGGACACGGCGTGGGGCTATGCCGCCAGCGAGGGGCGCGCGGACAACATCGCCGTGCTGGTCCGGGCGGGCGCGGTCCGGCCCGTCGGCCTGCCGTAGTGGGGGATTTTGCCCCCATCCCGCGCCGCCCGCCCCGTAGGGTACACTGTACGCCATGAGCCAGCCGTTCAGCGTTCATGCGCTCGCGTCGGGGTCTTCGGGGAACGCCACTTTGGTGCGGGCGGGGGACGAGGCATTCCTGATTGATGCCGGGATCGGCTTGCGCAAGCTCGTCATCGCCTTGGCCGCGCTGGGGCTGACGCCGGGCGATCTGCGGGGCGTCGTCGTGACCCACGAACACGCCGACCACGTCCAGAGTGCCCACGCCCTGTCCAAGCGGCACGGAGTCCCGTTGGTCGCCTCCCCGAAGACTCTAGCGGCATTGTACGCCCGCCACACGGCATCGCCGTATGTCACGCTGCCGGTGGGGGACCAGTGGCGCGTCGGCGAACTGTCCGTGGAGACGTTCCCCGTCCCGCACGACGCCGCCGACCCTGTGGGCGTCAATGTCCTGCACGCGCCCAGCGGCCAGAAGATGAGCCACATCACCGACGCGGGCCACGTCACAGAGACCATCCGGCGGGCCGTGCGCGGCGCGCACCTGCTCGTTCTGGAGGCTAACCACGACGTCCACCGTCTGCGCGCGGGCGAGTACCCGGCGTACCTGAAGGCGCGGATTCTGGGCGAGCGTGGTCATCTGTCCAACGAGGCCGCCGTCGCCCTGCTCTGCGAACACGCCCTGCGGCACGGGCCGCACACGGTCTGGCTGGCCCATCTCTCCAAGGAAAACAACACGCCCAAACTGGCCCTGGGCTACGCCCGCGCCACCGTCGCCGTGGAGACCAACTGCCCGGTCATCATGGACGTGGCCAAGCGCGACAAGCCCTCCGCCGTCTGGACCCCCGGCGCGTCCACCCTGCAACTGCGCCTGTTCTGAAAAATATGAGGGGCCGCTCCGATGAACTTCCTGGCCCACTACGCCCTGATTCGCGCCGCCGACCCGTCGGCCTGGATGGTCCTGGGCAATGCCCTCCCCGACCTGCTGCCTCTGGCCGCGCCCCGCGCCCGCTTCCGGCTGACCGCGCTGGCGATGGCCCCCGCAGGTCCGCTCAAGGCCGGGGTGTCCCTGCACCTCGCCGCCGACGCCGCGTTCCACCGTTCCCCAGCGTTCGCCCAGGCGCAGGCCGAGATGAAGGCGCTTCTTGCCCAGGCCGACTTCGTCGGGATGCGCCTGCGCCCGTTCTTTCTCGCCCACGTGCTGGCCGAACTGTGCCTGGACGCCGCCCTTCTCCGTACCGACCCCGGACTCGCCGACGCCTTCTACGCCGCCCTCGCCTCCGCCGACCCGCAGGAGGCGACGCGCTGGGCCGAGGCCGCCCTGCGCACGCCCTTGCCCGCCCTGCCCGCTGTTCTGACCCGCTTCACGCGCTCCCGCTACCTGGACCGCTATGCCGATGACGCGGGCGTGGCCGATGGCTTGACCCGCCTCTGCGCCCGCGCCCGCCAGGACACCTTCCGTGGCGGCAACTTCGCCCTCCTGACGGCGCTCGTCACCCAAGCCGTCGCCCGGATGGACTCGCTCGCCCCGGCCCTGCTGGATGAGACGCGGCAAGCACTTTGAGCCGGGTCAGGCCAGGCCGTGGCCGCAGGCGATGCAGTGATGGTCCGTGGAAGACACCTCCGTGCTGCATTGGGGGCAGCGGCGGATGCTTTGGCCTGACGCGGGGACGCCGCAGTGGGGGCAGAAGGCGGCGGCGCGGGACCGGGACCAGCGCGCGCCGCAGGCGCGACAGCGGGAAGGGACGGCGCGGGCCGTCACCCAGGCGACGGCGGGGTCCGTCGGCAGGCCCACCAGGGAACCGAGCAGCAGCAGCGCCCCGGCCTTCACCGTCGTGTCCAGACCGGACGCCAGCAACTGAGCGTCGGGAACGGCCCAGTCGCCGACCTGCACATCGGCGATGTGGAACTGGTCCAGCAGGCGGTTGAGCGGGAACAGGGCCAACTGCGCCCCGATGACCTGGTGCTTGACCCGGTGGGGAACCTCCGTCCGCGCCTGGGCCGTCCAGTGCAGGACGAAGAGCGCGGCGATCAGGCACAGCAGCGGCGAGCGGCGCATTCCCAAAAAGACCAGCAGCGCGGCGCTCAGGCACAGTTCCCCCTCGGTGAACAGCAGGCCGCTGATCTGCAAGCCGATGTTGTGGAACAGCGTGACCTGCGCCCACGGCCCCAGCGCCCCGGCCAGCACCCCCGCCGCGCCGCCGAGAATCAGCAGCGCGCCGAGGCCGGAGATGATGCGCCCCGCAAGTCCGCCCCAGCGCGTCTCAGCCACCGGTGACCTCGAAATAATGGTCGAAGAACGCCTGCGCGTCCACGGAGGCGGCAAGACGATGGGGCAGGGTGAGGGACGGGGCGGCGCTGTGCCAGTCGTACCACTCCGGGAACGTCTGGGCGAGGCGCAGCGGGCTGTGGAGTTCCACGCTCACCCGATGGTCTTCCCAGCCGCACAGGGACGGCTCGAACAGGGCGGCGGCGGCGAGGGGGTCGTGGAAGGTCACCTCCGGGGCGTGTCGGAACCAGACTTCGGCGAAGGCGGCCACCGGGGCGAGCGGGCCGCCTGCTGCCCCGAACCGCCGTCGGCACTCGTCGGCACTCATGCGGCACTGTTGCGTCACGTCTATCCCCACGGCGGACAGCCGGGGCATGGGGGCGTCGAACACGATGGCGGCGGCGTGGGGATCGCAGCGGATGTTCCATTCGGGCGCGGGCCGGTCGAAGAACCAGCCGCCCATCATCACCAGTTCTTTGAGCAGCGACGGTATCTCCGGGTCGCGCGCGAACAGCAGGGCGATGTTGGTCAGCGGCCCAATCGTCAGCAGCGTCACCTCGCCGGGCCGCGCCCGGATGGCCCGGCGCAGGAAGTCAACCGCTGTGTTCTCCTTCCCGAACGTCCGGTGCGGCCACGCGCCCGACGCCAGCGCCTCCGCCTGCTGGGCGTGGGGCTGGTGCCGGCCGACCAGCAGGGGCGCTTCGGAGCCGACATGAATCGGCACGTCGTCGCGCCCCCCGGCGCGGCAGACGGCGTCGGCCAGCGCCGCCCGCTTCTCCGGCTCGCCGCTGACCGTGGTGATGCCCAGCAAGGCGCAGCGCGGCTGTCGCAGCAGATAAGCCAGCGCCACGGCGTCATCAATGTCCGTGCCGATGTCCGTGTCCAGCAGGACGGGGATGGTTTCCATGCCGCCCAGTTCGGCAGTCGCCCCCCACAGTCCTGCCGGGATGCTGCCCACCACCTTGTTCCCCGCGCAGCGAGGGACGAGCGGAGCAGGGCGGCGGGCCGTCTGAGGCGGGCGAGGCAGGAAATCGCGGGCCGTTCGCGTACTGTACGGCAAGAAGACGGAGCGAGGAGACGACTTTGGCAACTGTGACGGCATCCCTGGCGGCCACGCCGCCGATGGGCTGGAATTCCTGGAATATGTTCGGGTCCCACATCCACGAGGACAACCTGCGCGAGACCGCCGACGCCCTGGTCGCGTCCGGCCTGCGCGACTGCGGCTACGAATACATCGTGATTGACGATTGCTGGTCGGTCAAGGCCGGGCGCGACGGCGACGGCAACCTGGTCGCGGACCCGGAGAAGTTCCCCCATGGCATCAAAGCTCTGGCGGACTACGTCCACGGCCTGGGGTTCAAGCTCGGGATGTATTCGGACGCGGCGGAACTGACCTGCGCGGGCTACCCGGCCAGCCTCGGCTTCGAGGAACAGGACGCCGCCCTGTGGGCCTCCTGGGGCGTGGACTTCCTGAAGTACGACTACTGCAGCGCCCCCACCGACCAGGCGACGGCCATGGAACGCTACGGGCGCATGGGCGAGGCCCTGCGCGCGACCGGGCGCGAGATTCTGTTCTCCCTGTGCGAGTGGGGCGGGCGCAGCCCGCACCTGTGGGGCGCGGACGTCGGCGGGCATATGTGGCGCGTCTCCGGGGACGTGTTTGATAGCTGGATCAACATCTGGATGGCGAGCTGGAACACCTACGGGATCGGCATTGACGTCTCCCTGGACATCGCCGACCGCCTGCACAAGTACGGCGGGCCGGGCCGCTGGAACGACCTGGATATGCTGGTGGTCGGACTGAAGGGCAAGGGGCACATCTCCGGCGGCGGCCTGTCGTTCCTGGAGTACCAGACGCATATGTCCCTGTGGTGCCTGGCCTGCTCGCCGCTGATGATCGGCTGCGACGTGCGGGCGATGGACGCGGAGACGGCGGGCCTGCTGATGAACCGGGAGGTGCTGGCCGTGAACCAGGACCCCCTCGGTGTTCCGGGCCGCCGCGTCAAGCAGACTGGTCCCCTCGAAGTCTGGCGCAAGCCGCTCGCCGACGGCTCCGTCGCCGTTGCCCTGATCAACCGTGGCTCCCTCGGCGCGGACATCAGCTTCCAGGCGGGCGAAGTCGGCCTGCTGGACGCCCCCAAGCTCGCCCGCGACCTGTGGACACAGAAGGACGTCGCCGATTTCACCTGGGACCTGACGCGGCGGGTGGAACCCCACCAGACCCTATTGCTCAAGGTCACGCCCTGATCTCTTGTCACGTCACGGAGAAGTTTATGTCACTCACACCGCGTTTCGTCATCCTCAGCCTGGCCTTGCCGGCCTCCGGCGTCTCGGCACAGCCCGCAATAAATCCGTCCGGCCTGACGGTCGTACTGCCCGCCTCGGCGGGGAAGACAGCGATAGGCGTCCCCGCCTACAAGTTCTGGACGCCCGCGCCTGCCGACATCCAACGGTTGGAGGCAAACCTGAAGACGCAAGAGCCGTCGGTCATGGGGTACGACCGGCAGTACCTGGGCATCATCCAGGGCGGGAGGCGGCTGATCTATGTCAACGGGTTCAGTTCCAGCCTGGTCTCCGACTTCGGCGGGCCTCACGGCTACTGGCGGCACCAGATCGTCTTCGTGAACGATGGCGGCAACGACTTCTTCAACACGACCTATGACCCGAAGACGCGCCGCTTCAGCGGCCTCCAGTTCAACGGCTTGGGGTGAGGTATAATACGGCCCATCACGCTTTGCAAAGAGGCAACATGGCCGACGACCCGACCAACCAAACCGATCCCATCCCGCGCCGCAAGGTCTACCAGCCGACACTGTTCGCGGAGCGCCGCCGCAGGCGGGCCTCTCCCTGGCTCGTCATCCCCGGCCTGCTTCTTATTCTTGGCGGGGCACTTTGGGCGCTGTACGTCAACGCGCACCACGCCCGCTTCGTCGCCACGGCGGGCGAGGTCGTCTTCGCCTCCGATGCCGGGTCGCCGGGGACGCCCCACCTCTGGACCATGCGCGGCGACGGCTCCGGCGCGCGGCAGATCACGTCCGGCCCCGCCGCCGACACCGCGCCCGCGTTCGCCCCCGGCGGCTCCCAGATCGCCTTCCTGTCCGACCGCGACGGGCGCGTCACCCAGGTCTTCATTGTTGACGCCGACGGCCAAAATCTCGCCCAAGTCACCCGCAACGCCGGGGCCAAGTCGCAGCCCACCTGGTCGCCCGGCAGCCCCGGCCTGCTCGGCTACGCCGCCGGCGGGGCGCTCTACGACGTGTCCGTGGGCGGCGACGGGGGCGGCGAGGCGGACCGCCTGCTGCCGCCGCCGCCCAACGCCCACCAGGCGCAGGACACGGAGGGGGAACTGTCGCAGGGGCCGACCGTCACCGTGCCGTCCTATGCCTGGTCGCCGGCCAAGAACGGCGGCCTGGCCGCCGTGGAGGACACGGGCGCGTTCCAGGCGCTCGCCGTGATGCCCTCGCTCGCCGCCCCGCCCACGGACGTCCGGCAGACGCCGCAGGGCGCGGTCCCGCTGATCGCCGCCGATCAGCTCTCGCTGGGCTGGAACGGCGACGGCACTCTGTTGGCCGTCGCCGCGCTGAACGTCCAGGGCGCGCCCCGCCCGACCTCCGGCCTGCTCCTGTTCGAAGGCGACGGCAGCGCCGCGCCCGGAACCCCGCCGTCCCTGGTCAGCAGCGCCGTGTCCGGCCCGCAGAACCCGGTGTTCTCGCCCGACGGGACCCAGGTTCTGGTGGAGGCCTGGAATCAGCCCGACCTCGCCAGCCGCCGCCGTCTGGGCCTGGTCCTGATCCCCACCGGCGGCGGCCAGCCCCATTTCATCCTCCGGGGGGACGCCTCGGAGGCGCGCTTCTCGCCGGACGGCGGCACGATCTTCTTTCTGGCCGCCCGCCCCGGCGGCGGCCGTGACCTCTGCCGGGTGGGGGCCGATGGGAGCGGATTCGCCCGGCTGACCGATGGCCGCGCCGACGTCAGTGGGTTCTCCGTGTCCCCGCAGGCCGCGCCGGGCTGAGCCGCGCATGGCAATCTTGCTTGCAAAGGCCGGGGGCGCGGGGGTATACTCGGAGGACGGCAGAGGCCGATGTCTGAGCGGTCCCGTCTGTTCGCGTCTGTGACCTGATGAACCCATCCGTGGAACATCTCCCGTGGCGGATCGCGGCGGTGGCCGGACTGGTCGTCGGGGCCGTCAGCCTGTGGGCCGGGGTGGACCTGTGGGTGGTCCTGCTGCGGGTCGCGCTGGCCTTCGCGGCGTTCGGCCTGGGCGGCCTGGGCCTGCGCGCCGTGCTGCGGCCGTCGGCGGGCCACAGGCCGCCGGGCGTCACGCGGCCGGGGGCGCACGTGGATCAGACGACGCCGCCGATGAGTGTCGAGGACGTGGCCCGGCCGGCGGAGGGCGCGGGGCGTCGGGGGGATGACAGCGAGTGATGACCACCAGCGCCGGGAACATGGCCGACCTTTGGACGCGGTTCAAGCACCGCAAGGACGCGAAGGCCCGCGACCAGATCATCAACCACTACGCCTACCTTGTGAAGATCACGGCGGGCCGCGTGGTGACCAGCCTGCCGCCCAATCTTGACCGGGACGACCTGGTCAGCGCCGGGGTGATGGGCCTGATCAAAGCCGTGGACCAGTTCGACCAGGCCCGCCAGGTCAAGTTCGAGACCTACGCCATCGCCCTGATTCGCGGCGCGATTCTCGAGATGTTGCGCGAGGAGGACTGGGTCCCGCGCTCGGTCCGCGACAACGTCAAGCTCCTGGAGCGGACGTACTACCGGCTGGAGGTCAGCCTGGGCCGCCCGGCGACCGAGGACGAGGTCGCCGCCGAGATGGGCATGACCGCCGACGACCTGCAGAAGATCCTGGTCAACACGTCCCGCGCCAACGTCATGTCCCTGGACGACGTCATCATGGGCGGCGGGGGCGGCGACGGTGAGCGCCTGCACCTGTCCGACGTGCTGCAGGACGACCGGGCCAACACGCTGGGCGAGGCCGAGGCGTCCGCGATGCGCGACTCCCTGGCCGCCGGCATTGACCGCCTGCCTGACCGCGAACGCTTGGTGATCTCCCTCTACTACTACGAGGGCCTGACCTTCAAGGAGATCGGCAAGGTCCTGACCGTCTCCGAGTCCCGCGTCTACCAGCTCCACACCCAGGCCGTCCTGCGCCTGCGCGGCTACCTCCAGCGCGACACCATCCTGTTCACCGGCTGATGACTACGCGGGACAGGACACGACGGCTCACAGCGGCTCTACAGAAACCTCGCCGCCGTCTGTCATTTCGGCCTGTAACAATGATTCTGCCAGAAGTTCGGCACCCAGAAGAGGATTGCCGTCCAGTGCCAGGGCTTCCGCCAGCCGTGGCTCGTCGTGCCAATCTACGATGATCTTGTGAAAGGGACGCTCCCGGCGTGTGCCATCGGCCAGAAGCACGGGGCGGCGCGAGGCGTCCGAGACCACAAGCTGGTTGAGCAGATGCTGTGGCAAAGACAGTTCGCCCTCAAAGCCGGTGTCCACGATAAACTCGACGTTCACCAAGCCTTCCCGTCCAGGCAGCGGCAGAGTGAGGCGGGCGAAGGAGTCACGGACGTGACCAAGCATCATTTGCGCCGCCCCTCCTGCATCTCCCCGGCGAGTATCCGCGCGGCCAGTCCATATTCCGGTTCAGGCCCGATCCGCATCAGCACCATCAGTCTGTCAGGGTAGCGTCGATGCATGGCCCGCATGGCATCGCCGGAGGAGCGGGCGACAAGATAACTCTCCGAGTCAGGCTCGATGGCGACGAATTGGTTATTGTATTCCGGCTCCAGAATCGCCTTAATTTTAGCGTCGTAGAGCGCAAGGCCGCGCCGGGTCAACTCCGTCATTCCCGCGCCGCCTGTGGTCTCCCCGCTTTGTTCCGTCACAATTTCCTCCCCTGCTGTGATGCTCTGATTGTACCGCATCGCCGACACGGAAAAGCCCGCCCCTCATATGTAGGGCGGGCTGAAGCCGAAGACTATGCGCAGCGGTCACGCCCTCCGCCGCCTGCGCGCCGTCAGAAGCAACCCGCCCATCCCCAGGCCCACCAGCCCCAACACTCCGACCTGAGATGGTTCCGGGGCGGGCGAGGAGAGGTCCGTCGTGACAGACGCGCCAGGCAAGGTAAGGCGTTCATTCGAGCTGCTGTTTTCACCACTGTACATGAAACCGCCGCTGCCGCTGGCGATGGAAGTTCCGGCGATAAGCGGGTCATTTCCCGATGTCGGCAGCGTCTGGCTGAACGACAGGCTCAGGCCGTAGAATGTAGTGTTTGGGGGCGTCACGTTCGAGTCCGTGGACAATACCAATGCTTGCGGGATGGTTCCTGGAAACACAGCGGTACTGTTCTCGTTGGTGAATTCAAAGTTTGCAAAAGGGTAGACGTAGGGATTTGTGCTGTTGACCAGACTTGCTGTTGTGACGATATCGTAGTTGCCGACGCCCATCTGGGCGTCATACATAAAGTAACCCGAGGCTACGCCTCCGTCGGAGAATGCGACATTATTGAGGAAGTACGTTGTCGCTACGGCCGGTCGGGCAGCCATTCCGAGCGTGGCGAGTGTCAGCGTGACGGCGATTTTGCCGAAGACGTTCATGGGTGTGTCCTTTCCGTGCGTGAGCGGGCGTGAGACGTGGGTACTGCTGGGACAAGGCCCGATTGCCTGCGGCGGGGGTTACAGCGGACGCCGCACAGTGAGTATGAACGGTTGTTTTTTTGTCAATACCGCACATGAAATGTGGTGAAAATTGTTTTCACAGGTCGGTAACTTGGCGTAGATCGTGGTCAGCCTCGCACAAAATTCATGCTCGAAGGGCGCATGGTGGCGGGGCGGCTTTCGGGGAGGGTATAATTCTGGGACCCGCTGAGACCTGCGCTCAGGTGACACCCAAAGAACGCGAGGAGGGCCGCAATGACGAAAAGTGTTTCCGCCGTGACCGCCCGTGAGAACTTCGGCGAGATTCTGGAAAGCGTCTGTGTCCGCAGCGATGAAATCATTATCGAACGTGCTGGCGAGCCCCTGGGCGTCCTCATCCCCATGGCCGCGTACCGCAGCCTGGAGCGGCAGCGGGCCGGGGCGCGGGCGCAAATGGAGCGACTGTGGGCGGACGCGCCTCCGACAGTGGACGGAGCGGCCGCCGAGCGGGACATCTCGGCGGAGACAGAAACCGTGCGGCATGGCCCAGCCCTCACCTGAAGGGGCACCGCCGCTGTGCCGGAGGCAGTGAGGTGCCATGATTGTCGCCGTACTGGACACCAACGTGCTTGTGAGCGCTCTCTGCCTGCCGCAGAGCCTGCCCGCCGACCTTCTGCGCCGCTGGCTGGCCCACGAGTTCTTTCTTGTCCTGTCGGAGGCGATCCTGGAGGAGCTGGCCGACGTGCTGCGCCGTCCCAAGATCGTGGGCCGATTTGCCATGACCGAGGAGAAGGCGGCGGCCTTCGCGAGTGTGCTGCGGGAGACTGCCCATTTCGTCCCGGTGACACTGGACCTGAAGGTGGTCCCGGACGACCCCAAGGACAACCACATCGTCGCCTGCGCGGTGGAAGGCGGTGCGGGCTACCTCGTTTCCGGCGACCACCATCTGACGGAGTTGGGGCAGTATCAGGAGGTCCGCATCCTCTCCCCCGCCCAGTTCCACGCGCTCCTGCTCGAAACGCGGCAAGGGCAGGAAGCACCTGGTTAAGCCTCCGCAGCACCGCCTCGGCTGCTGTCAGCATGAACTCGGCGTACCCAAAAAAACAGCCCCCGGCCGTTATGGCCGAGGGCTGTTTCGCTATAAAGACCATGCCCGTCGCCGCCGCGCCGTCAGCAGCAGGCCGCCCAACCCCACGCCGAGCAGCAGGAGGCTGGACGATTCGGGGAACTCCGGCGCGACGGACGTGGAGTTGTGCAGGAAGAGCCGCCCATTATCATAGCCATAGGCGTACAGGTTGATCGGGCTGCCATCCTGCAATGTCCCCGCCAGGTCGTAGCGCGTCCCCGTGAAGTATGGCGTCGGGTCGGAGAGGGTCAGGCCCTCGCCGCAGACATTGAACACGCTGTTCGCGTCCACCTGAAGGTATGTCCCGACTGAGTCGCCCAGAAGGTCAACGGTGCTGTCCCCGCTGCCGTACAGGTAGCCGCTGATGTCGCCGCCGTGGACGACGCTGACGGTGGAAGGCGAGGTACTGCCCAGTCCGATTGCGACGTCGCCGTTGATGGCGTAGTTGATTGTGGCGGGGGCGTTGATCTGAGTCTGCGCGGCGGCAGACCGATTGGCGGCAACACCGGCGCCAGTGAGCGCCGCAAGGGCGAGACCGGCTTTTCGTGAGACGTTCATGGGTGTGTCCTTTCCGTGCGTGAGCGGGCGTGAGACGTGGGTACTGCTGGGACAAGGCCTGATTGCCTGCGGCGGGGGTTACAGCGGACGCCGCACAGTGAGTATGAACGGTTGTTTTTTTTGTCAATACCGCACATGAAATGTGGTGAGAATTGTTTGGCGGCATCGTGATCCGGCTGCCGGGGAGGCGTGGGCGGAGCGGGAAACGGGGTAGTCGGGTACAATAGGGGCCGGAGCGGACACACGACGGGAGCGGTGGTTGGAGTGACCTCAGCCGAGATGCCGCCCGTAAAGTTTGGGGCGGAAAAGGAAAAGACACTGTGACGCTGAAACTGGAAATGCCCACTGATCAGGAGGGGGCGGATCAGGGAACGCCTGATCAGGAGATGATCCTGCGCGTCCCGACGGACCGCGCCGAGCGAGAACGCTGGGCCGTGACGCTGTATGACCTGGGGGCCGTCTCTCGGAGCCGTGCTGCCCAGATCGCGGGCCTGCCCCTGTCGTCCTTTTTCAAGGTGCTGGCGCGGGAGAGCGCCGCCCACTTCGCCGCCACGGGAGCGTATAAGAGGGATGACTCCTATACGGCAGAATATCTGCGGGCGGAAGTGGAAGCGGCCCGCCTGTGACGCCCTCGCCTGAAGGCGAGCGTGGGCCGCGCCCGGAGCCTCTGGTCCGTGCCGTGGACGCCTCCGTGCTGATCGTGCCGGCCAACGTCGGGCGGCTGGACCTGCTGACGCTCGATGGCCGCGCCGCGCTTATCGCGGAGACCGTCTTCCAGGAAGTGCTGGCCGGACAGGAGGGCGACCCCGCGCGGAGGGCGCTTCTGGGCGGCTTTGGGACGAGGACGCCGGACCTGCCGCCTCCGTCGGCCCTGGCAAGTTACACGACGGGCACCGCGCTGGATGCGGGGGAGGCGGCGACACTGGCGCTGGCCCTCACCCGTGGCCTGCCCGCTGTGCTGGATGACGGGGCCGGACGCCGCGCCGCCCGCGCCCTGGGCATCCCGCACACCGGCACGGCGGGCGTGATCTTGGAGGGGAAACGGCGGGGCGCACTGACGTCTGCGGCGGACCTCCTGCATCAGGCCGAACAGGCGGGTTGGTTTTCACCTCCCGACGGCCTCTTGAGGGCGGAGCTAGCGTTGCTGGGGGAGGCGTGGCCGTGAGCGAAGTGACCCCAAAGCATAACCAATTCGCCGCCCAACTGTTGACCTGGTACGGCGCGAACAAGCGCGACCTGCCGTGGCGGCGGCTGGGGCATGACCCGTATGCCGTGTGGGTGTCGGAGATCATGCTGCAGCAGACGACGGTGGCCGCTGTGATCCCCTTCTACGAGCGCTGGATGGCCCGGTTTCCCACCGTGCAGAGCCTGGCCGACGCGCCGCTGGATGACGTGCTGAAGCACTGGGCCGGGCTGGGATACTACGCGCGGGCGCGGAACCTGCACCGGGGGGCGCAGGCGGTCGTGGCCGAACATGGTGGGCAGGTCCCGTCGGACCCGGCGCGGCTCCTGGCGCTGCCGGGCATCGGACGCTACACGGTGGGGGCCATCCTTTCCATTGCGTACAATTTAGATGCCCCCATTCTGGATGCCAACGTCATCCGGGTGCTGTCCCGCGTGTACGCCGTCACCGGCGACCCCAAGACCTCTTCGGCGACGCAGGCGGCGCTGTGGCGTCTGGCGGAGGAGGCCATCCCGCGCGGCCGGGCGGGGGACTTCAACCAGGCCATGATGGAGCTGGGGGCGCTGGTGTGCGTCGCGGCGGCCCCGCGTTGCGCGTCCTGCCCCGTGGAGCGCCTGTGCGCCGCGAAGGCGTTGGGCGAGCCGACGGTTTTCCCACAATTCCAGGGTGTCAAAAAATGGCTGGATGTGGAGGACGTGTCGGTCGCCGTGCGGGATAGTGAGGGGCGCGTTCTGCTGACGCAGCGCCCGCCCGAAGCAAGCCTGTGGGGCGGCCTGTGGGAGCTGCCGCGCGCGACCCGACAGCAGGGGGAGCCGCTGGACGTGGCCGCCCGCCGCGCCGCCTGTGAGACCGCCGGGCTGTCCCTGGGGGCCGTGACGCCGTTCGGCGGCCTCAAGCACGTCGTCGCCAACCGGCGTGTCACCCTGCACGGCTTCACGGCGGATGTTCCTCCGGGTTCCGTGCCGTCACCCATCGGCTGCGCCCGCTGCGCCTGGGCCGCGCCCGGCGACCTGACCGACTACGCCCTCGCCACCCCGCAGGTCCGCCTGCTGGAGATGTTTGCGCGCGGGGCCGTTCAAGGCTGTCTTGAGATGGAGTGAACAATGACCACACAGGCAGCGCCGTTGCGGGTGGCGATCATCGGCGCGGGAAAGCGTTCGGATTATCTCTATGGGCCGCTCATTCAGGCCATGCCCGGCGTGGAATTGGTGGCCGTCTGGAGCCGCAGTGAAGCCCCGGCCCGGCGTCTCGGTGAAAGCCTGAGTGTTCCCTTCTTCACCGACCTGCAGCGCCTGATTGCGAATGAAGCCCCCACAATCGGCGTCGTCTCGGTCGGGTACGGGGCGAACGGCCAGGTGGGCCTGATGGCTGTGGAGCACGGGCTGAACGTCCTGCTGGAGACGCCCATCGCGCACGACCTGGCCGAAGCCGACGCTATCATTGCCGCCGCCGCGCGTCAGGGGCTGAAAGTGGAGGTCGCCGAACAGTTCCACCGCCGCCCGTTGGAGCAGATCAAGCTCAGGCTGATCGAGTCGGGCCTGTTCGGGCGCGTCTACAGCAGCTTCAACGACTTCGCGGGCCACGGCTACCACGGCGTCAGCGTCCTGCGGAGCTACCTGGGCTTCGACGCGAAGCCAACTCAGGTCACGGGGGCCGTGCGCTCCTACCCACTGGCCCCGCACTGGCCGCGCCTGTCCGGCGGCAGCACCCAGCGCGACGAGACGCAGGAGCATGGCATCATTGACTTCGAGGGCGGCCAGATCGGCCTCTATCACTGGACCAGCGTGGGCTACGACTCTCCCCTCCGCTGGTGGCGCAGCAGCCGCTTCCTGGCCGAGAAGGGCATGGGCGTGACCGTGGGGATGTACCCGGACGTGGACGAGCAGTTGACCCTGCTCGCCCCCGGCGGTCAGGGCGTCGGGCGAATCACCTTGGAGCGGCGCTTCGAGCGCGTGGACGGCGGCGCGTTGGCCGCCATCGTCGCGCACACCGGCGACGCTGACCAGCCGATTGTCGAGTGGCGCAGCCCGTTCGCGCCCGCCGTGCAGGGACACGGCCAGCAGTGGCACGACGACGAGATCGGCGTCGCCGGCTGCCTGCAAAGCCTGGTGGACGCCGTGCGGCACGGCACGGAGCCGACCTACGGGGCGCACCAGGCGCGTCTGGACCAGGAGATCGTCCTGGCCCTACAGCAGTCGTCGCGCGAGGGCGGACAACCCGTTCGCGTCAGCGGATGACCACAAAAGTCTTAGAAATCGCCCTGGCGATCATCCGTCACCCGACGGAAGAGCGTTACCTGATCGCCCTGCGTCGGCACGACGCTCACCTGCCGGACCTGTGGGAGTTCCCCGGCGGCAAGCGCCTGTCTGGGGAGAGACTGGAAGACTGCGCCGTGCGCGAGGCACGCGAAGAGACCGGCCTGACCGTCACGGTCGCGGAAGCCTGGCCCCCGATCCCGCACCAGTACCCGGACCGGTCCGTCGTCCTGCACCCGTTCCTGTGCCGCGCGGACAACGCCGACGCCCGTCCCCTCGCCAACCGCCGCGTCGTCTGGGCCGCACCGGGAGAATTGGACCGTTATCTCTTCCCCGCCGCAAACGCGCCCCTGCTGGCGCGTCTCCGTGCCTAGCCAAAGGTAGTGCTTGATGAACGTCCATCTTGAAATCTACTCGCATGACAAAACTGAAGCTGTCATGTCACTGTCGAGGCTGCCACCAAAATTGGTACAGCCATACAAGCCCCGGATAAACGTTCTTGAGCGAAATGGATGGCAGGTCATAAAGCACAGCAGCATCAAAGGCTCAGTTCCCGCCTATGCGGACACGGGACGAGGTGGCGGAATTTTGTCCTCGGAGGTGAACGCGCGGCGTCCACGCCGGAGAGCAACGGATTTATTGCCTGCCTCCACTCAGGGCATCACCTTGCAAAACAGGACGAGTGCCGTTATAATGACCCATGCCCTTGATCCCGACGGTCGGCCGCAGGTCCCCCCGGATGCGTGCCCTGGTGGCGGCGCTGTACCTCGTCCTCACGCTGGGCGCGGTCACGATGGTCTACCCGTTCATCTTGATGCTGGGCGCGTCGGTCACGTCCCAGTACGATCAGGACAAGTATGACATCGTCCCGCGCTACCTATACTCGGACCGGGCGCTGTACGGCAAATATGTGGAAGACAAGTTTGGGGGAGACTTCACCCGCATCAACGCCGCCTTTGGGACCGATGACGCCACCTGGGACGACGTTAGGCCGCCCCGGACGGCAAGCCCGTCCGAAGTCCGCCGATGGAACGCCTTCGCCGCCGCCCTGCCGATGCGCTTCAAGACGGCGGGCTTCGCGGGCGACACGGCGGCGGACAGCCCCAGCCCGCTGCTGGACCGCTACCGCGACTTCCTCCGACGCCGCTTTCGCGGCGACGTCGCCGCCCTCGACCGGGCGTACACGCAGGAGGACACGTCGTTCCTGACCGTCTTCCCCCCGTTCGAGCAGCCCGCCGGACACGCCTGGGCGCCCGATGAGTCCGTCAAGAGCCGGGACTGGGCGGCGTTCCAGCGGACGCTGCCGCCGTATTATTTCATCGTCAACGGCGGCGACGCGCCGTACCAGACCTGGCTCCAGCAGGAGGCGTATCCGAGCCTGGCCGCCCTGAACACGGCCTGGGGCACGTCCTACAAAGACTTCACCGATATCCCCCTGTCGGCCCGGCCCGTGGGGAACGCGGCCCGGCGGGCGGACTGGGCGACGTTCGTGCGGACCAAGCTGCCGTTCCGGGATGTGCGCGTCGCCCCTGCCGCCCTGTCGTCCTATGCGGCGTTCCGGCGCGCGCGGCGCGAAGACGCCGCCCCGCTGCCGGACCCGGACGCGCTGCCGCCGGGGACGCCGCGCGTGGAATGGCTGGAATTCCTCAAGGCCGCCCCTGTGGCCGACCTCACGGTGGACACGCCGGAGACGCGCTGGGGCGACCCCCTCGGCCCGGCGGCGCAGGCGGCGGTCTGGGCCGACGTGCGGGCGCGGGCGGGGGCGATCCGCTGGGGGTTTGTCACGCGCAACTACAGTCTGGTGGCGGACTATATGCTGCTGCACGGGCGCGCGGTCTGGAACACGTTCCTGTACAGCGCCCTGCTGGTCCTGACGACGCTGATCGTCAACCCGCTGTGCGCCTACGCGCTCTCGCGCTATAACCTGCCCTACGGCGGCTCCGTGCTGCTGTTCCTGCTGGCGACCATGGCCTTCCCGTCGGAGGTGACTATGATCCCGAACTTTCTGCTGCTCAAGCAGCTGCACCTGCTGAACACGTTCGGCGCGCTGCTGCTGCCGGGCATCGCCTCCGGGTTCTCGATCTTTCTGATGAAGGGGTTCTTCGACAGCCTGCCGCGCGAGCTGTACGAGGCGGGGATGCTGGACGGGGCGAGCGAGGCGCGGCTGTTCTGGCAGATCACCCTGCCCCTGTCGCGGCCCATCTTTGCCGTGATCGGCCTCGGCGCGTTCACGAGCGCCTACACGGCGTTCCTGTTCGCCATGGTGATCTGCCAGGACCCGAAGATGTGGACGCTGATGGTCTGGATCTACGAGCTGTCGTCGAGCGGCGCCCCGCAGTACATCATGATGGCGGCGGCGACCCTGGCGACCCTCCCGACCCTGCTGGTCTTCCTGCTCGCCCAGAACACGATCATGAAGGGCATCATCCTGCCGAGTTACAAGTGAGGGACCAGCACCGATGTTTCAAGAAGACGATTCGCAGTGGGCCGCCCTGCGCGCCGCGCAGCAGGAGCGGCACGGGGCCGCCATCGCCTATGTCCGGCAGCAGGTGGGGCCGGGGACCGAGTACGCCAACGAGGTCGCCCGCGCCGTGCTGTCCGACGCCGGGGCGTACTATGAGCTGCGCGAACTGCCGGAGGAGTTCGTCGGCGCGCTCGGCGACGGCGTGACGCACCGGCTGGTCGCCGAGGCGGAGGCGCGGGACCTGCTCGGCGCGGTGCAGGCGCTGGTGGCGGACGTGGCTCAGGGCGCTATGCCCGTGCGCGCGCTGTCGCTGTACGTGCTGTACGCGGGCGGCAGCCTGCGCGGGCGTCGGGGGATGTTCGTCTTCGACCAGCCGCCCGGCGGGGCCGCCCCCTTCACGCACGGCGCGTGGGAGCCGGGCCTGCCGCGCGCCTTCAAGCTGCGCCTGCACCTGCCGCCCGGCAGCGAGCCGCCGGCGGGATTGCCCCGCAGCGGCATCGTCGTGTTCCTCGCGCCGTCGCACACGGACGGCGGCCAGTGCCTGCTCGCCACCATCACCCGCACCCCGGAGATGCGTGACATCGGCGGCCAGCCCGCCCCCAGCCCCTGGGTCAACTAAAGCCCACAATCATGCATCGCTGTCCCTCTGAATATTCTGCTGTTCCTGCTCAGTGATTATGTCCAAGTCTTGCCTCATCTCGCCTCAACTCGCCTCATGCCGAGTGTCCATAGAGCCAGGCTCTCTTTCTTGCAGCCGCCTGCGGGGCTGCCGCTTTGCGCGCTGTCTGTCCCGTCGGCTTGATCTCAGGGGCGGGAGAGGGTGAACGCACGGTCACGGCTCTGAAGGCAAGCCGCTCCCTGCCGTCATAGACGTACAGGTCCCCCTCCGGCGTCTGATGGACGCTCACCTTCTTGCCACGGTAGTTCCTCGGCCCCTCGATCAAGAGCACCCTCCCCTGGTAGGAGAGCGTCTGGTCCGCCCGCACAGTCCGCTCCTCGGACGTGCTGAACTCGGACGTGCTGAAGTGGTAGGCCGTGTCCAGGGGCGGCTCCACGCGCACCCAGGCCGGCTCCCCGGCCTGCGGCTCCTGGGCGAAGCGGGCGTTGAAGCGCATCAGGAAGTCCGGCACGAAGGCATTGGCCGCCTCCTGCGTGTCCACCCCGGCCAGGCGCATCTCCGAGACCAGCCGGTCTTGCAGCGTCCCCCACAGGCGCTCGATGCGCCCTTTGGCCTGCGGGGTGCGGGCCGGGATGCTGCGGACGCCCAGCTCGTCCAGCACGCGCTGCACCCGGCTCATCGGCCCCCGCCCCGCCAGCTCGTCCTCGACGGTCGCCTCCTTCGGGGAGCGCAGGATGGTGTGGCGGTCGTGGTAGACGCTCATCGGCAGCCCGTGCCGCTCGACGACGGTTCGCAGCAAAAGCAGGTAGCCCGCCTGGTCCTCCGTGGGATGCAAGCGCAGGTACAGCACCCGGCCGGTGGCGTCGTCGACCGCGCCCATCAGCGTCAGGCGCGGCCCCCGGCCCTCCAGCCAGTCGTGCGGGCTGCCGTCGATCTGGAGCATGGCCCCCTCGGCGGCCATGCGCTCACGCCTGCGGAAGACGCGCCTCCTGCGCCCTCTCTTGGGCTGGCGCAGCCCCCGCTGCTTGAGCAGGCGGTCCAGCGTGGACCGGCCGATCTGGACACCCTCCCGCGCGGCCAGCAGTTCCTGGAGGTGGCTGACGTTGAGGCCGTGGTAGCCGCCGCCCGGAGCAGCCAGCGCGGCCACCCGCGCGGCGGTGGCCTCGGCGGTCTTGTGTGCGGGAGCACGTCCCCGGTTGCCGTGGGCCATGCCCGCCACGCCCTGCTCTTGGAAGCGCTGCTCGGAGCGGCGCAGCGTCCGGTCGCTGCATCCTAAAAGCTGCATCGCCTGCGCCCGGTCCAGCGTACCGGCGGTCAGGCGGGTGAGGACCTCGATCCGGCGTTGCTCTTTGGTGTTCAAGGTAGTCGCCTCTGTGATTTCTGTGTCTGTTCTCATGGGCGCAAGGTTCGCCGCCCGTGGACAAAATCACTGAGCAATTAACTTGGACAGATTCACTGAGCAATGACACCCTCTGAATATTCTGCTTGACAAAGCTGTGCGGGCGTGATATACTTCCTGTGTCAGTGGCCCAAACGGTTGGACAAATTTGCGCTAAGAGTAAAGGAACTTTCGTGGCCTCGATTCATGATGTCGCCCAGCAAGCCGGTGTCTCCTACACCACGGTTTCCAAAGTGCTTAACCGGCGCCCCGGCGACCGCACGTCCCCGGAGACGCGGCTGCGTGTCATACAGGCCGCCCAGAACCTGAACTACCAGCCGAACGCCGTCGCGCGGTCCCTGCGCAGCCGCCGCACGGACATCATCGGCTTCTACACCAGTGACCTGGTGGACGACTTCTCCAATCCGTTCATCTCCGCCCTGCTGAACGGCCTCCAGCGGGGCTGCCAGGAACACAACAAGGACGTGCTGATCCACCGCAATTTTCAGGGCCGCTCCACGGACGAGGTGTACGCGGACCTGGTCAACGGCAAGGTGGACGGGCTGGTGCTGCCCTACGGCTGCGACGACTTCGTCGTGGAGCGCCTGACGCGGGCCAAACTCCCGGCGGTCGCAGTGGCCGACCGCGACTCGAAGCTGCCCTCGGTGTTCGTGGACGCTCCCGCCGGATTCCGGCTGCTCGCCCGGCACCTCGCGGAGTGCGGACACCGTCGCGTTCTGTACCACGACAACGAGCGGTCCATGAACGCCGGTGTCAATGTGCGTCGCTGGGCCTTCCAGGAGGAGGCCGAGGGCCTCGGCATGACCGTCTCCGTGGGCATCGGCGGCCCGGACGGAGAAGTCAGCGGCGGCGAGGCGACCCTGCTGCTCGGGCCGCCGTCCACTCGCCCCACGGCGGTCGTGTGCTGGAACGACCATTACGCCCACCGCGTGATGGCCTTCTGCCGGGACCAGGGGCTGCGCGTGCCGCAGGACGTGGCCGTCGCGGGCTTCGACGGGTTCTCGACGACCATCTCGCTGCCGTACCGTCTGACGACCGTGGCCGCGCCATGGGCGGAGTGCGCCCACACCGCCGTCGCGCTGATCGTCGCTCTGCGGGAAGGACAAAGCGTTCCCGCAGAGACCATGCTGCCGGTGGCACTGATTCCCGGCGACACGACCTGATGAACGGCGCGTTCTGAGAGACGCCTTTTTGATTTGACCTACCGAAAGGAAGAAGACCATGAGCCGAAGTCCTCGTAAGCAGGGTTTCACCCTGATCGAATTGCTCGTTGTGATCGCTATCATTGCGATCCTCGCCGCCATCCTGTTCCCGGTCTTCGCCAAGGCCCGCGAGAAGGCCCGCCAGATCACCTGCGCCTCTAACGAGAAGCAACTCGGACTGGGCATCATCCAGTACGTCCAGGACAACGACGAAAAACAGCCCGTAGGCGAGTCCGCCGGGGTGAATGGAGGCTACAAGAACGGCGTCGGCTGGGCCGGGCAGATCTACCCCTATGTCAAGTCCACCGGCGTGTACGCTTGCCCCGACGACTCGCCCAGCACCAGCAACTTCTACAAGGAGGCGATCTCCTACGCCATCAATGCTAACCTCAACCCGTCCGCTGGTGCAATCAGCGTGGCCCAGTTTCAGTCGCCCGCCAAGACAATCGAACTGTTTGAGGTGACCAATGTGGCTGGTGACATCGTAAACGACGTTGCTAATAACAGCGGGTTTGCCTTCTCCGCGACCGGGGATGGCAACTGTGGCATGGGTTACGTCGGAGACGCCTCTGCTTCAGCCACCCACTACGCCCAGTACGCCACGGGCGTGTTCGGCAACATCACGCAGAACGCCACGGGGTCCCTCTTCGCGGCGCTGGCCGGGCGGCACACGGACGGCTCCAACTTCCTGTTCGCCGACGGCCACGTCAAGTACCAGAAGGCGGCCCAAGTCTCGGCGGGTGGGGACAACGCGACCGCAGGCAACGCCAGCACGACTGGGGCGGAGCAGACCGGTTGTGGCGGGACGACGGGTAACGCGGGTGGGAACTTCGTCGGGACAATCAACGCCGCTAACACAGGGTTTAGCGGGCCTGGTCCGGGCGCATCCGCGACCTTCAGCTACGACTAATCAGACGACGCGGACGGGGGCCATCGCAGGCCCACGTCCGTCTTTTTCGGAAGGTTTTCCTCGTGCGATCCAATTTGACCCACGCCTCCCCGCTCCTCCTCGCCGCCCTGGCGTCGTCGTTCCTGTCCGGCTGCGCGGCCCGCGCCGATCAGGCCGTCTACACGGACTCGTTCCAGAACGGCTGGTCCTACGGCGGCTGGGCGAAGTCCGTGACCCTGGACAGCCCGGCCCCGGTCCACAGCGGCAAAGATGCCATCGCGGTCACGGGCGGGGCGTGGGAGGCACTGTCGGTGCGCCATGACGCCTTCGACACCACGCCCTACGCCGGGGTGTCCTTCTGGCTGCGCGCCGCGCCGGACGCCAAGCTGAAGGTGCAGGCCCTGCTCGGCGCGGGGGCGAAGCCGCAGACGGAGGTGGACCTGGTCGCCCCGGCGGGCGACAAATGGCGGCACTACGTCGTGCCCCTCCAGTCCCTGGGCGTGAGCGCCCATCCCGACATGACCGGGTTCTGGATTCAGGACAACTCCGGCCAGGGGGCGCAGTTCGACGTGGATGACATCGCCCTGACGACCGACACGGCCGGCGAAGGCGAGACCGATGCGGGCGTGCCGCCGCCCCCGCAGCCCGCCCTGGGCCGCGTGATCGTGACCATAGACGCGGTGCGTGATCGCCATCCGATCTCCCCGGACATCTACGGCGTCAACTTCGCCGGGCCCCAGCACGCCGCCCTGAACACGCCCCTGAACCGGGACGGCGGCGACACCGAGTCCGGCTACAACTGGCGTCTGAACGCCCACAGCATCGGCAACGACTACTTCTTCGAGAGCGTCCCCGTGGGCGACCCCGTGCCGGGCAAGCAGACCGACGACTTTGTCGCGGCCAGCAAGGCCCTCGGCGCGCAGCCGATGGTGACCATTCCGCTGCTCGGCTGGGTCGCCGATCTCGGTCCGAATCGGGACAAGCGGGCGTCGTTCTCGGTCGCCAAGTACGGCCCGCAGAAGGCGACCGACACCCAGTGGATGCCCGACGCGGGCAACGGCGTCAGGCCCGACGGCACGTTCGTGACCGGCAACGACCCCCGCGACGCCAACACGCCCGCCGACCCGGCGTTCATGCGCGGCTGGGTCCAGCACCTGGTCCAGAAGTGGGGACCGGCGAGCCGGGGCGGCGTCCGCTACTACCTGATGGACAACGAGCCGAACCTCTGGCACCTGACCCACCGGGACGTGGACCCGAACGGGGTGACGATGGACCAGTACCGCGACCGGCTGTTCGCGTATGCGTCCATGGTCAAGAGCGTGGACCCGACGGCCCTGGTCATCGGCCCGGAGTCCTGGGACTACAACGGGTACAAGTACTCCGACGCGGACATCCGGCAGGCGAGCCACGGCGGCAGCTGGGACGTCATGCCGGACCGGCAGGCGCACGGCGGCGAGGACTTCTTCCCCTGGGTGCTGGACCAGCTCCATGCCTACCAGGTCAAGACCGGGCGGCGGCTGGTGGACGTCGCCTCGTTCCACTACTACCCGCAGGAGGGCAACGACGTGGACGACTCGACCGCCATGCAGCTCAAGCGCAACCGCTCGACGCGCTCCCTGTGGGACCCGAACTACAAGGCGGAGAGCTGGGTCAACGCCGTGATCGACATGCTGCCGCGCGTCAAGGCCGCCGTCCGCCAGCACGACCCCGGCCTGAAACTTGCCTACACCGAGTACAATTGGGGCGCGGACGACTTCATGAACGGGGCGACGGCCCAGGCGGACGTGCTGGGGATCATCGGGCGCGAGGGTATTGACATGGCGACGCGGTTCGCGGCCCCCAACCCCGGCACGCCCGTGTTCCACGCCTTCCAGATGTACCGGAACTACGACGGCCATGACTCGATGTTCGGCAGCGTCGGCGTCTCCGACACCGTGCCCGACCCGGACACGCTCTCATCATTCGCCGCCGTCCGCCGCTCCGACGGCGCGCTGACGGTCATGGTCATCAGCAAGGTCCTGTCGGGGAACACCCCGCTCACGCTGGACCTGCGCGACGTCGCGCCCGCCGGACCCGCCCAGGTGTGGCAGCTCGCCGCGAGCAACGTCATCACGCGCCTGCCGGACGTGACCGCCCGCGCCGGGGCCGTCACGACGACACTGCCCGCCCAGAGCATCACGCTCTTCGTCATCCCCGCACACGCGAGTCAGCCGTGAAGACGCTCCGAGTCTCCGATAACCGCCGCTTTCTCGTTTACGGGGACGGCTCGCCGTTCTTCCCCCTGGGCGACACCGCCTGGGAGCTGTTCCACCGGCTGGACCGCGAGGAGGCCGAGGTCTACCTGCAGGACCGGGCCGCCAAGCGCTTCACGGTCATCCAGGCGACGGCTCTGGCCGAACACGGCTTCGACAGGCCCAACGCCTATGGACACCTGCCCCTGCACGACCATGATCCGGCGCGGCCCGATGAACGGTATTTTGAACATGTGGATTGGACGATCCGCCGTGCCAACGCGCTGGGGATGTACGTCGCCCTGCTGCCGACCTGGGGCGACAAGTGGAAGAAGGACGGCGGCGAGGGGCCGGAGATGTTCACGCCGGACAACGCCCGTGCCTACGGCCTGTGGCTGGGGCGGCGCTACCGGGCCGACGGGATCATTTGGATGCTCGGCGGGGATCGGACCGTGGCGACCGACCGGCACCGGGCGATCATCCGGGCAATGGCGGCGGGCCTGGCGGAAGGTGACGGCGGCGCGCACCTGAAGACGTTCCACCCGCCGGGGCCGCACGGCTCGTCGGAGTATTTTCCCGACGAACCCTGGCTGGACTTCCACACCTGGCAGAGCGGGCACAGCCGCAGCGTCGCCAACCATGCCCTGATCGAATCGGACTACGCGCGGACGCCGACCAAGCCCGTGCTGGATGCGGAACCCGTCTACGAGGACCACCCGGCGGACTTCGACTGGCACGGCCCCCAATCGGGGCCGACGCACGGCTATCTGGACGCCGCCGACGTGCGGCGGGCGGCCTACCGGGCCGTGTTCGCCGGGGCGTGCGGCCACACCTACGGCGCGCACCCCATCTGGCAGTTCCTGGACCCGGCCCGCTTCCCGGCCGTCACCGCGCCGCGCACCCTCTGGCGTGAGGCGCTTCCCCTGCCGGGGGCGGGCCAGATGTGCGGCACCTGCGCGCGCTGATCGAGTCGCGCCCCGTCCTGTCGCGCGTGCCCGACCAGTCGTTGCTGGTCTCGGACGCGGGCGCGGGGGTGGGACACGTCCGGGCGACGCGCGGCGCGGACGGCTCCTACGCCTTCGTGTACGTGCCGCACGGCCGCCCCGTCACCGTGCGGACCGGCGCGCTGGCCGGTTACCTCCTCGTCGCCCACTGGTACGACCCGCGTACCGGGGCCTGGGCTGAGGCGGGCCGACTGCCGAAGGCGGACACGATGACGTTCACGCCGCCCACGCCGGGCGTCTGGAGCGACTGGGTGCTGGTCATTGACCGTGCCTAGGCCGCGCGGCGGCGCGCGCGCAGGGTCAGGCCGAGCAGGCCCAGGCCGCCCAGGGCAAAGGGAAGCACGGAACCCGGCTCTGGGGCCGCCGGCAGGTCGTGCGGACCCTGGAGGGCGGGGCCACACACGTCCTCGCCACAGGTGGTGACGGAGAAGGCGTTGCCGGCGCCGTCGTGGACGTTCACGGTCGCCCCGGCCAGGAAGGCCGTGGACTGGAGGAACAGTTCCTCGCCCGGCTTGTCGTTCTTGGAGTAGGAAAAATTAGTGGTCAGTTGGCTGCCGTTGCTCTGGCCCACGGCGATCGGCGTCGTCAGGTCCGTGAAGGTGACGTATCCCCCGGCGTCGGAGACGCTGGCGTTGGCCGTGTGCAGGTTGGCCGAGTCCGTTCCTGCCGTGAACGTCTGCCCGACGGGGACCAAGTTGCCGTCATGGAGGGCGATGCCGTTCTGCGGCCCGAAGCCGGAGAAGTAGTCCTGGACCGGGTTGCTGCCCACGTTGACGGCGAAGCTGGTCAGCCCGTAGGGGTCGCTCACGTTCGTCAGGTTGTAGTCGTAGGTGTACAGGCCTTTGTCGCGGTTGTAGAAGCCCTGCGTGTTGAGCGTGAACAGGGTCTGCCCGCCCGCCAGGTAGGAGACCGTGCATTGGCCGATGTAGTCCCCGACCGGCACCGACCACGCCTCCGCGCGCCCCGCCGCCGTCAGCGCCGCCGCGCAGAGAGTCAGACCGATCAAAGAATTGCGAGAGTTCATGTTGTCGTCCTTTCAGGTGCCGCTGTGGGCTATGTTGGAGACAAGAGCATGAACGGGGCCAAGCAAGCCGTTTCGGCGAAAAAACCGCAAGTTTACGGTGTCCAGGCTTACAGTTACGGCGGCAGGAAGAAGAACGCGAGGGCGATCAGAAGATAGGCGGCCAGAAGCTGCGCGCCCTCCAGCCAGTGGCTCTTGCCGTCCCCGGCGATGAAGGCGGCGATCAGGACGCTGAAGGCGATGGCGGTCAGTTCCGGGATGCTGAACAGGTAGGTCAGCGGGTGGCGCATCAGCAGGCCGCCCAGGACCAGCACCGGCGCGACGAACATGGCGATCTGGATGGACGAGCCGAGGGCGATGCTCAAGGTCACGTCCATCTTGTTCAGCAGGGCCATGCGTACTGCCGTCGCGTGTTCGGCGGCGTTGCCGATGATGGCGACCACGATGACGCCGATGAACACCTGATTCACCCCCAGCGCCCGCGCCGCGCCCTCCACGCTGCGGACCAGGATGTCGCTCTCCAGCCCGACGAACACCGTCACCACGGCCAGCGTCAGCAGGGCCGTCGTCTTGCTCCACACCGGCGGCTCCGGCGCCTCCTCCACATCCTCGTCACACCCCCGGAACAGGTCCTGGTGCGTCCGCAGCGCGAACACCAGCGATGCCAGATACAGCAGCAGCAGCACGATGGCGACGCAGACGGACAGGCGGACGTTGTCCGGGTCGCGCGCGCTCGGCGTGTGGTGGTACGCTGCCGTGAAGATCGCCGGGACCGACAGCGACAGCGACGCCAGCAGCAGGTTGATGGACAGCGACTCGGCGTGGTCCTGGTTGAAGGTCTGTATCTTGTGCTTGATCCCGCCCGCCAGGATGCTCGCGCCCAGCACCAGCAGGATGTTCCCTAAGATCGAGCCGACGATGGAGGCGCGCACCAAGTCCGACTGCCCGGCGGCCAGGGCGAACAGGCCGATGATCAGCTCCGGCGCGTTCCCGAACGTCGCGTTCAGCAGCCCGCCCCAGATGTTCCCCAGATGCCCTGCGAGCTGCTCGGTCGCCTTCCCCATGAGTCCCGCCAGCGGCACGATGGCGAGCGCGGCGAACAGAAACACCCACAGGGGCGCGACACCGGGGAGGGCGCTCAGGGCAAAAGAGACGGGGATGCAGAGCAGCAGGACGTTGATGCCCCGGAAGAAGCGCAAGGCGGCGGTCATGCGGCCATTGTACCCGACCGGCGCATCGGGCGGCCGGACTGCCCACCACCTTGCTCCCTCGTCCCTCGGTCACAGGGTCCTCCCGCAACGGGAGGATCAGGAGGGCCAGTTCAATGTCCGAATCCTCCCGCTTCGGGAGGACCCCGCGAAGCCGAGGAACGAGGCGAAGCAGGGTGGTGGGCAGTCCGAGCAGGGTGGTGGGCAGAAACCGGAATGTGCCATAATGGACGGCAATGGGTGACTCCACGGACGACATCGCGGCGCGTCTGCGCCGAATCCCGCCGGTCAACGCTGTGCTGGCGACGGACGCGGGCGCGCGCCTGCTGGCCGCCCACCCGCGCCCGGTGGTGCTGGACGCCCTGCGGGCGAGTCTGGAGGCCGCGCGGACGTGTCTGCGCGACGGCTCCCTCAGCCCCGTCACGTCGGAGACGTTGCTGGCCGATGCCATGCGCCGCCTGGGAGCGCGTGACCTCGGGCGTTTGCAGCGCGTCCTCAACGCCACGGGGATCGTCATCCACACCAACTTAGGCCGCGCCCCCTTGGCCGACGCGGCGGTGGAGGCCGTGCGGCGGGTCGCCGGGGGCTATGCGAACCTGGAGATGGACCTGACGACGGGAAAGCGCGGCGGGCGCGGCGGTCAGAGCGAAAGCCTCTTGTGCCGTCTGACCGGGGCGGAAGCAGCCGTCGTGGTCAACAACAACGCCGCCGCCGTGCTGCTCGCCCTGACCGCGCTGGCCGGGGGCGGCGAGGTGGTCATCTCGCGCGGCGAGCTGGTCGAGATCGGCGGCGCGTTCCGAGTCCCCGATGTCATCCGCCAGAGCGGCGCGCATCTCGTTGAAGTCGGGACGACCAACAAGACCCGCCTGGCCGACTATGCCGAAGCCGTCACGCCCGACACCAAAGTGCTGTTGAAGGTCCACGCCAGCAACTACAAGATCATCGGCTTCACGTCCGAAACGTCCCGGGCCGAACTCTCCCAACTCGCCCGCGAGCACAGCCTCATTGTCATGGAAGACCTGGGAAGCGGCGCATTGATTGACTTGACCCGTCACGGCCTGCCGCCGGAGCCGACCGTCGCCGGGGCGATCAAAGACGGCGCGGACGTGGTCGCCTTCAGCGGCGACAAGCTGCTCGGCGGCCCGCAGTGCGGCCTGCTGGTGGGTCGCCGCACCGTAATCGCCCGCATGGCCTCCCACCCTCTGTTCCGCGCCCTGCGCGCCGACAAGATGACACTGGCGGCTTTGGAAGCGACGTTAATGCTTTACGAGGACCCAGACAGCCTCGCTAAGAATCTGCCGGTGTTGCGGATGCTCTCCCAGACCCCAGCGCAGTTGACCAGCCGTGCCCGCCGCCTGCGCACGGCGCTTGCTAAACTACCCGGCCTCGCTGTCACCATCACCGACGGCGTCAGCTTCAGCGGCGGCGGGACCCTGCCCGAAGAACGCCTGCCCTCCAAACACGTCCGCGTCCAGTCCTCCCTAATGACCGTGGAACGCCTCGCGGAACGTCTGCGGCGTGGTTCACCCCCTCTCGTCGGAATGCTGGCTGACGATGCCTTCGTGGTGGACGTGCGAACGCTGCGCGACGAGGAGATCGCTGAGGTTGCGTGGGCGTTCCGAGAGGTGATGACAATTTTAGGGGGCTTCGTCGGGGGCTGACAGGACCTGTGCGCCGTGCAAAAGGCGCAGGAGCAAGATCACGGTCTCGCCGCCGGGGTCGTCTTTGGTGGGCGGCAGCAGGGTGAATAGGACCCGCACCGGCGTTCCGGTCCGGCGACGAGCGGGGCCGTGATACAGCAGGCGGCGGACTTCCCGCCCGTATTGGTCAGAGGCGTCTTCATCGCGGGCATGGGAAAGGGGACCGGGGAAGCCCGTTAGGCTGTTCACTGTCAATAACAGGTCATCGTACCACTTGCCGGCGTACACCGGCCCCAGCCGTCGGTTCAAGAACAGAACGTGGTTCTCGCGGTCGGCATCATAGCGATCACTGCTCACGAGGACATAGCGGCGGGGCGTGTCGCTCATATCAGCCCTAGCCGCTCCGCCTCGGCGATCCTCTCCGGCGGCAGTGCCGCCAAAGCCGCCTCGGCTTGTTCAATCAACTCCTCGTGCGTCAGGCCAGATGGGTTCGGCAGATGGTGTCTCCGCCGGAAGTCCGCCTCGGCCTCCGCGAACGGGCGTCGCGGGCCGTTCAGAATCGCTTGCGCCTCGGCACGGGCGGCGGCCTCCCGCTCCCAGCGCCGCACGGTCTCGTCGAGCGCCGTCTCCACCACTCGGTTGAAGTCGTCCCCCGCATCCCTGAGTACGCGCAGACGGGCTGCCAAGTCGTCGTTAATGGTCACGGTGGTCATGGAAATCTCCTCGTCCGCAGGCTGCAAAGATTATACCCTCGCCGAACGGGACGGGAGGATACGCGCCGCCAGGCCGTATTCAGGTTCCAGGCCGATCTTCCGAGCGAACATCCGCCCATCGGCAGGCCGACGCTGACGGAGGGCGCGCACCGCCTCGACAGTGGATCGTGCGACCTCATAATCGCCGCTGTCCACATGGATGGCGATGAACTCCCGGTCGTGTTCCGGCTCCAGTCGCGCCCGGAGCGTGTCATAGATCGCCAGCCCGCGCGCCGAGAGTTCCTCCAGCGTCGCGTCAGAGACCATCGGAAATGTTTGCCCTGCCATGCCCTTGCCTCCTGCCGATGGGTGCTGCGCTCATTATACCGCCCTCGCCCTGCCGCCGAGGCGGCCCAGGGTCGGGTAGCCGATCCGCATGGCGAACAGCGCGGCGCCAGGGTGCTTGGCGTGGGCGCGGTCGGACGCGGAAAGGTGGTCAGCGTCCACCTCGTATTCGCCGGTCTCGATGTCCAGGACAAGGTATTGGCCCCGGTGGGCGGCTTCATCAAGGCGCGGGCGGACTTGCCGGTCATACAGGTCCGTGCCGCGGCTGACGACCTCCTGCGATGAAAGACGGGACATAGGAAAACCTCCTTGCGCCCTCAGTATACCTCACCCCCGAACGCTGACGCAGCGAGGCCCGGCGACCTGCCCCCCAAAGCCGAAACCGCCGACCAAACAAGCGTCAGGTCGGCGGTTGGGCAGAGGCTGGATGACGCCTTCCCGATTCTCCGTCAGGCCGTGGGTTTGGCCAATGGATGCTTCTTGACATGGGCCTTCAAAGGCATCGGCTTTGGCATGGCGGCCTTAATTGTGTCCAACACCTGTAGACACTGTGGATCAGTCGGTGCCATACGGTAGGCCGCCCGTGCCGCCGCCAGTGACCCTGCCATTTTGTGCTCGTGCATCAAGGTCATGGCTAAGTCACTTTCATGTTCCGCATTCTGAGGCATGAGCTGAACGGCCCTCTCCAACTGAGCCTCCGCATCTGCGTATAGTTTCAATCCATCGTAGGCACAGCCCAAGTTGTCATAGGCAGTGTCATCGTTTGCATCTAATTTAATTGCCGCCTGTGCGGCAGTCACCGCATCATTATATTTGCCTTCCTTAGATAGCACGTAAGACAAATTGCTCTCTGCCATCGTGTCATTGGGTAAATGGAAGAGGCTTGTTTGGTAGGCCGTTTCTGCATCCGCCCAATCGTTTTGCTTAGCAAACGCTACGCCCTGATAACATTCGGTCATGGCATCGCCTGGTTGTAATTGAAGAGCGGTCTGGAGCGCCGTTTGGGCGTCCGCGTAGTCCCCAGTATAGATCAGAGTTATTCCGTAGCAACGTTGAATATTCCACACTTTTGGGTCAATCGCAATGGATGCTGAAAAGGCTGGCAGTGCTTGTGTGTACTCTTTCTCACCAAACAGGGCCACGCCCAGGCTACCCTGTGCGTAAGCGTCGTCCGGCTTCAACGAGACGGCTCGCCGCAACACTATCTCGGCATCGGAAAAGTTGTGCTGGTCGACCAGGCTCACGCCTAGTTCACGGGCAGCATTCTCATCCTGAGGATTCAAGCTGAGCGCGGCATTCAGCGGCTCCTCTGCATCAGCATATTTGCCTTGGTTGTTTAACGAAATTCTGAGGTCGTATTGTGCTGACTGGTTGGTAGGGTCAAGCCGTGTCGCTTGATAATAATCCTGTTGGGCATCGGCATATTTGCTCTGACTGTATAGAGCGCTGCCGGCATTGACCAAATTATTCGGCTTGTTTCTTAAATCTTGCTCCTGTCGGCGCAGATCAGCGGCGTGGGAGGCTTCGTTTTGGGCCGAGCGTTGGTGGTCGCCCGCGAAGAAGGCATGGGTGAGGACACCGGCAAGACCAGGCAGACCGGCGCCGGCGTTCCCGTCACTTTGCATCTGGGATGTGTCGGTGTCGGACTGGTCCTGGTCATTCGCCGCCTGAGCGTCCGCTTCTACGGCCTGTGACTCCAGGTCATTGATCTGGGCGAGCCATGCCTTGCGCTTCGGGGTCGCGTCCGCATCCGTCTCCTGCGCTCGCAAGGCTGCGAGCTCTTGCAGGGCGGCATCATTCCTGGCATTTTCTCGTGCGACCAGGTCCTGACCAGCCGCCTGGTCGCTCGCTGTCATGTTCTGAAATGCCTGTTGCTGCTGAACCATCTGCTGCTGTATTTGGTTCGCCCTGTCAATGATGGCCTGGCGCTTCGTGGCATTGGCGGCGTTGGCCGCTGCTTGCTGCTGGGCGGCCTGTTGCTGAGCTTGCTGCTGGGCCTGTAGCCGGGCCTGCTGGGCCGCCTGCTGCTGCGCCAGGAGAGCCGCCGCCTGCTGTTGTGCCAGCACGTTGACCGGGTACACCTCTATAGGCAGACCGCCCATGATATTGGGATTGCCCATGGAGAACTCCGTGACATAAATGTTGCGGATGGTCACGTCCACAGGGTCCCAAGGGGACGTTTTACCGGGGACGGCATAGCAGCCGAGTGCCGTGACCCAGCCACTCGCCGCCTTGGGGTTTTCGATGTCGGTAATTGTCGTCGATTCGCCTGTCGTCAGGTTGACGACCTCAAAATGGAAGGTGATGCTCACGGCGACGGTGTAGATGCTCTGCACCCTCAAGTCAATCAAGCCCTCTTCCCATGTATGGAGGCGCCCCTTACGGAACTCAATAATCACGCCGTCCGCCGCAGGGTCATGAATGGCGATCGGCAAGGACCAGCCGTAGCCGGTCTGGCCCATTCCGGCCAGTGTGCGGTACTGACTCTGGGCCTGGCACGGGGCGACCAAGAGCGCAAGAAGGCTGAGCAAAGAATAGGTACGCTTGAAAGTTAGCATGGGACAGATCCCTTCTTCAGAACGGGCAGGTGGATTGAGAACAGGACGGCTAGATACCCGCGACTATTATAACAGCCAAGGCTGAACTTAGCGATATGGAAAAAGCATACATTTTTGCTTGCGATCCCCGTTACCCTGGGAGGAAGGCGTGATATAATAGGCAGACAGGCATAGAAGCCAAGCTTCAGGCGATTGATCTCCCCCGGAAAGTGATCTAACTACCATGCACCTGATCTTCCGCCCGGCCCGCCTCGATGACCTGCCCGCCTGCCTGGCCTGCACCCGCGACCGGTTTGTCTTCGACCCTCCCCACCAGCAACTCCTATTGGACATGTGGCGCGACCTCGTCGCGGCGGGCACGGCCGGTTTCTGGGTCATGGAGGACCTGGAGGGGCCGCCGGGGGCGCAGGTCGCCTACTTCTGCGTGGTCGCCTTTGTCACCGACGAGTTCGCGGCGCGGATGCGCACGACCCTGCCGCCGTACCTGGCCCTGCAGATGGTCAAGAGCTGGTCGGCGGGCGCATCCCCGTTTCTGGACATGGACGGCCTCAGACGTGCCAACACCGAGGGCACTCTGCGCCTGGTGTGCCTCCAGTCCGGCTTCCACGGCGACTATGAGACCAGCCCGGCGGGGATGGAGGTGCGGGATAAGATTCTGGACATGGTGACTCTGTCGGGCCGGGGGTACGGGGTCCAGGAGTGCTTCTTCGACACCTACAACCACCTCCAGCGCGACTGGGCGGCGCGGGCAGGGTTCCATGTCTGCAACGACCACGCCGCGTTCTATGCCGGCTCGGGGGCGGAACACTCCCGGAGCAGCGGGCTTGCCTGTACTCGGTGACACGCGCCGAGGCAGGCCCCCAGGACGGGACGGTCCTGGCGACCATCTTTCACTCCCACCCGCCGCGCTTCGGGTTTCGTCCCCAGGAGCAGGAGATGCTGCTGTGGGCGCTGACGGGGTACACGGACGACGAGCTGGCGGAGGAGCTGAGGCTGGCGAAGATCCACGATCGGCAAGCGGTGGGCGCGCATCTACGAGCGTGTCCAGGAGGCCGCGCCGGAGCAGTTCCCGACGGAGGCGCGTGCGGGCGATCAAAAGCGCGGATTGGAGAAGCGGCGGCGCCTGCTGCACTACCTGCGCCACCACCTGGAGGAACTGCGCCCGCACCTGCCGCCGGTAAGAGAGATAGTGGAACTCAGAAGGTCGCCACCCAGCGCAGGTGAGCCGCCAGCGGCGTTCCCTGAAGGGCGTTGTAAAGTCGCTCATCGGCTGTGACCAGGGCGGCATCCTCGCGGACAGCCAGTGCGAGATAGAGACTGTCATAAACGGTGCGCTGTGTCTGGACGGCGATCTCCAGTGCGGGCAGGACGAGCGGCCATGACGGGTGGACGGCGAGCGGAAGAGCGCCCAGCGTCTGCATCACGACTTCCGCCTCTTCCGGCGTGACCTCACCGGCACGGACCCGCTTCCAGAGGATGTTTCCGACTTCGGGGAAGACCAGGTCCGGGACAAGCAGGTTGTGGCCGCCGGAAAGCACCCTGCTCGCGGCCTCGGCGTGGATTTCCGGCAGGAACCACTTCACGGCCACGCTGGCGTCCACCACGAACGGCTTTGGAGTCATCGGTCACGGTCCTCTCTCAGCAGCATGGCGCTGTCGCCGAAGGTACGCCCAGCGAAGAGGGCGCGTACCCGCTCCACCTGCCCAAGCAGCACGTCGCCTTCCGAAGCCGCCTCGGCCAGAATCCGGCGGAGTTCCGCCTCCAGAGACCGCCCGTTCTGCTGGGCGCGTGACCGCAGACGTTCCACGACATCAGGCTCCACATTGCGGATCAAAACTTGTGTCATCACGCTCCCCTTTCTGTGATAGCATCATGATAGCACACAGAAGACATTTCTGTTTTCTGTCTCTCGGACAGCCGATTGGGGGTAAACTCAGGGGCGAATGAAACACATCACGGTCGGCGTGGCGGGACACATTGACCACGGCAAGACGGCGCTGGTGCGGGCACTGACGGGGACAGAGACCGACCGGCTGGCGGAGGAACAGGCGCGGGGGATGTCCATCGTTCTGGGCTTCGCGCACCTGAAAACGCCCGAAGGTGAGATTGATCTCATAGACGTTCCGGGGCACGAACGGTTCGTCCACACCATGATCGCCGGGGCGACCGGCATTGAGGCCGTGCTGCTGGTCATCGCGGCCAACGAGCGGGTCATGCCGCAGACGCGCGAACACGTCGCGCTCGCCGAACTGCTCGGAGTGCGTCAGGGCCTTGTGGTTGTCACCAAAAGTGATCTTGTGAGCGACCCGGTCGAGCGTGACTTGGTGGAGGACGAGACTCGGGCGTATCTGCAAGACACGTTCCTGCGCGACGCGCCCCTGCTCTGGGCCTCGGCGCAGACGGGGGAGGGGCTGGACGCGCTGCAAGGCGCTTTATGGGGGCTGCTGGAACGGGCAGAACGGGTCCCGGAACTGCCGCAGTTCTACCTGCCCATTGACCGGGCATTCACGATGACCGGGCATGGCACGGTGGTCACGGGGACGTTGCGGCGCGGGGCGCTGCGTGTGGGGCAGACGGTGGAGATCGTCCCCGGCGGGCGGCGGGCGGAGGTGCGCGGGCTGGAGGTGCATGGCTCGCCCGTCACCCAGGCGGAGCCGGGGCGGCGCACCGCCGTCAACCTGCGCGGCATCGGAAAGGGTGACGTCCGGCGCGGCGACGCCCTGGCGACGCCCGGCGCGCTCCGGCCCACGCGCCTGCTGGACGTGGAACTGCGCCTGCTCCCGGACGCCCCGCCCCTGACACGCGGGCAGACGGTGCGGCTGCACTTCGGCACACAGGACGCGCTCGCGCGTGTCCATCCCCTGGACGGCGAACGTGTCAGCCCCGGCGCGATGGTCTTGGCGCAGCTCCGGCTGACGGACGAGGTGCAAGTGCCGGTCCACGAACGCTTCGTCCTGCGGGCCGTTTCCCCTGTGGAGACGCTGGGCGGCGGCGTCATCGTGGACGCGGCTCCCCGGCGGCACCGACACGCCGACGCCGATGCGCAAGGCCGTGTGCAGGCGCTCGCGTCCGGTGATGCGACGGCACGGACTCGCGCGAAATTGGAGGAGGCCGCCGAGGCGGGCGTCAATGTCTTCCACCTCGCCGCCGATCTGGGTCTGTCGTCCGCGCAGGTGAACACGGCGTTGGCCGCCCTGCCCGTGGTCTGTGTCGGCGGCCTGGCCCTGCTGCAAGACACCCTTGACGCGCTGGGCCATCGGGCCATCCAGACGGCCCACGGGTTCCACGCCGACCACCCGACGCGGCGGGGGATGCCGCGCGAGGACCTGCGCCGTCGCCTGCCGAAGACACTCGCCCCGGCGACGTTCGGGGCGGTCCTGGACGCGCTGGCTCGGCAGGGGCTGCTGGCGACCGAGGACGGGCTGGTTCGGGAGGCCGACTTCTCGCCGGAGGCCATGCTGTCCCCGGTGGAACGCGCCATCGCGGCGGAGATGGAAGACAGGTTCCGGCGCGGCGGCCTCAAGCCGCCCAATCCTACAGACGTGATCGGGTCGGACCGGCGACGCAAAAACTTGTACCACTTCCTGCGCGAGTCCGGGCGGCTGGTGGAAACGACTGACCGGGACAGCGGCCGCGTCGTCGTGTTTCACGGTGAAGCCGTCGCCGAGGCCGCCCGGCGACTGCGGCAAACATCGCTTGGGCCGGAAGGCGCGACCGTGTCCGAACTGAACACGATTCTGGGTATCACCCGCAAGTACGCCATCCCGCTGCTGGAACACCTGGACGCCCAGGGCGTGACGAAGCGGGTGGGGGATCGGCGGGTTCTTCGTGAAGGGAACAATGATGTCTGACACACACGCGCGGCTGACGGAACTGGTGTCGTGCGCGGGGTGCGCGGCGAAGCTGGGGCCGGGGATTTTAAGCGCCGCCGTGCATGACCTGTTCCGGGACGCGCCGCGTGACCCGAACGTGCTGGTCGGCTACGACACGCTCGATGACGCGGGCGTCTACCAACTGAGCGCCACACAGGCGCTGGTGCAGACCGTGGACTTCATCACCCCCGTGGTGGACGACCCGTTCACCTACGGCGAGATCGCCGCCGCCAACGCCCTGTCCGATGTGTGGGCGATGGGCGGTCAGCCTCTTACGGGGCTGAACGTCACCTGTTTCCCCAGCGCTCTGGACCCCGGCATCCTGAATGGCATCCTGCGCGGCGGCCTGTCCAAGCTGACCGAGGGCGGCGCGGCCCTGCTCGGCGGCCACACGATTGACGACCCGGAGATCAAGTACGGCGTCGCCGTGACGGGGCTGATTGACCCGGCCCGAATCCTGAGTAATGCCGGGGCGCGAGTGGGGGATGCGCTGGTGCTGACCAAGCCCCTGGGCGTCGGCATCGTGACCACCGGCATCAAGCAGGGCGTCTCCGGGCAAGGTGCCATTGATGCCGCCATCGGCTCCATGCGGACGCTGAACCGATCCGCCCGCGACGCCATGTTGCGCCACGACGCCCACGCCTGCACGGACGTGACCGGCTTCAGCCTGATGGGCCATCTGACCCACATGGCCCGCGAGTCCCGTGTCACAGCCCGCGTTGACGTCTCGCGCGTTCCGTTGATCCCCGGCGCTTTGGAGTTACGCCGTCAGGGCGTCGGACCCGGCGGCCTGGACCGCAACCGCGCCTACTTCGGCACGGGCGTCCGCGTCACGTCACGCGCCGAGGACGCCCTCATTGACCTGCTGTTCGACCCGCAGACATCCGGCGGTTTGTTGGTGGCGTTGCCGGGGAACAATGCCGAGGCGCTGGTGCGTGAATTAGTTGTCCAGGGCCTGACGGCGGCCCACATCGGCGAAATTCAGGCCCCGTCTGACACGCACATCATCGTGCAATAACCGCATGGAGGCGTTCGGGGTCTGGTGGCCCTCCTGGTCTTCAAAACCAGTGACTCGCACTGCGCGAGTGGTGGGTTCGATTCCCATCCGCCTCCGCCAAATTGTCGTCAGGAGTCAACATGAACGCCCGCCTTCTCCCCCTCGCCGTCGCCCTGCTGTGCCTTGGCGTCACGGTGTCCGCCGCGCCGAAGACGCTGACGACGCAGTTCATCTACACGGCTACTGTGCCCGTGCCGCCGTCGGGGACGAAGACGCTGAACGTCTGGCTGCCCATCCCCTCCGACAGCGCCTGGCAGACCGTCAGCGGCCTGTCCGTCACCGCGACGGTCCCGTGCCAGGTCACGCGCGAGGGCCGGTACGGCGACCGCATGGTTTATCTGCACGAGGTCAACCCCACCGGCCCACTCACGGCGACGGTGCAGTTCACTGTGCGACGCCGGGAGGTGCGCGTACTCGACTCCCAGGGGAACGTTCCGCAGGACACCACGCTCGTCCCGTCCCTGAAGGCCGACACCCGTGTGCCCGTCGGCGGGCGGTTCACCGCCATTGCCCGCCAGGTGACGGCGGGAGACAAAACGACACGGGACAAAGAGCAGGCCCTGTTCAATCACGTCGTCGCCACCATGCACTATGACTACCACCACCAGTCGCCGGAGTACGCCCAGGGCGACGCCGCGTTCGTCTGCGACTACAAGGCGGGCAACTGCTCCGACCTGCACTCCTACCTGATCTCCTGCTCGCGCAGCCTGGGCATCCCCGCCGAACTGGAATTCGGGTTCCCGCTGACGGGCATTCCGACGCCCGCCGTGCTGCCGACAGACGGAGCGATCACGGGCTACCACTGCTGGGTCTGGTTCAAGGACAGGAAACTCGGCTGGGTCCCGCTGGACGCCGCCGACGCCCGCCGCTGGCGGGACGCCGGGAGGCCCGGCGTGGCTCGCTCCCTGTTCGGCAACTTGGTGCTGGACCGGGCCGCCGTGTCCATATCGCGGGGCCGCGACATCGTGCTCTCGCCTGCCCAGCAAGGCCCGCCGCTGAACTACTTCGTTTACCCCTACGCCGAGGCCGACGGCAGGCCCACCCTCTCGACCTGGACGCTGACCTATCACCTCCCTACCGGCGGCAAGTCGTGAGCGACGACGCCCTCCAGGTCCGCCGCGTCGCCCGTCGGCGCGGCGGCGAGCAGTCGGTGGTGGATGACACTCTTGTGGTGGAGGAGCCGCTGGAGATTCGTGTCAACGACGCCCCATTCACCGTCACCATGCGGACGCCCGGCCAGGATTATGAACTCGCGCGGGGCCTGCTGCTGACCGAGGGCCTGATCGCCTCCGAGGCGGACATCGCCCAGATTCGCCACTGCGACACCGGCGAGGCGGCGGACACGGATATCCCCAATATTGTCACCGTGCGCCTGACGCGCCCGCCCGCCGCTGGGAAATTCTGGCAGCGGACCCTGATGGCCGGAACGTCCTGTGGCCTCTGCGGCAAGGCGGCTCTGGAAGCCGTCGCCATGCAGACGCGGCCCCTGCCGCCGAGCCGCCCGGTCACCGCCGAGACCCTGCTCGATCTGCCCCATGCCCTGCGCCGCCGCCAGCCCCTCTTCGACCGGACCGGCGGCCTGCACGCGGTCGGCCTCTTCACCGGCGATGGCGAATGCCTGTGCGTCTGCGAGGACATCGGGCGGCACAACGCCACCGACAAGGCCATCGGCCACGGCGTCGCCGCCGGGTGGCTGCCCTGGCGGTCGGATGACCCGCTGATCCTGTTGGTCAGCGGCCGCGCCTCCTTCGAGATCACCCAGAAGGCCCTGATGGCCCGCATCCCCGTCGTCTGCGCCGTCTCCGCCGCCTCGTCCCTCGCCGCCGAACTCGCCGAAGCCAATAACCAGACGCTGGTTGGCTTCCTGCGCGACACCGGCTTCACGGTCTACGCCGGTCAGAACAATGTCGGCGACAGCGCAAGCAAGTCCGAATAGACGGTCGCGCAGGCTTTGTCTAGGCCCTTCGCGCTGACCTCGCCGCTCCGGTCCGTGTGGATGACGAGCGACTTTTCGCCCGCGTCGTCCGCCTCGGCGGTAAGGCGAAGGCCGCGACGCCCCCAAACTTCTGATGAACCGCGCCCTGGAGAACGCCCTGACCGCACTCACGGACCCAGAGTTGACGGGCGCGGAGAGGCGGATGCTGCTGGGGACGGTGGTGGAGCGGGTGATTCCCCATAAGGAGGGGGCCGATGTGGTCTTCGCCCCCGGCGTGTTCAGGGAAGCCGGGGACGAAGACGGTTCAGACGCGGAAGAGAGTCGTCACTCTTTTCACACGACCTGCACCGGACGAACAATTGCCCGACCCTGTGACGCCCCCTCCGGGCTTGTTCCCATCTCCCTCCGGGCCGCCGAAGACGCCGGGCAGGAACACCACGTCCGCCCCGCCCTTCTGGCAGATGACCCGCTCCACCAGGGTCATTATCACGTCCCGCTTGGCGCTGCCCGGCACGTCCGGGTCGCTCAGGAGTACCCACGCCTCCTCCAGCGCCGCGCCGGGGAATGCCGCCAATTCCGCCCCGGAACACTTCCCGGCGGAAGGTCTGCCCGCTTGGCGGCGCAAGTCATGCGCGAGCGCCTGCCGCCGCGCCTCCATGTCCTTGCGCCGGGCCGCCAGGTCGCCGAATAGTTCCGCGTAGGCGTCCGCCGACGCGCCCGCCCGCATCCCGGCCATCTGCGCCTGCACCAGCCGGAGTTCTTCCTGCTTGAGTTCATCCAGCGCGGCGGTGAGGCTCTTTAACTCCTCTTCTCCCGCCCCGGTGTCTGCTGGGGTGGGGGACTGCCGGTAGACCTGGAGGGCGGCGGCGATGGACTCGGGGCTTTCCCACGCCCGCCGGAGCGCGGTGATTGCGGCCTCCTCTACCGTGTCCACCGGGTACACGTCCCCCACGCACGGCTTCTGCCCCGCGCCGTCCCGTGCGCCGAGCCTCTGCCGACAAGTTAGGTAGCGGTACGTCTTCCCGCCCGCCTGCTGCTGCTTGGCCCCCGCCTTGCCCCCGCACTGCGGGCAGTAGGTCTGCCCGGACAGCATCCGTATCTGCCGGGGGGAACCCGCGAGGTCCGCCCGCCCGCGTGTCAACTTCGCCTGAACCCACTCCCACTCCTCCGCGCTGACCAGGGCCGGGGCGGACAGTGTGAGGCGTTCCCCGTCGGGCGTCAGGCGGCGCGTGTCCGCCGTGGTGATCGGCCTGCCGGTGAGCTTGTGGCGCTGCCCGATGCGCGACTCGTCCTGGCGGCTCCTCTGCCGCCCGCTGACCGGCTCGCCCTTGTGGGCCGGGTTCATCAGGATGAGGCGCACGGTCGTGGACAGCCAGCGTTTGCCGTGCCCTGGCGTCGGGACGCCCTCCGTGTTCAGGATGCGGCACAGGGGCGACAGGGTGACACCGGACAGGTACAGGTCCCAGATGCGCCGGGCGATGGGGGCCTTCTCCGGGTCCACGACGTAGCGCCCGCGCATCTCCGGCGGGTGCAGGCCGCAGTCTACTTCGGAGTTAGTGACGATGTGGTAGCCGAACGGCGGGCGGCTGCGCTGCGGCTGCTGGCCCTCCTCGGCCCGCCTGCGCTTGCCGCTCATCGTCCGCTTGCGGATGACCTGCCGCTCGTAGGCGGCGAAGTTGCCCATGATGCCGAACGCCAAGTCCCCTTCGGGCGTGGCGTCAAAGTCCATGTCGCAGAAGATGACGCGCCCCCCGGCGGCCTCGATCTCCCGCTTCAGCGTGTGCTGATGCTCGGCGTCCCGGCTGAAGCGCGAGAGGTTTGCGCAGATCAGCGCGTCCGCCCGGCCCGCCTGGATGTCGGCCAGTGCCGCCTGCATCCCCTGCCGCGACAGGAGGAAGCCGCCGGACACGCCCGCGTCCTCCCGCTCGGCGACCACCGCAAGGCCCAGCGCCTCGGCCTTGCGGCGACACGCCTCCCGCTGCCCCGCAAGGCTCGTCCCGTTCTCCGCCTGCTCCCCGGTGCTGACGCGGGTGTAGATCACCGCGCCTCTTACCCCTGTGTTCGCACTCGTCATGTGTCTTCACTCCCGGCCCTGCGGCCCCCTGACCTCGGCCTCCACGTCGGCGAGGACCATCTCGATGACTTGGGCCGCCCCGTCCGTGCCGATGGCCTCCCCGTACCGCTCCCGGTCCACGGCCAGCCCCGCCTCCCACGCCTCCCGCAAGGCGCGGGCGTACCGGCGGTTGGCGGGCGTGTCCAACAGCCGCAGGGGCGTCTCGTGGCGCGGCGCAACGCTTGCGGCGGGGGCCTGCGCCCCGGCCCGGTCCAGGCGCGTCTCCAGGTTCGCGGCCAGGTGTCCCGCCTCCACCAGCAACGACTCCCGCGTGTGTCCGGTCTCCCGCAGGGCGGACCAGACGGCCCCCTTGAGGCGCACGGCGAGGGCGCGGCAGGCGTTTAGTTCTTCCTGTGGCACGTTCATGGATTGCCCCCCGTGTTCATGTCATGCCTCATGTCAGCGGCAGCCCCTTCGACAATCGGTAGCGGATCACGCGCCCACGCGGGCAGGTGGTGGGGTGCAGGACCTTCCCGGCGTCGTCCACCGTTGCGTCACCCTTCCCGCAGGTGCAGCGCACGAGGGCCAGGGCCTTGAGCTTGCGCCCTCCCTTCTGCGCGTTGCGCTTCGCCGCCGCCGCCTTCGCCGGTGTGCGTGAACGCCCCATCGTTCGGGCCGCCTCGCTCCGCTTCTGCCGCTCCTGCTCGTTCTCCATGCCCCTATTATACCTCATGTTTCCCATCGTTCGGATATAGCATGACGACATTTCCAAACATCACGGTCAGTTGGCATGGTTTGTGCTACTGGCAAATGTACCGCCCAAACAGCAATTCCGTGGCGGGGAGGGACGGTCACTTATGGTCTTAAATCTGGTCCGCGCTATGTCCCTGGCAGCGTTACTCTCCATGTCGCCTGCTCACTCGGACGCCCACCGTCGTCCAGAAATACGCCATCACCGGCGGGTTCATGCGAATGCGGTCAAGACCATGGTGAACTCCATCCTTGAGCAGCAGTACGAATACAATTACAACGTGTTCGGCCAGAACATCCACACGAAGGCCCCGGCAATAGTCAGCGTCTTCCCATATTCACGCCCCTATCACGACTACCTCTGCGTCATCGTCAGGCCGGGCACAGACGTTCCTACCGCACGGGCCATCGCAAAGTCTTCCTACGACTGTATGGTCCTACTGCGGCAAAACTATTTCTCGGCCCCCTTCTCCCGCGTATTTGACGTGAAGGTTGGCAATGCGTCCGGCAAACTTGCCGAATGCGACCAAAACAGTCTGCGCTGATACTGTCCGGGGCATGAGGGTTCTCATGCCCCGGACATTGCAAGCCTTAGTCCACGCCGGGCAGTCCCGGCCCGCCCAGAAGCACGGCCCCGACGATCCGCTCCCGCTCGGCCCGGCCCCTGACGCCCGCCATCGTCAGCGCGTCCAGGACGCAGGCCGCCGCGAACGCCGACAGTGCCCGGTCCAGCCCCCCCGTGGCCGCGATCTCCTCGCCCGCCGCCGCCTCGAAGTCCGCCCGGACCTCCGGGTGGATGCGACCCGGCGCGACGCGGCCCGCGCCGTCCCTCACCCGCTCGCAGCACTCGCCGTAGGGGGGCGCGGCGGCCTCCAGTGCCGCCTGCGCGGTGTGCCAGCGGTGCAGGGCCTCCGCGACCGGCCCCTGCACGGACACCGGCAGGAACTCCGGCCATCCCCCGTCGTTCGGTCTCGCCGCCAGGGTTTGCACAAGCCCCGTCGCCTCCGTCAAGTCCCGCTCTAGTTCATTGTCAAAGTCCATGATTTTCTCCCCCGCGTGTCCCGGATGCGCGGCCCCCGTTCCCTCTGCGCCCCTACTTGATGTAAAAGGTCTCCTCGGCGGGCGTGAGGGCGGCGAAGTCAACGACCTCCTCCGTGTCCCTCAGCGTCTCTAGCAGGGCTGCCCCCAGGGCCTTCCGGTCGACCGTCTCCACCACGGCGGCGGGCAGGTGGGTCCGCGCCCAGGCCAGCGCCGCCCCCGTGTCGGCGATCTGCACCCCGGCGGGCCGGGTCCGGTATCCCAGGACCCCGTTCGGCAGGCGCACCGACTTCCTGCGCCCGGCCTCCCCCAGTTCGCCCCGCAGGAAGTCTTGCAGGGCCGGGCCGTACTTCCACTCGAAGAAGGCCGCCTCCCGGTCGGCCTCCCGCGCCATCAGTTCCATGTTCTCCCGGACGCGGGCGGCGCGGGCGCGGGCGTCGGCGATCTTGCCCAGCACCCAGTCCGCCTTTTCGGGCGTGTCCGGCGTGAAGCCGTCGTCCTGCCCCCCGTAATGGCCCCCGGCGGCCCCACAGGCGGCCTCTGTGGGCGTGTCGCGGGCGTCGTCCCCGGCCAGGGTTTCCGGCCCCTCCGTCAGTGTCTCGGTCATGGTGTTCGCGGTCATGGTGTTCATCCTTTCGGTGCTTGCGGGAAGTCGGGGCGGGCCTTGTCGGCCCGCCCCCTCGCGGCCCTCAGTGCCGGAACTCATACGGGTCGAAGTCGGCGTACCCGGCCTCCTGCGCGTCGTGGTCGGCGGCCAGGGCCTCCCACCGGGCGTCGTCCGCCGCCGCGCCCCGCAGGGAGGCGACGGCCAGGTGGTGCTTGCACTCGCCGTACTTGGCGAACGCGGGGCAATCGCAGTCGTGTCCCGCGATGTCGTCACACAGGACCGAGTAGTGCTGGCCCTCCGGCCCCCAGATGTGGTACAGGCCGGTGAAAGCCCGCTCGGCGGCGTACCCGCCGTCGGTGAAGAGGGTTTCCGCCCGGCGGGCGATGTTGGCGCGGGTCCGGGCGAACCGGATGTCATTGCGCTCGCGCAGGGCGAGAGCGTGATCCGCCTGCACTTGCTGAGAGGTATACTGTTCCATGGATTGCCGCCTCCTAACGCGGCTGTCTCGCGCCCCCGGCTGTTAGAGCAGCGCGGGGGCTTCACTCACTGACAATGTTATTATATACCATCGTTGGGATTTTGTCAATAGGTACAGAGGACTTTCACAATCTTTTTTTCGCGCTGGGTTCGGGGATGGGGTTGCACCTCCCGGTCCCCGCAAGGCCCCCGCCAGGGGCACGGGCGCGGCAGGCAAGGACAGCGCCAGGGCGACCCCCGGTTCCTGCCGGGGGGACGGGGCGCGTGTGCCGCCGGACGGGCCTCCCGCCGGAAAAACCCCGCCAGGACACGGGCAAAAACCCGTGTCCTGCTAACACCTGCCGACACTGTGAGGAGTGTTACAATTCTTATTTGTAGTACCGGCTACATTTATGAGAAGCCTTGAAGGCTATTCCGTCGCGGCCAATGGCGGGTCTGCGCGTGTGCGTGGGAGGCATCCCCGTTCACTCATTCCTGCTCGGTCATTCCCGTCCGGCGGCTCCCGGCGTCTCCCCCCTTTGCGCCTTCCTCTGCTCACGCACGACGCGGCGGAACGCTTTCCGGCCCTCCGCAGCCCGCCGCAACCGCTCGTCCAGGTCGGCGGCCCTCGTGTGGACGTGGTAGCCCCGGCCCGCCTTCGAGTCGGCGGGGTAGAAGCACCCGCCGATCTCCTCACCCCGGACAGAGCGGATGTTCTCAGCGAAGTCATCGCGGATGATGTACCTCTCGCCGACCTTCATGGCCCGGAGTCCGAACGGAAGGGTATCGGCGTTCATATGTTGCCTGCCGCCGTGTCCGGTGGTCCTGGGTCCGTGCGGGGCGCTCCCATGTCGAAGAGTCGCCGCTCCAGCCGGGCGTTCAAGGGGGCGTAGTCGAGTGCCCACGTTTCGCCCTCCCCCATTGCTTTGTAAGAAGCCAACAGGGCAGCATTGTTGGCCGCTTTGAACGCGGCGGGGGCCACCGGCCCAGACAGCCAGGGCATCCGCGCCTGGGCGGCGGCGCGGGCGAACTCCCCGTGTTCGGCCCGCCCCTCCCGGTAGGCCCTCGCCAGTTGGAGGGCCGGGCCGAAGAACGGCGTGGGCGGCACCAGGAAGCGAGGGCCGCCGCTCGCCGGGAGGCCCCGATGGAACTCCTGCACCAGTTCAAGACACTCCAGGGCGAAGTCGAACAGGGGCCGCGCCGCGTCCGCCCGCCACACGGCGGTCCGCTCCGTCGCGACGACCTCGGAGCCGATCCCGCCGCTCAGGACATCGCGGCGCGGCAGGTCGCGGATGACCCCGCCCAGGCGAACCCTGCTGATGATTGACGAGTCGGACGAAAGCGAATTCCTGTGAGCGAGACAGTCCAGGAGCCGCCACGAGGCGTACAGGCCGGGCCGCCAGAAGAAGAGCGGCTGCCCCCCTACCGGCTCATAGGAGTTCACGTCTGCCTCACACCGCTCCGTCACACCTATGGCGGGCAGGCGGCTCTCCTGATGGTCGCACCGCCAGGCCAGGGGGGGCGCACCCTCCGTCCCTGCGGCCTCCGTCATCATCTTCCTTGTCTTGCCCGCCATGTCACTCCTCCCCGGCGATCTCCCCTCCGAACTCACGTTGACCGTGTGCCGCCGTTAGGTTCAAGGGTTCAGGGTTCACGCATACTAGGGGATTGGTGAACCCTGAACCCTGAACCCCGCCGTTAGGTTCAGGGTTCAGTTCAAGGGTTCACCTGAACCTAGCCCGGTGAACCCTCCTCAGCGAACGGCTCCGGCAGACAGTAGCCGCCTTGCGGAAACCGGTCCTGTGGGGCGCGGACGATCTCCCCGGCCTGCTCCGCCTCCTTGTGGGCGCGTTTGGCCGTGCTGTCTGTGAAGCCGCGCCCCCTCATGGCAGCCATGATCTCCGTGTGTGTCGCGTGTCCGCCCGGCCTGTCGCTCAGGAGGCCCAGGATGGCCGCCCGGCACTGCTCGCGCTTGCCCGGCGACTCCTCCGGTTCCTGTCCCTGAACGGCCTCCCTCGCGTCCACCCGCTCAAACCTGTCGCTGTGGCCGCCGACGCGCCGCAGGTACAGCGGCTCATGGCCCAGGCCCAGCAGGCGGTTCTTGGTGATCGCCAACTTGATGACCCCATGCTCATCGCCGACCTCGCTTTGGTGCATCGTCAGGGACAGGTTCACGTCGCCCGCGTCCTCCTGCGCCCCCGCCCCCCGCGCACTCCCGTTGCCGTTCTTGGCCGGGTGTCCCATGACCAGCGACGCCACGCCCGCCGCCTTGAGGGCGTCCAGGGTGGGGATGACCCGGCTGTAGACCTCCGCGTTGTCGTTCTCGTCCCTGACCGAGAAGCAGCGCCGGGCGGTGTCGAAGACGACGAAGGTAACGCCCTCGGCCCGGATGTAGGCCAGGAAGTCGGGCAGTTCCTCCGGGAAGCGGATCGGCTCGGTGGCGAACAGCCAGTCCCCCGGCGGCCTCCCGTCCCGGTAGAGGCGCTGCAACTTGAGTGAGCGCCCCAGATCGCCGCTCTCCATGTCGAGGGAGAGGACGCGCTGCTTCTTGCAGGGCAGGCCCCAGAGTTCCGCGCCCTCGGCCAACGCCCCGCACAGGTTGTAGGCAAAGGTACTTTTTCCGAGGCCGGTCTGCCCGGTCAGCCAGTGGGTCGCGCCGACGTTCAGGTAGGGGCCGAACAGCAGCGGCAGTTCCGGCGGCGGCGGACCCACGTCGGGGGCGCGGACGACCCGTGCGGCGATGCTCTTGCGGGTGTGAACCGAAAGCGTTGCGCCGGATGTCGCCGGGGCCGGGGCGACGCCGGGGATGGCCTTCGCCTCCTCCTCCCCCCTGTCCGGCGGCTCCCAGTCCGGCGCGGCCCTCACCCGCTCCGACAGGGCCGTCCTCAGCGAGTGGTCGTCCATCCCCTCGGCGCGGCGGGCGGCCAGCCAGTCGCTCACGTCGCCCTTTTCCGGCAGCCCCGGCAACTCCACCACGCGGATGCGCCGTGCCTTGCAGTGCAGCGAGCGGGCGACCGCCTGAGCGTGGTCCCGGCCCGGCGCGTCGTTGTCGGGCAGGAGGGCGACGGAGGCCCCCGTGAGGTCCTGCGAATAGGCGTCTTGCCACTTGCCCGCGCCCATCGGGTTGCAGGTCGCGCACAGGCCCAGCGTGGCCAGCGCGTCGGCGTCCTTCTCCCCCTCCACGACGTACACCGGGCGGCCCTTCTCCACGGCGGCCAGGACTTCCGGCAGGCGGTAGAGGACGCGGGGGGTGTCGCCCAGGCCCCAGACCCAGCCGCTCGCCCCATCAGGGCGGCGCTGCCGGAAGCCCTTCGGCTCAAATCGCACGGCCTGGTACAGCAGCGCCCCCTCGCCGTCCGTGTAGTCGTAGGCGACGGCCTCGCGGCCCACCGGCCCCGGACGGGGCGGCGTGTGACGGGCGGTGGCGGCAGGGACGCCCGCCCTCCCCGCCAACAGGGACAAGGCTTCGGGGAAGTCCAGCCCCTCCCTCTCGTGCAGGAAGTCGAAGGCGTCTCCCCCCTCCCGGCACTGTGAGTGGCAGTACCAGCGGCCCGCCTCCGGGTCCACGGCGAAGTTGGGACCGTCGCCGCCGTGCAGGGGGCAGGGGCCGCGCCACTCGTCCCCCTGCCGCCGTAGTTCGGTGTAGCCGCCGTAGAAGTCCGGCCAGCGACCGGCCATGCCCGCCAGCACGGCCTCTTTGTCATGGGTGGGCATCAGGAGTGCCCTCCTCGCCCGCTGCGGGCCGTGTGGAAGATGTCGCGGGCCAGGGCCTCGGTCACGGCGATGGGGACGCGCCCGCCGCTCACCAGGTCCACGGCCTCACGCGGGACGGCCAGCACCGGCCCAGCGGGCGCGGCGAGGACGGCGCAGGCCAGGCGGAAGTCGCCGCCCAGGTCCACGATCACGTCGGCCATAAGGCGGGGGCAGGCGGGCAGGTGGGCGAAGCGGGCGCGGGGGGCCAGCGTGTAGGACACGCCCCGGACGCGGTGGGACGGGGGCGGGCAGGCCGCGAGGTCGGCCAGCGGGTACGCCTCGTGCCGGAGCATCGGGGGGACGCCCCGGCGCGTGTCACCGGGGCGGGGGCGTGGGTTGCGGGGGCCGGACGTGCCGGGGTCCGGCGGTGTCGTCGTTCGGTTCATTGATGCGGTCTTTCTATCAAGCAAAAAGACCACGTTGACAGGCTTATTGACCATTGTGGTACAATATGCCTGTCTCGTGGTCGGGACGCAAGATTGTCTGGAACTGGAAACGCCCTGCGTGGTAGCCGCAGGGCGTTTCTACGTCTGGGGTGTCGCGTTGCCGGGCGGTGTCTCGGCCTGCTCGCGGCGCGGGTGTTCGCGCCGCGCCCGCCTCACGGCGGTCCAGAACTTGACCCACGCGGGATTGAGCGGCGGCGTATTGGGCCGTTCAGTCGGCATTGTCGTCCCCCCGCTGGTGTCCGCCGGGCCTGGCCTGGGCCTCGCCCTGCCGGGCGATCCACGCCTCCAGGGCGGCTTTGGACACCCGGTTGCTCCGACCGCTGAGGCCCACCCGCACGCTCGGTATCAGCGGGTCCGGCCCGCCGATCATCTTGTAGACACTCCAGGTGGAGAGGCCGAGCATCTCCGCCGTCTGCTTCGGTGTCAGCAAATCCGTCATTGTGTTCACACTCGCTTTCTGTGCGCGTTCCGGCCTGTGTCGGGGGGCACATGGCAGGATTATTTTCCCCTCATAACCCTCCGCGCCGGACCCGTTGGCGAGTACCGCAATGAACTGTTAAGCCTTGCAGAGTGCTGTTGATATAAATTGCCTGCTATTTTCATGTTGAATACTGGCGGGCGAAAAAAATCGAGCGAAAAAATAAATTTTATTTTGCGAGACCGCGCCTTCTGGTATTGCCGGGGCGGTGGGCGTTCATCTCGCTTGTGCCTTTGTCCACATTGGCACGGTTTATGCAGTTCGCTCGCTTATGGGCGGCTTGTCTGCCCGCGCTGAGAGCAAACGTCACGGCAGCCTAAACGACTGTGGAGGGGGAGGCAGACATGAGGAGCCGAAAGATCGAGCCGGGGATAGACCGGCGCAACGACCCCGCGCTGCGGGACGCCCTGATGGACTCGTGTTCGATGGAACTCGAAAAGATCAACGCCGCCCGGTCGGCCCTGTGGCGCGGCCTCGACCGGGGCCGCGTCTGCCGGGAGGTCTTCCGCATCCGGGGCGAGGCGCTGAAACACAGGCGGGAGGACCTGAGACGGTCCTTCCCGCTCTGCGCGGACCTGTTCAAACACGACGCGGTCTACTGGATTTACTGGGACATTCGCACGGACGAGGAGAGGGCGGCGGACGAGGCTAAGAAGGCCGTAGCGCTTGCGGCGGGGGAGGGTAACAAAGCCCCGGCTAGTGCCGGGGCCGATGCCAAAGAGGCTGAGGGCGCGGCGTAGGCGGCGGTATGTTCAGTCACACACTGAACACGCACACGCCGCCCCTGACCCGCGCCCGAACCTGTGTCGGGCAATTGTTCACACGACCTGCATGGGCATTAACACGCAGAGGTAGTCGGCGTTGTCGGTGGGGCGGACGACGCCGGGGCGCAGCGGCTCGGTCAGCTCGATGTGCAGGCCCTCGCTGTCCAGGACGTTCAGCACGTCGGAGAGGTACTTGGCGTTGAAGGCGATCTCCACCGGGCTGTCGTCGCCCTCGCGCGTCATCTCCACCTCTTCGTAGGCGTTGCCGACGGCGCCCGACTCGGCGGTGATCGTCAGACGGTCGCCGTCCTCCGTGGAGCGCAGCACCACACGGTTGGCCGAGTCGCGGGCGACGATGGCGGCGCGCTTGACCGCCGCGACGAACGGCTCACGCTCGATGGTCAGCGTCTTGGTCGCCTGGGCCGGGATGACGCGCTCGTAGTTGGGGAACTGCCCATCAATCAGGCGCGAGATCAAGGTGGTCTTGCTGCCCGCCGGCACCAGCTCGTCGGCCTGCTTGGTCAGATGCTCGATCTGGAACTGAATCTGGTTCCCCGACAGCGTCACCACGACGTCGCCGTCCTCGCTGCCCAGGATGCGCAATAGCTCGCTCATGGCCCGCGACGGCACGATGGCGCTCGCGGACCCGGCCCCGTCCTTGACCGGGATGTCGCGCACGGCCAGCCGGTGCGTGTCCGTGGCGACCAGGCGCAGGCTGTCGCCCTGGAAGACCACCAGTACGCCGGTCAAGATCGCTCGAGTCTCGTCGCTGGATGTCGCAAAGAGGGTCTGCTTGATGGCCTCGCGCAGCGTCGCCCGGTCGGCCACGAACCGCGACTCCTCCTTGACCTGCGGCAGCAGCGGGAACTCCTCCGGCGACAGCCCCAGCAGTTTGTAGTTGGCCTTGTTGCAGCGCAGGCGCAGCGCGTGCGTCTCGTCCTCCACGGAGAACTCCACGTCGGCGTCGGGCATGGCCGCCAGCAGCTCGGTGAAGTTGCGCGCGGGGGCCGTCGCCGCGCCGTCGCCCTTGATGGCGGCGCTGGCCAGCGTGTGTTCCATCCACATTTCTAAATCGGTCGCCATCAGCGACACCTTGCCGTCCTGGGCGGAGATGCGGACGTGGGTGAGGATCGGCAGGCTGGACCGGGTGGCGACGGCCTTGCCGACGGTCTGGATGCCTTCAAAGAGTTCCTTGCGCGGGGTCAGGGCCTTCAGCCCCCCCGCGACGGCGGTTTTTGCCATTGACGTGTGTTCCTTTGTGTGGTTTAAAGTGTGGCGAGAGAAGGCGGCGCGGCGGAGGCGTCGCGCAGCAGGGTGTCCAGGAGACGCTCGGTGAACCAGGCGTCGGGCCGCTCGGCGGGGGCAGAGCGCAGTCGGGTCAGCGCCTGAGACAAGGTCTCGGCGTCGCGGGCCGCGTCCGGGTGAGCCGCCAGATGCGCCGCCACGAGCGCCCGCAGGGCGCCGGGCAGCTCGTCGGCGACATAAAGATCGGTCAGCTCGGTCAACTCGTCCGGGGTCATTCGGCCTCCTCCATCTTCAACAGAGCGTCACGCAGGGCGCGGCGGGCGCGGGTACGCAGGGACTTCGTGGCGGACGGCGCGCGGCCCAGCAGGGGCGCGGCCTCGGCATCGGTCAGGCCCTGCAGGTCGCAGAGCGTCAGCACCAGCCGGTGGTCGTCGGACAGGGACGCCAGCGCGTCGTCCAGATCGCTCGCTGGGTCCGGGGCGGCGGGGAACAGCACCCAGTCGCCCCGCGCCGACTCCGGCAGGCCCGTCAGCGACAGCGTCGGCAGGCGCGGCTGGCGCAGGCGCTCCAGGCAGACCCGTCGCGTGATGCCCAGCAGCCACGTCCGAAACGCCGATTCGCCCCGGAACTGTCCAGCCCGCAGCGCGCGCCCGGCCCGCAGCCAGGTCTCCGAGACCGCCTCCTCGGCGTCCTCGCGCGCCGCCAGGAAGCGGCGGGCGAACCCATAGGTGCCGCCGACGTGCCGCCGGAACAGCGTCTCCAGCGCGCGCGCATCCGGGCCGTCCGCGCCCCCCACGCACTGTGCCGCCAGCGCCTCGTCATCCTGCCATTCGGCCATGTCGTGGAGTATGTGTCGAAAATGGGCCGGAAGGTGTCGCGCGCCGATTATTTATTTTTCGCCCGTGCCCTTCAGCACCGGGTCAGGCTTGCCTGTGCGGGAACTTTCCGCCGCGCCCGGACGCTAGGGGACACATCCTGACGACACGGAGACATCCCATGAAGCATTCCCTCGCGCGCATCGCCGCCGCCGCCGGCCTGATTCTGCTGTTCGGCGCGTCCGCCTTCGCCCAGGTGGCGCCGCCCGCCGCCCCGAGCGCACCCGGAACCGCCGTTAAGAGCCATATGCGCCACATGAAGAACGGCAAGACGGTCATGGTCCACGCCTACACCCGCACCAAGACCGCCACCAAGCCGAAGATGGTCGCGGTCCACGCCTACACCCGCCACATGAAGAACGGCAAGACGGTCATGGTCCATGCCTCCATGCGGCACGCCCCGAAGAAAAAATAATTCCGGCGCCGGAACTTTCCCGGAGGCGGTGACGCTTCCGGGGTCGTCCGACAGTCCCAGAAGGAGATTTCCCGATGACCCTGATCAGCAAGATCGCCGCGACCGCCCTGGTCGCCTCTCTCGTCGTCCCGTCCGCCTTCGCCGCCACCACGCACGGCACCCTGACGGCCAAGTCCCACGTCTCGGCCATGAAGAAGATGATGGGCAAGAAGAAAATGATGATGAAGAAGCCCATGATGAAGAAGAAGATGATGGGCAAGAAGACGATGATGAAGAAGCCCATGATGAAGAAGAAGGCCATGTAGTCGGCGCGTCTCTCTTGAGACAGCAGACAGCCAAACAAGAAGGGCCGCCCGAGAGGGCGGCCCTTCTTGCGTCGGGACGGTCAAGCCCCTAATCGTGGTCGTCGCTGCCGAACATCTTGCGGATGCTGAAGCGGGACCGGTTGGGGGCCGGGGTGACGCTGACGATGTCATCGTCCAGAATCGCCGTCGCCTCGATGTCCTGGCCCTGCGCCGAGTGTCCATCAAACGCCTGGTCCAGCGAGTCGGCCTCCAGGGTGCGCGGCCTGCCGTTCTGGCCGTGGGAGCCGTTGGACGGGAGCGACGCCACCGCGCCGTTGCTGATGCCGAGCGTGTGGCCGGGAGAGACCTGCGGGTAGTAGGCCGCGTGGTAGAAGTAGGAGTCGACGAGCTGCGGCTTGACACCGTTCAGCACCACGCCGACCACATTGGCGCGCGCCTTGTTGAGCAGGTTCTTGAGTTGAATCTCGCTGCCGCGCGGCGTCTCCTGGGCGCGCACGACGATCATCACGGCGTCCAGATACGACGCCAGGATGGAGGAGTCGCTGAAGGCGATGGCCGAGGGCGTGTCCACCAGCACGAAGTCCGTGTGCGGCTTCAGGCGCTCGTGCAGGGCGCGCATCTTCTGCGAGGCCAGCAGCTCCGCCGGGTTCAGCGGCAGCGGCCCAGAGGGCAGCACGAGCAGGTTGTCAATGTCGGTGACCTTGAGCGCTTCTTCCAGCTCACACTCGCCGTTCAGCACACTGGTCAGGCCCTTGTCGTTGGTGACGCTGAAGAAGTCGTGCAGCTTGGGCCGGCGCAGGTCGGCGTCGATCAGGATGACGCGCTTGCCGACGTTCGCCAGCGCGACCGCGAGGTTGCAGATGGTGGTGGTCGCCCCCTGGCCCGGCTTGGCCGTGGCCGCCATCAGGGACTGGAACGGCTTCTCGTCGGCGGTGAACAGCAGGTCGGTGCGCAGGAGCCGGTACGACTCGGCGATGGGCGAGAGCGGGTCGCTGACCGTCAGGCGCGTCATGCGGCGCGGGTCGCCCGGCGGCATAGCGGGGATCACGGCGGAGACCGGCATCCCCAGCAGCTTCTCGGCGTCCGGGATGGTCTGCACGGAGTTGTCCAGGTAGTCCAGGCCGAGCGCGAGGCCGACGCCGATGATCAGGCTGAGGATGGCGCCGTAGAGAAGCAGCGTCGCCAGGCCGGGGCCGGACGAGTCCGGCTGCGCGTCGGCGGCCGGGCTGGACAGGGCGATCAGGCCCTGGTTGACCAGCTTCATGCTCTGAGCCATGGAGGCGACGTTGGCGTCGGCGACCTTCTTGTTCAGCGCGGCGGTGTCCAAGTCGTCGGTCAGCTGGGCGAGCCGCCGCTCTGCCGCCGGCAGCGTCCGGTTCTGCGCCTTCTGCTGGGCGATCTCGGTGTCCAGGGAGGCGAGCATGGCCTGGGCGCGGGCGGCGGCGGCGCGCTCCTGGTCGGCCTGCTGCTTCAGGGTGAGGTACTCTCTGTTCTCCGTAGCCTGGTCGTAGGGCTGGCTCAGGAGCTGCTGCAGCTCATGTTGCCGGGCCGCCAGGGCCGCCTTCGCCTGGATCATCTTCGGGTTGGCGTCGGTGTACTGCGCGCTGAGGGTGTTGATCTGCGCCTGCAGGTCGGCGATCTGGGACTGTAGCTGCTGCGCCTGCGGGCGGGCCAGCGGGTCCAGGGAGACCTTCAGGGACGGGCCGGTCTTGGCGGCGAGCTGGTCATAGGTCGCGGCGGCCTGGTCGGCGACCTGGAGCTGCTGCTGCGCCTGCTCCCGGCTGCGCTGCAGGCCGACCAGGTTGCCGACATCGGCGCTGAGGGACGTGTTCACATCCACCAGCGGGTTGCTGCTGCGGAAGCTGACCAGGGCGTCCTGGGCCTGGTTGAGCTGCTGCCGCGCCTGCTGCTGCGCACTGCGCATGGTGTTGATGCCGTTGTTGTACTCCTGGCTGCCCTGGTCGTGGTAGTCGTTGATGAACGCCGCCGCGATCAGATTCGCCATCTGCTCGGCGAGGGCCGGGTCCGGGGCGCGGACGCCGATCTGGAGGTAGTCGGTGATGACGCCGTTCTGCGTGCCGATGGAGTTGTTGATGATCGGCTGGGTGATCAGGCTGCCCCGGATGTCGTCCTTGACCCCTTCGCTCAAGGGGCGGGCGATCCAGACAGACGGGTCCGTCGGGACTCGGAAGGCGCTCAGGACGCGGTCCAGGACGGCGGGCGTGGCCTGCGTGACGTCCGGGAAGGCCGTCCAGCCGAGGCCGCCGCGGTCCACCGGCAGGCGGGCCAGCTCCGGCGAGAGCTGGTTGGCGAGGGCGCGCGCGACGGCCTGCTTCTGCGCCTGCGGGGGCTGGCCCGCGAGGGAGGCGGCGGCGTCGAACTGCGTCTGGATGCTCTGGGTGAACATGGCGATGCGGGTCAGCCGGTCATAGGTCGGCCCCACCAGGCTGTGTTCGCCGCCCTGGAAGACGCCCTTCTCGGACATCGCCGCCTGGTCCGGCAGGACCACGGCGCTGGCGGCGTATTGAGTCTGCTCGTCCACCGCCTTCTTGGCGACGAACACCGTCAGCAACGTGATCAGCAGCAGCCCCAGGATCATCCAGCGGCGGGCTTTGACAAGGTGATAGATTTTCCAAAATTCCATGAACGGCGGTCTCCTTCGGGCGGGGACGGGGGCGTTTCTGTTGACGGCCGGGCACCCCAAACGGGAAGGCCAGTGTCCCCATACGCGGTGCGTCTCAAACGTCGGGACGGCGGCGGGCCGCAAAAACTGTGGTTTTGACGTGGGGCGGCCCAGTGCCTTCCATTATGGCACGAAACGGCGCGATTTGCACCTGACGCTTCGGGGCGGGGGTGAGTCACGCCACCCAGTGCCACAGGCAGAACATGGCCGTGAACACGCAGGCGAGGCCGGAGGAGGCGACGAGCCAGGCGCGGTGGAACCCGGCCCGGCGTCCGAAGAGGGCGAGCAGCGGGAACACGGAGAAGAACGCCAGCCCGTAGCGCGGCATGGACACGAAGACGCCCGAGTAGGCGGCCACCGCCAGGCACAGCCCGCCGAACAGCGCGTAGCTGGGCCGGACCTTCCGCCAGGACACGACGATCAGGGACAGGAAGAACCAGGTGAAGACGTAGTCCGTCAGGGCGTGTGTCCAGGCCAGGCTGCCGGGGTAGGCGCTGCGGAGAGGGTGCGTCAAGGACTCCCAGAGGGTGGTCGTGCCCCGGCCCCAGAATTTCTCCGCGTGGAGAAAGCTGAAGGGATCGCCGGTCAGGCGTCCCAGGCAGAGCAGCCAGCCGCCCAGGGCGGCGGGGGCGGCCGCGAGCCAGAGGGCGTCCGGGCGGACGCCGTTCCGGGAAAGACGGCGCTGCTCCCAATACTCCAGGGCCAGCGGCAGGGCGATCAGCACACCGTTGGGCCGCGCCAACGCCGCCAGCGCGGCGAACGCACCGGCCGGCCCCCACTGCCCGCGCCGGGCATGGTAAAACGACCCCAGGATGAGCAGCAGGAACAACGACTCCGTGTAGATAGCGGACAGAAACACGGTGGTCGGGAAGACCAACAGATAGAGCACGGATCGGTCCGCCACGGCGTCTTCAAAATCCAGCCGGGCCAGCCGCCAGAGGTACGAGCAGGCGCCGAGCAGTGCTACGTTCGAAATGAGGACGCCCGCCGCCAGCAGCGCCGTCCGGCTCCCGCCAAACAGGTGGCCGATCAGCCACATCAAGGACGGGTAGAGCGGGAAGAAGGGGACGTTGGACTGCGCATCGGTCAGGTAATGGTATCCGCCCGTAGCGATGCTGAGGTACCATCGCGCGTCGAACCGCGCCCACATATCCAGCCACCAGTGGCCCGTATCGCGCCAGGTGGGTGGGATCGGCTGGGCCGCGTGCAGGTGGTGCATCGCGATCCCTCCGATGAGGAGCATCCCCGCCCTCGTCGCCAGAAAGGGCAGAAGGATAGCGCGCACAAACGTGGGGAGGCGTCTGGAGGCCGTCGCCGACAGCCCGGCGCTCAAGAGCGCTTCCCTGCGCGGCGTCGCCCGCGCCCGACGCCCAGCAGCAGCAGGCCCGCCGCCCCCGCTACAATGGCCGCCGCCGCCGGGACGCCCCTCGGCGGCTCCGGCGGCGACCGGTACTTGGTGATCGCCCACGCCGCCGCGAAGGCGTCCTTCAGCCCGATCTTCTTGCCCTCCGTGTAGTCCCGGCCCGAGTACGAGATCGGCACCTCGTAGATGCGGCACCGCTGGCCCGCAGAGGGACCCTCCGCCCCGGCGGGCGCGGGCAGGTCGTCGGGGTGGAACCAGCGCGACACCTTCGCCGTCACCTCCGGCTCGAAGTCGAAGCGCTCGCACTCCAGCGTCACCCCCTGGATCACCTCCCGCTTGAAGACCTTGTAGCAGACCTCCATGTCGGTCAGGTTCAGGTTGGTGCACATGTTGGAGTAGGTGGTCAGGAGGGCGTTGGCGACCCGGTGCCAGAAGAAGCAGACCCGGTGCGCCCCGCCGCCCAGGAAGCGGGAGCCGAACACGACGTCGGCTCGGCCGTCGAGCAGGGGGGCGAGCAGGGCGGGGTACTCGCGCGGGTCGTACTCAAGGTCGGCGTCCTGGACGATGACGTAGTCACCGGTGGCGGCGGCGATGGCGGTGCGTGTGGCGGCGCCCTTGCCCCGGTTCTGCGGGTGGTAGAGGACGCGCACATCGGGGAAGCGCCCCTCGACCTGGGTGCGGAGGAGTTCGCGGGTCCCGTCGGTGCTGCCGTCGTCCACGAGCAGGACCTCCTTGCTGCCGCCGGGCAGTTCCACGGCGCGGACGCGGGCGAGCAGCTCCAGCAGGGTGCGCGCCTCGTTGTATACCGGGATCGCCACCGACAGGACATAGTCGCGGCGCGGGGTCGACGGGTGTGATGCCCCGCGAGAAGCCTCCTGGGCCTCTGCCGACAGGGGTGTCATCTTAGGCATGGCAGCTTCCTTCGGGAAAGTACGTCAAACTACCCCGGCCTGCTCGATCTGAAACATCGCCGGACCTGGGGCCGTCCGCGTTGCCGTGACTCAAAGTCTGATGTTCCAAAGCCTGATGTTCCATGGTACACTCTTCCTGGCCATCCCGCCGCCCCGCTGTAGAACGTAAGGAGCCATGTGCAGTGCCTGCGAATTCCCCAACGAGTCCTCGGCCCTTGCCCTCACCCCCGCCCGCGCGCGCTCATCGCCTCGCTTACCTGGACGGTCTGCGCGCTCTCGCCGCGCTGTGGGTGCTGTTCAGCCACGTCTTCGCCTACACGCTCGGTGCCACCGTGACCAGCCCCGGATTATTGGGGATTTTCGCCCATTACGGCCACCTGGCGGTGGACCTGTTCATCGTCCTCTCCGGCTATTGCCTGATGCTGCCCATCGTCCGGCATGGGCATCTGGGGGGAAGCGTGACACAGTTCTACAAGCGGCGGGCGCTGCGCATTTTGCCTCCTTACTACGCGGCGCTGGCGCTGGCGCTCGCCCCGGCCGTGGAACACTTCATCGTCAAAGGCGGTGTTCTCCCGCCCTGGCGGGCCGTCGGCGTGAATCTGTTACTGCTCCAGGACTGGCTGGTCAGGGCCAACGTGTTCGATAGCCCGACGTGGAGCGTTGCGGTCGAGTGGAAGATATACTTCTTGTTCCCCGCACTCGTCTGGGCCTGGCGGCGGCGGGGGCCCCTGGCCGCGCTCGGCTTGGCCGCCGCCGTCGGGTACGCCGTCACGCTCATTGCCCATGCCTGCGGCATCGGCCGCGAGTATGCGTGTCCGTGGTACACCGTCCTCTTCGGTCTCGGCGTTGCGGCGTGCGCGTTGAGGGGCCGCCTGGGGCGGGCCGCCTTGACGGGCCTCTGCGTCGCGGGCTGTGTCGGGGCCGCCATCGCGCTGCGCCCGTCTTCATTCACTCACTGGTGGAATTTCGCCGCCCTGGACACATGCGTCGGTCTGTGCGCCGCTGCGGCCCTCGCGCTGCTGCATGACGCCCCGTCACAAGGTCTGCTCACGTGGCGTCCTCTGGTAAGCCTGGGGACTTTCTCGTACTCGCTCTATCTGGCGCACATGCCCATCTTGCTGATGCTCATCACGCTCTCCCTGCACACGCACCACTTCTGGCACATCCGTCATGCGCCCCAAGTGTTCGCGCTCGTCGCAATCGCCTCAGCCATCGGCGGCTCGTATCTGTTCTTTCTGTGTTTCGAGCGTCCCTTTCTGGCCTCACGCCGCCGGGAGACGCGCGCCGAACTCGCCCGCGACGCCGCCCTATCGCCCGCGCCGTGAGCCGACTCGCCCCCTATGTTGCGTGTCTCAGGCCGTCACGGGCCGGGGCTGCATGGTGTCCAGCAACTGCCCGGCCTGGGCCACCGTGTCCTGCTCAATCAATTGGCGCAGGACGTAGGGCAGGATGCCGCCGTGCAGGTAGTAGTCCACCTCGATGGGCGTGTCAATGCGCAGAGTCACCGGCACCTCCTCCGTGCCGCCGGCGCGCCGCGTGATGCGCAGGGTGACGTCCATGCGCGGGCGCAGCCCGCGCTCCATCCCCGCCAGGCCGAACGTCTCCGTGCCGTCCAGGCCCAGCGTCTGCGCCGAGACGCCCTCCTTGAACTGACAGGGCAGGACGCCCATGCCGACCAGGTTGGACCGGTGGATGCGCTCGAACGACTGCGCGATGACGGCCTTGACCCCCAGCAGAGCCGTGCCCTTGGCCGCCCAGTCGCGCGACGACCCCGTGCCGTACTCCTGTCCGGCGAAGATCATCAGCGGTACGCCCAGATCGCGGTAGATCAGGGAGGCGTCGTAGATGCTCATCTGCTCCCCGGCCGGCTGGTAGACGGTGAAGCCGCCCTCCGTGCCCGGCAGCATCAGATTCTTGATGCGGACGTTGGCGAACGTGCCGCGCATCATCACCCGGTGGTTGCCCCGGCGCGAGCCGTAGGAGTTGAAGTCTTCGACGGGGACGCCCCGCTGCTGAAGATAGAGGCCCGCCGGGGAACTCGGCTTGATCGCCCCCGCCGGGCTGATGTGGTCCGTCGTCACCGAGTCGCCGAAGATCGCCAGCGGGCGCGCGCCCTGGATGTCTTTGGCGACATTGGCGTCCATGCTGAAGCGGTCGAAGAACGGCGGCTCCCGGATGTAGGTACTCTGCGTGTCCCAGTCGTAGACGCCGCCGACGGTGGAAGGAATCTCCTGCCACAAGGGGTTCTGCTCGGCGAAGTCCTTGTACAGCCGCCGGTACGTCTCCGGGTCGGTGGCCGTCGCCAGCGCCTCGCCGATCTCCTCCGGGGCGGGCCAGATGTCGCGCAGATAAACGTCCTGCCCATCGCTGCCCTTGCCGAGCGGGTCGGCGGTCATGTCAATGTCCACCCGGCCCGCCAGCGCGAACGCGACGACCAGGGGGGGGGACATCAGGAAGTTTGCCTTGACGTTCTGATGCACCCGCGCCTCGAAGTTGCGGTTGCCGGACAGCACCGACGCCACCACCAGGTCGTTGTCGGTGATGGTCCTCTCCAGGTGCGGCTCCAGCGGGCCGGAGTTGCCGATGCAGGTCGTGCAGCCGTAGCCGACCGTCTGGAAGCCGAGTTCGTTCAGGAACGGCGTCAGGCCCGACCGGTCCAGGTAGTCCGTGACCACGCGCGAGCCGGGGGCCAGGGAGGTCTTCACCGTGGTCTTGACCGACAGGCCCTTCTCCACGGCCTTCTTGGCCAGCAGGCCCGACGCCAGCATCAGGCCGGGGTTGGCCGTGTTCGTGCAGCTCGTGATGGCCGCGATGACCACGTCGCCGTGCTGCAGGTTCACCATGGCCTTGGGGAACTCGTCGGCGGGCACGTCCACCAGCCGGTCCGGCGTGGGCCGGTTCTGCATCATCTCGACCTCGGTGTCCGTGGAGGTGTCGGCCTGGCTCTCGTGCGGCTCCCCGGTCGGCAGCGGGACCGTGTCGGGATTCTGGTCCCCGCCGCCGCTGATGGCCGCCGTGCCGCGCTTGCCGGCCCGGCTGAACCCCGTCAGGATGACGAACTTCTTGTTCAGCTCGGCCAGCGTCTTGTTGTAGGCCGACGGACTGGACAGCAGCTCCTCGAACTTGGCCTTGATCTCCGGCAGGTCGATCCGGTCCTGCGGGCGCTTCGGACCGGCGACACTCGGCCGGACGGCCTGGAGGTCCAGCTCCAGCAGCTGTGAATAGGCGATCTGCCCGGCCTGGGGCATCCCGAACAGGCCCTGGGCCTGGAAGTACTGCCGGAAGGCGTCCACCTGCGCGTCGGTCCGCCCGGTCGCCGCCAGGTACCGGCAGGACTCCTCGTCCACCGGGAAGAAGCCCATGGTCGCGCCGTACTCCGGGGCCATGTTGCCGATGGTCGCACGGTCGGTCAGCGACAGCGACGCCGCGCCTTCGCCGTGGAATTCCACAAATTTGCCGACGACTTTCGCCTTGCGCAGCATCTCCGTGATGGTCAGCACCAGATCGGTCGCCGTCACGCCGGGGTTCAGCGCCCCCGTGAGATGGACGCCGACCACGTCCGGGGTCAGGAAGTAGACCGGCTGGCCCAGCATCCCCGCCTCCGCCTCGATGCCGCCGACGCCCCAGCCGACGATGCCCAGGCCGTTAATCATGGTCGTGTGCGAGTCCGTGCCGACCAGCGTGTCCGGGTAAAAGACTTCGCCCTGGGACAGCACGCCCTTGGCCAGATACTCCAAATTGACCTGGTGGACGATGCCGATGCCCGGCGGCACGACCGAGAAGCCGTGGAACGCCTGCATGCCCCACTTCAGGAACTGATACCGGGCGCGGTTGCGCTTGAACTCCATGCCCATGTTGAGTTCCAGGGCGTTGGGGACCTCGGTGAAGTCTACTTGGACGCTGTGGTCCACGACCAGGTCCACCGGGACCAGCGGCTCGATGATCCCGGCGTCCCGCCCCAGCCGGGCGACCGCCGAGCGCATCGCCGCCAGGTCCACCAGCAGCGGGACCCCGGTGAAGTCCTGGAGGACGATGCGGGCGACCACGAACGGAATCTCGTCCGTCCGCTCGGTGTTCGGCTGCCAGTTCGCCAGCGTCCGGATGTCGTTCTCGGAGATGCGCTTGCCGTCGTAATTGCGCAGCACCGATTCCAGCACGATCCGAAGGGAGACGGGCAGCGTGGAGATCGGCCCGACCCCCGCCCGCTCCAGCTGCGGCAGGGAGTAAAACTGCCCGGTCTCCCCGCCGTCATAGGTGAACGTCTGGAGGGTGTCAAAAAGGTTATGCGCTTCGGCCATGTCTCGGTTGTCCTTCACTGTGTCGCACGTCTATGAGAAGTATATCCCAGCGCGCCCGCCCGCGTCAAGAAAAACGCACCCAAGATTGCGCTGCACTCGAAAAGACACCTCGCACGGCTTGACAGAACGGGCCTGTGCAACTTTGCCCCTTGCGGCTTGTACGCCTGCCCAGACGCGAAAAAAAAGACCGAAAAAGTTTTGCCGCGTCGCCCGCCGTTGCCTTGCACACCACCGGTTTTTGTGCTAGAATACACCTCACAGACGCGCCGCGCCCGGCGGTGAGAATTGAAACAAACAAGCAAACATGGCCGACGAAGAGACTGGTTTCACGTTCGTGGACAAGCGCCGCGTCCAGGCCGATGACGCCGCCGAGGCCGCGCCGCCCGCCGCGACGGACGAGGCGGTGATCGCGCCCGACTTTGGTGAGGACATGGCCGACACAGAGGACGACGGGGCCGGTCCCGCGCCGGACGTGTACGGCATCATCGGCTACTGTATCAGCCTGCTCGCCACCGAGGCGTGGCACAAGCTCGGCCTGCTGGCGGACCCGAACACGGGCGAGGCCGTCGCCGATCTGGCCCAGGCCAAGGCGGCCATTGACGCCGCCGGGGACCTGGCCGCCCGCTTGGAGGCCGCCCCGCTTGCGTCCGTCCCGGAGTCCCTGCGCCGGGATCTGCGGACGCTGATCAACGACCTGCGCTTGAACTATGTCGCCCAGCGCGGCGACGGCGCGACCTCGCGCAACTGAACCCGACCGTTCGACGAAGAACTCATTACGGACTCCGGCCCGAACACCGAGGCCGGGGCATTATCCCTGGGGAAGACCGAGAGGCCATCACGCATGATCCGCAGCAACCTGCCACTCCCGTTCCTGTACCGTCTCCGGCTCAATGCCGGCGCGGCCGCCCGCCGCGCCGCCGCGCCCGCCTCCGCCCGCAACGTCCGTCAGGCCGCCGCCCGCCGTCCCGCCGCCGGGTCCGCCGGCCAGCTCTGGCAGGACTTCATTGACCGCTACGAGTCGTTCACGGGGGTGCTGTGCGCCGCGGCCAAGTCCGGCTGCGACGCCGCGCGCGAGTCCGAGTACGCCCTGCTGCGCCGCTGGTTCGTCGGCAACTACTACCGGATCGCGGGCCGCCTGCGTCCGGCCCTGGATGCCGAGTTCGGCGACGAGGTCCTGTCCGCGCCGCGCATTGTGGACTATGCGGGCCAGGCGCGCGCCCTGGACCCTCTGGAGGCCCTGTTCCTGCCGCCCACGCTCAGTGACGTGCTGACGCAGGACAGCGGCGACCTGATCCCGCGCATCGTCCGCATCAGCGCCGCCGTCTACCGCTGCTACGCGGACTGGGAAGCGGCTCAGGCCGAATGACCGGGTGACATAACGAAGAAGCGCCCCGCCGTCAGGCGGGGCGCTTCTGTTGTTTGTCTCTCTGCCGGTTTTCAGGCCACCGGCGCGCGTGCGGCGCGTGCCTCAGCCAGCGCCACGTCCGTGTCTTCGTAAAGCTGGAAAATCTTGACCAACCGCGTGATCTCAAAGGCGCGGCGCACGAAGGGCGTCGTCTGCACCAGGCGGATGCTTCCCTCGTGTTCGCGCACACGGCGGACCGCGTCCACCAGCACCCCCAGCGCCGCGCTGTCTAGGTACGGCACTTCCGCCAGGTTGATGACGATATCGTAGTGCTTGTTCTCGATCAGGTCACGGAGCGTGTCCCGGAAGGCGGCACAGGTGTGCAGATCAATCTCGCCCTTCAAGTATACGACCGGAATCCCGTCGGGAGCCGTCTGCACGTCTATTTCAAGTACCAAGAAAACCTCCCCGCCCTTCCCCCGCCCCGACTGCGGAGCGTCCTGGGCTGTGATGAGGATTTACCCGCATCACGCCCGCGCCCAAACGGTCCGGCCTGAACAACCTTGCATCATCATACCACGTTCGGGTCAGATTTTCCGGGGCGGACATAGGAATTTCGGGCGAAAGCGGGAATAACGGGGTGACGGACTTCGAGGAGGCAATGTGAACTATCGTCATTTGGGCAAGTACGGCGTCAAGGTCAGCGAGGTGGCTCTCGGCTCCTGGCTGACCTATGGGGGCGCGACCGGCGATGAGGCCGCCCGCCGGTGCATCGAGAAGGCTTACGACCTGGGCATCAACTTCTTCGACACGGCCAACGTCTACGCCGCCGGGGAGTCGGAGAAGGTCGTCGGGCGCGTCCTGGCGCAGTACCCGCGCGAGTCCTACTTCCTGGCCACCAAGGTCTTCTTCCCGATGGGGGACGGCCCGAACGACCGGGGCCTGTCACGCAAGCACATCTTCGAGCAGTGCCACGCCTCGCTGAAGCGCCTGGGCGCGGACTATGTGGACCTGTACCAGTGCCACCGGTACGACACGGAGACGCCCCTGGAGGAGACGCTGACGGCGCTGGACGACCTGACGCGGCAGGGCAAGATCCTCTACGCGGGCGTCTCCGAGTGGAGCGCGGGCCAGATCGCCCACGCCGTGGACTACATCCGGGGCGCGGGCCTGCACCCGCTGGCCTCCAACCAGCCGTACTATAATATGCTGGGCCGGGGGATCGAGAAGGAGGTCATCCCCGTGTGCGAGCGCGAGGGCATCGGCCAGGTCGTCTTTTCGCCGCTGGCCCAGGGCATCCTGACCGGCAAGTACCTGCCGGGACAGCCGCTGCCGGATGGCACACGGGCGGCGGACCCCAAGCAGAATATGTTCATGAACGGCCGCGAGGGCAAGCTCGACGACGCCGTTCTGACCAAGGTGCAGGCGCTCGTGCCCATCGCCCAGGAAGCGGGCCTGTCGCTGCCGCAGCTCGCGCTGGCCTGGTGCCTGCGCCAGAAGAACGTCAGCAGCGTCATCATCGGCGCGTCCCGGCCAGAACAGGTGGAGGACAACGCCGCCGCGTCCGGCAAGACGCTCTCGCCGGACACGCTGGCCGCCATTGACGCCGCGCTGGCGTAGACGGCGGGCGGCCCTCACCCCCGATACCTCACCCCAGCCCTCTCCTTCCGAAAGGAGAGGGAGCCGGAGGGGAAGGTGTCCTAACCCTCTCCTTTCCGAAGGAGAGGGTGGCACGGCAAGCCGTGCCGGGTGAGGTATGTCTCACCGGGCCGCCCATCATCCCGCCACACAGGAAACCAACCATGGACACACAAATCACCAACGACGAAGACGACTTGGCCGCCCATGCCGCCGACTTCATCATCGCGGCGGCGCGGGCGGCCATCGAAGCTCGCGGGCGTTTCACCATCGCCCTGGCGGGCGGGAAGACGCCTAAGAAGACTTACGCCGCCCTAGCCCAGCCGGATCGGGCCGGGCAGATAGGCTGGGCGCGCACCTTCGTGTTCTTCGGCGACGAGCGCATCGGGGACACGGACAGCCCGGACAGCAACGCCGGGATGGCCCGGCAGGCGCTGCTGGACCACGTCCCCCTCCCACCGGGAAACATCTTCCCGATGCCGACCGGCGGAGCCGTTGACGAGGACGCCGCCGCCGAGCAGTACATCCAGACGCTGTCCGAGTTCTTCGGCGTCCCGCCGCGCGGCCTGCCGCCGCGCTTCGACCTGATCCTGCTGGGGCTGGGCGACGACGGCCACACGGCCTCCCTGTTCCCCGGCGCGGCGTCCCTGGCCGTCACCGACGCCTGGGTCGTCTCCACGCCTCCGGGGACCCTGCCGCCGCCGGTGGACCGGCTGACCTTCACGTTCCCCCTCATCAACGCTGCCCGCAGCGTCGCCTTCCTGGTGGCCGGTGCGAACAAGGCGGGCATCGTGCAGGAGGTGCTGGCGGGGAAGCGCGGCCGGGAGGCGCACCCGTCCGAAGGCGTACAGCCGTCCGACGGCACGACCACATGGCTGCTGGACCGCGCGGCGGCCTCCGGGTTGAGCCGAACCTGATTCCCGTCACCCCCAGGGCAGGGGCGGGGGCGGGAACTTGTGCAGTGGGGTGAGCCAGGCGGTCAGCGCGTTGATGACGGCGTACAACACCGCCATGCCGAACTCGCCCAGAACCAGGCCCAGGAAGGCGGGCCGCAGGCGCTGGTACAGCCTGATGCCGCCGTAGCGCACTGTCACGGACTTGAGGACCCAGGCGATCAGGCACGGGAACCAGAACTCCACCGTGCTCCACGACCCGGCGATGGCGTAGCCGAGCGGGTGCAGGGGCCACCAGAAGAAGGCGGTCCGCATCAGCGTCAGGAACAGGGTGACGGCGACGCCGACCCCGAAGAACGTCGGCCGCTGCCACGCCTGCGTCACCTCCAACGGCGGGTTCGGGCTGAAGTAGGGCTGGTAGTCGCCGTAGGTGGAGGTCGGGCTGCCGTGTTCCATCCACCAGTCCATCGTGTTCGCGCCGAGGTGGTAAGGCAAGGAGATGTTCAGGCCGCCCGCGACGAGCAGGGCGACCACGATGCCGAGGACGAGCGCCCCGGCGAAGGAGCGGCGGCGGACGCGCGTGCCGTCGGTGAGGCGACCCGCGTCCAGGAAGCCCGTCAGCAGCAGGCCGCGCTGGTCCCGCAGGAACAGGTTGTCGAAGAAGGCCAGCGCCGCCAGGTTGCTCGCCCCCAGCGCGTGGACCGACCCGAACATCCGGAAGACGTCGATGGGCCGGAACGAGGTCTCGGTCATCAGCATCCCGGCCTCGGTGGTGGAGCGGGCCATGACCACCGCCGTGACGCCGAGGAAGACCACCAGCTCCAGCAGGGCCAGCCAGGGCGACATCCCGATGGCGTAGAGCCAGACGGCGGACCCGACGATGCAGGCGACGAGTCCCCACACGGCGACTCGGTACGGCAGCAGTTCGTCGGCGTCGTCGGCCCTCTCACGCCCGATGGCCGCCGCCCAGACGCGCTTCAAGTGCGGGCGGGCGATCCAGAGGAAGTAGCCGCTCAGCACGAAGTACGCGCCCATGCTCTGGTAGCCGACGAACAGCGGCATGGGGTAGATCGGCATCCCCGGTTGCTCCATGTTGTAGGCGATGGCGACGACCTCCTGTACGCGGGTCATCACGAAGAAGAACCAGATGGAGAACAGCACGTCGGCAGGCAGCAGGAAGAAGAAGCCGATGGCCGAGAACGACACCACGATGCTTGTGTAGCTGATGCCGTTCCAGGGCGGCGTCGTCAGGTAGTCGTTCAGGTTCCACTGGAGCGCGATGGCCGGGACGGAGGGCTGAATCTGGTGCAGCCCGTTGAGGCCGTAGACGACGACGGGGACCAGCGCGCCCAGCCACATCAGGCGGTTGGCGAAGAACGCGGGCTGGTCTTCATCGCCCGCGATCTCCAGCGGCAGCTGGGTCAGCGGGAACGAGAGCTTCTCGTTGTCCACCCACTGCCGCCGCAGGATCGCGGCCAGGCAGAGGAAGGCGAAGACGATTAGCCCGATGATGACCAGGGTGCTGAGGACCGGCAGCGCCCAGGCGCTCCAGGGGACGTCCGCCCCGCGCGGCATCTTCTCGTAGTACCAGAGGGAGGCCGGGTCCTTGCCGGCGGTGTGCGGCAGACTGGGGAACAGCCAGGACGGCAGGTGCCTCTGATAGAGTCCCTGCCAGTTGTTGGTGCCGTCCGCGAAGTAGGGGAGGGCCGCAAGCAGGGGAATCCACTTCTGGACGACGCCGTGCGAGGAGACCATCGCCCCGACCAGCATCATCGAGTAGATGACGAGCAGGTCCGAGGAAGAGAGTCCCCAGCGCGCGGACAGCCGCCGCGCGCCCCGGCCCAGCGCGACGACGACCAGGAGCAGTCCCAGGGCGGCGGGCGGGAACTGCAGGTAGCCGATCCGCAGGGACGACAGCACCATCTCCGCCTGCGTCACCAGGAACGCCGTCGCCGCCGTCGCCAGCGCCCCCACGATGAGCGCCCGTGCGCTCGCCCCCGTCTTCCTCGGAAACTCCGACTGCGCCTGAAAATCCGCCGCCGGCGCCTGTGTCCTTGCCATGCTTGACATGGTAACAAAAAGGCCGGTGAAAGTCAAGGGTGGTGGGCCGGGAGCAGCAGGCCGAACAGCGCGCCGCCCGCCACAAGCGCGGCGGAGTTGACGCGGAAGCGCAGCAGCAGGACGCCGCTCGCCAGCGCCAGCGCCGCCGTCGCCCAATCCGTCAGCGCGGCGCGGGCGAACTGCGCCGTCACCACCGCCATCAGGGCCACCGCCGCCGCGTTGACGCCGTCCAGAAACGCCCCGGCCATCGGCGCGCGGCGCAGGCGCGGCAGCAGCGGGCCGCTCAGGGCGACGAAGGCGAAGCCCGGCAGGAATATCCCCAGAGTCGCCATGAGCGCGCCCACGGGCCCGGCCTTGAGGTAGCCGATGAAGGTGGCCGTGGTGAACACCGGCCCCGGCGTCACCTGCCCGACCGCGACGGCGTCCAGCAGCTGGGCCGAAGTCAGCCAGTGCAGGCGCGTCACCAGGTCGTCGCGCAGGTAGGCCAGCAGGACGTACCCGCTGCCGAAGACCGTCGCGCCGAGTTTCAGGAAGACCAGGAAGAGCGGCAACAGGCCGAACGGTGTGCCGGGCCGTGAGGGCCGCGCCAGCAGCGTCGGCAGGGCGATGAACGCGGCGACGACGGAGACCAGAACAAGGACCGGCTTCAGCCCACCGGCACGGCCCGACCGAGTCCACTGCGTGATGCCCCAAAACGCCCCCGCCCCGAACAGCACGGGCAGCGGGCCGACCCCGGCCAGTGTCAGGGCCGTGGCCGCGACGCCGAGCAGGGCCTGGGGGCGTGACTTCCAGGCCGTCCGGCCCAGCGCCCAGAGCGCCTGCGCGACCACGGCGACGATCACCGCCTCCACGCCGCGCAATGCGCTTTCAGCCCGTGGGAGATGCCCGAAGCGGACGTAGGCCCAGGCGAAAGCGCACACGAGCAGCGCCGCCGGAAGAATAAAGCACGCCCCGGCCAGGGCCAGCCCTCGCCACCCAGCACGCCGCCACCCGATGTGGATCGCCAGTTCCGTGGACGACGGGCCGGGGATCAGGTTGGACGCGCCCAGCAGGTCGAGGAATTCGGCCTCGGTCAGCCACCCCCGGCGCTCCACGAATTCCTGCCGCATCAGCGCGATGTGCGCCGCAGGGCCGCCGAACGCCGTCAGCCCCAGCCGCAGGAAGATCAAAGCGAGGTCAATCACGGTGCGCCGGGCCCGAACGTGCGGTACAGGCCCAGGTAGGCGACTGCGTTGCCGTCGCCCTGGAAGCTATGCCCCGCTGAGAACAGCAGGCTGAAGTCCGGCGTGATGTTGTACTGCCCGCCCGCCTCCCAGATCGCCGAGGAGCGCGTCCCCGCCGCCTGGATGCCCGATGACGACGCGCCGGCCCCGCCCGCCGTGACGGCCTGCGGGCTGTTCGCTGTCGCGCCCTGCAAAAAAACGTCCCCGCCGAGCGTCAGGCGCGGACCAAGCGTATACTGAGCCAGCAGCCCGCCGTAAAAGTAGTTCCGCTGTCCAGGGGCAGGGTTATAGGCGTAGCCGAAGCCCCCGTAGGTCGTGAACGCCCCCCAGTCCCTCTGCAGCCAGAGGGGCAGCTTGACCCAGGCGCGCCCGTTCCCCAGCCCTTTGGACTGATCGCCCGTCGGCAGTTCCACCTGCGGGAAGATGCCGACCATCGGACGCGAGGGAGTCTCATCCAGGAAACGATACTTGACGCCCAGTTCAATGTCGCCCAGGCCGCGCACCCCCATGCCGCCCTGTGAAAAATAGGTGTCGGGGATGATCAAATGAAGCTGCGTGTTCGGGGCGACGCCGTTGTTGACCTCCAGCGCCGGGCCGTTCACGGTGTTACCGGCGCGGGCCTGGTCACGGGCATAGAACGTGTAGACCTCCCAATGGTGGAGGGGAACAGGCTCCGGGTCGTCGGTCAGGTAGGGCGGACCAGCCCAGACTAAGCAAGAGAGCGTCATAAGGAACAGATAGACAAGAAATATCACCCTCAACTTGACTTGTCCCGGCGCTTGCTGAAAGAACGGCGGACGGCTAAAATAGCCACGTCGTCATCGAACCGTCCGCGACAGTACGCGGCCACCCGGCGCAGCAGTTCGGCCACCAGGCGGCCCGGCGGCAGGGCCGCCAATCGGCCCAGCATCTCCTTCAGGCCCTCGGTGCCGAGCCACTCCCGCCGGCTGTGCGGCGGGTGGGCGTCCGAGATGCCGTCTGTGTACAGGAGCAGTGTGCCGTCCTTCGGCAGCGTGTCTTCCCGCTGCTCGAACCGGGCCATCTCCGGCGGGAACGCACCGACCGGAGGCCCGGTGCCGTCCAATTCCCGCACCTGCGCTGTCGCGTCGGCTCCAGGCGCGGTGATCAGGGCGGGTTCGTGGCCCCCGCTGGCATAGGTCAGAACACCCGTCTCGGCCTCAAGCGTCCCCACGAACACTGTGCCGAAGCCTTCAAAGTTCGGGTCCGGCTCGACGAGCGCGTTGACGGCCTCCAGCGTCTGGGCGGGCGGGACGCCCAGTGACAGCAGATCGGATAGCAGCTCGAGCATATGCTCGGCCTGCGCCGTCTGCTCTGGGCCGTGTCCCGCCACGTCGCCGATGACGACGGCCACATCGCCGGAGCCGTCATGGATGGGGAAGGCGTCGTGGAAGTCGCCGCCGGAGGGCGGCTGGGCCGGGACGTCGGCGTTGGCGGCGATGTATTCGGCCGTCAGCGCCGCCTCCGCCTGTTCTTCGGCAGGTGTGACAGGCCGGACCGGCGGCGTCCTATCGCGCGTGTTTTCTCCGGGCGGCTGGGCCTGCGGGACATGACCGAACACCATGGATACATTATAACACAGTGTCCCCATAAGAGCGTCAATTTTTCTCCCCCTGCCCCAGTTCCGGCAGACCCAGTGCCGGGCCGATGAACGCCAGCGTGTCACCGATGTGCTTGTCCCAGTAGGCCCAGTCATGCGCGCCGGGGTGTTCGGCGTACTCGTGCGGCAGACCGAGCGCATCGAGGTGCGCGTGGAGCGCGCGGTTCTGCTCGATCAGGAAGTCATCCACGCCGCAGTCGAGGCGCAGGGCCGGGAGCAGGGCGCGGTCAATGCTCGCGGCGAGGGCGTGGACATCGTTCGGCCCGCCCTGGGGGCGCGGGCTGAAGACGGGAAGAAATTCGAAATGACGGTCCGTGCGGTCGGTCGGGAAGTCCACGCCGCCCAGATGCACTGCGCCGGAGTGGCTGACGGCGGCGCAGAACAGGTCGGGGCGGTGCAGGGCGATCTTGAACGCCCCGTAGCCGCCCATGGACAGCCCGGCGATGGCGCGGCCCGAGCGGGATTTGAGGGTGGGGAACGTGGCGTCCACGAAGCCGACCAAATCCTCGGTGATGAGCGACTCGTAGCGGGAGCGGGGCAGGTCCACGGCATCGGTGTAGAAGCCACGGCCGCCGTCGGGCATGACCACCATCAGGCCCGTGCCGGAGACGTAGCGTTCCAGGCTGGTCCGCCGCGCCCACATGGTGTGGTCGTCGGACAGCCCGTGCAGCAGGTACAGCACCGGCCAGGGGCCGGGCCTGCCTTCGGGGATGAGGAGCGTCGCCGCCGTCTGCTTCTCCAGCGACGGACTCCAGAGGTGCATCTCGCAGATCGCCATGCGTGTTCTCCAGGTGAAAGCCGAAAAGCCGCCGTGGGCGTTCCTGCGGCGGCTTTTCGGCGTCGTGCCGTCATGGCGTCAGGGTGATGGCTGACTGGTGCAGGTCGCCGTTCTGGACGGACAGGATGATGAGCATCACCGCGGAGTTGGCGGGCAGGGCGGCGACCGCCTGATCGAACTCCGCCTTGTCCGTCACCGGCGTCTGGTTCACCCGCTGGATCACGAGCTTGCCGACGGAGTCCGGCTGGCCCATCCCGGCCTGCTCGGCGATGCTGCCGGACTGCGCGCCGGTCACGAGGACGCCCTGCGTCGTCGCGGGCAGGCCCAGGTTGTGACGGTCAGCGGCGTTCAGGTCCCGCACCGTCAGGCCCAGGTCGGCGGGCGCGGCGACTGCCGGGGCCACCTTCACGGGGATGTCCGACGGGTCGGGCGGGGCCGCGCCGATGGTCGCGGTGGCGACGCCGGGCCGGCCGTCGCGGACGTAGCCGATCTGGGCCTGGGTGTTGGGCGTGGCCGCGCCGATGGCCAGGCGCAGGTCCAGCTCGCCGGTGATGGGGCGGCCCTGGAACGATGTCACGATGTCGCCGGCCTGGAGGCCGGCGACGCCCGCCGGACTCTTCAGCTCGACGTCACTCAGGAACGCGCCCTGCTTCTGGCCGTAAGTCTGTTGTAACGCCGGGGTGAGGTCCTGGGGGACCACGCCGAGCAGGCCGCGCACGACCTTGCCCTGGGTGATCAGGTTCTGCATGATCAGCTGCGCGATATCGCTGGGGATGGCGAAGCCGACGCCGGAGTTGCCCTCCACGGGCGACTCGATGGCGACGTTGATGCCGACCACCTGGCCGTTGATGTTGAACAGCGGCCCGCCGGAGTTGCCGGGGTTGATGGCGGCGTCGGTCTGGATCAGGTCCGGGTAATAGCGCTCCTGACCGGGCGCGTCCCCGGTGATCGTCTGGTGCCGATTCAGGGCGCTGATGACTCCTACCGTCATGGTGTTCTGTAGGTCAAACGGGCTGCCGACGGCGATGGCCCACTGGCCCGGCTCGACCAGCGCGGAGTCCGTGAAGGTTGCCACCGGCAGCGGTGTGCTGCCGGGGTCGATCTTGACGATGGCGAGGTCGCTGCGGTAGTCCGGGTAGACCTTGCCCTGGAATTCACGCCCGTCGAAGAGGGTGACCGTGACCACGCCGTTGCGCGCGCCGTCCACCACGTGGTCGTTGGTCAGGATGTAACCGTCCGGGCGGACGATCACGCCCGACCCCGTGGCCTCGATCCGGCCCGTCGGCGGGCCGCCGGGGACCCCGTGGCCTTTGGGGGCGGTCTTGGGGATCAGCGGCGAGGGGACGGACACGTCCCCAGCGCCTACGCGCACGGACTTGATGTTCACGACGGTCGGCTCGACCGTCTGCGCGATCTTTGTGAAGGCATCCTGCATCTGCATCAGCACGGACTGTTCCTGCGGGGAGATCGGCGGCGGGGAGATCGGCCCTTGGGGCAGGGCGACCGCGGAAGCGGCGTGGGCGGCGGGCAGCAGGGCCAGGAGGCCCAGGAGGCCCACCGGAGGCAGCAGGCGCAGGGGGCGGAAACGGGTGGTCAATGAGATTCTCCTTCAGCGAGCGTGGTCGGAATGATTTCCAAGTGTGAGGGCGATCCAGCGTCGCGCCCGCTGCTCAAGATGGGCGGGCGTGTCCGGCGACTGCCGGCCGAGGCAAAGTGCGGCGACTCTGTCATACCCCCAGCCCCGGCGGCGTAAACGGGCCGCCAGCGCCGACGCGGACGGTCCGAAGCGGGCCGCCAGCCCGCGCCGCAGGGCCGCCTCGCTCCGGGGATCAAGGGCCTGGAGCAGTTCCCGGCCCAAGCCCGGCGGCAGCGTGTCGTCGCCGACCACGGTGATGCGCAGCGGGGGGACGTCGCGCGCCCACGCCTGGCGGCCCGCGCGGGGCGGCGGGGGCGACATCCCGCCTATGGGCGCCTCCAGCACGGACAGCGTCTCCAGCCCATCGCCGTAGCGCATCAACACAGCGCCGCCGGGACGGGCGCAGGCGGCACAGCCGATCAAGGCGTACCCGGCCGGCAGCCAGGCCGGGGTGCGACCGGCGAGGCCCGCCGTGGCGAACGCGGCCCGGAAGTCTGACTGTTCCTTCATCGGCTGTCTCACCCGGCAGACCGGCACGCCCGTCGGCAGGGCGAACGCGCCGGGCGCAGGCGGCGGGACGTACCGAAACGCCTCAAAGAAGGACAGGTAGCGCCGCCTCCCGGCACCGTCATACTCTTCGGTCCGCAGGATGGCGTGACGCCCGCGCTCGATCCAGAGCAGCCGGGACGGCCCGGCGTGGCCGGGCCGTGGGCTGACCCGCACCACGTCACAGACCAGCCCGTTCACGGACGCGCCCCGAAGGGATACGCAGCGATAGTTTCGGCGCAGCAGGGCGAGCATCCGGCGGCGCGCCGATGGGGATTCCGCGCGGGAGCGTTCCACCAGAATCAGGTGGCGGGGCTGCTCCCACTGCCGCATCAGAAGCCCATCGTCCACGACCACACGCCCCGCCGCAGCGTCCGGCAACCGATAGGTCATGCGCAGCCGCCCGCCGCCTTGCAGCTCATCGGCGACGATCCGCACCCCCTGTACGGGCATCAGGATGTCCTGCCGCCCGGCGAAACAAAGCGACCTGCGGACCTCGACCGCCCGGTTCACCAGGGGGAAGGCGTCGCGGGCGCGGGCGGACGCGGGCAGCACGGCCAGAGCGACCAGAAAAACAGCGGCGGTCGGACCGATGAACGCCGCCGCGCGTCGACAGGTCATCGTCAGCGCGCACCCGTCGCGGACGCGCGGTAGTCGGCCAGGGCGGCGTTCCCCTGCTCGTAGTCCACGACCGTCAGGTCGCGCAGCGGCTCGGCTTCGCCGGGGACGATGTCCGGGGGCGCGTCCTGAGTCCGACGGTCGCGGGCGGGGCGGGTGAACAGCGCCACATGGAACAGGTCGGGGAGCATCCCCGCGCTCCAGGCCGCCGGAACGGTCATCTGTGACATCTGCAAGGGCGGGAGCGTGGCCATGTTCCCCGCGCTGACGGCGGCGGCGTCACCGGTGGGCGGCGCGAACGGGGCGGCGACGGCCAGGATCACGGCGCAGGAGAGGCCCAGGGCGGTGGCGAGGCGACGGCCACGCGGGGCTGTCTCCGGGCGCGGGGCGGCCAGGGAGGACGCCAGGGTCTCCCACGCCGACACCTCCGGGCGGGTCAGCCTTTCGGCCAGACGCCGCTCGGCCTCGGTCGGGAGCGACGGCGGCAGCAGCGCGCGCAGCAGGCGGCGCATCTCGCCCGTCTCCCGGCACTCCCGCGCGCAGTCCGGGCAAACGCGCAGGTGGGCGCACATCTCCAGCATCTGCTGCCCGGTCATCTCCTGGTCCAGATAGGCCGAGATCAGTTCCTGTGTCTGTCGGCAGTTCAAAGAAGGCGTACTCCCAGTCAGTTCCGTGGGGAGGCCCCGGCGATCTTGCCGCGCAGCAGCTTCCGGCCCCGGTGCAGGCGCGAGCGCACGGTGCCGAGCGAGCAGCTCATGGCGGCGCTGATCTCCTCGTAGGAGAAGCCCTGCATATCCGCCAGAATCACCGTCATGCGGAAGTCGGGCGGCAGGCTGTTGAGGGCGTTCTGGATGGTCTCGTCCAGCTCCCGCAGGTCAATCATGTGCGCCGGGTCCCCGGCGCTGTCGGGAATTTCCAAATAAACGTCGTCGCTGCGCCCGCCCAGGTCCAGCGGCTGGTCGAGCGACTGCAGGCGGGCCTTTGGCCGGCGGCGCAGGTCGTCCACGAACAGGTTGGACATGATCTTGTAGAGCCAGTTGTCGAAGGGCCAGTCGCGGCGGTAGTTGCCGAAGAACCGGAACGCCCGCACGAACGCCTCTTGGGTGAGGTCCTCGGCGTCGGCGTGGTTGCCGGTCATGCGATAGGCGATACTATAAGCCTGCTTGTGGTAGCGCTGGACGAGATGATCGAATTCGGCGCGTCGGGCCGACTGCGCGGACGCGCCCGACAGCGCTCCCGCCGCGCCCGGCGCGGCCTCCACCCACTCTGCCATGATTTTGCGTCCCCCTTCGCCATACGAGAATCAATGGGCCGTTGTTCCCGAAGACACGGCCCGCCGATCACACCTTATGAGATATAGAACGAGGCGGGGCGCGAAAAGTTCCGCGCCCCGCCCACAGCACTCTCGGTACGCCTGCTTGACACACCGGGGGGGCGGGTGGTATAATCCGGTGTTGCCCCCTCCCGGAGTCCCGCAAGAGACCCAGGGGGCAAGAGTTTGAGTGGGGGGCGTCCCCGTGGGGAGGGATACTGTTTGACGCAGATACAGGTGCGACCGAATGAGTCGCTCGACAGCGCGCTGAAACGCTTCAAGAAGCAGCTCCAGCAGACCGGCATCTTGAAAGAGGCCCGCGAGCATGAGTACTACGAGAAGCCGAGCGACAAGAAGCGCAAGTCGGAGGCCGCCGCGAAGCGCAAGATGCGCGCCAAGAATGAAGACAAAGAAAAGTAGCCTCGATGCCGGGCGCGCACGGGAAGACACCGTTTCTCCCACGCGCGCCCGGCGTCTTCGCCCTCACCCTCTATTATGGCAAGAGCCATGCCGACACTGACGCCGGTTCCCGCCGCGCTGCCGGGGCGCGGGCCGCGCCGCCGGCCCCGGCGCGACGTCCACCCCCGCCGCCTGTCCCTCGCGGCCCTGGACTGGGGCCGCGTCCTCCTCGTCCTGGCGACCGTGCTGGGGCTGTCGGCCCTGCTGTCGCTCCACTTCCTGCCCGACCCCGTCTCCCTGCGCCCCGGACAGGTCAGCGACCGCGAGCTGCGCGCCGCCCGCACGGTGGAGTATGTGGACCGCGAGACGACCTGGGCCCTGCGCGACCAGGCCGCCGCCCGCGTCCCGCTCATCTATGACACCGTGCCCAACGTCGCCGCCGACGCCGACCAGCGGGTGAAGGACGCCTTCGCCCTGATTCGGCGCGCGCGCCTGCTGGGCGTGACCTCCGCCGTCCGGCTGGACGCGCAGATGCGCGAGCAGGTCGGCATCACCGTGCAGCCTCCGGCCCTCCTCGTCCCCCTGCTGCGCCCGCAGACGGCAACGGCCCACCTGGACCTGGCCGAGCGGATGGCGCAGGAGGTGGTGGACGACGCCATGGCCCGGCGAATCCGTGACGACCATCCGGCGGACCTGGCCCTGGCGCGCGCCCAGGTCACTTCCCTCATCGCCGCCTCCCTGTTGCCCCGCGCCGAGGCGCCCGCCGTGGCCGCGCTGGCGCGCGCCGCCATCCAGCCCGACGCCCGGTTCGACGCCCGCGCCACCGCCGCCGCCCGCCAGGAGGCGCAGCGCCTGGTCGCCCCGGTCACGGCGACTGTGTTCGCCGGCGACGTCGTCCTGCGCCGGGGCGAGCCGGTCACGCCCGCCGTGGTGGACGAGCTTCGCGCTCTCGGCCTGCAGAACCCCCGCCTGGACCCCGGCACGGTGGCAGGTGTCATCCTGCTGACGGCCCTGATGGTCGCCGTGGTCGCCGTCTATTTGGCCCGCTACCAGCGCGGCGTCTATGCCTCCCCCAAGATGCTGACCCTGCTTGCCCTGCTGGCGGCCCTGAGCGTGCTGGGGCTGCGCTTGGGGTCGTCCATGCTCGGCGCGCGGCTCCCGGAGTCGCAGTTCGGCTACATCGCCATGCTGTGCGTGGCGACGGCCGGGATGCTGATCGCCGCCCTGCTCCAGCCGCGCCTGGCGCTGGTCGTGGTCGCCCTGCTGGCCGCCCAGTCCGGCCTGATCCTGGGCAACGGTCTGCGCTTCTCCCTGATGACCCTGCTGTCGGGCGTGGTGGCCGTCTACGCCGTCGCCGACATCCGCAGCCGGGGCGACGTGGTCCGGGCGGGCATGATCCTGGGCGTCACCAATGTCCTGCTGTGCCTGGCTGTGGGCCGCATCGAGGGCGACTCCCCGCTGGACATGATCGTCCTGCTCCCCTGGGCGTTCACCACCGGCGTGGTCTCGGTCGCCCTGTTCTGGCTGCTCGCCGCCCTGTTCGAGCGGCCCTTCGGCATCACCACGCACCTGGGGCTGCTGGAACTGTCCGACCCGAACCGCCCTCTGCTGCAGCAGTTCTGCCAGCTCGCGCCGGGGACCTACACGCACTCGGTCATGGTCGGCAACCTGGCCGTCGCGGCGGCGGAGGCCATCGGGGCCGACGCCCTGCTCTGCCGCGTCGGCGCGTACTACCACGACCTGGGCAAGATGCTCAAGCCGCACTACTTCGTGGAGAACCAGACCGGGCGCGAGAACATCCACGAGAAGCTGAATCCCTCCCTGTCCGCATTAGTATTGACGGCCCACGTCAAAGACGGCCTGGAGATCGCCGAGGACGAGAAGCTGCCGCCGGTCATCAAGCAGTTCATCACCGAACACCACGGCACCAGCCTGATCCGCTACTTCTACTACCAGCAGACCGGCGGCGACTGCGACGGCGCGCCGCCTGGCCTGGAGCAGCAGTTCCGCTACGGCGGCCCCAAGCCGCAGAGCCGGGAGACCGCCATCCTGATGCTCGCCGACGGTGTGGAGGCGGCGTCGCGCGCCCTGGACAAGCCGACTCCGGGCCGGATCGCGGACCTGGTCGACAAGATATTCGCCGCCCAGCTCGCCGACGGCCAGCTCGACGAGTGCGACCTGACCCTGCGCGACCTGCGCGGCATCCGCGAGGCGTTCCTGCGCCTGCTCACGGGGATGCTGCACACGCGCATCGAGTACCCCGAACTCTTGAAAACGGAAAAGAATGGAATTGCTGATTCAGCGCCGGACCGCGTCGCCGCCCTGGCTCATGGATGCCCGCCGGACGCTGGACGGGCCGCTGCGGGCGACGCTGCGGCGTGAGGGCGCGGGCGACGACGTCGAGATCAGCGTGCTGCTCTGCGACGACGCCGTCATCCGAACGCTGAACGCCGACTATCGGGATGTTGACAAGGCCACGGACGTGCTTTCGTTCGCCCAGGAAGACCCGCGCCTGCTCGGCGACATCGTGATCTCCCTGGAGACGGCGGCGCGGCAGGCCCAGCGCGCCGGGTGGCCGCCGGAGAATGAAGTCGCGCTGCTGGCCGTCCACGGCCTGCTGCACCTGCTCGGCCACGAGGACGACACGGCGGCGGGCGCGGCCCGGATGCGCGACCTGGCGACCGACGCGCTCGCCGATGCCGGCATCGAACTGCCGGACGGGGCGTGGCACCCCTTCTTCGCCCGCTTTGAAGACGACGAGTGATATGCCAAACGTCCCCCGGCCCAAGAACCATCTGGACTCCTTCCGCTACGCCGTCGAGGGCATTGTCCACGTGTTCCGCACTCAGCGGCACATGCGCTTCCACTTTTTCACGCTCGTGCTGGCCCTGCTGATCGGCGTCCTCTACGGGCTGCCCAGTGACCGGCTCGCCATCCTGTTCGTGGTCGTCTCCGGGGTGCTGGTCGCGGAGATGTTCAACACGGCGGTGGAGAGCGCCGTGGACCTGGTGACGCAGACGTACCACCCGCTCGCTAAGCTTGCCAAGGACATCGCCGCCGGGGCGGTCCTGATCTCGGCGTTCACGGCGGTGGTCGTCGGCGTCCTGCTGTTTTTCGGGGACCGCAAGATCGCCCTGCTGCACATCGCCGTGGACAACGACCCGCGCCCGCTGCGGGTGCTGCTGACCGTGGTGGTGCTGGTGCTGGTGATCGTCCTGATCGGCAAGGTCCTGGGCGGCAAAGGCTCCATTCTCTCCGGCGGCGTGTCAGCGGCCACTCCGCCGTCTCGTTCTTCCTGGCGTCCACGCTGATCTACCGCGCGCGGGACGGCTTCACGCTGGTGCTGGCCCTGCTGCTGGCGTTCCTGGTCGCCCAGAGCCGCGTGGAGGGCAAGATTCACACGGTCCAGGAGGTCGTCATCGGCGGTATGCTCGGCGTCCTGCTGACCGGCGGCGCTTATCTCGTTCACGTCTTCCCCTAACGGCGGCCCCACCCATGCACCCTCTCGATCTAGGGCCATTCAGTTCTCGTGTCGGCGTTCGGGCCGATGAACGACCCGGCATTGGCAGTGCAGCCGCCCTTCGGGCGGAAGAACCGGCCTCTCTTGCGTCCGAAGGACGCTTGCTTGACCAATGCCGGGGGTTTTATACCCCCGGAGCGAGAACCGAATGACACCCCCCGACGGTCCGGTGCTGACGGCGGTCCTGCTGGCGATTGCGGCCTGCACCCTGCTCAACGCCTTCTTCACCCTGGCCGAAGTGTCCCTGGTCACGATCCGCAACTCCCGGCTGCAGCAGCTCGTCGCCGAGGGGGCGGACGGCGGCGGCGGCGCGGGCGTCCAGGACCTGCTGCGCCGCCCGGCCCGTCTGGTGGCGACGGTCCAGGTCGGCATCACCCTGGCCTCGTTCGCCGTCGCCGCGCTGGCGGCGGCGACGGTGGCCCCCGCCTGCGCGCCCTGGCTGCGCCGCCACCACGTCCCGCACGAGCGGCCCCTCGCCGCCGTCGGGCTGACCCTGCTCTTCGCCCTGCTGACCATCGTGCTGGGCGAGATCGTGCCGCGCTCCATCGCCCTGCGCGACCCGGAGCGCGTCGCCCTGCGCGTCCAGCGGCCCCTGCGCGTCTGGATCGCCCTGCTCGCGCCGCTCGCCGCCCTGGCGCTCCGGCTCTCCAACCTGGTCGTGCGCCCCTTCGGCCTGTCGGCCACCTTCGCTGCGCCGCTGATCACCGAGGAGGAGCTGCGCGCCCTGGTGGAAGCCGGGGCGCAGTCCGGGGCCATCGAGGAAGATGAACGGCAGATCATCCGCAACGTGATCTCCTTCGGCGACCGCGAGGCGCGGCAGGTGATGACGCCGCGCATTGACATCCGCGCCGCCGCCGTCTCCGAGGGCCTGCCCGCGCTTCTGCAAGTGGTCATGGACAGCGGCCACTCGCGCATCCCGCTCTACGAGGGCAGCGTGGACGCCATCGTCGGCGTGGTCCACGCCAAGGACCTGCTGCCCGCGCTGGCGCGGGGCGAGGGGGACGTGGACCTGCGGGCGCTGATGCGCCCGCCTCTGGTCGTGCCGGAGAACCGCCCTGTCGCCGAGTTGCTCGACGAGTTCCGCCGCGCCCGCGTCCACCTGGCCGTCGTCCAGGACGAGTACGGCGGCACGGCGGGCCTGGTGACGCTGGAGGACCTGCTGGAAGAGCTGGTCGGCGAGATCACGGACGAGTACGACGTGGAATCGCCGCCGGTCCAGGTGATCGGCCCGGACGAGTCCCTGGTGGACGGCCGCACGGGCATCGCGGCCCTGAACGCCCGCATGGGCCTCGCGCTGCCGGAAGAGGACTTCGACACGGTCGGCGGCTTCGTCTTCGGCCTGTTCGGGCGTCAGCCCGCGCGCGGCGAGTCCGTGCGCTATGAGGGGACGGAATTCACGGTGGAGAAGACATCCGGGCGGCGCGTCCTACAGATCCGCCTGCGGCGGCTCCCCGACGCCGAGACGGACAAAAGCGCTGTCAATCACGCGGATTAAGTATCCATACACACATTCCGGCGTCCGCATAAATAATTTTACCGGTTTTGGGGTGTACGCGAAAAAAAGTCGTTTCATTCCCCAGGGGCTTGGGTAGATTGGCGACGCAAGAAATCCTCGGAGGAGCGACAACGACACATGAACAAAATCTTCTCGACAATCGCCATCGCCGGCCTGGGCGCAAGCCTCGCTGTCGGTGCGCACGCACAGGCCGTACTGGGGACCACCTCAGGCCTGTACACTCTCAGCGTCTCGGCCCCGGTCGTCACCTCTGGCGGCGCGGGCCTCTACGAGTACACGTACACGGCTAGCCTGACTGCGGCCTCCGCCGGTCTGAACGTCAACTCGTTCACCATCGGCAGCATCGCCGGCTACACCAGCGTGTCCAGCGTGTCCGCCACCAACGGCCCGAATTTCGCTGTCAGCCCGACTTCCACCCCCGGATCGGCGGTCTTCACCGCCTCCAGCGGGTTCCAGTTCGTTGGTGACACGGAAGCATTCACCGTGGAGTCCACGGACCCGGTCCCCACCGGCGTCGTCGGTCTGACCTCCAACGGCACGGGGACCGCCCCGGTCGCCTCCTCCACCACCGACGAGGGCCCCGGCCCCGCCGGTACGGCCGTGCCGGAAGCCGGATCGTTCGCGCTGCTCGGCCTCGGCCTGCTGCCGTTGGCCTTCCTGGCCCGCCGCCGCATGACCAACAATGCCTGAGCATTCTCACAGCCTCCTGTGAATTGAAGAGCGCCCTCACCGGCGCTCTTTTTCTTGCAGGTCTTAACTGATGTTATGTAGGACGTATCGGTTGTCGCGCCGGGGCGGAGGATCGCCCCGTCTGAACGAGCGTCCCTTGGACGAAGACAAGGGGGCTGTGCGGGGCGGGAGGCTTTTCCCCGTCCGAAGGACGCCTTCCAAGGCGGGGCGATCCTCCGCCCCGACAGGCCTGCGTAACATCAGTTCCCGACGGAAAAAGGCCCGCGCGGATCGCTCCGCGCGGGCCTCTTCGTCGTCAGGGGCAGTGGGCAGTGTTACTTCCGCCCGACCAGCAGGACGTAGTACTTGACCGCGTAGGAGACGCCGCTCTGCGACGCCGTCCCGTCCGAGACCACGGCGATGCCGCAGGCGTTGTACGCGCCGGAGGACAGCATGGCCCCGAATCCGGCCATGTCCGCTGACCGCCAGATCGTGAGCTGCCGGAGCCAGCCGCCCGGAGTCATGTACAGGTACCGGCCGCTCAGCACGTCGTTGGAGCCGACGTAGTCCCCGACGTTGACCGTCGGCGAGGCGAAGTCTGATGCCAGCGTAGCCGGCTGCACCTGCGTCGTGCCGTTCCCGCTGTAGGCCCATGTCGGATAGGAAGCGATGCGGCCCAGCGCCAGGTCGTCCGCCGCCTGATAGTGCGCGGCCGCCGTCAATCCGGCGTCCGGCGTCAGCGGGCCAGAACCATAGAAGGCGCGGGTGTAATTGAGAGCCGCCAGCAGGGCGGTCTCGTCCGCGCTCGCCGGGGCGTGCAGCGCCGCCGAGGCCAGCCCGGCGTTCAGGCCGCCGAGGTTCAGCGTCGGTGTGCTGTGTGGTGGTACGCTCGTGCCCTCGGTTCCGAAGAAGATGGCCCAGTAGGAGTCGGTGCTGCCGGTGCGAGGGTTGTAGCGGGAGGTCAGGCCGATGCCGCAGGCGTTGGGGGTGCTGCTGGACAGCAGGGCGGAGAAGCTGGGGTCCAGCGCCTTCCACTCGGCGACCATCAAGGTCGCGTTGCCGTAGTTGGCGGGCTGGAGGATGGTGGTGGACTCGCACTCGGCGACGGCGGCGGCGGGGGAGCCGAAGTCGGCGGCGGCCTGGGCGGGCGAGGCGGTGGAGCGCCCGTCGGCGAGGACGGCGGCCTTGCCGTAGTAGCCCGTTGCGACGTCGGCGGTCTCCTGGTAGGTGGCGGCGGCGGCCAGGGCCGGGTCCCACGTCAGCGGCCTCAGCCCGTTGTTCGACCGCTGGAGGTTGATCGCCGACAGCAGAGACTGTGTCAGTGTGGTGGGAACGGTCTGCAGTGCGGCGGAGGCCAGCGCGGCGTTGTAGCGGCCCAGATTGGTCCCCACAGCGGCGGGTGCGCTTGTGCCCTCGGTTCCGAAGAAGATGGCCCAGTAGGAGTCGATGCTGCCGGTGCGAGGGTTGTAGCGGGAGGTCAGGCCGATGCCGCAGGCGTTGGGGGTGCTGCTGGACAGCAGGGCGGAGAAGCTGGGGTCCAGCGCCTTCCACTCGGCGACCATCAAGGTCGCGTTGCCGTAGTTGGCGGGCTGGAGGATGGTGGTGGACTCGCACTCGGCGACGGCGGCGGCGGGGGAGCCGAAGTCGGCGGCGGCCTGGGCGGGCGAGGCGGTGGAGCGCCCGTCGGCGAGGACGGCGGCCTTGCCGTAGTAGCCCGTTGCGACGTCGGCGGTCTCCTGGTAGGTGGCGGCGGCGGCCAGGGCCGGGTCCCACGTCAGCGGCCTCAGCCCGTTGTTCGACCGCTGGAGGTTGATCGCCGACAGCAGAGACTGCGCCAGCGCGGGGGACGGTGCCGACAGGGCCTGGGAAGCGAGAGACTGGTTGTACCGCGCCAAGCTGCTCGGCAGCGACTGGGCGTTGGCGGGCGCTCCGGCGAGCGCGGCCGCGAGTGCGGTGATTGTGAGAACAATCGTGAATTTCTTCATCTTTATATTCATCCTTCCCGGTGCCGCCGTTTCCAGGCGGCCCAGACGGGGCAGAGTGGGCTGTGTTGACATCGCCATCCCGGAGCATTGTCAGGGTGGTCGTGTCAATCATCGGCCCAAAACCAGAGCTTCTTGAGAGGGCGGCGGCAAAACCGGTAGTTCGCGGGGGCCGTCTGGGGGGACGCGGGGGAACCGGTTCGGGCGGGGGTGTTTTTAGGCCGCGCGGGACTCTCCACGTCGTCACGGAGGCGGCGGCTGGCTCCGACAGCGGCTCCTTGGGTGGACGACGGTGCATTGTATGGCAAGTTTTGCGATTCGTCAAGGGAAAAGGAAAAAAAAGTTGTCTTGGCCGACAGCGCGGCGGTTTATGGTGTGTTATGAGAGGTGCCAAGCAAGGGAGCTTCCGAGATCGCTTGTTCTCTGGCACATCGTTGCATTGAACGCTATGCTTTGTCCCTTGACAGGACTTGCCGCCGGTTCCATAATACCCCCATGAGCATCGTCTGGGTCGCGTTGCTGGCCGCCGGGGCGACATTCGGGACCGGCGCGCTGGTCACGCTGCTGCACGCCGTCCGGTCCGGCGCCTTCGAGAACGTCGAGGAGACCAAGTACGTCGTCTTCCGGGACGAGGGCTACGGCGGCGAGGATGGGGACGACGATGACGAGCCGCCCCTGTGACCACGACCGTGACTGCCCTCTGTGACCTCTGCGGCCTGCCCGCCCATGCGCCCCTCCCGCTGTCCCTCGGTGGCCGGGACCACACGTTCTGCTGCCCCGGCTGCCGCCAGGTGTTCCAACTGCTGGCCGAGGGCGGCCAGCTCGCCCCCGGAGATGATCTCACCCAGACTCCCCTGTACCGGCAGTGTCTGGAGATGGGCCTGATTGCGCAGCCGCCGGAGCGGAACCCCCACCCAGCCTTCCCCTCAGAGCAGGGGGAGGGGTCAGAGAAGCCTTTTCCGGTCCCTCCCCTTTCCGAAGGGGGAGGTGGCGAGGAACGAGCCGGAGGGGGCTCTTCCGCCGGAGGGGCGTCCGCCCTGGGGGCGACGCGGGAAGCATCATTTGAAATCGGCGGGATGTGGTGTGCCGCCTGCGCCTGGCTCATCGAGAGCGCCCTGACGCGCGCGCGCGGCGTCGTTTCCTGCCAAGTCCTGTTCGCCGCCGACATCGCCCGCGTCACCTACCGCCCCGCCCGCGTCACCCCCGCCGACCTCGCCGCCGTGATCGAGGGCCTCGGCTACAGGGCCTCACAGGACACGGGCGAGCGTGACGGCGGCGCGCGCGCGCGGGCGCGGCGGGCCGAGCTGGTCCGCGTGGTCGTCGCCGCCCTGTTCGCCATGACCGCCATGACGTATCAGATCGCGCTCTACGTCGCCCCCTGGGAGGGCCTGGGGCGCGGCGGGGCCGGGGTGGTCGCCGCCGGGGCGGGCCTGATGTCCCTGCCGATCCTCTGGGCGGGCCTGCCGATATTCCGCCGCGCCTGGGGCGCGGCCCGGCAGGGCCGGGCGACCATGGAGACGCTGATCACGCTCGGCGCGGGCGCGGCCTTCGGCTTCAGCGCCTGGTCGCTGGCGCGTCACGACTTCCGCCACGTCTACTTCGACACGGCGGGGATGCTGGTCGCGCTGACCCTGATCGGCAAATTTCTAGAATCCGGCGCGAAGGGCCAGGCGTCCGGCGCGATCTCCCTGCTGTACGGCCTGCTCCCCAAAAAGGCGGCCCAGCTGACGCCCGACGGAACCGAGACCCTGGTGGCCGTGGACAGGCTGGTTCCGGGCGACATTGTGCGGGTCCGGCCCGGCGAGCGCATCCCCGCCGACGGCCAAGTCGTCTCCGGCGCGGCGCTGGTGGACGAAAGCCTGCTGTCGGGCGAGTCCCGCCCGGTCTCCAAGAGGGTTGGCGATGCCGTGACCGGCGGCTCAGTCGCTGCCGATGCGCCGCTGACGCTGGAAGTGACGCGGGTAGGGCGCGACGGAACCGTCGCCCGCATGGCCGCCTTGGTGGAGTCGGCCCTGGCGGGCAAGTCGCGGACGGAGCGCTGGGCGGACGCCCTCGCCCGTCGCTTCGTGCCTGCGATCCTGCTGCTGGCGGCGGCGACGGGCGCGGCGCTGCTCGGGACGCACCATGGGCCCGCCGTGGTCATGGCCCGCGTGGTGTCCGTGCTGGTGATCGCCTGCCCGTGCGCGCTGGCGCTGGCGACGCCGCTCGCCGTCACCACGGCGGTCGGCGCGGCGGCGGGGCGCGGCATCCTGATCGCCGACGCGGGCGTTCTGGAGGTCCTGCCGCGCGTCCGTCACCTGCTGCTGGACAAGACCGGGACACTGACAGAGGGCCGCTTCACCGTCCGCGCCGTCGCGCCCTCGCCCGGCTTCGTGCCGGAGACCGATCTGGCGACGCTGGCCGTTTTGGAAATCCCCTCGGAGCATCCTCTGGCCCGCGCCCTGATTGCTCACGTGCGGGACACCGGCCATTCCTCCACTCCGGGGTGTCTGGCCGTCACAGAATTCACACGTATGGAAGCCGGGGGCGTGACGGGCCGGGTGGGGGAGACGCCCTGGTGGATCGGCAGCCGCGCCCTCGCCGACGCGCAGGGGGCGATCCTTCCCGAACCGTTATGCGCCCAGGCAGCGCAGCACGAGGCGGCGGGCCTGACCGTGGTGTTCTACGGGACGCGCGGACAGGCGCGCGGCATGGTCGCGCTCGGCGATGCGCCCCGGCCCGGCGCGGCCCAAGCCGTGCGGCGGCTGGAGGCGCTTGGGGTGACAGTCGAAGTCGTCTCCGGCGACTCCGAGGCGACCACGCAGGCGGTTGCCCACTCGGTCGGCATCGCGCGGGCGGCCGCCCGGATGCTCCCCGCCGACAAGGCCGCGCGGGTCAGGGCGGCGCAGGAAGGGCGCGCATTGGTCGCGCTGGCTGGGGACGGGGTCAACGACGCGCCCGCTTTGGCCCAGGCCGACGTGGGCATCGCCTTCGGCTCCGGCGCGGAGGTCGCCCGCCGCGCCGCCGACATCACCCTGGTCGGCGACGACCTAGGCCGACTGGTGGACCTGTTCGTGCTGGCCCGGCGCACGGCCCGCGTGATCCGCCAGAACTTAGCGTGGGCCTGCCTCTACAACGCCGTCTGCCTGCCGCTGGCCGTGCTTGGCTTCGTCAGCCCCCTGGTCGCCGCCGCCGCCATGCTGGGGAGCAGCCTGAGCGTCGTCCTCAACTCCCGCCGCCTGCGGGGCCGGTTGCGGTATACTCAGTCTTGAAACAATTTGGGGGACGGCTTGGGTGGGCGAGATGATTGAGGAAAACAATGGGCCGCCACGGCTGACGCTGGCGGACCTGCGCGGGCTGACGCCCGATGACCTGCGCGACCTGTCCGAGCTGCGCCGCGAGCATGACGCGCTGGCGCGGGAACACGGTGCGTTGAAACAGGAAGCGGCGCGGCTGGAGGACGAGAACCGTTACCTGCGCGCGCAGTTCACGGAGGCCGTCGCTGGCTGGCGGGACGAGCAGCGCCGCGCGCGGGAGGCGAACCCGGCGGAGGCCGCCGGGCAATATGTGGCTGAAGAAACCCCGCCGACCCCCACTGGGCCGTGGGCGCGGCTGTGGGCCTGCCTGACGGATTGAGCATGAAAAAGGCCGCCCCGGATGTTCCGGGGCGGCCTTGCTTTATCATGTGACCTCTTGCATCAGCCTCCAGGGGTTGAAAACCCCTGGCTCGTGGGCGCAGACGCCGGGCGTCCTGCGGACGGCCACTGCCGTGGCGGGCTTTGTCCGCAGGACGACTGGCCGCAGGCCCCCTAGCCCGGCATTTTCAATGCCGGGCGCGCCGCCTGGGGTTTTACAAGAGGTCTACTTTACTCAGTGGCTGGTGTCAGGGTAGGCGTACTGGCCGGAGGTCTCGTAAGCCGCGATGTAGTTGGCGACCTCGTCCTTCTGCTTCTCCACGTGGTCCAGGTCCGCGAGGGGAACCCCGTACCGGTCCGCGAGCGTGATGAACGTCGTGCCGGTGGCGAGCGCGTCCGAGAGGACGCTGAAGCGTGTGCCGGTCTCCTCGGACATCTTGACCAGCTTGGCGATGGTCGTGTCCGAGAAGTCTCGCGTCTTGGCGATGGTCAGGTCGGCGTAGGTGTAGGACAGGTTGTTGAGCGCGCTGTAGTCAATCGCGTCCGGGTCCGCCGGAGCGGTGGTTGCCGGGGCCATCGGCCCGGATTGGGCGCGGACTGTCGCCGCCGCCGTCCCGAAGAAGAAGAGCGCAACCGCGCCCAGAAAAATCTTCCTTGTCTTCATTTAAGTCCTCCTTCAGACGATGAACGGTGAGACGCGGGCCAGCACCGTGTCCGGGTCAATGGGCGTGTCAATGCCGTTGTTGTCCGAGGCCAGCGGCGCGACCGGCTTGGGCGCGCTGCCGTTGAACAGCTCGTTCTGAATCGCCGTGATGACGGCGGTGTGCCGCGCCTCGGTGCCCTGTATAGCGGCGGCGGCGGTGATGAACAGCTTGGTCTTCAGCTTCGGGACCGCGCCGAGGTAGGCCGCCAGGCCCGTCGCCTCCACGGTCAGGATCAGCGCCAGCACGTCCTCGCGGCTCTTGGTCTCGATGCCGAAGTCGTACTTGCGCGGGCTGGTCGCCAGGCCGGACAGCAGGCTGTCGAGCGCGCCGCGCAGGAAGTCCCGGTGCGTCGCCTCCACGACGGCGAATTCGCGCAGGTACTTGACGTCCGGCTCCATGTCGCTCAGGCCCAGACCGGGGATCGTCTTGCCGATTTTGTTGGTGCCGCCCGTGGTCAGTCTCTGGAGGGCCTGCACATAGCAGTCCGCCTCCAGATCTTCCAGTGTCAGGGCGTAGTTCAGGACCTTGACGTCGTTGCCCGCCGGGAGGCCCGGCAGGTTCAGCAGCTTCAGTGTCGGGATGTCGGCGTAGGTCAGCGGCTTGTCCAGCGCCCGCGCCGGGGCGGCCAGGAGGCCCGCGCCCGCGACGCCCGCCGCCGTCAGGGCCGCGCCGCGCAGGAACGTCCGCCGGCCCATGTTCGTGTCTTCCATTCTGTCTTCTCCTTGAGGCGAGGGGTGGCTAGGCGTAGAACTGGGAGGCGGCTTCCAGAATCTGCTCCGGCGTCTGCCAGTGTTCGAATTTGTTGGTCCCCGGCTCGTGGAAGACCGCAGCGCTGTCCAGCCGCTGACGGCTGGGGCCGGGGTCGAGGCCGAGCAGGTAGTTGATGGCCGCCGCGTGGCGGCACTCCGTGGAGTAAATGCTCGCGGCGACCTGGACCACAGAAATCGGGCCGATGAACTGCGCCGCGCCCAGGTAGCCGCGCACACCCTTCTCCTCCACGGTCCGAATCACCGTCAGGATGCTCTGCAATGTCGTCCCGAAGTCGGCCTTGTAGCCGCCGGGGTTCGGCGCGATGGGCGTACCGCCGCCCTGGCTGATGACCGACCGCAGGAAGTCGCGGTGCGCGGCCTCGACATAGGCGAAGTCACGCAGGTAGGCAAATCCCACCTGCGCCGTGGTGTCGAACATATAGCCACCGGGCGGGACGCTCAGGGTGTAGCCGCTCGCGTCGGCGGGCAGCGGCGTGTCCAGCGGCTGACCCGCCGCCAGGTTGAGCGCCTGCCGGTACAGGTCCGCCTCCAGCGTCTCCAGGGCCAGCGCATAGTTCAGCGTCTGCTCGGTCTTGTTGCGCCCCGGAATGCCGGGCATGGAGCCGTTATCCGGGACGTTTACCAGCTCCAGGACGGGCTTGCCCGAAGCCAGGGCCGTGTGCGGCGTCAGCAGCGTGTACGCCGCCGCGCCGACTCCCAGCGCCGTCGCCTGTATCAGAAACGTGCGCCGCGCGTTGGCTGGCCGCGCCGTGTCATCAAAATCGGTCATGTGGGACCACTCCTTCCGCATCACTCGTGTCAAGAGCGTGTTCTTGGGATACAATTACCCGCCGCGCGGCAAAGAAAATCCTCGGTCGGTTAACGGGGAGTTACAAAGTCCCGGATGCCTCACCCATACAGCAGGAACGGGGCGCGGCGGGCGAGGAAGGCTTGCAGGTCGTCGGCCCAGAGGGCGGCGAGGGCAGCATAATCTTGACCTCCCGCGACGGCGTCAAAGACGGCGCGGTTCGCCAGCAGGGTCAGCAGCTTTTCGCATTGCCAGCCATCCGGGAAGAGGCGGCGCAGGACGACTGGCAGCGTCAGGCCCAGCCGGACGGCGTGTAGCGCGTCCCGGTCCGTCACCAGCAGGCGGACGCCGCCGCAGCGTTCGTTCTCAAAGACACTGGCGCGCGGCGTGAAGTAGATCGGGTAGGCCTGGACGCCGGGTATTATCTCCCTGTTAAGAGCCGCCGCGAGGGCGCGGGCGTCCGCCCAGGGGGCGCCAAGGAATTCGAACGGCGCGTCCGTGCCGCGCCCGACGGAGATGTTCGTCATCTCCAGTAGCCCGACGCCGGGGTACAGCGCCGCCGCCGTCAGCGAGCGCATATTGGGCGAAGGGTCCGTCCAAAGCAGCCCGGTCGCGTCGTACCAGTCCCCGCGCCGCCAGCCCTCACACGGAATGACTTCCAGGAGACACGCCAGCCCGCGCTCGGCATGGATCAGCCGGGCCAGCTCGCCCACCGTCATCCCGTGCCGCACGGGAATGGGGTGGCAAGCCGTAAACGTCAGTTTATCGGCGTCTGCGAGCGGCCCCTCCACGCGCTGCCCGGTAATCGGGTTGGGCCGGTCCAGCACCACCACGCCCCGTCCGTGTTCGCCCGCCGCCTCCATCACGCGGACCAACGTGCTGATATAGGTGTAGAACCGGCAGCCGATGTCCTGGATGTCAAAGACCAGCGCATCCAGCCCCTCCAACTGCTCTGGTGTCGGCTTCTCCCGCGCCCCGTACAGCGAGCGGACGGGCAGCCCGGTCTTCGCGTCCGTGCCGTCATCAACCTTCTCGTCCCACTCCCCCCGGATGCCGTGTTCCGGCCCGAACAGCGCCGCGAGTTCTACGCCATCGGCCCGATGCAGCACATCAATCGTCGTGCGGCCATCGCGCGTCAGCCCCGTGTGATTTGTCACCAGCCCGACACGCTGCCCGCGCAGCAGGAAGAAAGCGTCTCGCTCCAAGACATCAACGCCGGTCAATACGTTTGTCATCTCCGCCCTTCATCCACCTCAAGCATCACTGGGAACGCCGACACTGAAGCCGAACCGTCGTGATTGTACCCGGCCCCGCTGTGCTATACTGAGGGGCAGCAACCATCGGAGGTGTGGAGTATGAGCTTGACCATTGATCTGACCCCACAGGAGGAAGCCCGGTTTGCCGACTACGCCCGGCAGCGCGGGTTGGAGCCGGCGACGCTGGCTAGGACATTGATTACGGCCCCGCTGCCGCCCGCCGCGCCGAACGACGAGTCTGGGGCCTTCGGCGGCAAGAGCGTGGCTGATCTCATGGCTGAGATCGGATTCGCCGAGGGGTTGCCGTCCGACCTGTCCACGAACCCTGTATACATGAAGGGCTTCGGCAGAGACTCCGGTGAGCCTCAGCCATGATCCTCTGTGACACGGGCATCATCGTCGCAGCGATCAGCCCACAAGACAGTTATCACGGCCGGGCGGTCGGAGCGTTGGCCGGCATCCGTGAGCCGCTGGTCACTACCTGGCCTTGCATCACAGAATCCATGCACCTGCTCGATCGGTATAGTGTCCAAGCCCAGGAACTTTTGCGGCGGCAGATCGAGCGCGGCATCTTCGCCCTCGTCACGCCTGCCCGCGAGGACGCACTGCGAGCCTGCGCGCTCATGCGCCGGTACGCCGACGCGCCGATGGACTTCGCCGACGCCTCCCTGGTGGTCGCGGCGGAGGCCCTGGGGCTGACGCGCATCCTGACCCTGGACCACCACTTCTACGCCTACCAAATCAACGGCAAAACCCCCTTTAACGTGTCGCCCTGATGTCGTCCCTGCGGGCTTCTGGTACAATCACGGGATGAATTATCCGACTGTGACGCTCAAGGCCCAGACGCCGGACCGGCAGGCGCACCCCTGGGTCTACGACAATGAGATCGTCGCCCGCCCCGCCCCCAAAGACTTCACCGACGGCGGCCTCGTCCAAGTCAAGGACGCCAAGGGCCACGCGCTCGGTGTCGGCTACGCCAATTTCCGCTCCAAGATCGCCGTGCGCTACCTGACGCGCCGCTACGATGAGGCCGTCAACGCCGACTTCTGGCGGCGGCGCATTCAGCGCGCCCTGGACTACCGCCGGGCGCATCTCGGCATGGCCGGGGAATTGCCCGTCGCCTTCCGGCTGGCGCACGGAGAGGCCGACGGCCTGCCGGGGCTGGTGATTGATGTTTACGGGCACGGGATGCCGAGCGCCTACGCCGTCGTCCAGTTTCTTGCTTTGGGGCTGGAACCCTGGCGCGAGGCCATCCTGAGCGCCCTGACGGACGCCCTGCCGCTCGCGGGAATCTACGAGCGTTCCGATAGCCATGTGCGCCGTCTGGAGGGCCTGGAAGAACAGACCGGGGTGCTGTGGGGCGAGCCGCCGCCGGACGTGCTGGAACTGGAAGACGAGGGCGCGGTGCTGCTGGTGGACCTGAAGACCGGGGCCAAGACGGGGCTGTTCCTGGACCAGCGCGAGAACCAGATCGCCGCCGCCCGGCAGGCGCGGGGGCGCGAGGTCCTGAACTGCTTCTCGTACACGGGCCTGTTCGGCCTGCGGGCGGCGCTCGCCGGGGCGGTGCGCGTCACTGACGTGGAGATCAGCCAGCCGTTCAACGCCCTGTCCGACCGGCAGTGGGAACGCAACGGGTTGACCGTCCCGCACGAGACGGTCACGGAAAACGTCTTCGACCATCTGCGCTTCCTGGACGGGGAGAAGTACCGGACGGACATGGTGGTGCTGGACCCGCCTGCGTTCACGAAGAACCGGGCCAGCCGGGAGGGCGCGGCGCGCGGCTACCACGAGATCAACCGCGTGGCGATGCGCCTGCTGCGCCCCGATGGTGTCCTCGTCACCTGCTCCTGCTCGCATCATTTGGATGCGTCGGAGTTCCGCGACATCGTCCACGCCGCCGCCCGCGACGCCGGGCGCTCCCTCCGCGTGATCGCCCAGCGCGGCCAGCCCGCCGATCACCCCGTCCTGCTGAACGCCCCGGAGTCCGAGTACCTCAAATGCCTCATTTTGGCCGTGGCCTGAGACATCAGGTGTCCATCTCGGCATCGGCGGCTTGGTCGGCCTCCTCGTCCTCGCGCTGGTAGTTGAGGGCGTCAATCAGGTCCTGAAGCTGCGCCCGCTGCTCCTCGCCGCCCGTGTTGTTGACGCGGGCGATGGCGCGGTCGTACTCGGTCCGGGCCTCCCGGTCGCGGGCGATGAGCGGGTAGTAGTAATGCACCTCGTCCAGAATATCCTCGAACTCTTCGTCGGTCATTGTCGCCTCTCTGAGAGGAACCCACGGGAAAGCGTGATCGGTCAGGGCGGGGCGAGGTGGTCAGTCACGAATTCCGTCATCCGCCGCGTCAGCGCCCAGTCGAGGGGGCCACAGTGGCCCATCCCGGCTGGTTCCTGATAGTCTACGTCCAGGCCCCGCGCCCGCATCGCCGCGACCAGGGCGTCCGAATGCGGGCCTTTGGCGACGGCCCCGTCCTGGTCGCCGTGAATGATGAGGTAGGGGAAGTCGGGCATCCGGTCTGCCTGATGCACGGGCGAGTGGGCCGTCAGGCTTTGCGAGATGTCGCCGTAGGAGCCGAAGGCGTGGTGCATCGTCCGTGGCAGGTCGGGCCGCTCCCCGTAGTGAAACGGCAGATCGCAGACGGGGCTGACGGCGACGCAGGCCGTCACGGTGGACGGGGCGGAGAGCGCGTACACCAGCGCGCCATGCCCGCCCATGCTGCCTCCGGTCGCCACGACCGGCAGGCCCGCCGCCAGGCCGTAGCGCGCCCGCAGGCCGATCAAGAGTTCATCCACGAACCGCTGCGTCGGCGGGTTCATCCAGGCCCACGGGTCGTGGTAGGGGTGGACCACCAGCGCGCCCGCCTGCCCCCACTCCAACTCCATCGGGTCCGCGCCGCCCTTCATCCCGGTCGCGCCCAGCCCGGAGAAGCGCAGAACGATGCCCCGAATCGGCCCACTGAGGGACTGATGCCCGACCCAGGCGACTTTGTCGATCAGCGCGTCGTCCATGCGGAGATGACTCCTACTGGCCCTGGCCGAGCGTGTAGCCGGGCTTGCCGTCGAAGTCGTACAGGCCCTCGGTCTTGATGAAGTCGAACCCGGCGTCGGCGACGCGGCCCAGCAGGGCGATGATCTGCGCGTGGGTCACCGCCTGGCCGCCCGGAGCCTGGAAGCGTGCGGACCATTGATCCGTGCAGAACGTCTCGGCGGCCCCGTTCGGCCAGACCTTCATGCCCCGGTTGGAGACCACCACCAAATCCAGGCCGTCGCCGTCCAGTTTTTGGAGGGACTCGCCGATGGCGTTCATGTCGCCGCCGGGGATGTCCAGGAACACGTCCACGCCGACCAGGACTTTCTTTTCGGGCGTTCGGGCCGTCTCGCCGCCGCCGGTCGCCGTCCGGGGCGAGTCGCCGTAGGTGACGGCCTTGAGCGTCTGCGGCTTCTGGCCGACGCGGGCGGCGACGGCCTCGGCGAACTCCTTGGTGCCCACCTTCTGCTTGGAGACGCCCTCCTTGTAGATGTCGTAGGTGTGGATGCCGTCCTCCATCGTTTTGAGCCAGGCGTTGTGGGCGAGTTCCGCCACATCCGGCTGGCCCAGGTGGATCATCATCAGGACACCGCCGAGAAACAGCCCGGAGGGGTTCGCCAGGTTCTGCCCGGCCCGGCGCGGCGCGGAGCCGTGGATCGCCTCGAACATCGCGCCGTGTTCGCCGATGTTGGCCGACCCCGCCAGGCCGACGGAACCCGAAATCTGCGCGGCCACGTCCGACAAGATATCACCGTACAGGTTGGGCATGACGATGACATCGAAGTTCTCCGGCGTGTCGGCGAGCTTGGCCGCGCCGATGTCCACGATCCAGTGTTCGTTCTCAAGCTCCGGGTACTCGGCGGCGATCTCGTCAAAGACGCGGTGGAAGAGACCGTCGGTCATCTTCATGATGTTGTCTTTGGTGAAGCACGTGACTTTTTTGCGCTTGTTGGCACGGGCGTACTCGAACGCATAACGAACGATCTTCTCGGAGCCGGGCCGGGAGATGAGTTTCAGGCACTGGTAGACATCTTGAGTCTGCCGGTGCTCGATGCCCGCGTAGAGGTCTTCCTCGTTCTCGCGGACGATGACGACGTCCATCTTCGGGTGCTTGGTGTCCACGAACGGGGCGTAGGAGACGCACGGGCGGACGTTGGCGTAGAGGCCGAGCGTCTTGCGCGTGGTGACGTTGAGGCTCTTGAAGCCGCCGCCCTGGGGGGTGGTGATGGGGGCCTTGAAGAAGACCTTGGTGCGCCGCAGGGACGCCCAGGCCGAAGGCTCGATGCCCGCCGAGTTGCCGCGCAGGTAGACCTTCTCGCCGATCTCGATGGTCTCGATGTCAATGCGCGCGCCCGCCGCCTTCAGGATCGTCAGCGCCGCGTCCATGATCTCCGGCCCGATGCCGTCGCCGTAGGCGACCGTGATCGGCGTGTTTTCCGCCATAAAAAAGTTCCCTCACAAAAGTCTGCGTTGCGCTTATCATAGCAAAGCAGGCGGGAGGTTGTCAAGTTTGACTCACCCTGTGGTAGAATGAACGAGCCGAGTCTGAGTCCCTGAGACTCAGGCACAGAGTCTCACACCCATGACACAACCCCTGCCCGTCAATCAAGTCCTGCTCGGCGACTGCGTGGAGCGGATGAACGCCCTGCCGGAGAAGTGCGCCGACCTGATCTTCGCCGATCCGCCGTACAATATGCAGCTCCAGGGCGACCTGTGGCGGCCCAACATGACCCGCGTGGACGCCGTCAACGACCCCTGGGACAAGTTCAACTCGTTCGCCGAGTATGATGCCTTCACCCGCGCCTGGCTGTTCGCCGCGCATCGGGTGCTGAAAGACACGGGCACGATCTGGGTGATGGGCAGTTACCACTGCATCTACCGCATCGGCTCGGTGCTGCAAGACTTGGGTTATTGGATTCTCAACGACATCGCGTATGTGAAGAAGAATCCGACGCCGCAGATGAAGGGGACGCGCTTCTGCAACGCCCATGACACGCTGATCTGGGCCAAGAAGTCGGAGCGACAGCCCAAGTACACCTTCCACTACAAGGCCCTCAAGGCGGGCAACGACGACAAGCAGATGCGCTCGGACTGGTACTTCCCCGTCTGCAACGGCCGGGAGCGCGAGATGGTCAACGGCAAGAAGGCCCACACGACCCAGAAACCCGAAAGCCTGCTGCACCGAGTCCTCGCCGCCACGTCCAACCCCGGCGACCTGATCCTGGACCCTTTCTGCGGGACCGGGACCACGGCGGCTGTCGCCAAAAAACTGGGCCGCAACTACCTGACCATTGACCGTGAGCCGCAGTACGTGCGCGTCGCCGAGAAGCGTCTGAAGGCGGTCAGCCCGTCCCTGCTGGGCGACGAAGGGGTGTTCGTGGACGCGCCCAAGAAGCGCATCCCGTTCGTGTCTCTGGTGGAGGCGGGCCGGATGCCGGCCGGGACCCGCCTGCGCCTGAAGGGCGCGCAGACGACCGCTCTGGTCCATCCCGATGGCAGCATCACGGCGGCGGGCGTGCGCGGGTCCATCCACAAGGTCGGCGCGCACTGCCTGGGCCTGCCCACCTGCAACGGCTGGACCGCCTGGCTCTTCCCCGACCCCGCCACCGGCGACGAACTCCCCCTGGACGCCCTGCGCGGGTAGGGGGAGTCAGAGCGGGCCGTTCATCGGCCGGCGCTACCGCAGGGGGAGGACCTTGTGCCGGGGGTCATGGCGGTAGGCGCGGGGAGTCTGCCCGAAGCGGCCCCGGAAGCGGCGGTAGAAATAGGACAGATTCCCGAAGCCGCAGTCCAGGGCGATGTCCCCGATCTCCTGCGCGCCCGTCCGCAGCAGCGCCGCCGCCCGCTGCAAGCGCAGCTCCAGCAGGAACTCTGTGGGCGTCTGCCCCCGGTGCGCCCGCAGCGTCCGCGCCAGGTGCGCCATGCCCACCCCCGCGACCTCCGCCATCCGGGCCACGCCCCCGCGCAGGTCGCCCGGCGCGGCCATGGCGGCGCAGGCCGTCGCCAGCCACGGCGGCAGGCCGTCGTCGGCGTCCTCGGCGGCCTCTCCCGGCAAAAGGTGGGGGAGGGTGCGCGTCCAGAACCGGCACAGGGCCAGCCGCGTCGGGCGCTCGTGGAAGTCATGGAGCAGGCCCCCGAAGGCGCGGGCGCAGGCCGCGCGCTCGTCGTCGGCCACGCGCACCGTCGGCGGCGCGGCGGCGGCCTCCCAGTCCCTCGCCGCCGCGCTCAGGCCCGCGGCCTCGGTGAACTCTCGCCACGGCCCCCGTGGGAACGCGATGTTGATGAAGTGCAGTTTTCCGGACGGGCCGCAGACCGTGTGACAGTCGCGGGGGCGCACCCAGACCAGGCTGCCGGCGGACAGCGGCAGCGCCCGCCCGTCCACCCAGTGCGTCCCCGCCCCCTGCGTTACATAGACCATCTCCGAGAAGTCGTGCGTGTGCAGCGCCGTCGGGCGGCGCGGGTGGGTCAGGACAAGGGCGGCGTGGAACGACAGGCCGGGCGCGATCCGGTCGAATTCCAGGCGGCGGGCGTGCTGCGGCTCCTGAACGGGCGTCATGTCATCAGAATACACGATTCGGTCACGGGAGCGCAAGACGGGGCGGATCGCTTCGGAGTAGAATGGCGTTCATTCTTGACAACGGAGGCGATGATGGCACAGACGATGACGGACGGACGGCTGAGTGACGCGCAGGTGGCGCAGTACGAGCAGGACGGCTACACGCTGTTCCACGAGCCGGTCTTCCCGGCGGACAAGTTCGCGCGACTGTCGGCGATCTTCGAGGAGGACCTACAGCGTTATGGCGAGAATGACCTGGACCTGATCCACGCACGGGACGCCCGCCTGCTGGAGTTCCTGCTGTCGGACAAGGTGCTGGACCTGGTCGAGCCGCTGGTCGGCCCAGACATCGGCCTGTGGAGCAGCCACTTCATCTCCAAGCCCCCGTATACGGGCAAGGCGACTCCCTGGCACGAGGACTCCTCCTACTGGGATGGGCGCGTCTCCACGATGGCCGGCATCTGCACGGTCTGGCTGGCGCTGGATCGGGTGACTCAGGACAACGGCTGCATGAGCGTCATCCCCGGCAGCCAGCGCGGCGGCTTCTCCGAGTACGAGGCCGTGGACACGTCCGGCAACATCTTCCCGACACAGATCAAGGCGGACCAGGTAGACGAGTCCCAGGCCGTCTACTTCGAGTTGGAGCCGGGCCAGTGCAGCCTGCACGAGTCACGCATCATCCACGGCGCGCGGGCCAACACCTCCCCGTACCGCCGCGCGGGCTATACCATGCGCTACTTCCCCACGACCAGCAGCGTCTACCCGGACAAAAACCCCGGCCACAAGCTCTGGCTCGCCCGTGGCCGGGATGTCGCAGGCAACAACTACGAAAATGCCTGATGCCACAGTATCCCCCCCGACAGCCGCCCCACTCTCGCGGGGCGGCTGTTGTCGGTTATGCCGAGGGGGGAAAATAAATTTCCATGCCCTATTGACAAAACGGAGGGCCTGCGCTATAATGCCGTATCAGTTTCCGTAAGCGCTTACGGAAAACCCGGCACTGCTGCCTTCTCTCCCACGCCATCAGGCCACGGCCTTACCGTCCCACCGACGATGGTCCGCCCAGGTCCATCATAACGCACAAGGAGAACGAACCATGGAAAGCCGCCGGAAGAAGCAAGGCTTCACTCTTATTGAGCTTCTCGTCGTGATCGCTATCATCGCGATTCTCGCCGCCATCCTGTTCCCTGTCTTCGCCAAGGCCCGCGAGAAGGCCCGCCAGATCTCCTGCCTGTCCAACATGAAGCAGCTCGGCCTCGGCTTCGTCCAGTATACCCAGGACAATGACGAGAAGAACCCGAACGGGATCAACTGGTATTATCCGGGTGGAAACGGCTGGGCGGGGCAGATCTACGCCTACGTCAAGAGTACCCAAGTCTATAGGTGTCCAGACGACTCCAACGGCACGAACGCCTATACGTCCTACGGCTACAACAGCAACAACACAAATCCCACTGGAGCCTCGGTAGACAGTTACACCATCGCCAAATACGACTCGCCTGCCAAGACGGTCTTGTTGTTCGAGGTCCAGGGCAATAACCCGGCCACAGGGGCCGGGAACGCCAGCACGGACGACCTGACAGGAGCCGGGGTTCTGGATACCAGCGGTCAGGGGGGGAATTCGGCCGCCGGCTATGGCACCCAAGTCGGTCAGGGCGGTACGCAGATCGTGAGTGGGGCGGGCGCGTTCAGCAACCCGATCACGCTCCAGATGGCGACGGGCTACCTGCGCGGCGTCACCAGCGGCGACTACAACCGCTACGCCGCCGCCACGGGGCGTCACACGGACGGCTCGAATTTCCTGATGGCGGACGACCACGCCAAATGGTTCCGGCCCAGCGCCGTCGCCGCAGGCCGGTCGAACACGGTCAACGAGACCGACTGCCTGGGCGATTACACGTCGGACGGCTACCAAGAGGCTGCCGGGACCCAGTGTTCCGATCCCACCATCGCGGCCACGTTCAGCCTGTAAGACTTCACCGGGGCGGTTGACCGCCCCGGCGACACATGGAGGCCCTTTGTTTCCAGTCCCCAGGGGTTGAAAACTCCTGGCTCGTGGACGAAGCGCCGGGCGTCCTGCGGACGGCCACTGCCGTGGCGGGCTTTGTCCGCAGGACGGCTGGCCGCAGGCCCACCATCTCGGCATTTTCAATGCCGGGGCGCGATGCCAGGGGCGCATACGACGTATACGAGAGGACCATTGAGGCGCGTTCATGCTCAAATCCATCAACTACTGGTCCTATCCGGGCGGACTCGAAGGCAGCCTGCCGGTGGAGACGTTCCTGGAGGACGCCAAGCGCCAGGGCTTCGAAGCCGTCGAACTCTGCATCGGCGCGTCCGGCGCGCTGGGCCTGGACGCCGATACGGCCCGCTGCCGGGACATCCTCGCCCACGCCGAGCGCGTCGGCATCCGGGTTGCCAGCGTCGCCTCCGGCCTCTACTGGGACTACGCGCTCGCCAGTGACGCCCCGGCGGACCGGCAGCGCGCCGTGGAGGCGCTGGGGCGGATGATTCAAATCACCGCCGATCTCGGGTGCCGCACCCTCCTGACCATCCCCGGCGCGGTGGACGTCTTCTTCAAGCCGGACGCCCCCGTCATCCCCTATGACGTCGTCTGGGAGCGCGCCACGGCGGGCCTGCGCCGGGTGCTGCCGCTCGCGGAGGAGCGAGGCGTGACGCTGGGCATCGAGAACGTCTGGAACCGCTTCCTGCTCAGCCCTTTGGAGATGGTCCGGTTCATTGACCAGTTCGACAGCCCCTCGCTCGGCGCGTATTTCGATGTCGCCAACGTGTTGCCGTTCGGCTACCCGGAGCAGTGGCTGCGCGTCCTCGGCCCGCGCGTGGCGGGCGTCCACTTCAAGGACTACCGGCGGGCGGTGGGGACGGTGGAGGGCTTCGTGGACCTGCTGGAAGGCGACGTGGACTGGCCCGCCGTGGTGGCGGCCCTGGGCGAGATCGGCTATGATGGGCCGGTCGTCGCCGAGATGATTCCCCTCTACCGGCATCACCCGCAGGTGCGTGTCGCCAACACGTCCCGCGCCATGGACGCCATTTTGGGGCGGGAAGCGCCCGCAGAAAGACACCGCATATGACGGCGATCCACCTCGGAGTGATCGGATACGGCGAGCGCGCCCGGCACATGACGCGGCTGTTGTGCGCCCAGGACCCGGCGTGCCGCCTGGCGGCCATTGCGGACCCACAGGTGGCGGCGATTCGGGCGGGGTTGGAGGCGGACGGGCAGGAGATCGGCGGGATGCGCTTCTACGCGACCGCCGACGAGATGCTGGAGCAGGAGGCGCTGGACGGCGTCGTCATCGGCACACGCTGCGGTCAGCATACGCCCATGGCGCTGAAGGTCCTGCGCCGGGACATCCCCCTGTTCCTGGAGAAGCCCGTCGCCACCACGATGCCCGACCTGATGGCGCTGCGGGCCGCTTCCTCCCCGCGCGTCGTCGTCTCGTTCCCCCTGCGGATGTCGTCCCTGGTGCAGCTCGCCCGCGAGATCGTCGCCGAGGGGAAGATCGGGACGGTGGAACACGTCCAGGCCGTCTGCAACGTGCCCTACGGAGGCGTGTACTTCCAGACCTGGTATCGGGACGAGGGCGAGACGCAGGGGATGTTCTTACAGAAAGCCACTCACGACTTCGACTACATCAATTACTTGCTCCTGGGCAACCGCCCGCGCACCATCAGCGCTATGGCCTCCAAGCAGGTCTTCCACGGCACACACCCCGCCGGGCTGCGCTGCATGGACTGCGTGGAACGCACGACCTGCTTTGAGAGTCCCTACCACCCGTCGCTGCCGACGCCGCTGCCGCTGGACCAGCCTGCGAAAGAGATGTGCGCCTTCGCCGTGGACACCGGCAACGAGGATTCCGGCAGCGCCCTGATCGGCTACGAGTCGGGGATGCACGTCTCCTACAGCCAGAACTTCTTCGTCCGCCGCAAGGCCGCCCGGCGCGGCGCGACTCTGATCGGCTACAAGGGGACCCTGGAGTTCGACTGGTTCACCGACACGCTCCGGGTGGTCCAGCACCACGCGCCGCGCGTCGAGACGCACCAGTTCGACCCCGGCGACGGGCACGGCGGCGGGGACGGCGTCTTGGCGCGGAACTTCCTGGAGGTGATTCGCGGCACGGCCCCATCCGTCTCCCCGCTGGACGAGGGGATTCTTAACACGCTGATGTGCTTGAAAGCCCGCGAGTCGGCGGCGACGGGCCGGACGCTCGCCGTCGAGTTCCCATGGACGGAAACAGATCGCTCTAAACAGGAACCGGGCCGCACGACCGGCGGATGATCAGACGGGTGCGCAGGAATTGGGTGGTCGGCGGCCCCTTCTCCTCGATCATGGCGATGAGCGCGGCGACGGCGGCGGCGGCGGCGCGAGGGATGTCCACGGCGACGGTCGTGAGCGGCGGGTCGGCGACGGCGGCCACCTCGATGTCGTCGTGGCCGATGACCGACAGGGCCTGCGGCACGGCCAGGCCGAGATGCCGGGCGGCCTGCAATGCGCCGCTCGCCAGGACATCGGTGCGGGCGAACAGGGCCGTCGGCGGGGACGGCAGGGCCAGCAGATGGAGCGTGGTGCGGAACCCGTCCTCCTGGGCCACGCCCGCCTCCACCGCCAGCGCGGGGTCCCACGTCAGCCCGGCCTCCGCGATCAGACGCGGCAGGGCTGGGCGCAGGTGGCGGCTCGCCCAGGCGCTGCCGATGTAGCCGACGCGCCGGTGGCCCAGCGCGGCGAGCCTCTGGAGCGCCTCCCGGACGCCGGAGAGGGTGTCCAGGCAGACATAGGACGCCGGTGGGAAGTCCAGCGGCTGGGCCTCCACGATGACCACGGCGGGGGTGCGACCGTCGCCGGTCAGCCGCCGCAGGTCGTCGGAAGTCGTCTCCGGGGCGGCCACGACCACCAGGCCGTCCACGGCCAGCGCCTCGTCGCCGCGCTGCCGCGACCCCAGGTGCAGCAGCAGGTCGTAGCCGTGGACGTCGGCGGCCTCCTCCACGGCGCGTGCCATCTCGACTAGGTAACGGTCGGAAAGGATGTTCGCCTGGTAGGGGCACTCAAGCCGAATCAGCGAATTGCGCCCGGTGGCGAGACGCCTGGCATTGGGGTTGCGCGTGAAGCCGAGTTCCGCCGCCTGGTCCAGCACCAGCCGCCGCGTCTTCGCGCTCACCTCCGGGCGGTCGTTGAGCGCCCGTGAGACCGTGCCGATGCTGAGGTTCAGCGTTTTTGCGAATTCGTCAATGTTCATCAAGACTCTCAAACTTGGACGGCATCGCTTCTGCGGCCTGGAGATTATACCTAAAAGTCTCTTGGTTGGGGCGGCCCTACTGACACTGACCCCGGCGGCCCACGCACAGGGCGGCTACCTGCCGGGCGGCTTCGGGGCGGCCGCCGCGCCCGCCCCTGCCCCCGTTTGGTCGCCCTATGGCCTGGGCTATGTGCGGGATGGGTCTGTCCCGTACAACGGCCAACCCAGTGCGCGCTGCGCGGCGAGCGGCCCGGCGGAGACGACCGGGGCCGTCTGCGCGGTGACGCTGGACCAGAAGGCCGCCGCGCCCGTGTCCATCAGCGGCTGGAGCCGGGCGCAGGGCGTGGACGGCGTCGCCGACAGCGACTACTCCGTCTATGTGGACCTGACGTACACGGACGGTTCCGCGCTGTGGGGCCAGACGGCCTCCTTCGCCGTGGGGACACACGGCTGGCAGCAGCGTCACTTGGTCATCGTGCCCGCCAAGCCGCTGCGCTCCATGAACGTCTACGCCCTCTTTCGCAACCACACCGGGACGGCCTGGTTTGCCGACTTCGAAGCCCGCCCGGTCGCCGCCGACGGCCTGTTCGACGGGCAGGCCCTCGCCCCGCCCCCGCTGCCTGCGTCGTCCCCGGACGGCTGGTTCGTGCGGGACGTGGCCGCGCAGACGCCGCTGATGCCCCTGCGCCCCGGTCGCCCTGTCCTGGGTGTGCGCCTGGACGGGGTGAGGAGCCTGCAAGGCGGGAGCATCACCCAGGGGACGCTGCGCAACCTCACGGCCCGCCCGCGCGCCCTGTCGGTGTATTACGTCCGGCGCTTCCCGGCCCCTGCGCCGGTCTGGTGGAACGACATCCGCAGCCGTGCGACCGTGTCGCCGGGCCGGGAGTACGCGAACCTGACTCCGGTGGGCGCGGGCGCGACCGGCCAGCTCTCCCTGTACCCCTTCGGCTGCGTCACCGGGCGCGGGGCCGGGCTGGCGCTGGGCGTCCCGCCTACGCTCGGCCCGCGCGTCATGCGCATTGGCTTCCAGGAACACTCCCGGCTGATGTTCGTCGTCACCGACCTCGCGCTGACGGGCCGGGGTGACCCCGGCGGACATGACCGCGAACCGATCGCGGTCGTCCAATACGCCGTTGACCCTGCTTGGGGGTTTCGGGACGCCGCCGCGCGTTATTACGCCACGTTCCCGGAGGCGTTCCGGCGTCGCGCCCGTGCCGAGGGCATCTGGATGCCCTTCACGGACCCGGCGACGGTCGCGGGCCTGTCCGACTTCCACATCGCCTACCATGAGGGCGACAACAGCATCGGGAGCGACCACGCGCGCGGCATCCTCAGCTTCCGTTATGTGGAGCCGATGACCTACTGGATGCCGATGGCGGCGGGTGTGCCGCGCACCTACGCCGCCGCCCTGGCCCTCGTCCGCAGTCAGGCCGCCCGCAGTGCGCCCGCCATACGCCGTCAGTCCCAGGCCGTGCTGACCTCCGGCAGCGAGGACGCCCAGGGCCGGTTCAACGTCGCCTTCCGCGACACGCCCTGGTGCGACGGCGCGGTGTGGGTGCTGGACCCGGACCCGCGCCTGCCGGACCCGGCGATGCTCTGGACCAAGGCGCGTCTCAACGCCGCCGGTGAGCCGGTCCCCGGCGCTGCCGATCAGCCGGACGGGGAGTATCTGGACTCGCTGGAGGCGTGGGCCGATGTCTCGGACTACCGGCCCGAAAGCCTGAGCGCCACGGCGGCGGCCCTGACCTTCGACACCGACACCTTCCGGCCCGTCCTGCCGACCTGGTTTTCGGTCTATGAGGCGGCGGCATCTTTGTCCCGCGACTTGCACCGGCACGGCAAGCTGCTGATGGCGAACTCCGTCCCCTGGCGCTTCTCGGCCTTCGCGCCGCTGCTGGACGTGATGGGGACCGAGACGAATATGTTCTCGGGCACGGGGGCGTGGCAGCCGGAGACGGACGCCGTGATGGACCTGCGCCGGACACTCTCGTTCCATAAGCCGTACCTGCTGCTGCTGAACACGGACTTTTCCAAGACCGACGCCGTGAAGATGGCGCTGTATTTCCAGCGGTGCCTGTTCTACGGCATCTACCCCAGTATGTTCAGCGCCGACGCCTCCAGCCATCCGTACTGGCAGGACCCGACTCTGTATGACCGTGACCGTCCGCTGTTTCGGACCTATATCCCGATGATTCAGCGTCTGTCCGAGGCGGGCTGGGAGCCGGTCACCTGGGCGCGCTCGGACCGCCCCGATGTCTGGGTGGAGCGCTACGGGACCCAATATCTGACGATCCTCAATTCTGGGACAAGCCCGGAAGATGTCATGGTGCACATCAACGCCGCCCATTTCGCGCCGCCGAACGGCATTCACGCCGAACTGCGGGTCAGCGATCTGCTGTCCGGGACGGCTTTGGCGCGGGGGCCGGAACACGGTACACTGTCCGTGCCTCTGCGACTGGCGCCCTCGGAGACGCGCGTTCTTGCGTTGCGATGGGTCGTCGGCGGGGCCAAGAAAGGAACGGCACCATGACTTATCGGGTGGCCCTGATCGGGGCGGGGACAATGGGCGGGACGCACGCGCGCCAGTGGGCGCGGGTCCCCGGCGCGGAACTGGTGGGGGTATTGGACCCCCGCACCGCTGCCGCCGAGGCCACCGGCCCCGCCTACAAAAACTGGGAGGCGCTGATCGCCGGGGCGCGGCCCGACATCGTTGACATCTGTACGCCGACGCCCACCCACCGGGACTACGTGGAACGGGCGGCGGCGGCGGGGCTGGCCGTCTTCGTCGAGAAGCCGTTGGCCCGCACATTGGCCGACTGCGACGCCGTGGTGGACGCCGTGGAGCGGTCGGGCGTGCCCTTCATGGCCGGACACGTCCTGCGCTGGTTCCCGGAGTACGCCGCCGCCAAGCGGCTGGTGGACGCCGGGGGCGTCGGGACCCCTGCCGCCGTCCGCACCGCCCGCCTGGCGGGGATGCCGAACACGGGCCACGCCGACAACTGGTACGCCGACTCCGCCCGCAGCGGCGGGGTGGTGCTGGACATGATCCTGCACGACTTTGACTGGCTGCGCTGGACCTTCGGCCCCATCGCCCGCGTCTTCGCCCACGGCCTCTACGGCCGCGCGGACTGCGCCAGGCGCTTGGATTACGCGCTCGTCACTCTGCGCTTCGCGTCGGGCGTGGTCGGCCACGTCACCGGCTCCTGGGCGCACCCCGGCGGCTTCCGCACGACGCTGGAGGTGGCGGGCGACGGCGGCCTGATCGAACACGACAGCGCCCGCAGCGCACCCCTGACGGCGTCCCTGCGCGGCACGGGCGCGGGCGGCGGCGTCGCCGTACCGGAGAGTCCGATGGCCGAGGGCGACGACCCCTATTTCCTGGAGCTGGCTGCCTTTATCGGCGCACTGGAAAGAAACGAGCCGCCGCCGGTGGGCGTCCACGACGCGCGCGAGGCGGCGCGAATCGCCCTGGCGGCCCTGGAGTCCATCGAGACCGGGAAGGTGGTGACGCTGTGACGACGCACGATAAGACACTCAAGGTCGGCATCCTCTCCTTCGCCCATATGCACGCCGCCGGGTACGCCCACGCGCTCCAGGGACGGCCCGACGCGACCCTGGCCGGGATCGCCGACCCGGACGCGGCGCGCGGCAGGGAGATGGCGTATCGGTTCAAGACCACTTACTTCCCTTCCGTGGCCGCGCTGCTGGACGCCGGGATGGATGGGGTGATCGTCACCAGCGAGAACGTTCATCATCGAGCCTTGGTGGAGACGGCGGCGGGGGCGGGCGTGTCGGCCATCCTCTGCGAGAAGCCTCTGGCGACCACGGAAGAGGATGCGCGGGCCATGATCGAGGCGTGTGCCGGGCGCGGGGTGCGGCTGGCGACGGCGTTCCCGTGCCGCTACTCCCCCGCGTTCCGTCGGCTGCGCGAGCAGGTGCGGGCGGGGGCCGTCGGCGAGGTGCTGGCCGTGCGTGGCACGAATCGCGGCTCCATGCCGGGCGGCTGGTTCACGGACCGCGCGCTGTCCGGGGGCGGGGCGGTGATGGACCACACGGTCCACGTGGCCGACCTGAACCGTGTGCTGCTGGGCCGCGAGGCCGAGAGCGTGTACGCGGAGATCGGCAGCGGGTTCTACCATCAGGACTGGGACGACACCGGGTTCCTGACCATCGGCTACGGGGGCGGCGTGTTCGCCACGCTGGACACGAGCTGGTCGCGTCCCAAGACGTTCCCGACATGGGGGGACGTGACACTCCAGGTCGTCGGCACGGGCGGCGTGCTGGACCTGGATATGTTCGCGCAGTCGCTGGCCCACTACGCCGACCGGGCGGGCCGTGTGTCCTGGCCGGGGTGGGGGAGTGACACGGACGCGGGCCTGGTGGGCGACTTCCTGCGCCTGACGCGCGGCGAGGACGCGCCCGATATCGCCACCGGCGAGGACGGCCTGCTCGCCCTCCAAGTCGCCCTGGCCGCCTACCGCTCCGCCGAGGCCGGTCAGCCGGTGGCTGTCACGGGATGAGACCGCCTCTTGCGGCATCGCGGCACACCGGCGCGAGGGAGTGAACTCCTCTCGCTACGGAACCGTGTCCTCGCGGACACAAGCGGGGCTGAGTTTTCTTTCGTCCGGCAGGACGATATTGCGTAGCGAGAGGAATTTATTCCCTCGCCGGGAGAAATGACTTTGATGACACGACGACTTCTGTTCGGGCTTTTCCTGCTGCTGGCGACCGCGCCCGCCTGGGCGCAGGCGCAGCGCATGGCCGTCCCGGCCTACTTCTACCCCGGCCCGCTCTGGACCCAACTGGGTTCCGCCTCGCCGACGGTCGGCCTGGCCGTCATCAACCCCAACAGCGGCCCCGGTCTGACGCGCAACCCCGATTATGCCGCCATGGTCCATGAGATGCAGTCGCACGGGGTCATCGTGTTGGGGTACGTCCACACCAGCTACACCAAGCGGGACATCAAGGTCGTCCGGGCGGAGGCGGCCCAGTTCTTCCAGTGGTACGGGGTGAACGGCATCTTTTACGACGAAGTGACCAACACGGCCCAGGGCCTGCCGTACTACCTGCGCTGCCGCGCGATGACGCGGGCGATGGACCCAAGGGCTTTGGTCGTTCTCAACCCCGGCAGCCAGACGACGGAGGGGTATATGCGGGCGGGCGACATCATCTGCAACTTCGAGAGTGATTATGCCGCCTACCAGACGCAGTACAGCGCGCCCGCCTGGGTCAACAACTATCCGGCCCGGCGCTTCTGGCAGATCGTGCTGAACGTTCCTGCGGACGCGGACATGCAGAAGATCGTCGCCCAGACCAAGGCGCGTCACGCCGGGTGGGTCTTCATCACGCCCTACGGCGCGAACAACACCAACCCCTATGATAAGCTGCCGACGGACCCGTACTGGTCCGACGAGCTGGCCGCGCTGGGCGCGCACTGACACCGGCTGAACGGACCATGAAAAAGAGTCTCGTCGGCTATGCGTTCATCGCCCCGTGGCTTCTTGGCTTCGCGGCGTTCACGGCGTACCCGTTCATCAGCAGCGTCTATCTCTCATTCACGCGCTACGACATCGTGACGCGGCCCGTGTGGGTGGGCCTCGCCAATTACCACACGCTGCTGTCCGGGGACCCGCTCTTCTGGCACTCACTGGGGGTGACGTTCAAGTTCGCCCTGACGGCGATCCCGCTGGGCGTCGTCGCCGGGGTCACGCTCGCCCTGTTGCTGAACCTGAACCTGCGCGGCATGGGCGTCTACCGGACCATCTTCTTTCTGCCCTCGATCCTGCCGACGGTCGCCACGTCGGTGGTGTTCCTGTGGCTGTTCAACCCGGAGATAGGCTTGATCAACCGGCTGCTGCGCGACGTGGGCGTGACCGGCCCGGAGTGGCTGCAAAGCCCGCAGTGGGCGCTGCCGAGCCTGGTGCTGATGTCGCTGTGGGCCGTGGGCGGCAGCATGGTCATCTACCTGGCGGGCCTGAAGGACATCCCCGCGCATCTCTACGAGGCGGCGACGATTGACGGCGCGAGCGGCTGGCAGCGCCTGCGGCACGTCACCCTGCCGCTGCTGTCGCCGGTGATCTTCTTCAACCTGATCATGGGCGTCATAGGCGTCTTCCAGTACTTCACCGAGGCGTACATCATGACACAGGGCGGGCCGGACGACAGCACCCACTTCTACGCGCTGTACCTGTTCGAGCGCGCCTGGAAGTACCTGGACATGGGCTATGCCAGCGCGATGGCCTGGGTGCTGTTCCTGGTCATCATGGCGATCACCGGCGCACTGTTTTGGACCCAGCGCCGCTGGGTGCATTACGAGGGGTGACCATGGAGCAAAACAATAGGGAACGTCGGGCTTGGGGCCAACTGGTATTGGCCGCCCTGGGGGTGATCGCCGCGCTGGCGCTGCTCCTCGTCTCCCGCGCGCACCTCACCGCCCGCGCCGTGGCGGCGACGCCGCCGGGGCGCGTCCCGGTGTACTACTGGCATATGTGGAGCGGTGAGTGGCAGCCGGTCATGGACGGGGTCGTGGCCCAGTTCAACCGTAGCCAGACCAAGTATGAGGTCATCCCGCTCCAAGTCCCCTACGGCGAGAGCGACACGAAATTCTTACTTTCGGTGGCCGGAGGTTCCCCGCCGGACGTGATGGCCCAATGGTCCCAGAGTATCAGCACCTGGTCGCAGGCGGGCGTCCTGCAGCCCCTGGACACGCGGATGACGGCGGCGGAGCGCGAGGCTTTTTTGCACGGAACCTACCCCGTCATCCACGACAACGGCTGGTACAAGGGACATTTGTACGGGTTGGTGATGGGGGTGGATGTCTACGCCTGCTACTACCGACCGGACCAGTTCCGCCGGGCCGGGCTGGACCCGGACCACTTCCCGAAGACGCTGGAGGCGCTGACGGCGGATGGCCTCCGGCTGGATCAAACCGACGGCGCAGGCCGTTACACGCGCCTGGGTTATCTGCCGCAGACACTCACCAACTACGCGCCGGCTTTTGGGGGCGGCTTTTATGATAAACGCACCGGGCAGGTCCAGACTGACACACCGGCCAACCGCCGCGCGCTCACCTACATCGTCGGGGCAGCGCGGGCGCGCGGCCTGGACCGGGTCAGGCGCTTCAACGCCGGTCTGAAGTCGCAGAACGGGGCGGACTGGCCCTTCATTGACGGCTCGTTCTCCGTGGCGCTTGACGGGGAGTGGCGCGTGAAGCAGCTCGCGCAGTACGCGCCCGGCCTGGACTACCGCGTCGCCCCCCTGCCGCCCCCCGCGGGGGGCAAGGCCCTGGCGAGTTTCTCCGTGACCAACTTCCTGACTATCCCCACCGGCGCGCGCCACCCGGACGGCGCGTGGGCGTTCATCAAGTTCTGGTCGGGGCTGGACGACCCCGCCCGCGCGGCGGCGTTCAACGCCGCGTTCGGCTGGCTGCCGTCCTCGCCCCGCATGGCGCAGGCCCCGGCCTACCGGGCGTTCCTGCGCCGTTACCCGCAGTACCGGACCTTCGTGCGGCTGGCCGCCAGCCCCAATCTCGTCGCCACGCCGCCGGTCCCGTACCAGCAGTTCCTGATGGACCGTATCACGGCGGCGGACGACCTGGCCGAGCGGGGCATTCAGACGCCCGACCAGGCCCTGGCCGGACTGGAGCGGACCATCGGGCGGGAGCGGGCGCGTCGCCGGGAGCTGGGCTATGATCAGTAAACAGAGTGGCCGCCCCGGCCCGGCAAGCCGGTCCACCCCTCCCGAGGCGGGAGGGGGAGGAGCGCAGGGTCCTGATGCTCCTCCCCTCTCCGCTTCGGGGAGGGGGAGGCGCTTGCGCCGGAGAGGGGTTCCCCTGCCTCGGCCTCTCGCCGGCCTCTCGCCCGCGCAGGGCCTGTCCGCGCACCTGGCCCTGATTCTGCTCTGCGTCCCCGCGCTGCTGCCGCTGGCCTGGATGGTCTCCACATCCCTGAAGCCGGAGACGCAGATCTTCGCGCACACGGGCGCGCTGACCCTGGCGAGCCTGCTGCCGCACCCCATCGAGTGGCACAACTACCCGGTCGCGCTGCGCGCGGTCCCGTTCGCGCTCTACTTCGACAACACGCTGCTGCTGTGCGTGTTCACCGTGACGGGGTCCGTGCTTTCCAGCGCCCTGGTCGCCTACGGCTTCGCCCGGCTGGAGTTTCCGGGCAAGGCCCCGCTGTTCCTGCTGATGATCTCGACCCTCGCCCTGCCCGCGCAGGTGACCATGGTTCCGGTGTTCGCGCTCTTCCGGTGGCTGCACTGGTACGGGACCTACTTGCCGCTGATTGTCCCCGCCTTCTGTGGGTCGCCCTTTTACATCTTCCTGCTGACGCAGTTCTACAGAAACCTGCCCAACGAGCTGGCAGAAGCGGCGCGCGTGGACGGGGCGGGGGAGGGGCTGATCTTCCTGCGGGTCATGCTGCCGCTGTCCAAGCCCGCGCTGGCGACCTGCGCGCTGTTCCAGTTTCTGGCGACCTGGAACGACTTCCTGGGGCCGCTGATCTACATCAACGATCCCACCAAGTACACGCTGGCCTACGGCCTCCAGCAGCTCCTGTCCACGCACGGCGGCGAGTGGGCGTCCCTGATGGCCGACTCGACCGTGTTCATCCTCCCCATCGTGGTCCTGTTTTTCTTCACGCAGAAGACGTTCGTGCAGGGCATCGCCACCACGGGGAGCAAGAATTGAAGGCCGCCCTGACCGTGTCCGTCGCCCCGGACTATGATGCCCTGTGCGAAGATGTCGCGGGGCGGATCGCGGCCCTGGTGCGCGCCAAGCCGGACGCCGTGCTGGGCCTGGCGACCGGGGCCACGCCCCTGGGCGTCTACACCGCCCTGATTCGCCGTCACCGGCAGGAGGGCCTGGACTTCGCCCGCGTCACCTGTTTCAACCTGGATGAATACTGTTCCATGTCGCCCGACTCATCGCAGTCCTACCACCATTTCATGCGCGTGAACTTCTTCGACCACGTCAACTGCCCGCGCTGGCACGTGCCCGACGGGCGCGGAGAAACGCCGGAGGCGCAGGAGGGGGCCTGCCGGGCTTACGAGGCGGCGATCCGCGACAGCGGCGGCATTGACTTGCAGCTCCTGGGGATCGGGCGGACGGGCCACATCGGCTTCAACGAGCCGGGCAGCCCGCGCGACTCGCGCACACGCCCGGTCGCGCTGCACGCGCAGACGCGGCGGGACGCCGCCGCAGGCTTCGGCGGCCTGGACCGTGTGCCGACGCGGGCGCTCACCATAGGCATCGGCACGATCCTGGAGGCACGCGCCCTGTTCCTGATGGCGTCGGGGACGGCCAAGGCGCAGGTCGTGCGGGACGCCCTGCGCGGGCCGATCACGGAGCGTCTGCCCGCCTCCCTGGTGCGCGCCCACCCGGAGGCCCGCGTCTGTCTCGACCTCCCCGCTGCCTTTGCCTTGCTCAATGAAAAAGAAATTTGACAAAACAGGCGACCTCATGCTATCATGTGGCGTGGGTTCCGTAAGCGCTTACGGAACAACCGGCACTGCTGCCCCCTCCTCAGTCTCTCGGTCGCAGAAAGGAACTCACGCCATGACCAACCTCTTGAAATGCGCCCGCGCGCTCGCGCTTGTCCCCACCCTGGGGCTGCTCCTCGCCCACCCGGCGGCCGCGCAGAGCGCGGCCGTCACCGGCCTGAACGGTGCCGCCTATGACACCACCGGCCAGAACGGCAACTTCAGTATCGGCTTCAACTTCACCGTCGGCCCCCAGGACGTCACCGTGACGGCGCTGGGGTATCTTGATGACGGCTTCGGCTCCGCGCATCGTGTCGGCATCTTCGACGCCAACAACATCCTGGTCGGCAACGAATCGGTGGCTGTCACGGCCGGGGCAGACGGCGACACGGCTCGCGCAAGCGCGGCCAGCCCCACGTTCAGCTACACGACGCTGACCACTCCCGTCATCCTCGTGGCCGGGGACACCTACACCATCGTCGGCGGCAATTACACCGGCGGCGTCTTCCTGACCGGCGGAACCCCCATCACCGACAGCCGAATCACCTACAACGGCAGCCGCTACAGCGCCGTCAATGACAACGACGCCTTCCAGCCGCCCGCCTACACGGGCGGCACCGGGGGGGACTTCGGGCCGAACTTCCTGCTCACGCCCGCCGCCTCGCCCGCCCCGGAGCCAGCGGCCCTGGCGGACGTGGGCCTGTGCGCGCTCGGCCTGGGCGGGCTGATCCTGCGGGCGCGGCGTCGGGCCGTCCCGCCCCCTGGGTGAGCCGACGGAGAAAGGCCCGGCGGACGCTGTGCGTCCGCCGGGCCTTTCTCAATGGGGGATGGACAGTACAAGATTCGAACTTGTGAGCCCTTCGATGTCAACGAAGTGGCCTTATCTTACCCGCGCTTTCACTCGGCCCCAGGAGGTGGGTGCCGCTTGGCTTGATTATAGCACCGCACAGTATACCCAGCTTTTTGTCGCCCCATGATAAACAGTCACGCCACTCGGTCTGCCGGCCCCCGAACAGGCTGAGGTTGCGGTCGCGGTCGGCGGATTCGTTGACGGTTTCGACGGGCTGGAAGGGGAGGGTGATGCGGGGCGGGGCGCACTTCTTGCCGGTGGCCTTGTCGCCCCAAATCAGTTCGGTCATGGGGAGGGGCCTGTTCGCGTGGCGGGTTGGCTTGATTACACACCAGGGCGGGGGAGAACCCACCCCGTCCGGGCAAGCTCGTCCACCCCTCCCGAAACGGGCGGGGGTTATCTGAGACTGCCTCTCAGGGCGACCTCGGCGGCGTAGAAGCCGCCCATGCCGTGGACGCCGCCGCCGGGGGGCGTGGAGGAAGAACAGAGGTACAGGCCGGGGACGGGTGTGGCCCAGGGCAGGACGCGCGGCACGGGCCGGAGGAAGAGCTGCGCCCAGTCCATCGCGCCGCCGTTGATGTCGCCGCCGACCAGATTCGCGTTCCACGAGTTCAACACGGCGGGCGTGGAGACACGCCGGGCCAGGACGAGGTCACGGAAGCCGGGGGCGAAGCGCTCGATCTGCGCCTCGATGGCCGTGGTCATGTCGCCGGTGTACCCGTTGGGGACGTGGCAGTAGGCCCAGACGACGTGCCTGCCCGCCGGGGCGCGCGTGGGGTCGAACAGCGTCGGCTGTGAGAGCAGGACGTAGGGCGCCTCCGAGACCTCACCTCGCCAAACAGCCCGCTCCGAGGCGGCGATCTCGGCCCGCGTCGCCCCCAGATGCACCGTCCCCGCGCGGGCGCATCGCGCATCCTTCCAGGGTATGGGGCCGTCCAGGGCGTAGTCCAGCTTGAACGCCGCCGGGCCGTACCGGTACGCTTCCATCCGGCGGCGATAGCCGGAGGGCAGTCTGTCCCCGGCGAGGGCGACCAGTTGACGGGGCGTGATGTCACAAAAGACGGCCCGCGCGCGCGGGAGTTGATCCAAACCGGTGACGGGATGATCGCAGACGACCTCGCCGCCGAGCGATTTGAGATACGAGACCAGCGCGCTGGTGATCGCCTGCGCGCCGCCGCGTGGGATGGGCCAGCCGACGGCGTGGCCGGCAATGGCGAGAACCAGCCCGAACGCCGCGCTGGGGGACTGCTCCAGGGGGAGGAACGAATGGGCCGCGCAGCCCGCGAACAGGGCGCGGGCGCGGCTGCCCTCGAACGCCGTGTCGGACAGCCCGCGCGCCGAGCGGACGGCCTTCAGGCCGAAGCGCGCCAGGCCGAGCGGGGAACGCGCCATCCGCAGCGGCTCCCGCAAGGCCGCGCAGAGCGTGTCCCAGTCCGGGACCAGTCCGGCCATCAGGCGCTCGTAGCGCGCCGCGTCCGGGCCGAGCGTCCGGCTCGTCTCCGCCACCGAGCGTTCCAGCAGGGCCGCCGGGCCGTCATCGAACGGATGCGCGAGCGGCGCGGGCGGCTGGACCCATTCCAGGCCGTGCCGATCCAGCGGGAGGGTCCGAAAGAACGGTGAGCCGAGGCCGAGCGGGTGGACGGCGGAGCCGAGGTCGTGCGTAAACCCCGGCAGAGTCAACTCGCCCGAACGGCACGCGCCGCCCGGCGTCGCCTCCGCCTCCAGCACCAGCACGGAGCGTCCGGCCTGCGCCACGCGCACCGCCGCCGCCAGCCCGTTCGGCCCGGCCCCGACCACCACGGCGTCATAGGCCATTATTTTACTCATCGCCGCTTCGTTCTTTCCGCGTCTTGGGTAGACTGTTCTCTTGTTACCCAGTATGATGACAATATCAGGACGGAGTGTGACCGATGGGCAGTTTACACGGCTATTTTCGTGAGGTGAATGAGGCCCTGATGGGTGTGGACGAGCAGGCGGCGGATGCGCTGATTGATCTGCTCTGGGACTGCTACCGGGGCGGGCGGCGGCTGGTGCTGTGCGGCAACGGCGGGTCGGCGTCCACGGCGAGCCATATCGTCGCGGACTTACAGAAAAACCTGTACCTCGCCACGGGCAGAGCCGTCTGGGAGGTGCTGTCGCTCTGCGACTCGCTGCCGCTCATCACGGCCTGGAGCAACGACACCGAGTACGCCAACGTCTTCGCTGCACAGGCGCGCTCCTGGCTGCGCCCCGGCGACGTGCTGCTGGCGATCTCCGGCTCCGGAAACTCCCCGAACATCGTCAACGCCGTCGAGGCCGCCAACGAGATCGGGGCCGTCACCATCGGCCTCAGCGGCTACGGCGGCGGCCGCCTGGCGTCGCTGGCCCAGCACGGCATCAGCCTGGAGTCGCGCAATATGCAAGTCGTGGAGGACGTCCATATGTCCATCCTGCACGGCGTTTACCGCGCTCTGCTTGACCGGGTGATGGCCGGCGCGGCGGCATAGAGGGTCGGGGCAAGGCCCTCACCCCGGTCGCAAGCGACCGACCCTCTCCCAATTCTGGGAGAGGGTTAAGAACGTATCTCAAAACGGTGGCCTGAGCCTCCGCTGCCTGTGAGCCGATAATGGCGGCATGATGCCACCGACTGAAGCTCCGAAAGACGTGATTGAACCCGCCGCGCCAAAGGCCGGGCCGAAGAAGGCGTTGCCGACGATCTGGAACGTGCCCGACCCGCTCTGGGGGCTGATCGAGAAGGTCCTGGCCGTCTACGACCCGCCTCAGAAGACCGGACGCAAGCGTGCCGACCCGCGCAAGTGCTTCGACGGCGTGATCTTCCGGATGCGCACCGGCTGCCAGTGGAACCATCTGCCCAAGGAGTTCGGTGACGACAGCAGCGTCTACCGCGCCTTCGCCCGCTGGGAGAAGAAGGCTATCTTCGACATCCTATGGGCCATCCTGCTGACCAAGTGCGACGACCTGCAGGGCGTGGACTGGCAGTGGCAGGCCGCCGACGGCTGCCTGGGCAAAGCGCGCGGCGTCCCTGGCAGCGGGGTCGGCAAAAGGGGGCACAAGACGAGTGCGTCGGCCCCAGCCCCGTCGACCGCGGCAAGTCGGGCGTCAAGAAGAGCCTGCTGGTCGAGGGCGGCGGCCGGCCCCTCGCTGCGGCCATCGGCGGGGCCAACGTCCCCGACAGCAAACTGCTGAAGGCCACGCTGGAGGCCGTCGTCGTGGAGAGGCCCGCGCCGACCGAGCAGGAGCCGCAGCACCTGTGCCTGGACAGAGGCTACGACAACGCGCCCGCTGAGGCGGTCGTGGCGGAGGCGGGGTACGTGCCCCACATCACCCCAATAAAGCCCCGGCGCATCGGCGAGGAGAAGCTCGACGAGCAGCGGGAGAAGACGCACCCGGCCCGCCGCTGGGTGGTGGAGCGCACCTTCGCCTGGCTGGCCGGCTGCCGCGCGATCCTGGTGCGCTATGACAAGCTGGCCGAGCGGTACCTGGCCCTGGTTAAGCTGGCGTCAGCCTTGCTCTGGTTCCGACGCTGGTACGAGCTTGACCCGACGCTCGCGTTTTGAGATACATTCTAAGAAAAAGCGAAGCGGCCATTACCTCGAAGGAAGGGCAGTTCTGCTGAGTTTGAGGGCGTCATGCGGGTTGGAGTTCTTCCTCCGGCATCTCCGTCACAAGGGTGTTCTCCGCGAAGGGAGCCTCAATGCGCAGCAGGCGGCGGCCACCCACACCGATCTTGCCGCGATCCTCCACGACGGTGCCGATGACGTAGGCGCTGCCGAATGGGAAGCCGACACGTTCCCCCACGCGGAACCGGGCTGGATGCGTGTCAATCTTTCGAGTCGTTGTGGCCATGAATGTTTTCCCCTCTCACCAGGGCGAGAGACCGACGAGCAGCAGGTGTGCCCGAAGTACCGCATCGAACGACGCGGCGAGGCCCGTGCTTGCCCGCCGCCAGGACCGAATCTTTTTGAGATGAAGCGCCGTTGACCCACCCAGCTTCGCCGTGTCAAAATCCTGGTGTGCAATGGCATTGCGCCACTCATTCAATTCCCGGAGCAGAATCTGTCGTTGTCGATTGCGAGGATCGGCGGCCTGAACGTTGGGCCAGAACTCAAGACCCAGGCGACCAAAATCGGCACCGATATTGCCCGGATTTGGATTGCCCGTGTCCAGTTTCCGACGTTGCGAAAACTCCGCCCGCAAGATGGGCCTGAGACTGGGCGGCGTGACGGCGCGCACCAGAAAATCCACGCTTTCCGTATGCAGGTCGCGGCAGAAACCCTGAAACTGCGAGGACAGCAACACAGCATTGGCGTGGTTGATCTGCTGAGTCGCGTAGCGCCGTCCGGGGCCGGTCCCTCCCACGCTGCTATGCGCGTGTTCGATCTCGTCTAGGCGCGGAAGACGTACATTGTTCCAATGCTGCAAGAGAGTGAAGGCATTCCGTTGCCCCTCGGATCGGCTTGTCGTCCATGGCCGACTTATTGTGGCACAAGGTGTCTCCAAAGAACAACGGCCCGGCCCTCGGTGTGAGGGCCGGGCCGTTCGGTGCGACTGATAGAGGTTCAGACGTCGTAGTACAGGGCGAACTCGTAGGGGTGGGGGCGCAGGGCGACGCCCTCGATCTCGCGGACCTTTTTCAGATCAATGTAGGTCTGGATCAGCGTCTCCGGGAACACGTCGCCTTTGAGCAGGAACTCGTGGTCGGCTTCCAAAGCCGCCAGGGACTCGCCGAGCGAGGCCGGGGTCTGGGCGATGCCCGCCTTCTCTTCGGGGGCCAGCTCGTAGATGTCCTTGTCCACCGGGTCCGGCGGCACGATCTTGTTCTGAATGCCGTCAAGTCCGGCCATGAGCATCGCGGAGAACAGCAGGTAGGGGTTGGCGGTGGGGTCCGGGGCGCGGAACTCGACTCGCTTGGCCTTGGGGCTGCCCGTGGTCGGGATGCGGATGGCCGCCGAGCGGTTGCGGGCCGAGTAGACCAGGTTGATCGGGGCCTCGTAGCCGGGGACCAGGCGGCGGTAGGAGTTGGTGGAGGCCGCGCCGAACGCCAGCAACGCCTTGGCGTGCTTCAGGATGCCGCCGATGTAGTACTTCGCCGTCTCGGACAGGCCGCCGTAGCCCTTCGCGTCGAAGAAGATGTTCGTGCCGCTCTTCCACATGGAGACCGACGTGTGCATCCCGGAGCCGTTGTCCTGGAAGATCGGCTTGGGCATGAACGTGGCCGTGAAGCCGTTCTGCGCCGCCGTGTTCTTGACGATGTACTTGTGCAGCATCAGTTTGTCGGCCATCGTCACGATGGAGTCGAACTTGATGCCGATCTCGCACTGGCCGCCGTTGCCGACCTCGTGGTGGTGGACGTCCACCTCGATTCCGGCCTCCAGCAGCGTGGTGACCATCTCGGAGCGCAGGTCGGCCAGGGTGTCGGCGGGCGGGCAGGGGAAGTAGCCCTCCTTGGTCCGCATCTTGTAGCCCAGGTTCGGCTTCTCGTCGCGGCCCGTGTTCCAGGCGGCCTCGTCGGAGTCGATGTAGTAGTAGCCGGAGTTGGCCGTCTGCCCGTAGCGGATGTCGTTGAAGACGTAGAACTCGGCCTCGGGGCCGAAGTAGGCGGTGTCCGCGATCCCGGTGGATTGCATATACGCCTCGGCCTTCTTGGTGATCGAGCGCGGGTCGCGCGGGTACTGCTGGCGCGTGATCGGGTCCTGCACGTCCGCGATGATGGACACGGTGGTCATCTCGGTGAACGGGTCAATGATGGCCGATTCGGGGTCCGGGACCAGGAGCATGTCCGACTCGTCAATGGTCTGGAAGCCGCGCACCGAGGAGCCGTCGAAGGGCAGCCCGTCGGAGAAGCTGTCCTCGTCGAAGCGGTGGGCGGGGATGCTGAAGTGGTGCCACATGCCCAGCACGTCAATGAACTTGATGTCCACGAACTTGGCTTCTTGTTCTTTGATCAGGCTGAGGACGTCTTGAGGTGTTTTTGCCATCGAGGGGTCGTGTCTCCTTGAAGTGAAGTGTGTTGTTCCGTCGGAAGCGCCAGAAGGCGGGCATGAAAAAACGTCCCCGGACGACGGGCGGACTCGTTCAGTCCGCCGGCGTCACTGGGAACGTCAATGTTCCGCCATGAAAGCTTGCCAGCACTGTCGCCAGTATAACACGCCCGCGCCGGGCCTGTCAAGTCCCTTGCGGACGGGCGGCGTTTGTTGCTATAATCAGAGCGATGAAATATGTGTGCCGACTGTCGCTGATCGTGGGGGGGCTGCTGCTGGCCGGGGCGGCGACGGCCGGGCCGACCGGGGACGCGGCCTTCCGCCGCGCCGTCGCCGACTACCGGGCCGGACGGGACGGCGCCGCCGTCACCGACCTCCAGGCGGCCATCGCGGACCAGCCGGACTTCGCCCCCGCGCGCGGGCTGCTCGGCTACCTGTACATGAAGCAGGGACACGCTGCGCTGGCCGTGCCCGAACTGCTCGCCGCCGTGCGGCTCGCCCCCGGTGACGCCGCCGCCTGCAGCAACCTCGGCGGCGCGTACCTGACGCTGGGCCGCTACGGGGACGCGGTCACGCAGTACCAGGCGGCGCTGGACCTGAAGCCGGACGACCCCGCCGTCCGCGCCGACCTCGCCGCCGCCTGGCGGGCGGAGGGCTACGAACTGCGCAAGTCGGACCCGCACCAGGCCATCGCCGCCTTGACCCAGGCCCTCGCGTCGGGCGCGACCCCCGTGTCGCCGATCCAGTTCACCCTGGGCGAGCTGTACGACCGGACCGGGCGGACGGCGGAGGCCGCGACGGCATTCGCGGCGGCGGCCCAGGCCGACCCGCAGGACTACGCGGCCTGGTACGACTTAGCAGTGACTCAAGAGCGCCTGGGCCGGACCGCCGACGCGATGCGCTCCTACCGGAGCGCCCTCACAGTCAAGCCGAACGACCCGCAGGCGGGGCGGAGCCTCGGCCTCCTGCTGTCCGCCCAGGCGTCGCGGCTGGACGCCCAGGGCGACTGGGCCGGGGCGCGGGCGCAGTGGGCGCAGGCGCTCCGGCTGGCCCCCGCGGATGACGACACGCGCCGGGCCTACGCCGATGCCCTGATGGCCCACCATCAGTACGCCCCCGCCGCCGCGCAGTACGGGGTGCTGGCCCAGCGCGAGCCGGGCAGCGCGGCGGCCCAGGTCTCCCACGGCCTCGCCTTCGAGGCGATGGGCGACCCCGCCGACGCCCAGGCCGCGTTCCAAGCCGCGCTGGCGATTGACCCCGGCAGCGCCCAGGCCGAGAACGACCTCGGCGTCGCCTACGAGGCCCAGGGCCGGGACGCGCCGGCGCTCGCCGCCTACCGCAAGGCTGTCGCCCTGGACCCCTCACTCGCAGCAGCCCGGCAGAACCTGGCCCGCTTCGCCCCGCGCTGAAGGTCCCACGGAGCAGACACGTATGCAAACCATCGGCATCATGGCGAACTCCGGCAAGGAGGCGGCCCTCCAGATCGCGCGGGCGGCGGACGCGCACCTGCGCGAGCGCGGCGTCACTGTCCTGCTGCAGCAGTGGGTCGCCGACGCGCTGGAGTCGCCCCGGCGTGGCCTGCCCGATCATCAGGTCGTGGAGGCCGAGGCCGTGCTGGTGCTGGGCGGCGACGGTACCATCCTGGCGACGGCCCGGCTGTGCGCCCCGTGCGCGACGCCCATGCTGCCGGTGCATCTGGGCCGGTTCGGGTTTCTCACCGAGGTCGCCCCCACCGAGCTGACCCTGGCTCTGGACGACCTGCTGGACGGCGGCTACCGCACGGAGGAGCGCCTGATGCTGGCCGGGGAGGCCGTCCGCAACGGCCACGTCCAGGAGCAGGCGTCCGTGCTGGCCCTCAACGACATCGTGGTCGCCAACGGCCCGCTGTCGCGCGTGCTACACCTGCGCCTGTGCGTGGACGGCAAGTACGTCACCACCTACGCCGCCGACGGGGTCATCCTGGCGACGCCGACCGGGTCCACGGCCTACTCGCTCTCGGCGGGCGGCCCGCTGGTGCATCCGAGTCTCCAGACATTGCTGGCGGTCCCCATCTGCGCCCACGCCCTGACGGCCCGCCCGCTGTTGATCCCGCCCCATTCGGAAGTCTCGGTGCGCGTGGAGGACGACCCGCACGACATCGTCCGCGTGACCATTGACGGCCAGATCGGCTTCCCCTTGCAGCCCGGCGATGAGATTCGCGTCCGCCGCGCCGAACACCCCGCCAAGATTCTGTCCGTCGGCGGCGCAGACTTCTACGACAAACTGCAAAACAAACTGCACTGGGGCGAGCGGGAAGTGTATTGAGGGGCACGGTACGCGGGGCGGAGGATCGCCCCGTCTGGAAAAGCGTCTTTCGGACGAGGATCATTTGGGCGGTGGCCTCCTCTTCGTCCGAAGGATGGCCTGCCAGGCGGGGCGATCCTCCGCGCCGACGGGTGGCCCCGGACCTGCCGCCGCATCAGCGACTTTCGGAACCGGTGTGTGAGCGATGCTGCAAGAACTTCACGTGACGAATTTCGCGCTGATTGACCGGCTCAGCCTGTCCTTCGGCGCGGGGCTGAACATCCTGACCGGCGAGACCGGGGCGGGCAAGAGCATCATCATTGACGCCCTCGGCCTGGCCCTGGGCGAGCGCGCGTCCGGCGACGTGGTCCGCACGGGCGCGGACCGGGCCTTGGTGGAGGCCGCCTTCGACCTCACGAACGCCCCCGCGGAAGTCCGGGCGCGGCTGGCCGAGGCCGGGCTGGACGGCGAGGAGGGGGACGACACGCTGCTGGTCTCCCGCGAGATCGCCCGCGCGGGCGGCAAGTCCGCCTGCCGCGTCAACGGACGCCTGATGCCGGTCTCCGCCCTCAAGGCCATCGCCGACGGCCTGGTGGACGTCCACGGGCAGCACGAACACCAGGCCCTGCTCCATGCCGACCGGCACATAGACATCCTGGACGCCTGGTGCGGCCCGGCGGCGCTGGCCCTGCGCGCCGAAGTCGCGGCCCAGGCGTCCGCCCTGAACGGGCTGCGCCGGGAGCGCGAGCAGCTCCAGACCGATGCCCGCGAGCGGGCGCGGACCCTGGACCTGTACCGGTTTCAGCAGGAGGAAATTCTCGGCGCCAAACTGCGTCCCGGCGAAGAGGAAGAACTCGCCGCCGACAGGAGCCGCCTCGCCAATGCCGAGAAACTGTCCGCCGCCGCCCAGGAGGGGTACGGCGCTCTGAGCGAGGGCGCACTGGACGCCTTGAACGCCGCCCTGGCCTCGGTGACACACGCGGCGGCCTTGGACGAGTCCCTCGCGCCCGTCCTGGAGGCCCTCAATGGGGCCGTCTCCTACGCCGAGGACGCCGCCCACGCCCTCCGGGACTACCAGGAGGCCGTCGAGTTCAACCCGGAACGCCTGGAGGAGATCGAGGGGCGGCTGGAGTCGTTACGGACGCTCAAGCGCAAGTACGGCGAGACGGTGGACGAGATCATCGCCTATGGGTCGGAACTGACCGAGAAGCTGGACCGGCTGGAAAATGCCGAGGCGCGCGGCGACGAGCTGAGCGCAGGCATCGGCAAGGCCGAGGCCGCCTTGGAAAAGACCGCCGGGAAACTGACCCAGGCGCGCCGTGAGGCGGCCGGAAACTTCGCGCCGAAGATCATGCGCGAACTGGCCGACTTAGGCATGGCGGCGACGCGCTTCGAGGTCTCCGTGGAACCGCAGGCCGTCACGAGCAAGGGCGCGGACCGCGTGGAATTTCTGTTGTCGCCCAACCCCGGCGAGCCTTTGAGGCCCCTGGCCCGCATCGCCTCCGGGGGCGAGATGTCGCGGATCATGCTGGCGATGAAGAGCGTCTTGGTCCGGGCCGGGGCGACCCCGACCATGATCTTCGACGAGGTGGATGTGGGCGTGGGCGGACGCACGGCCCAGACCATCGCGGACAAGCTGGCGGCGCTGGCCGGGCAGGCGCAGATTCTGTGCATCACCCACCTGCCGCAGATCGCCTCCCGCGCGGACGCCCACTTCGCCATCGAGAAGCGCGTGGAGGGAGGCCGCACCACCGTCTTCGTCACGCCGCTGGACGCGGACGGCCGGGTGGAAGAGATCGCGCGGATGCTGGGCGGGACGCGCCGCACGGATGCCGTGGTGCAGCACGCGCGCGAGATGCTGGCGGTGGACTGAATTGGGGGAAACGTGTTTTTCAAGCGCGACGTTGTGCTGGCGCAGGAGTATCTGGGCTTCCTGCTGCTGAATCTGTTCGACCTGTTCCTGACCGGCTACATCTTCCGGCATCATGGCGAGGAAGCCAACGGGGCGGCCGTGTGGGTGATGACCCGGTTCGGCCTGCGCGGCTTCGCCGTCTACAAGTTCCTGCTGGTGCTGGTGGTGGTCATGGCCTGCGAGGGCGTCTCGATCCAGAGCGTCCGCAAGTCCAAGATCATCGTCACCGTCGGCTGCCTGCTGTACCTGGCCGTGGTCTTCTGGGAGTGTTTTCTCATCTTGACGGAGATCAACGGCGTCCACTTCCACGGCCTGCGCCCCATCGTGACGACCGCCCTGCGTTCCCTCTTCCTGCCATGACCATCCGCCGCGCCGCCGAAAGTGACCTTCCCGCCCTGACGCGGATTCACGACGCTGCCATCATCGGCACGGACGCGACCTGCTACCTCGCGCCCTTCTCGGAGTCGGAGCGTGCCGCCTGGTGGGAGCGCCACCGAGACCCCCGGCATCCCCTCTTGGTCATCGAGGAACAGGGCAGTGTCGTGGGCTACGCCGGGTTTTCCCCCTGGATGCCGGGGCCGATCTACGCGCGGACCGTGGAGGCGGGCATCTTCCTGGATCCGGGCGCGTGCGGGCGGGGTCTGGGGACGGCGCTGCTGCGGGAACTGCTTCTGGAAGCGGGACGCCTCGGCCACCACGTCGTCATCGCCCGCGTCTGGGCGGACAACGCCGCGAGCCTGGCCCTGTGCCACAAGTGCGGGTTTGTGACCGTCGGTGTGCAGCGCGAGGTCGGGTGGCGGCGCGGGGCCTGGGAGGACTGTGTCGTTCTTCAATACCTCGTGCCGAATTCGGATTGAACTCAGGCCGCCCGCGCCGGTGTGCGTGTACGGTGGTGCGTTCGGAGGAACGCGCGGACGCACGCCGGGTCCCACTGCGTCCCCGCGCCTTCCTCCAGCACGGCCAGCGCCCGCTCAGGGCGCATCCCCTGCCGGTAGGGGCGGTCCGTGGTCATCGCGCTGTAGGCGTCGGCCACGGCCATGATCCGCGCGGCCAGCGGCGTCTCCCCGCCCCGCAGGCCGAACGGGTAGCCGCCCCCGTCCCAGCGCTCGTGGTGGTGACGGATGGCATCCAGTGTCTCTTCAAAGCCGGGGACCGCGCCCACGATGACTGCCCCCATCAGGGGGTGGTGCTGGACGGCGGCGTACTCGGCGTCGGTCAGCCGCCCCGGCTTGCGCAGGACGGCGTCCGGGACGCCGATCTTGCCCACGTCGTGCAGCAGCGCGGCGACCGACAGCGTCTCCTGTTCGCGCTCGCTCACCCTCATCTCCCGCGCGATGGCGAGGCAGTGGGTCATGACGTCCTCGGAGTGGCGTCGGGTGTAACGGTCCTTGTTGTCCACCGCCGTCACCAGCGCGTCCAGCATCGAGAAGCCCTGCACCGTCTGTGTGAGCGTCTCGCGCAGGTGCGCCGCCGGGGCGTCGCCGTCGCCGCCGGTCTTGACCCGCAGCAGCCGCGTGTCGGCGGCGTGCAGCACGTCCTGGCGCGTGGGGCCGTCCTCCGGGTACGCCGCGAGGCCGACGGACAGTTGCAGGGGAATCACGCAGTCATGGCCGGGGGGGCGGTAGCCGACCTGCGAGAGCTGCGCCAGGCAGTCGCTCAGGAACGCGGCGGCGCGGGCGGCGGACACGCCGGGCATCAGGAGCGCGAACTCGTCCCCGCCGTAGCGGGCGGGGACGCATCCCCCGCCGCCCATGTCCTCCAGGACGGCGGCGACTCGGCGCAGAACGTCGTCGCCCACGGCGTGGCCGTAGCCGTCGTTGAAGAACCCGAAGTTGTCCAGGTCGAGCAGGGCGACGGCGAAAGGAAGGCCCGCCGCCTCGGCGCGCGCGGCCTCCTCCTCAAGTCGCTTGTGGAAGGAGCGGTGGTTGAGCAGGCCCGTCAGCGGGTCCCGGTCGGCGCGCGCGATGGCCTCCGCCAGCATCCGCTCGCGCTCCGCCTCCATCTCCTTACGCTCCGTGATGTCGCGGGCCAGGACCTGCCCGGCGCGCTTGTCGCCCCAGGTGATCGCCGTGCTGACGGCCTCGACGTGGATCACGTCGCCGTCCAGTCGGACGTACTTCTGCTCCGTGAGCGGGCTGGGCAGCCCCTCCTGCTGGCTCCGCCGGGCGCGCTCGCGGGCGAGCGGGAGCGTGTCGGGGTGGATGATGTCGTAGACACAGCGGCCGAGCATCTGGTCGGGGCCGTCCGCGCCGAACAGCGTCAGCGCCGCCGGGTTCACATAGACGATCCGGTCTTCGCAGTAGACGAAGATGGCCTCCGGGGAGGAGTCGACGAGGCCCCGGTAGCGCCCCTCGCTGGCGCGCAGTGTCTCCTCGGCCTGCCTGCGCTCGGAGATGTCCTCCACCATGCCCTCGTAGTAAAGCACCTCGCCGTCGTCTCCGCGCACCGCCCGCGCGTTCTCGCTGATCCAGAGCGATGTGCCGTCCTTGCGGCGCACCTCCGACTCGAAGTTGACCACGACGCCGTGTTCTCGCATCAGGTGGATGAACGCATCGCGGCGGCGCGGGTCCACGTACAGACCCTGGGCGATGTCGTCCAGGTGGGTGACCAGGTCCTCGACGGACTCATAGCCGTAGATGCGGGCCAGCGCCGGGTTGGCGCTGATGTAGCTGCCGTCGGGCGTGGTCTGGAAGATGCCCTCCAGGCAGTTCTCGAAGATGCTCCGGTACTGGTCCTGCGTCCGTCGCAGGGCCTCCTCGGCCAGCCGCTGCTCGGTGATGTCGTGGCCGGTGGCGATGACGAAGCTCACCCGTCCCGTGTCGTCCGTCATCGCCGTGTTCGCCCAGGCGATCAGCCGCTCACGCCCGTCCCGCGCGACCCAGGCGTTCTCGTGCGTGTTCGGGAAGTGTCCCGCCGTGAGGTCGTCGAAGACCGCCCGCACCGGTGCGACGTCGTCGGGCCGCAGGAACAGCTCCCAAAACGGTCGGCCCGTGACTTCTGCGGCGTGGTAGCCCGTCAGGGCCTCGCAGGCGCGGTTGAACCGCGTGATGCGGCCCTCCCGGTCCAGGACCAGGATGAGCGTCCCGGAGGTGTCCACGATGGCTTCCGTCAGGGAGCGCTCCCGGAGGAGGGCTTCCTGAGCGGACTTCCTCTGCCGGATGTCGCGCGACTCACACAGCAGGCGGCAGGGGAGGCCGTTTTCGGCGGGGAGTTGCGTGATCCGGGTCTCGAACCAATGGTAGGACCCATCCTTACAGCGATTTCGCCATTCGATGATGTAGGACTCGTCCGTCAGCCACGTCCGTCCCCCTTCGTGCTGTGCGCGCTGATAGTCTTCGGGGTGGTACGAGTCATAGGCGCACGTTCCCAGCACCTCTTCGACGGTGTACCCGGTGGCCTGGAGGACGGAGGGGCTGACGTAGAGGTAACGGCCGTCCATGTCCAACAGGCTGACCACATCCCGCATGGCTTCCGTCAGGAGTCGGTTCTCCTCATCCGCCTGCCGCCGCTCCGTCACGTCGCGCGCCGTCACCAGCCGTGAGGCCCGGCCCGCGTAAATCACAGCCTGGGAGAACGTGTCCGCCCAGAACAGTTCGCCCGCCTTCGTCCGGTGCATCCAGACACCGGAGGCGTAAGGGCCTTCCGGCAGATGGGACACCGCCCGGCGCAGGGCGGCGACCTCCTCGGCAGGGCGGATGTCGGTGAGGGACAGGGTCAGGAATTCGGCGCGGCTGTAGCCGTACCGGACAATGGCGGCCTCATTGACGGCCAGGAACCGCAGTGTGGCCGTCTCATAGACCCACATCGGCTCCGGGTTCCGCGCGAAGAGGACGCCCTCCAGTTCGGACTGGCTCAGCATGGTCGGCGGGCAGGTGGGTGCGGACATGAAAAAAGAAGGCCCCTGTCGTGTTTGCGCTTGAAGCGACTGCCGAGACGACGGTGTCTCAGCAGCGAAAACCATAAGGGGTGGCTTGCATCGGGCGGCATTGCCTGCGCGAGCCGCGTCGCCGGGAGCGACACAGGCGGATTGTCGGCAATCTCGTGCCGAAACTCAAGAGACGGCGGCGGCGCGGGCGGACAGGACTTCGTAGAGGTGAACCCCACGGACGCCCGGAACGGCGGCCAGGGTGTCGCGGACGCGCGCGACCGTCGCCCCGTCGGCGGCGAAGGTCAGCAGGACGTGGCCGGGGCCGGAGGTGATGTCCAGCGACACTCCCTCCTCGGCGCAGGCCAGCGCGAGCGCGGCGACCAACCCGGCGCGTTCGTCCGTCTCCAAGAGGACGACGCGGCGATGATTTTCTGTCATGGGGCAGACCTCAGCGGTGAAAAAAATGGGCGTGGCTGTACAAATAAAACGCAACGACCAATCCCAAGATCAGCAGGACGGCGTAGGCCGTGGCGAAGACCTCGGAGCGCTGCAAGCGCATCAGGCGTCCGTTGGCGATCAGCACCGACAGGCCCATCGGCACCAGCGCCGCGACATCCACGCCGGTCAGCAGCACGAACAGCATGGTCACGGTCAGCAGCCCGTACATCCACCGGAAGGTGCCGGACAAGTTCAGGCCGAGCCGAAGCACGGCGGCGAGAAAGAAAGCGACGAACAGCGCGTCGCCCGGCCCGATGAAGCCGAGCGGGTGCAGGCCGCCGACGGTCGGCACCGGGACGCTGACCGCGTGGACGATCTCCGGGTGGCTGCGGACGACGTTCTGCGTGAAGCCGATGTTGGTCATCGCCCCGATGTAGTCCACCGGCATGGCGACCAGCGCGACCGGCAGCAGCACGTTCGGCTCGCGCACGATCCGCGACAGCGCGACGCCGCAGAACGTGCAGGCCAGCGTGATGCCCAGGCCGAGCAAGGACAGCCACAGGGCCATGACACCCATAGAGGCGTGGTGTGGCTGTCGCCAGAGCAGGAACAGCCAGACGAGCAGGGAGAGCGCGGCCAGGCCCAGGCTCACCCCTACGCCTGTCCGCAGGCGGACCAGGGCATAGCCCACCCAGAGCTGGAGCAGCATGAACAGGGCCGTCGGCACGACCAGGAGCGCCAGGCCCTCCGGGGCCGTCAGACCGCGCAGGGGAACATGAATCAGCGGCAGCAGCGCGCCGAAGGCCAGGTACGCCAGGAGCGCCGCGAGGACCATGCGCCCCGTCCCTGACGCCGGGGAAGACCGGGAGGGCGGCCGGAACGGACGGGGCATCTTGCAGGTCGCTCATGCCCGCTCCATGGCCGACGCCAAGCAGTGTCTCGATCTCGGCCACGCTGTCCGCCTGGACCAACTGCCCGCGCAGGGCGGAGACGCCGGGGAAACCCTTGAAGTAGTGCGTGATCAGGCCGCGCATCTCCCGGACCGCCCGCTGTTCGCCCACTTGGGGCAGCGCGGCCATCGTCTTGAGGTGGAACAGGGCCGCCTCGACGCGGGCCTCCAGCGTCGGCGGCGGGCGATGGTCCCCCGTCTCCAGGATAGTGCCGGATGTCCTCAAACAGCCACGGGTTGCCCATCGCCGCCCGGCCCACCATGACCGCGTCGCAGCCGGTCTCCTCCAGCATCCGCCGGGCGTCGTCGGGCGTCTCCACGTCGCCGTTGCCGGTCACGGGGATGGTCACCACGTCCTTGACGCGCCGGATCACCGACCAGTCGGCGCTGCCGGTGAAACCCTGCGAGGCGTAGCGGGCGTGGACGGCGATGGCCGCCGCGCCCGCGTCCTGCGCCCGCCGGGCGAACTCGATGCCGGTCGTCTGTGACGGGTCCCAGCCGGAGCGGATCTTCACGGTGACAGGAATCTTGACCGCGTTCACCATCGCCCGGACCACCGCCTCGGCCTGGCACACGTCCCTCAGCAGCGTCGCGCCCGCGCCGGTCTTGGCGACCTTGGGGACCCAGCAGCCCATGTTCAGGTCCACGATGTCCGCGCCGTGCGCCTCCACGACCTGCGCCGCCTCGGCCATCATCGCCGGGTCGCCGCCGAAGAGCTGGACGCTGACGGGCCGCTCGGCGTCGCTCCAGTCGAACATCCCGAAGGTCTTGGCGTTCTTGTAGTGGATCGCGTGTGAGGATAATAACTCTGTCACGACCAGCCCCGCCCCGTGCCGCTTGCACAGCAGCCGGAAGGCGTGGGACGTCACCCCCGCCATCGGCGCGAGGACGAGCGGAGTGTCAATCGAGATCGGCCCGATCTGGAGGGGCTTCAATGTCATTGTCTGTAGAACGGTCATTTCTTACTCACGCCGCTGCCATGCGGGGGAAATAAATCTGTTCGAAGGCGTCGCCCGGACGTAAGCAAGCCTCTTCCTCGGTGCTGGCATCCAGTTGCCACAGACGCCGGTTTTCCTCCATATGCGGGGTCAGTGTTTGTTCAACCTCATCAGGGCCACAAAAGTCAACACTCGCATTTGTGGACGGCACATAAAACAGGCTGTGACAGCGCAACTGGTGACGGCGCATCAGCCATGCGACCATCCCGCAGAACGGGGTGTAAACGGTGCGTGGGTTGCACAGGGCGAAGCGCAGGGAGATGTCGACGCTCCCCTCGCTTCCTGCTTGCAGGAGCATCTGGAAAAGACCCGCCTCAGTCTCTGAGAACAGGAATATGTCGTCCGGCTGGGGGCACAGAGCGATCTCGTCCCGCTCCCTGTCGTCGGGGCATACCGAGGGCCAATGCCGCCGGATGTCCGCCGCTATCTCGGCAACAGACGCGGCATTCTGACCGCTCCGAAGCGGCGAGTCGGGGCAAGGCGTCAACACCACCGTGAAACTCTCAAAGCCCATGTTGATCCTCCGATCCTCGCGCCGTTCAGATCACGGAAACGTCACTCCACGCACGGGGCGTTCGCGCCGTCACGCCGGGGAAGCGCACGATTGCGGCGTCAGGAATGTCCACTCCGGCGAGGTGAGCGGCAACCAGCCGATGGTGGCCGCTCATAATGTTTCTTTCTGCGTCAACGATGATCGGGTTCCGGCGGTTGATCGGCAGCCACGTCCAATTTCCGGTTCTCATGGCGTCGGCGTAAGCGTTCAGCCGGACTGCCTCCACGGTGCCTTGTGTCGCCATCAGGCCGGAACGAGTCATCAAAACTTCCAGATCGTCGCCTGCCGACATTATACCCTGCCCGCGCGCTCAGACACGAGCCGAAGACCCTCCAAAGTCAGCATCGGCTCGACGGCGGTGATGCAGGCGGTCTCGGCGGCGATCAAGGGGGCGTGGCCGCCTGTGGCGATGACGGGGCAAGCGGGGGCGTCCATCTCGGCGCGGAAGCGGACGACCATGCCCTCGACCAGCGCGGCGTAGCCGTGGACGATGCCGGACTGGAGGGCGTGGGCGGTGTTGTCGCCGATGGCATGGGGCGGCCGGGCGAGGGCGACGGAGGGGATTTTGGCGGCCCTGGCGTAGAGGGCGTCCAGGGACACGCCGATGCCCAGGCAGATCGCGCCGCCCAAATACACGGGCAGGCCACCCGGCGTCGGGGGGGCGGCGATGGCGTTGAACGTGGTCGCCGTGCCGAAATCAATCACCAGGCAGGGGGAGCCGTACTTGTGGGCGGCGGCGACGGCGTCGGCCAGACGGTCGGCCCCGACGGCGTCCGGGGGGCGGTAAGAGATCGTCAGCCCCAGATCGGCATGGCCGTTCACTTGCAGCGGCTCACGACCCAGGGCGAGACTTGAAAACCGGACCAGGGACGGCAGGGCGGCGGGGACGACGCAGGCCAGGGTGACGGCGGTGATGTCGGCGAACGTCAGCCCGGCCTGGCCGAGCAGGGGGAACAGCAGGGCGGTGTATTCGTCGGCGGTGCGCTCCGGGTCCATCCGCAGCCGCCACTGCGCCCGCAGCGACTCGCCCTCAAAGACCGCGACCTTGACGTTGGTGTTGCCGGCGTCCATGACCATCAGCATGGCCCGGATTATACCTGCTAATCGGCGGGGGCAGGGTCGGTGTCGCGCAGGAACATCTCGGTGACCCAGAACTGGCCGCTCGCGTCCTGATAGACGCCGACGCCGATCTTGGTGAAGCGCGGCTCCAGGATGTTCGCCCGGTGGCCGGGGCTGTTCATCAGCGCCTGGTGGCCGTATTCCACGTTGTAGCGGTCGTTGAAGACGCTGCAATAGTAGATGTTCTCGCCGACGAGCAGGTACGGGGGCGTGGTCTGCCCCGTGTCGCCCAGTGCCCGCAGAAAGCGGTCCATCGGGGTGGTGATGCCGGGGGTGGGGGAGTGGTGGTCAAAATAGTTCAGGTCGCTCATCTCGCGCGAGTGGGCGCGGGCCGTGGCCACCAGCAGCGGGTCAACCGTCAGCGCGTTCTCGCCGCGCGACGTGCGCTCGGCGTTGATCAGCAGGATGAACTGCGTCTCGGCGGGCGTCAGCCCCGCCGTCGCGGCGGGCGGCGTGAGCGTCGGGATGAACTTGACGGCGGGCGGCGTGGTGAGAATCTGTGTGCTGTGTTTGACCGCCGTGCGGGCGGGGGGGGGCGTCGCCGGGTCGGACGCCGCGCGGGCCATCGGGAGCGCCGGGGGCAGGAAGTTGGCGAGGGCCAGGAACGCGCCGGCCAGGAGCAACGAGTTTCGCATCTGCACATCCGTCCTTGTCATCAGATAAAGGTGTTATCGGGCAATGATGCGATAAACCCAAGAGTATGACCACGGGGACAGGCAAAATCCCCGTGTTTCTTTCAGGGCGCGACAGGCTGAGGCGACACTCTACCCAGGTTGGGGCCACATGTAACAAAATTCATAGGGTTTTCGCAAAAATAGTTTGCAGGCAGGAGAGGCACCAGGAGACTTGCTCTGGGGAAATGACGAGGGGCGGGACGAACTCGATGACGCGACCATCCCCGGCGGGCAGCACGATCAGTCCCTGTGCCAGCGCGCGGGGGACGAGGGACAGGCCGAGCGACGGCGAGGCCGTCTCCAGGCCGAGCATCAGGCCGCGCCCGCGCACACCGGAGATGAGGTGGGGGAACTCGTTCTGGAGGGCGCGCAGGCCGTCTGCCAACGCCGCCCCCCTCTCTTGAGACCGCTCCGTGAGTCGCTCGTCGTCCATGACCTGAAGGGCGGCGAGGGCGGCGGCGCAGGCGAGCGGGTGGCCCAGGAAGGTGCTGGTGTGCAGGGCCTCGCCCCGCGACACGCCCCACGCGGCCATCAGGGGGGCGGAAGCGACGCAGGCGGAGATCGGCAGGCCGCCGCCCAGCGCCTTGCCGACGCAGAGGATGTCCGGCACGACCCCTTCGTGCTGACACGCGAACCGGTCCCCGGTGCGGCCCCAGCCGGTGAATATCTCGTCCAGGATCAGCAGTACCCCAAAGTCATCGCACAGACGGCGCAGGCCCGGCAGCCAGCCCGGCGGCGGGACCACGATGCCGCCGCGCCCCTGGATCGGCTCGGCCAGCACCGCCCCGGTGTCTCCGACACGCATTGTGTTCTCGACCAGGGCGAGGTCGCAGCCGTAGGGGAGGTGCGTGGTGAAGCGGCCCAACTGGGGCAGGAACGGGGCGCGGAAGTCGGCGCGGGCGGTCACATCCAGAGCGCCGTAGGTGAGTCCGTGATAGCCGCCCTCGAAGGCCAGGACGCCGGGCCTGCCGGTGGCGAGCATGGCCGTCTTCAGCGCGGCCTCCACGGCGTCGCCGCCGTTCTGACCCAGAATCACCTGGGCGTCGGGGATGGGGACGGACAGGGCGATGCGCTCGCAGAGGGCGACCTTCACCTCGGACGGATGGACATCGCCCATGCCGTGCAGGAGCCGTTCCGACTGGGCGCGCACGGCCTCCACGACGCGCGGGTGTCGGTGGCCGATGCTCGCCACGCCGAAGGCCGCCGTCATGTCCAGGAACGTGTTGCCGTCCACGTCGGTAACGAGGCAGCCCTCGGCCCGCTCCCAGAACACAGGGAAATCCGGGGCGAGGTAGGTGACGTTGGGACTCTCCACCCGTCGCAGCCGCGCGGCCAGCTCGCGTGACCGGGGGCCGGGAATCGCGGTCACGAGGCGAGGCAGCGGCTCCGTCACGCCCGGTCGGTCTCCACCTGGAGCTTGATCTGACGCAGGATGCCGGCGACCTGCTCACACTTCTCCTGCGAGCCGGAGTAGACCACCGCCCGGCCCGTGGTGTGGACCTCCTGGGCGAACGCCTCGGCCTTCTCCAGGGTGCATCCGGTGGCCTTCTGCAGCTGCACCTCCACCTGTTCGAACGTGTGGCAGTCGCAGTCGTAGAGGATGACGACGAACGGCCCGTCCGTGTCCGCGTCGCGCTCCTCCCGCTCGGCGGGGGCCTCGCGCCGGGCAGGCAGAGTCGTCGGCATCAGATCAATGTCCTGAATCGGTGCGCTCATGCCGACATTATACCCCTCCGCCGCATCGCCGCGTGGTCTCAGGGGCAACTTCAGGGAGAATACATCGGGGGGTTGACAAACGTAAACCGCCCCGTGTATAATCGCCCCAGTTTCAAATCCGACGAAGGGAGTAGACGGCTCGTATGTTTGTGATCGCCTTGTTCGCCATAACCAAAGACCGGCAGATGACCGCCCATGACGTGCAGCCCGATGCGTCACCGGCCCGCTCGCTCACGCCCACGTTTGGGCTGAATGAGCAAGGCCCAAGCCGCCCTCATCCCTTCGCAGGAGGAAGACTGAGTTAACGACACAACTCAAGTCCACGCTTTTTGAAGCGCCCGCTGCCGAGGTCACAAGCCACGCAGCGGGCGCTTTGTTTTTTGCCGGTCGGGCCGATGTTCGTGGGTTACCGTCTCCAAACCGAGCCCTGTTAGGGCGGCAGCAATGCCATCCCCACGACGCCACTTGCCCGACCGGCTGGCTCATGGAGAGCGTCGTCCAGAAGAAAGGACGCGCCGCCGGCCGCAAGGCCGTACCCGTGCCCGCCCCTCGCCCGCTCGCGGGCCGTTGGTGCATGGTTATCTGGGACGGCGAGACGCAGGTTCAAGCCCTGCCGCTCTCCAAGATTTGCTGGGGGTTTTTCGTTCGGGCCGATGCCAATGGGTTATCTTGCAAAGCCCCATCGGCACACCTTGTCTGAACAACTTGTGGAGAGTGTAGCTCAGGGGTAGAGCACGAATTCTCCGTCTTTCGCCCTTCGCCCGCTTGCGGGCCGCAGACAGACGGTTATCGCTCATAACGACGTGGTCGGACGTTCGAGTCGTCCCGCTCTCCACCACAATTTTAGTTGCGACAGTCGCAAGACAACAATGGCCGCGAGGAGGCCGACGATGAACTACCTGAAGAACGCCTGGAACAAGACGCGGACGCCGCAGACCCAGCCGATCCCCGGCACGGCCCAGGTCGCCAACAGCGCCGGGGGCTATGTATTCGCCGTGGACGACTGGACCCGGCTGTCGCGGTTCTTGGTCCTGGGGGCTGAGGGCGGGACGTACTATGTCCGCGAGCAGGCGCTGACGCGGGCGAACGCCGAGGCCGTCGTGCGCTGCATCGGGCTGGACGGGCCGCGCGTGGTGCGCGAGATCGCCGCCGTCTCCCAGGCGGGCCGCGCGCCGAAGAACGACCCGGCCCTGTTCGCGCTCGCACTCTGCGCCGCTGTCGGCGACGAGGCGACGCGCCGGGCGGCCCTCGCCGCCCTGCCGACGGTGGCGCGGACCGGGACGCACCTGTTCCACTTCGCCGCCTTCGTGGATGGGATGCGCGGCTGGGGGCGCGGTCTGCGCCAGGCCGTCGCCGGGTGGTACAACGCGCAGGACGCCGCCGCGCTGGCCTACCAGGCGGTCAAGTACGGGCAGCGCGACGGCTGGAGCCACCGGGACCTGCTGCGCCTGTCGCACCCGGTCCCCGTGACCGAGCAGCACCGGACGCTGTACCATTGGATCACCCAGGGCTGGCCGGGTGTCGGCGACGCGCCGCACCCGGACGTCGCGTTGCGTCTGGTCTGGGCATCGGAGCGCGCCAAGCGGGCCGAGAGCGCCCGCGAGGTCGCCGCGCTGATCCGTGAGTACGACCTGCCGCGCGAGGCCGTGCCGACACAGTGGCTCGCCGACCCGTCGGTCTGGGAGGCGCTACTGGCCCGGATGCCGATGACGGCGCTGATCCGCAACCTGGCGACGCTGACCCGCGTGGGCCTACTTGTGCCCAACTCGGAGGCGACGGCCCAGGTGGTCGCACAGTTGGGAGACGGCACGCGCTTGACGAAGGCGCGTGTCCACCCCATCGCCGTGCTGGCCGCGCTGAAGACCTACGCCCAGGGGCACGGCGAGCGCGGGGGCAACACCTGGACGCCGACGGCGCAGGTCGTGGACGCGCTGGACGCGGCGTTCTATGCCTCGTTCGGCAACGTGGAGACGACAGGGCGGCGCTGGCTGCTCGCGCTGGACGTGTCCGGCTCGATGGGCTGGGGGAACATCGCCGGCATCCCCGGCCTGACCCCGCGCGTCGCGTCCGCCGCCATGGCCCTGGTCACGGCGGCGACCGAGGCGCAGCACGAGGTCGTTGGCTTTTCGACGACCCTGGTGCGTGTGCCGATCTCGCCGCGTCAGCGGCTGGACGATGTGCTGAGGACCGTTGACGCCATTCCCATGGGCGGCACGGACTGCGCGCAGCCGATGGTCTGGGCACTGAAGAACCGTGTCGCCGCCGATGTCTTCGTCGTCTACACGGACTCGGAGACCTGGGCGGGCGGTATCCACCCGGTCCAGGCCCTGCGCGATTACCGGCAGGGCATGGGCATCCCGGCCAAGCTGGTCGTCGTCGGCATGACGAGCGCAGGCTTCAGCATCGCCGACCCCGAGGATGCCGGGACTCTCGACATTGCTGGCTTCGATGCCGCGACGCCGCAACTGATGCGCGACTTCGCGTGAGAGAAAGGAGGAGAGACAGATGGAAAACATTGCGGGCGTCCCGGTCTGGGGCAGTCCGGTGGATGAAGGGGCCTTCTTGCAGATCGCCAACTGCTCTCAGGGCGCGGCCCACGTCGCCCTGATGGCCGACCATCACAAGGGCTACGCCGTCCCCATTGGCGGCGTCGTCGCCTACGAGAACAAGATCAGCCCGTCGGGAATCGGATTTGATATCGCTTGCCTGGCGGCGGGAACTCTGGTCACGACGGCGGACGGCTACGCCGTTCCCATTGAGGGCATCGGGGTCGGGCAGCGGCTGGACTGCTGGGACGGGGCGCGGGTGCGTCCCATCTCTGGGCACGGCGGGCACATCGCCAACGGCGGAAAGCCGGTCCTGCGCCTGCGGCTTGTCAACGGGCGCACATTGGTAGTCACCGCCGACCATCGCGTCCTCACCGCGAACGGCTGGAGGGCAGCCGCAGATTTGACGCCGGAGGACCGCGTCGCCTGTCCTATCTTCCAGGGGCTGGCCTATGAGGAGCCGAGGTTTCACGGGGTCGCCCTGCCCGACTTCGCCCAAGAGATCGTGGCGGCGGCCTTATTGGATTTTGCCGATCCGGCGCGTCTGGCCGCCCTGGTACGCCTACTGGGCTGCGTGAGCGGGGACGGGCACGTTTCGGCGGACGGCGGCAACGTCGGCATCTACACAACGGACGAGGACGACGCGGCGGCAATGGCAGCGGACTTCGAGCGGCTCGGCTACGCGCCGCGCCTCTACCGCCGTCAGCGCAAGGCCGGATACAAAACGGAGATTCTTGTGCGGGTCGGGTCGCGTTCCCTGAATGCCCTGTTTGTCCTCCTGGGCTCCCCCGGAGGACGCAAGGCTTGGGAGCCGGAGCCGATGCCCTGGCTGTTCACGATGCCCGCCTGGGTGCGGGCGCAGTTCGTGTCCGGGTTCTTCAGTGCCGAGTGCATGACGCCTCGCCCACAGAGGGGGTACGTCCCGAACCTTCAGGTGAAACAGTCCGGGGAGAACGATAACGCCTTGCGCTTTATCGGGCGTCTGCTAAATTCGCTCTGCTTCGAAGTCTCCATCGCGCCGAGCGGCCCTGAGCGCGGTGTGCGCCGAGACTACATCCTGCAGCTCCTAGGCGGCGCGCGGGAACAGGTCCGCTTCTTCGAGACGGTCGGCTTCTGCTACGCCCGGCAGAAGCGACAGCGGGCGGCGCAGGTCGCCAGTCTCGTCTGGCAGTGGGCACACCATCGGGAGGCGCGTGAGGCGGCGCGGGCCGAGGCGCGGCGTCTCCATGCCGGGGGGATGCACTGGAAAGAAGTCATTCAGCGCGTCCAGGAGGCCCACGACGTCTCGCGTGGCTTCGTCCATCATGCCATCTATGCCGACCGGGGGCCGCTCCGCCCGGAGCGCGGCAAGGTGTTCGCGCCGGATGTCACCGATGAAATCTGCTGGGTCCCGGCTCACTCTTTGGAAGACGCGGGGGATGCGGCGGTCTATGACATCGCCACGGCGGATGAGGCGCACTGCTTCCTCGCCGGCGGCATGGTCGTACACAACTGCGGCAACAAGGCCGTGCGGCTGGACATCCCGGCCCGGACGGTGCGGAGCAAGATCAAAAAGATCATGGACGATATCTGGTCGCACCTGTCCTTTGGCGTGGGCCGTAACAACAAGCAGGAGGTGGACCACGAGTTGTTTGACGACGAGACCTGGAAGATGCACCCGGTCAAGCCGCTCAAGCAGATGGCCCGGAACCAGCTCGGCACCATCGGCTCGGGGAATCATTATGTGGACGTCTTCGCCGACGAGCTGGACCGGGTCTGGGTCGGCGTCCACTTCGGCTCGCGCGGGCTGGGCCACAAGACGGCCACGTTCTTCCTGGAGGCGGGCGGCGCGTCGGACGGCATGGACGCCGACCCGCTGGTGCTGGACGTGCGCTCGTCCCTGGGCGGCGACTATCTGGCCTGCATGGAACTCGCGGGCCGCTACGCCTACGCGGGCCGGGACTGGGTCTGCGCCGAGGTGGCCCGGCTGCTCGGAGCCAAGATCGTGGAGGAGGTGCATAACCATCACAATTATGCTTGGAAGGAGACGCACGGCGGGCGCGACCTGTGGGTCGTCCGCAAAGGGGCGACGCCCGCGTTCCCCGGCCAGCGCGGCTTCGTCGGCGGCTCCATGGGCGACCAGTCGGTCATCCTGGAGGGCGTCGCCTCGGACGAGAGTGCAGATTCCCTCTGCTCCACCGTCCACGGCGCGGGCCGCGTGATGAGCCGCACGGCGGCGCGCGGCAAGACCAACCGCAAGACCGGAGAGGTCATCGCGCCGGGCGCGGTCAGCCGCGAGATGATGCAGGACTGGATTCGGGACAAGGGGGTGGAACTGCGTGGAGCGGGCGTGGACGAGTCCCCCCACTGTTATAAAAGGTTGCCCGATGTCCTGGCCCACCACGCCGCCTCCATCCGTGTCCTGCATACGCTCACGCCTTTGGGCGTCGCCATGGCCGGGCCGGACATCGTGGACCCGTACAAGGACTGACAGGCCACAGACGATGAGGGCCGCCCGGCTTGTGTCTGGCGGCCTTTTTCTTACTTTACTGATGTTACGCAGTCTGGTCGGGGCGGACAATCGCCCCGCCTCGGAAGGCGTCCTTCGGACGAGGAGCACTTGTGTTGGCCTCTCTCTTCGTCCGAAGGACGGGCTGTTCAGACGGGGCGATTGTCCGCCCCGGCGCGACAACACTAACGGCTTGCGTAACATCAGTTACTTTAGTGAGCAAAGGTGGCGAGGACGTGGCGGACGAAGGGGTGGGCGCGGTTCATCTCCACGGCGGCAACTTCATAGCCGTCATTGGGGTCCACATAGGTCGTGCGCGTCAGGATGCCCTTCTCCACGGCAATATCCAGCATCCGGTAGACCTCCGGCATCTCCCACGCGCGCCAGGAGGGCGACTGCAGCGGCGCGGCGCGGGCGGGCAGGTTGGCGGGGTCCCAGTGGCCCTTGTTGTAGAGGAAACGGGCCAGCAGGCTGCGGCCCATGTACTCCCGGTGGCTGTTCTCGATGTCGTCCGCCGTCAGCACGATGTCGGCGAACTCGCCGCGCATCTGCATCACCTCGCCGTCCGCCGCCCAGGCGTGTTCCGTGGCGGTGTCCACGGGCGGTTCGGAGGGTGCGGGCTGAGGAGCCTCCGGCGCGGGCAGAGCCGGGGTGGGGGGCAGGGCCAATTCTAAGGGCGGTGCGGACGGCGACGAAGGAACCGCGCGCTCCTCGCGCGCCGGTTCCGGGGCGGAGGGCGCGGCGCTGTCAATGTCCACGTCGTAGAACAGCAGGCCGTCCACGACAGCGGCCAGGCGCAGGGCCGTGCTGCCGGAGACGCCGATCATAATCACCCGCGCCCCGCGTCGCCGCAGCGCGCCGACGACGTGCTGGAAGTCGGCGTCCCCGGCGACCAGCACGAACGTCTGCAAGTGATGGTGGGTGAAACTGACCTCCAGGCAGTCCAGGCTCATCCGCACGTCCACGCTGTTCTTGATACGGTCCTGGTGAATGGGGCTGCGGCGGCTGGGGACGTAGACGGGTTCCACGCCGGCGGCATACAGATTCATCTGGTCGGACGATTTGCGGTGGTAGTAGTCCTGCCAGTCCGCGTAGGCGCGGGCCAGGGCCGGACGCCCGTAGCGCTCCCGCACGGCCTGCATCAAGGCCGCGACATTGGGCATCCGGCCCACTTCATAGAGACTGTACTTGAAGTTCTCCCAGTCAATGAAGACGCCGACATCGCCGTTTGGTTCGCTTGTTTGGTCTACCAACCGCGTGTCGCCATCAGTTCTTCCTGCGGCAAGGTGCTGATGTTGATGCCGACCATCGGCTCGCCGATGTCCTCGGAGACCTCGGCCAGAATCTCCGGCCTGTCGAAGAAGGTGCAGGCGTCCACAATGGCCTTGGCGCGGCGGCGCGGGTCGCCGGACTTGAAGATGCCGGAGCCGACGAACACCGCCTCCGCGCCGAGCTGGCGCATCAGGGCGGCGTCGGCGGGAGTGGCGATGCCGCCCGCGCTGAAGTTCGGCACGGGCAGCTTGCCCGTCCGGTGCAGTTCGACCACTAATTCATACGGAGCGCCGAGATTTTTGGCCTCGGTCATCAATTCTTCGAAGGGCATCGCCTGGATGCGCCGGACGCCGCCCAGCACGGTGCGCATATGGCGCACGGCCTCGACGACGTTGCCCGATCCCGCCTCGCCCTTGGTGCGGATCATGGCCGCGCCCTCGCCGATGCGGCGCAGGGCCTCGCCCAGATCGCGGCAGCCGCAAACGAACGGCACTTTGAAGTCATGCTTGGCGATGTGATAAGCATCGTCGGCGGGCGTCAGCACCTCGGACTCGTCAATGAAGTCCACGCCGAGCGCCTGCAAAATCTGCGCCTCGGCGAAGTGGCCGATGCGCGCCTTGGCCATGACGGGGATGGTCACGGCGTTGATGATGCCCTTGATCATTTTCGGGTCCGACATCCGGGCCACGCCGCCGTCGCGCCGGATGTCGGCGGGGACGCGCTCCAGCGCCATCACCGCGACCGCCCCGGCCTCTTCGGCGATCACCGCCTGCTCCGGGTTGACCACGTCCATGATGACGCCGCCCTTGAGCATCTCCGCCAGCCCCACCTTCGTCCGCCACGTTGACTTCTGTTCGTCCGCCATAAGAAACCGTCCTGTTCTAACTCGCCGAACTGATGACTTCATTGTACCCGCAAAGGCACGGACGGGGCAAGCAAGGGAACAGCACTCGCCACCATTCCTGATCCAGCCACCGCCGAAGGGCGGTCACGATTGTCGGGGCGCATAGCGACAGGATGCTCTCCGCACGCCACATCGGCCATAAAAACGACGGGAGTGGCTCAAGTCGTTCTGAGCGGGTAAGATGAGCCTACGCTTACCCCCGTCCCACGCTGCGCTCACTGCGGCGGCGAACCTCTCGTCTGGAACGGCCACGCCAGGAACGGCAAGAACGGCAGACCGCGCTTCCAGCGCAGAGGCCGCAACAAGTACAGACGCCCGAGACCAGACAGTCCGGACGCTTTGATTCTCGAAGAGCGACGCGATGCACGACAACGGTTTGCGCCTGCTCCTGCGCGAGTACAGCCAACCGACGAGACATCAATCCAAGAGGCTCAGACTGATTCGAGCCACTACCCTGTAGACAATGAAAGACCAAGCCAACATCCTGGTGGTGGACGACGAGCCGGAGATACTGCGGGCCGTCCGGTCGGGTCTGGCCGCGCAGGGTTACGCGGTGCAGACGGCGACGCGCGGGGACGAGGCGCTCCGGCAGGCGACGACCGCCGTGCCGGACCTGGTCATCCTGGACGTGATGCTGCCCGGCGGCATGGACGGCCTGGAAGTCTGTCGGCGGCTGCGCGAGTGGACCAGCGTTCCCATCCTGATTCTGTCGGCCTTGGGCCAGGAGCGGCAGAAGGTCGCGGCTTTGGACTTGGGAGCGGACGACTACCTGACCAAGCCGTTCGGCATGGACGAGCTGACGGCCCGCGTCCGCGCCGCCCTGCGCCGCTTCCGGGGCGCGCGGCCCGTGGCCCTGGAAGAAGCGACGTTCACCACCGGCGACCTGACCGTGGATTTTGGGAAGCGCCTTGTGACCAAGGGCGGCGAGGAAGTCCGGCTGACGCCGTTGGAGTACGACATCCTGCGGTTCCTGACCCAGAACGCGGACCGGGTCGTCACCCACCGCCTCCTCCTCGCCAACGTCTGGGGCGCGGAATACACCGACGACACCCAGCTCCTGCGCGTCCACGTCGGCCACCTGCGCCGCAAGATCGAGGCTGTCCCCGCCCGCCCCCGCCTGATCGTCACCGAACCCGGCGTCGGCTACAAGTTCCGTACCGCCGACGAACCTTCTCAATAACCCCTCCCATCAACCTTTACGCTTTCTTTACATTCGCCCCCGTCTTCTTTACGCCGTCGTTACGCGCCACCGGATATCATAGCCTTGTGAATTTTTTCACGGGAGACGTTCATGAGACTGATACACGACCCGCTGGCGCAGCGGCTGACGTTCTCGCTGGCACTGTATGTCGTGCTGATGGCCGCGCTGGCGCACGGCTGATGGAGGGGGGGACGGACCAATGGCGGACTTCTGGTTTCTGGCGGTCACGATTGCGTTCTTCGCGCTCTCCATCGCCTACACCTACGGCTGTGACCGGCTGTGAGGAGACACCCATGGAACTCTGGCTCGCGGGTCTGGCGACGGTCGGGCTGACCGTCTATCTGCTCTACGCTCTCATCCGGCCGGAGCAGTTCTGAGGAGCAAACACGATGACAGTCATCGGCTGGTTTCAAATCATTCTGTTTATCGCCGTTGTCCTGGCGCTCACCAAGCCCTTCGGCACCTTCATGTACAAGGTGTTCGAGGGGCAGCGGACTCTGCTGACGCCCGTTCTCCAGCCCGTGGAACGGCTGATCTACCGGGTGAGCGGCGTCAAGGAGGCCGAAGAAATGACCTGGACGACATACACGGTGGCGATGCTGCTGTTCAGCGTCGTCACCCTGGTCGTCACCTACGTCATCTTAAGGTTCCAGCAGGACCTGCCGCTGAACCCCATGCACTTCGGCGACCCCAGGCGCGCCCCGGCCTACGCGACGGTGATGACGCCCGACTTGGCCTTCGGCACGGCGGCGTCCTTCACCACCAATACCAACTGGCAGGCGTATGACGGCGAGAACACGATGTCCTATTTCTCGCAGATGGTCGGCCTGGTCTCGCACAACTTCTTCTCGGCGGCCACCGGCATCGCCATCGCCATCGCGCTGGTGCGTGGTCTTGGCCGACGGACGGCCACCGGCATCGGCAACTTCTGGGTGGACATGACCCGCGCGACGCTGTATGTCCTGCTGCCGTTGTGCGTCGTCTACGCGCTGTTCCTGTGTCAGCAGGGCGTGATCGAGAACTTCCACGCCTATCGGACCGTCACGGGCGTGGAAGGCGGCTCCCAGATCATCCCCGGCGGGCCGTTCGCCTCGCAGGAGGCGATCAAGATGCTGGGGACCAACGGCGGCGGGCCGCTCAACGCCAACTCGTCGCACCCGTTCGAGAACCCGACGCCGCTGACCGACTTCGTGCAGGTCCTGAGCATCTTCCTCATCGGGTCCGGCATCGTCTACACCTTCGGCCTGTATGTCGGCAACACCCGTCAGGGCTGGGCGATCTGGGGCGCGATGGCGGCCCTGTGGTTCCTCGGCGTCGCGGTCGCCTACACGCAGGAGGCGAAGGGGAATCCCCTTATCGCCGCGCAGGGCGTCGAGACGCGCGCCTCCGTGCTGGGCGACTCCGGGGGCAACATGGAGGGCAAGGAGGTCCGGTTCGGCATCGCCCGCTCGGCCCTGTTCGCCACCGTGACCACGGACGCCTCCTGCGGCGCGGTGAACTCCATGCACGACTCGTACACGCCCCTCGGCGGCCTCGTGCCGATGGCGAACATCATGAGCGGCGAGGTCATCTTCGGTGGCGTCGGTGCGGGCCTCTACGGGATGCTGATGTACGCCGTCCTGGCCGTGTTCATCGCCGGCCTGATGGTCGGGCGCACCCCGGAATATCTCGGCAAGAAGGTGGAAGCGTATGAGGTGAAGATGGCGATGCTGGCCGCGCTGGTGCTGGCCGCCGACGTGCTGTGCTTCACGGCGGTCGCCAGCGTCGCGCACGTCCCGCACCCGGCGGCCTACTGGAACACGGTCGGCGGGACGGCCAACGCGCTGGCCTCGGCCAACACCAACAACAGTGGCCCGCACGGCTTTTCTGAAATACTGTACGCCTATGACTCGACCACCGGCAACAACGGCAGCGCCTTCGCGGGCCTCTCGGTCAACACGCCGTACTGGAATCTGACCCAAGGTGTCTCGGAGCTGGTGGGCCGGTTCCTGATGATCGTGCCGCTGCTCGCCATCGCGGGCAGCATGGTCCGCAAGAAGCGCGTCGCGCCGGGGCCGGGCACGTTCCCGACCGACACGCCCCTGTTCGCGGGCCTCTTGGTGGGCGTGGTCATCATCGTCGGCGCGCTGACCTACTTCCCGGCGGTCTCGCTGGGGCCCGTGGTGGAACACTTCCTGATGCACAGCGGCAAGACGTTCTGAGTTCGCCGGACTGCCCACCACCCTGCTCCGTTCGTTCCTCACTGCGCGGGGTCCTCCCGAAGCGGGAGGATGCGGATCACAAGCGAGGCCCTTCCTGATCCTCCCGTTGCGGGGGGACCCTGTGACCGAGGAACGAGGAAACAAGGTGGTGGGCAGTCCGGGGCCTGGAGAGTGAAACAATCATGGCAGTCATGCAACAACCAAATATGCCGAATATGCCGACACGGGACACGCCGCCGACGCGGCACACGAGCCGCTCGCGGCCCCTGTTCGACCCGCCCATCGTGCGCCGCGCCCTCAAGGACGCCTTCGTCAAGCTCAGCCCCGTCGCCGAGGCCAAGAACCCCGTGATGTTTGTCGTCTGGGTCGGCAGCCTGGTCACCACGCTCATCTTCCTGGGGAGCTTCGCCCCCGGTCTGACCAAAATTCACATGGGGTCCTGGGAGCGCTCGTTCACCGGACAGATCGCCCTGTGGCTCTGGTTCACCGTGCTGTTCGCCAACTTCGCCGAGGCCATCGCCGAGGGGCGCGGCAAGGCGCAGGCCGACGAGCTGCGCAAGACGCGCACGACCACCAAGGCCAGACGCATCGGCAAGGGCGGGCGCATTGACGAGGTCCCCGCGCCGTCACTGCGCAAGGGCGACGTGGTGCTGTGCGAGGTCGGCGACGTCATCCCCAGTGACGGCACCATCATCGAGGGCATCGCCAGCGTGGATGAGTCCGCCATCACCGGCGAGTCCGCCCCTGTCATCCGCGAGGCGGGCGGAGACCGAAGCGCCGTCACCGGCGGAACCAAGGTCATCTCCGATCAAATAAAGATCGAGATCACGGCCAATCCGGGGGAAACGTTCATTGACCGCATGATTGGCCTGGTCGAAGGCGCGTCGCGGCAGAAGACGCCCAACGAGATCGCGCTGAACATTCTCATTGCCGGACTGACCATCATCTTCCTGCTGGCGACCGTGACCCTGCTGCCGTTCGGCCTCTACGCCCAGGTGCATCTCAGCATCACGGTTCTCATCGCCCTGCTGGTGTGTTTGATTCCGACCACCATTGGCGGCCTGCTGTCCGCCATCGGCATCGCGGGCATGGACCGCGTCATGCAGTATAACGTCCTCGCCATGTCCGGCAAGGCCGTCGAGGCGGCGGGCGACGTGGACGTGCTGCTGCTGGACAAGACCGGCACGATCACATTAGGCAACCGCCAGGCCGCCGAGTTCATTCCCCTGCCCGGCGTCAGCATCGAGGAACTGGCCGACGCCGCCCAGTTGTCTTCGCTGGCGGACGAGACGCCCGAAGGCCGCTCCATCGTCGTGCTGGCCAAAGAAAAATACGGGCTGCGCGGGCGCGAGATGTCCGAGCGCGACGCCGAGTTCATCCCATTCACGGCCCAGACGCGGATGTCCGGCCTGAACATGAACGGGACGCGCGTCCGCAAGGGCGCGGTCCAGTCGGTCGCTGATTATGTGACGCAGAGCGGCGGCGCGGTCCCGACGGCCCTGCAGGAGATCGCGGATCACATCGCCAAGCAGGGCGGCACGCCGCTGGCCGTCGTTCTCAATGAGAAGCCCCTCGGTGTCATTTATCTCAAGGACATCGTCAAGGGCGGCATGCGCGAGCGCTTCGACCACCTGCGGGAGATGGGCATCAAGACAGTGATGATTACCGGCGACAACCCCCTCACTGCCGCGGCCATCGCCCAGGAGGCGGGCGTGGACGACTTTCTCGCCCAGGCCAAGCCCGAAGACAAGATGGCCCTGATCAAAAAAGAACAGGGTGAGGGGCGTTTGGTCGCCATGACCGGCGATGGCACCAACGACGCGCCCGCCTTGGCGCAGGCCGATGTCGGCGTCGCCATGAACTCCGGCACCCAGGCGGCCAAAGAGGCTGGGAACATGGTGGACTTAGATTCCAACCCCACCAAGCTGATTGAGATCGTGGAGATCGGCAAGCAGTTGCTGATGACGCGGGGGGCGCTGACGACGTTCTCCATCGCCAACGACGTGGCGAAGTACTTCGCCATCCTCCCGGCGATGTTCTCCACGCTGTACCTGCTGTCCGGCCAGGCGCACGGGCCGCTGTGGGCCTTGAACGTCATGCATCTGCACTCGCCGTACTCGGCGGTGCTGGCGGCGATCATCTTCAACGCCCTGGTCATCATCGCGCTGATTCCCGTGGCGCTGCACGGCGTCCCGTACCGCCCGATGGGGGCCGCGCAGTTGCTGCGCCGCAACCTGCTTTTCTGGGGCCTCGGCGGCATCATCGCCCCGTTCCCCTGCATCTACGCGCTGGACTGGATCGTCGTCCTGCTGCACTGCGCCCCGGCGCACTGAGGGGACACAAGAGCGGCCCTCACCCCGGATACCTCACCCCAGCCCTCTCCTTCCGAAAGGAGCGTGGGTAAGAGGGGCTTGTTCCTAACCCTCTCCTTTCCGAAGGAGAGGGTGGACCGGCTCGCCGGGCCGGGTGAGGTATCCGGGGCGACCCGCCGGAGAAACAAAACCATGTTGAAACAACTCGCAACGTCCATCGTCATCACCATCGCACTGCTGCTGATCGTCAGCGGCCTCTACCCCCTGCTCGTGTGGGGCGTCTCGCAGGTCGCGTTCAAGCGCCAGGCCGACGGCAGCCTGGTCACCAACGCCCAAGGGCGGGTGGTCGGCTCGTCCCTGCTGGCCCAAGGTTTCGCCAAGCCCCAGTACTTCCAGCCCCGGCCCTCGGCGGCGGGCGGCGGCTACGACCCGACCGCCAGCGGCGGGACGAATCTCGGCCCGACCAGCGACAAGCTCATCAACGGCGTCCATAAGCCGAACCTGCCCGGCGGCAAGCCGGACCCGTCCGACTTCGACGGCGTCAAGGACCTGGCCGCCGAGTACCGAACAACCAACGGCCTGGCCCCCAATGCCCCCGTGCCCGTGGACGCCGTCACCCGCTCGGCGTCCGGCCTGGACCCCGACATCAGCGTGATGAACGCCGATTTGCAGGCCCCCCGCGTCGCCAAAGCCCGTGGCCTCAGCACGGGCCAGGTGATGCGCCTGGTGGGCCAATATACTGAGGGCCGTTCCCTCGGCTTCCTGGGAGAGCCGCGCGTCAACGTCCTGGACATCAACCTGGCCCTGGACAAGACCGCGCCGGTGAAGTGACAGACCGCCGGGGCAGTGAAATGCCCCGGCAATGAGGCGTCCTTCGGACGAAGAGCGGCCTGCGTGGCCTAGTCTTTCGTCCGAAGGACGCTTTCCCAGACGGGGCGATCCTCCGCCCCGTCGTGACCGCCACGCCCCCCCTGTTTATTCCCCGCCTCATTGCGCCCTCGCTCCCACTCCCCTTGACAACTCCCCCGGCTTTAGGCTAAACTGCAACAAACTACTTTGCGAAACAAAGTATTCATGCGCCATGCCCTCTGGACAGTCCGCCGCCCGGCGCGGGTAGAATAAGGCACGTCCGAGAAAGAAGTACCGCCGATGGAACCCCTGCTGGACTGCCTGCACAGCCCCGCCGATGTCAAGAACCTCAGTGCCGGCCAGTTGCGCGGCCTCGCCGCCGAGATTCGCGCCTACCTCACCGAATGTGTCGCCAGGACCGGCGGACACCTCGCCCCGTCACTGGGCGTCGTCGAATTGACCCTCGCCCTGCACCAAGTCTATGACATCCCGCGCGACAAGCTGATCTGGGACGTGGGCCACCAGGCGTATGTCCACAAGATTCTGACCGGGCGGCGCGACCGTCTGCCGACCATCCGCCAGCACGGCGGCCTGTCCGGGTTCCTGCGGCGCGACGAGTCTCCCTACGATCTGTACGGCGCGGGCCACGCCTCCACCTCCATCTCGGCGGCGCTGGGTTTCGCCAAGGCGCGCGACTTCCGGGGCGGCAAAGGCTCCGTGCTGGCCCTGATCGGCGACGGCGCGCTCACCGGCGGCCTGGCCCTGGAGGGCATGAACAACGCCGCCGCCGACGGCACGGACATCACCGTTGTTCTCAATGACAACGAGATGTCCATCGCCGAGAACGTCGGCGCGCTGGCGACGTATCTTGCCAAACTGCGGATGCAGCCGCTGTACCAGTTCGCCGAGACCACGGCCAAGGGTGTCATCAAGGGCCTGCCCGTCGGCAGCGGCCCGATGTACAAAGCCGCCAAGGCCGCCAAGCACACGGCGACGCATTTCGCCACACCTGCTCACACCGGCCTGCTCTTTGAAGAAATGGGCTTCACTTACATCGGCCCCGTAGACGGGCATAACATCGAGGCCCTGCTGGACACGTTCCGGCACGTCAAGCGCCTTAAAGGCCCGGTGCTGGTCCACGTCCTGACCGTCAAGGGCAAGGGCATCCCCTACGCCGAGGCGGACAGCCGGACCTATCACGGTCTGTCCCAGTTCAGCCCGGACGACGGCAAGATGGAGGCCAAGACATCCGGCGTCTCCTACACGCAGGCGTTCGCCGAGACCCTGAACGACATCGCCGAGACCGACGACAAGGTCATCGCCATCACCGCCGCCATGCCCGACGGCACCGGCCTGAGCCGCTTTCAAGAGCTGCACCCGAAGCGGTTTTTTGATGTCGGCATCGCCGAGCAGCACGCCGTCGTCTTCGCCGCCGGGCTGGCCGCCGACGGTTTCAAGCCGGTCTGCGCCATCTATTCCACGTTTTTGCAGCGCGCCTTCGACCCCATCGTCCATGACGTTGCCCTGCAAAATCTTCCCGTCCGGTTCTTCCTGGACCGGGCCGGGCTGGTCGGCGACGACGGCGGGACGCACCACGGCGTCTTAGATTTGGCCTACCTGCGCTGCATCCCGAACATGGTCGTTCTGGCCCCGGCAAGCACCGACGAGCTGCGCGCCATGACCCGCTTCGCCCTCGCCCACAACGACGGCCCCATCGCCGTCCGCTACCCGCGCGGGTCTTCCGCCCCTCTCCCAGAACTGGAAGACGTGGCCGAAATCAAACTCGGCCGGGCCGAGACGCTGCGCGACGGGCACGACGTGGCCCTGATTGCGCTCGGCGCGGGCGTGGAACTCGCCCTGAAAGCCGCCGACCAATTGGCCGCCGACGGCATCCACGCCACCGTCCTGAACGCCCGCTTCTGCAAGCCCCTGGATGAAGAGGCCATCCTGGACGCCGCCCGACGCTGCGGCCGGGTCGTGACCGTGGAGGACGGCGTCCTGCAAGGCGGCTTCGGCAGCGCCGTGCTGGAACTGCTGGCCGATCACGGCGTCGCCGTCCCCGTGGCCCGCGTCGGCCTGCCGGATCACTTCGTGGAACACGGCCCCGTCCCGGTGCTGCGCCGTGAGGTCGGCCTGACCGCCGAGGCCGTCGCCGCCAAAGCCCTGGCCCTGCTCCCGCCGTCAGCCCCCATGCGCGCCAACGGCAAAGCCCCCGTGGCGGCGGGGGCCTGACCGCCCATGCCCCGCAAAGCTCTTCGCCTGGACGCCTCCCCCGTGCCGCGTCGCGCCGGAAATCGCCTCGGTCCCGCCGCCCTGGCTGCCACGGCCCTCATCGCCGCCCTGCTCGGCTCCGGCCTGACTTACCTCGCCCTGCGCCCCCATCTCGCGGCGCGTCCCACCGTCACTGCGCCCGCCGCGCTGCCCGCCGACGCCGACCGGGTCTTGAGCTACTGGTACGAGGACCAGAAGCAGTGGCCGCAGGCCATCGCCCTGATGACCCAGGCCATCGCGGGCGGCGAGGACAACCCGGACAACCGCACCGACCTGGGCGTGGACTACTTCCAGTCCAACCAACTCCCGAACGCCCTGGCTCAGTACCAGACCGCCCAGCGCGAGGACCCCCACCACGAAAACAGCCTGTTCAACGAGGGCAGTGCCTACGCCCAGATGGGACAGATGCCGCAGGCCGCCGCCGCCTGGCGCTCCTACCTCCAGCGCTTTCCCCACGGTCGCCACGTCGCCGCCGCCCGTGCCCTCCTCGCCCAAATCCAGTCCCACCCCGCCCCTCCGCCGACCCTGTAGCCGTCCGCAGCCACGCTGCCTGCGCCCTGCAACTGTCCCACCTGTCGCCGCCGACGGTCACGACCTGGCCCTGCTTCGCCGAGGCGATGCACCTCCTGAGCCGCGCGGGCGGACATCCGGCACACGTAAAATACCCTCGCGCCGCCAATGGGCGACGATCTCCGCAGGCGTCATGGAGCCGGGCGCGGGGAGTTTCGCTGACGCGTTGCACCCGCAGAGGCGCGGGTGCGCTACTTCTGTGAAGGCGGGCCGGGCATCAGGTCACGGCGCTGCCAGACACGGACGTAGTCCACCACAAAGTCATCCGGCAGTTGGCTGTCAACGAGCGGGTCGTTGTCCCACCCGCCCGACGGCATGGTGAACATCAAGTCGGACGGCACTTCCGAGATGCGCGGGTTGTTCCAGCGCAGCACCTCGCGGCCGTTGCAGTAGTAGACCACGGAGCCGGGTGTCCACAGCAGGCCGCAGGTGATGAAGCCGTCCTTGTCGGGCCGGACATAGACCCGGTCACACCCGATTGTCTTGTGGTCCTTCCCGTAGCCGTCCCAGTGCATCGCGATGTTGTAACGGTACGGCCCCCAGCGGGTCAGGTGTTCCATGATGTCGAACTCCATGCCGCCGTTCCCCGTGTCCTGCTGTTTCCACTGCTCCGGTCCGGCGGCCCGGCCCCGGTCGGGCATCATCCAGAACGCGGGCCACAGTCCGGGGGCCGTCGGCAGCTTCACTCGCGCTTCGAAGTACCCGTAGCACTGGGTCCACTTGTTATAAGTGTCCAGGTAGCCAGCGGCATAGGGCGTCTGCGGCTGCGCCGGGTCGTCATTGCCGGGCCCGCTTTTTTTTTCGTAGCGGAGCCGGACCAGCCCGCCGCCAAGCAGGACATCGTCCCGACTCCAGTGAGTCAGCTTGTCATAATAATTGGCCCCGGAGACACTCCAGACGGACGTGTTCAGGGTGCCGCCGTTGAACTCGTCGTCCAGTGTCTTGACCCAGGCCCCTGGTGCCGGCGGACGATGCCCCAGCCACGTCGGGAGAGCAGGGGGTGGGGGAAGTGCGGCCCGTACTGTCTCGACGCGCAGCACCCGTTCACTTCCCGGTATCCCATTGCCCGCAGCATCATCGGGCGCGACCGTCACGGCGGACACGGCATCGCTGGTAATCCGGTCCAACGCCCCGCTCTGAGGCAGGACTGTGGGGACTGTCCCGGCGAAGGGGACAGTGATCTCTTCCACACTTCCGGGTGCCAATGAGGCCCCCGCTACCCATTCGGAGGCACCGCCATTGCTGTCCACACGCACACGCGGCGTCACCGGCGTCTGTCCTTCGTTGCGTACCCGGACCGTGACTTCCAGATCATCACGCAAGTCCCACCGCCCGACCGGCGGGCTGAGGGAGGCCCCCGACGGGCCATCCGGCCCGCCCGCCGGGAAGACGGCCCGCACGGCTCCCGCGTCCAGCCTCGCGCCGCCCGTGTTCTGAGAGGTGATCTGTACCGGGATGCCTGGGCCCACCAGAAAGCCGTCCTTCGGCTGGACGCGGACGTCCTGGGGGGCGACCGGAGGAGCCTCCCCTGACGATCCACCGGCCACCAGAGACTCGATGCGGAACGACTGCGCCTGAGACGACTTACCCGTAAACAGCAGGACATCCACCACCGCCGACGGCTTCAGCGCATACCCCGGCTTTCGGCCGTAGGAGTACCCGAAGATCGTGGTGATGGTGTCGGTTGCCCCCGGTGGCAAGGTGACGGTCTCCGTGTCCCATGGATTGTCCTGCCAGCGGCCCGCATTGTCCACGCGCAGGGCGAGTGAGAGGGGGCCGGTGCCTGTGTTCACGATGCGGGCCTCGACATGGCCGAACTCCGCTAAGTTCCACGGCCCCCCGAGGGGTTTGACCATGACGCCGGGGTAATCTTCCTGTCCGGGCTGGATCGTGACAAGGACGCCGGGGGCGGCGGGGTCGGGGCTGCTCGCCGCGCTGACTTGACTGGAGGACGGCAGCAGGCTCGTGTCTGTGCCGGGGCCCAATAGCCGCTCTGACTTCGTGGGCGAGACCACGGCGGACTGGGCGTGTGCGGCGGGCATGGCGGCATCTGTCACGGTCAGTGCTGAGACCGTAAGGGCGGCAATCAAGCCGCTTGAAACTCTCTGCATGATCTTCTCCCTCAAAGCGACGCGCGGCGGGTGTGCCAGTCGGTCGCCTGCTCGTAGGCAGAGGCGAGACGGAACAGGGTCTCCTCGGCGAAGGCCGGGGCCATGAGCTGGAGGCCGATGGGGAGGCCGTTTGAGAAGCCGCAAGGCAGGCTGAGGGCGGGGATGCCGGCCATGTTGGCGGGGATGGTCAGCACATCGGAGAGCTTCATCGCCAGAGGGTCGTCGGAGCGTGCGCCGATGGGGAAGGCGACGGTGGGTGCGGTCGGGGAGATCAAGGCGTCGAACTTCTCGAAAGCCCGGTCGAAGTCGCGCTTGATGAGGGTGCGGACCTGCTGGGCCTTCAAGTAGAAGGCGTCGTAGTAGCCCGCCGAAAGCGCGTAGGTGCCGATCATGATGCGCTGCTTGACTTCGGGGCCAAAGCCCTCCTCGCGGGTCTTCTCGAACAGGTCAATGTGCGAGGTCGCGCGTGCGGTCCGGTGGCCGAAGCGGACGCCATCGTAGCGGGCGAGGTTGGACGACGCCTCCGCCGGGGCCAGGATGTAGTAGGTCGGCAGGGCGTACTCGGCGTGGGGCATGGAGACTTCTTCCGCCGTTGCGCCGAGCGACACCAGCAGGGCGATGGCGGCGCGGACGGCGTCGGCGATGGCGGGTTCGACGCCCTGCGCGAAGAACTCGCGGGGGACGCCGATCCTCATGCCCTTCACGTCCTGGGTGAGTGACTGCGTGTAGTCGGGCACGTCACGGACCACGCTGGTGCTGTCCATCGGGTCGTGGCCGCCGAGGACGTTCATCAGCAGGGCGGCGTCGCGCACGTCGCGGGTCAGCGGGCCGATCTGGTCCAGCGACGACGCGAAGGCGACCAGGCCATAGCGGCTGACGCGGCCATACGTCGGCTTAAGGCCGACCACGCCGCAGAAGGCCGCCGGCTGCCGGATGGAGCCGCCGGTGTCCGAGCCGAGCGCCCAGACCGCCTCGCCCGCCGCCACCGCCGCCGCCGAGCCGCCGGAAGAGCCGCCGGGGACGCTCGCCAGGTCCCACGGGTTGTGTGTCGTGAACAGCCCGGAGTTCTCCGTGGAGCTTCCCATGGCGAACTCATCAAGATTCGCCTTGCCGACGAACACGCTGCCGGCGGCGTCTAATCTTTCCACCACCGTGGCGCTGTAGGGCGGGACGAAGCCGCGCAGGATTTTGGACGAACAGGTCGTTTCCACGCCCAGGGTACAGAGGTTGTCTTTGAGGGCGAGCGGGATGCCCGCTAAGGGCGAGACGGACTCGCCCGCCGCGATCTTGGCGTCCACGGCGTCGGCCTGCGCGCGCGCCCGGTCGGCGGTGACGGTGACATAGGACATTACCCGGTCCTCGACGGACGCGACGCGCGCCAGCACGGCGTCCGTCACCTCGCGGGCGGAGACTTCTTTGGCGGCGATCTTCTCAGAAAGTTCGTGGGCGGTGAGTTCGTAAAGTTGCATGATGATTGGAAAAGCGCGCGTGAAGAGCGGGCGAATGAGTCATTCCGCGTCCATGATCTGCGGGACGATGAAGTTGCCGTCGCGCTTCTCCGGCGCGTTGGCGACGGCGGCGTCGCGCGGCAGCGACGGGCGGACGGTGTCCTCCCGGAACACGTTCTGCAGGGGCAGCGAGTGCGACATCGGCGGGACGCCCTCCGTGTCCAGCTCCTGGAGGCGCGCGAACTGGTCCAGGATTGTGTTCAGGTCGCCGGTCAGTCGTTGCTTCTCGGCGTCAGACAGCTCCAGGCGGGCCAGGAACGCGACGCGGGAGACTTCTTCCAGTGTGAGTTGTTGGGCCATGGCGTCAACCCCGTTCGGGACGGGCGGGCGAGATTCCTGCCGGGGCGTGAAAAAGGGGCCTGGCGAAGCCAGGCCCCGACGATTGCGCTGACTGTGTACGCATCACGCCTGCGGCGTCGTGCGGTGGCGTGTCTTCTTGGCGGGCGCGGGGAGCGCCGCCTCCAGGGACTTCAGATCGCTGAGATTTTCCAGCTCGAAGTGGAAGTCCAGGACCTCGTTGATGTCAATCGGCCCCAGCGTGGCAAACTGCGTGGTCTCCTCGGGAGCGACCTCCACCGCGCTGTCCTTGAGGATGCCTTCCTCCCACTCCTCCTGCTTGATGAACTGCTCGCCCAGCTTCTTGCAACGCGAACACCGGAACTTGACGTACACGAAGCTCGGACCGAAGAGGCGCAGGTAGTAGCCGTGCTGCACGACGTCCTTCGCAATGATGCGCTGGCCGCAGTTGCACTTGATCGAAGTCCGCATGTTACTCATGGAAATCCACCTCCCGGTTTGAAAGTACGAACGGAGACGATGAGGCTGTCGGACGGGGAGAGACGAACAGGTCTGCCATTGCGATAACCATACCCCTGATTATAGCACATTATGGCTCATGCCGCCCGGAACTGCATGAATTTGTGACAACAAAATTGGTGCTTTGTCCCCCGTTGGCAGACAGAATTCTCTCTGCCGCTCCAGCTCACGCCGCAGCCGGAGCAGGGCCACGTCCTTGGCCTTGGCCTCCAGCATGATGTCGAACGGGCGCACTCCAGATGCCCCGACGGCGTCCCAGAACAGCACGAACTCCATCGGGTCCACGAAGTCGGCGTGGGCCTTCAGACGCGGTGCCCTCAACTTGTTGACCGTCTTCTCACGCCCCGTGTTCCCCTTCTGCTTCTCCGTCAGCGGCTCGAAGGACGTGGACGGCGAGGAGAAATGAATCTTCGGCGTCACCCCTTCGGGCCAGGTGGCGAGGGCGGACTGAAACGCCTCGCGCATCGGCAGGGCTTTGGGGTTCAGGCAGAAGTGGTGCAGGTTATCGAAGACCACAGGGCAGCCGGTCTCGGCATGGATGCGCAAAACATCCGTGAGGGGGAAGTTCACGTCGTCGTTCTCCACCACCAAGCGTCGCCGTGTCGCCTCCGGCAAGGTGTGCCAGCGGCGGACGAACCGGGCCAGGCTCTCCGCACGGTCATCGTAGACGCCGCCGACGTGCGTGACCACCACCGCCTCCGACCCGCAGCCGAGCGCGTCCAGCAGGGCGGCCTGGGCGTTCAGGTCTGCGACGGACTTGCGGGCGATGGCCTCGTCCTGGGCGTTGAGCAGGATATACTGGGAAGGGTGGAGGCTGAGGCGGATGTCATACTCTCGCGCCAATTGACCGAGCGCGGCCAGTTCCTCAGCGGCCTCATCAATCTGGTTGTGAAACTGCGGCAGGTCGGGGTGGGTATGGTACGGCACGAAGTCCGAGGACATCCGGTACATCCGAATATCAACTTTGTGCAGGTAGTGGAAAATCTCGCGGACGTAGGCGATGCTCTGCCGGACGTGCGGCCCCGTCTGCCACCGCCGGGCATCGTTGGACGGCAGCCCCTTCCCCTCCGTGATCGTGGCGATGTTCCCGCCCGCCCCCAGCGCCTTCACCGCGAACCCGAACCGCATCACTGACCGCCTTCTGCGGAGGTTATACCCATTTCGCGGTGGCTGCACTCAACGCAGGTACCAGAGGGTGGGCACGGAGATCAGCGTTCCGCACGGCTGCCCGCGAGGAACGCTGCGTCTTCCTCTTCAATGAAGGAGAAAAAGTCATCGGCTTTGCTGTGGCCAAGCACTGACATAGCGAGAGCATCATCAATACAACTTGAGGCCCCCAAAACGTGAAGCTCAGTGGCTTGGTGTGTCGTCAGGCCGGATGCTCCGGCGAAACCCGCGAGCAATGGTGACCGCCACTCCGGGTAGACCGGCACTCCTTTTTGCCTCTGAAGAGAGGCCCAAAAGCCGTGGCCCATCAGGAAATATGCGATCTCAAATAACGGGTGTCCTGCACTGGCTGCCTCCCAGTCTATGACTGAAAATGTATCTATCCCGTTTGCGACTAACTGTAGACCGTCCCCATGAATGAGAGACTGTAGGCCATCGGAACACAGCCGCAGAGAGTAACCATTTTCATAAATCTCCGCCAATCGTGGAGTACATCGTCGGTGGCTCGACAGCAACGCATAACCCTCGGCCCATTCTTCTTCGGCATTACGCTTGACTTCGGCGGCCAAGTGATTCCCAAGAATGGACGAGACCTCAGAGTCGCTTAGGCGGCGCATGAAGTTTCCAAGACGCTCGTACACATTCCCTGCGGCTGAAAGTCCGAGACCTGTAACCTGTTCGATGGGAACACCCGTAACGAACGGCATGATTGCGAACGGAAGATCAAAATCGCCGTCATCCTGGGTGAACTCGATGGCTGGGACCTCAAAGCCATGCTTGTGGAGCGCGATCATCACCTGCTGCTCTCGGCGCAGCATTTCTTCGCTATGCTGCTGACCCATTTTGATGATTTTGCTGTATGGACTGCCACTAAAATCTAACAGGAACACATGATTGCTGTTTGATCTTAACCGAGTAACCTGCGGGACATCCCCACAAAGAGAGGTGGCGATGTCTTTGGCTTTGGATGCGAAATCTTCGTCTGTCAAAGTCTCCCCCGTCATCCATCTTCAAACCGTTGGAGTTGTCGAACCTGTTGCTGAACGAGAAGGGAGCTAAATAAAAGATTTCCAGACGTCAGCATCGAAGGGGGCGTCGGTCTGGCCGCGCAGAGCGTCAAGATAGTCGGGGGACAGTGGGAACAGCCGGTAGGTCGGCGCGACTGTGTCCCCGACAACAATCAATCGCCCGGCGTCGAGGTCGTCCCGGCGGTTGCACCGGCCCGCCCGGCGGATCAGGTTCTCCGGCGGGCAGGGCATGGACAGCAGCACGGTGGCGTCCAGGTCTGTGGTTTCCAGGGCGTCGCCGGTGGTAATTACCAGGTAGCCCTCGCCCTCCTTCTCGAGCTCACGGAGTTGGGCGTAGGCGCGGCGGCGCTCGGCGGCGGGCTGGGCGGGGTGGTAGGCGTAGACGCTGTGCGGGTAGGAGGGCACGAGGCGGGCGCACAGCGCCTCGGCGTCGGCGGGCGAATCTAAAGCGGCGATGACGCGCGAGTTTTGATAGTAAGCGCGGCGGATTTGGACCTCGATCGCTGTGAGCGGGTCGGAAGCCACGACGTGGGACAGGAGGCAGGGGGCGCGGCGGGCGTCGGCGGGCGTCAGGATCGGCTCCAGGAACGATAGCTCCTCCTGGAAGGCGGGCGGCATGGTCGTGGAGGCGACGATCACATCGGAGTCCTCAGCGTACAGGAACTCCACCAGGCGGTGAAAGCGGGCGAACGCTTCCGGCTGGTAGCCGTGGGCCTCGTCGAAAAAGAACAGGTCGCGCCGCAGGGGGGCGTCGGGCGCGGGCAGCGCCGAGGGCAGGGCGTGGACGCCGCCCGCGCCGAAGAACAGCGACCGGAAGCGCGGGAGCGTGGTCAGGATCACGTCCACATCGGCCTCCAGGGGGTTGGTGACGACGTGCGGGTCTTCCGTGCCGTCCGGGAAGAATCGGCGGCACTGGCTGCCGTCGCTGTCGTCCTCGGCGGCGTCCACGCAGAGGGTGCGCGGCGTCTCGTCCGCCATCACCCAGGCGCGCAGGTAAGGGACAAGCCGGTACAGGGCGTCGTCCAGAGTCGCCCCCTCGGGGCCGATGTGGAACAGCCGCCGGGGCGCGCCGCCTCGGTGCAGGCCGAGCGCCGGGATGACGACCGCCTCCGTCTTGCCCGCCCCCGTGGGCGTCAGCAGCAGGTCGGCGGCGTCCCGCTCCGGCTGCGAAAGCAGGGCGTACAGGTCCGCCTGCCAGCGAGTCGGCGTCGTGATCGCGCCATCGGTCGTGAGTCGGTACGCGGCGGCGGCGACTTCCAGGAAATTTTCCACGGTGGTCATGCTCATGTTTGTATCCGCTTTGACGGATCATTATAACACGAGTCTCCCCGGACCGCCAGGGTCAGCGCGACTGTTTGCCGCGCAGGGCCGCCGGGACGAGCAGGCGGTCCAGCCCTTCAAATCCGAACTGGACGAGCAGGGCGAGGGCGGCAGCGGGGATGGCCCCGGCGAGCAACAGGTCGTTGTTGTTCGTCTGCAGCCCCTCGTTGATGCGCTCGCCGTAGCCGCCCGCGCCGATGAAGGCGGCGATGGTCGCCGTGCCGACGTTGATGACCGCCGAGGTCTTGATGCCCGCCAGGATCGCCCGCGACGCCAGCGGCAGCTCCACCAGCCGCAGACGCGCCCCGGCGGGCAGCCCCAGCGCCAGCGCCGACTCGCGCAGGGACGGCGCGATGTCCGTCAGACCCGTGTAGGCGTTGCGGACGATGGGCAGCAGCGAGTAGAGGAAGAGGGCGATGATCGTCGGGACCGTGCCGATTCGGTTGACCGCAAGAATCAGAAACGCCAGCAGCGCGAGCGAGGGCACGGTCTGGATCAAGCCGACGATGCTGAGGATGGGACCGGCGGCCACCGGGGAACGGGCGGCCCAGATGCCCAGTGGGACACCCGCCAGGATGCTCAGGGCCAGCGAGACGAACACGAGAAACAAGTGCTGCACCGTCTCCGGCCAAAGGTCGGGGCCGAACAGAACGGACCAGAAGCCGACGCGGCTCGCCGCTGCCTTCTGACCGGCCTTGACGCGGCCCGCCAGGAAGTCGGCGGCCACGGCGGCGGGCGTCTTGTGGCTGACGTTCACCTCGGCATTCAGGGCGATCATCAGGGGCGCGCTGATCTTGCCCCTCAGCGTCTGGAACGCGGCCCAGGTGCGTGGCAGCCGCTGCGGCAGGTCCTTCCGGTAGAGTAGCACGGCGTCGTAGGAGGGGAAGTAGTGCCGGTCATCCGTTAAGACGCGCAGGTGGTACTGCTGTATCTCGGCGTCCGTGGTGTAGACGTCGGCCACGTCGGTCTGCCCGCTGGAAAGCGCCCGGTAGGCCGCGCCGTGGTCGAAGCCCTGCGGCGTGGCGAACGGCAGATGGTAGGCCGCCGTGAGGCCGGGCCAGCCGTCGGCGCGTGTGAGAAATTCCTGAGACAGCCCCAGCCGCAGCGTCGGGTGCTTGGCGAGGTCGGAGATCGTTCTGACACCCAGCCGTTGCGCCTGGTCTTCGCGCATCGCCAGCCCGTAGCCGTCGTTGAAGCCCAGGGGGACGCCCGCCGCCAGGCCCATCGGCGCAAGCTGCCGGTTCATGGCGTCCAGCGTGACCGGCCCGGTGTCGTGGAGCAGTTCCTGGGAGATCGTGCCGGTGTACTCCGGGTAGATGTCAATGCTGCCCGTCTTCAGCGCGGCGAAGACGATGCCCGTGTTGCCCAGCCCCATCTTGTGCGCCGCCTGCGCCTCACCGACTTTGTTTGCCATCTGGGTCAGGACTTCGCCCAATATCTCCGACTCCGGGAACCGCTTAGAGCCGACGGTCAGGGTGGGGGCGGCGAGTGCGTTCACCGTGAGCAGAAGGAGCAACAACAGAGTGACGGGCCGATGAACGACCCGGCATGGGAAGTGCAAGCGCCCTCCGGGCGCGAAGAGGGGATGGTCTTTCGTCCAAAGGACGGCTGCTTTACCCATGCCGGGTCGTTCATCGGCCCGAACTGAGGCCCAATGTCCTTGTTTCACGCCGGCACCTCCGGGACATCGGCCAGCGGGGAGCGCTGGGCGCGGATGAACTGCGAGACATACGGCTGGGCGGGCCGCTCCAGCAAATCTTGCAGTCCGCCGCGCTGGACGATCTTCCCCGCCTGCATCAAGACGATCTCGCCGCTGGCGAAGTAGGCCGCTTCGCCCATGTCGTGCGTGACCAGAATCACGGTCTTGCCCAAGCGTTCAAAGATTTCTTTCAACTGCGTCTGCAACTCATAGCGCGTGATCGGGTCCAGCGCACCCAGCGGTTCATCCAGCAGCAGCAGCTTCGGGTCCAGCATCAGGGCGCGCATCAGGCCGACGCGCTGCCGCTGGCCCCCGGACAGGTTCGACGGGAAGCGCGCCAGCGCCTCGCGCGGCAGTTGGACCAACTCGGCCAGTTCGTCCACGCGCCGGGTGACATCGCCCTCCGGCCTGCCCAAAAATCGGGCCAGCAGGGTGACGTTGCGCTCCGCCGTCAGGTGGGGGAACAGGCCGCCGTCCTGGATGACGTAGCCGATGCCGTGCCGCAACGTTTCTTGGTTCGCGGGCGTCAGCGTCTGCCCGTCCAGCCGCACCGTCCCGGCGTCCGGCGTGATCAGCCCGACCAGGATTCTCAACAAGGTGGACTTGCCGCACCCCGACGGCCCGATCAGCACCGTCGTCTTCCCCTCGGCGAACTCCAGCGTCGTCGGGGCCAACGCCGTCTGCCCCCCGTAGGTCTTGGAGATGTTTTCGATTGAAATCATTCAGGTTCGCTTTTTGAGATGGGCCGGGCGTACTCGGTCTGTGTATCCCATTGACACGACCGTCGGCGAAACTGAGAGGGGGTCTCAAGGTATGTTTGCTTGAACCGCCTCGAGAAGTAGTATTCGTCGCTGAAGGCCAGTCGTTCCGCGATCTGCGAATTCGTCATGGGTGTGTATTGCAGCAGGTGGCAAGCGACTTCCATGCGCCGCTGGGCCCGGTACTGAACGGGGGTGAGGCCGAGGGTCGCCGTGAACCGCCGGAGGAACGTCTCATACGCGAGGCCCGCTCTTCGCACCAGGTCCGCCGCCGTCAGGCCCGTCTCCAGCTCCTGCGCCAGCAGATGGCAGGCCTGGGAGGCCCAACAGCCATCGCCTTGGCGGGTGGAAACCTCCGCCCCGTCCGAGGCGATGTCCGTCAGCAGGGTGAGAAGAGAACAGACCTGATGGGCCTTGACGGCCGGCGTCGCCGAGGACGGGACGACGGCGGCTTCTTCCAGCCGAGCCGCCCATGACTCAAGCGGGAGAAGACGGCGCACCGGGCGGTGAGGGTCAAGCAGGCCCAGCGAACGCCACGTGTCGAACACAGGCCCCTGAAAGACAAGGTACAGTTCGCTCCAGCGCCGACCGGCTCCAGGGCCGTAGGTGTGCGGCAGGTCGGGAAAGACGAAGATCGCGTCCCCCGATCGCACGTCCTGCGCATACCCGTTGGCGTCCTGATACGCCCCCTCGCCCTGGGTGATGTAGGTCAGGGCGTAGCTGCCGTAAATGCGATAAGGGAACGCGGGCAGGACGCCCCGGCCGTCCTGAATGTGCGCTGCGAACGTCACCTGCCCCAAAGGCGATGGCGTTGTGTCCGCCAGCAGTACCTTTTGCCGCATCGGCGGCTTCGGCGTGGCTCCCATGACGAGGATTATACTGCAAAAACACAAGAAACACTTGAATTGTGCATTCACATCACAACCGTCGCGCCGTACAATGTGGGGGAGCGGTTGCCCCGTTCGTAGGGAGAAGAAAACCATGACGACTGCCACCACCACCGACGCATTGCCGGACCTGAAGAGCGACTACCCAGTGACTCCCGCCTTGGTCGAGCAATACCGAGAAACCGGCCACGTTCTTCTGCGGGCCGTCGCCTCGCCGGAGGAAGTCACTGCCTACCAGCCGGTCATCCGCGCCGCCGCGGACCGCTTCAACACCGAGACGCGCGCCCTCGAAGAGCGTGATACTTACGGCAAGGCATTCCTGCAGATCATGAACCTCTGGACGCGCGATGAAGGCGTCCGGCGCTTCACGCAGGCCCGCCGCTTCGCCAAGATCGCCGCCGACCTCATGGGCGTGGAGGGGGTGAGAATCTACCACGACCAAGCCTTGTTCAAGGAACCGGGCGGCGGGCCGACGCCCTGGCACCAGGATCAACACTACTGGCCCCTGGACACCGAACACACCATCACGCTGTGGATGCCGCTGGTGAACATCCCCGCGCAGGTCGGCTCCATGGTCTTCGGCTCCGGTTCTCACAGTCTGGGCTATGTCGGCGACCTGGGCATCAGCGACAGGTCGGATGCCGTACTGGCGGAGTTCATCCGCGAACGGGGTTTGGAGAAGCGGAGCTATGGCGCGATGGCGGCGGGAGATGCGACGTTCCACGCCGGATGGACGCTCCACAGCGCGCCGGGGAACCCGACGGAGGCGATGCGGGAGGTGATGACGATCATCTACTTCGCCGACGGCACACGGGTCGCGGACCCGCAGAACAAGAACCAGGAGAGCGATCTGCGCGGCTGGCTCCCCGGCCTCGTTCCGGGCGACCGTGCCGGCACGAAACTTAACCCATTGGTCTACAGCCGTCACGAAGCGTAGACGCGCTGACACATTGCCCGCAGCAGTGGCCGTGCCGCGCTCGGCGAACCTCAGCGTGGTCGGGTCCGGCGCCGTCCGGCCCCGTGGGTCTTGGAGATGTTCCCAACAGCGATCATGGCGTGGCCCGTCCCGTAGGCGCGGCAGGGTTTGGCTGCTCCCGCGCCGCGAGCGCTTCCAGCAGGGCCGGATCACTGCCCCCGCCCAGGACGATGTTCCGTTCGCCTCGATGCCGCGCGGCATCGAGCGCGACCGCCACGGCGTTCGCCCACTGCTGCGCGGGGCCGGTCGGCGCGGCGTAGACGTTGAGTTGATGATAAAACAGCCGGGACGGCATCTGCTCCGTCATCGGCACGCCCATCAGCGGCTGTCCGTCCGGCCCCAACGGCGAGATGAACTGCTCGCTCGGCAGCGGCGTCAGCGGGTTATCCCACGACCCGTAGACCGACGAGAAGGTGGAGTTGGCGGGCGGGACGATCAGCGGCAGGCGCGCCGTGCCCTCTTGGAACGGCGGCGGCAGTGCGGCGGCCAGGTTCTGGGCGAGGACCTGATCCGTGCGGGTGCGCAGTCCGCGCCACATGTCGTACAGCGTTCGCTCCTGGTTGAAGTCTTCGTTGAAGCCCGGCACGACGACGTGCGCCCGCTCATCCGTGTCATAGTTGGTGTACAGATCAACCGGGTCCGTGTGCGCGTAGCGCAGGTACGCGAGCCTGCCTGCTAAGGCGAAGCCGAGCGAATCGCCTTGACTCTCATCCGGGCCGTCCGGCGTGAACGCCTGGTAGCCCGGCGGCGTCACATCCTCCCAGACCATGCCGCCGATGCCGGGGACGGACCCCAGCGCACCGACCCAGGCCGTCATGCGCTGCGCCACCTCGGGTGAGAAAGGAGTCACCGTGTCCCGTGCGTTCGGATCGAGGAAGGTATCGGAGGACTCCTTGGCCGCCTGCGTCGGCGTCAGCCCCATCAGGTCCAGGTCCATCAGGTCTGCCGCCGTGCCGTCCGCCCAGCGCAGAAGGCTCAGGTCCGGCAGGACGGCGATTCCGTCCTTGCGTCCTTCGCGGACCGCCTGGGTGATGAGCAGCCGCGCCGCGCCGATGCTTTTTTCGTCCGCGTCGGGCAGGACTTGGAGCCAAACCTCGTTGAAGCCCAGCGCCCGGAGGGCCGTCAGGTCGCGCGTGACCTCCTGCGGCGATGTCGGCGCGATTCGCACGGCCCGCCGCGCGAATGACTGCACGAGGGGGCGCAGGGGCCGCGCCGGGGCCGGGGCCGCGCCGGGGAAAAAGACAGGGTCCTGCCCCTCCATCCGCTTCGCGTTCGCCGCCTGCTCCGCCGGGCTGAGGGCGGGGTAGGGGAGCAGGCTCTGATAACTCTGGAAGACTATGATCGTGCCGTCCAGCGTCGGCAGCGAGATCTCCAGCATCGGCTCGGCCTGGACCATGACCGTGCCGTCCAGAGTCGTGCTGGTGCCGTGGGCTGAGTTGTACTGCTGCGTCTGCCTGGCGACTTCCTGCTGGACCGGGCTGAGTTGATCGAGCGGCAGGGTCAGGTCCATCATTCCGTTGCTGTCCTGCTCCGGGTTGGTCCGCCACTGAGTCCAGAACCGCTTCTGCTCGTCCGCCGAGAAGGCCATCGGGTCGTCGCCCCAGGAGATGTCCTGGATGGTGTAGGGCACATCCGGCGTCGGACCGGGGGCCTGGAACAGTGACGCACCGGGCAGTAGGGCTTGCGCCCGCGCCTCAAACGCCTTCCATTGCGCGTGCTTGGTCCCGATGCCGACCAGGTCGTCCGTCAGGACGTAGGCCGGGCCGACTTGCCGGTAGGTGCCGGTGACGCACAGCGCGAGCGCCCGCAGCAGGTCGTCCGCGCGGGCGGACTTGGCGGGGCCGTAGAACGTCACGGTCCGGGACCCATAGCGCCGGTCGGCGTAGAGTTCCAGCCGCGTGGCGACTCCGATGCGCGTGACCAAATCATCCACGGTCCGAACGCCGCCCAGCGGCACGAGCGACTGGAGGGAGGGCATGTCCCAGTCCAGTTGGCCCGGCTTGAGGACATTATCCATCGTCTCCCGGACCTGCGCCCCGTATTCCCGGTCCACATCCTCCGACTGTGCGTTAAGCATGAAATAGCGCGCGGGCGTGTCCGCCGGCTCCGGGCCGCCGGCGAAGACGTGTGTGTCCGGCTTGTTCGCCTCCTGCAAGGCGACGCTGACCATGTAGCCCAGGCGCAGGTGCGCCTGTGTCAGCGGGTCGCCGCTGATGTCCCGCTTGCTGTTCGGGTCATTGGGGCCGGTCGGGTTGTCCCGCTCGATGACAAGGTGGCCGCCGGGGAACAGCGCTTCGAACAGACGTCGCTGCGCGTCCCCGGCCATGTCCCCGTAGCCGATGCCGGTGGGGGTTCCCATGAACGCCTTCCACTGGTCTTTGGTGAAAGTCGCCGTCAGCAGTTTCATCACCTGGCCCGGCGGCATCCCGTCGTAGGGGTTTGGCGTGTCGGGCGGGGAATACACGACGGTCATCTGCGGCGGCGCGAGGGCGGATACGGTGTCATAGTCCCCGCGCAGTCGCCCGTAGGCCTCGGCGACCTGCGGCACGTGGGAGTCGGCGGGGGGCGGGGCAGCGCCCTGGGGCAGTGTGACTTTCGCGGCGTCCACCGTCATGTAGAGCGTCTGCGTCGGCTGCTGCGCCAAGGCCAGAGCCTGTGCCAGCGTGGGCACGGCACTTGTCTGAGCCTGCGCGGGGTGCAGTGGGGTCAGAAGAACGGCCAGGGCCAAGACATTGGGCAGTGAAGAACGTCTCATGGAAAGGCTCCTTGCCGGACTGTCACCGGCGGGGCGCGTAGACTTCAAAACTGTACAGGGAGTAGCCGAACTGCGTGGCCCGCTGTGTCCCATACATCCGCACCCAGCGCGCCGTGACTGGGGCGAACGCGATGTCCTCCACGCCGCCGCCGCCCGCCTGTGTGTGATACACGTCCGTCCATGTCTTGCCGTCCGGGCTGACCTGGATCGCGTAGGCCGTGGCGTAGGCGTCCTCCCAGTTCAGCCGGACGTGGCCGATCAGGGTCGGCCTGCCGAGGTCCACGGCGATCCACTGCGGGTCGGAGAACTGGGAACTCCAGCGTGTGCCGTCGTTGCCGTCCACGGCGTTCGCGGGCGCGACATCGGGATGGGCCTCCACGGACGAGGCCAGGACGGGGCGGTTCAGGGCCAGGTCGCGGCCCAGGGCGGGCAGCGTGTCCAGGCCCATGCCGGGGATGGCCTGGGTGTACGTCGCCGTCAGGCGCAGCGGCGTCCTCGAACGGATGTCGCGCGAGGACGCGCCCACCTCGATGTCATACAGGCCCGCGTCGGCCCTCCACTGCCTGCCGGGCACGTCGCAGTAGGCGAGGTCGCGCGGGGTGAGCGTCAGGAGGACGGACTTGGTCTGCCCCGGCATCAGGTCCACCCTCCCGAAGCCCTTGAGTTCGCGCACCGGCTTGTCAATCTTCGGGCGCGGGTCGTGGACGTACAACTCCACGACCTCCGCCCCCTCCCGGCGGCCCGTGTTGGTGATGTCCACGCGGGCCGTCACGGTCCCATCGGGCGTGAGGCGGGGCCGGGACAGCCGCAGGCCGCCGTACCGGAAGGTGGTGTAGGACAGGCCGTAGCCGAACGGGAACAGCGGCGCGATGCCCGCCCGGTCGAAGTGCCGGTAGCCGACGTAGATGCCCTCGGCGTAGTCCACCTGGCCGTTGACGCCGGGGAAGTGGCCGTAGTCCGGGTAGTCCTCCCGCCGCGCGCCCAGCGTCGTCGGCAGCTTGCCCGATGGGTCCACGTCCCCGAACAGGAGGGCGGCGAGGGCGTGGCCGCCTTCCTGCCCTGGGAACCACGCCTCGATCAGCCCCGGCACCTGGTCGAGCCAGCCCGTCATCAGGACCGGCGTGCCGTTGTTCAGCACCACGATAGTGTGTCTGTTGACGGCGGCGACGGCGCGAATTAAACTGTCCTGGTCTTGCGGCAGGGCCATGGAGGGGCGGTCGCTGCCCTCGCCCTCGGTGCCCAGGGTTCCTACGCAGACCACGGCGACGTCGGACGCGGCGGCGGCGGCCACGGCGTCCTGGTAACGCGGCGTCCCTGGGACCGTCCAGTTCAGCCGCGCATACGCCTCCCCGGCGGCCTGAAAGTATTCTATGCGCAGGGCGTAGGGGCGGCCCGCGACGAGGTCCACGGAGACGCTCTGCGTGGTCCCTGCGCTCTCGAACCAGTGGTCAATCAGCGCCTTGCCGTCCAGAAAAAGGCGGCAGCCGTCGTCCGCCGTCAGCGCCAGGGTATAGGTCCCGCTCACGGGCGCGACGAGTGTGCCGGTCCAGCGGGCGCTGAATTCGGTGCGCGGCACGCCCGGCCCCGGCCCCGTCGCGTCCCAGTCGAACTGGATTTGGCTGTCCGTCCGGGTGAAAGTCGGTGTGCCGGTGAGGTTCCGGTCGGCAAAATATTCGCCCGTGAGACCCCGCTGCCCGACATCGCCGGTGGCGGACAGCGCGGACGCGGGGACGGGTTCTCCGGCGTCCGTTCCGAGTGCGTATCGGACGGTGACGCCCGGCCCCACGCGGCTCTTGATGCCGTCCAGGGGGCTGATGGAGTAGAACGGCTGGACGCCGGGGCTGCCGGAGGCCCCGTACTGCATCCCCACGGCGGCGGGGCCGATGACGGCGAGGGAGTGCAGGCGCGCGCTGTTGAGGGGGAGGACTCCCCCCTGATTCTTCAGGAGGACGATGCCCTCGGAGGCGGCCTCAAACGTCAATCGCTGGTGCGCCGGGGAATTGACGAGGCTGTGGTCGGGCCGTCGCGGGCCGTCGAGCAGCCCGACCCGGATGATCGTCCGCAGGACGCGGCGCACGCTGTCATCCACCTCGGCCTGCGTGATCTGCCCTCGCTGGAGCGCCAGGGTGAGGTTGGGGACTGACAGATGCCCCGGCCCCGGCATCTCCAGGTCGTTGCCGGCATTGACGACTCTCGCCGTCTCATGCACGGCCCCCCAGTCGGACAGCACCAGCCCGTCGAATCCCCAGCCCCGTTTCAGCACGTCGGTCAGCAGGTACCGGTTGGCCGTGGCATGGAATCCGTTGATCCGATTGTAGGACGACATCAGCGTCCAGACGTGGCCTTCCTTGACGCCGGCCTCAAACGCGGGCAGATAGATCTCGCGCAGGGCGCGCTCGCTGACCTTGACGTTGACGAAGCCGCGATCCACTTCCTCGTTGTTGCAGGCGAAGTGCTTGATGCAGGCGGCGCAGCCCGTGCTTTGCAGGCCCCGGATGTAGCCCACGGCGAGTTGGGAGGCCAGGTACGGGTCTTCGCTGAAATACTCCCCGTTGCGCCCGCCCAGCGGCGACCGCTGGATGTTGACGGCGGGGCCGAGCAGGACCTGCGCGCCGTCGCCTTTGTTCAGGGCTTCCGTGCCGATGGCCTCACCGATGCGGCTGACGAGGCCGGGGTCCCAGGTGGATGCCATCGTCACGCCCGCCGGGAACAGAGTCGCCGGTCCGAGCGTCCCCGGCAGGCCGCCCCGGACCCCCTGCCCCGCGTCGGCCATCGGCATCGCCGGGACGCCCAGGCGGGGGATGGGATTGGTGCTGAACGAAGTCCCGGAAAGCAGGCTGAGCTTCTCGTCCTGCGTGAGCCGCCCGAACAGGTCCGCGACCCGCGCCTCCAGCGGCGCGCGCGGATTTTGGTATACGTCCGTCGCCTGTCCGAACGCCGCCGGCAGCAGAGCGAGTAGTGCGAGACACCAAAGTAAGGTCTTCATCAAGGGCTATGGCTTTTTCAGGTGGTGGGTCGTCCCGCGCTCTGTCAGGGGAATGGCGGCGAGCCAGTCGGGGAGGGCGTCGGGGGCGTACTTGGGGATGTCCAGGGTCAGGACGGCCTCCAAGGGAACGCCGAAGTCAATGGTCCCGCCGCTGCGGTCGGCCAGGACGGCGACGCCGATCAGTGTCGCGCCCCAGCCCTCCACGACCTCAATCGTGTCGCGGACGCTGCCGCCGGTGGTCAGGATGTCGTCCACGAGCAGGACGCGCTCTCCCTCGCGCAATTCAAAGCCCCGGCGCAGGACGCGCCCCCGGCCGTCGTCGCCGCGCTCGGCGAAGATGCCGCGCGTCCCAAGTTTCTTGGCGACCTCATAGGCGAGCAGGACCCCGCCGGTGGTCGGCCCCAGCACTACGTTCACCTCATCGCCCGCGAACCGCTCGGCGATCTCCGCGCAGAGTTGTTCGACGTAGTTCGGGAACTGTAAGACCTGAAATTTTTCCAGGTACTGCGCGCTGTGATAGCCGGACGCGAGCAGGAAATGCCCCTCCAGCAGCGCCCCGGCGTCCCGAAAAATCTGCAAGGCGTCTTCGTTGGTCAGCATGGGGGCGTCATTCGCCGGGGGGATCGGAATCTCCTGCCTCTGTGCGGCCATCACTCCCTTGCCGTCAGCGCCATGATGGACAACGCCGTCACAGCGCCAACGCTTCCTGGACCGGTGGGGCCGCAGGGGTGGGGCCTGCCCCCGTCTTCTTGTAGGCGGTGATCAGAGCATGGGCCTGGCGGGTCGGCTCCGGGAGGCGGTAGCCGCGCAGACAGTCCAGGACGAGGCGCGTGGCCGTGTCCACGCTGACCCGGTGGCCGGGGGAGACGAACAGCGGGTTGGTGCGCGGCTTGGCGTGGACGACGCTGCCGATGACGCGGCGGCGCGGGCGGTCGTAGAGCGGGACGGAGGCGGGGACGGCTTCCGGCATGGCGTCGCCGTCGTAGACGCCGTAGAGGCGGCTCTTGGCGACGCCGACGGCGGGCACGTCCAGCAGAACGCCGAGGTGGCAGGCGATGCCGAAGCCGCGCGGGTGGGCCTGGCCCTGGCCGTCCACGAAGATCACGTCGGGCACATTTTCTATTTGCGCGAACGCTTCCAGGGCGACGGGCGACTCGCGGAACGAGAGCAGGCCGGGGACATAGGGCATCAGCGGCGTCGCCATCGCGTACCGGGCCTCGATGACCTGAAAGTCCGGGTAGGACAGCACGACCACGACGGCGTAGCCCTCGTTCTTCGCCTCGTCATAGGACAAATCCACGCCCGCCACGCGGGCGATGGTCCCGAAGCCGTCTTCCAGCGACACCAGCCCGCGCATGGCCGCCTGCTGCGCGGCGGCCTCCTCCGGCGTCATGTCCCAGCGGTGCGGCGTCGCAAACTTCATCTCACATGGACCACGGGGCGGCGTGGCGGTCGTGCGCCTCGGCCCACTGCCGCTGCAATGCCTCGATCTCCGCCTGGATGTCCGGGGGCAGGGGCGTCGCCGAGGCGACGGCCCCGATCAACTCCCGCAGGTTCTCCGGGCGGGAGGTCGCGCCGACGGTCGCCGTGACCTGCGGGAAGCCGCTGACGAACCGGGCGCAGAACTCCGCCCATGTCGCGCAGCCCGACCGCGCGTAGATCGGCTCCATCTGCGCCGCCCGCGACTGCAAATACTCCGGCCCGTGTTCGCGCAGCCGGGCCAGCGACCCGCCGCTGGTCGTCCGCATGGCGACGATGGTTTCGTTCCGCTCGCGTAGCAGGTCCCAGAGCGCGTCCGAGGCGAAGCGCTGCAAGGGGTTCAGATAGAAGATGTAGCCGTCAATCAGCCCCTCGGCGTGTCCGCCGCGCACGGCGTCGGCGATCAGCGCCGAGTTCCACGGCCAGGTCTCCAGCACGAAGTGGCCGACGAGTCCCTCCTCCTTGAGACCGCGCAGTCCGGCGCAGCCGGGGCCGCCGGTGCGGAACTCCTCGGCGAGCGGGTCGCCCAGGCAGAGCTGGCCGACGGCCATATGATCCAGACCCAACGGGCCGAGCTGTTTCTGGATGGTCTCCCGAATCTGCGCGACGGAACTCCAGCCGATCTTGTAGATGAAGGTCGGGATGCGGGACCGGTCCTGGTCCAAGGCCGCCCGCAGGACTTGCAGGGCGTCCCCGTAGGAGTCGGACGTGTGCAGGGAAAGTCCCGCGTCCATGGCGGCGCGGGCGACGGCGACGCGCGCCTCGAAGGGCAGGGAAGCGTCGCCCAGGCGTGTCGTGCCGTAAGTGTAGCGTGTCAGTTCGGACAGTCGAGACGGTGAAGATGTGGTCATCAGGGTGTTACCTCGGTGTTGGGGATTGGGTCCGGTCCGTGACTTCGGGATCGGGGACGCTGCGGAAGCGGGGCAGGCGCAGGCTCCATTTGATCGCGGCGAGGCGGAAGGCGACGATCCCGAAGACCGCGAGGGTGTCCGCCGCGCCCATGGGCAGGCCGCCCAGGCGGGCGGCGATCAGCAGGACCGCGCCGAGCCAGGAGACCGTCGCGTAAAGCTGAGTCCGAAAGATCAGCGGAATCTCGTTGCACAGCACGTCGCGCAGGACGCCGCCGACCACGCCGGTGGTCACGCCCATCAGCGTCGCCAGGAACCAGGGCAGGTGGAACGCCAGCGCCTTCTGCGTCCCCAACACGGTGAACAGTCCTAACCCGAGGGCGTCGGGCAGCAGGAAGGCGTTCGCGGGGAGCCGGACCAGCCGGGCGGTGAAGAAGGCGGCGACGGCGGCCCCGACCGCGACCACGGCGTAGGTCTGATCGGCGAGCCAGAAGACGCGGCAGCCGAGCAGCAGGTCGCGCACCGTCCCGCCGCCCACGGCGGCGACCAGGGCGACGAACATGACGCCGAACAGGTCCATCCGCCGCCGCCCGGCCTCCAGAGTGCCCGTGACGGCGCAGACAGCGACGGCGCTGATGTCCAGGATGTGCAGCGGTGACAGCGTTGTCATGGGTGATTTATCAGCGACTCAGGCCAGGCGCTCGGACGCGATGGTGTCCACGTCCAGCCCGTCCGCCCGGCCCGCTCGCAGGTGATAGTACCCGGCGCAGGCGATCATCGCGGCGTTGTCCGTGCAGAGCCGCGCCGGGGGAACCGTGAGTGACAGCCCGGCGGCATCGCAGGTGTCGCGCATCGCCTCTTGCAGCCGTGAATTCGCGGCGACCCCGCCCGCCATCAACACTTGCCTGACATGGTGGACTTTGGCGGCCCGCATCGTCTTCTGCACGAGCGGCTCGATGATGGCCTCCTGGATGGACGCCGCCCAGTCGGCCTTCGGCACGGCTTGCAGCGCCGGGTCGCGCGTCGCGTGGAGAACGGCCGTCTTCAGGCCGCTGAACGAGAAGTCCAGCGACTCGGCCCCCAGCGCGGCACGGGGCAAGGGGACGGCCGAGACGTTCCCGTGGCCCTCGCGGGCAAGTCGGTCCAGGGTGACGCCGCCGGGGTAGGGGAAGCCGAGGAGCCGGGCGGACTTGTCGAACGCCTCCCCGGCGGCGTCGTCCCGTGTGCGCCCTAATATCTGATAATCCCCGTGGCCGCGCACCAGAAAAATTTCCGTGTGGCCGCCGGAGGCGACCAGGCAGACGGCGGGGAATTCGATGTCCGGGTCCACCAGCCAGTTCGCGTAGATATGGGCTTCAATGTGATGGACGGCGACCAGCGGCACGCGCAGCGCGTAGGACAGAGCCTTGGCCGCCGAGACGCCGACCAGCAGCGCGCCGAGCAGTCCAGGCCGATTGGCGACGGCGACGGCCCCCACGTCCGCGAATGTCATCCCCGCTTCCGCCAGGGCTTCCGCCATCACGGCGTTGATCTGTTCGACGTGCTGACGCGAGGCCACTTCGGGCACGACCCCGCCCGTCTTGGCATGGAGGTCAATCTGCGAGGCGATCACGTTGGAAAGAATCTCGCACCCGTCATGGACGACGGAGGCCGAGGTCTCGTCACACGAGGTTTCGATGCCGAGGATGGTCATGTGTCAATCGTCGCTGTCGATGTAGGCATCCGCCGGGGCTGGGATGCCTAGCTCCTGCCGCCGGAGCAATGCCTCTCGGCATTCGCTCAATAGTTCCTCGCCGAATTTGGCCACCGCCTCCGGGTGACACAACAATTGAAAGCGAACAGATGGTGAGAGTATTTGCTCCTGCACAGAAAACTGTGGCCCTGACAGTAGGCTAACATCTACAATGCAACGCCGCTCCTGCCACGGCTGGGTCTGGCCGTGCCGATGCTCGAAGGTGTTCCCCCAGAGCAAGACCGAGAGCCATCCCATGTCTACATGAAGTTTCACCTCTTCGCGGAACTTTGGGTTGCCTGAAGTAGAGAGGTTGAAATCGGTCAGGGCATCAACAAGCGATGGAGCTGATCGGAGAGCGCGTGTCAGACGCCATACGTCCCAATGCCCATCAGGGGAATCAGGGTAAGTCGTGTATTGCTGCTGGAAAAGCACCTCTTCATTATCACGCACGGTGACACCGTAAGCATCCTGCGGGCCATCTAAGCTCGGCGGTATCGGCTGAACTTGCAGAGAATGTCGGTCCCAGCGGTCGCATAGGATCGCCATGTCAGAATGTTCCCAGGCGCTGCTTGTGATCCTGGAGCATGGCCTGGTAGGCGGCCGAGGTCATGTCGTTGGCCCACATAATAATTGCGTTCTCGCCGTTGTCGCTGTAGTAGTTCTTGCGGACGGCCACATCTTCAAAGCCGTACTTCAAATACAGGTTGTGGGCGACGGTGTTGCGCTCGCGGACCTCCAGCGTGGAGCGCGTCGCCCCCTGCGCGATGCCGGCTTCCAGGATGTCCAGCAGCAGGCGCTCGCCGACCTTCAGGCCGCGCCGGGCCGGGTCCACGGCGATAGTGGTGATGTGAATCTCGTCCATGATGACCCACATCCCGGCATAGCCCATCAGGATGCCGTCGATGTCCTTGGCGGTAATATAGTAGGCGTTGGGGTTGCCGACCTCGGTAACGTAGGCGCTGGAGGACCAGGGCAGCGTGTAGCAGCGCCGCTCCAAGCGCGAGACGTGTTCGATATCTTCCAAACGCATCCGGCTCAGGAACACGGAGGCGTGGATCACGGGGCGGGGTGTCGTGTCAATCATGCGCAGCGTTCGCTTCTAACACGGGCACGGCGCGGGGGCCTTCGATCCAGTGCGCGCCGCCCGCGAAAAACTCTTTCTTCCAGATCGGCACGGTCGCCTTGAGCGTGTCCATGACCCAGCGGCAGGCGTCAAATCCCTCGGCCCGGTGCGGGGAGGCGACGGCGACGGCGACGCTCGCCTCGCCGACTTCCACGCGCCCCAGGCGGTGCGCGACGGCGACCGTGACGCCCCAGCGCGCCTCGGCCTCGGCGGCGATGCGCGTCAGTTCTTTCTCGGCCAGCGGCGCGTAGCCCTCATATTCCAAGTACAAGACCTCATTGCCGAGCGCATTATCGCGCACGGTTCCGACGAACAGGACCACGGCCCCGCAGCCGGACGCCTCCACGCGGCGGCTGACGGCCTGCGGGTCGAGGAGGTCATGGGTGAGTTGGACGTGCGGCATGGCGTCAGTTCCCCCGCCCGCCGCTCATGGGTGGCATCAGGGCGATCTCGTCGCCGTCATGGAGCAGCGTCGCGGCGTCGGCGGGGTCGGCGTTGACGGCGACGCGGGCGTAAGAGAGCAGGTCTTTCATTTGCGGGTGCTGCCGAGCCAGCGCGTCGGCCAGGTCGCCGACGGCGGCTCCATCACTCAAAGGAACGCGCTGCTCGCGGCCCCCGGCGATGTCTTGAAGATGCGCGAAGAACAATACGGTGACGGTCATGGGTAAGAAACAAGGTCAGCGGTACGGCGTGATCCGTAGCTCGCCCGCGTCATAATCTTTGGAAAAAGTCACGAACTGCGTCAGGTTTTGTAGGTCCATCGTCAGGTCGTCCACGGTGATGTGGACGTTCGGGTAGGCGCGGTCGGTGACACAGACGCGGGCCGAGCGGTCCGCGTTTATCATACCCAACAGGCGCGACTTTTGGCGTGACATCTGCGCCAGGGCGTCGGCGGCCCGCGTCTTCGCCATCAGCGCCCGCCACAGCCGCAGTCGGTCCGCCACCGGCAGCGGCGTCCCCGCCTCCTCCGGCGGCAGCAGCTCCCGGCAGACGGCGTCATGGCCGCGCAGCTCCCCGATCAGTCGGGTTGCTCTCTCTTTGATGTCCGTCACGCCCTCCATCAGCCGCTTGTTGCGGCCCGCGATCAGCGCCGTCGACACGAGGGAGACGGACCCGGCGACGCGGACCTCCACCAGCAGTTCGGCGTAGGCCGTCCCGCCGAGCAGGATGTCGCCGACGAACGCGCTCCGTCCGGCCCGCAGGTGCGAGTGCATGGCAGACTCCTGGACGGTGATGTCGCCTCGGTGGGCGTCCAGCCGCGCGCCCTGGGCGAACTTGCAGGCGACGGCACCGCACCGGCTGCGGGCGGTGCCGAGCAGCCCGCCGGCGATGACGATATCCCCACCCGCGTCCAAGAACGCCGTCTCCACGTCGCCCAGGACCTGAATGCCGCCCGCCGCCTCGATGCGCGCGCCCTTGCGGACACAGCCGTACACGCGCACGTCGCCTTCGTGCCGGACCGGCCCGCCGCCGATCACATCGCCGACGATCTCGCGGCGGGGTTCGGGGTGTTCGTCGGGCAGCGGGGCGGGTTCCGGGAACACAGGCACGCGCGGGACCAACCCGATGAGGTTCTGTAGGGACAGCAGGAAGACGGCGGAAGGCATGACCGCCAGGTCCCACTCCGGCCAGGGCAGCCGCTCTTCCACGGTCTGCGTTGCCCCGTCGTCATCCATCTCCTCGGCGGCGAGCGCCACGGGGGTGACGCGCAGCTTGCAGAGGACGCGCGGGGTGTCGCCGCGTGCCGGCCTCGGCTCCTGCAATATCTCGTAGGCGATGCGTTCCTTCGGGCAGTGCAGCAGCACTGCGCCCTTTTCCAGCGCCTCCTCCAGACCCTTTCCCTGCACGACCAGTGATTTTTCCATGCCCGGATGACCCCTGCCCCCGATGTCGGCGTCCGCCGGCGAATCTTGTACCCGTGCCATGTTTAGGAACGCATTCGCCTGGGCGATATTTTACCATGAAACACCTCCTCCCGACACTCGCCGGTCTGGCCCTGCTCGGCACGGCGGCCCATGCTCAACAGACCCCTCCGCGCATCATCGTCCCGCCGATCCTGGACAATTACCGTCTGCTGGATGTGGCGCGTGTCCCGTTCATCACGGAGACCGGCGACCTGATGATGAATCAGGCGCGGCGTGACGCCCGCCGCGAGGACTGGCTGCTCCGTCACCCGGCCCCGCTGCCCCGCCAGGACGAAGTGGATCAACTCAACTGGGACGAAACGACGCGCTAGCCGCTCGGCACGAAACTGTGGGGGCGCTGGGGTATAACGTCCCCATGCCCGACTGTCAACTCTGCCGCCTGACGCGCGGGGTCGTCCGCGACAACGACTACTGGACCCTGGCCGTCAACGAGAACCAGGCCACGCTGGGCCGCGTCTTCTTCGCCCTGAACCGCCACGAGACCGACGTGACCCGGCTCACGCCTGATGAACTTTCGTCACTCTGGGCGTTCCTGGCTGAGACAAAGGAGGCGCTGACGGCCCTGTTCGCGCCGGACCACTTCAACTACCTGTTTCACATGAACCTGGACCCGCACTGCCATCTACACATCTTCCCGCGCTACGCCCAGGCGCGGGAGTTCGCGGGCCGGACGTTTATAGACACTCGCTACGGCGACCACTACGACCCCACGGAAACCAACCCGCTCGACGACGCCACGCGCGACGCATTGGTCGCGGCCCTGCGCCACGAGCTGACCCAGCCCACACGGACCATCGGCCCATGATCGCCTCTCTGCGCGGCACCCTCACCCACGCGGGCGCAACGTATCTCATTCTGGATGTCGGCGGCGTCGGCTACAAGGTCTCCGTCCCCGTCACCACCCTGAACGCCCTGCCGCCGGTGGGTGAGACGGCGTTTCTTCACATCCACACGCACATTCGTGAAGACGACATCTCCCTGTTCGGCTTCGCCCAGCCCGGCGACCAGCAGGTGTTCGAGCTGCTGCTCGGCGTCACCGGTATCGGCCCCAAAGTCGCCCTGTCCATCCTGTCCGCGATGGACGCCGATTTGCTCGCCCGCGCCGTCGCCGCCGAGGACACCAAGACGCTCATCCGCATCCCCGGCCTAGGCCTGAAGACCGCCCAGCGCCTGGTCTTGGAACTGCGCGACAAGCTGGCCGCGCTGGTGTTCGAGCGCAAGGTGGACGCCCTGCAAGCCAAGTCGCAGAAGCCGCCCGAAGAAGACATCTTCAACGACGTGGTGGACGGCCTCATCGGCCTCGGCTACAACCGCAACGACGCCCGCCGCGCCGCCGACAAGGCCCTCAAAGAAATCCCCGACAAGACCAGCATGGCCGCCGCCCTCAAAGCCTCCCTCAACGTTTTGACCGGAGCCGACACCAAAGGGTAAAATGGACTTTGAGATCGTCGGCCCGATCCGCGATGTTGAAACCATTGCCGTGGGAAGCCGCATCCGTGACATCGCCCGCCTTCGCCGGGTTTATGAGCGTGGCCGCTGGCTTAGGCGCAAAGGAAAGGCCCTGGTTCGCCTCATGAACGGGACGACCCGCGAGGCAGAGGTGCATTGGTATGAAGCCACAAACATCGGCAGAAAAGAATTCAAGATCAAGTAGCCTTACGACCGACGCTGTCGCGCAGATTTCTGTCGCCAATACCTCGAACGGGGCGTCGACGTATGCGATCTGCATTGACAACGCGGGCTATCCAGCTTCGCTGGAGTTGCACAAAATATATCGCCTGCTGCCGTCGCCTACCTGGGAGAGCGAAGGTTATGTTCGTGTCGTAGATGAGTCCGGTGAGGACTACGTTTACTCCGCACACCACTTTCTGCGTGTCAAGTTGCCACAAACAATTCGGGCCGCTCTCTCGAAACCCAAACGTGGAAGCCCCTGACAAGACCAGCATGGTGTCGCCCTGAAAGCCTCCCTCAACGTTTTGGCGGGAGCCGACAGCAAAGGCTGAATCTTTCCGGTTTTTTCACACGGCAAAAAGGGCCGCCTTCATGCATGAAGGCGGCCCTGTTCTGAAGAGCGGGAGACCAGGCTCGAACTGGCGACATTCTCGTTGGCAACGAGACATTCTACCACTGAATTACTCCCGCACGGTTCTCGATCTTCATGGGCGAGAGGAGACTTGAACTCCTACGCCTCGCGGCACCGGCTCCTAAGGCCGGCGTGTCTGCCATTTCACCACTCGCCCGGAGTTCGGCGCGTCCGTGACCGGAACGAGAGTGATTATATCCCGACGCCGGAGATTTTGTCAAGCCCGCGCCCGAAAAAAATCGGCCACGCCCCGACGGAGAATTGGGTATAATCGGTCACAGGAATTCACGCCGGTCCCGGCGAACGTGCGCCCGGACCGCAAGGCAAGGAACATTGACCCCCACCCATGGCTGACACCACCCACACCCCGCCCGATGACGATTCGTTTGAGGCCGCCAACGCGATCCCCGTCGCCGATGACGACGATCTGGACGAGCCGCCCGACCGCGCGCCCATTGACCTGGACGCGCCCGTCGAGGACCGCGTCCCCGAACCGTCTGCCGCCCCGGATGAGGGCGTCGAGGCACTGCGCCGGGAGACCGCCGAGGCCAAGGACAAGTACCTGCGGACGCTGGCCGAGTTCCAGAACTACCGGCGGCGTACCGACGACGACATCAAGCGCCGCATCCAGGAAGGCAACGAGAAGTTGATCCAGCAGATTCTGCCCTCGCTGGACGACTTCGACCTCGCCATCGCCGCCGCGCGCAACACCGAGAGCTACGAGCAGCTCATCGGCGGCGTCGAGGCCATGGCCCGCAAACTCGGCGAGACCCTGGCCCGCCAGGGCGTCGCGCCCATCCCGGCCCTGGGCGAGAAGTTCGACGCCTCCATGCACGAGGCGGTCATGCTCGACGAGGACAGTGACCAGCCCGACGAGACCGTGACCGCTGAGTTGCGCCGGGGCTACACCATGGGCGGGCGCGTGATCCGGCCCACCCTGGTCAAGGTCGCCAAGGCGGGCTGACCCCGGCCCGAAACCGAGACCCTTCCGTCCACTCACTCTGGAGCAGAACCGTGCCGCGTTTCCGCCCGATGGGCCTCGGCGACATCTTCGACGAGGCTTTTGACCTCTACAAGAACAATTTCCCGTACCTGCTCCTGGTCGCGGTCGTCGTCGCCGTGCCCGTGCAGGTCCTGGCGCCCGTGCTGGCCCTGCGCTTCACGGACGAGCCGAGCCTGGTCCGTCTGGTCGCGCAGGGCCTGGGCAGCCTGACCACGCCCCAGGCCCTGAGCCAGCTCGGCCCGACCCTGAGCGGGCCTGCCGTTTTCGCGCCGCTGTACCCCGTGGCGGCGGCGGTAGAAGTCACGGCGCTGGCGGGGGCCTGCTCGTTCTGCTATCTGGGCGAGCCGAGAACGCTCTGGGCGGCCTACCGCGCGCCCCTGCGGCGCATCGTGCCGCTGGCCCTGACGCTGATTCTCCAGGTCCTGCTGACCCTGCTCGGCTTCGCCCTCTGTTACTTCGGCGTCCTCGTCCCGCTGACACTGCTCGCCTTCACGGCGCACACGTTCGCGCTGGAGGGCCAAAGCTTCGGCAAGGCGCTGGGGCGCTCCAACCAGCTCGTCTCCGGCTACGCGGGCCGGGTCCTCGGCTGCCTGTTCCTGCTCGGCCTGATCTCCTGGGTGGTCGGCCTGGGCGTCCGTCTGCCGCTGATGTACGCCTTCGACCTGGCCCTGAACGTGACGCCGGGCCGGGACCTGCTCTTCGGGGGCCTGGGGGCGGTGACGGCCCTGGACCAGCAGCGGCGGATCGTCTCCGACCTCTGCGGGGGCCTGACGAATCTGCTGCTGCTGCCGTTCACCTTCTGCGTGCTGACCGTGCTGTACTACGACCTGCGCGTCCGCAAGGAGGCGTTCGACGTCGCCCTGCTGGCGCGCGGCCTCGGCTACCCGCCGCTGACGGCGCTGAACGGCTACCTGCCCCCCGCCGCGCCGGTCCTGCCGCCGCGCCCGGTCCCCGTGCGTCCGGTCGCCGCCCCGCCCCCGCCGCCCGTGATGGGGGGGCCGCGCCCGTGAGCCGTCTGTTCCCGATCCCTGCCTTGCTGCTGTGCCTGTGTCTCTCCCTGCGCGCCCCGGCGGCCACCGTGCCGCAGTACGACGCCGCCTTGCATCAGGTGCAGCAGGCTCTGGAAGCGCGCATCCCCGTGTTGCAGGCGCACGAAATTCCGAATGGGGAGCCGCCGCCGTTCGTCGCGCGCCGTGTGCTGGCTCCCATCCGCAGTGTCGGCCCCATGGGCGGTCCGCAGCAGCCCGTCCGCAACGGCCCGCTCCTGCGTCAGCTCGCCGACGCCGACCGCAAGGGCGATGTCGCCCAGATGCGGGCGCTGGACCGCCAGATCGCCACCCTCCGCGCGGCGCTCCAGACACCGCCCATGGCGGGCACAAGCGGGAAGCGTGATCCCGTCCAGGCCGCCCATGCCGTCCTCGCCCGCCCGGAGTTCGCCAGCGCGCCGTACCCGCCGCCGCCGCTGATTGACCGCCTGGCCGACTGGCTCTCGCGCCAGTGGGACAAGATTCACTGGCCCCACGCGCCGCACGTCCACGCATCCCCCGTCAACCTGCCGTCCCCGAACTTCGGGTTCATCAAGGGGTTGTTGTATGTGCTGCTGGCGGGCGCGGCGGCGGTGTTGGTCGCCGTGCTGGTGCAGCTGCTGTCCCGCCGCCAGGCCCGCGCGCGGGCGACGCCGCTGTTCGACGGGGCCGAGGCCGCGTTGGTGGAGGCGCGGGACACGGACAGCCTGTTCGCCCTGGCCGAGCGGCAGGCGCGGGAGGGCGACTACCGGCGGGCCTTCCGCCTGGTCTACCTCGCCACACTGATCGCGCTGGACACCGGCGGCGTCCTGCGCTTCAACCGCTCCCGGACCAACTGGGAGTACCTGCGCGCCCTGCGCGCGTCGGGACGCGACGACGTGTACCGGGCGCTTCTGCCGCTGACCCGCGACTTCGACCGCGTCTGGTACGGCTTCGCCCCCGCTGGCCCGTCCGAGTACGCCGACGCCGTGGCCCAGTACCACGCTTTGCAGGCCAACGCCCAGACGACGCCGACACAGCCCGCGCCGACCGGGGTGGGGGTATAATAGTCCACAGATGATCTTGGTGGCTGAACTGGTGACGACGGCACGATCATACTTGCGGGCGGCGCGGCTCCTGAACCGCAAGAGCGGTGACAGCCCGGATGCCTCGGTTTACCTGTGCGGCTACGCCGTGGAGATCGCCCTGAAGTCATGCATCTGCCGGACGCTCGGCTGGGCGGGCTACCCGTCCGACAGGCGGGAATTCGAGGGGTACACAAGCTTCCAGACGCACAACCTGGGCCGCCTGCTGCACCTGTCCGGCGTGGAGGCGCGCGTCACGACCGACCCCGCCATCCTGGCCGAGTGGTCGGTCGTCCTGCAATGGAACCCGGAGCAGCGGTACGACCCGCTTGGGTCGAAGACGAAGGCAGATGCGCTTAACATGACTGAGGCAACTGGAAAGGTCCTGAAGGTACTGTGATGAGTCCGTCAACGGCGCGCGCGCTGGTGAGGAAGTATCGGGAGGCGGCCCAGGCGATTGCTGACGCTTACGGGCCGCTCTCACTGCTCGGCCTGTTCGAACGAAGGGACAACCCCGGCAAACTTGACCTGATCATTGCCGCACCATGGCTGAACACGGACCGCAACGGCCTGCTGTCTCTGGTCCCGTACCTGCCGCACCTGACGCTGGACGAAGGAGCGGTCATCGGCAGGATCGTCGCACTCAGCCCGGACGCCGAATTCGTCCGCGCTGTGGGACGGCTGATCCCGGAGACGGGTGGGTACGTCGCTGAGGTGGGGGAGATCACGGTCTGGGACACCGACATCAGTCGCGGCTATGTCATCGTATCAAGCAATCATCCACTTCCGGCGCAGGGGCACGCAGCCGCTGTCGACTGACGGCATACAAAGGACGTGAAATGCGAATCACGGTCACACTGGCCCGGCAACTCGGCTGCGGCGGCTCGTACCTGGGGCACAGACTGGCGGACACGCTGGGCATCCGCTGCCTGGACCGCGAGATCGTCAGCCGGGCCGCGCAGCAGCTGACGTGCGACGAGGCGGAACTGACGGACCGGGAGGAGAAGGGGACCTCCTTCTGGGAACGGATGCTGACGGGGATCATCGTCGGTGCCCCGGAGGCGCTGTACCACCCGCCGTCCTCGGTCGCGCTCACCGACCGCGAGGTGTTCGCGGCGGAGACGGAGGTGATGCAGGAGATCGCGGGCCGGGAGGACTGCGTGATCGTGGGCCGCGCCGCCTCGCACGTGCTGCCCGCGCACCCCGGCACGGTGAACGTCTTCCTCCACGCCCCCCTGCGCTTCCGTATCGGGCGCGTCATGGAACACTCCCATGTCGCCGACGAGGCGCAGGCCCGCGCCATGATCGTCCGCTCCGACGAGTCGCGGGGTCGGTTCATCGCGCAGATGCTGGGCCGGGGCTGGGACGACGCCAAAAACTACCACCTGTGCCTGGACACCAGCGCCCTGCCACTGGACGACATCGTGGAGATATTGACCGACGTCGTGCGGCGTCGCGTCAGAAACGCGGGGGCATAGACGATGAACTGGTGCCTGTTCTTCCGCAGCCTCGGCTTCGGCCTGTCGGTCGCCCTGCTTCTGTGCTGTGCCGCCGTGGTCCCGCCCTGGGGGATGCCCGCCCTCTGGGCCGATCTGCCCCGTGAGGAGCAACACGGCCTCGTCTGGATGCTGTGCTTCGTGACGGCTGGAACGGTCGTCATCGCCCTGCGCGAGAGTCGCCACCCATGAGTGTCACAGCCGTTTCACGACGGGAGGTAATATGCAAACCGCAATCAGATTGACCGCGACCGTTCAGACCGGCGGCAAAGTGGAAGTGGCAGACGCGCAACTGCCGATGGGGCAGGCCGTGGATGTCATTGTCCTGTTCCCAAAAGAAGCCGGGACCTCCCTACGCTCCGTGGTGGATGTGCTTGCAGAAGCACCGGGACATCTTGAGTTTCAGGACGCTGCGGCGGTTGACTCCTATGTAAGTGAGGAGCGCGATGCATGGGAGCGCTGACCCTTCCACCCGCAGGGTCGGTCTATGTGGACGCAAACTGTGTTATCTATGCCATCGAGAAGATCGAGCCTTATCAATCGTTCCTGGCTCCGCTCTGGCTGGCGGCACAGGCGGGGCGACTGTCCATCGTCACGAGTGAACTGACATGGCTTGAAACCCTTGTCAAGCCGATGCGTGACGGCAACATGGCTCTGGAACTTTTGTTTCGCGCGTTTCTGACTGCGAGAGAGGTGCGGCTCATTCCGACGACGCTTTCGGTCTGGGAGCGGGCTGCTCATCTACGGACGCTGGGGCTGAAGACGCCCGACGCGCTCCATGCGGCAACCGGTCTGACAATGGGATGCGCGCCTTTTCTCACCAGCGATGCCATTTTTCAGCGTGTTCCGGGGCTGCCGGTCACGGTCCTCAGCGACGCGATCAGTTTGTAGTGACTCCATTCGCCCATGCGCTTTAACCGCGACATCTTTGCCATCGTCGTCCTGCTCCTGGTCTTCGTGGGGGGCGGGCTGCTGCTGGGGGGGCGCGATCAGAGCCAGTCGCGGCAGGTGGGGGCGGATAATCCGAACGATCCTTCCCTCTACAATGACCGCGCGACCGGCAGCAAGGGGCTGTACCTCTGGGTGCAGGCGCAGGGCTACAAGCCACAGCCCTGGCGGCAGCCCTGGCGGGACTTGGGCCAGGCCCACGCGCCGTTCCTGGTGGTCGTGGATCCGCAGGCGGTCAACGCCGCCGCCACGCTGTCGGGCGGCGGGCAGGGGGCCGACGCCGACCCGACGGCGCTGGGCGCCGCCGACGCCGTGACGTTGCAGGATTGGCTCCGGCAGGGCCACACCGCCCTGCTGCTCTCGTCGGACCTGTCCGACGGCAGCAACGGGCCGGACGCATTCGCGCAGGCGCTGGGCATCACCGTCAACCCCCTGAGCGGCCGGTCGGGCCGCACCGAGTTCGCGCCCCAGCAGCCGACGGCGGAGACGCAGGGCGTCCTCAGCCTGCACAGCGACGCGCCCGCACGTATCGTCCAGTCGCTGCCCACCGGCGTCGCCCTGTTCGGCGACAGCGCGGGGCCCGTCGTGCTGACTCAGGCCTACGGCAAAGGCCGACTCTATGTCGTCGCCGACGGCGCGTTCGCCTCCAACGCCAATCTGGGCCGCGCCGAGAACGCGCGCTTTTTGGCCAACCTTCTCGCGCGCTACGCCCCGCCCGGCGCGGCGGTCTTGTTTGACGAGTACCACCACGGCGACGCCGCATTGTCCAATGATGGGAGCCTCTGGGGGGCGCTCGGCGGGCCGCTGCAATTGGTCCTGATTCAGCTGGGGCTGGCGGCCCTGATGGGTGTCGGCTACCTCGCCGTGCGCTTCGGCCCCCCCGTCCCGCTGCTGCAAGGCGTCAGCCGCACGACGGCGGAGTATGTCACATCGCTTGCCGGCCTGTACCAGCGCGCCGGGGCCTCCACGACGGCGCTGGACACGCTGTACCGGGGCTTCCTGCGCGACCTCTGTGCCCGGCTCGCGCTGGCCCCGGACGTGGGGCTGGAGCAGCTCGCGGCGGCGGCGGCGCGCGGCGGGCGCACCGACCGCCAGCGCCTGCGCGGCCTGCTCGCGGCGTGTGAGGGACATTTGGATACCGGGAAGGTGACGGAGGCCGACCTCCTGGACCTCGTGCGCCGCATGGAGCACGTCAGAAAGGACATGGGCATTGCCTGAAGAAGAGACCGTAGTGACAAGAGAAGAACCCCCTCCCAGCCTCCCCCTCAGAGCAGGGGGAGGGGGCGAGGAACGAGCCGGAGGGGGTTCTGCCCTGGGTGGCTGGGTCGCCGACTATGCCCCGCGCGCCGACTCCGTGAACTTTTACTCGCCGCCGCCCGCGATGACCGAGACGGCCACGACGCCCGCGTACCAGACGCGCGGCGGCGAGGTGCAGCGGGTGGCCGAGGCCATCACCGCCGAGATGCACAAGGCCGTCGTCGGCCAGGACGTCACCATTGAGAACGCCCTGGCCGGGCTGTTCGCCGATGGCCACGTTCTGCTGGAGGGCGTCCCCGGCACGGCCAAGACGCTGCTCGTCCGCGCCCTCGCCGCCGCCGTGTCCGCAGACTTCAAGCGTATCCAGTTCACCCCCGATCTGATGCCCTCGGACATCACCGGGATGCGCATCTATGACCAGAAGGCGGGCGAGTTCGTCTTCCGGCCCGGCCCCATCTTCACGGGCCTGCTGCTGGCCGACGAGATCAACCGGACGCCGCCCAAGACACAGGCCGCCTTGCTGGAGGCAATGCAGGAGCGCCACGTCACCATTGACGGCGACCCCTACGACCTGTCCGACATCTTTATGGTCTTCGCCACGCAGAACCCCATCGAGTTCGAGGGGACCTACCCCTTGCCGGAGGCCCAGCTGGACCGGTTTCTGCTCAAGCTGCTGGTCGCCTACCCCGGCGCGGAGGCCGAGGAGACCATCCTGCGCCGCTACCACGGCGGCTTCGACGCCAACGACCTGGCGGCGGCGGGTGTGAAGGCCGTCGCGGACACGGAGACCATCCAGCGATGCCGGGACGTGATCCGAGCGGTGCGCGTGGAGGACGCCATGTTCCGCTACATCACCGGCCTGGTGGCGGCCACGCGCGAACACCGACAGGTGGTGCTGGGGGCCAGCCCGCGCGCCGCCATCGCCCTGCTGCAAGTGGGCAAGGCCCTGGCCGCCATGCGCGGGCGCGACTTCCTGATCCCCGACGACGTCAAGGCCATCGCCCCCGCCACCCTGCGCCACCGCCTGCTCCTGCGTCCGGAGGCGGAGATCGAGGGCGTCAGCGCCGACCGCGTCATCGAGAGCCTTCTGGACGGCCTGGAAGTGCCGAGGTAGCCGTCATTCGTGCCCGGCCAGGGCCGGGGCCGCCGCCATGCGGCCCGACCGGGCCATCTGCGACAGCGTGACCAACTGATAGCCCTGCGCCCGCAGCCCGGCGGCCAGGGCGGGGATGGCCGCGATGGTGGCGTCCGGCGCGTCGTGCATCAGGACGATGCTGCCGGGGTGGACGCGGGCGAGGACGAACCGCACCAGGGCGGCGGGCGACCCGGCGTATTCGGCGCTGATGGCGTCCAGGCTCCAGAACGTCTCGGTCAGGCCGTACCGTCGGGCCAGCGCGCCCACGGCGGGCCCGCCGTTGCCGCCCGGCGGGCGGAAGAACCGGGGGGCGCGGCCCGTGAGCGCCTGGACGACGACGCAGTTGCGCAGCAGCTCCTCCTCGGCGACGATGGGGTCCACCTGGTCCATGTTGGGGTGCGTGTACGAGTGGTTCTCCACGTCGTCGCCCATCCGTGCCATGCGGCGGATCAGGTCCGGATTCTCCCCCGCGCGCGCGCCGACCACGAAGAACGTCGCGGGCACACCAGCCTGATCCAAGGCGTCCAGCAGGGCGGGCGTCTTCTGCGGATTCGGCCCGTCGTCGAAGGTGAGCGCGACCTGCTTGAGCGAGGCGTCCCCGCGCCACAGGCCGAGGGCCTTCGTGGAGGCCACCCGGAAGGCGTGGGGCAGGGCCGTGAGCGGGGTGTCGTCGAGCGCGAGGCCCGCGTAGCGGCGGCTGTCTTTGTAATCGGGGTCGAGCGCGGCGGCGACCAGGCGGTGCGCGTCGGCCCCCGCCCGGTCGCCTTGCAGAGCCAGCGCATCGGCCAGCGCCCACTGGGCCGCCTTGCGCGCCGGTCGCAGGCGCAGCAGGTCCCACAACTGCGGCCCGGACGCGGCGATGTCGGCGTCCGTGAAGTCCTCCCGCCCATCATCCACGACCAGCGGGTGCGCGTTCTGCACCACCACCGTGAGCGTCTTCGTGTCCAGCGCGTGCCCGACCGCGTCCTCGGCCTCCACTGTGATCAGGTGCCGCCCGTTGACGACCTGCGTGGTGTCCCAAGTGAAGGCGAACGGCGCGCTGTCGAGCATCGCCGCCGTGTGCCCGTCAATGGAGAACGTGACCACGGCCGGAAGCGCAGATGCCGCCGGGCGCGGCGGTCGTTGCAGCCGCACCGTGCCGGAGATGACGGCCAGGCGGCCGTGACGCCGCAGGGCATACGCGATCTGCGCGCCCATCATCGCCCCGTAGCTCTGCCGCAGGGTCGGCTCGACCACGGACGGCTCCAGCGGCGTTTGTGCGTCGAACAGCGCCCGCACCCCGTCGTCCTCGCGCACCTGCGGCACGCCGGACGGCGTCTGGAGGAACTGCGTCAACAGCGCCGTTCCCGTGCTAGGGTCGGCGCGTAGGGCCGTCATGGCCGACAGTTCCTGCCGCATGGCATCGTCTGAGGGGATCGCGGGAGCCGCGCCGGGGTGGCCCTGCAAGAAGTCCAGATAATCGTCCGCCGTGTCCAGGTCGGCGGCCTGCGCCGCCGTCAGGCCGGGCGCGCGGCGAGCCAAGCCGAGGTCGGCCCGCGCCGCATCCCACCGCCGCCCGAAGAGCGCACACAGCGCCGCGCCGTACTGCGCCGCCGCGTCAAGGGGCGCGCGGGTGGCGGCCACTTGGAAGTCGCTCCGGGCGCGGGCGAGGCTGCCGACGTACAGGGCCAGCGTGCCGCGCACCTCATACGATGCCGCCGCGTTCGGCTCCCGCGTCACCAGGTCCTGCGCCGCGCCGATGGCCTCGCCGTAGCGCGCCTGCTGCAACAGGTGCAGCGCCCACGCCATCTGCTGCCCCGGCGTCGGCGCGACCGGCGCGTCGGCCCCGGCCCCGCCCATGCTCAACGCCGCCAGCGTCAGCGCCGCCGCCGTTCTCCCAATAGTCTTGCCGTTCATGTGACTCCCGCATTGCGAATTGCCCGATTATGTTACCCCGTCCGGCAAATTTTGAGTTACTCGCCTTTTTGACAATTATGAACTGACACTTGTTGTATTTTGTTATATGTCAGGGTATAATCACCCCATGAACGAAACGGCGTTGACGCGGGAGCGCATATTGGAGGCCGCTGAAGACGTTTTGCGCCGCTACGGGCCGAGCAAGGCCATGGTCGTGGACGTGGCCCGTGCCCTCGGTGTCAGCCACGGCACTGTCTATCGGCACTTCGCCAGCAAGGCCGAATTGCGCGACGCCGTCACGCGGGTCTGGCTATCGCGCATCCACGATCCGCTCGAAGCCGTTGCTGCTGAAGATGCCCCGGCCGCCGAGCGTCTGCACCGCTGGCTGTGGGCGCTCATCACGATCAAGCGCCGCCTCCTCGCCGATGACCCCGAATTGTTCGCCACCTACTGTGAGCTGGGGGCGGAGGCGCGGGAGGTCGTCGGGGAACACATGGACCACCTGACGGGCCAGGTCAGCCGCATCGTCCGGGAAGGGGCGGCGCGGGGCGAGTTGGTGTCAGAAGACTCGGCGGCGACGGCGCGGGCCGTGCTGACGGCGACCGCGCGCTTTCACCATCCCGCCCACGCCCCGGAGTGGTCCCACCCCGACATTGACGCGACCTTCGAGGAGGTCTGGGCGCTCATCCTCACCGGACTCACCACACAATCACAAGGAGACACACCATGAACATGACAGGCAACACGATTTTGATCACCGGCGGCGGCTCCGGCCTCGGGCGCGGCCTGGCCGAAGCCTTCCACGCCCTGGGCAACCAGGTCATCATCAGCGGGCGCCGGCAGGGGCGTCTGGACGAGACCGTAGCCGCCAACCCCGGCATGAAGTCCCTGACGGTGGACATGGCGGACGCGGACAGCGTCCGTTCCTTCGCCGCCCGACTGACGCAGGACTTCCCCGAACTCAACGTCCTGATCAACATGGCCGGTGTCATGATGCCCGAAAATCTCCGGGATCAGAAGGAGCCTCTCACGGATGCGGAGGCCATGGTGGCGACCAACCTGCTCGGCCCGATCCGCCTGACGGCGGCTCTGCTGCCGACGCTGCTGAAGCTGCCGCGCGCCACGGTGATGAACGTCTCCTCCGGGCTGGCGTTTGTGCCCCTCGCCATGACGCCGACCTACAATGCCACCAAGGCCGCCATCCACTCGTACACGCAGTCGTTGCGCTACCAGCTCAAGGACACCGCCGTGGAGGTCCTGGAACTTGACCCACCCTATGTGCAGACGGAACTGCTGGGGCAGCATTCGGCCAATGATCCCGCCGCCATGCCACTCGGCGAGTTCATCGCGGAGGTCATGGACATCCTGAAGACGGACCCGACGCCCGCCGAGATCAACGTGGAGCGGGTCAAGCCGCTGCGCTTCGCCGAGGCCAACGGCGGCTACGATGCCTTCTTTACCAAGTTCAACGACACCATGGCCGCTGCCCTCGCGGGACATGAGTAGGGAAAGGATGACACCCATGATCGAACACATCGTACTCTTCCGCTGGAAGCCCGAGGCGACGCCCGAACAGGTGGCCGGAGCCGTGGAGGGCCTGCGCGGCCTGAAGGACCGTGTGCCGGGCATCCTGTCCCTGACCTGTGGGGCCGACTTCTCCGGCCGCGCCCAGGGCTACACACACGCCCTGGTCGTCCGCCTCGCGGACCGGGCGGCGCTCGCCGCCTACGGCCCGCACCCCGCCCACCGCGCCGTCGTCGAGACACAGATCAAGCCCATCATTGAAGACACCCTCGGCTTCGACTTCGAGGTCACGCCGTAGGATTGACTGTTCAGGGAGTTATCAGCGGCCCGCCACCCAAGCCTCCACTTCCCCGGCCAGCCGGGGAGTTCCGGCGACCAGGGCCTGTACCAGTGCCTGGGGCTGCTTCCGGTCCAGGCCGTCCAGCAGGGCCGTGAGGGCGGGCCGCTCTTCCACCTCGCCGGGGTTCTCCCGGCAGAACAGCAGCGCGGCCACGATGTGCTTGCACCAGCCGTCCCACTCTTCCATGTAGGGGCAGGTGCAGTAGGCGCCCTTGACGGCGTCGGAGCCGACGGTGACGGAGACCAGGTACGGCTCATCCTCGCTGCCCTCCACCTCGGCCTGCAAGAGACCGCCCCGGCGCACGACGGACAGCACCGCGCCCTGCTCGTAGTAGTCCTGGCCGCGCTGGAACACCTTGTCCGTGGTGTTCCGGGCGATCTCCGCGTCAATGTCGTCAGGCAGCGGCTTCATGCCCTGGAATACCCCTCCAGCGGGCACAAACGTTCCTGGGATGCCTCCCTGGACAGCAGCACACGGAATGAAGGCGGAGATCAGTACCCGCGCAGCAACCCGATCACGAGGCCGATGATGGCGGCGTTGTCGGATTTTCCTAGGGGGATGGGGGCGTAGTTGGGGTTCTGGGCCTCCAGCTCCAGGCGGTTGCCGTGGCGGCTGACCCCTCCGACTAGGCGGCCTCCACGTCCTGCGTCCCGCCCGGCGCGCGGAACTCGATCAGCGCGTACACGTCGGTCAAGGCCAGTGTCACGCCCACAGACGGCAGGTGAACGGCACCCTCCAGGCCCCCCACGATGCGCGTCTCCCAGTGGTCCCCGGCGCGCGAATGCAGTATCGCCCGCGCCGTGTCCTGCGCCACCAGCAGATAATCGGTGAGCGTGGGGATGGTCTGGTAGTGCGCGAACTTGTCCCCCAGGTCGTACCCGACAGTGGAGGGTGACAGCACCTCCACGATCAAGACAGGGTTGGTGATGGTGTCCATCCGCCCCTGATGATACACGCGCGGGCCGCAGACGACGGCCACATCGGGAAATGTATTTTCGCCATCGCCGGTGTGGACCCGCATATCCGAGCCGTAGACGCGGCAGCCGCGCGGGACGAGCGCGTTACCGAGAGTGCGCCCAATGTTGCTGATGATGGCGGCATGGTCATCTGAGCCGCCGCTCATGGCCCGGATGGTGCCCCACGTCGGCTGGCCGACTGGGTTGACCTGCCCCAAACTGCTCCCGTCCGGCCCCAGCGGTCCGACCGGGATGAATTCCCAACGTTCCAGGGCCGTCTCCGAGAACGCGAAGTATTCATCTTCCGTCCAGAGTTTCCTTTCCGGGTGTTCAACATACTGTTGAGGCATCGCCATCGTCAAATCTCCTCCAACACTTCCGCGTCTTCCTCCGAAAGTGTCTCTATGCCTTCAACTTCCAGTGCGATCTGTTTTGCGTGGTTGCGCAAGGCAACGCGCGTTTCTACCGTCTTGCGGGTATCTTCTGCGATGCGGCGCTGCGCTTCAGCGTTCTTCGGTACGGGCAGAACAATTTCCAAGACCCTGTTACCCAGAGTGTCAATGATGTCTTGCGTGAATTGCTTGGATTTGACTTGACGGCGAACGACGGCAGTATTCAAGCAAGCAAACATTAGCCAGGGATCAATGACATCCGGCTTCTTCACACGGAGGCGGTACAGATGGCTTTGGAACAACATCGGCAGATCACTCTCCGTCACGATTGCCGTTGTCCCAATCAAGTAGGTCCCATCGCGCACCATCAAAATATCGCCCGCCTGAACGTCTGCCTTGCCCTTTTCCGCTTGGTAGATTTCCTCGCTGACTCCGTGCTTGAAGTCCGCCTTGATCTCCCAGTTGGAAATGTCCGAGGTGCGAACGAAAGGGATGCGTCCCGTGCCGTAAGCCATCTTGCCGATTTCCGCGCCGGTGGCAATGGAAAGAGCCTGTTGTTCTACCAGAGAGCCGACGGTGACAAGTGAATGCGTCTCCCCTAATTTTGCAAGATATTCGTCTAAATCAGGATCGTAGTATTTGGGGACGAACACTTTGTTGGAAATCTTATTGGAGGGGAGCAGGAAGCCGAGATGTGTTTGGGTCCCTGATGCTCCACCGGTAAGGCTGTGGAATCGTTCAGCAACTAACGGCACATCATCTAGTGTCACAGTCTCCCCATCTGCCGATTTGCGGAGTGTCGGATTCCCGCGCGAGTCGTGTCCGCACCATTTGACATCCGACATGAACACCTTAGAATGTATCTCAAAACGCGAGCGTCGGGTCAAGCTCGTACCAGCGTCGGAACCAGAGCAAGGCTGACGCCAGCTTAACCAGGGCCAGGTACCGCTCGGCCAGCTTGTCATAGCGCACCAGGATCGCGCGGCAGCCGGCCAGCCAGGCGAAGGTGCGCTCCACCACCCAGCGGCGGGCCGGGTGCGTCTTCTCCCGCTGCTCGTCGAGCTTCTCCTCGCCGATGCGCCGGGGCTTTATTGGGGTGATGTGGGGCACGTACCCCGCCTCCGCCACGACCGCCTCAGCGGGCGCGTTGTCGTAGCCTCTGTCCAGGCACAGGTGCTGCGGCTCCTGCTCGGTCGGCGCGGGCCTCTCCACGACGACGGCCTCCAGCGTGGCCTTCAGCAGTTTGCTGTCGGGGACGTTGGCCCCGCCGATGGCCGCAGCGAGGGGCCGGCCGCCGCCCTCGACCAGCAGGCTCTTCTTGACGCCCGACTTGCCGCGGTCGACGGGGCTGGGGCCGACGCACTCGTCTTGTGCCCCCTTTTGCCGACCCCGCTGCCAGGGACGCCGCGCGCTTTGCCCAGGCAGCCGTCGGCGGCCTGCCACTGCCAGTCCACGCCCTGCAGGTCGTCGCACTTGGTCAGCAGGATGGCCCATAGGATGTCGAAGATAGCCTTCTTCTCCCAGCGGGCGAAGGCGCGGTAGACGCTGCTGTCGTCACCGAACTCCTTGGGCAGATGGTTCCACTGGCAGCCGGTGCGCATCCGGAAGATCACGCCGTCGAAGCACTTGCGCGGGTCGGCACGCTTGCGTCCGGTCTTCTGAGGCGGGTCGTAGACGGCCAGGACCTTCTCGATCAGCCCCCAGAGCGGGTCGGGCACGTTCCAGATCGTCGGCAACGCCTTCTTCGGCCCGGCCTTTGGCGCGGCGGGTTCAATCACGTCTTTCGGAGCTTCAGTCGGTGGCATCATGCCGCCATTATCGGCTCACAGGCAGCGGAGGCTCAGGCCACCGTTTTGAGATACGTTCTTATACGGCTCACTTTGGTGTCCCTTTTCCAAAAAGAGGACGCAAACTTTCGTATGCGTCCCGCCTTTGCCGCTGGTTTTGAAAAGCGGCTCCGGCATAGTTACGACTCCATTTACCCTTGTCTTTTGCAGCACGAAGGTGATGAGGTGTCGGTATGACGGGTTAGAGACGGCGCTTTCCGGTAGCACAATGCCCAAGCGACCGCCCGGTTTCAGCAGTTGCAGGCAACGCTCCAGAAACAGAACCTGCGGCGGCTGGTCTTCGTGCAGGGCCGCCGTCTTCGTCAACTCACCCGTTGTCTTTTCCTTCGTCCACTTATGGCCCAACTCGTACTGCGAAAGAACGCTTGCGCCCTTAATGGGGATTTTCGCGCCGAAGGGGGGGTTGGTCAGGATGATGTCGAACTTGCCCAGTTTGATCTTGTCCTGCGCGCCCGCGCTCCACTCGGCGGGCGGCAGCAGGCTGTTCTCACAGAAGACGCCGCCGCGCCCGTCGCCGATGATCGCCATGTAGGCTTTGGTGACTTTGGCGAGGAACGAGTCTTTGTCCAGCCCCCGGAAACATTTGGAGGCGATGTCGCGCTTCTTGCGGTCCAACTGAAGGGCGTTCCAGCCCATCTTCGGCGCGTCCGCCTCCAACTGCCGCCAGACGTGTTCCAGGGCCATGATGAGGAAGCCGCCGGAGCCGCAGGCCGGGTCCATGATCATCTGCCCCGGCTGCGGGTCCAGGATGTCAATGACCATCTTGACGACGTTGCGCGGGGTGAAGAACTGCCCCTCGCCGCCGCGCAGGGCCGGGCCGATGAAGACCTCGAAGGCGTCGCCGACCGCGTCCCGGTCGGCCTCCACGATGCAGTAGTTCTGCAACTCGCCGACGACGTACACCAGGCTGTCGGCGTCCAGGTTGATGCCGTCGCGCTCGGAGAAGACGTCCGAATACTCGGACTTGACCTTATGTTCAAATAAGTCGGTGAGGCGCTCCTTGACCGCCTGCGGGTCCTCGTCAATGCCGCTGCGGAAGGTGACGGTCTCCTCCCAGCCGGTGTTGAGCTCGTCGTAGATTTTGCAGAAGAGGATGTTGATGATCTCCTGCGCGAACGCCTCGTCGCGGGTCATCCCCGTCGTGTTGCCCGCCAAGTGGTTGCGGATGTCCCGGAAGACGGCCTTGAGGTTGGACGGGCGCTTCAGGTCCTTGCGGGAGAACATCCCGATGTCTTCAATGCGCTGGCCCTGACGCGGGATGGCCGGCAATTCTTTGTAGGCGATGCCGCCGTTCTTCTGGTAGATTTTGCGGAGGTAGTGGTGGTCCTCGCCGTTGAACCAGACGCCGATCTCGGCCCGGCTCATGTCCATGTAGAGCTTCAGTTGAGCCACGCCGTCCTTGCGAGTCTTTTTCTTGCACTCGACAATCAGGAAGACGTTGTCCTCAGTCTTGGCGTTGTCTTTGAAGACAGCGATGTCGATGGGATAGGACTTCTCCTCGTCCGATGGCGATTTACGGACCCTGAACTGGGGCCGCGTCTGTATCTGCTCTTTGGCGTAGCCGTAGTCTTCGACCAGCCGCTTGGCGTAAATCTGTACGGCCTCCACCTCTTCGGGCGTGGCCTTGACCTGAATGCCGCTGATGTACTCGCGGATGTAGCCCGCCTTCGACTCGGCGGCCTTCGCCTCCGTCTCATCGTCGGCGCGGGGATAGGAAACTTGTGGGTCGGTAATTTTCATAGAGGGTCAAGAGATGAAAATGAGGTCCTAAAACTTGGGCGGTTCAGGCGTATTATCAGGCGGCGTTCGGCGCTCGGAGCGCAGCAAAAGATTCTCCATGCGCAGGAGCAAGTGTTCGCGCTCACGGGCGGCCATGTCGCGGGCGTGGAGCATTTCGGCTTGCATCTGCTGGACCGCCTGGGCGACCTGACGCAACTCCTGCCTCATCTCCCGGACCTGTTGGAGAAGAACGTCACCTCTGCGTTCCTCATCGGGCGCGCTTGGCGCCTGCATCCGCCGCAGCTGCGCCAGCAACTCGTCAACGGCTGCCTCATATTCGGCCTCCGTCTGCGGCTCATGCGGCTCAATCGGATTCGGCGTCGAGTCTGTCACGGTGTCTCCTTCCCCTTCGGAGCGATGGACATGATATTCAGTACCCCCGCAGCAGTCCGATGACCTTGCCGATGATGGCGGCGTTGTCGGATTTTCTTAAAGGGATGGGGGCGTAGTTGGGGTTCTGGGCCTCCAGCTCCAGGCGGTTGCCGTGGCGGTGGAAGCGTTTCACGGTGGCCTCATCGCCGATACGGGCGGCCACGATGTCGCCGCTCTCGGCGGTCTCCTGCGGCTGGATGATGACCAGGTCGCCCTCCAGGATGTGCGCGCCCGTCATGCTGTCGCCCTTGACGCGCAGCAGGAAGGCGTCCGGGGTTCCGCGCAACAGGCGGGCCGGGACGGGAATCAGGTCCTCGATGTTCTGGTTCGCCAGCAGCGGGCGGCCCGCCGCGATGGTGCCGACCAGGGGCAGGCGCAGCAGGCTGTTGTCGGCGTCCTCGGCGCGCGGCGTCAGGCGGGCCAGGATGCGGATGCCGCGCGCCTGCCGGGGCGGGCCGTCCTTGCCGGAGAACCGCTCGATGAAGCCCTTCTTTTGCAGGGCGTCCAGGTGGATGGTGACGCCGCGCAGGGAGCCGATGCCCAGGCCCTCCTGCATCTCGCGGATCGTGGGCGGATAGCCCTGCGTCTCAATGTAGCCGAGGATGTAGTTGAAGACTTCCTGCTGGCGGTCCGTCAGGCCCTTGGCCATGCGTTCACTTTCCCCGGTCGCGCGGCTCCCGCTCCTGCCCCTGTTCCTGCATCAGATCGGCCAGGGCGGCGAAGGGCGGGCGCGGGTCGCGCGCCATTTCCTCCTGCACCTCGGCGATGCGCCCGGAGAGGGCGCGCGCCCGCCGCCAGGCCGTCCGCGCCAGGAGGACGATGGCGGGGACGCCGAACAGGACCAGCAGAACCGTGACGACCATGTGTTTGTCTCTCCCCAAAGTATACCCCGTAAGACTACGGGCGGTGCTATAATCATCACCATGACGGAAGACTCGGCCCGGTGGCTGCTGACGGACGACGGGCGGCCTTTGCTCCAGGCGGCAGTTGAACTCCGCGAAGAACGGGCGGACGTGACCGTGGCCCTGAACCGCCTGCGCAAGCGCGCCGCGCCGGAGCGGGCGGCGGCGGCGTGGGAGGTGGCCGAGGGGCGGGCGCGCGGCCAGACCAAGTTCGGCGCGGACGCCGCCCGGATGTTCTTCGTGCGCGAGGCTCTGGAACAGGCGTCCTCGGCCCGTGCGGCGGCCTACCATGCCCGGCGCTTCGCCGAAGCAGGAGTCGGCACGGTGGCCGACGTGTGCGGCGGCATCGGCGGCGACGCCCTGGCCTTCGCCCGGCGCGGCCTGCGCGTGACGCTGTATGAGCGCGACCCCACGCGGGCGCTCTTCGCGGAGGCCAACGCGCGGGCGCTGGGACTGGACGGGCGGATCACGGTCATGGCGGCGGACGTGACCTCGGAGAACGTGGACGCCGCCGAGGCCATCTGGTTCGACCCGGCCCGGCGGCCCGGCGACGGGAAAACACGCGGACGCGCCCACGACCCGGAGGACTACCTGCCGCCCCTGTCCCTGATGCGCCGGTGGGAGGGGAGACCGGTGGGCGTCAAGCTGGCTCCGGCCGTCGAACACGCCCTGGCCGCCGAATACGAGGCTGATCTGGAGTTCGTCTCCGACGGCGGCGAGTGCAAAGAGGCCCTGCTCTGGGCCGGGGCGCTTCGGTCGGGGCGTGGGACGCTGGCGGTACTGTTAACGGACGCGGGCGACCGTGCTTTGGAAGCCGACCCCGACGCCGTCGCCGATGTCGCCGCCCCCACGGGCGGGCAGGTGCTGTACGAGCCGGACCCCGCCGTGATTCGCGCGCACGGCGTGGCGACCCTGGCGGGCCGCCTGGCGGCGAAACTCGTCGCGCCACGGATCGCCTACCTTATCGGGGAGGAGTGCGTTCCCACGCCCTTCGCCACGGCCTACGACGTGCTGGAACGATTCCTGTATTCGCGGCGACGCCTCCAAGATGCGCTCACGCGGCGCTCGGTCGGCTCCGTTGTTATCAAGAAGCGCGGCTTCCCGCAGGAGCCGGACGCCCTGCGCCGGGAACTCACGCTGCGCGGGCCGGAAAGCCTCACCGTCGTGCTGACGCGGGCCGCCGACGGCCCCGGACACCAGGCCCTGCTGTGTCGGCCCCGCCGGGAGCAAGCATGACGCGGGCCGACAAGCAGTGGAACTTCGCGGCCTGTCTGATAGACGCCGTCGGCTGGCCCCTGGGGGCGGCGCTGATCTCCACGGCGACCATCCTGCCGCTGTTCCTGCGGCATCTGGGCGCAGGCAACGTCGCTGTGGGGGCGCTGCCCGCCCTCTACAACTTGCTGATCTTCACGCCGGGCCTGTGGATGGCGGGGTATGTCAGCCGCCTGCGGCGGGCGCGGGGGTATCTGTTCGGCATCGCGCTGCTGGAGCGCCTCGCGCTGGTCCCGCTGGGCGTCCTGACGCTGCTCTGGGGCTTGACACATCCCCACTGGCTGATCTGGATAACGTTCGGCTGCATCGGCGTCCACGCCCTGATGATGGGCCTGAACCAGCCCGCGTACTGGGTGGTGGTGGGGAAGTGCGTTCCGGCGCACTGGCGGGGCAGGCTGTTCGGCTACGCCGGGGGACTGGGCGGCCTGCTGGGCCTGGGGATGGAGCGTCTGCTGCGCGGGCTGCTGTCCGGCCCGCGCGGCGGCTTCCCCGGCGGCTACGGTCACGCCTTCCTGCTCGGATTCTTGTTGATGACCGTCAGCGTGCTGCCGCTGGGCACGGTCCGTGAGCCGGAGGGGGCCGGGACGGAGGACGCCCAGGCGGCTCACCCCTGGCACGGCAGCCTGCGCGTCTGGCGCGGCAGCCCCGGATTCCGCCGGTTCCTGCGCGCGCAGGTCGCCGTCGCGGCGGCGGGGCTGGCGACGCCGTTCTTCGTGCTGGACGCCGCCCGCCGCCTCCACGCGGGCGGGGCCGTGGCGGGGTTCACGGCGACGCTGCTCCTGGCGGCGGCGTTCGGCGGCCTGGGGTGGGGGGCGTGGAGCGACCGCGCGGGCAACAAGCATGTGCTGCTCGCGTCGTCCCTGTGCCTGGCGCTCGCCCCCATGCTGGCCGCCGTCGCGCCTTCAGCAACAGTCTATTACGTCGTCTTCGCCCTGGCCGCCCTGGGCGGGTCCGGGGTCGCGCTGGCGGGCAACAACATCGTCCTGGAGTACGCAGGGGCCGCGCACGACATCCCGCTCCACACGGCCTTGTATAACATCGTGACCGCGCTGCCGCGCGCTGCCGCGCCGCTGCTCGGCGGCCTTCTGGCCGACCGCCTGGGCTACGGGCCTGTGTTCGCGCTGTCTGCCGGGCTGGCCCTGATCGGCCTGGTGCTGAATCTCTGGGCCGGGGAGCCGCGTCAGACGCCCGCCGCCCGGAAGGCGGCGCTGACGATGGACTGAGCCTCGGCCTGGATCTGTTTCAGGTGGTCCAAGCCCCGGAAGCTTTCGGCATAGATTTTGTAGATGTGTTCCGTGCCGGATGGACGCGCCGCGAACCAGCCGTTCTCGGTGACGACCTTCAGGCCCCCGATGGCCGCCCCGTTGCTGGGCGCGTGGGTCAGTTTCGCCGTGACCGGCTCCCCGGCCAGCTCGCGCGCCTGCACCTGGTCCGGCGACAGGCTCTTCATCACCGCCTGCTGCGCGGGACTCGCGGGCGCGTCCATGCGCGCGTAGACCGGGCTGCCGTGTTCGGCCTCCAGGTCGCGGTAATGCTCGCCCGGGTCGCGCCCCGTTCGGGCCGTGATCTCCGCCGCCAGCAGGCCCATGAGGATGCCGTCCTTGTCCGTCGTCCAGGCGGTCCCGTCCCGGCGCAGGAACGACGCCCCCGCGCTCTCCTCGCCGCCGAACCCGTAACTGCCGTCAATCAGCCCGTCCACGAACCACTTGAAGCCGACGGGGACTTCCGCGAGTCGCCGTCCCAGCCCCCGCGCCACGCGGTCAATCATGGAACTGGACACCAGCGTCTTGCCGACGGCGGCCTCGGGACGCCACTGCGGGCGGTTGCGAAACAGGTACGCGATGGCGACCGCGAGGTAGTGGTTCGGGTTCATCAGCCCCACGCTCGGCGTGACGATGCCGTGCCGGTCGGCGTCCGGGTCGTTGCCGAAGGCGACGGCGTAGGTGTCTTTCAGCCCGATCAGGTTCGCCATCGCCCACGGCGAGGAGCAGTCCATCCGTGTCCTGCCGTCCCTGTCCGGCGGCATGAACGCGAACGTCGGGTCCACCACGTGGTTCACGACCGTCAGGTCCAGCCCATACACCTCGGCGATCCGTCCCCAGTACCCGATGCCCGCCCCGCCCATCGGGTCCACGCCGATTCGCAGCCCCGCCCGCGCGACGATATCCATGTCCAGCACGTTTGCCAAGTCAGTGACGTAGGGCGAGACGTAGTCATACCGGCGCGTGGTCTCGGCCCGGAGCGCCCGCGCCAGGGGGACGCGCCTGACGCTTTCGAGATTTGCGCGGAGCAGGGCGTTCGCACGATCCTGAATCCCCTGCGTCGTCCCCGTGTCCGCCGGGCCGCCGTTCGGGGGGTTGTACTTGAATCCTCCGTCTTCGGGCGGGTTGTGCGAGGGCGTGATGACGACCCCATCGGCCCGCCCCTCCGTCCGGCCCCGGTTGTGGGTCAGAATGGCGTGGGAGATCACCGGCGTCGGCGTGTACCCGCCGTCTTGCGCGACCATGACCGTGACGCCGTTTGCTACGAAGACTTCCAGCGCCGTCGCGTGCGCCGGCTCCGACAGAGCGTGCGTGTCCATCCCCAAAAACAGCGGCCCCGTGATGCCCGCGACCTGCCGGTGTTCGCAGATCGCCTGACAGATCGCCAGGATGTGCGCCTCGTTGAACGTGTTCACGAGCGACGACCCCCGATGCCCGGAGGTCCCGAAGGCGACCGCCTGCGCCGGATTCTCCGGGTCCGGCCCCCCCGTGTAGTACGCCGAGATCAGGCGCGGCACATTGATAAGTTCAGGCATAGGTTCCTCACTCCTGACATTATACAGGCTGTCCGTGTTCTGTCAAGGCAGGATTATGAAGCGGCTGCGCCTAAAGGGCATCTGTAGACACTTGCCGCGCCGGGAAGCCTCACCAACCATGCACCCTCTTCATGCCGTCACTGCCTCCTACCTCGGTGAAATCCAGAAGCAGCGCGCCCAGACTCACTCCACGGAGGAGCTTTCCTACCGGGACTTCCTGGGCAAGTTCCTGCGGGGCATCGCCCCGTTGTTGAACAAGCCTGCTGAGTTCACCGGTGAGGGCAAAAAGATCACATGGGGCAGGCCGGACTACACCGTCACGGATGGCCTCCGAGTCATCGGCTACATTGAGGCGGAGGCACTGGGGACGCCCCTGACGCAGCTCAAAGGCCATGCCGAGGCGCAGAACACGCGGTTCCGGGAGAACCTGCACAACTTCCTGCTGACCAACCACACGGAATTCCGCCTCTACCGGGGCGGCAAGGAAGTCGCGGCGGCCTCCCTGCCGGAGCCGCCTGTGACGGGCAAAGTGGTGGTCAGCGACGCGGCCCTGGACGCGCTGCAAGGCCTGTTCGAGAACTTCCTGGACGCCTCCACGCCCGCCGCCGTGTCCGCCGAAGACCTCGCCCGGCAGTTGGCGAAGCGGGCCGGGTTCCTGCGTATCGCCGCCGATGTCCTGCTGTCGCAGGACGACTCTGTACTCCACCCTTTCTGGCATCTTTATCGGGAGACGCTCTTCGCCGACATCAGCAAGGAGAAGTTCGCCGATGTCTACGCGCAGACATTCGCCTACGGCCTGTTCCTCGCCTGGCTGAACACAGACCAAGTGCCGTTCGACCGCGAGACCGCCCTGCGCGCCCTGCCCCGCGCTGTGCCGCCCATCCGCGTCCTGCTGACGTTCGCGGGAGGCGATGAACTGCCGGAAGCGTTCCGGTGGATCGTGGACGGCCTCTGCGCGGATTTGGACATAGCGAACAAGACGACGGCGACGCAGCACACGGCGGGGATTCAGGACCCGCTCATTCACTTCTACGAGCCGTTCCTGAAAGCCTACGACCCGCAGTTGCGCGAGCGCGCGGGCGTCTACTACACCCCTGACCCGGTGGTGGATTTCCTGGTGCGGGCCGTGGACGACCTCCTGAAGCGCGACTTCGGCAAGGAGTCGGGCCTGGCGGACCCGTCCGTGCGTCTGCTGGACCCGGCGACCGGCACGGCGACGTTCCTGGCGCGGGCCTACCGTCAGGTGCATCGGACGATGCAGGAGGCGGGCGACGGCGGCCTCTGGCCGGACCGGGCGCGCAGCCATGTCGCCCAGCACTTCTACGGCTTCGAGCGCCTCCCCGCCGCCTACACCCTCGCCCATGTCAAACTGCGTCAGCAACTCAGCGAGATGGGCGTCCCATTAAGCGACACCGACCGCCTGCCGATCTTCCTGGCCGACACGATGATGAACCGCGTCCCGGCGCAGATGACCCTGCCCGGCGCGAACATTCTCAGCCAGGAGATTCGTGACGCCGCCAAAGTGCGCGACCAGGAAGAAATCCTGGTCATCCTCGGCAACCCGCCCTACTTCGGCAAGTCCGACAACCCCAGCAAGGACAGCCTGGGCCAGCCCACGTTCATCGGCGAGCTGATGCAGGACTATTACCAGGTGGACGGCGTCCCCCTGGGCGAGAAGAATCCCAAGTGGCTGCAGAACGACTACGTGAAGTTCCTGCGGTTCGCCCAGTGGCGCATCGCGCGGAGCGGCCAGGGCATCGTCGCCTTCATCACGGACAACAGTTACCTGGACAACCCGACCTTCCGGGGCATGCGCCGCTCCCTGATGAAGACGTTCGACGAGATTTACATCCTGGACCTGCACGGCAACAGCAACAAGAAAGAGCGCAGTCCCGACGGGGGCAAGGATGAGAACGTGTTCGACATCAAACAGGGCGTCGCCATCTGCCTGATGGTCAAGAGGCAACGGCTTGGCGTTGAGGTAAGATGACCCCAGGAGACGCACATGGTCGAGCCCAACAAAGGACGCAGCCCGTTTTATCCCGGTCAGCCAGTGCCGGTGGAGTTGTTCGTCGGCAGGACGCGCCAGATCGACCGCATCCTGCAGCGCGGGGTGAGCCAGGTCGCCCAGGGCAAGCCGGTCGCCGTCTTCGTCCAAGGGGAATACGGCATCGGCAAAAGCTCCATCGCGCAGTACGCGCAGGCGGTCGCCCAGATCGGAACGGAAGACTACGGCCTGTATGGCATTTACGCGACCCTGGGCGGGGCCAAGACGATCCAAGATGTGGCGGCTATCGTGCTGGAGGCGACCATCCAAGCCGGGGCTTACGAACACACCAAGTCTGAGAAGGTCCGTAATTGGCTGGGGAAATACATCGGTGAGCAGAGCCTCTTTGGGGTCAAAGTCAATCTCGCGGCTCTTCGGGAAGACGCCCCCGCTCTGTCCACGCCGTTCGGGATGCTCCGATTCCTGGGTGAGACGCTGGAACGGCTCGCCGGCACCGGGACCAGGGGCCTGTTCCTCGTGCTGGACGAGATCAACGGCATCACGGCGGACCCCCAATTTTCGCAGTTCATCAAGGGCCTGGTGGACGCCAACGCCGCTGCCCCCACGCCCCTCCCGCTGCTCCTGATGCTCTGCGGCGTGGAAGAGCGCCGCCGCGACATGATCCGCGCCCATCAGTCCGTGGACCGCATCTTCGACGTGATCGACATCGAGCGCATGAGCGAGGGGGAGATGACGAGCTTCTTTACGCGAGCGTTCGAGTCCGTCAACGTCCGCGTGGACCCGACCGCCATGAACTTCTTGACTCACTACTCCGCAGGCTTCCCCAAGATCATGCACATCGTCGGGGACAGCGTCTTCTGGGCCAACGCGGACGAGACGGTTGACAGCGCGGATGCCATGCGCGGCGTCGTAGAGGCGGCCGATGAGGTCGGCAAGAAGTTCATCGACCAGCAGGTTCTGGCCGCCTTGCGGAGTCCCGCCTACCGCTCCATCCTCGGCAAACTTGCGCTGCTCGATCCCGGCAAGCAACATTTCACGCGCGCTGACGTGACGACGGGGCTGACCGAGGACGAGCGCAAAAAGCTCGACAACTTTCTGCGAAAGATGGTCCAGTTGAACGTCGTTCACAAGGGCGAGACCCAGGGGGAGTACGTGTTCAACTTGGAACTTGTGCGGATGTACCTTCTGCTCCGCAGCGCCGGGGACGCCGCATGACCGCCGAAATCTTCCCCGCCGACCACCGAGGCAGCCGTGCGGCTCCTCTCGCCCGTGGTATAATGAAGCAGGCGGCTCAGGCCGAAAAAGAGTTCGGAGGGATCACATGGCACCGACAGTGACGGACAAAGCAGGAGCGGCGCAGGAGGCGATGGAAACTGTAACGGCCCGCGACGAGCAGTGCTGGGACACGCAGTTTGCCGGGTCTTTGGATGTCCTGGAAGACTTGTACGATGAGATCACCGCCGATGAAAAGGCCGGGCGGACGACGCCGGTCAACGCCTAACCGTGCGCTCGGAAACCAACGACACCTTCCGCAAGCTGTACCGGAAACTGCCGGCGGAGGCCCGGCGGGACGCGCTCAAAGCCTACCGACTCTGGAAGAACGATCCTTACCATCCGAGTCTCCACTTCAAGGAGATCAAGATCAGTAAGAGCAAGAGCCTCTGGTCCGTGCGGACCGAACTCGGCTACCGTGTCTTGGGCAAGAGGCCGGAGGCGGACCGGGTCATCTGGGGCTGGGTCGGGACCCACGCCGAGTATGACCGGCTGATTGAAGCGCGCCGCGCCAAGAAGTCCGGCATCGCAGGATAGTGTTTGCCGGTCGCACCCCGGACCGCCTCTCCACTGTCCCTCCCTCGCCCCATCTGTTACAGGTTCCCCCATGACCGCCAAAATCTTCCACGCCGATCTCTACGGCACGCGCCCATCCAAGTACGCCGCCCTGGCCTCGTCCGACATAGCAAGCATCGCCTGGCAGGAGCTCGCGCCTAATCTTCCCTACTACCTCTTCATGCCCCAGGAGCAGGCGTACCGGGAGGAATATGAGCAGGGGTGGAGCGCAACGGAAGTTTTTCCGGTCAATGTACTTGGCTTCCAGACGCACCGGGATCAACTTGCAATAGATTTTGACGAGGTTGGACTCAAGAAGCGCATTGCTTCCTTTGCCAAAGGTGAACAACAGGAGAATGAACTTCGTGAAGAGTTCGGCCTCGGCACATGGGATATTGCCAAGGCTCAGAACAAACTTCGCGTGTCAGACGCCTGGGCGGACACGGTGACGCACTGCCTATATCGTCCGTTTGACGTTCGCGCCTGGTGCAGTAGTAGTTCGGTGACGGATAGACCGAGATCAGAGATCATCAAAAATCTGGTGGGCAAAAAGAACCTTGCGCTCAACATCACGCGCCAAACCCGTGCTGACGAGTGGCGACACGCGGTTGTAAGCGACCTGCCAACACCTGCTGTGTTTGTCGAGGTCAAAGATGGCTCCTATGTCTTCCCCCTTTGGCTCTACCCCACCGAACAGGAGAAGACATTCGGCATGGAGCGGCGGGCGAATCTTGCCCCCGCGTTCATGGCAGAATTGGCCGGTCGGGTGGGGGAGATGCCGACGCCGGAAGACGTGTTCCACTATGCCTACGCCGTCTTCCACGCGCCCACCTACCGCACCCGCTATGCGGCCTTCCTCAAGACCGACTTCCCCCGACTGCCCCTACCGCCTGACGGCGACACGTTCCGCGCCCTCGCCGCGCTCGGCGCAAAGTTGACCGCCCTGCACCTGCTGGAAGCGCCGGAACTGAACCGGCACGGCATCGGCTTCCCCGTCGGCGGCGATCACGTCGTCCAGAAGATGCGCCGCGACGACCGATACGTTCCGCCCGCCATTCCGTCTCCCCCAGAATTGGGGGCCGGGGGGCCGACGGGCGGCCGCGTCCGGCTCAACGGCACAGAGTACTTTGACAATGTCCCGCCCGAAGCCTGGAACTTCCAGGTGGGCGGCTACCAGCCCGCGTTCAAGTGGCTCGACGACCGCAATGGCCGCACACTGACCGAGGAGGATATCACGCACTACCGGCGGATGCTGGCCGCCATGCGCGACACGGCGGCGCTGCTGCCTCCGGTGGACGCCGCGTTCCTGCGGATGCTCAACTTCGACGCGGTCGACGATGGCAATGACACGGGGGACACACCATGCTGACACGACTGGAAATTGACGGCTTCAAAAACCTCCTGAATTTCGCAGTGGATTTCGCCCCTTTCAACTGCATCGCCGGGCCGAACGGCGTCGGCAAGTCCAACGTCTTTGACGCGATCCGTTTCCTTTCACTGCTCACGGACCACAAGATCATTGAGGCGGCCCAGATGGTTCGTGGCAGCGGCATGGAAGGGAACGACTTGCGCGATCTGTTCTGGAGCAACTCGTCGGAGCGCGCGCCGAAGTTCCGCATCGCCGCCGAGATGATCGTAGACAAGCAAGTGAAAGATGACTTCGGGCGGCCTGCGGAGGCCACATCCACGTTCCTGCGGTATGAGATCGAAATCGGATACGAGGAGTCTGCGAACCTGGCGGCCCTCAGCCGGTTGACGCTCCTGTCGGAGACATTGGATTTCATCTCCGAGGGTGAGGCGGCGCGGAGACTGAAGTTTCCGCTCAACGTGCCGCGCTTCCGCAAGCAGTCCGTCAGCAACAAGCGGAAAACATTAACTGGTTTCATATCTTCTAAAACGGCAAGTGACGGCCAGATGGAAATCATTGTGCATCAGGACGGGGGCTCACGCGGCCCTGGGCAGCGCGCCCCAGCCAACAAAGCCCCCAGCACGATCGTCGGGACATCCAACACCTCCGCGACACCGACAATTCTCGCGGCCCGGCGCGAGATGCAGAAGTGGCGTTTTCTAGCCCTTGAGCCGTCGGCCATGCGTCGGCCGGACCGGTTCCAGGATGACACGTTTGTCACGGCGAACGGAGGACACCTCCCCGCGACCTTGCTCCGCCTCGCCTCCGACGCTGAACGGCGCAATGATGACCCGGCAGATGTGTATATGAAAGTGACCAACCGCTTGGCTGGGCTGGTCCCGATCTCCAACCTGACCGTGGATGTGGATTCCGTGCGCCAATTGCTGACCGTTCAGGTCCGGGAACGGACGGGGATCACCTTGCCTGCCGCCTCCCTCTCCGACGGTACTCTTCGGTTCCTGGCCCTTTCCGTACTCGTCGTCGACTCCCAATCCGACGGCCTCATCTGTATCGAGGAGCCGGAAAATGGAATCCATCCGGCGAAGATGGCTGAGATGGTCAGACTGCTTCAGGACCTCGCGGTTGACTCCGAGGAGACGCCCGGCCCGGACAACCCGTTTCGCCAGGTCATCGTGGCGACGCACTCCCCGGTGTTTGTCAAGCTCATCAACCGGAATGACGTACTCTGCGCCATCGAAGCCAAAGTAAAGACGCCGGACGGGCTGCCGACCCGAACGCTCAGGTGTAGTCCCCTGGATGACACCTGGCGCAGCAAGGCAGGGGAGAAGAGCGTCGGGGAGGGCGCTTTGCTGGCTTATCTCACCGACCCACCCGGAGCGCAACTGAGTCTGCCTTCGCTGCTGAACGGAGCTGCGTAGCCGATGATCGTGCAATTTGTCCTCATCGGCGAAGGCTCCTCCGACAACGCGCTCCTTTCGCACCTGGAGAACGTGTGCCTGGAACTCGGCGCAGAGGAAGTGACCGGCATCGAGTTGGACTTCCGTCGCCTGCCGGAAAAGGTCAAGAGGACAGTGGATGCGAAGCTCAGTGCGGCGATGAGGCTGGAGCCGCACGCCGATCTGTTCCTGATTCACCGAGACGCCGATGCCCAAGACCCTCAGCCTCGGTTTGATGAGATCACCAAGGCCGCTGAAAAGTGCCGATGTCAAAGGCCATGCGTCGCCATTGTTCCCGTTCAGGAGACAGAAGCCTGGCTATTGCTGGACGAAAACGCGATCCGTAGCGTCGCCAACAGGCCGCGCGGGCGTACTCCCCTGGATTTACCGTCGCCTGAGACCGTTGAAGGCCAGGCGAATCCGAAGGAGATTCTAAAAAATGCCATCGCCGTCGCCTCCGAAACGACCGGCAATCGACGCGACGCAACGAACGCGAGATTTTCTCAGAACCGCCGTATTCTGTTGCAAAACTTGCCTGTTGACGGCCCGATACGTCATGTACCTGCTTGGAAGCGTATGTATGCTGAACTGGGCCGTGCGCTTGACGCCATTAAAGGCGCGGATGATGTGTCAGGCTGACACGCCTTTGGCCGCCATGCGCGACACGGCGGCGCTGCTGCCTCCGGTGGACGCCGTGTTCCTACGGCTGCTCGCAACGAACCAGACACAGGAAACAGGGGCAGTTGGGTAGGAATCGGCTCCGCAACTCGCGCGATGGCAGGGTATCATAGGGCGGAGGTGCGACGGCATGACCGAACTTATCTTCCTCGTCGAAGAAGACCCCGAAGGTGGCTACACGGCACGCGCGCTGGGTCAATCCATCTTCACGGAGGCGGACACCCTGGATGCGTTGCGCGAGAACATCCGCGAGGCCGTCCAATGTCACTTTGACGCCGGTGATGTGCCCGGCGTACTGCGCCTGCACATGGTCCGTGATGAGGTAATGGCCGCGTGAGGATGCCGCGCGATGTTTCCGGTCAGCGCTTGGCGACTGCCCTCCGTGTGCCGGGCTATCTCCCAACACGGCAGCGCGGAGACCATCTGCGGCTGACGACCGAGCAGAACGGCGAGCATCATCTGTCAATACCGCTGCATGATTCCTTGCGTATCGGAACCCTCGCGGGTATCCTGGCCGATGAGGCCGCGCACTTCTCCCTCTCCCGTGACGAACTGTTGCAGCGGCTTGCCCTGTGACCATCCAAGACCGCAGATTGAAGACCCAAGACTGGAGACGATATATGAAAATCCATGAGTATCAGGCGAAGCAGTTGCTGAAGCAATACGGCGTCCCCGTGCCCGCCGGGCAGGTGGCAGGGAACGCCGACGAGGTGCGAGAGGTGGCACGGACGCTGGGCAGGCGCGTGGTCATCAAGGGGCAGGTCCACAGCGGGGGGCGCGGCAAGGCCGGGGCGGTCAAACTGGCGAACACGCCCGATGAGGCCGAGGCCGTGGGCAAAGATTTGATCGGCAAGACGCTGTTCTTCGCCCAGGCGGGCAGTGATCTGAAGGTGAATCGGGTGCTGGTGGAGGAGGCCGTGGACATTGCCCACGAAATCTATGCCGCCATCACGCAGGACCGGGGGCGGCAGCGCGACGTGCTGATCGTCTCTACTAAGGGCGGCATGGACATTGAAGAGGTCGCCCATAACAACCCCGCCGACATCGCCCGGCTGTTCATTGACCCTCTGCTCGGCCTGCCCGACTACGCGGCCCGTGAGGTGCTGTTCGCCGCTAACTTCGACAAGGCGTACATCAACAAGGCCGTGCCGTTTTTGAAAGCCCTCTACGCGGCCTATGTCGGCACCGACGCGACTCTGGCCGAGATCAACCCGCTGGTCATCACCAAAGACGGCAGTCTGATTGCGGGCGACGCCAAGTGGGACATTGACGAGAACGCCCTGTTCCGCCACCCGGAGTTCGTCGGATTGCAAGACAGCTCCGAGCAGGACCCCATCGAGGCGGAGGCCCAGCGGCGCGGTATCCAGTATGTCCGCCTGGAGGGCGGCGACATCGGCATCATCGGCAACGGCGCGGGCCTGGTAATGACCACCATGGACGAGGTCAAGCGCGCGGGCGGCCAGCCCGCCGACTTCCTGGACATCGGCGGCGGGGCCAAGGCCGAGGCCGTCACCAGCAGCCTCGAGGTCGTCCTGTCCGATCCCAACGTCAAGGGTGTCCTGTTCAACATCTTCGGCGGCATCACGCGCGGCGACGAGGTCGCCAAGGGCATCATCGAGGGCACCAAGAGCCTGAACATCACCGTGCCCATTGTCATCCGTTTGGCCGGGACTCGCGCCGAGGAGGGCGCGGCCCTGCTCAAGACCACGAATCTCATCCCCGCCGCCACCATGCAAGAGGCCGCCGCCAAGATCGTGGAACTGGCCTACGCCGCGAAGTGAGGTGACACCATGACCGTCCTGGCGGAGAGACCGCAAGCCCCCAAGCCTGTAATTCCATCGGAGATGGAAGAGCCGGAGCCATACACCAGCGCCCAGTTCGCCCGGCTCACGCAACAGTACCCGGACCTGCGGATGGAGCGGACCAAGGAGGGAGAGATCATCATCATGCCGGCGTGTTTTTCCGAAACGGGCCGCAAGAACAGCAAGATCAACGCCCGCCTCTTCGTCTGGGCCGAGCAGAACGCGCAGGGGGAGACATTCGACTCCTCGACGGGCTTCACCCTGCCCAACGGCGCGGAGCGTTCGCCGGATGCTTCCTGGATCGAGCGCGCGCGCTGGGAGGCGCTCGATGTCCATCAGCGGGAGGAGGAGTTCGCGCCGATCTGCCCGGACTTCGTGATCGAGCTGCGCTCAAGGACCGACCGCCTCAGCGCCCTGCAAAAGAAGATGCGGGAGTACATCCAGAACGGCGCGCGGCTCGGTTGGCTGATCGACCCCAAGTGGAAGCGCGTCGAAGTGTACCGTCCGGGCCGGGAGGTCGAAATCCTGACCGACGCGGCCTCAGTCTCCGGCGACCCGGAACTGCCGGGGTTTGTGCTGGACCTGACGCCCATCTGGTAGAGTCCGTCGGGTACAATGGGGCGGATGAACAAGAGGACCGGCGTGGCGGGGGCGAAGAGGCGGCGGGGCGCGGGTCCCGAAGGCGCGGTCGGTGTGCAGGTGCTGATTGACCGTGCGCACGGCGCGGCCAGACTTGGCCTTACGCGCGTCCGTGTCCGGCCCGGCGGCCGCACCGAGGACGCCGTGTTGCGCCGCCGCGAGGAGGCCTGGCTCATCATCCAGGGTGTCGGCTGCTTCCACCGGACCGCCGAGGACGGCACGGGCGCGGCGGCGACGAGGCTGAAACACGGCGATTCCGTCTTCGTCCCCCCGGATTACACGCACTGGGTGGAGAGCGTCGGCGAGGAAGACTTAGTGTTCCTGCGCTGCACCGCGCCCCCGGAGCCGCCGCGCGCGGCGTCACAAGAGACCACACAAGGAGAACACACCATGGCACGATTTGAGTACAAGATTCTGGTCAGCGATTCCGACGACGAGACCGACGAGGAGACCCTGAACGGCCTCGGCGAGCAGGGCTGGGAGATGGTCAACGCGGTCGCCGACGTCCGCGCGGGCGAGGAGGGCGAGGGCGGCGATGACTCCGGCGAGGACCAGAACGTGCCCGTCACTGTCTTCTACTTCAAGCGCCAGAGGGAGTGAGGCGGTCATGGCAGTAAAGATCGAGGGGATCGCCGGCATGAGCCCCGATCAGATTCAGCGGGAGGTGGAGCGGGGCGCGCGCTTCGTGCAGTTCCAGTACTGCGTTTCCGCCCTCGTCATCACCTTCCGTCGCAACACCTCCATCTACTTCGTCCGGGGGGGCGAGAGCGCCGCCGGGAAGTCGCTGCCGTGGACGCTCCTGTCGCTCGTCGGCGGCTGGTGGGGCTTTCCTTGGGGACTGATCTACACGCCGATGGTCCTGTACAAGAACCTGAGTGGGGGCAGCGACGTGACATCCGGCGTGCTGCCGTACCTGTTCCAGTCTCAGCCGTCACAACAGGCACCGCCGCCGCAGCCGGGAACCTGGCCGCCCCCGCCGAACCCCAATTCCTGGTAACGCCGACGCATCACACGGAGATCACACAGTCAACATGAGCATTTTAGTAGACAAGAACACCAAGGTCATCGTCCAGGGCATCACCGGGCGCGAGGGCGAGTTCCATACGCAGCAGATGCTGGCCTACGGGACGCAGGTGGTCGGCGGCGTCACGCCCGGCAAGGGCGGCCAGACCGTCCAGGGCGTCCCCGTCTTCGACACCGTCCGGCAGGCCGTGGACGCCACCGGGGCGGACGCCTCCTGCATCTTCGTCCCAGCCCGCTTTGCCGCCGACGGCATCCTGGAGGCCGCCGACGCGGGCGTGGCCTTCATCGTCTGCATCACCGAGGGCATCCCGATTGAGGATGAGATCAAGGCCGTCAACGTGGTCAAGATTTCCTCCTCGCGCCTGCTCGGCCCGAACTGCCCCGGCATCCTGACCGTCGGCGGGTGCAAGATCGGCATCATCCCGGCCAGCATCTTCATGCCCGGCCCCATCGGCATCGTCTCCCGCTCCGGCACCCTGACCTACGAGTCCGTGGACGCCCTGACCCGCGCCGGGCTGGGCCAGACCACCTGCGTGGGCGTCGGCGGCGACCCCATGCCGGGCACGCGCTTCCTGGACGTGCTGCCCTTGTTCGAGGCGGACCCGGAGACCCAGGCCGTGGTCATGTGCGGCGAGGTCGGCGGGACCGATGAGGAAGTCGCCGCCGAGTACATCAAGACCATGACCAAGCCGGTCATCGGCTTCATCGCCGGGCTGACCGCCCCGCCCGGCAAGCGCATGGGCCACGCGGGCGCGATCATCTCCGGCACCTCCGGCGGCCCGCAGGCCAAGGTGGACGCGCTCCGGGCCGCCGGTGTCCACATGGCCGAAAGCACCGCCGACATTCCCGGCCTGGTCAAGCAGGCTTTGGGCCTGTAGCCCGCTTGTCTCACCACATGAGAATTTTCCAAATCGGGGCCGACGCGATGCGTCGGCCCCGTTCCCATTTCTGTCCTCCATGCCATACTGTTGATAGAGGCAGCATTGGAGTTCGGGTGGGTTGTCGGGCCGATGAACGACCCGGCATGGGTAAAGCAACCGTCCTTCGGACGGAAGACCAGCCCCGAACCCTCCCTCCCCGCGCCCGGAGGGCGCTTGTTCTGTCAATGCCGGGTCGTTCATCGGCCCGAACTTCGGCCCGAACACCGGCCTAGCCTGCAAAGCACGAGACCAGACGAGGGAGAGCGACCATGAAGACAACCATCACCCTGTACGACGAGACCCTGCCCGGCGCGCGCACCCCCTCGCTTCGTCTGGACCTCCTGACCAGCCATGTCACCCTGCGCGAACTGATCCGCCGCCGCATCTACGAGGAAGTCCGGCAGTACCACGCCGCCCCCGACGACGCCCCGTTCCGGGGCCTGGTCACGCCCACCGACACCGAGCGCCTGCTCAACGGCCCAAAAGCCGAACCCCGCCCCAAGCGCCGCGTGGACTGGGAGGCCCAGTACGAGCGCGCCCTGCAAGCCTTCGCCCGCAACGGCTTCTTCGTCCTCGTCGGCGACCGCCAGGTGGAGGATTTGGACGAAGAACTGGAACTCAAAGTAGACACCGACGTGAGCTTCGTCAAGCTCGTCCCGCTGGTGGGAGGGTAGTCATGGAAGACGTGCAGCAACAGGCGGCGCGGCTGGTGCAGGAGTACTGGCAGCAGGCCAATCCTGCTTACGGAACGAAGCTCAAAGACCTTGAAGCCGGGCGAGCAATCCTCGCTGGCGATGTGACGCTGCAAATCGCGGCCTTGTTCGCCGTTTACGAAGGTCCAAAACATCGTCCATTCGCTTCTCTCACTTTTCTGCTGGAGATACTGGCACACTCCCTGCCACTGACACCCGAAGACACGGAACGCCTTCTCCAGTGTGCGGCGAATCATTATGTCGAGTATCGGACAAGCCTATGGAAGAGCGTACTCAAATACATTGAACGGTTCACGCAGCGTCACCGCCTGACACCCACGATGTGTCAGATGCTCAGGCAAATGAGTGAAAGCATCCATGAGTGGTCGAGCGTTGATTATCGAAAACTGAAAGCTCGCATTGCAGAATTACTTGGAGAAAATTCGGCGGGTTTGCCTGATCCGAGTGAGGCTTGGGCCGCAGCCGCCCTCGCTGAGACGGCGGACTTTGAAGCGTGGGCTTCAGTCTTCAACCACACAACAACGGCGGACGGCGGCAAACCGAGCGGCAAGTGGCTCAAGGAGGCTGAGGGAAATCGTTGGGCCGTTGGTGAGGTAGAGTTCCGGCAACGGGTCACAGCCTGGCTGAGAGCAGTTGCCTCGCCCGTCGCTTTTGACGTACCCGTGCCGGTCTACGACGATTATGTTCAGGTAGACATAAACACCAATTATGTGCAGGCCAACGAAGCGTATCGCACCGCTCTACGCGAATACCACAACCGGATCAGCGAAAAGAACATCAGCATCCTGAAAGGCTTGGCCTGGTACTGCGCTCCCCTCGGCGACGCGGAACTGGCGCGGGCGCTGGGGCACATGGCGGAGGCGGCGTTCGGGAACGTCCGCGAACGGGGCGCGTGGGCCAAGAGTGCGGGCAATGCGGCGATCTGGGCGCTGGGGCAGATGCCGGGTGGGGTGGGGGTCGGGCCGCTGGCCCGCCTCCGAACACGCCTGCGGGACCGAAGCGCACTGAAACTCATCGCGTCGTCCATCGAGGCCGCCGCCCGGAACGCGGGCATGACGGTGGACGAACTGGAAGACCTGGCCGTGCCCACCGGCGGGCTGGACGCTGACGGGATGCGCCGGGAAACGTTCGGCGAGGATGGCTCGGCCACACTCACACTGAACACGAAAAATGCGAAAACGAACCTCCAGTGGTTCGGCTCCGACGGCAAGGAGCGCAAGGCCGCCCCCGCCGCCGTCAAGAAGAACTGGCCCGCCGAGGTCAAGGCGTTGAAGGCCGCCGAGGAAGAAGTCAAACAGGCCCTCAGCGCCCAATCCGCCCGCTTTGATCGCTTCTTGCTGGATGAGCGCGAGTGGACCTACGCCCAGTGGCAGGAGCGGTATCTGTCGCACCCGATCTTGGGCAATCTGGCCCGCCGCCTGATCTGGACCGTGGACGCTGTTCCGGTGCTGGAGGAACCCCCTCCCGGCCCCCGGAACCCCCTCCCAGCCTCCCCCTCAGAGCAGGGGGAGGGGCAAGAAGGTGGACTGAACCCCATACTCCGTACCAGTGGCGAGAGTCAACCCTTGCTGGTACAGGTCAGTTGGTCAAGGCTGCTTCAAACTCCGTCGGCGGCAAGTAGCCGAGGCTGGAATGCAGGCGCTTGGCGTTGTAGACGTCGTCGAGGAACGCGCCGAGGTTCGCCCTCGCTTCCTCGAAGTTACGGTACTGGCTGAGGTACACCTCCTCTCTCTTGAGCGTCTTGAAGAAGCTCTCGGCTTTGGCGTTATCATACGGGCAGCCCGCCCTGCTCATGCTGGGGAAAGCCCCGATCTCGCCCAGGCGGGCCACATACTCGGCGCTCGCGTACTGGACGCCCCGATCCGAATGATGGATCAGTCCCGCACACGGGGCGCGGACGGCGATGGCTTGGTTCAGCGCAGCGAGCGTCAGGCGCGTGTCAATGTCACGGGACAGATGCCAGCCGATCACACGGCGGCTGAAGCCGTCCAGGACGCAGGCCAGGTACGCGAAGCCCTGCGGCAGACGGATGTACGTCATGTCCACGACCCAGACTTGATCGAGTCTCGTCACCACAAGTTGCTGCGTCAGGTTCGGGTAGGCCACCTTCGTGGAGCCTGCCGAGGGCGGGCGAAATGCTCTCTGTAGGCGGCACAGCAGGCTCTCGGTCTGCATCACGGCCAGCACCCGCTTGTGGTTGACCGTCCATCCGTCCCGGTGAAGCTGGGCCGTGACGCGGCGGTCGCCGTAGCCAGGGAACGCAAGGCAAAGCTTCTCGATGGCACCGCGCAGCTTCGTGTCCTCCTCGGACGGCTCCGTCATTGCTGGCTTCTCGTAGAGCCAGGAGCGGGACACGCCGAGCATCTGGCACATCTGCCGCACCGAGGCGGCGGGATGCGCTCGGCGATGATCCTGGATCACAGCGCACCGTTGGGCGGGCGTTGCGCACTGGCTAACTTTTTTAGGAGGGCGTTCTCCAAAGAGAGCTGCCCGCAGAAGCGCTCCAGTTCCGCGACCTTCTGTTCCAGCAGAGCCGTCGGCGACACCTCGGCGGTCTCTTTGGCCGAGAATGCCGCCTCGCCGCGCTGATCGAACTCACGCCGCCAGCGAAGCAGCAGTCCTTCGGTGAGTTGATGCTCGCGGCAGAGTTGGGCGGGCCGCTTCTGGCCGCTCTGGATTTGGCGGCAGAGGTCAATCTTGAACTCCCGCGTAAAGGTACGCGCTGACTTGGCAGACATAATCTTCTCCGTTTGGGCAGTGTACCCGCAGGAGTTGACTCTACCCGGTGGTACGGACAGAGGGGTTCACTTCAAGGGCTGGCCTCTCTGGTCCCTCCCCTTTCCGAAGGGGAGGCTAGGTGGGGTTCTTCGGAGGGGGTTCCCGTCCGCCTCTGGCATCCCCTGGGCGCGACGGCCGCCGATGTGCTGCGCTGGCGGCAGACGCTGGAGGCCCAGGGCATCACGCAGCCCTTCAAGCAGGCGCACCGGGAGGTGTATCTGCTCACCGACGCCGAGCGACGGACGCGCACCTACTCCAACCGGTTCGCCGCCCACATCTTGAAGCAGCACCAGTTCAACAGCCTGTGCGTCCTGCGCGGCTGGAAGAACTCCCTGCGCCTGATGGTGGATGACTCTTACCCACCTGCGACGCGGACGCTGCCGCAGTGGAACCTGCGCGCGGAGTTCTGGGTGGAGGGCATCGGCGACGACTACGGCACGGACACCAACGACGCCGGGACCTACCTGCGCCTTGTCACCGACCAGGTGCGCTTCTACCAGATGGACGCCCCGACGAACTCCGCCCACGCCGGGGGCGGCGGCTACACCGGCGCGAACTGGCGTCAGGGGCCTGCGGAGGCCATGCCCCTGGAAGACGTTCCTCCATTGGCCTTTTCCGAGGTCATGCGTGACGTGGATTTGTTCGTCGGCGTCTCCAGCGTCGGCAACGACCCTGCCTGGGCCGACGGCGGCCCGCAGGGTCGTTACCAAAACTACTGGCAGGACTATGCCTTCGGCGACCTGACCGAGACCGCCAAGACGCGGGCCGACGTGCTGGCCCGCCTGCTGCCGCGCCTGAAGATCGCCGACCGCTGCCGCCTGGACGGCAAGTTCCTGGAAGTGCGCGGCGACCTCAGAACGTACAAAATCCACCTCGGCAGCGGCAACATCCTGATGGCCCCGAACGACCAGTACCTGTGCATCGTCCCCGGCAGCCGCGCCGAAGACGCCGGAGAATTGTTCCTGCCTTTCGAGGGCGACCGCATCCTGGCCGTCGTCCTGAGCAAAGCCTTCCTGCTCGCCGCCGACACCAAAATAAGCGACCCCACCATCACGCGCCAGATTCGGGTAAACTGACGCCATGATTACCGTCGCCAACCGCATCTATGTCAACCCGGAGTACGCCGAGCAGTTCGAGAAAGCGTTCCGGGAACGCGCCGGACTGGTAGACGGGATGCCCGGCTTCGTCTCCAACCAGGTGCTGCGGCCCGTCAACGAGGGCGACCCGTACATCGTCCTGACCCTGTGGCAGCACCGGGCCGACTTCGAGAACTGGATACGCTCAGACGCCTTCATCCAGGGCCACGCCCGGTCCGGCTCACTGCCCCGTGAGGCGTACCCGCGCCCCAACGCCTTGGAGTTGCATGAGGTCATCCAAGATTCCTCCCGCCCTGAACTGACCCCGGAACCCCACGGCGGCCCGTTCAAAATGCACTGAAAACAAGTTGCTCGGACAAGTGAAAGCCAACAATGATCAAATTCACCATCTTGCTCCGTAAGCGCCAGGACCTCACGCACGACGAGTTTGTGCAGTACCACAAAAACAACCATGCACCTTTGTTCAAGTCGCTCCCGGAAGTCCAGCAGTACGTCCGCAAGTATGTCCAGGGACACACCCTGCCCGTTGCCCTCCCTGGAATGCCGCCGCCCGCATATGACGGCACGACCGAACTTTGGTTTGATGACGTGGAGGCGATAGCGAAACTTTTCACCGCGCCGCAGTACATGAAGTTCATCCGACCTGATGAGGAAAAATTCCTCGATCTCCAGGGCTGCGGCTTTCTGGTCTGTGCAGAGAATCAGGTGATATAACTGATGTTACGCAGAACTGGTCGGGTGTGCCCCCGGCATTGAAAACCCCTGGCGCTTTCAACCCCTGGCGATGGCATGGTTGGACTGTACGTAACATCAGGTGATATGAGATGTGGCGTGGGCGAGGGAGTGAACTCCTCTCGCTACAGAACATCGTCCTGCCGGACGAAAGACGCAACAGGTCTATCTTGCGTCCGCGAGGACGCGGTTGCGTAGCGAGAGGAATTTATTCCCTCGCCGCGACACAGGAAACCAACCATGACTCCGCCGAACACCGACGAAAACGAAGACGCGCAAAATGCCGATATTGTAAACACCAGCGGCGCAGATGCCACGGAGGACAGCGGCTCGCCCGCCGACCCTGGCACGGACGAACTCAGCACCGGCACGAACATCGGTGAGACTACGTCCGACCGTGCCACGGGACTGACCTCGTTCAACTAGGCCCGCCATGATTCGCATTCGTGAATCGGAACAGAGACTGCCGCGCGGCGTACAGCGTCTCGACGAACAGGAGATCGTGTTCGGGGGCGGCACGGCCGGCCGCGTCTTTTGCGGCATCTTCGCTTGCGTCTTCGCCGCCTGTGCATTCTTCATGCTGTGGATGACAATGTCGCATCCACAGTATCTGGCACAGGCTTGGTCATACTTCACGGCGTCCGCTTATGGCGCAGTGGCTGTGGCCGCGTGGTACGCTGCTGGACCGCGCGAAACGGCGTTTGACCTGCGCCGGGGGACGTACCGGCTGACGACGGGCTTCCCGTTCTTTCCGCGCGTCCGACAGGGGACGCGGGATGAGGTTGCCGGGCTGTATGTGGCCGGCTTCATGGTCAGCGGCTCGACCTCTAGAAAATATGTCGTTCGATTGGCTTGGAAGGAGCCACGCCGGGGCGACATCGTCCTTTTCAGCAGTTTCAATGGGGCTGTGGCAGATCAGTTCATGCGGCGGACGGCGGACATGCTGGGTGTACCCGCTGGGGAAGAGGCCCTCAAGCCTTTGTGGTTCCGCAACCCGCGCTTGCGGCGGTGCGACGACACTGGGTTGACCTTCCACAAGTCGCCGGGTGTGAGGCTGGCCTGGGGAATCACCGGCAAGGCTATCGCTGTCGCCTCCCTGATTTTCAGCGGCGCATTGATCGTCACGCCCGGCGGGCTGCACTTCCACAACGGCAGCATGAACCTCGGCATCGTGCTGCTGGACATTTTGGGCCTGCTGTGCCTGCGCGCCGCCGGGCCGGAGGATCTGGAGATTGACCTGGCGAACCGCATCTACCGGTGTCGCTGTGGCTTCCCGTATATCAGCCGACCACGCACTGGGCCGCTGGAAGAGGTGATCGCCATCAAGACGGACAACCAGGGGACAAGCGGCGGCAGCCGCGTCCGATTGGTCTGGAAGCAGCCCCGGCGCGGCGACATGACGCTGGGCGAGTTCCGCAGTCCCGAAGAAGCCGATGCCCACCGGCGCCTCATCGCGGAGCGTCTTGACTGGGACGCCGCATGACAAAAATGCAAAAACGAACCTACCCATGGGGAATGAAAGCCTGATGGACGTACCCCAAATCCAATACGAGCCGCTCGTGCGGGCGGCCTTGGCCGAGGACATCGGGCCGGGCGACATCACGACCACACTCTGCGTCCCCGCCGACGTGTGGGCGACGGCGACGGTGCTGGCGAAGGCTCCGGGAGTCGTCGCCGGGCTGGACGTGTGCGCCCTGGCGTTCCGTCTGCTGGACTCCGAAGTGCGGTGGGAAGCCCATGTCCCGGACGGGTCTGCCATGCTTGACTCTCGCACGGCACTGGCGACCGTCACCGGCAACGCCCGCGCCTTGCTGACCGCCGAGCGCGTCGCGCTGAACTTCCTGCAACGATTGTCCGGCGTCGCCACTGTGACGGCGCGCTATGTCGCCGCCGTCGCCGGGACCGGGGCGCGGATTGTGGACACGCGCAAGACCACGCCGGGCCTGCGGATGCTGGAAAAGTATGCCGTCCGAATGGGCGGCGGCGAGAACCACCGGCTGGGCCTGTACGACTGTGTGCTGATCAAGGACAACCACATCCAGGCCGCGGGGGGCATCGGCCCCGCTGTCGCCGGGGCGCGCGCGCACATCCCCCACACGATGAAGATCGAGGTGGAGACGGACACATTGGCGCAGGTGGAGGAAGCCTTGGCAGTGCGGGCCGATATCATCCTGCTGGACAACATGGATTTGGAGACGATGCGCCGGGCCGTCACGCTCATCGGGGGCCGCGCCATCGCCGAGGCGTCCGGCGGACTGAGCCTGGACCGCGTCGCCGCCGTCGCCGCCACGGGCGTTCAAATCCTCAGCGTCGGCGCGCTGACCCACTCCGCGCCCGCGCTGGACATCGGATTGGACTTCGCGCCGTGACACCGTTCGGCACGCCCCATCGCCACGTCACGGAATGCGGCTCGACCAATGATCTGGCCCGCGCCTGGGCGCTGGACCCGGACGACCCCGCGCCGCACGGCGCGCTGGTGACGGCGGACTTTCAGACCCAGGGTCGGGGGCGGCGGGGCCGCCGCTGGGATGCCCCCGCCGCCGAGAGCGCCCTGATGTCCTTCGTGCTGCGCCCGAAGATCGTTCCTGCCGACGCCTGGCATCTCGGCTTCCTCGCCTCCCTGGCCGCCGCCGACGCCCTGCGCGGCCTCGGCCTGGACGCGAAACTGAAGTGGCCCAATGACGTTCTGCTGCACGGAGATAAAGTCGCCGGGGTTCTGGTGGAGGTATCTGCCGGGGCCGCCATCGCCGGCATCGGGCTGAACGTGAATCAGACGGGCTTTGATGCCGACGACTACGCCTACCCGCCGACCTCCCTGCGCCTGGCGACGGGGCGGGACTGGCCGATCCCGCAGATCACCCAGTCCGTGGCCGATGCGCTGGGACGCTGGGACAGTGCCTACCGGCAGGATGGCTTTGCCCCTCTCTACGATGTCTGGCAGGAACGCCTCGCCGTCGGCGCTCCCCTGCGCCGTGGGCCGGAGGCGGCCACCCTGGCGGCGGTGACGCCGGACGGACAGGCCCGCGTCCGCCTCGCGGATGGAACTTTCACCCTCTGGACTGCGTTAGAAACATGAATGGCGCGGAAACCCGGCCCGATGGAGTATAATGCTGGGGTCGTCCCGTGCCGCCGAAAGAAGAACGCCGCTCCATGAAATCCCGCTGGCTCAGTACGTTTACCCTGATCGGCCTTCTGCTCCTGGTCCTGGGGCTGGTCGGTCTGGTCATGCAGCACACGGGGAGCAACTTTGTTTTCGACCCCGGCCAGCCCCCGCCCACCTCCGGGCCGGACAATACGCCCTGGTATTACCTGGTCATCGGGGCGCTGATGGTGCTGAACGGCCTGGTGCTGCCGGCCCCCGCGCCCGAACAGACCCCGGCGAAGAAGCAGACGGGCCGGATTAACTCGTCCGCCTCCGTCTCCCGCCCGCGCTCGTCCGCCGGGCGTGAGGCCGTCGCTACCTCCGCCGACAAGACCGGCGAATAACGCTCCCATTTCACCCGAAGGATATTCCGTCCCATGCCATCCGAAGTCGCCCGCTGCACCGATTGCAACGCGCCGTTGAAAGGCGTCCCGACCTGGCTCGCCACCGCCAAAGTCAATTTCACCTGCACCAACTGCCCCAAGCGCCCGTCCCGCGCCGCCCGCTTCGAGCCGACCGTGGAGCCGCGCGCCCTGCACACCGAGGAGCCGGAGCTGGAGGCGGTCGAGGTCGAGGAGTTGGATGACGAGGTCGAGATGGACGCCGTGGATGATCTGGACGATGCCAAGATCGAGCCGTGAGCCGCGCCTAGAAGAGACCGCCGCCCCCTTCGTCGCCGCCCGGCGGCGTGAACTGCGACCCGACGATGCGCCAGACCTTGGCCGGGAAGACCAGCCACTTGGTCCCGCTCTCCCGTCTCCAGTGCAGCGTCACCGGCTGGTCGTAGAGCGTCTGCCCGCCGTTCGTCGAGCGGACCGTCACCTGCCCGACCGTGTCCGCCGTGTCGCCGTGGACCTGGACTCCCGGAGGGGCTAAAGTCACCTGCACTGGGTCGTCACTGCGCCCCACGAAGCGGACCAGAAAGAAGTGCAGTTGGTCTACATCACTGTCGAACGACGTGGACCCGTGGTAGTCGGCGGACACGATCTTCATGATGCCCCCGACGTCGTGACGCTGCGCCGCCGCCCGTGCCGACTCCATCTGCGCGAGTATCTGGTCGGTGTCCGACGGCCCCGGCAGGCGCAGCAGCACGGCGGCGAACAGGGCGAGCGCCAGCAGGCCCGCCACCAGGAGGGCGCGTTTCGACGAAGTACTCACGGTCGTGTGTCCTTGCGCGTCTCCAGACGCCAGCGGAAGTTGAGCGACCCGATGCCGTAGGTCAGCGACACGGGCGGGACGTGATAGACACTGATGCGCGGCAGCCGCATCGGATCGTCGCCGGGCCGCGCCCGCCCGAACTCCGTGGTCACGGCCATCGTGTATCCGCACTCCCGCGCCAGGCGCGTCGTCGCCTCATCGTGGCCTCCGTAGGGGTAGCAGAGCGTCGTCATGGGCGTTCCCAGCCGCTGCTCCAGCGCGTCCTTGCAACGCGCCATCTCCCGCCGCGCCTCCGCCTCGGAGAGCCGGTTGAGGTGACGGTGCGTCGCCGTGTGCGCTTGAAATTCCACGCCGCCATCAGCCTGCATCCGCCCGATCTCCTCCCAAGACAGCAGCGGCGTCGGCTCATACCCGTCCACGGCCACCCAGTCGTTCGTCCCCCCGACCTTCTCCGAGACCAGGAAGACCGTGTAGGACATTCCCAACTCGCGCAGCAGGGGGTGGACGTGGGGCAGCAGGTTGGCGTAGCCGTCGTCGAACGTCAGCAGCACCGGCCGCGCCGGCAGCGGCTCCGTCCCCGCCATCGCCCGCGCCAGGGCCTCAAAGGTCAGTGCCGTGTAGCCCGCCCGGTGCAGCATCCGCATCTGCCCGGCGAACTCCTTCGCCGTCACATAGAAGTGCTTGTACTGCGGCGGGCGCGGGGCGGCCTCGACCGCGTGATACATCAGGATCGGGACCGGTCGCCATGTCGGGTTCTGGGTGTTCAATGGGGTGGGGGGCACGGTCACAACTCACGGTAAAGGAGGTGCAGGCGCTCGACCTGCCGGTTAAACGCGAACTCGTCACACACGCGCTGACGACCCGCTGCGCCGAAGCGCCGCCGGAGCATCGCCCCGGAGGGTCCGTCGAACAGGCTGGAGAGCGCCGAAAGCAGGGCGGGCGCGTCATTCTGGGGGACCAGCCTGCCTGTGACGCCGTCGCAGACCACCTCGCGGCAGCCGCCGACGTCGGTCGCCACCACGGGAAGGCAGGCGGCCATCGCCTCGGCGGCGACAAGGCCGAAAGACTCGTCGTCCGGCAGGTGCGCCAGAACGTCGAACGCCGCCATCGCCGCCGGGACATCCTCCGTGGCCCCCGTCAGAACGACTCTGTCCGCAATGCCCAGCTCACGCGCCTGCGCCCGCAGCCGCTCCCCGTCCCCCGGCCCGACCAGCACGAACCGGCAGTCCGGCACGGACGCCAGCAGCGTCGGGGCGACCGCCAGCAGCGCGCCCTGCCCCTTGGCGTCAAGCCGACCCATCATGCCGACCACGGCGGCGTCCGGCGGAACGCCCCAGGCCCGCCGCTGGGCCGCGCCATCGGCGACCCCGAACGCCGCCGCGTCCACGCCGTTGGGCAGCAGGGCGACGAACGCGCGCGGGAACCCATGTTCCCGCAACAGGCGCGCGCGAACGGCCTCCGAGACGGCGATCACACGGGCCGCTCCCCGCTGAAAGAACCGCCCCGCGAGGTGGGGCGGTTCTCCGAGCGGGCGGATCAGGTGCGCGTGCAGAACGACGCGGGGGCGGAGTGCGAGACGCGCCCCGATCACGGCGGGAACATAGTCGCGGCGCGAGTGGACGTGGACGATGTCGCTCCGGGCGGCCCGGATGATCCCGGCCAGACTCAGAGCAGCCGTGATGTCCCCGCTGTTGCGCACCTCCCAGGCGACCGTCGGGATGCCGACGGCTTTGCAATGCGCGGCCAGAAAGCCGCCGGGCCGACAGGCATAGGTCAGGGACACGCCCCGCGCCCGCAGCGCCGCCGCCAGGCTGACTGAATACCGCTCGATGCCGCCCTCGCCGCCGGACGTGGCGACGAACAGCACTCGCAGTGGGGCGCTACTTTCTGTCCGCATACCACTGGTTCATGAACGCCTGGTACTCCGCCTGCTTTCCCTGTATCTTGCGCCACCAGGACTCGTTGGCGACGTACCAGGCGACGGTCTCCTCCAGGCGCTCCTCAAACCGTTCCTTCTCCGGCCGGTAGCCCAGAGTCGCCATCTTGTCCACGGCCAGCGAGTACCGTCGGTCGTGGCCGGGGCGGTCCTTGACATGGTGAATCAGCGAGTCCGGCTTGTTCAGGAGCTTGAGCAGGAGCTGCACGATCTCCATGTTCGGGCGGTCATTGTCACCGCCGACGTTGTAGACCTCGCCGGGCGTCCCGTGGTGCAGCGCGATGTCAATGCCCTTGCAGTGGTCCAGGACGTACATCCAGTCCCGGACCTGCATCCCGTCGCCGTACACGGGTACGGGCTTGTCGTCAATGAGATTGGTGATGAACAGCGGGATGATCTTCTCCGGGTAGTGGTACGGCCCGAACGTGTTGGAGCCGCGTGTGACGATGGTGGGCAGCCCGAACGTCTGGTGGTAGGCGCGCACCATCAGCTCCCCGCCCGCCTTGGCCGCCGAATACGGCTGGTTCGGCTCCAGCGCGTCCCCCTCCCGGAAGATGCCGTCCGTCGTGCCATACACTTCGTCGGTGTTGCCGCAGAACGTCAGCACCCCGCCGCGCTCGACGATGAAGTTTTTGTTGTCCCGGACACGGAGGCACCAGATTTTCCCCCGGTAAGTTTCCCGACGGGAGACCCCCTTGTGGATGCCGACGTTCTCCTGTCGGAAGTAGACGATGTAGGCGGGCTGTGTCGCACGAATGACACGCCCGGTCTTCATGGCCGCCTCATGTACGCTTCGGACATTGAAGCGCGGCAGGTAGCCGAGCTTGAAGCCGATCTCACAGATGCCTGCCACGAGGGCGGGCGAGGAGGTCGCAAAGCAGGGCAGGTTGTTCCCCGCCCGGTAGTGGCCGTCGCTGTCAATGAGGCCGTCGAACAGGCTGCGGAGCGCGTCGGAGTCATGTTCCAGCATCCACATGGGGATTTGCTTGGAGGCGGCTCCTGCGCCGAACTGCCGGAAGAACTCGGCCCACGCTTCCGAGGCGAAATAGATGTGTTCCCCGGCCCGCCCCTTGTGCGCCGACCACCGAATGCCGAGGCGGCAGAGGGTCTGCTCCAGTCGCGCCCTGCCTTTGTCCTGTTCCGGGATGTCCAGAAAGATGCGGTGGCAGGTGATGGCCGTCTTCTCGTGCGGGCCGATGTGGCCCGGATTCAGGAAACGGCCGTCCTTGCCGCGCGCCGTCTTCAGATATTCCGCGCGCGCCAGCCCGGTGAGGTTTGGCCGGGACTGATGCTGTGTGGCGAGAAAGCCATCGCCCAGGAAGATGCCTGCCAAGTAAAACAGGTCCCGCGTGGGAAGTTCGCCGATGCCCTCGACGTGAGTGAGCGGGGCGGCATCGCCCACCCACCGCCCGCGTGGTATCCAGGCGCGAGAGAGATTGCTTACGGTGTCCGCCGTGGCGACTTGCACCTGGGCGGGCGCGCCCGGCGTGGAATAAAACATCCGGTGGTTGGGCGTGACGAGCAAGTCAATCCGGCTGCTTTGGAAGCGGACCATCTCCCCGGCGTAATCTTGGACGATGACCTTCTCGACCTCTTTTTCCTCAATGATGCCCGTCTCCGGGTTCAGTGAGAGGACGCGCTCACCGGGGGCGATCTCCCAGTAGTGCTTCAGGCCGTCGCGTGTCAGCGCCCGCGTCTGGTCGTCGTAGCAGGACACCTGATGGAACCGCTCATGCTTGTGCTTGCGCGCGGCCTCCAGCAAGGTGAAGACGCCGTTGAAGTTGGCGCGCACGGCGGCGTCGGGGTTCAGGATGGCCCGGTCGTTGTGGCTCTCGGCGGCGAAGTTGAGGATCGCGTCGGCGTTCTGCGCCAGGTTGTCCACCAGCGCGGCGTCGGCGATGTCGCCCTTGATGAACGTGAAGTTCGGGTTCTTCCAGACGTCCACCAGGTTGTCCAGGTTGCCCGCGTAGGTCAGGGCGTCCAGGACGACGATGCGGTAGTCCGGGTACTTGCTGAGCATATAGCGGACGAAGTTGGAGCCGATGAAGCCCGCGCCGCCGGTGACGATCAGTGTCTGCATCCGTGCCTAGCCTCCGAACAGGCGGCCCATGATGCCGCCGAGAAGTCCGCCCCCGCCGCCCTGCCCGCCGACCACGGCGTTCAGCAGGCCCTGGGCCTCCGGGAACTGCTGGGCCACGTCCTGCACGATCTCCGGGTGCTGCTGGGCCAGCGTCCGGGCCATGCTGATCAGGTCCTCGTGCGACATCTGGCTGGGATCGGTCGTGCCGACTCTGACCTGACCCGCCAGCGCCTGCGTGTCCACGCCCTGTCCCTCCAGCTGCCCCAGGACCTCGCCGATCAGCCCCCGATGCGCGTCCACCTCGCCCGGCCCGGCGTTCGCCATCGCCTGCTGCGCGTCGCCCTCGATCTCATCCAAGAAACTGTCCGCCATGTGTCCCCTCCCGATGAAAGTCTGCCGACATGATACCCCACGCTCGCCACATCTGCGTCAAGGCGGCAGCAGGCCCTGGGCGCGCGCCTTCGCGCCGAACGTCTCCAGCGCCCGATGATGCTCGTCGCCCAGCTCGTAGTCCATCACGTCCGTCAGGTAGTGTAGGCAGTGCGCGGCTGATGTGCCCAGGCGCGCCGCCTCCTCGGCGGCGATCGCTTCAAACTGCCCCTGTCCCCACTCCTTGGCCCGGTTCAGGGCGTCCGTCAGGTGCGGCGTGACGTTTTCGGGTCGGGCTAGCCAGACGGCGTAGACGAACGGCAGGCCCGCCAGCCGCCGCCAGGCGTGGCCCAGGTCCAGCGTGTTGAGCCCGGCGTCGTCCGCCAGCCAGCCCTTGTCCCCGATCAGCAGGGCGGCGTCGGCGGCCCGGAGCATGGCCCCCAGATCGGGCGCATGGTGGACGTAGGCCGGGTGCGCCCCCTGCTGCTCGGCCAGGATGATTCGGAGCAGGGCCGACGACGTGAGCGAGGACGTGTCCAGGGCCACCGATTGGGTGTCGCGCCAGGATAGCCGCGAGAACGCACGCACGGACTCGATGTGGTCCTGCCCGGAAATAGACACGCCGGGGACGATGGCGTAGCCCGGTGTCCGAAAATACTCGAACGACGACACCAGCGCCGCCGCGATCTCCCCCTCGGCCAGCATCCGGGCCAGCGCCGACGGCACGGCGGGCACGACCTCGATGCCCGACGCTCGCCCCTCCGCCGTCGCGCGGAACCAGCGCGTCAGCGGCTTCTCGTTCAGGTACGGCACGGTGCCGATGACAATGCTCACAGGGGTACGCTTTCCAGGCGGCAGACGCCGTCGGCGTCACAGGGCGGGGGCAGGCGCAGGGCGCGCGAGAGTTGCTGCCGGTGGGAGGCGATCAGCCGGTAGAACGCCGGGCCGACGCCATAGAACACCGGCCAGGCCATCAGGTGGCCGAGCCGGCGCCAGACCGGCATCAGGGAGAGGATGGCCGCCCAGGCGAACCAGCCCGTCCGCCACGTCCCGTCCGGCATCTGCGCGCGCATGGAGCCGGCCAGGACATCCGGCGGGAACCGCTCCGCCGCCCGCGCCGCCCACTCCGGGTCGTGCAGGTTGACAAAGCGCATCCGCCCGTGCGTGTCGAACCGCCGGAAGCGCAGCGCCCCGGCCACGCACATCGGACACCGACCGTCTATGTAAACGATGATCTGCGGAGCCGTCACACACTCTCCCTCAGCGCCTGTACGAACTCTCCGGGCCGGGACACGCTCAGGAGGACCGAGAAGCCCAGTGTCGTCGGCACGTGGACAACCCGCGTCTGGTCCGTGACGAACGCCAGTGATTTTTCCCCGTTCCGCAGCCGGAACCAGCCCGCCAGATACCCCGGCGCTGCCGTTCCACACGTCCGCAGCGTCGGCTCATAATCCCTGTCCGTTCGCAGTGACATCACCCGCGCCTCCCCGGCGAGCAGCGAAGACCGCGCGATAGTCCTGCCGAACAGGTCGCCCCGGACGCGCAGGCTATCCGGCGCGAGGATGACCTTGACGTGCTGCATGGACCACGCGACGTAAAAGACCAGCGCTGTGCCAGCCAGGTCCGCCGCCGCCGCGAACGGATTTCGCGCCCGCAGGAGAAACCAGACCGGCAAAAGAAGGCAGACGCCTATCAAGAGAAGAAAACGCCGCCCCCCAGCCGAGGGCGGGGTGATGTCGAATTTTCGGTCCATCGTGGAGCCTCCTGAAACACGTTCTTGTTCAGGAAGACACCGAGCGACACAAAAAGTTGCACATCCTACTTCCTCGTCAGCACGTCCGCCAGCGTCAATAAAAACAACCCGACGCTGATGTAGCCGTTGAGCGTGAAGAACGCCACATTGAGCTTGGACAGGTCATCCGGCTTGACCAGCGACTGCTCGTAGGCGATCAGCAGGGCGACCAGGCCGACGGCGATAAAGTAGATGGGACCCAGGTGCGCTGAGACGCCGACCATCGCCAGCAGGCCGATCATCAGCGCGTGGGCGAGGCGGGAGACAACCAGAGCGCGGGCGTTCCCGATCCACGCGGGCATGGAATGCAGGCCCGCCCTCCGGTCGAACTCCGTGTCCTGGAGAGCGTAAATAATGTCGAAGCCGAACAGCCAGCAGATCACCGCGCCGCCCAGCCACAGGGCCGGGGCGTTGATCTCGCCCCGGACCGCGATCCAGGCCCCCACGGGCGCGACGGCCAGCGCCAAGCCGAGAAAGAAGTGCGAGAAGGCCGTAAAGCGCTTGGTGTAGGAGTAGCCCAGTGCCACAATCAGTGCCACGGGCGAGAGGGCGAGCGCGAGAGGGTTGAGCATGTCCGCCGCCCCGACCAGCAGGGCCGCCGAGATCACCGTGAAGACGACCACCTGCGGCACGGTCAGCTCGCCCGCCGGAAGCGCGCGCCGCGCCGTGCGCGGGTTCAGAGCGTCGGAGTGCCGGTCCACGATCCGGTTGAAGGCCATCGCCGCCGACCGCGCCCCGACCATCGCCACCAGGACCCAGCCGATCTTGTGCCAAAACAGCGGCCAGTGCCCCCGTCCGGCCAGCGTCGCCGCCATCAGCGCGAACGGCAGCATGAAGACGGTGTGTTCGAACTTGATCATCTCCAGGATGATCTTCGTCTGGCGCATTCCACGCGCCAGCGGATTGATCGGCTTTGACTGCGTGATGCTCATGGCTTGCCTCTGCTCCATTTTACCCAAACCATCGGTGACTTCGCAACTTTTTTCACAATGTCGGCCTGCGCCCGGCATTAGGTACAATCGCCCCATGCTGCCGCGTTTAGACCAGACCATTTGCGCCCTCGCCACGCCGCCGGGTCGGGGCGGGCTGGGCGTGATCCGCCTCTCCGGCTCCCGCGCCTTCGCCATCGCCGACGCAGTCACCCGCAGACCAAAGAACGTTCCCTGCCGTGACCGCGCGGGACACACCCTGCACCGGGCGTCCGTGATCGGGGCGGACGGGGAGGCCATTGATGACGTGCTGCTGGCCGTCTTCCACGCCCCCCGCTCCTACACCGGCGAGGACGTGATTGAGATTTCCGGGCACGGCGGCCCCGTGCCGATGAGACGCATCCTGACCCGTCTGCTGGAGAGCGGCACACGCTTGGCCGAGCCGGGGGAGTTCACGCTGCGCGCGTTCCTCCATGGCAAGATGGACTTGGCGCAGGCGGAGGCCGTGGGCGACGCCATCGCCGCGCAGACCGAGGAGGCACACCGGCTGGCCCGCCGTCAGGACCGCCTCAGCGCCGCCGTGAGCCGGACCCGTGAACGCCTGCTGGGTGTGCTGGCCCGTGTCGAGGCGAGCATTGATTTCCCGGAAGACGTTGGTGAACTGGACACAGCATTCTGCGAGCGGGAACTGCGGGAGGCCGATGCAGAGATCAGTCTCCTGCTGGCGACGGCGGACCGGGGCATCCTGTACCGGGAGGGCCTGAAACTCGTGCTGGCTGGGCGGCCCAACGTCGGCAAGTCCTCACTGCTCAACGCGCTCCTGCGGATGGCCCGCGCCATCGTCACGCCCGTCCCCGGCACGACGCGCGACGTGATTGAAGAAACGCTGAACCTGCGCGGCATCCCGCTCCGCGCCGTGGACACGGCGGGCCTGCGCGTGACGGACGACGAAGTGGAGAAGATCGGCGTCGCCCGCTCCCGCGAGAGCCTCGCCTCCGCCGACTTTGTGTTGCTGGTGCGGGACGCCACGGCGGGCGAGACGCCCGAAGACGCCGCCATCGAAGCAGAAGTCGGGAATCGGCCCCATCTCATCGTCTGGAACAAGTGGGACCTGGTAGGCGGCGACGGGGTGGGGGCCGAGGGGGAAGCCGTCGCGGTGTCCGCCGCGACCGGCTGGAACATCGAGCGCCTGGAAGACATCATCGCCGAGCGGGTGCTGGCCGGGACGGCGATGCCAACGGGGAATGATGAGGCCGTCGTCACGCACACGCGCCACCGGTGGGCGCTGGAGACGGCGCGGGCGCGGCTCGCGGACGCCGGGGCCACGCTTCAGGCTGCCCTGCCCGCCGACTTCCTGGCGATTGACGTGCAGGCTGCCCTGTCCGCGCTGGGCGAGATCACCGGGCAGACCGCGCCCGAAGACGTCATCACGGAGATCTTCGCCCGCTTCTGCATCGGCAAGTGACGGCAGGCGAGAGTTCTTACGCCGGGGCGAGTGGCCGCGACGGGGCGGAAGATCGCCCCGTCTGAACAAATGCGTCCTTCGGACGAAGACCCGCTCCCACAGGTTTGCTCCTCGTCCGAAGGACGCCCTCCGAGGCGGGGCGATCTTCCGCCCCGCCTCACGCCGCGCCCCCATAAACTCGGGAACGCATCGCCTGCCAGGCCCCGGTGGCGAACTCGTTCAGGTCCTGCTGCGAGTCCGGGGTGAGGGGCTGGATGAAACGGAAGAAGTAGACGGGCGCACCGGGCCTCCCGAACAGGTCGTTCCAGAACAGGGACACGCGAATCTGGGTCGGGTCGCTGATGATCTGTTTTCCATCTACATAGAAGTAAGCGACCAGTTCATCGGGGAGTTGTCCAGGATGGGAAGACGCCTTGTAGACCTGCATCTGCACCGGCGTCCCCGCCAGATGCTCGGTCTGCGGCGCGGACAGGAGCAGGCTGCCCATGCACAGGCGCGGGTCGTGCAGCGCGACGCCCCGCGATCCGCTGAGGAGCAGGAAGTCCATGTCCGCCCCGGCCCGGCGGTAGTTGCGCTCGATGATGTGCGCCCCCGGCAGCGCGCTGCGGACGTAGTCGCTCGGCACCTCGTCGCCGCCCGCCGTGTAGCCCGCCAGCGTCAGCGGCACGTCCGCGCTCGCCACGCCCGCCGTGGTCGGCGGGGGCGCGGGATGCCAGGCGTGGGAGAAGAGCAGGGCGCTCGTGAGCGCGAAGACTAGAACAGCGGCCATCCCGCGAAACTGCGGCATCCGATCCTCCGGGCGATCCAGAACAGGACGACGAATCCGACGGCCACCGTCATCAGGCCGCTGGTGTCGTGAAACGTATGCTCCACCGAAGCGCCGAAGCTCTCGCCCAGGACGCCCAGCACGGTGATGCGCAGGGTGTTGACGGCGATGCTCAGCGGCAGGGTCAGCCCGAACAGCGCCGCCCGCTTCCACCCCGGCCCGTCGGTCAGCCAGGCGAAGGCGGACCCGAACATCAGCATCGTCAGCAGCAGCTTCATGCCGGAGCAGGGCACGTCCACGAACAGCACGAAGGTGTCCATGGTGATGATGTTGCCGCTGAGCGTCGTCGGGAAGGTCAAAAGGTGCAGCGTGTCGTTGGCCAGCACGGTGCTGAGTTGCTGCATCCCGTAGGTGCTGTCGTGAATGATGGGACCCGGCAGGGGGGCCATCCAGACCAGGAACGCCAGCGGGAAGGCGGCGGCCCGCACCCAGCGTGTGCCCAGCATCAGCCAGACCGACCCCCAGATCACCCCCAGCAGGCTGACCGAGGCGGGCGTGGCGTACTCGCGCTTCTCGGACAGGACCAGCATCCCCAGGGCGGGCAGGAGCAGGGCCAGCGCGATGGGGCTGGGCTTCGCCCCCACGGCGGCCAGTTCGCGCCGCCGGTGCCAGAGCATCAGCCCGACCAGGAACGGCACGATGAAGCCGTAGGCGTAATCGGACTCGGCCTGCGCGTAGGCCAGCACCCACGCGCACAGGATGGGCCAGGCCAGCGCGGCCAGTAGCGCGGCGGCGGCGGCCAGCAGCAGCCGTGTCGTCAGGTCGCCGTAAGGCGCGGCGGGCGCGTGGGAGGAAGCCCCCCGCACGGTCGGTTCCAGTGTGGTCGCCATGCTCAGGGTGTCTCGCCGGTCGTGTTCGTGCCCGGCAGGCTGGCCGTCTTGCGGCTCGGCACGGCGTTCGCCGGGGCCGCCGGGGGCACGTCACTGAAATAGGAGGCGTAGCGGGCCATCTGGAATGACGGCGGGCTGGCATGGTAGAGTGTCGCCAGCTCCTGGGCCTCGGTCGGCGCCTTCTGCAGCCGGACCAGACGGGCCACCTGGTCGTGCATCTGCGACAGCGGGGCGAGTCCCCCCGCGTCGCGGCTGTGCGGCTCCAGGGTCAGATAGACGGTGGGGCCGATGCGGAACGTCCGGCTGGTCCCCAGCGGCAGCGAGACGGCGGCCTGCTTGATCGCGTTCCCCTGGGCGGCGGGCAGGGCGGAGAGGTTGATGTTGAAGCCGTTCACGCCGCCGACGTGCATCCCCGGCTCGGCGGCGATCTGCGCCTCGGTCTCGCCGTCAGCCAAATCTTTGGTCGCGCGGGCGGCGTCGGCGGCGCTCTGCGTGACGACGATGGTGGTGTTGACGCGGCCCGGCACGGCGAGCTGGGCCTTGTGCTGGTCGTAGAACGCGGTCACCTCGGCCTCCGTGGCCGTGATGCCCTGGAGCCGCAGGTTCTCCAGCGCCATCTGGGTCCGCACCTGGTCATACAGCACGTCGTCCGACGGCAGCGCCTGCTGGGACTGTCGGCGCAGGTCGGCGATGCGCGCGTCCACGTCCTGCGGGGTGGGCAGGAGTCCGGCCTTCGCCGCCCCCTGCAGGATCAGCTCGCCGTAGACGATGCGGCTGAGGACCTGCTTGCCGGCGGCCCCGTCCAGATCGGCCAGGTACTCGCCGTGGGAGACCACGCGGTGCCCGACCGTGACCAGCGGGCGGGACGGGGAGTAGCGGAAGTACTGCACGAAGTTGGCGGCGACCGAGCAGACGGCGATCACGCTCACCGCCCGGAACGACCACTGGCGCGCGGCGGGCGTGGCGAGTTTCTCCCGCAGGGCGGACATCTTGGGGGGCGCGGCGGCGGCGGCCTGGGCGGCGGCCTGACGCTGCGCGAGCCGCCGCTTCGCGGCCCGCTTGCGCTCGGCCGCGGCGGCTTCGGCCTGCGCGCGCAGGGCTTCGAAGCGGGACGGCTGCTCGCCCGAACGCTGCGCCTCGGCCTCCTGCTGCGCGCGCCGCTGCTTGCTCGCCCGAGCCTGCCGGGCGCGCTCCCGCTGCGCTTCGCTGAGGACCTTGCGCTGGCGCGTGGCGCTCTGCCGCTCCTTCCAGAACCGACTGATCCGACGCTGGATGTCTGACGTGTTGGGCATGATACTGCTCACCCTGCCTTCTCGAAATAAAGATTGCACTGGACGTTGTTGATGCTATGCAAAAACCGTGCCAAGTCAGGTTCCCGCCCGCCCACCCGGCAAAATTCTTTGCGCGTTGACTCCGCCCGCGCCCAGCGCGTATAATGATTGTACCATGCGCATTCTGATTACCGGGGCTGCGGGTATGCTGGGCACGGACGCGCGGCGCATCCTGGCCGCGCAGGGGCATCACGTGCTGCCCACCGATGTCGGCCCGGCGGCCGTGGGCGACATCCTTCCGCTGGACATCACCGACGCGCACGGCGTCCGCGCCGTCTTCGGGCAGTTCCGGCCCGACGTCGTCCTGCACGGGGCGGCCCTGACCAACGTGGACGGCTGTGAGCGCGACCCCGACGCCGCCTTCCGCGTCAACGCCCAGGGGACCTGGGCCGTCGCCGCCGCCGCCGAGGCCGTGGGCGCGGCCCTGGTCGCCGTCTCCACCGACTTTGTCTTCGACGGGCGCAAGGGGGGCCGGTACACCGAGTTCGACGCGCCCAACCCCCTCAGCCACTACGGCGCGTCCAAGCGCGCGGGCGAGGTGCTGGCCCTCCAGAGCTGCCGCCGGACCTACATCGTCCGCACGTCCTGGCTGTACGGCGTCCACGGCAAAAACTTTCCCTATACCATGATCGCGCTGGCCAGGACCAAGCCCGAACTGCCGGTTGTCGCCGATCAGATCGGGACGCCGACCTACGCGGTGGATTTGGTGGAGGCCGTCGTGGGTATCATGGAAAGCCCCCAGTACGGCATTTATCACGTCAGCAACGGCGGCGAGTGTTCGTGGGCGGACTTCGCCCGCGCCATCCTGTCCAAGACGGGCCTGGGACACGTCCCCGTGCGCGGCATCACGTCCGACGAGTACGCGCAGATGTTCCATTCGCCGACGCCTCGCCCCGCCTACAGCGTGATGCGCCATTACGCGCTGGAACTGCAAGGCCGCGACACCCTGCGCCCCTGGGATGCCGCCCTGGACACCTTCCTCGCCGACGCGCGGGAACACGGCAAGATTTAGGACCCACCTCCCTCCTTCGCGGGGTCCTTCCGAAGCGGGAGGATCAGGAGAATTAGGGGCATCGCATGAGGTACGCGCGCAGCATGCTGCGCCCCTACGGGACCGCGCGGGAACACGGCAAGATTTGACAACGATGACCGATACTTTGACCGAGAAGCCTAACTATAGCCGAACCCTGAATGTCCCGCCGCCGGACGAAAAGAACCCGGACGGCATGGACACCAACGCAGCCTCCATCCCGCAGCGCGCCAACCTGGCCCGGCGTGAGCCGCTGATGCTGGACTTCTGGGCGCAGAATCACGTCTACGCGCAGTCGCTCCAGCCGACGACCGGGCGCGGGACGTTTATTCTGCACGACGGCCCCCCGTTCTCCAACGGCGATATCCATGTCGGCCACGCCTTCAACAAAATATTGAAGGACGTGATCACTCGCTTCCGCACCATGCAGGGTTACAAGGCCCCCTACGTTCCGGGGTGGGACAACAACGGCCAGCCGATCGAGGGGGATGTTGTCAAAGAATTCCTGGCGAAGAAGCTAACGCCGACGCGGCAGCAAATCCGCGCCCGCTGCCGCGAGGTGGCGACGGAGTGGGTCGGCAAGCAGTCCGAGCAGTTCCAGCGACTCGGCATTCGGGGCGACTGGGACCACCCCTACCTGACCATGACGCCTGGGATGGCCGCGCGTGAGCTGGATGTGTTTGCGGATTTGGTGGACAAGGGCTTCATCTATCGCGGCCTGCGCCCCGTGTCCTGGTCGCTGGTGGACGAGACGGCCCTCGCCGACGCCGAGATCGAGTACGCGGACAGGACGGACCCGTCTATCTACGTCCGGTTTCCCTTGAAGTCCGACCCGGACAACGTGTTCGGGCAGGGGGCGACGCCGGAGAATGCCTTCACCATTATCTGGACCACGACGCCCTGGACCATCCCCGCCAATGTCGCCGTCGCCGCCGGGCCGGACATCGAGTACGTCGTCGCGGAGCATCAGGGCCGCCGTTCCCTGGTCGCCGCCGCTCGGCTGGGTGAGACCATGGCCGCCGCCGGCTGGACCGATTGGAACGTCGTGCGTACCCTTACGGGCCGCGAACTCCAGCGTTTGGTCTTCCGTCACCCGCTGTTCGACCGCGACTCGCCGCTGGTCCTCGCCGATTACGTCACCACGACCGACGGAACCGGCATCGTCCACACCGCACCGGGACACGGCAAGGACGACTTCCTGACCGGACAGAAGTACCGGCTGCCGACGCTGCAAGTCCTCACCGGCGACGGCTTCTTCAACGACCAGGCCGGGCCGGAGTTCGCGGGCCTGAGACTGGGGCCGGGGCAGGAATCCGTTATGGAGCGGCTGACGCAGTCGGGCGCGCTGCTGGCGCGCGGGGAGGTCTTCCACTCCTACCCGCACGGCTGGCGCTCGCATGACCCGCTCGTGACCCGTGCCACCGTCCAATGGTTCATCGCCATTGACCATGACGGGCATCGTCAGAAGGCGCTCCACGCCGTCGACGGCGTCCGCTGGTTCCCCGCCGAGTCACAGCATCGAATACGGGCCATGGTCGAGGGCCGCCCCGACTGGTGCATCTCGCGCCAGCGGTCCTGGGGCATCGGCATTCCCGTCTTCTACGCCCAGCCGTCCGGGACGCCCCTGATGACCCGCGAGAGCATCGGCTGGGTCCGCGACCTGGTCGCCCGCGAGGGCACCGATGCCTGGTTCGAGCGGGACGCCGAAGACATCCTGCCCGCCGGGTTCCGTCACCCGGAGACCGGCGAGACCGAGTTCACCAAGGAAACAGATATCTTCGATGTCTGGCTGGACTCCGGCTCGACGTGCCGCACCGTGCTGGACTCGGACCAGTGGCCCGAACTGTCCTACCCCGCCGATCTGTATCTGGAGGGCGGAGACCAGCACCGCGGCTGGTTCAACTCGTCCCTGATGGTCGGCGTCGCCACCAAAGGCAGCGCACCCTATCGGCAGGTCGTCACCAACGGCTGGACCCTGAACGAGAAGGGCGAGAAGATGTCCAAGTCGCAGCGGAATGGGGTCGCCCCCCGGACCGTCTGCGACAAGTACGGGGCCGACGTGCTGCGGCTCTGGGTCTGCTCCACCGACTACTTCAACGACGTGAAGGTCGGCGAGAAGATTCTCGACCAGGTCGCCGTCAACTACCGCACCCTGCGGAACACCCTGCGCTTCACGCTCGGCAACCTGTATGATTTCGACCCCAGCCTGCACGCCGTCCGTTACGATGAATTGGCTGAGGCGGACCGGTGGGCGTTGCACCGGCTCAACGAGGTCGTGCGCCACTGCGCGCAGGCGTATGAGGTCTATGAGTTCCACCGGGTCGCCCAGCTTGTCCTGGGATTCTGCCAGACGGACCTGAGCGCGTTTTACCTGGACGTGCTGAAGGACCGGCTGTACGCCTCCGGAGCCGCCTCGCCCACGCGCCGCGCCGCGCAGACGACGCTGTTCGAGATCACGTCCGCCCTGTCGCGCCTGCTCGCCCCCATTCTCGCCTTCACCGCCGAGGAGGTCTGGCAGAAGTTGCGCCTGCCGAACAAGCCCGTCTCGGTCCACCTGGCCGCCCTGCCCGCCGACCGCGCCGAGTTCCGCGCCGCCGAGCTGGAGGCCCGATGGAGGCCCATTCTCTCCGCCCGCGACGCCGTCAACAAGGCGCTGGAAGGGACGAAAAAGCGGGCGGAACACGCCGTCACTCTGACCGCAGACGCCGGGACTTACGCGGCCCTGCATCCGTACCTGGCCGAGCTGCCGTCCCTGTTTCTGGTCTCGCGTGTCACCCTGCTCCGGGGCGATGCTCCCGGCCTGCACGTGACCGACGACGGCCCCGCGCCCGGTCTGCGCTGCTCACGCTGCTGGATCACCGTCCCGGACTCCGGCGATCGCGAACCCGCCGAGGACTGCGCCACCGGCTGCCGGCGCCGCTGGCTGGTCGAATTGGACGGCGCATCGGCGTCCAAGCGGTTGGGCTGAGGGCCGCTCCGAACGACACGAAAGAACAACCATGCCTGAACACATCAGCAACGAACAAATGGCCGCACTGAAGCAGCAGCTCCTGGACCAACAGGCGCACTTGCAGCACGAGCGCGACGCTTACCGTGACGACGACATGAGCGACAGCGAGGAAGGCGAGGGCGGGGACCTGTCCCACGTTGACCCCAACGACCCCGCCGACGAGGCCAGTAACCTCTTTGACCGAGACCGCGACCAGGCCACCATCGAGAACGCGGATCGCATCCTCGGCAAGATCGCCCGCGCCCTGCAAAAGATGGACGAGGGGACCTACGGCCTGTCCGATATCGACGGGACGCCCATCCCCACCGCGCGTCTGGAGGCGCTGCCCTACGCGGTGACCACGGTGGAGCAGGAAGAACAGGCTCTTTGACGCGCCCTGCCCTCTACCTGCTGGCCCTGCTGGTCCTGGCGGCGGATCAGGCGACCAAATCCTGGGTCATGCACGCGCACTCGGCATGGCCGGACATTTACGGCAACTACACCCGCGATGTCATTCCCGGCTTCTTTTCCCTGACCTACGTGAACAACACCGGCGGCGCGTTCGGCATCTTTGACAGCGTTCGGTCCGGCACGGCGGCGCTGGCCGTGGCGTCCGCCGCCGCCGCCGCCGCCATCGTCGGCTACACTCTGCGGGCGCGCGGCCCGATGTCGCCTCTGTTCGGCACCGCCCTGGGCCTGGCGCTCGGCGGCGCAACAGGCAACCTGCTGGACCGGGTGCGCCTGCACTACGTCGTGGACTTCCTGGATGTCCACGTCGGGACCCATCAGTGGCCTGTCTTCAACGTCGCCGACAGCGCCATCTGCGTCGGCGTCGCCCTGCTGGCGATCTGCTACGGGCGCACCCCGGCCAAGCCGCCGCAGCCCGCGCCGACCCGAAAGACGACCGAGTAGCCCAAACCCATGGAAAGCCTGCGTGTTGACGACGACGAGGCCGACACCCGCCTGGATGTCTTCCTCGCCGAGCGCCTGCCCAACCTCTCCCGCGCCCGGATTCAGCGCCTGATCGGGACCCACGCCGTCCTGGTCAACGGCCGTCCGGCCAAGGCGGGCGAGCGCACCCGGCTGGGGGACGAGATTCAGGTCGAAATGCCCGCCCCACGCCGCTCCGAGAAGGCCGAGCCGGAGGACATCCCCCTCGACATCGTCTACGAGGACGCCGACCTCATCGTGGTCAACAAGTCCAAGGGCCTGGTGGTCCACCCCGCGCCCGGCGCGGAGACGGGAACGCTCGTCAACGCCCTGCTCGCCCACTGCGCCGACCTGTCCGGCATCGGCGGCGTCCAGCGCCCCGGCATCGTGCATCGGCTGGACAAGGACACCACCGGTCTGCTCGTCGTCGCCAAGAACGACCAGGCCCACGAGAGCCTGAGCAAGCAGATTCAGGCCCGCACGGCCATCCGCAAGTACAACGCCCTGCTCTGGGGCCGCGTCCCCTTCAAGAACGCCGTCATTGACGCGCCCATCGGACGCCACCCCGAAGACCGCAAGCGCATGACCGTCTACGAGGACGCCGGGCTGGACGGCCACGCCCCCGGCGGCGCGCGCGACGCCGTCACCGAGGTCCGTCTCTTGGAACACCTGCTGGACTTCTCCTGGGTGGAGGCCATTCTACAGACGGGCCGCACCCACCAGATTCGCGTCCACTGCGCCTACGCTGGCTACCCCGTCGCGGGCGATTCCACCTACGGCGGGCGGCGGCGAGTCAACGCCGAACACCTGCGGGGGGTCGCCCTCCAGGCGCTCAACGCCCGCCTCGCCGCCCTGCACGGCCAGGCCCTCCACGCCCACTTCCTGTCCTTCGACCACCCGCGCACCAAGAAGCGCCTCCAGTTCCACGCCCCGCTGCCCGACGAGATCGCCGACCTGCTGGATCTCTTGCGCCGCCTCAACGAGACCCTGAACGACTAAAAAAGCCCCTCCCCGAACATGGGGAGGGGCATGATCGCTGTCAGCTACGATTGGCCGTGGGCTTTGGCGAACGCCGTCAGTTCCTGGCCCAGCCGCGTCTGCAAGGCCACGATTTTGGTCTGAAGCTGCTTGAGGGGAGCCTGCTGCGCGGGCGTCAGCACACCGAACGCCTGCCGCTGGGCGTCGCGGATGATTGCCTGGGCCGTCTGCTGCTTGACATCCGCCGCGCTGCTTTGAGCTTGCAGTGCCTGGAGCTGCCTCCGTGCCTGTTCCTGAATAGCCGTGATCTTCTGCCGCTGCTTCGGCGTCAGCGCCTTGTTCGTCGCGGTGTTCAGCGCGGCCAGTTGGGTGCTGAGCTGACGCAACTGGGCGATCTCGCCCGCGTGCTGCGCGTCGAACTGTCGTCGCAGGCCCAGCACCTTGGAATTCTGCTGCGTCACGGCGTTGCGCTGGGCGGGCGTCAGGATGGCGAGCATATCCTGCTGGAACCGGGCTTGGAGGGCAACGAACTGTTGCTGTTTCTGAGCCGGTGTCAGCCGCGCATTGCCGATCAGCGCGTTGCGGGCGGCGATGAAAGCCTGGATGCGGGCCTGCTGCTGCTGACGCTGGGCCGGGGAAAGGGGCGGTGCGCCGGGCGGCAGGCCGTCATTGGCCGGGCCGGCGGGGGCCGCGAACACGGGCACTGGGCCCGTCAGGGCGGCAATGCCCAGGGACAGCGGCACCAGCGCGAGTGCCAAACGGGCGAGTCGAAGCGTCTTCAAAAATCGGGTTTCCTTCCGGGTACGGTCTGGGCAGGGTAGTATACCCCATGCGGCACCCAAAGCAAAGACGCCGGGCGGGGACCAGAAGGTTCCCGCCCGGCGTCTGCTTCCCTAAACTCAGGCGTTGACGGTCGCCCCGACCGTCTTGGCGACGGCGCGCACAGCCAGCTGCGGGACCAGGCGCAGGAGGCGCTCACCCGCGAGTTGCTCCTCGCCCATGATCGTCTTCGCCAGCTGCGCCGTCTCGTAGTCCCCCACGGCGCTCGCGTAGGCATGGAGCGACGTGTAGGCCCCGATCTCAAAATTTTCCAGCGCATACGCCTTGATGACGTCCTGCGTCTGCTTGTCTTCCTGGTCGTGGAAAGCGTTCAGTAGGTCGCTGCCCTTGCCGATCAGGGTGTTCAGGGTGGCCTTGGCGCTGTTAGACTTCGCGCCCAGCGCGTTCAGACGGGCCTCGACACGGTCTGCCTGGGACTGCGTCTGCACGGCATGCTCCTGGACCGTGGCGCGCACGGCCTCGTCGTTGGTCTCCGCCGCGATGTCCTTGAGGGACTGGAGGCCGCCGATCTCGGCCGCGTGGAGGTCGCTCAGGTAACGGACGATCCGGTCTTTGGAAGTCTCTGCCATATGTTTGTCGCTCGCTTTCGTGGGTTATGTGGGGGAACTCCCCGTCTGACCCCTTTGTACCCGGCTGTCTCAGAGGTTATGGCAAGCGAGCGTCACAGAATATTCGGTGTCAGTCGCCCGGCCCTGAGGCGGTAGGGGCCGTTTGCCTGGGAACCCAGGGGTTGAAAACCCCTGGCTCGCGGGCGAAGACGCCGGGCGTCCTGCGGACGCAGGAGGGCTGTCAAATCTTCCGTCCGCAGGACGGCTGGCTGCAGGCCCACAAGCCCGGCATTTTCAAGTTCATTCCCTGGGGCTTGTCCCAGGGTGCGGGGGCCGGGCAGGGGGCCAGCGCCATACCCGCAGGCCGGGCGCCACAGCGATGGGCGGCACATCCCATCCGGCGGGCCGAGCGCCGGGGCGTCTCCCCCCGGACCGCGCGACGACGCCCGCCACGCCTGCGATCACGACAGATACCCTGGGGCTTGCCCCATGCGTGATTCATTGCCGGGACGTGGAGGCTCGGCTCTGCTGCATGGCTGTCACGGGCTGACGTAGACGCGGCCCTTCCAGGCCGTGCCCTGTTTGGAGAGGGCGAGGCGGGCGGAGTTGATGCCGATGCCGATCACGGCGGCCCAGGCGAGGGGATGCAGCAGGGCCTCCAGCAGACCGTCGCGGCGGAAGCGCAGGGAGAGGCACAGGCGCAGGGCGGCTAGCGCAAGGTAAGTCAGGGCGGGCAGCCACGCCCAGGGGCGACCGTGCAGCCAGCCCCAGAGGGCGAACAGGGGGGGCAGGACGAAAACCAGTGCCACCATGATCAGCACGCTGACGAACAAGGGTAGGTTGCGGTCGAACGCCGGGAAGGCGTTCTTGGAGAACCCTGCCCAAAGTTCGGCCAGGCCGTGATACATCCGCACCGAATAGGTCCGCGAGCCGTCCCCGTACCAGAGCGTCCGCCCGGCTTTCTTGACGTGTTGCGCGAACTTGATGTCCTCGGCCAGCTCCTGTCGGACGGCCCGGTGGCCGTCCAGGTCAAAATACGTCTCGCGGCGCAAAAAGAAGAACGCCCCGTGCGCCGCCGCGAACCAGTGGTGCTTGGAGCGGCGGATCATCAGCGACGGCAGGAAGGCGAAGATGATGAAGTATTGCAGCGGGATGACCATGCGTTCCCAGAAACTGCCGCAGAGCAGGTCCGGGCTGAGGGAGATCACGTCGGCCCGGTTCGCTGTGATGCCGCCCAGCGCCAGCAGCAGCGTGTCGGGGGCGAACTCGCAGTCGGCGTCGGTCAGAAGCAGGTACTCGCCGCGCGCGGCCTGGGCAAGCTGCCAGCAGGCGTTCGGCTTGCCGTACCAGCCCGGCGGCAGCTCCGAACCGACCAGGACGCGCAGGCGCGGGTCGCGGTCGCGCAGGCGGCACAGGATGGGGTAGGTGTCGTCGGTGGAACGGTCATCCAGGACTAGGACTTCAAAACGAGGATAGTTCAAGGCCAGCAGGGACTCGACGCAGGCCAGGATGTTGCGCTCCTCGTTGCGCGCCGGGACCAGAATGGAGACCAGCGGCAGGGCGTCGTCCCCGCCGGTGGCGATGAAGGCGCGCGGCTTGCGGAAGAACAGGGCGTTGAGCAGGGCGTTCCCCAGCAGCAGCACGACGAACAGGGCGACGGCGGCATGGTAGGCGTAGGTGGGGGACAAGACAGGCATCGCGTCAGAGTATACCAGAAACCCATGTCTTTGCGTGTCCGCCGGGTATAATCGGCCATGCACCTGGTTCTGGACCCCGCGCAGGACGCGGCGCACGGCGACTGGCTGCGCCGGATGCCGGGGGCCTATGAGTGGTGGTACTTCGACGCCCTCTCCGACGACGGCGTCTGGTCGCTGGCCTGCATCTGGTTCCTCGGCAACCCCTTCTCGCCTTACTACCGCCTGTCCGCGCAGGGGGCGCAAGCCGACCCCTATGAACACAACGCGCTCTTCTTCGCCCTGCACCGGCATGGGGCGCTACACGCCTACCACTTCACGCGCTTCTCTCGCGCGCAGGTCTGCGCGGATGAGTCACGTTCGGCCAACTTGCAGTTCGGCCCGAACAGCCTGACGAGTGGGGAAGGCGTCTACCGCCTGCACTTAGCCGACCAGAATGCGAACCGACGCTCTCTGCTGGCCGATGTTCAGTTCACGGCCCCCTCCGTTGCCGCTCCGGCTCCCCCAGAATTGGGGGCGGGGGGGGCGACGGATGGCGACAACCATTTCTGGCTGCCCGCCGCCCCGGCCTGCCGCGTGGCCGCCGAACTGTCCTTGCGGGAGGCGCACAACTCCGAAGCGGAACGGATCGTCTTCAGCGGACACGGCTACCACGACCACAATTGGGGGACGCTGCCCTTCGCCGCCGACATCCGCGACTGGTACTGGGCGCGCGCCACCCTAGATGATGGCCGCGTGGCCGTTCTGTACCATGTGGACTATCACAGGCCCCGAAAGCCCGTCAGCCACCTGGTCCTGTTCGAGAACGGGCGGATGACGCACCACGACCCGCAGGCCGTCGTCACGGCGGGCCGTTTCCGCGTTAACGTCTTCGGGACACGGTACGCCACGCTCCTGAGTGTCCGCAGCGGCGGCGTGACCGCGGGGTTCCGTCTGGATCGCCGCCTGGACAGTTCCCCGTTCTATGTCCGCGTCCTGTCCCGCGCGAAGCTGACGCAGGACGGGCGGACGGCGCAGGGTGACGGCATGGGCGAATATTTCCGGCCCCGCCTGCTGGGGAGCCGCCTGGCTGCCTCCGCCACCAAGGCGCGGATCGTCACGCCATGAACCCCGTCTACACGATCATCGCCGTGCGGACCGCGCAGGCGTCCGTGTTAGCCCTGGTTATGCACAGGCTGCTGCGCTGGCCCCTGACCGGCCCACACGCCCTGGGCTTCGTTTTATGCCCCTTGCTGTGCCTGTACTTCGTGTTCGTCTTCGTCGCTCCCTGGTCCTGGGGCCTGCCCATCCTGACCCGCCTGCCGACCCGTGAAAAAACCATCGCCCTCACCTTCGATGACGGACCTTCCAGCGAGACGACCCCGTGCGTTTTGGACACCCTGGCCCATCACGGGGCGCGGGCGACGTTCTTCGTGCTGGGCGAGAACGTCCGCCGTCACCCGGAATTATTACGCCGCATCGTCGCCGAGGGCCACGCCGTCGGCCTCCACGGCGACACGCACACTCCGTTCGTCCTCCCTCCGGCGCGCAGGGTGGGGGAGGAGATCGCCCGGACGCGGGAGGCGATCCGTGCCGCCTGCCCCGCCGCCGGGGAACCCGTGTGGCTCCGCCCGCCGCATGGCTTCAAGAGTCTGACATTGCCCGTGTCCGCCCGCCGCAACCGCTGCCGCCTGGTCGCCTGGAGCCTCAACCCCCGTGACTACCGGCCCTCTGATGCCCAGACACTCGCCAGCGCCGTGCTGGCCCGCCTACGCCCCGGCGTGATCGTCCTGCTGCACGACGGCGCGGCCAACGGGCCGACCGCCGCCGCCCTGCCGCGCATCTTGGACGGCCTGAGCGCGGCGGGCTACGGCTGCGTCACGCTCGATGAAGGGGTACGGAAACGCAGATGAACGACACCACGGACCGGCTGACACGCCAGATCGCTTTCCTGCTGGAAATTGATCAACTCAAAAGCATCTTCCGCCGGTCTTACCTGCTCAACGAGGCTCGCCATGAGAACTCCGCCGAGCATAGCTGGCACCTGGCCGTGATGGCGATGGTGCTGTCGGAACACGCGAACATCCCTGTGGACCCGCTGCGCGTTCTCCAAATGCTGCTCGTCCACGATATTGTAGAGATTGACGCCGACGACACCTACATCTATGACACTGTGGGAGCCGCCGATAAGTCCGCGCGTGAGCAAGCGGCGGCCACGCGCCTCTTCGGCCTGCTCCCGCCCGACCAGAAGATGCAGATGCAATCGCTCTGGGAGGAATTCGAGGCCCGTGAGACCCCGGAAGCCCGCTTCGCCGCCGCCCTGGACCGCCTGATGCCGATGCTGCACAACGCCGCCACCCAGGGCCGAAGCTGGCGCGAACACAGCATCGTCGCCGGGCAGGTGTTGCAGGCTAACGCCCACATCGCCGAAGGATCAGAAACCCTCTGGGACTACGCCCGCACCGTCGTCGAGGAAGCCGTTCGGCAGGGCTTCCTGCCCGGCTGACCCTGGCGTACTGCGCCACGGGGTACAATACTTGCATCATACCGGCCCGCGATAATTATTACGAGGCTGTAAAGAACGCTCTCATCAACGACGGCTGGACCATCACGCATGACCCGATCCGTCTGCGTCTACGCCGGGGCAAGAACCTATTCGTTGACCTGGGGGCGGAGCGCCTTCTGGCCGCAGAGCGCGGGACAGACAAAATCGCCGTGGAGATCAAGGGCTTCGCCCGCAACTCTGATATGGAAGCTTTGGAGGATGCTGTCGGTCAATTTGTCTTGTACGCGCACCTGCTGAAACGCCATGACGTTGAGCGGACGCTCTACCTGGCCGTGCCGGAGACAGTCCGGGAGACTGTATTTGAGGAAGAGGCCGGTCAAGTACTGCTGGAAGATGGCGTACTACGCCTATTTTCGTTCGACCCTGCAACGGAGAAAATTGTCCGATGGATGCCTTAGACGCTGACCGAGACCGGATCGAGAAAGTCCTCATGGAGTGGGTTGACTTCCTGAACACCGACGATGTAGCGACGTGCGAGCCTGTCTTCGACCGTGTCCATGACCGCTACCTTGTGGTCGAAACGGGCTGGGAGGGTAACGCCCGCATCTACGGCGTACTGCTTCACATAGACATCGTTGACGGGAAGCTTTGGGTTCAGCACAACGGAACAGAATCGGCCGTCGCGGACGAATTAGTTGCCGCCGGTGTTTCGAAAGATCGCGTCGTACTTGGTTTCCGCCACCCGTCCCAGCGCAGCCTCTCCGAGTTCGCTGTCGCCTGACCCGTTTATCTGCACCTTGCAGGAAAAGTATGTCAAGTCACGTCACAATCTCTTACCTCTTCCTCGGGCGCTTGGCAATTTTCCTGGCGTTGTTCCCAATTGCGGCGCGAGTTGGAGCCAGGCCCCCGCCTATTCATACCTGCCCCATGGAGGCACGGGCGCAGAGGCTGAGTGTGATTGACTATTACGAGTTGCTGCCGTCGCTCGGCATCGAGGATCATACGACGCAACAGGAAAAGAGCCTACTGCTGCGACCTGAAAATCATCCTTGCGTAGACGTGCGCCACGATTATCTGCTGGTGCATCCCGACTCGTCGCCGGTGGAACAGATCGCAGTGTTCCGTGCCCGCCGCGAGGCCGATCTGCTCGCCGTCAGTCTGCCCGACTCCGAAAGCGACTACAATGACTTTGCGCTGTATCGCCTTCGAGACGGGAGGTTGCGGGACGTGACGCGCCAAATGCTGCCGGTGGCCCCGCGCACAGACCGGTTCTTGTATGAACTCCCGCGTTTTGGCACCACCATCAGCGTGTACAGATTTGACCTGAACACGCAGTCACGCCGCCACGTCTTCGATCTCAAGTGGCGCACAGGCCGCTTTGTCAAAGTCCGTTGACGCGACCCTAACGACACCTCATCGGGTCAGCTTGGGTCACGAACGGTCGCATTGAGGCGCCCGAGACCACAGTGCCCGACTGGAAATATCTTTCATGCCGCAAGTCTCCGACGAAGACGTCCCGACCTCCACGGAACAGACACTCAACGCCCGACCCGAACAGGCCGTTCAGCCGATGGGCGGGACGGAACAGGGACCGTTCCGGGCGCTGCGTCACCGGAACTTTCGGGTGTTTTGGATCGGGCAGTTGATCTCGCTGATCGGGACCTGGGCGCAGAACTTGGCCCAGGGGTGGCTGATCGTGCTGCTCGTGGACCCGGCGACGCGCGCCCTGCTACACAGCCACGGCGGGCAGGCGGTCGGCGCGGCCCAGAATCCCAGCCCGGCCATTCAGGCCGACGCCAACTTCTACTCCGGCTGGGTCAACTTCGCGGGCGGCATCCCGATCTTCCTGCTCACGCTGATTGCGGGCGTCGTCGCCGACCGCGTGGACAAGCGGAAGCTCTTGCTGGGGACGCAGGGGACGCTCATCCTCAGCGCTGTCGGCTTGGGGGTGCTGTGCGCGACGGGGCGCGTGGAAATTTGGGAGGTGATGTTCTTCGCGGCGCTGTCCGGCGTCGCCGCCGCGTTCGACCTGCCGACGCGGCAATCCTTCGTCGTGGAGCTGGTCGGGCGGGAGGACCTGCCCAGCGCGGTCGCGCTGAACTCCGGCGTCTTCAATGCCGCCCGCGCACTCGGCCCCGCCGTGGCGGGCCTGCTGCTGGCGGCCAAGGTCAGCATCGGCGCGGCGTTCCTGGGCAACGCCGCCCTGTCCCTAGCCGTCATCGTCGGGCTGCTGATGATCCGTCTTCCGTCCGCCCCCGTGCCGACAGCCCGCCCGGATAAGTCCCTAGGCGGCCTCTGGGAGAATATGCGCGAGGGGTTCCGCTATGTCGGCGGCAACACGACGGTGCGGAATTTGGTCATCCTGGTCGGCTCGTTCGGCACATTCGCCTTCTCGTTCAATATTTTGATCCCCGTGTTCGTCCGCTACACCCTGTTGCCCCACGCCTCCGGGGCCGTGCAGGTCAAGGCGTTCGGCTTCATGGAGACGGTGCGCGGCCTGGGGGCGCTCGGCGGTGCATTGACCGTCGCCCTGCTGTCCAACCCGCGCCGTCAGCGGGATATGCTCATCGCCGGGTCGCTGCTGGCGACGGTCTTTCTGATCGTTTTCGCCCTTGCCAAGAACTTGTGGCTGGCCTACGCCATGATGGCCGTGGTCTCCTACGGCTTCGTGGTCTGTTTCGCCAACAGCAACACGCTGATGCAGCTCACCGTGCCCCAGGCCCTGCGCGGGCGGGTGATGAGCATCTACACCCTGATGTTCATCGGCACCATGCCCTTCGGCGCGCTGTTCGCCGGGTGGCTGGCGAAATACATCGGTGCCCCGGTGACCATGCTGGTCTGCGCCGTGATCTCCCTGGTGACGGTGATCGTCGTCGTCTTCCGCCCAGGCGGCCTGCGCGACATGAAGATATAGGACCTCTAGCGCACGTCAACCTTCTTGTTGTCGCCGACGTTCCCGCCCTGGCCCGTCGTCAGCGACTTGACCAGGCCGATGGTGTGGGCGATGGGGCTGGAGGGTGTGTCCCAGTATTCCGCCTTCTCCACGCTGACCTTCAGCAAGGCGATGTCCGGCGTGTCCAGCCCGTCCGGGAACCAGGCTTTCAGCGACGGGTCCCACAGCTCCTTGATCTTCGCCTTGTCCCGGCTGAGTTCAGCCCGCCCGGCCAGGGACACATATGTCTGGTCCTTGGGCGAGGAGAAGCTGACGTTCACCTGGGGCCGGTTCTCAATCTCATGGACTTTGGGCGTGTCGCCGTAGGTGAAGAACCAGACGTCGCCGTCGAACTCCACGTTACCGTTGTGCGACATCGGGCGGCTGTAGAGCCTGCCGTCGGCGTCCAGCGTCGTCAGCATCCCGAAGTCAATGCCCTTGATCAGCCGGGCCAGCTTCTGCACATCGTCCGTCGTCTGCGTTGCGTCGCTCACAGTGTTCTCCTGTCGTCACGGTAGTCTGTCCTAGCCTACCCGCCCCGACACGTGGGCAAACGCCGGATCACTTGGGAGACGGGCCGCAACGGCCGGAAACAAGCAGCCCATGTTTTCCAACCCGGCTTGTTCTACGGATCAACTGTCCGCTCTTCCAGCATCACACCGAAGAAATCGCTGAAGACGATCCACAGCATTGAGACAATGCCGGTCACAATAAACGCCACACGCCAGCCCCCGATGTTCCTGATGCTCCCCCAGAGAGTGAAGAGTAGGCATAGCAACAGGCACCAGCCGCACCAAGCGTCGGCCAGATTGTTCCAGTAATTGCCGGGGATCGGGTGCAAATTGATGTCCGGAATGGCCCGGTCGAAGCCGGGGTACTGCCGACGGAGTGCATACGCGGTAAACTGCTGGTACAGGAAGGCGACGACAAGATTGAAGCCCGCCAAAGAGCTTGGGAAGAGGCGGAATGGCAGCCGGGGCTGCTTTGGGGCTTCGTCGTTCATGTCATGGTAGCCCTGTCCAGCCGCCTATGGCTCTTCGTCCGTGGAGATAGCCGAGGTTAGGGAAGGGAGGCGGCGCTCGAAGCGTAGCCGGTAGTTTTCCAGGCGGAGGGCGAGGTTCTCGTGGTCTTTGGCCCGACGCCGTAGGTCCGCCTCACGGTCTTTGACGGCAAGTTTGCGGTCGCGCTGGGCTTCAAATTGGAGGCGCTGTGCTGTCGTGGGAAGGTTCAGCCTGTCCAGCATCGCGCGCGTCTCGATCTTGAGTCGCTTGATCTCGGCCTGGCTCTCCGCAATGTGTGCGTTCACCTCGTCCATGTAGGCCAGCATCTGCCGGATGGCGATGCGGGCTTCCTTCTCGTTCTTCGGGGCCGGTCGCGTGGCCCAGTCCTGCGGCAGAGTGGTTTCCATGAAGTGCCTCTAGGGGAAATTATAGCATAAGAAGGTTTGTCGGGTGAATGCTGCCGAACGGGAGGAGATTAAATTTGCGTATCTTGTTGATCGGCGGTTCCGGCTACCTCGGCACACTGGTGCTGCCGTTTCTGGCGCAGCGCCATGCTCTGCGGGTGTTTGACCTGCGCCCGCCTGCGATTCCCGTCCAGGAGTACGTGCCGGGGAACGTTTGTGACTTTGGGGCCGTGTCGGATGCCGCTCAGGACATGGAGGCCATCGTTTACATGGCGATGGGGACCAACCCAACCCACGACGGCGGCGACGCGAGCCGAATGGAGGCGCGTGTGACTGCGTTCGATGTGAACGTCAAGGGGCTGCACCTGGCCCTGTATGCCGCGCAGGGCGCGGGCGTCCGTCACGCGGTCTACACGAGCAGCATGTCCGTGTACGCGGGCGACGGGCTGGGGCGCGACGGGGCCGATGAGAACACGCCCCCGGATGCGACTCTGGCCTACGGCCTCACCAAGCAGCTGGGCGAGGAGGTGTGCCGCCACGCCTGCCGCGCGTGGGGGATGAGCGTCAACGCCCTGCGCCTGTGCTTCCCCGTGCCCCCCGCGAAGTGGCAGGAGGCGGCGCGGGGGGACACGCCGACGCCCTCGACCACGGCGGAAGACACGGCGCGGGCGTTGCTGGCGGCGCTGGAATATCGCGCGGGCTATGAGGCGTTCACGATCAGCGGGGACTACGGGCAGAGGCTCCTGAACATGGGGAAGGCCGAAAGTCTGCTGGGCTGGAAGCCGCTGGCTCGCCCGGCCTTGCTCCAAGACCCCGTTTAGGCGACGATTTCTTCGACGGGCAAGGCGCAGGGTTTTTCGAGCAGGGCGATCTTCAACACTTCGTCGGCGTGGGAGACGCGGCAGAAGGTCATTTCGCGGCGCACGTTGTCGGGAATCTCTTCCAGGTCCTTCTCGTTCTCGGCGGGGATGATGACCGTGCGGATGCCCGCGCGGTGCGCCGCCAGGACTTTTTCTTTCAGGCCGCCGATGGGCAGGACCCGGCCCCGCAGGGTGATCTCGCCGGTCATCGCCACGTCCTTGCGGATGGGGCGGCCCGACATGGCCGACGCCAGGGCGGTCGCCAGGGTGATGCCCGCCGAGGGGCCGTCCTTGGGGATCGCGCCCGCCGGGACGTGGACGTGCAGTTCGGTCCGCTCGGAGAAGTCTTCGTCAATGCCCAGCATCCGGGCGCGGGAGCGGACGTAGGAGAGCGCGGTCTGGGCGGATTCCTTCATCACGTCGCCGAGCTGGCCGGTGAGCATCAATCGGCCTTCTTTACCCCGGATGGGGGAGACCTCGATAGTGATAACGTCGCCGCCGGACTCCGTGTAGACCAGCCCCGTCGCCGCGCCGACCTCGTCCTGTTCCTCCATGACGCCGTAGTGGAACTTGCGCGAACCCAGAAAGCCGCGCAGTTCCTCCTCGTTGACCTCAACGGCGTCCTTCTGGCCCTGCGCCACGCGCCGTGCGACCTTGCGGCAGATGGACGCCAGTTCACGCTCGAAGTTCCGCACCCCGGCCTCGCGCGTGTGTTCGCGGATGATGCGCCGTATCATGGTGTCAGGAATGGTCAGCGTTTCTTCGGTCAGACCGTTCTCTGCGATCTGCTTGGGGACGAGAAAGCGGCGGGCGATCTCCAGTTTTTCGTCTTCGATGTAGCCCGAAAACGAGATGACCTCCATGCGGTCGCGCAGGGCGGGCGGAATGGGGTCCAGCAGATTGGCCGTCGTGATAAACATGACGTCGGAAAGATCGAATGGGGCTTCTAGGTAGTGGTCGGAGAACTCGCTGTTTTGTTCGGGGTCCAGGGCTTCCAGCAGCGCCGAGGACGGGTCGCCCCGAAAGTCCGACCCCATCTTGTCAATCTCATCCAGCATGAAGACGGGGTTGCGCACCCCCGTTTGCTTCAAACCCTGGATGATGCGGCCCGGCAGCGCGCCGATGTAGGTGCGCCGGTGGCCCCGAATCTCCGCCTCATCGCGGACGCCGCCCAGGGAGATGCGCAGGAACTTACGGCCCAGGGCGCGGGCGATGCTCTTGCCCAGACTGGTCTTGCCGACTCCGGGAGGGCCGACGAAACAGAGAATCGGCCCCTTGAGCGTCCCCGTGAGCTGGCGCACGGCCAGAAACTCTAAAATGCGTTCCTTGATCTTGGGCAGGCCGTAGTGGTCTTCGTCCAGGATGGCCTCGGCCTCGGCGATGTCCAGCGTCTCCGGCGTCGTCACCGACCAGGGCAAGGCGACCAGCATATCCAAGTAGGTGCGGATGATCGTGCCTTCGGGCGCGGCGTAGGGCATCCGCTCCAGCCGCTCGATCTCCTTGTTGGCGCGCTCGGCGACGGCGTCCGGCATCCGCGCCTCCAGGACCTTGACGCGGTACTCGTCCACCTCGCCCTGGCGCTCGTCGCGCTCGCCTAGTTCCTGCTGAATGGCCTTCATCTGCTCGCGCAGGATGAACTCGCGCTGGGTCTCGCCCATCTCCTTCTCGACCCGGCTGCGGATGTCTTTCTGAATCTCCAGAATCTCGAATTCTTTTTTGAGCAGTAGACTGAGCCGGTCCAGGCGCTCGGACGTGTCCAGGGACTCCAGCAGCTCCTGCTTGGTGTCCACGCGCAGCGACGGCATGTGCCACGCGATCTGGTCGGCCAGTTCGCCGGGGTCCTCGATGTTCAGGATGGAGACGACGGCCTCCGGCGGGACGTTCTTGCCGGTGGAGACGATCTGCTCGAACTGCGCCGTCACCGAGCGCATCAGGGCCTCCGCCTTCAGGCCCTTGGTCGCCCGGTCCGGCAGGCGCTCCACCTCGACCTCGAAGTACGGCTCGCTCTGCCGGTAGGACTTCACGCGGGCGCGCTCCACCCCTTCCAGCATCACGCGCACGGTGCCGTCGGGCACTTTGAGTATCTGCATGACCTCGGCGACGATGCCGACATCGTAGAGATCATCCGGCTCCGGGTCCTCGACGGCGACCTGCTTCTGGGTCATCAGCAAGATGCGCTGACTTCCGGACATGGCTTCGTCTAGGGCGCGCACGGACTTCTCCCGCCCGACGAACAGGGGGAAGATGACGTGCGGGAAGTGGACGTTGTCGCGGATGGGCAGCAGCGGCAGGATCTGGGTGGCCTGGCCGGCGGCGTCCGCCGCCTTGGCCTTTTCCGGCGTCCTGCGGGCGCGGGGCGTGGTGGTTCGTGGCATAAAAAAACCCGTAGGGGCGCAGCATACTGCGCCCCTACCTTAGCATGAAAAGTTACGCGGCGGGGCGCAGCGGGGTGGGCATGAGGAGCGGCGTCGCGGTCTTGCGGACGGTCTGCTCGGTGATAACGACCTTCTTGACGTCGCTCTGGGACGGGACCTCATACATGATGTCCCGCATGACCTCTTCGATGATACTCCGCAGGGCACGCGCACCGGTGGAACGCTTGATTGCCTCGTCGGCGATGGCCTGCAAAGCGCCCTCCGTGAACTGCAAGTCCACGCCGTCGTACTCGAAGAATTTGGCGTACTGCTTGACCAGCGCGTTCTTGGGCTTGGTCAGAATCTGCACCAGGGCGTCGTGGTCCAGCGAGCGCAGGGTCGTCACGACGGGCAGGCGCCCGATGAACTCCGGGATCAGGCCGTACTTGAGCAGGTCTTCCGGCAGGATGTGTTCCAGCATATCGCCGGAGCGCCGGTCCTTGCGGCTCTGCACGGCGGCCCGGAAGCCGAGGGACTTCTGGTTGTGACGCCGCTCGATACTCTCCTCGATGCCCTCGAACGCGCCGCCGCAGATGAACAGGATGTTGGTCGTGTCGATCTGCACATAGTCCTGCTGTGGGTGCTTGCGGCCACCCTGCGGCGAGACGTTGGCGACCGTGCCCTCCAAAATTTTGAGCAGGGCCTGCTGGACGCCCTCGCCGCTGACGTCGCGCGTGATGGACGGACTCTCGGACTTGCGGGTGATTTTATCAATCTCGTCAATGTAGATGATGCCGCGCTGGGCGCTCTTGACGACGTTCTGGATGTTGTCCCCGTTGTCCGCCGCCTGGATGAGCTTCAGGAGGATGTTCTCGACATCTTCGCCGACATAGCCCGCCTCAGTCAAGGAGGTGGCGTCGGCGATGGCGAAGGGGACGTTGAGGATTTTGGCCAGCGTCTGCGCCAGCAGCGTCTTGCCGCTGCCGGTCGGGCCGATCAGCAGGATGTTGCTCTTCTGCAGCTCCACATCGGAGGCCTCGGCGTGGATGCGCTTGAAGTGGTTGTAGACGGCCACGGACAGCGTCCGCTTGGCCTGCTCCTGGCCGACGACGTACTGGGACAGAGTCTGATAGATTTCTTTGGGCTTCGGCAGCGCGCCGAAGGCCGTGATCTCGTCGGCCTGCGCGGTGTCGCTGCGGACGATCTCGTTGCACAGGCCGACGCACTCCAGGCAGACGCCCCCGTGCATCCCCAGAATCAGTTTCTTGACCTGCTCCCGGCTCTTGCCGCAGAGCAGGCAGCGGCTGTCGTTGCGATCCGTCCCAATCCGTGCCATGCGTGTCCTTTGCTGGGCTGCCTGATGCTGGGGAGGGGCGCAGCATGCTGCGCCCCTACACATTCGCGCTACTTCTTGTTGCCGACGACCTCATCAATGATGCCGTACTCGACGCCCTCTTCGGGGGTCATCCAGAAGTCCCGGTCCATGTCGCGCGTCACCTGCGAGAACTCTTTGCCGCAGTTCTCGGCGATGATCGAGGTCAGGCGCTCGACGAAGGACATATGCAGGCGCATGGAGATTTCCATGTCCTTGGGCGTCCCCTGGTACGCGCCGCTGCCCTGGTGGATCATGATACGGGAGTTCGGGAGCGCGAACCGCTTGCCCTTGGTGCCGCCGGACAGCAGAACCGCGCCCATGGACGCCGCCATGCCGACGCAGGTGCAGGCGATGTCGGGCTTGATGAGGCGCATGGTGTCGTAGATCGCCAGGCCCGCCATCACGTCGCCGCCGGGCGAGTTGATGTAGACCTCGATGTCCTTGTCCGGGTCTTCTTTCTCCAGAAAGAGAAACTGCGCGATGATGACGTTCGCCATCGTCGGGTGAATTTGATCGCCGATGAAGACGATCCGGTCCTTCATCAGCCGAGACCAGAGATCGTAGGCGCGCTCGCCGCGCGGGCTTTGCTCGACGACGGTGGGTATCCAGGTCATGCGTTGCTGCTTTCTGTGATCGTGTCGCTGATCGAGTCCATCTCCGCCGCCTCAAGAACCTCGTCCTCGGCGGCGTCGCCAGCCTCGGCCATCGTGTCCGGGTCGGCGTCGTGGGAATGCACTTCCTTGTCTGTGATTATGGCCGAACCACGCAGAAAGTCCAGGACTTTTTTCGTCTGCGCCCGGTTGGTCAGCGCGTCCATCGCGCCCTGGGCCTCCAGCATGGCCCGCAGGGCCGCCGGGGGAGTCCGCTGCGTCTCGGCCTGCGCCGCGATGGCGGCATCCACGTCGGCGGGCGTCACGGCTAGGGCCTCCTTCTCGGCGATGGACCCCAGCACGAGGCCGATGCGCAGGCGCTTGTTGGCCGTCTCCTGGAACTCCGCCATGACCTGCTCGCGCGTCCGGCCCGTCTGCTCGAGGTAATCGTCGAGCGTGACCTTCTCGCGCTCCAGCCGCTCCATGAACTGCTTGGCGTCCTCCTCCACCTCGGCGTCCGCCAGCACGGGCGGGTACTTGATGGTGGAGGCGGCGACGACCTGGTCCACCAGCGCCTCGTCCAATTGCCGCTCGGAGTTCTGCGTCAGGTTGCGCTCCATGTCGGTGCGCAAGTTGGTCTTCAGGACCTCCAGCGTCTGGATGCTGCCGTTGCTGATCTTCTGGGCCAGTTCGTCGCCCAGCGGCGGCAGCTCGCGGGCGCGGACTTCCTTGACGGTGATGGTGAACTCGGACTGCTCGCCGGCCAAATCCTCCTCGGCGTAGTCATCGGGGTAGGTGACGGTGAAAGTCTTGGTCTCGCCCGCGCTCAGGCCGAGCAGGTTCTCGTCAATGCCGGGGATGTTGCCCTCCGCGCCGACCTCGACCATGGTGGGGCGCGGGCCGTCGGTGTCGGGCCGGGCCTCGCTGACCACGCCGACATCGCCGATGACCAAATCGCCCATCTCAATGGGCCGTTCCACCTGGGGGAAGTCGGCAGCGCGCTCGCGCATCCGCTCGATCTGCTCGTCCACGTCCTCGTCGGTCAGCACATAGACGCTGCGCTCCGCCGTCAGGCCGGTGTAAGGGCCGAGGTCCACTTCGGGGGCGAGCGGCACGATTGCCTTGAAGATGAACGGCTTCTCGGTCTCGGTCAGGCTCAGGTCCAGCAGCTCCAGCTTGGGCTGGGCGTAGGGCGTGACCTCTTCCTGCTTGATGGCGTCGTTATAGGCCGGCTCGACCAGCAGCTCGGCGGCGCGCTGGCGCACGTCGCCGACGGGGACGCGCTGGCGGACGAAGTTCATCGGGGCCTTGCCCTTGCGGAAGCCCGGCACGGAGACGTACTTGGCGTACTCACGGTAGGCGCGGTCCACGGCCTGGACGACCTTGTCCGGCTCGACTTCAATGGTGAGCGCGACCTGGCACGGCTCAAGCGGCTCCTTTGTCACCTGCATGATAGACGGGATACTCCTGTGTCGGACGGTGGGAAAAACGCGGCATCGGGATCGGCTTTTCGTTGCCGCAGAGTGTACCCCAGCGCCGGGAATGTTGTCAATCAGAACCCGACCTCGCCAATGGGGCGGGAACCCAATTTCCTTCGGTTCCGGCACTTTCGCCGGTGGTATTCACAAGGCCCTGGAACGGTCCCGCCTTTTTGTCGTGCGCTCAACACCGTACACCACAACCGAGGCTGACACCGTACCCACGACAATGACTGGGAGGAGATCAAGTGTCTTGCCCAATTCAGACACATCAGGACGGATGGCGGCCTGAGAACTGAGGTAACTGATGTGAATTATCTGGAGGGCGGCGATACCCAAAACGATGCAACAAATGCACAACCCGACCAGAACCACCATGACTACGGAGTTCCACGGCGTCCGCTCCAGGATGCCGTTGCGGTCGCAGTATTCACATACGAACCTTCGTGCATCGGCCTTGCCGATGTTCGCCTGGGAGTGTAGGTGGTTGATGAGTACCGCCCGCGAGACAGGCTGGCCCAGTGCCGCCCGCAGGTCAAGCTCCGACTCAAGAATATCCCTACACTTCCGGGAATGGTCTCTTCGTATCGGCTCCGGCGGCCACGTTGTCTCAGCGTTCATTTCGGGCTCCTGCAGCCATCGAAGCATAATACAGCGCCAAAAAGGCAGACACCGGCGGCGGATGTCGTCCAACCTTGATATGTCGGAATGCACACCTGTTATACCCGCACAGGCCACCCCAAATAAGTAGTCAGGCGTAGGCCACTTCATTCTGCGCGAGAAGCCGCAGGCCGTGATTGACGCCCTTCTCGCACAGGCGTACTAGGAACCGGGGCGATGAGACCTATGAAGGCAGAAAGAGATGGTGGTGTAGGCTTGACCGGGCAGGTATAATGGGGCCTATGTGCCGTATCTTGGTGGTGGACGATGAGCAGGAGGTGCGCGAGGCCGTGCAGCGGCGGCTGGAGCGCGAAGGCTACCGGGTGGAGTCCGCGCCCAGCGAGGAGGACGGCATCGTCCGGATGCAGACGGTGGACCACGCCTATGACATCATCATCACGGACATGAGCATGGAGGATGCCAACTCCGGCATCCGTGTCCTGGAGGGCGCGGTGTCGCGGGACGTGTTCACCGAGGTCATCGTGCTGACGGCCTACGGCAATGTCGCCAACGCCGTGGAGTGCATGAAGCGGGGCGCGTTCGATTACGTGGAGAAGAATATGCCGGGCGTGGATGTCTATGAACTCCTGTGCCTGAAGGTCCAGCAGGCCGTGGAGCGCCGCCGGGCCGCCGTGGACACCGTGCGCCGTCTGGAAGCATTTACCAAGAACCGCGAGCGCATCGCTGAACGTGCCGAGGCCCCATGACATCTATCCCCGTCGAGATTTTGCAGTCCTGGGAGGACGCCTCCCGCCGCGAGTGGCTCGTCACCAACGGCATCGGCGGCTACGCCTCCGCATCGCTGGCCGGGGCGAACACCAGGCGCTACCACGGCCTGCTCGTCCCGGCCTTCGAGCCGCCGCTGGGCCGCGCCGTTCTCTTGTCCAAGCTGGACGAGGAGGTGCGGGTGGAGGACCAGCTTTACCTGCTGTCGTCCAACAAGTACCCCAGCGTCGTCCAGCCCCAGGGCTTCCGCCACCTGGCGGCGTTTGAGGGCCGCCCCGTCCCGACTTTCACCTACATCTTCCACGACCAGACCGTGGTGCTGGAAAAGCAGGTCTGGATGGCGCACGGGCGCAACACGGTCTATGTTCGCTACCGTCTCCTCAAGGCCCCCGAACCCGTCCGCCTGGGGCTGGTCCCCCTGATGGCCTACAAAGACTACCATACGGAGCAGCACCGGTGGGACGGCTTCACCGGTCTGGTCAGCGTGGAACCGGACCGGCGGCTCAAGTTCTGCGCCTACGACGCCGCCCATCCCCTGTTCTTAGACATACCGCCCCGGTTCGTCTTCACCGACCACGCGGGCTGGTTTTTCAATTTCGAACACCCGCGCGAGCAGGAGCGCGGCCTGGACTTCACCGAAGACTTGTACTGCCCCGGACGCTGGGACGGGACGCTGGGGGTGGGGGAGACGGTGACGCTGACGGCGACCGTGGAGTCGGACGCGCCCCTTGCGCCCGACGACGCCCTAGCGGGGGAACTGGCCCGGCAGCAGGCCCTGCTGCAGCGGGCCGGGGTGAACGCCGATGCCGACCCGGCCCGCCGCGCCCTCGCCCTGGCCGCCGACCAGTTCGTGATCGAGAAGTCGGAGCGGGTCGCCCGCGCGACTGTCATCGCCGGCTACCACTGGTTCACCGACTGGGGCCGCGACACCATGATCGCCCTGCCCGGCCTGTGCCTGACCACGGGCCGCTCTCATGTCGCCAAGGACATCCTCAGCACCTTCGCGGGCGCGGTCCACAACGGACTGCTGCCCAACCGCTTTGCGGACAATGGGACGGGCGCGGAATACAACACGGTGGACGCCTCCCTGTGGTTCTTCCACGCTGTCCATGCCTACGCCCAGGTGTCCGGGGACTGGGACTTCGCCGCCCAGACCATGCGCCCCGTGCTGGAAGACATCCTGGCGCACCATGTCGCCGGTACGGACTACGGCATCCACATGGACCCCGCCGACGGCCTGCTCGCCGCCGGGCAGCCGGGGGTGCAGCTCACCTGGATGGACGCTAAGGTGGGCGACTGGGTGGTGACGCCGCGCATCGGCAAGCCCGTGGAGATCAACGCCCTGTGGCACAACGCCCTGCGCATCGCCGCCCTGCTTGCCCGGCGGGCGGGGGATGACGCCGGGGCGGACGGGCATGAGAAGCGCGCCGCGCAGGTCAAAGCGTCTTTCCTGGACGCCTTCTGGAACACGGCCACGCACGCCTGTTTCGACGTCATCGGCCCGGACGGTCGGCCCGACGCCTCCGTGCGCCCCAACCAGCTTTTCGCCGTCTCGCTGCCCTTCCCGGTGCTGGACGGCGACCGCGCGCGCGGCGTCGTGGACCAGGTCACGGATGTCCTGCTGACGCCCTGGGGCCTGCGGACACTCGCGCCCGGCTCGCCCGGCTATCAACCGCACTACGGCCCCGGAGACCAGGCCGTGCGTGACGGCGCGTACCATCAGGGGACCGTCTGGCCCTGGCTTCTGGGCGCGTTCGCCGACGCCCACCGGAAAGTCTTCGGGGACAAGGCCAAGACGCGCGCGCTGCTCCAGCCGCTGCTGACCCAGGGCCTGTCGCTGTACGGCGTGGACACCGTCGCTGAAATATTTGACGCCGAGCCGCCGTTCGCCCCCAACGGCTGCATCGCCCAGGCCTGGAGCGTCGCCGAGCTGCTGCGTGTGCTGACGCTGCTGGGGTGACGCAAAAAAGCGCCCCGCCTTTGCGGGGCGGGGCTAAGGAGAAACACGATGACAGAAGCAACTCTGTCCCCCTATTATCGGTATCTCCCGTCGGTTCTTTAGGGCTGTGCAAAAATTATTTTCGGTGTTTTTCTTTGAGCCTCTCGTACACCGGATCGGCCTTCGCTTGCAGCCACTTTTCACGGAAGATCGCCGCCGACTCGGCCTTGACCGGGTCCGGGTCCGGCGGCAGCTCGTCCCGAGTCCCCGCCTGATACTTGCGCCCGCTGCGGTGACGGGCGTAGCGGGTCGCGCGGGTCATCCCCATCTGCAAGAATTTGCGGGCCATGTCCATGCCCACGAAATCCCCCGCCTCGCCGTAACACTGGAACAGCAGGAAGATGGCCTCGGCGGACTCGCGGGCGGCATCGGGAGTGGCGAACCGCCAGTGCGGCAGTATCTCGCTCTTGTACGGCTCTGCGGTGAGGACGCCCTCTTCGCCCCTGCCGACTCGGTACAGTTCCGGGTGCGCCCGGTAGTCAACCGTGTCGTCCATGCCGAGCCTGTCTAACCCCCCGCGACCTTCGCCACGCGAACTGTATGATGCTTGCGGGCGGCCACGGCCCGTGTTCTGCTGCCCCGCCCGGCTAACTCCAGCGCGCGCTTGACCTTGCGCTGGGCGAGGACCAGTTGATAGCCCCGCTCGAACGGTGTCAGCGTGGACGGCGCGGCGACGCGGACGGCCTCGGCGCGGGCCTCGATCACGGCGGCCCGGTCGCTCCAGTTGCCGAAGCGCGAGCCGCCGCAGAGCCGCAACAGGGCGGCGCTGAAGGCCCCCGGCTTCCAGAGCGTCGGGTCGTCACTGCCGGAGACGCCGCGCGCTGCCCGCGCGGCCTGGGTGACATAAATGTAAGCGTGTCTCGGGTTGTTGGTCCAGAGGGCGAACACGAGCGCCTGGGCGTAGGGGTCGTTGGCCGTCAGGTCCTCGGCGGTCACGCCGTCCCGCCCCGGCGCGTGGTAGGGCAGGCCGTCCAGCCGCTTCTTCAGGGCCGCGTCCACAATATGTCCGGCGTACTCCACTTGGAGGGACTCCACGGCGGGGTCGCGCCCGGCGCGGGCCATGACCGTCGCCCAGTGGTTGACCAGCGTGGGGTCGTACCCGCCGATCTTCATGGTCCCCCGGAAGGCCACGCGCACATCCTGCGGCGTCTTCAGAGGCTTGCCGTAGACGATCAGGCCGCCGGGGTCGGCGTCCAGTCCGTTGGCGACGAACAGTTTGTCCCATAGGCGCTTGCGCCGCGTCACCCACAGGCGGCGCTTGATGTAGACCAGCGTGTCCACCAGACTCCCCGTCCGCGCCGTCCACTGCATGATGCCCCAGGACAGCACCCCCCGGTCGTAGAGGTTGACCGAGTCGAACCCGCCTTCCAGCGACTGCGTGATGTCCAGGACGAATAAATCGCGTGAGCCGACGTCGGACGGGGTGATCCAGTGCGTCCCCTGCACCTGGACGCCGTTTTCCAGGTGCATCTTCCGCAGGAACAGGCTTCGGGCCGGGTCTGTCGCCGTCGGCAGTGTGTAGGGCTGGACGATCACGGGTGAAAGATCAGGCCGCGCGTCCTCCCAGGAGTACGCGCGGGCCTGCGCCGGCGCAGGGAGGGCCATCGCCAGGGCGATCAGAGACAGAAAAATTGGGTGCTGCTTCATTGCGTCTTACCGGCCCTCAGGATACCCAATCGCCGAGTGATCCACACGGTCACACGGGAGCGGGCTGGTCTTCAGGCCGATAAGTGTCGAGGAGGGCGACGCCGGAGGAGGTGCCGAGGCGGCTCGCGCCCGCGTCCAGCAGGGACAGGGCCGTCTCCAGGGTGCGGACGCCGCCGGAGGCTTTGATGCCGATGGGGGACGGCCCCAGGGCGCGGCGCAGCAGGCGCACGTCGTCCACGGTCGCGCCGCCGCCCGCCGTGCCGGTGGAGGTCTTCACGAAGTCCGCGCCGGAGTCCCGGACCAGCCGGGCCGCCGTCTGCTTCTCCTCGTCCGACAGGTAGAAGTTCTCGATGATGATCTTGAGCAGCACACGGCGCGTCCCGCCGTCCGTGCCGCCCGCGCTGCAGGCATCCACCATCCCCTTCAAGTCATCGGCGACGTAGGCATTATCGCCGGACTTGAACCGCCCCAGGGCCATCACGGCGTCCACCTCGCGCGCGCCGTTGGCGATGGCGTTCTTGACCATGTACGCCTTGGACAGCCGCGTGTCCGCGCCGAACGGGAACGAAACCACCGTACAGACTTTCACGTCCGTGCCGTCCAGCACACGGACGGCGGTCCCGACCCACCCCGGCAGGATGCAGACCGACGCGAAGTGGCGCGCGGCGCTCTGTTCGCACAGCCGCAGCACCTCGGCCTGGGTCGCGTCCGGGCGCAGCAGCGTGTTGTCAATCATCTTGGCGAACTGCTCGCGTGTGTACATGGGCGTTGGAGCTTCAGTCCCGTCGCGTGGCGGCCTTCCAGGAGCCGACGAGGGCGCGCAGGGCCGTGTCTTGGTCGGGATTATCGGCATTGCGGAAGAGAAAGTCAACGAGCGCGCTGCCGATGACCGCGCCGTCGGCCATGGCGACGACCTCGCGGACGTGTTGCGGCGTGGAGACGCCGAAGCCCACGCACAGCGGCTTGTCGGTCAAGGCACGGATGCCCTGGAGGAACTCATCTAACTCGGCGGCCATCTCGGCACGCGCGCCGGTGACGCCGGTGCGGGAGACGCAGTAGACGAACCCCGTGGTGTTCTCCGTGATGGTCTTGATGCGGGCGGGCGTGGAGGTCGGGGCGACCAGGAAGATGGTGGACAGGTTCTGGGCGTCCGACGCGGCCTTCCAGTGCGCGGCCTCTTCGGGCGGCAGGTCGGTGAGGATGGTCCCGTCCGCGCCCGCCGTGTGCGCGGCTTCGGCGAAGCGCGTCAGCCCATAGCGCAGGACCAGGTTGTACGAGGTCATCAGCACCAGCGGCACGTCGGAGCGTTCCCGGACCTGGCGCACCATGTCCAGCGCCATCGGCGGCGTGACGCCCCGGTCCAGCGCGCGCTGCGACGACGCCTGGATGCTGGGGCCGTCGGCGAGCGGGTCGGAGTAGGGGATGCCCAGCTCGATGACGTCCGCGCCCGCGTCGGCCAGCGTGACGACCAGATCGGCCATGTGCTTGACCGATGGGTCGCCCGCCGTGACGAAGGCGACGAGCGCGCCTTCGTCGTCGGCTCTGAGGCGGGCGAATGTCTGTTGGATTCGTGTGGACATAGTGTGTAGTAAGGCGCAACCCCTCACCCGGCTCGCAAGCGAGCCACCCTCTCCCCCACACGCTCGTTCCTCGCTGGGGAGAGGGTGAGGAAAGGTCAACCGAGGAGCCTTTCTTCACCCTCTCCTTTCGGAAGGAGAGGGTGGCGCGGCTAGGGTTTTATTGGGGTTGCCGCGCCGGGTGGGTTCCTCCGGTCTACAGCATCCCCAGCCGCCTGGCGACCTGGTCCACGTCCTTGTCGCCCCGGCCCGACAGGCAGACGATCAGCGTCTGCTCCGGGGACATCTGCGGGGCCAAGTGCCTGACGTGGGCGAAGGCGTGACTCGTCTCCAGCGCCGGGATGATGCCCTCGGAGCGGCAGACCCACTGGAACGCCTCCAGCGCCTCATCGTCGGTGACGGCGACGTACTCGGCCCGGCCCGTGTCCTTGAAGTGGGCGTGTTCGGGACCGACGCCGGGGTAGTCCAGGCCCGCCGAAATAGAGTGTGTCGGCATCACCTGCCCGTGTTCGTCTTGCAGGATATAGGAAGACGAGCCGTGCAGGACGCCCTTGGAACCCATCGTCAAGGTCGCCGAATGCTCGCCGGTGTGGACGCCGCGCCCAGCGGCCTCGACGCCGATCAGGCGGACGCCCTCATCGTGGACGAATGGATAGAAGATGCCCATCGCGTTGGAGCCGCCGCCGACACAGGCCACCACGGCGTCGGGCAGCCCGCCCGTCTCTTCCAGCAATTGCTGCCGGGCCTCGATGCCGATGACGCTTTGGAAGTCGCGCACCATCGTGGGGTAGGGGTGCGGCCCGGCGACCGTGCCGATAATATAATGCGTGTCCCGGACATTGGTGACCCAATCGCGCATGGCGTCATTGAGCGCGTCCTTGAGCGTCTTGGTCCCGGAAGTGACGGGCCGGACCTCCGCGCCGAGCAACTGCATACGGATGACGTTAAGGTTCTGCCGGGCCACGTCCTCCTCGCCCATGTAGACCACGCACTGGTAGCCGAACAGGGCGCAGGCGGTCGCGGTGGCGACACCGTGCTGCCCCGCGCCGGTCTCGGCGATGATGCGCGGCTTGCGCATCCGCCGGGCGAGCAGTATCTGCCCCAGGGCGTTGTTGATCTTGTGCGCGCCGGTGTGCGCCAAATCCTCGCGCTTCAGGTAGATTCGCGCGCCGCCGAGTTCCCGCGTCATCTTCTCGGCGAAGAACAGGGGCGTGGGTCGCCCGACATAGTTCTTGGCGTAATACTCGACCTCGGCCTGGAACGCCGGGTCGGCCTTGGCTTTCTCATACTCGGCGGTCAGTTCATCGAGCGCCGGGATGATGGTCTCCGGCACGAACCGCCCGCCGAACTCGCCGCCGAACCGCCCCTGCGCGTCGGCGACATAGATGTTCCGTTCCATTGACTGCGTGGGCATGGAGGTGACTTTCTAAAATCCGTGTGCGTCATTGTAGCACCGGGCGTTCGTTTTTGCAATCCTCGGCCGGACGGCAAAAAACCCCGGTGGGAGGATGTCATCCTCCCACCGGGGCAGCGATCCCAGGGTCACTCAGTTTTCGGGCCGATGAACGACCCGGCATAGGTAGTGCAAGCGCCCTCCGGGCGCGGAGAAGATGGAAGCGGCCTTCAGTTCTTCCGTCCGCAGGACGGTTGCACTACCCATGCCGGGGGTTTTATACCCCCGGAGCGAACCGAATGGTCCTGGCCTCGGTCCGTTCAGCCTCAGCGAGCGTGGTTCCCGCCGCCGAAGCCGCCCCCGCCCCCGAACCCGCCGGAGCGGCTGCCCCCGCCCCCGAACCCGCCGCCGCCGAAGGAATGGCCGCCCCCGCCGGAGTTGCCGCCGCCGAAGGAGCGGTTGTTCCCGCCAAAGCCGCCTCCGCCGCCGGGATTACCACCGCCGAAGTTGCCGCCCCCGCCGCCGAAGTTTCCGAAGGTCCGGCTGCCGCCGCCGAAGCCGCCGGAGGGCCGAACGTCGCCGCTCGCGTTGCCGAAGGTGCGGTTCCCGCCCCCGAAGCCGCCGCCGCTGGCGTTCCCGAAGCCGCCGCCGCTGGCGTTCCCGAAGCCGCCGCCGCTGGCGTTCCCGAAGCCGCCGCCGCTGGCGTTCCCGAAGCCGCCGCCGAAGTTGTGGTCCTGGCCGCCGCCGAAGGCGCGGCCTCCGCCGCCCTGGAAGCCGCGGTTAGCGCCCCCGTTATTCTGACCACCTTGGAAGGTGTGATTGCCGAAGGAGCGATACCCGTTGTCGCCGAAGTTGCCGTTGTCGGACGGGCGCAGGCCGCCGCTGGCGTTCCCGAAGGTGCGATTCCCGCCCTGGAACCCGTGATCGCCGCCCCCGAAGTTCCCGCCACCGTCATGGTGATCGTAGCCGCCGAAGTTGCGGCCCCCGCCGAAGTGGTCGTCGCCGCCGAAGAACTCGCGGTGGCCGTAGTCCGGGTGTTCGCCCCAGCGGTAGACGTTCCTGTCCACAATCGTCAGGCGGAAGCCGTCCGCATGGTCATAGTCATAATGGCGGTAGTCCGCCCAGCCGTAGTAGGGGTTGCCGCCGATGTTGACGAACAGGCCGAACGTGGGGAAGACCACAGCGCCGGAGATAAACGGCTCGCGGCAGTAGTAGCCGCCGTAGAAAGCCATGTCCGGGTACCAGCCCATGTCCGTGTAGGCGTTCCAACTCGGCGCGATGCCCAGGTACACGGGTTCGGCGGGATGGTAGTCCTGCGGGAACGGGTACCAACGCGCGCCCGCCACCGTGGCGTTCTCTAAATAGCCGTCGTGGGGCAGGTACAGGGTCGGCGCGCTACCGTCGTTGACGAAGTATGTGCTGCCGTCGTCGGAGACGCCGAACTTCATCACGTATAGGTTGTCACTGCTGAACGGCACGACGATGGTCTCGCCGACCGTGTCATAGAGTTGGTAGCCGCCCTTGTCAAAGACGGCCCGCGTGACCGGGACGCGCTGGTTGGCCGGGACCTCGCGCCAGTTGAACACTGTGTCCTGGCTGGCATTGTCGGGCACACTGCCCGGATCGGTGTCGTAAGCGCCCTGGATGGGCGGGGCCATCGTGACGGGGTCCTGCGCGTAGGCCAGCCCCACCGCCGAAAACAGCCCGGCGGCGGACGCCAGGCCCAGTCTGAACGTGTTCCTCATCTGATGCACCCTCCCGAACGTGATGATGACACGTCTAGGACGCATCCCAGCGGCGTTCTGTTCCCGGCGGCATCAGAAAAATATGGTCAGGCTGAAGTCAAGGCGGTCGCTTCCAGGTCCAGCTTGGCGGCGTGGTAGCGCAGGAACGCGGCGGCCAGCTCCCGCTGCCTTTCGGGGTCAACCCAGCGCCCCCGGTCGGCCCCCAGGGTGCGCCACCGGAGCCGGGCCCGGTCGAACGCGGCGTGTTTCGCGGCCTCCGGCGTCGAGCCGGAAGAACAGTCTTGCTGAGCGAGCATGGGGCTTTTGTCCTCGCGGAATAATGACGTTTGGATGCCTGTATTGTCGGCAGGAGAGGCGTCCGCCATCAGGCTCAGGTGTGGTGATTACAGGCCCATTACTGCGAGATGACACGGATAGACCCGGAAGATATGCTGTCGGTTTGGAGATATGAGGCGACAAAGCCTGAACGGTTGAATGTCCTGGTCATCAAGTTGGTTCAAAGGAGGCCGCAAGACATCCCGTGTCGGCTCAACGGGTCACGCAGGCGTGTGGGCCAAAAGATCATGTGTCTTCGGGAAGGCCACGCCTGCCGGATGCAGCGCCAGCAAGGGGGAGATCAAAATTGCAGGCCCAGCGGCTGAGTTGCCCCGTTTTGCGGATACTAGCGGTCGCGGTTGCTGCCGCCGTCCTTGAGGTTGGCTTGGGCGGCGGCGAGGCGGGCGATGGGGACGCGGTAGGGGGAGCAGGAGACGGAGTTCAGGCTTGCTCACGGCTTCAACCAGTTGGCGAGAACCAGCCCCGTCACGCGCTTGAAGTGGTTCTCGTTGTTGGTCACGCAGATCAAACCGCTCTCCAGCGCAGTGGCGGCAATCAGGATGTCTGCATCCCCGATTAACTGCCCTCGCTGATGCAGATCGCCGTAAATCCCCGCCGCCCGTTGGACGACGGCATCCGTCAGCGGCAGCACCTCACTGGCAGCGCATAACTTCTCGAAAGCGGCAATCTGGGTTGAGGCTTTTTTTGCTTTTAGCCCGCGCAACACTTCAAAGCGCGTGATGATGGAGAACGTGAGCAACCCGTAAGACGCCAGATAGTTGCGAGAATGGGAAAGCGCAATCGGGTTCTGCTTGATAACGGGCGAGAGCGTGTCCGTGTCCAGCAGTGACTTGGGCATCAGAGGAGTTGCCGCTCACCCACGAAATTGCTCCGGTCGAGTGCAATCTTCTCAACATCAGCGATTTCTTGAGTGGAAAGTCCCGCATATACCTGAGCCGCCAGACCCAGTATTTCGTCCGGCGTCATCTTGGGCGGAAGAAAAAGAGTCTTCAAGCCATCAAGAGCCAATTGCTCCGGCGACGTCGCCTGCTCCCGCGCTTTCTCAGCAATCGCGCTCTCAATCTCCGGGGTCAGTGTGATAGTCATTGGCCGTACATCCTCCCCTTTATTTTATCCGGTTCCCCTTCGCCCGGTTGCAGTCCTCGCACAACAGTTCCACGTTTCGGGCCGTGTTGCTGCCGCCGCGCGAGACCGAAACAATATGGTCCTAGCCCAACATTTTTAAGTGCAGGTAGCACCCCTAAGCAAAGGGTCCGATCCATATGTTGTTTGCTTGCTCTGCCATCCACTTACCTCTCTTTTCTATCTCGCTCGCATTCCACATAGCGATGTTGAAATAGAACAGCTTCTTGGTTAACTCAAAGTGACTTTCTTTGTATATCTTGCGCTTGTCAGCAAAAGGTTTTTGGCCCAGTTCGCCATTGTAAGCAGTGATAGTGAGATTACCGGGTGTGTGCAAATAACGCTTGTGTACGGGGCCTTCCTGGGCACCAACCATGTGGTTCCATTCCTTTGTGAGAACTTTGGGCATGATATGTTCGATGTTGGCTTTCGACAAATCTGCTGGCTCCTTGTGATAAAGGGATTGCTCTATGGCCTTCAGAATCGTTATGGCATAGTTCTTCTCATACAGGTTGAACGCCACAAAGGAACTCTGGAATTCGGCATCATCAGGAAATCCTTTGTCTTGTAGAAAAGTTCTAAGATTTTCCAGTGGGCTGTCGTGCAAGCAAGAGCAAGCTGTTACGAACCACTTACCGTAGGTTCTTGAAGTTTGGTTACATATGTACCTTCGTAGAACAAAGCCAGCAGTCAGACGTATAGCGTGTACTGCGTCGTTCAGGCTCAGAGTTCCGCTCTTGACGCGGTGAAGCAGATTAAGGACGAGTGGGTAGGGTGTCGAGTTCTGCAAACTTCGTAGCAACGAAAGCGCTTCGTTGATTTTGCTCGCCTTGTCTGGGTAGCTCTTCTCACCTCGGATATGATCGTATAGGAGAACATATTCTTCCAGCTCCTCAACTACTGAAGCAGGCTCGTTCTTTGACTTGGAGTAAATCTCAAAAGATGTAAACGTATCATTCACTCCGACGTAATCTCCCTTGTGCATCAGGAAGTCGCGTAAGTAAGCGGAAAATGCTTTGCCATCAAGCTTGCCTTTTTCTTTGGCGTCTTTACTTTCAAAGTGCCTCTCGAGCGGCTCCCAATATTGCTTGTCGAATTCTTCTTGCTTGCTGGCACCAATTCGCATAAACATATAGTTGCGAATCAGGTCGCTCTCAGCCAAGTCCACGCCCGTGGAGTTCAGACTACGAAAGATTTGGAAGGGATTCTCTTCGAGAGCTAAGTTGATTTGCACGAATTCCAGTCGCTGACAAAGCAAATCAAACAATCCTCGCAATCCCTCTTCTGAGTCCATCTGGGGCATCGCCTTGATTTGTTGCGTGAAGTAGTCCAATGCGCTTCGAATGGACTCCCCTGGGATGCTCTTGTGTCCAACAGCAGCAGTATACTGATCCCGATCCCGCCAACGGGGAAAGATGCGATAAAAATCCTCACCCTGTTTGTGTGGGTGTGTCAAATAGTAGGAAGAAATTTCACCCGCCAAATTGGAGAATCCGCTTTCTTTGGCAATGTCGCGCAAAGCGCAGAACAAAACAGACAACGTAATCAAACGTTGTTGCCCATCAATAACCTGAAAGGTCTGCATTTTGTTTGGAAGAGCCTGCTCCTGAGCGAACACCATGGCACCCATGAAATGCTTTGGTTGCTGAGGCTTTTCCCTCAGCTCGCAGATGTCATCCCATAGGTTCTCCCAATCCTTTTTCTTCCACACATAATCACGCTGAAACAGAGGGATGATGTAACGAGATGCAGGCGTTAAGATACCGGCTAAAGTTGCGCTATCAGCTTTCATGTGTTTTCGTCTCTCAATTTGAACGGCTTTCTCTTTGCTCGGATATTACTACATATTAAGGGAAAACGCAACCTTTTGATCTCTCCTGTGGGTGGCAAATGTCTCAAATAAAAGAGGGACAGCCCTTACAGGCTGCCCCTCTGTCATATCTTCGTCAGCGGTCGCGGTTGCTGCCGCCGTCTTTGAGGTTAGCCTGAGCCGCCGCGAGGCGGGCGATGGGGACGCGGTAGGGGGAGCAGGAGACGTAGTTCAGGCCGATCTCGTGGCAGAAGGCCACGCTGCTTGGCTCGCCGCCGTGTTCGCCGCAGATGCCGAGCTTGATGTTCGGGCGGACCTTCTTGGCGAGTTCCACGCTGATCTTCATCAGCTGGCCGACGCCCGCCTGGTCAATGGACTCGAACGGGTCGCCGGGCAGAATCTTCTGCGCGACGTAGGGCTTGAGGAACTTGTCCGAGTCGTCGCGGCTGAACCCGAAGGTCATCTGCGTCAGGTCGTTGGTGCCGAACGAGAAGAACTCGGCCTCCTCGGCAATCAAATCGGAGGTCAGCGCGGCGCGCGGAATCTCGATCATCGTGCCGAACATATAGTCCACGGTCTCCCCGTGCTGCTCCGTCACCTGCTTGGCGACGCGCTCCAGGTTGGAGCGCACGGCCTTCAGTTCGTTGACGTGGCCCACCAAGGGAATCATGATCTCCGGGTGCGGCTCCGCGCCGTTCTTCTTGGCGGCGATAGCCCCCTCCAAGATCGCGCGGGTCTGCATCTCGACGATGCCGGGGAAGACGATGCTTAACCGGCAGCCGCGCAGGCCCATCATCGGGTTGATCTCGTGCATCCCCTCGACCTTGTGCAGCATCTCCTCCTTGGCGGCCAGTTCCGGGCTGCCGGGGTGAGTCGCCTTCAGGGTCGCGGTCTCGGCGATCAGAGTCTCCAGGTTGGGCAGGAACTCGTGCAGCGGCGGGTCAATCAGCCGAATGGTCGCCGGGCGGTTGCCCAATGCCTCGAAGATGCCCTGGAAGTCGTTGCGCTGGAAGGGCAGCAGTTGGTCCAGCCACTTGCCGCGTTCTTCCTCGGTCTCGGCCAGGATCATGGCCTGGACGACGGGGCGGCGGTCCTCGGCGAAGAACATATGCTCCGTGCGGCACAGCCCGACGCCTTCCGCGCCCAGCTTGATGGCGAGGGCGACGTCTTCGGGCGTGTCCGCGTTGGTGCGGACGCCCAGGCGCTTGGCGTCGTCCGCCCAGCCGAGCAGGGTGCCGAACTCGCCGGTCATCTCCGGGTCCACCACTTCCACGGTGCCGTCAATGACCTCGCCCATGGTCCCGTTCAGGGAGATGGGGTCGCCTTCTTTGATCGTCTTGCCGCCCACGGTGAACGAGTTCGGGCCGACGGTGATATCCGAGCAGCCGGCGACGGTCGGGATGCCGAAGCCGCGCGCCACCAAAGCTGCGTGGCTGGTCATGCCGCCGCGCTCGGTCAGGACGCCCTCGGCGGCCAGCATGCCCTTGAGGTCGTCGGGGGACGTGTCCGCCCGGACGAGGATGACGCGCTGGCCCTTGCCGCCCTTGCCGAGTTCGGCGGCGCGGGCGGCGTCGAAGACGGCGACGCCGGTGGCCGCGCCGGGGCCGGCGGGCAGGCCGGTCGCCAGCAGGTCGTACTTCGCGCCCGGCTTGATGATCGGGTGCAGGCACTGGTCCAGCAGTTCCGGGTTGATGCGCGCCAGCGCCGTCTCCTTGGAGATCAGGCCCTCGTTGACCAGGTCCACGGCGATCTTCACGGCGCTGGGGCCGGTCCGCTTGCCGGAGCGGCACTGCAAGATATACAGCTTGTTGTGCTCGATGGTGAACTCGATGTCCTGCATGTCCTTGTAGTGGGACTCCAGGCGCTGGCAGATGTCGTCGAACTGCTTGTACATCTCCGGGTTCTGCACGGCCAGGTCGGAGATGGGCATCGGGGTGCGGACTCCGGCGACGACGTCCTCGCCCTGGGCGTTCATGAGATACTCGCCGAAGACTTCTTTGATACCGTTGGAGGCGTTGCGGGTGAAGGCGACGCCCGTGCCGCAGTCCTCGCCCTGGTTGCCGAAGACCATGCTCTGCACATTGACGGCAGTGCCGATGTCATCGGAGATTTTCTCGCGCTGGCGATACAAGATGGCCCGGTCGTTGTTCCAGGACTTGAACACGGCGGCGATGGCGTCCTGGAGCTGCACCAGCGGGTCCTGCGGGAACTCCTGCCCGGACTGCTGCTTGATGTGCGCCTTGTAGGTCTCGCAGAGCTGCTTCAACTGGTCGGCGTTCACGTCCAGGTCGTTGGTGACGCCCAGGTCCTTCTTCATCGCATAAAAAATATGCTCGAAGTCGTGCTTGGCGAGGTGGTTGGTGCCGTCGGAGTAGGCCACGTCCGAGAGCATCATCAGGAACCGGCGGTAGCTGTCGTAGACGAACCGGGGGTTGCCGGTGAGTTTAATCAAGCCCTCTACGGTGGCGTCGTTGAGGCCGAGGTTCAGGACGGTGTCCATCATGCCGGGCATGGAGAACTTCGCGCCCGACCGGACGGAGACCAGCAGCGGGTTGGCCGGATCGCCCAGCTTCTTGCCCGTGTTCGCCTCCACTTTGGCGAGGGCGGCCTTGATCTCGTCCATCAGCCCGTCCGGGAAGTGTCCGAGCTTGGTGTAGGCGTTGCAGGTGTCGGTGGTGATGGTGAAGCCGGGGGGGACGGGCAGGCCGATGTTGCTCATCTCGGCAAGGTTGGCGCCCTTGCCGCCCAGTTCATCGCGCATCGTCGCGTTGCCTTCTTCGAACAGGTAAACGCGCTTGGTGTCTGTCATCTATTTCTCCTCCAGGTGTGATGCTGCCATCGGTCATAAAACTCGCGTTCCAGACGGAACCGCCGGAGATTATACCTGAAAGGAAAAGCGGGCGGCAAGGGCGACGGGTAATCCCGACTCGCCCCCCTAACTCCCATATCTCTAATCCGGCTCCTGTTGAGGCATAATCGGAAGGAGGAGACAACACACGATGATACAGCAGGCAATCAGCTTTTCCGCCCAGGCGTCGGCGATGATCGAGTGCGGCGACGTAGAGATCTTCCGCATACTCAGCCAGACCTCCGTGGATGATCGGAGGACACTGCTTTCCCTCCAGAACGTCGTGCGGACACACGCCCCCGGCTACACCTACCTTGAGGTCGGGTCCCATTTGGGAGGGACACTGCTGCCGCACCTGAGCGACCCGCTGTGTCGCCAGGTCTGCTCCATTGACAAGCGCCCGGCGTCGCAGCCGGACGAGCGCGGGCGGTCGTTTGACTTCCCGGACAACAGCACCGAGCGAATGATCGCCGGACTCGCGCAGCACCTCCCGATGGCGTCCCTGCTGAAACTGCACACGGTGGACGGCGACATGGCCGAATTGAGCGCCGGCAGCATCCCACTTCCCGCCGACCTGCTCTTCCTGGACGCCGAACACACCAACCAGGCCGTGTTCCGGGATTTTTTATGTATGCGTCGCTTCGCCAAGCCGGACTGCGTCATCGCGTTCCATGACACGGAGCTGATCTTTGATGCCGTCGCCAACATCGAAACGCTGCTGGCCGACGAGGGGACGCGCTGCCTGGGACTGATGCTGCCGGGGTCGGTGTTCGCACTTCTGTTTGGTGCCTTCGTTGACCTTGCCGGGAACGCGCTCGCCCGAATCAGCGTAGACAAGGCGCTGTACTTCGCGGAGGCGCGGCGGGAACTCTGGCGGGAAATCGCCCGGAACCACGCGGATGCCCCCGCGCCCAACGGAGGGGTATAATGGAGACGGCGTGAACATTTCGCGGCGCGACGACGTAATAACTCTGAGCGCCGCGCCGCCGCGACTTTTTAGGAAGTGAACTTCTCCGTGCCCTCTCTTATGAACGTGACCCTGAGTCGGCTCTGGGGCCGCCTCGCCGTCCCCCTGCTTTTTGCCCTGCTCGCCGGGGCCGCGACCGCGCAGACCGCCGTTTGGACGCAGCATAACGATAATGGGCGGACGGGGGCGAATCTCAAGGAGACGGTCCTCAACGTCAGGAACGTCAACGTCAAGCAGTTCGGCAGGCTGTTCGCGCGGCCCGTGCAGGGCCAGATCTACGCACAGCCGTTGTATGTGCCCGGCCTGACGGTCCCCGGCAGGGGGCGGCACAACGTCGTCTTCGTGGCGACGGAACACAACGATGTGTACGCCTTCGACGCCGATGATCCGAAGCAGTCCGCCCCGCTGTGGCATGATTATCTGGGCCCGTGCGCGCCGACGCCCAACGACGACTTCGGCAACAACCCGGCCTACGGGCGCTACCACGACTTGTTCCCGGAGATCGGCATCACCAGCACCCCGGTGATTGACTTCGCCAACCACACCATTTACGTCTGCGCGTTCAATAAATCGGGGCCGGGGCAGTATCTCTTCCGGCTGCACGCGCTGGACCTCCAGACGGGCAGTGAACGAATCGGCAGTCCGGTCCTGATCACGGCGACGTGTCCCGGCACGGGCATGGAGAGCGCGAACGGCACGGTCACATTCGACCCCATGCAGCAGCTGCAGCGGGCCGGGCTGCTGCTGGCGGGCGGCGTCGTCTATCTCGCCTTCGCCGCCCACGCCGACTGCGACCCGTACCACGGCTGGGTTCTGGGTTATGACGCGGACACGCTCCGGCAGCGGACCGTGTTCTGCACCACGCCGGACGGCGGCGAGGGGTCCATCTGGCAGGCCGGGCAGGGGCCTGCGGCGGACGCGCAGGGCAACATCTACGTGATGACCGGCAACGGCACGGCCAGCGCCCCCCAGGGCGGCACGGGTTACGCCCAGGCGTTTTTGAAGCTGAAACCGACACCGACCGGGCTGACCGTCGCCGACTGGTTCATTCCCTACGATGCCGACGCGCTCAGCGCGAACGACCAGGACATCGGCGACTCAGGCCCGCTGCTCGTTCCCGACTTCCCGCTGGTCATCGGCGGCGGCAAGAACGGCCAGTTCTACGTGGTCAACCGCGACAAATTCGGCCACTGGGACCAGAACGACAACAATGAGATCGTGCAGAACTTCCAGGCGGGCGCGGGACACATCCACGGCTCGCCGGTGTATTGGAACGGTGCGGTGAGTGGGCCGATGGTGTATGTCTGGTCGGAGCATGATTACCTGAAGGTGTTCAAGATCGAGAACGGCCAACTGCTGACGACCCCGGCGTTCCAGGGGGCGGACCTGCCCGGCCCGAATATGCCGGGTGGCTTCCTGTCCATCTCCGCCAACGGAAACAAGGCCGGGACGGGCATCCTCTGGGCGACGACGCCGGTGGATGATGATGCCAACCAGCGCGCCGTCACCGGCATCCTGCGCGCCTACGACGCCTCCAACGTGACCCATGAACTCTGGAACAGCCTGCAAGACCCGACCCGCGACGACTTCGGCCTGTTCGCCAAGTTCTGCCCGCCCACCGTGGTCAACGGCAAAGTTTACCTGGCGACCTTCTCCAACCAACTGGTCGTCTATGGGCTGCTTCCCAAGCCCGTCAAGTCGGAGTCGCACCCATGAACCGTCGCGCGTTCACGCTGATCGAGCTGCTCGTGGTGATCGCCATCATCGCGCTGCTGGCGGCCATCCTGTTCCCGGTGTTCGCCCAGGCCCGCGAGAAGGCGCGGCAGATCACCTGCGCCTCCAACGAGCGGCAGCTCGGCCTGGGGATGCTGCAGTATGTCCAGGACAACGACGAGACTCTGACCCGCTCGTTCTACGGCAGCGCGACGGCGAACTCGGACATGGGTGCGAACTACAAGTGGATGGACGCCGTGTTCCCCTACGTCAAGGAAGAACGGGTCTTCGACTGCCCCGACGACGCCCTCAGCCCGGCGTATCATTTTCGCACGGGAAATGACTACGGCAGCTACGGCCTCAACGGCGCGTATGGGACGGCGGGTGATAACCAGACGCCGCCGCGTTCCTCGGCGGCCTACCTGGTCACGTCTTCGATGCTGGCCGTGCCCTCCACGACGGTGTGGGTCACCGATAACGACAACTCCCCGTCAGCGATTAATCCCGGCGGATCGCAAGGTTTCTTCTGGCCGACCTGGACGAGTAATCCTTCCATTACCACGCCCGGCCCTTACCGGCAGTTGAATCACATCAGCGAGCGGCACATCGGGCGCGTCAACGTCCTCTACTGCGATGGGCACGTCAAGGCTGTGTCGCTGGACGTGCTGGCACAGACCAAACACTTGGTTGACCCGATTGATGGTCAGGCCAAGGACGTGATGACGGCCTTCACCATCGAGGACGACTGAGTTCGGACATTGAACTCCGGCATGGGACCCCGGCATTGGAAATGTCGGGCTTGTGGGCCTGCGGCCAGCCGTCCTGCGGACGGAAGGCCACTGACGCCGCTCCGCTCTTGCGTCCGCAGGACGCCCGGCGTCATCGCCCACGAGCCAGGGGTTTTCAACCCCTGGTGTCTGGTGTCACATGATGACACCATGGCAAAAGCGCCGACTCCTGTGCAGGTGCCGGCGCTTTTTCTTGGCGATGCCGAAGGGGGGAATCGAACCCCCACGGGGTTGCCCCCAAAGGTTTTTGAGACCTCCGCGTCTACCGTTCCGCCACTTCGGCCAGTGGCAACGTCATTATGGCGGTCAGCGCGCCCCCTGTCAAGAGGCGGGCGGCTCGAAGCGCAGGTAGGTGATCGGCGGCGGGACGGCGCTGGTGATCTCGATGATCTCGTCGGCGTTGACCTCTTCGCTGATGAGGCCCGCCCCTTCCTTGTGGTACAGGTGGATGGGCTGAACGACGACGTGGGTGATCTGGTCGTCCGTCTCTGTCCCGGCCATGATCTCGATCTGGTCCGCGCCGCTGCCCTTGCCGTCATACGCCAGTCCGGTCAGGGGCAGGCGGCGGGCTGCGAACTGCGGGTTATTCTGCGGGCCGCTGACGATCTCGATGGTGACAAGCGCCCCGGCGCGGCGGCGGCTGAACTCGTCCAGGAAGGCGGGCCACTGGGCGCGGCCGATCTCTCGTGTGGGCATGGTGTTTCTCCTCGGTGTGTTCGTCAATGGACGCGGACGCTGATGGTCCACAGCAGGGCCGCCGTCACCGTGAAGGCGACGCTGCTGCTCAACAGCAGTGGACGGCGCACCCTGGGGCCGCCGGTCAGGCCGAACGTGCTGGCCGCCAGGTACAGGAAACCGCCCCCGACGTGGCCGAAGATCAGTCCGAGCCAGGGCGGCGGCATCTGGCGCAGGGCGAACGCGCCCAGCAGCCCGCCGAGTTCCGTGGTCGCCTCAATCCCCAGTGTCCACAGCAGGGCCGTCCGGCGCGTGTAGCCCGCCCCGATCAGCAACAGGGCCAGCGCCAGGCCCTCCGGCAGTTTGTGCAGGGAGACGGCGATGAGAACGCCCAGGCTCGCCCTGCCCCCGAACTCGCCGCCGACCGCGACGGCCACCCCGTCTAGGGTGCTGTGCAGGCCGATGGCGACCAGGAGCAGCGTGATGGATCGGCCCAGCCGTTCCAGGGTCGCCGCGTCGAACGCTCCCAGCGCGCAGGAGGGACAGAGGTGGAAGACGAAGCGGCTGACGGCCCAGAACAGCGCGTAGCCGGACAGGACGGCCGCCCCGAACGCGGCCCACGGCAGCAGGGACTTGGCATCGGGCAACACGTCGCACACCGTCACGGCCAGCAGGACGCCCATGGCGGCGTAGACCAGCGACGGCAGCCGCCGGGCCGCGACGCCGCCCCAGGCCGCGCCGAGCGCGCCGCCCACGTAGGCCATCAGGGTGGCGACCGTCGTTCGCAGCAGAATGGATTGAAGCATCGTCCCCGGTGTGTCTCAGCGGTCAGCATGACACGCCGCGCTCCGAATTGTCAACAGACGGGCGGGGCGTCTGGTATAATCCGATCCGGAGGGCGGAGATCATGCTGGTAGTGACGGGTGGGGCGGGATTCATCGGCAGCGCGCTGGTGTGGGCGCTGAACGCGCGGGGGCGGGACGACATCCTGATCGTGGACGATCTCGGCAAGGACGGCAAGTGGAAGAACCTGCGCGGGCGGCGGTTCCTGGACGTTATCTCGCCGGACAGCCTGAGCGTCACCCTGGATTTGGGAGCGCCCGTGGACGCCATCCTGCACATGGGCGCGATCACGGACACGTCGGAGCCGGACGCCGACGCCCTGTGCCACCGCAACACGGTCTTCACGCGCCGCCTGGCGCAGTGGGCGCTCGGCAACGGGGTCCGGCTCATCTACGCCTCCAGCGCCAGCGTCTACGGCGACGGCGCGCGGGGCTTCTCCGATGACGACTCGCTGACGGCCGATCTGCTGCCGATGAACCCCTACGCCTTCTCCAAGTGGCTTTTCGACGCCGAGGCCATCCGCGAGGGCTGGCTGGACGCCATCGTCGGGCTGCGCTTTTTCAACGTCTTCGGCCCCAACGAGTACCACAAGTCCCGCATGGCCTCCGTGGTCTGGCACGCGACGCGCCAGATTCAGGCGACGGGCAAGATCGAGCTGTTCCAGAGCCACAAGGACGGCTACGCCGACGGCGAGCAGCGCCGGGACTTCGTGTACGTCAAGGACGTGTGCGACATCGCCCTCTGGTTTTTGGACCACCCGGAGGTCGGCGGCCTCTACAACGTCGGCACGGGCCGCGCCCGCACCTTCAACGACCTCGCCGCCGCCCTCTTCGCCGCCCTGGGCCGCCCGCCGCAGATCAACTATGTGCCGACCCCTGAAGCCATCCGCGCCTCCTACCAATACTTTACCGAAGCCGACCTGTCCAAACTCCGCGCGGCGGGTTACGACCGCCCCCTGACCTCCCTGGAAGACGCCGTGCGCGATTATGTAACGAATTACTTGCTGAACGAGGGCAACCCGTATTTATAGAGATGCTGTGCAAGGCCGAGTGGTTGAAACCACTCGCTACTGATGACCGTCCAGGGGACGGGGGACAATCTTCCGTTCGCTGGGACGGTCGCGGCGAAGCCGCCTATGCATGACTCCCGATCCTGGTATGCGTCAGGCTCCTGCCGCTGGAGCGGCAGGGTGAAGCTTCCATGACTTTGGACAATATCACCTATACCGTCCTGAACTGTGTTCGGTTGGAAGGCGGGATTGCCGATGCCGATGGCTTAGTCACTCTCGCCCTGGCGATTGTTCGGCGAGACGCCCATTCGGCGGCGGAACTTCATCTCGGCATCACGAATTGCTTGGTCCAGGGATGGATCAAAGTCCTGACGCGGGAAGACTGCCTCGCAGACCGGGCGAGATGGACGAATGACCCGCACCAAGACCAAGATTGGGTCAAGATGTCGTACAAAGAGGGCAGCATTGACTTCACCCAGACAGGCTGGGAAGTTTTTGTGAGGCAGCACCAGTTGAGATACGGCGGTGATCTCGACAGGCTTTTCGGAACGGGCAGCACCCCTTTATGGGACACGCCCGGTCGGGTCAGTCTTCTGTGCGTATCTGAAAACACTGTGTTGGATGAGATCGCAGAAATCAGGTGTGGCAAAGACGATCTTCGCGGTGAAAGTCTCAGTGCCAAGCACCACGTCACTGAGATTATTGGCCCGTATCCTATCGGCCCGTGGTGGGTCAATCGCTTCTACCAAGCACCACAAGCCTATCGGGCGGACATCTCTTACCAGCCATCCGACCCATGACCTGACGTTACGCAGCCCGTGCCGTTACCGCGCCGGGGCGGAGGATCGCCCCGTCTGAGCTGGCGTCCTTGCGGACGAAGAGAGGCGGACGAGGGGAGGCGGCGCGCGGTATGGACACTTCTTTCGTCCGAAGGATGCCTTCCGAGGCGGGGCGATCCTCCGCCCCGACGGGCCGTTGCAACTCCGATCATAAACTTCCGTCCCGCCACGGCCCGGACTCGCCCTGAGTCCGGGCCTTGAGCTTGGGAAGATCAGCGACTGTAATCCGCCAATTTGGTGAGGGCGTCGTGGGCGTCGCTGGGGTCGTGAGCCGCGCGGTACAATTGCGCGGCCCGCTTCATGTCCGCGATGGCCGCCGCGCGGTCGCCGGTGTCATGGTGGACCAAGCCGCGATTGTAGTAGGCGTCGGCGTTGGACGGGTCAAGGTGCAGGCACTGGTTCCAATCGGCTAGGGAGCCGCCGGCGTCGTACATCATGCGCGCGAAGGCCCGCTGGAAATAGGTGTCGTAGTCGGTGTCGCCCTCGGCCACGGAGCGGTTGAAGTCGGCGACGGCGGCGCGGAACAGCGTGTTCGAGTCACCCTGCTGCTGGCCCAGCTTCCGCTCGGCGAGGCCACGGCAGTAGTAGATGTTCGCGCCGTCGTCGCCCATCTGGAGTGACTGCGTGTAGTCGTCAATGGCGGCCTGGTAGCGCTTGGCGTCCAGGTCCTTGCCGCCCTGGACGAACATCTGGTGGGCGGCGGGCGGGACGCCGTCAGCCTGGGCGGGCGTCACGGAGAGCGCGGAGAGAGCGGCGAGGGCGGCGGTCGCCGCCACGGCGCAGAATGGCGATGTCTTCATGGTCGTTGTCTCCTGGTGGGGCGTTTCCCCGTTCTGCCTGTTGAAGACACCCACCGACGCGCCATATGACCGGGCAGAGGCGGCGATTTCGAAAATAAATGCACTGAAAAAAAGTGGTGTGAAACCCGAAAATCCGGGGTAGAATCGCCCCCAAGCGGAAACGTTTGCTTGGGAGCGCGCGGGGGCGCTTGTGAGCATCTATCTGATCGCCGGTGGGGCCGGCTTTCTCGGAGCGGCCCTGGCGGCCCGTCTGGGCCACGCCGGACACCTCGTCCGCGTCCTGGATGACCTGTCGGCCCCGGCGGCGCGGGGCCGGGCGGACGAACTGGCGGCACTGCCGACGGTCGCGGTGACGAAGGGGGACGTGCGCGATGCCGCCCTCTGCCGACGCCTCTGCGCGGGCGCGGAGTTCGTGCTGCACTTCGCCGCCCCGTCGGAGGGGGCCGGGGACGATGCCTGTGTGGATGTGATCCTCGGCGGCACACGGACGCTTCTCGCCGTCGCGCGGGATGCCGGGAACATCCGGCGGGTGATCGTCGCCTCGTCCAGCGCCGTCTATGGGGATGCACCGTCGCCGATCCGGCATGAGGCGTCCCTGCCGGACCCGGACACGCCGCGCGCCTGCGCGCTGCTCTCCGCCGAACACTTCTGCCGCGCCGCGTTCCGCCGGGACGGCACTCAGGCCGTCTGCCTGCGCTTCTTCGATGTGTACGGGCCGGGGATGGACCTGCACGGGCCGGACGCCTCGCCCCTGGCCCCGCTGCTCCGTGCCGCCGCCGAGGGCGAGGCCGCCGTGATTGCCGGGGACGGCGGACACCCGCGCGATTACCTGTCTGTGGAAGACGCCGTGGAGGCGACTCTGCGCGCCGCCGCCGCCCTGCGCGGCGTCGGCGGCAAGGTGTTCAACGTCGGCACGGGCCGCGCCCTGACGGATCAGCAGGTCCGTGAGACGCTGGAGCGCCTGACGGGCCGGCGACTGGCAGTGCGCTCCGGGCCGCCCCGGTCCGCGGGCGCGCGTCCGGGGCGGGCGGACACCGCCGCCGCCGCCGGACTGCTGCAATTCACCGCCGCCGTCACGCCCGACGACGGTTTGGCACGAACCTTGCAATGGGTGGACAGTAACATCGGCATGAAGGAGTTATGTAACGCATGAACATCTGCGTGATCGGAACCGGGTACGTCGGCCTCGTCACCGGCGTGGTCTTCTCGGACCTCGGCAACGAGGTCGTCTGCGTGGACAAGAACGTCGCCAAGATCGACGGCCTGAACAAAGGCGTCATGCCCATCTATGAGCCGGGCCTGGAGGAAATGGTGGGCCGGAACGTCGCCGACGGACGACTTTCGTTCACCACCGACCTGGACAGCGCCGTCGCCAAGGCCGAGATCGTCTTCATCGCCGTCGGCACGCCCCCGCGCGAGGACGGGTCCACGGACCTGTCCTATGTCGAGGACGCCGCCAAGGGCGTCGCCCGCGCCCTGAACCGCTACAAGGTCATCGTCAACAAGAGTACGGTCCCCGTCGGCACCGGCAACTTCGTCCGCGAGGTCATCGAGACCAACAAGCGCCGGGCCGTGGATTTTGACGTGGTCTCCAACCCGGAATTCCTGCGCGAAGGCTCGGCCATCACGGACACGCTGGTTCCCGACCGGATCGTCATCGGCGCCCCCAACCAGATCGTCGCCATGCGGCTGCTGGAACTTTATTCCCCGCTGGAGCGCCCGATGATCATCACGGACGTCGCCTCGGCGGAGATGATCAAGTACGCCTCCAACGCCTTCCTGGCCACCAAAATTTCCTTCGCCAACGCCGTCGCCAACATCTGCGAGGCGGCGGGCGCGGACGTGACGCAGGTGGTCAAGGGCATGGGGCTGGACTCGCGCATCGGCGCGGCGTTCCTGTCCGCCGGCCTGGGCTACGGCGGCTCGTGCTTCCCCAAGGACACGCGCTCCATGCTGCACACGGCCAACTCCTACGGCTGTGATTTCCCGCTGCTGGAGGCCACCATCCGCACCAATGAAGATCAGCCCCGGCGCTTCATCGCCAAGATTCACGACGCGCTCGGCGGGGACGACCTGCGGGGCAAGACCGTCGGGGTGCTGGGCCTGGCGTTCAAGCCGAACACGGACGATATGCGCGAGGCGAAGTCGCTGGACGTGATCGCGGACCTGCTGGCGTCGGGCGCGACCGTCAAGGCGTATGACCCCATCGCCATGGAGAACACCAGGACCGTCTTCCCGCAGATCGGCTACGGGGCCAACGCCTACGAGGTCGCCGTGGGGGCGGACGCGCTGGTCGTCGTGACTGAGTGGAACGAGTTCAAGACCCTGAACTTCGAGCGGCTGTCCGGCCTGATGGCCCGCCCGCTGATTCTGGACGGGCGCAACCTCTGGGACCCCGACCGGCTGCGGCGTCTGGGCTTCGAGTACCACAGCATCGGACGCGCCTCCGTCTCCCCGACCGGCAAGGCGACCATCGCCCCGGCCCCCGCCTCGGCGCCCAAGGAACTCGCGGCCGCCCTATGACGACCCTCGACAAGCCCAAATCCCCGAAGCCCGCCACGCTGGCTCAGCTCGCCGAGCTGACCCGGCGGCGGGGCGTCCGCCAGTTCGCCAAATTCTGCGTGGTCGGCGGCAGTAGCTTCCTGATCAATTTCGTGATCTTCAACGTGCTGTACCACAAGGTCGGCTTGGACCTGGTGCCGTCGCTGACGCTCGCGTTCCTGCTCTCGGTCATCAACGGCTTCATCTGGAACCGTCGGTGGACGTTCCGGGAGGCCCGGCACAAACCCGCCCACACGCAGTCCCTCCAGTTCCTGGTGGTCAACGTCGTGGGCTGGCTCCTGAACACCTCCATCGTGGTACTGGTGGTCGCGCACCACCGGGCGGCGGGGCACGGCTTCCTCGGCGACCCGGACCAGTTCCGCCGCATCGTCTTCTCCATCGTCGCCGGGGAGGGCCGCCAGCGCTACAACCCGCTGCTGCTGGACGGCGCGCTGCTGATCGCCACCTCCGTGGTCGTCTTCTGGAATTTTTTCGCCAACCGCCTGTGGACCTTCAAGCATTGACGCCCGCGCCGATGCCCGACACGCGGCGGCTCCCCGCCGTCCCGCCCGCGCTGGGCCTCATCCTCGCCGCCTTCGCGGCACTCGGCGTCCTGTGGGCCTGGCGCATCCCCGTCCCCACGTTGCCGCCCGGCATCTGGGGCAACTTCAACCCGGACGAGTCCAACCACCTCAACGTCATCCGCTACATGGCGCTCCGGCACGGGCTGCCGCCCTATGTGACGCAGTACCAGATTTCGCAGCATCCCCCGCTTTACCACGGCCTGTATGCCCTCGTCTATGCGCTCATCACGCCGCGCCTGGGCTACTTCCATACCGTCCTCCTGCTGCGCCTGTTGTCGGTCTGCATGGGCTTGGGTACGGTCTGGCTCACCTACCGAGCAGCCCTTTCTGTGTTGTCTCCACCGGCGGCCGTATTGGCGGCCGGCTGTGCCGCCGGTGTCCCGATGTTCGTGTCACTATCGGCGGCCGTCAACAACGACGACCTCGCGGCCCTCGCGTCGGCGGGCGCGCTGGCCGCCATGGTGGCGGGGACGACCGATGGCTTCGACCGTCGCCGCCTCTGGACGCTGGCGCTGTGGACGGCGGCGGCGATGTCCACCAAAGTCACCTGCCTGCCCCTCTTCCCCGCCCTCGCGTTCGCGCTGTGGTGGGACTGGCGGCGGCGCGGCGAGTCGCTGCGCCCGCTGTTGGGCCGCTACGCGCTGGTCGCCGCCCTCAGCCTGGGTGTGATCGGATGGTGGTACGCGCGCAACCAGTGGCTTTACGGCGACCCGCTCCGGGCGGGCGCGCACCGGCGGATGTGGGGGGCGCTGGAGCCGAGCCTCGGCGACTTCATGGCCTCCGGGATGTCCCCGCTCCGCTGGCTGACAAAGGTGTTCGGGACCGGCTGGAAGTCTTTTTGGGGCGTGTTCGACGCCATGCGGCTGCATCTTCCCGCCCCCGCCTACGCGCTGCTGTTCCTCCTGAACATCACCTCGGCGGTCGGCCTGATCCGGGCGCTACGCGGCGGGCTGAAGGGCGACAGGGCGGCCGCCGCTGGTGTGCTGACGGTCTTCTGCGTGTCTCTGCTGGCTCTCTACGTCGGGGCCAATGCTTCAACGTACACTCCCCAGGGGCGCTACCTTTTCCCCGCGCTGCTGCCGTTCGGCCTGGCGACGGCAGTGGGATGGCGCGCGCTGTTCCCGCCGCGCTCACGCGACGCCGCCGGCGCGGCCGTCTTGATCGGCCTGCTCCTGCTGAATGTCTTCTGCGTGATTTCCATGACCAGCCACCAGGTGCCGATCTGAACCTCCACACGCGGCTGGTGTCTCCTAAGCGGCGGGGGCCGCTTCAGGGTGCCGTCTCCAGAAAGCCCAACGCGCTCTTCTCGAACAACGTCTCCAGCGCCAGCATGGTCCGCGTGGACTGCACCACCCCCGTCGCCCGCAGGTCCAGCACCAGCTCGCGCACGGCGGCGATGTCGGGCGCGACCACGCGCGCCTGAAAGTAATCGTCCCCGGTCACCCGGTAGCACTCCTGCACCCAGGGCGTCCCGCGCAGCAGGGCCAGCACGGACTGTTCTTGCTTGTCGGTGCAGGCTGGCAGCAGCGTGATGGCGACGAACGCGCGCACGGTCAGTCCCTGTCCCTCCGGGTCCACCGCCGCCGTGTAGCGCTGGATCACGCCGTCACTGCGCAGCCGCTCCATGCGCTCCGCCACCGCCTGCCGCGTCAGGCCCACCAGCGGCCCCAGCGCCGCCGCCGCCGCCCGGCTGTCCAATGACAGCGCGCGCAGCAGCTTCCGGTCCACCTCGTCCAGTTCCCCGTTTGCCATGTGACCCAGTTTACCCCGCCCCGCCGCCGGTTTGGGATATTTTTCGGCCCGGAGATTGACATCCCGCCGGATTAGTGCTAGAATGACCGCACGGAACATTGCTGTTTCCCCACCAATGACGTCCCTCTCGCTGCCTGACTCAGACACCACTCGGTGCTGACAGGAGGAGATGGGCGTCTTTTTGTTTTCTGGGAGTTGACATTCTGTTAGGTCATTTCAAGTTCATAATAACAGAGAGAAAAAATAATTAGAGGTTTGTTTGCGATATGTATTGACATGAGCGGCATGATGTGATACAATCCTCCATCAGTCCGATGCAGGCCTGAACCGCTGAGGCCGATCTCAGCCGGGCGACGACGTCCCTTCCGTTTTTGATTCCCCCGCGCTGAGGCGGGCAAAGACAGAGGGTACGTCTTTTTTGTTTTTGGGAGCGATCTTTTTATGTGCGGCATCGCGGGAATTTTGCAGAAACGTGCGGGCGACTACCCCGTAGGGCAGGCGCTGCTGACCATGGCCTCGTGCCTCCAGCACCGGGGCATGGACTCGGCGGGAATCGCCGTCTTCGAGGCCCCGTCGGAGGACGGGGCGATGCGGGTGCAGGTCATGCTGCCGCCGGGAACGGCCCTGCCGGAGCCGCAGGCCGTGATGGCGCTCGGCGGCGGACGCCTCTGCGACCTCCGCCCGGAGCCGAGCGGATTCACGGCCTGCCTGCGCCCCGGCAGTCTGGACGACGAGGCGCTGATCCGGGCACTCGAAACGAGCCTGCCCGGCAGCACCGTCTCCGCCCTGGGCGCGTCGCTGACGGTGGAGAAGACCGTCGGCCTGGCCGCCGCGCTGGCCGCGCGGGCGGCGACACTCCGGGGAACGCACGGAGTCGCCCACCTGCGGCTGGCGACCGAGAGCCGAATTGATCCCGCCCACGCCCAGCCGTTCTGGGGCCGCCCCTACCCGGACATCGCCGTCACGCACAACGGCCACATCACCAACTACCACAAGATGCGCCAGGGCTTCGAGGCGCTGGGACACACGTTCGCCTCGCGCAACGACTCGGAGATCATCGGCGTCTATCTTGGCCGGAAGATGCAGGAGGGGAGGACGCTGGAGGATGCGCTGCGGGACGCCGGGCGCGATCTGGACGGCTCCTACTCCTTCATCGCCGCGACCCGTGACGGCCTGGGCGTGGCCCGCGACCCGTTCGCCACCAAGCCGCTGCTGTACGCCGAGAACGACGACCTGGTGGCGCTGGCCTCCGAGCCGCAGGCGCTGCACCGCCTGATGGGCGAGGACATCGTGATGCGGGAGATCAAACCCAGGGAGGTGCGCGTATGGGCGAGGGCCTGAGAACGTTCGACTGCGCCGGGCGCAGCACGCGGGAGATCAACGTCTTTCTGAAGGACGCGGCGAAATTCGGGCCGGACGCCCAGGTCGCGCTGCTCCATCCGGACAGCCGCCACAACCTGGCCGTCGGCTTGACCACGCCCTTGTCTGTCCACATCGCCGGGCACGTCGGCTACTACTGCGCCGGTCTGTGCGAGGGCGTGGACGTGCGCATTGACGGCGACGCCGGCTGGGGGCTGGCCGAGAACCTGATGTCGGGCCGGGTGCATCTGTCCGGCTCGGCGGGGTCCTCGGCGGGCGCGACCATGCGCGGCGGCACGGTGATCGTCGGCGGCAACGCCGGGGCGCGCTGCGGCGTCGCCATGAAGGGCGGCACACTGGTCATCGGCGGTGACGTCGGCTACATGACCGGCTTCATGATGCAGAAGGGCGTGCTGATCATCGGCGGCGACGCCGGGGAGGCACTCGGGGATTCGCTGTATGAAGGCAAAATCTACATCCGTGGCCGCGCCGACGCCCTGGGCAGCGACGCCATCCAGGCCGACCTGACCGAAGCGGACATCGCCATGCTCTCGGCGGCCCTGGCCGATGCCGGGATGGACTGCGCGCCCGCAGAGTTCAAGAAAATCGTGTCCGGCAAGAAGCTTTACAACTTCGACAAAAAAGAGAAAGAAATTTGGAAGACGGCCCTCTAGCGCGTCCCCAAGGAGAAGACCCATGACGACCACACTGACCAAGCAAGAAATACCCGCCCCGATTTCGCAGAAGCCCGGCATCCAGCTCCTGAAGGCCGGCACGGTCTCTCTCGTCAGCCTGGAAAAATCTTACCAGTGTCCCGGACTCATCAGCAGCATCATTGACGTGCCCATCTCCGGCGACGACAACAAGCTGACCATGGGCCGCTTCGAGATGCGGCCCTCGGTGGACTTCCCGTTCTTCTACGAGTATCTGGAAGTCAAAACCATCGTCAGCGGCAAGATCGTGGTCAAGGACGAAGACGGAGTCCGTTATGAGGCTACGCCGGGCGATGTGTATGTCTTCACGCCGCCGACCCTGGTGACGTTCCTGGCCGAGACCGACGGCACCGCCGTCTACATGGGCCACCGGGGGCCGGAGCCGTCCTTCCTGCCCGGTTTCGAGGGCGTCGTCACCACGCCCGGCGTCAACGATTAGGAACCTCGCCCCAGCCCTCTCCTTTCGGAAGGAGAGGGTGGCGAGCCTCGGCGAGCCGGGTGAGGTATCGGAGGAGCCATGAAGAGCAAGCCGGTCTACGCAGCCCTGGAACTGGACGGGACGGCCAAGCGACACCTCTTCATCGTGCGGGGCCGGGGCGCGGACGCCGCCCACCGCGCGCTCGCGTCCGGCGCTCACGTCCCGGCCCAGGTGCTGACGCTGGACGGCGATACGCCCGTGCCGCCCGCCGTCTGCGAGGCGCTGACGCGGGCGGGCATGGACACGGCGTTCTACGTCGCCGGCCCGGAGGCGTTCCTGTGGGAAGTGACCCGGACGCTGCGCGACGCGGGCGTGGGGCTGAGACGCATTCAGCAGGAGGTCGTCGGCAGCCTCGCCCGCACCGTCTACTGCGTCCACTGTCAGGCCATGAACGTGGGCGTGACGACGACCATCCACCGGTGCGACCGGTGCGGCACGGCCCTGACCGTGCGCGACCACTTTTCGCGGCCCCTGGGGGCCTATATGGGCGTGATCGTGGACGCCGAGACGCCCGGCGACGTGCCGGAACCGGAGACCCTGTACCCATGAACACACTGCTGCGGGCGGTCCGTGTGGCGGAGATGGCCTGGGTGACGCCGCGTGTGCGCCGCTTCACCCTGCGCGCCGTGGATGGCGGGCGGCTCCCGGCCTGGTCCGCCGGCAGCCACGTCGCCGTCGTGTTCGGGCGGGGCAGGCTCACCTGGCGGAACTCATACTCCCTGATCGGCGAGCCGGGCGAGACCGGGTTCTACCAGATCGCCGTGCGCCGCGCCGACTCGTTCCACTCCAAGGGCGGCTCGCTGCACCTGCACGAGCGGGTGAGGGTGGGGGACACACTGGAGATCGGGCCGCCGGTCAACTACTTCCCCCTGGCCGGACACGCGAAGAAGCACCTTCTCGTCGCGGGCGGCATCGGCATCACGCCGTTCCTCGCCCACATGGCGGCCCTGAAGAAGTCGAGGCAACCGTATGAGCTGCACTATGCGTTTCGGAGCCGCCGGGAGGGCGCGTTCTGCGGCGCGATCTGTGACGAACACGGCCCGCAGGCCCATTATTACGTCTCGGAGGAGGGGCGACGGCTTTCACCGGCCGCTGTCCTGTCGGCGCAGCCGCTGGGGACTCACGTTTATGTCTGCGGCCCGCACCCGCTGATCACCGCCGTCACGGGGGCGGCGGCGGAACTCGGCTGGCCGTCCACGCACGTCCACTTCGAGGAGTTCGCGCCGCCGCCCCTGAGCGACGCCGCCCCGTTCCTTGTTCGCCTGCCCGCGCTCGGTTTGGAGGTGAAGGTCGGGACGCGCGAGACCCTGCTGGAAGCGCTGGAAGGCGCGGGAGTGCCGATGGCCTCGTCCTGCCGCGTCGGCATGTGCGGCACCTGCGAGATGCGCGTCCTGGACGGCGACCCGGACCACCGGGACCGTTGCCTGTCCGAAGGCGAGATGCAGGACGGCAAGATCATCGCCTGCGTCTCCCGCTGCCGGGGGAACCATCTCAATCTGGCCCTGCCGGATGCCGTCCCCGTCTGAGGTAAAGACCGTGACCGTGATGCTGGAATCCAAACCGTTGCCCGCGCTCAGGAACTCGCCGGAAGCCATTCGGCGGTTCCCGTTCCCGTTCGCCACCGACGACTATATGTACTCGGTCAACCTCGTCCCCGCCGGACACGGGGGGCCGGGCGCGTTCGACGAGCATCTGTTTGACATTGACGAACACTACGCGACCGAGGCGGAAGAACGTCGTCGCATTCTCGCCGAGGATCATGGTCGGCGCTGCCTGGCACTCCCGCACATGGGCGAGGCCCAGTGGGACTTTTTGGAACTGGGCATGACCCACCTGGCCGCCGGCTATCCGCAGCACTTCGCCTTGACGCAGGACGGCGACCGGTGGCGCTGGGAGAACCGTCTGCTGCATCTGTCTCAGGACTTCACGTTCGGCGACGACGCGACGCTGCCGATGGGGCCGATGGAGTATCTGGGACGCCAGATGCAAGGCGACTTCTGCCTGCTGGACCAGCGCGAGGGCGACCTGTACTTAGACGCGGGCCTGGTGACGTTCCCGGCGGACTGGTCCCTGTCCTTCGACCTCGGCATGACCTTCGAGGAGTGGCACGGCCCGGTGCCGCTTGCCCACCCGAAGGGCGTGTTCACGCGGGCCAAGAAGTTCCTGATGAACCTCCAGGTGGACCAGCCCTGGCAGCGGTTCAACTGGACACTGACCGTCAACCCGCGCCTGGACACGTCGCCGGAAATTTACGCCCTGTGGGGGCCGGACCGGACGACGGTGACGGCGGACAACGCGGGCGAGAAGGTTCACTTGCGTGTGGAGGTGCAGGTGCTGGCCCGGCTGCCGCGCTCCCACGGCGTCCTGTTCAGCATCCGCACCTACATGATCCGGCTGGACGAGCTGGCGACGAATCCGGCCTGGGCCAAGAGACTGCGCCGCGTTTTGGTCTCCCTGCCGGACGAGATCGCTGAGTACAAGGGCCTGGCCCGCACACGCGGCCCGGTCGTGGAATGGCTGACGCCTCACGAGATTGATTGAAGGAGCGAGCATGACCACCGAGAAGATGTGGAACGGCGAGCCGTTCTCCGGCCTGGGGTATGACTTCGACCCGCAGTGGCTGCTGACGGACGCGCAGAAGGAATTGCAGGCCAAACTGATCCAGGCTTGTGCCGAGACGTTGCGCCCCAACGCCGTCAAGTCCGACGTCGGCCTCATCTACCCGCGCGCCAACTTCGAGAAGCTCGCCGAACTCGGCCTGCTCGGCCTGTTCGTCCCGCAGAAGTGGGGCGGGCTGGGCGAGAACCACGTCTGCGCCGCCATGGTGGTGGAGACCATCGCCCGCTACGGCTGCCCCTCCACGGCCATGTGCTACACGATGCACCTGGGCGCGGTCGCCGCCCTGCTGTTCCGGGCGGCCCAGAACCCGGAGTTCATCCCCGTGCTGCAGCGCCTGGACCAAGACGTGCTGATCGGGACGTTGTCCTACTCGGACCCGGAGACGGGGTCGCACTTCTGGTATCCCGTCTCCAGCAGTGCCGAGCGGGTGGGGAACGGCTGGAAGGTCAACAAGAAGGCGTCCTGGACCACCTCGGCGGGCTTCGCGGATTTTTATGTGGTCCAGACGACCAGCCCGGAGTTTCAAGGCAACTACGCGGACCTGTCCTGCTTCCTCGTTTTCAAAGACGAAGTGAAAGCCGAGCCGCAGAAGTGGGACGCGCTGGGCCTGCGCGGCAACCAGTCCGGGACGCTGCACGTGGACAACGTCACCGTGCCCTTCGACCGCATGGTCGGCCCGGTCGGTGACGGCGTCATGTCCAACGATGAGATCGTGGACCCGTTCTTCCTGCTCTGCTCGTCGTCGTGCTGGAACGGCATCTCCCTGGGCGCGATGGACATCGCCAAGGGCCACGTCACCAAGAAGAAGCACGTGGACGTGGGGATGCGCGTCGCGGACTACCCGACCATCCAGGACTACTTCGGCGAGGCCATTATGAGCACCAACGCCTGCCGGATGTTCTCGTTCATGATGGGACAGCGCATGGACGACGTGACCAACGACTGCGACTGGACCATCCACCGGGACATGACCGCCGCGCCCCGCGCCGAATATTTAGCATGGTACTGGCAGATCAAGTTCATGGCCGCCAAGAACGTCGCCAATGTCTGCGACAAGATGCTGCACGCCTGCGGCGGCACGGGCTTCAAGAAGGACCTGGGCATCGAGCGCTATCTGCGGGACGGCAAGGCGGGCTGGGTAATGGGGCCGACCAACGAGGTCCTGCGCCAGTTCGTCGGCAAGCTGGCCCTGCTCGGCATGGACTCGCTGGACTACTGGAACCAGCACGTCAACGAGCGCGTGGTCCACAACGAGGTCAAGAAGATGGACGCCGGGCAGAAGCGCGCGCTTGCCGAGCAGTTGCTGTCTGAGGCCGCCGCCGAGGACGCGAAGGCGCACCGGAACGGGGCCGTGGCGGCGGCAGCCTGATCGTCAAAGTCAAATGACCCAATACCAGACAATCACATTGGAGCCTGCCACCCCGAAGCGCGTCTTCCTGCCCGCCGGGGAGACACTGGCCGTCCGTGACCCGGAGGGCTGTCAGCCGTTCGCCGTCACGCCCGAAGACGGCGGCGCGCTGGAGGTCTGTGCCGAAACGATGTCTGGTCTCTCCGTCGGGTCCGTGCTGCGCCGACGTGTGCAGGTCCCTTCGCAGCGTCGCGGGTCATCCCTGACCCTGCGCGCCCCGCGCAGTCAGTGGGTCGAGGTCGGCACGGTCTCTCCCCTGACACCCCCGGACTTCGGGGCGGAGGGGGGACTGACTCCCCAAACGGCCCTGCGCCTGCGGATGCCGCTGGCGTCGCCACATGAAAAATACCCGGACGTGCCGGAGCCGCTCGCCCCCGTCCTGGCCGAGTACCGCATTGACGGCGCGACGGCCATCGCCTACCATGTCAAGGCGGGCCAGTACCTCCAGCTCCTGAACGTCGAGGGCAGCCAGTGCGCCGATTTTCTGGCCTTCGCGGGGACCGACTTTCGAGAGGAACTGGACGGGGTCACGACTCGGACGCTGAACGGCCGGGCCATGCCGCAGGCGGGCCTGCATGGCAGATACTTCTCGCAGGAGATGGCCCCGCTTGTCGAGGTCATCCAGGACACCTGCGGGCGGCACGACAGCTTTTTGCTCGCCTGCACGGACACCTACTACGAGGATGCGGGCTATCCGGGCCACGCGAGCTGCACGACCAACTTCAACTTTAATCTCGCGCCCTCTGCCATCCGAGCGCGCAAGGGCTGGCCTGCCGTTAACTTCTTTTATAACACCACGCTGAGCGAAGACGGCGCGATCATCGGGGGCGAGTCCTGGGCGCGGCCCGGCGATTATGTGCTACTCCGGGCCTGCCGCGACCTGCTCTGCGCGACTTCCAGCTGCGCCGACGACATTGACCCGGCCAATGGCTGGAACCCGACACCGATCCACGTCCGGGTGTATGACGCCGACAGCACGTTCGCCCGTTCCTCCGGCGTCCGTGTCGGGCGCGACCTGCCTGTGCGGATGACGCGCGACACGGCCTTCACGCCCCGACTGCGGGCGCTGACGGATCACTTCTCGGATGTCGGCGGGGCCTGGCTGCCGGACAGCTTTGCGCAGCACGGCGAACACGCCGAGTACTGGGCGCTGCGCGAGCGGGCGGCGATCATGGACCTGTCGGCCCTGCGGAAGTTCGAGGTCTCCGGGCCGGACGCCGAGGCGCTCCTGCAATGGGCGTTCTCGCGGGACATGGGTAAGCTTTCTATCGGCCAGTCGGCCTACGGCTGCCTGTTGACGCCGCACGGGGGCATCTTTGACGACGGGCTGGTCTTCCGCCTGGGCGGGAATGCGTTCCGGTACGTCGGCAACTCCGAGACCGACGGTGACCACCTGCGCCGCCTCGCCGCCGAACATGGCTGGGACGCGCTGGTCAAGTCGTCGTCGGACTGTTGGCACAACCTGGCCGTGCAAGGCCCGTCGGCCCTGGACATTCTCCGGCCCCTAGCGTCTTTCGATCTCGACAGCCTGGGCTACTTCCGGTTTGCGAACGGCTGTGTCGCGGACATCCCCGTGGTCGTCTCCCGGACCGGCTACACGGGCGAGCGCGGCTACGAGATTTTTGTGCATCCCGAAAACGGTCCGACGCTCTGGGATGCTCTGTGGGAGGCGGGGCAGCCCCATGGGATGCTGCCGCTGGGCATGAAGGCGCTGGACCGGGCGCGGATCGAGGCGGGGCTGCTGTCTCCGGGGCGCGAATTTGACAGCGGCGTCTCGCCCTTCCAGGCGGGCATCGGCTGGGCCGTGGCGATGCGGAAGCCGGATTTTCTCGGCAGGGCCGCTCTGGAGCCGCTACAACAGCGTCCGCCGCTGGCCGCCGTCGGTCTGGTATTGGATGGCAACGAGATCGCGCCGACGGGGAAGCACGTCTACCCCCAGGACAGCGACTTCCCGGCGGGCACGATCACCAGTGCGACGTTCTCGCCCGTCCTGAACAAAAGTATCGCTCTGGCCCAAGTGTTCCCGGAATATTCCGTACACGGGACAACGCTGGAAGTCGGCTTCGTGGACGGGATGGCCCGGCGCACTCAAGCCGCCGTCGGGCCGATGGCCGCCTATGACCCGAAGAAGACACGGGTGAAGGCATGACGACTCTCTGGGACTTCGCGGGCGTGGACGGCTTGGAAGTCGCGCGAACCCTCTTCGGCGAGGCGGCGGCTCGGCTGTCCGTCTGGCAATCGCTGGAGGCTGATGACTTTTCTCTTCTGCGGCTCTGCGAGAACAACTTCCGGGCGCGCCTCGCCGATGGGGCCGCTTTGGAAGCCGCCGCGCGGGGCCGACGAGTCTGGGTCAAAGCCTGCCCGCTGGCCGTGCTGACGGCCCGCGACGATCTCGGCGCGTTGCTGCCGTCGCTGACGGTGAAGCCGCCGCACCGTCTGGAAGGTCTGCCGATGGGCCGCGCCGTCCCGACACGCCTGAACGATCAGGCCGTGCTGCTCTGGCGGCATGACCCGGCGGGGCGGCCCGTGCTGGAAGTCCACACCGCCGCGCGTGACGCCGAGGCCGTGCGCGCCTCCCTCTGTCGGGCCGATCTGCTTTCGGCCCGCCCTGTGCCAACGACGGCTCACTCAAGTCTCGCACCTCCCCGCGCCGACGCGGCGGCGGACAGTTCGACATTCGTCCGCGCCACAGGCGCTAGAGGAGAAACACCATGAGCGCAGTCACCCTACCCACCGCGTCGCCCCCCGCGGCGCCCACCTTGCAGCGGACCGTCACCTGGAAGTCGTCCTTCGTCGTCGGCCTGGGCGGCGCGATGCTGGTCGTCACGGCGCTCGGTGCCGTCGCCGCCGACCTCGGACCCGCCTCCGTGGTCGTCTGGACGACCACCGTTATCGTGGCCATCGTCCAATGTCTGTTGATCGCCGAGATGGCGTCTATGTTCCCCAACAAGAGTGGGGGAACGGCCACCTATACCCATGAGGCGTTCAAGAAGTACCCGTTCGTCGGGGCCATGGCGAACTGGGGCTACTGGTGCGGCTGGGTCCCGGTCATCCCGGTCAACCTGATCGTCGCCGCCGGCTACCTGAAGTCGTTCGTGCCTGGGCTGACCCCACACGAGGTCCTCACCATCGCCATTGTGATGGCACTGCTTCTGTACGCCACCAACTACGTCGGCCTCAAGCCGGGCATTTGGTCGTCCGCCGTGATGGCGATCTGCTCCCTGGCTCCGATGGCGGTGATCATCCTCTCGCCGGTCATCCACGCCGGGCTGTTCAAAGCGATCAACGTCTTCCCCATGGTGCCGCTGAACGGCTCCTGGCACTCCCGCGTGTCCTGGATGCTCATCATCAAGGATATGTTCGTCGTCGCCTGGACTGCTTACGGCATTGAGTCCGTTTCCACGACCATCGCCGAGCTGCGTGACCCGAAGGACGCGCCCAAGGCGATCACGGCGACCTCCATCGTGGGCTTCCTCGCCTATGGCGTCGTTCCGTTCATCATGCTGGGCATCGTCGGCGTGAGCGTACTGTCTCAGGATGCGTCCGTCGCGTTCCTGCCCGCAGCCCAGGCGATCTTCGGGCACGTCGGGGGCGTCATTGTCTCCATCATGCTGATTACGGCCCTGCTGCTGGGGGTGCAGACCACCATCATCGGCTCCTCCCGCTCCGTCTACCAGATGACCATGGACGGGCAGATGATCAAGCAGTTCGGCACCATCAACAAGTTCGGCGTTCCCATTGGCTCCATGGCCGTGGACCTGGTGACGACCCTCTTCCTGCTGGTCGTCTTCCAGGGCAACATCATCAACCTGATCGCCGCGTCGAACGTCGGCTACCTGCTCGTGTATCTGCTGCTGCTCCCGGCGTATGTCATCCTGCGCCGCACACAGCCGAACACCCCCCGGTCCTTCAAGCTCCCCGGTGCCTTCGTCGGCATCGCGGCGTTCCTGACGGTGTACAATTTGTTTCTCTTCACCGTCGGTGGGTTCCAGTGGGGATCGGCGGTCTGGATTCCGGGCGTGGGGATCATGCTGATCTTCGTCCCCTTCTACCTGTACCGCCGCTACGTCCAAGACAAGCGGCCCGGCGCGATGGCCTATGCCACCAACGCGCTGCCGGAACTGAAGGAGGGGCAGGACGATCTGGGCGGACGCCGCGAGGTGATCCACTCCGAGAAGAACGAGGGGCGGACGCGGGAGTAGGCTGACGGGCCGATGAACGACCCGGCATTGGGAGAACAAGCGCCCTCCGGGCGCGAAGAATCTGGTCTTCCGTCCGAAGGACGGTTGCATTTTCAATGCCGGGTCGTTCATCGGCCCGATCCGCGTAAGGAACCACACTGATGTCTGACGCAACTTTGCTTTCGCTCTGGCGCTACCCGGTCAAGTCCATGCAGGGCGAGGAGGTCAACGCCTCCGCCGTCACGCCCAAGGGCCTGCTCGGGGACCGCGCCTACGCCCTGATGGACGCCGAGGACGGCAAGACCGTCACGGCCAAGAACCCGAAGAAGTGGCCGGCCATGTTCCAGTTCCGGGCGGCCTTCGCCGAGCCGTCGCTGGAAAGCGTGCCGCCCGTGCGAATCACCACGCCCGACGGCACGGTGCTGGACAGCCGCCAGGCCGATCTCAATCAAGTGTTGTCGCAGACGCTGGGCCGGGCCGTGACCTTCGCGGACACGCCGCCCGCCAAGCCGCACCTGGACGAATACTGGCCGGACGCCGAAGACGTGCCGGGCCTGCCCCACAGCGACGACGTGACCGATGAGGCGACGCTGGAGAACACGTTCTTCGACCTCGCCATCCTGCACCTGCTGTCCACGTCCACGCTGGACGCCCTGCGCGGGGCCTACCCGGCGGGCCGGTTTGAGGCCCGGCGCTTCCGGCCCAACCTGATGGTGGACGCCGGGCCGGAGCCTTACGCCGAGAACGCCTGGATCGGCAAGACGATTGCCATCGGCGATGAGGTGCGGCTCAGCGTCACCGGACCCTGCCCACGCTGCGTGATGACCACCTTGCCGCAGGCCGACCTGCCCAAAGACCCCGGCGTCCTGCGCGCCGCCGTGCAGCACAACGGCGGCAACGTCGGCGTCTATGCGAGCGTCCTGCAAGGCGGGATCGTCCGTCGTGGGGACAGAATCCGCGTTGAGTGACCGGGGGCCGGTGCTGTGGGAGTGGCTGACGTGGGAGGAAGTGGGCGCACTGCGGGCGTCCGGCATGGACATGGCGATCCTGCCCGTCGGCAGCACCGAGCAGCACGGCCCGCACCTGAGCGTCAACGTGGACACGCTGAGCGCGGACACGCTGGCAAAGCGCGTCTCGGCGGCCACGGGCGTCCCCATCCTGCCCGCGCTGCCCTACGGCGCGGCCTGGGGGCACACGACGCACTGGCCGGGAACCCTGTCGCTGTCGCCCTCCACGCTGACCAACGCCGTGGTCGAGATCGGCGAGTGGCTACTTGGCGCGTCCGGCTTAACCCGGCTGCTGATCCTGAACGGCCACGTCACCAACTTCGCGCCCTTGCGGGTCGCGCTGGAGACACTGCGTTACCGTCACCCGGAGATGCGAATCGCGCTGCGCGGCGTCTGGGAGGTCTCGGCTCGTGTCCGTGACGCCTACGACGGCGACGCCCAGGACTGGCATGCCAACGCCGCCGAGACCAGCCTGATGCTGGCACACCACCCGCGCGGTGTCCGGCCCGACAAGATCGCCGACGACCCGGACCGGACGGAGGGGTTGTTTTTCTCCTACCCCGTCCCGCGCACCTCGGAGAACGGCGCGACCGGCCTGCCGACGCGGGCAACAGCGGCGCAGGGCGAGGTGCTACTCGCCTGGGCCACCGAGGATCTGGCGGCGCAGGTGCGGGCCGCGCTCACCGAGGAGCCGCCGTTCTCGCTGGAGAGTCGGGATAGCCCCGGTCCGCCGTAATTCCCGGTCCGCCGGAAGCCTCCCGGCGTTGAAACGCCGGTCTATTGAGAACAGAAAGCCCCTCCGGGGCTGAGGAATGGCGGCGGGCTGCTTTCATCGTTGCGACACGACAAGGACCATCAACACATCATGACCCACTATACGGACGAGCAGATCGAGGCCAAGCAGCGCGAGATGAAGGCGCAGGGCGTCCGCTACGCGCTGGGGGCTTATGTGGACATCCACGGGGTCCCCAAAGGCAAGTGCGTCCCACTGGGCCACTTCGCCGACATGGCGCGCGGCTCCGAGCTTTACACCGGCTATGCCCTGGACGGCCTGGGCCAGCGGCCCAACGACGACGAGATCAGCAGCGTCCCCGACGTGGACCGGGGCTTCGTCATCCCGTGGCAGAAGGACGTCGCCTGGTTCCCGGCGGACAATCACTTCCACGGCGAGCCATATGCCCTCAACACCCGCGTCGCCCTCAAAAGCGTGTTGGAGAAGGCCAAGAGTTTGGGCTACACGTTCAACCTGGGTATCGAGGCCGAGATGTACCTGCTGCGCATGGAAGATGGCAGGCTGGTCGTCCCCAACGACAACGACGATCTTGAGAAATCCTGTTACGACGTGCAGCGGTTCATGGAGGCGTTCCCGTTCCTGGACCGGATGACGACGACGATCAATGAACTGGGCTGGGACTGCTACTCGTTCGACCACGAGGACGGCCACTCGCAGTTCGAGTTCGACTTCGGGTACGCCGACGCCCTGACCACCTGTGACCGCTACATTTTCTTCCGGTTCATGGCCAAGAAGATCGCCGCCGATCTGGGTCTGCTGGCGGTGTTCATGCCTAAGCCCTTCGCTGATCTGACCGGCAATGGGGCGCACTTCAACATGAGCCTCGCCGACGCCGGGACCGGCAAGAACCTGTTCGTGCCGACTGACGCCTCCGACGACCCGCACGGCTGCAAGCTGTCCATGCTGGGCTATCAGTTCGCGGGCGGACTCATCAAGCACGGCCTCGGCAACGCGGCGGCGTTCAGCCCGACGGTGAACTCCTACAAGCGCCTGATCCGCAAAGGCCGGATGTCCTACTACTCCTGGGCACCCGTGTTCAACTGCTACGGCGGCAACAACCGGTCCAACAACCTGCGCGTCCCCATGAGCGGGGGCCGGGTGGAGTGCCGGGGCGCGGACTCGTCCTGCAACCCGTACCTGGCCGCCACGCTGGCCCTGGCATCGGGGCTGGACGGCATTGGGGATAAGATTGATCCCGGCCCGCCGCATCACGAGAATATGTACGAGTACACGGACGCCGAGCTGGCCGAGCGCGGCATCTCCGAACTGCCCCGGAATCTGCACGACGCCGTGACGGCCTTCGCCGCCGACCCGTTCATCGAGGCGACGCTTGGCACGGCGCTGCGCGACGAGTTCGTGCGCTACAAGCGCGATGAGTGGGAGGACTACCACCAGTCCATTTCCCAGTGGGAAGTAGAGCGCTACGCCCGCTTCTTTTGAATTTGCAAGACCCAAAGGAGTGACTCTCATGCCCGTTGACGAAGCGACGCCGTCCCGCATCTGGGACCCGGCGAGCATCCATGACATCCAGGAAAAGGCCAGGCTGGGCCGGTATCGTATTCGCGCGTTCTCCACGGGGCGGCAGCTGCCGACGCTGGAGGACCTGACGTTCCTGCCTGCCGGACTCACCCGCGTCCCGCTGGAAGGCTACCGGGAGACTTGCGACACCGGCGTCATCCTGGGGACGCGCTACGCCAAGAAGCCGCTGGAGCTGAAGACGCGCATCACCATCGCCGGGATGTCCTACGGCGCGCTGTCCCGCAACGCCAAAGAAGCGTTAGGGCTGGGCGCGACCCGCGCCGGGACCAGCACCTGCACCGGCGACGGCGGGATGCACCCGTCCGACCGCGAATACTCCAAGATGCTGGTCTACCAGTGCCTGCCGTCGCGCTACGGCTTCAACCCGCGCGACGTGCAGCGGGCCGACGCCATCGAGGTGGTCGTCGGCCAGGGCGCGAAGCCCGGCACGGGCGGCCTGCTGCTCGGCCAGAAGGTCTCCTCGGAGATCGCCAGGATGCGCGACCTGCCGGACGGCGTGGACCAGCGCTCCCCCTGCCGCCACCCGGACTGGATGGGGCCGGAAGACCTGGCGATCAAGATCGAGGAACTGCGCGAGGCGACGGACTGGGAGAAGCCCATCTACGTCAAGCTCGGCGCGGCCCGCGTGTACGAGGACGTGAAGCTGGCCGCCAAGGCCGGGGCCGATTGCGTGGTCGTGGACGGCATGGAGGGCGGCACGGCGGCCTCGCCGGATGTGTTGCTGGACCATACCGGCATCCCGACGCTGGCCGCCATCTGCGAGGCCGTCCGGGCGCTGGAGGATGTCGGACTGTACGGCACAGTCCAGCTCATCGTCTGCGGCGGCATCAAGTCGGGCGTGGACGCCGCCAAGGCCATCGCGCTCGGCGCGGACGCCGTCGCCATCGGCACGGCGGCCATCATCGCCCTGAACTGCAACGCGCCCCTGTGGGTGGAAGACTATCACGCCATGGGGACGGAGCCTGGCGCCTGTCACCACTGCCACACGGGCCGCTGCCCGGTCGGCGTCGCCACGCAGGACCCCCGCCTGACGGCCCGCCTGCCCGTGGAGGAGGCCGCCGAGCGCGTCGAGAACTTCCTGCACGCCATGACCCTGGAGATGCAGATCATGGCCCGCGCCTGCGGCAAGTCTCACGTGGGCAACCTGGACCGGGACGACCTGCGCGCCCTGACCTTGGAGTCGGCCCTGATCACCGGCCTGCCGATGGCCGGGATGCGCCAGCCCCTCGCCCTGGCGATGGCCGGAGGACATTAGGAACGCACCACCTTGTTCGCTGCGCTCACAGGGTCCTCCCGAAACGGGAGGATGAGGAGGGGCAACCCCTGCCCCGCTGGGGCTACTCTTGATCCTCCCGTTTCGGGAGGACCCCGCGCAGCAGGGAGGTGGGTCAGGAGAACACCATGACAACAACCGACGTGCTTGTGGTCGGCGGCGGCCTGATGGGCTGCTCGACGGCCTATCATCTCGCCCAGGCCGGGGCGAAAGTGACGCTGGCGGAGCGCTGCGCACAGCCCGGACAGGAGACGACGGCGCGCTCCGGCGCGATTATCCGCGCCCACTACGGTGTGCCGGAGTTGGTCGTGCTGGCCCTGGCCGCCAACAAGCGCTTCCAGCGCTTCGATGATGAGGTGGGCAAGCCGTGCGGCTTTGTCCAATCCGGCTATTCCGTGCTGGTAGATGCCGCCGACGAGCAGACCCTGCGCGACATCGTCGCCATGCACCAAAGCAAGGGCGTCAATGCGTCGCTGATTGCTCCGGGCGACCTGAAAGACATCGTTCCCGCCGTCAAAACGGATGATGTGGTGTTGGTCGCTTACGAATCTGAAGGCGGCTACGCAAGTCCCGCGCTGACCGTCGCCGCCTATGCGTCCAGGGCCGCCGAATTCGGCGCGCAGTTCCGGTATTCGGCCCCGGTCACGGCGGCCACCAAGACCGGCGCGGGATGGGACGTGACCCTGGGGGATGGAGAAACTATCTCGGCGGGGCAGGTCGTCATCACGACCGGCAACTGGTCGCGGCCCGTCGGGGGGCTGTTCGGGTTGGACCTGCCCGTGACACCTGTGCGCGCCCAGATCGTGGTCTTGGAGCGCCCGGCGACGTTCGCGGGAGTCTTCCCCGTCGTCTCCGATCTCATCAACCTGGCCTACTTCCGGGCGGACGGCGACGGGGGGATGTGGGTCGGCTCGTCAGACAACGCCGACTTGCAGGAGGCGCTGACACAGCCGGACGGCTATGACGAGGGCGCGGGCGCGCAGGCCGTCGCCGACGCCCGGCGCAAGGCCGGGCTGCGATTTGAGGGCATGGATGCCACTGAGAAAGGCGGCGTCAAGCGCGCCTTTGCCGGTCTGTACGAGACGACGCCGGACTGGCAGCCGATCATGGACAGTTTCGGCGATGGCCTGCACGCCGCTGTCGGCTTCTCCGGCCACGGCTTCAAACTGTCGCCCGTCGTCGGGGAGATCATGGCCGCCCGCGCCCTGGGCCTGCCTGACCCGTTCGACATCTCGCTGTTTGGGTCGTCACGCTTCGCCGAAGACAGACCCATTCGCTCCCAGTACCCGTACCAGCGGGCCAAGTTTTTGCGCTGAGGAACCCACCCCGTCGCGGCAAGCCGCGCCACCCCTCCCGAAGCGGGAGGGGTTAGTGTCAGGAGGCTGTCGCTCTTTTTACTCAGCCTCACCCGTTTCGGGGGAGGTAGCCGGGCTTGCCCGGACGGAGGGGGTTCTGACGCCCTTTGCAAAGGAGTTACCTACCATGCTCAACGTCGCTGAAACACAAAAACTCTTCGCCGAGAAGGGCGTCAAGTTCTTCCTGATGTCCTTCGTGGATATGCACGGCACGTCCCGCGCCAAGCTGGTCCCCGCCGAGTGCTTGGCGGATGTGGCCGAGGGTGCGGCGGGGTTCGCCGGGTTCGCCGTGGACGGGGTGGGGCAGGGGCCGCACGACCCGGACCTGTCCTGCGTCCCGCTGGCTGACTCCACCGTCTTCCCGCTGCCGTGGCGGCCCGGCCTGGCGTGGATCGCCGGGAACTTGCATCTCGATGGGAAAAACTGGGACTACTGCCCGCGCGCCATCCTGACCGAGAATCTGGCGAAGGCCAAGTCCAAAGGCTTCTCGCTCAAGATGGGCGTGGAACCCGAATTCTTCCTGGTGGAGAAGAGCAGTGACGGCGGCCTCCAAGTCGCCGATGCCGGGGACACGCTGCTCAAGCCCTGCTACGGCCAGCTGGCTCTGCTGCGCAACGCCGACTTCCTGATGACGCTCGTGACCTATCTGAATGAACTCGGCTACGGCGTCTACCAGAACGACCACGAGGACGCCAACGGCCAGTTCGAGATCAACTGGCGCTACGACGACGCCCTGCCGACGGCGGACAAAGTCGCGTTCTTCAAATTCGCCGTGAAGGCCCTGGCCGAAGAACGGGGGATGCTGGCGACGTTCATGCCCAAGCCCTTCGCCAACCTGACCGGCAATGGGGCGCATATGCACGTCTCGCTGTGGGACGCCGACGGCAAGGACAACCTGTTCGCGGACAAGAGCGGCCCGCGCGGGATGTCCTCGGTCGCGCAGTCGTTCCTCGGCGGCCTGCTCGACCACGCCTCGGCGCTCTGCGCCCTGACCGCGCCCTCGGTGAACTCCTACAAGCGGTTCGGCGCGCGCTCGCCGCGCTCCGGGGCGACGTGGGCACCGGTCTTCATCGCGCACGGCGGCAACAACCGGACCATGATGGTGCGCGTCCCCGCGCCCGGACGGATGGAGTACCGGACGGCGGACGGCTCGGCGAACCCCTACCTGGCGACGGCGGCCCTGCTGGCGGCGGGCCTGGACGGCGTCGCGCGCGGCCTGAAGGTGGACGCCGGGCGTGACGGCAACCTGTTCCTGCTGTCGCCCCGCCAGGCTCAGGACCAGGGCATCGGCCTGCTCCCTGCCAATCTCGGCGAGGCGCTGGATGCGCTGGAACGGGATGAAGTCTTGTGCGGCGCGCTGGGCACGGACTACGCCGCGCACTTCCTGGAGGTCAAGCGCGCCGAGTGGGACGAGTACGCCGAAATGACCGCCAAAAACGTCACTGCCTGGGAGGTCCAGCGCTACCTGTGACCGGCTGACTGTGCGCCCTGGCTTGAAACGCCGGGGCGCACGGGCCGAGCGGTACGGGCATGGCACGCCATGCCCCTACATCAACGGGCGGTCACGCCCTAGGCGAACCTGCTATCCCTCGCCGTGCGACGACGCCATGATCGCCCGCAACTTCTCTAAAGCCCGGCGTTCCAGGCGCGAGACCTGCATCTGGGACAGGCCGACCCGCTGCGCGATCTGCCGCTGGGACAGCTCGCCGAAGAATCGCAGGCGGATCACCTGCCGCTCCCGCGTTTCCAGCCGACTGAGCGCGTGCTGCAGGTCGGCGAACGCCTCCAGGTCGTGCAGCGCCTGGTCCATGCCGCCAATCAGGTCCATCAGCGTCGCCCCGCTGTCGGCCTTGCGTTCCAGCGGCGTGTCCAGCGAGGCCGCCTGGGCGATCCGCCCGACCTCCAGCGCCTCCAGCGCGGTCTCCTCCGACGCCCCGATCTCCGCCGCGATCTCCTTGACGGTCGGCGGGCGGCCCAGCCGCCCCATCAGCGCCTTGTCCGCCCGGCGGGCGCTCAGGGACATCTCCAGCAGCCAGCGCGGGACCTTGACGTGCCAGGTCTTGTCACGCAGGTGCCGCTTGATCTCGCCGACGATGGTGGGCAGGGCGTAGGTGGAGAATTTCACCCCGTGCGCGGGGTCGTACCGATCCAGCGCGTGGATCAGGCCGATGGTGGCGACCTGGACCAGATCTTCCGGCGTCTCGCCCTGGCCGACGAAGCGCGCGGCGATGTACCGCGCCAGGCGCTGGTGGTGCAGAATCAGTCGGTCCCGGTCCTCCGGGTCCCGTGTGGCCGCGTAGCGTGTCAAGGCTGCCTCGATGTCCTCGCTGGGTGTGCCGGGCGACTCCTCCTGAAACGTCATGACGGCTTTCTCTGTCTCCCCGGCCCTGATGTCCTGTCGGGCCGGGATGACAAAATCGCCCCCCTGCCTACACCCTATGCCGGACGGCCGTGGAGCGGAGAAGGTTCCGACAGTATGACCCCTCGGCGGCGCAGCACGGAAGTCCGGCGTCAGCTTGGATCGGACAGGATTCTGTGCCCCAGGCCCAGCGCGAGCGCATCCTCGGCGGCGGCGACGGCGGCATCGGGCAGGGGCGTTGACTGCGTCAGCCGTCGCCGCAGGTGGTAAAAAGCGAACGCCGAGGCGACGGCGGCGAGGCCGCCGACCGCCGCGCCTTCCGCCAGGCCCTCCCCCTCGGAGACGCACACTGCCGCCCCGGACAGTGCGCCCGTCAGGGCGCGGCCGATCAGCGGGCCGGGGGCCGTGCGCGCCGGGACGGACGGCAGCTTGTCGGCGATCATCTCCCCGGCGGCCAGCCACTTGAACACCCCGGCAGACACGGGCGAGGCCAGCCACTCCAGAGGCGACCCGGCGAGTTCATCGGAGCAGGTCCGAATCAGGTACCCGCTGACAAGCGCGGGCGCGGTCATGCTGCGCATCCCGGCGATCACTCCGAGGCAGGCGGCTTTGACATAGGCGTTGGGCATGGGTGTCTTTCTCCGGGGAAACTATTCCGGCGCGGGGCGCTGGGTGCCGCAGTTCCAGCAGGACGTGAACTGCGCCTCGCTCTCCTCGCCGCAGTGCGGGCAGGTCCAGGGCGCGTCCTCGGGCGACGCGGCGGGCAGGTCCCGCGCGAGAACTTCGCGGGCGCGGTCGGTGTCGCCGTCATGGATCGTCCATAACTCCGGCACGGCGAACGTGACGCGCCCCTCGTTTGACGTGCCGGACAGGAGGACATTGCGCACGGTGCAGGCGATGCCCTGCTCTTCAAGCAGTACCTGACGAAGCTCGACATCTACCACGCTCGGCGAGCTGAACAACAGTGTCATGTCGGTGGTCTCCGGGTCAGGGCGGGGGACTCAGGGTGAAGGCGATCTGATGGAACACGTGCCAAAGCAGGGCGTTCAGTCCCAGGCCCGTCCCCAGCGTGAGCGTGGCCGCCAGGCCCTTCTGCCAAAAGGGCAGGCGGCTCGCCCGCAGGCGCACGGCGGCGATGACGGCGAGCAGGGTCGGCAGGACCGTCAAACTCAGGGCCGCCGTGATCACGCACAGAGCCAGGGCCAGGGGCAGCAGCGCCCAGCCCAGCGGTGTCACGAACAAGGCCGCGAACGCAGGCCCCCACCAGGCGGAGACGCCGGGGCCGGAGCCGCCCGATGTCTCCTCACGGGAGGCCGTCGAGACGCCCGCGTAGACGCCGGAGGCAGGCGAGAGCGGCGGCTCCGGCGGAGGCACCTGGAACCGCCGCCCGCAGCCTCCGCAGGTGACGATGTGCGCGGGCTGGAGTCTGCGGCAGCGCGGGCACTGCCGCTGCGTGGTCGAGACGTTCATGACACTCATGGCGGGTACTCCAGGTGGGTTATTCCCTGCCGCCCGCCCTCATTCCTCCCGATGGACCGGATGGCTTTGCTTTGACAACCCTTGCCGTCCTCTGTTATAATTGACGGCAGAGATGCATCTCAAGAAACTCCAATTGCAGGGCTTCAAGACGTTCGCCGAGCGGACGGAGATTCTCTTTTCCGAGGGCGTCACGGTTATCGTCGGCCCGAACGGCTCCGGCAAGAGCAACCTCAGCGACAGCCTGCTCTGGGTGCTGGGCGAGCAGAAGGCGTCGGCGGTGCGCGGGGCCAAGGCGTCGGATGTGATCTTCGCGGGGACGGACAAGCGCCGCGCGATGGGCATGGCCGAGGTGTCCCTGACCGTGGACAATGCCGATGGGACCCTCCCGGTCGAGTTCAGCGAGGTGACGATCACCCGCCGGGCGTACCGCACGGGCGAGGGCGAATACTTCATCAACAAAGTCCCCTGCCGACTTAAAGACATCTACGAGCTGTTCCTGGACACCGGCGTTGGGCGCGAGGCGTACTCGCTGGTCAACCAGAGCGAGATTGACGCCGTGCTGTCCGTCAACCCCGAAGACCGGCGCGGGCTGTTCGAGGAAGCGGCGGGGATCAAAAAATACCGGGTGCGCAAGCGCGAGGCCCTGCGGAAGCTGGACGCGACTGAGGCGAATCTCCAGCGGGTCCGCGACATCCTGGGCGAGATCGCCGGACGCCTGGAGCCGCTGCGGGCGCAGGCGGAGCGGGCGCGTCGGTTTCTGGACATCCGGGACCGCCTGCGCGTGATCGAGAGCGATCTGCTGGTCGTTGATTTTCGGTTCGCTGACTTCGAGCTGGCAGCCGCCCGGCAGGCGCGGGAGGCCGAGCAGGACGCCGTCGCCAAGCACAGGGCGCGAATCGCGGCGGCGGAGGCGCGGGCGCTCGGCATCGCCCAGCGCCTGGCCGATGCCGAGGCGACCCTGGAGACGTGCCGCCTGCAGCACGGGGCGGCCATCACCCAGGCCGAGCGCGCCGAGGCCGAGCGCGCCCTGGCCGCCCAGCGCGCGCAGTCCCTGGCGTCGGCCCGGCGGCTGCTGACGCAGGAGTTGGAAGACCTGGCCGCCCGGCGGGAGCGACTGGCCGCGCAGATCGCCGAGGTGGAAGGAGAGTTGGTGTCGGAGCGGGGCCGGGAGATGTCGCTGCGCCGACAGGTCGCGGCCCTGCAAACCGGTGTCCAGGAGATCGGCGACCGGGTGGGGGACCTCAACCGTCGCGGCGAGCGGCGTCGGCAGGACGCGCTGGCCCGTGCCCGGCGTCTGGCGGCGCAGCAGGGCGAGGCCGCGCGGGCGGAGGCGCGTGTCGTCGAGTTGCAGGGCAGCCTGCCCACCCTTCACGCAGAGATCACGCGCGGCGAAGCGCTGGTGGTGACGCGGACGGCGGCGCGGGAAGCCGCCCGCGTGGCGGCGGAGGCCGCGCGGCGCGGGCTCGCCGAGGCCGAGGCGGCGCTGACGGCGGCAGGGGCGGCGCGGGAGGCCGCGCGTCAGGGGGTGGGCGCGCGCCGCGAGAGCCTCGGCGCGGCACAGTCGGAGACTGTCTCGCTGTCCACACGTCTGCGGACCTTGCAAGACCTAGAAGAGTCCCAGGAAGGGTACTTCCAGGGCGTCCGGGCCGTGTTCGACGCCAAAAAGCAGGGGCGGC
>CBDICZ010000011.1:0-171751 GCA_965277485.1 Capsulimonadaceae bacterium | reverse complement strand
CTCCCGCCTTGGTGATGCGCCACCGCCCCGCCCCGCCCGCTTCGGCCAGGGCCACCTTGATCCAGCGGCTGCCGATGTCCACCCCGGCCACGGTCTCCCGCCCGAACAACTGCGTGAACCCGAACATTGGGCACCCTCCCTCAGACCTCAAAACTTTCGGCAGCGGCACGGGTGTCAACACCCGACGGAACCATTGCCCAGTGGGATTATGGCAACGGCGGGGGAAAACTCAAGGGGTGGGAGGAAAGGGGCAAACGGACAGGAGATGCAAGAACCCTGCCACCCCGCCTGTCAACCCTGCCGGGTTGGGGCAGAAACGGGAGAAAACCGGCACTTCCGCCGGGGTGTGTATGGTGGGTAGGGGCGGGCAGAATGAGCGAGTGGGCGCGGCCCAGGCGGAGGCCCCCAGCGGTGTCACCCTCCCCACCACGGATTTGGACGGCCACCCGCGCCCCAGCCCGCCCAGCATGAGGGCATACGATTAGGCGATATGGGCGCATGAGGGCGTGGCGTGTTATGCCTCCACACAAGACATCCGCCTCGGCGGGTACACTGAGGAAGAAGGAAAGCATGAGAGGGTGGGCAAGCAGCCCGCCGGAGGGATGAAAATGGCACAGACGACGCCGGAATTGGAGTATACGCCCGCCGATGTCGTGGAGCGTGGCAAGGTGATCTATGACCGGAGCATACGGGGGCAGGTGGAGACGCCGGAAAATATCGGCAAATTGCTGATGGTGGACATCCTCACCGGCGACTGGGTGATGGGCACCGACCGTATCGAGATGGCCCGACGCGCCCGCGCGAAGAACCCCGATGCAGTGTTGTACGGGGTACGCATCGGATATCTGGTGACGGAGAAGATCGGCTACTGGCCGCGCCGCACGGTGACGTGCTGATTGGCATCCGAACTCCTGCGCGGGAGCGTGACGCATTTGGAAGCCCTCGACGGCGTCGACATCACGATTGAGGCGCAGTGAGGGCCGCTCCCGCGCCGGGCGGCGGGGATACTTGAGCGGGGGCCGCCCGCCGAGTGTCCGGGAGGTTGTTCAATGACATTGACGATAGATTTGGACCCGTCCGAGCAGGCGCGATTGGATGCCGCCGCTCGGCAGGAAGGGATGGGCGCGGCGACCCTGGCGAAGAGGATTGTGACGGAACACCTGCCTCCTGCCCCGCCTGCGGTGGAGGAAGACCCGACGCTGGCCCTCTTCGCCCAGTGGGACCGGGAGGACGCGCAGATGACGCCGGAGGAGTTGACGGCGGCACAGGAAGACTTCGCGGAATTCAAGCGCAGCATCAATGACGAGCGCCTCCGCGCCGGAGCGCGCATCGTCTACCCATGAGCCGAGTGCTTGCGCTGGCCGCCGAACCGGAGGGTTACAGGGACAGAATCGAGTATCTGCCACTGTGACTCACGAGATGAAGAAGGTGTTTCGCGGGGAGCGCTTGACGTTCTGGGTGTTGAACCGTTATGAGGCTGTGAGCCTTGCGCCGGATGAGCCGTACATTGTCATCTCCATCCGCGACCCTGATGCGCCGGAGACGCCGCTCCTTCCGTCACCACACTGCCTCGCTGTCCTGCGCTTGCAATTCCACGACCGGAACACACTGAAGCCGGGCAAGGAAATCACACTGATGACGCCGGCGGACGCGCGGAACGTACTGATTTTCGTCAAGAGCCATCTCTCCTCTGTGCGCTGCATCGTGTGCCACTGCGACGGCGGCTTGGGACGTTCCCCTGCGGTCGCGGCGGCACTGTCGCGCATCGTGCAGGGCGAAGACATCTTCTTTTTTGAGAACTTCGCGCCGAATCACCACGTTTATCAAACGCTCCTCATGGCCCAGGCGACGGCGAACGTGCTATAATAACACCACAACGCCCTCCGACGAAAGAAACACCCGTGGCCCAGGAAACATTGTCCGTCCTCCGTGACCTTCTCGCCGCCCCCAGCCCGTCCGGCTTCGAGCAGCCCGCGCAGGCCGTCTACCGGCGCGCCGTCGAGCCGTTCGCCGATGAGGTCCACACCGATGTCCTCGGCAACACCTACGCCGTAATCAACCCGAAGGGCAGCCCCAAGATCATGCTCGCCGGGCACTGCGACGAGATCGGGTTTTTGGTCTCGCACATCAACGGCGAGGGATTCCTCTACTTCAACCCCATCGGCGGGCACGACGCCAACATCACCGTCGGCCAGCGCGTCTACGTCCACACCGAGACCGGGCCGCTGCTGGGAGTCATCGGCAAGAAGCCCATCCACCTGATGGAAGAAGACGAGCGCGGGCGCAAGACCGTGCTGCACGACCTGTTCGTGGACATCGGCGCGCAGGGCAAGGCCGCCGTCGTGGAGAAGGTCGCCATCGGCGACCCCATCACCTACGCGCCCGGCTTCGACACGCTCCAGGGCGACTTGGTCGTCTCCCATGCGTTTGACGACAAGGTGGGGGCCTACGCCGTCTCCGAGACCGTGCGGCTGCTGAAGGGGAAAACTATCCAGGCCGCCGTCTACGGCGTCTCCACCGTGCAGGAGGAGATCGGCCTGCGCGGCGCGCGCACGTCGTCCTACCTCACCGGCGCGACCGTCGGGCTGGCCGTGGACGTGGGCTTCGCCGTGGACTACCCCGGCATGAACAAGAACCGCAGCGGCGACGCCGAGATCGGCAAGGGGCCCGTCCTGAGCCGGGGCGCGAACATCAATCCGCAGGTCTTCAAGATGCTCTGCGAGGCCGCCCGCGACGAGAACATCCCGTTCCAGGTCAACGCCGCCGGGGGCGGCACGGGCACGGACGCCAACGCCATGCAGCTTAACCAGTCCGGCATGGCGACCGGGCTTCTCTCCATCCCCCTGCGCTATATGCACACGCCCTGCGAGGTGGTCTCCCTGGCCGACATTGACCACACCGCCCGCCTGATGGCCGCCTTCATCGAGCGCCTCACGCCCGACACCGACTTCACGCCCTCCCTCGCCAACCTCCACCCCGGCGTCCGCCCGCCCACCAAGGCCAAAAAGACCGGCGAGGCCGACGAGAAAGCAGAATAGGACCGATGGAACAAACGATCACCCTGGATGCAGTGCCGATGACCGACGCCGAGTGCGAGGCCGCAATTGATCGTCTCCTCGCCGAGATGACTCAGGTGCGCCGACAGATGGCCGATGATCAGCGTGATATCGAGCGGCTCCAGGCGGAGACGAGGGTCCTGCTTTCCCGGCTGAAGACGGCATGACCATGTGGAAAAAGTTGGAACTCCACCTGGAACTTCAGCGGCTGCGCGCATTACAACCGCCGTCAATGTCCAGGGACATGAAGACCGGCGAGGACGACGTGAAGACAGGTTAATCGTGTGAGCCCTCAGCCCGAACGTGTCCCGCGCATGGACATCGGCTTCATCTTTCAGGTCGGCCTGGGCCATGCGACACACGCCCGCAACCTGAAGGCCGTCCTGGAGACGCGGCCCGACGTCACCCCGCACTGGGGCTACCCGGAACCCATCCAGCACCGGCTGGAGCGGATGCCGCTGACGACGAAGAGCTGGCGGGTCCACCTGGCGGTGGGCGGGTACCTGGCCCTGCGCCCGCTGGTCCACCGGATGCGGGCGGCGCTGATCCACACGCCGGACGTGTCTCCCTTCAGCGTGGGCATGATGCGCCGCCTGCCGACCGTGATCTCGCTGGACGCCACCCACCTCCAGCTCCAGTCCTTCGGCGACCACTACTGCCGCCCCAGCGGCCCACGCCTGGAGGCGCTGAAGATGCGCCTGTACGGCCGCGCCTACGCCGCCGCCCGGCACCTGGTGGCCTTCTCCGAGTGGAACAGGGCCTCGCTGCTCGACGACTTCGGCGTCCCCGCCGACAAAGTCAGCGTCCTGCGGCCCGGCCTGGACCTCACCCTGTTCCGCCCGGACCCGTCGGCCCGGCGGGGCGACGGGGTGACACGCCTGCTGTTCGTGGGCGGCGACTTCATCCGCAAGGGCGGGGGCCTGCTCCTGCGCTGGGCGCGGGAGCGGGCGGGGGGCGCGTGGGAGTTGCACGTGGCGGCGCGCAGCGAGGTGCCGGAGACGCCGGGCGTCGTCGTCCACCGGGGCGTCCGAAACAACAGCCCGGAGCTGGTGCGGCTGTACCAGCAGTCAGACCTTTTCGTGCTGCCGACCCGCGCCGACTGCTACTCGTGGGTGGCGATGGAGGCGATGGCCTGCGAACTGCCGGTGGTGATCTCGAGCGTCGGCGGGATCGGGGACATCGTGTCGGAGGGGGAGACGGGCTACCTGACGCCGCCGGATGACTACGGGGCGCTGGCGGAGCGATTGGACGCGCTGGTGGCGGACGCGGCCCTACGGCGTCGTCTGGGGGCGGCGGGCCTGGAGCGGGCGCGGGCGCTGTACGGCCTGGACAACTACCGCGCGCTGCTCGACCTCATCCGCAGCGTCGCGCGCTGACCTGGAGACACGGCCATGACCGACATCGGCTTCATTTTTCAGACCCGGCTCGGCCACGGGACGCACGCGGGCAACCTGAACATGGCCCTGGAAGCACGGACAGACGTCACACCTTACTGGCGCAACCCCGAAGAGTACCAAAGGAAGGTGGAGCGGATGCCGCTGACGACCAGGAGTTGGCGGGTCCACCTGGCGGTGGGCGGCTACCTGGCCCTGCGCCCGCTGGCGCGCCGGCTGCGGGCTGCGCTGATCCACACGCAGGACCCCGCCCCGTTCTGCGCGGGGATGATGCGCCGCCTGCCGACCGTGATCTCGCTGGACGCCACCCACCTCCAACTCCAGTCCTTCGGCGACCACTACGGCGGTGCCGGCAGCCCCCGCGTAGAGGCGCTGAAGATGCGCCTCTACGCGCGCACCTACGCCGCCGCGCGGCACCTGGTGACGTTCTCCGAGTGGGCCCGGCAGTCGCTCCTGACCGACTTCCACGTTCCCCCGGAGGACGCCACCGTGGTCCCGCAGGGGATTGACACGGACCTGTTCCGCCCGGAGCCGTCCCTGCGGTCGGGGGGCGGGGTGGCGCGGCTGCTGTTCGTGGGCGGCGACTTCATCCGCAAGGGCGGGGACCTGCTCCTGCGCTGGGCGCGGGAGCGGGCGGGTGGCCCGTGGGAGCTGCACGTGGCGGCGCGGGGCGCGGTCCCGGAGACGCCGGGCGTCGTCGTCCACCGGGGCGTCCGAAACAACAGCCCAGAGCTGGTGCGCCTCTACCAGCAGAGTGACCTCTTCGTCCTCCCCACGCGCGCCGACTGTTCGCCGTGGGTCGTGATTGAGGCCATGGCCTGCGGGCTGCCCGTGGTGTCCTGCCGCGTGGGCGGCGTGACGGAGATGGCACCGGATGGTGAGACTGGCTTCCTGACGGCCCCGGACGACTACGGGGCGCTTGCGGAGCGATTGGACGCGCTGGTGGCGGATGCGGCCCTGCGGCGTCGTCTGGGGGCGGCGGGCCTGGAGCGGGCGCGGGCGCTGTACGGCCTGGACAACTACCGCGCGCTGCTCGACCTCGTCCGGGGCCTCGCGCGCTGATGCCCCACGGAGGCCTTCAGAATGACACACGACCCCATCGCGCTGTCCTGCGGCGCTGACGACAACTATGCCCGGCCGATGGCGGTGACCCTGTTCTCCGCCCTGTCCCACCTGCCTCGGAGGCGCCCGGTCCATGTTTTCATCGTGGACGGCGGAATCCGGGAGCCGCAGCGTGAGCGCCTCGCGCGCGTCGTGGCGGCGAGCGGTGCGGCGGCGACCGTGCATTTCGTCACGCCGGACCTCTCGCCCCTGCGCGGGCTGCCGACGACGAGCCAACTGACCGCTGCCACCTACCTCCGCCTGCTCATCCCGGATGTCGTCCCGGCCACGTTCGCCCGTGCCATCTATCTGGACAGTGACCTGCTCGTGCGCCTGAACCTGACGGAACTCTGGGAACAGGATATGGAGGGCAGACCGCTGATGGCCGTGTGGGACTCGACCATCCCCACGGTGTCGGCTCCCGGCGGCCTCCGCAACTACACGGAACTGGGCCTCGCGCCCGACACCCGCTACTTCAACGGCGGCCTGCTTCTCCTCGACCTGGCGCGCTGGCGCGAGGCCGGGCTGGCTGAGAAGATCATCCGGCACACGCGCGACCACGCGGCGCACATCCAATGGGCGGACCAGGATGGCCTGAACGCCGTGCTGGCGCACGAGTGGACGGCGCTGCCCCCGCAGTGGAATCTGCTGATGCACCACGTCGCCGTCGGCGTCTGGGCGTCCGAGGACGAGCGGCGGAGCGCGCACGCGCTGATGCCCCTGCTGCGCGGTCCCTGCATCTGCCACTTCTGCGGGCAGCCGAAGCCCTGGAGTGTGGAGTGCCGTTACGCGGCCCGGTTCGACTGGCTGCGCGCCCTCTGGCGCAGCCGATGGTACACCCCCGCCGAGCGGGCGGGCTGGTTCGCCCGCTACCACGCCGAGTACTACAGGTCCCGCGTCCGGCGAAAGCTCCGGCTCGGCCCCGCCTGAGTCTCCGCCGCACCAGCAAGGAAAGCAACGCGAAGTGTCCGACCCGCCCACGAACCTGCCGAACGGCTTCCCCCTGCCGGGCGACCCGCCGCCCGCCGCCCGCCTCTACGGGCAGGCACAGCGCCCCACAGATGGCGGCTCCGGCTGCCTGAAGGCGCTCGGCGTGACCTGCCTGACGCTGCTGGTGCTGGGCATCATCGCCGTCCTCGCGCTCTTCCCCACGGTGCGCGGCGTCTTCCAGACCGCCCAGGGCGCGGCCCAGGCCCGACAGGATGGGGAGACGATCCGGCAGGCGATTCTCGCCTACCACCAGAAGAACGGGGCGTACCCGCCCACGCTCATCAGCCTGGTCACGGACGGCGAGAGCGACGGGCGCGACTTCCACAGCGACCTGGATGCCGACCCCAGCCCCGCCCACGTCTCCTGGGACTACACGCCGCCCGCCGAAAGCGCTCCCGGCGACACGCCCCTGCTTGACCTGCCTTACCATTTCACCTTCGCGGGCCACCCCGTCCCCGGCCATGTGGTCGTTGACCTGGACGGCTCCTCCAAATCCTCGTGAAGTTGCCGACAATGACGGAGAATTGCTCAACGCCAAGATGGCAAATTCCCACGCAAAGGACGGCCCGACTGTGTATCCCGAACGACTCGACTCGCCCCCGCCTCACGCAGACGCCGCCGCGCGCTCCCTCGCCACCGGTGTCCTGGAACTCTGCGCGCTCTGTGAAAACCTGCTGACGCTGGCCGCCGCGCACGACGCCGCGCCGGAGCATCTCACCGTGATTTCCGAGCAGCTGGAGGCCGTGCGCGCCACCGCCTCGCCGCTGGCCGTGACGCCCGGCGTGGAGACGGACCCTGACCCGTATTCGCTCTCCCTGCTGGGCCAGTGGGTCTGGCGCGAGTAGGGCCGGGCAGGAAACGGGCCGACTCGAAGTGAACTGCGGGGGCGGGGGAGAAGAGCATTGCAGACAGTTCAGCCGCAGGCACCACAGGACGAGACGGCAGCGGGCGCGTCATCGGCCCGCGTGGCCGCTCTCATCGCCGCGACGATGATCTTAAGTACGCTCGTGGGCGTCTTCAGCGGCGAAAAGCTCAACTTCCTGGAGAAAGACGCGCTGAGGCTGTCAGCGGGCGGGATGGCGACGCTCAACCTCATCGTCAACATTCCTGCTTACATCCGGCCCTTTCTGGGGGCCGGTTCCGACTTGTTCCCCCTGTTCGGCTTCCACCGGCGCACCTACTATGCGCTCTCCTGGCTTCTCACGGCCATCGGCTTTGTTGCCCTGGCGCACCTGCCCCATTATCACTACGCGGCGGTCGTGGAACTGCTGATCGTGAAGGCCCTCGGCGGCAATTTGCTGCTCGTCATCATCGACGCCATCATGGTCGCTATGGGAAACCGGACCGGCACCGTGGGGATTTTTCAGGCCATCCAGCAGGGCCTGCCGCTCATACTCTTCCTGACATTCGGGGGAAGACTCTCCGGGTACGTCACGCAGAACTGGTCGTACACAGCCTGCTTCGAAACCGCTGCCCTGTTGGCAGTCCTGGGGGTGCCGCTGGCGCTGGTGATTCAGGAAAAGAAAGTCGCGCGGAGCCAGGGTGGTCAGGAGTCGGCGGAGGAACACGCGGCCCGCATGGAGGCGCTGCGTGAGGATCGTCGGCGCGTCGGGAGCGCGCTCCGGCAAGCGGCGTCGTCGCCCGGCCTCTGGGCCATCGTTGCCTTCGTCTTTTACTTGATTGTCACGCCCGGAACCAACACGGCGCAGTTCTATTACAGTGTCAACAGCCTGCACTTCTCTAAACAGTTTCTGGGAAACCTGGCCATCCCCGGCTCGGCCGGCTCCGCCGTCGGCATCCTGCTGTTCGCCTGGGGATCGCGCCGCCTGCCGGTGCGCGCGCTGGTCTGGGGCGCGTACCTGATGGACTGCTCGCTGTACCTGGCCTCGATGGCGCTGCACGACCGGCCTTCGGGCATCGTCGTGACGGTGCTGACGGCGTTCCTGGGGAGCGTCTACAACCTGTGCCTGCTGACGCTGGCCGCCCGCGCCTGCCCGCCGGGCATCGAAGGCACGGTCTACGGCCTGGTCATGTCCGCCATCTACCTGGCGGGCGCCTTGGGCGAGAAGCTGGGCGCGAATCTGTTCGACACGTTCGGCCCCGTGAGCCATCACAGCGTCGCGCACGGCTGGTTCGGGCTGCTCTGGTGCGGCTTCGCCTTCACGGTCGTCGCCGCCGTCTTCATCCCGTTCCTGCCCGCCTGGGCCAAGAGCCGCGAGCCGCTCCGGCCCCGCGCCGCGTCCTAAAAATCCTCTTCCTGAAGCACGGGGGCGTCCGTGACTTCCGGGTCGCGTGAGAACTGGCTGGGGTCGGGGACCCAGAATTCGACGTGGCCGCAGTGGCGGCAGAGCGCCGCCTTCAGGCCGACGTGGACGACGCCGTGGTGGCCGTGGTGGTCCACACAGAAGCTGGTCGGATTCTCCAACTGGGCAGGGATCATTCGCACACTGCCGCACCGCAGACACACGGTTCCCGCTGTCATGGCCGTACCCTCCATTCCGAAAGTCCATCGGGGCAGTGGAATGCCCCGCCTCATTGTGCGTCCTTCGGACGAAGACGATGCCGAAGAAAAGCCGCCCTGCTCCTCGTCCGAAGGACGCCTCCTCGCCGGGACATTCCACTGCCCCGGCGTACCCTCCGAGTGAGTTTACTTTCTCTTGCCGGTGACGATCTGGATGAGCTTCCGGACGGGGTCGAAGTAGTCGTCCACCACGCGCTCCTTGAGCGGGATGATGGCGTTGTCGGTGATGTGGATGTGTTCCGGGCAGGACTCGGTGCAGCACTTGGTGATGTTGCAGAAGCCGACGCCCGCCTCGCCGCGCAGCTGCGCCCGGCGGTTGACCGTGTCCATCGGGTGCATCTCCAGGGCCGCCATGCGGACCATCTGGCGCGGGCCGAAGAACGCATCCTCGCGGTGATGCTCGCGCAGGACGTGGCACACGTCCTGGCACAAGAAGCACTCGATGCACTTGCGAAACTCCTGCACCCGCTCCACGTCCACCTGCTGCATGACGAACGGCTTGGGCGCGTCCGGCGCGGCGGTCAGGGGCGGAATCTTCTTCGCCGTCCGGTAGTTCCAGGACACGTCGGTGACCAGGTCCTTGACCAGCGGGAACGTCTTCAGCGGCCCGACATTGATCGTGCCCGTGGGGTACTGGTCCACGCGCGTCTTGCACATCAGCTTGGGCCGCCCGTCCACCTCCGCGCTGCACGAGCCGCACTTGGCCGCCTTGCAGTTCCAGCGGCAGGCCAAGCGAGCTGTCCTGGTGCGCCTGGACATAGTGGACGGCGTCCAGCACCACCATGCCGTCAAACGTCGGCACCTCATAGGCGCGCATCTCGCCGTGATTGACGTTGTCCCCACGAAACACGTTCAGAGTGATCTTTTCGGCCATCGTTTTACCCGCTCTCCCTTTGCTCCCCGCCGGGCAGCCGCCGCTCGAATCGGAGCAGTTGATTTTCCAGGCGCAGCGTCATCTTTTCCCGCTCGCCCGCATCGTCGCCGCGGAGACGGCTGATCTCATACGCCAGGCGCTGCACGGCCAGCGCCAAATCCTGACGCACCTCCCGCACTTCCTGATTTACGCCCCGGATTTCCTCACGGGCGTCCCGCGTCTCGGAGCGATCCGCCCGCATTTCTTCACGGACGGCCCTGATTTCCGCGCGAACTCCCTGAACCTCCTGGCGTACTTGTTGGACTTCCTGGCGTACCTGCTGGACCTCCTGGCGTACCTCTCGTGTCTCCTGCCGGACTTCCCGCAGTCCTTCCGGGAGCGCCTTGATGTCCGTTTTGTTCTTCTGGCTGTCTTGAACCAGCGCGACGATCTGCTTGGCACCCTCCGTGACCTGTTTTCACATCGCTTAGGACATCCCGATCCCGGCAATCATAATGCGGGTCTGCTCGGCCAGCGCCCGAATTTCCCCCCGAATGACTTTCGTTTCTTCGCCGATGGCCCGCGACTCCGCCGCGATGGCCTCCGTCTCCGCCCGCAGCCGCGCGATCTCGACATCATCCTGCGCCATGAGCGCATGAATCCGCTTCATCTCGTCAATGCAGCCCTGAAGCGTCGCTTCCATCTCCGCCGCCTCTTCGGCAGTCGGTTCCAGCGTCAACATCTTGTCCATTTTCCGTCCTGCCCTCCCCAGTTCGTTTTGACAAAATACACATCACTCAACAAAGGGAGTTCATTTTCGCATTTTTTTGTGAGGCAGTAGACCTCATCTTCTGCAAAGGCATTCCCAGTAGCATTCCATCCTATGCCCTGATTATCGGCACGTGAGGGCATGGACTAACGTTCAGCATCCTAATTCTGACACTGTTGAGGTGTGTCTGATATGTTAACTTTTTAGCCGAAATAATCTGTTCAAATTATCACTAAGCCAATTCGGTACTTCTGTCCAGTTGAAGTGAGCAATATCATTGCTCTTCATGCCGTTATGAACTTTGCAGAGTATCAGCCTGTTGTCCAGAATCGCGGGACCACCTAATGAACTGGGCCACCTGTGGTCAGCATGACATTTGCCTCGGAGATGAGGCTCTTTATTAAAAATGCATTCAACCCCTGTGTACTCATGTGCCTGACATTTATCTATTAGTGTGATATTGGTACTAAACTTAGTGTTATTCGTCGGATGCAGTGCGTCGCTTATGCTAACCCCATTTTTATAATGGAAATCTGGGTGTATCAGCGCGAGTAGAGAGGGAAGCTGCTCAGTTGAAACGCCCTTTTTAACAATTGAGTGAAAAGCTTCTATCCAAATGCCATCTTGTTCTTGATCCATCCGATTGAGGACGTTGCATTTGATATCAAATAGGGCAGCTAAATATTCAGAGGCTTTGCTCTGGTAGCATACCAGTGGTTTCATTTGTCTAATCGTACTTTCGTGTGAGTTGTAGTGTCACCGCTATAGCTCATTGAAATTATTTCTATTTCATGGCCTGAGTTAAATCCAGAGATATCTAAACCGCTGTTTTTCAGCGCCGCAGACAGTTTCATTGGCGGGTTTACAGAAGGGTCGTTGACGGCTATGATGTAGCAGTTAGGTGTCTCCTGCTCAATTTTGATTATCCCACCCATTATGCCGCCTGCACTCAGATCAATCGGAACAAGACCAGTGCCAGGGGTGATAATGTTGACGTGAGGATTTTTATAGGACAGTCGGCCTGTCGGGGTTTTAGAGAAAGCGGTTAGGCGAATAGCGGCTTTGACACCTTGAAGATAATCTGTAAGAATGGCACCCTGCAAAGCAGTTGTATCATTGAACGCCAGATCGAAGCATTCTCTTGCAACTGTTTTAGATGGTTGTCCGTTGCCACTTGATAAAGCACCTGTAGTACGAACAAACGGCAAATCCCAACGGCAACTATTGAACTTCAGACCGGGGGATTGGAAAAAAGTTTTCCATCCATTCAGGCTCATAGCTTGGTTAGTGGTTGAGAGATACTTTAGCAACCCGCCCAAAAATGCCTCGGCCAATATTTTATGCGGATTGCTAGTCGAGAACAGTTTCGATCCATTATTTCGGTATTGATCCAGATCTTCAAGAGCGCGGGTCGCCTTAACGATCTCAGACGCTAGTTCTTGAGGTGCCAGTGTGCTGGAACGGCTATAGTAATTTTCGGCAACTATGTCTGTCCATTCTGCCTCATTAAAAGCAAAAGCGTAGTAACCTGTGGGTGACAAGTACGGATTAAATTGCACTTTGTTTTGAAACGGGTTAGTTTCATTCCCAATCGTTGTCTCTGTACAAAGGGAGATGGTAACATCCATTGACTTTGCGTAGGCAGATTGCGCGTATTTCTCTAGTCTAAAGGCGTACTTCATCCAGTCAGCGTGTAGCGACTCCATGGGCGTTGCGCCAGTAGTAACTTGAGTAAATATCTCCGCCAAGAATGGTGGCGTATATTGCCAATCATCGTACAACAAAACGAATGGTATCGGCTCGTCCTTCTGTTGGGAAAGCGACATACCTTCAAGCCTATGCTGTCCGTCCAGAATCCACAGGGGTTTTTGATTTGCAGAGTAGTTAACCGTGGCAGAAAATAGGTTGTTTACAGGTAAGGCGACACCATTCGTTCCATTAATTACTTTTTGCTGAATGTCAACGTAAACACCAGTGTCAATGTTAGGTTTTGCGATACCTATTAGAACCGGGTTGGCCATCAAATTATCTTTATCATGGCGACTATATGTATCCTTGATAGAGTGAGATTTCCCTGCATCCAGTGGGCGTTGCCATTGGTCAACAGGGAGATGGGATATGTCTGTGGCGATTTGATGATGAGGCTTGGTTCTTGAGAAGCTAGGGACTTCGGCTATCTCTTTCAAATTCACTGCTGAGAGAAACCCACAATACATAGGAAACTCTTTGCCATTGATCTTGGCAACGCCTCTGATGATATCGACTTGTATTTTTGCCATGGGTTATTATGTTTCCCTTAAATCAAAGAGTGCTTGCTCATATTGTATTTGATACTGGTGCCTGAACACGAACTCAATTTGTTACTACTTGTAAGGGATTCTTTCTTTGTCTTCAGCAGGTTCAACTGATGATCCGACTCCAGCATATCCTTGCCGCTATGAACCCCCTCCGAGCAGTCGCTGCAATACCAGCCGGGCATATCGAATGTCGCTGAGAGGCCCTTGTAGCAGAGGGTTATGGGCCTTGAATCGCGCTTCATGGGATGCCCGCATTCGGGACACGTTTGGCTGTTCATGGCAGGGCATAGTGTTCGTCGGGCGGGGCGTTGGGGACTTTCGCTAGGGCTTGCTCAAACTTGGTTCGGTCCCCTGCTGGAAGTGCGTACTTAGCCCGCTGCTCGGCCTCGAACTCTGAGAAGTGTCGGAAGCGGCCTTGGTTGAAGGCTTCCGCCCCGCGCTGGATGCCCTCGACCGCTGCGGCCCGATCTTGGGCTTCTTTTTCCGGTTCCGGCGTCGGTTCAATGCTGATGGTCATTGCGATGCTTCCCCATCCGAGTGAAACAGGCTTATTGTACCAGATGACGCGGCTTGGTCACTTCGCCTCAAACAACTGTGCCAGCTCCGGCGGCATGGGTTCAAGGGGTCGGGTGGTGACGGTCACATTGTCGCCGTCTTTGACGGCGATGAGGTTCTTTTTTCCCCACTCGGCGTCGCGGTCCGGGTAGTCCAGACGCCACTGGGCGCCGCGACTCTCCTGGCGGGCGAGGGCGCAGCGGCAGATGATCTCGGAGGTCTTCAGCATGAACTTGATGTCCCGCGCGCCGTGCCAGCCGGGGTTGAACATCCGCGACCCCTGGATGCAGATGTTTTTCGCGCGTTGCTGGAGGCTCAAAATCGTGTTCAGGCACTCGGTCAGGCCCGCTTCCGTTCGCGCGATCATCGCGCCCTTCTGCATGGCTTCCTGGAGTTCTGACGTGAGCGTGTAGGGGTTTTCGTCGCCGCCGCTCTCGAAGGGGGACAGCAAAGTCTCGGCCTCGGCGTCAATCTGGCGCTCGTCAATGGTGCCGTGGGACACGGTGCGGGCGTACTCGGCGGCGGCCATGCCGGCGCGGCGTCCGAAGACCAGGATATCGGACAGGGAGTTGCCGCCCAGTCGGTTCGCGCCGTGCAGGCCCGCCGCCGACTCGCCTGCCGCGTAGAGGCCGGGGACCGTGGAGGCCGCCGTCTCCGGGTCGGCCCGGATGCCGCCCATGGTGTAGTGGATGGTCGGGTAGACCTCCATGGGGGCCTTGGTGATGTCCACGTCGCCGAGCGCGTGGAACTGCTCGTACATGGACGGCAGCTTGCGCTTGATGTAGTCCGCGCCCCGGTGGGTCACGTCCAGAAAGACGCCGCCGTGGGGGCTGCCCCGGCCCGCCAGGACTTCCTTGTAGATGGCGCGGGCGACCACGTCGCGCGGCAGCAGTTCCGGCGGACGGCGGTTGTTCTTCTTGTCGTCCAGCCAGCGCGCGCCCTCGTCCTCGGTGTCGGCGAACTGGCCCTTGTAGTTCTCCGGCATATAGGCGTCGTCGAACATGAACCGCTTGCCGTCTTTGTTCTTAAGCACACCGCCCTCGCCCCGGACGCCCTCGGTGATGAGCAGGCCGCGCACGCCCGGCGGCCAGACCATGCCCGTCGGGTGGAACTGGACCATCTCCAGGTCCATCAGCTCCGCGCCCGCGTCATAGGCCATCATGACGCCGTCGCCCGTGGATTCCCAGGAGTTCGACGTGACCTTGTACATCCGCCCCCAGCCGCCGGTGCAGAACACGACGGCCTTGGCCTTGAACACGGCAAAGCGGCCCGTCTCGCGGGAATAGCCGAAGGCCCCGATCACCCTCCCGCCGTCAGTGAGCAGCCGGGTCAGGGTCATCTCCATGTGGATGTCCATGCCCACGGACACGGCCTTGTCCTGCATGGTCCGAATCAACTCCAAGCCGGTGCGGTCGCCGACGTGGTTCAGCCGCCGGTAGGTGTGCCCGCCGAACGGACGCTGGGCGATCAGGCCCTGCGGCGTCCGGTCGAAGACCGCGCCGTACTGCTCCAATTCCAGCACACGGTCGGGGGCTTCTTTGGCAAATATCTCCACGGTGCGCCAGTTGTTCAGGAACGTGCCCCCCTTCATGGTGTCCATGAAGTGGACCTTCCAGTCATCGGGTTCACCCATGTTGCCCAGGGACGCCGCCACGCCGCCCTCAGCCATGACCGTGTGCGCCTTGCCCAGCAGGGATTTGCAGACCACGCGGACGCTGCACCCCGCCTCGCGCGCCGCGACCACGGCCCGCAGGCCCGCGCCTCCCGCGCCGACCACCAGCACGTCCGATTCGAATGTTTCGTAGGAAGTCATCGTCTGTCAATAATCCTGTGCCATGTTCGGGCCGATGAACGACCCGGCATGGGAAGTGCAACTGCCCTTCGGGCAGAAGTCCTGCGTCCGAAGGACGCTTGTTCTACCAATGCCGGGTCGTTCATCGGCCCGAACACAAGCCCTAAGAAGTGCCTAATTCCTAAATCAGCCTGACATCGTGGATCACCCCGATATGCAAGAAGCGCACGTACAGGTCGGTGATGACGACGGAGAACAGGCTACACCAGGCCCACAGCTTGTGGTTCTCGTTCAGGTGCGTGATGCGCTCCCACAGGCCGTGCCGCGTCTTGTTCGCCGCCGAACACGAGAAGCAGTTCACACAGCCGCCGGACAGGTGACGCCACGAATGGCACGAGAACGTGTAGAGACTCAGCAGGATGATGTTCGCCAGGAAGATCAGCGAGCCGACGCCGATGCCGAAGTGGTGGTTGAAGTCGAAGGCCAGGAACGTGTCCCACCACAGAATCGCCACGACGACGACGGCGAAGTAGAAGGCGTAGCGGTGCAGGTTCTGCAGGACAAAGGGGAACGCCCGCTCGCCGGTGTAGTCGCGGCGCGGCGCGATTTCCTTGACGGCGCAGGCGGGCGGGTCCCAGAAGAAGGCCCGGTAGTACGCCTGCCGGTAGTAGTAGCAGGTCGCGCGGAACAGCAGGGGGAACGGCAGGATGAACAGTGCGGGCGAGACGTGCCGCCCGAACACCTGCCACTTGGTCACCAGCAGCGGCGAATAGAACGGCGACAGGTAGTTGCCGTACTGGTAATGCGCGTTCTCAAAGGCCCGGCAGGTGGCGAAGATGCCGAAGGCACCCAGGACCAGGGCCGTCACCATCGGCTCGACCCACCACAGGTCCTGCCGATGGAGTCCGGGGATCGGGCGGGGACGGGGTGGGGGCTGGGGTGCCCGCTCCGCCGCCGGGGGCGGCGCTTCTTGCAAGGCCATGTCGTTGCTTCCTCCGCGCGTAAAACGTCCCGCTTTGGGGGCAGGATTGCGCTGATTATATCACGACCGGCGGCGAAAAAGCAAGCCGACGACGCCCGCTCAGGGGGATGCATCCGGGGGCGTCCCCTCGTGCGGGACGCGGTCAGACCAGCCGACGATCATGGAGCGGAAGGTGTCCCAGCCATCAGCGATGACCAGGATCACGTGCGGGACGAGGAAGGCGACGAAGACCCACATGATCCAGAAGTGCCAGACGCGGGCGTAGGCGTAGCCGCCGAACAGCCACGTCAGCCAGCCCAGCGACGCCGGCTTGTGGATCGCCCAGCCCGTCCCCACGGCCAGCACGCCGAAGACCGGCATGGAAAAATAGGCGATCTTCTGTAGGGCGTTGTACTTGCCCTTGACTTCCGGGTGCGGCCACGGCTTGCGGCGCAGCTTGGCGAAGGGCAGGCCGAGGTAGTAGCGCTGCATGGTGATCGCGCCCTTGAGGTCCTCCGGGCGCGGCAGCAGGGACTTGTAGCCGCCCCCGCGTATCAGGCCGACCACATAGAGCAGGCCGTTGAGCATGAACAGGTAGGCGAAGAACCAGTGCCAGCGCAGGGCGGACGCCAAAATCCCCTGCCCCAGACTGAAGTGGTCGTAGAACCAGCCGCTGAAGTAGTCCGTGTTGCCCTGGGCGTCGGGCGAGTGGTGGTACACCGGGGAGATGTCGTAGATCGCCAAGCCGCTCAGCGTCATGCCGAGCAGGATCGGGATGTTCATCCAGTGGGTCACGCGCACCAGCCAGTGGTGCTTGCGGACGACGGGGATGGCCGGCGCGTTGATCTGCCCGCCGGTGTCGGCGGTCACGGTCGCCATGGGTACGCTCCTGAGAGAGTGGCCGGGGGCGGGAATTCCACCCCCGGCGCAGGGGTCAGTGGTGCATCATTGTGTGGTGCATCATGGTGTGGTGCATCATCATTTTGTGGTGCATCATCATCATCTGGTGGTGCATCATCATGTGGTGCATCATCATCTGGTGGTGCGTCATGGTGGGGTGCATCATCATGTGGTGGTGCATATCCTGGGCGAACGAGGGCGCGACACAGGCCAGGGCCAGGGCGGCGAGGGTCGTCAGGGTCATTATCAGCTTCATTGATTGTCTCCTTCTACCCGCCGGTGCGGGTGTGATGTCTGCGGGCCGATTTATTCGCCCGCAAATCGGTCAAGGCCGCCGCACAGTGGCACGAACGATGTCCCTGTCGGCGACCGAATAGTAGAGAAAGATGTCGCCATCGGCTTCCACGGCGGAGGCGGCGAAGGCAATGTCCGTGTAATCGCCCATCGGCTTCGGCGGCGTCACCAGCGGCTCCTCGGAGCGGGCGACGACGCGCGTGTATTCGGCGTCGAAGGCGACCCAGCCGATGCGCCAGTGGGCGTCCCGCGTCGCCCCGTTGTAGAACATCACGGGCCGCTGCGGGTCGGAGTCCAGGATCGGGCCGGTGCTGAGGTGCCAGCCGTCCCACCCGCCGGGCCGCGCCGCGAACAGCGGCGTCTCGACCGTCCACGGGCCGTCCACGGCGGGCGAAGATGCCAGGCCGATCTTGGAGGCGTCGTCCTCGGCGTACTCGAAAAAGAGCCGCCAGGAGCCGTCGGCGACGCGCGCGATGGTCGCCTCCTTGGGGTTATCCACCTGGGTGCCGGATGGAATCTTGACGCCGCGCTTCGTGAGGCTCCGGCAGTCGGGTCCGGCGGCCAGCATCAGCTGGCCGGACATGGCGGCCTGGTTCCAGCCGGTGTAATAGACATAGGTGACGCCGTCCCAGAGGGCGACGGTCGGGTCCTCGCAGCCGTCCCGGTCCGCCTCGTCCGGCCCCGGCGCGATGGCAGGCTCCGCGTCCATCCGAAAGCGCAGGCCGTCCTCGGAACGCCCGTAGTAGGCGCGGGCGATCTTCAGCTCCGGCGCGTCGTCCCGGCGCGGCACGGCGCGCACCAGGATGTCCCAGCGGGACCCCTCGCGCCAGACGAACGGGCTGAGCGTGTACATCTCCGACAGCGGCGGCGCGGCGTCCAGAGTCACCGCATCCTGTATGACAAGGCTGAATTCAGTCACGGCGCTTCCCTTCCACGGCTGTTCAGTCGTGAATACAAAGCGCCGCGCCGAAAAGTTCGCTTGACCAGAAAGAGCGTCACCCGCCCGCGCCGATGCGCCCCAGCCAGAGGCCGATGGCGAACACGATGCCGCCGCCGACGATGACCTGTCCGACCGTCTGCGCCAGAGGCGTCTTCATGAACCGGTAGCGGATGAACGCGATCATCAGCAGCTCGACCACGACCACGCCGTAGGCGACGTGCAACGCCACGCCCAGGGCGGCAATGAGGAAGGGCAGCGTGTGCAGCATCCCGCCCAGGGTCGTCGCCAGCCCCGTGATCACGCCGCGCCCCAGCGGCTTGCCGCGCCCCGTCACCTCGCCGTCGTCTGACAGCGCCTCGGACAGACCCATGCTGATGCCCGCGCCCACCGAGGCGGCCAGGCCGACGAAGAACGCCTTGTGCGAGGAGTGGGTCAGCCCGGCGGCGGCGAACAGGGGGGCGAGGGTCGAGACCGAGCCGTCCATCAGTCCCAGCAGCGCCGGCTGGACTTTCTGCAGGACGAACTGCGCCTCGTCCCCCCCTGACTGCGCCGAACGCCCCGCGTCAACGGCCATGCACGAACACTCTCCTTCCCAAGTCAGTGCATGACAGTTACCCAGATGGCGGCGGCTACAAACTGCCCGCCTGGCGTAGCATGCCCCCGTCAATGAAGTAGGTGCTGCCGGTGATGTAGGCAGCGTCGTCCGATGCCAGGTACAGGGCCAGCCCGGCGACCTCCTCCGGCTTGCCCCAGCGGGCCAGTGGAATCTCGGCCATCAGCATCTTCTCCATCTCCGGGTTGGCCTGCACGTCGGCGTCAATCGGCGTGAAGATCGCGCCCGGCCCGATGTTGTTGACCGTGATCTGGTGCGGGGCGAGTTCCACGGCGATGGTCCGGGTCAGCATCCGCAGGCCGCCCTTGGCGACGCAGTAGGGCGCGTTGCCGGTCATCGGCAGGTCCTCGTGGACGCTGGAGATGTTGATGATGCGCCCACCGTTCCCCTGCGCGATCATCTGCTTGGCCGCCGCCTGCGAACACAGGATCGGGCCGATCAAGTCTACGGCCATGATCCTCTGAATCTGGTCGAACGGGAACTCCACGAACGGGTGCTTGTACTCGATGCCGGCATTGTTAACGAAGATGTCCAGCCGCCCGAACTGTGTCACGGTCTGCTGGATGAGATCGGCGACGTGGTCCGCCTGGGACACGTCGGCCATGACCGCCAGGACTTTGCCGCCCGCCGCCTGTATCTTCTGCACGGTGTCTTTGGGCGTGTCGGGATTGCCAACGTAGTCCACGACGATGGCCGCGCCTTCAGACGCCATCTTGATGGCAATGGCCTGCCCGATGCCCGTCGCCGACCCGGTGATGATGGCGACTTTGTTTTCCAGTTTCATGCGTGTGTCTCCTGTGTGTTACGGGCCGATAAACGACCCGGCATTGGCAGTGCAAGCGTCCTTCGGACGCGGGAGGGGAATAGTCCTCCGCCCGACAGGACGAGTCGGGCAGAGATGTGTCCGAGAACATTTCCAGGGTGCAGGCACCATGATACCCGGTTTCGCGGACGGCGCGCAGCAGTGCGGACAATGGAATCTCGCCCGTGCCGCCGCCTACTCGCCCGCGAACAGTCCTCTCATTGCAACGCAATGAAATTCGATGCCTCAGCACGGAGAGTGCCGGGCTGATCTTCACCCGTGCTGGGCGAGCCATTGGTCCAGGTCGGCGGCCGTGTGGAAGTCCAGCAGGGCCTCGCCCAGATCGTCCAGTTGGTCGGGCAGGAGGTGGCCGAGTCGCGCCGTAGTGTCGGGGGGAACCGTGCCGAGACGCCGCCGTAGTTGGCGTACTACCAGCGTCTCCTTGCCCTGAGCGACGCCCTGGGCAAAGCCAAATTCAATGCCAAGCTGCTCCCATTCGGAGATGAGTGTCATGGTCGTTTGCTTCTCCTGTGGTTCGAGCGCCTCGAACTCGCGCTCATACCGCCTCAGTTCCTGGGCCGACAGGCGCAGGTAACTCCCGATGAATCCGCCGATGAGGCTGGCGCGGGCGGGGTCGAGTTTCAGGCTTGCCAGCAGCCGCAGGCATTCCAGCTTGACGCGGGGCCGGTCCCTGGGGGCCATCCGCATTTTTGCCATCAGCGCGGCGGCCACGGGGTTGGCCTGCCGGACGAACCGCCGCCAGGGCAGGCGGTTGAGCTGGATGACATCGTACTCGAACCGCAGCACCGTCTTGTGGGGGAATTGTACCACGAAGCGGCTCGGTTCGGGGCGGCGGGGGGCGTCGTAGGAGAAGATCACCACGGGGTAGACCGGCAGGTCGTACTTCTCCGTGAGGCGGGCGAAATAGCGGAACATCCGCTTGGGGAAATCGCCCTGGGGCGTGGCCTGGTTCTCGACATGGACCAGGAAGAATGCGTCCTCGCCCCGGAAGCGGGCCTTCATCAGCAGGTCAACCTCATGCTTCTCGCCGAGGGTGACGTCGGTGAACACCTCCTTGTCCATCGGGACGATGGCGGTGGCGGGGTCAAGGGCGGCGGCGACATCGGGCAGGAAGAGCTGGAGGAACTCGGCGAAGAAATGGCTGAGCAGTTCTTTGAACAGGCGGTCGTGGTCCATGGGGCCATGATACCAGACAAGACGCTCTGCGGGGAAAATTCCTCCGGCAAGGTACTTCCACCTACTCCACGCTTAGATGCGCGACGTAATCATTCAGCGCGGTCTGCTGCTGGGCGAGCTGTGTTTGCAGCGCGTCCAACTGCGATTGCAGGGCGCTCAGTGTCGTCTCCTGGGCATCCAATTCCGACACATAACGCTTGTAAAGGGCCGAGGCGTGGTCCAGCGCCTTCATGTTGTCCCGGATACGCTCCTGGCCCTGGCCGATGGCCTGGAGGCGGGCGGTCACGTCGGCGATGCGGGCCTGGGTGTCGGCGACGGCGCGGCGGCGAGTGACGACCTCCTGCAAAACCGTCTTGACCGCCGGGTCGGCCTCCCCATTGCGGGTGTAGAGGAGCAGCGTGTCTTCGTCGGCATCGAGCAGGCCCTGGGTCGTGATTTCCGGGTGTTCCTCGCGCACGGTGAGCGTCTTGCTCGCCCCCGCCGCCACGGGTACGTCGAAGCGCAGCAGGTCCGCCGTGCGCTCGGTCGCTGCCGTCGGCTCCAGCAGCTTCCAGTCGTCGCCCCGGTACGAGTGTTCCACCACCACCGTCTGCGCCGCGCCGCCGTTGTTCTTGAAGGTGTAGACCGTGGACTGCACCTGCTTGACCGTGACCTGCAAGACGCCCTGGGAGATGACCACGGACGTGACCTCGCCGCTGCCCGCGCCCGGCTCGGCGTGGGCGTCCACGGCCAAATCCAGGGCGTAGGAGATCAAACGGGTCTGGCCCGGCTCGGTGTCGTCCATGAGGGCGTCGCCGACATAGCCGTTGCCGTTCGCGCCGGTGTCGAACACGGTCAGCGGCCCGCCCATCAGGTGCAGCCCCGTGGTGTTCTTCAGCCGCGCGCCGGAGAGGGGATGGTCGGCCTGAACGGTCGGGTCATAGATGGCGACCGGCGTGGCTTCGATGGGGCCGGAGACGAACGGGATCATGGCGGACTGGCCGCGCGGCACGGACACCGGGATCTTGATGGCGTAGGTGAACAGCGCCGTCCCCAGCGCCGCCCCGCTCGTTGCGACGCTCTGCCGGACGATGCCGCCGATGTCACCCATGCCGCCCGTGACCGCCGCGCCATTTGCAACCAGGTTATCGCTGACGGCGCTCTTGTTCATAAAAGCGCCCGCCGGATTGTTTGTCGCCGTCGGCAGGCTTATACCTGGCGGCGCTACAGGCTCCGGGGCTGCCGCGATCGGCTGATCCTGACCCAAATTGCTGTCATACGTCTGCGGGGTGGGGGAGGCGGCGATGCGGGGGGCGACGGTGGGGCGGGGGACGTACTGCGGCGTGTACAGGTCCTGGATGAACGAGATGGGCTGGCCGGAGGCGAGCGTCAGATGCACGCCGTTCCAGTCATCCTGGCCCGTGTTCTGCACCAGCGCCCAGCCCTGCAAGACCGGCGACTTGCCCAGCACCAGCCGGTACGTCGTCTGCCACAGCGGCGTCTCCGTCAGGTAGCCGACGGCCACTGTCCGCCGTCCCTGCCCGTCAAAGGCCAGCGTCACGGGCCGCTTGCCCGCGTCCCGCCCCTGCGCCACCACGGCGAGGGCCTGGCTGAGTTCCGCGTTCACGGTCGGATCGTTGATCTTCAAGGTCCCGATGTCGGTCAACGGGAGGGAGTGCAGGCCGTCATCGGCGTCCAAATTGAGCGTGGACTGCGAAGTCGTGCCATTGTTGTCTGGAAGGCTGATGGTCTGCGTGTCCACGCCGATGATCGTCCCGGTGACGGTCCCCTGCGCCGTCGTCACCGTCACGGACGTTCCCCGAAGACGATTCAGCAGCGTGGCCTGGTCCGGGTTGTCCGACAGGTCCACGGAGAAGTCTTGCAGGCGGCGCGCGACCGGGTCCTGGGCGGCGTAGGTCACGGGCCGGATGCTGCCCCCGCCGCCGTCCAATAACACCAACGATTTCAGCACGTCGTTGATCTGTCCCACGGGGAACAGCAGCGTCTGGGTGGCGTCGCCGTCCACCACGCCCGCGCGCTCGAAGTAGCCGACGCCGCTGGTGTAGAGCGTCACGCGCCGGATGGGCAGGGCGGCGTCCGTCGCCCCCGGCGCGTTGAGCGTGGCGGGCGGCGGGCTGGGCGCGGCCATAAGAGGCGAAGGCGCAGCGTTGAGCGTCAGCAGGCCGAGGGCGGCGAGGGGAAGTCGCATGAGCAGTCACCTCCGAAGGTGTTTTGGGCTGAGTTCGTGATTCGGGAGCCATTTCCCTGCTTCCCGCCACAGCGGAGGAGGAACCCCCTCCGGCTCGCCGAGGCTCGCCACCTCCCCGAAACGGGTGAGGGTTGGTGTCGAGAGCCTCTCGCCTTCGACCATAATCCCCTCCCGTTTCGGGAGGGATGGACGGGCTTGCCCGGACGGGGTGGGTTCCGTTCCCAGGGTCGTTCAGTTCTCACTCCGGGGGTATGAAACCCCCGGCATTGGGAAAGCAACTGCCCTCCGGGCAGAAGTCCTGCGTCCGAAGGAGGCTTGCACTCCCCATGCCGGGTCGTTTATCGGCCCGAAAACTGAATGACCCTGGTTCCGTTCCCCGGCGGGCAGGAAATCTGCGCGGCGGGGGCGAACAGGCATGGTCATACGGGCCGCCGTTCCATGTCTTCACTCTGTGTCTTCACGCGACGGAGAACGAGCATCTCCTCAAAGAAAGGTACGCCATGTCCGAGCAGAACCACGAACCCACTCACGCCCCCGTCTCCCGGAGACGGCGGCTCGTGTCCGCCGGGGCCGCAACGGCGGCCCTGGCGCTCGTCACCGGGCTGGGCCTGAAAAGCCTGCCCGTGCGGGCGCAGGCATCCCCGGCGGGAGCCGCCGTGGATTATTCCCAGATGCGCTTCTGGAAAACGCTGCCGCCGCCCGGCGGCGCGGCGAACGCTCAAAACCCCGACAGTGCCTACGGGCTGGCTTTCACGTCCGACACCGACCTCGCCGTGGGGTACTGGCCGGACCGGCAGAACCAGAACGCGCAGATCGCGGTCTGGGACACCCAGGCAGGCACCTCCACGTCGCCCGGCAAGATGGCGGGCACGACCTGGCTGAACGTCCACGCCCTGGCGGCCTCGCCCAACGGCAACGATGTCGCCGTGGTCGGCTTCGACGGGCGCGGGCAGACCCGCTACGTCCTGCTCGTCTTCGACGCCAAGACCGGCAACATCATTGACCCCGTCGCCATGCAGTCCGGCCAGTTCGGCACGTTCGTGGACGCCGTCGCCTACTCCGCCGACGGCCGGAGGATCGCGGTCGGCTGCGGCGAGACCGCCGACAAGCCCGGCCTGAAGACGTTCCACACCAAGAAGGCGCAGCCCGTGGACGCCAACGTCACCGTCTGGGACGCCTCCGGCAGCGCCGGGGACCCGTTGGCCGTCGGCAAAGGGCAGGACGTGTGGTGCCTCGCCTTCACGCCCGATGGCGGGGGGCTGAGTTACGGGCAGACGCAGCACGTCTCCCAATGGGCACTCAAGCCCGACGGCTCGTTCCGGGGCGACGCGCCCACCACCCAGGCGGAGGCCGAGGACACGGACGCCTTCACCAGCCTGGTCTACGCCCCCGACGGACGGAACTTCTTCGCGGCGGTTCGCACCGACACCGGGGCGGACCGGGTCGAACGCCGCGATGCCGCCACGGGCAACCCGACGCTGACCTTCCTGGACCCGACCGGGTCCGTCAGCTACAACGTGGTGCAGGCGCTCGCCCTCTCCCCGGACGGCTCCGTACTGGCCGTCGGCGGCCAGGACGCGCACAACCACGGCCTGGTCACGCTCTGGGACGCCCACACGGGCGCGCTGATCGGCTCGCCGCTGCCCACGCACGACAACCAAGTCCACGCGCTGGCGTTCGCCCCGGACGGCCGCACCCTGGCTTGCGGCAGCGACGACGGCGCGGTGAAACTGTGGACGGTGAACCCGTAGCGCCGTCACCCGGCCCGGCAAGAAGAGACCTCACCCGGCCCGGCAAGCCGGCCCACCCTCTCCTTCCGAAAGGAGAGGGTTAAGAGTAGGCCCCTCTTGTCCCCTCTTTTCTGGCCCCCTCTTCTTTCGGAAGGAGAGGGCTGGGGTGAGGTATCCTACGGTCAACCCGTAGCGCCCTCCAATTCCCCCCGACGCGAACCGATAATACGCACGGCGCTCATCCCGCCGTGCGTTTTTTCGCGTCAGGCAATCGTCAGGAGGTATCCCCGTGGCCACGTTCACATACGACGCCCTCGACACTCAGGGCAAGAGCGTCAAGGGCAAGATGGAGGCGGACAGCGAGCAGGCCGTGCTGGCCAAGCTGCAGGAGCAGAAGTTTCACGTGCTGGGCCTGAGCGAGTCCAAGGCGAGCCTCCGAACACAGGCCGCCGCCCGCACCCAGAAGGTCAAGCTGCAATCCCTGGTGATCTTCTCCCGGCAGTTCGCCACGATGATTGACGCCGGTATCGCCATCATCAAGTGCCTGGACATCCTGGAGTCGCAGACCAAAGAAGAGAGCCTGAAGGGCATCATCGCCGCCGTGCGGAAAGATGTCAAGGGCGGCCTGTCGCTCACCGATGCCCTCTCCAAGCACCCGCACGTCTTCTCCCGACTCTACATCAACATGATCAAGGCCGCCGAGATCGGCGGCATCCTGGACATCATCCTGGACCGCCTAGCCGGGTTCTTGGAAAAGGAAATGGAGATCAAGGGCAAGATCAAGTCCGCCATGATGTACCCCAGCATCGTGCTGGTCTTCGCCGGCTTCATCGTGTCCGCCCTGTTCCTGTTCGTGCTGCCGCGCTTCAAGGACATCTTCACCTCCATGAACGTGGATATGCCCGCCGTCACGCAGGCGCTCTTCGACGCCTCCGACTGGCTCGGACCCAAGCACGGCTGGGCGATGATGCTGATCGTCATCGTCGGCTGCACCGTCGCCTTCAAGATGTACAACCGGACCGAGAAGGGCCGCTACAACGTCGACAAGGTCAAGCTCAAGATGCCCATCTTCGGCGACCTGGCGCTCAAGATCAGCATCTCCCGCTTCGCGCGCACATTCGGGACCCTGATCGCCTCCGGCGTTCCCATGATGCGCTCCCTGGAGATCGTCGGCGAGACCTCCGGCAACGCCATCCTGGCCGAAGCCGTCTCCAACGCCCGGACGTCCATCCGCGAGGGCTCCAAGATGAGCCAGCCGCTCGCCAACTCCGGCCTGTTCCCGGCGATGGTCACGCACATGATTGATGTCGGCGAGGAGACGGGTCGCCTCTCGGAGATGCTCACCAAGGTCGCCGACTTCTACGACGATGAAGTGGACGCCATGGTCAAGGGCCTGACGTCGCTGATCGAGCCGATGCTGATCGTCTTCATGGGTGTCCTGGTCGGCTTCATCGCCATCTCCATCATGACCCCGATCTTCAAGCTGGTCAGCTCCATTCACTGAACCCTCTTCGGCAGTAGGGGCATGGCGCGCCATGCCCCTGCGCGGCGTTCCCACCTTGCGCCCCCCCGCCGGTTCCGGGTACACTGTGTCGCAATGGCAGACGCGACCGAAACCACGGACAGTCAGCCGCCGCCCTCCCGCTGGGACGGGCGCGAGCGGCGCGGGCCGGGACGCCTGGACGACGAGGCCCGCGCGCGCCGCCTGCTCCTCACCCTCCAGACGGGCGGGCCGGACGCCGCCGCCGCCCGCGAGGCACTGATCCTCCAGTTCCGCCCGCTGGTCCAGAAGCAGGCCCGCCAGTTCTTCTCCGGGGCCGTCCCCTTCGACGATCTGGTGCAGGAGGGATTTTTGGGCCTGATGCACGCCGTGGACCAGTACGACCCCACGCGCGGCGCGAAACTCATCACCTACGCGACCCATCACATTGACGGCCACCTGCGCCACTTCCTGCGCGACCGCGTCCAGATCATCAAGGAACCCGCCTGGCTCCAGGAGATGGCCCAGCGCGTCCGCCGCGAGGCCGAATCCCTGACACACGAGCTGGGGCGCGCGCCGACCGACGCCGAACTGGCCCACGCCATGGGGCTGGCCGAGGCCGAGATCGCCCGCATCAACGCCACCCGCGCCACCTTCGCCGTCGCCTCCTTGGATGAGGCCCGCGAGACCGGCTCACAGTCCGCGCAGGTCGCCGAAAGCAACACGGAGGCCGCCGCCGCCGCGCTGCCGCTGGAAGACAAGATCGTGCTGGAAAGCGCCCTGGTCCGCCTCAAGGAGATCGAGCGCAAGGTCCTGTATTCGTTCTACTACGAGGACCGGACACAGACGGAGATCGCGCGCGAACTCGGCGTCTCCAACAACTATATTTCCCACATCCTCAAGAACTCCGCCCGCAAGCTCCAGCAGATGTTCCGCTCGGACGCCGTGCGCGAGGCCGCCCTCCAGCACGAGCAGCGCCGCCGCCGCCTGGTCGCTCACGGCCCCGCCGCGCTTCAAGAGGAAGACGCCGCTGTCGCCCCCACCGTCGTGGACCCCGTGACCGGCCTCTACACCAACCTCTACTTCGAGGCCCGGCTGGACGAAGAGCTTTCCCGCGCGTTGCGTCACCAACTGGAACTCTCGCTGATTCGCGTCTCGGTCGGCGAGGACACGCCGGAGGCGGCCCTGTTTGTGCAGATCGCCCAGACCGTGCAGGGCTGCATGCGCCGCTCGGACCTGCTGGCCCGCGCGGGGACCCGCGAGATCGCCGCCCTGCTGCCGTACACCGGCGCGACCCACGACATTGTTGTGGGCCGCCTGCACGAGCGCCTGTCCGCCCTGCGCAAGACCCTGCCGCACCCCGTCACCATCCACGTCGGGGCCGCTGCCTTCCCCGCCCACCGCCGCCGCCCCGACCTGCTCGCCGCCGCCGCCCCCACCGCCCCCGTCGCCTGACTTCGGCTGTCTGCTTGCCAAGAGACTGCCTGTGTGCTATACTGGGTCCATGAGTGCAGCCAAAGAGTTTCGTGAATTCATCCTGCGCGGCAATGTTGTTGATCTTGCCGTCGGCGTCGTCATCGGCGGCGCCTTCGCCAAGATCGTGAATGCGTTTGTGGCCGACCTGATCACGCCCCTCATCGGCGTCTTCGCGGGCAAGATCAACCTCAGCAACCTGCACGCCCACCTGGGGCCGGTGGACTTCGCCGTCGGCGACCTGCTCAACACGATCATCACCTTCCTCATCATCGCCGCCGTGGTCTTCTTCTTCGTCGTCAAGCCGGTCAACTACCTGATGTCCCGGCGCAAGACGGAAACCCCCGCCGAGGCGACCACGCGCGAGTGCCCGCGCTGCCTGAGCAGCGTTCCCCTCGCCGCCACCCGCTGCGCCTTCTGCACCTCCGACCTCGCCCCCGCATGACCGTAGACTGCGGTGCATGACCGTAGACTGCGGTACAATGGACGCATGACACCCTCCCCGTCTCAGGACGCCGCGCCGACAACCCGGCGCGGCAAGCCGCCGCTCGTCGCCACGCTGACCCGCCGCAAGCTCATCCCCTTCGGCTGGTACGGCGGCAAGTTCTCGCACCTCGACTGGCTGCTGCCCCTGCTGCCCGCTGCCCACCACTACTGCGAGCCATTCGCCGGGTCCGGGGCCGTGCTGCTCAACCGCCCGCCGTCCCCCGTGGAGACCTACAACGACCTGGACGGCGAGGTCGTCAACTTCTTCCGCGTCCTGCGCGAGCAGAAAGAAACGCTCACCGAGGCCATCGGCCTGACGCCCTTCTCGCGCGAGGAGTTCGGCCTCGCCTGCACCCTGGAGCCTGATCTTGCGCCGCTGGAGCGCGCGCGCCGGTTCTACGTCCGCGCCCGCCAGGTCCGCACGGGCCTAGCCCAGACCGCGACCATCGGGCGCTGGGCCAACTGCAAGGACACCAGCCGGGCGGGCATGAGCGGCGTGGTCAGCCGCTGGCTGGGCGGCGTGGAGGCGCTGCCCCAGATCGCCGAGCGCCTGCTCCGTGTGCAGATCGAGAACCGTCCCGCCCTGGATGTCATCGCCCTGTACGACGCCCCCGGCTCCGTCTTCTACTGTGACCCGCCCTATCTGCACGAAACGCGCGGCGACTCCAGCGCCTACGGCTACGAGATGACCAATACGCAGCACGAGGAGTTGGCTGATTCGCTCAACTCCGTGCAGGGCAAAGTCGCCATCTCCAACTACCAGTGCGATTTGATGGACCGGCTTTACCCGGCCCCCAAGTGGTTCAAGACGACCGGGCTGGAGCGCACCATCCACTCCACCAAAGACAAGCGCAGCGAAGCTCTTTGGACGAATTACAATCCCTGTGGCTGAGGCGGATGCGTGAAAGAACGGGGCAACACGGCGGCGGGGTACGGATGGGCGGCGGGCGGGGTGGGGGCGGCGACGGGCTGCTTCTGGCTGGTCCGGGGGTACTTGGACAAAGGGCAGGCGTCGCTCCTGTACCTGCCCGTCGTCATCGCCTGCGCGATCCGCTTCGGGTTCGGCCCCGCCGTCGCGGGCGCGTTATTGAGCTTCCTGTGCTGGAATTTTTTCTTTCTGCCCCCCTTCCGCACGTTCGCCGTCGCCGACCCGAAGGACTGGCTCTCCCTGCTCGTCTTCCTGATCGCCGCCGTCTCCACCGCCCAACTCGCCGCCCAGGCCCGCGCGCAGACGGCCCAGGCGCGGGCGCGTGAGGCGGAGGCGGGGACGCTGCTCCAGGCCAGCGAGGTCGTCACCCGCGAGGTCGCCGCGACGCAGATATTGAACGCCCTGACGGGCCAGCTCCAGTCGCTCTGCCAGGCGACGCGCTGCGCCGTGTTCCACGCGCCCCAGCCCGGCGCACCGCTGCGGCCCATCGGCAGCGAGGAGGGGCAGGAGGAGGTCGTGCGGACGATGGCACAGGCCGCCTACGCGCAGGATCAGGACATCGGCTTCGGACCCGATGCCGGTCTCTGGGACAGGGCGTGGCGCGAGACCACGCCCCCCGTGCCGGAAGGCGAAAGGCGCGGCGTCTATGTCCCCCTGCACGCCGCCGGGGCGCGCGTCGGCGTCCTCCACGTCGGCCCGCGCCGGGACGGGCGGCCCTTCTCCGAGGCCCAGCAGCGCCTGATTCGGGCCCTCGCCAACCACGCGGCGACGGTGATCGCCCGCGAGGCGCTGGCCCAGGAGGCCGCCCAGGCGGCGGCCCTGCGCGAAGCCGACGCGCTCAAGGACTCCCTGCTGTCCCTGGTCTCCCACGAATTGCGGACCCCGCTGGCGGCCATCAAGGCGTCGGCCACGGGGCTACTCCAGCCCGACGCCCATTGGGACGACGGCGAACGCGCCGAGGCCCTGCGCGCGATCAACCACGAGGCGGACCGACTCGCCGCCCTGGTCGGCAACCTGCTGGACCTGTCCAGGCTCGAAGCCGGGGCCTGGACACCCGCGAAGGACTGGTGCGACCTGGCCGATGTCGTCGGCTCGGTCCTGGACCGCCTGCCGCCCGCCGACGCCGCCCGCGTCCAGGTGGAACTGCCGCCCGACCTGCCCCTGATCCGGGCCGACTACACCCAGATCGCCCTGACCCTGCAAAACCTGCTGGAGAACGCCGTCAAATACAGCCCGCCCGACGGCCCCATCCTTCTGTCCGCCGTTCCCACCGAGCAAGACATGCCGGGCGTTCTTCTCTCCGTGCGCGACCACGGCGCGGGCCTCACTCCCGGCGAGGAGGAGGCGCTGTTCGAACGCTTCTACCGGGGCGCAAGTCACCGGGACAGTGTCATCCACGGCACCGGCCTGGGCCTCGCCCTCTGCCGCGCCATCGTGCAGGCCCACGGCGGCCGCCTCTGGGCCGCCAACACGCCCAACGGCGAACCGCCGGGTGCCGTTTTCTCGCTATTCCTGCCCATACAGTAGACGGTAACTGGCATTGCCCGTGTTGTATGCGTCATCCGCGCCCGCTCTGGAGACGGCGCGCGAGGAGTGGCCCCGCCAGGACGATGGCGAGGAGGCGGGCCATCTGCACGCCGAGCATCAGCGAGACGTCGGCCCCGCTGCCCAGGGCGACCACCGTGATCGAATCCATGCCGCCGGGCGTCGTCGCCAGGTAGCCGGTCAGGAGGTCGGCGTGGGTGACGCGCGACAGGCCCCAGCCCATGAGGGCGCAGGAGGCGATGAGCAGCAGGGTGGAGAGCAGCACGGCCGGGAGCAGTCTTGCCGCCGCCCGGACCGCGTCGCGGTCGAAGAGCAGGCCGACGTAGAGGCCGACGACGACATAGGCCGCCGGGACCACGCCGGGCGGCCAGGCGGGGTGCTGCCGTCCCAGGCCCACGGCGGCCAGGCCCAGAATGAGCGGCCCCAGCAGCGCCGCCGCCGGGAGGCGCAGCAGGCGTCCGAACCATACGCCTGCGGCGGCCAGAAGCGCGGTCAGGCAATCAGTGAGCCAGGGGTGGGGGCCGGGACTCAGGGTCGCGGGGGGGAGCGTGACCGGCGCTCCCGGTGCGCCCGCCGGGCGCAGGACGAAGCGCGCCATCAGGGAGGCCGTCATGACGACCAGCACCAGCCGGGTGTACTGCATCAGCGCCACCAGGCGCGTGTCTGCCCCCAGGCTCACGCTCAGGGCGATCATGCCGCTCGCGCCGCCGGGCAATGTGCCGAGCGCGGCGGTCTTTCGGTCCAGCGCCGTCGCCCGCGCCAGGGCCGCGCCCGCGCCCAGGCTCACGCCCAGTGTCCCGGCGACGACGAGCAGCACCGGCAGCCAATGCGCGGCGATCAGCGACAGGACGCCGGGCCTGAACGCAGCGGCCAGCAACACTCCAATAACGGCCTGCGCCGATTGGAAAGCCCACGCCGGGACCTTCGGGTGTCCCGGCCGGGCCAGCCCGATGCCGAGCGCCGCCAGCAGCGGCCCGATCAGCCAGCCGCCCGGCAGCGCGACCCACTGCGCCCCCAGCCCGGCGGCCACGGCGACCGTCCCCAGAGTCAACCACCATCGCATTCCCTGTCTGTTCCCCGTAACATACAGGGATGAACCCAGGATCATTCAGTTTCCGGGCCGATGAACGACCCGGCATTGGAACCGCAACCGCCCTGCGGGCGGAAGAACTGCCTTCTGCTGCCTTTTCTTGCGTCCGAAGGACGCCTGTTTTACCAATGCCGGGGGTTTCATACCCCCGGCTGATGCCCCCACGTGTCATCTCCCCTTGTGGTATACTACGCCCGGTTGGTCAGGAAGGACCGTTCGCATGGGCTGGGTGACACTGGTGGATGTCCTGCGCGGGCGGGCGCAGGCGCAGGGGGCGAAGACGGCGTTCACGTCTCTGGCGGACGACGGCGCGCCGGGGCCGACGGTGACGTTCGCGGCGCTGGATCGCAACGCCCGCGCCGTGGCGGCCCAGCTGCAAGCGGCGGGAGCCGTCGGCGCGCGCGTCCTGCTGCTGTACCCGCCCGGCACCGATTTCATCGCGGCGTTCCTGGGCTGCCTCTACGCCGGGTGCGTCGCCGTCCCCTCCTATCCCCCGCAGCCGTCGCGCATGGACCGCAGCTCCGGCGCGCGGCTCGCGGCCATCATTCGGGACGCCGCGCCCCGTTTCGCCCTCACCACCACGGCCCTGGAGCCGCGCGTCCAGGCGCTGTGCGCCGAGACCGGGGGCGCGCTTCAATGCCTGGTCCCGACAATAGAGTCCGACGAGGCCGCGTCCGGCTGGGCCGAACCGGACATCCATCGGGACACGGTCGCGTTCCTGCAATACACGTCAGGGACGACCGGGCCGCCGCGCGGCGTCCTGATGACCCACGCGAATGTGATGCACGATATGCGGCTGATCGAGGCTGCGTTCGCTGTCACCGAGGAAGACAGCGGCGTCTGCTGGCTGCCGCCGTACCACGACATGGGCCTGATCGGCGGCCTGATCCAGCCGGTCTACCAGGGAACCAGCGTCGTGCTGATGTCCCCCGTGTCCTTCCTGCACCGGCCCCTGCGCTGGCTGGAGGCCATGTCACGATTTGGGGCCACCATCAGCGGTGGGCCGGATTTCGCCTACGACCTGTGCGCCCGCCGGGTCACGGACGAGCAGAAGGCGGGGCTTGACCTGAGCCGCTGGCGCGTCGCCCTGAACGGGGCCGAGCCGGTCCGCCCGGACACGCTGGCGGCGTTCGGCGCGGCGTTCGCGCCGTGCGGCTTTTCGGCTCGCGCCTGGTCGCCCTGTTATGGCCTGGCCGAAGCCACGCTGTTCGTCTGCGGCGGCCCGCGCGGCGACGCGCCCCAGACGCGGCGTTTCGACCGGGCCAAGTTGGAAAGCGGCCTGGCGGTCGCCGTGGAGGGTGATGACGGCGGGCGTGATCTGGTCCCCAGTGGGACGCCGCCGGAAGGGCAGCGCATCGTGATCGTTCGCCTGGAGGGTCGGACGCCGTGCCCGCCCGGCCACGTCGGCGAACTCTGGGTCCAGGGCGACAACGTCGGGGCGGGCTACTGGAACGATGACGCCCTCAGCGACGACACATTCAAAGCACATCTGGTGACCGGCGACGGGCCGTTCCTGCGCACGGGCGACATAGGGTTCTTGTACGAAGGCGAGCTGTTCGTGACGGGGCGGCTGGCCGACGCGATGCGCATTGAAGGCCGCGCCCTCGCGCCCCAGGACATCGAGGCCGCCGTGGAGGCCGCCCACCCGGCGTTGCGTCGGTCCGCCGTCGCCGCCTTCACCGTGGACACCGAGGATGGAAGCCCAGCCTTAGTCGTTGTGGGCGAGGTGGAGCGGCAGTCCCTGAACAACTTGGACCCGGCGGACGTGACGGCCGCAGTCCGAAGGCACGTCCGGCGCGAACACGGATTAGAACCCCGCGCCGTCGTTCTGCTGAAGACGGCCACCATCCCCAAGACCTCCAGCGGCAAGACCCAGCGCCACGCCTGCCGCGCGTCCTATCTGGCGGGCACGTTGGAGGCCGTCGCGTCCGGCTGAACTTCCTGGTCCGCCCGCTCCCAGGTGAGAATCTTCCAGTCCCGGACGAAGATCGTGTAGAGGCAGGGGACCAGGAACAGCGTCGTGCAGGCCCCCACGAGCAGGCCGCCGATCTGGGCGTAGCACAGCGGCTCCCACAGCGGCCCGCCGTGCAGGGCCAGCGGGACGAACGCGATCACCGTCGCCCCCACCGTGATCAGGATCGGCCGCAGGCGCTGCACCCCGGCGTCCAGCAGGGCCGTCTCCAGCGCCTCCCCGCGCTTGTGCGCGGCCTCGATGTAGTCGAACAGCACGATGATGTGGCTGACCAGCACCCCGATCAGGCTGATGATGCCCAGGAAGGCCATGAACCCGAACGGCTCGCCCATCACCCGCAGGCCGATCACCGCCCCGACCATGCCGTAGGGGACGGCGGCAAAGACCAGCAGCGGCTTGACCACGCTGCGGAACTCGAACAGCAGCGCCAGGTAGATACACGCCACTGAGATGGCCATCACGCCGACCAGTTGCAGGAACGCCTTGTTCTGCTCCTCGATCTCCCCGCCCTGTTCAATACTGTAGCCCGGCGGCAGAGTCGCCGCCAATCGGTCCAGCGCCGACTGGGCCGCCGCGTCCACCTCCGAGGCGATGTGGCCCTCGGTCGGGAAACAATACACGGTGATGCACGGAAACTGATTGCGGCGGCGCAGGACCAGCGGCTCCAATACCGGCGTGACCGTCGCCACCTGGCTCAACGGCACGCGCTGCGGCCCCCGAGATGAGAAGACGTAGAGGTCGTTCAGGTCTGTCAGCCGTGCCCTGTCGGCCAGGCGCAGGCGGGCGACGATGGGTATCTGCGTGTCTCCGTCGCGCAGGACGCCCACCGGGACGCCCGCGAGTCCGGCCTGGGCGTCCGCGATGTCCTGCTCGGTCACGCCCGCCAGCGCGGCGCGGTCCGGGTCGGCCCGGACTTGCAGGCGCAGGCCGTCCGAACCCCAGTCGTCGCGGACGCGGGCGGCGATAGGGATGTCCTGGTAGATGCGTTCTACCGAGTCCGCGATTTGGCGCAGCCGGACCGGGTCGTCGCCGGTGATTCGCAGGGCCACCGGGATGCCGATGGGCCGCCCGGTCTCCAGCTGGTGAACGTCCAGCCGCGCCTCCGGGATTCCGGCGGTGAGGGCGTCCTGGATACGAAACTGCAATCGCCGCGTGTCCGCCTTGTCCGCCATGTGGACCACGATCATGGCGTAGTTCGGGTGCGGCTCCTGCGGGAACACCGTGAACCAGAAGCGCGGCGACGCATGGCCGACGAACACCGCCAGCGAGACCAGCACACGCTTGGGATGCCCCGGCGTCCCCTCCCGGACGCCTGCCCGCGCCGTCACGTCCTCGATGATCCGCTCGGCCCGCGCCGCCACCCGGTCCGTCGCGGCCAGGGACGCATCTTCGGGCAGGTTGATCTCCACATAAGACAGGTACTGCGAATCGTAAGGAAAGAACGACTGCCGAAGCTGCGCGAACCCGATGCCCCCCGCCGCCAGCAGCAGCAGCGAGCCGCCGACGAAGGCCTTGCGATGCCGGATACACCCGGCGACGACGCGGCGGTAGCGGGCTTGGAAGTTGCCCCCCCCGCCCCCAATTCTGGGGGAGCCGGAGGTAGGGGCAGCCCCCCGTGGCTGCCCTCCTTGGTTGGTCCCCCCAGAATTGGGGGCGGGGGGGTTCTTCTCCGGCGCGGCCCGCAGCAAGAATTGGCCCAGGAACGGCACGAACGTCAGCGAGACCACGCGCGACGCGGCCAGGGCGCACGTCATCACGACCGGCAGGGAGAACAGAAATCGGCCCGCGTCGCCCTTCAGCGTCAGGAACGGCAGGTAGGCGACGATGTTGGTGAGGGTGGCGAAGGCGATGGCCGTGCCCAGCTTGGTCGGCCCCAGCCAGGCGGCGACATCGGGGCGTCGGCCCGCGTTCAGCTCCCGCTTGATGGCGTCCCCGGCCACCACGGGGTCGTCCACGAGCAGGCCAAGCGCGATGATCAGCGAGACGATGGAGACCTGCTGCAAGTCCATGCCGAGCAGGGCCATCAGGCCCAGCGCCATCGCTAGAGTCAGGGGGATGGCGCAGGCCATCAGCAGCGCCGAGCGCCACTCCCGGAAGCCGATCAGCGAGACGAGGATGACCAGGACGACCGCCTGCCAGAGCGTCTCCGTGAACAGCCCGATGCTCTCGCGCACCTGCTGCGGCTGGTCCGAGATGCGCGCCACGATCAGGCCGGGCGGCAGGCGGGTCCGCAGCGAGGCCAGGGCGGCGTCCACGGCGCGTCCCGTCTGCGCGATGTCCCCGGCGGGCCGCATATAGACCGCCAGCGTGACCGCGCGATCCCGCTGCCAGCGGCCCTGGGCGTCCTGCCGGTCGTAATGGTCCAGCGCCTGCGGCGGGTCCTGGTCACTGCGCTCGATGTCCGCCACGTCGCGCAGCGGCACGGGCGCGCCCGCCGCCGTCGTGCCGACCGCGACGGCGCCGATGTCCGCCAGAGTCTGAAACCCAAGCGGCGGGCCGACGCGCACCCGCCGCCCCTGGGCGTCCAGTGTCGCGCCGTCTGCGGCCACGTTCTGCCCGTTCAATGCCGCCGGGAGCAGGCCGGGCCGCAGGCCGAGCGCGGCCAGCCGGTCCTGCGAGTAGAAGAGGCTGACCACCTCCGGCACCAGCCCGGTGCGCGTCACCTTGGAGACCGAGGGGATCGCCTGGAACGTCCGCCCGATCAGCTCAGAGGCGTCGTCGAGCTGTCGGTCGCTGTATTCCGGCCCTGCCACCGCCGCCAGTTGACGCGCCGTGGTCCCTGGGTCCCGAATGAGGGCCGGTTCCCAGATGTCCGGGTGGAGCGACGGAAAATTCAGGTCGTCTTCCAAATAGCCGTCGGCCTGGGCGAGAAGCGCGGTGTCTGACTGGACCGATGCGCCGTCCAGGCCGACGAAGCCCGGCGCGCCGATGACCCGCACATCGGCCGCCATCCCCCGCGCCTCCAATCTCTGCGCAAGGGACCTCAGGGGCGGCGTCACGATGTCCAGGCTCAACGAACTCGGCAGGCAGTAGACCAGGGTGAAGCGCTGTCGGGGCGGACCCGTCGCCGCCCGTCGGGCGGCGAGGATGGCCCGTTGGATGCCCGCCGCGCGCAGCGCGACTTGCAGGGGCGTCGCCGGGGGCGAGGCGATGCTCAGGGTGAGCGCCGCCGTGTCCCCGACATCCTTCTCATACTGGATCGGCCCGGCTCCGGGCGGCAGGCCATGGACTTGATCCAACTTGATCTTGACGTCGTCGAACGCCTTGTCCATGTCCGTCGGCAGATACTCGTCCAGGGAGACGGTGATGAACGCCGCGCCGGGGCGGGACACGGATTCGATCTTGGCGACGCTGTTGCTCAGGGACACGGCCCGCTCGAGGGGGATCGTGACGAGGTCCTGCACCTGCCGGGCGCTCGCGCCGGGCCAGACCACCGTGACCAGCGACCGGCGCATGGCGATGGCCGGGTCCTTGCGCTGGGGCATGCTGAAGTAGCCGAAGCAGCCCCAGGCGAGATTCGCCACGAGCAACACCCACGCGATCTGCCGGTGTTCCACGAAGAAGCGCGACGGGTTGCGCCCCTTCGTCCCCTCCGGGGCGTCGTCACTGACCGCCATCGTCACCCCCGGAAGTCGGCTGCGTGACCTGCACCGGCTCGCCGTCATACAACTGGTCGGGCGCGGAGGTCACTACCCGGTCGCCGCGCTGGAGGCCCTGTACGATAATTCGATCTCCGAACGTCGCGCCGACCCCGACATCGCGGCGCTGGGCCGTGGTCTGTCCGTTCGCGCTCCGGACCAGCACGACGGCGAACCCGCCGGGGCGGTCCTGGGACTGGACGATGGCCGAGAGCGGCACGGCGGGCGCGCTCATGTCGCCCGCGCCGCCGCCCGGCAGCGTGAGCGTGGCGGTCATGCCGGGCCGTCCCAGGCCCGAACGGTTGGCCGCCGTGACCTGCACATCGAACACGCCCGTGCCGACATCGGCCGCCGGGGCGACCTCCGTGACCGCGCCGGGCAGGGTGATCTCGTCGCGGTCGCCCAGGGTCAGCATCATGGGCTGCCCGGCATGGAGCCGTCGGGCCGCCGCCTCCGGGACGCCGAATACGACATCCAGCCGCGACGTGTCCGCCAGGGTGAAGGCGACGCTGCCGGGGCCGACCAGCGAACCGACTTCCACGGTGCGCGTCAATATCGTGCCCGTCATCGGCGCGCGCAGGGTGGCATCCTCCAAAGGAATCGCCTGCGCGGCCTGCGTCGCCTGCGCCTGTGCCGCCTGCGCCCGCGCCGCGTTGACGGCGGCCCCGGACTGCGCCAGCGCCGCCGTCGCGGCCTGGACGCTCGCCTGCGCCTCCGTGATGCGCGCCCGGCAGGCGGCGATCTGCGCCTCGGCTTCGGCCAGATGCCCGCGCGCGGCGTCCCGCGCCTGCCGGGCGGCGGCCAGCCGGGCGACGGCCCCATCGTCCGCCGCCCGCGCCTGCTGCTGCTGGGGCAGGGTCGCGCTGCCGTCCTGGAAAAGCGCCTCGGTCCGCCGGTCCGTGTCCTGGGCCAACTCGGCGTCCACCTGCGCGCCGGTGACGGCGGCCTCGGCCTGGCCGATTCCGGCGACGGCCTCGGCGCGCTGGTCCTGGGCCGCCGCCAGCGCCGCGCGGGCCTCTGTGACGGCGTCCAGCGCCTGCCGCCGGGCCGCGCGGGCCGCGCCGGTCTTGGCCTCTGCCTGGCTGACGTTCGCGCGCGCCGCCGCCGCTGCGTCCGCCGCCGCCGCCACGGGCGCGCGGTAATCGGCGCTCCCGACGCGGGCCAAGATCGTCCCCGCCGTCACTGTGTCCCCCGCCTGGACGGGGCGGAGAGTGGCCCCGGCGTCCCGCACTTGAAGGAGGCTCTGGACGTAGCCGCCGACCCGAAAAGCCAATGCCACCTGACGGTGGGGCCGGACGGTGCCGGAGTAGCGCGTCGTCGGCGCGGCGTCCCCGCCCGCGAGTTCCACCGTCGCCGTGACCACCGGCGCGGGCGACGTCGGCGTCGGCGGCGCGTGGCTGCACCCGGTCAGCGCGACAACCGCCATCAGGCCCACAGCCATCCTGGGGTTCATGGGCCGTCCCCCACGGCCGTCTCCAGCGACGCCCGTGCGGACAGCACCTGGAGCATGGCCTGCTGCGCGCGCCGGTCCGCGTCCGCCGCCGCCGCCTGCTGCTGCATCACGTCCTTCAACAAGATCGCCCGCTGCCGGTACTGGTCCGTCATCTCCCGCAGGCGTTCCTGAGCGGCCCGCTGTCCGGCCTGGGCGACGACAAGCTGTTCCTGGGCTTCCTCAAGTTGCCGGGCCTGTGTCCCTACGGCCAGTAGCGCCTGGTTCTGCGCGTCCGTGAGCGCCGCCTGCGCCTGCATGGTTTGCTGCGCCTGCGCGTCCAGGGCGTCCCGCTGGCGGCCCCAGTCCAGCGGCGACCAGTCCAGTTGCAGGCCAACGGCGGCGACGTGGTTCGGCAGCCCGCTCGCCCCGCCGGGTAACTGGGCGTAAGTCAGCACCAGGCTGACATCGGGCACGGACGCCTGCTGCACGATGCGCCGCCCCAGGGCCGCCCTCTGGACCTGAAGGGCCGCCGCGCGCAGGTCTGGGCGCTGCGCCAGCGCCTCCGCCCGCAGGGCGGCGATGTCCGGCGCGACCGTCCCGAGGTCGTCGGCGGGCATCACGACGCTGAACGGCGTCGCCATGTCCCGGCCCAGCGCCACGTTCATCTGCTCCCGGTCGCTGTCCAAGGTGTCCTGCAAGGTGGTCAGAGTCAACCGCTGCGCGTCCGTCTGCGCCTGCGCGTCCAGCAGGTCGGCCTGCAGCGCCGTCTTGTGGGAGACGAAGTCCGCGACGGTTCGTTCCAGTTCCTCGTCCGAGGCCAGCGTCAGACGCGCCGCCGCCAGGCTGTCCTGGGTCCCCAAAATCCCATAATACAACTGCCGGACCTGGGCGACCGCCGCCAGCCGCCGCCCGCGCTGCTGCTCCACGGCGGCCTGCGCGTCGAGCTGCTGGAGCTGAGTGTTCAATCGGATGCGCGGGAGCTGTGTCAGGGGCTGGGCGAGGGTCGCCTGGAGGAACCCGATGGCCCCATGCGCCGAATAAATGCGGGCATTGCTGACCGGGAACGGGGCGTCGTTCACCGAGCCGAGTGACCCCGTCGGGACGTACACGTTGACGGGGTCCAGCAACGCCCCGGCGTCCGCGTGGATGTTCAGCGTGGGGAGCGCCTCGGCGCGGGTCGCCGCCGCCGCGTCGTTCGCCTCGGTGATGCCACGCGCCCCGGCGTTCAGCGGCCCGTTGTCGGCGAGCGTCAGGCGAATCGCGTCCGGCAGGGTCAGCACGGGGAGCGCGGCAGTGCCTGTCTGACAGACGCCGGGGCGGCAGGCCGCGCCGAGAAGTCCGCAAGCAAGGACGGTTTGGAAGATACGGCGGATCAGGGGACGCATGCACCTCTCCAGGCGTGGGCCGGGCAGTTCGGCATGAAGTTCGGCACGAGGGCAGGCGTCTCCTGCTTGGGAGAGGTGGCGAGCAGGGTCATTCAGTTCTCGTATTGGTGTTCGGGCCGATGAACGACCCGGCATGAAAGTGCAACCGCCCTTCGGGCGGGAGAGCTGTCTGCTGCTGTCTTCTCTTGCGTCCGAAGGACGCTTGCGTTACCAATGCCGGGGGTTTCATACCCCCGGAGCGAGAACTGAATGCCCCTGGGTGGCGAGGGGATGAATCCCCCTCGCTACGGAACCGTGTCCTCGCGGACACAAGAGGGGCTATCGTCTCTTCCCTCTGTTCTTCTCGTCCGGCAGGACGATGTTCCGTAGCGAGGGGGATTCATCCCCTCGCGCTCATCCCCTGGCATCCTCTTCCCCGGAAACGTCCCAGTTCTCCAGCAGCACCTGACCCGGCCTCAAATCCGCCCGCAGCGCGTCCCTCAGCGCCTCAAACGCCGCGTACCCCGGCAGCGCCCCGATGACCTCGCTCCCAATCGCCTCCGCCCCCAGTTCCACAGCCCGCCTGGAGACATACGCAAAGACGGCCAGCAGCGGCGTCTCGGCGGGCCGGGTGATGTTCATGGATACCTGCGTCAGCCCGCGCGATGACAGCCTCAGCCCCAGCGCGCGGACGCCAGGCAGTTCAGGATGCGCCCGCAATTCACGGGCGATCTGCCGCGCCACGGCCAAGTCTTCGGTGGCGAGGGTGACGTTGTAGGCGATCAGCGGCCCGCGCGCGCCGACCACCGCAGCACCCGCCGTGGGGTGGGGGACGGATGGGCCGAAATCAGGGGCCAGGGAGTGAAAGGCATCCTTACGGACGGACGGCAGCGACCGCCCATCCAGCGTCGCCGCCTCATACAGAAACACGGGCAGCCCGTGCCTGGTTGCGAGTTCTTGCCCCACCTCCACGGCCAGCGCGGCACATTCACCCAGCGTGATGGCCCTGAGCGGCACGAACGGCAGCACATCCAGCGCCCCCAGCCGGGGATGAACGCCCCGGTGTCTGCCGATGTCAATCACCCGAATGGCCGTCTCCGTAGCAGCCAGGGCGGCGGCGCGAACGGCCTCCGGCGGCCCGACGAACGTGACCACCATCCGGTTGTGGTCCGCGTCCGCGCTCCAGTCCGCCAGCCGGACATGGGGCATCGCCCGCACGGCCTCCACGATGGCTCCCATCGCCGCCGCGTCCCGCCCCTCGCTGAAGTTGGGAACGCATTGGATCAACGCCGCCACGTCTTGCCTTTGAGGGTGCCGCCCGTAGCCTTGTGTGGGTCGAACGGCAAACCCCCGGCGTAGTAAAACTGTTCGCGGGCCTCGTGTTCCAGTATCCACCGTACCTGACGCCAGAGGAAGCCGCGCAGCCACATCTGCCAGCCTTCAGGGCTGTCAACGGCGGTGGACACGTCGAAGAAGCGTCTGACTTGAAGGGAAGTCATTCGCCCACTCCCAGGATAGCCGTTGTCTTCGACCGTGTAACGGATTTTGACGCCCAGGCTCTGGCAGGGAAGCCGTCCAAGCGAGACTTTGAAAGGCGCGTTCTTGTCGCCTTCATAAGTGAGAATGGGTTCAAAGTGCCAATCCCGGAACTGATACTTCTCCAGCTCCTCGGCAAACTCGTCAAAAGTCACGCCTTCGCCGTTCATAGGGACCGGGGCGTTCAGCACCGAGGCGGGAGAGCTGGTGATCCACGGGTGTACTCGGCTTGTCGGGCGTATCTTGCCGCCCCACCGTCTCGGCGTGGGCATCGGCGCGGGCGTCTCGATCCGACCCGGTACGTAGCGGTCCGGCATCACGAACGCAACGCCCAGATGCCCGCAGATCGCCTCTGCCTTCTCTTGCAGTTCTCGCGTCCCGACACCGAAGATGCCGTCGCGCGCTATCTCAATGTTGACTCTGGTCTCCGTGCGTAGGCAAAGCGCCCAGATCGCGCCCGCCGCCTCGTTTATGTCGTAGTGGCTTCGGTCCAGGTGGACGCTACGGACCTCATCGCGCCGACAGACAGGCCGGCCGTTCAGGAGAACTTGCCCCCTTCCGCCGTCGAATTCCCACACCCGCGGCCTCATGCGCGACAGGCAGACCACGAGGCAGGGCACACAAGCGGCCAGCGTGGCGGCAGCCGCCCCGCGCAGGTCCATGAGGGCCGCCTGCGGCATGGCTGCGTGGAGGGAGCATAGGCGCACAGAGAGCGCTGTCAGCGCGGTCAGGGCCGTCAGAGTGGGCAGGTAGCCGAGCGCATTGGTGCTGATCCTCAGTGTGTCGCCGTCAACATACGTCTTCAGTCTTTCCATGCGTCCTCCTGCATTGCCTGTCACACCGGGAACACGGTCGGCCATTCGGTCTAGACGCCCTGGGCGCGGAGGCGGGCTTAAAAATCAGCGAGGCGCTTCAGGCCAGCAGCCTATCGTACTCGGCGTGGGGGCCGATCCAGAACCAGACGATGCCCTCCGGCTTCTCCGTGCCCAGTGCGCGGTAATGCTCCCCCACGCGCACCGACCAGAGTTCACGCCGCCGCCCGACCTTCTTGAAGTGGAGCGACGGGTGCAGCGGGTCGGACTTGAGCAGGGTGTAGTTCTTGTCCGCCAGCGCCCGCACCTCCGGGGGGAGTTGCGCGTAGTGCCGCCAGAAGCGGGGCAGGGTCAGGTGGATCATGTGCGGCTCACAGGGGCCGCGCCTGCCCGGCCTGGTACTCCGCGTCCACCTCGGCCAGCAGGGTGTCGAGGCGGCCCGCGTCCAAATCCTCTGCGATCTGTTCATCCCAGAGCCGCGCGTGATAGTCGGCCAGCCAGGACATGAGATGAGCGACCTCCTCTGCCGGAAGGTCGGTGATGGCGGCCTCGATCTCTGTGACACTCATAACGGCATTGTACCAGATTCGCCGGAGCGGGTTCAGGCAGGGAGGCATTATACCGGCGTGACAGTCGGCCACTCCAGCGGGACGCCCTGGGCGCGGAGGCGCGCTTGGAAGTCTGACAATCGGGTAGGGTCGGCGCGGACGGCGCGGGGCGACGTGCCGGTGTCCAGGCAGAAGGCGGCGAGGGCACCGGCGGCTTCGCCGATTGCCCATTCGACCGGGTGCAGGCGGTACGCGCCGTTGGTGATGTGGGTCACGCCCAGGTTCTTGCAGGCCGGGAGCAGGTTTTCCAGGCGGATGGGAATGAACGCACCGAGGGGAATCTGGAACGGGCAGCAGCCGATGTCCACATAGTTGTCGCCGCCGGTGGACGGGTGCAGGTCGATCCGATAGCAGCCGATACCGACGGAGTCGGGGAAGACCTCGGCCCGGTCGCGCAGGGCCGAGGAGACGTGCTGCTCGCAGACGGTGGTTTCGGCCCGGATGCGCCGGGACTCGCGGATGTAGAGCGACTTGGCGAGGCCGTCTTCCGTCCCCACCACATCAGGACGCGGGCGCAGGCCGGGGTAGCCCAGGGTCTTGCCGTCCGGGTGCGGCGCTTCCGTCTGGAGCCAATACAGCAGAGACAGCGAAAGCTGCTTGGCGTCTTCGCGGGCCTGCGCTTCTTCTGTCACGGGAACGTCAATGACCGGGGCGAGCCAGTAGTCGTTCTGCGGCCAGTTGACCAGCGTGATGTCCGGGCCGCCATCGGCGAAGTTCACCCGGTGGCGCAGGCGGCGGTAGTGCCACAGGCCGTGTTCGCCCCAGACGAACTGGTCGCGGGTCATGAACCGCTCCGGGTCGTCCGACGGGCCGAACAGGGAGAACGTGCGGGATTCTAATGTCGTCGGGTGCAGGTCCGCCCAGCCGAGATGGAGTCCGGGCCAGAAGGGCGCTCGGTACTGACGCCAGAAATCGTAGCGAACAGGCTTCGCAATGGTGTGATCCTCGCCGGGGTGGTGGGACAGGGCAAAGCAATGCGTGACGCTCTGCTGATTCGCGGGTTGCGCGGGGCCGTCCACGGCGTGAGGCTCGCCCGTGTCCGAACGCGACTCGGCCCCGATGACATATTCGACATCCGCCAGCGGCAGCAGCGCGCCGGTCTCGGTGGCGTCCAGGACGTAAGGGGCCGCATACTCACGCTCCCGGCCCGTCACTGAACTTCGCAAGGTAACACCCTGCACCCGATCTCCCTGCGTCTGCGCGGCGACGGGGACGTGGTTCAGCAGCACCGTCACCTGCCCGCTGGAGACATACGGCGCGAGCGCCGCCTCCAGCACGGCCAGGGCGACGCGCGGCTCGTGGCACAGGCGGGACACGAACCCGTCGCCGGGGTTGAGAAGCGGGTTGGCGCGGGCGGCGGGCGTCAGCGGGAAGTGACGGCGGTAGTAGTCCCGGACGCCCTCCCGGAACGCCCGGTAGGAGCGCGTCCCGCCAAACGTCTCCACCCAGGGGTTCTCGTCCGGCGGCACGGCCTGGGCGGTCAACTGCCCGCCGACCCAGTCCGTCTCCTCGGACAGCAGCACGCGCCTTCCCGCCCGCGCCGCCGCCAAAGCCGCCGCCACGCCGCCCGTCCCGCCGCCGATGATGAGGATGTCAAAGCCCGTCGCCATGCCCGCCATTATACCTCCGGGATTGGAGGGTACACTGAATCGCAGGGCGAGGAGAGGCAACGATGGCGACGACGCTGGAAGAGCGCGTGAGCGCGCTGGAGGCGCAGGTGGCGCAACTGCTGACGGAGAAGGCTGGGGGCGAAAACAACAAGATTCCCTGGTGGCAGCAGCGCTACGGCGCGTTTCAGGACGCTGATTGACCGAGCAGGGCCGGAGGGGGCGCGGATCATCGCCCGAATAGCCGCACTCCCGCCCGACAGCGTCGCCGTGAGTCTGGTCAGCTACGAGGAGCAGATGCGCGGCTGGATGGCGGAGATCGCGCGTATGCCGAGCGTGGAGCGGCAGATGGCGGCCTACGCACGGCTGAACAGAATGCGGGACTACTACTGCTACTGCGCCACGCCCGTTCTGGCCTTCGACGACGGGGCGCTGGCGCCTGGCCCGCTTCCGCCGGGCCTGCTTCGTGCGCCGGACGCTTTGATTCTCAAAGAGCGACACGATGCACGACAACTGTCTGCTCCTGCGCGAGTACAGCCAACCGACCAGACATCAACCCAGGGGGCTCAGACTGATTTGAGCCACTACCCCAAACTTATATTCAGCGTGGACAGTGCTTCTACGTCTCCCGCCTCGCCGACGGGAGCGCCCTGGAAGTCGCGCCGGGGCCGCAGACACGGGCCGGGACAAAGCAACGGCCCTGACAAGATGCAGTCCCACCCCGCCCTCCCGCCGACCCCGTAGCCGCCGGGCGGGGGTATAATCCCACTGGGAGGAACGCCGACATGACACTCACGCTGACGCCCGATGCCGAAGGACACCTGCTGGCCGTCGCCGACCAGCGCGGCCTGTCTCCAGACGCCGCCTTTTCCGTCGTGCTGGCCGAGGCGCGTCTGGACTTCGACGAGGCCGCCGCCGTTCGGGAGGGACCAGATGACCTGGGTGCGGGCGACAAAACATAAGCGCAGATGATTTGTAAGGCGTCTAGCCCGTCGCAGGGCATCTGTTTTAGCCGTAAGCGAAGGACAGTATTGGTGTTTTATCAGTCAACGAAACTACCGCTCATCCTTACCATCATGCTACTACTCTCCTGCACTCAACAGGGGGTGTTGGCCCAGGGCGGCAAGGGGTTGACAAGCTATGAGGCGGAGATTGTGGCCCGGTCCGGCCCCGATGTCAGCATTTATCCACGCAGTGACATCATTCTCGTCTGGGCTAACGCATGGAAACCACGCTGGTATCCTGAGTCGGGCGTAAACAATCCGGGGCAGTTGGCTGACCTACTGGAACGAGCTTATGGCCTTCTCGCCCAGTGGACAAATTATGATCCGAATGCCGCCTTCCAACGCCAGTATGGTGACCGCGAACGTCTTGTCATTTACTGGAACCCGAGTTTGGGCGATGGTGCTCTCGCAGAACATATGACGGAGACTGTATCTACAAACAATGGTGACGTGTATGAGCAACGCTCATACATCCAGATCAAGGATTTTACGGGAAGTGAGAATGACTTCGGTATTCTTTGCCACGAAATGAGTCACGATTTTTTCCACCACCATCCAAATTTTGATCAGGACAATCCGGTTTGGGGCGAGGGGCTGGCAGATTATTGTCGTTACCAGCTCCTTAACGCGCTTGGGATGCATCGGGCGGCGGCCCGCTGGCGGCTGATTCTTTATGCCCATCCAGAGCAGCCTGATCGGTACAAGACGCCTGCCGGTATGCTCCTGAACTGCCAGGTTAAGAACCACCTGGATAGCCCTTTGGACCTGTTCCGTTTTCTTTCAGACAAGGATTTTAATACCGCTGTGGGTACTCCAAAGTGGGATGGCAACGCGCCCCAGATCATCTTGCCGCCTGCTGCTCCCTCCCACTTGACCATCAATCATCCTCAATGTGTCGTGTTTTCGGATGACTTTCACAATCCTGCAAGCAGCCGCATCAACTGGATTATCAACCAGAACGGCGGCTCCGTGCAGTTCAATCAAGGTGCGATGGCGTTGAAGGATGATCCGCCGGGTTTTGATTCAAGTCTGGCAAACAACGGCAAATTCTACGACCACTCAGGTTTCCCTTGTACGTTTATGAACCACAACCCATTTCCAAAAGCGGGCGATTGGACGCTATGTTTTACCTTGAGCTACAACAAATCGGGGCCGCCAAATCCTGATGGGTTGTATGTGTTTTATCCAGACGGTAGTACGCTCCTCGCTGTCTTCCAGGACGACATGGGGGAATGGGCTGAGTTAGACGGCGTACCCACTTTCCGAGCCGACAATAATTCCGGAAGTCATACTTTTGAACTGGAAAAAAGCAATTCTCAAGTCAGCCTCACTGTTGACGGAACGCCTATCAGTAGCACTCCAATCGGCATGGCCCCTTCGACTGTCGAGGTCGGGGGTAGCCTCATACATGATAGCCGACAATGGAACAATTTTGATTTGCAGTCCATCACAGTGTCAGTCCCCGCCATAAGCTTGCCCTTGAAATACTCCCTGCCGGCTTCTGCCCATATGCCACATCGCCCCGCGACAATCAGGCCAGCACCCCGCAGGTGGAAGCCCCCTGTCCGCTGAACTTAACTTCCAGCCAAGCAGTCGCGCAAGCATCATTTGGTATTTTTTCAGCCCCGAAGGTGGTTTGCTCCGAGTAGACCGGCCTTTTAGGGCCGGGAGCAATATCCCCTCCCTTCCCAAATCCCCGTATTTTTCTCCTGCGACTCCGTCGGCCCTTCTGCCGATGATCCACAGCACCGGGGCGGCCAATCCAAACACACGTGAGGTCCCGTCCCATGATCTACGCCGAAGGCCGCAGGTTCCCCAACAAGGCCGCCTACAACGCCCACCTCAAGCAGAGGGCCGACGAACACGCCGCCGCCCAGGCCAGGGAGCGGGCCGCCTTCGAGGCCCGCAACACCGTCCGCGCCCGCAACGCCACCACCCATGGACTCTTCGCCCGCGACATCGTCCTGCCCCACCTCGGCGAAGACCCGAAGGGCTACGAGGCCCTCATGGCTGAGTTCAACGCCCAGATCGGCCCCAAGAACCTGCTGGAGCGCCACTACACGGAGAAGATCGCGGCGGCGTCCTGGCGGCTGCGCAGGCTTCACCGCTGGCAGGCCCAGCTCTTCGAGGACCCGGACTTGACCGAGGACGAGCGCCTGGACAAGCTCGACAAGGTGCTGCGCCACGAGACCGCGCTGCACCGCCAGATCGACAGCGCCGTGAAGATGCTCTGCCGCGAGGTCCCGCGTCTGTTCGAGGGCCGCCCCGGCGGGTCCGCCCCGTGCCCGCCCGACGGCTTCGACTCCGCCGCCCTGGACAACACGGCCCCCGACGCCCCTGCCCCGCAAATCTGTCAAAACGAAAACGGCCAAAACGAACCCGCCCCGGACACCCACCCCTCCCCCTGCTCTGACGGTGTTCCTACAGCGCCCGCGCCACAGCCGCACGAAACTGTCAAAACGAACCCGCCTCTGCCTCCGACCCTCACCCGTTTCGGGGGAGGTGGCGCGGCTTGCCGCGACGGTGGGGGTTCTTGCTCTCCTGTGCCATAATGTCCCCAACTTATCGCCCGGAGGCTGACTTTTGCCTGAGATACCATCGCCCGTTGCCGAGGAGACGAACCCGTACCAAAATGCGCTGCGCCAGTTGGAAAACGTCGCCCGCGTGCTGAACCTGGATGACGACATCCACGCGGTCTTGCAGAAACCGAAGCGTGAGCTGACCGTACACTTCCCCGTGTCGCTGGACGGCGGCGGGACGCGGATGTTCACGGGCTACCGGGTGCAGCACAACACCAGCCGGGGACCCGCCAAGGGCGGCCTGCGCTTCCACCCGGACACCGACATTGACGAGGTGCGCGCCCTCGCCATGTGGATGACCTGGAAGTGCGCCCTGGTCAACATCCCCTTCGGCGGGGCCAAAGGGGGCGTCGTCTGTGACCCCAAGGCCCTGTCCCGGCGCGAATTGGAGGACCTGACCCGCCGCTACGCCACCGAGATCAGCCTGCTGATCGGGCCGGACAGCGACATCCCCGCGCCCGATGTCGGCACGGACGGGCAGATCATGGCCTGGATCATGGACACCTACGCCATGCACATCGGCCACACCGTCCCCGCCGTCGTCACCGGCAAGCCCGTCGCCATCGGCGGCTCCGAGGGGCGCGTGGACGCCACCGGCCTGGGAGTCGTCCTGGTGACGGAGGAGGCGCTGAAGCGGCAGGGGCAGAGCCTGGACGGCAAGCAGGTCGCCGTGCAGGGCTTCGGCAACGTCGGCGGCTCCGCCGTCCGCAACTTCCACGCGCGCGGCGCGCACGTGGTCGCCGTCTCCGACGTGCAGGGCGGCATCACCAACCCCCACGGCCTGGACGTGCCCGCCCTGTTTGCCCACGCGGCCCGCACCGGCGGCGTGGTCGGCTTCCCGGACGCCGACCCCGTGGACAACGCCGCCCTGCTGGAACTGCCCTGCGACATCCTCGTGCCCGCCGCCCTGCAAGGCCAGATCACCCGCGCCAACGCGGACCGTGTTCGGGCCCAAATGGTCGTGGAGGGCGCGAACGGCCCGACCACGCCCGACGCCGATCTGATCCTGCAGGGGCGCGGTATCGCGCTTGTCCCGGACGTGCTGGCGAACGCGGGCGGCGTCACGGTGTCCTATTTCGAGTGGGTGCAGGACCTCCAATCCTTCTTCTGGACCGAGGAGGAAGTCAACCAACGGCTCGCGCGCATCCTCGCCCGCGCGGCCTCAGAAACTTGGGACGCCGCCGAGCGGCTGAAGACCGACCTGCGCACCGCCGCCTACGCCGTCGGCGTCCGCCGGGTCGCCGACGCGATCCACCTGCGCGGCATCTACCCGTAGACGAACAGGGATAACAGGTATAATGGGAGCATGAAAGCGTTACTCGCCGCCCCGCGCGGGTTCTGCGCGGGCGTGGACCGTGCCATTGACGTGGTGGAGCAGGCCCTGGCGATCTTCGGGCCGCCGGTCTATGTGCGCCATGAGATCGTCCACAACGAACACGTCGTCGAGGGCCTGCGCCGCCAGGGCGCGGTCTTCACCGACGACCTGGCCGACGTGCCCGAAGGCAGCGTGCTGATCTTCTCGGCCCACGGCGTCTCCCCCGCCGTCCGCGCCGAGGCCGCCGCGCGCAAACTCCAAGTCATTGACGCCACCTGCCCTTTGGTGACGAAAATCCATCTCGAAGTCCATAAATTCCTCCGGCGCGGCTACGGCATCTTCTACATCGGCCACCGAGGCCACGTCGAGACCGAGGGGACCTTGGGCGAAGCGCCGGGCCGCCTGCACCTGGTCTGCGAGGTCGCCGATGTCGCCCGACTGCCGGAGCCGCCCGAAGACCGGCTGATCTACCTGACCCAGACCACGCTGTCCATTGACGAGACCGCCGAAATCGTGCGCGCCCTCAAGACCAGGTTCCCGCGCCTGGAAGACCCGCCGACCGGCGACATCTGCTACGCCACCCAGAACCGGCAGGACGCCATCAAGGTCATCGCGCCCCGTAGCGACGTGGTGCTGGTCATCGGCTCGCAGACCTCCTCCAACACCAAGTCGCTGCGCCAGGTTGCCGAGTCCCTCGGCGCGCGGGCGTTTCTCATCGGCGGCGCGGAGGACATCACCGACGCCATGCTGGCGGGCGCAGGCACCGTCGGCGTCACCAGCGGCGCGTCCGCCCCCGAAGACCGCGTCCAGGGGGTGCTGGACGCCCTGCGCCGTCGCGGGGTGGGGGACGTGGAGCAGGTGCGCGTGCGCGATGAGGACGTGGCCTTCGTCCTGCCCCGCGAGCTGGTCCAGCTCAAGATGGCTCGGTAACTCCATGATTCGCCTCGCCGCCAACGGCTCACCCATCCTCCTGCGTCTGCTGGAAACGCAAGACCTGCCGCTGGACTTCGTGAAGTGTCCGCTCAGCGCCAACTCCCGCCGGGAGGTCGCGGCCTTCCGCCCATACCATCCGGTGCTGCTGCACGGGTGGGGGCTGGACTTCTGGATCGGCCAACGCGCCGTCCCCCAGCCGGACCTCCTGCGCGAGCTGATGGCCGTCAGCGGCAGCCCGTATCTCTCCACGCACCTGGACGTGCAGGCCGGTGACTTCGACGATGTGCCGTCGTCCGAGCAAATGCTCACTCGCTTTACAGAGAACGCCGAGGCTCTGCGCGCGATCACAGGCGGCGGCATCCTGCTGGAAAACATCCCCTACTTCCCCTGGGGCAAGTCCGATGTGCGGGTCGTCGCGCCGGAGTTCATCGGCGAGGCGCTCCGGCGGACCAGGGCCGATTTTCTGCTGGACCTCGCCCACGCCCGCGTCAGTGCCGGACACACGGGGCATGATTTCGGGCCGTACTTGGACGCCCTGCCCCTGGAGCGTGTCATCGAGGCGCATCTCTCCCGCCCACGGCTGGAGGCCGATGGGATGCGTGACCGCCATCTGCCGCTGGAAGACGAAGACTACGCCCTGTTCCAACGCCTGCTGCCCCGCCTGCCCCGCTTGCAGACCGTCGCGCTGGAATACGGCGGACTCAAGGATCTGGAAGGAAACGGCGTGACACTGACGCGCAACGACCCGGACGCCCTGCGCGACCAACTCCTTCGCCTGCGGGCCATCTTGGAGGCACACGATGCTGCTGGACGGTAAAGTCGCCCTCGTGACGGGGGCCGGGCGCGGCATCGGCGCGTCCGTCGCCCGCCTGTTCGCCCAGGAGGGCGCGCGGGTCGCCGTTCACTATCGGAACAGCCGGGAACCGGCGGAGCGGCTGGCGGCGGAGATCGGCGGCTACGCCGTCCAAGCCGACCTGACCGACCCGCCGGACACGTCGGCCATGGTGGACGCCGTCGCCGCCCACTTCGGACGATTGGATATCCTGGTCAACAACGCGGCGTCGTTCGCCGCCGACCTGACTTTTCAACAGGCCACCTGGGACGACTTCGCCCAGGAGTTCGCGGGCGTCGTCGGCGCGACCGTCAACCCCACCCGCGCCGCCGTCCCGCACATGACGCGGCAGGGCGGCGGGCGCATCATCGTCTTCGGGGCGACGCTCGTTCAGCGCCCCGCGCCCGAATACATCGTCCACACCACGGCCAAGAGCGCCCTGATCGGCCTCACCCGCACTCTGGCCCGTGAGCTCGGCCCGCACGGCATCACCGTCAACCTGGTCTCCCCCGGCATGACCCTGACCGACTACTCGCAGGGCCTCCCGGGCAAACTCAAAGACTCTGTCACCCGGCAGACCCCCCTGCGCCGCCTCGCCGTCGCCGAGGACGTCGCCAAGATCGCCCTCTTCTACGCCTCGCCTCTCGCCGACTTCCTCACCGGCGCCACCCTCGCCCCCGACGGCGGCCTGGCGGTTCTCTGACCTATGGAGGAAGCCACCCCGATTTACCATCGCCTGAGTGTCCCGACCCTGCACGTGCGGGAGACACCTCCCCAGGCCGCCGCCGATCTGATGCGATGCGTAGACCGCTTGCGCCGGGAGGCCGGACGCCGCCTCGATCAGAGCCGCCGGGCGGAGCGGGGGCAGTTCTTCACGCCCGCCGCCATGGCGCTCTTCATGGCCTCCATGATCCAGACGCCCACCGAGACGATTCACCTTCTTGATGCCGGTGCCGGAGTCGGTTCCCTGTTCGCAGCCTGCGTCGCGGAACTCTGCTCGCGCGACCGGCGGCCTCTGGAAATACGGGTCACGGCTTACGAGATTGATCCCGTGTTAGCGCCTTACCTCGCCGAAACGGTCAGCCACTGTCAGAGCCGATGCCACGAAGCCGGTGTCGCGTTCTCCGCTGACATCAGGCGGATGGATTTTCTTCAAGACGCCGCGCGGCTGACGCAGAACAGTCTCTTCGCCGAGGCTGACAGGCCCGCTTTCAATCTTGCCATCCTGAACCCGCCCTACCGGAAGATTCATGCCGGTTCTGAAGAACGGCGTCTGCTGCGCCGGATGGGGATCGAGACCAGCAACCTCTACGCCGGCTTTCTCGCCGCCGCGATCCCGCTTCTTGCCCCGCACGCGGAACTGATCGCCATCACGCCGCGCAGCTTCTGCAACGGGATGTATTTCCGCCCGTTCCGTGAACTTCTGCTGCGTGAGACCAGCCTGCGCCGTCTCCACCTGTTCGAGTCCCGCGAGGAGGCGTTCCGGGAAGATGATGTTCTTCAGGAGACGATGATCCTCCAAACAATCAAAGGCGAACAAGAACCCGCACAGGTCTCCGTGACATCCAGCGACGGGGCAGAGGACGACCTGATCCTGTGGCGCGACCTGCCCTATGGTCAGGTCGTCCGCTCTGATGACGGGGAGCGTTTCATCAGGGCCGTACCCGACGATGTGGGTCAGCAGATCGTCTCCCGGATGACACGCTTCACCTGCCTGCTCTCCGAAGTCGGCCTGACCGTCTCGACGGGCCGCGTGGTGGACTTCCGGGCCAGGACGTCCCTCCGTAGTGATTTCGAGTCGGGAACCGCGCCGCTGATCTATCCCGTCCACTTGGACGGCGGCACCATCACTTGGCCCCAAGAGACCCGGAAGCCGCAGGCCCTCGCAATCAGCCCGCAGACAGAACCGCTCCTGGTTCCCAACGGCAACTACGTTCTCGTCAAGCGCTTTTCTGCCAAAGAAGAGACAAAGCGCGTGGTGTCCTCGCTGCTGACGGCTGGAATCCTGCCGGGCGATCAAATCGGGCTGGAAAACCACCTTAATTACTATCATCGAGGGGGACACGGGCTTGACCCTGACCTTGCTCGGGGACTGTCCGTGTTTCTCAACTCAACCCTCGTGGATGTTTTCTTCCGTCAGTTCAGCGGCCACACCCAGGTGAACGCGACGGACCTCCGCAGTCTCCGATATCCGACGGAGCTTCAGTTGAAAGCGCTCGGCCGGAGGTGTGCGCGGCCGGATGCCGCTCAGGATGAGATAGACCGCGCCATCGAACAGGAATTTTTCACCATGCCGGATGATGAACAGGCGAACCCCATCGCAACAAAAAAACGCATCGCGGAAGCCCTAAACATCTTAAAACTGCTTGGCTTTCCCCGATCTCAACTCAACGAGCGTTCCGCGTTGACGCTGCTGGCATTAGTCAATGTCAGGGCGAACGATGCTTGGGGCAATGCCGATAACCCGTTACGCGGCATCACTCCCATCATGGAGTTCATGGAGCAGGAGTACGGCAAGCGGTACGCCCCGAACACCCGCGAGACCGTTCGACGGCAGACCATGCATCAGTTCTTGGATGCCGGACTCGCCGTTCCCAACCCGGACAAGCCTGACCGCCCCGTGAACAGCGGGCAGTTCGTCTATCAGATTGATACAAGCGCGTTGGACCTGTTACGCTCTTACGGGGCCGAGGAATGGGAGCGGGCATTGGCTGCCTACCTGGCATCCGTGGAAGCGCTGAAGACCCGCTACGCTCAGGAGCGGCAGATGGCCCGCATCCCCGTCACTGTCGCGCCGGGCAGGACGATCTCACTCTCGCCGGGCGGTCATTTCTGAGTCGCCGCGCGATGACCCAGTACCTGACGGAGATTTCCTGGGAAACGGAAGTCTGGGCGGCGGAAGACCCCACCCACATGATCCACTTCAACGGAGAGCGGTTCCTGGGACCCTACTGAAAACCGGGTATAATGGCCGCGCCATGCCCAACGTGATTGACTTGATTGCCCCGCCGGAGCCGTACAAGGCGCTGATCTTTGACTGCGACGGGACGCTAGCGGATACCATGCCGACACACTTCCGGGCCTGGGTCGCCGCCCTGCGCGCCGCCGGGGGAGACATCACCGAGGAACGGTTCTATCAGATGGCGGGCGTCCCCACGGACGTGATCATCGCGGACCTGAACCGCGACTTCGGGTACACCATGGACGTGGCCCGGACACACATGGACAAGGAGCGGCGCTACGTCGAACTGGTGGCCAGTGTCACGGAAATCAGGGCCGTCGCCGACATCGCCCGCGCCCACTTCGGGAAAGTCCCCCTGGCCGTCGCCTCCGGCGGCATCCGGTCCGTCGTCGAGAAGACGCTGACGGCGACCGGGCTGATCTCGCTCTTCGACACGCTGGTGACGGCGGATGATGTTGTTCACGGCAAGCCCGCCCCGGACATCTTCCTGCTCGCCGCCGAACGCCTGGGCGTCGCCCCTGCCGATTGCATCGTCTACGAGGACGGCGACCCCGGCCTGGAGGCCGCCCGCCGTGCCGGGATGCGGGCCGTGGATGTCCGGGTGCTGGGACCTCAAACACCGACGGGAGGATTGACATGAAACTCGGCGTCACCACCCTGGGCTGTCCCGACTGGACGCTCCAAGAAATTCTGACCCGCTGCCATTCCTACGGCTACGACGGCATCGAGCTACGCGGCCTCGGCCCCGACCTGGACCTGTCGCAGTCCCCGCACTTTGCCACCCCCGCCGCCACCGAACAAACCAGGCGCGCCTTCAGCGACGCGGGCCTCGAGGTCTGCGGCATTGACTCGTCTGCCCGCATGGCCGACGCCGAGGATGGGGCCTGGCCGGAGAGCCGCGACCACGCCCGGCGCATGATTGCCCTCGCCGCCGCGCTGAACGCGCCGTTCGTCCGCGTGTTCGGCGGCGATGGGCCTGAACCCGTCGGGCGCGTCGCCGAGCGCCTGCGCCTGCTCGGTGAGGAGGCGGCGGGGGCGGGCGGCGTCACCGTCGTCCTGGAGACGCACGACGCCTACTCCACCGGCGCGCGGGTGGCCGAGGCGGTGCGCCTGGCCGACCACCCCCACGCCGGGGCGCTCTGGGACCTGCACCACCCGTTCCGGCAGGGCGAGACCCCACAGCAGACCTGGGACGCCCTCGGTCCCTGGGTGCGCCAGACCCATGTGAAGGACAGCGTCCCCGGCGGAACCTATTGCCTGCTGGGCGAGGGCGACGTGCCGATTAAAGAAATGCTCGGCCTGCTCGTCCACGGCGGCTACGACGGCTGGGTGAACCTGGAGTGGGAAAAGCGCTGGATACCTGCGCTGGACCCGCCCGAAGTCGCCTTCCCGCAGTACGCGCTGACGCTCCGGCGCTATCTGACAGAATTGGGAGTATGAGCGTTCAGACCTACGCCGCCCGCTGGGTTCTGCCGATGGACGGCCCGCCCATCGAACACGGCGAGGTCGTCATCGAAGACGGACTCATCGCCGCCGTTCGCGCCTCTCAAGGCGCGGGCAGAGACTTCGGCGAGGCCGTGCTGCTGCCGGGCCTGGTCAACGCGCACACGCACCTGGAATACACCGCCCTGCGCGGTTTCCTGGAAGACGTGCCGTTTTTCCCCTGGGTGCGCGCTCTCTACGCCGCCAAGATGTCCCGGGACGCCGACGACTGGCTCTGGTCCGCCCGGCTGGGCGCTTTGGAGAGCCTCGCCGCCGGGACGACGACCATCGGCGACAACACCGACGCCGGGGTGACCCTGGCCGTCGCCGTCGAGTCCGGCCTGCGCGCCGTCATCTTCCAGGAGGTCTTCGGGATTGACCCCCGGCAGCCCGTCCCGGAGATCATGGCCGATCTCCAGGCCAAGATCGCCGCGCACCGGCGCTTGGCCTCCGCGCGTGTCCGCGTCGGCGTCTCCCCCCACGCCCTTTACACCGTCCGGCCCGAACTGATGGCGGCACTCAACCTTTACATTGCTGAGGAACGCCTGCCGACCAGCATCCACGTCGCCGAGTCCGGGGCCGAGAGCGAGTTGACTGAGCACGGCACGGGGGAGTTCGCCGAGATGTTCGCCCGGCGCGGCATCCCCTGGGCCGCGCCCCGCGTTACCCCGACCCGCTACGCCGCCGATCTCGGCGCGCTGGGGCCGTACAGCCTCGCCGTCCACTGTGTCCACCAGACGCCCGATGACATCACGCTCCTCGCCCGCTGCGGCGCGTCTGTGGTCCACTGCCCCAAGAGCAACGCCAAGCTCGGCGCGGGCCTCGCGCCGCTCGCCGACTGGCTCAACACCGACGGCCTGCGCGTCGCCCTGGGCACGGACAGCGCCGTCTCCAACAACACGCTGGACTTGTGGGAAGAGATGCGCTTCGCCCTCCTGATGCAGCGCGCCGTGCGCGAAGATGTGGGGGCCGTCACCGCCGCCCAAGTCCTGCGCATGGCGACCCTGGGCGGCGCGGAGGCGCTGGGCCTCGCCGACGTGACCGGCTCCCTCACCCCCGGCAAGCGCGCCGATTTGATTGCCGTCCGCCTGGATTCTCCCCACGCCGCCCCCGCCACGGACCCCTACGCCGCGTTGGTCTACGCCGCCCGCGCCGCCGACGTCTGCCTCACCATTGTTGACGGCGAGGTCCTCTACGACAACGGCCACTGGCCCACGCTCGACGCCCCCGCCATCCTCTCCCACGCCCGCGCCGCCCGCCAAAAACTGTCATCGCCTCGGCCTGCCTGAGACGCCCTTCGGCGGTATAATCATGGCAGAGCAGGAGGCCGCGCGTCAGCGTTCGCGTCGCCACGCCGGTGCCGCCCGGAGCGGCGATCCGCATTCTGCCGATAATGAGCGTATAGACGCCGACCTCGTCCACGAGTACGCCGATGACCATGCATGGTAACGAAGATGAGGGGTCAACGGGTGACCGTGATAGTGGAGAACACGATGTCCGTTGATGCCTTATACCGCCGCGTGACTTCCGAGGAACTTGACCGCCTGCACAACGACTCGCCCTTCTTCGACACCTTCTTCGGACTGGCCGAAGACGTAGACGATGATGACTATGAAGCGTCCTTGGAAGCGTACCAAGAAGACTTGAACCGCCTCGAAGCCGATGGCCGGTACCTGAACGTGATGAACGAGCATCAAGCCCTCAACTTCCTTCTGACGGGGAGGGTTGAAGGGGGCGAGCCGCCGCTGGGAAGTGTGGTCGAAGGCGGTGCGTTGCTTGGCGATATCGATGTTGGGTACGGCCCGCCGCGATTTCTGACGGTGGAGGAGGTGCGCGGAGTCGCCGATGCTCTCCGAGAGGTGGCTGATGAACAGGTGCGGCTGCGCTTCAATGCCGGTGCGATGAATGAAGCCCAGGTCTATCCTGCCAACAAATACACCCTTGCGGGTAGTGGTTGGCGTGAGACGGACCGTGAACGTTTGGTGGAACTCTTCCACAAAGTCAAGGGCCTATACCTGGACGCGGCGCGGGAGGGTGACGCTGTCTTGTTCTGGTATCAGTGATTGATGTGACGCGGATATGACAGGTCATGGGACCCGGCATTGGGAACATCGGGCCGGCGGGCATCGTGGCTTTGTCTTGCGTCCGCAGGACGCCCGGCGTCCTCGCCCACGAGCCAGGGGTTTTCAACCCCTGGTGACGCGATCAATCACGACAGCGGGGAAAGGGTTCCAGGGCGGAACGGGTATACAGGGTGGGACAATGGACGCGGCGCATCTCTGGAAGCAGATGGCCCTTGTGACGCTGGACACGGCGAAGTCTCTGCGCGGCAGCGCAGATGTTCGCTCCTGTGTCAGCCGCATCTACTACGCGGCTTATCAGGCGGCGGCTTCAGTCTGTATCGCCCATGGGGACGCGGCAAACTTTCCGAACGGGTGGAACAACCCATCACACGAGCAGTTGCCGGACCTGGTCAAGAACAACGGCGATTTCACCCCGGCGGCACGGCGCACGGCGGCCCGCATCCTACGCCTCCTGCGGAACTTCCGTGAGGACGCGGACTATCGGCCCGGTAAGACGGTAGACCCAACCACGGTCAGAACGGCACTGCTGGCCGTGACAACGCTATTCGAAGTTTTGGAGGTAAACGATGACTCCCGTTGAAACACTCTCCCCGCAAGAGGTCGCCCTGCGCGTGCGGCCGTATGTGACGGGGAGGCGCATCGGCGACATTGCTCTGCGCGTTGACGAGGCGCGCATCCACCTCCGCAACGGCTATTGGAACATCCCCGTTCGCCCGTCGCGTTGGCCTGACCCCTTGTTCCCTTATTACGAGACGCTGGCGGAGATCGAGGATGAGGTCCAAGAGAAAGAGGGCCTGCGCGTGACCATCGCCTCCGGCGAGCCGTTGGCAGAGGCATGACAGATGGCCTCCTTGTCTGGCGGCAGCCTCTCTGCCGCAATAGCTGTACGAGCAGTACTCGCTCAGCGATGTCGTCAGTTTTCTGCTGATGCAGGAGCGCGGCATCTTGGAGGCATTGACCACGGACCATCATTTTGAGCAAGCCGGGTTGCGCAAACTGCTGTAAGGGTGCTGGAGGTTTGCCTGTGCCGCTGATATACAAAATCACGTTTTTGCCGCAAGGAGAGGTGCAGTGGCTCACGGGGACACGCGGCAACTATTATCAGTTCCCAGATGCCTCACGCCTTGAGGTCCACAAGCACCCTGTTTGGTGCGCGTGGTGCCGGGCGTTCGTCGAGGGTGAGCGGATTGAGTCTATTCAAGAACTTGAGAAGGAAACTGCCGATTATGCTGACGTCAATTCGGCCAAGGCAGAATGGGTTCTCAGGGAGACAAGCCGGGTGCGCGACAAGGTAGGGGTCCTGGCGAAGCGACTAGCGGAAAGCAACACCCGCCTCGCCTGGCGCAAGGAGCGCACGGCCCCGCCTAAATGCCTGGAATGTGGAACCACGGAGATTATCGGTCTCGGTGACGGGCAGGAAGTGCCTAGCCCCTGTTCACCCGGCACACTCACAATCGGCGGCGTGATGATGTGCAGTACTGCGTTCAGGAACTATCTTTACACGCCGGAAGGCGACCGAATAATGACGGAGGCGAAACCGACACGCTGGCGTCTGCGTGACGAGCCGGACGAGTGAGCAAGAGCCAGAAGTTGTCGTGCCCAATGGGACACAAAACCGGGGAAGGACTTTACAAACAGAACGGGTATCTAGGGCGGGGCGCTGAACGGCAGGTCCCTGTCTGTTTCTGATCCCACGCCCTGTCGTTGCTGAGGAGGCGCGCCATGAAGTTTTTCGGTGATACTGCCAACCTGGCGGGGGTCAAGAGCGCGTTTCATGGCATTTGCGCCTGGGTAAACACCGATCAACGTGTTGGAAACCCCGGTATAAATCCGAAAGGATCGAGAAGATGAAAACGATACTCTTCGGTGTGATACTGGCTGGCGCGGCGTTGGCCCTCCTGGGGACGCCGACGGCCGCCCTGACCACAGCCCACCCACAGGCCCGCGAGACGGTGTCTTACTGGCACAACGGCCACTGGCATCCCGGCAGGAGGCCTTTTTTCCGCCGTCACCCGTACCGTCATACGTACCGTCACCCGTACCTGTACCGTCGCCCGTACCGTCACCCGTACCTGTACCATCACCCGTATCGTCGGCCCGGCATCAACATTCACCTCTAAATGCCGATGCGGCCTTTCCGACTTTTCGACCGCCGCCCGTGTCACAGCGGGCGGCTCCCCAAGCATGGATTCTCCTCTGCTGACTGGGAAGGACTTTCCGGGCGGAACGGGTATATAGGGTGGGGCGCTGAACGGCAAGTCTTTGTCTGTTTCTGATCCCGCGCCCTGTCGTTGCTGAGGAGGCACACCATGAAGTTTTTTGTTGATACCGCCAATCTGGATGAAGTCAAGAAGGCCAACGAGTGGGGCATTCTGGACGGCGTCACCACCAACCCGTCTCTGATCGCCAAGGAGGGCGTCGCTTACAAAGACCGCGTCCTGGAAATTTGCCGAGAAGTCGGCCCCGGCAAGGCCGTGTCCGCCGAAGTCACCGAGTACGAGTTCGACAAGATGCTGCCGCAGGCCCAGGACATCGCCACCTGGCACGAGAACATCTATGTCAAGGTCCCGATGACCCCGGCGGGCGTCGAGGTCATGGCCCAGTTGTCCCCGAAGGGCGTCAAGTTCAACTGCACCCTGATCTTCTCGGTCGCGCAGGGTTTGATTGCCGCCAAGGCGGGCGCGAGCTTCCTGTCCTTCTTCGTGGGCCGCGTGGACGACATGGGCAGCGGCGAGTCCATGGAGACCATCGCCGACGCCGTGGAGATGCTGGAGACTTACGAGTTCCCACAGAATCCGGAAATCCTGGTCGCCTCCATCCGGGGACCCCTGCAAGTCCTGGAGAGCATCCGGGCGGGCGCGCAGATCGCCACCGTGCCGTACAAGATCCTGGAGCAGCTCTTCCATCACCCGCTGACCGACCTCGGCATCGCCCGCTTCACCGAGGACTACGACAAGGCCATCGCTGCCCTGAACGCCAAGAACGGGGCGTCCAGCAACGGCGCGTCCATGCAGAACGCCGGGCAGTCCATGGAGGAAAAGGCCAAGGTGGGTTGAGTACCGCCGGACACAGGCAACAAGAACACGGACGGAGAGAGGCATTCCAGCCTCTCTCCGTTTTTTTGTGTACCTAATTTGCAACATGGCTCACAGATTTTTAGTCAAAATGACGCTATAATCAATCGCTATGCGCTCGACGTGGCATGGCCGCGACGGGCCGCCGTCGCTCCCGGCGGATCATCCCATCCGCAGAACCCGGAAGCCCATGTCGCCCCCCGCCGCCTCCCGCCGCCGTCCTGCGCGCGCCTTCACGCTGGTCGAGTTGCTTGTGGTCATCGCCATCATCTCGGTCCTGGCCGCGATCCTGTTCCCCGTCTTCGCCTCCGCCCGCGAGAAGGCCCGCCAGATTACCTGCGCGAGCAATGTGCGGCAGCTCGGCCTCGGCTTCCTCCAGTACCAGCAGGACAACGACGAGGACCTGCCCGATGGCATCTATCCAAGCCAAGCCGTCTCGTACAATGGCTTGATCTGGGCAGGCCCGATCTATCCCTACGTCAAAAGCCCCGGCGTCTTCGCCTGTCCTGATGACCCCGTCTCACCACGGACCGTCACGCTTGCAGGGGCCTCCGTCACGCTGTACCCCGTCTCCTACGCCTATAACTCCAACCTGATGAGTAGCTATTACATGAACGGGGTCTCATCGCGGCTGACCAGCCCGGCCAAAACGGTGATGCTGTGCGAGACCACGGCAGCGGCCTTCGCGGGCATGAACGAGCAGCCCGTCGTAGACCTGGCCGCGCCCGATGAAGGTGGCGGCATTGATGGCAGCGGAAATGCTTATGGAACGTGGGTACAGGGAAATCTCTCGCCGGGAGCAGGAATCGGCGGCTTTCAGGCATCCACGGGGAACAGTTTCGATTTGGAGACCGGCCCGATGGGTGGGCGTGTCGCCACGGCATCCGCCTACAACAACTATGGCAACTACATTGCCGTGTCCGCGACGGGACGACACTCCGGCGGGTCGAACTTTCTGTTCTGTGACGGCCACGTGAAATGGCTGAAGGGCAGCCTGGTGTCCACGGGGTATGCTCCCATGAACGCTGGCCCTGCCAGGCTGGAGCAGTCCACCGACGATCAGGACGCCGGGCTGGCGGCCGACGGCATCCCGACGGCGGCGGGGACGCAGAGCAGCCAGCCCTGGGCGGCCACGTTCAGCCCGATCTAGCCTCGCGCCCCCGCCGTCTCCGACCGTTCCTGTGGCCCGCCCGTCCTTCTTTTGGGACGGGCGGGCCTTTTTTGCCCTTCAAAACCCCCGTCTTTTTGCCGATATGGAGGAACGACGACAGAAAGGAGGACGCCATGCCTCTCGACATCCCGTTGACTCCAGCGGCACCGGCGGCGACGCCCGCCGATTCGGCCGCGCCGACGGCGGCCCACGCCGCCGCGCCCGGCCTCGCCGCCCTGTTCGGCCTGCTTCTCGCGCAGACGGTCGGCCAGGCCGCGCCGTCGGCTGCTGTCGGCACGACAAAGGCGGCAGCGACCGTCGCGGCCCAGCCGCTCGTCGCCGACACCAAGACCCTGACCGTCAAGAGCGACCCGACGGCTGATAAGCCGAAGGACAAGGGCAAGACGCAGGATACCTCGCCCTGGCCCCTGACATTACCGGTGATGACAAACACCGTCCTGCTGGTGCCGGAGAACCCGACACTGGTGACAGCCAGGAAGACGATGGACGCCGCCCCGACACCGGGCGGTGAGTCGCCTTCTCCGATCAATCCTGTCACGCCCAACGTCATCGTGCCGACCGAGGCGGATGTGATCGTGCCGACGGAGGGAGACGCCGGAACGCCGGTCACGGTCGCCTCGTCCACGCCGCAGACGCCGACCGTGCCGAGCGTCCCCACGCAGTCCGCCCAGGAAGTGCCGCCCCTCGTCGCCGACGCCGCGCAGGCCCTCGCGCCCCCGGCATCGGTGAAGACGGCGAAGGCGCGTGCCCAGGCCACGGCGCTTCCGGCCTCGGACCGGAACCCGCCCCGTCCCACGGGCAGCGCGCCCATCCTGCAAAAGACGGCCCCCGTTGCCGATAATCAGACCAGCGACGGGACCGGTAAGAGTGCGGGCGTGTCCAGGGGGAACCAGTCCGCCGCCGACACGCGCAAAGCAACGCCGGACAAGCCCGCGACCGCGCCGGGACCGACGAAGTCCGCCGCCGAGGGCGGCGTGACCGCGTCGGCCCCGCCCGTGCCGACACCGACTTTCGCCAGGGCGGCGGAGACCAGTACCGTCGCGGCCCCGGCCATGCCGCCCGCCGACCGGACGCAGATGCTGCGCCAGGTCTCCGAGGGCCTGCAGACGATGGCCGCCCGCGCATCGGGCAGCGGGCAGCGCCAGGTGACGGTCCAATTGCACCCGAAGGACTGGGGCCGGGTGAACGTGTCCGTGACCATGACGCCGACCCGGCAGGCCGACGGCAAAACGACCACGCACGTCACGGCCCACATCGTCGCCGACCTGCCGGCGGTCAAGGCGGCGCTGGGGACGCACCAGGCGGAACTGCGCCATTCCTTGAAAGAGGCCGGGCTGAGCCTGGACAAACTGACCGTCACCGTCCGCCCCGCCGAGGGCGGGTCGCAGGCGGGCCTGGGGGAAGGCCGCCGCGAGAGTCGCGGCGGCGACGGCAGCCCGTTCAGTCCGGCGTCCGGGACGACCGCCCAGGGCGGCGCGTCCGGCGGCGGGGGCAGCCCCTCGCCGTTCGCCGCGTTCACGCAGGGCGGCTGGAACGGGCAGGGCGGGCAGCATCAGGCTCCGCCCATCAACGCCCCGGCGGGGCAGCCCGCCGACGACACGGAGCCAGGGGGCGGCCCCGCCTCGATCCTGACGGGCCGGGTGGACACCCGCGCCTGAAAGAAACTTGAGCAGAAAGGGAACGCCCATGTCCACGCCGATCACTTACACCAACGCCTCCGGCACCGCCGCGAACGTGAACGCCGACGGCACGGTCAATACGAGCAACCAGACCGTCTCGACCAACCAGTTCCTGCAGCTGCTCATCACGCAGCTCAAGAACCAGGACCCGACACAGCCCGTGGACCAGGCGCAGACGCTGTCCCAGCTCGCCCAGTTCTCCACGCTGGAACAGATGACCAACCTGAACACGACCGAGACCAAGAACGGCAACTACAGCCTGATCTCCGAGAACGCCGGGCTGATCGGCAAGACCGTCACCACGTCGGGAACCGGCGCGGCGGCGGGCGTCAACGGCCCCGTCAGCGCCGTCACGATCACCAACGGCAAGGCGTTCCTGGACATCAACGGCCAGAGCGTGGACGCCTCCACCGTGACCCAGATTCAGTGACACGCCCATGAACCGCGTTGACCTCGACAGCCGCATCCTGGACACAGCCGCCCCGGCGGCCACCCGTGCCGCCACGAGCGGGACCGGCTTCGGCCAGGTCCTGCAGGACCAGGTCGCGGCGCGGGCGGGCGTCAAATTCTCCGGCCACGCCCAAGCGCGGCTGGCCTCCCGGCAGATCACACTCTCCGGCGAGGACATCACGCGGCTCGGAGACGCCATGACCCGCGCGGCCCGGAAGGGCGCGCGCGAGTCGCTGGTGCTGATGGACAAGGCGGCCCTGGTCGTCTCCGTCCCGAACCGCACCGTCATCACCGCCGTGGACAGGGCGGCGCTCAAGGAAAACATCTTCACCAACATCGACAGCGCGATGATCCTGTGACTCAGGGCACGCGCAAGAACCACGGCGGGACCCTCCGGGGACGCCGTCACGGACAGACCACCGGAAAGGGATAACCAATCATGCTGCAAGCAATGTTCAACGGCGTCTCGGCCATCGAGGCTAACCAGGAAAACATGGACGTCATCGGCAACAACATCGCCAACGTCAACACCACCGCCTATAAGGCCGGGAGCGTCACCTTCGCGGACCAGCTCTCGCAGACCCTCCAGGGCGCGTCGGCGGGCAACGCCACCGTCGGCGGGACAAACCCGGTCCAGGTCGGCCTCGGTGTCAAAGTGGGCGCCATCTCGACGATGATGCAGCAGGGCGGCCTGCAGAGCACGTCCAAGCCGACCGACATGGCGATCCAGGGCAACGGCTACTTCATGGTCGGCAGCGGAACCGGCGTCAGCTACACCCGCGACGGCTCGTTCTCCCTGGACAACAGCGGCAACCTGGTGGACGCCTCCGGCAAGCACGTCCTGGGCTGGACCGCCGGCGCGGACGGGACCGTCCCGACCCAGCAGCAGATCACCCAGGCCTCCACGCTGAACGTCCCGGTGGGCAGCCTCCAGGCGACCGCGAAGACAACCAACGTGGTCTACAGCGGCAACCTCAACGCCGACAATGTCGCCACCCCGCCCGCCACGCCCTACACGCGCGCCGTCACCGTCTACGACACCCTGGGCGACGCCCAGAGCGTCACCCTGGCGTTCTCGCCGACCACGCTCCCGACCACCGGCGCCCCCGCCGGGGCGGCGTCGGCCTGGAACTGGACGGCCTCCGGGGCCGGGACCCTGATCGCCACGCCCACCGGGACCACCAACCAGGGCACGATCTACTTCGACAGCGCCGGCAAGGAACTCTCGTCCACGGGCAGCGTCAGCCTGACCCCGCCCGACAGCGCGGCCTCGCCCCAGGTCATCGGCCTGGACTTCAGCAGCGTCGGCCAGATCTCCGGGGCCTCGTCGGCCGGCGCGACCAGCCAGGACGGCTACGCGCCCGGCACGCTCCAGTCCTTCAGCGTCGACTCCACGGGGACCATCTCCGGCATCTTCACCAACGGGCAGACGCGCACACTGGGCCAGATCGCGCTGACCTCCTTCGCCAACCCGGCGGGCCTCCAGCGCGACGGCAGCAACGACTTCACGGCGACCGTGAACTCCGGGCTGCCCCAGGTCGGCACGGCGACCACCGGCAGCTTCGGCCAGATCAGCACCGGCTACTTAGAGCAGTCCAACGTGGACCTCTCCAACGAGTTCACCAACATGATCATCACCCAGAACGCCTACTCGGCGAACACCAAGGTCGTCAGCACCGTGGACCAGATGCTCAAGACGCTGATCAACGTCGTCCAGTAAAGCCGTGGAGGAAGACATGATCACCGTCACCCGGTTCGACAACACCGCGCTCATCGTCAACGCCGACCTGATCGAGTTCGTCGAGACGCTGCCCGACACGCACATCACGCTGGTCACGGGCAAGAAGCTGCTGGTGCGCGAGAGCGCGCCGGAGGTCGTCGCCCGCGTCCTGGCGTACCGCCGCGAGGCCGGGCCGCTGCTGCGCCCCCCGGCCACGGGCGAACACGCGGCCGACCGGTCCGAACGACCCGAACGAGAGGAATAGGGAGGCACTATGGACCTCGCAACGATAATCGGCCTCGTCCTCGCCTGGGGCGCCTTCATTGGCTCCGTCATCATGGAGGGCGGCGAGCTGAAGGCCATGATGATCCCGTCCGCCGCCGTGCTGGTCTTCGGCGGCACACTGGGCGCGACCATGATGTGCTTCCCGCTGTCCGCCATGATTGACCTGCCCAACGTCACCAAGCAGGCGTTCATGGCGAAGAAAGAAGACGTCGGCCACATCATCAAGCTGCTGGTCGGCTTCGCCGAGAAGGCCCGGCGCGAGGGCCTGCTCGCCCTGGAGGAGGAAGTGCGTCAGGTGGACGACACGTTCCTCAAGAAAGGCATCCAGCTCGCCATTGACGGCACGGACCCCGAACTGGTCCGCGAGATCATGGAGAACGAGATCGTCTTCCTGGGCAAGCGCCACCACGAGGGGGCCAATCTCTACGGGACGATGGGCGGCTTCGCGCCGACCCTGGGTGTCATCGGCACGGTGTCCGGTCTGGTCCACATGCTGGCCAACCTGTCCGACCCCGGCTCGATGGGACCCAGCATCGCGGCGGCCTTCATCGCCACCCTGTACGGCGTCTCGTCGGCCAACCTGATCTTCCTGCCGCTCTCCAACAAGCTCAAGGTGGTCAGCCACGAGGAGGTGCTGGTGCGCGAGATCATCACCGAGGGCATCCTCTCCATCCAGGCGGGCGACAACCCGCGCATCGTCGAGGAGAAGCTGAAGTCGTTCCTGTCGCCCAAGCTGCGCCGGCCCTTCGAGGCGGCGGCGGCGGCGAAGGCGTAGGAAGACCGACCACCACACCGACCATCACAGGGAAGACACATCCGCCATGGCAGGCAAAAAGAAGAAATCGGGGGGCGAGGGCGAACACGAGAACGCCGAGCGCTGGCTGCTGACCTACGCCGACATGATGACGCTGCTGGTGGCGTTCTTCATCATGATGTACGCCATGTCCATCCTGAACGTGTCCAAGTTCCAGCAGCTCGCCGTCTCGGTCCGGTCCGGCTTCGGCGGCAGCATCACCGACGGGACGCCGACCGTCATCCGGCAGGGCGGCGGCGTGGACGGCCACGCCTCCATCGTCTCCGACAGCTGGATGCCGATGCCCGCGCCGCCGACGTTCCCCAGCCCGTCCCGCGCGAGCGCCGTCTCCGCCGACCAGAAGCGCCTCGACCGCGTCTTCCAGGTCCTGCACGACTACATCGTGACCCACCACCTGCAGACGGCCATGCAGGTCAGCCAGGACCAGCGCGGGGTGATCGTCACCGTGCTGACCGACCGGATGCTGTTCGCCGAGGGGCAGGCGTCCCTGCGGCCCCAGGAGACTGGGCTGCTGGCGACGGTCGCCGCCGTGCTGGACACCGTGCCGGACAACGACGTGCGCGTGGAGGGCCACACGGACGACCTGCCCATCCACACCGTGCAGTTCCCGTCCAACTGGGAACTGTCGGCGACGCGGGCCACGACCGTGCTGCGCTACTTCGTCGCGCGCGGCGTCGCCCCCGGCCGCCTGGAGGCCGTCGGCGACGCCGACCAGCACCCGCTGTCCCCGAACACCACCGACGCGGGCCGCGCCCGCAACCGGCGCGTGGAGATCGTGGTCCTGCGCCGGACATAGGCGCAGGCCGATGTCCGGGCCATCATTCGGGCCGATGAACGACCCGGCATTGGTAAAGCAAGCGTCCTTCGGACGCAGGATTTCGCCCGAAGGGCGGCTGCACTTTCATGCCGGGTCGTTCATCGGCCCGGCACACATCGGGGAGAATACACATGCCGGAGAAGAAGGAAGAGAAGGCCGCCGAGGGCGGCGCGGCCAAAAAGAAGTCGCCTATCATGATCATCGCCCTCGTGATCGCCGTCGTCGCCATCGTCGGCGGGTTCGTGGTCGGCAAGACCGTGTCCGCCAAGGGCAAGAGCGCCGCCGAGAAGCCCAAGCCCGTGCCCGGCCCCATCATGCCCCTGGACGAGTTCCTGGTCAACCTGTCGGATCCCAGCGGCGACCACTTCCTGAAGGTCACGGTGGCCCTGGAGCTGGACCCGAAGACCGGCAAGACGCCCGACACGCTCAAGGACCGCGTCGCGCCCATCCGCGACGCCGTGCTGACGGCCCTGTGCAGCCGGACGCGGGACCAGATCAGCCCGCTCGCCGGGCGCGAGCAGCTCAAGGCGGACATCCGCAAGGACGTCAACGCCGCCCTGGACGAGCCGGACGTGCGCACCGTCTACTTCAGCGACTTCGTGACCCAGTAGCCGCCGCCGGGCCGCCGCCAAAACCTGTGCAGATTCCCAGGGTCGTGTGGAATAAGGACACCGGGACGCCGAAGCGTCCGGTGTTCTTGTTTTTTGTTCCTGCTTTTCGGCTGAGGATGACCGCGCGTGGTTGACGTACTTTCCCAGAGCGAGATCGAGGCCCTGCTGGCGTCCATGGCGACGCCGGAGGAGGAGGCCGCGCCCGACCCGGAGGCGGAGGGGCGTCCGGCCGTGGCCGCGCCGGCGGGCGGGCGCGGCGCTCCGGGCCGCGTCGTCCTGCCGCTGCACAGGCGTCGCCGCGCCGCCGCCGGGGCCGCGCTGGGCGACCCGCGCTACGCGCACACGCAGTCCGGCCTGCTGTCCTACGAGGCCTACGACTTCCGGCGGCCCGACAAGCTCTCCAAGGAACACCTGCGCTCGCTGCAGCTGCTGCACGAGTCCTTCGGCAACTACCTCGCCTCGTCGCTGTCGGGCTACCTGCGCTCCCAGGTCCAGATCAACGTCGTCTCCGTCGAGCCGGTCCCCTACGACGAGTATATGCGGTCCATCTCCGCCTCCCTGCTCAGCATCCTCAACGTCAGCCCCCTGTCCGGCCAGGCGATCCTGGAGATGGACTTCGGCATCCTGTTCTCCATGCTGGACCGTCTGCTGGGCGGGACGGGCGCGGCGGGCAAGATCGTGCGCGACCTGACCGACATCGAGCGGTCCCTGGCGGGCAACATCACCTACCTGGCGCTCAAGGACCTGAAGACGGCCTGGGACAACATCCACCCGCTGGAGTTCGAGGTCGATTCTACAGAGACCAGCTCGCAGTTCATCCAGATCGTGCCCGGCAACGACACGGTCGTGCTGGTGCTGTTCGAGGTCCACATGGGCGACTACCAGGGCGCGATGACGGTGTGCGTGCCGTACCTGCTCATCAAGCCCATTCTCAGCAAGCTCAGCGCGCAGCGCTGGCTGGCGAGCGCCAACAAGCGACCTTCGGCCCTGTACACGGCACAGTTGGCGGAGCGCCTGCGGACCTCGCGCGTCCCCTGCGTCGCGCGCCTCGGCACCACGTCGATCACGGTGGACGACCTGGCGGCGCTGGAGGTCGGCCAGGTCCTGCCGATCCAGGTGCCGGCGCAGGCCGACGAGACGCCGGGCAGCCTCGGCACCGTGGACCTGGTCATCGGCGGGCAGGTCAAGTTCCGGGGCCGCACCGGCCTGCGCGGCAAGAACCTCGCCGTGCAGGTGGAGGAAGTCACCTCCCCGCCGCTGGAGCTGGTCACACACAAGGACGCGCCCTGACGTCCCAAATGTCCGAACTTTTCCGGGAGAACACATATGGCTGACACGAACGACGATGACGATGTGGTGGGGGGCGGTATGCTGTCCCAGTCCGAACTGGACGCTTTGATGGCGGCTGCTGACGCCGAGGCCGCCGCCGACGCCGGGGCCGACGGCGGGTATGCCCCGCCCGCCGAACCCGACGACACACCCCTTCCCCCGGCGGCCCCGCCGGCCGCCGGCCCGGCGCTGATGGACCTGGCGGCGTTCGACATGGCCCCGCACGACGCCGGGCTGGACGGGCCGGACTCGATCGGCCTCGGCCGGGTCCGCGACATCCCACTCGATGTGACCGTGGAGCTGGGCCGGACGCGCCTCTTGATTCGGGACATCCTCGACCTCGGCGCGGGCTCCATCATCCAGCTGGACAAGATCGCGGGCGAGGCGGTGGAACTCTTCGCCAACGGCCTGCTGGTGGCGCGGGGCGAGGTGGTCGTCATTGACGACAACTTCGGCGTGCGCGTCACCGAGATCATCACCGCCGCCGACCGGCGGGGGGGGAAGGCGTCCAATGCCCTCGCCGCCTAGACCGTGTTTTATCGGCCTGCTCTTCCTGCTGGCCCTCGGCCCGTGTGCCGCCGCTCCGCCCCTCCCGGCGGTGTCCGCCGCCGCCGTCCCGGACTACGGCGGGCGTGACGCGCCGGGGCTGCTGGACGGCGTTGGGACGGACGCGCCCAACCCGGCCGCGCAGGCGGGGCGCTCCCTGCTGGCCCTGGTCCTCGTCCTGGGCGGCGTGTACGGCGGCGTCACCCTGCTCAAGCGTGCCGGGTACGCGGGCGGCCCGGTCGGCGTGGCCCTGCTGTCCGGCCTGCGCCGGACCCCGCCCGCCCCGGCCCGGAACGTGGCCGTGGACATGGACGAAGACGCGGACACGGACGAGGACCGCCCGCTGGCCCTGATCCAGTCTCAGACGCTGCCCGGCGGCGGGGCCGTCCACCTGCTGTGCGTCCACGGCAGGACCCTGATCCTGGTCGGGGCGACGGCACAGGGCGTCTCCCGTATCACCGAGTGGGAGTGGGAGGACGATCCGCCCGCTGAGTCCAAGTCCAAGCACGCGCCCCGCCCCGCCTTCCAGGACTACCTGACGTCTCTTGAGTCGTCACCCGACCGGACGCGCGTCCTGGAGCGGATACCCGACGGCTGCCTCTCCGACCTGCTGTCCGCCCGGCAGGACCGACTCCGCGAGAACACACGCGCATGACTGACTTCCGTAAAACGTCCCTGTCCGTGGCCCTGCTCCTGCTTGTCCTGTTGATGGCCGCCGGAGGCGCGCACGCCCAGACGCCGGGCGGCCTGACCCTGCCCACCATCCCCGGCAGCGAGCCGACCCGGAACCCGGCGCAGGTGGCGAACACCCTGCAAATCCTCGCGCTGCTCACGGTCTTGTCACTGGCCCCGGCCCTGCTCATCATGACGACGGCATTTACGCGCATCGTCATCGTGCTGTCGTTTCTGCGCCAGGCCATCGGCACCCAGAACATCCCGCCGAACCAGGTCATGCTCGGCCTGTCCCTGTTCCTGACCTTCTTCGTGATGTCGCCGACGTTCAACCAGATCAATCAGAACGCCGTGCAGCCGTATCTTCAGAAGAAGATGGACTTCCCGGCGGCCCTCCAGGCGGGCGAGACGCCCTTGCGCCGTTTTATGGTCGCCCAGACCTACAAGGCCGACCTGCGCCTGTTCCTGGACATGAGCCACACCCCGGCCCCGGCGATCACCGACCCCGCGCACCCCGCCGACTCGCTGCCGATGCAGGTGGTCATTCCGGCGTTCGTCATCTCCGAACTGAAGACAGGCTTCATCTTCGGTTTCATCATCTACATCCCATTCGTCATTATTGACCTGGTGGTGTCGTCCCTGCTGATGAGCATGGGCATGATGATGCTGCCGCCCACCGTGATCTCCCTGCCCGCCAAGGTCCTGGTCTTCATCCTCGCCGACGGCTGGCACGCCATCGCCGGCTCCCTCGCCGCGAGCTACCACTAGGCGTCCGCCCCCACGAGTGCGCCCGGACGGCGCGGCGCAAAGTGTGCTATAATGGGTGACGGCGTGATCTGAGCAGACGCGCCCTCAATGTCAGGAGACGAACTGCCCCTCATGTTCAATTTCATTCGGCGCATCGCCGGCCATTTTTCCCGCGACATGGGCATTGACCTCGGCACGGCCAACACGCTTGTCCACGTGCAGGGACGCGGTATCCTGCTGCGCGAGCCCAGCGTCGTCGCCATCAACCGGTACACCAACGAGGTCAAGGCGGTCGGCGAGGAGGCCAAGCGGATGCTGGGCCGCACCCCCGGCTCCATCATCGCCTCCCGCCCCCTCAAGGACGGCGTCATCGCCGACTTCGACCAGACCGAATTGATGATGCGCCACTTCATCGAGAAGGTCCACCGGCGCAAGGGCTTCGTCCACCCCAGCGTCGTCGTCGGCATCCCGTCGGGCATCACCGAGGTGGAGCGCATGGCCGTCATGGAGGCCGCCAAGAAGGCGGGGGCCAAGGACGCTTATGTGATCGAGGAGCCGATGGCCGCCGCCATCGGCGCGGGTATGCCCGTGGAGGAGCCGGTCGGCTCCATGATCGTAGACATCGGCGGCGGCACGTCCGAGGTGGCCGTGATCTCCCTCGGAGGCATCGTCGCCGCCCGCTCCATCCGCGTCGCCGGGGACGAGATTGACGAGGCCATCATCGCCTACGTCCGCGCCACCTACAACCTGTTCATCGGGGACCGCACCGCCGAGGACTGCAAGATCACCATCGGCTCGGCCTTCCCGCTGGAGACCGAGACGACCATGCAGCTCCGGGGCCGCGACCTGGTCTCCGGCCTGCCGCGCTCGGCCACGGTCTCCTCGCAGGAGATTCGGGACGCCATCTCGGACCCGGTCAGCGCCATCGTGGAGACCGTCAAGGAGACCCTCGAAGACACGCCGCCGGAACTCGCCGCCGACATCATGGACCACGGCATCGTGCTGGCGGGCGGCGGCGCGCTGCTGCGCGGACTGGACAAGCTGATCAACCGGGAGACCGGGATGCCCGTCCATATTGCCCCCGACCCGCTCTCCTGCGTGGTGCTGGGGACGGGCAAATATCTGGAGATGCTGCACAAGAACCCCTCCCTGCGGCGCGACGAGATGCACGCGCAGCGGTTCCTGCTGGCGAGCCGGTAGCCGAGAGAGAGGGATGCCGGGGTGCGTGAGCGGACTCGGAAAGACGCCCTCGTCGTGGGCCTGCTGGTCGCACTGGCGCTGTGCGCGGGGCTGACGCTCCTGCACCACCAGCGGGAGCGCGCCCGCCGCGCCGACCCCGTCGTGGCGCTCGTCCGGGATGACGCCCTGGCCCCGCCGCAGCGGGCCGTCCTGGGCGTCACGCGCTGGTGGCGGCGCAGCGTCGCCGCGCTCTGGCAGGGGCCGCGCCTGGCCCGCCGCAATGACGCGCTCCAGGCGCGGGTGCTGACCCTGGAGGCGCAGAACAAGGCGCTGCTCGCCGCCCAAGCCGAGAACGACGCCCTGCGCCGCCAGCTCGGCTTCCTGAAGCGCTCGCCGCTCCCCCTGCTCCCGGCGGAAGTGATCGCCCTGAAGCCGGACGCGCAGACGGACACCCTGACCCTGGACCGCGGCAGCCGCAGCGGCGTCAAACTCCAGGCCGTCGTCCTCTCGCCGGACGGGGCGCTCGTCGGTCAGGTCGTGGACGTGACGCCCGGCTCCTGCGACGTGCTGCTGCTGACCGACCCCGGCAGCTCCGCCGGGGCCGAGGTCGTCCGTCCCGGCCCCGCCGTGGCGGGGACGGACCCGCGCCTCGGCATCTGCCGGGGCGACCGTGCCCACGGCCTCGTCCTGACCATCCCGCGCCTGAACGCCGGCCTCAAGTCCGGCGACCGCGTCGTCACGTCCGGCCTGGGCGCCGTCTTCCCGCAGGGGCTGCCGGTCGGGGTGGTGGAGTCGGTGACCTCCGACCGGACGCTGGCCGTCCAGCGGGCCGTCCTCCGGCCCGACGCCGACCTGGACCATCTGGAAGAGGCGTTTCTGGTGCGATGACTTCCCTCCGCCCCCTGGTCTGGGCCGCGCTCCTCCTCCTGCTGGCCGCCGTACTGCAGGGGCGTCTCGGCCACGCCCTGCACGTGCGCGCGGCGCAGCCGGACTTCATCCTGCTGACCCTGGCCTGCGCGGGCGTTCTGCTCGGCGGCGGCCGGGCGGCGCTCCTGGGCTTGTGGGCGGGCCTGCTGACGGCGGCCCTGGTCCCGGCGACCTTCGGCACCCTGCTGACCAGCCGCATCCTCGCCGGGACGATGGCCGGCCTGCTGCACCGCCTCGTGATCCGGGACAGCCCCATCGTCCCGCCCCTCGTCGTCCTGGTCGTGACCCTGACCGCCGAGATCACCTACGTCTTGATGGCCCCCGGCGTCGCCCTGCACCCCCTCCGCGTCTGGCTCGCCCACGTCGGCGGCGAGGCCCTCTACAACGCCCTGCTGTCCCTGCCCCTCTATTTCCTCCTGCGCCGCCTCGGCCTCGGCAGCGCCCCGGAAGACCCCTTCGCCGCCCGCTACTGACCGCTCTTGAACGGATGTTGCAGAAGTCGTGTGATACGGTCATAATGAAAGAAGCGCATGAGCAAATGGGCGAAATTTTGGGAACGGCTTTCCGGGGGCCAGGCAGACAATAACATCGTCTACGATGATCTTGTCTCTTACCTGGAGCGGCTCGGCTGGGTCAGCGGCAGCACGGGGACGAGCCATCGGGCGTTCAGGCATCCGCTGGTACCCGCCCTCATCAACGTGCAGCCCCGCAGGGATGGCAAGGCGAAGGCGTACCAAGTGGCGCAGGTGCGGGTTGCTCTAAATCTTTACACAGGAGATGACAAAGATGGATGGCTACGAGGTTAGGGTGTATTGGAGCGAAGACGACGAGTGCTACGTCGCCCAGATCGTGGAGTTCGTGGGGTGCGCGGTGGACGGCCCAACCCCCGAAGTCGCCCTCGCCAACCTGCGCGAGTTCGCGGAGGTCTGGAAAAGCGGGGTGCGCGCGAACGGCTTCCCCATCCCTGAGCCGCGCCATGCGCCAAGGCAAACGGTTCACGCTTGACACTGTCAGAGGCACCTTCATCTTACCAGAGCCAGGAAAGGACAACGTCGTCAGCGGACGCCGCCGCTTGGAAGAACGCGGTCATGCCCTGAAAATGCTCCCAAATCTGCTCGAACCGTTGTGACAAAAGCGGTTCATTATGGTACAGCAGCCAGCCGCCGGGATATACCCCAAGCGCCTCCAAACGGGTCGGGTCAAACCTCGCCCGTATTTGTGTCTTTGTGACGACGCCCAATGCTGCGGCCACATCTCGTACCGGTCGCGGCAACAAGCAGCGGATGGGGCCGCGCCCGAAGCCGACCTCATTCAAAACTATCTCGTCGGTCTCTAGTCCGCCCTCCGCGTTGCCGGTGAGCAGGAAACGGAGGACTTGCCAGTCCCGGCCCAAGTCGAAGCAATATTCTGACTGTGTACGCAGGGGACCGTCGCTGAAGTAGCCGAGAAATTCCTCAAAGGCTTCGAGCGGAAGTTCGGGTTCCTGACGAAGCACCGCGAGTTCCTGAAGCGTAACTCGGAGACAACTGCTCTCAACGCTCACATCCGTTCCCTTTTCAGCAAACGCTGACCAGCAGCCCTCTTGAATAAGCCGTGACACCGCCTGCCCCGGTTCCATTGGCTTGAATCCTCAGCGTTGACGCGCGGCAATGCCCGCCAGAATGTCGGCGGCGCGGCACAGTTCGTCTTCCGTCGTGTCCCGGCCCAGGGTGAGGCGCAGCGCGCCGCGCACACGCCACTCCGGCAGGCCCATGGCCGTCAGAACACGGCTCGGCTCCAGGCTGCCGGACGTGCAGGCGGACCCTGATGAGGCGGAGACGCCCGCCATGTCCAGCGACAGCAGCAGCGCCTCGGCGTCTCCGTGGGGCAGGGAGACGTTGACGTTGTTGGGCAGGCGCTCCGTCGGAGGACCGTTCAGGACCAAGCCGAAGATTCGTGTCTGGAGTTCTTTAATCATCCCGTCGCGCAGGCGGGTCAGCCGGGCGGCCAGGGCGGCCCGCTCGGCGATTATCATCCGGGTCGCGGCGGCGAGGCCGACGATGCCGGGGACGTTCTCCGTCCCGGCCCGCCGCCCGCGCTCCTGCGCGCCGCCGTGCAGCCACGGCTCGATGGAGACGCCCGACCGGACGTACAGCGCGCCGACGCCCTTCGGCCCGCCGATCTTGTGCCCGGAGAGCGTCAGCGCGTCTGCGCCGAGCGCACTCACATCTACGGGCAACTGCCCGAAGGTCTGCACGGCGTCAGTGTGCATCAGGACGCCGCGCGTGTGGGCGAGGTCGGCAAGGGCGCGAATGGGCTGAATGGTCCCGACCTCGTTGTTCGCGTGCATGACCGAGACCAGGACCGTCCGGTCGGTGATCGCGTCCGCCAGTGCGTCGGGAGAGACACGGCCCCACTCGTCCACGGGCAGGCACGTCACACGGAAGCCCAAAGTCTCCAGGAACCGGGCCGTGTTCAGCACTGCCTCATGTTCGATGCTGCTGACGATGAGGTGGTCGCCCCGGCCACGGTTGGCGAGCATCAGGCCGACCAGGGCCGCGTTGTTCGCCTCAGTCCCGCCGCTGGTGAAAGTGATCTCGGCGGCGTCCGTGCCCAGGGCCTCGGCGACGGCGTCGCGCGCGTCATCCAGGGCGTGTCGGGCCCGCTGCCCGTCGGCGTGAAGGCTGCTGGGGTTGCCGAACGCCGGACCCAGGAACGGCCTCATCGCCGCCGCGACTTCAGCCCGCATGGGCGTCGTCGCCGCGTGGTCCAAATAGATGCGCTCGGTCATGGGGAGATTGTACCTGTTGAGCGGGTGTAGGGGCGACCCGGCGGGTCGCCCCTACGCCGGAAGGGGGCCAGAAAAGAGGTGGCCAGAGGGGCACTTCTTCACCCTCTCCTTTCCGAAGGAGAGGGTGGACCGGCTTGCCGGGCCGGGTGAGGTATCCGCCGGGTGAGGTATCTCACCCCGTCCTGTCTTCCACCGCCGTGACGCCGGGGACGGCGCGCAGGCTGGTGAGCAGAAACGGCAGCAGGTCGGGGTCCAGCGCGGGGCCGGCGAGGGTGACGCGGCCCGATTCTTCGTCGGTGGCGACGGAGAGGGCGGGGAGCAGGCGCGCGAAGCGCCCGTCCTCGGCCAGCCGCCGCTCCAGGCGCTCGGCGAGGCCGCCGGGGGGAGACGGGTCGCCGTCAGCGACGACGGGTTCGGGCAGAATGGGAACGCCGGTCACGGTGCCGGCCCCGAAGCTCAACCCCTCTGTGCTGGTGGGTCCGGTCGCGGGCAGGACGAGGACGGGCCCTTCACGCCGCCCGCCCTCATCGTCGTTCCGTCGGCCGTCATCCGCCGCGCTCATGGCTGGCCCTCGGCCCCGGTGAGGGAGTCGGAACCCGCATCGGAGTCGGCGCGCAACTCAGTCACGGCATCCTGACCACTTAGGGCTTCCTCGGCGGTGGCCTCGGCCTCCTCGACCTGCTGGGCCGTGGTGGAGACGTGGACGGCGACGATGGCGACTTCCTCGGGCGTCGTGAACGCCACTTTGGGGTCATGCGGCAGGTCGGCGACGCGGATGACGTCCCCGGTCTTCATCCCGGACACGTCCACGTCCAGGTGCGCCGGCAGGTCGCCCGGCTCGGCGGTGACGTCCATGCTGTCCAGCGTCTGCTCCAGCAGCGCGCCGTTCAGCGCCACGTCGCGGGGTACGCCGCTCAGAATGATGGGAATCTGAGCGTGGACCTTGTCGCCCTTCTTGACCTGGTGGAAGCCGACGTTCAGGAAGCCGCGCGTGATCGGGTCGCGTTCCAGGTTGTCAATCAGGACGCTGTGTTTTGCCTTCGCGCCCTGGATGGTCAGCTTCAACACGGTGTTCATGCCCGTGGCGGTCAGCAGCACGTCCGCGACGGCCCGCGCGGGGACCTCCACCAGCGTCGGCTCCAGGCCCCGACCGTAGATGGCTCCGGGCACGAAGCCCTGACGGAGCCGCGCCTTGCGCTCTCCCTTGGTGCGCGCGGGGCGCGGCAGAACGGTGATGTCCATGTGGTGATGCTCCCTGAAAAAAGTGGATTGAGTTAAAGAGTACCCGGCTGGGACGCCTGGGCAAACACGGCGTCGAACTTCGCGGCGTAGTCCGCCGCCCGCGCCTGCAATGCCGGTCGCGCGGCGGGGGGCGTCAGGGCAAGCAGGCGGGGCATGACGTGGGCGTACAAATCGCGCATCCGAGCGTCCAGCGCCGGGTCCGGGTGGCCGCCCATCAGGGCCTGGCGCTGCGGGTCGGTCGTGCCGCCCTCATCGGCATAGGCTTCCAAAACGGCCTCGGCGCGGGCGTCGTACCGGGCCGCCTCGGCGGGGGCGTGGGCCGCGTCTTCGGCGTCGGCGACGCACGAGTCGGCGACGGCGAACCGATACTCCACCACATTGCCCAGGGCGCGGACCCGCCCGACCGGGCTGTCTTCCAGCACGGTGACTTGACGGCAGTAGTCCACGGACTGCGGCGGCGGCAGCATCTGGGCCAGGGTCAGGCGGATGTCCACGGAGTTGGGTTCCGCGCGCAGACCCTGGCGGAAGGCGTTCAGCGCGTCCGGGAACTGATGGTCCGCGTTCAGCACCGTGCCCAGATAAGCATAGTTCAGGCTAGAGGGTTCCAGGCGCGTCGCCGTGCGCAGAGCGGCGATGGCGTCCGGCAGTCGCCCCTCGCGCTGGTAGTAGACCTGCAAACCCAAGTCGGCGGGGTAGCGCCCGTTGAGCGGGTCCCACTGCGCGGCGTCGGCGTAGTCCTGCTCCGCCGTGGCCGTCCCGTCCGGCGTGTTGACCGCCAGGGCCGCATCCGCCCGTTGCGCGTCCGACGCCGCCACGGCCTGGGCCGCCATGTACGCCCCCAGCAGCGCCGCGCTGACGCCGAGGGCGACGCGCAGCCTGGGTCGCCCCCCGGCCCCCGATTCTGGGGGCGTCGGAGTCGCCAGACCCGACATCAACCCCGCCAGCGTCCAGAACGTCACGCCGAGGAAGAACACGTACCAGTCTGAATCAATCAAATTTTGCACGGCGGACGCTGCCAGGCCGCCCAGTAGACCGGCCATCAACAGCCGGTCATCGTCCGGGGCGACGAACGAAAGGAACGGGTGTGCTTGCGTGTCCGCTGGCGGTGCGATGGACAGCCGCCGCCAGCCCGTGACGCCCACCAGGCCGAGCGTCGCCAGCAGGGTGAGCAGGCCCGGCAGACCGCACTCGTCGGCCATCTGGAGGTAGCCGTTGTGTGCCAGCCGCGTGAAGCCCGTGACGGCGTAGCGTGGGTACAACTCCATCCACGAGCCGACGCCGGTTCCCAAGACGGAGTTGGCGGTGGCCATCCGGACGCATCCGCGCCAGGTGTAGAGCCGGAACGCCGTCGAGTTGTCCGTCGCGCTCGTCTGCCGCAGGCGGGCCAGCACGGGCCGGGCGAAGCCGATGGCGAACAGGGCGAGGAACGCGAGGACGATGCCCAGCCGCCAGCGCGACGACGGCTCCAGCGTCAGGCCGGAACGGCGCGACTTCCACAGGGCCAGCCCGAACACCACCAGCCCGGCGGCCAGCGAGATCAGGGCGAAACGCGACTGCGTCCGCAGCAGGACGACGGCCTGCAATCCGACGATCACCAGCAGCAACGCCATCAGCCCGCCGCCGATCAGGGGCTTCTCCCGCCGCCACGGAACGCCCAGGAACAGGGCCAGGGTGGGGGGCAGAAGCAGGACCAGATAGCCAGCCAGGAAGTCCGGCGTGGACGTGGCGAATACGCGCCAGTCAGGTTCCGGCGGCTTGGCGTACTTGTGGGCGAGATATTCCGTCAGCCCGGCATCGGCGACATAGGCCGAGGACAAGACGGCGGCCAGTACCAGCAGGTACGTCCAGAGGCGTCGGCCCCCCGCCGCCCGGCGCGCGAGCGCGAACAGCGCGAACTCCACGCCCAGCAGAATCAGCCCTCGCAGCATCGGCCCCAGAAACGCGACGCCCCGCTCGGCGACTACCCGCCCCCCCAGTGACAGCAGGGCGATGACCAGAAGCGCCGCGAACGCGCCCTCGGCACGGTCCCGTGACGCCGCGCGCGGCAGGCGTCCGATGACCACCGGCACGACAAACAACACGGCGGCGCACAGCAAGGACGAATAAAACGGCTCATCAGGGACGCCGGACAGGATCGGGGCGAGCAGCAGCACGGCGGCGAGGACGGCGACAAGCAGAATCACGATTGGGGCCTCGTCTCGGCGAGCGGGGCGACGGCGGAGGGAGGGCCGTGGCGGACGGCCCGGCGGCGGTTGCGGATGCGAATGGCGGCCCGCGCCCACAGCCCGGCGTAGACCAAAGTGCGGCGCAGCGGACGGAAGCCCGGATGCTGCTTGCGGTCGAACTCATACCAAGACCGGTGGAACTCCACGATCATCGGCTCCGCGTTCTTGTCGCTGGACGCCCCGATGGCGTGTGTCACCACGGCGTCCGGGGCGTACCAGACCTCACGCCCGGATTGCCAACAGCGCCAGCAGATGTCCACGTCCTCGCAGTACATGAAGAACCGCTCGTCCAGCGCCCCGTTGGCATCAATCAGGTCCCGGCGGATCAGCATCGCGCACCCGGAGACCCAGTCCACCGGGCGCGGCTGCGTGTGGTCCACGTCGCCCATCAGGTAGTTGCGCGCGTAGCGGTTGCGGGGGAACAGGCGACCTAAGTAAGTGTTGCGGAAGAACCCCGCACCGAGGCTGGGGAAGCGCCGACAGGAAAATTGCAGCGAGCCGTCCGGGTTCCGTACCTGCGGCCCGATGACGCCCGCCTGCGGGTGGGCGTCGGCGAAGGCGACCAAAGCGTCCAACGCGCCCGGATGAATCGTCGCGTCGGAGTTCAGCAGAAAGACGAAGCGGCTGTCCGACGCCGCGATGGCCTGGTTGTTGGCCCTCGAAAAGCCCCGGTTGTCCGGGTTGGCGATCAGACGGGCCTGCGGGAACTTGCCCCGCACCATCTCCGCCGAGCCATCCGCGCTGCCGTTGTCCACCACCCAGACTTCAGAGGAACACTGCGATTGCGGTTCGACAGCCAGGGACTGGAGACAGCGGCGCAGGTCCTCACGGGCATTCCAGTTCACGACGATGACGGCGATGTCAACCACATCTTCATTATAGGGACAGAAGGCCGCAAAAATCAAGGGGTGTCCAGAACCAGGCGTTGATCTTGTTGAACCGGCCAAAGCCGGGGCGCTTTCCTGGTTAGGCCGCTCGCTTGCCAGCCCTACCGTAACAGCCCGTCATAGACCGCGTGAGGGCCGATCCAGAACCAGTTCAGCCCCTCCACTCTCTCCTTCGCCAGTACCCGATAGTGCAGACCCACACGCGCCGACCAGTACGGGCCTGCCTTTTTGAAGTGCAGCGAGGAGTGGCCGGGGTCGGCCTTGAGCAACGCGAAGCTTTTGTCCGCCAGGTCACGCACCTCCGGTGGCAGGGCGTTGTAAAGCTGCCAGAACTGGGGCGTGGTGAAGTGGTTCATCGTGAGGTCACAGGGGCCGACACCGGCCCGCCTCGAACTCCCGGTCCGCCTCCCGCCCCAGCGCGTCCAGCCGCCCCGCCAGCGCGTCTTCCTCGATCTGCCGGTCCCACAAGTCTGCCTGGAACTCCTCAAACCAGGAGGCAAGTTGGGCCACCTCCGGGGCCGGGAGGCGGGTGATTGCTGTCTCAATTTCTTGAATACTCATGGGGATATTATACCGGCTTCGCCGCGCGACTTTCGCCACTGACAAGCCGCCGTTCGAGCGGTCTTACGCCTGAGTTCGGCCACGACCACTGACTGCACGAGCCTCTCGACAACCACTCTGACACTTTGGCAGTGGGCGTCGGCTGCGGCGACTTGTTAGACCGCAGACGGTTCAGCCTGCGGGTGGTGGGGGCCATGTAGAGTCGGGCGTCTCCGCACGATGCTCCCCGAGTCTCCTCCGTTGCCAACGCTCCCAGGCCGTGCTGAGCCACAAGAAACCAGCGAGGCACAACATTAGCAGGGCATACACGAGCAACCCAATTAGCAGGCCGACGACACCGCCGAGCAAAGCCCACGCCAGCCCATGTGACCACCCGGCTCTCAAGCCGATGCACAGGCCTATAAAGGGAAAGGCCACAAAAGCCAGTTCTATGCAGGTCATCGTTCCGCGCCACCGCCCGGTTCTGCGGTCTAACAAGGCTTAGGCCGCTGTTTGTCCATAGATAGCCGGAGATTGATGGGCGCGGGCTTTGGCGAGCCGCATCAGGTGTTCGAGTTGAAGGTAATCATTCAGTTCTCCCACCTCATCCGCGCTGAGACCACCGGCCTTCTCACGCGCGAGCAGATTGGTCACACGGGCGCGGGCGGTCTCGGAGGGACGGAAGGCGGCGATGTCGGCGGGGCCGCTGCCGGCGGCGATCAGGTCAACGACTTCCGTATAGGCACGTGTGACGGGCATGGGCTTTCTCCTCTGATGTCTCTCGAATACAGTTTACCCCAACGCGAATCTAGCCTGCCAGTTTCGCGCGCGTCCGGCGCTTGGGCGGGGCGTCTTTCTCGATGCGGAGGTCGCCGGAGACGGACTGGAGTTTGATGCTGCCGGTACCCTCGCCCAGTGTGCCGGTGAGGCGGCGGACGCCGTCGCCCACGCGGCCCTCGAGGGGCAGGGCGGAGGCGAGAATCCCCGATGTCGTGTTCAGGTCTATGCGCGTGTCCGAGTTGTCCCACAGGGCCAGCGTCAGGTCGCCGCTGACCGTGGTTCCGGCGACCGAGCCGGAGAACGGGGCGGCGAAGGACAGGCGGGCGTCGCCGCTGCCGGTGTTCAGGGCGACGGCGGGGGTGTTCAGGCCGCTGCCGTCGAGGGTCCCGCCAGCCGTCTTCAGGGTCAGCGCGCCGGATGTCTCGCGCAGGGTGACGTTCCCGCTGCCCGTCTCCACCTCCAGCGCCGCCGCCCGCAGGCGGGTCAGGCGCGCGCCGCCGCTGGTCGTCTCCACCCGCGCCCGCGTCCCCGAGGAGCCGTCCGTCACGGCGATCTCGCCGCTGCGGGCGGTCAGGGTCAGTTCGCGCCCGCAGTGGACGCCCTGCGCCTCCACGTCCCCGCTTGTCGTCTCCACGCGCAGGCTGCCCCCCGGCACGTTCCAGCCGTCCAGCAGCACGTCCCCGGCGCCGGTCGCCAGCCGCGCGTCCCCCGCGCCCTCCGGCCAGGGATGGCGCACCGTCAGGCGGCCCGTCCTGGACCGGGCGACCAGGGCGGGGGAGACCCCCGCCGCCTCCACGTTCCCGAACGTGGTCTTGATCTCCAGGGCGATGTCCTGGGGAACAAAAATCTCGTAATCCACGGAGAGACGCCCCGCCGCGTCGGCGGGGGCGATGACTTCGACCCGGCAGGCCCCGTTCTCCACGCGGCTGGTCAGGAAGACCTGCTGAAGCAATGTCCGGGCCGTCCCGTCCATCTCCGCCCAGGCCCGCTTGGTCAGCGTCGCCCGCGCCGCCCCGTGCAGGTCGTCCCGGCCCGTCACCCGGATGTCGCCCAGGCTGTTGACGAGGACCAGCCGTTCCGCGCCGGGGCCGCTCCAGGTCACGTCGGTCTGTGCCGCGTCCGTCGCTTCCGGCAGTCCCGCGTCGTTGGCAGGCCGGGCCGCGTCCTGACCCATCGCCGGAGCGCCGTCGAAGGGACGCGCCTGCCGAGTCTGCTGCGCGATTCGGCTGACTTCCGTGGCGACGTCCCGCGCCGCCGACTGGGCCGCCCGCAGCACGTCGCCCGCCGCCTCGCCGACCTTCTCACCGACCACGCCCGTGTCCAGCGTCGGCTTCGGCAGATACTTCCACGCCCGGCCCGCCAGCCTTGCCGCTGACTGGGCCGCCTGCCCCAGAGTCCCGACGGGCGGCGCAGGGGCGGGCGGCGCTGCCGGAGGCGTCTGCCCCGTCTCGCGCACGGCGCGCAGAAGGCGCTCCGCCTCCGGCGCGCTGATCTTGCCGTCCCGCAGTAGGCCCAGGATCATCATGCTTTCTTCGGTCATCGGGTGTGGTCCCTCCCTGCCCCATTCTGACACCGGTACGGAAAAAAAGTTGCGCGCGTTGCAAACTCAAGAAACTGTGGTATACTGCTCTCGACACCGGGAACAGTCCCGGCCGCCTGTCTTTATGCCTCGGTTCACTGCCCACTTCTGAGTTGATCCCGCTCCTTCGGTCCGCCGACGGTCCAGAGACTACCCAAGCAACGTAGGCCGTCCGTCCGGACGCAAGGCAAGGCGTCCCGCATCGAAAGGAGCCACGCTCAGCATGGCAACCAAATTGTACGTCGGAAATCTCAGCTACTCGACCACCGAGCAGGACCTCAGCCGCCTGTTCGGCGAGTCCGGCACCGTGGTCAGCGCCCAGGTCATCACCGACCGGGAGACCGGTCAGCCCCGCGGCTTCGCGTTCGTGGAGATGTCCACCGACGCCGAGGCGCAGGCGGCCATCGCGGCCAACAACGGCAAGAACGTGGACGGCCGCGCGCTGGCCGTCAACGAGTCCCGCCCCCGTGAGGGCGGCGGTGGCGGCGGCAGCCGTGGCGGCGGTGGCGGCTACGGCGGCGGCGGTGGCCGCAGCGGCGGTGGCGGCGGCTACGGCGGCGGCGGCGGTGGCCGCAGCGGCGGTGGCGGCTACGGCGGCGGTGGCGGCGGCAGCCGGTACTAACTCGACAACCGAAAGGGGCGCGGCTCTGCCGCGCCCCTTTTTCGTTTTCCCGTTTGGCTGGGTATACTGGGCCATGAACTCGTCCATCTGGGCCCGGTTGCACGGCGGCAGTACCCACTTCCCCATCGGCCTGCTCCTCGCGTCCTTTCTCTTCGACTTCGCGGCCTATGTCGCCCGGCGTGACCCCTTGACCCGTGACCTGCACGCGGCGGCGTTCTACGCGCTGCTCCTGGGCGCGCTGGCCTCCTTCGCCGCCGTGCTGACCGGCCTGATCCTCACCCACTGGCAGGTGGCCGGGGCCGGGAACCTGGCCAAGCACCATTTGTTCCTCTGGCCCGCCTTCGCCCTGATCGTCGGGCTGGCCGTGTGGCGGCTGGTCGTCCGGGACCGCGCCTCGCGCCCGGCGTTCGGCGTCTACCTGCTCGTCGCCGCCGTCGGATCGGCCTTCATGGCGATTGCCGGCTACTGGGGCGGCGAGATGCTCCTGAACGGCTGAACGGAAAGCACCATTCCATGTCCATTGAACTTCGGGGCCTGATCGCGGCCGTCGCCGCCGCGCTGATCGTTCTCGGTGGGGCCTTCGGCGTCTCCGCCATCGTCCGCTCGACTCAGCACCAGCCGGTCTCGCCGCCCGTGGCACAGGTCGGCGGGCCGAAGACACCCCTGCCGTCCTCCGTGACACCCGGCGCGCAGGTGTCGCTGGTGACGCTGGGGCGGGGCTTCTACGCCCAAAGCTGCGCGTCCTGTCACGGCGCGCAGGGGCAGGGCAACATCGGCCCGGCCCTCCAGAACACAGACCAGAGCGACGCCCAGATCACGAAGAAGGTCAAGTACGGCGTCGCCGGGGCCATGCCCGCGTTCGGCAGCAAGTACAACGACTATGACATCGGGGCCATCACGGCCTACGTCCACACGCTCAAATAGCGCCGCCGTCCCCCGTCAACAGCCGGAGGGTCAGTTCCCGCCGCCGGGCGTAGTGTTCATCAGGCAAGATCGCCGTCGCCCCCGCCATCGGGATCGGCTCGGACAGCGTGACCCAGGATCGGCAGCCGCCGTATTCAGGCCGCACGGGCAGTGTGCGCGGCTCCGCCAGAAGGTAGGCGCGCAGCAGCAGCGCGAAGACGGGCTTGTACGGCTCCCAGTCGTAGCGCCCGTGCAAAAACTGCGGACTCCAAATGTGCTGTGGGGAGAGTTTCAGCAGCTTCGCCCGGTCGTCCACCCGCACCACGTCCGTGCAGTGCGCCGCCAGGGTCAGCCGTATCGCGTCCCTCGCTGGCTTTTGTGCTTCTTCCTCGGCCAGCCACTGCCCGAAACACGGCTGCACATCGCCCGCCCGCTCCGTCTCATGCTCGTAGGTGGGATAGAGGATGAACCAGGGCGCACGCAGGTCGAACTCGCCCCGCTCCTCCACCAGACCGCCCTTACGCAGCAGCAAAATCTGGTGTCCTTCGGCCAGCGAGCGCTGCACCACCGCCCATTCCTTCAACGCCGTCGTCAGGGTGTCAGGTGTCATACGCTCAAGATACCCGCCGTTCCGGTCAGGGCAATCGCATATGGGACTTCGGCTTGTGTCGCAGCACGTCCGGGGGTATGAAGAAGCCGGGGGTATGAAACCCCCGTCTCCGCGTTCAAGCGTCCTGCGGACGCGGCGGGGTGCGAAGCAATAACCTCCACCGTGTCTCCCGTCTGCGGGATGCTCCTCCGTCCGCAGGACGGCAGAACTGTAGGCGGGGGGTTCATACCCCCGGCTGAAGCCATAGGCGATTGCCCTGCCGTTCCGGTAAAAACACTTGACACAGGGTCGCCCAACATGTTATCATGGCGCACCTTCTTGGTACACATCATTGAATCCGACACCTGCGGCGACAGCCGCATTGGGAAAGAGTTGCACTTGACATCACCGCACGTTTCTTCGGCGGGCGGCGAGGCCGCCTCCCTCCACGCGCATTTAGGGACAGAGTTTTATCGGCGCGGCCTCCACGACCGCGCCGCGCAGGAATTTCGAAAGGCGCTGGCGGACGACCCCGGCAGCGCCGATCTGCACAACGACCTGGCCATCGCCCTGTCCGCCCAGGGGCTGTACGAGGAGGCCGTCGCCTCCCTCCGCCGCGCCCTCGCCCTGGACCCGGCACACACGGAGGCCCGCCGTAACCTCGCCCTGGCCCTGCGCGCCACCGGGCAGGACCAGCCCCCGCACGTCCCCTTCGCCCACTGAGGCCTCTGACACCTCACCCCAGCCCTCTCCTTCCGAAAGGAGAGGGGGCCAGAAAAGAGGGGTCCAGAGGGGCTTGTTCCTCACCCTCTCCTTTCGGAAGGAGAGGGTGGACCGGCTTGCCGGGCCGGGTGAGGTATCGGGGCCGGGTGAGCGTGTCATCCCGATGGCGGTTTCCCACCGGGCCGCCGCGAGGGGCGCTTCGCCGCCGCCTCGGCGCGCATCTTGGTCAGCCGGGGCAGCGCGGAGAACTGCACATACGCCCACCAGGCCAGGCCGACGACCAGCAGCAGGATGCCCGCGCCCCAATACTCCAGGCCCGGCTGGGCGAAGACGCCGACGCCGAGGGCGCAAAACACCAGCGCCGTTACGCCGGGCAGCCACAGGCCGCCGCGCATCCGAAAGGGCCGCGCCCGGTCCCTGTCTCGGAGGCGCAGGGCGATCACGGCGGCGGCGGCGGCGGCATAGATGAACGACTCCGTCGCGGCGGCCAGGTTGACCAGCAGCACAAAACGCTGTGTCCAGTAGACGACCGCCGAGACGACAAGGGCGACGACGTACACGGCCAACACGGCGCGATCCGGGGTGGCGAAGCGCGCCGAGATGTTCGCCAGCCCTTTGGGCAGCACCTGGTCGCGCGCCATGCCGTACACGAACCGGCTGACCCCCATCAGGCCGGCATTGAACGTCGTCAGGGACATGAACAGGCTGGTGACGATCATGCACCACCGACCCGTCGGCCCCAGGACGGCCCCGGCGAACAGCACGTGCGGCGTCGGCTCCCGGTGAGCAAGCGTCCCGAACAGCGTCTCCCGCCCGACACCGCCCGTGAACATGGCCGTCGTCACCAGCGCATAGACGAGCGCCAGCATCCCCAGGGCGATGAACATCCCCACCGGGATGGCGCGCGGCGACCGGACCTCGTCCGCCAGCGGCGTCACCCACTCGAACCCCACGAACAGAAACACGGCCACCCCGACCGCCTGGAACACCGGCCCGATTCCCCCCGTGTGCAACGGCTGCGGAACCCGGAAGTGCGCGTGTGACAGGGCCAGCAGGCTCACGGTGACGATGGAGGCGACGACGGCGTAGGTGACGATGTCCTGAAACGTCCCGGCGACCTTCAGGCCCCGGAAGTTCAGCGCTGTCGCCCCCGTCAGCATGAGAAATATCCAGACGGGGGGCGAGACGGCGGGGAGGGCCTCGGTGAGAACGTGGGACAGCACATAGGCTTCCGTGCCCACCACCAATGTCACCACGGACATATAGGTCAGCGCCGCGACCAGGGAAATCTTCTCGCCGAACGCTCGGAACAGGTAGAGCCTGATGCCGTTGACGCTCGGCCACATCCCGTTCAGCTCGGAGAAGGCTGCTGCGGCCAGCGCGCACAGCAGGCCCGCGATCAGGATGGCGATCCAGGCCGAGTCTCCGGCCAGGTAGCAGGCGATCTGCACGACGACCAGGAACGTGGAAGAGGCGAAGGTCAGGCCCGCCGACGTGGAAACGACGGTCCGCAGGCCGATGCTGCGCTTGAGGGATGTTCCGGCCCCGCCCCCCTCTACTCCCATAACATGGCGATCACGAAGTCCAGGCGCACGATGTCTTCTTCCGCGCCCTGGATGCGTAATGTCCCCGCATTGTAAGGCTCGTTCGGCGACAGTTCGCCATAAAAGACCTGCGTGAGAACGTCCGCCGCAGCGCGAATCGTCAGGTCGGCGGCGGCGGGCGTCCCCGGCTGCGTCGTCACCGCGCCGCCCTGCGTTGTCAGTGTGTGTTCCTGACCGAGATCATCCGCGTGAACATGGATGACGCGGTTCCAGTCCCGAATCATCGCCCCCAACCGGGCGTTCTCGTTGCAGCTCTGCGCGAACGACGTCAGGCTGTCTGTCAGTTCTTCGGCGGCAGTCATTGTGTGTGCGTGTCCTCCAAAACGTGTAACGATCCCCGCCAGCCCAGCCGCGTGACCCAGGCGTCATAGTCGGCGGGCGTGATCTCGGCGGGCGGCTTGCCCATCAGTGCCACCAAAGCCGCCTCCATCAAGTTCGTGCCGCCCGAAACCCCGTCCATCTCCGGCGTCGTCGTGGCGACCCAGGCCGCGCCCGCCTCGGCGAAGCGGGCCATCGTGTGCGGGCGCGTGGTGTTGGTGACGATGCCCTTGCCCGCGATGCGCTCCGGCAGGTGGCGCAGGATCAGATGCGCGTCCCCGGCAATGACGTCAGCGGCCTCATAATACTTGGCGTACCGCGCGTCGGCCTGACGCGCATCTTGTGTGGCTCCCGTCGGATAGAGCATATGGAACGGCACGGTCCGCAGGCGCGATTCGTATTTCCGGGCCAGTTCTTCGATTTCCGCCAGGGTCGTCAACGGAAAGTCCAGGCCGATGTTGAAAATCAAGTCGCCGAAGACGCAGGGGCAGCCCAGGTCAACAAACGCCTCCGCCATGCCGAACCGGTCCAGCGCGCTGACCATCAGGACGTTCGTTCGGGCCGTCACGCGCCCCTGCGACGCCAGTTCCTGCACCACCCGGCGTTCCAGAGTGTCTTTGAGGCCGCTGCCGTCCACTACGGGCGTCCGCGTCGCCGCCTCGGCCAGCCGCAAGCCGTCCCCGATGACGAACTGCCGCCCGCCGACGCGCAAGTAAACGTCAATCCCGCCCAGCCCCAGGGCGTCTACCTGCCCGTCTAACTCTTGGATGCGCCGCCGGGCGCGGTCCATGTCCCCGTCCGTGCCTTCCCGCGTCAGGCGTACCCGCTGCCCCGCCATCTCCGCCTCGCGGACAAAATCCCCCGACGCCGAGCCGAGGCTGACACTGACGACCTGTTTCATGGCGCGCTTCCCATCGCCCTTGATTCTTCTCCCCGCTCCCAAAATCCTGCCGGTCTTCGGCGTTTGGAGCGGCTCGGCGTTTTCTGCTATAATCATCCTCAGCATAGAGAAGATAACACAGGGGAGGGCGACGATGACGCTGACACTGGACATTCCAAACGACGTCGAGTCCGACAAGCGGGTGCGGCTGGCCTTAGCACTGTACGATGCGCGGGTGGTCTCGCAAGACAAAGCGGCACAGATCGCCGGTCTCTCCTTGGATGAGTTCCAGGATGCCGTTGGTGAAACCGGTGTGTTACCCCCTCCAAGCATCCCGACCATGACGCCGGAGATGGCCGAGGAACTGGCCGCGCTGAAGAACCGGCGTATCCCGCAGTCCCTGGACGAGATGACGCCCCGCGTACCGACGCCGCCGGGTATGACAGCCATGCAGATGATCCGGGGGCAGTGGCCTGGGGACGAGACTGAGGAAGAACTTTTGGCGCTGCTGGCGGCGGACCGCGCGAAGGACCCGGACCGGGCCAAGAGGCGGCGCTGAGATGACGACGCCCAATGCCCTCTTGCTGGATACCAGCATTTTGATGGCGTACATCCGCTTCGGGCCGCTCGGTCAGTACATTGACGCGGTCTATGACCTCTACACGGTCCAACCGCAGCCGACGATCAGCGTCGTCACCGAGGGCGAGATTCGGGCGCTGGCGCTGAAGCTGAACTGGGGCCAGGCCAAAGTCACGGACATGGAGCGTCTGCTGGCGGTGCTGACCGTGATCCCACTGCCGTTCGGAGGTGTCCTGGACGCCTACGCTCGCATTGACACCCACTGCGAGAGGAACGGTCTGGCGCTGGGCAAGAACGACCTGTGGATCGCGGCCACGGCGCACGTCACCGGCGCGACCCTGCTGACCTCGGACGCCGACTTCGACCCACTCGACGGCGTGTTTCTCCAGCGGCTCTGGGTGGACCCGTCAAGCCGACTCTGAGTGCGCATTTCAATCCCTGCTTTCCTCGGTAGATTGGCCTGAATAACCCACCCCGTCGCGGCGGCCCCAAGAAAACTCCTCCCGCGCCACCCCTCACCCGCTTATCCCAAGGAAGTGACGGTGAGGTTCCCCGTCGGACAACCCGATACTACGGACAGGGCGAAATCGCCGCCCTGGCTGTGGTCAGAGGGAAAGAGTCTTCATGCGGGCGTTGCCGCGTAATGCGCAACTGTATATGGTCCTGGTTATGCTCCTGGGCGTGGTGACGGTCTTCGCCACCTATGTCCAGCCGCACGCCCGGATCAACGCGCGTGAGCTGGCGCTGTTCCTCATCCTGGCCGCCCTCGCCAGCGGCAAGAAGATCCGCCTGGGCCGGTGGCGCGGGAGCGGGGAGGGGAGCCGCAACGAGGAGGGCATGATGTCGCTGGAGGCCGCCGTCTCCTTCGCGGCCATGCTCCGGTTCGGCGTCGCCGGGGCGCTGCCGGTCGCCCTGCTCGGAACCCTCGGCCTGGTCCTGTTCCCGCGCCGCCAGTCCTGGTACCAGGTCCTCTTCAACCTCGCCATCACGGCCCTGGAAGTCGGCATCGGCTCGCTCGTCTTCCGCCTGCTCAACGGCGGCATCACGCCCTCCCTGTCGGAAGACACCCTGCTGGCCGTGATCGCCTCCATCTCCGCCTCGTTCGCCGTCAACACACTGGGCATCTCGCGGATCATCTCCTACTGCTCCGAGATGCGCCTGATCGCCATCTGGCGCGAGAACTTCCTCTGGACCTGCCCGGCGCAGTTCGCCAGCGGCGCGGTCAGCACTGCCGCCGTGCTGTTGCTGGGACGGCACACCAGCGTCATCCTGCTGTTCCTGGCCCCGATGATCTACATCACCCACCAGGTCTACTCGCTCTACATCGCCCGCGTGGAGGAGAAGCAGCAGCACATCGAGAGCATGGCGGACTTATACCTGGCGACGGTCAAGAGCCTGGCGCTTGCCATTGATGCCAAAGACCAGTACACGCACCAGCACATCCTGCGCGTCCAGCGCTATGCTGTCGCCACCGCCGTCCAGATGGGCATGACCGGGGACGACCTGGAGGGCCTGAAGACGGGCGCGCTGCTGCACGACATCGGCAAGCTGGGTGTCCCGGAGTACGTCCTGCTCAAGCCGGGGCGGCTGACCGACGAGGAATTCGACAAGATCAAGCAGCACCCGTCCATCGGCGCGGCGATTCTGGACCCCGTCACTTTCCCCTGGCCCGTCGTCCCCGTCGTCAAGCACCACCACGAGAAGTGGGACGGCACCGGCTACCCGGACGGGCTGGCGGGCGAGGACATCCCGCTGACCGCCCGAATCCTGGCGGTCGGCGACGTCTACGACGCCCTCACGTCCAACCGTTCTTACCGGCACGCCTGGACGCACGAGCGGGCGATGGACCTGATCCAGAGCAAGTCCGGCGTCCACTTCGACCCCATGGCCGTGGAGGCGTTCGCCCAGGTCATTGACGGAGTCTTGGAGGCAATGCGCGCCGAGGCGCCCGTCGTCCCCGAATCCGCACTGGCCGCGCCCCCCACCAAGTCCGAGGAGGCCGTGCGTGCCATCCAGCGCGCCTCGTCCGAGCTGTGGGCGCTCTATGAGGTCTCGCAGACGCTGTCGTCGAGTCTGGGCCTGTCGGAGACGCTGGACATCCTGGCCCGCAAGCTGGAGGCCCTGCTGCCGGGGACCGCCTGCCTGTTCCTGATGCACGACGCCGACGGCGGCCTGGCCGTGCGGGCCGCCGTCGGACTCAACCAGGAATTCTTCACCGGCGCCCGGACCATCGGGGCCGGGAGCGTGTCGCTGGTGGTCGCGCGGGACAGGGCGACGTACACCGGCATCTATGACCCCGAGGACCTGATGGTCACGGCCAGCGCCGTCTCGCCCTGGAAGGAACTGTGGTCGGCGCTGATCGTCCCCATCGTCCACCAGGGCGACGTGCTGGGGACCATCAACCTGTACCACCCACAGACGGACGCCTTCAGCGCCCACGACCGCCAGCTCCTGGAGACCATCGCCGAGCGCTCGGCCATGGCCCTGCACAACGGGCTGCTCTTCGAGCGGACGCGCTCGCACGCCCTCACCGACCCGCTGACGGGCCTGTACAACCTGCGCTACTTCACCGACTGGGTGGAGGCCCGCTGCGCCCGCGCCGGCGCCGCCGACCGCCCCTTCGCCCTGCTCTGCCTGGACTTGGACAGCTTCAAGCCGATCAACGACAACTTCGGCCACCAGAAGGGCGACGAGGTCCTGAAGGACCTGGCCCGCATCTTCTGCGCCCACACACGCGAGGGGGACGTCGTCGCCCGCTACGGCGGCGACGAGTTCCTGATCATCCTGGAGGACGCCGGGCCGGAGGAGGCGCGGGCGATGGCCGACCGGATGCAGCGCGCCGTGGAGGACTACGAACCCGGCCTGATCCACCCCAAACTGGGCGCGCTGCGCCTCGACGTCTCCATCGGCTGCGGCTGCTTCCCGTGCGACGGCCTGGACGGCACCGCGCTGATCAGTCGCGCCGACGCCCGGATGTACGAGGACAAGACCGAGCGCAAACTCGGCACCCTCGCCCCCGGCCGCGCCCGCACCCTCGCCCCCCGCCTGGACCGCGCCGCCTGACCGCCTCGCCCTCGCGCTTCGGGCAATGCGTCCCGAGCGGGTATACTGTGGCCGCAACACCCCACACCGACACTTTTGCGAGGTTCCCGATGGCGTTCAACAAGAAGACGATTGAGGACATGGATGTGGCCGGCAAGCGCGTCCTGGTGCGCGTGGACTTCAACGTCCCCCAGGACGAGTCCGGCGGCATCACCGACGACCGGCGCATCCGCGCCGCCCTGCCCACCATCGAATACCTGACGGCGCACGGCGCGCGCGTCGTCCTTGTCTCCCACCTGGGGCGGCCCAAGGGCGGCCCGGAGCCGAAGTACAGCCTCCAGCCCGTCGCCGACCGCCTGGCCGCGCTGCTCGGCAGGCCGGTCGCGCTCGCCCCGGACAGCGTCGGCGACGCGGTCAAGACGCTCGTGGACGGCCTGCACGACGGCGACGTGCTGCTGCTGGAGAACGTCCGCTTCTACCCCGAAGAAGAGAAGAACGACCCCGACCACGCCCAGCGCCTGGCGTCCCTGGCCGATCTGTACGTCAACGACGCTTTCGGCACGGCCCACCGCGCCCACGCCTCCACCGAGGGCGTCGCCCGCCACCTGCCCTCCGCCGCCGGCTACCTGTTGCAGAAGGAACTGGAGTACCTGGGCAACACCGTGGACGCGCCCGCCCGTCCGTTCGTCGCTATTTTGGGCGGCGCGAAGGTCAAGGACAAGATTCCCGTCATCGAGAGCCTGCTGCCCAAGGTGGATACGCTGATTATCTGCGGCGGCATGGCCTACACCTTCTTCAAGGCCAGGGGCTGGGAGATCGGCAACTCGCTCCTGGACGCGGGCAGCCTGGAATTCGTCCAGCGTGTGCTGGCCGAGTCGGGCGACAAGATCGTGCTGCCCGTGGACACCGTGGTCGTGGACGGCAACCCCTTCGGCGGCGACCCCGACGCCCTCCACGCCGAGACCGTGCCGTCCGACAAGATTCCCGCCGGATGGGAGGGCGTGGACATCGGCCCGGTGACGGTGCGCGAGTTCGCCGCCGTGATCCAGGGGGCACAGACCGTGATCTGGAACGGCCCGGCCGGCATCTTCGAGATTGATCGGTTCGCCGAAGGCACCAAAGGAATCGCCCAGGCGCTCGCCGACAGTCCGGCCATCTCCATCGTCGGCGGCGGCGACTCGGCGGCGGCGGTGGAGAAGCTCGGCTTCGCGGACCGCATGACCCACATCTCCACCGGCGGCGGCGCGTCGCTGGAATTCCTGGAGGGCAAAGCCCTCCCCGGCGTCGCCGCCCTGCACGACAAGTGAACGGCCCTCTCCAGGGAAGATACCTCACCCCAGCCCTCTCCTTTCGGAAGGAGAGGGTGGACCGGCTTGCCGGGCCGGGTGAGGTATGTCTTGCCGGGGTGAGATTTCCGCCGGGAAGGAATCCCAAGCAGGCATGGGGAATAGACCGACATCTGCATTGAGGCGAGGCCCATTCATCCCATGAGTGTCCAGTCCCCCGGCTACCCGTACAACCCGACACCCTCCATCGACATCGGCTGGCTGGTGCGAGGCTGGGACCAATACAAGGAAAAAGCCGGAACCTGGGTCAGCGTCATGCTCCTGATCGGCCTGATCCTGCTGCTCCTGTTCGTCGGCGTCGGTTTCCTCACCGGGTTCGCCCAGTACATCATCGCCATGTTCCAGGCTACCCTGCACAGCGCCGGCGCACAGCATCCGCCGAATCTGCGCCTTACGGGGCCGCAAGTGGGGGGGCAACTCCTGTTCAGCCTGCTCGTGGGCGTTCTCACCTATCTCGGCCTGGGCTGCTATTACCGGCTGGCCCTGAGCCAGTTGCGCGGCGAACCGGTTGGCGTCGGCACGGCGTTCGCCGCCCTGCGCTCGGCCCTGCCGCTGGCCGTCGTGGGCGCAGCCGTGCAGTTCCTTCCGTTGATCGGCGCTGCCATTCAGTCCCTGTCATCCCTCGGAGGGGCGATGGTGGCCCTCGCGCTGCTTGGCTACTACCTGTTCGCCTTCCTGGGCCTCATCGTTCAGGGGCTGTTTATGTTCGCGCCCCTGCTGGTGCTGGACCGCAGCCTGGGTCCGGTGGCGGCGCTGACGGAGAGCTTCCAGTTGGTCAAGAGCCAGTGGATCATGGCCGTCGTGTTCTTCTTCCTCGGCCAGTTGCTCGCGGGCGCGGGCGGCCTGCTCTGCGGCGTCGGAACCCTCGTCACCTACCCCCTGTTCATCCTGGGCGTCACCATCGCCTACCTGACACTCTCGAACCCGCCCGCGCCGGTCGTCCCCGACTACGGGCAGCCCGCGCCGGGCGTCTGGCCCCCACCGCCGGGGAGCAATCCGCAGTGGTAGCACCACGACAACAAAACAGCCCTTCCGAATCCTCCCGCTGTGGGAGGACCCTGTGACCGAGGAACGAGGAAGTAAGGTGGTGGGCAGTCCGGCAACAGGCAGGTTTCAAAACGCCCGAACTTGGGGACACTGTGTCCCGCCGTGTTTGCCACAGGCGGCATTCACGACCGATTGTGCGATCTCCCGGAGGTAACGGAACTTGAGAAATACGACTTGGGCCTGGGTCACACCCGGCGCGTTCTTGGCGGCGGCCCTGCTCGCCGGCTGCGGCGGCGGAGGTGGTGGTGGTGGCGGCGGCGGCGACAACGGCGGCGGCGGCGGTGGGGGCGGAACCACACCCGGCGCGGTCGTGCTGACCACGACGCCCGGCCACGGATTTGTCACCCTGAACTGGACGCAGCCGAACAGCTCCGGCGTCACCTACACCATCCAGCGGGCGCTCGGCAACGGCTCGTTTGAGAATCTGCCCAGTGCGAACGGCGGCTCCCCGGCCAGCACATCGGCGACGACGTACCAAGACGCCTCCTACAACGCCCTGTCGGGTCCCCTGAGTAACGGGACCAGCGGGCAGACCCTCAGCTTCCCACTCGTCGGTTCAACGTACATCTACAAGGTCATTCCAAGCGCAGGCACGGCTTCTGGTACGGCTACCGCGACGCCCTATGGCCCCGGCGTCGGCATCTCGCTGAACGGCTCGACCTCGACCACGACCTCGCCCGCGCCCTTCACCAACAGTGCCTCGCACGTCTACATGACCTACGCACTCCCGGCGGGCGACCCCGCGCACCCGGTCATCACGATGCACTTCGTCTTTGACTACGCCGTGACGACCACGGCGGACGTGGACAGAATCACGGTAGACGTGGCCGGCGACCCCGGCGCCTCCGGGGCGATCACTTATTCCCACGCCCAGATCGCGGCGGGTCTCTCCCGGCCATCGGGCACGACCAAGGAGATTGACTTCACCAGCGCCGGCCTGAGCCTGTCGCCCGCCATCCCTGCGGCTTCGGCGTACAGCCTGGTGTTGCTCAACGCCTATGTGACGACGTCGGATAACGTGTCCAATCCCCTCACCAGCGCCGTGCCCTTCCAGTTCTGCTACTATCTGCCCGGCACTAGCAACAGCGTGACGCTGCCGGAGCCTGGATTGAGCTACGCCTCGCAGTTCGTCTACACGCTCACCAACCAGTAGGGAGGTCCGCGTCCGCCCCGGCTGGAGGAGACTCCCGCCGGGGCTTTTTCCTGCCCGCTACCGGACTGCCCACCACCTTGCTTCGCAGGGTCCTCCCGAAGCGGGAGGATCAGGAGGGCCTGGACTGTTGTCCGAATCCTCCCGTTGCGGGAGGACCCTGCGAAGCAGGGTGGTGGGCCGCTCCTTGCCTTTTGGCACGGAACGCGCTATACTGAGTTCGACCTATGAATGTCGTGATCGGCGCCAAGACCGACCCTGGGAGGCGCACCAGCAATGAGGACCGGTACGCCGTCCTGGACGCCCGCCGCCTGCGGGCCGACGGCGTCCTGGTGATCGCCGACGGCATGGGCGGGCGGCGCATGGGCGAGCAGGCCGCCGCCGCCGCCGTGGAGACCGTGCAGGAGACGCTCGTGGAGGCGCTGTCCGCCGAGCAGCCGACCCAGGCCGACACCGGCGAGGCCCTCGTCTCCGCCTTGCGTAAGGCCAACGCCCGCGTCTACGAGATGAGCCGGGAGGGCGACGAGGCGGGGCGCGGCATGGGGACCACCTGCGTCGCCGCCGTGGTCGCCCAGGACGCGCTGTTCGTCGCCCACGCCGGGGACAGCCGCGCCTACCGGCTCCGGGACGGCACGCTGGAGCGGCTCACCGACGACCACTCCTACGTCGCCGAGCAGGTCCGCGCCGGGACCCTCACGGAAGAAAACGCGCGGCAGTCCCGCTTCCGCAACGTCATCACCCGCGCCATCGGCATCGAGCCGACCATCGCCCCCGACGTCAGCCGCCACGAGGCCCGCGCCGGCGACCTGCTGCTGCTCTGCACCGACGGCCTGACCAACATGGTCGCCGAGGCGGACATCGCCCAGACCCTGCAGCACGCCCCGTCCCCGCAGGCCGCCGCCGACCGCCTGGTCCAGCTCGCCACGCGCGCGGGCGGCAAGGACAACATCACCGCCCTGGTGGGCCGCCTGGCCGTCGGCGACGGCACCCAGCAGATGCGCGCGCAGGACCTGGCCGCGCCCCCGCCCGTGTCGGCCCCCGCCCCAAAGCGCGCTCCGGTGTCGGCCCCGCGTCGGCCCCCCGCGCCCCTGCCGGTCTGGCCGACGCTCGCCGGGCTGGTGATCGCGCTACTGGGTCTCCTGTGCGGCGAGTTCGCGCACGTGCTGGCCCGCGACGGCTACCGGTTCCAGGCCGCGCCGCCCTTCGCCGCCCGGCCCACGGCGGTGGTCGCCCGGCCCGCGACGCCCCCCGACCTGGCGGACGTGCTGTACGCCCCGCCCGCCCTGTTCTCCATCAAGCCGGTGCAGGGGGGACTGCTGTCCGTCAACGCCGCCGACGGCTCGCTCACGGCCGTGACCCTGGACGGGCGGGTCGTGCATCTCTCCCCGCAGGGCGCGGTGCTGTCCCTGTCCCCGCCGCCCTCCCCGCAGGCCGACAAGACGCGGCCCGTCTTCGCCGCCGACGGCGATCAGCACGTCGCCACCGACGCCCAGGGCAACGTCTATGTCGCCGACCTCGGCAGCCGGGACATCCGCAAGTACGACGCGGGCTTGAGGCCGCTGGGCCGCATCGGCGGCCTGTCGGGCCCCGCCGCCCTCGCCGTCGCCCCCGACGGCACCCTCTACGTCGTGGACGCCGAGCGCCTGAAAGTCATCCGCACGATCTCGACGCCCTGAGAATTCACCGATGCCGCTGGGAATGCTGGGAAAGTATGAACGCCTGGATGTGCTGGGGCACGGGGCGTCGGGCATCGTCTACCTCGCCAAAGACACGCTGTTGGGACGCCAGATCGCCCTCAAGGAGATCGCGGCGCAGGGCGAGGAGCGCGAGCGCGTCTTAGAGGAGGCCCGCGTGCTGGACCGCCTGCGCCACCCCAACATCGTCCACGTCTACGGCGTGGACGAGATCGGCGGCAAGGTGGTCCTGGCGATGGAGTACGTCGCGGGCAGGAACCTCCAGGACGTGCTGCAGCGCGCCGGGCGCCTCCCCGTCGCCGAGGCCGTCGCCGTGGCCGCCCAAATCTGCGACGGCCTCGCCTTCGCGCACCGCAACCGGATCGTCCATCGGGACGTCAAGCCCGCCAACATCCTGATCGCCCCCGACGGCACCGTGAAACTGGTGGACTTCGGGCTGGCACAGGTCCTGGGAACCAACTCCCTGGCCGGGGGCGCGGGGACCTACGCCTACATGGCCCCGGAGGACTTCCACGAGGAACAACAATCGGACCACCAGGCCGACATCTGGGCGGTCGGCGTCATCCTTTATGAGATGCTGACGGGCCGCCGCCCGTTCCAGCCCGTCAAGGTCAAGGACCCGTTCTCCTGGAAGCGTGCCGTGGAGGAGACGCCGCTGGACCCGGTCACGGTGTCGCGCCCGGACGCCCCGCCGCTGCTGGACTCCATCCTGTCCCACGCCCTCGCCCGCGACAAGCGCGCCCGCTACGAGGACGCCGCCGTGATGGCCCAGGATCTGCGCAGTCTGGCCCTCACGCCGGAGGCCCTCACCCCGCCTCGTCCCTCGGCGACCCTCTCCCAAGCTTGGGAGAGGGTGGACCGGCTTGCCGGGCCGGGTGAGGGCCTCCCGCCGCCGCTGGGCGCGAGTCTTGCGCTTTCGCCCGGCGAGTCGCCCCTGACCGACATTGACGGCTTCCTGCTCCTCGCGCCCGACCACTGGGAGGCCGCCCGCGCCGCCCTGGGTTCCGGCGCGCTCGCCCACTGGCTGGCGGAGATCGGTGAGACGCCGCTGGCCGCTGTCGCCCAGGAGATCGCCGCCGACGGGGGGGACCCCGATGACCGCCTGCGCGACTTCCTGTACCGCGCCGGGCTGGACACGGTCCCCGAAGCCCGCCGCGCCTCCGAGGAGGGCATCGCCCTCGCCCGTGCGGGCCGCTTCGCCGAGGCCCTCGCCCCCCTGCGCCGCGCCGTGCGGCTGGACCCGACCCAGGGCGCGTACACGCAAGACCTCGCCGAAGCGCTCCGCGCCGTCGGTGACGCCGTCGGCGCGGCGCTTGTCCTGGAAGATGCCCCGCGCCGCCCCCCGCTGACGCGCCTCCTGCCACAGAACCAGCCACAGAACCAAAAGCCGCCGGTGGTGCCTGTGGTCATGGAAGGCGCGCAGGCCGTCCTGAGCGCGCATCAAGTGGACTTCGGCACACTGCGGCAGGGCCAGAACCGTTCCGCCGTCCTGACGCTCACCAGCACGGGCGGCGGGGTGTTGGAGGGCCGGATCGTCGCCACGCCGGGCTGGGTGCGCGTGGAACCGCCCGCCTTCGCCGCCCGCCGCCGCCAGCGCCTGCTGCTGACCGCCGACGCCGCCCACGGCGGCCCCGCGCCCGCCGAGTACCGGGATGTCGTCCTGCTGGACACGGCGGGGGGCCGTCAGGAGATCGCCGTCCATGCGTCCGTGCTGCCCGCCCGCCGGAGCATGGCGCAGAGTTTCTATTGGTATATTCCCCTGTTGGTCTGCTGCCTGCTGCCCGCGCTCGCCGGCTGGGAGGCGGGAACACTCGTGCCGCACGGCGGGCACCTGCTCGCGCCCGGCCTGGCCGCGTCCGCCCTGCTCTGCGGCGCGCTGTTCGTGCTGACCGCCGCCGCCGACACCACCTGGCGCCTGCGCCTGCCGCCCCTACTGCTGCTCGGGCTGGGAGCCTGGGGCGCGTCGCCCCTGATCGCCGCCTTCGCAAACGGCACGGACGCCCTCGGACGGACGGCCCTGATCCAGACCTCCCTGCCCCTGCTGGTCCTGCTGACCCTGCTGGCGGTCGCCTCCTACGCCGACCCGCGCGGCTGGGGCCGTTGGCCCCTCTGGGCCTGGATCACCGCCGCCACCGGCCCCCTCCTCGCCTACGGCCTCCTGCACCTCAGCATCCGCTGATAGGGGTACTTCTGACGGAAAAAGGGCCGTCATCAGTTGCGACGACGGCCCTTCTTCCGATTAGTAAACTAGGCAAGTTGCGTCAGTTTCGTTAGGGGCTTCGCGGTCTAGGAGGCCAAACATGAGCGTCAGCAACGTCCTCCCCTGCTGCGACTTGGAGGCTTTTTGTCTGGGGTGGCTGGCTGAGGCAATCTACACAGGTCAAAAGCATGACCCCTGATGTCATGAGCAAAGACGAACAAAGGAAAATTTGCCTTCTAACGCTGCTCCATTGGTGTGCCTGTCTAGTGGTGTGGCTAGCTGCGATATTTCTCATGGCGGCAATATCTCGGAGAGACGCAGCAAAGCCGAGCATCAGTAATACTAAACCAAGCGCAGCCAGCGACCTCAACTTTCGGCTGCGGGTCGCCATCAGGATCATGCCGAGCAACGCAACGCCGCCGATCAGAGCAGCAACCGGCCCGAACGTGAGAAAAAGCACTAGGATCACCAACGCTTTGACGAGCGAGCGGAGTATGTTCCTCATGGTCTTTAACCGCCTGAATATCTGAGGCTCCATGATGGGTAGTTTGGATTTTGTTGACCTCCGGAAGAGCTGACCGGTCCTGGTGTCGCAGGAGTCCAATCGCTCAAGACAGTCGATCTTGACAAACTACCACTGAGGCTCCACGGCAGAAGATAGAGTGGCACCCAGTTGGAACCTGCCCCTGAGTTGGGCGGCAGGTACATGACGTACAGGTTGTAGGCGTTGCTGTAGCTCATAGATGTGTCGTAAACAGACCATGGAACCGTTGGCGAGTCGGTGAACAATCCGTAGACTTGCCTGTACATCGTACTATCGGCACTGTTAGCCGTACCGCCAGTGTCGCTACCGGGGGACGTGTTGTAAGGAAACCCGCTGTCTAACTCAAAACTCGACATTTGCAGAGGGTCTGCTATGAGATACGACTCGGTTTGATATAGGTCGCAACACTGCAGCCAAGCCCAACTTCCTACTGATGTTCCACCCGCTGTAAATTGGCTTGGTGTCCCGACGGCAGCATAAAAATCAATACCGTCCTGGCCGCCGCCGCCGGTGTCCACTTCGTTGGCGGAATAATTGTAATAGGCAGGACCAAGCTCAGGGTTTGATGTAAGACTTGTGTATACATAGGGAGAAGGATCAAGGTACAAATCAGGTGCCCAGACAGTCACTGTTATTTGCGCTGTGATATTTCCCACTGAAGTGACGTCGTTGCCGTTGGTGTACTGCACCGGCGCGGAAACTTGGATATTTTCGGGCGTACCAGAAGCATTGGCGTCTTTCCAATAAAACGTTGGAGCCTCGGGCAGAGTTGAAGAAGCCGGATCAGGGTATGCGATCGCTTGGCCTGTGCTTTGATCTGGACTGATGTCAAAGCTCGTATAGGTATCACCAGGGATTGTCCATGTGGGCTGGCCAACCTGGACTGAGGCAGGTAAACCCGGTATGCTCAAACTGACTTTGCAGTTCTGTCCAACCACTATGTCATAGCCCCCGCCGCCGTCCGAGGTTGCACCTGAAAGTTGAATAGTGACAGGGTAAGCGGCGGCGGAGTAGGTGACGTAAGCCCGTGAGGGGAGATAGTTGGGGCTTGTGGCGCTGGCACTGGGTGAACACGTCACTGATAGCGTCGCGCCGCTCTGTACCGAACAACGTGTGTGTGAGGCTGATCCGCCCTTAGACTCTTTCTGGCCGGGGCCTGGCGGGTAGGCTGTCGTGATCGTCCCGGTGTCCCCCATCCCATCCGCACACGCCGCGCTTGGGTCGCCGTTCGTCTGATATCCAGAGGACATCGCGCCGCAGGAGACCTGACTGCTCTCGACGACGATTGCGCTCTGCGGCGGTGCCGAGGGGCCCAGCCAGGTGAATGTTGTGGTGATCGCACCGGTACATTGGGCGGTCTTGCGCGCAGAGGCATTGACTGCCGCACCATAGCCGCCGCTAACCGGGCCGTATGGCAATGATGAGTAGCCCAAGGAAGGGTAAGTGCCGGATGCCTCGCCGCCGCTGTAAGCGGGGCTGGAGTAGGATTGGGCGTACACGGGGCAGGCAGTCAGCAGACAGACTGAGACGGGAAGCAGAAAATACCACAGCGCCAGGGCATGACGGCCCGCAGAGGCGTGAGGCCGAGGCGTGAGGCCGAGGCGTGAGGCCGAGGCGTGAGGCCGAGGCGTAAGGCCGAGGCGTGAGAGAAGAGCGGCTGGGCGCATGACGTGTCTCCTGTGCGGTCGGGCAGATGGACAGCGACGGCCAACGATCACGAGCGTAAGCATTCTGACACAGTGGGAGCGGTTTGTCAAGCATTTCGTGAAACCGGTGGGGGCGGGTATCCTTTGGGAATGAAACACGCCGCGCTGCTTGCCCTGGACATGGGCACGTCGTCCGTCCGGGCCATGCTCTTTGACGCGCGGGGCCGCGCCCTGCCGGGGGCGGAGGCGCAGACCGCCTACGCCCAGCGCGTGACCGCCGATGGCGGCGTGGAGGCGGACGCCGAGACGCTGCTGGAGACCACCGTGGAGTGCCTGGCGCGACTCCTCGGTGCGGCGGACAAGGAGGCCCTGAAAGCCCTGGCGGGCGTGGGCATCTCCTGCTTCTGGCACAGCCTGGTCGGGGTTGGGGAGAACGGCCGCGCCGTCACCCCCGTGTTGTCCTGGGCGGACACGCGCTCGCAGGCGCAGGCCCAGCGTCTCCGGCGGGAGCAGGACCCGGCCCAGTACCACGCCCGGACAGGCTGCGAGCTGCACACGTCGTTCTGGCCCGCCAAGCTGCTCTGGCTCCGGGAGACGCAGCCGGAGACGTTCGCCAAAGTCCGCCGCTGGGTGTCCTTCGGCGAGTACCTGCTCATGCGCCTGCTCGGCGGTGCCGTGTGCAGCCTGTCCATGGCGTCGGGGACCGGTCTGTTCGACCCGCACACGAACGCCTGGGACGCGGACACGCTCCGTCTGCTGTCCATCTCCGCCGACCGGCTCAGCCCGCTCGCAGACTGCACGGAGTCTGCCCAGGGCCTGCGCCCGGAATTCGCCCGCGCCCTCGCGCCCTTGAAAGAACTGCCCTGGTTCCCGGCGCTCGGAGATGGGGCGTGTTCCAACGTCGGCAGCGGCGGCACGGACCAGCGGCGGATGGCCCTGAACATCGGCACGTCGGCGGCCCTGCGCGTCCTCGTCCGCGCCGACACCATTGCCGTCACGCCCGGCCTGTTCTGCTACCGCGCCGACAAGGATCACTTCCTGGTCGGCGGCGCGTTCGCCAACGGCGGCAACGTCTACGCCTGGGACAAGGCGACCCTCCAGCTCGTCGAAGACAAAGTGGCCCGTCGCCGGGTGGACACCATGCGGCCCGATGAACACTGCCTGACCGTGCTGCCTTTCTGGGCCGGTGAGCGCTCCCCCGGCTGGCACGTCGGCGCGCGGGCCGTCGTCGCCGGGATGAACCTGCACACGACCCCGCTGGATATCCTGCGCGCGTCCCTGGAATCCAGCGCCTATCGGTATGCCGCCGTGCTGGACCTCCTGACGGCCCCGGACGGCCCGCTCGGCGCTGATGCCGACGGCGCGGAGATCATCGCCTCCGGCGGCGCGCTCGTCCACGACCCCGTCTGGACCCAGATCATCGCCGACGTGTTCGGCCGCCCCCTCACCGTCAGCCGCATCGCCGAGGCCAGCAGCCGAGGCGCGGCCATCTTCGCCGCCCGGAGTTTGGGCCTCATCAAAGACCTCTCCGACCCGCCCCTCTCCAAAGGCCGCGTCTTCCGCCCCGACCCGAAGCGCCATGCCATTTATCAAGATGCCCGCGCCCGCCACGAGGACCTGTACCGCAAGATGCTGGGGTGAAGGGGCCGCCAAGGCGAACAGGAATTGCCTGGCGAATGAATTCGCGGCTCATTTAGTACACTGTCCGCCTGCGCGGACGTTCTGAGAGGCGGTCCGCGTCGGCGAAGGCCGACCTTGTTGTATTCAAGGCGCGATTTCAATCGCCCGCTCCTCCACCCATCGCGCCGTTCGCTCCCTCATCCACCCGACACCTTGACTTTCTGCTCCTCGCGGTGGCTGTCTCGCCGGGTACAATAGCTGCATGGCAGGAACCGTCTTTCTCATCGGCGCGGGGCCGGGCGACCCGAAGCTCATCACCGTCGGCGGCATGGAGGCTCTACGGAGGGCCGATGTCGTCGTCTATGACCGGTTGGCGCACCCGAAGTTGCTGGACTACGCGCGGGACGCCGCCGAGCGGGTCTATGTGGGCAAGCAGGCGGACCGGCACGCGATGACACAGGACGGCATCAACGCGCTGCTGGCCGAACGGGCCGGGCAGGGCAAGACGGTGGCGCGGCTCAAGGGCGGCGACCCGTTCGTCTTCGGGCGCGGGGGCGAGGAGGCCGAGTATCTCCGGGAGAGAGATATCAACTTCGTTGTTATTCCGGGCGTCACAAGTGCCATCGCCGCGCCCGCCTACGCGGGCATCCCCGTCACGCATCGTGATTTGGCTTCTTCGTTCGCCGTCATCACCGGGCACGAGCGCGACGACCGGGGCGAGTCAGGGACGCGCGCGCCCGGCGGGGCCGAGGGGCGGCGACGCTGGGACCGGATCGCCCACGCCGCCGACACGCTGCTGTTCCTGATGGGCGTGGAGAGCCTGGAGGAGATCGTCGCGCGTCTGCTGGAGAACGGGCGCGCGCCGTCCACGCCCGTGGCGCTGGTCCGCTGGGGGACCTGGGCGGGCAGGCAGGAGACGCTGACGGGGACGCTGGAGGATGTCGTTGCCAAAGTCAGGGCGGCCAATTTTCAGGCCCCCGCCGTCACCGTCGTCGGCGACGTGGTGACGTTGCGCGAGCGCCTGCGCTGGTTCGACCGTGGCCCGATGGCAGGGAAGAGAATCGTCGTCACCCGCGCCCGCGAGCAGGCGTCCGAGTTCGCGGAGGAGCTGCGGGCGCGCGGGGCGGAGCCGATTGAGTTCCCGACAATCAAGATCGTCCCACCGCCGGACGATTACGCCGCTTTAGATGCCGCCATCACGCGCCTCGGCTCCTATGACTGGGTCTGCTTCGCGTCCGCCCCCGCCGTCCGGGCGTTCTTCGGGCGTTTGGCGCCGGCCGGGAAAGATGCCCGTGCGCTGGCCGGGGCGCAAGTCGCCGCCGTGGGCCCCGCCACCGCCGAGGCGCTACGCGAGTTTGGAGTGCGGGCCGACTTCCAGCCGCGCACCCAGACCGGCGCGGCGCTGGCCGAAGAACTGCCGGGCGAAGTGGAGGCCATGAACATCCTGCTCCCGCGTGCCCTGGAAGGCGACGAGCGGATGGGGGAGAGGCTGGCGGCGAAGGGGGCCGTGGTGGACGCCGTGCCTGCTTATCAGAACGTCACGGACGGCGCGGGCGCGGACGAGGTTCGGGCGCGGCTGACGGCAGGGACGGTGGACGTGGTGACTTTCACCTCTTCCTCGACCGTCAAGAACTTCGTCGCGGCCCTGGCCCCCCAGGCGCTGCCGCCCGGCGTTCTCATCGCCTGCATCGGTCCGAGTACGGCGCAGACGGCGGCAGAATTGTTGGGCCGTGCGCCGGACATCGTGGCCGCCGAACACACCCTGCCCGGCCTGCTGGGCGCGCTGGACGCGCATTTCGCCAGCGTGTGACGCTATGAGACGGCTATGTCGGGATAACGAATTCAACTACCGGCCTGAGCAGGGCAACACACCCTTGATCTTGGCGGCCGGTGACTCCGACGTGGAGGCCGTTCGCCAGCTGATTGCGGACGGGATGGACGTCAGCGCGAGCAATGTGCATAAGCAGACCGCGTTGCACAAGGCCGTGGACCTCGGCTTTGACGACCTGGAGGAGACCGCGCAGATCGTTGACCTCCTGCTGGACCACGGTGCCGACATCGACGCGCAGGACAACCGGGGCGCGACCGCGCTGATGCTGGCGGCGTTCCGCAAGTCCAATCCCATCGTCCGGCGGCTGCTGGCGCGCGGGGCCGACCCCAACCTGCTTGTTGACGACAGCAGCCCGGAGGGGGCTACCCTCATCAGCGTCATCGAGGGCACGCCCTCCCTGCGGCCAGGGGCCAAAAGGCTGATCAAAATGCTGGAAGAGGCTGGAGGCACCCGCAACAAGCAGAGCAGGAGCCTTTGAGGCGCGGTGGGAACCAGGGGCCATTGGGTTGCTCCCCGGCGGGCGTCGGGAACGCCTTTGACAGCGGGGTATAATCAACACCGAGGTGAGATAATGGCACAAACACAAAGCATCGAAGGAACGTGGGAGGAACTCACACGGCGGGCGGATGAGTTTCACGGCAAGACTCTGCGCCTGACGATTGTTGCTGATGCTTTTGAGGCCCCCCCCCTCACCCCGCCGGACGCGCCGCACAATCTGGCTGAATATTTGGGTGATTTCATCGGGGCCGTCGCCGGAAGCGGGGCCAACAACTCCGAAGACACCGGGCGCAAGTTTGCCGCACACCTTGCCGAGAAGCATCGGGAACAGCGGCTATGACGTTGACGGATACCGGCCCGCTGGTGGCCCTGCTGGACCGCTCTGACCCCAACCATGCCGGCTGCCTTGCCGCCGCCCAAAATCTTCCCATCGGCCCTTTGGTCACGACCCTGCCGTGTTTGACCGAGGCCATGTATTTTGTCGCCAAAGAGGGCGGACACGAGGCGCAGCAGCGTCTTTGGGCACTGTGGGAGCAGGGAAAACTCCACGTTCACTCCTGGGATGAGACCGAAGCCGGCCGTATGCGGGCGCTGATGGCGCGTTACGCCGACGCTCCCATGGACTTTGCCGACGCCTCGCTGGTCGCCGCCGCAGAGTCATTAGGGCTGACACGCATCTTTACTCTGGATCGCCACTTCTACGCCTACCAGATCAACGGCAAGACGCCGTTCGATGTCATCCCCTGACCTTCGACGTAATCCCCTGTAGATGCATGGCCAGGGCTGGGTGGAGGCGGGAGACCTCGCCATGGGCACGAGCATCGTCACCGGCGGGCTACGCGGGCGGCATGGACCTGTACGCCTGCACCGACGGAGGCACAGCGTGCTGCGCCCCTACGCGATCATCGCCGCTTCTGCGACGACGGCCCGGTTGCGGCCCCCGCGCTTGGCTTCGTAGAGCGCCTGGTCGGCCCGCGTCACCAGCATGGCCGCGTCGGCGGCGTCCTCCGGCAACGTCGCCACGCCCAGGCTGATCGTCTTTGTCACCACGGACTCCGGGTCGTCCGCGTGGCCGGGGAACGCCGTGCCCACCACCGCCTGCCGCAGACGCTCCGCCGTGTGCGCCGCCTCCACCTTGGAGGTCTCCGGCATCAGGACGATGAACTCCTCGCCGCCGTAGCGGCCCACGACGTCCACGGCGCGGACGTTGGCGCGCAGCAGCGTTGCTACCATCGTGATCAGCACGTCGCCCTGGGTGTGGCCGTAGGTGTCGTTGTAGCCCTTGAAGTGGTCAATGTCCAGCATGATGAGGGAGAACTGGTGACCGTAGCGCTGCGCCCGCCGCTGCTCGCTTTCCAGCGTCGCCTGGATGTGCCGCCGGTTGAACAGGCCCGTCAGGCCGTCCGTCACGGCCTGGTCGGTCACGGCCCGGTGCCGCTGCGCGTTGCTGATGGCCGCCGCCGCCTGGTTGGCGAGCGCGCGCACACGGCCCAGGTCGCGCCGCGTGTAGGGCTGCGGGTCGTCGCGCTCGAACTGGGCGACGCCCACGAGTTCGCCGCCGACGGACAGCGGCAGCAGCAGCAGGGAGAACGGCTGCCCTGTGCGTCCCCGCCGCTCGGCCTCGGACGCCCGGCGGTCGTTCGCGCCGTCCTGCACGATCAGGGGCAGCCGACGCTCCGCGACCCGCCCGATCAGTCCCTCGCCGAAGCGCACCGTGGCGGGACCCGCCGACAGCGTCTGCGTCCGTTGCCCGTCCGCCGCCGTCCAGGCCGCCTCCAGACGCGCCACCCGCTCCAGGCGTATCTCGGCGTCGTCGGCCAGCCACAGGGACGACCGGCGCGACGAGACCAGACCGCCGCCGAGTTGCAGGAACCGTTCCACGAGGCGGCCCAGGTTGTCCCGCCCCAGCGTCACCGCCCCCAGCCGCTCCATCGCCCGCACCTGTTCCCGCAGCAGCACTGTCTCGAAGGCGAAGTGCGCCACCACCAGCAGCAGGCCGAGTAGGGCCGCCGCCGCTGCCCCGCCGGCCAGGCCATATGCGGGCCACAGGGCGGCCATCAGCAGCGCCGCCGGCATCCCCGCCAGCAGCGCCGCCGCGTCCAGCCCGGCGTCATTCCGGCGCGCGACCGAGCGCCAGTCCCGCGCCCCCACGCACAGCAGGGCGCAGGCGGCCACCCCCAGGATGCCGTTGGACAGATGCCCGATGATGCCGCCGGTCAGCACCGCCCCGCCCAGAACGAGCGCATGAGTCAGCACCTGACGCCGCGCCGGGCGGGTCCGCTGCACGGCCGCCCGCAGGCCGCCTGCCAGCAACGCGGGCAGGGGCGCGAGCGGCGGCGGCAGCAGGAGCAGGGCGGCCGGCCCGATGGCGTCGCTCAAGCTGACGCGCCGCCCGTGCGGCCCCGTCACCGGCAGCGCCTCCGCCGCTGTCGCCAGCGCCGTCAGAAAGATTCCCCGCAGCAGTGGGGCGTGTTCGTGGGGCAGGAGCAGAAACGCCGCCGGGAGCGCCGCCAGGCACAGCAGGAACGGGCCGCGCAGGAGCCACTCCCGCCCGACATCCGGGAAAGACGGGACGGCGACACGCGCGCGGCGGGCGGGCGAAGACAAAGGCTGTGGGAGAGAGATCAAGACGGCAGGCCCCGGAACGACGGCAACGAAACTGTTGCGGTATTGTTCCATGTTCGCCGACCGCTTGCCCGTATTTTTTTTGGGTTCAGGTCTCCGACGCCGGGGGCGGCTTCGCGTGGCCGTTGCGGCGGGAGGCGGGCTTGCGGGCCTGGGGGTCCGTGGGGGCGGGCGGGAACAGCTTGTCGGTGACGCCGGGTGTCGCGCCGGAGGCGGCGCGGGCGAGGAACCATGCCTGCGCGTCGAACGGTTCCGCGCCCGGCGCGGGCGTCAGGGGGACGTACTCGCCGTCGGGAAGAAGCTCGCGCGCGTTCACCGTGTCGCGCAGGTACATCTCCAGCACGTCGTCGCGCATCTGACGCTTCATCGTCGGCTCTTCCAGCGGGAACAGCACTTCCACGCGCCGATCTAAATTCCGGCGCATCAGGTCCGCACTGCCGACATAGATGTCTTCCTTGCCGCCGTTGCGGAAGTAGTAGACGCGGGAGTGTTCCAAAAAGCGGCCCACCAGGGAGACCACGCGGACGTTCTCGGAGACGCCGCCGACGCCGGGGCGCAGGCAGCAGACGCCGCGCACGATCAGGTCAATGCGCACCCCCACCTGGGCGGCGGCATAAAGAGCCTGGATGATCGGCTCGTCGCTCAGGGTGTTGGTCTTCAAAATCAGCCGCGCCGGGCGGCCCTTCCGAGCGTGTTCGGCCTCGCGCGCGATCATCTCCAGCAGCCGCCCGCGCATGTTGACCGGGGCGACCAGCAGTTTCCGGTAGCGGCGCTGGCGCGAGTAGCCGGTCAGCAGGTTGAACAGCTCGGAGGCGTCCGCGCCCAGGTCGGCGCGGGCGGAGAACAGCGAGAAGTCCGTATACATCCGGGCCGTCGCCGGGTTGTAGTTGCCCGTGCCCAGGTGGACATAGCGGCGCAGGCCGCCGTCGCGCTCCCGGCGGACCACCAGCGCCAGCTTGCAGTGCGTCTTCAGCCCGATCAGGCCGTAGACGACGTGGACCCCGGCGTCTTCCAGGGCGCGCGCCCACTCAATATTATTTTCCTCGTCGAAACGGGCTTTGAGTTCCACCAGCACGGCCACCTGCGTGTCGTCGTCGCGCGCCTCGGCCAGCGCCTTGACGATGGGGGAGTTCGATCCGACCCGGTACAGGGTCTGCTTGACGGCCAGCACGTCGCCGTCCTTGGTCGCCGTCTCCACGAAGTCAACCACGGGCCGGAAGGACTCGTAGGGGTGGTGCAGCAGCACGTCCTGCCGACCGATCACGTCCAGCAGTGACTCGTTCGGGTCCGACAGGGCGGGCGGGACGGCGGGGACGAACGGCGGGTCCTTGAGGTCGGGCCGGTCAATCTTGTACAGGCTCATCAGCCCGGACAGGCCGAGCGGGCCGTCCAGGGCGTACACGTCGGCGGCGTCCAGCAGCAGGTTGTCGGTCAGCAGGCCGCGCAGCCTCTCCGGCATCCCCGCGCCGACCTCCAGGCGGCAGACGTCGCCGAACTGCCGCTGCCGCAGGCCCTGCTCGACCGTCTCCAGCAGGTCCGAGGCGTCGTCCTCCTTGATCTCGATATCCGCGTCGCGCGTGACCCGGAACGGGTGTCCCTCCACGACCTGAAGGCCGGGGAAGAGGGAGTCCAGGTTCGCCGCGATGACTTGCTCCAGCCAGACGAAGCCCTGGACTCCGTTCCCGGCTCCCTCGGCCTGGGGCTCGGCGGCCGGGCAGGGGACGAGACGTGGCAGGACGCCGGGGACCTTCATGCGCGCGAATCGCTCGCCCATCTGCGGGTCGCGGACGACGACGGCGAGGTTGAGGCTGAGGTTGGAGATGTGCGGGAACGGGTGGCCCGGCCCCAGCGCCAGCGGGGTCAGGACGGGGAAGACGTCGCGCTCGAAATACTCGCGCAACGCCCGCTGCTGCCCGCGCGTGAGCTGCCGGTGGTCGAGGATGGGGATGCCCGTGGCGGCCAGGGCGGGCCGCAGTTCGTCCTCGAACAGCGCCGCCGCCTCGGCGAGCATCGGCGCGACGCGCGCGCGGATGGCGGCGAGCTGTTGCGCGGGCGTCATGCCGTCCGGCGTCAACTCCGCGATGCCCGCCTCCACCTGCTGCTGGAATCCGGACACGCGCACCATGTACCACTCGTCCAGGTTGGAGTGCGTGATGGCGAGGAACTTGACCCGCTCCAGCAGCGGCTGCCTGTCGTCGCGCGCCTCGTCCAGCACCCGAGCGTTGAACGCCAGCCAGGAGATCTCCCGGTTCAGGTACAGCGCCGGGTCGTCCAGCGGCAGCGCCGGAGTCTCCTCGGTTGCCCGTTCTTCCGTCATCACGTCTGCGTCTTCCATGTCCCTGCTGATTCGCCCGCCCCGGCCCGAACTCCTGCATGGCCGGAGGGAATCGCGCGGGCCGTGCCGAAGCAGGGGCCATGTCGTCCCTCGCGCTTGTCGTCGCCAACGCCGTGAACCCCCTTCTGGCCGCCGCCCTGGTTTGGGAGCCGCTCGCGCGCCCCAAGCCCGGCGACCCTGCCTGGCGCTTCTGGGGCCGCGCCATTGTCGGCATCGGCGCGGCCGTGCTGCTGGCCGAATGGGGCAAGGCCCGCCCGGTCTGGCCCCATCACCCGACGTTCCCCTCCGGCCACGAGACCTTCGCCCTGGCTGCCGCCGTGTTCCTGGTCCGCCGTAACCCGCGTTGGCTCGTCCCCGCCCTTCCGGTCCTGCTCCTCCTCGCCTGGGCCTTGGTCGCCGCCCACTTCCACCAGCCGATTGATGTCGCCGGGGCGCTGCTCGTCGGCCCGCCCGTCGCCCTGCTCTGCGATTGGCTTCTGGCCCCCCGGAACACGCCGCGCTGAAATTCCGTTGCGCCTCTTGCCTTTTTCGCCCGCGCTCGGTATAATAATCACGTTCCGATACGGCGGGTGTAGCTCAGTTGGTTAGAGCGCCAGTTTGTGGCACTGGAGGTCGTGGGTTCGATCCCCATCATTCGCCCTTTGGCCTGTGAGACAAGGCCCCCCTCAGCATCAGCCCCAGGCCCAGCAGGCCCAGGGTGATGACGAGGGGGGCTTTTGTGCGTCTCGGCTTCGGGGCGTCTAGGGGGCGCAGGAAGGAAGCGGACATTCGGGCGACGACGGCGCGGGGGGCGAAGCGGGTCCCGAATGCGCCCGCCGCGTTGGCCCGTCCTACGATGAACGAGGGCGCGTTCCGCTCCCAGGCGTCCAGGCCCGCCTCGGCCACGTCTGACGCCGAGGCGGCGGGAAGGGACTCGAAGCGCCCGCGCGACGCGCCGACGTTCGCGCCGAACTCGGTCGCCGTGCCGCCGGGGCACAGGCAGGAGATGCGTATCCCCGTGTGGCCCCGGTCCCGCATTTCTGCCCACAGCGCCTCCGTGAAGGACAGCACGAACGCCTTGGTCGCCCCGTAGGTGGTCATGTAGGGCGTCGGCTGGAACGCCGCCGTGCTCGCCACGTTCAGCACCCCGCCGCGCCCGCCCGCGATGATCCCCGGCAGGTACAGGCGCGTCAGGCTGACCACGGCGGCGACGTTCACCGTCACCATGTCCGCCTCGCGCTCCGGGGCCAGGGTCTCGAAGGGGCCGTAGGAGCCGAAACCGGCGTTGTTGACCAGCAGGTCCACGTGCAGGCCGCGCCGGTCCGTCTCCGCCTTGAGTTCCTGCGGGGCCGCCGGGCGGCTCAGGTCGCCGGGGATGACAGTCACCGTCGTCCCGTGCGCCTCGCGCAGTTCCCCGGCCAGTGTCTCCAGCCGGTCCACGGAACGCGCGACCAGGATCAGCCCGCCGACGCCCCGGCGGGCCAGAGACCGCGCCAGCATATCCCCGATGCCCGACGACGCGCCCGTCACGAGCGCCGTGATGTCTTGATAATTGTCCATGGTGTCTCTCGCTTTCTCCGTCTCAAGCTGCTGGGGGCGGGGTGCTGCCGGGCGCGGGGCGCTTCAGGAGCAGCACCACCGGCAGGGCGAACAGGAACAGGACGCCAATCAGCAGGAAGGCGTTGTTGTAGGCCAGCGTCTGCGCCTGCGCCTGCACCGCCCGGTCAATCATGCCCAGCGCGCCCGACTGGGCCTGGCCCGCGCTGAAGCCGCCGCCCGCCGTCAGCGCCTGGGTCAAGGCCGCCTGCCGGGCCGCGAACAGCGTGCTGCCCGCCCCCAGGTTCTCGACCAACACGGCCCGGTGGAACTGGGTCATGTCCACGACATAGGTGTTCAGGACGGCGATTCCGAACGAGCCGCCGAGTTGCAGGGACAGGTTCCACAGGGCGGTCCCCTGCGCGATCTGCGCGCCCTTCAGCGTGGCATACGCCGAGACCGTCACCGGGATGAACAACAGGCCCAGGCCCAGCCCGCGCAGAATCTGACCGGGCAGCGTACTGGCCCCGTCGCTCTGTGGCGTCAGGTGCGCGAGCTGCCAGTTGGCGAACGCGAACACCAGGATGCCTGCGGTGATCAGCGCGCGCGGGTCGAACCCCTTCTGCAAGGTGGCCGCGCAGAAGAGGATGCCGACCTCGATGGCGAGTCCGGCGGGGAACAGGATCAGCCCGGTCTCGGTCGGCGTGAACCCCAGAATTCCCTGCACGAACAGCGGGAAGATGAACAGGCCCCCGATCAGCCCGAAGCCCATCGCCAGCGCCAGCAGCACCCCGCCGAGCAGGTTGCGGTCCTTCAGGACGCGCAGGTCCACGACCGGGTAGCGGTTCCGGGGCGACAGCTCCCAGGCAATGAACGCAATCAGGGCCAGGGCGGACAGGACGGCGAGCCGGGCGATGAGCCGACTGCCGAACCAGTCGTCCTGCTGCCCCTCCTCCAGCACATATTGCAGGGACCCCAGCCCGGCGGCCAGCAGCAGAATCCCGGCGGCGTCCACGCGGCCCGCCGACTTCTGCCGGAAGCGCGAGTCCTTGAGGAACGTGATGACCACGGCGGCGGCGATGGCCCCGATGGGCAGGTTGACGAAGAACACCCAGGGCCACTCGTAGTTGTCCGTGATGTAGCCGCCCAGCATCGGGGCCAGCGCGGGCGCGACCACCACGCCCAGGCCCAGCACACTCTGCACGATGCCCTGCTGGCTGGGCGGGAATATCTCCAGCAGCGTCGCCTGCGCCGTGGACAGCAGCGCCGCGCCGCCCACCCCCTGTAGGATGCGCCAGACGATGATCTCACCCAGCGAGCGCGACGTGCCGCAGAAGAACGAGGCGACAATGAACAGCAGGATGCTCGCCACCAGGTAGCGCTTGCGCCCGAAGCGCGACGCCAGCCAGGCCGTGATGGGTAGCACGATGACCACGGCCAGGATGTATGACGTGGAGACCCAGCCGATCTCGTTGGGCGTGGCGTTGAGGTTCCCGGCCATCTGCGGCAGGGCGACGTTGATGATGGTCGTGTCCAGCGCCTCCATGATGACTGACAGCACCAGCCCGAACAGGATGTACCAGCGGTTCGGGTCCGGCGGCTCCGTGTGATGCTCCGACCCGCCGCCCATGTCCGGCGGGTCCGAGTGCCGTCTGTCTGCAGGCCGCTCGGTCTCAACCATGGGTGTCCCTTCCTCCGTCGTCCTGAACCACGGAGACACTCCGTTGGTTCCTCCCCAAGCCGCCCTCACCCCTGTGACATCAGGCAGGCGACGACCAGGCAAACGAGGGCGACAGTAAGGATGACGACCCGGACGGCATGGAGCGTGTCCCAGCGGAGGCGAATCTGCTTCCAGTCATCCGGCAGGTGTTCCAGGTCCCAGCCCGCCACTTGCGTGTTAATGGGAACCTCCCAGGCGATGCTATAGACAATGGACACGAGCCAGAGCGCGGCGGAGGCGCATCCCAGCCGGAACGGAACCGGCCCCGAATGCCGCAGGCCGTAAGCGACCACGGCGCTGAGGATGAGGGTCGCCGCGTACCAGGGCGGCATGGCCGCGCCGAGCGCCCGCGCGATGGCCTGGGCGGCGGCAGCGTGCGCCCGGTCGTCCAGCGCCCGCAGCCTGGGGTGGATGAAGGCGCTGACGCAGAACTCGTTGCCGACCATCAGCCCGGCGACGACGACGGCGACCGTTTGCAGTGTCACAGACATTTCGTGATCCTTTTCGATCTCTCGTACCCTGTCTAGGGGTGGGTATTCGCATATTCTGCTGTCAGTGTGTCTTTTTATACCGCTCTGATTTTTAATGACACTTTGTCATTTTACTGGGCAAAAAAAGATCAACAGCGACGGATCACGCTCATGGCGATCATATCGTGCATCAACTGGCGCGTCTGCTCGCGGTCGCTGAAGATCGTCTCACTGCCGGAACACTTGTCCAGCATCTGCGCGAAGCCCATCGCGATCCCCATTTGGAGATACGCAACATCCATGGTGGGCAGGGGGCGGAAGTGGCCCCGCGCGACTCCCTCACGCAGAACGCCCTCCATGATCTGCGCGAGGGCGACGAACTTGGCGTTGAGTCGGGTGTGCAGGGATTCCGGCAGGGCATCAGAAACCTGCATTTTATCCAGCATCAGCACGTTGTAGTATTCGGCGTGATGGTCGTGAAAGTCCATGAAGGCGTCGTTGCCGGCCAGCAGGTTGGTCAGGGGGTCAGATTGCGGGTCCTGCGCGTCTTGGATCATGCCGTGCAGCATATCCAGACCTTCCTCGAGGACTGTCGCGTAGATCTCTTCCTTGCTCTCAAAGTACAGGTAGATGGTCCCGCGCGCCAGTTCCGTGTCACGCGCGATGTCATCAATCGTCGTGTCCCGGAAGCCCTGGGCAAAGAACAGCCGCCGCGCCGTGTCGAGAATGTCGTTGCGCCGCTGTTGTTTCTCCCGCTCGCGCCGCTGCGTCGTCCCCATGCTTATATTATGACGAGGTGTCAGTGATTTGTCAATGCGTCAACAAAAATAATCTCCAGCGCTCAAATCAAGCCCTCGGCCTTCATCTCCGGCAGGGCGGCGCGGGCGTCCTCCCAGGTGACGCCCTGGGCGCGCAGGGCCTCACCGGCGGCCCCGGTGCCGCGCAGCAGGCTCAGCAGCAGGTGTTCGGTGCCGACGTAATTATCGCCCAGGCCCTGCGCCTCCTGGCGGGCGGCGTCCAGCATCTGCGCCCGGTTGTCCGCCCACGCCTGCTCGGACGGCTCCGCCTGCGCCCGCCGTGGGGCCGACGGCCCGGCGGCGGGCGCAGGGGCGGCGGCGCGGCTGACGCGGGCGACCTCGGCGCGCACGTCCACGTCCGACACGTTCAGCCGCGCCAGCAGGCGCGTGGAGAGGCTGCGCGGCTCCTGCACCAGCGCCAGCAGCAGGTGGCCCGACTGCACCAGGCCGCAGCCGGCCTGCCGCGCGTGTTCCTGGGCGTCCTGCAAAGTCCGCTCGGCGCGTGTCGTTGGCCGCAGCCAGGCTTGTTTGGAAGTCTTGGTCATTGTCAGCCTTTCGGCGCACTCGGTCGCGCGGCGTCTCGCCCTGCCGACTTGGTGCGCCCCGCCCATGAAAAACCGCCGACTGATGGTTCAGTCGGCGGTCCTTGCTCATTCCACTGAAAATCGGGGCGACAGGATTTGAACCTGCGACCACCAGTACCCCATACTGGTACGCTACCAAGCTGCGCTACGCCCCGGTGAGTATCATCATTATACTCGCGCCCGGCGGCGTTGTCAAGCCGAGGCCCAGTGCCGCCCTCGGCATGCGCGGAGAGCTTCTTAATCCTCCCGTTTCGGGAGGACCCCGCGCAGTGAGGCACGAACGGAGCAGGGTGGTGGGCCAGGGTCATTCAGTTCTCGTCTTGGTGTTCGGGCCGATGAACGACCCGGCATGGAAGTGCAGCCGCCCTTCGGGCGTGGGGGAAGGGATCAGTCTTGCGTCCGAAGGACGCTTGCTTTACCAATGCCGGGGGTTTCATACCCCCGAAGCGACAACTGAATGACCCTGGGTGGTGGGCAGTCCGAAGAAGGATTTCGCCCCCAAAGCGGGAATGGTGAGACGAGGAGGGTCTTGTCATGCAGCCCCGCAAGCTCCCGACCGGATTGGAAGTGTTGGCCGTCGGCATCATTGTTGCTGTCATTGCTGCCATCTTGTTCCCGGTCTTCGCCAGATCGCACGATGAAAACCCTCATGTTTATTGTGCCTTCAACGAGAAGCAGTTGGGCCTTGCCCTGCTGCAATACGCTCAGGACAACGACAATTCGTTGCCGTCTGGGACGCAGGGCAGCGGGATAGGGTGGGCCGGACAGATATACTCCTATGTGAAGTGCGTCGGCGTCTACTTCTGCCCGGATGACCCGACGCCGGTGGCCGGGGCAGCCTCGGTCATCTCCTACGGCTTCAACGCTAACGCGGCCCGGCATCCTGCACTCAATCGCTACGCCTCGCCATCTCACACCGTCCTGCTGTTTGAAGTGAGTGGTGTCAAGGCGGATATCACGCACAAGGGCGAAGGAGCATCGCACGGCGCGACGACCCTCTCTGCGGCGGGGGACGGCACAGAGGGGGCATTGCAGGCGGGCCGGGCGCACCCGATGTACGCGACGGGCCGCATGGGCAGCCGCCCTCCTGCCCCTGTTACCCAAGTCGGCGAACCGCGCCACGGAGGGGGCAGCAATTTCCTTCTGGCCGACGGCCATGTGAAGTGGCTCAAGCCGGAGCAGGTCTCCAGCGGAAGCAATGCGGTTAAGGCCGGGGATGATCAGACGGGAACGGTGCAGGGAACCGCCGCAGGCACAGGAGATGCGGCCCACGCGGCGACGTTCAGCGTCAAGTGAGGGCAAAAAGCAAATATCTTTCGTCCGTTAACGCAGTTGGACACAGGACGATGTTGCGTAGCGAGAGGAATTTATCCCCTTGCTCTCTTCCCTCGCTCTGTTGCCGCAGGTCAGGCGTGTTGCCGGGTCAGGACGAGCGGGATCGGGCTGCCCGGCTTGGTCAGCGTCAGCGTGTTGCCGTTCAGCGTGAACTGGTCGGTCTCGGACTTGGGCGGCGCGTTGGGCGGATACGGGACGGGCTTGCCGTTCACGATGATGGCTGTCACCGTCTGTGTCAGGCTCGCCCCGCTGACGGCATAGCGGCCGGTGCTGCCGAGGCTCATGTGGACGGGGCCGTTGCTGATCTGTGCCGCCATCGTCTCCTGCCCGTCCTCCGTGAAGGTAAACGTTGCCTGCGCCGTCGCCCGACCCGTCTGGGTCGTGCCGCTCCAGGTGCCGACGATGGATGGATGGTGTGCGCAGCCCAGGGGCAGAGCGGCTATGAGCAGCAGTCCCAGCGCTCTTGTTGCTTGAAGAAAGGTTCGCATGAGTCTTTAGCCACGGACGCCGCGCCGGACGGGGGCGGCGAGGGGGGTGGAGTGGGCATGGCAGAGGGCGATGGCGAGGGCGTCGGCGGCGTCGTCGGGCTTCGGAGTCGCGTTCAGGCCCAGCAGGCGAGTCACCATGAACTGCACCTGCTTCTTGTCGGCCCGGCCCGTGCCGACCACGGCCAGCTTGACCTGCGTGGGCGTGTATTCGCACCAGGGCAGGCCGCGCTGGGCCAGCGACAACAAGATCACGCCCAGCGCCCGACCGACCGGGATGCCGGTGGTGACGTTGTTGGTGAAAAACAGCCGCTCCGTGGCGACGCTGGAGGGGCTGTATCTCTCCAAGAGCGTGTTGAAGTCCTCGTAGATCATCTTCAGCCGCAGGGGCGCGTCCAAGCCCGCCGGGGTCTCGAACGTGCCGCAGTCCACATACTGCACCCGGTCGCCCTGCTTGTCCACGACCCCGAAGCCCGTCGTCGCCGTGCCCGGATCAATGCCGACCAGGATCATGCCGGTGACTCCGGCAGCGTGACCGTCCTGCCCGCGCGCGCCGACTCATAGGCCGCCAGGACGACCTCCACGGCCTTGCGTCCCTCCTGCCCGTCCACCAGGGGCGTCCCGCCGGTGCGGCAGCAGCGGACGAAGTCGGCCAGTTGTTCCTGATGGGCCGCGCCCCATACGGCGGCGGGGTCGGACGCGGCCCCGGCGACGGCCTCCGTGGCGGCACGGGTTCCGCCGGTGGCGACCTGGAGGGCGTGGGCGACGGCGGCCTCGCCGGTGACCGTCTCGCGGCCCCGGATCGCCAGCGTGTGCAGGGCGTCGCCCTCGATCACGGCGCTGCCGCGTGTGCCGTGCAGGGCGAGCCGGGCGGGGAAACCGGGGTAGGCTGCCGTGGACGCCATCAAGGTGCCGATGGCACCGCTGGTGAACGTCAGCGTCGCCGCCAGCGAGTCTTCCACGTCAATGCCCGTGTGCGCCGCCGTCCGCGCCTGGGCGGAGACGCTTTGGACCGGCCCGGCCAGTCGGCGCATCAGGTCCACCGTGTGGACGCCCTGGTTCATCAGGCAGCCGCCGCCGTCCATCGCCCACGTCCCGCGCCAGTCGCCGGAGTCATAATACTCCTGCGTCCGGTACCAGGGAATGCGCGCGTCCACCAGGAGCAGGTCGCCGAGCAGGCCGTCGTCCAACGCGAGTTGGACTGTCTGGGTGGCCTGGTCAAACTGGTGCTGTGAGATCACGGCGAGTCTCCGCCCCGTCTCCGCCTGGGCCGCGATCAGGGCGTCACAGGCCGCGAGCGAGATGTCCATCGGCTTCTCGACGACGACGTGCTTGCCCGCGCGCAGGGCCTCCACGCCTAGCTTGGCGTGCAGGCCGCTGGGCGCGCAGACCGTGACGGCGTCAATGTCGGGATCACCCAGAACTTCCGGCCAGGACAGAACCCTCAGTCCGAACTCGGCGGCGAACGCCAGGGCGCGTTCGGGAACTACGTCGGCGCAGGCGACCAGCGCGGCGTCGGGCAGGGCGGCCAGGGCGCGCGCGTGGGTGGGGGCGATACTGCCGCAGCCGGCCAGGGCGAATCGGAGGGGAGGTGGGCTCATGGGCTTGCGGCGCTGTCGGTGGCGGCGACGGAGTGTTCCAGGTCCAGCATCTTCATGCCGGGCAGGTACTCCTTGCTGACCGGGGCGATCACCGACGTCAGCTGCTGGGTGAAGCGCTGAATGCGCCGACTGGCCTCGTCAATGCGCTCGAGTTTGTCCCGGACCGAGGAGTCGGCGTTGTACAGAATCTGCTGTAGGCCCTCCACGCTGCTGGCGATGACCAGCAGGGGGTTGTTGATCTCGTGGTTGACCGTCACCGCCGTCTCCACGATGGCCGCCAGGCGGTCCGCCTTGCCGCGCTCGGCGGCGAGTTGCCGGGCCGGGCGCAGGTCGCGCATCAGCACCTGGATCAGCGGCTCGCCGAGGTGGTGGTTGGCGAGGCTGGCCTGCATCTCCACCGGGATGACCGCGCCGTCCTTGCGCAGCAGGGTCCCGTCCTCGATGGCGGCGCGGCCCTCGGTCGTCACCCGATGAAGCAGTCCCGTCCACTGCCCCTGCGGCCCCTGGTCACAAAGTGTGAGCGCCGGTTGGCCGATCAGGTCGTACTCGCCGTAGCCGCTGAGCTCCAGCGCGCGCCGGTTGGCCTCCAGGATCGTGGCCGTGTCGGGGGCGACCAGGAACAGCGCGTCCTGCGCGTCGTGGATCAGCGCGCGGTACTTGGCCTCGGACTCGCGCGCGGCCTCGTAGGCCGCCTGCAGCTCGCTGTTGTTATCTGCGAGGTCCTGGTGTAGCCGCCCCAGCCGGAGCAGCAGCTTGACGCGCAGGACCAGTTCCGTCGGGTGGATGGGGTGGCGCAGGAAGTCGTCGGCCCCGGAGGCCAGCTCGCGCTCCGGCTCGGCCCCGTCGCCGATGAGGATGACGACCGGCAGGTAGCGGGTCGCCTCCTGAGCTTTGAGCAGGCAGCTCACGGCCGCGCTGTCGGGATCGGCGAGGGCGACGTCCAGCAGGAGCAGCTCCGGCGCCTGCGCGGCCACGGCGTCCAGCGCCCCCTGCCCGTCCCGCGCGAGGCTCACCTCGGCCCCGGCGTGGGTCAGGACCAGGCGCATCTCCTCGGCGGCCGCCGGGTCATGGACCGCGATCAGCACACGCCCGTGCAGGAGGCTCACGGGACTCTGCGAGGCTGAACTCGACGGGCGCTGGTCTGTGGTGTCTGGAGACGACATGAAAGCCTTCTAATGTTTGGCCGTTGGGAAGAGTATTGTGACTGAAAAACGTTCAAAAAGTCAAGCCGTCGGCGGCGATCCGAGGGTTTCGGGCGAAGGCAGCGGCATGGGGCGGAAATGCGGCCACACGACGGAACTGCGCTACGCGCAGCGCTCGCCTGCGGAGAAGCCGTGCCGTGCGTGTGCCCCCGGCGTTGTCGCGGTAAAAGACCACGCGCGGTGCGCGGCGCAGCTCGCGCCGCCACTTCGCCTCCGCCCGCCCCGTCCGAATCGCCCGCGAGTACCGGTCCTGCGCGGTCAGGCCAAGCAGAGCGGTGATGACGAAAAGGCCCGCGACCCACCGAAGAAACATCGGCCTGATCTGACGCCGCCGCGTCCGGGTCAGACGCTCCCGCAGGCGAGGCCAGAGGGGCACGGCCTCGGGCGACTCACGCTGGGCGAGCCGTGTGCGCAGGCGAGGCAGCGCCCGCCGCAGCCGGTACATCTCGGCGGCCAAGGCCGGGTCGTCGGCCAGCCGTTCCTCCAGTTCCGCGCGCTGCGCGGCGTCCAGCGCGCCCTCCAAATAGGGAATCAGCCAGGTCCGGTACATCCGCCGTGTCCTTTCAGCGCAATCTCCGGCAGCCGTCATGCAGCCGCGCCCAGACCTCCCCGACCGAACACCAACAGAGGCAGGCGATCTCCTCGACAGGCAAACCGCCGGTGAAATACAGCCGTGCCACGGCCCGCTCCGGCCCCGGCAGCGCGTCCACCAGGTCATGCCCCGCCGGCCGGGGCCGCGCCAGGGCCGTGGTCACCGTCAGCCGGTCCAGCCACAGGGGAAACTCTTGGTCGTCGCTCAGGAGAATCAGGTCGCGCCAGGCCCGCGCGAAGACATCCATCGCCGACTCTTCTATGTCCTTTTGGGACGCGGAAAGGCCCAAAATGGTTCCGGCCAGCGACTGGACCCGCGCCCCGTGCCGCGTCACCAGCGCGCCGAACGCCTCCAGGTCCCCGCCCCGGCTCCGCCGCACCAGCGCCGCCTCGTCCTCGCCCATGCCCGGCTGCTCCCCCCGCGAAACCCGCTTTGACAAATCGCCCCGTCTCTGCTACAATGAGACCGTCGGCGGCACAAGATATTGATGTCGCCGTGAATTATTATCAAGATGTCGTAGCCGCGAACGAGTAGCGGCGACTGTCAGCAACTCTCAGAAGGACCCCGCCCCATGCCCACCGCGCCCGAATTCGTCCACCTGCACCTGCACTCGGAATACAGCCTGCTGGACGGCGCGTGCCGCATTGACGACCTGGTGAAGAAGGCCGTGGCCCTGGATATGCCCGCCGTCGGCCTCACCGACCACGGCGTCATGTACGGCTCCATGGAATTCTACCTGAAATGCAAGAAAGCCGGCATCAAGCCCCTGGTCGGCAACGAGATGTACGTCGCCACCCGCGCCCGGCATCAGCGCGAGAACAAGAAGCTCGATGACGCCCAGCATTTAGTTCTGCTGGCCCAGAACGAGACCGGCTACCGGAACCTGCTCAAGCTGACCACGCTCGCCTCCATGGAAGGCTATTATTACAAGCCGCGTATTGACAAGGAACTGCTCAATCGCTACAGCGAGGGCCTGATCTGCCTGTCGGCCTGCCTGGGAGGGGAGGTCCCCGAACACATCATGGACGGGGCCTACAACCGGGCGAAGCGCTCGGCGTCGGAGTTCAAAGAGATTTTCGGCGACCGCTACTATCTGGAGATGCAGGACCACCACTCGATCCAGAAGCAGAAGGACGTCAATCACCGGCTGGTCCAACTGTCTGGAGACTTGAAAATCCCCCTGGTCGTCACCAACGACGTGCATTACCTGAACGATACCGATGCCGACCCGCATCAGGTCCTGCTGTGCGTCCAGACCGGCACGACCATGGACGACCCCAAGAAGATGAACTATGGGTCGCAGCAGTTCTACCTCAAGTCTCAAGAAGAGATGTACCGGACGTTTCCCGACTACGCCCACGCCCTGGCCCGCACGGCGGAGATCGCCGCCCGCTGCGACCTGAATTTGGAATTCGGGCGGCTGGATATGCCCTCGCCGGGGGACACGCCCGAGGGCATGAACGCCCAAGCCTATCTGTCCAAGCTGGCCTTCGAGGGAATGCGACGCCGTTACCCGGTCGTCACGCCGGAACACGAGGAGCGGCTGCGCTTCGAGCTGGAAGTCATCGAGAAGACCGGCTTCGGCCAGTACTTTCTGATTGTCCGCGACTTCGCCAACTTCGCCCGGCGGGAGGGCATCTTTTTCGGCGTCCGTGGCTCGGCCGCCGGGTCCATGGCCTCCTACTGCGTGGACATCACCGACGTGGACCCCATCGCCTACGGACTGACCTTCGAGCGCTTCCTGAACCCGGAGCGCATCTCCATGCCCGATATTGACATGGACTTCGAGGACAGCCGCCGTCAGGACGTGATTGATTACGTCGTGCAGAAATACGGGCGGGACCGCGTGGCCCAGATCGTCACCTTCGGGACCCTCGCCGCCCGCGCCGCCATCAAGGACTGCGGGCGGGCCATGAACAAGATGCCCATGCCCGAAGTGGAACGGCTCGCCAAGATGATTCCCACGCTGCCCGTCGGCATCAAGCTGACCCAGGCGATGGAGGCGAACCCCGAACTCAAGGCCGCGTACCAGGGCAGCGCCCAGGCCCGCGAGCTGATTGACACCGCCCTGCGCCTGGAGGGCCTGACCCGCCACGATAGCGTCCACGCGGCGGGCGTCGTCATCGCCGCCGAGCCGCTGTGGGAGAACGTGCCGCTGCAAAAAGAAAAATCCGAGGACGGCGGCGGCCTCGTCACCCAGTACCCGGCGTCGTCTTTGGAGAAGATCGGCCTGCTCAAGATGGACTTTTTGGGCCTGGCCAACCTGACCATTTTGGCCCGGACCGTCAAGAACATCAAGCAGAGTACGGGGCGGGACATCAATGTTTTGAATCTGCCCCTGGACGACCGCAAGACCTATGAACTCTTGGGCCGGGGCGAATGCACCGGCATCTTCCAGTTGGAAGGTGCGCAGATGCGCCGCTACATCGCCGAGCTGCGGCCCAACACCGTCTTCGAGGTCGCGGCCATGGTCGCCCTGTACCGGCCCGGCCCGATGGCGCAGATTCCGCGCTACATCCGCTGCAAGCTGGGCATGGAGAAGATCGAGTACCCGCACCCGTCGCTGGAGCCGACCCTGAAGGAGACCTATGGCGTCATCGTCTACCAGGATCAGGTCCTGCGCATCGTGCAGGCCGTCGCCGGATTCTCACTCGGCCAGGCGGACATCCTGCGCAAAGCCATGGGCAAGAAGAGCCTCAAGGAGATGGTCCAGCAGCGTGAGAACTTCTTCCGGGGGGCCAAAGAGAAGGGCATCGTCACCGAGGCCCAGGCCATCGAGATTTTCGACCTGATCGAGCCGTTCGCCGGCTACGCCTTCAACAAGGCCCACGCCTTCTGCTACGCCATGGTCGCCTACCAGACGGCCTACCTCAAGGCCAACTACCCCGTCGAGTACTTCGCCGCCATCATGGCGACCCAGGCCGACGACACCGACAAGCTGGTGAACCTCATTGAAGATGCTCGCCGGACCCATTTGGAGGCGCACGGCTGCCGCATCCAGATTCTGCCCCCGGACGTCAACCATTCCAACGCCGAGTTTCTGGGCCAGGGCAGCGCGATCCGCTTCGGCCTGCTCGCCATCAAGAACGTCGGCAAGGGTCCCATCGAGGCCGTTCTCGCCGCCCGCAACGGCGAAGGGGGCGGCCCGTTCACCAGCCTGCACGACTTCTGCGCGCGTGTCCATGAGCGTGGCCTGACCGGCAAGGGCGTGCTGGAGACGCTCATCAAGGCGGGCGCGCTGGCGAGCCTGGAGCCGAACCGCGCGCGGCTGCTCGCCGGGCTGGAGGGGGCGATGCACAGTGCCTCCACCATCGCGCGTGACCGTCGCTCCGGCCAGGTCTCCATGTTCGGCGACGACGGCGACTCCGCCAGCCTGGAACACGTCGCCCCGCCCCTGCCCGACGCCCCGCCCGTGCCGCCCGCCGAGGCGACGCAGTGGGAGAAAGAGCTGCTCGGCGTCTACCTGAGCGACCACCCGCTGGACCAGTACGCCGCCCGCCTGTCTTCCTCCGTGACCCACACCATCGAAGACTGCCGCTACCTGGCCGACAAGCAGGACGTGCGACTCGCCGGGGTGCTGTCCAACGTCCGCCCGTACTACACCAAGGGCGAGAACAAACTGATGTACTTCCTGACCCTGGAGGACCGGACCGGCACCATCAGCGTCACCGTCTTCCCCCGCAGCGCCGCCGAGATGAACGAAGCGCCGCGCAAGGACAGCGTGGTGCTGGTCTCAGGCCGCGCCTCGCATCGGGACCGCATCAACAAGCGCGGAGCCGACGAGGAAGAGGGCGGCGCGGCCAGCGTGGAGATTTCCGCCGACAAGATTCAAGAAGTCGCCTCCCTCGCCGTCGCGCCGCCCGAAAAGGACGACCCGGCCAAGCCCGCCTTCGCCTGCCTGCACGTCCGGCTCGACCCCGCCATGCCGTCGCACGTCCGCACCCTGCGCCGGATATTGGACAGCAACCCCGGCACCAGCCGCCTGGTCCTGCACGTCCCCGACCCCACGGGCCGCCGCACCCGCCGCGTCATGCCCCCCGTCCGCGTCGCCCCCAACGTCGAGGTCGTGGACCTCCTCCGCCACCGCCTCGGCAGCCCCGACGCCGTCTGGACGGAGTAGCCGCCGGTTTGGGATATCATGCCACTTCTCTATTATTGGCAACGGGAGAACTACCTTCGTGATCTGGACATGGGTACGGGATACCATCTGAATCAAGCAAATCCTGTCATGCACGATGTCTACCTCGGCCAGAGCCTCTGGGCCTTCACAAGAGCGTCTGACGGCCGATACGCCCTGGCTGCCGAACTCGTCGTCCGGGCTAAGACGGATAATCCGCCCAAGTTTCGCTATGGGCGCTACCGCGTCTGGGGCGATTTGACCGCCTCGCGCTATTTCAAAGTGGATGATCAGCCGAACGTTGAACTTGTTCTACGGAGTCTGTCTCCAAAGATGAACGCCCGGCTTTTAGGCCAGTCATTTCAAGGGCTGGCCGCCGTGAGGCGAATCACCCTGGAAGACCACCTCGTCTTGACCGCAGCCGCGCAAGACATGGCATTGGAACAACGAGCCTGCATTCTGCCGGAAGAACGGTTGGAGGCAACGGTTCTGCTCGGCGATGAAGCGGCCGTCGCCAGTCTCGTGCGCGAATTTCCCTCTGGGATCGCGGAAAAGCGGCGGGCCTACCTCTTTGGCCCGGCGATCACAAGGAACGCACAGTTGGCACAACAACTTCGTGAGATGTACCAGGGGAAGTGTCAAATCTGCCAGTGGAATCCCCAAGATGTTTATGGAAAAAGCCTCTGCCAAGGACATCATGTGGAGTGGTTGAGTAGGGGCGGGGAAGACGTTGTAGAAAACATGGTTCTGATCTGCCCGAACCACCACGTTGCCATCCATCAGTGTGATGCCCCCTTGGACTTCAAAGATTACGCTTTTGATTTCACCACTTTTCGAGAACCACTTACAGTCAACCGCCACTTAGCTCCGCCCTAAACCGCTTTCGCTGTCCGACTAATGCTACCTGGCTCATCAAGATGCTGTACCCGACTATATCAATCCGCAGAAGAACCCGAAAGCGGCCACGACAAAGATCGCCAACTATTGGATCGCACGCTGGCTGACTTCCCGGCTCAACCATGCGCCCGCTCTAGAGGCCGTCGCTGCATCCGCGCCGCGTCAAGCCGCTGTCAGTCTTGAGCTTCAGGGGAAGGTTGTGCAGGACTCGCACCTTGACCTTTGACAGAGGATGCGCTGACTCGTCAGCCCCGACGCCGTCTGGACCGAGTAGCGCCGGAGGTATAATCACGCCGGAGGGGACGACAATGGCACAGGACTTGGAAGAACGTGTCGCGCTGCTGGAACAGGAAGTCCGCCGCTTGCAGGCACAGGTGGCGCGGGGGACAGGAGCCGTCTCCGGTCGGACCGCCCCCGATTTTCTGGAGCAATTCGCCGGCATTTTCCGTGATGACCCCACCTTTGATGAGGCTGTGCGCCTTGGGCGCGAATGGCGCGAAGACAGATCGCTTCCGCGCTCTCGCGTGTGAGGGCGGGATAGCAACAAGCGAGGCTGAGACCGGTTTCACAGGGGCGTCCGCAATGGCTGATGAGATGTATCGCTTGAACGTCGCGCAGGCTGATCGGGAGGCGTTCGTCCTGTGCCTGGCCTTGGGCACTTTGGAGGCCGTGCGTGGAGGGAACTGGCCCCCGGATGCCGGCATTTGGACATTGGCCCGCCCCGTGTTCTGGCAGTCACTCGCTGACGTTGATCACACGGTCGTTGAGGTGCTTCAATCCGCCGATGAGCTGTCTGCACTGGCGGAACTCGGCGGCCCCTCAGCGGCGGAAGCGGAGCTTGACCGCATGATTGCCGTGGTCCGGTCGCGGCTCTCCGCGCTGCCGGAGAAGTCTTGGTATGCTCGTTGGTCGGACAAGACGAAGACGTGACAAGCGGCGTCCTCAGCAGAAGCCGCAGAGAAAAGACATTGCATCTGCGATGAATACGGAAAATGAGCATTAGGCGCTGACCGTGGTGTTGGATAAGGCCGACAACAACTGGTGTGCGTTCACGCCGGACGATATCGGCGTCATCGTCGCCACGGGCGCGACCTGTGACGAGGCCGTGACCGAGTTCCGCTCCGCCCTGCGCTTCCACCTCGAGTCAATGCGCCGGGAGGGCCTTCCGGTGCCGGACGTTCGGGAACTGGAAGTGCGGGAACTGATCGCGGCGTAGAGGAGACAACCGTGCCAGCCAAGGACAGATATCACGAGCCATTTCGTCCGCGCACTGGAGAAGGACGGCTGGGCGATCACGCATGATCCGCTGGCGCTGAAGATCGGGGAGACCGACCTGTTCATCGACGTTGGCGCGGAGCGCATCGTGACTGCCGAGAGGGACGGCGAACGGATCGCGGTCGAGGTCAAGAGCTTCCTGGCCAGGTCCGCCGTGCAGGACCTCAAGGAAGCTCTCGGCCAGTTCATGCTCTACGAGGATGCCTTGCAGCTTGCGCCACAGCACGCAGGCCGGGTGCTGTTCCTGGCTGTGCATGAACAGGCTTATGCGGAGGTTTTCGGGTCGGACGTGGGGCGGCTGATACTGATAAATCGGCGGATACGCCTCGTTGTCTTCGACCCGGTCCGGGAGATTATCATACAATGGATGCCATGAAGAACGCCATAACGACGGATAACGCGGAACAGTATCGGACGGCGATTGAGCGTGTTCTGTCCGAGTATGTCCCTATCCGCTATGCCAATGGGGACATCACTAATGAGGCCGTCTTTGATCGGGGCGGGGACCACTACCTGGTCGTCTCCGTGGGCTGGCAGGGGGACCGGCGGGTGGCGCACAATCTGCTGCACCTGGACATCATCGGCGGCAAAATCTGGGTCCAGAAGGACGGCACGGAGGACGGCATCGCCGGGGAGCTGGAGGCGGCGGGCGTCCCCAAGCACGACATCGTGCTGGCCTTCCACCGCGCTGAGGATCGTGCGCTGATCCCTGATTATGCCGTCACCTGAGCGATCCAACTTATGCTTAGCGACCCGTCCGAGTTCGCTTATGACCGCGCGGACCACGCGGCGGCCTCCACGGGCGATTACGTTTTCCACCAACTTATTCCCTACATCGGCAACAAGCGCAAGCTGCTGGGGCTGATCGGACGGGCAATCGCGGCCACGTCCGTCGCGCCTCCGGCGACAGTCTTGGATTTGTTTGCCGGCAGCGGCGTCGTATCCCGGATGGCGAAGAAGATGGGCTACCGCGTTCTGGCGAACGACTGGGAGCCTTACGCCCAGGCGATCAACGGGTGCTACATTGCCTGCAACGTCCCGCCATCGTTCACGGCGCTGGGCGGCTATGACAATGCTCTGGCCGCGCTTAATGCCTTGCCCCCCGTTGAAGGCTGGGTCACGCGGCATCTCTGCCCCTCCGACGACGCGCACTATGACATTGACCGGGACCGGCTGTTCTACACACGCGCCAATGGCATGAAGATGGACGCCGCGCGTGCGCAGATCGAGCGCTGGCGAGTGCAAGAAACGATCAGCGTTCAGGAAGAAGCGTGTCTGCTCGCGCCGCTGCTCTACCAGGCGTGTTACGTCAGCAACACCAGCGGCGTCTTCAAGGGGTTTCATAACGGATGGGGCGGTCAGACGGGGACGGCCCTGTATCGGATTCTGTCACTGATGGAACTATCGACCGCCGTCTTCTGTGACAACGGCCAAGAGAACGTCGTGTCCCAACAAGAGGCGTTGTCGCTGGCGCAGACACTTCGGAGGGAGGGCAAGCGGGCCGACATCGCGTATTTGGACCCGCCCTACAACCAGCACCCTTACGCCAGCAACTACCATGTCCTGAACACGCTGACACTCTGGGACAGGCCGCCGCTGACGGAGAAGATCAGCGGACGCAATAAAGCGGCCATCCGCGAGGACTGGCGCACAGAACGTCGCAGTCCCTACAACCACAGGGCACGGGCGAAGCAGGCTTACTCTGCGCTCATGGAGGCATTGGACGCGCGCTTCATTCTCACGAGCTACAGCACGGACGGGATGATCGGGCTGCAAGAGCTTGTTGACGTTTGCATTCAGCGTGGGCACACAACGTGTGTCACGCAGGACTACAAGCGTTACCGGGTCAGTTCACAGCGATTCTCGAAGAAGCCGGTCAACGTGGAGTTTGTCCTCATCGTCAACACGGACAGGCGACACGAGGGGCCGGACGCCATGGAACTGGCGCGTCGGATCCATGCCGCCGAGGCGGAGGCCGTCGGTCGCCATTCGGAGGCGCTTTCGGTGTCGGATGTGTCAGTGCTGGGGGCGTGAGGCGGGGGTGGGGGCGGGGGCGGCGAGGGCGCGGAACAGGTGGACCGTCAGCACGGACAGGCTGCCGAGGATCAGCAGGGCGATCAACGCCAGCAGCAGGCGGCGGGGCAGGTCTTCCGGCACATCCGAAGGCATCTCATCGCGCTCGGTTCTTTTCCGCGAGCCGGAGGGACAGGCCCGCCAGCACGAACTGGGGGAGGGGGCTGCGTACTTTGCGCCCGTGGCCCAGAAACCACGGGGCGTCTTTATTGTGCGTCGGGAACAGCGTTTTTGTCTGCGGGAATGCGCCCAGGACGACCAAAGCGTTCTCGGCGTCGGGCAGCACCGCCCCGACCGCGCCCCAGAACTGCGGCGAGCGCACCCCGTAGCGCACTCCCAGGGAGACGAACATCGCCAGCGCCAGCGGCGCTTCAATGCGGATGTCGTAGTCCCGGTGCGGGACCAGGTCACAGAGCAGATGGGTGACGACGCCCACGCCCGCCGCCGCCCTGGGATCGCGCGCCGCGCCCCCGACTCCGGCCCCCACGGCGGCGTGTACGCAGACCATCATAAATAACGCTCCGAAGGCTGCCCACCACCCTACGAAGCAAGGTGGTGGGCAGTCGGTGGGCTTCCTATCCCCCGCAGAGCTGCCGATACAGGTCGGCGACCTTGGCGACGTAGTGCTGGGTCTCGCGGTAGGGCGGGACGCCGTGGTACTTGCGGACCGCGCCCGGACCAGCGTTGTAGGCGGCCATGGTGAGCGAGATCTGTCCGCCGTACTGCTCCAAGTGGCCGCGCAGCAGGCGCACCGACGCCGCGATGTTCTGCACCGGATCGTAGGCGTCCGTCACGCCCAGGCCGCGCGCCGTCTCCGGCATCAGTTGGCCCAGGCCCATCGCGCCCGTGCGGGACGTGGAATAGATGTCGAAGCCCGACTCGGCGATCATCATGGCGATCACCAGGCGCGGGTCCACGCCGTACCGCTCGCTGAAGCCCAGGATGTTGGCCGTGATGGTGTCTACCAGCGGGCCGGGCAGGCGCGTGTTGAGACGATGGATGGCCTCCCGATAGGCCGGCAGGACGCGCACGGCATCTGGGGAGAGCGTGTCGCCGGAAGACACGCTGCCGAGGAGCGGACTCGGCGGCGTCCAGGACGGCGTCTCGCGCTGGTAGGCGCGCATCCGCGACGCCAGCAGCGGGGCGCGGCGGGACAGCAGGGCCGCCCGCTCACGCGCGGCCTCCCGGCGCTCCACGTCCTCCACGTCGTCCTCCGGCGCGGCGGCCAGCAGGGACACGCTGGACAGGGACTGGTCGTTGCCCGTGCGGTCCACCTGGATGAGCGCGCGCAGGCGGCTCCCCGTGTCCGACAGCCAGCGCTCGGCGGCCAGCGACGCCGGCAGGCGCACGGACACCGTCACGCCCTGCCCGACCGCCAGCAGCGCCGTCGTCTGCCCGCCGCCGGTCATCAGGCCGGTCACGGTCGCGGGGACCTCGAAGACCTGCCCCAAAAATCCCGACGGATTCTCCTGGGCCGCCGGCAGCAGGTCCGGCGTGTCGGCGGGGCAGCCCAGCCCGTGCAGGGCGTGCAGGAACGCCGCCACCGGCGTCGGCTCGGCGGACGCCGGGCGGGCGGGCATCCCCAGGGACGCCAGGACGCCGCAGGCTGCGACAAATCTTGCCGTTCGCATACGCATATCTTAACATAGTCGGCGGGGGCTGTCAAGAACAGGAGACCGCGCGAAGAATTCTCGCGCGTCGTTTGTTGACAACGGCTGGCAATGGGGTTATACTGAGGGAGCCGAACCCGCCGAACGTCTGGGGCCGGTAACACGCAAAGAGAGTATCACACACGGATGGAGTCCGAATCCCGCGACCTTCTGACCGTTGACCAGGCGGCCCAGTACCTGCAGCTCAGTCAGTCCAGCATCCGCTCCTACATCCGGCAGGGCAAGCTGAACGCCTTTCGGATCGCCGGAAAGCGCAAGGTGCTGATCCCGCGCACCGAGCTGCTGAAGCTGCTGGAGCCCGCCCGCGCCCAGGACATCGGCGTCCTGGAGGCCGCCGAGGACCTGCCGGACGCTTCCTGACTTTCCTGACGTCCCCCCATGCTGAACGACCTCCGCGAACTGTTCCGCAGCCGCGAACTGATCCTGATGCTGGTGCGCCGCGACCTGCGCGTCCGCTACAAGAACTCCGCGCTCGGCTTCCTGTGGTCCCTGGTCCCGCTGATCCTCCAGACGTTCGTCATCAGCGTGGTCGTCAAGCGCATCTACGGCGTCGGGCCGCGCGACCTGACGGCCTATGTCCTGTGCGCCTATATCCCCTGGAACTTCATGCAGGTCGGCCTGCTCGACGGCGCTTCCAGTGTGCTGTCGCAGTACCCGCTGCTGAAGAAAGTCTACTTCCCGCGCGAGGCGCTGCCCGTCGCCGCCGTGCTGTCCAACCTGGTCCACCTGCTGCTGGCCATCGGTGTCTTCTTCATCTACCGCTACGCGCTGACGCCGCTGGTGTTCGGCTGGCCCGGCCCGCCGCCCGCCGCCGTGCTGTGCCTGCCCCTGCTGGTCGTGATCGCGTTCTTCCTGGTGCTGGGCATCACCTTCTTCACGTCGGCCTGGAACGTCTTTCAAGAGGACGTGAAATTCATCGTGCAGAGCCTGCTGAATTTGGCCTTCTTCGCGCTGCCCATCGCCTGGTTCACCGAGCAGCTCTTCTACTCCAAGTCCATCCCGGCCCGGCTGCACCACCCGCTGACCGTGCTGTACAACGCCTTCCCGGTCTCCTGGCTGATCTCCGCCTTCCGCCAGACCCTGCTGCCGCGCGCCGACATCGGCCCGACCCTGCCGCAGCCGGGCGGCGGCTCGCATCACACCGTGGTCCTGACCGCCCCCTTCGACCCGCGCTACATGGCCCTGTCCCTGGTCACGTCGCTGGCCCTGGCCCTGGCGGGATATGCCTACTTCAACCGGCGCAAGTGGGACTTCGTGGAGCGCCCATGACCGTGCCGAGCGCATCCGATTCCCAGACCGCCTCTGACGAGTGCGCCATCGAGGTGTCGCATTTGGTCAAGGAGTTCACGATCTACCACGAGGGCTACGCCAGCCTGAAGAGCCGTGTGATGGCGATGGCCGACCCGCGACGCTGGCGGCAGACCGGGCGGCGCGGCGGCGGCGTCGAGCGGCGGCGTGTGCTGGATGACCTCTCGTTTCGGATCGGCCACGGCGAGACGGTCGGCCTGATCGGGCGCAACGGGTCCGGCAAAAGCACGTTGCTGTCGCTGCTGTCGCGCATCTACCGGCCCACGGCGGGCTGCGTCACCGTGCGCGGGCGCGTCGTCCCGCTGCTGGAACTCGGCGCGGGCTTCAACCCGGAACTCAGCGGCGTCGAGAACATCTTCTTCAACGCCACCATTTTGGGACTCCCCCTGCGGGCAATTCGGCAGCGCTTCGACGACATCGTCGCCTTCGCCGAGCTGGAGAAGTCCATTGATATGCCGATCAGGAACTACTCGTCGGGCATGCTGGTGCGCCTCGGATTCTCCATCGCCGTTCACGTGGACGCAGACGTGCTGCTGGTGGACGAGGCCCTGGCCGTGGGCGACGCCGCCTTCCAGGCCAAGTGCCTGGCCCGAATCGCCGACTACCAGCGCGCCGGCAAGACCATCGTCCTGGTCTCCCACAGCGAGAACCAGATTCGCCGCGTCTGCACCCGCGCCCTGTGGCTGAAACATGGTAAAATAGTCCGGGATGGCGACGTGTCCGCCGTGCTGGAAGACTACGCTCGCGACATTCACGAACCATGAAAACAGTCATCCTCTGCGGGGGCCTCGGAACGCGCCTGCGCGAAGAGACCGAGTACCGCCCCAAGCCCATGGTGGACGTCGGCGGGAAGCCGATCCTATGGCACATCATGAAGGGCTGCGCGCACTACGCGCTGTCGGAGTTCGTCCTCTGCCTGGGCTACAAGGGCCGGATGATCAAGGAGTATTTTCTCAGCTACGAGGCGATGAACAACGACTTCACGATCACCCTGGGCCGGACCGGGCGAGTCACCTATGACGGTCTCCACGATGAGCAGGACTTTCAGGTGACGCTCGCCGACACCGGCGCGGAGACGATGACCGGGGGGCGCATCGCCCGCATCCGAAAGTATGTCGCCGGGGAGACGTTCCTGGTGACCTACGGGGACGGCCTGGCCGACATTCCCCTGGATGATCTGTTAAAGTTTCACCGCAGCCACGGGAAGACCGCCACGGTCACGGCGGTCGCGCCCCCGTCCCGCTACGGTGTGCTGCAGATCGCGCCCGATGGCCTGGTCGAGCGGTTCATGGAGAAGCCCAGGCAGGATGCCAGCGTCAGCGCCGGCTTCTTCGTGTTCGAGCCGGCCATCTTCGACTACCTGGATGGGGATGACTGCGTCATGGAACACCGCCCCCTGGAGCGGCTCGCCGCCGAGGGCCAGCTCATGGCCTACCAGCACGACGGGTTCTTCTACGCCATGGACACCTACCGCGAGTACCTCGCCCTGAACGAACTCTGGGCTTCCGGGAAAGCGCCCTGGAAGGTGTGGTCGTGAGCAGCAGCTTCTGGACGGACCGGCCCGTTTTGATCACCGGGGCGACGGGATTCTTGGGCGGGTGGCTGGCGCAGGCCCTCGTCACCCACGGGGCGGATGTCGTCAGCATCGTCCGGGACCACGTTCCGCTGTCGGCGTTTCAGCGCGGGGGCGGTCTGCCGGGCGTGGCCGTCGTCACCGGCGACATCCGCGACCAGGCCCTGATAGAACGCGCCCTGGGCGAGTACGAGGCCGCCACCGTGTTCCACCTGGCGGCGCAGACCACGGTGGGGGTGGCGAACCGGAATCCTGTCTCCACCTTTGAGGCCAACATCCAGGGGACGTGGGCTGTGCTGGAGGCCTGTCGGCGGTCTCCGCTGGTCCGACAGATCGTCACGGCGTCCTCGGACAAGGCTTACGGCGACCAAGAGGTCCTGCCCTACGAGGAGACGACGCCCCTCCAGGGCCGCCACCCGTATGACGTCAGCAAGTCGTGCGCCGACCTGATCGCGCAGGCCTACGCGACCACCTACGGTCTTCCCGTTTGCATCACGCGCTGCGGCAACTTCTACGGCGGCGGCGACCTGAACTGGAACCGCCTCGTCCCCGGAACCATTCGCTCGGTCCTGCGCGGGCAGCGCCCGGTCATCCGCAGCGACGGCGAGTATGTCCGGGATTACTTTTATGTGGAAGATGGCGTCCGGGCCTACCTGCACCTCGCGGAGCAGCTCGCGGCCCGGCCCGCGCTGGCCGGCGAGGCGTTCAACTTCTCCAACGAGACGCAGGTGACGGTGCGGGATTTGACGGCCAAGATTTTGACGCTTATGGACTCAGGCCTGGAGCCGGACGTCCGCAACGAGGCGTCCGGCGAGATACGCCGCCAATCTCTGAGCGCCGCCAAGGCGTCGCGGGAGCTGGGCTGGTCGCCCGCGTTCACCTTGGAACAGGGGCTGGAGCGCACCGTCTCCTGGTACCGCGCGTTTCTCGCTGAGGGTGGGGCATCATGACTGAGCGCCGTGATGAACTTCGGACGCAGATTCTGGGACTCGTCGCGCAGTACCATGCCGAGGCGTTCCCGGCGCGGGAGTTCGTTCCCGGCGTCACGCCCATCCCCGTGTCCGGGCGCGTCTTCGACCAGTCCGAGTTGCAAACTCTGGTGGAGTCGGGGCTGGACTTCTGGCTGACCACCGGGCGGTTCGCGGAGCGGTTCGAGAAAGAGTTCGCGCGCCTGTTCGGCGTCCGCAAGGCCCTGCTTGTCAACTCCGGCTCGTCGGCGAACCTCGCCGCCCTGTCCGCCCTGACGTCGCCGAAACTCGGCGACCGCCGACTGCGGCCCGGCGATGAGGTCATCACCGTCGCCGCCGGGTTCCCGACGACTGTGAACCCGATCATTCAGAACCGGCTCGTCCCGGTCTTCGTGGATGTGAACATTCCGTCGTACAACATCAATGTGTCCCGTCTGGCCGGGGCGCTCTCGGCCCGGACGCGGGCCGTGATGATCGCCCACACATTAGGCAACCCGTTCGACCTGGCCGCCGTCTCGGCCTTCTGCCGGGAACACGGCCTGTGGCTGGTGGAGGACTGCTGCGACGCCGTCGGCGCGACCTTTGACGGAAGAAGCGTCGGCGCGTGGGGGGACCTGGCGACGACCAGTTTCTACCCGGCCCACCATATCACCATGGGCGAGGGCGGGTGCGTCCTGGTGGACAGCCCCAAGCTGAAGGTCCTGGTGGAGTCGTTCCGGGACTGGGGCCGCGACTGCTTCTGCGAGCCGGGCCGTGACAACACCTGCGGCAAGCGCTTTGAGTGGTGCCTGGGCGACCTGCCGTGCGGCTACGACCACAAGTACACCTACTCGCACATCGGCTACAACCTCAAGCTGACCGACATGCAGGCCGCCGTCGGCGTGGCCCAGTTGCAAAAACTGAACGGCTTCATCGAGACGAGGCGGCGCAACCACGCCCACTTGATGGCCGGCCTGAGTCACCTTCAGGATTTTCTCGTTCTGCCCGATTCGGACCCGCGCGCTGAGCCGAGTTGGTTCGGGTTCGCGCTGACCGTGCGGGACGCCGCCCCCTTCCGGCGCAATGATTTGATTCGCCACCTGGAGGCCGGCAAGATCGCCACACGCCTGCTGTTCGGCGGCAACCTGACGCGCCAGCCCGCCTACGAAGACGCCGAGTTCCGCGTCTCCGGCGATCTCTCACGGACGGACCAAGTGATGAACTCGACGTTCTGGATCGGCGTCTACCCCGGACTGACCGCCGAGATGCTGGACTATGTGATCCGAGTGTTCTCGGACTACTGCGCGGGCGCGAAGTGACGCCCGCCTACACGCTGCCGCAGTCGGACCTTGAGGAGATGGGGCAGTCATTGGCCGCGCTCGCCGAACAGTTTCGCGGCTCCCGGTGGCTGATCACGGGGGGCACAGGCTTTTTCGGGGCGTGGCTCGTTGAGGCGCTTCTGTTCCTGAGCCGCGCGCACGCTCTTGATCTCGACCTGCATCTTGTCACGCGGTCGCCGGAGGCGTTCGCCGCGCGGATGCCGCATCTGGCGGGCAGCCCGGAGGTCAGGGCGATTGCGGGCGACGTGCGGACGCTGCGGCTCACGGGGCAATCGCATGACTTTCTGATTCACGCCGCGACCGAGTCGGGCGGCACGCAGAAAAATCACTCGCGCCTGCACATGATGGAGACCATCGTGGACGGGACCCGGCGGCTGCTCGATGTCGCCGAGGATACGGGCGTCCGGGCGATGCTCTCCATCAGCTCCGGGGCGGTGTACGGCCGTCGCCCGCCGCTGGACCGGGAACGGCTGGACGAAGACTATCCGGGCGGTCCCTTGATGTCCGACCAGGACGTTGACCACGATGAGGCCAAGCGCATGGCCGAGGCGCTGTGTGTGCTGTACGCCCGCGAGCGTGGGCTGCCCGTCAAGATCGCCCGCTGCTTCGCGTTCGTCGGGCCTTACCTGCCCCTCGGAACGCACTTCGCGGCGGGGAACTTCATCCGGGACGCGCTCGGCGGCGGCCCGGTGACGGTGCGAGGCGACGGGACCGCGATCCGGTCCTATCTGTATCCCGTGGATTTGGTTGTTTGGCTGCTGACGATCTTGGTGCGGGGGACGCCGGGGACGCCGTACAACGTCGGCTCCGAGGAGGCCGTGAGCGTGGCAGAGTTGGCCCAGCTCATTGCGGCGTCCGTTCAGCCCGCCGTGTCCGTCCTGGTTCTGGGCACACCGGACCCCGGACGACCCCCGGCGCGCATCGTGCCCTCGACGCGGCGCGCGCGCGAGGCGTTGGGATTGGCGGAGACGGTGCCGCTCGCCGAGGCCATCCGGCGCACGGTCCAATGGCACACGGATTTGAAACAAAGGGGTTCGACATGGCATCCACAGTGACGATCGGCGGCGCGGTCATCGGCGACGGGCGGCCCGCCTACATCATCGCCGAGATCGGCATCAACCACAACGGGGACATAGACCAGGCCAAACGCCTGATCCACGTCGCCGTGACGGCGGGCTGCGACGCGGTCAAGTTCCAGAAGCGCACCGTGGACGTCGTCTACACGCCGGAGGAACTCGCCAAGCCGCGCGAGTCCCGCTTCGGCATGACCAACGGCGACCTCAAGCGCGGGCTGGAGTTCGGCCACGCGCAGTACCAGGAGATCGCCCGCTTCTGCAAGGAAGTCGGCGTGACCTGGTATGCGTCCTGCTGGGACGAGGTCTCCGTGGACTTCATCGCGCCGTTCGACCCGGCCTGCTACAAGATCGCGTCCGCCTCGCTGACCGACCACGCCCTTCTCCGGCACACGCGGGCGCAGGGCAAGCCGATCCTTCTTTCCACGGGCATGAGTACGCTCGCTCAAGTGGACGCCGCCGTGGAGGTGTTGGGGACGCACGACCTGGTGCTGCTGCACACATGCAGCACCTACCCGTCGGCCTACGCGGAGCTGAACCTGCGCGTCATCCAGACGCTCCGAAACCGCTACCACGTCCCCGTCGGTTACTCCGGGCACGAGACCGGTCTGGCGTCCACCGTCGCCGCCGTCGCCCTGGGCGCCTGCGTCGTCGAGCGCCACATCACCACCGACCGCGCCCTGTGGGGGTCCGACCAGGCCGCCTCGCTGGAGCCGAACGGCATCAACAAGCTGGTCCGCGACATCCGGCTCGTGGAAACCTCCCTGGGCGACGGCGTCAAGCGCGTCCTGCCCAGCGAGGAGCCGATCATCCAGAAGCTGCGCCGGGTGGGAAGGTAGTACCCCGATGCCGACCGACATCCCCACCGACGTTCGGGCCGTCGCCCTCGACGTGGATGGGACGCTGACCGACGGTTCCCTGTGCTGGAGCGCCGGGGGCGAGGAGTCCAAGTCGTTCCACTTCCTGGACATCATGGGCATCGCCCGCGCCCAGCGGCTCGGCGTCCGCTTCGCGCTGATCTCCGGCGAGGACAGCCCGCTTGTGGACCGGTTCGCGGCCAAGCTCGGCATCGAATTCGTCTACAAAGGCTGCCGGGCCAAGGATGAGGCGCTGGCCGACTTCGCCCGGCGCGCGGGCCTGGACCTGCACCGGGTCTGCTACATGGGCGACGACGTGAACGACCTCCCGGCCCTGCGGCTGGCCGGGCTGAAGGCCGCGCCGCCGAACGCCCACCCGGCGGTGCTGGACATCGTCGAATTCGTCGCGCCCCGCCCCGGCGGCTCCGGGGCCGTCCGGGGCCTGATTGACCACCTCTGGGGCGACCAGATCAACCGCTGAGGCGTGACCACCATGAAACTGTCTGACTATGTCCTGCAAGCCGTCGCCGAACAGGGCGTCAAACACGTCTTCCTGGTCCCCGGCGGCGGGGCCATGCACCTGAACGACTCGCTGGGGCGTCAGCCGGGCCTCGCGTTCGTCTCCAACCTGCACGAGCAGGCGTCGGCCATCGCCGCCGAGGCTTACGCGCGCGTCACCGGCGGCCTCGGCGTCTGCATGGTCACGACCGGACCCGGCAGCACCAACGCCGTCACCGGCCTGGTCGGCGCGTGGCTGGACTCGACCCCCTGCCTGTTCCTGTCCGGCCAGGTCAAGCGCCCGGACATCAAGGCTGGGACGGGCTTGCGCCAGCTTGGCGTCCAAGAGATTGACATCGTCACGATGGTCCGGTCCGTCACCAAGTACGCCGTCACAATCACCGACCCCCAGTCCATCGCCTTCCATCTGGACAAAGCCTTGCGCCTGGCCCGGACGGGGCGGCCCGGCCCCGTCTGGCTGGACATCCCGCTGGACGTGCAGGCGGCGACGATTGACCCGGAGGCCCTGCCGGGCTGGACGCCGGACGCGCCCGCGTCTTCGGGGCCGGACCTGCACGACCTGGCGCGTCAGACCCTGTCGCTGCTGTCGCAGTCCGAGCGCCCGGTGCTGCTCGCGGGCAACGGCATCCGAGTCGCCGGGGCCGTGGACCTGTTCACGCGGTTGGTGGAGGTCCTGCAAGTCCCCATCTTGACCACCTGGCTGGGCCTGGATTTGATCGCCGACGATCACCCCCTGTTCGCCGGACGCCCCGGAGCCATCGCGCCGCGCGGCGCGAACTTCGCCCTGCAAAACTCCGACTTCTTCCTGTCCGTCGGTGCAAGGCTCGACATGGCCCTGACCGGCTACGCCCACGACCGGTTCGCGCGCGGCGCGCGCAAAGTCATCTGCGACATTGACGAGGCCGAAATCCGCAAGATGGGCATGGCCGTGGACCTGCCCGTGGTGGCCGACGCCCGCCCCTTCCTCCGGGCTTTGCTCCAAGTCGCTCCGGAGTTCCCGTCATCCGACCGCCCCGCCTGGCGCTCCCGCATCGCGGACTGGAAGGTCCGCTACCCGCTCACCCCACCGGAGGGTGAGACGGCGGACGGCCTGAGCCACTACGAGTTCTCCACGATCCTCTCCGACGAGATTCCCGAAGACACGCTGATCGTGCCCGGCAGCAGTGGGTTCGCCAGCGAAATTTTCTTCCTGATGCTCAAGATCAAGCGCGGCCAGCGCTGCTTCCACAACCGGGGCACGGGGGCGATGGGCTTCGCCATCCCGTCAGCCATCGGCGCGTGTCTCGCCGCCGGGGGCGCGATGACGGTCTCGGTGGACGGCGATGGCGGGTTCCAGTTCAACATCCAGGAGTTGGCGACCATCGCCGCTCATAACTTGCCGATCAAGATGTTCGTCATCAACAACAACGGCTACGCCTCCATCCGGTCCAGCCAGAACGGCTACTTCGCCGGGAACCTGGTGGGCTGCGACGACCGCAGCGGCCTGCGCCTGCCGGACCTGCCGCGCCTGGTGGAAGCCTACGGCCTGCGCGCCGAGCGCATCACGGCGGGAGACGACGTCCGTGCCCGCGTCCGGTCCATTTTGGACACGCCGGGGCCCGTCGTCTGCGAGGTCATCGTCCGCCCCGACGAGCCGCGCGTGCCCCGCCTGGCCTCCATGCGCCGCGAGGACGGCTCCATGGCCTCCAAGCCCCTGGAGGACCTGTTCCCCTTCCTGGACCGCGCCGAGTTCCGCTCCAATATGCTCATCCCGCCGATTGAGGACTGAAGCCCATGACAGCCGCCGAAACATTGCGCCATATTTTGTCGGAGCCGATCCAGAGCGTGAAGAAGCGTGAGGCGACCACCTTTGATTTGGCGTGTGCGGGACGTTCAGACCTTGTCCTGCACGGCGCGGGGCGCTTGGGCCGCAAGACGCTGGCCGGGCTGCGGGCGCTGGGACGCGAGCCGCTTGCTTTTACCGACAACAACAAGGGCGCGTGGGGATCGCAGATTGACTGCATCAACGTCATGTCTCCTGCCGAAGCCGCCCGGCGTTATGCCGACAGGGCGACGTTCGTGATCTGCACCTGGAGTCCATGCGCTGACAGGACCCATGCCGTCATCACGGACTCGCTCAAAGCCGCTGGGTGTCATTCGGTCACTTCCTTCATCCCATTGTTCTGGAAGCACGCCGAAACGTTCCTGCCCCATTACCGGCTCGAGTCGCCGCACAAGATTTGGGAGGCTTCCAATCAACTCATGGCAGCGTTCGAGTTATTTGATGATGAGCGTTCGCGCGAGGAGTATGTCAGACAAGTTGAGTGGATGATCTCGCCTGAGCTTCTCACGCTGCCATTTGAATCCTCCACTGATGAGTTGTGCTTCCCGAAGGGTCTGTTCCAGGTGTCCGACCATGAAGTGTTCGCGGATTGCGGAGCCTATGATGGTGACACGCTCCGTAACTTCCTGGATGCGACCGACGCGCGCTTCAGTCATGCGTATGGTTTCGAGCCTGACCCGCTTAATTTCAAGAAACTTGAAGATTACGTGGCGTCTCTGCCGTCGGAGTCAAGGGGCAGGATCACCGTCCGCGCAGCGGCCGTCGGATCGGAAGCCGGTACATTACTGATCGAACCGACGGGAACGGTCAGCTCCATCATCAGCGACATGGGTTCTGTGGAGGTTCCCTGCATCCGCTTGGATGATGAATTGAAAATACCGCCGACTTACGTTCAAATGGACATCGAAGGGTTCGAGCCCTACGCGCTGCAAGGCGCGGAGAAGATCATACGGGAACATTCACCCCGACTTGCAGTACGAGTTTATCATCAGCAGGATCATCTTTGGAGTCTTCCACTGCAAATCAAAAGCTACCACGCGGACTACCGGTTTTATCTTCGGCGACACGGCGATGAGTTCGGTGACGTTGTTTGCTACGCGCTGCCTGATTGAACCCCGGTCGTTGACAGCGGCAAGGGCAAAAGGACGACGGAAATGCGGTTATCCATTTGTATTCCGACACACCAGGGCCGTGCCGCCGTGCTGCGTGAGGCCCTTGACAGCGTCCTAGCCCAAGTCATCGGACGCCACGAGGGGCGCGTCGAAATTTGCGTGAGCGACAATGGCTCCTTGGACGATACCAAAGGTATCCTGACAGAATACGCCGCTCAACACCCCGCCATCATCCGTACACACCGCTTCAAGGAGAATCAAGGCGGCCATGTCAACTTCCTGAAAATCGTTGATATGGCTGTTGGAGAATATTGCTGGCTGCTCGGTTCGGATGATCAACTTGCTCCTGGCGCGCTGGATACCACGCTGGACTTGATACAACGTCACCCCGATGTCGCGGGAGCGACTTGCCTCTGGCGAAGTTTTGATGCCTTGATGCTGCATGAACACCGCACCTGGGCCAAGAAATTCCTTCCCAAAACAATGACGGAACATCTTTTTACTGAGGGCTCCGAAGTTTCACTCAATCTTGGGATGTACCTGATGTATATGTCCGTGCATATCTTCCGGCGCTCGGAGTGAGAGGCGATCATTGCCCAGGAGGGTAGTGAAACTATTTTCGGATACCGGCACTTTATGCACGTCTATGTCTTGGGGCGGGTGATGAACAATGGAAGCGGCTGGGTATATTGCGGCCTGCCCTTGGTTAAGCACCGAGACCACAATATGTCGCTTGTCGCTGAACTCGGCAAAGAACTTCACACTTATATCATCCAAACTACAGAAGACTTCGCAAAATGCTGGAGCAGCATACTTAAATGCAATCCAATAATTTACCAAACGCTCATGCGGAAATACTTTTGGCATTGGTTTTCTGCCCGGAACGTGGCCGACTGGAAGCGGCTTCCGACACACACTCCTGCGGCAGATAGAGAAGTCCTTCGTGCGATGAAGAAACATCATTCTTCCTTGCCTGAGTTTTGGCTCCTTGCGCTTCCAAACCTGCTCCTGCCGGAGCGCCTGCATAAATGGCGTATCCAGCTTGGTCTCGGCAGAAAGTTCCGACGTCTCAACACATTTTTAGCACCACTAACGCGGTCGTGAACCATCTGCGACCGCCTTGGAATCAACAATTGGTTGACACGGAACTATGAGGCCCACGTCGCCAACGCTTTGAGCGCCCGTTTGGAACTGGCCCAACGTCTCCGGCTTCAGCAGGAAGCCTATACGGCAACATTTCTGCCGTCCCCTTCGGGTGCCAATTGTTCCGATGCGATCAACTCATCGTTTGTTTGACGAACCTAGAGTATTCTCTCGCGCCATCATCTTCCACGAAAAGCGGAGTTAAAACAAAATGCCGATGGGTGTCAAGTCAAACCCGATGAAGCCGCCGAAGCACCGGCTAGACTTCGCCGCCGCTGCTCACAACGAAGACCAATGGGCGGTTCTCGCAGGGCTACGATTCGTTCTAGCGCTCATCGTCATGTGTCATCATCTCGGAGGTGACAACTTCGACTACAGCCTCGTCGAGCAGATCGGGCGGGCCGGTGCCGATTCGGCCATCGCGGCTTTCTTTGTTATCTCTGGTTATTCCATGGCGCACTCGCTGGAGCGGGATGCCAATGTGGGTCGGTTTTACGAGCGGCGCTGGTGGAGAATTTATCCGTGCTATCTGTGGGCGCTTGTTCTATCTGGATTGCAGACCACGCTCTTTTTTACGGTGTTCACCCACGCCTCTCCGCAGTTCTTTGACCGCCCCACCGTAAATCAGATGCTGGAGTCCGTGTTCTTCCTGCAAGGCTTCACGATGCGTGTCCTACCAGCCAACGGCGTGGTGTGGACCCTCGCCATTGAAGCCTGGCTTTACGCCTTCTGTCCGCTCTTTCACCGGGCGACACGCAAGGCGCTTGAGTGGCTCATGGTGGCGTCCGTGGCAGCGTTCCTGCTCCATGACTACGTCAGCCCACAGCATCTCGTTCCTGTGTTGGGCATGGGCCTTCATTGCAGGATTCGCGTTCTACCGGTTTCGGGAAACCGTCGGCAACCCACTCTGGCCGATCTTAATTGGGGCGACGCTGATCTGTTACTATCAGAGCGGGAGCCAAGAGCAGTACGCGCCGATTACGTTCGCGTGTTCGCTGGCCATCGTGTATTATGCTCCCCTGATCCGCCTCACAGAACGTACTCGTCGGCTGTGTCTCTGGCTCGGAAACATTAGTCTATGCCTCTACTTGACTCACGTTCCCGTGCTGGACATGGCGGTAGGCTTCGGCTACAAGAACGGTTATGTGATCGCGATCTGCTGCCTTCTGTTCGCCATCATGACGTACTACTGCATAGACCTGCCGGTTCAGACCTATCGCCGGGTGTCCGTGCGACGCCGCGCAGCCTTGGCGGCTTGATGGAGTTTGAGGAGAATGTAGGGTGATCCGTCTGTCCATTTGCATTCCGACGCATCAGGGGCGGGGGTGGTGTCTGCGGCAGGCGCTGGAGTCCATCTTCGCCGACCTGCGCGAATTCGCCCGCGCGGACCAGGTGGAGGTGTGTGTCAGCGACAACGCCTCCGAGGACGACACCCAGGAGGTCATGCGGGAGGCCGCCGGACGCCTGCCGGGGCGGGTCCACTACCACCGCTTCCCGCTGGACGTGGGACCCTACAACTTCCTCAACGCCGTCCGCATGGCGTCGGGCGAGTTCTGCTGGTTCCTGGGGTCCGACGACATCTTGGAACCGGGAGCCGTCGCCGCCGTCTTTGACCTGCTGGACCGTTACCCGGACTGCTCCGGCGTCACGGCCCACTACCGCCATTTTTCCTTCGACATGACCGAAGAGCGGCCCATGCACCCGCGCGCCCTCTACCCCGACGACTTCGACCGGGAGCGCGAGATACAGACCTTCCCCGAAGCGCTGGTGCAGCTCAGCCTCGCCCAGAGCTTTATGTCCGTGCAGCTCTTCCGCCGCGCCCTCTGGCAGCAGGTCCGGGACGAGACGCCGCCGGAAGTGATCTACTACACCAAGTATCACCTGCACGTCTATATGCTGGGCGCGATCATGAAGCGCGACCCGCGCTGGGTCTGGTCGCCCCGCGAGATCGTCCGTATGCGCGGCGACAATGGCGACGTGCCCGCCCGCATCGGCGGCGTCTCCTACGCTCACCCGCTCGCCTTCCTCCAGGACATGACCTCCGCCTGGTCGCGCCTCTGTGGCACGGACCGCGCGACCTACCGGCGCATCCTCGGCAAGCTCCACCGGCTGAACTGGTCCCCGCAGACCGTGCGCCACATCAAGATGCTGCCGCACCACCGGACGCGCGACGAGGCCGCCATGGCCGCCCACGTCACGCGCCTGCTGTGGCCCGTCCCGGCGTTCTGGCGCGGCTCCCTGCCCGCCCTGTTCGTCCCGCACGGCTTCTGGAAGGCCCTCTTCCGCAGCCCCGCCTACACTGCCCTCAAGCGGCGGCTCCGGCGTCCGGCATGAGTCCCGCACCTGTCACCGCCGCAGACATCACCGTCTCCATCGTCAGCTACAACACGCGCGACCTGCTCCGGGCCTGCCTCCTGTCCCTCCGGGCCTGCCGGGAAGACGGCCTGACCCTGGATGTCATCGTCGCCGACAACGGGTCCGCCGACGGCAGCCCGGCCATGGTCCGCGCCGAGTTCCCCGAAGTGCGCGTCTTGGAGACGGGCGGAAACATCGGCTACGGCGCGGCCAACAACGCCGCCGTGGCGGAGGCGTCGGGCCGCTATGTGTGCATCCTGAACTCGGACACCGAGGTCGGCCCCGACGCCCTGCGGGCCTTGCGCGACGCCCTGGTCGCCGAACCCACGCTGGGCGCGGTCGCTCCACAACTGGTCGGCTTCGACGGCAGGCCTCAGCTCTCCTGCGCGCGGATGCCCACGCCGCTGGCCGTCTTCTGGGAGCAGACTTACCTGTACAAGTTGCTGCCCATTCGCCGCGTCCTGGGCGAGTACGATCCCCGGCGCTGGACATCCGCGCCCTGGCAGCCCGTGGACTGGGTCCCCGGCGCGTGCCTGATGGCCCGCCGGGACGCCTACCGTCAGATCAGCGGCTTCGCGCCCGAATACTTCATGTATTACGAAGACGTGGACCTGTGCCAGCGCCTCCGCGCCTCCGGCTGGTCCGTCGGCTTCTTGCCCAAGGTTTCCATTCGGCACCATCTCGGCGCGAGCAGCACGGACTGGCAGCACCGCGCCCGCATGATCGTCTCCTACAACCAGAGTCGCCTCCGATTCTTCCGCGCCCACGGCGGCCCCGGCCCGGCCCGGCTCGTCAGGGCCAGTCTGATGGCCGGGACGCTCCTGCGCCTGCTGGCCTGGGCCCTGCTTGCGCCTTTTTATCCTCCCGCCCGCACCCAGGTACGCCTGTCACGCGAGGTCTGGCGGCGGACGTTCACACAGACGGGGGACGCGCCATGACTTTCTCCGTCGCTCTGGGTACCTACAACGGCGCGCGGTTCCTGCGCGAACAACTCGACAGCCTCGCCGCCCAGAGCCGCCCGCCCGATGAACTCGTGATCTGCGACGACGCCTCCACCGACGGCACGGTGGAGATCGTCACCGATTTCGCCGCGTCCGCGCCGTTCCCCGTTCACATCACCATCAACGGCGGCAACCTCGGCTCGACCCAAAACTTCGGCCAGGCCATCGCCCAGTGCCGGGGCGACATCATCGCCCTGTGCGACCAGGACGACGTCTGGCTGCCCGATAAATTACGCCGCCTGGAAGAGACTTTCGCCGCTTCCCCCAAAACCGGACTGGTCTTCTCCGACGCCGAGATCGTCGGGGCAGACCTACAGCCGCTCGGCTCCCGGCTCTGGCGTTCCGTCGCGTTCCCGCCGCGCGCGCAGCGCCGGGTCAACCACGGCGACGCCTTCAAGGTTCTGCTCCGGGCCAACGTCGTCACCGGGGCCACGATGGCGTTCCGGGCGGACCTGCGGGACGTCATCCTGCCCCTGCCGGAGTTCCCCGTGCTGATCCACGACGGCTGGATCGCCCTCGTTGCCGCCGCCGTCTCCCAAAGCGCCTGCCTGCCGGAGCCGCTGATCCTGTACCGCCAGCACGCCGCCCAGCAGCTCGGCGTCCAGGCCGTCGCACGGGCTGCGTCTACGACGGTCACGGAGACGCTGGCCGCGCGCCCCAAAGACTACTACCGGGAACATCTCCGGCAGCTCCACACGTTGGCCGAGCGGCTGTCCCGCTCCCAGTATGCCTCTGACCCATCGCTGGGTGTTCCCGCCGTCCTGCGCCGGATCGAGTCCCAGGCGCGGCACATCCGGCGGCGCGTGGACCTACCCGATGCCCGCCCCGCCCGCTTCATCCCTATCCTGAAGGAGTTAGTTCTAGGGCGCTACTCCCGCTACTCCAACGGCCTCCGCAGCGCCATACGGGACCTGCTGTAAAGTTTGCGGGTGACGACGCCGACAATTCCGTGAGGCGTCCCCATGAGCAAATCTCCCGCCACGGTCCTGTTGATGCGCGTTCTGTCCCACGCCGAGCTGTATAACACGCGGCAGGCCCCGGACCAGGTACGTCGGGCGTTCCCCGGCGCGCGTCTGGCGTCGCTGGGGGCGGCGGACTGCGACGACACCGCCCTGCTGGGCGCGGACCCACGGATAGACGATCTCTGGCTGCTGCCCTCCGGGGCCTTCGGCTCGGTGGGGGCCTTCCGCCGCTTCATGGCCGCACAGGCGTGTGACGCCACCGTGATGTGCCACGGCGCGACCCCCGGCATCAACTACCCCAAACAGATATTGGCGTCTTTGCTTTGCCCCGGTCGTAAGTTCTTTCTGGATGCCATCGGTCGGCTGGTCCCCGCCGTTAGTGTTCTCGGTCTCTCAGTCATCCTGCGCGCCGTGTTCAGCGTCGTGTTCGCACTGCTGCTGCACTGCGCCGCCCGCCTCGCCGCCCGCCTGCGCCCTCCCAAAACCACGACGGACGTGGGCCTGCCGGAGACGGTGCGCCGCTTGCTGTTTATCCGCCTGGACCACATCGGCGACGTGGCGATGAACTTGCCCGCGCTCCACGCCCTGCGCCTGCGCTACCCGAATGCCAAGATTGACGCCCTGGTGCTGCCCGCCGTCGCCCCGCTGCTGGCCGAGGTGCCGGACGTCGACGAGGGCATCCCCTACGCCGCGCCCGGGTTCACCCGTGGCGGCCGATCTGCCGGGCTTTGGGAGACGCTGGCGCTCGTCCGACGCCTGCGCCGGGAGCGCTATGACCTCGCCATTGACCTGCGCGGCAACGACCTCTGCCGCCTGATCGCCTTCGCCTCCGGGGCGGGGCGTCGCCTCGGCCCCGCGCACAGTCAGTACGAGGTGTCAGGGAGACCCAATTACGGCTTCCTGCTGACCCACCCCGTCTCACTGCCGGACGGGCCGGAACACGCGCCGGAACGCTGCCTTGAGACACTTCACGCCTGCGGCCTGACCCTGCCCGAAGCCCCCTACAAACTGCCGGTGACACCGGAACGGGTTGCTTCCATGCGCGAACGGCTGACGGAGTGGGGGGTGGGGGAGCGATTCGCCGTCATCCACGCGCGGCCCAGCGAGGAGTCGCGCCAGTGGCTCCCGGAGCGTTTCGCCGCCGTGGCCGATCATTTGATGCAAGTTCACGGCCTGGACGTGCTGCTGACCGGGACGCCGCGCGATGGCGACTACAACCGGGAGATACTCGCCTGCTCTGCCGCGCCGGAGGGCCTGTTCGACGCCTCCGGTCTGTTCACCCTGCCGGAACTGCCCGCCCTGTTCGCGGAGGCTGCGCTGATGGTTTCCGTGGACACAGGACCCATGCACGTCGCCGCCCTGGTCGGGACGCCCCTCGTGACCCTGTTCCACCCCACGCTGGCCCGCCTGCACCACCCCTACGGCCAGCCGGACGGCGTCCTCACCCCGGATGTGATGGGAGAACAGGAACACAGGATGTGGGACCAACTACCCCTCGCCGCCATCACGACGGCGCAAGTCCTGGCGGCGGTGGACCGCAAGCTTCAGACTTCGGCCAGAATCTCCCTGCGCCTGGTCTCAAACTCATCGCTGGACAGTATGCCCGCGTCCAGCAGCCCCTTCAGCACCGTCAGCCGGTCCCCGATGGAGCGCGACGCCGACGCCGCTTGACCGTTCGCCGCGCCGTCGCCAGGAGCCGAGGCCGGCACGGGCAATGCTGGGAGGGTGGGGACTGAGGCAGTATGCGCGCCGCTGTAGTTGATCTCCTCCAGATAGTCCGTCAGGACCTTGTAGTACGAGTCGTAGAACGCCGGGACCAGCAAGGGCTTCTGCGTGGTCGCGTGCTGCACCAGGCCGTCGCCCAGGACCTGTGGGCCGTCCCGGCGCAGCCGCTCGTCAATGGCGGCGGCGATCTGCGCCTGCATCCGCCGGTCGTCGCACAGGCGCTGCACGATGTCCCGCGCCTCCAGCGGCGGCCTGTCCGGGTTGGCCGCCTCCGGCGTGTAGCCCGCGATGGGCGACTCGACGGCGTTGAACCCGCCCAGGGCGTCGCTCTTGGGCATCCCGAACCGGTCGGTGTAGTGCGCCGTGAACCGGACCGTGTCGCGGGTCCCGATGCTGGTGTAGCGCGCCTCATGCTCCTCGGCAATCACCCCCGACGCCCAGCCGACCACGAACGTCCGCCACGCCTGCTTCTGGTCCTCCGCCGACGGCGGCGCGATCCGCACCCACTCCTTCACGTCCAGCCGCGTGTGGATCGGATTCGCCGCCGCGCCCAGCGCCTTCACCTGGTCGTAGGCGTACTTGTACGACTCCATCCCTTGCAGCAGTCTCAGCGGAAACGCCGCGCGCTCGCGCAGGAACAGCACCTGATGGGCCTCGTTGGAGTTGGAAATCTGCTGATCTTTGATGCCGGAGACGCTCTCCATGATCATGCTCTGGAACCGCTGCTCGCTCTCCGTCCGTGGCGCGGCCCCGTGCAGGACGCCGACGATGGTCTGCTCCTTGTTGATGTTGTGCGCGTAGTTGGGCGCGTTCTCCTGCAAGTGCAGGAACGGCTGCGACAGGGCCGTCACCCGGCGCAGGGTCTGGATGGTCCGGTCCGAGTCGGTGCCGTACTTGGCGTAGAACTTGTCCAAGACGCTTTCTTCCTCCACGGGCCGGAAGACGGCGCGGGAGTGGTCCAGCACGACCTGGCCGACACGGCTGAGATCGGCGTCACGGACGCCCCAGATGTCGTTGTGCGTCCCCAAAGTGTCCAATATGTCGGCGATCAAATTATTGACGACGACGTTGCCGGGGTCGTCGGCCTTGCCGACGTAATGCGCGTAGCGCTCGTTGATGTCATCCGGTGCGAAGAGAATCTCCCCGTTGACATCGGCGGGTTCCTGCACGGCGACCCGCTCGGCTTTGTCGAACCGCGCCCGCAGGGAGTCCATCCGCTCCACGTACCGGTCCATCTCCGCCCTGAGCGTCACGACCGTCTCGGCCAGTGTGCGGTAGAAGACCAAAGCCGCCTCGGCGGCGCGGGCGTCCAGCGCCGATGCGTCCATGCGCCGGGCCGTGACCAGAAAATTATCTTTTTGCTCGTCAATCTCCCGCCGCTTGGCCCCCATCACGAAGGTCATCAGTGGGTCGCTCGCGTAGCGGTTGATCTGCTGCAAGGCGGCGTCGCGCGTCTGCCCCAGCGGCAGTTGTTCGCTGCGCCGCTCCTCCTGGGTCTTCTCCAACTGGGCGGCGTAGGTGCGGAACCGGTCCGTCATCGTGTCCAGCGCCGCCGCCGCGACCCCGTGCCGGTGCGCGGGGTCATTGACACGGGCCGAGACCCACTCGCGCAGCGCCTGCTGTTTGGCCCGAATCAGCGCCCCTAAGTTTTGCTGTATCTGATACGTCGTCTCGCCCAAATTGGCCCGGCGCTTCGCCAACAGATCCGGGTTCGGGTCCGTGTCCGCCAGTTTGGCCTCTTCCTCTTTCTGCCGGGCCGCCAGATACTCCACGACCCGCCCGTGACCGGGGTAGGCCGTCTCGTACTGCCGGTTGACGCCCCCCCAGTACGCCAGGGCGGCATCGCGCAGGGTCTCCCCCGTTTCCGAGTTCGCCAGCAGCGCCGAGCGCTGGACCTCATCGGGCGTCATGCCCAGCCTTGACAACTCTTGGTCGGTGAACGCGCCGATGTTGACCGTGCGTTCCAGCGGCGTCGTCCAGCGCCGGATGATGTCCCCGGCAAGTCTGTTCCCGCAGGCCGTGATGACCTTGTCCTTGGGGAAATAGATGGAGGCCAGCCCGAAGCCCATGTAATTCTGGGGACAGCCCAGCCCGTCCGTCGTGATCAGAAACTGGTCGAAGTTGTTCCGGTTGGATTTCTTCTGCCGCTGGAACTCCGAGGTCAGGTCCAGGAAGATGGAGTGCCCGATCATCTCCACCAAGTCCTTGACCGAGTCCAGCTGCGCCGCCGGTGACGATGTGTCCGCCAGATAGGTGTAGCGGAACGGCGGGTCGGCGTCCTCCATCGGCGGGATGTCGGCCTGATACTGGGACGTGAACGTCGTGGAGGCGTCGGTGTAGTGGTTCAGTTCCAGCAGGGCGGCGTAGGCATTGGGCCGGTTGTCTACGGCGACGGCCTCGGTGTTGGGAGGGATGGAGAACATCCCGACGGTCTCCAGCATCCGCTGGGACTTGAACTTGTTCTTGACCGTGTAGGCCAAATCCAAGAACATCCCGGACCCCGTGCCGCCTAAGAGTGACCCGACCACATAGACCGTGATGCCCTCGCCGACTTGCAGCCCGTTCCGAATCGCCGTTTCCTTGCTGCTGTCCTTGGTGATCTGCAGCATTTCTTCTTCGAGCCGCCGGGCGATGGCCGCGTAGTTCCAGAAGTAGGCCAGTCGCCCCCGCGCCCGGACCGCGCCCGCGCCCTGGTCAATGTCCCCGGTCAGCACGCGCGGGTCCAGCCACGTCCGCAGGTGCGGGTGTTCCCGCAGGTTGCGCCGCAGGGCGTCCACCCCATGTACGGACGTGTGTATCTTATCCGCCGCATCCAAATTCACCGCGTCGTCATAGTCCGGGTTCTTGCCGAAGATGGCCTGGTCGGTGTCCAGTAGCAAAAAACCGACAATGGGCAGCTTGTCCAGCGACCCGTATTTTTCGATCAGCCGCTTGCGGACATCTAAAATGATCTGATGCCCCGTCCCGCCGACGCCGATGATGATGGACCGCGAGATGCCCCGCAGCCGCCCATCCTCCGCCTGCGGCCCCGCCGTCGAAGCGGGCGCGCTGTTATTAGCCGTTGCCTGTGTCGTCTCTGCCATGGGTGTTTTTTATCCGCTCGCGGGGCTGAACCCCCGCGCTTCAAAGTTCAAATCCCCGCCTGCGCGGGCAAGGATAATTTTCAGGAGCATGGTCTTCTGCCCGCGCAGGCGGGGATTTGCTTTTGGAAGACCGGCGGTTCAGCGCCGGGCCGTTTGTGCCTGTGTGCGGCCTTGTCCCACGACGGCGTGAGGCAAACCCAGCGCCACTTCCAACTCCGCCCGCGCGTCCGCCAGCGCATTGGCTTCCTGCGCGACCTGTGCGACGCTTTCAGCCAGGGCGGCAAAATCGCCACCTGCCTGTGTGCCGTTGATCTGCGCCGCCGCCAGACTCGTCTGAAACGCCCTCAACTGAGCGGCCACCTCATCGCGCAAGATTTGGTTGCGCCGCACCAGAGCCTCCGTCCGCGCCACTGTGTCTGCCCGTCGTATGAGGGCCTCCGACTGGCGGCTCAGACTGGCGGCGATGGCCGGGTCTGTTTCACTCCGCGCCTCACCCACGAGCCGCGATGCATCCGCCTGGAGCGAGGCGGTGTTGCCGAAGACACCTTCTGTCGGCTGCGGCGGCAGGTCCTCGATGGCCGCGCCTAAACTCCGCAGAGCCTGCCGAATGTTACGCTCCGTGAGCGCATCGGTCAGTGTGCGCAGGGCGATCAACGTCTTGATAACCACCAAGTATTCCGGCATCAGCGGCTCGTTGTTGCCCTTCCCGACGAAGCTGATTTCCTCAGCGTTGACTTCTTTGCGATAAACTAGGCTTCTCCTGCCGACGCCGGTAAGAAAGCCCAGGGCGGCGCCGCTGATCCCCAGCAATGTACCTGCCAACAACACGGAGTCCTCCGGCGGAGGCGAACCCACCGAGAAAAGGGTCGTGAAAAAAAGACCGGCAAGACCTCCAACGATGCCCCAAATCCCGCTGTCCGGGAGGGCCTTCTTGGCGATCATCGCGAGCGACAACGGCATGAGTGGCGTGGGCGTTGACTCCTTGCCGCTCACCACCCCCGCAATCTTCCCCGAAGGGACGAGACCACCCAGGGCCATACGGATTTGCAACACCCGCGCACAAGTCTTGGGTCCTAAATCCTGCGGGTAGATGTCCATGAGATGTCACACGGCCCGGCGGCGGGAGAACAGGACGATGAGTATCCCCAGGGCGGCGACGCAGGCCAGGACGACGCCGAGAGCGCCGTAGTCGGCGGCGAACAGGTACAGGTACAGGCCCAGCGAGGCCAGGACGCCGAGAAACAACCCGATGCGGGCTGCCGCCGCCGGGTCGCCCTGCCGGTTGACCGAGCGCGCGCCGACATACACCACGAAGGGCAAAATCAAAAAGGCGACGACCAGGCCCGCCACGAAGATGCCGATCTTCACCCACGGATTGACCGACGCGAACTCGTAATCGTCCGCCGGGCTGGGCGGCAGACGGACGCTCCCGCCCGTCACCGAGACGGCCTCGAAGTGGAACCGGTAGGTGCCGCTGTTCTGCGGCGTGTAGGTCCAGGTGACGGGGACGCCCTGTGTCGGGTCGCCCGGCGGCACGGCGGCGTGTTCCGTCACCTGCCCGCCCGGCGTCTCCAGCACCAGGTCCAGCGTCTTCGGCGCGTCCCCCTGCGCCTGTGTGTAAGTCACGTTGAAACTGCGCGTGTCGCCGGGGTGGGACTCCTGAGTAAAACTGTCGGGGTTGATCGGCGTCAGGAGCGGCGGGGAGGCGTGAACGGCTGTCGCTAAAGCAAACAAAGCAAAGAGGGCGGCGAAGCGGCACAGAACGGGTTTCAAAGGACGCGGGGCCTCCTGGGAATGGGCGGGAGCGAGCATATGTTCCATACGCAACTTCTCACGCTTATTGTGACACAAAACGGAAAAAATGGTTGCGGGGGGTCCACGAACGGGACGGAAGAACCCACCCCGGCCCGGCAAGCCGGTCCACCCCTCCCGAAGCGGGAGGAGACGTGGTCACGAGGCAGACGTTTTGGTCTCTTAGCCTCACCCGTTTCGGGGGAGGTGGCGCGGCTTGCCGCGACGGAGGGGGTTCCTACTCCACCCGCACCCGATGCTCGCGCGGGGGGACGGTGTCGGTGGCGGGGACGACCAGGCGAATCTCGTCACCGGTCCGCAGGGGGACGGGGCGTTCCAGGGGCAGGCCGTTGTGCAGGACCTTCAGGCCGTCGGCGTCAGCGGGAACCGGAACGAGGGAGGCCGCGCCGCCGCGACCGGCCAGCGCATAGGCGGCGGGGGCGGGGACGCCCGCCAGCGGGAACACGTCGTCGCCCGGCGCGGCGGTCAGCGGCGTCCCGCCCAGGCCCACCTTGCGGCCCGGACGCAGCCGATAATCGCGCGGCGTCCCCCGGTCACCCAGTCTCAGGCGCAGCGCGACCGCCCGGTTCAGCAGAGCCCAGAACAGCGCCAGCAGAGCGAGCAATAACAACAGTCCGGCCAGCAGCCAGGGCCACAGGCTGTGCTGCACCTGCTCCGTGCCTTCGGGCGCCTGCGCCACCGTGGTCTGATCCCCGCCGCCGCCCCCAGCGTCGTCGCCCTGCCCGGCCTCGGGCAGACGCTCGATGGGCCGTCCGTCCGGGGCGATGCCGACGCCGATGCCGTACTGACGGATGACGCCCGGAACGGCCAGCGTCCGTAAGAGCCGCTCGTACTCCCGGTTCTGCGGCGTGTGCGGGTACACCGTCAGGCCCTTCAGCGTGTAGTACGCCAGATAGTCCGGGTAGTTCGGGTCGCTGAGGACGGGACGGTCGTTGTAGGAATCCGTCAGCAGCACGATCACGCCGTGGCGCGGCAGGTCCTTCTGGACGATCTGCAAGGCGGCCTGGTGCGGCCACCGGATGTTCGTCCCCCGGCCCGGTTCGGGACTGCCGGGAATCTGGTCCACGAGCGTCTGCTTGTCCGCGTTGTCGGTCAGCGTCTTGTCGAAGACAGATTTGTAGCCCGTGCCGAACTTGAGCAGAACCACACGGTCGCCGACCGAGCAGCCATCCTCAATCAGCGTCGCCGCTCCCGCCCGTTCCAACCCAAAGACGCCGTTGTGCCGCGTGCTGAGGGTGACATCGAAGACCAGCACCAGCGTCTTGGGCCGCAAGGGCGCGATGCGCTGCGCGATCTGCTCCGCCGACAGCACCCGCGCCCCGTCCATCTGCGCGTGGGTGGGGCGGGGGAGCAATGTCAGAAGCAGGGCCAGGAGCAAGATAAAAACGTGAGATTTGTTTCGCATACGTTCGCTGAACCCCCTCCGGCCCGGCGAGCCGGCCCACCTCCCCCGAAGCGGGTGAGGATAGGTGGAACAAGCGTAAGCCTATTGACAGCAACCCCCTCCCGCTTCGGGAGGGGTGGACGGGCTTGCCCGGACGGGGTGGGTTCTTATCCGCCGTGCTGGGACGATCCCCTACCGCACCATCAGTAACGCGATCAGGCCCACAAACGATGCGCCCAGGGCGAGAAGAACGGGCAGGCAGCCGAAACGGGCGGCGTCGGGCCGCACATCCGCCGCGCCGCGCACGACCCGCACGCGCACGTCACAACTCATCTCGCGCCAGGCGAGCTGAGACCCCAGCAGGGTCGGCTCCTCCGAACTCGTCAGCAGCGTCACCTGCGCCGTGTAGTCGCCGCCCGCCAGCGCCTGCGCCCGCACCGAGAAGCCCAGGAACTGGGTCGCCCCCGGCTCGACCCACAGCGGCTGCCACTCGCCCGGATAGACCAGCCAGGACGGGTTCGTCTTCAGCTTGTCCAGGCGCAGGCGGCGCGGGCCGACGTTCTGCACGCCCAGGTGCAGCACCCCGTTCTGCCCGTAGCGCACCAATCCGGGGTCCGGCTCCTGGGTGCAGGCGATGCCCGCGCTGTCCGCCCTCGGCGTCGGCGGGGGAGGAGGCAGTTCCTCGGCGAGCGGCGCGGCGCTGTTGCCTCTGCCCTGGACCAGCACCGGCACGGTCACGGCCTGCTCATGCCAGGACGCCCCGGCGGCGGGCCGCAGAGTCCCCAGCCCGCTGTTGGAGCGGATGAGGAGTTGCGCCTGATAATTGCCGGGAGACAGGCGGGCGGCGGACACCGTCAGCGGCACGTCCCGCCCGTTGTCCGGCATCAGGTCCACCGGCGTCGCCCACGCCGCCGGGTTCAGCCAGACGGCGTTGGACTCGATGGCCTCCACGCGCAGCAGCGCGTCGCCGCCGTTGCGCAGGGACAGGGACAGCGACACCCCGCCGCCGGGATTCAGCGTCGCCGCCGGGGGCGTGACCGCCACCACCAGCCGCGCCCCCTGCCGGACGGAGGGGGCAGGTGCCTGAGCCGAAAAGCCCAGCAAATCGGCCATGCGCGCCACCGCGTCCAGCTTGTAGCGCACTTCCTCGGCAGACTGGGCCGTGTGCTGAATCTCGGTCAGGTTCCGCAGCAGCCGCGCCCGCCCCGTCTGCCCGGCCTCATCGTCAGCGGGCCGCGTCGGCAGGAACTCTTTGTACAATTCGCACAGGGCGACATAGTCCGTGCGCGGCGTCGGGGGAATCTCGTAATCTTTGGGCGTGACCAGGCTGGTCGCCCAGTCGGTCAGGACGGTGGGACCCGTCCCGCCGTCGTCGCCGGTCAGCACGACGTTTTCGGGGGTGACGCCCCCGTGCGGCAGGCCGCGCCCGTGGGCGTACTCCAGCGCGTCCAGCAGGGGAAGAAACAGCGCCTGGAGTCGGTCGAACGCCGTCTGCGCCGCCGCGCCCAGGGCCTGCCGGACGTTGACTCCCGGCACAAAGTCGCGGACAACGTAAAGGCCGTCCCCGTCGCGCAGCCAGCGCCGTGTCGGCGCGATGCGCGGGTGGTGCAGGGTCAGCGCCTGCGTCGCCCTGGCTTTGGCCTCATCGCCCGGCAGCCGCTTGATGAGGACGCGCCGCCCCGTCCCCGCCTCCCGCGCCGTCCACGCCGCCGCCCCCGGCGTCGCCGTCACCGCCGGAGCCACCCCCTCAAACTGCGCCAGCACCCGCTCCATGTGTAAACTTATTGTACCCGATAGGGCAGGCGGGGCAGTTTAAGGCGCGGCATCCGCTTCCGGCGCGGGGCGCAGCTTCGTCACCACCTCTTCCACGATAGGCCGCATCTCCGGCGTCAGCTTCTCAATCAGCGCCGCATCCCCGGACGCTAAATAATCTAAAGCGCGGGCCAGGGGAAAAAGTTGATCTTCTATGTGAGCCTCTGCAATGATAGTACGAATCAAGCGACTGTGGCCTTGTTGCGCCATGTCTAACAAAACCTCAGATGTTGCAGAAATCCAAGACGGCCAGTTTGTTCGTGAGTCCAACATCGCTTGCCAATCATGCATCGCGTCCGTTATACGACCTAACTTGGTTTTGAGAGAAAACCGTGCGAGATAGATTGCGGCGATTGGCTGAACACTCTGAGCCTTTACGGAAGCAAGGGCTTTATCGAAGCACCTTAATGCTTCATCAGGACGGCTCATTGCTAAAAGGCTGCCACGAATAACCCACGCCAACCAATTGTCTGCGCTCGACGCCAGCGCGATATCAATAAGTTTGAGAGCATCATCTTGACGATCATCTAAGAGGAGCAAGAGTGCATAGGGAGCAACCTTTTCTGACACTTGCGCTAGGGTGTTGGGTGCAATCATGCTCGCTTCTCGAAAATGTCCCAATGCATCTTCAAACCTTTGTTGTTGAAACGCTTCTGTTCCTGAAGCTATCTCTGAAAGGATAGTTTCGTTAATGATGTCCGCATGGTCGGCTGCGTCGCTATTGTGGGCAGCCGTAGCCTGTTCTTGTGTAATACACTCATTCGCCACAAGTTGAGCTAACGTTTTGTGAGAGAAGTATTTTAATTGGTCATCCGTCAGTACTTGCTCTTTTAGAGTCCCAAAATCTCGGAGTACCAAGTAGTCGTGAATGATTCTTTCCATCATCTTTCCGGCGTTAGCGCGATCTGGTAGAGCTTCGGCAATCCATCGGCGGTATTCCAAAGCGTTACGCGCCTCGCGCTCTTGGCCTGCTGCCAATAAACTCTGAAAGCGGCTTTCCAGCAAGTGGCTTTGCTCGCCTAACTCTTGGACGGTATAAAATCCCTTCAAGAAGCTGACTAACCAGGCCATGCGCTGTCTGGCATCGCGGCCAAAGCGCATTTGATACCACAAAGAATAAAGCGGCTCGGAAAGAGTGTAAAAGGCGCTGCGCCCGCGCAGGTTGGCGGGATGGACGTAACCTTGTTCCGTCAGGCGCTTGAGCTGGGCACTGACGACCTGTGGGGTCAGGCGGACGGCCTTGGCGATCTCGGAGGGGGAGACGCCTTCGTGCGTCTGGCCGCTGGCGCGGGCGATGTGGTCCAAAATTTTGCGCTGTTGGGGCGGCAGGTCCTCCGTCTTCGCCTTGTAGAAGGGGGTCACTTGGTCCAGCAGCAGTTCCAAGTCCCGCCGCATCTCGGACACGTCGGAGCGGGTGATGATCCGGTACAGCATCAGCACCAGACGGGCGTTGCCGCCGGTGAAGTATTCCAGCACCCGCAGGCGCGTCGTGCTGGCGTCCAGCGTCTTCTCAAAGTCGGCCAGGCCGTCGGCGGTGGCGCGCTGGAGCAGCAGCGACCGCATCTCGGCGAACGTCAGGCGCTCCAGCCGCTCGATCTGGAAGAAGTTGTACAGCGGCTCATCGTAGTTGCTGGCCTCCTTGAAGAACGACGGGGCCGCGCCCAGGAGCATCAGCCAGCCCTCGCTCATCAGAACGCGGCGCAGGGCGGCGGCCTGCTGCTCGTCCATCAGGCCCAGAACTTGGTGGAAATTGTCCACCAGCAGCAGCAGACGCCGGCCGTTCCGGCGGCACCAGTCACGCAGCGCGGCCGGCGCGGCCTCCTGAAGTGTGGCGCTGTCCGGGTAGCGCGCCTTCAGGTCCTGCGCCGTCCGGCCCAGCGCCTCATCCCCGGCGGCGACCGACACATGGGCCAGCGTCTCCAGCCAGAAATCAGCCAAATCGCTGACGCCGTACAACTCCTCCGGGAACCGAATCGCCAGCCACGGGGGGGCAAGGCCACGGTCGGCAACGGCGAACTGGACCATCAGCAGCATGGTCGTCTTGCCCATCCCGCGCGGGGCCACCAGAACGACATGACGCACCCCGGCCCCGTCGGGCTGGCTTCGGATCACGCCCATCAGGCGGTCCAGCAGGGCGCTCCGGGCCACGAAGGTCCCCTTGATCTCCTGCTCGGACATCTGATCCGGGTTGTACAGGTGTTCCATCTCAGGACACCTCCAGGGCGTAGTGGCGCAGCCACCAGTCCCGCAGCAGCTTGCAGGAGAACTCATAGCGTTCGCCCTCGGCGTCATACCGGATGTAGAAGTCATTCTCCAGGTTGCCCACGACGCCGTTGAACTCGTCGGCGTCCGGCGACCCGCCCAGCGTGTCCCGGTAGAGGTCGAAGCAGGCGTCGCGCGTCATCGCGCCCCGCGCCAGTGCGCGCAGCAGCCGCTTGACGGCCCGCTCCTCATGGGGAAGGTAGTAGTCACGCAGGCGGCCATAGTAGTGGTCGAAGTAGCTCTTGCAGTCCACCCCCAGCACCTTCTCGCGGTAAAGCCGACCGATCATGGTCGGCGTGATCGTCTCCTGGGTCAGCCAGTGCGCTTTGGAGACCTCGGAAAACAGGATTTGCAGGAAGTACGGGACCAGAACGCCGACCAGTTCCAGCATCGTCTGTCGGCACTCCACGGACAGCGGCACCTTCTCAGTGTCCGCAAGCGCTTGGAGAAACCCGTCCGCGACGGGATACGGGAACGGCTCAAGCTTGAGCGCCTGGAAGTCGTTGATCGCTTTGATCTCGCCCAGGCCGTTCAGCACGGCCTCGATCCCGATGGACCCGGCAATGAGGAAGCGCACCGAGCCGAGTTCGGGCGACTGGCGCAGCGCCCGCAGCCAGTTCAGCAGCACCCGCGCTTCGTCCCGTTTCCCATCCCGCCGCGCCATGCGGTCAATCATCATCGGGAACTCATCCAGGATGAACAGCACGGGGTGGCCCGCCTGGCCGACCCGCTGGAACACCTGCCTGCCGATGTCCTGCCACTGGGGCTGCATCTGCTCCCGCAGTTTGAGCTTGACATCGAACAATTCGACCTCGTCTACTGTGTCCCGCAGGCCGTGCCAGATGTCTTTCGCAATCGCCGTCACCCCGTCCAGCAGCCGTGACATCTTGGTGTCCTGAGCAAGCTGAACCACCAGTTCCAGCATCAGGTCCACCGGCTCACTGAGATGTTCCAGGTCCGCGTGGACGATCTTGTAGTCGCCCTGCGGCTTGTCCACGAGCCGGTGCATCACGCTTGTTTTGCCGAAGCGGCGTGGGGCGGCGAGCAGCACACTCCCCTTGCCTAACTCCCGCCAGACCAGTTCCACAAACCGGTCACGCCCATAGAAGTCGCCGCCACGCACAGGCGACCCGACAACGTTGTTCACCATCTTGACCTCACTGAACTACAGTAGCGTCATTATACAACATACACGTTATACAACAATTATGTCTTACTTGTCAAGGATGGTCCAGATGAGGGCCGAATGCTCGTCTGCGTCCGCAGGACGCCCGGCGACTGCGCCCACGAGCCAGGGGTTGAAAACCCCTGGCGCTTCAACCCTTCACCTAAATTCCCGTGCGTTTACCTGGCCCAAACTTTCGTTCGCATGACCGATAATCACCTCACAATCCATCACGGAAACATGAGGTAACACATGGCCTATTCCTACGGCGGCCCCAGAACAACGCAGGGCCGCGCCATCGCCGCCCGAAACGCCACGTCGCACGGACTCTTCGCCCGCGACGTCGTCCTCCCACACCTCGGCGAAGACCCCGCCGGGTATGACGCCCTCATGGCCGAGTTCAACGCCCAGATCAAGCCCGCAGACCTGCTCGAAAGGCACTACGTCGAGAAGATCGCGGCGGCGTCGTGGCGACTGCGAAGGCTGCACCGCTGGCAGGCGCAGGTCTACGAGGACCGGACGCTGACCGAGGACGAGCGCCTGGACAAGCTCGACAAGGTGCTGCGCCATGAGACCGCCCTGCACCGCCAGATCGACAGCGCCGTGAAGATGCTCGCCCGCGAGGTGCCCAAGCTCTTCGACGGGCGGGCGCGGGAGGTGGCTCTGTCTCTGGTGCAGGCGACGGAGCGCGACTGTAAGCGCAGTGAGGACGTGGACTGGGAGGTGGCGCGCACGGCGCGGGAGCGCCGCACGTTCGGGCCGCTGCCGGAGGGCTTCGACCACGACGCCCTCGACAACACGCGGCCCGTCCCGGACGCGCCCGAAGACACACAAAATTGTCAAAACGAACCCGATGAGGATGTGGACGACGGGGACGATGACGGGGAAGACGAGTACGATGTGGCGGACCGTGAATTCTACGACGGGCCTCTGTTGCCCGTGGACCAAGTCCACCCCGACGGGCGGCCCGCCTATGTCGCCCCCTCCACCTGGCGGGACATCACGGAGATGCGCGCCGAGGGCGCACACAAAGTCGCCGATAATCAGCAGGAATGGTGCCGATGCGAATACCGGGCCCGCTTGGCAAAACTGCCGCCCTCCTGAGCGACGGACGCACCGCCCGCCTCCCTTCCGCTCTCCCGTCTGCCTCAGACGGTCGGCGCTTCGTCTTTTGAGCCTCGCCGTTTACGGCGTGGATCATGATCGGCGTGGAGGCTCAGGCGGTCGCCCGCAATACATACAAAACGCCGTTGGTGGCGGCGCAGAGGAGGGTGTCGCCGTACAGGGCCGGGCTTGCCGTGGAGACGCGCGCCCCCGGCGTCGTCTCGTAGGCGCGCTGGACGTTGTAATCGGCATCCAGGGCGTACATGTTGCCGTCGTCCGCGCCGACGAAGACCGTATGGCCGCTGCACACGGGGGACGTTCGGAGAGGAGTCGCGCTGACGCGCCGGGAGCGGATCAGGTTGCCGGTCTCGGCGGCGATGACGTGCAAAAATCCGTCGTCGGCGGCGACGAACAGCAGGCCATCGGCGGACAGCGCGGGCGTGACGGCGATGGGGCGGGCCGTGGCGCTGGTCCGCCATTCCACCGCGCCCGTGGCGGCGTTCAGGGCGTACACCGTGCCGGACATCGTCGCCGCGTAGACCCGGTCGCCCCGGACCAGCGGGGCGGCGTCGAACGCGCCGTCCGTCGGCGTCTTCCAGAGGAGGGAGCCATCTAGGGTGAAGGCATAAACACAGGCGTCATCACAGGCGGCGAACACCGTGCCGTGAGCGTGGGCCGGGGCCGTGTCCAGACGGCCACCGAGAGGGAGCGTCGCCCGCAGCGCCCCCGTCTGCCGGTCCAGCACGCAGACGGACGTGCCCGCCGGGACGAGCAGAGACTCCTCCGTCACGGTGACGCCGCCGTAGACGGGACCCTCCACCTTTGTCTCCCAGCGGCGCGTCCCACGGATGGCGTCCACGGCGACCACGGAGCCGCCCAGCGTGGCCGCATACAACGTCCCGTCGTCCGACAGCGCCATCGCACCCCGGTCCGGGTAGATGCCCCGGTGGTCCGGCAGGTCGAAATCCCACAGCGCCTCGCCGCTGGTCAGCGCGAACGCCTGGACGGTCGCCCGGTCGAGGCTCGCCTCGATAGAGGACGCGATCACCAGGCCGAAGGCGGCCAGCGGCGCGCTCCAGTCCGCCGCGTCCTCGGGCCGCGTCACCGGGAACGACGGCGACGACCAGCGCCGCGCCAGGTGGACCCCCAGGGGCGTCTCCGGCGATAACCCGTGCGCCGCGTCCCCACCGGGCGACATCCGCCAGTCCGCCTCCGTCCTCAAGACATGACCCGGATTGCGGCGGCAGACGCGGGCGAGCCAGGTGTTGGGTGTCCCGCAGACCGGGCACAGCCGGATGCGCTCGCCGCACCGGCGGCACTCCCGCGCGCCCTCCGCCAGTTCCGCCCCGCAGGTGGGGCAGGACGCCAGCGGCGGGAGGGCGCGAATCTCGGCCCGCACCGCCCGCGTCGTCGCCCCCAGGTACTGCCCGTGCAGGGCGATCACGGCGGGCGCGAGCGCGCCGTCCCGCGCCCCGCCCGTTCGCAATTCCGCCGTGACCGTCTGCGCCTCGTGGGGGGCCAGGGCGAATTCCGCCGGGTACACGTCCAGCCACGGCGCGTGAGTCTCCAGGACGACGTGCAGCGCCGCCTTGCCATCCCCGTTCCGCACCACGGCCACGCGCCGCGCGACGGTTCCGTCCCCAGGCGCGTGGTCCTGAGAGAAGTCCATCTCGACGGTGTCTATGAGGGCCGTGTCACTCATCCAGCGTCCCCGGCGCGAGGCCCGCAGGCAGCGGCGCGGGCCGCTCCACCGTGCTGGTCATCTGGTAATGCGCATCTTGCAGAGACGCATCGTGGAAGCCGTGCATGGCCTCTAGGACGTGATAGCCCAGCGCGCCGCTCGCCCGGTGCGGGCGGCCCGAACGGACGGCGTAGGCCATGTCGGCGACGCCGATGCCCCGGCTGTTCTCGGCGTAGGGCCGCGTTAGGGGCACGTCCCGCCACTCCTTCGTCTCCCGCTGCCACAGCCGCACCGTGCCGCCGAAGTTGTTCGGGTCCGGCACGTCCAGCGCGCCCTCCGTGCCGTAAATCTCGATGCGCGGCACGTTCGCCGCCCACACGTCGAACGAAGTCGCCAGAGTGCCGACCGCCCCGCTTGAAAAGTCCAAGACGCCTGCGATGTGGGTCGGCACGTCCACCGCGATCTTCTGTCCCTTCTTCGCGCCGCTGCCAATCTCGCGCTCCGGGAACGAGACACGCGCCGACCCCGTCAGCCGCCGGATGGGGCCGAGCAGCGTGGTCAGCGCGGTGAGGTAATAGGGCCCCATGTCGAACATCGGCCCGCCGCCGGTCTTGTAGAAGAACTCCGGGTCCGGGTGCCAGCCCTCCGGCCCGCGCCCCAGCATGAACGCCGTCGCCCCCAGCGGCTCACCGAGGGCCCCAGCGTCAATCAGTTCGCGGCAGGTCTGTAGGCCCGCCCCTAAGAATGTGTCCGGGGCCGCGCCCATGCGCAGGCCCTTGGACTCGGCCAGCTGCAGCAGCTCCCGGCCCTCCTCGCGGGTCAGCGACAGCGGCTTCTCCGTGTGGACGTGCTTGCCCGCCAACAGCGCGTCCCGGCAGAGCGGGAAGTGCGCGCCGGGGACGGTCAGGACGATGACGATCTCGATCTCCGGGTCCGCCAGCATCTGCGCCACGGTCAGCGCCCGGACGCCGTGTTCCTCCGCCTTGGCCTGTGCCCGGCCCATGTCCTGGTCCGCGCAGGCGACGATGTCCAAAACGTCGAACGTCTTGCCCGCCTGAAAGTAGATGCCGCTGATGTTGCCGCACCCGATGATTCCGACCTTTGCCGTTTGCATGCCGTCATGTTCCTTTGTGTCTGTGAGAGTGTTCCGGGGTGAGAAAGCCGCCCGCCCGGCCCGATCCGGGCCGCGCGTCCCGCCAGCGCGTGACGTCCAGGTGTAGGGCGATGAGCGCGGCGGGCGACAGCGCGGGCGGCGCGGCGGCCTCCCGGTCCAGCGCCCCCGCGAGCTGTTCCAGTCCGGGGTTGTGTCCGACGAGCAGCGCACAGGCCGCGCTGTCCGGCAGGCCCGCGACGACGGCCAGCAGGTCAGCGACCGTCGCCTCATAAATCGCCGCCGCGGTCTCGATCTCGCCCCTAAAACCGACGGCCTGCGCGACGATCTCCGCCGTCTGCTGCGCGCGCGCCGCGTCCGAGGCGACGATCACACCAGGACAGCCGTACCCCTCCAGCAGCTTCTGCCCGACCGCCGCGACGTATTCAGCGCCATGTTCCGTCAGCGCCCGACCCTTGTCCCCGGCATCGGAAAACCTCTCCGCCTGCCCGTGTCGTAACAGCAGCAGCGTCTTCATGCCGCGACATCTTGCGGAACGTAAACAATCCCTTGCCGTTCAGCCTCTTCCGGGGTGAGGCCGAGCGCCACGGTGACGTTAAGAGCGAAGTTGGCCCCCTGTACCCTCTCGTAAGCTTTGAGGATGAGTTTCGACCTGTCCCGTAGGCTCATGTCCGCCCATTCCCGCCAGATGACGTAGAGGTGTGTCGGCACTTGCTGACGCTCCGCCTCCGCAATAATGATTGGTTCGGCGATACCCTCCTGCGGGTGCTGCCACTCCCGCACAAGCCTCTCTTCAAGCTCGCTGTACCGCGGGTTTTGATTGCGCGTGATCTGCGCGAATGACATAATCACCTCCAAAGTGTGCGGTGGTTGGCGCGGAGCCATGTGACGTTCGCGCGCATGGCCAGAACATCGGCGAACGGATAGTTGATCGGCTGGTAGCGGTTTTCAACCAGCCAGAGGACGTGCATCTCCCGGACGCGCTGCAAAAAACCCCGCTGTAAGTCAACGGCCAAGGGTCTCAGGAGGTCGAGGCGCTTCGCCGCCAGGAGTTCCGCCCAGAACAGCAGGCTATGGAAGCTCTCCGCGTCATGGGCGACTCCGAGCCGCCTCGCCTCCCGTTCGGCGTCGCGCAGGTGCTGCCTGGTGATCTCACTTGTGATCCGGGACAGCCCCACGGCTGCCTTGACGTGGCGGAAATAGGCGCTCTTCAGAAACATCTCCGCCGCATAGGCCAATTGCTCAACCCCGGCATAGTCATCGTCGGCGCTGATGAGCAGAAGCCCAGACTGATACCTGCGCTCCGCGACGATCTCCAGTTTCTTGATTGTGTCCTTCGGCTTCGGACGACGGGGCATCCTTCGGCTACTCCCGCCCGAACGCCTCGCGGCGCTGATCGCGCTCACGGTCCCGGCTGGCGATGCTCTCGCGCTTGTCCCACAGCTTCTTGCCGCGCCCGACGCCGATCTCCAGCTTGGCGAAGCCCCGGTCGAAGAACAGCCGCGTCGGCACGATGGCCAGGCCGCGCTCGTTGACCCGCGTGACCATCTTGACGATCTCGTACTTGTGTAGCAGCAGCTTGCGCGACCGGCGCGGCTCCTGGTTGTAGATGTTGCCCTGCTCGTAGGGCGCGATGTAGAAGTTGTTGACCCAGAGTTCGCCCCTCTGCTCCCGGCAGAACGAGTCCTGCAAGTTGCCCAGCCCCAGCCGCAGCGACTTGATCTCGGTCCCGGTCAGCACGAGGCCCGCCACATACGTCTCCTCGATCTCGTACTCGTGCCGCGCCTTGCGGTTGGTGATGGTGACGTTGCGCTTCTTCTCGTCCTGCTTCGCCTTGCTCGCCGTTGCCATAATCGGCATTATACCGGCAACGCGGCGCAAAAAAAATGACCGCGACACGGTGCCGCGGTCAAACATTGGGGATGAGCAATGGGAGACTTCCGCAAGTCTCAAGCCACGACAAGAGTATGGCCCCCGAATATTAAGGCAGTGTTAACAGGGGATTAAATTTCTGTTAAGGTTTTCATCCCACGGCCCGATGTGGTATAATACACATGACACGGGGGCGACAGGTTTCGACCGTGAGATTGAACCCCCAGGTTGCAAGCCGAGGCACCGCTGGCCTCGTAAAAAGCGGTAAAAACAACAAACGCGAACACCAAGTTCACGACCCAGCGCGCTTCTTACGCGCTGGCCGCCTAACTCTCACCAGTTAGCCGGACCCGCGCCGCTTTTTAGCGGCCCGTCCCGCCCCTCCTCGCCCGCCGGAGGGAACCGGGGCGTCACCTAATCCGGGCTGACGCGCGCGGATCGTCTTCCGCCGCGCGCGGACACCAAAGGAACACTCGCCGACACGGCAGCCTGCCCACGGGCGGCCGCGAGGCTAAAACCAAATCAGGGGATATGCTTGTAGAAGCCTGGTCGTTCGCTACTCGGGACGAGAGTTCAATTCTCTCCGCTTCCAGATGGATGAAAAAAGCCGCTATGTTTACCGGGTAACTGGTAAGAATGGCGGCTTTTTTGGCTCATCACCCGTTTTGTTTCCGTCGGGGAACACATCGGCCGGTTCATAAAACCCGGCGTTCGTGCCATAATGGAAGGCATGGACACTCGCGCCTCAAAGGAGACCGGCCCCATGCTGACCCTCAGCCCGTCACGCCGCCGCGCGCGCGGCTTCACCTTGATCGAACTCCTCGTCGTGATCGCCATCATCGCGATTCTCGCCGCGATCCTCTTCCCCGTCTTCTTCTCCGTGCGGGAGAAGGCCCGGCAGGGGACCGTGCTGGACCACTACCGCCAGATCAACGACGCGCTGGCGAAGTACAAACAGGACCACCACCAGTACCCGCCCGTCCTGTTCGGCTACGCCTACCCCGGCGCGAACATGAGCGGGGCAAAGGCCGCCGCAGCTCAGGCCAACGTCCAGGCCCGGTATTTCCCCGGCCTTTACCCGGAATACATCAACGACCCGGCGGTGTTCACCGACCCGAACAACACGGTCGGCACGGACAGCGCGCAGACGGACACCGTCATGGTCAACGCGCTGAACGCCACGGGGGCGCTGACGCAGACAAGCCAGACGTTCTACGCGGCGGACGCCTTCGACGCCAACCCCGTCATTGACGCCACCGGCGCGCCGACCACCACCTACGCCGCCCGCTACCAGCGGGTCTGGACCAACATGAGTCCCACGGCCAGCCCGCGCCAACTTGTCGTCCCCAATTCTCCCGCGAACACCTTCATCACCTGCACGACGTATCACGCCGGTTCGGGCATCGGGCAGGGCAAGGTGCTGGCGCTGTTCCAGGGCGGCAACACGGCGGTCATGGACGATTCCAAGTTCCTCGGCGCGGCGGGCGGCTCCGACGGACCCAACGCGACGTTCTGGCAGGTCACGCCGTAGCCGCGCCATGTGCCCCCGGCGCTGAAACGTAGCCGTTGAGACGCAGCCAAGACCCGGCGTTGAAACGCCGGGCTATTCTTGAAGCACAGAAAGTCCCTGCGGGACTGTACGGGCGCAGCATATTGCGCCCCTACGTCCTGCCTGCGCCCCTCCCTCTTCAGCCCCGGAGGGGCTTTGCTGCTCTCAATAGCCCGGCGTTTCAACGCCGGGAACGAGTGGGCCGACGATCACCCGCCGTCCCTCTGTGTGGACTCGGCCTTGAGCAAACAGCCCGACGGCACGGGGGTACGCCTCGTGTTCGGCGGCCAGCACGCGCGCGGCCAGCGCCTCCGCCGTGTCGCCTTCCAGCACCGGCACGGACACTTGCAGCACGATGGGTCCGGTGTCGTAGGACTCGTCCACCAGATGCACAGTGCAGCCGGACAACTTCACCCCGTAGTCAATCGCCGCCTGGTGGACGCGGATGCCGTACATCCCCTGTCCGCCGAACGCCGGGAGCAGCGCCGGGTGCGTGTTCAGGATACGCTCCGGCCAGGCCCGCACGATCTCCGAGGGTAGGCGGCGCAGGTAGCCCGCCAGGCAGATCAGGTCGGGGCGCGCGTCCGCCAGGGCACCTTGAAGGACTGCTGTGTAGGCGTCCTCCTCGACCGGAGACGCGCCGCGCGGCGGGGGCGGCACGACCTGCGTGGGCAGGCCCAACTCACGCGCGCGGGCCAGCGCGGGCGAGTCCGGGTGGCTGCCGATCACCAGGCCAACGCGCCCGTCCACGCGGCCTTCGGCGCAGGCGCGGGCGATCTCCCCCAGGTTGCTGCCACGCCCGTGTCGGCCCGACAGTAGGACGGCGATGCGAATGCTCACGGACCGGTGTTCGACGCCCCCCGAACGGTTTCCTCTTGACATCCCTGCGCGAATCTTCTAAGATAGGCTCAATGAACACTGTGGTCACCGCGCTTCGGGCGCACCGGGTGACGATCCTGGTCTGGCTCGTCATCATCCTCGTCACTTTTGGCCTGATCTTCAACAGCCGCGCGCAGCAGGCGCGTCAGACGGCGGCGCTGTCGAGCGCTGACCCACAGACGCGCGACGCCATGGTGCGGAGCCTGGTCCAAGACGGCCGCCTTGCGGACGCCCTGACCAACACCGAGGACCCCAACACCGATGCGACCAGCCCGCAGAACGTCCGCAGCGCCCTGACACGGGAGAACGCGGCGACCAGCCTCAACGCCCTCGCGGCCGCCGGGCGGGTCTCCCCCGACCGGGCGATGGACGCGATGTTCCTGCTCTGCAAGGACACCGATCTCACGGTCAAGGCCACGGCGGAGGCGGGCCTGCAGGCGCTGGGGCAGAGGAGCAAGCCCCGCTTAGACGCCATCGTCGCGCGCCTCAAGGACGGCGACCCGGACATCCGTGGGGCCGCTGCCGATGTGCTGGGCCTTATCGGCGGGGCGCAGACGGCGGACAAAGTGGACGCCATCATCGAGGACCCGGCCTCGCAGGACTCCGCCGAGAGCGCCATGCAGAAGATCGGCGGCCCGGCGGTGGCGGACTTGGCGCGTCACCTGACGGACCCCCAAGGCCACCGTGGACTTCCGTCAGCAGATCATTGACATCCTGGGCCTGATCGGCACCCCGAATGCCCTGGCCCCGCTGACCGCCCAGGCCAACTCCGACCAGCCCTCGCTCCGGCGCGAGGCGCTGGTGTCTCTGGCGAACATCGTGGTCGCCGACGGCACGGCCTTGCGCAAGGCGCAGACCACTCCGAAGACGCCCCCCGCGACCGTCGCGGCCGCCCAGGCCGCGTTCGCCCAGGCCGCCCGGTCAGAGCCGATTCTGGTGACGGCACTGCAAAACATCAGCGCCGACAGCCAGCTGCGCTCGCAGGCCGCCCTGGCGCTGGGCGACACGGCGGGGCCGACGGCGGTGCGGGCGCTGGTCGCCGTCCTGAGCGACTATGACACGCAGGTGCGTCAGGCCGCCGTCGCCGGCCTGCAAAGCGTCGGCCCGAAGGCGGTCGCCCCGCTGACGGCGGCGCTGGCGCGCGGGGACGAGCAGGCGCGCGCCGGGGCCGCCGAGGCGCTGGGCGGCATCGGGAACCCGCCCGCGCTCCAGGCCCTGGACGCCGCCCTCGCCGCCCCCGGCACGCCCGCCTCGGTCCGGCGCGGCGCGGCCCTGGGCCTGGGGCGCTCGGCCAGCCCCGCGGCCATCCCGACGCTGGTGCGCGCGCTGGGCGACCGTGACGGGGACGTGCAGGCGGCGGCGTCCGACGCCCTGCTGTCCCCGGCGCTGTCCGCCCCGGCCGTCGCGCCTTTGATCGCGTCGTTCACGCAGCCGACCCCCGTGCCGTTCAACGCCGCCCAGACCCTCGCCCGCATGGGCGGCCAGGCCGTGCCGCAGTTGGAAGCCGCCGCCCGCGCGTCGGACCCCCGGACCCAGACGTGGGCGGCGGTGACTCTGGGCGAGACCGACAGCAAGGACCCCGCCGTCCGTGCCGCCCTCCAGCCCCTCACCGCCAGCGCCGACCCGCAGGTCCACTACGCCGCCTCCCAGGCCATCAACCGCCTCTCCGGCTCGTGACGCGCCGCGCGGGCATTGGCGGCGTGAGACCGGGCGACTTTGGGTATGAGGGCTGGGAAAGGGACAACGCTCATGGCAGAACTCATGCCCGCTGTCGGGCCGGACGATCATGCGCAGGGGCCGGAGGACGCGCCGGTCACGCTGGTGGAGTACGGCGACTTCCAGTGCCCCGACTGTGGCTTCGCGTACTCCGTGGTCGAGGAACTGCAGAAGGACATGGGGGAGCGCCTGCGCTTCGTGTTCCGCGAGTTCCCGCTGACGGACATACACCGACACGCCGAATCGGCCGCCGAGGCCGCCGAGGCGGCGGGCGCGCAGGGCAAGTTCTGGGAGAT
>CBDICZ010000010.1:0-164911 GCA_965277485.1 Capsulimonadaceae bacterium | reverse complement strand
CGACTCTGTACATGGTCCCGCAGATCAAGCGACGCCCACTCTGGAGTCTGAACCTGGCCGACGCGCAGTACTGGCTGATGCTGCTGGGCATCAACGGCTACTTCTGGTCCATCACGGCGGCGGGTCTGGCGCAGGCGAGCGCGTGGGTCAGCCTGGGCGACCAGGTCGTGCGGGCCTACCCGGTGGTCAAGCCGTACTTCGCGCTGCGCTCGGTGTTCGGCGGCATGGTCTGGATCGGCGTCATCATGCAGGCGATCAACGTGATCCAGACGATCCGCGTCCCGGCCATGACCGTGGCCGACCGTCGGCGCATGGCGCTGATGGAGATGCAGGAGCCGGAGCCTCCGGTGGCCCTGGAAGAAGGCCAGTTCGCCGTTGACTAGGCACGACCAAGCACGAGATTTAGAAGAACCGTTCCCATGAAAATGACACCCCTGGTCGTGCTGTTCGGCTCGACGATCATCCTGTTCAGCGTGATCATCGTCAATGTGTTCGCGCCGGTCGCCGTGTTCCAGCCGACGCCGAGCGCGAACGCCCGCCCGTACACCGCGCTGCAGCTGGCGGGCCGCGAGATTTACGTCCGCAACGGCTGTGTCTACTGCCACTCGCAGGACCAGCGCCCGATGGACTGGGGCATGGGCAGCGGGCTGGCGTCCCAGCCGGGCGACTACGCCTACGACTCGCCGCACCTGGTCGGCTCCGAGCGCAACGGCCCGGACCTCTCCCACGAGGCGGGGTATCACACGGACGACTGGCACTGGGCGCACTTCACCGACCCGCGCTACACGCGCCCGCAGTCGTTCATGCCCGACTACAGCTACATCATGCGGAACCCGTACCAGCGGCGCGCGCTGATCGCCTACGTGCAGTGCCTGGGCGGCAAGGATGGGGTGCGACGACACGATCAGCAGGAGTCGCTCAACATCAATCTGCGGGCCTACTACCTGAAGGGGCCTGCCGAAAACGTCGCGTATCTTCAGTCCACGTTCCCGCGCGGCTGGGTGAACGACATCCCGAACCCGGAGCCGGTGACGGCGGGCAGCGTGGAGCGCGGGCGGGTGATCTACCTCGCCATGTGCGCGGGCTGCCACGGCGAACACGGCGACGGGCGCGGGCCGTCCAAGCCGTACTTGAACCCACCGCCGATGGACTTCACGCTCGTGCAGGCGTCCGGGGCGAACCCGCAGAGCGCGCAGCCGGGATACACCTACAACTACCAGAGGAACCAGGTCAGCACCATCTCGCAGGGCTCCATCTACGAGGCGGTCCTGTACGGCATCCCCGGCTGCGCGATGCCGCAGTTCAAAGGCCAACTGGAGTCCGAGAAGATCTGGGACGTCGGCAACTACGTCGGCTGGTCCTTCATGGGCTGGAAGCTGGAGCCGTACACCGGTCGGTACGAAGAGCTGGCCGGTCGGCCCGACGGCCATCGGCTATCGCCCGGCCTTGAAGGGCCGGGCTAAACGGACGGCAGCCCCTTCGGGGCTAAGACTGTCGCCCCGGAGGACCTTTTGCGGACGCTGCTGTTTCTGGCCCTGCTGCTGACGGCGGTGACGGTTCCTGGGGCGTCGTCGCCGGGGCGGACACCGACCCTACGCGCCCTGCTGGTCGGCGGCGGGCCGGACCCGGACCACAACCAAGTCGCCATCGAGAGCAACATCCGCTACGTCCATCGGTTGCTCCCGCCGGGTTCCTCCTCGCGCATTCTCTTCACTGACGGCAACCCGCGCAGCGTCAATGTCCTGTACGAAGACGCCCAGGGCAATGACCACTACCGCGCCCCGCGCCTGCCTGCCCTCAACGGCCCCTCGCGCCTCGCGGCCTTTGACCGGGAGTTCCGGTCCTTCGCCGCGCCGCCCGGCGGCCCGCTGCTGCTGTACTTCACCGGGCACGGCGGGCCGGGCGAGAGCGGGTACGACGACAACGAGTATGACCTCTGGGGCGGGGACACCCTGACGGTGCAGCACCTGGCAGGAAAGATTGACGGCCTGCCGCCGAAGACGCCGGTGGTCGTCGTGATGGTGGAGTGTTTCTCAGGCGGCTTCGGGAACCTGCTCTTTCGGGGCGGCGACCCGCGCGGCCCGGTGGTCGGGCAGGACCTGTGCGGCTTCTTCGCCTCCATCCCCAGCCGGGAGGCGGCGGGGTGTACGCCGGAGGTCAACGAGGCCGATTACCACGACTTCACCGGCTACTTCTTCGCCGCCCTGAGCGGGCAGGACCGGCTGGGGCGACCCGTCACCGGCGCGGACTACGATCACAATGGGCGGGTCGGCATGGACGAGGCGTATGCCTACGCGCTGATCCACGACATCTCCATTGACACCCCCACCTGCACCTCCGACATATTCCTGCGCCGCTTCGTCCCCACGCCCGACCGGGCGGTGTTCGCCACGCCCTTTTCGGACGCCCTGCGCTGGGCGGACCCGGCGCAGCGGGCGGCGCTGACATCGCTCTCGCAGGGGCTGCGCCTCGACGGCGAGGATCGCCTGGCCAGCGCCTACGCGGCCCTGGACCGGATCAACGACGACGGCGGGGACGAAGACGACTCCCACGACGCCGACGTGATCCGCTTCGCCCGCGTCGCCAAGAGCGTGATTCTGGCGCACACCCTGCAGACCTCCGGCGCGACTGTCCTCAAAGCGCGCTACGCCGCCCTGATCCGGGCGGAGGCCCGCAACCCCCTGACGGGCCGCTGATGGACATCCCCCAAACGCTTGTCGTCGCGCCGGACTGGGGCGCGTCGCAGGACTCGTCCGAGTGGCTGACGGCGGGAGAACTCGCCCTCTGCGACGCCCCCGCGTCACCGCGCCGCCGCGCGGACCGTCTGGCGGGCCGAATGGCCCTGAAGCGTCTGCTGTGGGAGGAGTTCGGCGTCTCGCCTCTGCGCTTTGAGATCGGCTCCGACGGCCCCGCCCCCGCGCTCAGTTCCTGGCCGGGGCCGACGGGCCTGACGGTTTCACTGTCGCACAGCGCGGGCGCGGGGGCGGCGTCCTGGGCCTGGGTTGATACGGAGGGAACGGTCGGGGTGGATCTGCAGCACGTTCGGCCCGCGCATCCGGGCCTGCGGGCACGAATCTTGACCGAAAACGAACAGGCACAGGGGGCCGACACGCTGCTGTTCTGGGCCTTGAAGGAGGCGGCAATCAAGGCCAGGCGGCAGCCCTGGGGCCGTGCCCTGCGTGAGATCGCGGTGACGCTGGAGGACGGGGAGACGGAACACGGGGAGGCGCGAATCGCCATCGCGGGCGAGCCGACACTGACGGCATCTTACGCGCGTCAGTGGGATTGGTGGCTGGCGCGCGCAGTCCGCTCCCGCTGAACGCCCCTGTCAGCGGCGCAGGCCGAGTCGGCGGGCCGCCCCGCCGACGGCGGCGGCGACGGCGTTGTGGCGCAGGGCGTCCCGGAAGGCCACGCGGCGTGTCTCCGCCGGGGTGCGAACGACTTTGCGGAAGACGTGGAAGAACTCGATCTTGGGCAGGCGCTCGAAGCCGACGGACTGGACCTGCCGGAGTATGGGGTACTGTTCCGAGTAGAGATGCCACGCCGTGCGCTCCGTCATCGGCTGGTTGTCAATGTTGAAGACCAGGTGCCCGCCGGGCCGCAGGGCGTCATGGAGGCGGCGCAGCGTCGCCGCGATGTCCGGAACGTGGACCATGACGTCGAAGGCCGTGATCAGGTCGAACGCGCCGGGCGGGAACGGGTCGCTGGTCGCGTCATAGAAGGTCGCAGGGACGCCGTGCCGGGCCAGACGCCAGCGCGCGAACTCCAGCATCGTCGTGGACACGTCGACCAGGGCCACTTCCCACCCCAGCGCGTGGAAGAACAGACTGCTGGAGCCGGGACCGGCACCGAAGTCGAGGTGTCGGCCCGGCGGCAGGGCCAGCCCCTGGGCGATGTCCACGCTCTCAGCGGGCTTCTCGCCGTGGTACTGCTGGGCGTGGTACCAGAGGGTGTCGAAAATCCAACTCGTTTGCGTCCGGTAAAAGTCCAGCAGCCCCTCCGGCGTCGAGCGGTCCCCGGCCTGCCACTCCTGGACCGACAGGTCCTCCCAGTGGCGGCAGCGGCGGACGACCTCATCGTGGGACAGGGAAAAGTATTCCTCCAGCTCACGCGCTACGGCGTCCAGAGGGTCGGACAGGTCCGGGTCGGCATCGGTCAGCGCCCGCCGCCAGACCTCCAGCAGTTCGGCGCGGGACTGGGCCGCGTGTTTCTGGGTCACGTGTATCACTTGATCTCCCCCGAAGGCCAGTAGGCGGGAACACCGAGCAGGTCGGACGCCGTCACGAACTCGTACCCATCGCTCTGGAGCGCCGGGACCAGGTGCTTGATTGCCCGGATGGTCTCCTTCTTGTCCCAGACTTTGACCCCGGCGTTGGCGTCGTGGAAGAGCAGGATGGAGCCGGGGCGCGTCTCCCGCCGCGCCTTCTCCGCGATCAACACCCCGTCTTCTTCGGGCCAGTGCCAGTCCAGCGTGTAGACGTCCCAGCCGACCACGGCATACCCCCGGCGGCGCAGGCGCTGCGCCTCCCAGGGCGTCAGCCAGCCCCACGGCGGGCGGTACAGGCGCGGACGTCGCCCGATGATGCCCGCGATCAGGTCGGCGGCGGCGTCAATGTGCGCGCCGTCGCCCGGAACCAGGCCCGCCTTGCGGCTGTGTTCCCAAGAGTGGTTGCCGATGTCGTGTCCCTCGGCGTGGGCGCGCGCAATCAAGTCGGGATGCCACTCGGCGTTGACCCCGACCACGAAGAACGTCGCCGGGACCCCCAGTTCCCCGAAGGCGTCCAGCAGGGCCTCGGTGGCGGGACGGCTGGGTCCGTCGTCGAAGGTCAGGGCGACGCGCCGGTCCGTGCGCGGGCCGTGATGGCGGAACGTCCCCAGTCCGCCCAGCGGCGGGGCGAGCAGCGCCGTCCCCACCCGGTCTGCCGTCTGAATGACGGCGCGTTTCGGGTTCAGCATGGCCTTGCTTCTCCGTCCGCCAGCGCTTTGAGTGCGTCCAGGGTCCGCCGGGCGTTGCAGGTCATGTCGAAGCGGTCTTGGGCGATCTGGCGAGAGCGCGCCGCCATCGCCCGACGCCGCGCCCCATCCGCGAGCAGGGCGTCGAGCGCCCGGCCCAGCGCCGCCCCGTCGCCGCCGGGCACGATCAGCCCGTTCGCGCCGTCCTCCACGATGTCCGCCGTGCCGCCGACGTCGCTCACCACGACCGGCATCCCCGCCCCCATCGCCTCCACGGTGGCGATGCCGAAGCATTCGCCCCGGCTCGGCAGCGCAAAGAGATCGCACTCGTGGTACAGGCGGCGCAGCTCCGGCGTGTTGGGCCGCATATCGGGGTAGACGAAGACGTTCGTTGCAGCCTCCACCGACTCGCGCGTCACCAAGTGCAGCTCGGTGTCGTCGCGCCGTTCGCGGTGCCAGTCCAAAATCATGTCGCCGCCCTTGCGCCGGAAGTCGCCGCCGACGAACAGCACCCGCCGCGTCGGCTCCCGCCGGGAGGGGCCGGGCGTCCAGAACGTCAGGTCAATGCCGGGTGGGTTGATGTGGACGCGGGCCGGGTCCGCGCCGTAGTCTTCGATGACGGAACGGGCGGCCCAGTGCGACCAAGCTTGCAGGCGGGCGGCTGACTGATACATCCGGCGCGAGAGCCGCCACTTCAGGGCGCTCAACGCCGGAACGTCCCGGTTGACGCCGTAGGCGGGCATTTGATCAATCTGCCGGGGCGTGCAGTCGAAGTCCAGCATGGTCGGGGTCTCGCGGAAGGCGTCGGTCAGGAACACGCCGACGGAGGCGTTGGACAGCAGCGCCTGCGGGCGCGGGCCGCGCAGCGCCTTGCGGGCCTCCCAGGTCCCCCGCGCGACGCCCCGGACATAGGACGACGGGACCCAGGCCAGGCCGCGCTCGATGCGCCCGCCCGGCTTGTGGTAGTGCAGCTCGTGCCAGTCGGCCCGGATGTCGGGGTCACGCTCCGTCACCGCGCGCAGGTTGCGGTAGTTGGTGACGTGGCCCGCGATCTGGTCCATCAGGAATCCCAAATGATACGTCAATCCCTCACCTGCCCTCATACAGTTCGCCCAGCGCCGCCGCGACCCGACGGGCGGAGAATGTCTGCTCCACCCGCCGCCGCGCGCCTTCCCCCAGGGCCGCCTGGAGGGCCGGGTCGCGCAGAACCCGTGTGATCGCCCCGGCCAGCGCGGCAGGGTCGCGCGGCGGGGCGCACAGGCCGCTCGTCCCGTCCACCACGGCCTCGCCCGCGCCGCCGAAGGTGATGACCACCGCGCGCCGCATCGCCATCGCCTCCAGCAGCCCGATGGACATGGAGCCGACGGGGACGGGCAGCACGAACACGTCCATCAGCGCCAGGAACGGGCGCGGGTCGTCGTGGAACCCGGCGAACCGGACGGAGTCCGTCAGCCCCAGCCGGGCCGCCTGCGCCTCCAAGTCCGCCCGCTGCGAGCCGTCCCCGACGACCAGCAGCACGGCGTCCGGGGCTGTCGCCCGGACATCCGCGAAGGCCGTCAACAGGTCGGGCAGGCCCTTCTCCGGCTCCAGCCGCACCACCGTCCCGACGACGCGCGCCCCTTCGGGCAGGCCCAGGCGGGACGCCAGCGCGGCCCGCTCGGCGGGCGCGACCGGGCCGAAGTCATCCGGGTCCACCCCGTTGACCACCACGCGCGCATGGGGCGGCGTGTACAGGCTGCGGGCGCGCGCCCGGTGGTTCCGGTCGGAGACGCAGACGACGCCGTCCACGGCACGGGTGAACAGCCCTCGCAGCGCGCGCTCCGGCCAGGGGACGCGCCCCGCCGGGGCCAGGTGTTCGGTGACATGGACCGCGCGGACACGGGCCAGCCGGGCCAGCGCCAGCGCCAGCGCCTGCCCCCGGTAGGTGGTGGAGTGCATATGCAGGACGTCCACGCGCCAGGCTCGAAGCTGCCGGTAGAGGCGGGCCATGTCCCACACTTGCCGGACGACGCCGTGCCGCCGGTCCGGGGTGATCTCCGCGTACCCGTCCGTCTGCGCGGCGACGGCGCGGTAGAATCCGGCGGTCGGCTCCCACCGGGGGGCGATCAGGAAGACCTCGAACCGGGCGCGGTCCAGGTGGCGGACGAGCAGGCGGACGTGTTCCTCCATGCCGCCAACGGCGACGCTGTTGGTGAACAGGGCGACGCGCACCCGCCCGCCCACGCGATCCGTCCGGGACAGCGGCGTGGCCTCGATGTCCGGTGCAGTGGTCATGTGTCGTTCGGGTGGGGCCGGGCGCAGTCCGGGCAGACATAGCCCTCTCCCTGTCGGTCTTCCGTGGGCTTGCCGCAGGCGCAGACGTGGCCGACGAGGCGGGCGGGGTTGCCGCGCACCAGCCCGTAGGCGGGCACGTCCTGGGTGACGACGGACCCGGCCCCGACCAGGGCGAACCGGCCCACCCGGACGCCCGGCAGGATCACGGAGCGCGCGCCCAGGGACGCGCCGTGTTCGACATAGCCGCCGTCCAAATGCCAGTCAGCGCCCGTCTTGAGCTGCCCGTCGGGCGTGATCGCGCGCGGGTAGCGGTCGTTGGCGAAGCAGACGTGGGGACCCACGAACACGCCGTCCTCGATGGTGACGCCCTCATGCACCAGGGCATAATTGTGTATCTTGCAGTTCGCGCCGATCTGGACGTCCAGGCCGATGTAAGCGCCCTTGCCGACGTTGCAGTGGTCGCCGACGCGCGCCCCGGCACGGACTTGCGCCTGCTGCCAGACACGCACCCCCTCGCCCAGATGGGCTTCCGGGGACACGTCGGCGCTCGGATGGATGGTCGTCATGGCCGATGCCCCTTCATGCACAACTGCTCCTGACGCAAGGCGTGTGCCGTCAACACGGAGGCGGCCAGGACGAGGAGGCCGATCTGACCCGTGAGAAGGATACGCAGCCCGAATACGGGTGTCCAGTCCGCGTAACCCGGCAGGCCGAACAACGGGAGTTGTACCGGGATGAGGAGCCACAGGAGCAGAATCATCCATGCCGCAGCGGCACATCGCCATGCCGCGAGGTTGCCGGTATCACGCTGTTCCCAAGCAAGCCATGCGCTGCCGATCATGACCGGGAGCAGCAAGATCAGGTGATCACCCTCCGTCAGCGGGCCGTAGGCCATGCCCAGCCCCAATACCAGCCCAGCCTCCACGAGTACCCGCCCAGGATGCGCTGACGGTGCAGGACCGTTCCGAGCCACCGACACAAGATACACAAGGATCAAAGCGGCGGCGACAACAACACCCACCCACCCCGGCACAGACCGGTCTGTGATCCAGGCGTGGACGTAAGGGTTGGGCACACAGAGACGACGGATGAGGCCGTACAGGGACAGGTTGTCGGGCCGGGGGGATGCCGCGTACCAGTGAGTCACACGCACCCAGCCGTGAAACACCTGGAGAAAATGTCCATATCCATCCAGTAAAGGGGGGACAAACGAAACTAGGAAGAGGAGACCTGCCGTCGCGCCGCCGACGACTGCCTCACGCCACGACTTGCGCCAGACGAGGTACACCAGCAGCAAACCGAGGAATGGCTTTACGACGAACATGAGGCCCCACGCGAACCCGGCCGTGACCGCGCGGCCCCTCCGGTGCAGCCAAAGCCCATACGTCATCAGCCAAAGCAGCACAAAGTTGACCTGCCCGTGATAGAGGTCAACGCGGGCCGTGGCGGATGCGCCCAACAGGGCAACGGACAGCGCGACCCAGTGCCACCCCACTCGGAAGCCGAAGCCGCGGAGGAGGAGCGTCACGCTCGCCGCGAGGGCGATGGCGGACAGCAGAATCCAGAGGGTCCTGGCGGTGTTGTCACCCAGCAGTGTCAACGGCCGGATGGCCTCCGCCAGCAGCGGCGGGTAGGCATAGGGGTCCACCGGCACAACACCGTAAAAGCCTTGTCCCTTTTCAAGAACGACAGCGCCGTGGGAGTTGCCGGGAGCAAAGGTGTAGGGATTGCCGCCGTGGGCGAACATATACGCGGCGTTCAGAAACAGGCTGAAATCCGTGGTTGTCCGCCAGAACGGGTTGCCGCGCAGGGAATGCATGAGCGCGGCGACATCCGCCAAAAACAACACAGCCGCAAGAGTCCAAACGGCGGCGGGCAGCCGGGCGGACCGCAACAGGCCGAGGGGTGACTTCCCAGGGTTCACAGCGACGAGGAGATTCATGAAAGGCGGACCGCCTCCCGCAAGGCTTCTACAACGGTGTCCTGCTCCACGTCGGTCAGCGTCGTGAAGATCGGCAGCAGCAGGGTCTCGCGCGTGACCGCCTCCGTGACCGGCAGGAAAGTCCTCCCATCGCGGTACAGCGGCTCCTCGTGGATCGCCATGACGCCGCGCCGGGTGGCGACGCCGCGCCGGAGCATATGCGCCATGACCGCCTCACGCGGGGGCGTCCGGGCCGGGTCCAGGCGGACGGCGTAGGACTGGTAGGTGTGTGTCGCCCAGTCCGGGACCTGGGGCGGGGTGACGCCGGGCAGGTCGGCCAGCAACAGGGCGTAGCGCGCGGCCAGGCGACGGCGTTCCGTCAGGATGCAATCCAACTTTTTGATTTGCTCCAGACCGATGGCCGCCTGGATGTCGGTCATCCGGTAGTTGTAGCCGAGTTCGGCGTATTCTTCGATCACCACGGTGTCGGCCCGGTGGCGGGCGAGGTCGGAGACGGACGCGCCGTGGGAGCGCAGCACACGCGCGCGGGCGGCGACCTCGGCGGAGGGGGTGGCGAGCATGCCGCCCTCGCCGCAGGAGATGGACTTGCGCGGGTGGAAGCTGAAGCAGGTGGTCGGGCCGAGGCCGCCCACCGGGCGGCGCTTGTAGGTCGCGCCGACGGCGGGCGCGGCGTCCTCGATGACTTCGAGGCCGTGCCGCCCGGCGAGTTCCAGAATCGGGTCCAGGTCGGCGGGCAGACCAATCTGGTCCACCACGACGATGGCTTTAGTATGGGGCGTCAGGGCCGCCGCGACCGTCTCCGCGGTGAGGTTATAGGTCCACGGGTCCACGTCACAGAACACCGGGACGGCCCCGGCGTGGCGGACGGCGTTGGCGGTGGCGATGAAGGTCAGGGACGGCACGACGACCTCATCGCCCGGCCCGACCCCATGGCAGAGCAGGGACAGGTGCAGCGCCGCCGTACAGGAGTTGACGGCGACGGCGTGTGCGGCCCCGACGCGCGCCGCGAACTCCATCTCGAACCGGGCGACCAAAGGCCCCTGCGCGATCCAGCCGGTGCGGATGGCGGCGGCGGCGGCCTGGGCCTCGGCCTCGTCCATGAAGGGCTTGGTGATGGGAATCATGCGGCCTGTGCCTCCGTGCGCCAGGCGATCAGGCGGCGCAGCCCCTCGTCCAAGGGGACCTGGGCGGCGAAGCCCAGCACGTCCCGCGCCCTGGCCGTGTCGCCGCGCCGTCGGCGGACGCCGTTCACCCTGCGCTCCGCGCGGTGTTCGGGCCGCAGGTCGGCCCGCCCGGTCAGCTCCAGCAGCAGGTGACACAGTTCCCGCAGCGAGGTCTCCACGCCGGTCGCCACGTTGAACACGTCGTCCTGCGCGTCGCTCCGAAGCGCCCGCAGATAACAATCCACGCAGTCGGAGACGAACACGAAGTCCATGCTCTGCGCGCCGTCGCCGAAGATCAGGGGCGGCTCGCCCGCCGCGATCCGATCCAGCCAGCGCACCATGACCTCGGTATACACGCCGGTCATGTCCATGCGCGGGCCGTACAGGTTGAAGGGCCGCAACATCAGATACGGCAGGCCGTACATCTCGGCGAAGGCGCGCGTCATCTGCTCGTCGGCGATCTTGGCCGCGCCGTACAGCGTCCGGTTGTTGAAGGGGTGCGTCTCGGCGATGGGCAGCGTGTCCGGCTCGCCATAGACCGACGCCGAACTCGCGGCTACAACTTTTTTGACTCCAAACTGCGCGGCGGCTTCCAGCACGTTGAACGTGCCGCCGAACATGACCTCGTGGGCGGCGCGCGGGTCGGCGGCGCAGGCGGTGATGCGCAGGGCGGCCTGGTGGAAGACGTAGTCGCAGCCCTCGGTGAGACGGTGGACCAGCGCGGCGTCGCGGATGTCGCCCTCCACCAGCCGCGCCCGGCCCGTCGCCAGGGCGTCCCGCAGGTTCGCGCGGCTGCCGCGCGCCAGATTGTCCAGCGCGATCACCTCCGCCGCGCCCTCGGCCAGCAGGGCTTCGGCGATGTGGGAGCCGACGAATCCCGCCCCGCCGGTGATCAGCACCCGGCTGCCTGCGATCTCGTTCACTGACAATCCTCCCCCATCCCCCGACAGATCGTGTCACGGGCCACATCGGCGACGTGATCCACGTCATTGTCGGTCAGAAACGGGTGCATCGGCAGGGACAGAATCTCCTCGCTCAGTCGCTCCACGCGCGGGAAGGCACCCCGTCCTGTCGCCGGGCCGTAGGCGGCGGCCCAGGCGGGCTGTAGGTGCAGCGGGATCGGGTAGTGGACGCCCCACTCCACACCGGCATTGCTGAACGCCGCCTGGAGGGCCGCGCGGCGGCGCGCGCGGACCACGTACAGGTGATAGACGTGTTCGGCGTCGTCGGCCTCGGCGGGGAGGGCCAGGCCGGGCAGGCCGCGCAGGCGCTCGGCGTAGCGGGCGGCGATCTCGCGCCGCCGTGCGTTCCAGGCGTCCAGATGGCGCAGGTGGACGCTCAGCACGGAGGCTTGGAGGGCGTCCAACTGACTGTTGTGGGCGAACTCGGCGTGTTCGTACTTGCCGACGCGCCCGTGGTTCTTCAGGCGGCGGATGCGCTCCGCCAGGACCGGGTCGCTGGTCGTCACCGCGCCGCCGTCGCCCCAGGCGCCCAGGTTTTTGGAGGGATAAAAGCTGAAGGCGGCGATGTGGCCGAGGCTGCCGGCGCGGCGACCCGCGAGGCGCGCGCCGTGCGCCTGCGCGGCGTCCTCCAGGAGCCACAGCCCGTGTTGGTCGGCCAAAGCGCGCAGCGTGGTCATGTCGGCGGGGTGGCCGTACAGGTGGACCGGCAGGATGACTTTGGTGCGCGGGGTGATCCGTCGAGCGGCGTCTTCGGGGTCCAGGCAGAACGTCCGGGGGTCAATGTCGCAGAGGACGGGGACGGCGCCGACGTGGACGATGGCCGCGACGGTCGCCACGAAGGTGAACGGCGTGGTGAGGACCTCGTCGCCGGGGCCGACGCCGAGGGCGCGCAGGGCCATCAGCAGCGCGTCGGTGCCGTTGCCGACGCCCACGGCGTGGGCCGCACCGCAGAAGGCGGCGAAGTCGCCCTCAAAGCGTTCCACCACGGGGCCGCCGACGAACTGGCCGGAGGCGATCACCTGCGCCAAGGCGGCGTCCATCTCCCCCGCCACGCTCGCCCGCTGCGCGGCGAGGTCCACGAACCGGACGGGCCGCCGTCGTCCCCGCAGGGCGGCGTATCGGGCCGTGTCCGTTCCCAGCATGACAGTCATAAGCCTCATCCCCGCGCGCCGGTTCGTCCGCGCGCTGATGAGGCTAATGCAAAAACCGTGCCAAAGCGAAGGACCGCTGATTTGCGGGGTTCAGAGTGTGTAGAGAGGGCGGTCAAGGGGCCGGCGGGCGGAACACCCCGGCATTGAAAATGCCGGTCTCCTGGGCCTGCGGCCAGCCGTCCTGCGGACGGAAGCCCCTCCATGACGTTCTGCTCTCGCTTCCGCAGGACGCCCGGCGTCTGCGCCCACGAGCCAGGGGTTTTCAACCCCTGGAGACTGTGCATGAGCCTACTCGATGTAGTCGCGCAGTCGGCGGCAGCGGGCGGGGTGGCGCAGCTTCTTGAGGGCCTTGGCCTCGATCTGGCGGATTCGCTCGCGCGTGACCTGGAAGTGGCGGCCCACTTCTTCGAGCGTGTGCGGGTAGCCATCGTCGAGGCCGAAGCGCATCTTCAGCACATCGCGCTCGCGCGGGGTGAGCTGGTCCAGGGCCTCCTCGATCTTGTCGCGCAGGAGCTGGAACGCGGCGGCGTCGGCGGGGGAGGAGTCGTGGTCGGGCAGGAAGTCGGCGAGGTGGCTGTCCTCCTCCTCGCCCACGGGGGTCTCCAGCGAGAGCGGCTCCGGGGCGACCCGGATGATCTCGGAGACGCGCTCCACCGGCAGGCCCAGTTCGGCGGCGATCTCGTCCAGGGATGGCTCCCGGCCTAGGTCCTGCAGCAGCTGGCCGCTGACCCGGACGAGCCGGTTGATGGTCTCGACCATGTGGACGGGGATGCGGATCGTGCGGCCCTGGTCGGCGATGGCGCGTGTGATCGCCTGGCGAATCCACCAGGTCGCGTAGGTGCTGAACTTGTAGCCCTTGCGGTAGTCGAACTTCTCCACGGCCCGGATCAGGCCGATGTTGCCTTCCTGAATCAGATCGGGGAAGGACATCCCGCGCAGGGTGTAGCGCTTGGCGATGGAGACGACCAGCCGGAGGTTGGACTGGGTCAGGATCAGCTTGGCGTCGGCGTCGCCGCGCTCGATGCGCTTGGCGAGGCGAATCTCTTCCTCCAGGGTGAGCAGGTGGGTGCGCCCGATCTCGCGCAGCCACATCCGCACGGAGTCGTCCAGGGGCAGCCCGGCCATCTCGCCGAGGTCGCCCTCCCCGGACTCCTCGGCCCCGGATTCCGGGCCGGGGTCGCCGAACAGAGGCAGCTTGTCCGCGACGCCATCGTCGAGGAACTGGAGGACGTCCTCGACGGGATCGTCCATCTCCGGCGTCCCCGCGAAGACCGGCTCCGCATCCGCGAAGCCTTCCGCGGTCCCCCGCTCCACCGTGGAACCGGGCATGGATTTCGTGATAGCCACCTTGCTTCGTCCCTCGCCAGCCTACTGCCGGCCCGCCCCGTGTCTCGAACTCTGCGTCCCCTTGAGTTCGAAGTACAGACTGTCATACTCCCGCTGCGTGGCGACGTCGGCGGCGCCCCGGTCCATCAGCGTCTTGAGCGAATTCAGGTACTGTCGCTTCTGCTGCAGCTTCAGGTACGCGACCTCGGACTCGATCACTTCCTGGGTGAGCGGCGCGCCGTCCGACATCAGCAGTTCGGTCAGCACGTTCGCTAGCGCGGCGTCTTCGCCCTCCAGGTCCGCCAGCACCTGCCGGATGTCCGGCTCGAAGTCCGCCGCGTGGGCCGCGTACAGGCGCTCCGCCAGCGCGCGGCCCGTCTCGGTCCAGAACTGGTCGGGCGTCAGGCCGGTCAGGACCATCTCGGCCAGGACCGGATCGTCACTGGACAGGGCGCGCAACAGTTGGCGCTCGGCCCGCCCGGAGGCCCCGCGCGGCGGGGCCATCGGGGCGGCGTACACAGGCGCGGCGGCCTGGGCACTCTGTCCGCCCATCCGGCCCGCCTGGTGGGCCGCCACGTCCTGCCGAATTTGTTCTTCGGCGTAGACCGCCCCCGAGCGGTACTGCGGGTGGTGCGGCGCGAGACGCTTGACATACTGCTCGCGCTCGATCACGCTTGGGACCCCGGCGAGGATCGGCAGCGCCTTGCGGAACAGCGCGAGCCGCCCGGCGTCGGTCCCGACATCGCCCGCACGGATCAGCCGCTCCAAGCGATATTCGGTCATCGGCATCGCCGTCTCTAGGAGATGCAGAAAGTCGCCGCGCCGCCCGGCCCGGAGCAGGCTGTCGGGGTCCTCGCCTTCCGGGAGGTCCAGCACACGGACCTCGACCTCCTGGGCCTCGAAGATGGCCGCCGCCCGGAAGGCGGCCTTCAGGCCCGCCGAGTCGGCATCAAAGGCCAGCAGCACGGTCGGCGCCAGCCGGGCCAGGACTTTGACGTGTTCCTCGGTCAAAGATGTGCCCAGGGTGGCGACCACGTTCTCGAATCCGGCCTGGTGGGCGGCGACCACGTCCGTGTAGCCCTCCACGACCACGGCGGCCCCTTTGGCGGCGATGGCCTTGCGCGCGCGGCCCAGGCCGTACAAGGTCCGGCTCTTGGAGAAGATCGGCGTCTCCGGCGAGTTCCAGTACTTGGGCGCGCCCGGCCCGGCCTCGCCGAGCAGTCGGCCCCCGAAGGCGACGGGCCGGTCCTGCACGTCGAAGATCGGGAAGACCAGCCGCCCGCGCATCTTGTCGAAATAGGTCCCGCGTTCGCTGCGCGAGACCAACCCGGCCCGTTCAGCATCGTCGGTGGACACCCCCTGCCGGGCGAGGAAGCCGGTCAGGCCGTCCCAGACCTCCGGCGCGAAGCCCAACGAGAAGGCTTGGAGCGCCTCATGGGCGATGCCGCGTTCTTCCAAATAATGCCGGGCGGGCGGCGTCTGCGCGAGGCGCTCCTGGAAGTAGCGCAGGGCCAGGGCGTTGACCCGGTACAGCCGCTCGCGCTCGTCCCCGGCGGACCGGTCCGGGGCGGGACTCTGTCCGGGCTGGCCGGGTAGGGCGGCCCGCCCGCGCGGGGCGAGGGTGACGTTCGCCTGCAAGGCCAGCCTCTCCAGCGCTTCCGGGAACGACAGGTTCTCCAGCTTCTGCACGAACTTGAAGACGTCGCCGCCCTCCGCGCACTGGCCGAAGCAGCGCCACAGGCCCAGCTCCGGGTTCACCTGGAACGAGGGCGTCTTCTCCTGGTGGAACGGGCAGAGTCCGACCAGGCCCCGGCCCGAACGCTTCAGGGTGACGTACTTCTCCACCACGGAGACGATTTCGATGCGCCGCCGCACCTCGTCAATGTCGCTGCGGTCCGCCATCAGTGTCAGATCACCCTAGTCCACCTGCGCGACGGTGATGCCGACGAGGCGCTGGTTGTAGAACTGGAACGAGCAGTGCGCCGCGTTGGTGTAGTCCGCCGTCAGAATCTCATCGCCGGGGCCGGAGTAGGTCTGGTTCTCCGGGTAGCCATAGGCCAGCACGACCTGGCTGTACTTCTCGCCGAGCGCGACGCCGCGCCGTGTGCGAACGAAGCCCCTGTAGCCGGTGGCGCGAATCTGCTCCACACGCCCGGTCGGCGACAGGACGAACTCCAAGGAGTTGGCGTTCGGCTCGTCGTAGATGTACTTGGTCTCCGGGTGATCGGGCGTGATCAGCGTCCCGGACGTGGGGCCGCCCGCGCCGCCGGGTCCCCCCGGACCACCGCCGGGGAAGCCGCCGGGGCCGCCGCCGTAGTTCTGGAACAGGGAGCCGACGCCGAGCGCGCCGAGCGCCCCGCTCAAGCCGCCGCCGGGGCCTCCCGGCCCCCCAGGGGCCCCCATGCCGCCGCCCGGCCCGCCCGCGCCGCCCGGCGCGGGGGAGGAGGGGCCGACAAAGATCTTCACCGGGACGGTCTTGGTCCCCGCGCCGACACCGCCGGGTCCGCCGGGGCCTCCCGGCCCGCCGCCGCTGCCGCCCGCGCCGCCGGCCGTGGTCAGCATGATGCGCTCCAACTGGACCTCACTGGGGTTGCCGTAGCGGTGGATCAGCATATTCACGGAGTCTCCCAGGTTGATGCCGCCCAGGGACTGCTCGTAGCCGCCGCCGTAGGAGCCGTGGCCGCCGTGGTATACGTGGCGCACGGCCCGGTAGTGATGGTGGCGCGCGGCGGACACCGACGAACACGCCGCCACCCCCAGCAGCCCCGCCGCCAGCAGGCACGCCGCTCCGCGCCGTCCGGAAATATTCTGCATAACCGTCCTCCTCAAATCGCTTGGTCCGATGCCCCGAAGAAAACTTGCGCCGGGGGCGGCCTGGGCCACTCCCTGTCCCTGATTATACGCCATAATGTGCCTGATTTGATACAGAAGCTTTTCCATTTTCCGATGACATCGGTTGAACATTTCGGCGCGCGGCGCGTCAGAGAGGTCGAGGCATGACCGACAGTTCCCCCCCGGAAGGCGCACCGAGAGAAGCCATGGCCGTGACCCAGATGATCAGCGTGATGCCGCCCGACCTCAGCCTGTTGGAACGATGCCGTCGCAACGACGCGGCGGCGTTCGATGAGGTGGTCGGGCGTTACAAGAACAAGCTGTACAACTACGTCTACCGAATGGTGGGCAACAGCGACGACGCCGAGGACCTGACGCAAGAGGTCTTCGTGCGGATGTTCACCTCGCTGGACACGTTCCGGCGTCAGTCCAGCCTGCACACCTGGCTGTTTCGGATCGCGGGCAACCTGTGCATTGACCACTTCCGGCGGGGCAAGAAGGCGCGAGCCCACGCCTATTCGCTCGACGAGTCGTACCCCGGCGAGGACGGCGAGGGCGGGCGTGAGCTGCCCGACGCCACCTTCGAGCCGCACCGCCTGCTGGAGCAGCAGGAGATGGGCGCGCAGATTCAGCAGGCCCTGGGCCAGATCCCGGACAAGCTGCGCGCCGTGCTGATCCTGCACGACATCGAGGACCTCCCCTACGAGGAGATCGCGCAGATCGTCGGCTGTCCGCTGGGGACGGTCAAGTCGCGCCTCTTTCATGCCCGCCGCCAGCTCCGGCAGCGGCTTTCGGGGTACCTACAGGACTGACACGCGAAGAGAAGAAGCAACCATGGACTGCCGGACAACACACTCTTGGATGACCGAGTACGCCGATGGCGCGCTCGACGCCGCGCGGCGGGCGCGGGCGGAGGCCCACCTGGCCGGGTGCGCGGACTGCGCGGCCTTGGCCCGGCAGATGGCACAGACACGCTCCCTGCTACGCGGCCTGACGCCGGCGCAGACCTCGCCCCAGTTCGACGCCCGGCTGGCCGCGCGCCTGGCGGCGGCGCGGCGTCCGTCGGAGGCGGGCGCATGGTGGTCACGCCTGTTCCCGGCCCAGCCGCCCCTGCTACGGCCCGCGCTCGCCCTGGGCGCGGCGGCGTTCGCCGTCCTGGGCGTTCTGGCGTCCCACCCGTTCGCGCCGCCCCCGGCCCCGCCGACCGCCCCCGACGACGCCGCCCTCATTACCCAATGCGTCGCCCTGCATCAGCGCGACGTGGCCGCGCAGCCGCTGACGGATTCCGCCGCCACGGGCGTGGGGCATGATGGGTGGACGGGCGGGGCCGCCCAGGGGAGTCTGTAGAGTCAACCCCATGCGCCTGCGTCATCACCCATCCCTTCTTCTGACGGCGCTCGCGGCGCTGCTGCCGGCCACGGGGGCCGGCGGCGCTCCGCGCGGCGCGCGTCCGTTCCCACCGTCACGACCGGCGGCCTCGGCGCGGCAGACGCCCCCGGCCCTGCTCGCGCTCGTGCGCGAGATGCTGCAGGCGCAAAATCGGCTGGCGCTGGAAGGAACGATGGTCTCGGAGATGCCGCAGGGAACGTTCGTGCAGTACGCGGTCCTGGACGGGGCACACGCCCAGCGCTACGACTGCCAGAGTCCGCCCGCCAACCGGGGCGAGGTGATCGTGGACAACGGGCGCGCGCGCTACCACACGACCCCGGCGGGCCATGTGGACGTGCTGCCGTCGCAGATGGCCGCCCGACGTGTGCGGGTCTCACAGGTCATGCAGGAGGTCCGGCGGGGGAATCTGCTCGTGCAGCCCCTGGGTCAAGGCATCGTCGCGGGCCACGCCTGCACGATCATTCGCATCGGGTCGCCCGATTCCGTCGAGTACTATCAATACTGGATTGACCCGTCCAACGGGGCACAGCTCCGCATCGAGCAGTACGACGACGCCGGGCATCGGGAGTCGGCGACGTACTTCACCGACGTGACTTACAACCCGCCGCTGGACCGGCGGCTGTTCCAGGCCCCCGTCAGCGCCGCGACCCCGCCGGCTGCATCTCGCTCCGCCCCGCTGCCGACGGTTCCCACCGCCGCCCAGGCCGGTTTCGCGGTGCTTCAGCCGTCCACCCTGCCGCCCGGCTTTCACTTCCAGTCGGCCACGCTGGTCCCACGCAAGGGCCGCATACTGGTCAAGCTCACCTACGGCAACGGCCTGAACGCGCTGACGCTGGTGGAGACGCCCGACCTGCGGCCCCTGGGGCCCCGTGCGGGCCAGATTCGCAACCCGCGCCCCGGCGTGGTCCTGACCCGGCGCGACGGCCTGGTGATCGTCCTGGTGGGCAGTCTGGATGTCGGCAGCCTGGAGAGTGTCTTGAACTCGGTGCGGTGATACCTCACCCGGCCCGGCGGAAAGATACCTCACCCGGCCCGGCAACCCCAATAAAACCCTAGCCGGTCCACCCTCTCCTTCCGAAAGGAGAGGGCTGGGGTGAGGTATCTAGGACCGGTGCGCGTCCGCGTGGGCGAACACGGCGGCGATGAGGGGGTCCCAGGTGAAGTAGAGGCCGGGGACATCGGCCAGGTCGGCCAGGAAGACGCCGCGCGACTCGCTGCCGGGCGGGAGGACTTCCAGGCCGTCTAAAGACGCGACGTAGGCCGGACTCCAGCGCACTGTCTTGGATTCACCCCGGCTGACCAGGCGGTAGGAGCCGAGCAGGCGCAGGCCGGACACGCGCCCGCCCGTTTCCTCCCACGTCTCGCGCGCGGCGGCCTGTTCGGGCGTTTCCCCCGGCTCGACGCGGCCCGACGGGATGCACAGGCCGCGCCCGGCGATGTCGGCGAGTACGATCTTGCCGCCGTAGAAGGCAAAGACGAGGGCGGCGTAGAACGTCCCATGCGCCTCCGACGGAAGCTGTTCCACCGGGCAGGAAGGTCGCGTCGCAGTTCCAGGCGGGCCAGTGGGCCGTCGGGAACACCGTCAGCCTGGCGTGATCTTCCAAAAGTCCTCCCCCACGATGTCCCAGGGCAGGCGGCGCTCGTCCGGGTCGCTGAGGTCGAACCGCTGGTTGACGTAGTAGAGGATGGTCGCGGGCGTCAGGCCGATATTCGCCCCACCGTGCCCCACCCCGCGCGGGATGTAGAGAAGCTGCGCCTTGCCGCCGCCCATCACGAACCGCATGGTCGCCCCACAAGAAGGCGAGTCCTTGCGGGCGTCTACGAGGCCGATCAGCAGTCTGTCCGTGGGCGGCACGAACCAGACGTCCTCCTGGTTGTAGTGCAGGTGGAAGGCTTTGATCGCCCCCGGTAGGACCAGCGAGTACGACGACTGGCGCACCTTGAACTCCGGGATGGCGAGCAGGTTGCCCTCCTCGTCGAAACGGACCAGTTCGGCGAACGAGCCGCCGTCGTCGGTGAGCAGACGCAGGTCAATGACCTGGACGCCCTCGATGCGCCTGCCGCCGCCGTACTGCTGGGTGCTGAGATGGGGCGCGAAGTCCGGGCCGAAGTCATCGGGCGTGAGTTTAGTCAGGGCCATCGGTTACTTGACTCCCAGGAGCTCCACGTCGAAGAGCAGCGTCGCGTTGGGCGGGATTGCGCCGGGGTAGCCGCGCGGGCCGTAGGCGAGGTCACCGGGGACGGTCAGTTGACGCCGCCCGCCGACCTGCATGGTCATCACGCCCTCGTCCCAGCCCTTGATGACGCTTCCCGTGCCGATGACGAAGTTGAACGGGTCGTTCCGGTCCCGCGACGAGTCGAACTTCTTGCCGTCCGGGAACGTGCCGGTGTAATGCACGGTCACGGTCTGCCCCTTGCGGGGGCTGGGGCCGGTGCCGATGACCTCATCCACATACTGCAAGCCCGAAGGCGTTGTGATTGTCTCTGCCATTGGTACTCCTTGCTTTTTGTTTGTCTCGTATGCGCCTCTACCGTGAACGGTGACGCGCCCCGGCATTGAAATTGCCGGTCTCTTGGGCCTGCGGCCAGCCGTCCTGCGGACGGAAGATTTGACAGCCCTCCTGCGTCCGCAGGACGCCCGGCGTCCGCGCCCACGAGCCAAGGGTTTTCAACCCCTGGCGGCCGATGTTAATGGGTGATCACGCGAAGCGCGGGTCGAGCAGGTCCATCAGGTACTTGCCGTAGCCGCTCTTCATCAGGGGTTCGGCGATGGCCTGCAATTGTCCTGCCCCGATGTAGCCCATCCGGTACGCGACTTCCTCGATGCAGCCGATCTTCAGGCCCTGGCGCTCTTCGATGGCCTGCACGAACGCCCCGGCCTGCATCAGAGACGCGAACGTCCCCGTGTCCAGCCAGGCCGTGCCCCGGTCCAGGATGCCGACTTTCAAATTGCCCGCGCGTAAATAAGCGTTGTTGATGTCCGTGATCTCGTACTCGCCGCGCGGGGAGGGCCGGATGTTCTTGGCGATCTCGACCACGCTGTTGTCGTAGAAGTACAGGCCGGGGACGGCGTAGGACGACTTGGCGACCGTTGGCTTCTCCTCGATGGAGATGACGTTGTGGCTCTCGTCGAACTCCACGACGCCGTAGCGTTCGGGGTCGGTGACGTGGTAGGCGAAGACGACGCCCCCCGTCGGATCACTGTTCTTTTGCATCATCTCGGCCATGCCGGAGCCGTAGAAGATGTTGTCGCCTAACACAAGTGCGGCCTTGTCGCCGCCGATGAACCGCTCGCCGATCACAAACGCCTGCGCCAGCCCGTTCGGCTCGGCCTGCACGGCGTAGGAAAATTCGCAGCCTAGACGCTCCCCGTCGCCGAGCAGTTTCTCGAAGTGCGGCAGGTCGTGCGGCGTGGAGATGACGAGAATCTCCCGGATGCCCGCCAGCATCAGCGTGGAGAGCGGGTAGTAGATCATCGGCTTGTCGTAGACCGGCATGAGCTGCTTGCTGACGGCCAGTGTCAGCGGGTGCAGGCGCGTGCCGGCCCCGCCAGCGAGGATGATGCCTTTCATGCGGGCGTGTTCTCCAAGAGGGTGCGTTTGTCCTGCCCCGTCGCGGGCGGCCTGCCCACCACCTTGTTCGCTGCGCTCACAGGGTCCTCCCGAAGCGGGAGGATCAGGACAACAAAACAAGGCACTCCAAATCCCCCGCTTCGGGAGGACCCCGCGCAGTGAGGCACGAACGAAGCAGGGTGGTAGGCAGACCGCACACTCTACCCAAATCGGGGCCGGGTGAACCTTGACAGCGATTCGGGGTGTGTGCTACCATGTCGCCATGGCTCCCTCCGTCACGCCGCCCCCTGACGCGCCCCGCCCCCTGCCCCGCCGCGCCGCGCCCTCGCCGACGCCGCGCGCCGTCCGCCCGCCGCGCCTGGTCCCCCTGGACGGCCTGTGGATGGTCCTGCTGGCCGCGCTCACGGCGACGTTGGCGGCGCTGCTGCCGCATTCCGAACACAATGGGAGAGTCGGGGCGGCGCTGGCGGCCGTGACCGTGGTGCTGCTGTACCTGCTGGGCTGGCGGGCGCGCGACCGGGCGGCGGGCATCGTCGCCGGGCTGCTGGCCGCCACCAGTTTTGTGTTCCTGCATCACGCTCTCGTCGCCCCGCTCGATGCGGCATTCGCCCTGCTGACCGTCGCAGCACTGTTTGCGTTCGTGGCGGGTTCGTCACTCGTTGCCCTGGCCTTCGCGGGCCTGGCGACCGCCGTTCGGCCCGACGGCCTGTTGCTGGGGCTGGTCCTGCTCGGCCTGGCGCTGGCGCAGGGCCGTCGGCGGGCGGGGCTGGGAATCCTGGCCTTCCTGCTCCTGGCCGGGGGCGGCTGGGCGGCGCGGACCGGCCTGGGACATGGACATCTACCCGCCCTGACCGTCGGCGCGCGCCCCTGGCTGGTTCTCTGGGCCGTCACCGGCGGCACGGCCTTCGTGAGCTGGATGCTGCTGCCGTTCCTCGCTGAACTGGGCGAGTCCCCGCGCCGGGCGCGGTGGCTGCCGGTGGCGCTCGCGGCCCTGGCGTACTTCGCCGTGGAAAGCGTTGTCCGGGTCGGCGGGCGTGAGGCGACCGTGTTCGGCCTGCTGCCGCTCTGGTTCGCGCCGGCGGGCGGCGGCCTGTCGCGCCTGCTGCCGGCGCTGACCGGTGACTTCCCGCGCCCCTGGGTGCGCTACGGGCTGGCGACGCTGGCCGTTGGGGCGCTGGTCGCCATGAGTGTGCGGGCGGAGTGGCCGTCGGCATTCTCCAAGCCTGCCCCGGTCCCCCACGCCGCCCCCGTGACAGCGCCTCCCCCCGCGCCCATCAGACCGGCGGCAGTGGTCGTGCCCAAGCCCGCGCCGCCCGTGATCGTTCCTCACACGGCTCCTGCCCCAGCGACCAAGCCCGCGCCGAAAGCCATCGTGAAGGCCGCGCCGAAGGCGGTCGCCCATCCGACCTATCGCCCACTGTCCCGGTATCGGTATTACCGACCTCTCTATCGGCGGCGCTTCGCGCGCCGTTTCCGCCGCTGAGCCGAGCGAGACCATACACCGCCGTATGACACGTTGTTCCTGAGCGGGCCTTCGCGCCCGCCCGATCACACACAAGGAGAAAACGACATGGCAACGGAAACACTCCCCGCGCGAGAGCAGGAACGCGGGATCGAGACGCGCGGCATTGAGCGCGTCCCGCCCACGCGGCGTCACGACGTGCGCATCTGGGAGAACTTCACCATGTGGCTCTCGGCCAACCTGGTCCTCTCCACCGTCACCGTCGGCGCGCTCGCCATCCCGGTCTTTCAGATGGGCTTCTGGGACAGCGCGGCGGCCATCGTGCTGTTCAACGTGCTGGGCGTCCTGCCGGTGGCCTTCTTCTCCACGCTGGGGCCGAAACTGGGCCTGCGGCAGATGACCATCTCACGCTTCTCGTTCGGCTGGCTCGGCGCGGGCATCATGGCCCTGTTCAACGTCGCCGCCTGCATCGGCTGGTCCGCCGTCAACGTGGTCATCGGCGCGAAACTGATCTCGCAGCTCAGCCACCTGCCGACGTGGGTGGGGATTCTGATCCTCGCTGTGCTGACAACCCTGGTCAGCCTGTTCGGCTACGCCTATGTGCATCGCTACGAGCGGTTCGCGTGGGTCCCGATGGCGGTGATCTTCCTGATCGTGGCGGGCATCGCCGGGCCGCACGTCCACCTGGTCAAGACGCCCGCGTTCAAGCTGGCCGAGTGGGTCGCCTTCCTGTCCTTCGGGGCCGCCGTCTATGGCTTTGCGACCGGGTGGAGTTCCTACGCCGCCGACTACAACGTGAACCAGCCGGAGGCGACGCCGCCGGGCCGTGTCTTTTGGCTGACGTTCTTCGGCGTCGCCCTCCCGTGCGTCGTGCTGGAGATTCTGGGCCTGATGCTGAGTACCGCTTTCCAGGGCAGCGACGGCCCTTCTTATCTGGCGGCGGCGCTGGCGTCGCAGCACGGCCTGGGGACGTTCCTGCTGGTGCTGCTGGCGCTCTCGATCATCGCCAACAACATCCCCAACGACTACAGCCTGGGGCTTTCGATGCAGGTGCTGGGCAAGGCGTTCGAGCGCGTCAACCGGGCCGTCTGGACGCTGATCGGGGCGGTGGTCTACGTCCTGATCGCGCTGGCCGCGCCCAAGAACTTCAACGCGAATTTGGAGAACTTCCTGCTGGTCATCGCCTACTGGCTCGGCCCGTGGTCCATCATTCTGATCCTGGAGCATTTCGTGTTCCGCAAGGGCGTCTACAACGTGGACGACTGGGACACGCGCCAGCGGCTGCCGCTGGGCTGGGCCGCCATCGTGTCCATGGCGCTGGGCCTGGTCGGCGTCTACCTGGGCGCGGCCCAGGTGGTGTTCGTCGGCCCCATCGCCAAGGCCATCAACCCGCCCTACGGCATGGACATCGGCTTCGAGCTTGGCATCGTCTTCGCCGCCGTCTCTTACTTGATTCTGCGGCCCATCGAACGCCGCTCCGAGATGCAGCTCGCAACGGCGACCCAGGGCGTCTGGCCCCCGCCGCCGGTGGCGTAAGAACCTCCTCCGGCCCGGCAAGAACCCCCTCCGGCCCGGCAAGCCGGTCCACCTCCCCCGAAGCGGGGGAGGGAAGAGTTTCGAGACTCTGTCCCCTCCCGTTTCGGGAGGGGCAAGCGGCTTGCCGCGCGGGGTGGGTTCTTCTCCGGCGGTCTGTGAGAAACCCAATGCCCTACGACCTGCTCATCCGCAACGCCCGCCTGCACCGCGCCGAAGAACTGACCGACATCGCCGTTCAGGGCGGGACGTTCGCCCGCATCGCCCCCGACATCGGGGACTCGGCGGCGCGGGAGGTCAACGCCGAGGGCCGTCTGGTCACGCCGCCGTTTGTTGACGCGCACGTTCACCTGGACGCCGTGCTGACGGCGGGGGAGCCGCGCTTCAACCAGTCGGGGACGCTGGCCGAGGGCATCCAGATTTGGGGTGAGCGCAAGCCGAGCCTGACCATTGACGATGTGAAGGCACGGGCGCGCGAGGCGATTCGTTGGGCGGTCGCGCAGGGAACCCTGCACATCCGCAGTCATGTGGATGTCTGCGACCCCAATCTCACGGCCCTGCGCGCCCTGCTGGAAGTCCGCGAGGAGGTGCGCGACTTCTGCCACCTCCAACTCGTCGCCTTCCCCCAGGACGGCATCTTCTCGTTTCCGGACGGACCGGCGCTGATGCGGCGCGCGCTGGAACTCGGCTGTGACCTGGTCGGCGGCATCCCCCACCACGAGTGGACGCGGGAGATGGGCGTGGAGGATGTCCACTGCGCCTTCGCGCTCGCCAAAGAATTCAACCGGGACGTGGACTGCCACTGCGACGAGACCGATGATCCGCAGTCGCGCTTCACCGAGGTCATGGCGGCGGACACCTTGGCGCAGGGCTGGCAGGGGCGCGTCACGGCCAGCCACTGCACGGCGATGCATTCCTACGACAACGCTTATGCCGCGAAATTGATCCGACTGCTGGCCCGCGCCCAGGTCAACGTGGTCGCCAACCCGTTCGACAACGTCGCCTTGCAGGGCCGCTTCGACACGTTCCCACAGCGGCGCGGCATCACGCGCGTCAAACAATTATTGGCGGCGGGCGTCAACGTCGCGCTGGGACATGATTCCATCATGGACCCCTGGTTCCCGCTGGGCCGGGCTGATATACTGGCGGCGGCCCAGCTCGCCCTGCTGCTGTGCCAGATGACCGGGCAGGAAGAGATCGTGTCCGCGCTGGACCTCATCACGACCAACGCGGCGCGCGTCCTGCGGATCGAAGACGAGTACGGAATCGAGGCGGGGAAACCGGCGGACTTCCTGGTCCTGGACGCAGGCTCGGCGTTTGATGCCCTGCGTCTGATCCCAGCCCGGCTGCACGTGTTCAAGAATGGCCGGGAGGTGGCGCGGACGACAGCAGCCCGCAGCGTCGTCCGGGAAGGAACAGTCGGGGAAGAGCGACTGGTGACGTTCAGTAGGTAATCAGGGATTGGATGTCGTAGGCGGCGAGGTTGTCGCGCCCGTGCAGGAACGAGAGTTCCACCAGGAACGAGAAGCCGACGACGATGCCGCCTAGAGACTCAACAAGCCGCGCGGAGGCGGCGGCGGTTCCGCCGGTCGCCAGCAGGTCGTCAATGATCGCCACGCGCTGGCCGGGGCGCACGGCGTCGCGGTGCATCTCGACCACATTCGCCCCGTACTCCAGTAAATACTTTTCCTGAACGGTGTCGTGCGGCAGCTTGCCGACCTTGCGGACCGGCACGAATCCCAGGCCCATGGCGAGCGCGACGGGAGCGCCGAACACGAAGCCGCGCGACTCGATGCCGACGATCACATCCGGCGCGCGCGCCCCCGCCCACTCCACGAACCGATCCACGACCTCCTGGAACGCCGGGCCGTCGCTCAACACCGGCGTGATGTCCTTGAACAAGACGCCGGGTTGCGGGAAGTCCGGGATGTCCCGGATCAGGGGCAGGGCCAGAAGGTCGGTCACGCTGTCTCCTCGGTGTCGCGGGTCACGGGAAGGTGATCGGGGGGCCGCCGTAGCCGCCGAAGGGGCCGTAGCCGCCGGTCCCCGGAAGGACCGTCACGGTGGACCCGCCGCCGAAGCCGCCGTAGGGACTGTAGCCCCCGTAGCCGCCATAGCCCCCGTAGCCGCCGTAGGGTGAGCCGTAGCCGCCGGTGTTATAGGGAGACCCATAACCGCCGTAGCCGCCGTAGGGCGAGCCGTAGCCCATGGACGGGACGTACTGGAACGGGCCGGGCGCGACCAGGCCGGGGGCCGTCACGACCTGGGTTCCCGATGCGGGCGCGGTCGGGACGGCGGGCGCGGTCGGGGCGACCGGTGCGCTCGCGGGGGCGGGCGGCGGCGTGGTGTCGTAGTAGGTGAACGGGTGCGGGCTTCTCGCCATGATGTCTTCAGGCGTCAGCGCGTAGTACGCGCGCCAGACCGTCTGCGTCTGCTGGGCGATCTCACGCGCGGCCTGGGACGTTCGGAGCGTGGTGGAAGAAAGCGTCACATCCCCGGTCACCTCCGGGGCGATCTGGACAGTCGCGTTGTCCGAGCCGGCGACGATAGCGATAGCGTCGCGCGCCGGAACCGTCTTGCTCTTGAAGATGACAAACGCATCGGTGTCCACCTGGACGGGCGGCAGGGTCTCGTTCGCGCCGAGATTGCTGACCACGAAGCCCTTCTGGAAGTCCACCCCGGCGGCGTTGGCGAGGGCGTTCATGATCTGCAGCCGGGTCGTCGTCGTGTCGGGGTCACCGACGCTGAAGGTGATGGGCAGGTTCGGCTTGTCGAGCAGGCTGCCCTTCAGGACGATGTCCAGGCCGTAGGTCTGCATGAGCCGCGTGACGACGTTGTGCAGGGCGAGCCGCCGGTAGGAGACGGTCTGCGCGTGGGCGGAGCCGGCAAAAAGACAGACGGCCAGGGAGAGGGCGACGGTGGTGGGACAGCGTTTCATCGGACCATGCTCCTGTTCGTAGGTGAAAGCGTTTCTCGTCCTTTATTCCCAAACGGGCGGCCTCGGAAACTTGCCCGTCAGGCGGCGCGGACGATGGCGGCGAAGTCGGCGGCCTTCAGGCTCGCCCCGCCGATCAGGCCGCCGTCAATGTTGGGGCGAGCCAGCAGGTCGGCGGCGTTGTCCGGCTTCATGGAGCCGCCGTACTGGATGCGCACGGCCTCCGCGACCTCCGGTCCCCGGTCCAGCGCGACGGCGCTGCGGACGACGCCGCAGACCCGGTCCGCCTCGTCGGCGGCGCAGACCTCGCCGGTGCCGATGGCCCAGACCGGCTCGTAGGCGAAGACGACTTGCGAGGCGACCAACTCCGGCGCGATGTTTTGCAAGGCCCGCGTGACTTGCCCCTCGACGATCCGGTCCGTCTGCCCTTCCTGCCGCTCTTGCAGGGTCTCGCCGACGCAGATAATGGGGATCAGACCGGCGGCCAGCACCGCCTGCGCCTTGATGTTGACGCCCTCATCGGTCTCGCCGAAGGTCATGGCGAGTTCGGGCGTCAGGTCCGGCTCCGGCCCCCCGAAGCGCCCGCGCGTCTCCGAGTGACCCAGGATGACGTAGCGCACCCCCACGTCAAGGAGCATCGGCAGCGAAATCTGGCTGGTGTAGGCCCCACTGGCCTTCCAGAACGCCCCCTGCGCGCCCAGCGCGACGTTGGTCCCTTGCAGTGCCTGCCCGACAGCGTACAAAGAGGTGAACGGCGGGCAGACGAGAACATCCACATCCGTCTTGTCCGCGACTAAGGGGACGAGGTCTTTGACCAGGGCCAGCCCCTCGCCCACGGTCTTGTTCATCTTCCAGTTCCCGGCAATGATCTTTTTACGCATGACTATCCTTTTCCAGACACGATTATCAGCACCATACCACTGAGGAGAAGGCCGGCCAACAGTAGAGACACCGTGCGCGCCCAAGAGGGATCGCGTAGGTTTACGGTCCAGCCGTAGCCGTGTAACTTTGGTATCCAGCCGCGCGGGTCATCGGGGTTGCAGTAGAACATCCCTCGCAACAAATGACGGCGGATATCCCGACGATTTGGCACGGGCTCGCCGGGGCGCAGTTTCCGGCCAGTCGAGGCAACCCAAAACGTGAACACCAGCAGGGCGGATGAAGAAACAGCAAAGAACGAGAGGGCTGCAAGCGTGAGTGGCATTTTTTCCTCTTGTGGCGATTATGGTCGCTTCATCGGCAGCAGGTCGGCGACACGCACGGGCGCGTCCGGCGCGGCCAGCGGCGCGACGGCCTCACCCTCGCCGTAGATGTCTACGCTGAGATACTCGCCATCCTGGGGCTGGCGGCGTACCTCCAAAGCGCGACCTTTGATGTTAACGATCCAGTAGTCGGCCACGCCTGCCCGCGCGTACATTGCCGCCTTCCGGCCACGGTCTTGGCGCAGGCTGGAATCGGAAGCCTCGACAACAAGGACGGCCTCACCGGGACCTGGCGCGTTGTCATAGTAGTCATCGGCGGTACCTTCTGCGACCATCACGTCCGGCTCCGGCTCTGAAACCTCGGAAATTTCTGCGGGTGACTGCGACCAAACGACAAACTCTGCGCCGAAGGCCGCTCTCAAGGCATCAGCGGTCTTGATGACGGCAATCGCGTGGGGACGCCCCATGGGACTCACGGCAGGAACTCCTTTTCCTTCGACGAACTCGATTTGATCCCCCGGCTGGATCAGGCCCATCTTCCGCAGGCAGCGATGCTCCGCCTGGGTGAACGGGCGGGGGATGTCCGTGCCGCGAAAGAATATCTCGCCCTCGATGAGTTCCAGGCGCTCGTCCGGCCCGAACAGCGCCGGGTAGGCCATCCGGTGATATTCCTGCACCGTCCAGAGGCGCTGGCGGGGGGTGATTCGGGGCGGGGGCGCGAGTGTGGTCATGGTGTTGGTTGCCGCAGCGGCAGCAGGTCGGCGACGCGCACCGGCGCATCGGGCGCGGCCAGGGGCGCGACGGTTTCGCCCTCATTGTGAATGTTTACGCTCCGGTACTCGCCGCCCTGCGGCCGGCGGTGCACTTCCAAAGTCTCGGCGTTCAGGTTGACGATCCAGTATTCGGCGATGCCGGCCCGCGCGTAGGGGCCAGCCTTGTAACGGCGGTCTTCGCGCAGGGTGCTGTCGGAGACCTCTACCATCAGCAGCGTCTCTTCCGGGAGTGGATGACGGGCACTCAGCTCAACAAGGTCGCCGGAAACGATCATCCCATCCGGCTCCGGGTCATTCCGAGTCGATAGGTTGACGGGGCGTTGCGAGAACGCGAACAGGCCAGGTCCGATAATCCGTCGCAGCGCCTCAGCACACCGGAAGACGCCCATTCCGTGGGGCGGGTTCATGGTCACTTTACGGATGATCCTCCCGTCAAGCAGTTCCGTCCGCTCATCGGGCCGAAAGACTTCCCTGTCGCCCAGACGGTAGTACTCGTCGCGCGTCCACAGGCAGGGCAGCCCATGTTCGTAAACGTGTCCGTTCACCAGTTCCACCGGCTCGTTCGGGGCGAAGATGCCGACTCTGACCATGCGGCGGAACTCGGCGGGCGTCCAGCGGCGTTCGCGGGCGTCCAGGAAGTATTCAGCGGCGGGCGGCGGAACGACGGCGGTCATGGCGGTCAAGCCTCGCGGAAGATGGTCTGGTCGCGGCGACGGCCCACGGAGACCATGGTGATGGGGACGCCGACGTGGGCCTCCACGGTCTCGATGAAGCGCTGGGCGTTGGCCGGGAGCTTCGCGTAGTCCTTGATCTCGGACACGTCCTCGGCCCAGCCGGGCAGGGTCTGATAGACGGGGCGGCAGCGGCAGAGGCGGGCCTGGTCGGAGGGGAAGTCGGCGATCTCTTGGCCGTCCAGCTCGTAGGCCGTGGCGAACTTGACTTCATCAAATCCGCACAGCACGTCCATGTGGCCCAAATACAGGTCGGTCAGGCCATTCACCAAAGCCGAGTAGCGCAGGGCGACGCCGTCCAGCCAGCCGCAGCGGCGGGGGCGGCCCGTGGTCGTGCCGTACTCCTGGCCCCGGTCGCGGATGCGGTCGCCCAGGGGGTTCAACTGCTCGGTCGGGAAGGCCCCCGCGCCGACGCGGGTGGAGTAGGACTTGGTGACGGCGATGATCTGGTCAATCTGGGTCGGCCCGAGGCCCGTGCCGATGCAGGAGCCGCCGGCAGCGGGGTGCGAGGAGGTGACGTAGGGGTAGGTCCCCAAATCAATGTCCAGCAGGGTCGCCTGGGCGCCCTCGAACAAGACTTTCTTGCCGGACTTGGCCGCGTAGGCGACGCGCAGGGCCGTGTCGTCCACGTAGGGACGCAGCCGCTCGGCGTGGGGGGCAAGTTCGTCAAAGATGACTTTGGCCTCCAGGGGCGCGACGCCGTAAATCTTGGTCAGGAGTTCGTTCTTGTATTCCAGCACTTCGGCCAGACGCTCGGCGAACTGGGCGGGGTCCACGAACTCGCGCACCCGGATGCCGATGCGGGCGGCCTTGTCCTGGTAAGCCGGGCCGATGCCGCGCCCGGTCGTGCCGAGCGCCTTGCCGCCCTTGCGCTTCTCTTCCAGTTCGTCCAGCAGGCGGTGATAGGGCAGGACGACGTGGGCGTTGCCGCTGACCTTGAGGTTCTCGCAGGTGATGCCCCGGCCCTGGAGGTGCTCGATCTCGCCGACGAACGACGCCGGTTCCAGCACGACGCCGTCGGCGACCACGCACAGGGTCTCCGGGTGCAGGATGCCGGCGGGGATCAGATGGAGCTTGTACTCCTCGTCATCCACGACGACCGTGTGCCCGGCGTTGGAGCCGCCGCCCCAGCGGACGACGACGTCTTTGTCGTGCGCCAGGTAGTCAATCAGCTTGCCCTTCGACTCGTCGCCCCACATGGCCCCGACGACCACGGTGTTCGCCATCTGCTCGTGCCCCTCCGTCGCCGCCGGATAGGCCCGGCCGTCAACGCGGGATTATAGCACCGGGCCGGTGTCAAAGTCAATTCGGCCCGTTCTTGGGTTCTTCGCCCGCCCCGCCGACAATGACGGTACAACAACGATACAGGGTGGTGCGTATGCAGACGGAATGGGAGCAAGGTCCGCCCTTGCGGAGCGGGAACGGCGGGAAACCGGTCTGGCCGCTGATTGTCGTCCTGGGGTTGGTGGGCGTCCTCGGCCTGGGCGTCTTTGTTCTCCTGGGCGATGCCTTCTACACGGGCTTCAGCCACAGCTTCAACGACGGCCGCTACCATGCGTGCCGCGCTCGCGGAGACGATGACTACTCGCGGGGCGACTACGGACTCGCCGCCGACGATTATTCACAGATGATCGCGCTCAGGCCACAAGCCCCCAACGGCTACCGGCTGCGCGGCGACGCCTACGACGAGCTTGACCGCTACACGGCCGCCATCGGCGACTACACCGTCGCCCTGCGTCTGGCTGAGAACACGGACGCGCGTTATCGGTTCAACCTCTACTACAACCGGGGCGATGCCTACGATGACAGGCAGGACTACGGCCCGGCCATCGCGGACTACACGACGGCTCTGCACCTGATGCCCGGCGACCCGGACACCCTGCGGGCGCGCTGCGGCGCGTACCGTGACGCCCACGACTACGCTCATGCCCTCCAGGACGCCGACGCGCTGATCGCCCCGCGCCCGATGGACGGCGCGGGCTACCTGCTGCGCGCCGATGTCCGGCAGGCCGCCGGGGACCACGCCCGCGCCGCCGCCGATTACCGGACGGCGATGCGCCTGTCGCCGGACGCCATGAACGCCTATGACGCCCTGGCGCAGATGTACGACGACGACGGCAAGGACGCCGAGGCCGCCCAGGTGACGCTCGCGGAGGCCCGAGCGCACCCGGACAATGCGGCCTGCTGGGGCAATCTGGGCTGGTGGCAGTACAAGGCGGGCGACTACCAAGCCTGCCTCGCCAGCAGCCGCCGGTCCGTCGGCCTGGACAGCCACCAGATGTCCGTCTGGCTCAACATCGGCCTCTGCTACGCCGTCGAGAACAACGGACCGATGGCCGAGCGAACCTACGCCAACGTCCTCCCCTCCTGTCAGCCTGCGGACGTGCAGGCGGGCCTGGAAGACCTCCGCAACGCCGCCAAGCGGCAGCCGCACAACGCGGCGATCCCGCAGGCCATCGCCCTCCTGGGCCAAGGCGGCGCGTGACCGGTACCGGCGTCAGAGGAGCCTCGCCTCGAACTGTTCCAGGGCTTCCAGCGCGTGGGCGGCGTACATCAGGGCGGGGCCGCCGCCCATGGAGATGGCGACGGCGATGGTCTCGCCGATCTCCTCGCGGGTGGCGCCGTGCGCGAGCGCCTCGTGCGTATGGAAGGCAATGCAGCCGTCGCAGCGGACCGCGATGCCGATGCCCAGGGCGAGCAGTTCCTTCTGCTTCTCATCCAGCGCGCCCGCCTTCATGCTCTCCTGGTGGAGCAGGCCGAAGCCCTTCATCGTGCCGGGGATGCGACCCCGCAGCCGCCCAATCAGCCCTTGCAGGTGCGTCCGATATTCCGGGTAGTTCTTGTCCATCTTCAGCGTCCTTTCGTCGGTCCTAATCCACCCGTTTTTCGAGGCTCACGGGGCGATTCCACGGCAGAAGTCTCAGGGCGGACATCATCGGGCAGATGCCGAGCGCGCCGGTCAGCGTCAGCAGGAAGCCGATCAGAGTCGCGCCCGCGAAGAAGCGCCGGTCGGCGAGGAAGCCCGCCAGGGAGAAGCCGAACACCAGCGCCCCGGCGGCGATCCGCACCTGCCGCTCCAGGGGGATGACGCCGGTTTGCCTGACCGTCGGCAGCCCCGCCCGCCGCCAGGCGTTGAGGCCGCCCGCAACGTCCCGGATGTTGTCCATGCCGAGCGCGCGCAGCCGCGCGGCGGCGAGGGCGCTGCGGCTTCCGGCCTGGCACATGACCAGCACGGGCCGGTCCGTAGGCAGTTCGCCCGCGCGCCGTTCCAGATCGGGCAGCGGGACGCAGGTCGCGCCCTCGGCGTGTCCCGCCGCGAACTCGTCGAAACCGCGCACGTCCAGCAGGAAGGCGCGGGCGTCACGGACGTGCCCCTGAGCAGTCAGGGCGTCCACCAGATCGTTTGTGGTGTTTTGTATCAACATCTCTATATCCCTACTTTCTCGGCACGAAGAATTCCCCGTTCAGGCGTCAGCTCAAGCCGATTGATGCTGGCGGATGCAATCCAAAAGGAGCAGCACGCTCCGGTCTGAGACCGTGTAGAGGACATGGTTGCCCTCGCGCCGGGCCGACAACACGCCTTGATCTTTCAGGATGCGGAGCTGCTGGCTGACGATGGCCTGCGACGCGCCCGCCGCCTCGGTGATCTGTGTGACGGTACAAGGCTGCCCCTGCTGCCGGAGATAATCCAGGACGCGCAGCCGAAGGGGATGCGCCGCGTTGCGAATGATCGGCGCGACCCGTTCCAGCGTTTCCATGTCAATCAGAGCGCTGTTCTCATGCGCGTTTATAGTCACGACATAGTTATACATCTATGCTCCTATTTTGTCAAGGGGCGTGGGAAACGGGTAAAGTGACGGCATCACCCTCGGCAACGTTATTGCCGCATGAATTGGAACGACCTGATGCCCACCGACAAGACCCTGACCGTCACCATCGCCCATGACTATTTATGTCCGTGGTGCTGGGTCGGCTTCTTCCAGGCCAAGCGTTTGCGGGAGGAGTTCCCGCAGATCGCCCAGGACTGGCGCGGCTATGAGCTGCTGCCGGAGGAACTCGGCCCGCTGCCGGATTACAAACCCAGGCCGCACGACCCGGACGCGCCGCCGTCACGCTTCGACTTGTTCGCGGAGGCGGAGGGCCACCCCGTCCCTGCCGGACGCACCATCGGCATCGTCCGCACCCACAATGCCCTGGAGGGCGCGGCGTTCGTGCAGGAGCAGGCCCCCGATTGCTTCGACCGCTACAACGAGGCCGTCTACCGCGCCTTCTGGGAGCGCTCCGAGGACATCTCCGACCTGGACGTGCTGGGTGCGCTCGCCCACCACGCCGGGCTGGACAAGAGCGCTTTCCTGGAAGCCGTCCGCGCCAAGACATACCACAGCCGGATCGTCCGGTTCGATGACGACGCCTACGCCGACGACATCACGCACGTCCCGACCTTCAAGTTCCGGGGCGAGCGTTGCGCCGAGGCCCCCTATGCCACCATCCGCGAGCTGGCCGAGCGTTACCTGATCTGGTACGATAAGTAGAAAAGCCATCGGTTTGTTATCACAATCTGTGATAACAAATCCACTTGGACCAAGGAGGGATACTCAATGAGCGAAGAAACACATAATCTATCCGCACCGGACACGGCACTGATTCCGGCGGCAGACGAGGTCAATCAACGCATCTACAACGTGCGCGGCCAAAACGTAATGCTTGACAGCGACTTGGCGAAACTGTACGGTGTCGAAACATTCATCGTCAACCGGGCAGTCACCCGTAACAGCGAGAGGTTCCCGGAAGATTTTATGTTCCGTCTCACCTCTGAAGAGTCAGAGGCTTTGAGATTCCAAATTGGAATCTCAAACGCCGGGCGCGGCGGGCGGCGCTATTTGCCCTATGTCTTTACGCAGGAGGGCATCGCCATGCTTTCCAGCGTGCTGCGGAGCGAGCGGGCGGTGCAGGTGAACGTCGCCATCATGCGCGCTTTTGTCCAGATGCGGCGGCTGTCCATCACGCACCGGGAACTGGCGTGGAAGATAACGCAGTTGGAGCAGAAGTACGACACGCAATTCGAGGTCGTCTTCGACGCCATCGAGCGGCTGATCGCGGAGCCGCCATCGCCGGAGCGACGCATGGGCTTCCGCACCGGAGACGAGGAGTAGACCGCCATGACGACCATGCTGACCCGGACGCCCGCGCCGGAGGTCCTGCCGCTGACGCTCCACGTCCGCCCGGCGCTCCGCCTCACCGACGACGAGTTCTTCGCCTTCTGCGGGCAGAACCGCGACCTGCGTATTGAACAGACCAAGGAAGGGGACTGGATCATCATGCCGCCGACAGGATTTGAGACCGGGAGCCGCAACAACGAGGTCAGCCGACAGCTCGGCAATTGGGCGCGGCAGGACGGCACGGGGGTCGCCGTAGATTCGTCCACGGGGTTTGCGCTGCCCAACGGAGCCAAGCGTTCGCCGGACGCGGCCTGGGTCCGGCGTGACCGCCTGGCCGAACTGACGCCGGAGCAGAAGCGCAAATTCCTGCCGCTCGCGCCCGACTTCGCCGCCGAACTGCGCTCGCCCTCGGACGCCCTGCCGCCGATTCAGGAAAAGATGGCGGAGTATGTGGAGAATGGGACGCGGCTGGGCTGGCTCCTGGACGCGCAGCGGCGACAGGTCCACGTCTACCGCCCGGACGCGCCGGTGCAGATATGGGACACGCCCGCCGCTCTGTCCGCTGACCCGGAGATGCCCGGCTTCACGCTGGACCTGTCGCCGGTCTGGACGCCCGACCTGTGAAGGAGTTTCGGTGATGCAGTACGGCACGGAAGAAAACAAGCAGAGAGCCATGCCGCCGCTCGTGCGTGTTCTCCTGGGCGCGTCGCACCCATCTGCCCTTGTCGCCTTGGCCCTGGCGACGATTATCTACGGCGTCATTTTTTGCCGCTCCGACCATGCATTCTGGCTCTCGCTGACGGCAGCCGCGCTGTTGACTGCGCTCGGCAGTACCAGCCTTGCGTACCGCCGGAAGATTGGCCTGAGCCGGGGATCGTTCGTCGCTGCTCGTGTTCGAATGATGGGTTATTGGCTCGGCTTCCTTGCGGCCTTGCTGGCTCCGTTCCAGACTCACTTCCTATGGTACGAGATCGCTGTAGGCGGCATTTCCATCGGGCACTGGGCCGGCCGCGTCGGGGCCAAGATGGCTACACGCAAGCCCCGTTCAGATGGGGAACGGCTTCTGCCTGACACCGTGTGGGAGAAGGGAAGAGACACATGAAATTCGTCAGTTACCGTGAGTTCGATGACCCGCAGGAGCCGGTGCATCCCGCCCTGCTGTATCACAACAAGACGCTGCCGCTGGCGCGCGTCTTCGCCGTGGCGGAGGCCTGCCGCCCGCGCGGGCTGGCCGTGCCGGCGAACATGGACGCGCTGATCGCCGACCTCCCCGCCTACTTAGCAGCAATCAAGGAGCTGGCCCAGAGCCGGGCGCTGGACCAGGTCTGGCAGGAGGCGGGCGTCGTCCCCGCCGCGCCCTTTCCACGCCCCCAGCGCATCCTCGCCATCGGGCGCAACTACTCGGAACACGCGCGGGAACTGGACAGCGAGGTTCCCGATGAGCCGATCGTCTTCCAGAAGGCGTCCAGCAGCGTGATCGGGCCGGGCCGGGCCATTGTCATCCCGCCGGACATGGGGCGCGTGGACTTCGAGGGTGAGCTGGCCGTGGTCATCGGCAAGTCGGGCCGGGACGTGTCCGAGGCGGAGGCGATGTCCTTGGTGGCAGGCTACACGCTGATCAACGACGTGACCGCGCGCGACGAGCAGAAGCGGGCCATCGCCCGCAGCCTGCCCTGGTTCCTGTCCAAGAGCCACGACACCTTCGGGCCGCTGGGTCCGTGCTTCGTGACGGCGGACGAGATCAAGGACCCGCACGACCTGCAACTGACCACGACCGTCAACGGCGAGGTCAAGCAGCAGACCCGCACGTCGCAGATGCTGTTCTCCATCCCCCACTTGATCGCCTATCTGTCCCGGCAGATGACGCTGGAGCCGGGGGACGTCATCCCGACCGGGACCCCGCCCGGCGTCGGCCCCCTGCGCCCCGGCGACACGGTGGAGGTCCACATCCCGGAGATCGGGACCCTGAGCAACCCGGTCGTCAGCGGGGACGAGTGGGGCGGCCCGGAAAACGAGACAGAATAGGCGGGGGTCAAGTTGGGTACACTGAGGGCGCAACCATCCCCCACCCTCTGAGGAGAGCGTCATTTTGCCCCATTCTTCCGAACCCGTCATCGCCGTCGTCATCCCCGCCGGGGGCGGCGGGACGCGCCTCTGGCCGCGCAGCCGGCAGGAGACGCCCAAGCAGTTCCTGGACGTGGTCAGCGAGCGGACCATGCTGCAAGAGACCGCCGACCGCGTGCGTGAACTCGTCCCGCCGGAGCGGCTGTTCGTCATCACCAACGTCCGGCACGTCGCGCCCGTCCGGGAGCAACTGCCGGAAATGCCGCCGGGGAACATCATCGGTGAGCCGCAGGGCCGCGACTCGGCCCCGGCCATCGGCCTGATGGCCGCCGTGCTGGAGAAGCGGCTCGGCCCGGACGCGGTCATGGTCGTGCTGCCCGCCGACCATGTCATCCCCCACGACGCGCGCTTTCGCGCGATCTTACGCCTGGCCGCCGCCATCGCCGGGGACGGCTGGTTGGTGACGCTGGGCATCCCGCCGACCGGCCCCGACACGGGCTTCGGCTACATCCAGGGCGGCGACACAATTCAGGAGTCGGACGGGCTGACCGTCCGCCGGGTCCGGCAGTTCAAGGAAAAGCCTGCGCAAGCAGTGGCGGAGCAATATCTGCGCGACGGCGGCTACTTCTGGAACGCCGGGATGTACATCGTGACCGTGCGGACCGTGCGCGATCTGTACCGAAAACTCCTGCCGCAGATGGAGGACGGGTTCGCGCGCATCGTCGCCGCCCTGGACACGGAGGCTCAAGAGGCCGTGCTTGGGGAAGTCTTCCCGACGCTGGAGAAAATCTCGGTGGACTACGCCATCGCCGAGAAGGCCGACAAAGTCGCCATGATTCCGGCGGACATGGGCTGGAACGACGTCGGCTCGTGGGCGCGTCTGGCCGAGGTGCTGGCGGAGCAGGGGCATGACGCCGAGAACATCGTCGTCGGCCATCACGTCGGCGTAGATACCACGGGCGCGCTGATCTACAGCCCGAAGCGCCTGATCGCCACCATCGGCCTGACCGATATCATCGTGATTGATACCCCCGACGCCACCCTGATCTGCCCCAAGGCCCGCTCCGAGGACGTGAAGAAGATCGTGGAGCAGTTGAAGGCGGAGGGGAGATACGAGTTGCTGTGACGGGTTGCGCCGCCGCCGACGGACGTGCTACAATAGGCCGTCACGGCCCTATAGCTCAACGGTTAGAGCAGCCGGCTGAAGGGGCGAGGCGCTACGTCCTCCGGGATACGCGCCCCGCTCACAGGGCCCCCGGCGGGGCGACTCGCCGGAAGCAGATCTGTCAAAGTCGGGGAAGCCTGCGCCCTCATCGGGCATGGTGATCCCGAGCCAAGCGCCCGCCATCAGTGAAACATCACGGGGGGTGAAGGTGTAGAGACTCGACGGCAGACATCCCACGCGGATGAAGAGAGAGTCCAGCCCACGAACCCGAAAGGGGCGGCGAAAGCCGAAGCGGGACGCATAACTGGTTGGTTGGGGGTTCGAATCCCTCTGGGGCTATTGCAAGTGTAGGGGGCCGCTGCGTCAGCAGCGGCCCCCTTTGTCTTCGTCGGCGAACTTCCACGGGGCTGAAGCCCCGTGCTTTAAAGGGCAAATGCCCGCCTGCGCGGGCAGGAGACACAACTCTTTGCCCACACAGGCGGGCATTTGCCCTCAATAGCCCGGCGTTTCAACGCCGGGAGAGTTTACGCAACAACGCACAGCGAGTGTGTCAGCTCACCACGGAGAAGTTGGAATACTCGCCCGTCGGCTCGTCCCAGGCGGTCGCCACTTCCGTGACCTCGGCGGCGTGGGGGCCGTGGCGGAGGGCGGCGAGGAACTGGTGCAGCGTGGCCTCGTCCGCCTCGCCGATGGCCTCGATGCCGCCGTCGGACGTGTTGCGGACCGTGCCGACGACGCCGAGCTGTTCGGCGACGTGGTCGGCGTAGTAGCGGAATCCGACTCCCTGCACCCGGCCCGAAACGCGGGCCTGGACGCGCCGTGTCATGGTCATGGCTGTCTCCCCTCCTTTACGGCGTCTGCATGGTCACGCGGGTCATCTTGTCGCCAACCCGAATCTTCGCCGCTACGCCCAAGCCCTGCGTGACCTGGCCGAAGACAGCATAGCTTCCATCCAGTGAATGCACAGGGTTGACGCAGATATAGAACTGCGAACCGGCGGAGTCATAATCTTGTGAGCGGGCCATCGCCACTGCGCCAGCGATATGTGTCAATGGGTTGTTTACTTGGTTAGCCGGAAACTCCCCCTTAATGGAATAACCAGGGCCGCCTTGTCCTAGGCTTGGGTCATTTGGTTGCGCATTACGAGAGTTGGGATCGCCACCCTGGATAATATGCCCCTGTCCCGGTCCTTCCAAGTCATCCACACGGTGAAACATCAGGCCATTGTAGAAGCCCTTGTTGACGAGGCTCACGAAGTTGGCGCAACTGATGGGCGCGTCCTTCGGGTCCAGCTTGATGAGGATCGTTCCGCGTGTCGTCACCATCTTGACGATGGGCGCGGCAGACATCTTGGGGGCCGGGGCGGGGCCGGGCGTGGCGGCGGGCGGCGTGTCCGGCGTCGCGGGCGCGGGCGTCGCCGGGGCGGAGGCCACGGGCGTTGCGGAAGTGCCAGGCGCATCGGGCGGGTTGGCCTTGCAGCCGCCGGTCAGCAGGGCCGGCACGGTGAGCAGGGCCAGGGTCAGTCGGGCGAACGGTCTCATCAGGGAGTCACCTCAAGTCGGCAGGAGTGTCGTGCGGCATTGTAGCACGTCGGGCGGGGCAAGTCAAGGAGATGCCGAGGCAGCGAGGGGCGTGAACGCGAGGGAATAAATTCCTCTCGCTACGCAACCGTGTCCTGGCGGACACAAGACTGTAGGCGCAAGGGATTTTCGTTCTCCGTCCGGCAGGACGATGTTCCGTAGCGAGAGGAATTCATTCCCTCACGGGCACCCCGCAGAACTCCCGCAGCGCACGGGCGAAGGCGGGCGGGTCGGTATCCATGGGGACGTGGAACGCGGTCGGGAAGACCGCCAGCCTTGCGTGGGGCAGCGCGGCGGCCAGCGCGCGCGCCCTGGCGACGGGAACCATCGCGTCGCGCGCGCCGTGGACGATGAGCAGGGGCATCCGCAGCCCGGCCAGGCGGTCGGGGACGAGGTGGCTGTCCATCAGGGCGATGAGCTGCGTCTGGAGCGCGGCGTCCGTGTTGGTGCGCACATAGAGGGTGGTGCGCCGGGCCAGCGGCCCGACTTCACCTCCAGGGTGGATGTGCGGGACGCGACAGCCCAGGGCGGCCAGGGGCAGGGAGGACCAGCGCAGCAGGCGCAGGGCGAGGAGGCCGTGGCGCGGCGAGAGCGGCCACCGGGACCGGACGGGCAGGTGCAGCGGCTCCAGCGCGGCGTCCACCAGGACCAGGCGGCGGGTCAGCGCGGGGGCGTCCAGGGCCACCTGCGCGGCCAGGTTGCCACCGAGCGAATGGCCCACGAGGGTGACGGAATGCAGGCCGAGCCGACGGCAGACGTCCTGGACCCAGTGCGAAAAATGAGCCATCGTCTTGCACCAGGGCGGCAGGTGTGTGCCGCCGGTCCCCGGCAGGTCCAGGGCGACGACCCGGCGCGTGTCGGCGAGGGCGTCGAGCGCGTTCCACCAGGACTCTTTGGAGCCGCCCCAGCCGTGCAGGAACAGCAGCGTTTCCGGCGCGTCGGGCGGCCCGGCGGAGAGCGAGCCGAGACCGGGCAGCAGGGGGCGCTCAGAAATCGCTGCCGCCACTGGTGTCCCCGCCCCCGAAGTCCCCGCCGAAGTCGCCGCCCCCGCCGAAGTCCGCACCGCCGGAAGGATCGCCCCCGCCCCAGTCGTTGAAGCCAGCGTCGGCAACGCCGCCGCCGAGGTCACCGGCATTGCTGCCGAAATCAGCCCCGCCGGTCGGATCGCCGCCCGCGTATGCGCCGCCGTCAAAGCCCGCTCCGGTGTTGGCGTTCCCGTAATCGTAGAACTGACTGCCCTGGTCGGCGTTCATCAGTCCGGCATCGTAGCCCTGGTCGTAGCCGAAGTCCGGGGAGAAGGCGTAAGGCGAAAAGCCGCCATAACCGCCATAGTCGCCGTAACCGGGATGCATCAAGTCACCCAAGAGTTCCGCGCCGACGAAGCCCGCGAGCGCGCCCCCGGCGAAGCCGCCCCAGCCGTTGTCCTGGTAGCGCCAGTAGTCCCGGTAGGGGTCGTACTGATTGTAGGAGTACCAGGGGACATACTGGCCGCCGACGTTGAAGGCGCGGACCTGGGGCATCTGCCCCTGGCGCAACGCGGCGGCCTCCTGGGGCGTCGCGTAGACCTGGCGCGGCTGGCCGCCGACCGTCAGGGTGACGGGGACGAGTGCGCCGAGGGGCGCGGGCCGGCCGGAGAAGAACGAAACGGCGCGCTGGTCGGGCGGGATGGCACTGACCTGCTGCTGGTTCTGCGGCAGGGGGGGAGGCCGGAAGGCGTCGTCGCCGGGAATCTTGGCCGTGCCGCCCAGGGCGCGGTCGAGGCCGCCTCGGGCCTGCTGGATATCCGCCTGCGCCCGGTCCAGAATGCCCTGCGCCTGGTTCAGATCGTTCTGGCTGGAGGCGCGGGTCAGGAGCTGCGACGCCTGCTCGTATTTGGCCTCGGCGGCCTGCCGCGCCGTGCGGACCACGTCCGAGTCCGGGTTGCCCTTGGGCAGAACGTCCATGTAGTGGTCAATGTACTCGATGCCGCTGAGGACGTTGGATTTGAGAGCCTCGACCGGGCCGCGCGCCGCGCTCAGGTCCTGCTTGCGCCGTCGTGACGCCGATGCGATCAGCGCGATGATGACGACCAAGACGACAAGAAAGACTAAGCCCAAAATAATCATTCCGTGTCCCCCACCCGCGTTCACTGGCGCGGCCGTCACACCCGGTCCTCCCGTATTGGCGACCGTACCGCCGTTCAAAGCGCTGCCGACCGCCTGCGCGAGCGCCGCCGTCCCGCCAGTCAGGTCACTTTTGATCTGCGAAGTGTATTGGTGCGCGAGTTGAGTTTCCTGCCCGGCAGTCAGCGCATCGCTTGTAATCGTAATGCCCTGGCCGCGTCCGCCAAGAGGCACGACCAAGACGAGTGCGTTGCTCCCCAGGTGCAGGGCATGATGCAACTTCCCCGTGTAGTCGTCGCGGCTACGCCACGGGCCGTTCGGCACCCCAGCCAGCACGGCGATCTTGACGTTCGCGCTGGCGGCGCTCTCCAGCGTCGCCGCGTTCACCTGCCCTTGCAGGCCGGGGTCCACGTACACGTCGCCGCTGCGGAGGGCGTTGTAGGCCGGGTCCGGCGTCAGGCCCTGCGCGTGTATGGTCATCGGCAAGACGGCCAGCGCCCAAAGCAAAATTAGGACGCGCCCGAGGCGTCGTGTCATCATGGTGTTCTCCCGGTGTTCCAACGGCGTTATACCCCGCCCGTCATCCTCTCAGACCCGCAATGCCCGGAAAAGTTGCAGGGGAGGGTCGCGCCTGTGCTACAATGGGCCTGCCGGGGCAGCGGATCGCCCCGCCTGAGAGAGCGTCCTTCGGACGGGATGCGCATCGTCCGGGGTTTTCTCCCCGTCCGAAGGACGCATTTGCTGAGGCGGGGCGATCTTCCGTCCCGACAATCTCACGCGAGAGGTTTGCGAGCCATGACACTCGGGGAGATACTGGAAGTCCTGAGCGGGCTGGCGCCGGAAGGGACGGCGCTGGCGGATGACCCGGTCGGGCTTCTGGTCGGCGGCGACCTGAGCGCGCCCATCACAAAAGTCGGCGTCTGCCTGGACGCGCTACCCTCTGCGGCTGTGCGGGCTGCGGCGGACGGCGTCCGGCTTCTCATTGCCCACCACCCCTTGATCTACCGACCCCTGAAGCGCCTGGACCCGATTGCTGACCCCGTCAGCCGCGCCGTGACCGTGCTGGTCAAGGCCGGTGTCAGCCTCTACGCCATGCACACCAACTGGGACCGGGCGGCGGGCGGTATCAACGACGCCTTGGCGGAGGCGCTGGAACTGGTCCACGTTCGCCCCCTAGGAAAAGAGGGAGCGGCGGCCCTGCCGCGCCTGGGGGACCTCGCCGCGCCGCGCCCCTTGGCCGACTTCGCGCACTCCGTTCAGGCCGCCCTGGGCTGCTTCGGGACCAGCGCCCTGCGCTGCCACATCGAGGACCCCGACGCCCTGATCTCCCGCGTGGCCGTCTGCGGCGGGGCGGGCGCGTTTCTCGTGCCCGACGTTCAGGCCGCCGGGGCGCAGGCGTATGTGACCAGCGACGTGCGCCACCACGAATTTTTGGACGCCGCCGCGCGCGGCCTGCCGCTCCTGGACGCCGGGCACGGCGCGACCGAGACGCCCGGCATGCGCGCCCTCTGCCGCCGCCTGACCGCTCTGCTGCCCGGTGTCGAGGTGGTCTGGTCGGGGGAAGCCTGAGCGGCGCGGGCCGACTACGCTCCTGCGCGGCGCTTCTTGGCGTGGAGCGCCCACTGCTGCAAGCCGGCGGCGAGCCGAGAGCGCAGGGTCGGGGCGTAAAGTCGGAGGCTGCGGCACACGACCTCCTCCGGCCCCCAGCGCAGCTTGCTGGGGTCCGTGCCGGTGGACAGATTGACCGCGCGGCGGCCTTCCGCGATGGCCTGCTTGATGCACTCGGTCGTCAGCAGCGTCATCACGCCGTAGCGACGCCAGGCCGGGTCAAAGCCGGAATAGGACAGGAACACGCAGTCGCCATCGGTCAGGACGATCCGGCAGGCAGCGAGAGCGCCGCCCACCCACAGGCGGGAGACGCGCAGGCCGCCCCTCGCCGCCTGGTCGCGGGCCGCGCCCCGCAAGAAATTCCGGGCCGAGGCCGGGGCGTAGTGGTTCGGGTGGCGCGGGCCGTCCGTCATCCCGCTGCGCGCCGCGTGGAGCTGAAAGAACCCCTCCAGGGCCGCATCCAGCCCGTCCGCCTCGGACACGAACTCCACCCGCCACTCGTGGCCCTCGCGGGCCAGGGAGTTGTAGGCGTGGCGGATGTTTTCCTTGACGTTGCGCCGCAGCCGCGCCCGCAGGGCGTCCCACGTCTTTGGCAGCGGCAGGATGTAACTCGAAACGGGCATCTGCCAAACCGCCCCCTCTGAGGCCGCCCGCGCGTCCGCCCAGTCGGCGAGCGGCCCGTCTGAGGGAACGCCGTCCAGGACGCACCAATCGTAGGTGTGCGCCCGCCCCCGAAGCGCGTCCGACAGGGCGACAGCGGCGGCCCGTTCCCACCCCGGCGCGATCAGGGCGGCGCGCAGTTCCACGGTATTGTCTCCAAACCCGGAGAAGCGCAAGGCCCGCGCCGTCAGGGGAGACACGCCCCAGGTCGTCAGCACGAACGGAAAGACAGCCCGCGCGGTCCGGTCCGCGTCCCGCAGCACGAACACTTGCAGGCGGTGCCGCCGCCCCGGCTGTCCCTGTCCGTATTCGCGCCACCAGTGCCACGTCCAGACCCAGCCCGTGAACGGGTTGTCGTCCACGGCCTGCGCCGAGAGTCGGTCCCACTCCGGTCGCAGGGCAAGCAGCGCCTGAGCGTCGGCGACGACATCCAGTGTCAGCGCCGCAGGAGAATCGTGAGGCGGGAAGAGGTCTTCGGACATGGGCAGCCCACATTCAGCGGTAGTTTTCAGCAGCATGAGCATCACAGCAGCAGTTGCATGAACCGTGCCAAGATCACCCGCCCAGGTCACACATAGTTCCGAATCAGCAAATGCTGCGTGTTCCGGTCGTTCCGGCCCCGGACGTTGTAGCTGTAAGTCTTGTCGAACGAGTCGATCTGGACCCTGGGATTCTCCTGCCGAGCGTCCTCATAAAGTCTGCGGATGAACTCCGTGTCCTTGATGATCAACATTGCTTTGCAGCGTAACTGCATGAAGAGACCTGCGAGACACTCTTGATCTTTGGGGCCGAAGGCGCAGTTATCGTAGGCGCTGAACTGCGTATCATAAGGCGGGTCAAGAAAGCAGAACGTGTCTCCATCCAGGCGCTCCCAGTTTCGATGGAAGAACGCGCGGAAGTCCAGATTGGACAATTCGACGCCCGAGAAGAGCGCGCGCGTCCGGGGCGAAAACAGGCGGGCGGCTTTGGTGCGGAAGTCTTTGCCGTTGTACCCGATGCCGCCGTAGGGGATGTTGAACTTGCCCGCCTTGTTGAAGCGGAACATGGAGCCGTAGCAGAACTCGCGCAGGAAGTAAAAGTTGGCGATCTCTTCGGCTTCGGAACGGGGAACGAAGACATCCCGGAAGTAGGTGTAGAGACCCGCCCGGAACGCCGTTGCGATGTGATCGGCCATCAGGGCGTCATCGAAGCGGATGTCATTGTCACGCTCCAGCTTCGGCAGTCGGAGGTATTTTGCGCGCACCGATGCTTCGATCGTCTTCCAGAGACGGCCTGCGTCTCCCTGGAAAGAGGCGAAATCAGCATTGAAAGAAGGGGCATAACTTGCCAGGCAGTCCGTGACGGCATCTGTGAGTTGGGCGGGAGGATCGGCGGCTGTTCGGGCCTGGGTGTAGAGGGTCCGCAGGGAAGGCCGGAGGTCGTCAATCGTCTGTTGAAGTCGTTCCCAGGATGCCACATAGCTTTCAATAGCCGCCTGAAACGCCGGGTCGCCGCTGCGGACGGAGGCGTACAGGCCAATGAGGTTGGCGTTCACGTCGTTGAGCAGGGAGTGCGGCGGCATGAGATGGAAGAAGAACGCGCCGCCTCCGAAAAAAGGTTCCACATAGGTCTTGAAGGCCGGGATGTGGTGACGCACCTGCGGGAACTCGCGGCCCTTGCCCCCCGGCCATTTCAGCAGCGTCTCCACGTCCTATTTCCCCGCGATGAGGTTCTGGCCGGTCAGGACTTTCGCCAGGTAGCGCCCGGTGTGCGAGGCTTTGACCTGGGCGACCTCTTCGGGCGTCCCCTGCGCGACGACCTTGCCGCCGCCATCGCCACCCTCCGGCCCCATGTCAATCACCCAGTCGGCGGTCTTGATGACATCTAAGTTGTGTTCGATTACCAGGACCGAGTTGCCGGTGTCGGCCAGGCGCTGAAGGACTTGCAGGAGCTTCTTCACGTCGGCGAAGTGCAGGCCGGTGGTCGGCTCGTCCAGAATGTAAAGGGTGCGGCCCGTCGCCCGCTTCGCCAGTTCGGTCGCCAGCTTGACCCGCTGGGCCTCGCCGCCGGAGAGTTGGGTCGCCGGCTGGCCCATCCGAATGTAGTCCAGCCCGACATCGTGGATGGTCTTCAGTTTGCGCGTGATGGCGGGCACGGCCTCGAAGAAAGACACGGCCTGGCCGACGGTCATCTCCAAGATGTCCGCGACCGACTTGCCTTTGTACTTGACTTCCAGGGTCTCGCGGTTGTAGCGCCGCCCATGGCAGACCTCGCAGGGGACGTAGACATCGGGCAGGAACTGCATCTCGATCTTGATGATGCCGTCGCCCTTGCAAGCCTCGCAGCGGCCGCCCTTGACGTTGAACGAGAACCGGCCCGCCTTGTAGCCGCGCATCCGGGCGTCGGCGGTCTTGGCGAACAGGTCCCGGATCATGTCGAAGACACCGGTGTAGGTCGCCGGGTTGGAGCGCGGGGTGCGTCCGATGGGCGACTGGTCAATGTCCACGATCTTGTCAATGTGTTCGATACCCGTGATCGAGTCAAAGGGCTGCACGGCGTGGTGACTCTTATTAATGATGCTTTGTAATCTTGGAAAAAGCGTTTCCTGGATGAGCGTGGACTTGCCGGAGCCGGAGACGCCGGTGACGCAGACGAAGCAGCCCAGGGGCACACACACGTCCACGTTTTGGAGATTATGTCCGCGTGCGCCCGTGATGTTCAGGGACTTGCCGTTCGGCGAGCGCCGCTCGGCGGGGACCTCGATCTTCTCGCGCCCGGACAGGAAGCGCCCGGTGATGCTGGCCGGGTCGGCCATGATCTGCTCCGGCGTCCCCTGCGCCACCACCTGCCCGCCGTGTTCGCCCGCGCCCGGCCCGATGTCCACGATCCAGTCGGCGGCGGCCATGGTCTCCTCGTCGTGTTCCACCACGATGATGGTGTTGCCCAGGCCGCGCAGCCGCATCAGCGTCTCGATCAGCTTGGTGTTGTCGCGCTGGTGCAGTCCGATGCTCGGCTCGTCCAGAATATACAAAACCCCGGTCAGGCCGGAGCCGATCTGTGACGCCAGCCGGATGCGCTGCGCCTCGCCGCCCGCCAGGGTCGCCGCCGCCCGGTCCAGGGTCAGGTAGCTGAGGCCGACATTAAGCAGGAAGCCCAGGCGCGTCTGTATCTCGCGCACGATCTGCCGCCCGATGATCTGCTGCCGTGAGGTGAGACTCAGCGCGTCGAACCAGGCGTGCGCCTTCTCGATGGACAGGGCGCACAGGTCGCTGACGTTGATGCCGCCCAGTTTGACGGCCAGCGCTTCGGGCTTGAGTCTCTTTCCCCGGCACACGGGACAGGGCTTGTCGGCCTGATACTGGGCCAGCCACTCTTTCACGTTGTCCGACTCGGTCTCGTTGCGCTTCTTTTGGAGCATCCCGATGACGCCGGTGTAGTCCGACGTGAACTGCCGGTTGCGCCCCCACTTGTTACGGAACGTCACCGTGACCGTGCCCTTGACGCCGTTCATCAGCGCGTGGTACTGCTCCGGCGTCAGGGACTCGATAGGCGAGTCCACGCTGAACCCGAATCGCTCGGCGACACCCTCGAACAGCCCTTTGGCCCACTCGTTGGTGTTGCCCGACGACGCGGCAACATACGGCAGGATGGCCCCATCCGTGATGCTCTTGCTCTTGTCCGGCACGATCAGATCGGCATCAAACTCGGTCTTGATGCCCAGCCCGTGACAGTCCGGACACGCCCCGTAGGGGGAGTTGAACGAGAACAGGCGCGGCTCGATGTCTTCAAAGTTGAACGCCGAATCGGTCGCCGCGAAGCTCTCCGTGAACTCCAGCGGCTCGCCGCCGATCACGTCCACGACCACCTGCCCCTTGCCGCGCTTGGCCGCCGTCTCCAGCGAGTCCGCCAGGCGCTTCTCCAGTCCCGTGGGCTTGATGACCAATCTGTCTATCACGATCTCGATGGTGTGCTGTTTGTAGCGCTCCAGAGTCGGGACTTCGTCCGACGAAAGATCATAAACGGTGCCGTCAATGCGGGCGCGGGCGAAGCCCTCCTGGCGTATCTCCTCGATCTCCTTCTTGTACTCGCCCTTGCGCCCGCGCACCACGGGGGCGAGAATCTGGATGCGCGTCCCCTCCGGCAGTTCCAGCGTCCGGTCCACCATCTGTTCCACGGTCTGCTTGGTCAGCGGCTTGCCGGTCACGGGGTCGTGCGGGACGCCCACGCGCGCGAACAGCAGGCGCAGGTAGTCGTAAATCTCCGTCACCGTGCCGACGGTGGACCGGGGGTTCTTGGACGTGGATTTCTGGTCAATGGAGACGGCGGGGGACAGGCCCTCGATGTGGTCCACATCGGGCTTGTCCATCTGGCCCAAGAACTGCCGGGCGTAGGCCGACAGGGACTCGACGTAGCGCCGCTGGCCCTCGGCGTAGATGGTGTCGAAGGCCAGGGACGACTTGCCGGACCCGGACAGCCCGGTGATGACCACCAGCTTGTCGCGCGGGATGTCCAGCGAGATGTCCTTGAGGTTGTTCTGCCGCGCCCCTTGAATCCGAATGCAATCTGCCATAGGCCCCCACAATGCAAAAGACAACAGAAAAACGGCCACAAGTCTGTGCCCGCTGCATAAAACATTTGTTCCCCCCAGTATACCCCCGGAGGCTTTGCCGGGTCAAGCCGATGGCGAGGGGATAAATCCCACTCGCTACGGAACAATGTCCTGCCGGACAAAAGAAACGACAAACACGTCTTGCGTCCGCGAGGACGCCGTTCCGTAGCGAGAGGAAGGCACTCCCTCGCCCCTGCGCTTGCCGACGGGGGCTTGCGCCGGGCGGACACCTGCGGGTATGATGGGGGCGCAAATCTTTTTGAGACAGACCGAGGAGGAACTTCCCGTGCCCTACGTGATCGCCGAGCCGTGCATCAGCGTCAAAGATAAGTCGTGCGTCGCCGTCTGCCCCGTGGACTGCATCCACGAGGCGGAGGATCAGCTCTACATTGACCCCAGCGAGTGCATTGACTGCGGCCTGTGCGAGCCGGAGTGCCCGGTGGACGCTATCTTCATGGAAGACGAAGTGCCGGACCAGTGGAAGAAGTTCATCCAGATCAACAAGGACTACTCGGCCAAATAGGCGCACCCGACAGCCAAGGCAGGCTGAGAGGCCCCCGGCGTTGAAACGCCGGGCTATTCGTGAGGCAAAGAAAGTCCCTGCGGGACTGAAGACACAGTTTCCGTAGTCCCGCAGGGACTTTCCTTCGCTGAAGAATAGCCTGGCGTTTCAACGCCGGGAACCCAACGCACCGCACTCCCTCGCCCACGACGCCGCTGCCACGCAGCAAGGCAGTCATCTTCGTCCCGGCAGGTACGCCTCTGCCGCCGCGCGAATCTCCCACTGCTCGTCTTGCAGCAGGCCGCGCCAGCCCTCGCGGGTGCGCGTGATCGCCTCCACGAAGGACTCGAAGAGCGACTCCAAGCCCGCCGGGACTTTCTCGATGCCCACGGCGGCGACATTTTCGGTGATCTGTTCCGGCGACTGCATGGAGACGATCACGCTGTCTATATTCGGCTGACGCAGGACCCAATTCAAGTGAGCTTGGGCGGCGGTGAAGCCGTAGAAGTTCTTGGTCAGGTTGCGGAAGCGCCAGGTGTTCGGGAAACGCACGAACGGGACGCCGCCGACCCAGCCGAACGTCTGCGCGGCCAGGGTCGTGATGCCCCGCGCCCGGCAGAGGGGCAGCAGACGCGCCGACGCCCGCTGGTCCAGGAAGTTGAACCGCGCGAACACCACGTCCAGCGGCAGGCCGGACTCCAGCGCGTCGGCCAGGGCGTCATAAGACCCGTAACACGTCGCGCCGACCTGCCGGACCGTCCCGGCGGCGCGGGCGGCGTCCAGCGCGCGCAGCACGCCCGCCAGACGGGCCGGGGTGTGCGTGTCCGGGCGGAAGTCATAGAGCAGAAACAGGTCCAGCGTCTCGACGCCCAGCAGTTCCTGCTTGCGGGCGACGGCGCGCGTGACGGCCTCCGCCCCGCCTGCCTCGGTGTCCGGGCAGCGGTCCAGCGCGTCGCCGTCCGTCGTGCTGACGATCACTCCGTCGCGCAGGCCCAGCGCCTTCAACGACGCGCCCAGGGACGCCGCCTCGCGCTCGTGCGCGGCGTGGAACAGGCGGATGCCCGCGTCATAGGCGGCCTGCACCGTCGCGGCCCGTTCCGTGGGCGCGGCCCGGTAGATGTCCCCGTCCGGTGACACCTCCTGCGGGTCGCGCCGCCAGGGGCGCTCGGCGTAGGCGAGGGGGCCGATATCCATATCGCCCTGTTCTCGCCTGTGTGGTATGTTTCCTGCACCGGCAGCCACGTCCTGATGTCTTTCATCACGTCTCTCATGTCATGCCCATGTGTTTCCCTGTCTGACCGGGTATACTCCCGGACACCATGGCCAAGTCCGCGTATGACATTGCGCCGGACGCGACGTATGTGCAGGCCGCACACGCGGCGCTCCGGCATCAGTGGGGGGAACTGATGGAGAACCTGCCGGGCACACGGGCGGGGGACGACATCGAGGCCCTGCACGATATGCGCGTCGCCTCCCGGCGTCTGCGCGCCGCCATGTCTGTTTTTGCCGCCACCTTCCCAAAAAAGCCCTTCCGGGCTGTGGAGAAGCAGGTCTCCGGCGTCACCGACGCCCTGGGCGTCGTGCGCGACGCCGACGTGCTGATCGAGTTCGTGACCCATGCGCGCGACGCGGCCCCGGAGGCCGACCGCGTCGGCATCGAGGCTTTTTTGGGGCATCTGCAAAATCAGAGAGATCGGGACCGGGTGGCCCTGGTGAAAGCATTGAATAAGCTGGAAGCGGGTTCCTTCCAGGCCGACTTCCACGCCCTGCTCGGCCCGGAACCTGAATCTGAAGACGGACCGGGGGAGGCCGCGCATGGCTAAGGCGCTGCCCATCCCCGCCGTCAGCCCCGACGGACTGCTCGCCGACAACGCGCCGCTGATCCTGCACACGCGCCTGGAGGAGATGTACCGCTGGTCCCCGTTCATCGGCGACCCGGACCGGATGCACGAACTGCACGATATGCGGATCGCCGCCAAGCGCCTGCGCTACACGCTGGAGATCTTCGCGCCGTGTTTCCCGGACAAAGAGTACAAGTGGCTGTCCGACCAGGTCAAGTCCGTGCAGGAGCAGATCGGCGAGATTCACGACGCCGACGTGCGCGGCCCGCTGTTCCGGGAGTTCACGGCGGCCCACGCGGACAAGCGCCCGGAGATTCGGGTCGGCCTGGAAAACCTGGCCCGCGCCGAGCAGGCCAAGCGGGACAAGCTCTACCGAAAATTTCTGACCTACTGGGACAAGCTGCAGCGACAGGAATTCAAGGCGCGTTTCTTGCGGTTCTTGGCACAGGCACAAGTCGCCCCCACCCCACAACCCACCAAGGAGGCCCACGATGACCAGCCCACTGGAGGCGACTGAAGCCGAGTCCGAGATCGCCGGTGTGCTGTATGTCGGTGAGGCGCGCGCCCGCCTGCTGGCGGCGGCCGGCATCCGCACAATGGACGACCTACGGGCCGCCGACGCCGAGCGCATCGGCGGCGTCAAGGGCGTCGGCCTGCGCAACGGGCAGCGCATCAAGGCCTGGCTGGATGAGCGCGACGCCCGCGCCTCGGTCCCCATCGCCCCCAGCCCGGACCTCAGCATTGACATGGACCTGGCGGCGGCCAACCAGGCGGTCCAGGACGATATGGAAGCCGTCAATACGGCCATCGCCCGCATCCAGCGGGCGATCCCGCCAGGCGTTGCCCACCGCAAGTTCGACCGGCAGGTGGACAAGCTGCTGTCCGTCCTGTCGGAGCTGGCCGAGGGGCCGGACACCCTGCGGCCCAAGCAGTTCCGGCGCGCGCTGAAGATGCTACACCTGATTGCCGCGCTGCTGGACAAGTTCGCCGCCATCGGTCAGCCCTCCGAGAAGATCGCGCTTGCCTTCGCCGAGGAGATGCGCGACCGTCGGCGGCGCTTGCAGGACATCCTGGACCCGAAGAAGTAGGTGGAAGTCGGCGTCTTCAGCGACATCCACGGGAACGCACGGGCGCTGCGGGCCGTGTGGGAGGCCCTCGCCGTCCGGGGGCTGGCGACCGGCCCGGTCCTGAACGCGGGCGACAACGTCGGCTACGGCGACGGGCCGGAGGCGTGTGTACGGTTCCTGCGGGAACGCGCCCACATCGTCTGCGTCCAGGGCAACTATGACAAGAACGTGGCCCAGTTCCCGGAAAAACAAAGCGAGTTCCACAAGAAGTGGAGTAAGAACCGGCCGGAGAAATACGCGGCCATCCGCCGCGACAGTGATGCGGTCTCCGACGGCGCGCGGGCATGGCTGCGCGACCTGCCGCGCGAGCGGGCGCTGATCCTGGCCGGGACCAAGATCGTCCTGACACACTACGCGCCCGGCGTCAAGGAGGGCCTCGGCCCCTGGACCTCCGACGCACGGCTGAGAGAACTGGCCGGGGAGACCGACGCCTCGGTGGTCGTCTGCGGCCACACCCACACCCCGTTCGTCCGCCGCGTCGGCGGCGTCCTCTGGGTGAACCCCGGCACGGCGGGGCGCGGCTGGGGCCGCCGCGCCGCCTACGCCGTCTTGACGCTGGACCCCGACGCGCCCCCGGAGGCGCATCTCCATCAGGTGCTGACCCCATGAGACTCGCCGCCATTGACATCGGGACCAACTCCACCAAGATGACCGTCGCCGATTCCGACGCCGATGAAAGGCTCACCGTCGTCTCGGAAGACGCCGAGGTAACGCGATTAGGCGAGGGCGTGGACGCGAACAGGCGCCTGAAAGATGAGGCCGTCGCCCGGACATTAGAGGCCGTCCGCCGCTTCGCCGAGGCCGCCCGGTCCCAGGGCGCGGAGCGCGTCGTGGCCGCCGGGACCAGCGCCCTGCGTGACGCCGCCAACGGCGCGGATTTTCTCCGACAGGCCAAAGAGCAGGCTGGGGTGGACATCGAGATCATCACCGGCGACCGCGAGGCACAGCTCGCCTACGCCGCCGTCCGATCTGACGCTGATCTGTATCTTGCTCCCGACGCCCCCCTGCTCGTCTTCGACATCGGCGGCGGCAGCACGGAACTGATTCTGGGTCAAGGCGGCGACGTGCAGCAGCATATCAGCCTGAATGTCGGGGCTGTCCGCCTGACCGAGCGGTTTTTCCAGGCCGACCCACCGACAGAAGACGAAGTTCGCCACGCATCCCAGTTCGCCGGCGGCCTTCTGGTGACGTTTCCCAAGCCCGAAGAAGCGCCCCGCGTCGTCGGCATCGGCGGAACCGTCGTCAACCTCGCCTCCGTGACACGCGCCCTGCCCAAAGTGGACCCGGACGCCGTCCACGCCATGACGCTCTCCGCCGAGGACGTCTCCAACGCCCTGGCCCGCTTCCGCTCCATGCCCCTGGCCGAACGGCGGCAGCTTCCCGGCCTGGAATCCGCCCGCGCCGACGTCATCATCGGCGGCGCGCTCATCCTCAGCCGTCTCCTCGCGCACTTCCACGCCGACCGCTTCACCGTCAGCGCACGCGGCCTGCGCTACGGCCTGCTCGCCGAGGCCGCTCAAGCCGCGCGTTGAGGTAAAATACGGTTGGGAGGCAATCGCCATGTCGCACGAGTTGACGATTGGGACGCCGCGCGAAGAGATGTCTGAGGTCGTTCGCAGCGCCCTCGCCTTTTATGACGAAACGCTGAAGGCTATCCTGGAGCCGGACCAGAACGGCAAGGGTTTGGCGATCCATCCTGCCTCCGGCGACTACCTCACCGCCGCGAACCCAACCTACGCTTCCCGCGAGATGCGAAAGCGTCACCCCGAAGGCGGCTACATGACCATGCGCGTCGGCCCGGCACCCGATTACGCTCTCGCCGGACGGATTCTCGCAGGAAGATTACGAGATGCGTTCCAAGCGGAGCGAGAAACTATCGACCCGGACAAGGCCAGCCAGTGATTTTAGGCCGCGTTCGGCAACACTCACCCTTAGTTCGTTTGTCATTACCAGGATTGAATGGCCCACGGACCGTTGAATTTGTCGTTGACACCGGGTTCGAGGGTGAACTTGCCATCCCTGAGCGTCTCATCGGACAACTGGAAGCGACCTTCGAGGAGGAACGTTCAGTTCTCATGGCAAGCGGCCGTGAGGAAGTGTGTTCCGTCTACTCTCTCGCTCTGGAATGGCAGGGCGACGAGCGGGCCGTTGAGGTGCTTGCGCTCCCCGGTCATCCCCTGCTCGGAATGATGTTGCTCGATGAGAGCCACCTCCACATCGAAGGCGCAGAGGGCGGCGAGGTGGTGATTGAGGCACTATGAGAGATAGGGGGCGCTGGCTGCAACGCTACGACCACTGGCACGACCGCCTTCTGGAAAAGTCTGAGCCGCTGAACCGCAGATCAGCGTTCTCGTTCCCGCGAAGAAATCATCTCCAGACGGAGCCTATCGGCTATCTTTCTTTGGCAGGTCATGCCGTCTGCCAAAGCCTTGTCTTCATCCTCACCTACAGCCTGATTGTGTTCATTGGGGTCGTGGCTTTCGCCACCCACCTGGCGGCTCACTCCGTGGCGACGCAGTTTCCTCGCGCTTCGTACAGAGTGCAGGAAAAGCTCGTTTGGCTTTTCTTGACGTACCTCGTCAGGAAAGCGCATTCGCATATTATCGGCTTCATCTGGGAGCAGATCATCGTAGGTCTGATCCTGTTTTCCTTTGCGGTTCTCTTGGACCTTGGGAAGCTACGCGCCTGGAACCGGCGCGCAAACCGCCTGCGCCTGAATCCCGTCGTGTTCAACCCTCAGCCCCACGCATCTCACGGCGTCTGGCCACCGCCGCCCGTCGGGCGATGACGGCGCTTTATCAGCCGATCTTTGTCCCCTCCGGCAGTCCCTCGTTGCCCCAGAGCGGGCCGCCGCCCTGCTCGCGCCGCCAGGCGTCGCGCCAGCGGTGGATGTCCACGGGGCCGATGGGCGGCAGCGGCTGACGTGCCTCCTTGGGAAGCATGGCAGGAAACGGGCGGTGCGGCTCCGTCTGGTACCAATACGCCACCGTCGCCAGGTCCAGCGTCAGGGAATTGGCGTGGCCGTGTTCGATGGACGCCCGCAGGGACTTCCCGAAGAACACCGGGTCTTCCAGGTGGAACCGGTAGCAGTGCGTCCGGCCCAGGAACCCCGTCTCCCCGTTCACCCGCGCGTAGCCGAAGTAGGGGTGCGCGTACAACTCCTTGGGACACCACGCCGAGTTGAAATAATCCTCCGTGCCGGTGCCGTGCAGGGAGCCGGGCCACGGCTCGCCGTCCACCAGGAACATATCGTCGCCCTCGCCGTACCAGAGCGGCGTCGGCGAGTCCACGAAGTAGTTCACGCCGACGTAGTGCCCCGCGCCCTCGGCGTGGACGATGACATGGTTGTTTGCGTCCGACGGGTTCTTCGGCTGGACGCCCAGCGTCTCCCACTCGTTCTCCCGGTCGCCCTGGCCCGTCTCGGGGCCGGGCCGCTGACGGTTCCACCAGGCGTGGAAGCGGCCCATCTCGCTGGGTAGGCCATCGGGGTGCAGTTCATGGTCCACGTAATAGTAGAGGTGGCTGATGGGCTTGTCCGACTGGTTCTCGATCTCCAGCCGCGCCCCGTCGCCGAAGGGCATGGGAAAGTAGCAGTTCAGCGCGCCGCCCCCGCGCGGCGCGGCGGCCAGCGGCAGGGACGCCCACAGATACTGCTCGCTCCAGCCCTGCCCGAAGAAGTCTCCCAGCGGGACCTCCACCGACGGCTCGGCCTCGCCGTCCCAGAACATCCGCAGGACGGCATTGCGCCGGATGAACGGGTCGTCGCACCCCAGCGTGAACCAGAGGTGCTTGACGACGCCCGCCCCGGCGATCTCGGCGAGCGTCTTCGTCTCCCCGGCCTCCACGCGGACGAAGTCGTTGTTGCCCCCGCTGCGGTCGTAGGACGAGACGCGCCGGGTGAGGACGCCGGGCCGCAGCAGCGGCAGCGAGCCGAGGGGACTGAACATGAAGGGACCTCCTGAAGTGCCGCCGGGGATATTCGCGGTGCGCGCGCCCGGTTCCTTCGCTCATTTTTGCTGTCCCCATCTGCCATAATAGACACATGACCCCACTTCTAAGGGAGCCTGTGTGAAGATACAAAAGGCCGTCATCACCGCCGCCGCGCCCGGCCAGCGCGCCCTGCCCCTGCAAACACTTGTGGACCGCGATGGCGAGACCAAGTCCGTCCTAGCCGTGCTGGTCGGGGAGGCGCGGCAGGCGGGCGTGGAGGACATCTGCGTGGTCGTCCACCCCGGCGACGAGGACGCATACCGGCAGGCGGCGGGCGGCGGGCGGCTGACGTTCGTGGCGCAGGACGCCCCGCGCGGCTACGGCCACGCCGTCCGGTGCGCCGGGGACTTCGTCGGCGGCGACCCGTTCCTGCACATGGTCGGCGACCACGTCTTCGTCAGCCGCGCTCGGCGCGGCTGCGCCCTGCAGCTCGTGGAGGCCGCGCAGGCCCACGACTGCGCGGCCCTGTCCGGCGTCCAGCCGACGCGCGAGACTCTGCTACCGCGCTTCGGGGCCGTCGGCGGGCGGCGCGTCCCCGGCACCCCGGACCTGTACCGCGTGGAGCGCGTCCTGGAGAAGCCCACGCCGACCGAGGCCGAGCAGTCGTTGATCGTCCCCGGCCTGCGCGCGGGCTACTACCTGTGCTTCTTCGGCCTGCACGTCCTGCCCGCCTCGGTCATGGGCCTGCTCGATGAGCGACTGGCGGACGGGGACGGCGGCGCGTCGCTGTCCGGCGTACTGGGACAACTGGCCGAGCGGGATCAGTACCTGGCGCTGGAGATTCAGGGCCGACGCCACGCCATTGACGCCCGCTACGGGCTGCTGACGGCCCAGCTCGCCCTCGCCCTGAGCGGCCCGGACCGCGTGGAGGTGCTGGCCGGGCTGTGCGAGCTGCTGGCTCAGGACGCGATGGGCGCGGAGGCGGGGGAATGACCGGAACCCTGGTCGGCATCATCACGTCCCCCGACCCCCAGGAGCGCGACCGCCCGATGGACGCCTGGTGCCACGGAGCGTCCCTCCCGGCGCTACTGGCCGAGGCCGCCGAGTTGGAGGCGTTCCGGCACACCAGCGACAGCCTCTATGAGCGCGTCCGGGCGGCCTTCTTCCTGTACGCCATCCACCGGTTCCACGTCCCGTCCAAGGCCGACTGTCCCCCCGGCGGCCACATCCCGTTCGCCGGGTACGAACACCTGCTGGGGCGGCGCTTTGAAGAAGCCGTCCGGGTGTTCGGGGCGGCGCAGGCCCAGCACGGCCCCAGCGACGCGCTCTCCAGCGCCCTCGCCGCCGCCTACCACCGATTGGGATTCCAGACCCTGGCCGACCAGGTGCGCCGCTCGGTGCGCTCCGTGCGCGGCAACCAGTGGATGTTCCGCCTAGGCCACCCCGGCGACCAGCCCCTGCGCGTCCGGCCCGAACTGCTGCGCGCGGGCGCGGGCGGCACGTTCCCCATCCTGCGGGAGCGGACCCCCGTGCGCATGGACCTGACGCACAGCGCGTGGAGCGACATCTTCTTCCTGGGCATGGACCACCCGGAGGGCGCGCGCGTCCTGAATGTCTCCGTGGACCTGGCCGTCCGGGGCGGCGGAGCCGCGCCGCGCCCGCCGGTGGAGGCGTACTTCCGGGTCATTGACGAGCCGGTGATCCGGCTGGCGTCGGTGGACCTGGGCGCGTCGGCGGAGGTGGACACGCTGGACGAGATGTTCGACTTCGCCCGCGACTATCTCGGCCTGCTCAAAGCCGCCCTGATCGCCTCCGGCCTGGTCCCGCCGGGCATGGAAGGCTCCGGGCAGGGCCTGCCGGACCTGCTGGCACGGCTGGTCGGGCCGGGGCGCGGCATCGAGATCGTCTCCAGCGTCAACGGCATCCCGAAAGGCTCCCGGCTGGCCGTCTCCACGAATTTATTGGCCGCGCTGATCGCGGCCTGTATGCGCGCGACGGGCCAGACCCGGTCGCTAACTGGGCCGCTGGACGAGGGCGAGCGGCGTCTGGTCGCCGCCCGCGCGATCCTGGGCGAGTGGATCGCCGGCTCCGGCGGCGGCTGGCAGGATTCGGGCGGCGTCTGGCCGGGCATCAAGCTCATTGAAGGCCAACCCGCCGCGCCGGGAGACCCCGAATGGGGCGTCAGCCGGGGGCGGTTGCTGCCGGGCCATCGAATTCTGGACCGGAACGACGCTTCGGACGAAACACGGGCGAAGTTACAAGACAGCCTGGTGCTGGTTCACGGGGGCATGGCGCAGAACGTCGGCCCCATCTTGGAGATGGTCACGGAGAAGTACCTCTTGCGCTCGCCGCAAGAGTGGGCCGCCCGTCAAGACGCCGGGCGGGTGCTGGACGAGATATTGGGCGATTTGAAGGCTGGGGACATCCACGCCCTGGGCGCGGCGACCACGCGCAACTTCTTCGGCCCGCTCCAAAGTATCATCCCCTGGGCCAGTAATCTCTACACGGAGACGCTGATCCGGGAGACGCGGGCGCAGTTCGGCGCGGACTTCTGGGGCTTCTGGATGCTGGGCGGCATGGCCGGGGGCGGCATGGGCTTCATCGTGGACCCCGCGCGCAAGGCCGAGGCGCAGGAACACTTGCAGGCGACGATGTCGGCGGCCAAGCGCCGCCTGGAACACGCCCTGCCGTTCGCCATGGAGCCGGTGGTCTACGACTTCGCCATCAACGAGCGCGGCACCGTGGGGGAACTGCTGTCCGGGGCAGACGCGCCGCTGCCGTCGGCCTACTACGCCCTGGCCGTGCCCGCCCTGATGCGCCTGGACCCGCGCCGCTTGCCCGCCGGACGCCGGGCCGAACTGGACGCCTTCGCCGCCGCCTGCCGCACCCGCCCGGAACTGGGCGGCATGGTGCAGACCCTCTTTGACCGCCTGCTGCCGCGCGCCGCGCCGACCGAGGCCGGAGGCGACCTGCACTCGCTGCTCCTGGCCAACGGCTTCGACAGCACGGCGCACGAGCAGATTCGGGCGGACCTCAAAAGCGGCCGCATCGGCCTGGCGCAGAATCGGCTGCCGGTCAGCAGCACTATCGAGGACGTGCAGCCCGGCGACGTGTTTGACGCCCTCCAGGCCCTCCCGGACGCCACGGCGGCGCGGGGCGCGGCGGCCCTGGCGGCGGGGGCGCTGGCCGTGGTCACGCTGGCGGCGGGCGTGGGCAGCCGCTGGACCCAGGGCGCGGGCGTGGTCAAAGCCCTGCACCCCTTCGCCAAGATGGCGGGACGCCACCGGACGTTCGTGGAGACCCACCTCGCCAAGAGCCGCCGCATCGGCAGCATTTATGGACGGCCCCTGCCCCACGTCTTCACCACCAGCCACCTGACCCACGGCCCCATCGCGGACTTCCTGGCGTCCGAGGACGACTACGGCTACCCCGGCCCCGTCATCCTGTCGCCGGGCCGGGCCATCGGCCTGCGGATGGTGCCGACGGTGCGCGACCTGCGCTTCGCCTGGGAGGTGATGCCGCAGCAGGCGCTGGACGCCCAGGCGCAGAAGATGCGCGAGAGTGGCCGGGCCGCCCTGATCGCCTGGGCCGGGGGCGTCGGCGAGGCGGGCGACTACACGGACAACCTGCCCTCCCAGTGCCTGCACCCGGTCGGCCACTGGTACGAGGTTCCCAATATGCTCCGCAACGGCGTCCTCAGGGCGCTCCTGGAACAGCGGCCGCAGTTGCAGTACCTGATGGTCCACAACATTGACACGCTCGGCGCGGACGCCGACCCCGGCCTGCTGGGGCGGCACATCGAGTCCGGCGCGGCGATGACGGTGGAGGTGATCCCGCGACGGCTCGAAGACCGTGGCGGTGGTCTGGCCCGCGTGGATGGCCGCGTCCGGCTGGTGGAGGGCCTCGCCATGCCGCGTGAGGAAGACGAGTTCGCCCTGTCCTACTACAACTCCCTGACCACCTGGGTCACGATCAACGCCCTGCTGGCCCTGTTCGGCCTTTCCCGCGCCGACCTCCCCGACGACGCCAAAGTCGCCCGGTCCATCCGCGCCGTGGCCGCCCGGATGCCCACCTATGTCACGCTCAAGGACGTGAAGCGCCGCTGGGGCCAGGGCCAGGAGGACGTGTTCCCGGTCGCCCAGTTCGAAAAACTGTGGGGGGACATGACGGCGCTGCCGGAGTGGGATTGCCGCTTCGCCGCCGTCGGCCGTCGCCGGGGCCAGCAACTCAAGGACCAGGCCCAGCTCGACGGCTGGCTCCGTGACGGCTCGGCGGCATATGTTGAATCGTTGTGCGTGTGGGAGTAGACTCGCTTGCCGGGGTTGAAGTCAGGGGTTGAAAACCCCTGGCTCGTGGGCGAAGACGCCGGGCGTCCTGCGGACGCAAGAGCAGAACGTCACCGAGAGTCTTCCGTCCGCAGGACGGCTGGCCGCAGGCCCCCAGCCCGGCACTTCCAGTGCCGGGGCGAAATCCAACCACCTTCTCTCCCCTTCTCCATCAGTGCGTCAGCTCGATGCCGCTGACCTTGGCGTTGTCTCGGAGGATGGTGAACTGGATCACGACCCGCCCGGAGGCGTCGGCCCTGACCGGAAATGTCTCCACCACGGCCCTGTTCTTGCCCCCCGCCGCCGCGAACACGTCGAAGTCCGTCAGCACCTGCGACCCGTTGACGGCGACGTTGAAGAGCCTGCGCCCGGCGCGGGTCCAATAAATTTCAGCGAAGTGCAGGCGCAGGGTGTAGGCCGTGCCGGGCGTCAGGTTCGGCACGGTGTAGGTGAAGCTGCCGTAGCGCTCGCTTTGGTACACCCCCTGCGGCGCGGGGTCAGACACGCCCGACGTGGTGATGGAATCGTTGTTGGCGGCGGTGACGCCGCCGGAGAAGTCCGCGTCCGCGCCGTAGGCCCCGGTGACGCCCCCGCCCGCGTTGACCTCGTAGGCGGGAGTGCCCGCCGCGGGCGGTGTACTTGTCGGGGCCGCGCCGGGCACAATCTCGATTCCGCTGACTTTGGCGTTGTCGCGCAGGGTGGTGAACGTGACGGTGATCCGGCCGGTGCCGCTGGCGGTGACGGGGAACTGCTCCACGACGGCCCTGTTCCTGCCCCCGGTGGCGGCGAACACGTCGAAGTTTCGCAGAACCAGGCTGCCGTTGACGGCGACGTTGAAGAGGCGCTGTCCAGGTCCGTTCCAGTAGATCTCGGCGAAGTGGAGGCGCAGGGTGTAGGCCGCGCCGGGGGTGAGGTTCGGCACGGTGTAGGCGAAGTTGCCGTAGCGCTCACTCTGGTAGACGGCCTGCGGCGCGGGATTTGTGACGCCCGCCGTGGAGGCGGCCGCCGCGGTGTGGGCGGTGCGGCCGCCGCTGTAATGCCCGTCGGCGGCGAACGAGCCCGCCGCGCCGCCCCCGGCGTTGATGCGGACACCGGCGGGCGGGGCCGGGAAGGCGACCGTGACCAGGGCGGTCGCGGTCCGGGGGGCGGACGTTGCACTCGGCGCGGCGGCCGGCGCGAGCGCGGCGTGGGCCGCCCCGGCCAGGCCCTGTGCCGCCGTGACCGTGACGGTGCCGCCGGTGGGGCCGGCGGTGTAGAGGCCGCCGGGGCTGATGGCGCCGCCGCTGACCGACCAGGCGGGCGTGATGGGCATCGCGCCGCCGAACTGGTCGGTGGCGGCGGCCTGGAACTGCTGTCGGCCCCCCGGAGCGACGGTGGCCGTGGCCGGGGTGACGGCCATGCCGGTCACGGTCTGCGTCACCGTGACGGCGACCGATCCCGATGCGCTCAGGCCCCCGGCGTTCTTCACCGTGACCGTGAAGGTGTAGGAGCCGGGCTTCGTGAACGTGGCCGTCGTGACGGCGGCGCTCGCGGTGCCGTTGGCGCTGTAGGTGACGGCGGCGGGGCCGGTCGCCGACCAGGTGTAGGTCAGGGCCTGCCCCTGCGGGTCCTGGGCCTGGACGGACAGCCGAGTGGTCGTGCCGGTGACGGCGGATGGGTTCGCGGCAGCGGCAGCGGTCAGCGTGGGCGGGCCGAGGGGCGTCGCCTGCGCCTCATTGGACGGCGCGCTTTCCCCGGCCCCGACCGCCGTGACTTTGTAGTAATAAGTGGTCCCGTCCGTCACGGACGTGTCCGTGAAGGCCGTCGCGGTCAGGCCGGTCTGGTAGGGCGTGCCGCCCTCCGCGCCTGAGACTGTGGACCGGTAGAGGTTGTAGGACGCGGCCCCGGCGGCGGTGGCCCAGGACAGGGCGACTTGGCCGTTTCCGGCCGTGGCCGCCAGACCGGACGGAGCGGGCAGGCTTACGCCGGTTTTTTTTTCCTGAATCACGAGCAGCCGGGGCGAATCAGTCGCCTGGACCTGGAGAGTCGCCGTGGAGCCGGTGGCGGACACGACCGTGACCGGCACGGATTGGTCGGTCATCGGGTCATAGGCGCTCACCGTGTCCAGGGCTTGCAGGCCGCTGATGGTCAGCGTGAACGCCTCCGCCGGCATATCGTACTGGTGTCCGCCCATCTGGGACGCATCGTAGACGTGCCGGATGTCGCGCGTCACGACGTAGTACGGGATGACGAACCGGTGGGCGTTGGCCTGGAAGGGCAGGAACGCGAACACGTCGCGGTCGTACAGCGGCGGGTGGCCGGGCGTGCCGTCGCCCGCGAACTGGGCGTTGTCATGCGTGTCGGCGACGCTCAGCAGCGTGAGGAGGCGCGTGGTCGCCGGGGTCAGCGTCGGGTCCAGGTCGGTGCGCATGACCTGCGCGATGTTGCCCGTCACTTGCAGGGCGGGCGAGGTCAGGGCGGTGTCATCGGCGGGATAGACCGCGCCGGGCGTTTTGGCGAGCGTCAGGAAGGCGTCGCTGACCAAGCCCAAGTCCCGGTCACCGGCGCAGTCGTTGAACAGCGTCATCAGCGTGACGCCCTTGTTCAGATAGAAGCAGAAGTAGCGGGCCGTCGTCTTGGCCTTGAGGTATAGGGCCGTCGGCGCGTCCACCGTGGGGTCATCTTGATCCGGCGCGATTCCGACCTCGGTGAGCCAGACGGACACCGGCGGCGTCCGGGCGTCCCGCCCGTGCATCGTGCCGTAGAGGCTCGACGTGATGGGCCCCATGTCGCGCTCCAGATTTTCGGTCTGGATGTCGCAGGCGAAGTACTCCGGGAACAGCTCCGTGTAGGACGGCTGGTAGCCGGTCCTGTCCACCTGGAGCAGCCCGTTGATCGCCTCCTGGCCGGAGGGCATGGTCATGGGGAACGTCTTACGCCCCTGGTAGGGGTGCTTGCTGATGGCCGAGACGCCGAGCGGCTGCTGCGATGAGGCCGGCCAGGGGATGGTGTTGGCGAAGCCGTCGCTGATGCCGACGCCCGCGAAAACGGTCGGGTTTTCGGCGGCGACCAGCGCCGTCGCCTGGGGCAGTTCGGACCAGGTGTCGCTGGATTTGTAAGTCGGCTCCAGGGGCGGGTTATAATAATCGTTGACGTTGAGGAAGTGCGAGCCGAAGGTCAGTTCGTTCCAGACCTCCAGATCGAATCCGGCGTCCTGCGGGTTGCCGGTGTCCATGCAGGCGGCGACGAACGTGCCCACGGTGGTCACATAGCGCTCCCAGCCGGCCAGGGTCGCCGCGTAGTCCGCCGTGGAGGAGTCGGAGAAGGGCCGGTACTTCAGCGTCGCCATCGGCACGACCGCGCCCGCCGCCAGGGCGTGGGGCAGCGGCTTGGACAGGGTGAGTGTATTGCCGTTGATCGCCGTGATCAGGCCCTCCGCCGCCCAATAGTCGCTCAAGTTGGACAGGCCGCTGTAGCCCACGGTCAGCCCGGCCACGCTGGTGAGTTGGACGGTATTTTGTCCGGCGGCGGCGTCCGCCGCGACCGTGCGGGAGAAAAATTGGACCGGGCAGGGAGCGCCCTGGTGGGCGTTCAGCAGGATCAGCGGGCGCACCCCGTACTTGCGGCACGCCTGGAGGATGGGGGCCAGCCGGGCGGCGTTGTCCAGCCGGGTCTCATCCGCGAAGTCCACGCTGCCCCAGCCGATCTCCAGGCGGATGTGCGCGATGCCGTGCCGGGCGAGCTGCTGCACCTCCAGGTCCGGGCTGCCGTTGCCCTGGTAGTTGATGCCGGTCCCGTTCAGGAACGTGGTCGCGGGCATCGTCTCCAGATAGGCCCGCCACGGCTGCGCCCAGGGCGAGTAGGCCCCGAAGGGTACCTTGAGGAACTGGTTTGGGTCGGTGTACGGGGTCAGGGTCCCGGCCCCGCATCGGGCCGTCAACGTTATGAGCAAGGCGCAAAGCCAAAAGAACCGCTTCATGGTGGTGGGGTCACTCCTCCGGCAGATCGGGCACCGCATCGGGATGCCCTCTGATTGTCGGCAGGTGGGTCCCGCTTTTCGATGGTGGCAATGTTGCTGTGTCAGAGCGGAGGAACGCGGCTCAGGCGGCAGGGACGGGCTGGCCGCGCCACCAGTCCAGGGTGTCGGCCAGGGTCTGTGGGAGAGAGAGTTCCGGGGACCAGCCCGTCGCGGCGCGGAGTCTGGCGGGGTCGCCGACGGAGACGGCGATGTCGGCGGGGCGCATCCGCGCCGGGTCGGGGGTGACGGCGATGGGGACGCGCGCCAGTGCGAGCAGCCCGTCCAGCAGGCCTTGCATCGTGACGGCGTCGCCCCGGCAGACGTTGTAGACCGCGCCTGGCTCCCCGCGCGTCATCAAACCATAATACGCCCGCACCACATCCCGCACGTCCAGGAAGTCGCGCCGCGCCTCCAGGTTGCCGACGTGGAGTTCCGGCGGCTGCGCGCCGCGCTCGATGGCGGCCACCTGGGCGGCGAAGGCGGCGGCGGCGAAGCCCGTCCCCTGCCCCGGCCCCGTGTGGTTGAAGGCGCGGACCGTCACCGCGCCCGCCGCGCGCGCGAACCCTTCCGCGTCCCGCTTGCTCTCGGCGTAGGGGCCGACCGGGCGCAGGGCGTCGCTTTCTTGGGCCGGACGCTCCGGGTCGCAGTCGCCGTAGACATAGCCGGTGGAGGTGAACAGAATCCGCGCCAGCGGGGCCTCCTCGGACGCCGCCGCCATCACGGCGCGCGTCCCTTCCACGTTGGCCCGGCGGATCGCCGCCACGTCCCGGCCCGCCCCGGACGCCGCCCCGGCCAGATGATACAGGTGGTCGGGGCGTACTTCACGGATCAGGGCACGGGTCGCGGCCTCATCGGTGATGTCGCCCGACACGTGGCGCACGTGGGCGTCTTCCCCGGAGGGCGTCGGGCCGTGAGAGACGCCGACGATCCGCGCCCCCGGCTCGGTCTGCCGGAGCAGTCGAATCAGGTGTGTCCCGACAAAGCCGCTCGCGCCGGTAATCAATATCCGCATAGGTGCGATCCCTAGATGCGGCCCTCGGACTGGAGGCGGGACAGGCGGGCCATGTCGGCGTCCACCATCAGCTCCACCAGGCCGCGGAACGTGGTCTTCGGCGTCCAGCCCAACTTCTCTTTGGCCTTGGAGGGGTCGCCGATCAGCAGGTCCACTTCGGCGGGCCGCACGAAGGCCGGGTCGGTCACGACGTGGTCCCGCCAGGAGAGGCCGACGCGCGTGAAGGCCACGTCCACCAGTTCCTCCACGGAGTGCGTCTCGCCCATCGCCACCACATAATCATCCGGCCCCGGCTGCTGCAGCATCAGCCACATCGCCTCCACATAGTCCTTGGCGTAGCCCCAATCGCGCTTGGCGTCCAGGTTGCCCAGCCGCAGTTCCCTGGCCAGCCCCAGCTTGATGCGCGCCACGCCGTCCGTGACCTTGCGCGTGACGAACTCCAACCCGCGGCGCTCGCTTTCATGATTAAAAAGTATGCCGGAGCAGGCATACAGGTCGTAGGACTCGCGGTAGTTGACCGTGATGTAATGGCCGTAGGCCTTGGCGACGCCGTAGGGGGAGCGCGGGTAGAACGGGGTGTCCTCGTTCTGGGGCACCTCCAGCACCTTGCCGAACATCTCCGAGGAGGACGCCTGGTAGAACCGGATGCTCCGGTCCACCAGCCGGACCGCCTCCAGCAGCCGGGTGACGCCCAGGGCGGTGAACTCGCCGGTCAGGACGGGCTGTCCCCAGGAGGTCGGCACGAACGACTGGGCGGCCAGGTTGTAGACCTCGCGGGGGCGGACAGTCTGCACGGCGTCAATCAAAGAGTATTGGTCCAGCAGGTCGGCCTGGACCAAGGTGATCCGGTCGCGCAGGTGGCTGATGCGCTCGAAGTTCTCGGTGGAGGCGCGGCGCACGGTTCCGAAGACCTCGTAGCCTTTGGCGAGCAGCAGCTCGGCGAGGAAGGAGCCGTCCTGGCCCGTCACGCCGGTGATCAGCGCCCGCCGGACGCCGGGAACGGGGTGGACGCCCGGCGTCAGTGTTTCAATCGTCGTCATGTGGTCTCCTGAGTGTGCGTCGCCGGGGCCGCGCGTGTTCCGGTGTCGCCAGTGTCGGCGGACATTGTACCCGATATGTCTGGCTTGGAGGAGGGCGAACACGGCGGTTCGGCGGTCTCCTTTTGCTGGCTTTTTCGAGACGATTGCCGTATAATGGGAGCATTATGATGATATTATGCCCTCGCCGTCTGGCGGCGATTCTCGGCCTGCTGCTGGCCTGCGCCGCCGGACGGGCCTTCGGCGACGGCCTGGTTCCCCTGGCCGGACACCGCACGTCCGCCGCCGCCGCCGCGAGCGTCACCGGCCCGGTCGCGCCGACGGAGCCGATCCCGCTGACCCTGGCGCTGGCCCCACGCGACCCGCGGGGCCTGGACAGGCTGCTGCGGCGGCTGTACGACCCCGCCGACCCGCTGTACGGACGCTTCCTGACGCCCGCCCAGTTCGCGGACCGCTTCAGCCCCACCCCCGCGCAGTACGCCGCCGTCGCGGCCTTCGCTCGCGCGCGCGGGCTGGCCGTCACGGGGACGACGGCGAATCGCCTGCTGCTCCATGTGGAGGCCCCCTCCGCCGCCGTGGAGGCCGCGTTCGGCGTCCACCTGCGGCGCATGGTGGACGCCCGTGGGCGGCACTTCCACGCGCCCGACCGGGAGCCGCAGGTCCCCGCCGCCGTCGCGCCGCTGCTGGTCGGCGTGGTCGGCCTGGACGACAGCGCCGTCTGGCAGCCGCACCTCGTTCCCAGGGCCGCCGCGCCGGACGTGACGGCCCTGGCCGACCCGCTCCAGATCGGGACGGGCCCCGGCGGCGGCCTGTCCCCCGCCGACATCCGGGCCGCCTATCAGTTGTCCGGCCTGCCGGCATCCGTCAACGGGGCGGGGCAGACCCTGGCCGTGTTCGAGCTGGACGGCTACAAGCCCGCCGACATCACGGCGTATGAGAACCAGTTCCAGTCGCAGCTCGGCGTGACCCAGTTCCCGGCGGTGACGGCCATCCCCGTGGACGGCGGCCCCGGCGCGCTGGGGGCGGGCCAGGCGGAGGTGACGCTGGACATCGAGCTGCAGATGGCCCTCGCGCCCGGCGTCGGCAGCATTCTGGTCTACGAGGGGCCGAACAGCGGCCAGGGCCTGCTGGACACCTACAGCCGGATCGCGCTGGACGACCAGGCCAAGCAGGTCAGCACCTCGTGGGGTCTGGCGGAGGACGAGGGCGGCTCCAGCTTCATCGCCGCCGAGGCCCCGATCTTCGCCCAGATGGCCGCGCAGGGGCAGACGCTCTACGCGGCGGCCGGTGACAGCGGCGCTTATGACGACGGCAGGACGCTCTCGGTGGATGACCCCGCCTCACAGCCGTATGTGACCGGCACGGGCGGGACCACGCTCACGCTCGGCGCGGGCGGCGTCCGCGCCTCCGAGTCGGCCTGGGGCAGCGGCGGCGGCGGCGCGAGCGCCGTGTGGCCGATCCCGTTCTGGCAGTTGCCACTTATTGGCCCGGCATCGAACGCCTCGACGGCCATGCGCAACGTCCCTGATGTCGCGCTGGACTCGAACCCTTATACGGGTTACGCCATCAGCCTGAACGGGGGCTGGGCGCTCTACGGCGGCACCTCCTGCGCCGCCCCGCTGTGGGCTGCCTTCACGGCCCTGGTCAATCAGGAGCGCGCCGCCACCGGCAAGCAGCCGCTCGGCTTCGCCAACCCGCTCCTGTACGCCATCGGACAGGGCCTTTACGGCTCCTACATCAACGACTTTTACGACGTCACGACCGGCAGCAACGGCAGCAACGGGTACTTCTCCGCCGTGCCCGGTTACGACGACACGACCGGCCTCGGCACGTTCAACGGCGCGAGCCTGCTCGCGGACCTCGTCGCCGGGCCGAGCGCCGGGCCGACGCTGACGGCCGCGGCCGGCGCGTCCGGCTCCGGCGTCGTGCTGACGTGGACCCCGGTTCCCGGCGCGACCGGCTACAGCGTCTACCGCGCCGTGACCAGCGGGGCCGAGGGGGCCACACCCCTCCAGGCCGGGCTGGCCGCGACCACACAGACTTACACCGACTTGGGCGTGACCGGCGGCACGGCGTATTATTATGTCGTCACCGCCCTCAGCGCGTCGGGTGTCGCCGTGCCGTCCAACGAAGTCTCCGTCACCCCGCCCGTGGCCGTCGCCGTGACCTCGTCCGGCGCGAACCCGGCGACGGTCGTGGGCACGACCACGACTCTGTACGCGCAGGCGACCGTGCCGCAGGGCCAGACACTCGCCTTCACCTGGTCGGCCACCGGCCCCGCCCCCGTCACTTATAGCCTCAACGGCACAGCCTCAGCCGGCAGCACGACGGCGACCTTCACAAAGGCGGGGAACTACAGCTTCACGGTCACAGCCGGGGACACGGCGGGCCAGAGCGCGACGGCCACCGTCGCCGTCACGGTCAACCAGACGCCTTCCCAAGTCACCGTCACCCCGGCCTCCGTCACCCTGAGCACCGGCCAGACCCAGCAGTTCGCCGCCGCAGGCACGGACCAGTTCGGCGCGGCCATGCCCGTCACGCCGACTTGGAGCGTACCGAGCGCCGCCGGGAGCGTCAGCGCGGGCGGCCTGTTCACCGCCGCCGCGCCGGGTGGTCCGTACACCGTCACCGCCACCCAGGGGGCCGCCACCGGCACCGCGCAAGCCACCGTGACCGCACCCGCCGCGCCAGCGGCAGTCGCCCTCAACGCGGGCGGGGGCGCGGCGGGCGCGTTCGCCGCCGACACGGACTACAGCGGCGGCACCGCCGCCCACACCACGGCGGGCGTCTCCACGGCGGGCGTCACTGACCCCGCGCCCCAGGCCGTCTACCAGACCGAGCGCTACGGCAACTTCGCCTACACCCTCCCCGGACTCACCCCCGGCGCGGCCTACACCCTGCGCCTGCACTTCACCGAGATCTACTGGACCAGCGCCGGGCGCAGGCTCTTCAACGTGTCCGTCAACGGGTTGCAGGTGCTGACGAACTTCGACGTGTTCGCCGCCGCCGGGGGCAAGGACAGGGCCATCGTGGAGAGCCTGCCGGTCACGGCGGACGGCAATGGGAGGGTCGTGATACAATTCACCACCCTCCGAGACAACGCCAAGGTCAGCGGAATCGAAATCGTGCCCAGCACGGCCCCGACGAGTACGCCGCCAGCCGGCCCGACGATCACGGCGGCGGCGACGGCCACCCCCAACCCCGTCAGCGGCACGACGGCGGGCCTGTCTGTCTCCGCGACCGATCCCGGCGGGGCAGGCTCCCTTGTTTACACCTGGTCCGGCCCCGCCGGGGTCAGCTTCAGCCCCAACGGCACCACGAGTTCCGCCGGGACGACCGCGACCTTCACCGGCGCGGGCAGCTATCCCGTTCAGGTCACGGTCCGCGACTCGTCCGGCCTGACGGCCTCCAGCAACGTCACCGTCGTCGTCACCCAGACGCCGACCGCGCTCACCGTCAGCCCGGCCACGGCCACGGTCACCACGGGGCAGACCCAGCAGTTCGCCGCCGCCGTCAGCGACCAGTTCGGCTCCCCCATCGCCGGCGCCCCGGTCACCTGGAGCGTGCCGAGCGCCGCCGGGACGATCAGCGCGGGCGGCCTGTTCGCCGCAGGCGTCACCGCCGGAACCTACACGGTCACGGCGACAAGCGGGACCGCGACGGGATCGGCGGCCGTGACCGTCGCCGCTCCGGCCCCGACGGGCATCGCCCTCAACGCGGGCGGGGGCGCGGCGGGCGCGTTCGCCGCCGACACGGACTACAGCGGCGGCACCGCCGCCCACACCACGGCGGGCGTCTCCACGGCGGGCGTCACTGACCCCGCGCCCCAGGCCGTCTACCAGACCGAGCGCTACGGCAACTTCGCCTACACCCTCCCCGGACTCACCCCCGGCGCGGCCTACACCCTGCGCCTGCACTTCACCGAGATCTACTGGACCAGCGCCGGGCGCAGGCTCTTCAACGTGTCCGTCAACGGGTTGCAGGTGCTGACGAACTTCGACGTGTTCGCCGCCGCCGGGGGCAAGGACAGGGCCGTCGTGGAGAGCCTGCCGGTCACGGCGGACGGCAATGGGAGGGTCGTGATCCAATTCACCACCCTCCGAGACAACGCCAAAGTCAGCGGAATCGAGCTGACGCAGTGAGATCACGCACGGACGCGGGCCGCCAGGGCGCGGGACGTCAGCAGCGCCAGGAACGGCAGGTCCTTGAGGAAGTAGCGGCGGAACAGGCGGCCCGGCTCCTGGGCGCAGCGGAAGGCCCACTCCAGGCCGCACCGCTGCGCCCACTGCGGCGCGCGCTTGACGATGCCGCTCGCCATCTCGAACGTGCCGCCGACGCCGATGGACACCGGGACACCGATTTCGTCCTTGTGGGCGGCGATCCACTTCTCCTGCTTGGGCGCTCCGAAGGCGACCAGCAGGATGTCCGGCTGGGCCTCGCGGACGACGCGGCGGATGCGCTCCTGCTCCTCCGGGTCGTCGAAGCGGGCGGCGGGCGGGCAGTCGGTCCCGCAGATCTGGGCCGACGGGTAGCGCCGCCGCACCGCCTCGGCGGCGGCGTCCGCCGCGCCGGGCGCGCCGCCGAGCAGGAACAGGCGGATCCCGGTCGAGGACGAGGCGCGGGCCATCTCCCAGAACAGGTCGCTGCCGGCCACGCGCTCGCGCAGCGCCCGGCCACCCCGGTTCAGGCGCGACAGCCAGACCACCGGCGCCCCATCGGCCAGCACCAGGTCGGCCACGCCGTAGACCTGGCGGAACTCGGCGTCGCGGGACAGCAGCACCAGGTGGTCCAGGTTGCCGGTGCAGACGAACCGGGGGCGGTCGGTCTTCTGGGCCATCTGGACGATCCGCGTGACCGCCTCCGGCATGGTCAGGTCATCGAAGGCAACGTTGGCGACGGGGACTTTCATTGAGATCACGTCTTCCTAACTCCGTATTTCCTCGCGTGTGCTTTTAGGTGTGCTTCATCAGCGCGGGCGACAGCGTCGTCCACATCTGGGCGGCGAACTGCATCATCTGCGCGTGGTCGGCGGCCGCCGAACCCGGATCGGCGTCCAGGGGCCGCAGGAAGCGCAGGAAATAGACCGGCTGGGCGCGGCGGCCCAGCAGGGCGCTCCACAGCATGGCGGCGCGAATCTGCGTCACCTGGTTGATCACATGGCCGTTCTCGACGTACAGGTACACGATGTCGTAGCCGGGCGCGCCGGGCAGGCCGACGGCGCGGCAGGCGCGGGCGGAGACCGCCGTGCCGGGGAGGGCCTCGGTGTGGTCGCCCTCCAGCTTCCAGCCTGCGCCGACCAGGCAGGAGCGCGGGTCGTGCAGGGCCGTCCGGTCCGTGCCGCCGATGAGCATGAAGTCCACCTGGTCCGTGCCCTGGCCGTACAGGCGCGAGACGATGTCCGCCGACGACAGCGCGGCCCGGACTTCGGGGGCGACCGGTTCATCGGAACCGACGTAACCGGCGACCGTGCGCGGGACCGTGCCGCCGCCGATTCCGGCGAAGCGGGGCGGCGGCGCGGGCTTCCACACCATCGCCGTCCCAAGCGCCGCGCCCACGAGCGCGGTCAGAAGATAGCCCATCCGGCGAATGTGCGGCATCCGAACACCTTTGCGAGTGAGAACAGGACCGTGAAGCCCAGGATCAGCGTGATGACGCCGCTCCAGTCGTGGAAGACGTGGGCGGCGGCGGGGCCGACGCAGTCGCCCACCACGCCGATCAGCGTGACACGGACGACGTTGACGGCCAGCGCCAGCGGCGCGGCGAGCAGGAACAGGGCCAGCCGCTTCTTCGCGTTCCCGTCCACCAGGTAGGCGAACGCGGCGTTGAAGCACAGCAGCGACAGCAGCAGCTTGAAGCCGGAGCAGGGCACATCCACGAACAGGTCGAAGTTGTCCATCTGGATGACGTTGCCGTGCAGCACGGTCGAGAACGTCAGCACATGGAGCAGCCGGTTCGCCAGCTCGGTGGACAGCATCTGCAGGCGCAGGGTCGAGTCGTTGAGGACCGGGCCGGGCAGCGGGGCCATGCCCGCCAGGAACAGCAGCGGCACGGCGGCGGCGCGCATCCAGCGCGTCCCCAGCGCCAGCCACGCCGCGCTCCAGAGGGTGAGCAGGAACGCCGCCGACTGCACGGCCTGGAGTTCGGCCTTTAGCGCGACCACCAGCAGGGCCAGCGACGGCACGAGCAGCCCCAGGGCCGCCGGGCAGGCCGCCTTCGGGACGTCCCGCAGGGCCGCGCGCCGGTGCCACAGCATCAGGGCCGCCATGAACGGGATCAGCGGCGCGTGGGCGTAGTAGGACTCCGGCATGGTCCACTCCCACCACCACCAGGCCAGCATGGGCCGGACCAGGATGAGCAGCAGCGCGCCCGCCGCCGCGAACGGCAGGACCGACGGCCAGTCAATGCTCGGTGCGGCCCAGGGCCGCGCGCCGTCCTCGGATGTCGTGGGTGCTGTGATTGTGGCTGCCATACATCCACTCCTATAGCAAAAAGCGTGCCAACTCACTGTTCCCGGTAAAAAAACGGGCGGCCGCTTCGGCGGCCGCCCGTCGGAGTGTCAGCAGGCTGACTATTCAGATCGCGTCGCGGCGCGTCCGGCGGACGCGCACGGCCAGGCCCAGAAGCCCGATGCCGCCAAAAGCGAGCAGGCTCGACGCCCCGGCCTCCGGCACGGCAGGCGCGGCCGTGTATTGGACAGTGGCGCTGATCGCACCAGAGTCCGTCACGCCGTTAGGAGCAGGCCGGTCGAACGTGAAGTCGTTCACCGTGTAGATGCCTGCCGAGCCGAAGTCATACGTCAGGGACGGCACGTCGAAAGTTGCCGAAGTCAGCGACGAACCGGGCGCGACGCTCCCCATAATGGTCCCGGTCAAAGTCTCGGTGATCGGAGCGGCGGCAGGGTCCGTCGGCGTAAGCGTCAGGTCAATGGAGAACGGATCGCTGAGAGTGGCAGCAGCGCTGACGGGGGTTTCCGTCAGGGCCGTCAAGGTGATGTCGGTCGTGGCCGTGAGGCCCCCCCCACTGCTGTTGGCCGTCAGGATGGAGCCGCTCCCGGCGGCCAGCGTTGACGGCAGGAACTGTGTGGAGTAATCAAAAGTACCGGGATCGGCGCGGGCCATGCCCATTGCGGTCAGTAACAGCAAGGCCCCAATAACGGGAGATCGGACAATCATGAAGTCTCCTTCGCAAAAGAGAGCAGGGAAACGGGCTGCTTGAAACAGTCCCGTCTCCCTGCGAACGGCGTGAACTCAGCGAGTGAGTCAGGCGCTCAGGCGAGCCTTGCGCGAGCGCAGGGCCAGACCCAGAATGCCGAAACCACCCACACCGAGACCCAGCAGAGAGCTGGGCTCCGGGGCCGCCGCCGGCGCGTAATGCACCGTGGCGCTGATAGCACCGGGGACGGGCGGTGTGCCCGTACCCTGCGCGCTCGGACGGTCGAACGTGAAGTGGTCCACCGTGTAGATACCGGCAGAGCCGAAGTCGAACGTCAGCAGGGGTGTGTTGAAGTCCGCCGAAGTGGACGACGAGCTGATGTTGAACTTGCCCTCAATAGTGCCGGTCTCCGACTTCGACAAGGGGCCCGCCGCCGGGTCCACCGAAGTGATGGTCAGACCGATGGTGAAGGGGTCGCTCAGGGTACCCTTCATGCCGCTCGTGCCCGTCTCCGACAGGTTGTCGAGCGTGATGTCGGTGGTGGCCTCAAGGCCGGTGCCGCTGCTCGGCGTGACGGTGATGTAGTCACCCGGCACGGAGGTCGTCAGCGGGTTCGGCGAGAAGGTCGTGGAGTAGTCGAACGTGCCGGGAGCGGCCAGAGCCGCGCCCGCCGCCGCCAGAGTCGCCACGGCCGTCCCGGCCGCGAGAGTCATCATATTGCGAATGTTCATGTGTATTCACCTCCTTTCCGATTAAGATGCAGCGCCCACGTGCGGCGCATAGTGATGGGCGTCAGCGCCGTCATTGAGCGCTCGCCACCTGCTGTTCGTCGGGCGCGGCCCCGTCCAGGTCGGTGAAGTAGGTTTGGTACTTCGCCACGCTGAACACGGGCGGTGCCTGACGGTAAAGTTTTGCCAGTTCCGCGGCCTCCGAGGGGGCCTTCTGGAGCCGGACGATCTTGGTCACCATCGGCGCGATCTGCGACAGCGGCGGCGTCCCGGTGGGCGACACGCGCGCCGCCTTGACCACCAGGATGGTCGCGGCGTCCGCCGGGAAGGTCCTCACCTGCCCGGCATTCATGTGCAGGACAAGGGTACTGAACCTGGCCGCCGTCGCCGGGGGCAGTGCGGACATATTGACCGTGAAGCCGTCCATGCCGACTACGTGCAGGCGCGGCTGGCGGGCGATGACGTCCACGGGGACGCTCTGCTGGAGCAGGCCGGCGGCGGCGGCGGCGTCCACGTCGTTCTGCGTGGCGACGACCACGGTCTGCACCTGTCGCTGTAGGCTGAATGCCGCTTTGTGCTGGGCGTAGAACTCTGCGACCTCACCTGCGCTCACAGTGACACCCTGCATCCGCAGATTGTCGAGTGCCAGATTCTCGCGGACATCCTGCCGGAAGTCTGCCATGCGGGCCGGGTCCGCGTCTGCCCCACTCAATGCCTGCGGATCGGCACGGCGAATCTCGGCGATCCGAGCGTCAACGTCGGCGTCCGACGGCAGCACATGGGCGGCGGCAGCAGCCTGCGTCACGAGGTCCGCAAGCACCATCTTGCGCAGGACACCACCCTGCGTCTGGGCGTTCACGGCGTCCTGGTAGTTCTTTTTCGTGATGACCTGGCTCCCGACCGTCACCAGCGGGCGGCTGGTGGAGTAGCGCAGGTACATCAGGGCGTTGGCCGTCAGCGACAGGACGGCCACGGCGGCGAGGGAGCCGGTGACGATAGGCTTCATGGGAGTTCCCTGTTTCGGTGTTTTCTGTGTCTGACGCACGGTGTCCAAACTTTCCCGGCGGATCGTCCCGCCGATGTCTTTGTGTAAAGCAAACGCCGTGCCAACGGCCACGATTTACCGGGTTATGGGCGCGAAAACGGTGAAAGTGCCGGGCGCTCTTCAGACGGCGCTCGCTCAGGGGCCTTTCACACAAACTCACGTAGCATAAAGCGTGCCAACACACTGTCCGCCGGGAAAAGATCGCGCGGCCCTTCCTGTCCCCAAACGCCCCGGACAGAAAAACGGGGCGGGCCGTCCTTGCGGACAGCGCCACCCCTGGGAGGAAAGTCTTACCGTGATTGCTTTTCTGTCCGTGTCGTCATTCAGGCCGGAGCGCCGGTGGCACGCGCCTTGCGGGCGCGGGCCATCAGGCCCAGGAGGCCGAAGGCGCAGAGACCAAGCGTTGCGACCTGGCTCGGCTCAGGCGCCGGGCTGGCGCTAAATGTGCCGGTGCCACCCGCCTGAAAGCCTGCCAGATTCCCGTTCCCGCTGTCGGGCTCGTTCAGCGCCGGTGAGACGCTGGTGAACGAGAGCGAGAAGGTGCCCTTGTTGGCCAGGCCGGACGCCGTGAACAGCCCAGTAGCGTCGTAGGTCGTGTTCAGCGTCGCGCCGCTCGTCACGGAGGCGGTCGAACTGCCCGCCGCGCCCGTGAGGATGTCCCCGCTCGTGAAGCTTCCACTGAGCAAGTCGGTCATCCCGCTGTTTTGGGTGAGGGAGAACGTCCCGCCGGAAAGGCTCTGGAAATACTCGGCGGTTGCCCCAGGGAAGGGAGGGGTGTAAGCCACCGTGCTACCGACGTTGTTCAAGCCGGAGAGGTTGAACGTGACGCCGCTATAGGTAGTGTTGTCGAATAGGACCGAGAACACAGCGCCGGGGGTGATGCTGAGGCCGCCCGAACCAGGAGTCGTCTGCGCCGTGTAAGTGAAGACGGAGCTTTGACTGGCCCCCGATCCCGTCGCCGAGGCGAACGTGATCTGGGTGGCTGCGCGCGACGGGGCCGCCGACGCTGCCAAGGCGGCGAGGGCAAGCGCGCCGACGAGGGCGTTGTTGATTTTCATGTGTTTTCACCTCCCCTCTGGTACGGATACTCCCGCCGCCCGCAGTTGGGCCGACGAAATCGCTAAACAGAGAAGCGCCCGGCGTGAATACGTTCAGCGTGGGGCAGAGACGCGGCCACGCCGGGCGCTTCCAGGGATGTTCCAGTGCAAATACCGTGCCAAGTCGGCACAAAGGATGGCGAAGGTGAAAGTTTTTTCGCAGCCGCCGGTCAGCTCAACGTTGGGCCGCTCAATGTTACCACATTTGGGCACAAACACGCATCACGGTTTTCGGCGGAGGGAGGGCTGCCCACCACCCTGCTTCGCGGGGTCCTCCCGCAGCGGGAGGATCAGGAGGGCCTGCGTAGGGGCGCAGCATGCTGCGCCCGTGCTTGTCCGAAGCCTCACGCTGCGGGAGGACCCTGTGAACGGAGCCGAGGAACGAGGCGAAGAGAACAAGGGGGTGGGCAGTCAGGCGGCCTTCTCTTGCGGGGGCAGGGGGCGTGTCTGCGGGGCGGGCAGGCCGTCGGCGTCGGCGCGGGCGGAGCGGCGCAGGGCGTCGGCGACGCGGGCCGTCCAGGCATCCAGCGTCGCATGCTCCTCCACCCAGCGCCGGCCACTTTCGGCCAGGCGGGCGCACAGCGCCGGGTCATTGCGCAGGCGGCAGATGGCCTCGCGCCAGCCGTCCACGTCGCCGGGCGCGACGACAAGGCCGTTGACGCCGTCGGCGATGACGTCGGTCTGGCCGGTGGTGCGCGTGGCGATCACGGCCTTGCCGACGGCCATGGCCTCCAGCATGGTCGTGACGCCCGCCTGGAAGTCGGTCTCGCGCAGGGGGACGACGACGAAGGCGCTCTCGGCGTACAGGTCCCGCAGGGCGGCGTAATCGTAACGGCGCGCGTCCACGTTCGGCGGCAACGTGCGTTCCCGCGTCTCGTCGGTGTGCTTGGACCAGGGCGAGGCCGCCGCCAGCTTGACCAGCAGACGCGGCATGGGGGTGACGGCCTCGATCAGCGTCGGGTAGTCGCGCCACTCCAGCCCGGCGGAGCAGACCTGATGCTCGCGCACGATGTCGGCGGGACGCGGTCGGTAGAACCGCTGGTCGGCGTGGAACGGGATCAGGGACAGCTTGTGCGCGGGGATGTGGAGTTCACGGGCGGCGAAGTCGCGCTGGGCGGTGGCGTAGACGAAGATCGCGTCCATCTGCCGGTGCGCGCGCAGCCGGGTGTAGAACGCCCGCTTCTTGCCCGCCGACAGCCGGTGGCCGATGGTGACGTGGGCGGGGCGTCGCCGGACGAGTTTCAGCAACAGCGCCAGGGGCAGGGCGACGTTCTCGCCGTTGGTGAACAGGGCGTCGTAGCGGCCCCGCCGCAGCCAGCCCAGGGTCGCCAGCGCGGCGTCGCGCCCGCCCAGCCTGGCGGCCAGGCGCACGAGCGGGTTCCGGCTGGCGTCCGCTGCCGCGTAGTCCAGGATGTCCGCCCGGTCGTCCAGCCCGGCGCAAAGGGCGTCGGCCAGGGCGTGATAGTCCATCCGGGGGTGACGGCCGGCGGCGACCGCGCCCCCGATGTCCGTCTTGACCACACTGGGAATGAGCAGCAGCGTCTTCATGATGTCTGGTTGTTCTGCATGAACCGTGCCAAGCGGGCGTTTTGCGGGGCCGTATCTTTGCGGGATTACGGGGCGAGGGAAGAAACCCACCCCGTCCGGGCAAGCCCGTCCACCCCTCCCGAAGCGGGAGGGGAAAAGTGACAAAGCGTTAATCTCGTATCCTCACCCGTTTGCCCCAATAACCGAGACGCGGGGGAGGTGGCGCGGCTTGCCCGGACGGGGTGGGTCCTCACCCGTTATCGGGCCACGCCCCGGACCGTCTCCACCAGGCGGCGGTAGTTCGTCGTCGCGTCGAAGCGCTGGAGGGCGGACTGACGCGCCTGGCGGCTCAGGCGGCGGCGCAGGGCGGGGTCGGACGCGAGGGCGCAGACGGCGTCGGCCAGGGCCGCCGGGTCGTCGGGCGGGACGACCCAGCCGGTCTCGCCGTGCGTGACGGCTTCCGGCAGGGCGGCGACGGCGGTGGTGACGACGGGCAGGCCGGCGGCCAGCGCCTCCATCACGGCCAGAGGCAGGCAGTCGGCGCGTGTCGGGAACACGAACAGGTCGGCCTCAGCGTACAGGCGCAGCAGGCCCTCGGAGTTCGGGCCGAGGCCGCGATGCACGGTGACGCCGTGCAGGCCCTCCCCCACCCCCTCCGCCGTGGTGGCGATGTCCAGGTGCGCCAGGCCGGGCGGCAGACGCCGGAAGGCTTCCAGCAGGGTGTCGCCGCCCTTGCGGGCGAAGTCGCCGCCGACGAACAGCAGGCGCACCGGGCCGGAGGGGGACTCAGGACGCTCCGGGAAGTCCCAGCGGGCCGTGTCGATGCCGGGCGGGATCACCGTGACCTTGTCCGCCGGGACCTCGTAATCAGCGACGAGCGAGTCTTTGGTCCACTGCGACCAGGTCACCAGATGCCGCGCCGAGGCGAAGGCGCGCGTGTTCAGTCGCATTTTCAGCGCCTCCAGGCGCGCGCTGGATGACGGCGCGTGTCCGTAGGCCGCGCCCAGGGCGTCATACTGGAGCGGGGTGGCGTCCAGGGAGACCACCGACGGCAGGCGGCGCATCAGCCCCGCCGAGAACAGGGACGTGACCTGCGTATGGAACAGGGCGGCGTCCAGCCTGGCGATTTGACCGCGCAGGGCCAGGTACGCGCCGAGTGACGCCCGCGCGGACCAGTTGGACCGGACGCAGGGCAGGCGCGACCACCAGCCGGGCGTGTCTTTGTAGGGCAGGTCCACATAGGTCGGCGTGACGGTCGCATCCTCCGCCAGCGTCCGCTTGAGGTTCTGCGCGTGGGTGACGTGGCCGAGCGAATATTCCAGCGCGAAGCCGAGGCGCTGTGTCATGGCGCGACTCCCATCAGAGCCGACCCGCTGTGCTGCCCGCCGTCCCCGGCGCGTTCACGCCGGAACGCCTCGGCGTAGCAGGCGTTGTAGAGGCCGCTCAGGGCGGCCAGCGCCGGGCCGACGGCCCCGCGCCGGTGCAGGCCGACGGCCAGGGCGCGCAGGAGGGCAGTGGCGGCGGGCAGCGCGGCGGGCAGCGCGGCGCAGAGACGCGCCAGCGCGCGCGTCAGGCGGCTCCTCCCGGCGGCCCGCCGCCGCACGTCGCCCTCGTCCAGCAGCCCGCCCCGGACACGGCGGGCGTCCAGCGCACCGTAGGCATGGGGGATGCGCAGCCAGGAGTCGAACGTGCGCGAAGGCCGGTGCAGGCCGTCGGCGGCGAAGTCGAAGACGAAACGCAGGCCGCAGGCGGCCCGGAGGCGCGCGGCCAGTTCCACATCCTCCTGCCGGGTGTAGGCCGTGTCGAAGCCGCCGACGGCCTCCAGCCAGCGTCGGCGCACCGAGGCGTTGCCGCTGTAAAAGTGTTTCCGGCGCGGCGTCCACCCCGGCGTAAAGACCCCCAGGCCGGAACATCGCGTAGATGTCTTGCAGCTTGGCGTGTTCCCACGCGATCCAGACAGGTTCGTTTTGACAATTTTCGGGATCGGGAGACATGGGCCCCAGCACGACGACCGTTTCTTCCTCCGTATGGTGCGCGGCGTGACGTGCCAGAAACTCGGGACACGGCTCCACGTCGTCGTCCAGAAAGACGATGATTTCATTCCGCGCCTCACGCACGCCCCGGTTGCGCGCCGCCGACGGCCCCGCGTTCGCCTGCGTGACCGGGCGCAGCGTGAAGGGGGCGCGGGCGGCATACTCGGCCACCATCGCGTCCGTGCCGTCCGTGCCGCCGTCGGAGACGACGACGACCTCGAAGTCCGTGGCGGGGAACGTCTGCCGCCCCAGCCCGTCCAGCGTCCGCCGCAGGCTATCCTTGCGGTTGAAGGTGGGGATCACGACAGAGATCATGACTTCATTCTATGGCACACGGCGGCACAAACCTTAGAGAGAACCCGTCCGTTTTGACAAAAATCGGCACTCACTCTGCCGAGGCTAGCGCCGCGAGCGGTTGGCCCTCCGGCTCGGGCGCACGGAAGGCTCGGGCCTTCGGCCTCGGCGTACCCATGAACGGCCTTTCAAAGACGATGTGGAAGAGATAGCCCAGCCCAATGCTCACCGGAAGGAAGAGGAAAACCCAGGCGACGACAAAGGAAAGGCCACTGTGGAGGTGATGCCGGGCGACAGCCGCCAGCAGGTGCATGAGGGGGAAGTGCGTCAGGTAGACGCTGTAGGAGATGACGCCCAGCCAGACCAGGGGCCGGAGCGACAGGGCCCGGTGCAACGGACCATGCGCGACCGAGCCGGCGAGCAGCAGCGAGAAGAAGGCCGCCCCCCAGAGCAGGTTGTATCCTTGCTGCACCACGGGATGATGCTCCGTCGCCTCCGCGAGCGCCATCAGGGCACAGGAGGCGAGCGCGGCGGCCTGCCAGCCGAAGCGTATCCGCGTAACGCCCCCGTGAGCCACGAGCCGCGCAGCCACCATGCCCAGGACGAACTCCGGCCAGCGTGCGAACAGCGAGACGTTGAAGAAGCCGCGCGCGTCTGAGGGCAGTGCGACCATCAGCGCCTGGAACGACAGCGAGAGGACCGTGACGGCGGCCAGGGGAACCCACACGCCGAAGCGCCGGAAACACACGACGAAGATCGGGAAGCCGAGGTAGAGGAACCACTCCAGCCCCAGCGACCAAAAGACCGGGTTGATGCCGTACACCCATTCCGGGCGCAGCGTCTGTAGCATAGCGAGGTGGGCCAGGAAGTCTCCCACCGTTGGGGGAGCGGCGATGTCGCTGACGTGGATGTGCAGGTGACTTTTCCCACACTGCCACAGGGTGAACAGCACCAATGAAGCGTAGTAGGGCGGCAGGATGCGACGTGCGCGGCGGCAGGCGAACTCCCACAGCGTCGGCTCCGGGCGGAGGCGACCCTCCCTTCGCGTCACCAGCGGGTGATACAGACAGAAGCCCGATAGCACCAGAAACAGATCCACGCCGACGGCACCCGCCTGGAAGGGGGCAAAAAGGTCGCCGTGCCAAGGACCGACGTGGAATAGGCAGGTCGCGTGCGCGTGGTACAGGTAATGAGTCCCAAGGACCAGGAACACGGCCACTGCCCGCAGGCCGTCAATGAAATCTAAGCGTCGTGCTGCCATGTCTTGATTATTCAAAGTGTCCACCATTACTCTATTCGGTGCCTGTGTGCATTCTCTGATCACGCTTGCCGCAGAGACCACAGAGGATAGCTCTACCGCCCCAGCCCGTCGAGAGTCCGCCGCAGACTGTCCCTACGGTTGTACGTAGGGATGACGACCGAGATCATAGCTTCGAGATCATAGCTTCGTTGTATGGCGGGTCAGGGCGTAGACGTCAGAGACGCCGGTTCGTTTTGACAAAATGGCTTCACTCCGTCGCCGGGACCAGCACCGCGAGCGGCTGGCCCTCCGGCTCGGGCGCGCGGAGGGCTCGAGCCTTCGGCTTCGGTGTGCCCATGAACGGCTTCTCGAACACAAGGTGGAACAGGTAACCCAGCCCGAGCATGAGAGGCACGACCAAGCCCAGGTCGAAAGCGACCAACGCAGGATTTGACAGATGTCGCCGCGCCGCCCATTCCCCCAACGCCATCACGAGCGGCAGATGAATCAGATAAACGCTGTATGAGAAAACACCGAGCGTCACGATCCAGCGGGCCGAGAGCAGGCGATGTGCCATGGACGCCGGCCGGCTGGCAAGCATGAGCAGACCTGCGAAGAGGAGGCCCCACAGGACATCCGTCAGCGTCTGGAAATGGCCGCGCCGTCCGTCCAGCACGGCCAAGGGGACAATGACGCCGACGAACACAAAGTCTGTCCACCGAAGCGGAGTGATACCTTCACGGTGCCAATCGGCAACGGCGGCGGCGGCGAACATCCCCAGGACGAACTCGAAGCAACGCCCGAACACACTGTAGGCGAGCGCGTATCCGTAGCCATCGTCGGGTGTGTACGGCCCGTGCGCCACCACAAAGCGATAGGCGGCACTGACAACAAACACGCTGAGAACGACGCGGCGTATCGGATAACGCCGGAAAGCCTCCACAAGAATCGGAAACAGAACGTAGAGCTGAAACTCCAGCCCCAGCGACCACAGGGAGCCGTTCCCCGTGAGGACGTAGTCCGGCTGCGTGTTGTGCAGCATCAATGCGTGCAGGCCGAGCCAGTCTAGCGCGTACACCCTCCCTACGCCGCTGTGGTCATGCCGCCCTTGAAACAGCAGCGGAATCCACGTGGCCAGTATGACCACGTAATACGGCGGCAGGATGCGCCGGCATCGCCTCCTGGCAAACCCCCAGAGCGTCTGCTCCCGCCGCGCCTCACTCTTGGCGAGCGGCCAGTAGAGGCAGAAGCCGGAGAGTACCAGGAAGAGATTGACCCCGATGTGGCCATAGCCCAGTATGAGCGCGGCATTCAGATGATGACGCCCCAGGGGCACGTTAAGATGCCACATCCCACCAAATAGCCAGCTGTGATAAAGCAGCACCATGAGCATGGCGAGGCCGCGCAGGCCGTCAATAAAGTGGAGGCGAATCCCATCAGGGAATTTTGTCGCGTCGCACACAGCCGTCCCTGGTACCACGGGCGGTTCGGTTTTGACAACGTTGGACAAACTATATGACCTCAGAACCCGTGGGATGATAAGTCCATTGCGCCGGACGTCCTGGCGCACCCATCAACTTCTCCGCCTCGGAGACAGTCAGAAGTGCGCACTTTTCAGGGCATGCAGTGGGGAGGTCCTCCATGCGTAGTGTCTGGCTGCTCTTCTCTCTTCCACGGTCACATCCGGCCTCCGGGCTTGCTCCATGAACAGGTGAGAATACCAACCGCGGTGTTTTAAGACGATTCGCTCCCGCGCGAGCAGCCCCGGCCGGTGCTTGTCCCGGACGGCGAGATGCCTCTGCATCAGCCGGAGCTGGTCCTGCCAGCGCGACCACAGCTGATCACAACTATTGGAATAGGAGCCGTGGAAACGCACGAGCGACAGCGGTTCCTGAAGCGCAGCGCAGCGAAACCGACGCGCGAGGCGGACGGTCAGGTCCATATCCTCCGCGCCGTACACGGACTCATCGAACAGACCGACCTCGGCCAGAGCCGACTGACGGATCAGGACGGTGTTCAGATGGATCACTGTGTGCAGGAACGATTCGACCGGATTACCCTCACTCAGCGGCAGGGGCGGGAACGCATCCCCAAAGGGGCACAGTTGCACATCTGACGGCTGGGCCTGCCCGTAGACCATGGCGATGGCCGGGTCTGCTTCCAGCAGTGCAACGGCCGGGGAGAGGCGATTCGCCAACCAAACGTCATCGTCGTCTAAAAATGCGAGGTAGACTCCATGTGCGGCGAGCACACCTGCATTCCGAGTTCTCGAAGGTTTGCCGCACTTGACACGCAAATACCGGACCGGATACTGTGCGGCAACGGATGCAGTGTCATCATCCGAGTTATCATCGACGACGATGACCTCGTGGGCGGTGACATTCTGCATCAATGCCGACTCGATGGCCGCCGACAGCAGGGCGGCGCGGTTGTGCGTGGGGATAATCGTCGAAACAAGTGGTTTGTCCATCAGTCGGTTCTCACGGAGTTAGCCAGCGCCGCAAACAAGTCACCCGCGATCTCCGGCTGAAACTCCGCCGCGATGCGTCGCTTACCGGCTTCTCCCATCCGGCGCGCCCTCGCCAGGTCGGCGAGCAACTGCCCGAAACGTTCCGCCAGACCGCCGACGTCACCCGGCGCTGCCAGCAGTCCGGTGACGCCCTCTGCCACGATCTCGCACGCTCCGCCTTCGGCATAGGCGACCACCGGCAGCCCGGCGGCGGATGCCTCCAGCAGGGCCAGCGGGCAGGGGTCACGACGGGAGGGGTGAGCGAAGATGTCGAAAGAGGCGAGGAGACAGGGGACGTCCGAGCGGCGTCCGGTGAACCAAATTCGGCGACCAAGGTCGGCCTGCGCGGCCTGCGCCTCCAGTGCCGGGCGCATCTCCCCGTCGCCGACGATGACGAGATGAGCGTCTGGACACAGACCCGCGACCTGAGCGAAGGCGGTGAGGGTGTCATCCTGACCCTTCCCAGGGTCCAGCCGGGCCACGATTCCGATCACCGGGGCACACTCCGGGATGCCCAGTTCCGCGCGCACGACCAGGCGCGTCCCCGGAGGCAACGCGGGGAACGGCCTCATGGTGTTGCGAATCGTCGTCACGCGCCCCGGCGATACCCCGTGCGCAAGGGCCTCACGGCGGATGAAGTCGCTGACAGTCACGACGTGATCCGCCGTCAGCAGGCGCTCCAGGACCGGCTTCCGCAGGTAGTCCCCCACCGTGTAGTGCAGGTGAATGATCTGCGGCTTTTTCAGGCGCCGCGCGATGTACGTCGCGGCGAAGCAGTCCCAATGCTGCTGGCACGAGTAGATGATGTCCGGGTCGGCGCGGCGGGCGGCGTCCAGCATCCGGGGCAGGGCCCGCCGGAAACGCGCGTGCGCGGCAAGTTTCGAGAGCGGGCTGCGGCCCCGCGAGCCCGGCCGCCAGCCGGTGTCGAAACAGGTCACGGCGGCTGCAGAGGCGGCGGAGAATTGTCGCGGACTCTCCGCATCGCCGGGCCAGGCGTGGTGAAGCACGTGCGCCTCGTAAGCGCCCGCGCGAGCGCCGAGGAGGCCCGCGAAGACCCGCGCTTCCGGCGAATAGCCGTTGGCGATCTGAATTCCCAGCAGCCGCGTGGTCATGGACAAAGGGTTATGCAAACATCGTGCCAAGTCGTCAATATCAGCCTGGAAAGCCATTCAAAACCTCCTCAGCGCAGTCATCCCAATGTCTTTCGTCGGACCAGGGGCGGTCGTTGTACCAGTACGCGCCGTCCGGGAAGTTGTACTGGATGTTCTCCGGGCGGTCGTTGCCGGTGTGGTAGAGTTGGTGGACAAAATACACCTGGCAGTCGGTGAACGGCAGCGTGACGCCGTCCGGGAATGTCTCATCCTTGATGACGACCGGGGCGGACCCCAGCACCGTCTCCACGACCCGGAAGCGCGTCTGGGACAGATACAGGTCGAACCGATGCCGCTTGTCCAGGTCCTCGTGCGTCCCGTTCAGCACGGGGTCGCCGTCCCAGGTGGTGCGGACGCCCGGCCCGCCGTCGTCCGCGCCGACGCCGTTGGCGAGGTCGAACAGCTCGGTCCTCTGGAGGACGCCGCCGACGCCCTGGAACACCTGGGCGTCGTCCGTGCCGCCGTGCGTCTCCCAGCGGAACAGATTGCCGGAGGTGTCGGGGAGCTGGTTGTTCTCGAAGAACTTGCCGGGGACCAGCAGCGAGTCTCCGGCCGGGGCGACGAAGACGTCGCACCAGCGCCGCGAGTCGAAGTGGCCGTCCACCTCGTAGGTGACGTGCAGCACCTTGCCGCCGCTGATGTCCGCCGTGGCCCTGGGCATCATCACCAGGGAGGCGTTGTTGTTGTGGCTGAACCCGTGCGTGGCCGCCGTCGGGCCGTCGTAGAGCGTGTCCATGAAGTGGTTGCCCATGACGAACGCCTTGGTGGCCTGCGTGTCCGCCCCGTAGGTGCGGATGCGCCACTTGGCGTTCTCCACCTCGTTGACCTCGAAGAACGAACTGGACTGGGCGGCGACCGCCGGGTCCATGTCCGTGGACGGCACGAACGTCTCGACGCCCCGGAAGTCGTCCTGGAAGACCTGCGCACCGGCGAGCGCGAAGGGCTGGAGGGTGACGGGGAACGGCCCCGAAGTGGCGATCACGTTGGGCATATCCGACGGGTCGCCCTGGCCGTTGACGGACACGTTGGTCATCCCCGTCATGGGCATCGCGCCCGGCCCGAGAGAACCGTCCATCGTCTGAAACGGACCCAGCTTGTCCACGGCCTCAACAATCAGGCTGTTGTTGAGCGTCGGGTCCAGGCCGTTCTCCTCGATGCTCAACCCGCCGCCACTGTATTTCACCGAGCCGGGGCTGCCGGCGACGGACACCCGGTAGTCCGCCGCGCCGGGGACGGCGTTGAAGTAAACGGTGACGCTGTCGTCGTCGGGAACGATCCGGGTGATCTGGACGGTCCCCAGTGTCGAGATCGGCGCGGACGCGAAGGCGGTCGCCGTCACGGGCGCAGAGGGCGCGCTCTCCACGGGGGCCGTCCAGGGGACGTTGACGCCGGTGACGGCGTAGGTGTGCGCCGCGCCGGGCCGGACGTCGTTGTCAATATAGGCGAGACGCCACAGGTCCGTGGCGACCAGGGCGCCGTCCCGGTAGACGTTGTAGGAGTAGTCGGCGTTGTCCCCCCGCCAGGCCAGCAGAATTCGGGGGACGCCGTTGTTCCAGTCGGGCGTGGCCGTGACGGCGCTGGGCGTCACAGGTGGGCCGGGCATCCAGCTCGGACGCTGTGATGGGTCGCTCGCCCCGCGCGCCTGGGCGATGGCGGAGGGAATGCTCTCCATGCCGCCGACGACGGCGGTGACGGTGTAGGTCATGGAGCCGTTGAACTGCGACGGCGGGATGGGGTAGGTCGTCCCCGTGACGTTCCGGGCGAGGGGCTGACCGTACTGATAGACATTGTAAGACGACGCGCCGGGGACGGCATCCCAGGTCAGCGTGTCGGTCGGGCCGTTTTGCCAGACGCCGTGCGCGGCCAGGTTGGTCGGCGGGACCAGGGCCGTCATCGGGGCGGACGCGGGCGCGGGCGCAGTGGGGGCGACCGCCGTGACCGAGGCGCTCTGCGGCCCGGCCCCGATGGCGCTCACGGCGCAGACGGTGTAGGCGTAGCGCTGCCCGCTCGTCACGGCCATGTCCGTGTCGCCCGGCGCGGTCACCCCGGCGGCCAGCAACGCGCCGCCGCGATAGACGTTGTAGCCGGACGCGCCGGGGACGGCCTGCCAGGACAGCAGGATGTGCGCCATGGGCATATGGCACAGGGGGCAGTCCGGGACCCAGGCCCCGACGGCCTTGAGGCCGGACGGCGCGGGCGGCGTCACGCCGGGCGCGTACAGGAAGCCCAAGTACCCGCCGTAACTCCAGCCGCTGCGGAGCAGCGCAAGAATTTCATCATTGCTGGTCGTGTAGAGGGTGCGGTTCAGGCCCTTCGAGGAGAGCCGGTACAGGGGCAGCAGACCGCGCCGCATCGCCGCCATGATCAGGAACGCCGTACCCTGGCTCTGGAAGTGCTGATGGGCCACCAGGGCACTGCGCTGGCCGGCGAAGATCGTGTAGAAGTGTGTCCCGGTGGCGGGGTCAAACAACTGGAAGACGGGCGTGGTCCCTGCGGCCGGGGCGGGCGCGGCGTCGCCGACGACGCCCTGCAGCACATAAGACCCGCTTTGAAGGGCGGCGGCCTCCACGGTCGCGCTGGCCGTGTAGAAGTAGTCTTGGGTGTGGGCGTCGTACAGGCGGTACACGGGCAGGCCCGCTGCCGGGGCGGAAGAACGCGCGGGAAGCGGCATCGCCGCCGGAAGGGCTATGTAAACGGCCACGAGCAGGCCGAGGCGAAGAACGGTTGAATTCATCGTTGATGCTCCCGGCCTAATTGTCGGGGGGGAGCGACATTCTCTCTAGAGAGCCGGGGACAAATCGGGTGAAAGTACGGTCAGGGGTCCAGCGCGCGGATGACTCTGGCCGGAACGCCCCCGACCAGCGTGTTGGGCGGCACGTCCCGCGTCACCACCGCCCCCGCCGCGACCACCGCGCCGTCGCCGACCGTGACGCCCGGCAGCAGCGTCGCGCCCGCGCCGACCCAGACGCCGTCGCCGACCGTCACCGGGCGCGGCTGGAGCGCGCCCGCCCGGAACTGGGCCGGGCCGATGGCATGGTCTGACGTGATGACCAGGACGTGGTGGCCCAGGGAGACGCCGTCCCCCAGCGTGATGGGGGCAGCCGCGTCCAGAAAAATGTGCGTGTTCAAGAAGCAGCGCGCGCCGAGGCGGACGCGCCGGTGGCCGCCCCGCGACGCGCCCAGCGTCAGCGGCCCGGCGATCAGCGTCCCCGCCCCCACCCCCAGGCCGAGCGCCCGGTAGAGCGCCGCCCGCAGTCGCCCCCCGCCGCCCAGCGGCAGCAGGCGCGGCAGGACGTGGACGACCCAGCGCGCCCCGTCCCAGCCCGCCGCCTCCGCCCGGACGGCCCGCGCCAGCCGCGCCCAGCGGGCCGGGCGGGGGACCGTATCGGACGCCGATGTCAGGCCGTCATGGCTCACTCTTGTCGGCCCCCGGCAGGATGCGGGCGGGGACGCCCACGGCGGTCGCGCCCGGCGGCACGTCCTTCAGGACCACGGCGTTCGCCCCGATGCTCGCGCCGTCGCCGACCGTGATGCCCCCCAGGACGCGCGCCCCGGCACCGATGAACACGCCGTCGCCGACCGTCGGGAAGTCATGGACGCCGCGCATCCCGATGGTAATCGCGCTGATCAGGCTGACGCCCGCCCCGATGCGCCGGGCCATGACCACGGTCCCGACGGGATGGGGGACATACAGGCCCGGCCCGATCTCCACCGAGGGCGGGATGTCCAGCCCGTGCCGCGAGAGGTTCAGCCGCGCGATCATGCCCGGCAGGGCCGGCACTCGCCGCCGCCAGAGCGCGTGGCTGAGGCGGTACAGCAGCGTCGCGCGCAGGCCGCACTGGTTCCAGACGAGTTTCGCCGCCCCGCCGCCCCAGAGGCGGCTCCAGGCGGCGATGTCCGCCGCCGCCAGCGCGCGCAGTCCGGGCCGCGCCGTCTCCAGTTGAGAGGCATCCGGGACCAGTGCGACTTCGGGGGTCATGCGCCCGCCTTGCGCGCGATCACGCTGCGCGCCAGCGCCATGTCGTTCGGCCCGAAGCAGCGCAGGGCCAGGCAGAGCAGCCCGTACAGGGCCGCCGACGGCAGCAGCGCCCACAGGCCGAGCGTCGTGTGCTGCGACATCAGAGTCAGCAGCAGGACCATGGGGACGGAGGCGGCGGCGGCCCGGCCCAGCAGCGAGAGGCTCTCGCTGTTGAACATCCCGCGCGGCAACAGGCGCAGGTACGCGGCCAGCAGGAAGACCTCCAGCGCCACGTCGCTGGAGATCGCGCCGACCGCGCCGTTGCCCCCGAAGTGACTGCCCAGCCACGTCCCCGCGAAACACGCCGGGACGCCCAGACCGGTCGCCCACACGCTGACCCGGAACATCTTGCCCTGCTCGTCGCGGGCCAGGAGCAGGGTCCCCAGCACGCACCCGGCGAACCAGAGCAGCACGCCGAGGCTGCCGACGCGCAGCACCGGGACGCTCCCGGCGAACACCGGCGGGTAGTGCATCATGGCGATCAGCCGCCCCGGCATCAGGAGCAGGACCACGGAGATCGGCACGGCGCACAGCATGACGATCCCGAACGTGCGCCGGGCGAGGCGCACGAAGTCCGCCTCGCTCTCGCGGTACAGGCGGGAAAGCGTCGGCAACAGCGCCGTCGTCACCGCCGTGGGCAGGAACAGGGTCGAGCCGACCAGGCGGAACGCGGCGGAGTACCAGCCGACGGTCACATCGTCGGTCAGCAGCTTCAGCACGATCGGGTCCGTCTGGCCGTACAGGGTGCGGAAGAGCGACCAGCCCATGAACGGCAGCCCGGCGGTCAGGACGAAGCGGAACGTGGCCCGTGACGGCCAGCGCAGCCCCGGCAGCAGCGACCGGAACGCGCTCGCGTTGACGAGCAGGGACGCGACTCCGGTGACCAGGCCGACCGCCCCCAGCGCCCACAGCGGCGCGCGCTCCAGCACGAGGGCGATGGTCAGGGCGGCGGCGAGGAACTTCTCCACCAGCACGGCGGCGCTCTGGCGCGGCAGGTTCTCCAGCCCTTGCAGGGCCGATGCCAGCGCGTCGTTGAGCGTCCCGACGAGTGTGCCCAGGGCGGCCAGGACGACCAGCAGACGGAGCAGGCTGGAGTAGCCCAGCGCGGACACGGCGGCGGCGGCGAGGGCCGTCACCAACAGGCTCAGGGGGATGCGCATCAGGACCACCGCCGCCAGCAGCTCGCCCGTGCGCGCCCGGTCGCGGGCGATCTCCTTCACCAGCACGGTGGAGGTGCCCAGCGGGACCAGCACCCCGAACACGCCCATGAAGGCGGCGGCGAACGTGAGCCGGCCCAGCCCGGCGGCCCCGACGTAGCGCGGCAGGTACAGGGTGACGGCGAAGGTCAGCGCCCAGGAGACGACCTGCGTGGCGACCGTGGCGAGGACGTTCCGGGCGACCGTCTGTGAGCGGTTCATCGCGTCGGCCCCTCCGTGGGCGTCCCGGCCGCCAGCGTCCGGGGCGTGACGGGCGCGGAGGCCAGGCAGCCGACCCAGAAGGCCGCGAACAGCATATCCCGGAAGTTGGACAACTGCAAGTCCAGCAGGCCGAAGATCATCAGCATCCCGACCACGGCCAGCACGAAGATGCCGACGGCCTTCGTGTCGCCATCGGCGTCGGGTGCGCGAATCACGCGAGCGGCGTGGATCAGGATGGCCGCGACCATCATCCAGAAGGCGAAGAAGCCGAGTGTGCCGACGCGCATCCAGACCCACAGAATCTGGTTATGGGTCATGATGTCCCACCATTCGTAGTCGGCGCTGATGTCGGCGATGGGCACGGCGTGGAGCATCCGCTTGCCGTAGCCGTAGCCCTGCACCGGCGCGCTCTTGACCGTCGCCATCAGGTCCGCGTTCTCGGCGTCCCGGTAGGCGTTGGAGGAGGCGTCGCGCGCGTCCGGCTGGAACTGCGAGGCGATGGCGCGGGCGGGTTCGCCCAGCATCCCGGAGCTGTTCTTGAACGCCAGATAGTAGACGGGGCCGACGACGGCCAGGACGGCGGCCAGCAGGCCCGCCAGGCGGCGGCGCTGCGGCAGGGCGCGGTAGGCCGCCAGGAGCAGGACCGGGACGATCACCACGAGGGCCGCCGTCGCCGCGCGCCGGTTGGTCGCCAGGTTGCCCAGGACGACGAACGGCAGCAGCGCCCACATCACCCACTGAAGTTTCTTTTGGACGCCGCACAGCACCAGCACCACAAGCAGCGACGCGAAGGCGTCGAAGAAGAACGCTTCCTCGTGTGAGCCGACGCCCTGATCGGGCAGCGGCTGGCCGTGCAGGGTGACGTACCGCCGGAACGTGTACAGTATCCCCTTCAGGCCGACGCACAGCGCCGTCGTCCAGAACAGCGCGCCGACCTGACGCCTTTCCTGGACCAGATTGACGGCCATCAGGTAGCCGAGCAGAAAATAAACCTGTGCGCGGACTTCCTGGAGGGCGATCTTGAAATCGCCCCCGGTCGCCAGGCCGTTGACGGCGCCCCAGGCGACGAACGCCATGTAGGCGGCGATGGGCCAGAAGACCGCGCCCGCCCGCAGCCGCGCCGTGCCGGAAAACACGGAGCGGATCACGGAGCAGACGCCCGCCGTCAGCAGGAACACCTCCAGCAGATTCAGCGGAATCGCCTTGAAGTCCTTGTGCGCGTAGGTCTGGAAGATGGTGTTGACGTCCCAGAAGAACGGGACCCGGTCCGTCAGCGCGTCCGGCTGCCCGGTCGCGGCCAGCTCGAACAGGCAGACCGCCGCGTAGACCGTGTAGAGCGCCAGGCGCGGGAAGCGCCACAGCAGCACGGGGGTCAGGAGGCAGACCAGGAGCGCCAGCGGGATCAGAATCTGGTCCGTGCCGTAGGCGACGAACGACCCGCCTGCGACGAGGGCCAGCAGCGCCCCGCCCCAGAGGAAGCGGCGGCGGCGGCGGTCGGCGGCGGCGAGGTAGTCGTCGGCGGTCAGTTGTGTGGTCATCGCAGGCGAACCAGTGTCACGGAATACGGCGGCAGGGTGAGCGTCATGCGCAGCCACCCCTGCACGGGCGGCAGGGCGGCGACTCGACCGGGATTATCGGCGGAAACGCGCCACAACCTCACCACGCGCGCCCCCGGCGGCAGGCCGCGCAGCGTCAGCGGCACGGTGACGACGGCGCGCGGCATCTTGTTGACCAGCATCAGCGTCAGCTCCCCCGTCGCCGTGTCCGTCGCCGCGTAGCACGACAGGTCGTTCGCGTCCGCGCTCACGGCCCGGACTCCCATGTCGCCGAACCCGTGCCCCTGCCCGTCGGCATTCCGGTACAGCTTGAAGGCCAGATACCCCGGCGAGTTCTTGTTCGGGTAGGCCCAGTAGTTCGCCAGGAACACGCCCTCGCGCCCGAAGACGCCGAGCGCGTCGGCGATGGCCAGGCCACCGTCCATCTGCTGGTCCGCCCCGAAATTCCACTCCGTGATGCCCAGGCGCGTGCCGGGGTCGTCGGCGGCGACCCAGTCGCGCAGGCGCGGGATCAGCCGCACGGGAGTCCCGATCCACGACTCGTCGGTGTAGTCCGGGTCCCACAGGGAGCGGACCGAGCGCAGCCGCCGCGCCTGCGTGTCCGTGTCGTCCTGCGGGCCGTAAATCCCCTGCCCCTGCGGGTAGTAATGCACGTCCAGCACGTCCAGCGTCCGCCGCCCGGCCCTCAGATCGTGGTCGCGGACTTGGCGCAGGAACCACGGCAGCAGCCACTCGCCGCCGTGCGCGTTCTGATCGGCGTGGGTGTGGTAGTTGTCCGTGCCCGCGTCCAGCGCGGAGTACTGGTACGCCGTCCAGTCCGACAGCACCGGCCCGGTGACCATCGCCGTCGGGTCCACGTCCTTGACCGCCGTGGCGTAGTCCAGGAAATTTCGCAGGAGGTCCCCATAGCCCATCTGAGCCGGGTGGACGTCCCGATGGGTCGAGGACCACAGATCCGGCTCGTTGTCCATGGCGTAGAACGGCACGCCGCCGTGCGCACCGTCGCCGAAGGTCTTGACCAGGTGATGCACCCACTCGTCCTGGTAGACCACGCCGCCCGCGAGCGTGGGCGCGTCCGTGAACGGCGCGCCCTTGCGGGCGGCGCTGCGGACGGACGTGAGCGACCTATTTTGGGCAGGGTCGTAGCCCGCGATGGCCCCGTCGCCCCCGGCCAGCGGCGGCCCGCCCTGGCCCGGCACGTTCTGGGAGGCGTGGCCGTTGTCGGCGTCGCGCGCCACCCAGCCGAGAGTCGGCACGGTCAGCAGGGTCGCCGCCCCAGACGCCAGATTCCGGCGCACGAAGGCGTCCGCCGACGACGACGGGCCGGGCGGCGCGTCGCCGTCGGCGGTCCGGTTCCGAAAGCCCCAGTCCGACCCGGCATTGTCCGCGTTGCCCTGCACCCAGTCGTAGCGGCTCTTGTCGTTGCCGCCCCAGCGGTTGACGGTCAGGCGCAGGTCGCTCACATAGTCCGGCGGCGCGAAGGCCATGCCGTAGATCAGCGGCGAGATGGCGTGACGCCCCGCGCCCACGTCCACGGTGACGGGGATGGTTGCCCGCGTCGGCACGGGCGGCAGGGACGGGTCGGGAAGCAGCGCGATCCGGTCCACTGTCAGCGGCGGCTGCGCCTCCTGCGTGGCCGACTGGAGGACGACCCCGCTCAGGGAGCCGCCGTAGCGGGACACGCCCAGGTCCGCCAGCGGAATGCGGGCCGGAGACCCGTAGCGGGCCAGGGGGACGGGAGGCAGGAATTTGAGGCCCGCGTCCACGGCGACGACGTTGATCCGCCCGACCGGGTGCGCGACGATCAGTAGCGTGACGTAGCCCCCCGTGCCCATCGGGTCGTGGTGCAGGTAGACGCCCTTGTTCCCCTCCGGCGTCATCGTGATCGGCCCGTGGCCGAGCGTGTGCGTCGCCCACGACCAGTCCTGCCAGCCGTCGCCCAGCCCGCCGTCATAGACCGTCAGCGGGGACTCGGCCCGGTACACGGGAATCTCGGCGGCGAGGACTCGCTGCCCTTGGGCGTCACGCCACCGGTGGTACAGCCCCGCCGCCAGCGCGTGCCACCGCCCGTGCCCCCGGACGGCCTGGACGCCGATGTAGCCCATGCCGAGAACAACGCAGGCAGTCACAACTCCGGCCAGACGCCATCTCGCCCGGCGTTTCGTCCGGGCGGTCGCGCGGTCGCGCAATACAGTCACATCGGTCTCCCGGTATTTGTTACAGCAAGAACCTTGCCAAACGGCGGAAAGCACTTCTCCTCACCCTCTCCTTTCGGAAGGAGAGGGTCGGCGGCTTGCCGCCGGGGTGAGGTATCTTCCGTGCCGGGTGAGATAGTCCTAATGCCCCTTGACGAAGTTGTAGGCGATCACGACGGCGATCCAGGCGGCGAGGCCGAGCCAGTGGGCCGGGGTCATGCGGCGGACCCACAGGCCCATGACCACGGAGAAGAAGACGATGGGGAGGACGATGCTCACGGGGACTCCGGTTCCGTCACGGACGGGGACAGCGGGGCGCGGGCCGTCCGCACCCACTCCGCCGGACCCCGGCGGCGATTCCGCAGGCCGACGGCGTACAGGCCGAACTTCCACACGGCGTAGAACGGCGCGCGCAACAGGGCGAGGTACGCCTCGCGCGACGCCCCCGACACCCGCAAGCCGCCCAGCACGTAAACGCCCAGGCCCAGGGCCGTCACGCCCCCGGCCATCAGCCAGAAGTCGGCGTGGGGCAGGCGATGCAAATATGCGCCGACACCCGCCAGCAGCAGCCAGGCCGCGACCAGCCCCGCCAGCTCGGCCAGCGGCGGCAGCAACAGGTCCACGGCGCCGTCACACAGCAGCGCGCTGCGGCGGCGCAGACCGTCGGCCAGCAGGGGCAGGGCGCGCTCCCGGAGCAGCCGGTAGCGCCCGCCCTCCCAGCGCGCGCGCTGCGACGCCGCCTGCCGCGCCGTGGTCGGCATCTGGGCGCGCACCACGGCCTCCGGCGCGTAGCGCACGCGCACCCCGTGGTGGCGGGCCAGGTCCAGCCCGTAGTCAATGTCCTCGGTCACGCTGTCGCCGCGCCAGGGCGCGGCCAGGAGCAGGGCGCGGGTGAAGGCCATTCCGTTGCCCTTCAGGCCCACGCCCAGGCCCAGGCGGTCCCGGCCCAGCGGCTTGACGTGGTTGAACAGGTCGAACGCGGCGGCCATCAGGGCCGCGCGCCAGCCCTCGTCGGCGTTCAGGACTCCGTAGCGGCCCTGCACGGCGGCGTAGCCGCGCGCGTCGGCCTGGGCGCTCAGGCGGGCGGCGACGCGCTCCAAAAAATCGGGGGCAACCCAGGTGTCGGCGTCCACGATGACATAGGCATCGGCGGACCGTGCCTGGACATCCGATCCTGGTTCCGGGGGTATGAACCCCCCGTCTGAAGTTGCCCCGTCCTGCGGACGGAAGAGCCATGAGGCGCTCCCGCGCCCGGAGGGCGATTGCACTGCCAATGCCGGGTCGTTCATCGGCCCGGACAACGGAACGGCATCGGCGGGCCGGGGGAGCGCGAGCAGGCGGGCCAGCGCCCAGTCCAGAGCGTGTCCCTTGCCGCGCCGCTCGGCGTCACGGCGCTCCAGGACGGTCGCGCCGCGCGCGTGGGCGATCTCCGCCGTCTCGTCCGTGCAGTTGTCGGCGACGACGATCATTTCCCGAAGGCTTGGGGGATAGCTCTGGGCGGCGAGGCTTTGCAGAGTCGCCGCCAGCACCAGCGCTTCGTCATGCGCGGGGATGACGACGGCCAAAGTCATCTCCGGGGCGACGGACACGGGCGGGATGCGACCGGGCCGGGACCAAGCGGCGGCGAGGAGCAGGGTCAGCAGATACAGGACGCTGGCGGCGCCGGCGAGCGCAATCACCGAAAGCGCCGCCGTCAGCAGCAGGGACACCATGATGCCCCCCTACTTGCGCTCAAAGCGCTCCTGCACCCAGCGCGGGCTGGAGGGCTGGAAGCGGTTCAGGGTGACGCCAATGACGCGGTCGCGCCCCAGAGTCTCCACGGCCTGCGCCACCACGTCGCGCGGCGTCACCCCGGCGCGGGCGACGACCATCAGGCCGTCGGCGTGGGCGGCCAGCGGCAGCACGTTGTCGGAGGAGACGGAGGGCATGTCCACGATCACGATGTCGAAGGTGGTCCGGGCGGAGGCGAGCAGCTGCGCGACGCGCGGCGAGCGGGCCAGCTTGGCCGGGTTGTGCGGCTCCCCGCCGGCCGGGATGATGACCAGATTCTCGCACTCGGCCATCTTCAGCGTCGGCACGACCGTCTCCGTGTCCTCCAGGACGCCGATCAGGCCGCGCCCGACGTCGCCCAGCCCCATGCGCGCGCCGAGGTCGCCGCGCCCCAGGCTGAGGTCCACCAGGCAGACCTTCTTGTAGGTGTTGCGGGCGGCGGTCAGGGCCAGGTGTAGGGCCGTGGTCGTCTTGCCCTCGCCGGAGATGGCGCTGGTGATTCCCAGCACATAGGGCACGTCCGCCGAGAGCCGACGCGCGCCGATCAGGGTGCGCTCTTCGAGCAGCGTGATCTGGCGTTCCAGGGCGGCGTACAGAGTGGCGAACGCCGCCGGGGTCTGCTCCACCTGGATGGAGACCACAGGGAGTTGTAACGTGTCTTGGGCCGCGATGTCCGCGACCTGCGGCTCGGTCTGCAGGGTGCGATGCTGCCAACTGGACCCGCCGCGCCGGTCCGCGCCGTTCGACGCGCTGTTGGTGAGGGCGATCTGGCTCATGGTCACTGCGCTCCTTCCGCGGCGGACGCGCTCATCGCCGGGACGGCCCCGATGGGGGCCTCCAGGGCGGGCAGCGCCGTCTCCCGCTCCGGCTTCATCTTCGGCGCGGCGAGGCGTTTTCTTGAGCCTCCCCCGCCGTGCGCGCCGGTGCCGATGGGGATGACGCGCAGGTGCGCGTCATCCGGCACGACGGCCAGCACGGGGACGCCCAGCAGGTGCGCCGCGTCCGTGCCGTAGCGCAGGGACTGGTCGGCCCACTCGCACAGCACCACCAGGACCAGGCCGACGATCAGGCCCAGCACGAGGCTGCCGGCGAACATGGCGATCAGCTTGACCCGCCCCGTGGTCGCGTCGGCGTGGATGTAGCCGATGGGGCTGAGCGACGACGAGGCGGAGACGCGGGCCAGGTTGCCCTCCATCTGCACCTGCTCGCGCCGCTGCAGCAGCGTGTTGTACTGGGCCTGGATGACACTGTAATCGCGCGTCACGTCGGTCAGATGGCGCTGCTCGGCGGGAATCTGCGCGACGACCTTCTGGTAGGCGGCGATCTGGGCCTGGAGGTGCTGCATCTGCTCGGCCTGCGTCTGCTGGTCTACTGTGGCCTCGATGAGCTGTTGGTGCAGGGCCTGCCACTCCGGGTTCTGCTCCAGGGTGGTGCGCAGGACCTGCTGCGCCTCCGGGGCGCCGGACAAAGTTTTGCTCTGCTCCTGGCTCTCCAGCGCCGCGATCTGGTCGTTGAGCGCCCGCACCCTGGGGTGCGTCGGCAGCATGGTGACCAGCAGGACATCGCGCTGGGCCTTGAGCTGGTCAATCTGCGCCTGCAAGGGGCTGGCGGCGGCGGTCTGGGCGGCGACGGCGAGCGGCTTGATGGCGGCGAGCTGCTGCTGGAGGACGGTCTTCCGGCGGGCGGCGTCGTCCGCCGTCGTCTTCAGGGTCTCCAGCTGGGACTGCAGGGACTGGAGTTCACTGGACGACGCATCCTGGGCGTCCGGGAGCTGGCCGATGTTGCTCTGCTTGTAGGCGGTCAGGACCTTCTCGGCCTGGCGCAGACGGCCCGCGTAGTCGGCGATCTGGTTGTCCAGGAATGCCAGGGTGGCGTTGGTCTGGGCGTAGCGCTCCTGGCCGATCTCCTGGATGTACTGCTGCTGGACCGCGCCGACGATCTGCTCGGTGTCGGCGGGGTTGTCCCAGGTCAGGGTGATGGCGAACAGGTTGTCGCTCTGGACCTGGGTGCCGATCTTGGCGCGCAGCAGGGCCAGACGGGGGTCGTTGGCCTGCGGGTCGGTGTTGATGGGCTTCTGCAGGTGGACGTTGGCGAGGGCGGCGCTGAGGAAGTCGCCGTTGAGCAGCACGTCGAGCTGGTTGACGTTCTTCTGGGCCGGGGAGACCCAGCCGGTGTTGTCCTGCTCGCCCAGGGCCTGCGCGACGTTGTCGGTGATCACCTGCGTCAAGGCGGTGGCCGTGTAGGTCTTGCTCCGCAGGTACAGGGCCGTCATCGTGACGATGCTGACCAGCGCGAAGGCGAGCAGGAACAGGCGGCGGTTACGGAAGAAGGCCTCCGAAACGCGATAGACGAGGGTGGTGCTGCGATACATCCAAAGCTCCCGCACCCGCGAACGGCGGGCGCTTCAGTAGGCCCCGCGCCCGGTGACGACGGCGGGGACGGTCATCAGCATGATCTTGACGTACAGCCACAGGGACTGGTTCTGCACATAGTGCAGGTCCATCTCCACGGCGTCTTCGAAACTCACGTCGGCGCGGCCAGACACCTGCCACAGACCGGTGACGCCGGGCGTGACGCACAGCCGCTGGCGCTGGCGCGGCGTGTACTGCGCCACCTCGTTCGGCAGGGCCGGGCGCGGCCCGACCAGGCTCATCTCGCCGCGCAGCACGTTCAGGAGCTGCGGCAGCTCGTCCAGCGACGTGCGGCGCAGCAGGCGGCCCACGCGGGTGATCCGGGGGTCGTCGCGCATCTTGAAGACGGGGCCGGTCCGCTCGTTCAGGGCCTCGAGGGCGCGCTTGCGGGCCTCGGCGTCGTGGACCATGGAGCGGAACTTGAAGAACGGGAACTCCTTCCCGCCCTTGCCGACCCGGTGCTGGGTGAACAGCACGGGCCCCGGCGTGTCCAGCCGGACGGCGAGGGCCAGCGCCAGGAACAGCGGGAAGAACACCGTCAGGAGCAGCCCCGCCAGCAGCACGTCCAGCACACGCTGGGCGGCGCGCACGGCGGGCCGCGCGGGCGACACACCCAGGAGGAGGATGTCCCGCTCCTCGCGCGGCCCCTCCGGCGGCGAGTGCCTGACGGTGACCAGTTCCAGCTCCGGCGGTGTTGGGTAGATGGACGATTTCATCTCGGCATCCCTTGCAGGCAAAATCTTGGCCCTTTGCGACGGTCCGACCGTCGCCGACTGTACGCTTTAACCTAGCAAGAACCGTGCCAAGTCAGGCCGCCAGCCCGCCTCGACCCCACTCTTTTTTCGACTTTTTTGACTCCGTCCCCATCCATGTCGGGAAAAAGGCAGGCGAACTTTAGCGGACAGCAAAAAAGCCCCCTCCCGAATGGGAGGGGGCCTCGGCGCGTCCTACTTCAGCAGGTGCTTGGGCAGGGGCTTCTGGCCGGAGACGATGGCCTGGAAGCTCTTGGAGGTCATGATGCGCGCGGCGACCTTGATGCGCCGCTTGCCCTGGGGCGTCTGGATGGTGACGGTCTGCAAGTTGACCTCGAATCGCCGCGCCTTCTGCGGCGCGCGGTGCGCCCACGCCCCGGAGTGCGGGTGGCGCGTCCAGCGCCCGGCCTGGGCCTTGCGCCCGGTGATCTGACAGACTTTCGACATGGTTTCTCTACTCCCCGCAAGTATGGTCGGTCTTAGGGTGTCCGATTTGAAGATGACCCGTCAGTATAGCACAGGGAAAACGCGCTTGTCAATCCGCCCATCGGGGGGTATGAACCCAGCGTGTCCGGGGGTATGAAACCCCCGTCTGAAGTTCGCCCGTCCTGCGGACGGGGGAGCGGACGCCGCCCCACGCTTCGCACCCCGCCGCGTCCGCAGGACGCTTGAACGGGGAGACGGGGGTTTCATACCCCCGACTTCTTCATACCCCCGGCACGGAAGCGGTGTGCAATCGCCCTACCGGGAGGTATAATGCGTTCCCTGGACGGGATTTGGGGAGAGGTGCCGGAGTGGTCATAACGGAACCGTCTTGAAAACGGTCGGGCGTTTGCGCGTCCCGTGGGTTCGAATCCCACCCTCTCCGCTCCCGCCTTCCACCCCGGCATCATGCCAAACGCGCCGCGAGCGTGGCGCGGACGCCTTCGCGGCCCAGCATCCTGAGATCGGCCCCAAGATGCGCGACGAAATCCGGGCTGTCGCCCAGATCGCCGAACAGGGCGCGCAGGCTGAGCAGGGGGCGCGGGTCGTCCCCGCCCGCCCGCGCCCGCTCCTGCAATGTCGCAGCCTCCGGGTCTTCCACCGTGATCGCCTTCCCCTGATCGTCCGTCCCCTGGAGATACCGGAACCACCCGGCGACGGCCAGGGTGAGCAGGCGCGGGACAGCGCCCCGCGCGAGCTGCTCGCGCACGGACGGCAGCAGGAAGCGGGGCATCTTGGCCGAGCCGTCCAGGCAGATGCGCGCGACTTGATCGGCGATCCGGGGGTTGGCGAAGCGGACCAGCAGCGTCCTCTTGTAGTCCGCCAGGTCAACGCCGGGGACCGGCGCGAGCAGGGGCGTGACCTCGTCGTCCCACAGACGCTGAAGCAGCGACGCGAACAGCGGGTCGGCGGCGACATCGGGGATCAGGGTGTAACCCGCCAGCGCACCCAGATATCCCATCGCCACGTGCCCGCCGTTCAGCAGGCGCAGCTTCATCAGTTCATATGGATGCACGTCCGCGACCATCTGCGCGCCGACGTCTTCCAGGGGCGGGCGTCCGTCGCAAAAATCATCCTCGATGACCCACTGCCGGAACGGCTCGCAGACGACGGGCCAGGCGTCGTTGATCCCAAACTCCCGCCGGACGCGCTCCCGGTCGGCGTCGGTGGTCTGCGGCGTGATCCGATCCACCATGCAACTCGGGAACGTGACGTGCATGGCGATCCAATCGGCCAGAGCCGGATCGCGCCGCCCGGCATAGGTGAGCAGTGCTTGGCGGGCCGCCCCGCCGTTGCCCTGCACGTTGTCGCAGGACAGCACGGTGAACGGGGCCGTGCCCTCCGCGCGCCGACGCGCGAGGGCCTGCGTCAAGTAGTCAAAAGCGACGGGCGGGCGGGCCGGGTCGTCCACGGCGTAACCGCCCTCGGTGATGGTCAGGGTGACCAGGCGCGTCCCCGGCGCGGCCAGGGCCGCGAGGGCGACATCGGGGGCATCCGGCGCGAGCAGGAAGCGCGTGAGGCTGCCGATGACCCGCGCCTCATCTCCCCCGGCGTCACGAGTCATGACCGTGTACAGGCCGTCCTGCGGCACGAGCGCGTCGCGCATCTTGGAGTCCTGCGGCAGCAGCCCCACCCCGCAGATGCCCCAGTCCCGGCCCTGACCCCGTTGCATCAGGTCATCCAGGTAGACCGCCTGGTGCGCCCGGTGGAATCCCCCGACGCCGATGTGGACGATGCCCTCCGTGATCCGGGAACGGTCATAGGTCGGCTTGGGGACGGTGATTTGCGCCAGCGCGGCGGTGTTCAATCGTGTCATGGGGACCTCTGGCGTGATTGTACCCCGCGCGGGCGAGACACAAAAGCAGGGCCGGAGGCGTTTGCCTCCGGCCCTGCCTCATTCCTGCCTAGGGAAGTGGGATGCCCTGCGGCTGGCCGTCGCCCTGCGGGTCCTGGGGCTGCGGGGCCGTCACGCCGTAGTCGGCGGGCCGCTCCTGCAGCGTCACCGGCACATCCATCGTCTTGCCGTTGCGGGAGATGGTCAGGGTGAGCGTGTCGCCGACGTTGTGCGCCAGCGTGACCTCGTTGAGCATATTGGCGTCCGTAAGCGTCTGGCCGTTGGCCTTGAGGACGACATCGCCCGGCTCCAGACCCGCCCGCGTGGCCGGGGAGTTGGGGCTGACGGCCTCCACCACGACGCCCTGGTCGCCCTGAAGGGTGATTCCCACTTTCGCGCGCTCCTGGGCAGTGTAGTCGCTGAGCGCCCGGTAGGAGACGCCGAGGTACGGGTGGACGACCTTGCCGTGCGCGATCAGCTCGGCGGCGATCTTGCGGGCGGAGTTGATCGGGATGGCGAAGCCGATGCCGGAGTAGTAGCCGGTCGGAGACTCGATGGCCTCGTTGATGCCGATCACCTGGCCGCTGATGTCCGCGAGCGCGCCGCCGGAGTTGCCGGGGTTGATGGCGGCGTCGGTCTGGATGACCGACTGGAGCGGGTGGTTCTCGGCGCTCAGCCCCGTCCGGTTGACGGCGGAGATGATACCGAAGGTCGTGGTCGTCCCGATGTCGAGCGGGTTGCCGACCGCGATGGCCCAGTCGCCGACGCGCACGTTGTCCGAGTTGCCGAGATCGGCGGTGGGGAGGCGAACGCCGCCCGTGTTGATCTTGACCACGGCGATGTCCATCAGCGGGTCAGTCCCGACGACGTGGGCGTCATACGCCTTGTCGCCGACGTTGACGGTGACGCTGCTGGTGTCGGCGACGACGTGGTTGTTGGTCAGCACGTAACCGTCGGGGCTGATGATGACCCCGGAACCGGCCCCGCTGACCGGCTCCGTCTGCGGCCCTTGGCCCGGGCCCTGTCCGGGATCGCCGAAGAAGTGGCGGAAGATCGGGTCGTTGCCGAAGGGGGAGGCGTCGGGAGCCTGCGCCGCAGCCCTGCCGACGGTGTGGATTCGCACCACGGCGGGGTCCACGCGGGCGGCGGCCACGGCGATGGGATTGGTGTCCGGCCCGCGCATGATTGGCGGCACGGTCGTCAGGGACGTCAGGACGGCATGCTTGGACGTGCTGCTGTCGCCCGGCAGGAAGTGCAGATTGTCGCCGAAGGTCGCCAGGGCCAGCCCGCAGGCGACGGCCCCCGTGGCGAAGACGGCGGTGTAGGAGAATGCTTTTTTCATCGTCTCGTTCATAAACCTCATTCGTGCATCATTTTGAGTAAATTCGCCATCTCGATGGCGGCGGCGGCGACATCAGCGCCCTTGTTCCCGGCCTTCGTCCCCGCCCGCTCGACGGCCTGCTCGATGGTGTCCGTGGTCAGTACCCCGAACAGCACCGGCACACCGGTCTCCAGCGCCAGCGAGGCCAGGCCGGACGCCAGCGGACCGGCCACATAGTCGAAGTGCGCGGTCGCCCCCCGGATGACGGCCCCCAGCGTGATGACGGCGTCGTAGCGGCCCGACTGGGCCATCCACTTCGCGGCCACCGGTATCTCGAAGGCCCCAGGGACGCGCGCCACGGCGATGTCTTCCTCGGACGCGCCGTGGCGCCGCAGGGTGTCCAGCGCGCCTTCCAAAAGTCGGTTCCCGATCAAGTCGTTGAACCGGCTCAGGACGATCCCGAAGCGCAGGCCGTGCGCGATCATGTTGCCTTCGAACGTCTTCATATACGCAGATGTCCCCGAAAAAGTTCGCCGTATGCCGGCGGTCGCCGCCGGTGGGATGAAACCCAGGCGAGTCGGGGGTATGAAACCCCCGTCTGAAGTTCTGCCGTCCTGCGGACGAAGAGTGTCCTGCGGACGGGGAAGCCGACGAAGGCCGAAGCAACGCGCCCCGCCGCGTCCGCAGGACGCTTGAACGGGGAGACGGGGGTTTCATACCCCCGGACGCACACGGACCGGGACCACGCCGGGTGAGGTCTCCTACACGCCCTGCTCAAGCGGCGCGATGATGTCTTGCAGCAGATGCCCCATGCGGGCGCGCTTTGTCTCCAGATAACGCCGGTTGGCGTCCGTGGGCACGGAGGCGAGCGGCACGCGCTCCACGATCTCCAGGCCGTAGCCCTCGATCCCGGCGCGCTTGGCCGGGTTGTTGGTCATCAGGCGCATCCGGCGCACACCGAGATCATGGAGGACCTGCGCGCCCAGCCCGTAGTCACGTAGGTCCGGCTTGAAGCCCAGGGCGACGTTCGCCTCCACCGTGTCCAGCCCACTGTCCTGCAAGCCGTAGGCCCGAATCTTGTTTATTATGCCGATGCCGCGCCCCTCCTGCTCGATGTAGAGCAGGACGCCCCGGCCCTCCTCGGCGATCTTCTGCAGGGCCATGTGCAATTGGTCGCCGCAGTCGCAACGCAGCGACTCCAGCACGTCCCCGGTGACGCACGACGAGTGGATACGCACCAGCACGTCCCGCCCGTCCGTGATGTCCCCCATGGTCAGCGCGACATAGGGCGCGGGGTCGAACTCGCTCTCGTAGCCGTGGATGACGAAGTCGCCGTAGGTGGTCGGCAGGGTCGCCTCGCCGACCTTGTGGATCAGCTTCTCCGTCCGACGCCGGTACTTGATGAGGTCCGCGATGGTGATAAACTTGAGGTCGAAGCGCCGGGCCAAATCCGCGAGTTCGGGGACGCGCGCCATGTCGCCGCCGTCGCCCATGATCTCGCAGATGACGCCGACGGGCTGCAGCCCCGCCAGGCGCATCAGGTCCACGGCGGCCTCCGTGTGCCCGGCGCGCTTGAGGACACCGCCGGCGCGGGCCATCAGGGGATTCACATGGCCGGGCCGGTTGAAGTCGGTCGGCTTGGCGTGGGGGTCGGCCAGCTTGCGGATGGTCAGGGCGCGGTCGGCGGCGCTACTGCCGGTGGTGGTCCCGTCGCGCGCGTCCACGGTGACGGTGAACGCTGTCCGCATGGACTCGCTGTTCTCGCGCACCATCAAATCCAGCTGCAGTTCATGCAGGCGTTCCGGCGGCATGGGGACGGTGATGATGCCGCTGGCCTGCCGCGTCATCAGGGTGATGGCCTCGGCGGTGACAAACTCGGCGGCCATGACGAAGTCACCCTCGTTCTCGCGGTCCTCGTCGTCCACCAGGACGACCATCTTGCCCGCCCGCAAATCGTCGAGGGCGTCTTCAATCGTGTGGAACGGCGTGTGCTGCATGGGTGCGAAGCAATTCTAGCTGTACCCGGCGTTGTTCCCCGGCGTTGAAACGCCGGGCTACAAGGTGCAAATGCCCGCCTGCGCGGGCAAGGGTCTGTTCCCCTGTCCGCGCAGGCGGACATTTGCCCTGTGAAGCGTGGGGCTTCAGCCCCGTAAAAATAGCGGTCAGTCCCAGTCGGCGACGCTGGCACCCAGCAAGGAACGCTCCTCGCGGGCGAGGTCAGCGATGCGGGCGGGGGTCTCCGGGCGCTGGTAATCGCCGCCGAGGAGCTTTTCTACATACTTACCGATCACATCGGTCTCCAAATTGACCTGGTCGCCGGCGATCTTGGCGCGGAGGTTGGTGTGCTGCCAGGTGTGCGGGATGATGGCGACGCTGAAGGTCTTGTCGGCGGCCTCGACCACCGTGAGCGAGATGCCGTCCACGGCGATGCTGCCCTTGCGGACGATGTAGCGAAGCATATTGGAGGAGGCAGTGATATAGATGTAAAACGAGTTGTCTACCTCGCGGATGGAGGCGATGGTCCCCACCCCGTCCACGTGGCCCTGGACGATGTGGCCGTCGAAGCGGCCGCTGGCCGCAAGGCTCCGCTCCAGGTTCACCGGGTCGCCGATGGCGAGCGCGCCGAGGGCGGTCCTTTGCAGGGTCTCGTAGACCGCGTCGAAGGCGAGGTGTCCCGGCGTCGCCTCGACCGCCGTGAGACACGCCCCGTTGACGGTGATGCTGTCGCCCACCCGCACACCCTCGGTGACGGCCTGCGCCCCGATGGTGAACCGGGCCGACTGTTCGCCGCGCTCGATGGCGGTCACGGTGCCGACTTCCTCGATGATCCCTGTGAACATGGTCGCTTGTGCCTTCCCAGATGCCCGGATGTGCTTATGTTACCCGAAACGGGCGTCAATGACGAGGTCAGGGCCGCAGCGCCGCGTCCGCCAATCGGTGACGGCCAGGGCGTCGGCCATGCGCAGGACGCCCGCCCCGCCGACCGCGCCGGGCGCGTCGCGCCCGCCGACGACCTTCGGGGCCAGGAAGCACAGCCACCGATCCACCAGGCCCGCGCCCAGCAGTCCCGCCGCGAGTTCCCCGCCGCCCTCCACAAGAACACCCAGGATGTCGTTCCGGGTTCCCAACCGGCGCATCAGGTCGCGCAGGTCCACCCGACCGGAGACGCCGCTCTCGCAGATCAGCACGTGGCAGCCCGCCGCGCGCAGGGCCTCCAGGGCCGCGAAATCCGCCGTGAACGTCGTGGCGATGAGGGTCTTCCCGTCCTGGGCGGCGCGGCGGACGACCTGCGAGTCCAGCGGTGTCCGCCCCCGGCTATCTACGATGATGCGCCAGGGGTCGCGGCCCCGCCGGTGTGTCAGGCGGGTGGTCAGGGCGGGGTCATCGGCCAGGACGGTGCCGATGCCGGTCAGGATGGCATCGCAGCGATCCCGAAGCTGACGGTGTACGGCCAGGCGGGACACGGGCGACGTGATCCACCGGGAATCGCCCGTCCGGGTGGCGATCTTGCCGTCCAGCGTCGCCGCCGTCTTCAGGACGACCCAGGGCAGCCCTGTCGTCTTGAGCTTCAGGAAGGCAGCGTTGAGCGCCCGCGCCCGGTCCTCCCCCACCCCGACCGTCACGTCTACGCCGCCCGCGCGCAGCCGCTCCACGCCACCGGCGGCGGCGGGGTTCGGGTCACGCAGGGCGACGACGACGCGGGACACCCCGGCCGCGAGTAGCGCATCGGCGCACGGCGGGGTGCGCCCGTGGTGGGCGCAGGGTTCCAGGGTGACATAGCACGTCGCCCCCCGCGCCCGCTCCCCCGCTTGGCGCAGGGCGTAGACCTCGGCGTGCGGCAGCCCGGCCTGCGGGTGGAAGCCCTCCCCGACGATGCGCCCATCGGGGGCGACCAAGACGCACCCGACCATCGGATTCGGCGAGGCGTGACGCCCCAACGCCGCCAGCCGCAAGGCGCGGCGCATGAGGCGGGCGTCGGTTTCGTCGTCAGTCATGGCGTCCCCCTCCGCCCCCGATGATGGTCCCGCGCAGGCGGCGGCGGTCTTCCAGGGCACGGCGCAGGTTCTCGCGGGCGTCCAGCAGGGCCAGGGGGAGCAGGGGCAGGACGGCGAGGGCGGTCCCCATCCAGTAGCCGATGTAGTGGGCCAGCGCGAGGCGCGTGTGGGGCGTCGGCAGGTAGGTCCCGCGCAGCCAGAGGCCCAGCGCGAGCAACAGGAACAGCAGGCCGAGCGCGCGTATCCGGTGCTGCTTGGCGCTGATTGTCTCCTGGCCCAGCGGCGTCCCCCAGCGGCGGACCTCCCAGACGCCGTAGACGGCGACGGCGGCCAGGGCCAGCATCAGCGCGCCTTGCAGCAGCACGGTCATGGCGCGGCGGCCTCGGCGGCCCGGCGGATGGCGGCGATGCCCCCGGCCAGCCCATCCGGGTAATTGAACACGGCACTGCCGGCAATCAGCACGTCGGCCCCGGCCCGGACCACCTGCGGGGCCGTCTCCGGGCTGATGCCGCCGTCCACGCCGATCTCGAAACTGTAGCCGCCGGCGGAGCGCGCTTTGTCCAGTTGGGCGATTTTGCCGAGCATCTCCGGCAGGAACTCCTGGCCGCCGAAGCCGGGGTTGACGGTCATCACCAGCACCCGATCTAAATCACCCAGCACCCACTGGATGGCCGAGATCGGCGTGGCCGGGTTCAAGGCCGCACCGACTCTGGCCCCCGCGTCTTTGATGAGCTGTAAGACCCGGTGCAGGTGCGGCGTCGCCTCCGGGTGGACCGTGATGAGATCGCCGCCCATCTTAGCGAACTCGGCGACGTACTCTTCGGGCCGCTCGATCATCAGATGCACGTCGAAGGGCGTCTTCGTCACCGGGCGCAGGTCGCGCACCAGAGGAGGCCCGAAGGTGATGTTGGGGACGAAGTGGCCGTCCATCACGTCAATGTGGATGTAGTCCGCGCCGCCCTCGGACAAGCGCCGCGTGGCCTCAGCGAACGCGCCGAAGTCGGCGGACAGGATGGACGGCGCGATCTTGATGGGCATAGATAAGCCTTGTGACAGTCCCGGAGGGACTTTCTCTGCTTGGTAAATAGCCCGGCGTTTCAACACCGGGTCGGACGGGCCGGCAGCCCCGACGCCGGGCAGGCTGCCCCGGCAATGAAATAGCCGGGCTAGGGGGCCAACGGCCAATCGTCCTGCGGACGGCCCCTGACGTGGTGAGCGTCGCGTCTTTGTCTTGCGTCCGCAGGACGCCCGGCGTCCGCGCCCACGAGCCAGGGGTTTTCAACCCCTGGGGGCTGATGCAAGCGGCCGTCCCTGCCACTGCCGCTGGCTCACCTCCAGGACCGCCTCGGCCTGGACGCGACCGACCGTGGGGAAGTCGTCGAGGAAGTCGGCCAGCGGATGGTCGGCCTTCAGGTAGTCGAACAGGGTCTTGACCGGTACGCGCGTCCCGACGAACACGGAGACGCCACCGAGGATGTCGTCATCAGAGATGACGAGTGACTGGCGCTGCATGATGCCTACCTCCCGCCTCGTTGTACCCAAACCAGCCCGTAAGTGCGGTGAGTTCGACCACAGGAAAACTGCCTGCCCTGCGGCCTAACGCCCAAGTTCAGCCGCGCCCACCGCCCCACCTGACCCGCGATAAAGAACCTGACACGACGGCGGTGGGCGTCGGATGCAACGCCTTATTAGACCGCTTGTTAGACCGCTGGCGGTTCCGCTTCGGGCGACTCCGGTAACTGCCTGGCGTTGCCGGCGGACCGCGTGGGGACCAGTGGCCTGAGCGGAGAGGGAACGCCTGCACTGCCAGCAGGCCCTTCCGTCTCCGGGTCGTCGGGTCTTGCCACACTTGCCACAGGTACAGGAGCAGGTACTTGGGGTCGCTGTAACTCCTCCAGGTGTTGGGCAACATCTTCGGGAGTCATATGCTTTTTTATCATGTCATTCCTCCTCGCGCCCCGTCACTGTTAGGCCAACATCCAACGATCTAACATATTAATAAGAATGTATCTCAAAACGCGAGCGTCGGGTCAAGCTCGTACCAGCGTCGGAACCAGAGCAAGGCTGACGCCAGCTTAACCAGGGCCAGGTACCGCTCGGCCAGCTTGTCATAGCGCACCAGGATCGCGCGGCAGCCGGCCAGCCAGGCGAAGGTGCGCTCCACCACCCAGCGGCGGGCCGGGTGCGTCTTCTCCCGCTGCTCGTCGAGCTTCTCCTCGCCGATGCGCCGGGGCTTTATTGGGGTGATGTGGGGCACGTACCCCGCCTCCGCCACGACCGCCTCAGCGGGCGCGTTGTCGTAGCCTCTGTCCAGGCACAGGTGCTGCGGCTCCTGCTCGGTCGGCGCGGGCCTCTCCACGACGACGGCCTCCAGCGTGGCCTTCAGCAGTTTGCTGTCGGGGACGTTGGCCCCGCCGATGGCCGCAGCGAGGGGCCGGCCGCCGCCCTCGACCAGCAGGCTCTTCTTGACGCCCGACTTGCCGCGGTCGACGGGGCTGGGGCCGACGCACTCGTCTTGTGCCCCCTTTTGCCGACCCCGCTGCCAGGGACGCCGCGCGCTTTGCCCAGGCAGCCGTCGGCGGCCTGCCACTGCCAGTCCACGCCCTGCAGGTCGTCGCACTTGGTCAGCAGGATGGCCCATAGGATGTCGAAGATAGCCTTCTTCTCCCAGCGGGCGAAGGCGCGGTAGACGCTGCTGTCGTCACCGAACTCCTTGGGCAGATGGTTCCACTGGCAGCCGGTGCGCATCCGGAAGATCACGCCGTCGAAGCACTTGCGCGGGTCGGCACGCTTGCGTCCGGTCTTCTGAGGCGGGTCGTAGACGGCCAGGACCTTCTCGATCAGCCCCCAGAGCGGGTCGGGCACGTTCCAGATCGTCGGCAACGCCTTCTTCGGCCCGGCCTTTGGCGCGGCGGGTTCAATCACGTCTTTCGGAGCTTCAGTCGGTGGCATCATGCCGCCATTATCGGCTCACAGGCAGCGGAGGCTCAGGCCACCGTTTTGAGATACGTTCTAACTGATGTTACGCACTCCCGTCGGGGCGGAGGATCGCCCCGCCTCGGAAGGCGTCCTTTGGACGTAGAGGTACGCGCTGCCTCTGTGGGGGCAGTTTTCGTCCGAAGGACGTGCTGTTCAGACGGGGCGATCCTCCGCCCCGGCGCGACAACGCACATGACTTGCGCAACATCAGTTAATAAGCCGCGAATTCATTTGCCAGGCTCCAGCAAGACCTTTGTTATTCGGCAGCCCCCTCAGAGCGTCTGCTGCTTTGCCATCTTGCCGTCCAGAAAGATGCGGAAGGTGACGCGGTTGCCGAACGCCTGCACCGGCGAGTCCACCTCCGTGCCGGGTGAGCGCCACTCGTCGAAGGGCCAGCTCAGGCCCAGGGCGTCCTGAATCTCGAATTGAACGTGCCGGTCACGGTCCGGGTGGTGCGGGACGATGAACTGGATGGTGAACTGCCGCAGCCGGGGCGACCCGGCATCGGGCGGGTTGGCGGACGTGCCGCCGTCGGGCGGGGCGGGCGTCGGCGCGGTCCCGCCCCCGGTGTCCGGCCCGTTCCCGGTATCCGGCCCACTCCCGCCGTCCGGCGGGCTGACCGTTTGGGGCAGCGTTGGGGCCGCCGGGGCGAGCGGCGGCGTGACGGCGGTGACTGGGTCGCTCGGGCCGGAGGAGCCGCCCGCGTTGACCGCCGTGACCGTGTAAATGTACGTCGTGTCCGGCGTCAGGCCGCTGTCGGTGATCTCCGTCTGCGTGGCCGGGACGTTGGTGGCGACCGTCCGGACGTCCTGCCCCTGCGCCCGGCTGACAGTGTAGGAGTCGGCGTGGGCGACGCGGTCCCAGTTCAGCACGATGGTGGCGGAATCACTGGCCTCCGCCGTCACGCCCTCCGGCACGTCCGGGGGCTGCTTGCCGCGCGAGACGACGAAGTTGACCGGCGTTTGCCGGGCGACCATGGCCGATTTCACTGGCTGCTGGCTGCTGACGATGCCCTGCGGCACGGTGTCGCTGTAGTCCTCGGTGACGGTGCCGAGCGGCAGGTTGGCCGATTGGAGGGCGCTGAGGGCGCGCGCCTGGGTCATGCCGCTCAGGTCCGGGACTTGCAGCAGGGGCGGCCCGGCGCTGCGTAGGACGGTCACGTCGCGCCCCGCCTTGATCGTGTCCCCGGCGGGAGGCTGCTGCTGGAAGATCTGGTTCTCCGGCCACTGCGTGCTGTAGTGCGGCGTGTCCGGGTCCTGCTCCACCAGGTTGAAGTGCTGCTGGGCCGCGACCTGCTGGGCCTGGTCGAACGTCTTGCCGATCAGGCTGGGAACCACGATGTCGTCGGGGATGGCGAGAAAGCGCGTGGCGTACCAGCTCAGGCCGAGGACGCCCAGCACGGCGACCACGAACAGCACGGCCAGGGTGATGGAGAGGGCGCGGGAGGCGGCGCGCACCGGCGCGTCGCGCTCGTCTTCGTCGAGTGGCGGCAGCGGCTGGACGACCTGTGTCCGCGCCGCCGCCGGTTCCGGCCTCCGCTCCGGCACGGGGGCGGGGCTGGGGGGACGCGGGACGCGCCGCTCGGCCACGGGCGACCAGGCCAGGGAGCGGCCCGCGCGCAGGGCCTCCCGCACGGCCCGCAGGTCGGCGAGCAGGGGCGTGACACTTCGGTAGCGGGCGGCGGGGTTGGGGTGGAGCGCCTTCTGAACGACGCCCTCCAGCGCGGGCGGGACTCCGGGGTTGAGCGGGCGCGGCGAGGGCGGACCCTCCCCCTCGGCGGGCGGCAAGGCCCCCGTCAGCATCTCGTACAGAGTCGCGCCCAGGGCGTACACATCGCCCGCGACCGTGCCGACGGCGACGGAGCCGAGTTCGGGCGCGACATAGGCCGCATACAGAGGGTCCGGACCGTCACCGGTCAGCAGGGCCGCCGCCCGGCCGTAGGCGAAGTCGCCGACCTTGATCTGCCCTTCCGGGCTGAGCAAGACGTGGTGGGGGCGCAGGTCGCCGTGCGTCACGCCCAGCCCGTGCGCGTGTTCCAGGGCCTCGGCGATGGCGACGGCGATATCGGCGGCGACGGCGAGCGAGAACGGGGCGATGCGCCGGATGCGCTCCTTCAGGGTGATGCCGCGCATATACTCCGTGACGACGTAGAGGTCGCCGCCGTCGGTCTCGCCCTGGTCATGGACGCGGGTGATGTTGGGGTGGTCCAGCCGGACCGCCTGCTGCACGGCGGCGCTGAACGCAAGTCGCCGGGCCAGGACGCCGATGCGGCGCGCGGGCAGTGTCTGGAGGGTGACGGCGCGCTCCTGCGCGATGTCACGCGCGCGGGCGACCGTGAACGGCAGCGTGTCCGCGTCCGGCAGGGTCTCCAGAATCTCATAGCGGGCGTTCAGCGTTTGCGCGGCCAATCCGTTCCTCCTCCACTCATGTGTGGGTCCAGTGCAGCAGCGTCCAGGAGCCGTTGGTGTCCGCGCCGAGGTCTCAGGAGACGCCCGCCTGGGCGTCGTGCAGGCGGTTGACCCGGCTGCGTCCCACCACCCAGCGCGCGCCCTCGGCGAACCCGACGCCGTTGACGATGATCGCCGTCCCGTCCCGGCTCCTCACCTGGGCCGCCACGCCCCGGAAGCGGCCCGGCACGACGGTATCATACCCGGTCGCTGTCGGCGTGAACAAGATGGGCACGTCATAAACGGGCCGCCCGTCGCCCGGCCACTCGCCGTGGTCCTCCAGGATCACGAGCAGCGCCCGCCGCTGGGCCGGGTCGGCGCGCGCGTCCAGGTAGACGACGCCGCCCTGCGGGTTCTCGCGCCCGTTCGGCGGCGTCCCGTCCACCGAGATGAACGACAGGCCGGACACGTCCACCCCGCCGACTTCCCCCCGGTCCATATGGTAGACGGCGGCCAGGGCGCAGTTGTTCGGCGGGTTCTCGAAAATACAGGAGCAGGCGGACCGGCAGGAACACTGGTGGATGGCGACCCCGCGCACGTCATACGCCGGGACCGGCGCGGCGAGGATCGCGCCGACACTCAGCAGCGATGCAAGCAAAACAAGAGTGGCGGGGACAAATCGCATCAGCGTTTCTTTCTCTTCGTTCTGATCGTTCCGTTCGCAGGGGGCGCGTCGCGCCGATGAACGAGTTTCAGCGCCAAAGTCACGGCAGCGGCCATGACCATCAGCAGGGACAGCAGGCCCGCCGGGGCCGTCCACAGGCCGATGGCGGGCACGAAGGTCGGCCCGAAGAAGATCAGGGCGACCACGGCGACCCACACCGTCAGCAGTCCATCGGTCCAGGGGGGCGGCTTTTGTGTCATGGCTCACAAACTCCGCTGCCGCTCCAGCGCCCGGCGGATGACAGACTCCGGGACGACGTGGCCGGGGGTGGCGTGGCCGAGGCGATCCAGCAGCACGAAGCGGGCGGAGCCGTCCACGGACTTCTTATCCCAAGCCAGCAGGCGCAGGACCTCGCCGATGGACAGGCGCTCATCGAAGTCCAGTTGCTTGAAGCCCGCGTTCCCGAACGCCGTGACGACGGCGTCGGTGTCGGCGGGATCGGTCAGGCCCATCTCCTCGCCGATCAGGCAGGCCGAGATCATGCCGATGGCGATGGCCTCGCCGTGCCGGTAGACCCGGTAATGCGTGATCGCCTCCAAAGCATGCCCGACGGTGTGGCCGAAGTTCAGGATGGCCCGCAGGCCCTCGTCGCGCTCGTCCTGCTCGACGACACGCGCCTTGATCTCGCAAGAGTGGGCGATCGCGTGTTCCAGGTGCGCCGAGGACAGGCGGACCAGCGCGGCGGCCTCGCGGGAGAGCAAGTCAAAGAAGGGCCGGTCGGAGATGATGCCGCACTTGATGACCTCGGCCAGCCCCGAACGCCGCTCGCGCAGGGGCAGGGTGTGCAGGGCGTCCGGGTCAATCAGCACCAGGCGCGGCTGATAGAAGGACCCGACGAGGTTCTTGCCGCTGTCGAAGTTGACGCCGACCTTGCCGCCGACGCTGCTGTCCACCTGGGCGAGCAGCGTGGTCGGAATCTGCACGAAGTCCAGGCCCCGGTTGTAGGTGGCGGCGGCGAACCCGGCCACGTCGCCGATGACGCCGCCGCCCAGGGCGACGACCACGGCGCGGCGGTCGGCGGCCTCGGCGTGGAGCTGACGGTAGAGGCGGCGGACGGCCTGCAAGGTCTTGTAGACCTCCCCGGCGGGCAGAGTCAGCGTCTGGACCCGGAACCCGGCATCTTGCAGGCTGCGGATGACGGTCGGGCCGTGATAAAGCTCCACCTTGGGGTTTGAGATGACGACGGCGAGCCGTCCCCCGGCGTCCCCCCCGGCGACGCGGGCGGCGATCTCCGGCCCGGCGCGGGCGAGCAGGCCGCGCCGGACCAGGATGTCGTAGGAGCGCGGGCCGAGGTCCAGATGCACATCATGGTCGTCTGTCCCGGCGGCGCGCGTCACGCCGTTTCGGTCGGCATGGACCGGGAGGGGGCTGGTTCTGCGGGTTGGCATAAGTGTTCGGCGAGCCTCGCGGCGGCTTCTGCCGACGACGGGTGCAGGGACGTGTCCCACACCAGATCAGCGGCGGCGGCATAGTGTTGCTTGCGGGCGGCGAGCAGCGACTCGATGCGGCCCAGCGGGTCATCCTGATAAGCAGCGAGCAGAGGCCGGGCGCTGACGTCGGGGCCGACCCGCCGCAAAATCTGTTCGGCGGGAGCCGTCAGCCAGACGACGCGCCCGATGCGCCGCAGCAAGTCAACGTTCTCCCCCCGCAGCGGCATCCCCCCGCCGGTGGCGAGGACGACTCCCCCACCCTCTAGGGCGGACGAGTCGGCGAGGTGCTGCAACAGCGTCGTCTCCAGCGACCGAAAAACGGCTTCTCCCTCTTCGGCAAACAGACGCGCGACGGTCTTACCGGCGGCCCGCTCGATCTCAGTGTCGGAGTCCAAGAAGCGCGCCCCCAGCCTCCGGGCGAGACTCCGCCCGACAGCGCTCTTGCCCGTCCCCATGAAGCCGATCAAAACGATGTTCATGTCAGGGAGTCGGCACCTTCAAAGACCGCATGATCTTGCGCGCCAGGATGTCGCTGATCTCCCGGTGTCTGGGTACGGCTGCCGTCACCTTCTCGGCCCTGTTCACAAAGATCGTGTGTTCCGCGCCTTCGCGCAGAAGTTCGCAGCCGTGCCTTTGTATATGGCGGATCAAGTCCACGCGCTTCATGCGGCTACAAGAGAGACCGACTCGCGGACGTACTCCTGCCCCTGCATCTCCTCCTCCGCCAGAGTCCGATTGGCCTCAAGGACCAATTGAATGGCTTCTTCCAGATTGGCGCGAGCGTCTTCCAGGGTATCGCCCTGCGTCAGAGCGCCCGGCAATTCCTCCACGAAGCCGATGTAGCCTTCCGGCACCTTCTGAAAAATCTTTGTCAGTCGGATGTTCATAGCACCCCCACCCTCACAACTCAAACGTCATCTGCTCCACACCAGGCCACTTCTGGTGTGGTAACCGCGAGATAATCCCAAAGTCAGTCACAAGACAGACGACCTCTCCGCCTTCATTATAACCGAAGTACGAGGGGTACAGGCCGTCGCCATAGCCGGAGCTGAACACGACGATGTTCAATCCAGTCACCGGATCGAGTTCAAATACGCAGAGGGTTCTGCTGGCGCGGACGCGATCTCGCAGACGCTCCCAAGCAGGTCCTGCGTCTATCAGTAGCGACATCGCTGCAACGTCGGCGAAGCATCCAACCCCAGAGTCAACCCAGTAACATCCTGGAAAGTCGGGGTCTTCCTCATGCGAAGTTGCGAGCTCCCAGTAAGCAGGTTCTTCATTACTGAACTGCAACATCGCACAAGCGATTTTGCAATCGCCATTCACCAAATGAGCGCGACAGTGAATGACTGGATAAAGACCTGGCTTAACCTCCTGTGTGAATGGCGCAAGGCTTGGAATGAGGCCATCAGTGGCAACGATCCGGCCCGTCGTCAGCATCAGTTCAGCCACCACTGCGCGCTCATAGCGGACGTATCCGTTTTGCGTCTCCTCAGAAGCATCATGGCTGAAAAAGGCAACCTGAAAATCCGGGCGGCGGCGACCAGGCTCCTCTTCCTCGGCCTCATCTTCCACGTCATCACTCATGGGCGAGGGCGGTGCGGGCGGCGACGCGGCCCATGTAGTCGTCGTAACTCGCGCGCATATCTTGCAGGCTGTCACCGCCGAACTTCTGCGTCATGAGTTGGGCAAGCACGATGGCGACCATGGCCTCGCCCACCACGGCGGCTGCCGGGACGGCGCAGACGTCCGAACGCTCGGCGAAGGCGGGGACGCCCTCCTTGGTCTGGAGGTTGACCGAAGGCAACTGCTTCATCAGGGTGGCGATGGGCTTCATCACGGCCCGGACCACCAGCGGCTCGCCGTTGGAGATGCCGCCCTCAGTGCCGCCCGCGTTGTTGGAGCCGCGCCGGAAACGGGCGGCGTCGCCAACGGAGTCTTGACCGGCCTCATAAAAGAAGGCGTCGTGGACCTGGGAGCCGGGGATGTCGGCGCTGCGGAAGCCCAGGCCGACCTCGACACCCTTGATGGCCTGGATGCTCATCAGGGCCTGGGCCAGCTTGCCGTCAATGCGCTCGTCCCAGTGGACGTAGGAGCCGAGGCCGACGGGGACGCCCAGGGCGACCACCTCGAACGTGCCGCCCAGCGTGTCGCCCCGGTATTTGGCCTCGTCAATGGCGGCGATGATCTTGGCCTCGGCGTCCTTGTCGGCGACCCGCACCGGGCTGTCCTCGGCCAACGCCCCGACACGGCGCAGGTCCATGTCGTTGGTGTCCACGGTGATGCCGCCGATGTTGACAACATGAGAGGCGACGGTGATGCCGAACTCAGCGAGCAACAGGCGGGCGACCGCGCCGACGGCGACCAGCGTGGCCGTGTTGCGCGCCGAGGCGCGCTCCAGGACGTTGCGCAGGTCGTCGTGGCCGTACTTCATCATGCCCGCGTAGTCGGCGTGGCCGGGGCGCGGCACGGCGATGGAGGCCGTCTCGGCCTGGCCCTCCGGCAGCGGCTCCACGGACATCTTGGTGGTCCAGTTCTGCCAGTCGCGGTTGCGGACGACGAGGGTGAGGGGACTGCCCAGAGCGCGGCCGAAGCGGACGCCAGACAGAATCTCGGCGCTGTCGGTCTCGATCTTCTGGCGCGCGCCGCGCCCGTAGCCGCCCTGGCGGCGGCGCAGTTGGGCGTTCAGGGGTTCGGCGACGACGCCGAGGCCGGCGGGGACGCCTTCGATGATGGCGGTGAGCGCCGGGCCGTGCGACTCACCGGCGGTGAGGAATCGGAACATAGTGACGCTGAGTATACCCGACGGGGCCCAAATTCAGGAAAGCCCCCGTCCTTGCGGACGGGGGCCTTCCCATGAGGCGAGACCTGAGATCAGGGGGTGACCGCGCCGCCGGGATTCGGCTGTGCGCCGGGGATGGCGTTGACGCCCACGGCGTCCTGCGGCTGGGACGTGTCGCCCGAACCGGCGTCGGCGGCGGCGCTGTCCTCGTCAATGATGGTCGGCGTGACGAAGATCAGCAGCTCCGAGTCGGTGTTGTTGATGTAGTGCGAGCGGAACAGACCGCCGATGATGGGCAGCGAGCCGAGGATCGGGACCTGCGAGCGGCTGTCGTTCTCGGTCTTGGAGACCAGGCCGCCGATCACCATGGTCTCGCCGCTGCGGACCGTGCGCGTCGAGTCAATCGACTCGGACTGCGTCGCCGTCGCGCCGGTGCTCGTGGGCGAGCCGACCGGCGTAGAGATCGTCGGGGTGAGGCGGAGCGTCACGGTGTCGTCGCCGTTGATGCGCGGGTCCACCGGCAGTGACGTGATGATCTGCTCGATCTGCTGCACGTTGTTGGTGATCGTTCCGCCGTTAGGAACGATGGTCGTCTGCGGGATCGTGAACGGGATGTCCTGCTCGAAGAAGATGCGCGCCGGGACGTTGTTGGTCGTGCTGACGATCGGCGCGGAGACCAACTTGCTCCTGGTCTTGGTCAGCAGCGCGTAGAGCTGGGCCGCGACGTTGCCGTAGGCGAACTGCAGATAGGACGCGCCGGGGTTGTTGACCACACCCGTGTTGCTGGTGCTGGTCGAGCCGTTCGTCGTGCCGTTCGTGCCGCTGTTGTTGCCGGTGTTGCCGGTCGTGCCGGTGTTGCCGGTCGTGCCGGTCGTCGAGCCGTTCGTGCCGGTACTGGAGTTGCCCGCTGTCCCCCCCGTGCTGTTGGCCGGGTTGTTGGAGGCCGTGGGCAGGCTGAGGGCCAGGCCGGGCGTCGGAATCAGGCTGAAGTTGATGCCAAAGCTGTCAATGTCGCTGACCGTCGCGGTGACAAACTCCACCTTGATCTGGACCTGCCGCGCCTTGACGTCGAGGGCGTTCACGATGTCGTGGACGGTGTCGTATCCGGCCTGCGTCGCAAAGACGAGCAGGCTGTTGTCGCCCTCGATGGCATAGATGTGGTCCACGCCATCCGGCAGCGTGACCTGCTGCTGACGCCCGCCGGCTCCCCCGAAGCCGCCCGCTCCTCCCCCGCCGGGAAAGCCGCCGACCGCGCCGCCAGGAAAGCCGCCGCCGCCGAAGCCGCCGCCGCCGAAGCCGCCCCCGCCGCCGCCGAAGCCGCCGCCCTGGCCGCCGCCGAAGCCGAACTGGTGCGCCTGCCCTGTCTGGTCATTGGGATTCGTGTAGCGGTTGGCCTGGTCGTAGTCGTTGGCCTGATTGGGCCCCGTCGTCCCCTGGCCCGCCGGCACGGAGGGCTGCTGGGACCCGTAATACTGCGCCGACGGCGGCTCGATCACATTGACCGGCTCACCGGCGTTGTGGAAGGCAAACGCCGGCGGCGTGTTGTCGAAGTCCGCGTCGGGGTCCTGGTCCATGTCCTGCGTCCAGCGCAGCTTCTTCAGGACAGCGTCCGGGGAAACATACTTGAGGAACAGCTTGTGGGCGGACACAGGCCCCGCCGGGACCGCCTGGGGTTGAGCGTTCCCATAGCCTGGGTTCGCCTGCGCGGGCGGCGCGGCCCCGTACTGTGTCGCGTCCTGCGGCCCGGCACCCGGATCACCGCCTCCCGATTCGCTATTGTCCTGCAGCGGGTGCAGGATGTAGACACCATCGGAGTTGAGGGCGACTGCCGCGCCCGCACTGGCGGCGATGTAGTGGAGCGCTTGGTCAGCCGTCACATGGTCCAAAGCGACGTTGATGAGGTGGTACGGTTGGTTGCCCTCGATGATGGCGACATTGAGGCGGTTGGGCCCGCCGCCGTTGATCTCGTTGACCTTGTTCTCCAGCTCCGTGACGACGGTGTAGATATCCGCCTGGGCGAGCCGGAGTGAGATGGTCCTGCCGGATGTGGCCGCAGGCGAACCGTTGGCCGCGTCCGCCGAGACACGCGGGCCGCCGGCCAGCAGAAGGCCGCAGAGCGCGGCGGCCGCGGCCGCGTGTAGGGATTTGGTTCTGCACGCGGCTTCCTGTGTCCGCAGTGTCCGCGCGGTCGTGCGCCGATGTCCTCGATTAAGACCCATGGGGGGTTGGCTCCTTGATGTCACCGTCTTGCGCGGTGTGACTGGCTGTCGGTGCGTGAGAGGGGAAGGCCCCGCCCGGTAAAGTGAATTGACCTCGCGGGCCCAGTGGGGGACCTCAGCCTGCCCCGCCGGGGCCGCCCTGATAACCACCCGGCCCGCCCGGATAACCACCGGGCCCGCCGGGTCCGCCGGGGAAGCCCGGACCACCCGGCCCGCCGGGGTAGCCGCCGGGCCCACCAGGGTAGCCGCCGGGCCCACCGGGGTAGCCTCCCGGACCGCCGGGGCCGCCCTGATAGCCGGGGCCGCCGGGGTAACCGCCATAGCCGCCGGGATCACCGGCGGTCACGGGAATCTGGATGGTCTGGCCGCCGTTCGTCCTGACCGTGATGCCGTCCGGCTGGATGCTGGTCACACGGCCGACACCGCCGATACGGTCGCCGGGGTTCACGGTCTCCGCCCCCTGAGGCCCCTGGATGATGGCGTGGACGCCGTTGAGATTCACGATGCCCGAGACGCGCGGTAGGGACGCGACCTGCTGAGGCCCCTGCCCCGGCCCGACATAGCCTGGGAAGGAGGTGGGCGTGACCGCAGGCGGCGGCAGCTGGCTGTCCACGGAGACGCCGGTGAAGATGTCGTGCGTCGGGAGAAGGCCGCGGAGCGCGGGCAGAGCGCTCGCCGCAGACTTCGGAGCCCCCGCCACCACCGTCGGCTTCGCGCCGGCAGGCACGTTGAACGGGTCCCGCGCCGTCGCCGGGTTGATCGGCTGAAGCGGCCCCGCCACGCCGGGCGCAGGCGTCACCGACGCAGCCTGCGCACCTGGTGTTCCGAAGCCCGGTGTTGCAAGGCCCGGTCGGGCCGCGATGCCCAGGGGCCTGCGACGCGCTGCCGGAGGCGCTCCCGGCCCACCGGGACCACCCGGCACACCTGGAGCGCCCGGCCCACCAGGACCCCCCGACACCCCTGGAGCGCCCGGCCCACCAGGACCCCCCGACACACCTGGAGCGCCCGGCCCACCCGGACCACCAGGCACGCCAGCAGGCACTCCCAGGGGCTGACCGGCCACTGCCCCAGGGGGCATGGGCGAAGGCGCTGTCCGCGCGACAGGTGTCGGGTTGCTGGTGTTGAACACACCGTTCTGGAACAGCATGAACACGACAGAGCCGATGATGAGGACCACCGCCCCCGCGATCACGAACGGCTGATTTTTTTGATCCTTGAGCCAGTCCATCGAAATTCCCTTCCTCTCAGCCGCGCGGTCAGGCCCCAGGCCGAGGCCCACCCGGCCCGCCGGGGAAGCCGCCGGGGCCACCGGGCCCGCCGGGAAAGCCGGGGCCGCCGGGCGGGGCAGTGCCGCCGCTGCCGGGCCCTTTGGGGAGCGGCGGCGCAGGCTTGTCGTCGCCCTGCGGGAAGATATACACGGTCGCGTTGTAGCTCGCGGACATGAAGGGGCTGTTGCCGTGCAGGGCCAGCCCGTCAATCAGCACGAGGCGGTTGAAGGTGTTCCACCGCTGCACGTGGTAGAGGATGCTCCGGAAGTCGCCGCCAACGCTCAACGCGCCGGCCGTCCCTCCCCCGCCGCCCCCGCCGGGAGGAGGACCGGAAAAGCCGCCCTGTGGGGGACCGCCGGGGCCCGGATACCCGCCACCGCCTCTGCCCCCTCCACCGCCGGACGCCCCGCCGCCGCTGATCGGCAGACTGAGGGGGTTGGGGGTGACGAGATTTGGGTCCGTGACCGGCGACGGGAGGCCGACCGAGGTGAACAGCGGCACGACGCCGGTGGACGGAATCCAGCGCTCGATGTGTGGCCCCAGGTAGTAGGCCAGCTCGTGAATCTGCTCCTGCCAGGCGACGAGCAAGGAGCCGGAGACATTGTAAGGCGGCATCAACTGCTGCTCATCGGCAGACCACTGCCGCTGGACCGCCGCGACCTGCACGTGGGCGGCGGCGAGCTTCTGGTTCGCCAACGCAGTCGCCTGCGGAGTCGAGTCCGGGTAGGCCGCATTGTAGCGCGCCGTCTGTTGATCGAGCGCGTCCTGCTTGGGCTTGATGAGGACGAACACCATCACCGCGACCAGGATCAGACACAGGACAAACCCGATGCCGGCGATGGCAATGGGGGGCAGTCTTAAATTCTTCATGCCGTGTTTATGTCCTTTTTATCCGTTGCTCGCGGTGCGGACGGGGGCGCCCGGCGGGCCTCCCGGCCCGCCCGGACCACCGCCCGGCCCGCCCGGACCACCGCCCGGCCCGCCCGGACCACCTTGCCCGCCGCCCGCCGCGCCGGAGGCTCCGTACACCGGCGGCGCGAACGGGTGCGCCAGCGTGGCGGTGACGGTGAAAAAGTAGCCCGTCGTGATCTTTTTAGAGTGGACGCTTTGGGTCACGGCTGCCGCGTACTCCTGCGCCTGACGCGGCAGGGTGAGCGGGTTGATGCCCCTCTGAATCAGGGTGGCTAGCGGCGTGACTTTGTTGGTGCCGTTGAGGGCGCTGGGGTCGAGGGTTGACTGGCCGTACTGCGGGCCTTGAGTGCCACCCGCGCCAGCAGGCCCGCCGGGGGCCGCACCGCCCGGCCCGTTGCCGAAGCCGCCGAAGCCGCCCCTCCCGCCCCCGAAGCCGCCCTGCCCACCAGGGCCGCCGAACCCAGCGCTGCCGGCCGGGCCGCCCTGCCCCTGGCCTCCCTGACCGCCGGGCGGTGTGCCGACGGCGACCAGAGTTTTACCGACCAGATACTCCGTCTCGTAGGCGTCGGCGTAGGAGGGGACGTGGTCAATCGTCACACTGATGAAGTCGGGGTCCTGGCGTATGCGGGGCAGATAGGTCAGAATCTCACGGAACGACGGCGTGTACGCCTTGATGGTCATCGTGGCACCGCTGTAGGAGGCGTCCGTGTAGATGACCTTCGGGTCCGTGTAGTTCGCCAGGTCCCAGTATAGCCGCACCTGCGACAGATTATACTGGTGAACGGCCTTGACAAAGTCCACCTTGGTCTGGATCGGCGCGACCGACGCCTGCACGGTCTGGGCGTTCGCCAGAATGGCCTGCGTGTTCTGCTGCCCCTGCACGGCCTGGTCGGCGAGCTGCGTCTCGGCCGCCAGTTTGCTGCTGGTGGAGATGTACCAGACGCTCATGCCGGCGAGCAGGGCGAGGAACAGGACGGCGAAACCGAGCATCAGGCGCTTGCTGAGGCGGCGCTGGGCGACATAGGACGGCAGCAGGTTGATTCTTAACATGAACTCCTCAGTACGGTTCGGCGGGACCGGGTCAGCCGACCGGCGGCGTGGTCGTCTCCCCGACGGCGGCCTTGCCCTTCTTGGGCGGGCGCGCGGCGCGCACGGGGCGCGGGGCCGGGTTGGCGTCGAACACGGCGTCCCGCGCCGCCAGGCCCAGGGCCACGGCGAAGACGGGCGCGATCAGGCGCAGGAACTGCGGGTCATAGTGCTTGGCGCTTACGTCCAGGCCCGCCAGCGGGTCGGCGACGAACACGGGGACCTGCAATTCGCGCTGTAGGAACGGCCCCAGATTGCCCAGCGAGGCCGTGCCGCCGACGAGCAGCACCCGGTCCACCGAGCGCCCCTGCGCGCGGCTGCGGTAGTAGTCCAATGACCGCCGGAGTTCCGTCGCCATCTCGCCCAGGACGGGTGCAACGGCCTCGAACACCTGGTTGCGCAGGCCCTGCTCGTCGCCGCCGTCCGCCGGAGCGCCGAACCCCGCGTCGGGCGGCGCGAAGGGCGGGGCACCGCCGGGCGCGGGCGGCTTGGCCAGGTTCAGCAGGGAGGACGACATGGGCTGTGTGCGGTCCACGTTGTCGAACTGCGGCCCGCCTTCCGCGCCCAGGTCGAACGCGCCGGGGTCCTCCCCAAACGGCCCGCGCCGGCGCGACGAGGGGGCGCTGGCCCGGAACCCGCCCAGGTCCTCATCGGTGAACTGGGGACTCTCAAAGCTCGGCTCGTCGCCGTAGAACGTCCCGGTGTAGACGGCCATGCGCTCCAACTGGACGGAGGCGTAGTCGCGCTTGATCCGCTCCGCCTGCTCCAAGGGGTAGCCGAGCAGGTCCGCGATGGCGCGCGTCAGGCTGTCCCCAGCCAGCGGCAGGGAGCGCGGGAACGCGAGCTGGCCGTCCTGGAAGATCGAAATTTCGGTGTTCGCCGCGCCGATGTTGACGATGGCCACGGTCTCATGGGCCTGACTCGGCCCCAGGCCCATCACGGGCCGGACGACGGGCCGCCCGTCCACCAGGTCCAGCATGGCGCGGGAGACGGCCAGCGGCTCGATGTCAATGGCGACCGGGTCCTGCCCGGCGGCGAAGATGGCGTCCACGAAGTTGGAGATGATGTCCTGCTGGGCGACCGCCAGCAGGACTTCCATGTTGGGGTTTGAAGCGGCCATCGGGTCCGTGGACACCAGGGGCTGGTAGTCAATCACGGTCTCGTTGGGCGCGAACGGGACGTGGCGCTCCACCTCCCAGCGCATGGTCTCTTTGAGTTCGGCGTCGGTCATGCGCGGCACCTCGATGATGCGAACCACGACGGCGCTCTGCCCGGCGACGCTGCCGATGACGCGCTTGGTGGTGATGCCGCTCTCGCGCAGGAGCTGCTTGACCGCCTGACCCATCAGGCTGGGGTCGGTGATGATGTTGTTCTGCATCACGCCGACCGGCGTGGGGGCGACGCCGATGGCGGTGACGGTCAGCCGCCCGCCCTTGCCCGGCTTCAGTTCCACGGCCTTGATCTGCTGCGAGCCGATGTCCAGTCCGACGGTGGGTTTGAATGCCATCTTGCGTCTCCGCGAAAGTACGAGGGAAAGTCTCAGGAGGCTGAGGACAGATCATTCTCACGAAAAACCGGTCACGCCTCAATCGCCTTGATTGTAACACGTCCTCCCACACTTGTCAAGCGCGCCTGCCAAGTGTCGGCAGGTCCGGCAGGAAACGTGGCGCACGGCGGCGAACCAAGGGGCAGGCCCAGACCAGCCTGTCAAGTCAACGGGGCTGAGAGGTGCAGTGAAGTGACGCTTCTTTCAGGCGTTTGATATGAAGAGAAAGGGCGGGCGCAACGGGCGATTGAATTCCCGCCTTGGAAACCGCGAGGTCGGCCAGCGCCGACGCAGAAGGCCCCTCGGAACGTCCGCGAAGGCGGACCTTGCGACGGTGAGCCGCGAATTCATTCGCCGGGCAGTCCCGACGCCAGGCTCCCAAGACACACTCTCAGCGCCAAGATTGCCTGAAAGTCCTTCAAGAAAGAGGTCTTGTACCATGATTGTCTGTCTCAACCCCGCGACGATCGGCGGGCAGCCGCCGCTGGCGGAGTATGTGGCGCTGGCCCGGAAATACGGCTTCGGGGGCGTGGAGTTCGGCATCGGCGAAGTGGCGCAGATGGGGCCTTCGGCGGCGCGGGCGCTGTTCGAGGAGGCGGGGGTCGTGCCCGCGACCTTCGGGCTGCCGGTGGAGTGGCGCAAGGGGGACGCGGAGTTCGAGGAGGGCATGAAGAACCTCCCGGCGCTGGCGCGGGCGGCGCAGGACATCGGCAGCGAGCGGTGCTGCACCTGGCTGCCGCCGGCCATCAGCGCCGACCCGGTGGCCTTCCGCAACCAGACCCGTGACCGGTTCCGGCAGATCGCCGCCGTGCTGGGCGACCACGGCGTCCGCTTCGGGCTGGAGTGGGTCGGGCCGCGCACCCTGCGGCACGGCCCGAGGGCGATGGGGCCGAACGAGTTCATTTGGAACATCCCGGCGACGCTGGAGTTGATCGCCGACATTGATCCGCCGCACGACAACGTTGGGCTGCTGGCCGACTCGTTCCACTGGTTCACGACCGGCGCGACGGCGGCGGACATGGCGGCGCTGCGGCCCGAACAGATCGTCCACGTCCACATCAACGACGCGCCCGACCGGCCCCGCGACGAGCAGGTGGACGGTGAGCGGCTGCTGCCGGGCGACGGCGTCATTGACCTGGCCGCGTTCCTCGGCGCGCTCAAGACCATCGGCTACGTGGGCCCCGTCGCCGTGGAGACGTTCAACAAGGAAATCTCCGCGCTCGGCCACGACGAGGCCGCGCGGCGCACGGCGGAGGCCGTCAAGTCAGTCATGGCGGCCCTGTAGGTCACACGGCACATTTATGGACGACCGGGAGCATTTCGAGGCCATCTTCGCCGTCGTGCGCGCCATCCCGGCGGGGCGCGTGATGTCCTACGGGCAGGTGGGCCGGGAGACGAACATCACCGCCCGCACGGTCGGCTGGGCGATGGCGAACGTGCCCGACGACGTCCCCTGGCAGCGCGTGGTCGGGGCCGACGGCTACCTGCGGATCGGCCGCCGGTCGCCCGCCTTGCAGGAGGCCCAGCGCCGCCTGCTGGAGCGCGAGGGAGTCGCGTTCGCGGAGAACGGCTGCGTGGACATGGCCCGCCACCAGGTCGGGCGGGCCGACACGCCGAGCAGTCAGCTCGGCCTTGCCTGGGAGTAGCCCACTGAGTAAAGGAAAAATCACTCGCCCATGACGATCCATGACATCAGCCTGACCGTGACACCGGGGATGGTGACGTGGGACAACGCCGAGCCGGCCCTGTCCCTGCGCTGGGACACGGTGATCGGCGCGGGCAGCGCCGCCAACGTCTCCTCGCTCTTTGGAGGCTCGCACACCGGGACGCACCTGGATGCTCCCCTGCACTTCGTCGAGGGCGGCTGCTGCGTCCCCGACCTGGACCTGCAAACGCTGATGGGCCCGGCCACGGTCGTGGAGGTCTCTGGAAGCGCGTCCATCACGGCGGCGGACCTGGACGACGCAGCCATCCCCGACGGGGCGGAGCGCCTGCTCTTTAAGACCGACAACACCCAGCGTGGCCTGCTCCGTGACCCCGTGTTCCACCCGGAGTACGTCGGCATCGCGCCCGACGCCGCCCGGTGGCTGGTGGAACGCGGCGTCCGGCTGGTCGGCGTGGATTACCTGTCGGTCGGCCCCTACGGACCCGCCAACGTGGAGACGCACCGGACTCTCCTGGGCGCGGGCGTCGTCGTGGTGGAGGGCCTGGTGCTGACCGACATCGCGCCGGGCGACTACCTGTTCGCCGCCCTGCCGCCCAAAGTCGAGGGGGCCGAGGGCAGCCCCTGCCGTGCCGTCCTGTGGACCGAATAGCAAGGACACCGCGAGAACGAGGAGAACCACGCATGGCCGAACCGGCCCCATCGCCGCGGATCACCCTGCGGTCCATTGACTACGACCATCTGGAGGACGTGGAGGACAACCCGGAGGCGGTGCTGTTCCGCGTCGCCCTGTCCGCCGCGCCGTCCGACACCTGGGTGCAGGAGATGGAGCAGGCGTACCGCGCGACCCCCTACCAGATCAAGCCGCCGGTGCAGGTCGTGGGCGACCACCTGGAGGTCGTCTTCCTGCCCCGCTACGCCTCCGAACTGCCCGGCTTCTTCCGGTTCCTGGGCCTGATGGCCCAGCGCGCCACCGAGGAAACACGCCTGACCGAGCAGATTCACGCCTCCGGCAGTGCCGACCGCCACAAGTCCGAGTTCCGCGATGCCCTGCGCCGGATCGAGCTGCCGAAGTGACAGCCCATTGCCCGATGTGCCTGCCGATCCAAAAAGATTTATCGAAGGGAACACTGATGAGGAACGCGAGACGAGATGCCGGTGGGTTTCTGTTGCCCTTGCTGCTGGCGGCACTGCTGTGCGGCTGCGGCGGAGGAGGGTCCGACAGTTCTTCCATGTCCTCCACGGCCCCGACGCCTCCTGCCAATCTTGTCGGGACATGGGGCGGAGGCACAGCGGTTGCGCCGGAGGCCCTTCAGGTGACGACCACGGGCGGCACCCTCACGTTCGCTTGCGGCGTCTATGACCAGTTGTCGCAGCCCCTCACCATGGATAATACCGGACACTTCTCTGTGGCGGCGACCTCGCATTCATCACTGACACTGCCCATCCCAGTGCAGATCACCGGCACGGTCTCCGGCAGCACGATGACAATCACACAAACGTATCAGGGGGATCAGGCATCCACATACACGCTCACATACGGTCAGCAGCCTCCGCAGTACAACGGCGCTTGCCCGGCATAGACGATGTTAATCTGTGTCGCGGAGCGAAAGCAGGGGCCGCAGGAGAAATCCTGCGGCCCCTGCTATGCGTCTGCTATGGGGTGATGTGGTGGGCCTTGTCGTAGGCGGCGACCTGGGCGTTCATCAGCAGGGTGTAGTGGGCGACCTGGGCGCGGGCGGCGTCGAGGTCGGCGTCGGTGAGGGCCTGCGGGGACTTGTCCAGGAAGGAGTCGACGTAGGCCGAGGCCGCGTCCGTGAGCGGCTTGGCGACGTGCAAATCCTTGCACTGGCGCAGGGACTGGAACATCGTCGTCAGGTACAGCACGTCGGTGACGCCCTCGCGCACGGCCTCCCAGCGCAGGGTGTCCAGAACGCCGCCCTGGGCCGGGTAGGTCAGCATCTGCGAGCGCAGCATGGCGTTGCCGGGGGCCGCGCCCGCCGAGTCCAGGTCGTAGGGGTCCACGCCGAACGCCGTCTGGTAGTCCGGCACGAACGCGCCGTAGAGGTTGGCCCGCCAGAGGCTCCAGCCGGCGTCCATCCGGTCGGTCAGCGGCGACTCCTGAGCAGCGGGCCAGTACCACCAGTCGTGGGCGGCGTTTACGCGCGCCCCGTCCGTCCGCAGCATACTCCGGCTGTAGTCACTGTCCGCGCTGTAGACCGGCACGTCCAGAGACGCCTGCAAGGCCGTGAAGTCCGACAGGCGCGTGATGTAGGTCGCCACGGCCATCCCATGCTTGCCCAGGGCCTCGACGCGCGCCTGCCGGTCGGCGTCGTTCGGGTCCACGAAGAACTCGATCTTCGGCGCTCCGCGTCCCCCCAGCACCGCCGCGACCTGCGCCGGGTCGCCATCGCCCATGTAGAGGTTGTAGGGTGTCCCGAAGCCCTGCGCAACGTACTCCGCCTCGGCGTCCCCGACGGTGTCCAGGGAGTCGTAGAGCGTGGCGATGTTGAAGCCGTGCGCGCGGATGTCGGCGAGTTGGGCGTCCAGGGTGTCCTTGTCAACGAAATCCGTGACCAGGTCGCGCCCGTCGGCAGATGGCAGAGTCGCCGGGGCGGGGTCCAGGCGCGAGCGCAGGCCGATGGCGTACTGCTTGGCGGGCGAGGAGGCCAGCGGCAGGGGCAGCACGGTCAGCGTGACGCGCACCAGGACGGGGGCGGCGAGGCCCTTTCCACTCACCATCAGCTCGCCCGCATAGTCCGCCGGGCGGGCCGAGGTCGGCACGGAGAGCGTGACCCAGAACTCTTTCACGCTGTCGGCGGGGATGTCCGTGACGGGCGCGCCGGTCAGCCGCAGCGCGGGGGCGACGCCTGACAGCGGAACCCGATCATCCTTGACCAGAAGATCGGGCAGGGGGGCGGCGAAGTCATCGTCGCGCAGCATCCCGCCGCCCGGTTCCGGCGTCACTTTGACCACGCGCACATCCGCGGCGGACGGGGGCAGGGCGTGGCCGACTCCCTGCAAGCCGTCGGGCATGGTCACGGTGACGCCGGACAGTGCCCGCGCGCTGTAGAGGCAGACGCCCGCGCCCAGAGTCTGGCCCGGCGCGGCCTGCAGCGACAGGTCCGAGTTCGCGCCGATGGCGGGCGGCAGGGACGTGGGCAGGATCGGCTCGAACCGGTCGGCGGGCGTCCAGACCAGATACGGCCGGTGCGACCGCGCCATCTCGCGCCGGGCCGACGCCAGTAGGGGCAGGCGGGCGGCGGCGGGCGCGGTGGCGGCCAGGTGGAACGCGACATGGCCGCCGTGGACCTGGGACGGGGCGGTGGTGACGCCGTAGGACAGCGCCTGCCGCTGTGCGTCCGTGCCCACGGACTGCCAGGCGGCTACGTCGCCGGTCTCGAAGTCGTCCACCGTCGTCTCCGACTGGCCGGTGCCGTTGGAATCCAGCGTCACCCAGGCGACGTCGTCCACGCCGAGGGCGGCCCGTTTGGGGACACCCGTTTCCAGCCCGATGACATTGATGTCCGCCCAGTGCGGCGCGGGAGGCGTGTCCACGCTCACCGGCTGATCCCCGGCGGGCAGGTCCATGTCCAGGCCCAGCCCAGGGTCGCGCAGGGTGAATTTGTCACGGCCCAGCACGACCTCGCGCCAGCCGGACCAGGTGACGGGGAGGGCCTCGGAGACCCACTCCGGCGCGGTCAGCGCGGCCTGCCCCGCGTCCACCCCCGCCGGGGCCGCGTACAGACGGACACGCACGTTCTCGCCTCCGCCGTCGCCGCGCAGCCACAGGCGGACGGCGGTGTTGTCGCCCATCGGCTGCGGCGCGAGGCGGACGAGCAGGTTGTGCGCCCCCGCCAGGGGCCGATCCGTCACCGCCGGGGACACCAAGATCGTAGGTGGGGAAGAAATCTGCGCCACGCTCGGCGAGGGCGTCGGCGGCGCAGTGGGGACCGGGGCAGCCGGAGGCGGCGGCGCAGCCGGGGCCACGGGGACGACGGGAGACTGGGCGAAGGCGGCGGGGGCTAGGGTGAGCGCCGAGAGCCACGCGGCGGCGGGCACGGCTTTGCCGCGACGGCGGGGCATTGGGACGAACAAAGGGGGAAACCTCCAGGGGCAAGTGCTGTCACTATGACGGGGGCGGGCAGGGGAAAAGTTCCCCAGGAGACCTCACCCCGGCGGCAAGCCGCCGCCCTCTCCTTCCGAAAGGAGAGGGTGAGGAGAGTTCCGCCCCCGGCTGCCCGCCCACTGTCTTCTCTTTCATAACCCTCTCCTTTCCGAAGGAGAGGGTGGCACGGCTTGCCGTGCCGGGTGAGGTATCCTTCCGGCTCGCCTCCGGTCAGCTACGGGGCGGTCTTGAGCAGCGGAACTGTGGACGAATTGATGGCGGTGACGTACCAGCCCGTGTCGCCATGACGCAGGGTGTAGGAGACATAGACCGTCTTGGCCGCGACCGCCGCCCCGGCATCGTCGGGGTCGAACGCGACGACGCTGCCGTCCCCCGCGCCGCCCTCCGGCTGATAGACGTGCGTCCCATAAGCAGTCACGTCGCCGTTCTTGGCTCTTTGCAGGGCCGTGAACTTGAACGAGACCGTGTTCAGCCGGTCAAAAGCGTCGCGCGTGATCTGGGCGAAGTCCGACGAGTTCAGCGAGTACTTGTAGGCGCTGCTGAGCGAGACGCTGATCTTGGTGTCGTCGCTGCGCAGGTGCTTCTTCAGCAGGGTGACATCCCCGTTGTCCCACGCGCGCTCGATGTCCGCGAAGGCGGCCTGGAAGGAGTCCGCCGGGTAGGCCCGCTTGACGGCGGCCTGGGCCGCCTCGCCGCCCTGGGAGATGTCGCCCGCGCGCGCCTCGTTGGTGACGTAGTAATTGGTCTGGTTGTACGTCACCGTGTAGGTCGGCGGGAGGAACGGCTGCGGCTCGGCGGCGTACACGACCGGGGCCGACAAGTCACTGATCGTTAACCCCGGCGCGCTGATGTCCATGTAGGCGGGGAAGCCGTCGTAGACGCCGTAGACGGACGGGTAGGCGTCCGGCCCGGCCGGGCTGTCACAGTAGCCGCTGTAGTAGTAGCCGCTGAGCGCCGTCGGGCCGCCCCCGTAATACGCCGGCGCGTAGTTGGTATTTGTCTGCACCGTCGGAGGCGTGATCAGGCTCGCGCTGCCGCCGAGCGTCGCGCGAGTCTCCGTAGGCGTCGCATTGGCCTGACTGTCCGGCGGGACGCCCATCATCTGCGCGCCGTCGGGCGTGAACTGCTGGGACCGAAAATTCCCGCCGTAGCCCCCCGGAGAGCCGTAACCACCGTAGCCGCCATATCCCCCGCCGTATCCATAGGGACTGCCGTAGCCGCCATACGGGACGCCGTAGCCGCCGTACGGGTTGGCATAGGGGTTCAGGTAAAGCGTGGGGGGGGGCGTGATGACCGAGTTGATGCCGCTCCCGTTGGCCGACGCGGCGGCGGGAGACTGGCCGACGCCGGGCTTCCAGCCCAGCGTCGGGAATGGGGTCCCGGCGGCCGCGCCGGGATTGAGGCCGCCGAACCCCTGCGCGCGGGCGGACGGGGCGGCGGTCAGGGCGGTGAAAGAAACGGCTCCCATGAGGAGCAGGGCGGCACGGCGCATGGACGTTCTCATGGCGGGACTCTTTCTAGGGGTCTGGGACCGGCGAAATGTTCCAAGCCAAGTATACCCAGCCACGGACGGATTCATGAAAAAAACATGAAGAACTTATGGCCCTCCTCGATTGTCCCAGGGGCAACGCACACACAAGCGAAGGAGAGACCGAGAATGACACGACACATGATGCTGGGGGCGGCGGCGCTGCTGCTGGCGGGTGCGAATCCGGGGATGGCGGCACAGCGGACACCGGTGGTAGTCGAATTGTTCACGTCCGAAGGCTGCTCGGACTGCCCGCCCGCCGAGGCGCTGGCGACCCGGCTCCAGCGGGAACAGCCCGTCCCCGGTGCCGAAGTTCTCGTGCTGGCGGAACACGTGGACTACTTTAACAGCGCCCGCTGGACTGACCGGTTTTCGTCGGCGGCGTTCACCGCACGCCAGGGCGGGTACGTCTCCCGATTCCATCTGGACAGCGAGTACACGCCGGAGATGGTCGTGGACGGACGCGCGGAGTTCGTCGGCAGCGACGAGGGGCGGGCGGTCCAGGCCATCGCGCGGGCGGCCCGCGCGCCCCAGGCCGACGTGGCACTGTCCGCACGAGGGAACACGCTGCGTGTCCACATTGGACGGCTCCCAGCGGGCAGCGCTCCGTCCGACATCCTGCTGGCCGTCGCCGAGAGCGGCCTGCGCGTTCGAATCAGGGGCGGCGAGAACGGCGGGCGCACACTGGAACACAACGCGGTCGTGCGCAGCCTGCGGGTCATCGGCTCCGTGACGGCGTCGCCGGGGGCGGCGACCGACCTCACCGTGCCGCTGCCCACGGTTGGGGACGGCAGGGGCCGGGCGTCCCAGGTGGTCGTCTTCGTGCAGGAGCGCGCCGGCCGCCGCATCCTGGGCGCGGCCTCACTGCCCCTCTGAGGGCTACGGTGAGTTTGGCACGATTCATGCATGACTTGCTGCTGACATCCCGCCGGAACTCGTGGTATCATGTCCGCATCGCGCGGGCTGTCCAGAAATCCGCACCGGCGCGAGGAGCAAGACATGCGGCAACGGCAGTTTCTTTCGGCGGCCCTCCTGGGCCTGACTCTCATGGGGGGCACAGCGGGGACGCGCGGACAGGCGGCGCCCGCCGCGCCGGTCCCCGTGTCGGCCCGAGTCGCCGACCTGGGGCAAGATATCGGCAAGACGGTCACAGTCAAGGGCCGGACGGGCTACATCGTCACGCGATATGAGAGTCAGGGGATGCACGTCTTCACCCTACGTGACGACTATAATGGGCAGGTCATGGTCCGCACCATCGGCGACACCTACCCCATCATGGGGGCGACTTACCGCGTCACCGGCTCGCCGACCCGGATCGGCGGCAACATCTTCCTGGACAGCGCGCCGGACCTGATCGCGCCCCTGTACCCCGCCACGGCCCCCGTCACGCTCCCCGTGCCGCCCGCGCCCGCGCCGTCGCTGCGCAGCCAGGTCCAGTTGTGGACCCCCACTCTCCTCAGCGTGCTGGCGATCCTGCTCGTGCTGGTGTTTGCCCTCCTACAGCGGCTCGGACGGCCGCCCTCTGAGTGGGGTGTCCTTTCGGTCACGAGCGGCCCCGACCGGGGGCTGACCGTGCCGTTGCGCCGACGCCGCATCGCCCTGGGCCGGGGCGTCAGCCCGGCGCAGGACATCCGGCTCTCCGGCGGCGACGAGACCATCAGCAACCGCCACGCGCTGCTGGAACACCGGAACGGGCAGCTTTACATCTGCGACATGAGCAGCAACGGCACACGCATCGGCGGGGAACGGCTGACGCCGGACAAGCCCGTGCGCGTCAACTCCGGGGACCTGATTCACCTGGGCACACGCGGCACGGTCGTCATCGTGCGTCTGCGCACGGCCCCGCCCGCGCCCCGCCTGCTGGGCGGTCTGCGCGAGGCGTCGCCGCTTGCCGACAAGACGCTGATGTTGTCGGAGACCTCCGCCGACGAGCCGGCCTGGAAGAACGTCCTGACTGACGTACACGCGCCGACCGGCCCGACCGTGGACGCGGGGCATGCTCCAGCCGCCAGGCCATCCCCCACGCCGCCGGAAGAGGACGACGAGGACGAGGAGGACATCCCGCACACCCTCGCCCCGCCCATGGTCTTCACCTTCGCGGGCCACCCGCCCAAGCGGGGCCGCGCCCTCACGGATGATGCCCCCGAACAGCCCCACGGCGAGGCAGATGGGACGGAATGAGCGGCCTGCCGGGAAGACTGCCCACTACCTTATTCCCTCGTTCCTCGGTCACAGGGTCCTCCCGCAGCGGGAGGATTCGGAGGTACGGGCGCGGGCGGAGCAGGGTGGTGGGCAGTCTGAACGCAACTAATGCTTGAAAAAACCGCGCGCATTTGGTATGATGAGAGCGTCTGCCGTTTCTTCTGACCGTCTGTGTTCGCGGAGGGACCTTCACCATGATCAGCCAGGCCGATCAGCCCAAGCTGGCGCACCTGCTCCGGCGCGCGGGGTTCGGGGCGAGGCCCGACGAGTGGGCCGCCTACGCCCGCCTCGGCGTCGCCGGGACCGCCGACCGCCTGCTGCACCCCGAAACCGTCCCCGACCATCTGGCCGAGGTCATGCAGGACATCGGCGGGGACTACATTGACTTCAACGACCTGACCAGCGTGACCAAGTGGTGGCTCTACCGGATGCTGCACACGCAACGCCCGCTGGAGGAGAAGATGACGCTGTTCTGGCACGGCCACTTCGCCACGGCGAACTACAAGGTGGACCACCCCGCCTGGATGTGGCAGCAGAACCAGACGTTCCGCGCCTACGCGCTGGGCAACTTCCGCGATCTGCTCCGGGCCGTCTCCCGCGACCCGGCGATGCTGGTCTGGCTGGACGGCCAGGAAAACCGCAAGGGCCACGCCAACGAGAACTACGGGCGCGAACTCCAAGAGCTGTTCACCATGGGCGTCGGCAGCGGCTACACCGAGCAGGACGTCCGGGAGGCCGCCCGCGCCTTCACCGGCTGGCGCAGCGACTCCGCCAACAACTGCTTCCAGTTCGACCCCGGCCAGCACGACGACGGCCCCAAGACGTATCTCGGCGAGACCGGGAACTTCAACGGCGACGACATCCTGGACATCATCGTCCGCCGCCCCGCGACCGCACAGTTCCTGTCCGCCAAGCTGTTCCGGTTCTTCGTCCACGACAGCCCCTCCGAAGCCGACCTCCGGCCCCTGATGGACGCCTACTTCGACAGCGGCTATGAGATTCGGGCCGTGCTGGCGGCGATCTTCCAGTCGCCCGGCTTTTACGGCCCGCAGGCGATGTACGCCAACATCAAAAGCCCGACCGAGTACCTGATCACCCTGATGCGCACCCTGGACGCGCCGATGAGCATGGCGGAAGGGTCTTTTGACCGGGTGCGCGAGATGGGCCAGGAGCTGTTCAACCCGCCCAACGTCAAGGGCTGGCCGGGCGGCAAAACTTGGATGAACACCATGACCCTGCTGTCGCGCGTGGACCTCGCCAGCCGGGTGGTCAACAACATGGGACGCGCGGGGACTCTCTCGGACAGCCTGCACGCCGTCCTCGCCGCCCACGGCGTCGCGGGCGGGGGGCTGGCGACGCCGCCGCAGATCGTAGACGCCGTCTGGGGCGCGTTCCTGCCGGGCCGCCCGGCCTCGCCGCAGACGCGCCGGGCTTTGATGGCCTACGTCCAGGACGACCACAACCCCGGCGCGGCGCATTTCGAGTCCAAGGCCCCCGGCCTGCTGACCCTGGTGCTGTCCGCGCCGGAGTACCATCTGGCGTAGCGCCGATACCTCACCCGGCGCGGCAAGCCGCGCCACCCTCACCTTCCGAAAGGAGAGGGTTCAGAACAGGAACCAACCATGTTCACCACGCGCCGCGAGTTTATCCAGAACGGGCTGTCCTTCGTCGCCCTGGGGCTGGCGATGCCCACCTTCCTGATGCGGGCCGCCTCGGCCCAGGCGGTCCCCGGCGGGAGCCTGTTCGGCGGGCTGCCGGCCATCCCGGCGGGCAAGACGCTGGTGGTCATCGAGATGGCGGGCGGCAATGACGGCCTCAACACGGTCATCCCCTACACCGCCCCGGAGTACGCTCAGTTCCGCCCGACCATCGGCATCCCTTCAGGCAATGTCGTGCAGATCGGCGGCGGCCTCGGCCTGCACCCGCGTCTCACGCCCCTGAAGACGCTCTTCGACAAGGGCCAGCTCGCCGTCGTCACCGGCGTCGGCTACCCCAACCCCAACCGAAGCCACTTCCAGAGCATGGACATCTGGCAGACCGGCAACCCGCAGATCAACGCCCAGGATCGGACCGGCTGGCTCGCCCGCTACTTCGACTCCGACGGGCACTTCCAGGGCAACCCGCTGTCCGGCGTCAGTCTGGGTTCGGCCCTGCCGCTGGCGCTGTTCGCCGCCGACTCGCCCACCTCGGTCATCGGGAACGGGACCGACTACGGCTTCGGGAACAACGGGCCGGATCAGGGGGTGCGCGACGCGCTGAAGTCTCTGTACGCGCAGGGGACGGTGGCGGGGTCCAACGCCGAGTTCGTCCGCAACGTCGGCAGCGACGCCTACGCCAGTTCGGCGGCGTTGAAGCAGGCATTGGGGGCCGCCGACGCGAACGGCAGCGCCGCCGCGGCGAAGTACCCCCAGGGGAACGGCCTGGCGTCGGGCCTGCAGACCATCTCCAAGCTGATCGTCGGCGGCGTCGGCAGCCGCGTGTACTACCTGAGCCTGGGCGGCTTCGACACCCACGCCAACCAGCCCGGCCAGCAGGCGTACCTGCTCGGCCAGCTCGCCGAGGCCGTGACGGCCTTCGTGACGGACCTGGAACAGCAGGGCCGGGCGCAGGACGTGACCGTGATGACCTTCTCGGAATTCGGGCGGCGCTGCAAGGAGAACGGCTCCCAGGGCACGGACCACGGCGCGGCCAGCGTGATGTTCGTCGCGGGCGGCGGCATCAAGGGCGGCATCTACGGCGACTACCCCAGCCTCTCCGATCTGGAAGACGGCGACCTGCGCTTCCACACCGACTTCCGCTCCGTCTACGCCACCCTGCTGGACAACTGGCTCGGCGCGAACTCCCAGCCCATCCTCGGCGGCGCCTACCCCCACCTCGCCTTCGTCTGAAGACACAAAGAAACGGCCCGGCAAGCCTAATGGGCTTGCCGGGCTGTTGTCTTGAAGCGAGAGAGTTAGGCGGCCTTGATCTCGACCGAAGCGCCTTCGCCCTCCAGCTTGGCCTTGAGGGCGTCGGCGTCCTCCTTGCTCAGACCTTCCTTGACGGCCTGCGGGGCGCTCTCCACCAGGTCCTTGGCTTCCTTCAGGCCCAGCGAGGTGGCCTCGCGGGCGGCCTTGATGACCTGAATCTTCTTGTCGCCAGCCCCGGTCAGGACGACGTTGACCTTTGTGGACAGGAGCGGGCCACTTACGGCTTACCCCACGGAGACCAACGTTCTTCCGTGGGCGGCGTCTTGGTCGCCTCGCGCCGTCACCGTGATCTGAACGTCGCAGTCCAGCGCATTCAAAAACCCAATCAGGCGGTCATAAGTCATCCGGGCGACGTGACCACGGAAGAGTTCCGACACGCGCGCCTGACTTGTCCCCAGCAGTCGTGCCGCCTGCGTCTGCGTCAGGCCGCAATCTTTGATCCGCTGACGGATCGTGTGCGCGAGGTCGGCCTTGGCGACATGCTCATCGGCGTCCGGGATGCCGAAGTCGGCAAAGACGTTGCCGGAGGATTCTTCAAAAGCACCCCCAAAGTCAGCCTGCATATGCTTCTCCTCTCACTCCCGAAAGCGTTCCGCGTAATCGGCCTTGGCCTGCGTGAGCCGGTTGTAGACAGCCTGTATGTCTCGTCTCGGTGTGGCAATGCCCGACTTTGACTTCTTCTGGAACACTGACAGGACGTAGACCGCTTTCGGGAACTTTGCCGCATAGACACAGCGGTAAGTGTCGCCATCATAATTCTCCGAGAGCTTCATGACTTCACCCGCATGGCTGCCTTCAAACGGCGTGGCATTGGCCGGTGTGTCGCCGTTCTGCACATCGCGCAAATGATATCCGAAGCGCAGCTTCACGGGCGGGGGCATCCCGCTGATTTCGCCGCGCGCTCCAGGAGCGAACAGCAGAGGCTTTGGGTCGGTTCCGCGTCCAACACTCCTCATGCTGCGATTATTCCATATTCGGAATAACTTGTCAACAACTTAACAGCAACAAAACGGCCCGGCAAGCCTAATGGGCTTGCCGGGCTGTTGTCTTGAAGCGAGAGAGTTAGGCGGCCTTGATCTCGACCGAAGCGCCTTCGCCCTCCAGCTTGGCCTTGAGGGCGTCGGCGTCCTCCTTGCTCAGACCTTCCTTGACGGCCTGCGGGGCGCTCTCCACCAGGTCCTTGGCTTCCTTCAGGCCCAGCGAGGTGGCCTCGCGGACGGCCTTGATGACCTGAATCTTCTTGTCGCCGGCCCCGGTCAGGACGACGTTGAAGGAGGTCGGCTCCTCGACGACGGGCGCGGGCGCGGCGGCCCCGCCGCCCCCACCCGCCGCGACGGGCGCGGCGGCGGTGACGCCGAATTCTTCCTGAAGCTGCTTGACGAAGTCACTCAGCTCCAGCACGGTCATGCCCTTGATGGTCTCCATCAGTTGTGCGGTATCGGCCATTGTTTGATTCTCCTGTGTGTCAGACGTGTGTTAGGCTGCCGCCTCGCCGCCCTGTTTGTCGGCGATGGCTTGCAGCGTGAAGACGAAGTTGGAAATGATCCCGTTCAGGGTCCCGACGAAGCCGGTGATCGGGCCGTTCAGCGAGCCGAGCATCCGGGAGATCAGGACCTCGCGGGGCGGCGTGCTGGACAGGGCCTCGACCTGGGCGGCATCGTAGACGGTCTGGCCGACGACTCCGGCCTTGACGCTGAGGGCCTTGTGGTCCTTGGCGAAGTCCACCAGGATCTTGGCCGCGCCGACGGGGTCGCCCTTGGCGAAGCCGATGGCGGTGGGGCCGGTCAGATGCTGGTCCATCTCGGCGACCGGCAGAAGGCCGGTGGCGGCGAGCTTGAACAGAGTGTTCTTGACGACCCGGAACTCGGCGTCCGCGCCGCGCAGCTTCTGCCGCAGCTCGGTCAGTTCGGCGACGGACAGCCCCCGGTAGTCGGTCAGGATGGCCGCCTGGGTCCGCCCGACCAGCGCGCGCAGGTCGGCGACGCTTTCCAGTTTCGCGGCGGCGGGTTCGATTGTATAGTCAGTTGCCATGTGTTCACCTCCTCTCGACAAAACGAATGCGCCCTGCGACAGCCGTAGACGGGAGGCGTGTCGCAGGGCGCAGGGGTGACGCCCTCGGCGGGCGTCGGTGCGTCGTGTGAACCTCGGTCGGCGGGCCCAAAGCCCATTAACCCCGGTGATGGGGGCCGACTGTCTACGGCAAAGTGAATCTTCGGTTTTTAGACCTGCGCGCGCAGGGGGTCAATCTTGACGCTCGGCCCCATCGTCGTGGACACGGCGACCTTCTGCAAGTAGCGCCCCTTGGACGAGGACGGCTTGGCCTTCACGAGCGCGTCCAGCAGGGCGTTGTAGTTCTCCTGGAGCTGCTCCACGGTGAACGATGCCTTGCCGAGCGGGGCATGGACAATGCCCGCCTTCTCCACGCGGTACTCCACGCGGGTGGCCTTCTTGATGTCGCTGACGGCCTGGCCGATGTTGGGGGAGACGGTTCCCGCCTTGGGGTTAGGCATCTTCTGTTTGAAGGTCGCGCCCAGGCGTCCCACCTGGCCCATCATGTCCGGGGTGGCAAGGATCAGGTCGTACTGTTTCCAGTCGAGCTGGCCCTTCTGGACCTGTTCGATCAACTCTTCCGCGCCCACGAGGTCGGCCCCGGCCTGCTCGGCGGCGGCGGCGCGGTCGCCGCGCGCGAACACCAGGACCTTGCGGCTCTTGCCCGTGCCGTGCGGCAGGGTGGTGACGCCGCGCACCATCTGGTCACCGTGGCGCGGGTCCACGCCGAGGTTGACCGCGACATCCACCGTCTCATCGAACTTGGTCGAGGCGAGGCCCTTGACTTTGGTGAGGGCCTCGGCGGGCGTCAGAAACTGCATCGGGTCGGTCTGCTTGGCGACCTCGGCGTAGCGCTTGCTCGGCGTCTTCTTGCGGTCCTGCTTTCGCATTTCTGTCTCCTTGTGGTGCAAGCGGGGTTCGGCCCCTCCCACGGTCAACCCACCACCTTGTTCGCTGCGCTCACAGGGTCCCCCCGAAGCGGGAGGATTAAGAGTCGGCTTTGGGTGCAAACCCTGCCCCTCCTGATCCTCCCGCTTCGGGAGGACCCCGCGAAGCAGGGAGGTGGGTTCCTAAGCGGCCACGTCAATGCCCATCGAGCGGGCGGTTCCCGCGATGATCTTCATCGCCGCGTCCACGTCGTTGGCGTTCAGGTCGGGCATCTTGGTCGTGGCGATGTCGCGCAGCTGCTGCTGACTGATCTTGGCGACCTTGGTCTTGTTCGGCGTCCCGGAGCCGGCGGGGACCCCGGCGGCCTTCTTCAGAAGGTCAGCGGCGGGCGGCGTCTTGGTGATGTACTGGAACGAGCGGTCATCAAAGATGGTGATCTCGACGGGCACGACGCTGCCCATCATGGGGGCGGTCTTCTCGTTGTAGCCCTTGATGAACTCCATCATGTTGATGCCGTAGCCGCCGAGCGCGGGGCCGACGGGCGGCGCGGGCGTGGCTTTGCCCGCATTGAGCTGGAGCTTGACGACTCCGACGATTTTTCTGGCCATGGTGTCCTCTAAAAACTGCGAAAAACTACGAAATCTTCTCGATCTGGCTGAACTCCAGCTCCACGGGCGTGTCGCGCCCGAAGATGGAGATCAGCACCTTGACCTTGTCCTTGGGCGCGTTGATCTCCTGGATGGAGCCGGTGAAGTCGGCGAACGGGCCGGAGTTGACGCGCACGGCCTGGCCGACGGACCACTTGGGGCGGATAATCGGCTCGGTCTCCGAGCGCTCGATGGCGCGCTTGATCTCCCGGATCTCGCTGCCCTTCACGGGCGTCGGCTTGGCGTCGCCGACGAACCCGATCACGCCGGTCGTACTCTTGACCAGGTACCAGGTGTTGTCGTCGAGCGCGAGTTCCACGAACACATAGCCGGGGAAGACCTTGCGGTCAATCTCGCTCTTCTTGCCCTGGCGAACGCGCTGTTCCTTCTCGGTCGGCACGAAGATGTCGCCGACCTTGCCCTTCAGCCCCATCGTGTCCGCGCGGCGCTCGATGTTGGTCTTGACCTTCTTCTCGTGCCCGGAGTAGGTGTGGATCGCGTACCACTGCTTAAGCATAGTTCGTTGTCACTCTTAACGACCGGCTCAGTGGCCGGTGCCGAAGATCGGATTCAGCAGACGGCTGAAGATCACGTCCAGGAGGCCGACCCAGGCGCCGACGGCGACGACCAGGGCCAGCACCACGCTGGTGGACTTGGTCAGCACGGCGCGGGACGGCCAGGAGGTCTTCTTGAGTTCCACCCAGGCTTCCTGGAAGAACTGGCGCGGGCTGACCGGCTTGCGGTTGGCCATCACCTGCGCGCGGCGCTGAATCTCGGCGGCGCGCGAGCCGGGCGCGGGCTTGGCCGTGAGTGTGGCCTTTTCGGGTTTCTCCGCCACGGTGCGTCCCTCAAATCAGACAAAAAAATGAACAGGGGGCGCGCCCCTGCTCGGTGTCTGGGAATACTATAGCACACCCCCACGGGCGTTGTCAAGGCGGGGGCGAAAAATCTCGGAGCGATTGCAGAGAGAAACGGTGAGAGAGCGAAGCAGCCTCCTGGGGGGTGCCGATGCCGTCCCTTGCTCGCCCTGCGCAGGAAACCAGGTGGCGGGCAATCCGGGGTATAACAAGGGCATGACAAAAGCGGTGTTCCTGGGGGCGTCCAGCGTCGAGGGAGTCGGCGCGTCGTCGCCGGAGCGGCGGTACTCGTCCATCGTCAGCCGGGTGCTGGGCTGGGAGGAGATCAACTTCGGCATCGGCGGGACGACCGTGACGGGCCGCGACGACGAGGGGCAGGTGGTCGCGCTGGACAGCGGCATCGGGCGCGTCCCGGACGTAATCGAGGCGCAGCCGGACATCGTCTTCATCCACCACGGGGCCAACGACTTTGCGCAGTCCGTCCCGCTCGGCGAACCCCTACGGTTCCGGCAGGGGACGTTCTTCTGGGACTACGACACCATGCTGCGCGGCCTGCTGGACGCGCTGGAGCCGCCTCAGTTTTTCCTCAGCACCCTGCTGTACCGCGCCGATGGCGAGACGCCCAACGCGCAGGGCCTGACCCTAGCCGACTACAACCGGGTCATCCGCGAGGCCGGGGAGCGCTACGGGCTGTGCGTCCTGGACGCCGCCGCGGGGGCGGGCATTGACGCCGGCAACTGGGCACAGTTTGGGGCGGACGACGCGCACCTGAACGACACCGGGTATGAAATACTGGCGGCCTTCTACACCGAGTCCATCAACAAGCACCTGTGCCAATGAACGATCTGTTCCCCGGCTATTTCCAAAGGCAGGACGAGTCGCCCGACGCCGAGTTCTACCGGCAGCCGCGCCTGGTCGCGCACGTGGACGACCCGGCCATCGCGGCGCTGGGCGTGTTCCTGCGGCCCCTCATCCCCGATGGGGCCGCCGTGCTGGATCTGATGTCCGCCTACCTGACGCACCTGCCGCCGGACGTGAGGTCGCGCTGCCGGAGTGTCACCGGCCTGGGCATGAGCGATGCCGAGATGGCGGCCAACGCGCAACTCACGGACCACGTCGTCCATGACCTGAACCGAAATCCGGCGTTGCCGTTCGACGACGCGGTGTTTGACGCCGCGCTCTGCACCGTCAGCGTCCAGTATCTGCTGTGCCCGGAAGAAGTCTTCGCGGAGGTCGCCCGCGTGTTGCGTCCGGGCGCGCCGTTCGTGGTCTCGTTCTCCAACCGCTGCTTCCCCACCAAGGCGACCCGGCTGTGGCTCGCCACGGACGACGCCCAGCACCAGGCGCTGGTCCGCCTGTATTTTGAGCGCGGCGGGCCGTGGGCGGACGTTCAGACCGTGGACCTCAGCCCCCGGCCCGGACACTCCGACCCGCTGTTCGCCGTCTGGGCGCGGCGGGGCGGATAACTCGTTCCAACGTCGTCATGTTTTCCTTGAACGACAATCAGCGGGCGCGGCTGGCGGCGGCGCGGGCCTGGCAGGAGGAGGGCGAGCGGCGCTTCGAGCATTGGTCGCGCCGGGCCGCTCTTCAGGAGGTGACGGAAGCCTTCGGGCGGCTCCTCGCGGAGACCGGCCTGCGTTCGGGCCGCCTCTTGGCCGACGCCGACCGGGCGCGTCTGCTGCGGCTGGCGGCCCGGCTCGCGCCGAACGCCAACCTGTCCCGGCGGCTGTACGCCGCCGACCCGGCGGACTTTGACCGGCGGCTCCAAGTGCTGCTGTTCGGCGACGTGCCACTGACGGAGCGGCTGACCCAGTTCCTCGCCCCGCGCGGCACGGGCGCGCTGACGGCCTCGGCCCTGCTGTCCGCCTCGGACCCGGACACCTACCCCCTGATCACCCGCCCTGCCCTGCGCCGTCTGGGGCTGACGGCGTCGCAGAAGCGGGACGCGCTCCAGGACGCGGCGGCGCGCTATGGCTTTGATCTTTCGCCCCGGCCCGACGCCGCGCAAAGGCTGCTGGCCCTGTTCGTCATCTATGAAGTCGTGCGCGACGCCCTGAGCGTGACCTCGTACCCGGAGGCCGACACGGTGCTGCGCGCCGAGTGGGCCGCCTCGCCTCTGGTCGCGCCCGCCACCGCTGGGGTCGTCCGGGAGACGGCGGCGGCCTACACGCCCGCCCCCACCCCGCCCTTGACTGAGGCAGGACTGCTGGCGGCGCTCGAAGAGTACGTCTCGGCGCAGGGATTTGTCTTCCCGCCAGGGCTGCTGCGCGCGTACTACGTCGCGCTCAAGACCAAGCCGTTCGTGATTCTCTCCGGCGTCTCCGGGTCCGGCAAGACCAAGTTGGCCGAGCTGTTCGCGGAGGCCCTGACAGGACATCACCCCAGCCAGTTCCGCCTGATTCCCGTCCGTCCCGACTGGGCCGACTCGACGCCGCTGCTGGGCTACCAGAACCTGCTGGCGGGCCGCTATGTCTCCGCCCCGTTTCTCGACCTGGCGCGGGAGGCGGCGCGGGCCGAGAACCGGCAGCGGGCGTATTTCGTCTGCCTGGACGAGATGAACCTGGCCCGCGTGGAACACTACCTGGCCGAATACCTCTCGGCCCTGGAGTCGCGTTCGCACCGGGTCGCGCTGCACGAGGGGGCGCCGGAGTTCGCGCTGCCCCCGAACCTCTTTGTCACCGGCACGGTGAACGTGGACGAGACCACGCACGCCTTCTCGCGCAAGGTGCTGGACCGGGCCAACACGCTGGACTTCGACGCCGCGCCCGCGCTGGGGATGGACCTCGGCGACGGCAAGGGGGTGGCCCTGCTGGACGAAGATTTGGGGCTGTCACCTATACAGCGCCAGTCGCTGTTCCTGGGCGCGCGCGTGGCGAACGTCGGGCGCGCGCGCGAGCGCCTGACCCGGATTGACCCGGACTTTCCCACGCGCGCCCTCGCCCTACTCCAGTCCGCCAACGACCTTCTGTACCCCGCGCGGCTGCACTTCGCCTACCGTGTGCGCGACGAGGTCTTGATGTTCCTGGCGAACGCCTTCGACGCCGAGACCGATGCGGGCCTGCTCCGCCCGGACCCGCCCGAAAACTTCGCGCTCGCCCTGGACTTGCAGGTGAAACAGAAGATACTGCCGAAGCTGAACGGCATCGCCGAGGTTCTGGACCCGATCCTGACGGAACTGCTCGCCTGGGCCGAGCGCGAGGGCCTGCCCCAGACCGCCGCCAAGCTGACACGGATGCGCGCCCACGGCGCGACGACTGGGTACATACGATTTTACGAGTGAGCAGATGACGACATGAGGACAGCACTTTGGTAGAAACCGACTTGGTGGTACGTCCCTTCATGCGGGATGACCAAGAGATAGTTGTCGCTCTCTGGCATGAGTGCGCTCTGGTCGTCCCCTGGAATGATCCTACTCAGGACATCGCCCTGAAACTCCAGGTACAACCGGAGTTGTTTTTGGTAGGCCTGGTTGATGGGGTAGTGGTTGCCACGATCATGGCCGGCTACGAGGGGCATCGCGGCTGGCTGAATTATTTGGCGGTCTCCCCCAAGCGGCAACGTCAGGGCGTAGGTCGCCGCATGGTAGAGGCGGCACAGGCGCGCTTGATCGCCCTGGGATGTCCAAAAATCAACCTTCAAATTCGGGCCTCCAACGCAGGGGTGATTGCGTTCTACGAGCGACTCGGCTTCGTTCAGGATGATGTCGTGAGCCTCGGCAAGCGGCTTTCGCCGCCAAGAAGATGAGCACGATCGCATGGCGCGAAAACGTTGACTGCAACAGAACGGCATGAACAGGGAGTACCGATGACGGCTGATGGAGGGGCGGGCGACTGGCAACACCTGCTGACGGGGGGGGAGCGGGCGCGGATGCTGGACGACATCGGGCGGGTGTCGCTGGCGGTCGGGCGGGGGCTGTTCCCGGAGCGGGCGTGGGACGACCTGGACATCGCGGCCCGCTCGCTCGCCGAGCGCAAGTCGCCCGTGGAGCGGCTGGGGTTCATCGAGCGCCTGCTGCCGGACCTGACGCGGGCGGTCCATAGGATCGGGGAGACGCCGCTGACGCGGGCTGTGGGCCAACCGCACACAGTCACGCCCCCACAGCGGGCGCGGCGCGTGGAGGCGTCGGCGCTGTTGGCCGCCGTGCGTCGCGGCCACGCGGGGCGGTTCGTGGAGGAGCGCCGGACGGTCTGGACGGCGGACACGCCGGAGAACCGGGCCGTCAAGGCATTCCTGTCGGCATTGCGCCTGGACGCGGCGGCCATTGGCGGCATCGCCCAAGCGGCGGGTGAGGCGGAGATCGCCGGGGCCGTGCGGGCGGCGGCGGGGCGTCTGCGCGGGTTGGAGGCGATGCCTCTTTGGGCGAGCGTCGCGGACGACGCGGCGGCCTGGCGCGCCCCGCCGACGCACCGGGCGCTGTCTGACGCGCTCTACGCCCGGCTGTCCGAAGCGATGCGCCGCTACCGGCAGGGGTTCCAGTTCGACTGGGCGCACCCGCTGTTTTCGCTGCCCGCGCGGGAAGCATGGCGGCTCTACGAAGTCTGGGGGCTGTTCCAGGCGCTGGAGGCTCTGCTGACCCTGGGTTACGCACCGGCCTCGGAACCGGGCGCGGCGAATGCCCTGTTCGCTGTTCATCAAGATCGGCTGACATTCGCCGTGGTCAAGGGGACCGAATCGCGGGTCGGCCTAACGGGGCCGGACGGACACTCCCTATCCGTGTTCTACAACCGCGCCTATCCTCAAGAAACGCGGTCGCTGTCACGGACCATGCAGCCGGACATCGCGTTGGAGCGACCGGACGGGACGACCTGGGTTCTGGACCCGAAGTTCAAAGCCTATGCCCTGCCGGGGTCGGAGGGCGATGACATGGACCAGATGCACGCCTACCGGGACGCCATCATAGACACGCAGGGGCGCAAAGCCGTCGCGCGGGCCTGGTGCCTGTTCTGCGGCCCGGCGGAGGGGTCCTCACGCCCCATGATCGCCTACGGAACGCCCGCCGCCAGCGTCGTCGGCGCGCTCCACCTGCACCCCGGCGACCCGGAGGGCTTCGAGCGGTTGTGTCATCTGCTGGCCGGGTGGGTCAATCGGAGTGCGTGAGTGTGCTACAATCCCCTCTTAGACCGTAGGGGCGTAGTCCGTGATTGTGGCAGAACAACCGTTATGGGACCAGAACGACTATCTACCTGGGTAAAACGGCAGAGACTTGTCAGGAGATGCTCAACATGATTGGAAACGTCGCCTTTCATTCGGAGGGTCTTGGACTGCGCCCCTCGCCCGCGCGGTTCGTGCTTGGCTTGTTCCTGTTTGCCGCGATCTGGACCTGGGGCCTCATTCCCACGATGCTGAAACTCACCCCCCGAAGCCGGCCTCTGTGGGTCACCGTACTGGACCTGTGTTTTACCTACTACTCGCCGCCGAACACGGGCTGGCTCTACTTCTTGCCGGGGCTGGTACTCGCCCTCATCTTCTTCGGGTGTCTCCGGCTTTGGCTCCGGCGTCAGCGGAACGGGGGCGAGTGGCTGAGGTCGGCCTGCGCGGTCAGCATCACCCTGGCCGTGCTTGAAACCGCGTTGCTGCTGCTCTTCGCCTGCGACGGGAATGTCGCCTCTGGCTGGACGCGGTACACGCTGGGCTTCGTGGTCAGCCTAACGTGTGGCCTGTTTGTCAGCGGCGTCCTGAGCGCCTGTTGCTGGGCCATGCCATCTCGAAAGCCGCTGACACTTCCGCCGCCGGTGGCATGACATGGCGGTACATTGGACGACAGACGGATAGGAGGATTGGTATGATCACGCTCAAGGCGTCACAGGTGCATGACGATTTGAAGCAGCTTTGGGACACGACTCAGGACGGGCCGGTCATGGTCGAGAGCGCGGGCGAACCGGTCGCGGTCGTCCTGTCGCCGACGAAATACTCCCGCCTCATTGGCCAAGCCGCGCCGCGGCGCGCCGGGGCGGGCAAGCACCTGTTCGCCGGGGTGGATGTGGACGCGCTCCTCGCAGTAGATCTCACCGACAGCTTCGCGGAGTATAGGTGACTGATGCTGCGTCGGTCTTGGGCGAGTGACTGAAGTCACTCGCTAGTCGGCTTCGCCGAGGCCGTCCGGGGGACGGAAGAGGTGAGCCAACGGGCGGGCCGCTCCTCCGTCCCCTGGACGGTCCGCGCGTAGTGCGCTAGCGAGTGGTTTGAACCATTCGTCTCCCTGCACACCCACGCTGACTGGCCTCTCACACCGCCTTGAGGACGAGCAGGGCGACGTCGTCGCGCAGGCGGCCCCCGGCGAAGCGGGCGGCGGCTCCGTAGAGGGCGTCGGCGACGGCGGCGGCGGAACCCCCAACGCGGCTCTCGGCGGACAGGACGGCGCGGATGCCGTCCTCGCCGAAGAAGGAGCCGTCGGCGGCGCGGGCGTCCGGCAGGCCGTCGGTGAACAGCGCCACCGTGTCGCCCGCCCCGAAGGGAAGCTGCTCCTCGTCCCACTCCGCGTCCGGGAACGCCCCCAGCATCAGGCCGGTCGGCTCCAGGGACCCCAGTGTCCCATCGGCGCGGGCGAACTGCGGCGGCTCGTGGCCGGCGTTGACGTAGGTGAGCGTCCGTGCGTCCAGGTCCAGGACGCCGTAGAAGAGCGTGGAGAAGATCTCGCCGGTGGTGTGGCGCGCGATGGCCCGGTTGGCGCGGGCGACGACCTCGCCGGGCGGCATCTCCTGGGCGGCGAAGGCGCGCAGCGTGTACTTCGCCATGGCCGTGTAGACGGCGGCGGCCATGCCCTTGCCGGAGATGTCGCCGATGATGACGGCGAGGCGGCGCGGGCCGAGCGGCACGAAGTCGTAGTAGTCGCCGCCGATGCGCGACTCCTCCAGGCGCGTCGGGTGGTACTGCTCGGCGATGTCCAGGCCCGGCATCCGCGTCGGCGCGCCGGGCAGGAACGCCTTCTGGAGAGTCTCGGCGATGTTCTGCTCGTGGGCGTAGCTCTGGGCGTTGCGGACGGCGGCGACCGCGAGCGACGCCAGTGTTCCCAGCAGCTTGATCTGGTCCGGGGCGAACGCGCGCCCGCCGCGCGCCCAGACCGTCAGCGCCCCCAGCGTCTCGCTGCCGTAGCGCAGGGGCGCGGCGAGGACGGAATGCTCGCCGGACAGCCCGGAGAAGGCCCGCCAGCGGCACAGGGGGAACTCCGGGTTGCGCCGCCCGATCAGGCTGACCGCCTCGCCCGTCAGCGCCGCCTCCTGCGTCACCTGGTCGCAGGAGTCGCACAGGCAGTCGCCCGTGTCACCCCCGGCGTTGGCGGCCAGCGCCCACTCCTTCCAGGCCGCGCCCTGCCGACGCAGGGCGCGCACGTCGCCCGGCTCCGCCTCGAACAGCGCCAGCGCGCACGCCTCCCCGCCCATGACCTGACGGACCTGGCTGGTCAGCGTGTCCACCACCTCGGTCAATTCCAGCTTAGAGGCGGTGGCCTGGCCGACGGTCCACAGGGCGTCCAATTCGTCCACGCGCTGACTCATCGTGCCGTAAAGCCGGGCGTTGGTCCGGGCGATCACGGCCAGGGCCGCCAGGTTGGTCAGGGCGTCGGTCAGGCGCGGGTCGGAGAAGGCGTCCGGGGCGCTGCTGGTCAGGGCGAGGTGGCCGGAGACGGTGTCATGCGCCAGCAGCGGCAGGACCAGCGCCGAGCGGGGCGGCGGCAGGGCGGCGACGCCGCCGCGCAGCAGCAGGGCGTCCACCGGCGACGCGAAGCAGGGGTCGTGGGGCGCGTCGCCGGTGGTCAGGGTCTCGCGCGAGACGTAGACTCGCCAGAGCAGCGGCGAGGCGGCGTCGAAGGCGGCGCTGAAGGGCCGGCTCTCCTGCGCCGTCGCCGCGCGACGGGCCGGACGGGCCTCCGGCTGCATCGCCAGCAGGCGCAGGGACTTGGTCTCGGAGTCGAGGTCGTACAGCAGGGCGCGCAGGTCGGGGACGTGGGGCAGCAGGGCGCGCGCGCCCTCGGTGATGATGGCGTGAATCTTGTCCAAGTCGAGATCGAGCGTGTCGTTGAGGCGGCGGCTGATTCCGACCAGAGTTTCGACGCGCCGGTTGGCCGCCGCCTCCTGACTCTGCGAGCGGCGCAGTTCGGTCACGTCCCGGAAGACGGCGACCGCCCCGGAGACCATCACGCCGTCCGGCGCGATCTCCAGTGCCGGCGGGGCGGGGGCCAGCACGGGCGTGGCTGTCAGCTCGATCAGTCGGCGCGCGCCGCCCTCGGTGTGGATGGCGTACTCCTCCGGCTCCAGCGCCTGGGCCGTCCGCAGGGCGCGTGTCAGCGGCACGGCGAGGGGCGGCACGGGCTGCCCGCTGGGGTAGCAGAGGCCGATGCGGGCGGCCCACGCCTCCACCCGCTCGCCGGGGGCCGTCAGCCCGCTGCTCAGGATCGCCTGCCCGGCGCGGTTGACCGAGGCGAGCCGCCCCGCGCCGTCGCACGTCACCACCCCATCGGCCAGGGAGCGCAGAGTCGCGTCCAGCTCGTTGGCGCGCTGCTGCTCGCGCCGGGCGTTCTCGACGTTCTCGCGCAGCAGCCGGATGCGGTCCGTCGTCTCCAGCGCCAGCAGGATGATCTGGGCGACGCGCCGCGTGGTGGGGTCGCGCTGGGGCGTGACGGAGAAGGTCCAGTGGGTCGCGCCGCGCGCGAAGCCGCCGTATTCCAAGTCCGTGAGCGTGGACGGCTCCGCGCCCGCCGCCGCCCGGTCCAGCGCGCCTCGTAACAAGTCGTCCAGGCCGGGGAAGACGTCGGCGAGGCGGCGTCCGGCGAGGCCATCCCGCTGGTGTTCCGGGTCGGGCATGGCCTCGGCGAGCGCATTGGCGCTCTGGATGAGCAGGTCGTCATCGGCGCTCAGGACCAGCACGGCGGCGGGGGTGTTCTGCAGGACGCGCTGCACGAAGTCGCGCGCGGCCTGGGCGGAGGCGAGCTGGGACTTGAGCTGGGCCTCGGCGCGTTCCAGGTCGCGGTACAGGCGGGCGTTCTCCAGGGCGGCGGCGGCCTGGGCGGCCAGCACGCCCGCCGTCTCGAACTCCTCCGGCGTCGGCGTGGACGAGGTGTCCGACCAGAGCAGGGCGAGCAGGCCCAGCACCCGGTCGCCGCGCCCGCGCGCGGGCGCGAGCAGCAGGGAGGCGACGTCGGCGCGGCGCAGGGACGCGCGCTCGCGCTGGGTCAGCCGCCCGTCCTCGGCGACGTGTGCCATGAACAGCGGGTTCGGGCGGCGCAGGACGTCGGCCAGGAAGGGGAACTCGGCGATCCGCCAGCCGCCCGTGCCCCAGGCGTCCGGCTCATCCCCGGCGACGGCGAGCGGCGTCAGCGCCTGCGGGTCGGCGGCGTCCTCGTCCTCCGGGACGCTGAAGACGACGTGGCGGCAGGGGATCATCTGCCGCGCCTGCTCGACGACCAGGCGGGCGACCCGTTCCGGGCTGTGCCCGGCGGTCAGGGCGTCCCCGACGCGCCGGACCAGGGCGCGCAGGTCCTGGCCGCGCCGGGTCGTCTCGTCCAGCAGGCGCGTGTTCCTCTCGGCCAGGCTCTGCCGGTCGGCCTGGACGTCGGCGGCCAGCCGGGCGTTCTCAAGGGCGACGGCGGCGAACCCCGCCAGCGCAGCGGCCAGCCCCAGCGCCTCTTCCCCGGACGCCTCCTCGTCGGCCCCCGCCCCGCGCCCCTCGTCCCAGTGCAGCACCAGCGCGCCGAGCAGCCCCTGGGCGTGGCCGCGCAGGGGCGCGACGAGGACGCCGCGCCAGCGGTCCCAGACGGGCCCCAGCGCGCGCGCGTCGCCAAAAACCAGGGGGACGGACGACGTCCAGAGGCCGTCGCGCAGCGACGGCGCGTTCAGGGGCAGGGGGGGCACATCGGGCGCGTCGGGGTGGACGGCGATGGGGGCGAGGGAGCGTCCGTCGTCGGCCAGCAGGTAGACTCCGGCCCCCGCGCAGTGCAGCAGGCTGGCCGCCTGCTCGGCGATGGGCGCGGCCACGCGCCGCAGGTCGCCGGTGGACGACACGGCCTCGGCGACTCGCTGCGCGAGCGCCCGCAGGTTGCCGACGGCGCGGCGGCTGTCCTCATAGAGCCGCGCGTTGGCGTCGGCCAGCGTGGTGAGCTGCCCGTTCAGGGCGGCGAGCCGGTCGCGCGAGGCGGCAACCTCCTCGGCGCGGGCGTGCAGGACGGTCGCCAGGTGCAGTGCCCGGCGGTTGTAGACGACGAAGGTGACGATGAAGACGGCCAGCGCGCCCCACAGCAGTCGGAGAGGGAGGGGGGGGATGCCGCGCCCGGCCACGGTCAGCAGGCCCACGAGGACGGCCAGCACGAGGGTCGGCACGGGCCAGAGCGAGCGCATATCGCGCAGGGCGCGCTCACCGGTCTGTGGGCTGGGCTGGGATTCTCGGTGGGGCACGGCGGTTGTTCTTTGTCCAACCCCATTGTACCACAGTAGGTCGGACCAGCCCCACGAAATCCGTTCCCCAGCCGGATCGGCCTACTCCTGCCGGATGGTGGCCTCAAGGACGGTCTCGGCCATGTAGATGGGCGCCTTGGAGCGCAGGGCGATGGCGATGGCGTCGGACGGGCGGGCGTCAATCTCCGACGCCTCGCCGCCCTTACGAGCGAGCGATATTTTGGCGTAGAAGGTCTCGTTCCAGAGGTCGTCAATCACGACCCGCTCCACCGTGGCGTCCAGCCGGTCCAGCAGTATCTTGATCAGGTCGTGGGTGAAGGGGCGGTCCGGGGCCTCGCCCTCCAGGGCGAGCGTGATGGCCCAGGCCTCGAACTGGCCGACCCAGATCGGGACGCGCCGCCCCCGGTTGTCGCGCAGCAGGACGAAGTGCTGCTGGGCGGCCTCGGCCTGGTGCATGAAGACGCCCATGACCTTGACTTCTTTTTCGTTCAGCGAGCGCGGGGCGCGGTTCTCCTGCTCGGACGTGCCCGCGCCCTCGGCGGGGACGGCCGGGCCGTCCTCGCCGCCCCGGAAGAACGGCAGGCGTCCCCCCTCCGGGTCGAACTCCGGCGGCTGCCAATCGTCCCCGAACAGTTTGTCAAAATCCCCTGGCACTCGCGACCCTCACTTGCGGTATTGCGGTCAGTCGCTGCTGCGGCCTGTGCGGCTGACGGTCTTCAGGAAGTCCTTGTTGCTCTTGCTGTCCTTGAGGCGGTCAATCAGCAGTTCGGTGGCCGCGACCGGGTCCAGGCCGCTCAGGACGCGGTGGAGCTGATACACGGCCTTGAGGCTCTCCTCGTCGTAGAGCAGTTCTTCCTTGCGGGTGCTGGACTCCTTGACGTTGATGGCCGGGAAGATGCGCCGGTTGGCGATCTCGCGGTCCAGCTTCAGCTCGGAGTTGCCCGTGCCCTTGAACTCCTCAAAGATGATGTCGTCCATACGCGACCCGGTCTCGACCAGGGCCGTGGCGATGATGGTCAGGCTGCCCCCGAATTCGATGTTACGGGCCGTGCCGAAGAATCGTTTCGGGCGGTAGATGGCGGCGGGGTCGAGGCCGCCCTGGAGCGTGCGCCCGGAGGGCGTGACGGTCAGGTTGGACGCGCGCGAGAGGCGCGTCAGGCTGTCCAGCAATACTACCACATCTTTGCCGGCTTCCACAAGCCGCTTGGCCTTCTCCAGCACCATGTCGGCGACGCGCATATGGTTCTCCGGCATCTCGTCAAACGTCGAGGAGATGACCTCGCCGTTCACGGAGCGCCGGATGTCGGTGACTTCTTCGGGCCGCTCGTCAATCAGCAGCACCATCAGGATGACTTCGGGATGGTTGGCGGTGATGGAGTTGGCGATGGACTTGAGGATGGTGGTCTTGCCGGCCTTGGGCGGGGCGACGACGATGGCGCGCTGGCCCTTGCCGATGGGGGCGATCATGTCAATGATGCGGGCGGTGACGTTCTTGGGGTCGGTCTCCAGGACGAGGCGCTCGTTGGGGTAGATCGGGACCAGCTCATCAAAATTCGGGCGCTGCTTGGCCTGGTCGGGGGAGACGCTGTTGACGGTCTCCACGCGCAGCAGGCCGTAGTAGCGCTCGGTGTCCTTGGGGGGCCGGACCTGGCCGGTGACGGTGTCGCCGGTCTTCAGGCCGAAGCGCTTGATCTGGGCCTGGGCGACGTAGATATCCTGGGCGCCGGCGTCGAAGTTGTTGTGCCGCAGGAAGCCCCAGCCGTCCGGCAGGATCTCCAGGACGCCCTGCTTGATCAGTGCCTGTTCGGCCTCGGCGGCGGGCGGGCGGTCCGGGTCGGGGCCGTCCCCGCTGCCGACTCCGTCGGGCAGGTCGGGCGGGCGGGCGACCTCCACCGGGCGCGGGGTCCGGCGCGGACCGTCCTGGAACGGGCGCGGGCCCTCCTGCCCCTGCGGGGCGCGGGGCCGGCCGTTGCCGCGCCCGGTGCCCTCGAACGAGGGGAGGCGGGGCGGGGTCAGGTCCTGGGGGATACGGGGGGAGTCCGAAGCGGGGGCTTCTTCGGCGGTCTGGGTGTCGTCTTGTGCCATGGTGGTTCGCAATTTACCTTTGGATGTTCGCGCACGGGGGCGCGGTGAGAGCTGACTGCTCGCAGGAGCGGGTGTGGGGGCCGTGTCAAAGACGCAGGCATTGACAGGTCTCAAGGAAACGGAAAGTCGGACGGAAGAACGGGTTCAATAGGGCAATGATTCAGGCGGCGAGGGAGCAGGCGTCACCCGTCCCTGGGTGATTATACCACAGCCGCCGCGTTTTCTAAACCGTCATCCGCCGCCGTATATTTCCGGCTTGAGGACGCCGATGTAGGGCAGGCCGCGGTAGCGCCCCTGGTAGTCCAGGCCGTAGCCGACCACGAACTGGTCGTCCACCTTGAAGCCGAAGTAGTCCACCGGCACGTCCACCCGCCGCCGCGAGGGCTTGTCCAGCAGTGTGCAGACCTTGACGGAGGCGGCGCGGCGCGAGCGCAGGTTCTCCAGCAGGTAGGACAGGCGCAGGGTCAGCCCGGTGTCCACGATGTCCTCCACGACCAGGACGTGCTTGCTTTCCACGCTCTCATCCAAATCCTTGAGGATGCGGACCACCCCGGACGATTTGGTGTCCGCGCCGTAGGACGACACGGCCACGAAGTCATAAGAGACCGGGATGGAGATCTGGCGCACCAGGTCGGCGAGGAACACGTTCGCGCCCTTGAGGATGCAGATCAGCATCAGGTCCTTGCCGGCGTAGTCGCGGGAGATCTCCGCGCCCAGCTCGGCGACGCGCGCGGCGAGCTGCGCCTCCGAGAGCAGCACCTGCGCGATGTCTTCTTCCAGTTCCATTGTGACGGCGGGCATAAGTGTTATCCTGGTATTCCTTCAGAAAATCGGTTCAAGCGGACGCGGACGAGAAAGTCGCTCACGGCGGCGCGGTTGGGCACGTCGTCGGGCAGCGGCGAGTGGACGAGCGCCTCGTCCAGCCGGGCGAACAGGCGCGTCACGGCATCCTCGTAGGGCCGGGCGCTGCCGACGACCGCGGCCAGTTCGCGCGTCTTGGCGGCGACCAGCGGCGTCAGGTCCAGTCCGAAGCGCGCGTTCAGGCGGTGCAGGTCGGCCTCCACGACGCCCTCCGTCAGCAACACAATGCCTGTCATCAGCACACGATGGACGTAGAGCAGGCGCTTGACGGTCTTGGACACGCCCGGCTTCTGGTACTCCTGCCACTGCCCGCGCGCGAACCCGGAGTAGTGATGGTAGAGCCGACGGCTCAGGCTCGCCCGCGCCAATGCTCTCAGTTCCTCATGGGCGGGCGAGGTCAGGACGACCAGCGGCGAGAAGATCTGCTCCAGGACGTATCCGTTGGGCTTGACCAGCAGGCGCAGATATTTCTCGAGTTCGTGCCCGACCAGTTCAACCTCCTGCCCGCCCACGACGCCTTCCGTCTCGCGCGTCTCCTTCGGCTTGTCCAGCGATAGGATTTGCTCAAGCGGCGCCGCATACGTCCCGCGCAAATCCACGTCGCTGTCCGGCGACGGGAAGCCGTACAGGTGCGCCCCGCTGACGGTGACAAACAGCAGTCCCGGCACGCTCTCCGCCGCGTACCCCCGCAGGGCGTCAAAGTTCAGGTCGGTTCGTTTCGACAAAATCCATGCCTCATCCGCGCCCGCAATGCTGCTCCGTCGCCAGCCCCGGCACGGCGGCGAAGTGCTTGACGTTGAACGTGCAGAGCGTCGCCCCCTGACCCAAGGCCGTCGCCGCGATGAGCGCGTCAATCAAGCCGAGGTTGTGGCTCAGGTGGTACTGGGCGAACAGGTCAAGACCGGCTTGTAAGCCTGTGGGCGTCGGCCATACAGGAAGCACGACCTTCGGCAACTGAAGCACCACGGCGAGGTCTGCCTTGTTCCGGCAGCCTTCAACCAACTCCATGACGGCAAAACCGGGCGCGTACAGCACTTCGCTGCTGCCTGAGAACCAGCGCAAAGCGGGTGGATGCCGGCGCACGATGTCAACAAGAACGTCCGTGTCAAGCAGCCGCATCTTAACTCCAATCGCGCGTTTCGGCCTGCCGCCGCAGACTGCGGGCGAATTCCACGCTGTCCCCGATGTCCTCACGGTCGGCCCACATCCCGACGATCCCAGCGGCCTCAAGCAAGGCAAGTTGTTCCGCGCCGTTGCGTGGCTTGGGCATGGCCTGGGCGACGAGCAGCCTCAGATAGACATCCAGCGGCTCCGCGTTCCGGTCCGCCTCCTCCTGCAGCCGTGCCGCCATGACGGGCGGGAAGTCCAGTGTCACGGTCATGGTCTTGTCCCTCGCTCAATCACCCGGCGCAGGTTCGCCCTTGACAGAAGGTTCCATCCCCAGCGCCTCCTCGATCAGCGCGATGGCGCAGTCTTCCAGCGACAGGCCGCGCCGGGCGGCCTCCGCCCGCAGACGCGCCTCCAACTCCGGCGACAGTTCCAGCGTGATGGTCATGGCTGTTTCTTTCCCATTAGAAGCGGCAGCAGGCGCGACTCGACGAACTGCCGGGCGGCCGTCTCCTGCACCTCCGGCGCGGCGTCCCAGTACGGGTCAGCAAACTTGGCCACGGACTGATACAGAGAATAAATCTCGGCAGATTTCACACCGTCACCGTGTTCCGCCTCGTCCCGTTCGACGTATTCTCCCCACCCCAGCGTCAGGTCCAGCAGGCGCGTGAACGGGTCTTTGGCGGTTTCGTCACTCGCTATGCGGGCTTGCTCGCCATGCTCGGTTGGTTCCATTGTGGCTGTCATCACTTCCGCCCCGCATCGCTAGGCCATCTGCGGCTCACGGGAGGCGGCGTACTCGGCGGGCGTGAGCGCGATGAGGCCGGAAATCCGCAGTTGGTCCTCGCGGTCGAACCGGGAGCGGATCGCGCGCCACAGCATCATCTGACGGTCAATCGGCTCCAGGCCGTCGAAGCCCGCCCAGGCGATGATGCCGCTCAACTTGGTTCGCGGACGCACCGGTTCCAGGTCAATTTGACCGTCGGGGTACTGCTCGCGGAGGAATGCTTCCAGTTCTCTTCTCAGTCGTTCCAATGCCGGACTCCTTGCTCCACGATCTTGATGGCGGCAGAGACGATGCGCCGACTGCTCTCACGAACAAACTTACCTTTGTGTCCGAGGCGGGCTTGATGCAGATAATCCCTCAGTGCCTGCTCGGAGCGATAACGATGGTTGGTACTCCAGCGCCGGACGACCTCAGTGAAGGCTTCACCGATGCTTTCCTCGTCCTCCGGCGGGACGACGTTGCCGAAGCGGGACGCCGCATACAGCGCCTTCAAGTCATGGCGGGCGTCAAAAGCAGGGTCAAAGCGGTAACGGTAAGCCCGCAGAAGGCACTCGACCGCCAGGCCAGCGACATAGTGCGCCATGACGTAACGCCGGGCCTCATGCAGTTCCACGGCCAGCGTCTTGTGTTCCTGCGCTGCCTCCCAATAGATACGGGCGTGGTCTTCTTGCCGTGCCTTCCGTGGCATTTGTATTTCTCCCGTTGGCGTCTGCCCTCACTCCCACTCAATCGTGGCGGGGGGCTTGCTGGTGATGTCCAACACCACGCGGTTGATGCCGGGGACCTCATTGACGATGCGGTTTGAAATCCGGTCCAGGACTTCATAGGGCAGCCGCGCCCAGTCGGCGGTCATGGCGTCCTCGCTCGTGACCACGCGCAGGACGATGGGGTAGGCGTAGGTGCGCTGGTCGCCCATGACGCCGACGCTCTTGGTGGGGACCAGCACGGCGAAGGACTGCCAGACCTTGCGGTACAGGCCCGCGCGCTTGATCTCGTCAATCACGATCCAGTCGGACGACCGGAGCAGGTCCAGGCGTTCTCGGGTCACCTCGCCGGTGATCCGAATGGCCAGGCCGGGGCCGGGGAAGGGCTGACGCCAGACCATGTCCGTCGGCAGGCCCAGCTCCTCGGCGACGGCCCGGACTTCGTCTTTGAACAGAAAGCGTAGCGGCTCGACCAACTGGAAATTCATGTCGTCCGGCAGGCCGCCGACGTTGTGGTGCGTCTTGATCTTGGCCGCACTCTTGGTCCCGGACTCGATCACGTCCGGGTACAGCGTCCCTTGCGCCAAAAACGTGGCGTCCTGGAGCTGACGGGACTCCTCCTCGAAGACGCGCACGAACTCCTCGCCGATGATCTTGCGCTTGCGCTCCGGGTCGGTGACGCCCTCCAGGCGGCGCAGGAACCGCTCTTCGGCGTCCACATATACGAGGTTGATGTGGAAGGCGGCGGCGAACTTGCGCCGCACGTCCTCCGCCTCGCCCTTGCGCAGAAGCCCGTGGTTGACGAAGATACACGTCAACTGGTCGCCGATGGCTTTATGGACCAGCGCCGCGACGGTGCAGGAGTCAATGCCGCCGGACAGGCCGCAGACGACGCGGCTCCCTCCGACCTGGGCACGGATGAGCGCGACCTGCTGCTCGATGAACGACCCCATCGTCCAGAGGCCCCGCGCCCCGCACGCCTTCTCCAAGAAGCCCCGGATGACCTCGGTTCCCCAGGGCGTGTGGACGACCTCCGGGTGGAACTGCACGGCGTAGAAGCGGCGTTCCGGGTCGGCCATAGCGGCGACGGGGCAGTTCTCAGTGGCGGCGCTGACGGAGAAGCCGGGCGGGGGCGACTCCACGGTGTCGCCGTGGCTCATCCAGCAGATCAGGTCGGGGTTCAGGCCCTCGAACAGCACGTCCGGGTTCAAAACTTCGAGCTGCGTCTTGCCGAACTCCTTGAGGGTGGCCGCGCTGACCCGGCCCCCCAGGTCGTGCGCCATGGTCTGCATCCCGTAGCAGATGCCGAGCAGGGGCAGGCCGAGCGCGTAGACGCCGGGGTCCACCTTGGGCGCACCGGGTTCATAGACCGACGCCGGGCCGCCGGAGAGGACCAGGCCGATGGGGTTCCGCGCCCGGATCACGTCCAGCGGCGTGTCGAAGGGCAGAATCTCGCAGTAGACGTGGCACTCGCGGATGCGCCGGGCGATGAGCTGGGTGTACTGCGCGCCGAAGTCCAGCACGAGGACGAGTTGCTCCGGCGTCGCCGCCCCCGCGCCCGCAGTGGAAGGGTCAGGGGTGACAAAGATGGCGGGCGGATCGGGATGCTGCGGTGTCAGAGACATACGGCCTCCCCCACCCCCGGCATCGGGGGGGACGGCATCGGGAGGGACGGCATCGCGGGCAGCGGGGAACGGTGGAGCATCATCATACGGGAGCCTGGAACCTTTTGGCCTTCATTGTACCTCACTTGCTCCGGGGTTGGGCACAGTGTTCAGTCCGTCACGAATGGCCTGGATGCGCTTTTCCAATTCGTCCGCGCTCAGTCCACGTCCTGAGCGGCGGGCGGCGGCATAGCGGGCCTCCGTGAAAAGGAAATCATAACTGAGTTCCAGCGACTTCAACACGTCCGTCCAGAAAAGCCGCCGCACCTCCGGGGAGTGGCAAGGGTCATCCATCGGGGGCCGAAAGGGATCAGTCTGTAGAATCATCAGGTCGAACGAGTCAATGCCGAGGGCGGCGGCGCGCTCTTCCAGGGCCTCGCGCTCGTCCCAGTTGTCAAACCAGTGTTCGCCGTAGTCTTTGTCCAGGGTAAACAGCCTGCCCATCCAGACAACGGGCGTCCAGTCATCCAGCCCAAGCCGTTCTGTGAGTTCCTCGAACTCCGGCCTGACGAGGAACGCATCAAGCTCTTCAACGTACCGAAAGACCTGGACAGATGTCATGACTGTCCTCCGTACCGCAACCGATGCCCTAAACGCTGTGCGGGAAGTTGCTCCTGGGCCTGGAAGCGGGATCAGGACGAGGCGCGATGCTCGTACCAGTCGTTGACGGCAGCGACAATGTCGTCAACTGCGCCAGGGGTGAGCGGGGAGAGGCCGACCTCACGATGGAACGTCAGGGCCTGACCGCTCGGCTGCCTCGCCCATCCCCAAGCGCCGCGATCTGTATCCACCTCGAACACGAACAGGCAGACTGGGAACGGAACGTCCCTCAGCCGCTCCTGCTGTCTCGGCCTCAGTGTCCAGTGGTGCGAGACATTGTTGGTGTCCCGACTCTCTTTCTCCAACAGCGCGGTAACTTCCACGCCAAACACACGTCCGGTCGCACGGCCCTGGTGTGGTATCTGCACGAGAACGTCGCAGACGCCCGCAGAGTTCGCCCCCTGCTGACGGGTGACGATCAAATCGGGGTTGTCGGTCAGATAGACCCCGGCCAGGCTTTCAGCCCGCTCCTCCACGAACCAACGACGCTCTGCCGCAACAGCAGCCATGATGCTTCTCCATTACCTGTCTGCGAAACGTGATGTCAGCCGAGATGTCGCCGCCACAGAAAGCCAGTAGTCACGGACTTCCTGCCACAAAAGCGCCCGATGGTCGGCATTGATCGGGTAGCGCGTGGTTAGACTGCCGATGCCCCTCGGAGTCTCCCCGTTAGCGGACAGGATGTACCCAGCGTTTTCCAGATCATCTGTTTTTGTCTCGTCAATGCCGATGATGTATGTCGGGGCCGGATAGGCCGCCAAGCGCCGTATGTCCGAAGCGGGGACATCAACCTTGAGGCGTCCGGTCTCTGTATACCCGGCCCTGGTCGCCTTCACCTGAGCGAGAAAGAACGGCGTCTCCGCGCCCGCGCCGACCACCTCCACGAAAAAGTCGACGAGGGGCCACTTGTCGCCGAGAAAACAGGGGTGGAAGCGCGCTTGGGCGACGCCGTCGACCGTGTCATAATGGGTCATGATCACTTTGAACAGGTCTTCGCCGCGTTCGCCGAGCGCATCGCTCATGGCGTCTATCGTCCTTGCCCGACGCCCTGGGCGCGCTGCTGGGACTTGCCCTCGGTCTGGAGGGAGGGGGCGACGAACAGCTCGGCCTGCTGCATCTCCCGGAGGGTGCGCGCGCCGCAGGAGGCCATGGCCAGGCGCAGGGCGCCGACCAGGTTCATGGTGCCGTCGTCGCGGTGCGCCGGGCCGAGCAGGATCTCGCGCAGGGTGCCCATGACCTCCACGCGGATGCGTGTCCCGCGCGGCAGGTCGGCGCTGGAACTCGCCATGCCCCAGGACCAGCCGGGGGCGGGGGCCTCGGACGCCGCCGCGATGGTCGAGCCGAGCATGACGGCGTCGGCCCCGGACGCGATAGCCTTCGCCAAATCGCCCCCCGTGCGCATGCCGCCGTCGGTGATGACGGGGACGTACTTGCCGGTGCGCTGGAAGAAGTCGTCGCGGGCGGCGGCGCAGTCCGCCGTCGCCGTGACCTGGGGGATGCCGATGCCCAGCACCCGGCGCGTGGTGCAGATGGCGCCGGGTCCCACGCCGACCAGCACGGCGGCCGCCCCGGCCTCCATCAGCTCGGTGCAGGCCCGATAGCCGACGCAGTTGCCGATGATGACGGGGATGGGGGAGTCCCGGCAGAACCGGGCGATGTCCACGGTGTCCCCGTGGGAGGAGGAGTGGCGGGCGGTGGCGACCTGGGAGGCGACCACGAAGAAGTCCGCGCCGGCCTCCACGGCGGCCGGCGCGATGCGCCCGGCGGTCGGCGGCACGGCGGACACGGCGGCGATGCCGCCCGCGTCCTTGATGGCTCGGACGCGGCGGGCGATGAGTTCGTCCTTGACCGGCTCCCTGTAGAGTTCCTGGAGGAGCGCGATGATGCCGTCGGGGGGTGCGTCGGCGACACGCTGGAGGGCCTGCTCGGCGTCCGCGTAGCGCGTCTGGAGGCCATCGCCGTTCAGGACGGCGAGGCCGCCGAGTCGGGACATCTCGATGGCGAGGGCGGGGTTGACGGCGGCGTCAAGTGCGCTGGCGATCACGGGGAGGGCGAAGCGGCGTCCGCCCAGGTCCCAACCCATGTCCACGTCGCGCGGGTCCACGGACAGGGCGCTCGGCGCGAGCGCCACCTCATCGAAGCCGTAGGCGCGGCGGGCGGTCTTGCGCCCGCCCAGTGTGATGGTCTGTTCCACCCGGTGGGTCCCTCTTCCGCGTTTCGGGAGAGTATACCCGCCGGGGCGGCCCCGGTGTCAATGCGGGCGGCGGACTAGGCGCGCGTACTCCACCCGTCCGGCACGAAGTCGCGCGGCTGGAGCGACGCCATGGCCTGACGCCGCACCAGGGTCCCCAGGCTGCTGGAGCTGGAACTGCTGCTGCTGGAGCTGTTGGAACTCGAACTGTTACTGTTCGAGCTGGAACTGTTCGAATTGGAGCTGTTGCTGTTCGAACTGTTGCTGGAATTCGAGCCGGAACTGTTGGCGCTGTTGCTGATCAGCGAGGCGCTGCCGCCCAGGGAGACGCCGCTGGAGTTGATCGAGAACGAGTTAAGGCTCTGGCCGGAGATGGATGACGCGGGCGTCAGCGACACCGGCGTCGCCGTGACGCCCGTGGAGGCGATCAGCGGGCTGCTGGTGGAGGCCCCCTGGCAGGCGGCCAGAGTGACGGTCAGGCCGCCGGCGACCACGGTGAGGGCGCTGCCGGAGAGGGCGCGCAGGAAACTGCGGCGGTCGAGGCGACGGGAATCTGAAGGCGTCTCCGTCCCCGGCGCGTCGGGCTGCTTGTCGTCGGAAAGAAAATCTGCCATAGATCGCGTGTCGCTCCTTGCTGTGTGGTGGGGCTATTCGCCGCGCCCTTCCCCGATTCCTCCCCGAACTTCACAAGCCGTAAATATTTTTTTGGGACAAATGCGCGGAAACATGGCGGGGTTTAAGTCTCCCCATTTGGGGTAGAAGATGCCCAACTTAACACCCAGAGCGGAACGCAAATGGGCATGAGCAAGCAGATTTTGATCACGGGGGGCGCGGGCTTCATCGGCGCGCACCTGGCGGATGAGCTTCTGGCGCGGGGCTACCGGGTCCGCGCCCTGGACAGCCTGAGTCCCCAGGTCCACGGCGACGGGTGCGCCCGGCCCGCCTACCTGTCCCCGGACGTGGAACTGGTCGTCGGCGACGTGCGCGACGCGGCGGCGGTCAAGAGGGCGCTGCGGGACGTGGACGCGGTCTACCACCTGGCGGCGATGGTCGGGGTCGGGCAGAGCATGTACGAGATCGCCCGTTACACCGAGACCAACAACCTGGGGACGGCCACACTGCTGGAGGCGCTGATCGAGAGGCCCGTGGAACGGCTGGTCGTGGCGTCCTCCATGAGCATCTACGGCGAGGGAATGTATATTGACGCCGCCGGGGCGACCGTGCCGGGGCGCGAGCGCGGCCTGGCGCGGCTCAAGGCGGGCGACTGGGAGCTGCGCGGCGAGGACGGCGGGGCGCTGACGCCCGTTCCCACCCCGGAAACCAAGACGCCGTCGCTGTCGTCGGTCTACGCCCTCTCCAAGTATGACCAGGAGCGGATGTGCCTGATTGTGGGCCGGGCCTACCACATCCCGACCGTGGCGCTGCGCTTCTTCAACGTGTTCGGCACACGCCAGGCCCTGTCCAACCCATACACGGGGGTGTTGGCGATCTTCGCGGCGCGCTACCTGAACGGCAGGCCGCCGCTGATCTTTGAAGATGGGTGCCAGAGACGCGACTTCGTCCACGTCACCGATGTGGCGCGGGCCTGCCGCCTGGCCATGGAGGCCCCGCAGGCCGTCGGGCAGGTGTTCAACGTCGGCAGCGGCCAGGCCTACACGGTCGAGGAGATCGCGCGGCGCATGGCGCGGACGCTGGGCATGGAGGACATCGCGCCCGAAGTGACCGGCAAGTACCGGGCTGGCGACATCCGGCACTGCTTTGCCGACATCGGCCTCGCGCGCCGCGTCTTGGGCTACGAGCCGCAGGTCTCTTTGGACGAAGGGCTGGCCGAGATCTGTCAGTGGCTGGAGGGCCAGACGGCCCACGACCGCGCGGCCGAGGCCGGGGCGGAACTGGCGAAGCGAGGGCTGACGGTATGACCCACCCGGAGAAACCCATCCTGATCACCGGCGGCGCGGGCTTCGTCGGCAGCAATCTGGCCGACCGCCTTCTTTCCCAGGGGACTCGCGTCCTCGTCTACGACAACCTGTCGCGGACCGGCGTCGAGCGCAACGCGCGCTGGCTCACCGAGCGCCATGGGGACCGGGTCCAGGTCGAGGTCGCGGACGTGCGGGACGCCCCGGCTCTGCGCCGCGCGGCGTCGCAGGCGTCGCAGGCGTTCCACTTCGCCGCTCAAGTCGCCGTCACCACCAGCCTGGACGACCCCCTGACTGATTTTGAAGTCAACGCGCGCGGGACACTGAATCTGCTGGAGGCCCTGCGCGCCCAAGAAGAACCAGTCCCGCTGGTCTTCACCTCCACCAACAAGGTCTACGGCGCGCTGCCGGACGTGCCCCTGCGCACCCACCACGGCCGCTACGAGCCGGAATCTCCCGACGTGCGCGCCGACGGCATCGGGGAGTCCCGCTTCCTGGACTTCCACAGTCCCTACGGCTGCTCCAAGGGCACGGCGGACCAGTACGTTCTGGACTACGCCCGGACGTTCGGCCTGCCCGCCGTGGTCTTTCGGATGAGCTGCATCTACGGCCCGCGCCAGTTCGGCACCGAGGACCAGGGCTGGGTCGCGCATTTCCTGATTCGGGCGCTCGCCCAAGAGCCAATCACGCTCTATGGGGATGGGATGCAGGTTCGTGACATCCTTTATGTAGACGACCTCGTGGACGCCTTCCTGCGGGCGCAGGCGCGGATGCCCCAGATCACGGGCGAGGCGTTCAACATCGGCGGCGGGCCGGACAACACAGTCAGCCTGCGCAGCCTTCTCGCACTGATCGGCGAGATGACGGGCCGGACGCCCGAAGTGCGGCTCGAAGACTGGCGGCCCGGCGACCAGCGCTAC
>CBDICZ010000009.1:0-19600 GCA_965277485.1 Capsulimonadaceae bacterium | reverse complement strand
GCCCTGGGCCAAAGCCTGCATATCCTGGGCCTGCCGCTGGAGTTCCGTCTGCCGGTTCTGCGCGGCCCTCTGGGCCAGCTCCGCCCGCTGCCGGTCCTGTTCGGCGCGCGCGGCCTCTTCCTCGGGCGACTTGTGCATCCAGGGCAGGTGGAAGGCGGGCTTTTTGGACGGGGCGAGCGTGGGTGGAGGCGTGGTCACGGCCTGCTTGGGCAGCGGGACAGGCACGAGGACTTGGTGCAGCCGCTGGTCAGTCCCCTGAAACTGGACGGCGACTTGCAAATTGTCGGGATGAGTCGGCGCGTACTCGCAGCCGAGCAGGGCGCGACGGGGCAGGAAGCCGAGGTCTCCCACGGCCCCGTCCCAGGTCCGGCGTGTGGCCGCGTCGGTGGTGTGGGTGATGGGTGAGGTGGTCGCCCCGCCGGTCCAGCCGGAAAGTTGCGACAGGTCGCCGAAGCGGGCGTTCAGGCCGACGCCGAGGAACGCCGTGTCCAGGGTGTCAAAAATAGAATCGTGGCTGTGGCTGAGGTGCGCGTGGTGGTGCTGCGTGACCATGGAGACGCCCTGCCCAGTCGCCGCCGCCTCGATCTGGCGCAGGAACGCATGGTCCACGCCCTCGCCCGCGCCGACGAAGTGCAGCCGGAACGCATACGGGTTTTCCGGCGTCACCTGCGGCAGCAATTCCTGAACAATCAGCTGCTGGACCTGGACCTTGTCGCCGAACTCGCCGTCGGTGATGACGATGATGTACATCCCCCGGCGCGCGCGATAACGCTGGATCGTCGCCCGCAGGGCCGCCGTCACCATGGTAGCCCCGCGCGGCGGGTGGCTTTGCACGGCCACCTGCACGTCATAGGCGCTGCGCATGGGTCCGGCGTCGGCGACCTGATCATCATAAAAGACGAGATCATATCCCACCCCGGCGGCAGCGACATGGTTGAAGATGGCCGTAGCGACGTTGGTGACGTGGCCCTCGCGGAACGCCTCGCCCATGGAGCCGCTGCGGTCCAGCAGCACGGCCAGGGTCATGTCCGGGTTGGACACGGCGGGCAGGTCGCGCCGGAAGTTCAGCCCCACCTGCGCCATCGGCAGCCCGCGCGGGCCGGGGACGATCTGATAGCGCGCGCTCTGGAGCAGGCCGGGGTTCGGGTTGGTCATCCCCCGGTCCGAATTCATGAAGGGGCCGTTGTCGCCCATGCCGAAGAGTCGCATCGGTGTTCTCGTTTCACGGGGGAGGATACCTCACCCGGCCCGGCAAGCCGGTCCACCCTCTCCTTCGGAAAGGAGAGGGTTAAGAAGTGCCGCCTGCCGGTCCTTTCCGGCCCCTCTTGCCCCCTCTCCTTTCCGAAGGAGAGGGCTGGGGTGAGGTATCTGGGTGAGGGCCGATCCCGCCCCCTACAGCAGATCAGCCAGCGCCTCGCGCTGTTTGGCGAACATCTGGCGGACGCCGATCTGGGCCAGGTCCAGCAGCCGGTTCAGGCGGTCGCGGTCGAACGGCGTCTTCTCCGCCGTGCCTTGCAGCTCGATGAAGCGGCCCGTGTCGGTCATCACGACATTCATATCCACGGACGCCTGCGAGTCCTCTTCATAAGCCAGGTCCAGCCTCTCTTCGCCGTGGACGACGCCGACGGAGACGGCGGAGACCCACTCGCTGAACGGCAGGGTCTTGATCTGGCCCTTGCCGCGCATCCAGGCCAGGGCCTCGACGACCGCGACGAACGCGCCGGAGATGGCGGCGGTGCGCGTCCCGCCGTCGGCCAAAATCACGTCGCAGTCAATGGAGATGGTCCGCTCGCCCAGCGCGTCCAAATCCACGACGGCGCGCAGGGAGCGACCGATGAGACGCTGAATCTCGATGGCCCGCCCGTTGGGCTTGCCGGTGTCACGGGGGGAGCGGGTGTGCGTGGCGCGGGGCAGCATGGCGTACTCCGCCGTCAGCCATCCGGTCCCCTTGCCCTTGAGGAACGGCGGGACCTTGTCTTCCACGCTGGCGGTGCAGAGAACGTGGGTGTCGCCGACTTGGATCAGGCAGGAGCCTTCGGCGTGGCGGGCATAGCCGCGTGTCAGGGTCGTGGAGCGGGTCTGGTCCAGGGCGCGGCCATCGTCACGGGGCATACGGTCGTTCTCCTGGTGGGTCTGTCTGAGGCCATTATAAACGTTCGCAGTCCCCGTGTCAAGTGCCGGGCTAGCCGGGGAAGGCGCGGGCGTACTGGTCGGGGACGGGGGCGGCCTTGTCCTGGTGCAAGGCGTGGGCGGCGTGCAGCGGCCAGTACGGGTCGCGGAGCAGCTCGCGGGCTAGCAGGACCAAATCGGTGCGCCCGTTGCGGACCAGCTCATCCGCCTGCATCGGCTCGGTGATCATGCCGACCGCCGCCGTGGCGATGTCCGCGCCGTGCCGGATGGCCTCGGCGAACGGCACCTGGTAGCCCGCGCCCACGGGAATTTTGGCGTCCGGGGCCGCGCCGCCCGAAGAGCAGTCAATCAAATCCACGCCCACGGCCTTGAGGCGGCGGGACAGTTCCACCGACTCTTCCAGGGTCCAGCCGCCCTCCACCCAGTCCGTGCAGGAGAGCCGCACGGTCAGCGGCAGGTCCTGGGGCCAGACGGCCCGCACAGCGCAGGCCGTGTCCACGACAAACCGAATGCGGTTCTCGAAGGAGCCGCCGTAGTCGTCCTCGCGCCGGTTGGACAGCGGCGACAGGAACTGGTGCATCAAATACCCGTGCGCCCCGTGCAGCTCCAGCCACCGGAAGCCCGCTTCCAAAGAACGGCGCGCGGCGGCGACAAACGCCTCCTGGATGTCCCCGATGTCCCCCACGCTCAGCTCATGCGGCAGGCGATAGGCCGGCTCGAAGGCCAGCGCGCTGGGCGCGACCGGCTCCCAGCCGCCGTCGGCGTCACTCACGCCCTTGCCGCCCTCCCAGGGCCGGGCGGTGCTGGCCTTGCGCCCCGCGTGGGCCAACTGGATGCCCGGAACCGCGCCCTGTTGTGTGATGAAGCGCGTAATCGGCATCCACGCCTGCGTGTGCGCGTCCGACCAGATACCGGCGTCCGCCGCCGTGATGCGCCCGCGCGCCTCCACCGCCGCCGCCTCGGTGATGACCAGACCGGCCCCGCCGACGGCCCGCGAGCCGAGGTGGACGAAGTGCCAGTCATTCGGCAGGCCGTCCTCGCAGCTATACTCGCACATCGGCGAGACGCCGATCCGATTTCGTAATGTGACGCCGCGCAGCGTGTACGGTTCAAAAAGATGGGGCATGGTGCAAATTCCCTTTCACCCCGGCAACAATGCAGACATGTTACGGGTTCCCAGGCGCAGGAAGCGTTCAGAGCCTTTCGCGGAACAGACTCAACCCTTTGATTAACACGTTCCGCATCCTGCCGACCTCGCTCTTGGTCCAGATCGGCTCATAATGCTTCCCCGGCGGTGTCAGCGCGGGAAGATTGTTGCCCCAGAAGAGTTTGTTGTAGATGCGGCATTCTTTCTGATTGTCAATATGAGAGCGAACGCCCAGGACGGTGGAGGCGAGGTCTGAAAACAGGTTCCAGGCGTTCAGGAACGTCTCGCAGTCCACCGTGGTCTTTCGCGGCGAATCCAGCCACCTTTGCACAACGTCCAGATCAAGGGGCTTCTCGTTGACATTCGGGCTGATTGTCAGGCCGCAACGTTTGGCGTACACACCAAGATCGGCCGGAGACCGGAACGTGAGCAGGCGGCCCAGACTATTCAGGAGAACGCAGTCGGGTTCGTTTCCATCTTCGGACTCGTCGCTGCGCCAAACAAGGTAGGCATCAGCGTCGGACAAGCGATACAAATAGGGGTAGTCAGTCACCGATGAACGTCTCCAACGGTCAGCGGGCGTCTGCATCCTCTCGCCCGACGCGACTTCCTTTACCTGTTGATCGCCCGAACTCGGTCGGCGAGGATATCGGTCAGGGTCGGGGACGTGCCGATGTAACGGCCCATGGCGATCTCAACGCCGGGGTGGCGCTCTTTGGCCTCGTCCAGCAACGTCGGCAGGTCGTCGGCGACGTGCGTTCCCGTGTGCAGGAAGTACGGCACGGCGACGACGCGCTGCGCGCCCTGGGCGATGCAGGCGTCTATGGCGTCGGGGATGGTCGGCGCGTTGCACTCCATGAATCCCGCCTCCACGATGTCAAAGGCGCGGCGTTCTTTCACCACTTCCAGGACGCGGAACATATCTTCATTGGCGACTGGCCGGGGCGAGCCGTGGACCATGACGAGCAGGGCGGTTTTCATGCGTTCACTCCACAAACGGGCGGGCGGGCGTGTCCGGGGCGGGGACGCGCGGGCAATTGGGGGTGGCGTAGAGGGGGCAGTCGGGGCGGGCGCGGCAGTGGCGGGCGGCGGCGGTGAGGTCGTCGCGCCACTCGCCGGGGCCGAGCGGCTCGTTGGCGGCGTTGATGACGGCGTCGGCCAAACGTGCGTCAAAGCCGATGGCCTCGGCGACGGTGAAGGTCAGGTCAGGATGGTCCGTTTGGGCCTGGGCGACGTGTTCCGGCAGGGTCTTGCGGACGAAGTAGCCGGGAACCAGGAAGAACGGCAGGACGACGATGCGGGTCGCCCCGGCGGCCCGGCACTCGGCGACGGCCTCGGCGAAGGTCGGCTCCGAGTAGTTCATGTAGCCGACCCGCACCAGCGGCCAATTCCCACGCGCGCGCAGGCGGGCGGCGTGGGCGTCCAGCGCCTCGCCCGCGCCGCAGAGCAGGGAGCCGTGGGCGAACAATATCAAAGCGTCCATGCGGCCATTGTACCCCATCAGTCACGGGGGACGAGGCGGGCGGCGAGCAGGCAGACGGCGAGGCTGAGGGCGACGGTGATGCCGACGAAGGCGCGGACGGTGCCGTCGTCGCCGTCGAAGAAGGCGTCGTAGATGGCAATCGGCATGGTCCGGCCCGCGCCGGGCGTGTCCCCGGCGACCATCAGGGTCGCGCCGAAGTCGCCCAGGGCGCGCGCGAAGGCGAGGGTCGTGCCCGCAATCAGCCCAGGCCGAGCCAGCGGCAGCAGGATGTGTCGGAAGACGGCCCAGCGGCCCGCGCCATCGGTCCGGGCGGCGTTGACCACGTCCGCGTCAATCGCGGCGAAGGCGACGCGGGCGTTGCCGATGAACAGGGGGATGCTGACCAGGCAGGCGGCCAGCACCGCCCCCTGCCAGGTGAAGGCGAGGGAGAGCGGGTGGCCCGTGAGATGTTGCCACAAGCGGCTCACCGGCCCGCGACTGCCCGCCGCGACCAGCAGAAAGTAGCCCAGCACTGTCGGCGGCAGCACCAGCGGCAGGTTGGCGACGCCGAGGAACAAATCGCGGCCCGGAAAGCGGCGCGCGAGCGTCAGGGCGACTCCCGTGCCGACGATGACGCTGATGACGGTCGCCCAGCCGGCGACGCGCAGGGACAGCCAGAAAGGGGACCAGTCCATCGAGCCTCATGGGAGGGAGAGCGCCATTACCGATGCGGCAGTTCATAGCCGTAGCGCTTCCAGATCGGGGCGGCGGCTTTGCCGGTGAGGAAATCGGCGAACTGCCTCGCCAGAGCCGCTTGTGCGGACGCCTTGACAACGCCCAGGCTCTGGGCGAGGGGCGTGTGCAATTTGTCCAGCACGATCACATAAGGGTCAGTTTTATCGTCAATGACCAGCGACAGGGCCGTGAGCGCGACATCGGCGTTACCACTCTGGGCGAACTGAAGCGTCTGTCCGATGTTCTCCGCCGTCACCAGGCGCGGGCCGACTGTTGCCGTCAGCCCGGCGGCGGCCAGAGACTGCTGGGCGGCCAGGCCATAGGGCGCGAGCGCGGGGTTGGCGACGGCGATCTTGGCGTAGGCGGGGTCGGCGAGGTCCTGAATGCGTCGCGGGTGGTGGGCGGCATCGGCCCGGCTCCAGATCACCAGCCGCCCGATGGCGTAGACGCGCACCGTGGCCGGGTCGAGCAGGCCCTGTGACGCCAGCGTGTCCGTGGTCGCGGTGTCGGCGGACACGAACACGTCTTCCGGCGACCCCTGAGTCAACTGGGTCGCCAGCAGTTTGGTGGAACCGAACGTCGCGGTGACGGTCGCCCCCGTCTTCTGCTGGAAGGCGGGAATGAGCGCCTGCGTCAGCACTTTTTGCAGGTTGGCGGCGGCGGCGACTTTCAGTTCCGCCGCGCGAGCCGTCGGCACGGCCAGCAGGAACAGGGCCAAGAGCAGAGATTTAACGCGCAAGGAGGACCTCCGTGGATTTGATGAGGGCCATCGCGGTGACGCCGGGCTTGAGGCCCAGCCGCTCGGCAGACGAACGGGTGATGACGGAGACCACTTCCTGGCCGTTGCCCAAATCCAGCGTGACTTCACAGAGGACGCCGTCGCCGGTGATCTCGCGCACGACGCCGCGCAGGCGGTTCCGGGCACTGATCTGCATCTCGTGTTCTGGCTCAGCGGCCTCCGGCGCAGCGACACTGATGCCCAGTTGGGCGCGGATGGCGGCGATGGCGGCACTGTCATACAGACGCCAGCCGCGCCAGTCCCGCTCCGGGGCCGGGATGCGCCCCGTCCGCTCCCACACGCCCAGGGTCTTCGGCGTGACATGCAGCATCTCGGCCACTTGATGTCGTGTCAGTTTGACGCTCATGGTAACAGGTAACATGGGTAACTATACCTAAAGCACCAGTACCGAGTCAAGACTTGCCCCAATCGCGCTTCGCCGACGCGCCTTCGCGGAAGAACGCTTCAATGGCCTCCGCGTCGCGCGCGTCCACGGCGGCTTCCAGGGTGTCCAACTCAGTCCGGTAGTGTGTCAGGGCATGAAGGACGGCGTCGCGGTTGGACAGGCAGACATCGCGCCAGATGTCGGGGGAGGAGGCGGCCACGCGGGTCATGTCGGCGAATGATCCGGCGGCGAGGGCGGGCGTGTCCGGCAGAGTACGCTGAGTTCCGTCGGCGAGGCGCATCAGGGCCGAGGCCAGGACGTGCGGCAGGTGGCTGGTGACAGCGACCATCGCATCGTGCGCCTCCGGGGTGAAGACGCGCGTGGACGCGCCGACCTCCTGCGCCAGCCTCTGGATGCGCTGTAGGGCTTCGGCGTCGGTCGCGTCCGTCGGCGTCAGCGCCCATGTCGCCTCCTGGAACAGCGTCGCCGTCGCCGCCTCCACGCCGCCCTTCTCCGAGCCGGCCATGGGGTGTCCGCCGACAAAGTTCGCGGCGCCCCCGGCCCGCGCCACGATGGCGCTCTTGGTGCTGCCGACGTCCGTGACCAGCGCGCCGGGCCGGACGGCGGCGAGGACATTGGGCAGCGTCTCCAGGATGTGTCCGATGGTCGTGCCCAGCACGACGACATCGGCCTCCCCCACCCCGTGCGCCCAGTCCATCGTCGCGTCGTCAATCGCCCCCAGCCGGATCGCCGTCTCCAGCCGGGCCGAGTCGCGCCCGATGCCGACCACGCGCCGCGCCAGCCGCCGCGCCCGCAGCGCCATCCCCAGCGACCCGCCGATCAGGCCCACGCCGAGGATCGCCACGGTCCCGAACCCCTGCCCAAAGTGTGACTCGTCCGTCATGTCTGCGAGTGTCCCCTCAGTTCGACAGCGCGAACAGAAGTATCAGGGTGCTGGTCAGATTGTTCAGGCAGTGGGCCGTCATGCTAGGCACGAGCGAGCGGCGCGTCTCGGCCATCCAGGCGAAGACGCCGCCGAGGACGGCGATGGCCAGCTTCTCCACGACGCCGACCGGGTGGACCAGGCCGAACACCAGGCCGGTCAGCACGATGGCGGGCCACGGCCCCAGGCGCAGCTTGGCGGCCTGGAAGAACACGCCCCGGAACAGCAGTTCTTCGACCAAAGGCGCGGCGATGGAGGCGAGGCCGATCAGCAGGGCCGTGGTCCAGAAGCCCGACGTGTTCACCATCTCCGGGATGACCGGGTTCGACGGCGCGGGGGCGTGACGGAACAACTGCGGGGCGAGCAGGGCGGTCAGCAGCATCAAGGGGGTCGCCACAGCGTAGCCCGCGATGCCGAAGGCGACGTTGGGCCACAGCGACCGGCCCGTCCAGCCGATCTCGGCGGCCAGCGACGCGCCCCGCTGCCGCGCCATCGCCCACAGGACGACCAGGGGCGGCACGGCGGCCAGCAGGTAGGTGATCGCCTCAAAGACCACCTCAATAGTCTCCCGGCGCACGGCGGGCATCCGGCGGATGCCCGCCACGAACGGCGTCAGCAGGCCCGGAAAGTGGAACAGGTGCCCGTGGCCGATGCCGCCGGGGAGGCCCAGCAGGATCAGCGCGATCACCTCGCGCGACACCAGGTAGACCACGAACACGGCGGCCAGGTCGCCCGAACCCAGGCGGCGCTCCGAGAACGGAATCGGCTCCGGCAGGGTCGGCCAGACATTGGGGAGCGCGGGCGCGGCCCCCGCCTCCGGCCTCCCGACGACGGCGCGCAGGAGGAAGTAGATCAGGATCAGGATGCCGACCAGGCCCAGGCCCAGCCGCAGCAGGCCGAGCAGCCCGGTCGCCACCAGCGGGAGCGCAGCGTGTCCGCGCGCGGCGAGGGCGTACCGGTTGGCCTCGGCCAGATCGCCCTGGGACCGGTACAGGCCGCTCAAGGCGGGCCAGCGCCACCAGCGGATCTCCGGCAGGGCGGAGATTTGCGCCGCCAGCGCCTGCGTCTGGTGCGGGGTCAACGCCACCCCATCGAACGCGGCCTTCCAGACCTGGCCTTCCTGGGCATAGGCGGTTCGGTCCACCGAGGGAGTCCCCGGCGGCAGGGCCGTGGTGAAGGCCGCGAGCGGGTCCAGGTGATTGTCGCCGATGGCCAGCGGCTCGTCGTCCTTGCGCGCGGCGGCGGGCGGGTCAACGCTCTTGACCAGGGCGCGCAGCAGGATGACCCGCCGAGCGGCGGTCGGGGAGTTGTCATCATCCTTTTGCAGCGCCTCGGCGGCTGTCAGCGCCTGGTGCAGCAATCGGGGGTCGGGTCGGACCACGGGGCCGGGGGCGGACAGGGTGGTCACGTAGGCCGTCTTCGCCGTCAGATCGGTCTGGATCAGGTCCTGCATGGCCGCATCCCCGCCCTGACCGGCAGGCGGCGCATGAGCGCGAACGCGGGCGGGCGGCGTCGCCCCCGGCGTTTGCAGCACATAAAGGACGGCGAAAAAGACGAGCAGCAGGGAGACCCACAGGGGCAGGGCGTCGCGGCGGGAGGGGTTCACGGGGAGACGGCCCCCGGCGACGCGGCCTGCTGCATGGCCTCGGCGCGCTTCAGGTTCTGGTCCACGACCAGCCCGTGCGGCCAGCGGATTTTGATGTATTTCCAGGTCGCCACGGCCTTGTCATATTCTTGGGCGTGTTCGTAGGAATGGGCGACCATCTTCCAGTCCAGGATGTTCTCGCCGGGCAGCAACGCCCCCTGGTGGAACACGCTCGCCGCACGTCGATAATCGTGCAGGGTGTTGAAGTAGAAAAAGCCGAGGCCGTAGTACGGAACCTCGACGCGCGGGTTGTTGGCGACGCCCAGCCGGTAATAGGCCTCGGCGTCCTTGCGGTCTCCGAGGCTGTCCATCAGCCAGGCCCCGGTCTCGTAACAGTCCAGGTACTGGGGGTCCATCTCGGTCAGGATGCGATCCAGGGCAATGATGCGCGGGTAGTCGCCCCGGTGCCAGTAGAAGTCCCGCTGCGCCGCCAGCCGGGACTCAACTTGGTCTAGCGCGCCCGTCACCTGCGCGGGCGAGCTTTTGGGCGTGGAAGCAGGGGCGGTTTGGGGAAGCAGGCAGAGGAGCAGGGCAAATGCAAACAGTCTCATGGCGGCCTTTCCGGGGCGGCGACGCCCGCCGCATTGTAGCACGGTCCGACCATCGTGTGTCAAGGCGCGGGCTGCCCACCACCCTGCTCCGTTCGTTCCTCACTGCGCGGGGTCCTCCCGCAGCGGGAGGATCAGGAGGGACAGGCTCTATCCCGCAGGCGACTACCCCGAATCCTCCCGCTTCGGGAGGACCCTGTGAGCGCAGCGAACAAGGTGGTGGGCATCCCCCATCACTCAACGGTGACGGACTTCGCCAGGTTGCGCGGCTGGTCAATCTCGCGGCCCAGGGCGGCGGCGATGTGGTAGGCCAGGAGCTGCGCCGGGATGATCGCCAGCACCGGCATGAACGTGTCGTGCGTGGCCGGGACGCGGATCACGCGGTCCACTGTGCGCGCGTCCAGGCCCTCGTCGCCGTCTTTCACGATGGCGAGGACCGCGCCGTCGCGCGCCGTCACCTCCTTGACGTTGGACAGCATCTTGTCGTAGAGCGCGGACTGGGTGGCGAAGCAGACCACGGTGACGCCCGGCTCGACCAGCGCCAGCGGGCCGTGCTTCATCTCCCCGGCGGCATACGCCTCGGCGTGGATGTAGGAGACTTCCTTGAGCTTCAGGGCCGCTTCCAGGGACACGGCATAGTCGAAGCCGCGCCCCAAGAAAAAGAACGAGGAGGAGTGGGCCACTTGGCGGGCCAACTCAGCGATAGCGCTCTCCTGAGTCAATATCTGGGCGACCTGGCCGGGCAGGGCGCGCAATTGTTCGACATAAGCGGCCACCACGCCCCGGTCCAGCTTGTTCTCGCGCTGGGCGACGTACAGGCCGACCAGGTACAGGGCGACCAACTGGCTGACGTAGGCTTTGGTGGAGGCGACGCTGATTTCCAATCCGGCGTAGGTGTAGATCACCTCGTCGGCCTCGCGGGCGATGGAGGAGCCGACGACGTTGACGATGGCGAGCGTGGTCGCGCCCTTTACTTTGGCTTCCCGCAGGGCCGCCAGCGTGTCCGCCGTCTCGCCGCTCTGCGAGATGACGATCGCCAGCGTGTGCTGGTCCACGATGGGGTCGTTGTAGCGGAACTCGCTCGCCACCTGCACCTCCACGGGGCGGCGCAGAAGATGCTCGTAGAAGCTCTTGCCGACCATGCCCGCATGGTACGCCGTGCCGCAGGCGACGATGACGATGCGGTTGAAGTCCAGAAGTTTCTGCGTCGGCAGCTTCAGCTCGGGGAAGATGACCTCGTTGGCCTCGGTGACGCGCCCGCGCAGGGTATCTCTGATCGTCTGCGGCTGGTCGTGAATCTCCTTGAGCATGAAGTGCGGGTAGCCGCCCTTCTCCGCCGTGCGCTCGTCCCAGGTGACGGCGAACTCGGCCCGCGTGATCGGCTCACCGGCCACCGTGGTGAGGGTGACGCCGTGCGGGGTGATGCGGGCGAAATCGCCGTCTTCCAGCACAAGAACACGCCGGGTGTGGGCCATGACGGCGGGGATGTCCGAGGCCAAAAAGTTCTCGCCGTCGCCCAGCCCGATGATGAGCGGCGAGGCGGTCTTGGCGGCGTAGATGGTCTCCGGCTCCCGCGCGGACACCACGCAGACGGCATATGCCCCCGTGACCTCGGCGAGCGCCCCACGCACGGCGTCTTCCAGCCCCGGCGTGTGCTTCAGGTGTTCCTCGATCAGATGCGCCAGGACCTCGGTGTCCGTCTCGCTGTGGAACACGTGCCCCGACGCGATCAGCCGCTCGCGCAGGGCCAGATAGTTCTCGATGATGCCGTTGTGGATCAGCGCCAGCGTGCCGGTGCAGTCGGTGTGCGGGTGGGCGTTGCCGTCCGAGGGCCGCCCGTGGGTCGCCCAGCGCGTGTGCGCGATGACGGTCCCGCGCGCCGCGCCGAGGCCGTTCAGCGACGCTTCCAGGTTGCCGAGCTTGCCCTGCTTCTTCAGCACGACGACGCCATCGGTGCCGGGGGCGATCACGGCGACGCCCGCCGAGTCATAGCCGCGATATTCCAGCTTCTTGAGATTATCCAGCGCCAGGCGGACGCTCCCCTCGCGCCCGCCGACATAGCCCGTGATCCCACACATAATTTGTTACTGCTCTCCCCGGAATGTTACTGTGAGTGACATCAGTGTTATCCAGTATATCACACTTCGCGGCGGCGCACGTTGCCGGGGCTTGACGATCGTGTTGTGAACGGGCTATAATAGCCGCACAACAGATCAACCGCTGGGGGTGCCGGCTCTTCCAAGAGCCGGCTGAGAGGCCGAGGTTTCGGCTAACCCCAAGAACCTGATCCGGGTCATACCGGCGTAGGGAAGCGGACGCGAGGCCCTCCCTGTGTTCGCACTTGAGGCCGCCGTCCCTTTTTCCATGAAGAGGACGGCGGCCTTTCCGCGTCCACAGAGAGGAACCGAATATGCACCGCACGACACGGCGCGGCTTCACGCTCATCGAGCTTCTGGTGGTCATCGCCATCATCTCGATCATCGCCGCGATCCTGTTTCCCGTCTTCGCCCAGGCGCGGGAGAAGGCGCGCGAGATCACCTGCGTCTCCAACGCCCGCCAAGTGGGCATCGGCGTCCAGATGTACCTCCAGGACAACGACGAGACCATGCCGATCTTTTTCGCCTACAACTCGGTCCCTCCAGCCGGGATCACGGGGCACATGGGGGTCGAGGTGGAGGTCATGCCCTACATCCAGAACAAAGATGTTTTCAAATGCCCCGACGATGCCGGCAGCCCATTCCTGACACAGAACACCAGCGCCAACGGCGGCTGCTCCGACTATCCCGGCCGGACGACTTATCACGCCTGCTACGGCTCGTCGTACCGCTTCACCAGCGATATGTATTCGGTCGTCGCAGGCGTCTCTTCGCAGAACAATGTCCCGTCCATGACCACACAAATAGTCACAGATGCCATGATCCAATTTCCAGCGGACACGCGAATCATGCGAGACGAGATGTTCCCCTGGTTCTCGGAGCAGGGCGACCCCGGCGGGGCCAAGTACGGCTATGTCGCGCCGGGCAGCGGCGGGGCGGACTATTACGAGCAGTGGCACCCGCGCGGCGGCACGGTGATCTTCGCAGACGGCCACGCCAAATTCCTCACGTCGGAACTCGCTTTCGACAACACAGCGGTCACACCCGATGGACACACGTTCAGCCAGGGCTACTGGTACGGCTATGACTGAAGGGCTGCGAGTGCTGATCCTGGCCGACGGCGACCCGCCCTCGGCGGCGCTGCTCCATCGCCTCGTCGCCGGGCATGACCTGCTGATCGCCACGGACGGGGCCGCCCGCAAGGCCCAAATGCTCGGACGGACGCCCGACATCATCAGCGGCGATTTCGACTCCATCAGCCTTGAGGAAGTACGGCGCGACTTCCTAGGCTCCGAGATCATCCCGACGCCGGACCAGAATCAGGGGGACTTGGAGAAGGCCATTCACATCGCACAGGGCCGGGGCGCGACGGCCATTACGATCACGGGCGCGACGGGCGGACGCCTGGATCACACGCTCGGCACCATCGCCCTGCTACTGCGCTGCCACCGTGAGGTCGACATACGCCTGGTGGAAGACGCCTCCGTAACATGGGCCGTCTCCGGCACCGAAGACGCGCCTGGCGAATTGACCCTGGCGGCGACGCCGGGCGACACCATCTCCGTGGTCTCGTTCGACGGACGGGCGCGGGTCACGCTCCAGGGCGTCCGCTGGCCGCTGACTGACCATCCCCTGCCCGTCGGAACGCTCGGCATCTCCAACCGGGCCGTGGCGGAACAAGTCACCATCGGCGCGCGGGGCGGTGTGCTGGTCGTTTGTCACATGAAACAGTGACCCGTGCCATGTCCCGCGTTTACCGGGGCGCGGACACACAGGCGTCACCCTGTTCACTTTCAAGGAATCACCACACATGACGCGACACACACGGGGCGGACGATGGCACGGCGCGACGGCGTTGCTGGCGGGCGGCACACTGGCGGCAACGCTGACCGGATGCGGCGGCGGCGGCAACAGCGCCGGCCCCACGCCGGTCAATTCCGGCACGGCCTCCGGGATGGTCGTGCTGCTGCACGACACGCCCAACCCGAACTTCCAGCACATCAACATGACGGTCGCCAAAGTCACGGCGGTGGACGGCAGCGGCATGGAGCAGACGCTGACCAGCACCCCGCAGACGTTCGACGTGCTGGCGCTGCAGAACGGCGTCAGCACCACCCTCGCCACGGACCCCACCCTGGCCCCCGGCACCTACTCACAGATTCGCATCTATGTGACGGCGGCGGACGCCGTGGACAACGTCGGAACCGACCACACACTGTCCGGGTCCGCTGTCGGGACTAACAATTACAGCGCCGTCCCCGGCACATTCACCGTCTCCAGCACGTCAGGCACATCGGTCTCGCTTGACATTGACGCCGCCCACTCCGCCTCCAACGGATTGGGCTACACATTCTCCCCTATCATCAAGATGGACACACCCGCGAACACGCAGGGCAGCCTCCACGGAACGCTGCTGGACAGCAACGGGAGCGTCATCACCAACGTCACCTACCCGCTGGGGGCCACCCTGGAGGTGTTTCAGGCGGGAACCAGCACGACCGCTTCTATTGCTCCCGTCGCCGTCACGTCGCCGAGCGCCACCGACGGCACTTTCTCCGTCAGCGGCCTGCCGGGACGTATGATCTGATGTTTTCGGAGTTTCCCTTTGGCCACCAGCCCGTGCCCGGCGTCACAGTGGCCACCGGCCAGACCACCGAGGTCGGCACGGTTCACATGAGCAACATCCCTTAAGTCGGACGGCGCAGGCCGAAGGCCCGCCGCTTACATAAGCGGCGGGCCTTTCACTGTTTGCCACGCGCGGTGCGCTTTATCCCACGGCAACGCCCCAAGCCGCCGTCAGAACCTGGGCGGGGGCGAGCGCGACCAAGCCCCACTGCGGGTGGTTGAAGGCGTCCGAGCCGCAGGTCATCGGCTCGATGGCGAGCGCCCGGCGGCGATGGTCCGGGGGCAGCGGGTCGCCGGAGTAGAGGACGACGTAGGAAAACGACTCGTCCAGCCACACCGTCAGGGCCGCGCCGCCCGGCGCGGACAGGCCGATGCGCGTCTTCCCGTCGGCGTCCCGGCGGGGCTGGAGGTAGCAGGTGTTGAATCGTGTGTCGTCAATGGCGCGGGCCGCGCGGAAGTCCAGCGGCGTGTCGTCCACGGACAGCACCCGCCCCGTCGGCAGCAAGTCTTTGTATTCCAGGTACGAGTCGTAGGGCAGGCTGAGCGTGTCAACGTCAATCAAGGCCGAGCCGACGGTGAAGTACGGGTGTTGGCCGATGGCGACGGGCGCACTGCTCGCGCCGGTGTTTTTGACTTCAAACCGCGCCGTCAGCCCCTCATCCGAGAGGGTGTAGGTCAGGCCCACGGCGAGCGCGAACGGGTAGCCGGGGTGCTGATCGGGCGCGATGGCCGTGCGGAAGGTGACGGCGTCGGCATCCTGACCGTCCATTGTCCACATCTGCGTCCGCAGGAAGCCGTGGATGGCACTGGGCGTCTCCTTGTCGTTCAGCGGCATCTGGTGCGATTGCCCGTCGAACGTGTAGCGCCCGGCGGCGACCCGCCCAGGGAAGGGAATCAGCACGTCGCCCTGTGCGCCCACCTTGCCCGCCGCGCCGTGGTAGCCGGCGATGACTGGCCGCCCGCCGTGGGTCAGTCCGCGCAACGAAGCGCCGTAGGGGGAGACGACGAGTGAGTACGGGCCGTGGGTCAGCGTCAGTTCGGTGTCGGGCGTCGGTTCAGGCATGGGTTCCTCCGCGAATGGTCTTGCCCCTGATATACCCGAAAGGTCACCGCGCGGCGACGACGGGCAGGGGCTGACTCTGCCACTGCGGGCGGCCGCTGGCCGGGTCCAGGGCGGTGACGACGCCGGAGCCGGCGCTGCCCAGGTAGACGCGGCCCGTGGGGCCGACCGCCGGGGCCGGGGCGAGGCCGCCGGTGGCCCGGTAGGACCAGCGGGCGCGTCCCCCGGAGGCGCTGAAGGCGTACAGGGACTGGTCGCTGCACCCGGCGTAGACGCGGCCATCCGCGCCCACCACCGGAGACGACCACTGGAGATCGGTCCGCCCGGCGGCCCCCGCGGACCAGCGCTCGCGCCCGTCGCTCGCCGTGAGCGCGTACAGGCGGTCCGACCCGACGTACAGTGTCCCTCCCGCGTCCAGCGCCGGCGTGGAGTTGATCGGTCCGGGCAGCGTGACCCGCCACCGCTCCCGGCCAGTCCGCAGGCTCAGGGCGTACACCGTCCCGTCGAACGCGCCGACATAGACGGCGTCCGTCGTCGGGTCCAGCAGCGGGGTGGCGTTGCCGACGTAGCCATCGGCGAATTCCCAGCGGACCCGGCCCGTGGCCCCGTCAACGGCGTACACGCTGTCCGCGCCGACATACACCGTGCCGTCCGCCCCGACGGCGGGGCCGGCGACGGGGCCGCCGACCTTGATCTGCCACTTCTTCGCGCCGGAAGCGTCCAGCGCGTAGATGTTGTGGTCGTACCCGCCGACGTAGACCCAGCCGTTGGCCGCGACGGCGGGCGTCGTGGCGACGAGGTCGCCCGTCTTGAACTGCCACTTCTTCGCCCCCGTCGCGCCGTCCAGGGCGTACACGTTGTGGTCGTAGGAGGTGACGTACACCGTGCCGTCCGGGCCCACCGCCGGCGAGGCCGTCACCTCGCCGGCGGGGTGGAAGACCCAGAGCGACTTGCCCGTCTTCTTGTCGTAGGCCGCGACGGTGCGGTATCCGACTGCATAGACGCGGGCCGCGTCGCCGACCACCGGGGCCGGGATGATGTCGCTGCCGGGGACGAAGTGATACGGCGGCGCCGGGGGAACCGCCCCCGGTCGCCCGCCGCCGTTCGCGTTCGCGCCGCCGGGGTTGGTGTTGCGGTTGCGGCCCGCCCGCCCGCCCCGGTAGCGCCTTCCGCCCTGATACTGCCTGCCTCGGTTGCGCCCGCCGTAGACGGGTCCGCCGGGGCCGAACCCACCGGGGGCGACTGCGACCTGCGCGAAGACGGGCATCATCCCCGCCAGCATCAGCCCCACAGACAGCCCCAACAAGGGCCGCACGATACGCCGCCAAGAAAAAGCCATGACCCAGTTCCCCTTCCGACTCTCCTATACCCGCTTTGGGGACGCAGGGCGACGGGTGAAGGTTCACATTGCCGTGGGTCGGTCACTCCTTTCCCGGCGAGGTGACGATGACCGGCGGCGCGGGCTTGGCGTCGGCGGCGACGCCGTCCGCCGCGACACCCGCCGATGACGCGGGGGCGGCCCGGTAGCCGGTGATCTTCTCGACCGCCGGGGCGGCCAGGCGGCCCAGGTCGGAGAGAAGGGCGTCGACACGGTCCCCGCCCTGTTCCGAATGACCGTTGCCGCCGCCCAAGAATCCCTCCACCGTGGCGCGCAGGCCGAAGCCCTTCGCCATGTTGTCCATCATCTTCTGGGCCATCTCCGGCGTCCCGTACAGGGTCATGTTGCCGTGGCTGAGGAAGCTCGCCAGGGCGCGTGCGAATTCCTGCTGCACCTCCTTGTCCGCCTGGATGCGCAGACGCTCCACCTCCAGCCGGATGCCGGCGTCGGCGAACTCCTGGCGGTTCTCCAGTTGGCGGCGCTCCACGTCCACGCGGGCCTGCTCCACGCCGACGTTCTCGCGGGACACATCCACGGCGACCATCTGCTGCGCCTTCTCACCGCGCGCGACCAGTTCCTTGGCCTGGGCGTCGGCCTGGGCGCGCTGCAGCGTCGCCTCCGCCTGCTTGATCGCCGAATCCTGGTCGGCCTGGGCGACGGTGACGCGGGTGAACGCCTGCACCTCGGCCTCGGTCTGTAGGCGAATCTTGTCCTGCTCGATCTGCTGGCGGGCGGCGATCAGTTTCTTGCCGGCGTCGCGCTCGGCCTCGGCGATCTGGGTGACGCTCATCACCTCCTGATTCGCCTTCTCCTGGGCGGCCTGGGCGATCAGCGAGAGTTCCTCGGCGCGGGCGCGCTCGGCCCCCTTGGTCGCCAGGGCGATCTGCTTGAGCCGCTCGGCCAGGGCGACCGCCTGGTCGCGCTCGACGCCCGCGCGCTGGGTCTCCTGGTCGCGGGCGATGGTGGCGGCCTGCACGGCCTTCTCCTGAGCGACGCGCGCGACCTCCACGGCCTGCTGGCGCGTGATCTCGGAGGTCTGGATGGCCTGCATCTTCTCGATCTGGGCGGTCTCCACCGCGCGCTGCTGGGCGATCACCGCCTCCTGGGACTCACGCTCCTTGGACGCCTGGATGATGGCGATCTCCGTGCGCTGATTCGCCTCGCTCTCGGCCTGCTGGCGCTCCAGGGCGAGAATCTGCTGGCGCGTCTGCACGTCGCGCGTCTTGCGCGCCTGCTCGGCGGCCCGCTCCAGGTTGTTGCGCTCCACCAGGGCCGCCGCCGTGATCTCCGTGATCTTGCGCTTGCCCTGGGCGTCGAACACGTTGTTGTCGGAGAGTTCCGAGGGGTCGGTCTGGTCCATCTGGGAGATGGTGACGCTCTCCAGCAGCAGGCCGTTGGCTTCCAAGTCGGACTTGACGTGTTCCTTGACGCGCTCGGCGAACTCGTCGCGCTTGGTGTGAATCTCGAACAGGTCCATCTGCGACGCGATGGCGCGCAGGGCGGAGACCAGTTTCTCGCTGACCAGGTTCTCCACGTTCTCGGCGTTGACGCTGTTGACGCCCAGCGACCGGGCGGCGTTCAGGATATGTTCGCTGTCCGCCTGGACGCGGATGTAGAACTGCGCCAGGATGTCCGAGCGGAGGTTGTCGTGCGTGATCAGGGCGTTGGCCCCGTGCGGGTTCACCCCCAGCTTCATCGTCTTCAGATTCACCGGCACGACGTTGTGGACGAGCGGGAAGACGAACGCGCCGCCGTCCAGAATCACGCGCGAGCCGCGCGCCCCGCCCGTCATCACGAACGCCTCGTCCGCCGACGTCTTGCGCCACAGCGCCGTGACCAGCGCGTAGAACACCCCGACCAGAAACACCGCCAGGCCGACGATCCCGCAGACGAACTGCGCGGGCCTCCCCAACTGCGGCACGAAATTCGGCCCCACCATCAGCAGGACCCCGACCACCAGCATTGCGATTCCCATCACGCGACCTCCTCCACTTCCAAAAAGTCATGTTCGGCGTTGTAGTCCGTCACCAGCACGCGCCGTCCCCGCGCCACGGACGCCCGCCCCGGCGCGACGCGCGCGGACACGTCGTGCAAGGTCCCGAAGACGTCGTGGACGTGGACGCGGCCCCGCGCCGCGTCCACCGGGTAAACGACCGTCCCTTCCAGGCCGCACAGGTCCACGGTCCCGACGGCGGAAGTGGCCTCGGCGGGGAGCCAGCGCGCGGCCCCCCACGCCGTCAGCCGGGCCGTCGCCAGCGCCCCGGCCACGGCCACGGCGAGCGCGGGCAGGCCGAACCCGCGCGGCAGGGCGGGCTGAATCAGCCGCGTCGCCCAGAATCCGAACAGCCCCCACCCCAGCAACAGGCTGCCCCAGACGAGCGCGGGCGGGACCCGCCCTGCCCCCAGGAACGCGCCCGCCTGCCGCGCCGCCCGCCCGGAAGCGTCGCCGCCCCGGTGTCCATGCCCCCCCGCCTGATGTCCATGCCCGCCCGTATGGGGGGCGTGATGGGCGTGGGAGTGGTGTCCGCCGCCGACCGCCGACAGCAGCAGGAGCAGCAGGGCGGCCCCGCCCGGCAGCAGATAGATCAGGTAGTACCACTGAGCATAGTCGTCGGCGTTCATGCGATTCCCCCGATTCCCCTTGCCTCCCAAACTGTCCGACACGCGC
>CBDICZ010000008.1:0-123125 GCA_965277485.1 Capsulimonadaceae bacterium | reverse complement strand
CGCGGGACGTGGCCGCGCCGCTGGGCATGGCGGCGACGGGCTTCGGGGTGGCGTCGGGCCGGGAGGGCCGCGTCGCGCCGACGGATCGGCAGCACTCGGCGGGCGTGGTCCACGACCCGCGCGCGCGGGACATGGGCGGCGGCGCCGGTCACGCCGGGCTGTTCGGCACGGCGGACGACGTGCTGCTCTTCGCCGAGGCGCTGCGGACCGGCGGCCCGCCCGTGCTGTCGCGGGCGGCGGCCTGCCGGATGTCGGTCAGCCAGATCGTCCCCAGCGTGGGCGCGCAGTCCTTCGGCTTCTTCTGCGCCGGCAACGACTTTTTGCCCCAGGGCGATTTCTTCTCCGACCGCGCCTACGGCCATTCGGGCTTCACCGGGACATTACTTCTGATTGACCCCGAATTTGAGACATCGCTCGTCCTCCTGACCAACCGTGTCATCAATGCCGATGAGGACGGCAGCCGCTTCCTGCGCCTGCGCCGCTTCTGGCTCAATTCCCTCGCCGCTTCCCTGATGTAAGCGACGGACGACACTTCGATTGAGCTATAGGGCGGGTCAGCCGTAGAGGGGGCCGTAGGCGGCGCAGGCGCGGTAGTCCGCGCCCTGCGTGTCCAGGCCGCCGAAGCGCGCCCAGGAGGACGGGCGGAAGACGTCCCCAGACGGGACGTTGTGCATATCCACCGGGATTCGCAGCACCGAGGCCAGCGTGATGAGATCGGCCCCGATGTGGCCGGGGCTGACCGCGCCGTGATTCGCCCCCCACGCCCCCATCACTGAGTAGACATCAGTAAACGGGCCTGAGCCGGTCAGGCGGGGCGCGAACCAGGTCGTCGGCCACGTCGGGCTGGTCCGCGCGTCCAGCGCGTCATGCACGGCGTCCGGCAGCGACACCGTCTCCCCCTCCGCGATCTGCAGCACCGGGCCGAGGCCCTTGACCAGGTTGACGCGCGACATCGTACACGGCAGACCGCCCCGCGTGACAAAGTCCGTGGACCAGCCGCCGCCCCGGAAGTACCCGGCGTCCGCCGCGCACCAGCGCGTCGCGCCCAGGCAGGCCCGCGCGTCTTCCGGCGTCACCTCCCACCACGGCTTGATGGCGGCGGTGTCGCCCCCGCCCTGCTCGCCCGTCCAGTCCAGCGCCGCCGGGCCGGAGTTGATCAGGTGCAGGATTCCGCCCGCCGCCGCGCCGCCGAGCGTGTGGCCCGTCACTCGCCGCACGGCATCGGGACTCCAGTAGGTCCGCACGTCCGCGAACAACTGGGCCGCGCCGGTGAGCAGGTGGCCGAAGAGCATCGCCGTGGCGTTCATGGCGTCGTTCTCCGTGGCGATCATGTACGGCTGCCGGACGCCGTTCCAGTCGAACGAGCTGGACAGGATCGCTTCCAGGAAGTCGCCGTTGCAGGCATGATCCGTCCACTGGCGCTGGCCCTGGAAGCCCCCGGCGAGGGCGTTGTGTCCCAATGCCTCCTCGCCGAAGCCGAGTTCGGCGAGGCGCGGGTTGCCCACCATCAGGTCGCGCGCGATCAGGGCCATCTTGACGCAGGTTTCCCAATCGGCATCCTTCTGCGCCCGCGTCCGCTGCTGGTCGGCGGGGTTCCAGTCCTTACCCTCCGGGCAGTTCTCCCGCACCCAGGCCAGCGCGCGGTCAAACTCGGCCCCATCATAGATGCCGCGCTCGATGCGCCGGGTGAACTCGGACATATCAACGCTCTCGCTGCGCATCCCCAGATGGTCCTGGAAGAAGGAAGGATCTACAATCGAGCCGACGATGCCCATGGACGTGCCGCCCATGGCGAGATAAGACGCGCCGCGCAGGGACGCGGCGGCCAGGCCCGCGCGGGCGAATCGCAGGAGCTTCGCCTGAACGTCCGCCGGGATGCTCTCGTCGCCGGAGTCCTGCACGTCCCGCCCGTAGATGCCGAACGCGGGCAGGCCCTTCTGGGAATGCCCGGCCAGCACGGCGGCCAGGTAGACCGCGCCGGGCCGCTCGGTGCCGTTGAAGCCCCAGACGGCCTTGGGGACGTGCGGGTCCATGTCCAGGGTCTCCGCGCCGTAGCACCAGCAGGGGGTGACAGTCAGGGAGACGCCGACGCCCGCGCGGGCGAATTTCTCGGCGCAGGCGGCGGCCTCGGCGACGCCGCCGATGGTGCTGTCCGCCAGCACGACCTCGACGGGCTGCCCGGAGGCGTGGCGGACGTTGTCCGTCAGCAGCGCCGCGACGCGGCGGGCCATGCCCATCGTCTGATCCTCCAGCGACTCGCGGACGCCGCCGAGCCGCCCGTCAATGGTCGGGCGGATGCCGATCTTCGGCAGAGAGCCGCGCAGGCGGGGGGGGAACGAAACCGGTGGATTGTCGGCCATGAGGGGTGTTTCCTTTGCGAAGGTTCTGCCGATGCTATTGGGCCCCGCGCCCCACAGAATCCTCCCCGGACGCAGAGGGGTACAGGGTGAGCAGGTCCGCCGCCGTCCGGGGCGCGTCGTCTGGGGCCTTCCCCGACCCCGGCGGCAGGGAGCCGGGACGCGGGCCGTCCGAGGGGCGGAAACGGAGGGCGGGACGGGGCGGCGCGTCCGGGCGGGACGGGGCGTGGGGCGGCGGCCACTGCGCCCACCAGTCCGGCTCGCCCGCCCGCCAGAGAGTCCGCCAGTCCTGCCCCTGGTCCCTATGCGCCGCGCCGCCGCAGAGGGCCGCGCGCAGGAGGGAGGCCGGTTTCAGGCCCGGCTTCTCCGGCGTCCCATCCCTCCTGAGCGCGTGCGGGGCGACGTACAGGTGTAGCGCGTGGCGGGCGCGCGTCATGGCGACGTACAGCAGGCAGAGCATCCCCGTGACCTCCTCCGCCTGGGCGCGCACCCCGCCGTCGGCCAGCGCCGGGTGCAGCGCCTGGTGCGCCCGGCTCGGCCAGGCGTGGACCGCCCGAATGGCCGACGCGCCCGCCGCGATCTCGCGGGGGTCGGCCCGCTGCACCAGGCAGGGCTTGTCCGACGGCTGAATCTTCCAGTCCAGATCGGGCAGGAAGACGACGTCGAACTCCAGGCCCTTGGCCCGGTTGATGGTCATCACGCGCACCTGCGCCCGACCCGGCATCTCGGCCTCGCGCTCGCGCACGGCGCGCGCAAAGTCGTCCGGGTGCATCGGGGGCAGCGTGTCGAACTCGGCGGCCATCTCCACGACCTGTTCCAGCCGCCGGGCCGTCCGCTCCAGGCCGAACGGGGACAGGAGCGCGGCCCAGCGGCACAGGACAGCCCCGTAGCCTTCGTCCAGAAGCTGACAACGAATGGCGGCGGCTACGGCGGCGGTCCGGGCCGCGTCCGCGTGGTCCGCCAGGCCCAGCACGGCTCCGAGGGGCGAGCGGGCGACGTGATGGGCCGCCGCCGTGTGGCCCGGATGGTCGGCCAGCGTCAGGGCCGACAGCAGCAGTTCCACCGCCGGGTCGTCGGCGATCCGGCCCACCCCCTCGCCTCCGGCGGGGATGCCAAACGCCCGCAGCAGGTCGGTCATCCGGGCCAGGGCGGCGTTGGTCCGCACCAGCACGCCGACGCTGGTTCCCGGCGGCAGACGCCCGATCTCACCCGCCATGCGCTCGGCGCAGCAGGCCAGATGGTCGGGCGCTTCCCCTGCCTCCTCACCGTCCACGGAATCGGGCGGCACGGGGGACACGCAGAACTCCACGCGCCCCGGCAACGCCTTCGCGGCGTGATGTTCCTGGAAGTGTTCGGCCCAGCGCGCCGCCGTCTCCGGATGTTCCGCCAGCGCCTCATTGCCGGGGATGGCGCGGAACACGTCGTTGACTACGCCCAGCACGACCGAGGACGAACGGTGACTTTGCTCCAGCGTCTCGCGCGTCACCGGGCAGATCTCATGCTCCAGCTGCTGGAAGATCTCCGCCCGACCGCCGCGCCAGCCGTAGATGGCCTGCTTGGCGTCGCCGACCACGAACACCGATCCCGACGACCGGACGGCCTGCCCCAGCGCGAAGCCGCGCAACAGGCCCCACTGCGGGTCGCTGGTGTCCTGGAATTCATCCAGCAGGATGTGTTCCAGGGAGACGCCGTCCTGACGCGCGCCGTCGGTCCCGTCGCCCAGGACGGCCTTCAGCAGCAGGGGCGTCTCCGCAAAGAACACGATCCCCTCCGGCAGACGCAGTGCGGCAGACTGCGCGGAGAATTCCCGGTGCAGCGTCCGCAAGGCCAGCGTCCGATCTCGCAGTTCCGCCAGCAGGGCGTGTTTTGCCGTGTCCAGCAGGACGGCGTATGCCGCCACGGCGTCCGTGGGGATGGGTTTGTTGTAGTATTGACAGGTCCCCGCCAGACAGGGCTTCGCCAGACCGCCTCCCAAAAACTCCTCCCACGCGCCGTCGCGGAAACGTCGCAGGTCGCTCTCGACGGCGGCGGGCCACTGCTTGCCCGCCAGGGTCAGTCGGTATTCTTCCAGATGGGACAGCGCGGCGTCAATCTCCGTTTGTGCCGGGCGGTCCGGCACGGAGAGCGTCTCCCAATGTTCCGGCTCCGCCCCAGTGACAGCCTCCGAGACGGCCTGGAGCAGCTCCAGAATCCGGGGGCCGACCGACGACGGAGCCTCCTGCCGCGTCAGCGTCTGGAACAGGGTTGTGGCCGCGTCGAGTCCGCCCAGGCTGTCCAGCGTCGCGTCCAGCGCCTCCGCCTGCAACGCCCGGCAGCGCGGGTCCTGGGGATGGGTCAGGCGCACGTCGCCGCCCAGGCCCATCTCCGGGCCGTACACGCGGCACAGCCGCCCGAAGAAGCTGTCCAGCGTCCCGATCTGGACGTGGTGCAGGGACCGGCAGAGGCGGCGCAGGAGGTCCCGGCAGTCACCCGCCGTCAGGCATTGCTCATCGAGCGCATTTTGCAGGGCCGTCAGGCCATTCTCAGTCAGCGCTGCTGAGGCAAGGCGGGTCAGCAGGCGGTCAAAAATCTCCCCCGCCGCCTTGCGCGTGAACGTCGCGGCGAGGATGGTGGCGACGCCCAGCGTGTCTTCGTCTTCCACAGTCGTTGATGGGGCGGCGCGGTGACGCTCGCGCAGCAGGCGCAGGTACTGGGTGGTCAGGGCGTGGGTCTTGCCGGAGCCTGCGGACGCGCGGATGAGCCGGTTCATGCCGTTCCTCCCAATGGTGCGAACCACGCGCGGCGGTCGGGGCACGAGTCCAGGCACAGGCCGCCGAAGGCGTCCGTGTGTCCTGGGCCGCGCCGGGACGGCGGGAACGGCGGCGGGTCGGCGGGCGGCCAGAAGAGGCCGCGCCGGATGTCGCGGACGACGGCGCGCGCGCACTCCAGGGCGTCCTCGTGGTCTTCCTCGGTCCAGGCCGCGACGCCCTCCGAAACCGAGTTGAGATCGGCGCACAGCAGGACATAGCCCGCGCCATCGGGCGGCAGTTCCAACCCATTCTGCACGAGCAACAGGCGGTACAGCGGCAGTTGTAGGTCGGCCCAGCACCGGCCGGCCGCCGTTCCTGGGGACTTCCGGCGATGCTGGGTCTCCGGGCCTCGGCCCGCGTCGCCGGTCTTGTAGTCCCACACCCGGTACTGCCCCGTCTCCCGGTGACGGTCCACGCGGTCCAAGTCACCGTGGATTCCGAAGGGCACGCCGTCCACGTCCAGGCTCGCCGTCAGCCGTCTCTCGGACAGGTCCGACTGGACATGCCAGCCGTCTGCTGTAGACTGCGCCTGCCACGCGGCAAACGTCTCCAGGCGGCGCGCGGCCTGGCGCACCTGCATCTGCACCGCGCGCGGGGCGGACTTGCCGAAGCGCCTTTCGCTCTGCCGGTCCAGTTCACGCTTCAGGAATGCCCGGACTTGAGAGACGTTCGCCGACAGCGCCTCATCCGAGCGGGCGAAGGCGGCCAGGCAGTCGTGGACCAGCGTGCCGAACAGGCGCGTGTCCATCTCCTCCGGCGCGTCGTCCTGCCCCGTGAGCTTCAGCACGTGACGCAGATAAAACCGGTAGGGGCAGGCCAGATAAGCGCGGAAGCCGGACACGCCCAGTTCCGTCAGTGGTGATTCCGTCACGGGCGGCGGCGGACTCAGGGCACGGGCCGGGCCGGGCGTGAACAGGGGCCGGGCTGCGGGAGCGCTCTCACCGTGGGCCGCGAACAGGAGCGCGCGGCGGGCGGCGGTCTCGCCGTCACAGGCGAACAGCAGGCGGCTGGGCATCCGGGGGTCGCCGTCGGCCCCGCGCCGGGAGACGATCAGGCGGACGCTGCGGCCTTGTGATTGTCGACTCTCGACCATTTGGCGCAGCAGCAGGCCGTCGCGCGCCCGGCGTCGCCGGTCGTCGGCCAGGCCCAATCGCCGCCGCAGCGCGTCCGGCAGCAGCGGGTCGTCGCCGGTGTCCGCCGGGACGCGGCCCCCATGCAGCCCGGTCAGCAGCAGCACCGGCGCGTCGTCCAGGGCCAGCTCCAGCCAGCCGCGCATCTCCGCCCCGGATTCGTCCGCGTCCGGCGGCAGCCGGACCGCCTCGGCCTGCGCCAGAACAAAGTCCAGCGCCTCCGCGCCGGACAGCGCGGGGGCGAGCGCAACGGGCAGATCGCTCAGGGCGCGAAGAATTTGCGCCAGCCCGCTCAGGCCGCGCCCGAACCGACGCCCGGCGGGAGTCCCTTCGTCCAGCGTCGCCCCAGCGTAGACCGCCCGCAACAAGGCGGCGACCGGCTCGGCCCAGTCCGGCAGAGGCCGGGCGGGGCCGCGCAGCGGGGCAAGAAGACCCTCCGCCGCCGCGTGTGCGTCCAGCACGGCGGCCCGCGCGGTCCGTGCGCCCGACGGGCACGGACTCAGGCGCGCGGCGGGCAGGTCCTCGGCGTCGGGGAAGGTCCGAGGCAGACACTCCGCCCGATAGATGTCCAAATGGGTCAGCAGCCCCTCGGACGCTTGGGCCGTCAGCCAGACTTCCATGTCCGGGTGACGGACGAGAGACGCAAAGCTACAGGTAGAAGGGGCGCGCAGGAAGTCGCGCACGTCACGGAGCAGCGCGCCGGGCCGGACTCGGCTCAGGGGCCGACCAAACGGCGAGAGAACGGGCAGGCCCAGAACGGCGAGCCGCCGGGCCAGGCCGTCCGCCCCGGCCTCGTCGCCGACGCCGACCGTGATCTGCTCCCGCGCGAACGCGCCATCTCCCAGGGCCGCGATGTGGGCGATCAGGGCGTCCGCCTCCTCGGCCGGGCCATCCACGAACTGTAATACTTCCTCCGGAATGGGAATATCAGCCCCAGACCAGTAGGCCGCATCGAGTGTTCCGGTGTCGTCAAAGTGTATCTGTTCTTCGTCCGGGGCCGGGATGACGGCGATGACGCTCGTTGTCAGGGCGCGGAGCATCGCCCGCTCCAGGCCGTTCAGGTCCTGGACGCCGACCAGGAAGATGTCGCGGCGGCAGGACAGCGGGCCTGCCGCCAGGGCCGCCATCCGTGCCCCGTCCCGGTCGGCCAGGCCCGCGTCGGCGAGCGCCGCCAAATAGGCCGCCTCCAAGCCTGCCAGCGCCTCCCAGCGGCGTTCGTTGCCGGCCTCCCAGCATTGCCGGGCCACGTCCGCAGGGGTCAGGCGCTCGGCCAGGACCGTCTCCCGCGCTCGCCGGGCCTCGCGGGCGGACACGCCCGCCGCGCCCGCGCCCACTTGCCCCACCGCCCGCGCCCAGGCGCAGTGCGTTTCTAACGGCCCGGCGATCGGTGTTCGTGGTGCGTACAACCGCTCCATCAGCTCGCCCGGCGTCACCACCTGCGGCGGCGCGACTCTGCCCACCCCCGACTCCATCGCCGCATCATGGATCAGCCGCCGCAGGCGACGCCCGGCCTGGCGGCCCGGCAGGGCGACCAGGATCGCGCCCATGTCCCAGATGCCGCCGCGCCCGTACCGTTCCTGGAGCAGCCCGACGAAGAGGGGGAGCGTGGGCCGGTCCCACCCGACAAAGATGCGTTCGATCATGGTGTGAGACCATTCTAACGCAAACCGACCGCAAAGCGCAACCGGGGCGGTAGAATGACGGCAGGGGGCGGGCGGCATGACAGCGAGCATGACACCGGAATTGGTCCCATATCAACAGGGCCAGCCCTTCCGCCACCTGGACGCGCGGCGGACACTGCCGCTGCCCGTGGAACAGATTCACCCGCTCGTGCGCATCGCGCACCTTCAGCGGGGGCGGCTGGTCATCCCGGAGCGGATCATCTTCGACCATGAGATCGTTTTGATTCTGGAAGGCGCGGGTGTGTGGGAGGCAGGCGGGTCGGGCATCCCTTACGGGCCGCGCGATCTGCTGTTCGTGCGCCCCTTCGTCCCGCACCGTTTCCTCGCCGACGGAGGCGGTGACGGCGCACACATCGCCGTGCATTTCGACTTCGCCCCCGGCGTCCCGGATTGGACTGTGGCAGCGGATGACGACGGCACATGGCGGCCTTACCAGGTCCAGCTCACGCATGGGCTGGAGGTGCCGCAACGGATGACCCTGCCGCCCGGCGGGCCCCTGGAAGCGGCCCTGTCCGCCCTGCTGCGTGAGTGGCGGAGCGACGCGCCCCTCGCCCCGCTCGCCGTCCGCCACCACCTGCTGACCCTGCTGCTCGGCCTGCTGCGGGCGGGTGCCGCCCACACACCGGCATCATCCCCGTTCACCGCCCAGAACGAGGCGCGGGTCGCCCTGGTCGTCGCCCATGTCCGGCGTCACCTGGACAGGCCCCACACGGCGTCCGCGCTGGCGGACGTGGCTGGGATCAGCGCGGGTCGGCTCAACACTCTGTTCCGGGAACGCACCGGACACTCGCTGATGGGCCACGTGCAGCGCCTGCGTGTGCAGGCGGCGCGCGGCCTGCTGGCGGACATCCGCCTCTCCATCAAGGAGGTCGCCGCGCGCACCGGCTTCCACGACACTTACCACTTCAGCAAGGCGTTCCGCCGGGTGGACGGCCTTTCGCCGCTGCACTACCGGCAGGCCCTGCTCGCGGGCCACGACTTTGCGCCCGCAGACGGTTTCGGCAACAAATGCGCGGAACAGCCATTGCCCGACGGTCCTCCCCGCACTATAATGGCTACAGAACATTCGGACGCGGGAGGGTACAAAGATGCTGACTGAGGCGCAGACCGCGCAATTTCATCGGGACGGGTTCCTGCGGGGCGGACGGGTACTGTCCGAGGACGCCGTCGGCGTCCTTCAGGACGAGATGGCGCGCGTGATTCGGGACGGCGGCGACGCCGCGCGCCCGCAGCCGGTGATGTTGCATAATATGTCCAAGTCGGACAGCCCGGTCTGGCAGATCGTGGACATCTGGATGGCGAGCGGGCCGTTCCGTGATCTGGTCGTGAACCCGGCTATCGGCGCGGAGATCGCCCAGTTGACTGACGCGCGGACGGTCCGGCTCTGGCACGACCAGGTCCAGTACAAGCCCGCCGCCGTGGGCGGCGTCAATATGTGGCACCAGGACGCCCCGCTGTGGCCCACGCTCGCCCCGATGACGCAGGTGACGGCCTGGGTCGCCCTGGACGACGTGGATATGGAAAACGGCTGCATGAGCATGGTCCCCGGCTCGCACCGGTGGGGCGACCGGATGGCCTTCCTGCGCGATGTGAACGGATTTGCGGGCCTGCCGGCGGAGTTCGAGGGGCATCCCGTGGAGGTGCGCGCCTGCCCGGTCCGTAGGGGCGAGGTCCACTACCATCACGCCCTGACCTGGCACGGCTCGTCGGCCAACGTCAGCGGCCGCCCCCGCCGCGCCGTCGCCCTGCACTACATGACCGAACAGACACGCTATGTTGCCGCCGGGCGGCACCCGATGCAGCCCCACATCACCGTCGGTGATGGGGAAATGATACAGGGCGACGCCTTCCCGGTCGCCTGGACCGCCGGAGATGGACGCTGAGGGGAATCATGCGAATCGTCATTGCGCCGGACTCGTTCAAAGGCTCGCTGAGTGCGCCCCAGGCGGCGCGGGCGATGGCAGCGGGCGCGGCGCGCGCCTGGCCGGGGGCTGCGGTCATCTTGGCCCCGCTCGCCGATGGCGGCGAGGGGACGCTGGAGGCGCTGCTCTCCGCGACCGGGGGACGCCGCATGACGCGGCGCGTGACCGGGCCGCTGGGCGAGCCGGTTGAGGCAGCGTTCGGCCTGTTGGGGCCCGACGGGCGCACGGCGGTCGTGGAGATGGCGCAGGCCGCCGGTCTGGGGCTGGTCCCGCCGGACCGGCGCGACCCGCGCCGAACGACCACCTACGGCGTCGGCGAACTGCTTCTGGCCGCCATGGAAGCAGACGTACAGAGCATCATCGTCGGCCTGGGCGGCAGCGCGACCAACGACGGCGGCGCGGGCGCGATGCAGGCGCTGGGCGTCCGCTTTCTCGATGCCCGCGGGCAGTCCCTGCCGCCCGGCGGGGCGGCCCTGGCGCGGCTCGCCCGCGTTGACACCTCCGACCTGGCCTTTCCCCTGGGCCGCGTGTCCGTTGTCGCCGCCACCGATGTCCGCAGCCCATTGGTCGGGCCGGAGGGGGCCAGCGCCGTCTTCGGCCCACAGAAGGGCGCGGAAGCCGCTGTAGTCGCCGAGTTGGACGCGGCCCTCACGCATTATGCGACCATCCTGCGGCGGGATTTGGGGCACGACGTGGCTGCACTGCCCGGCGCGGGCGCGGCGGGCGGCCTGGGCGCGGGGCTGGCGGTCTTTCTGGGTGCCGCGTTCCGTCCCGGCATTGACGTGGTGCTGGACGCGATGGATTTTGAGAATCAGGCGCGCGGCGCGGACTGGGTGCTGACGGGTGAGGGCCGACTGGACAGCCAGACGCTCCAGGGCAAGGCCATCTCCGGCCTGCTGCGGCGCTGCCGGGCGCTGGGTCTTCCCATCATCGCCTTCGGCGGCAGCGTGGAAGCCGATGCCCTCGCCGCCCTGCGCCTCCAGGGCCTTGCCGACGCCGTGCCGATGGTCTCCGGGCCGGTGACACTGGCCGAGGCCCTGGCCGAGCCTGCCCGTGTGCTGGAGGAGACGGTGGCGCGCGCCCTGGCCGATCTTCTGTGAAGCCATAAAATCCGCGACGTTTCCCCTGTCAAAGTACCAGTTTCCTCCGCCATCCCCCCTACTCCTCCTAACTCTCACAGACTGCCGTGCCGATAGACAGCCCGGTAAATGTCCCGTTCACGGAGGAGTCCCATGCCGACTACACTTTCTTTGGCGCGCCCGCGCGCCACACACCGCCTGCGCCCGCGCGGCTTCACGCTCATTGAACTGCTCGTGGTCATCGCCATCATCTCGGTGCTGGCGGCCATCCTGTTCCCCGCCTTCGCCTCCGCCCGCGAGAAGGCCCGGCAGGTCAGTTGCTCCTCCAATATGCGCCAGCTTGGGCTGGGCTTCATGCAGTACACGCAGGACAACGATGAGTTAATGCCCAGCAGCGACAGCTACGGCCAGGGGTGGGCCGGGAAGGTCTACGCCTACGTCAAGAGCGGGGGCGTCTACGGCTGCCCCGACGACTCGACGACGCCCCGAATCGGTGTCCGCCTCTCCTATGCCGCGAACATGAACCTCGTGGGCGAGGGAAACGGTTATGGGGTCACCGCCTACCCGGCGCTGGCGGCCCAAAGCAGCCCCTCAAACACCGTGTTGCTTTTCGAGATTCAGGGGAACACTTCCAATGTGTCCGGCCAAGGTCCGGTCCCCGGAGTGGATGTCACAGACCCCATGGAGACGAACAGCGGGTCGGGGGACGGCAGTTTCAGCGGCTCCGGCTGGACGCGGCCTTCTACCGACTACAACACAGCGGTCTACGCCACGGGCGACATCGGCGGGTACCCTCTGACCAACTGGCGCGGCACGACCGGCGTTCACAACGGCGGGGCCGACTACCTGGCGGCGGATGGGCACGTCAAGTTCCTGACGCCGGACCATGTTTCCGGCGGCCTGGCCGCCGCGAGCGCCTCGAACGCCGAGGTCCACGACACCGGCTACGACCAGGGCTTCGCCGCCGGCACCGGCAGCATGACTCAGCAATCGGGCAGCTCGGTGGTCCTGACGTTCAGCCCGACCTGACGCTGGACGGATGAACGCGAGGTCGGACGGGGATGGCATGAGTTTCCCCATGTGCTATAATAGCGCCATGCCATCCCTGGTCCTGCACAACACGCTCACACGCGCCAAAGAAGAGTTCGTTCCCGCCGACGGGCACCACGTCACGATGTACTGCTGCGGGCCGACAGTCTACAACTACGCGCACATCGGCAACCTGCGGACGTACATCTTCGAGGACCTGCTGCACCGCACCCTGCAATGGCACGGCTGGGGCCTGACACACGTGATGAACATCACCGACGTCGGCCACATGACCTCGGACGGCGACGCGGGCGAGGACAAGATGGCCAAGGCCGCCGCCCGCGAGAATCGCAGTCCCTGGGAGATCGCCCGTTTTTATGAGGAAGCGTTCTTCCGGGACAGCGCCCGGCTGAACATCATCAAGCCCGACGTCGCGCCCCGCGCTACGGAACACGTCGAGGCAATGATCCGGCTCATCCAGCGGCTGGAGCGCGAGGGGTTCACCTATGAGACCTCCGAGGGCATCTACTTCGACACCGCCCGCGACGCCGACTACGGCAAGCTGGCCGGGCTGAACCTGGGTGCGCAAAGAGAAGGCGCGCGCGACGACGTCAATGTTGACCCCGGCAAGCGCCACCCCGCCGACTTCATCCTGTGGTTCACCAACAAGCCCACGCACATCATGAAGTGGGAGTCGCCCTGGGGCGTCGGCTATCCCGGCTGGCACATCGAGTGTTCCGCCATGTCCATGGAATATCTGGGCGAGACTCTCGATATTCACTGCGGCGGCATTGACCATATTCCCGTCCACAACACCAACGAGATCGCCCAGTCCGAGTGCGCCACGGGCCATGTGTTCGCCCGATTCTGGGTCCACGGCGCGTTCCTGGTGCTAAAGAAAGAACGCGACGGGTCCGGCGGGGCCGTGACGGGTCGCACTGCCGATAAGATGTCCAAGTCCAGCGGCGAATTCCTGACCGTGGACCTGCTCATCGAGAAGGGCTATGACCCGCTGGCGTATCGGTACCTGTGCCTGACCGCGCATTATCGCTCGGAACTCGCCTTCTCCTGGGACGCCCTGGACGGGGCCGTGAAGACGCTCGGCAAGGTCTACGAACTGCGCGCCCGGCAGCGTGAGACCGGCGATGGCCTGTCCGACGCCGATCACGCCGCCATGCGTCAGTCCATCGCCGACGCCCTCAACGACGACCTCAACGTGCCCAAGGCGGTCGGCATTCTGCACCAGGCCAACTCGTACCGGCTGTGGCAGGAGTTCGACCCCATCTTGGGGCTGGATATCGAGGCGCGCTCCCGCGCCGAGATGCCCGCCGAGGGGGCCGACGGCCTGCCCGCCGAGATCGCCGGGCTGGCCCTCGCGCGCGACGCCGCCCGCAAGGCCCGCGACTACGCCCGCTCCGACGCCCTGCGCGCCGAGATCGAGTCCCACGGCTACAGCGTCGGCGACTCCCCCACGGGCACGACGGTCAAAAAGAATTTGCTCTAGCCAAGGAAGCCTCCATGCGACGCACCCCATTCCTGCTCTTGATCGCCCTGGCCCTCAGCGCTTCGGCATCTTATGCTGACCCCACGGGCGACACCCGCCACGCCATCCAGGCTGCCTACAACCAGATGAATGCGGCGGCGGCGAACAAAGATGTGAATGGCTCGGTGGCCTACTACACCCCCGATTACACCGCCACAGACATTCACGGCAAAGTCACGAACGTGGCGCAGGGACGCCAGGCGGCCCAAACGTTGTTCGCGCAGGCGCAGTCGGTGTCCGGCAAAACGACCGTCACATCGCTGACGCTGAACAACCCCGGACAGGCGACGGTACTGGAACGGGGGCATCTGGTGATGGACCTCGCCGTCACGGCGCAGACGGGCGGGCCGGTCAGTGTCGTGCTGGAGACCACCTCCCGTGACCTTTGGGTCAAGCTCGCCAAGGGCTGGCGCATGAAGCGTGAGCAGGTGCTGACGGAGACGTTCACCATGAACGGCAAGCCGTTCCCCGTCCCGTAGGCGAGGTGAGGGTCCGGGACACTTTCCATGAACGTAACCAATCCGATGACCTCACCCATGCCGGGCGCTTCGGGCACTCTCCCGCCGCGCCCGCACTGGCACCACGCCCAGCCGCTCATCGCTTACGCGGCCCTCGTCATCGCCTGCCTGTTCGGCATCGAGCCGTCGCGCACACTGGATATCGCCGGACACGTCTTGGGGGAACACTGGTACAGCCTGTACAACGGTATGCTGGCGGCGGCGGTGATTCTCATTCTGCTGCGGGCGCGGCTGACGCGCGACGTGAACTTGGTCTGGCGCGTGCTGGACCTGAGCCTGTTCTGCATGATCGTTTCCTGGGGGTTGAAGGGGGCGTTCCCGCACCTGACGCGCCCCAGCGGGGGCGAACACGGCTTCCCCAGCGGCCACGCCCTGACCGCCTTCGCCGCCGCCGGGTTGCTGCTGGAGGTCTTCCCCAACGTCTCCCCCTACGCCTACCTCCTCGCCGTCGCCGTCGGCTGGTCCCGCGTGGAGATTCACGAGCATTACACCTACCAGGTCCTTGTCGGTGCGCCGCTCGGCATGATGATCGCCTACGCCGTCACCCGCGCCCCGCGCGGCGTCGGCGTCCTCCTGCCCCGCCTGTTCCGACGCCGCCCCCCGCCCGTGGTATAATGGGCGGGAAGAACCCCCTCCGTCGCGGCAAGCCGCGCCACCTCCCCCGAAACGGGTGAGGGTGAGAGACGCTGGCTGGTGCCTCTTTCCCCTCCCGCTTCGGGAGGGGTGGACGGGCTTGCCCGAACGGGGTGGGTTACTGGGCCGATGTCCGTCCCTCAAGGAGCCGCCTTGCTGACCGCCCCCACGACCGATCTCACCGCCCGCGAACTGACCTCCGACGCCGACCACACGGCCTGGAACGCCTTCGTCGCCGCCTGTCCGCAGGGCGACGTGCTGCAAGCCTGGGAGTGGGCGGACGTGAAGGCCCCTGACTGGACCCCGCTGCGTCTGGCCATCTTCCGCGAGGGGCAGATCGTCGGCGGCGCGGCCCTGCTGCGCCGCGCCCTGCCCCGGCCATTGATCGGCAGTTACCTTTATGGCTCGCGCGGCCCCCTGCTCGCCGACTGGTCCGACGAGGCGGCGTTCTCGGCCCTGCTGGACGCCATCAAGGCGAAATCAGATGGGGCCGCGTTCCTGCGCGTTGACCCGGCCATCCCGGCGGAAGACACGGACGCCGTGGCCCTGCTCCGGCGGCACGGCTTCACGGCCACCGGCACGACCGACGCCCAGGGCTTCGGCGGGATGCAGCCGCGCTGCGTCATGCAATTGGACCTGGCGGGCCGCTCCGAGGCCGAACTGCTGGCGTCGTTCAAGGGCCAGACCCGGCGCAACATCAAGCTGAGTTCGGAGAAGCACGGCGTTGAAGTCCGGGACGATGGGACACGCGACGACCTGGCGGCCTTCCACGAACTTTACGCCGTCACCGCCGCACGCGACGGCTTCCGTCCCTACACGCTCGCCTACTTCCAGCGGCTCTGGGACAGCCTGGCCCCCGTCGGCATGGTCCGGCTGTTCCTGACCCGCTACGACGACCAATGGCTGTCCGGCGCGATCTGCTTTCTGATCGGCGACAAGTGCTGGTACGTCTTCGGCGCGTCGTCCAACGAACACCGGAACGTCATGCCCAACTACGCGATGCAATGGGCCATGATCAGACGGGCAAAATCTCAGAACTGCGCCTGGTACGACTTCCGGGGCGTCTCCCCCCGCCGCCGTCAGGAGGGTGAGAGCGCCGCCGCCGTGGAACAGGAAGACCACTTGCAGGGCCTGAACCGCTTCAAGGAAGGCTTCGGCACACGCTACGTCGAATACATCGGCGAGTACGACTTGGTCTACAACCCCCTCGCCTACTGGGCCTACACGACCGGCAAGCCCACCGCCTCCAAACTGGCGCGGCGGCTGCGGGGCAAGTAAGCCCCCACATCCCCTCCTGCCCGCGAAGGCGGGGATTTGCACTTTGAAGCCCAGGGGTTCAGCCCTGGGCACTCCCTACCGACAATAGTACCAGGACCCATTCCCATGCCGCGTTTCTTGTGCGCCCTCGCGGCGCTCTTGGCACTGTCCGTCCTGCCCGCGCAGGCCGAAAAGAACTTGATCCGGCCACCGGGGACCACGCGCTACGCGCCGATGGTCGCCCGCCTGCGGTCACTGCTTGCGGGCGACCAGGCCCAGGGCGGGCCGCCTATGACGCTGACCAGCCTCGGACGATCCGTTCAGGGCCGGGACATCTGGATGGTGACGGTGCAGGGCGGTCCGAAGAAGATTTTCTATCTGTGCCGCCAGCACGGGCACGAGCCGGCGAGTACCGAGGGCGCGCTGGCCTTCTTGGACCAATTGGCCCACGCCGCGCCCGGCTCACCGTTGGCGGTGGACTTGCAGCAGACGACGGTGTACGTCGTCCCCATGGCGAACCCGGACGGGGCCGAGGCGTATCTGAGGCACAACGCGCACGACGTGGATTTAAACCGGGACTGGCTCCGGCAGACGCAGCCGGAGACGCGCGCCTGGGTGCGGGCCATCAAGGCCATTCAGCCGGACCTGATGGCCGACCAGCACGAGCTGTACCCGGACGACACGCGGCCCGACTTCACGGAGACGGCGGGCGCGGGCAGCGGCGCGGCCCCCGGTGTGATCGCCGCCTGCCTGGACGATCAGCGGGTGATTCAGGGCGCGATGCTGGCCGAGGGCTTCCCAACAGTCGCCCACCACATCAATGACACGCACCCGGCGCGGCTGCTTCATCGGTACGGCTGCGTCGTCCTGGGCATCCCGACCGTGCTGTTCGAGACGAACCGGCTCGCCGGGGGGGGCCGCAGCGTCGCCGACCGCGCCGCCGTTCACACGCAGTTCATGGTGGACCTGTTGCGCGCCGTGTCCGGCGAGCGGCCCCAGATGATCGCCGAGGCCGACGCCTGGCGCGCGGCCCACGCGCCGGAGGCCGAAGCGGGCACGGAAACCAAGGTGACCGTGCCGGGGGCGAGCGGCGAATGAGCGCGCCCACGCCCGACGCCTGGGTCAGCGTCAGCCGGTCGGCCCTGCGCCACAACGTCGAGGCTCTGCGGGGGTTACTGGCGCGGGACGGTGAAGCCCCGGCCAGGATCATCGCTGTAGTCAAAGCCGATGCCTTTGGGCACGGCATGGCGGAGGCGGCCCGTGTTTTTGTGGATGCGGGCGTGGACTTCTTCGCCGTCACGACACCCGCTGAGGCTTGGGAACTGCGGCAGAGCGGAATCACGGGGCGGCTTCTGGTGTTCCTGCCGCCCCTGCCTGATCAAATAGAGGCGCTGGTGGGCACCGATACGGAGATCACGGTCATGGACGAGGACGGGCTTAATCAAGTCGCGGACGCGGCCCGGCGAGCGGGCAAGACGACGCGGGTGCATCTGAAGGTGGACACGGGCATGGGCCGGGTCGGCGTCCTGCCGTCCGGCGCGCTGTCGCTGGCCCGGAAGATCGCCGCCGAGCCGGATGTCGAACTCGCCGGGACCTACACGCACTTCGCGCGGGCGCTGGAGAAGGACCCCGGCCCGACCCGGCGGCAGTTCGCCCAGTTCCAGGCCATCCTCCAGTCCCTCGCCGGCGCGGGCGTTGATCCCGGACTGCGCCACTGCGCCAACTCGGCGGCGACGCTGCGCTTCCCGGAGATGCGCCTGGACGCCGTCCGGCCCGGAACCCTCCTCTACGGCCAATTCCCCAGCGCGGCGGTCCCGCGCAGCCTGGAACTGCAAGACGGCTGGCACTTACAGGCCCGCGTGGTCGCCGTGCGTGACGTACCGGCGGGAACGGCCGTCGGCTACGGCGGCGAGTTCGTCACCCGCCGTCCGACCCGGCTGGCCGTCCTGCCCATCGGCTATGCGGACGGCTTCACCCTGGCCCCGGCCAGCGCCGCTTCGGGATGGCGCGGCCTCAAAGCCTTGCTTCGCCCCGCCCGCCTCACCGTCATCCTGCGCGGGGCGCGCGCGCCCATCATAGGCCGCGTGTCCATGCAGGTCTGCACGGCGGACGTGACCGACATCCCCGGCGTCGCCCCCGGCGACATCGCCACCGTGCCCGCCCGCCGGGTCACCGCGAGCGCGCGCCTGCTCCGCGTCTACGAGGACTGATGCGCGTCGCATGGACAATCGGGCTGGTGATGCTGGCGGCGGCGAGCTGCTTCGGCGGGACTGCCCACCACCTTGCTCGCTCGTTCCTCGCTCACAGGGTCCTCCCGCAGCGGGAAGATCAGGACGGGCGGCCATCGTCACGGGGGCTTGCTCCGAATCCTCCCGCTGCGGGAGGACCCCGCGAAGCAGGGAGGTGGGCTTCCCCTGTCACCTCCTACCCAGGCATGGTCTCCCTGCTGCGCGACGACGCCAGGCGGACGCCGTGGATACGACTGGCCGTGATCGGGCAGAGCCGCGAGGGCCGCGCGCTCTGGCTGGCACGTGTCGCCGATCCCCAGGGGCCGCCCCCGGCACGGACGGCTCGCCTGTTTGTTCTTTTTCGTCAGCACGGCGACGAGCCTGCGCCGACCGAGGCGGCTCTGGGCCTGCTGCGCCGCGTGGCAGCAGGGAGATACCACCCCCCCGACGGGGTGACGCTGTATCTGGCCCCGATGGTCAACCCCGATGGGGCCACTTTGGGAACACGGGAGAACGGGGCGAGGGCCGACCTGAACCGCGACTGGGGCGTGTTCGCGCAGCCGGAGACGCGCGCCGTCGCCCGCGCCGTCCGTCAAATTCGCCCGCAGGTCGTGGTGGACGCGCACAACTGGGACCCAGGCGACCCGTTCAACGCCGACTGCGTGGAGGTCTCACGCGACACCAAAACTTCCCTCGCCCGCGCCGCACAGGCGATGCAGGCGGAGGCCGTCGGCGCGCTCGGCGACGCCGGGTACTCCGTGTCGGCCACGACCTACGGGGCGGACGCCGACCCGCGCCTCGCCCACCGCTGGTTCGCGGCCCAGGGCATCGTCTCGTGTCTGGTGGAGACGCACAGCGGCTCCCCCCGCGACGCCGCCGACTTCCGCCGCCGTCAGGGCGTCTATGTCGCGCTCATTCAAGACGTGGCGCGTCGCTACGCGGGCAGACACGCGGCCCTGGACGCCCTGGAAGGCCGCAGCCCCGCCTCCGACCGGGAGGCGTCCCTGTTCCCCCCGCCCTCCGCGCCGCCGAAGCCGGGCACCGCGACGACACTCCCCCCTCCCCCACGCCTGCTTTGGCCCTGGGCGCTGCTTCCCTACGGGCTGGCCCTCTTCGCGGCGTTCGTCAGCCGGGGCAACAGCGCCCGGCCCCGGATACCTCACCCCCCGCCCCTCTCCTTCCGAAAGGCGAGGGGAGCAAGATTGGACAACGTCTTCACCCTCTCCTTTCGGAAGGAGAGGGTGGCACGGCTTGCCGTGCCGGGTGAGGTATCCCGCCGGGTAAGGTATACTCCTGTTGATCCATTTTGACAGGAGGCGGGAATTTGGCAGTGTGGCAGCGGACGGTGGCGTGCGGCGAGGTCTCGGAGGAACACGCGGGGCAGGAAGTGACCCTGAACGGCTGGGTCAACCGCAGCCGGGACCAGGGCGGCATCGTCTTCCTGGACCTGCGCGACCGGACGGGGATCGTGCAGGTGGCCGTCAACGGCAGCGACGCGCCCGACGCCCTGGCCGCCGCCGAGCGCGTCCGCTCCGAGTACTGCCTGAGCGTCCGGGGCGTCGTCCGCCGCCGCCCCGCAGGCACGGAGAACCCGAACCTCAAGACCGGCACGGTGGAAGTGGCCGCCCAGTCGGTCGAGGTCCTGAACGCCGCCAAGACGCCCCCGTTCCCGATCACCGACGACAAGCCCGTGGACGAGATGGTGCGCCTGAAGTACCGGTATTTGGATTTGCGCCGCCCGGCCATGTACGAGCGCCTGCGCCTGCGCCACGAGGCGATCCGCCTGATCCGTGAGTTCATGTCGGGCCGGGGATTTTTGGAGATCGAGACACCGATCCTCACCAAGTCGTCCCCCGAAGGCGCGCGCGATTATCTGGTCCCCTATCGCCTGGAGCCCGGCCTGTTCTATGCACTCCCCCAGGCCCCGCAGCAGTTCAAGCAGTTGCTGATGGTCGGCGGCATCGAGCGCTACTTCCAGATCGCCAAGTGCTTCCGGGACGAGGCCCAGCGCGCGGACCGCCAGCCGGAGTTCACGCAGCTTGACTTGGAAATGTCCTTTGTCACCCAGGACGACGTGCTGGAGGTCGTCGAGACGCTCTACTCCACCATCCTGCCCCGGCTGACGCCCAAGCGCATCATCACCCCGTTCACGCGGCTCACTTACGATGAGGCGATGGCCCGCTACGGCTCGGACAAGCCGGACCTGCGCTACGGGTTGGAACTCAAAGATGCCGCGCCGGTGCTGCGCGGGACGCAGTTCACCGTCTTCCGAAACACGCTGGACGGCGGCGGGCAGGTCAAGTTGCTGCGCTACCCCGGCGGCGCGTCGCTGTCGCGCAAGGAGATTGACGACCTGACCACGCTCGCCAAGGACTTCGGCGCGAAGGGCCTCGCCTATCTGCTTGTGACCGCCGAGGGCGTCAGGTCCCCCATCGCCAAGTTCCTGACCGAAGACGAGATTTCGGGCCTGGTGTCGCTGGCCGAGGGCGAGCCGGGCGACCTGATCGCGTTCGTCGCCGACGCGCCCGACGTGGTCGCCAAGGTGCTGGACCGGCTGCGCCGGGAGATCGCCGCCCGGCTGAAACTGGCCGACCCGGACGTGATGCACTTCTGCTGGGTCACGGACTTCCCGGTGTTCGAGTGGGACGAGGACGCGAAAGTTTGGACGTTCGCCCACAACCCGTTCGCCATGCCCCACGCCGAGCATTTGGACATCTTGGAGTCGGACCCTGCCGCCTGCCGCGCCTACACCTATGACTTAGTGTGCAACGGCTCCGAGGCGGCGTCGGGGTCCATTCGCATCCACAAGCGGGACATCCAGGAGCGCATCTTCCATATGCTCGGCCTGTCCGACGAACAGATTCAGGCCCGCTTCGGGCACATGCTGGACGCCTTCGACTTCGGCGCGCCCCCGCACGGCGGCATGGCTCCTGGGATTGATCGGCTCATCATGTACCTGACCGACGATGACAACATCCGCGACGTGATCGCCTTCCCCAAGGCCGGTGGCGGCTCCGACCCCCTCATGGACGCGCCCTCCACGGTGGACCCGCTCGCCCTGCGCGACCTGCACATCGAGGTCAAGTATCCGCCCCAAAAAGAGGGCAAGTAGGAAACCACATGGCACTCGCAGAGAACGAAGTCCCGGCTGTCGCCTACCCGCACATCAGCACGACCGGAGGCGTCGTCCGCGTTCAAGGGTCGCGCGTGACCGTCGTGCATCTTGTCCGGGATTACCAGGACGGGGTACTGACTCCGGAACAGATACAGCAGCGTTATCCGCACCTATCATTGGCGGAGATACACGCGGCGCTCACTTATTATTATGACCACCGCGAGGAATTGGACGGCGACATCGAGCGCCGCAAGGTCTACGCGGAGGAGATGCGGGCCGCGGCGGCGGGCCAGTTCACGCGGGCCGAGTTGGAGGAACGGCTGCGGCGGGAACAGGCGGCCCAGCCGGAATGATCGCGCTTTACATGGACGAGAATGTGCCGTTCGCCGTGACGCTCGGCCATCGGCGGCGCGGCGTGGACGTGGTCACAGTCCAGGAGGACGGCAGGCGGGGCGCACCTGACCCGGCGGTGCTGGACCGCGCGGCGGCGCTGGCCAGAGTCGTTTTCACCAACGATGAAGACTTCCTCGCGGAAGCGGCCCGCCGACAACGGGCGGGCGAGACGTTCATGGGCGTGATCTACATCCACCAGGAGAAATTGATCGTCGGCCCCTGCATTGACGATTTGGAGTTGATCGCCAAGGCGAACACATTGGACGAATATTCGGATTTCGTCCAATATCTGCCTCTGTGAGCCAACTGCCATGCGTCCAAACGGCAACACTATCTGCGCCCTGCGCGACCTGCACATCGAGATCAAGTACCCGCCCAAGGACGGCAAATAAAAAGGGAACCCTATGCTGACAGTCAACCTCGCGCCTGAATTGGAAGACGAAGTCCGTCAAAACGCCGCCGAGCGCGGACAGGATGCCGACAAGTACCTCGGTCAACTCATCAACATGGCCCTGCGCCGACCCGTGCCGCCGATCATTCCGGCGCAGATTTCGACGGAAGAATTCATCCGGCGGATGCGCACAATGGGCCGCGCGGTTGACCCATCCGTGCCGCCTCTCTCTGATGAAGCGACCCGGCGCGAGAGCCTCTACGAACACGGGTAGTGGCTCAATCGGGTCTGAGCCTGATCGCCTGGTTGTACTCGTTATTGTACTCGTTTAAGAACAGCCGCAGGCAGTTGTCGTGCATCTCGTCCGACTTTGAGAAGGACAGTGTCTTTCGGACGAAGCGGGCCAGCCGCTGCCGCAGCGTGTTGTTGAAGCGCTCGACGTGGTTGGTCTCGCCCTTGCCCGTCGCCCGGTGTTGCTCCTGGGGCAGCACCTTCTGGTAGGCATCCCAGAAGTCGGTGAATAACAGTCCCGTCCGGTAGGTGGGCGGGATGCGCTGCCATAGGAGCCGGCACGCCGTCAGGCCCCGGCCGCCGATGGCATAGGCAACAACCTGGCGGGTGCGCCGGCACAGGGCAAGCCACACCCAGCGCTTGTTCTTACGCCGGGCCACGAACGACCAGAGTTCGTCCAGCTCCAGCGTCTCGCCCGGTCGGGGCGGCGTCAGCGTCTGCTCCAGCGGCGGCAACTGAGCGGCTTTTTTTTAACCAGGCCGAGACCGTGTTGCGCGCCACGCCGAAGACACGCCGTAGTCCCCGGATGGAGGGCCGCTCGTGGTAGGCGGCCAGGATCAGGGCCTTGGTCTGCGCGTCGTAGGCATTGCTGCCGGGGTCCTCGCGCCCGTACTTGCGGCAGTCCCTGCACTGGAAGCGCCGCTTGCCGTTCTTGGCGTGACCGTTACTGACCAGGTGTTCGCTGCCACAGTGAGGGCAGCGGAGAGTGTGGGTAAGCATGGGATCTTCTTACCCATTCAGACGCTTTTGAGCCAATACCCGAACACGAAGACATTTCGGGATGACTTATTTGATGGACACGAACGTTCTGCTCCGTCTGAGCCAGGGCAACCACCCGGTGAATCAGATCGCACTGGACGCGGTTGCCAAACTGCGCGCCAGGAACGAGCCGCTCTGCCTGGCCCGCCAGAGCTTGATTGAGTTCCGCAACGTGGCGACACGTCCGACGCAGAACAATGGGTTCGGGTTGTCCGCCGCGAACGCAGATGGCCTGCTCACTCAGTTGGAGCAGAGTTACACAATTTTGCCCGATGTAGACGACATCTATATCGCTTGGCGGAGGCTGGTCGCGGGGCTGGGGGTGATGGGCAAGCAGGTCCATGACGCGCGCCTGGTCGCCGCCATGCTGGTCTACAACGTCACGCACCTGCTGACGTTCAACGTCCAGGACTTCGCGCGCTTCCAGGCGCTGCCGCCGGGCCTGGGGGCGGGCATCACGGTCATTCCGCCGGACACGATCTAACTCACCATGCCCAAGAACATCCTGACGGTGGACACGCTGAACGTCCCACGCCTGCTCGGACAGACCGACCGGGCGACGGAGCAACGCGGGCAAGTTTACTATCGGCAGCGGCGGGTGCTGCTGCGGCGCGTGGACGAGGACGGGGCGCACCTCCAGGTGCGCGGGAGCGCGCCGCGCCCCTATGACGTGCTGGCGGAGATGGCGGACGGCAGTGTCTACTTCCTGTGCGACTGCCCGCTCGCTGGAGGCGACCCGGACGTGGTCTGCAAGCACGTCGTCGCCTCCGCGCTGGTCCTGCGCGACTACCTGCGCGCCCACCCCCGCCTGACCTGGGAGAACATCCTGACCCAAGCGCTGGAGGCCGCCCCGCCCAGGGCCGCGCCCGCCCCCAAGCTGCTGCTGCTACTCAGCCTCCAGCAGCGCTACTCGTCCTGGGGCGTCTACGCCTACAGCCTGCCGGCGGGCGCGTTCCCCGACCCGCAGGCCGACTCCCGCGCCTTGCTCAAGGCCATCAAGCGCGAGCGCCTGGGCGCGCAGGCCAAGCCTGTGCGCTCCAAGACCGACTCACGCCACTACGTCAACGTCACCGACACGAACCGCGCCGCCCTGCAACTGCTGGCGATCACGCGCGAGAGCGGCTACGACTACCCCGGCAGCGCGGCCACGGCGGCGAAGAACTTCCTGCCGCTGCTGCGCGGGGCGGACATCTTCCAGGGGTCCGAGAACAGCCCGTTCCAGCACCTCGTGGAAGTCGCCGCCCAGCCCGCCGTGCCCATGCTGGATGTGCGCGAGGACAGTCACGGCCTGCGGCTGCGGGCCACCCTGCGGACGGGGGCCGAGGCCGTCGCGCTGGACGACCCCGCCCTGGTGCGCCTCTGCGCCGACCCCCTGTGGCTGCTGCACGAGGGAATCGCCCTGCCGGTGGAGGGGGGCGGCGGCCCGGTGGTCGAGATGTTCGGGCGCAGCCCCGACCTGCTCATCCCGGACGACGAGCGGGAGACGTTCGTGGAGCGGTTCCTGCTGCCGCTGGCCGCGCGGGTCCCGATCACCGGCGACGCCGTCGCCTGGGAGGATGCGGGCGGCGACCCGCAGCCGCGCCTGTACCTGACCGAGCAGCAGGGCGAGCTGGGCGCGGCCCTGCGCTTCGGCTACGGCGATCTGGAAGTCCCCTACGAGAAGGCGGCGGCGGAGACGCTGCTGCTGCGCCCGTCCGACGGCCTGACCGTGGCCCGCGTCGCCCGCCGCGCGGACCAGGAGGAGGCCCTGCGGCAGTCCGTCACCGAGTACGGCCTCAAGCGCGGGCCGGAGCCGGGCCTGTTCGCCCTGCGCGCGGGCGTCGCCCCCGTGGACTTTCTACTGCGCCAGGTGCCGCGCCTAGCCGCCGCCGGGTTCGAGGTCTTCGGCGAGGAAGCGCTGACCTCCGCACGCATCAACCGGAACCCGCCCCAGCTCAGTTGGCGGGTCTCATCGGGCATCGACTGGTTTGATCTAGACGCCGTGGTGTCCTACGGTGACCAGGAGCTGGCCCTGAAGGACATCCGCCGGGCCGTGCGGCGGCGCGAGCGGTTCGTCAAGCTGGCCGACGGCACCATCGGCGAGATTCCCGATGAGTGGCTGGAGCGCTACCGCGCCCTGTTCGCCTTCGCGGACGAGACCGATGCAGGCCTGCGCCTGGCGAACTCCCAGCTCGGCCTGCTGGACCAGCTCATGGACGATGGCGAGCCGGTGGAGGCGGACCCGGAATTCCTGCGGCGGCGCGAGCGCCTGCGCGCCTTCGACAAGGTCAAATCTCAGCCGCTCCCGAAGAATCTGAACGCCACCCTGCGGCCCTACCAGAAGGCGGGCGTGGACTGGCTGCACTTCCTGCACGACTACGAGTTCGGCGGCTGCCTCGCCGACGACATGGGATTAGGAAAAACTGTAATAACCCTTACATTCCTCCAGTCCCTGTACGAGCGGGGCGCATCCACAGCGGCCACGCTGCTGGTGCTGCCGCGTTCGCTGGTGTCCAACTGGGAGCGGGAGGCGGCGCGCTTCACGCCGGGCCTGCGCGTCCTCAGCCACGCCCACCCGACGCGCGCCCGCGACATCGCCGGGTTCGACGGCCACGACCTCGTCCTGACCACCTACGGGATTCTGCTGCGCGACATCGAGATGCTGCGCCGGCACCGGTTCCACTACGTCATCCTGGACGAAGCCCAGGCCATCAAGAACCCGCTGTCGCAGTCGGGCCGGGCGGCACGTCTCCTACAGGCCGACCACCGGCTGACGCTGACGGGGACGCCCGTAGAAAACTCCACGCTGGAGCTGTGGTCCCAGTTCGCGTTCGTCAACCCCGGCCTGCTCGGCACGTTGGAGCAGTTCCGGTCGGAATTCGCGGCCCCCATCGAGAAGGGGCAGGACGAGGCCGCCGCCAAGTCCCTGCGCGGCCTGGTCCGCCCGTTTCTGCTGCGCCGCACCAAGGACCAGGTCGCCCGCGACCTGCCGCCGCGCACCGAGCGGATCGTCCTGACCGACATGGAGCCGGCGCAACGCAGGATGTACGACCAGCGGCGGGACGAGTTCCGGGCGCAGATTCTGGGCCTGCTGGATGAGCAGGGCCTGGACACCGTCCGCATGAAGATTCTGGAGGGGCTGTTGCGGCTGCGCCAGATCAGCAACCACCCGCGCCTGGTCGAGCCGCTGTCGGGGGCCGGGTCGGCCAAGATGGACACGCTACTGGAGACGCTGGAGACCCTGCGGGCCGAGGGGCACAAGGCGCTGGTCTTCTCGCAGTTCGTCGGGATGCTGACGCTGCTGCGCGCGGAGATGGACGCGCGCGGCATTCCCTACGAGTACCTGGACGGCAAGACCAAAGACCGGCAGGAGCGGGTGGACCGCTTCCAAAATGACCCGTCGCTGCCGTTCTTCCTGATCAGCCTGCGGGCGGGCGGCGTGGGCCTGAACCTGACCGCCGCCGACTATGTGCTGCATGTGGACCCCTGGTGGAACCCCGCCGTGGAGATGCAGGCGACGGACCGCACCCACCGGATCGGCCAGGACAAGCCGGTGTTCGTCCACAAGTTCATCGCGCGCGACACCGTGGAGGAGAAGATACTGGAATTGCAGGAGCGCAAGCGCTCCCTGGTCAGCCGCCTGGTCGGCACGGAGGCGGGCCTGTTCAAGTCGCTGACCCGACAGGATATCGAGGCCCTGTTCCGCTGACCCGCCTGACTATTCGTTCCCAGAGATCGCGCCCGCTAGTTGTGCGTGAACCCGAAGACGATGACCTGGCGGGTGTTCGGCAGCGTGACGCTCTTGACGGACTTGCCGTTCAGCGTGAACGTGTACCCGTAGATATACGTCGGGATCGAGGCCGACGAGCCGCTCTGTGCCAAGCGCGTCGTCTGGTGGTTCACCACCGTCTCCCCAGCGAAGCCCTGGGTGCTGCCCCAGTCGCTGAGGTTCTGCGTGAACGACTGCGTGGTGCCGTCCGCGTAGTTCACCGTGAACACCTGCCCCGTCACGATCCCCCCCACCGCCGAGCCGATCATGTTCAGCCGCGTGTACGTCCCCGCAGGCAGAGCCACCGTCACACCGCTCCAGGCGTCGGCGGCGTTGACGGGACCCAGGGTGAGACTGGTCCCGTTGTAGGTGAGTGTTGACCCGACCAGCGAGGCGTTGTAGCCGTTGCCGTAGGAGTCAGCCCCGCCGTTGGTGATGGTCGTGCCGGGCGTCCACAGCGCGTAGACGCTGTAGGGCGTGGCCGGGCTGCTGACGGTGACGGTCAGGGTCGCCGACCCCGTGCCGCCCGCGTTAGTGGCGCTGACGGTGACGGTGGAGACGCCCTGCGCCGTGGGCGTGCCGGAGATCACGCCCGTGGACGTGTTGACTGTGAGGCCCGCCGGAAGACCGGTCGCGCCGTAGCTCGTCGGGCTGTTCGAGGCCGTGATGGTGTAGGCGAAAGTCTTGCCGACGGTTCCGCTCGCCGTCGTCGCGCTGGTGATGACCGGCGCGGAGGGCGCTGATTTGGCGATCGTGAGGGCCAGATTTTTGCTGCCGGTCCCGCCCCAGTTGGTGCCGCTGAGGGTGACCGTAGAGGTACCCGTGGCAGTCGGTGTGCCGGTGATCAGCCCCGTGGAGGCGTTGACGGTGAGGCCGGACGGCAGGCCGGAGGCGGCAAAGCTGTACGGGCCGTTTTCGGAAGTGATCTGGTAGGAGAACGCGGAGCCGACCGTCGCGTTCGCCGTGCCGGAACTAGTGATGACGGGCAGGCCGGCGTTTGCGCCGGCATAGATGTTGCGGACATCGCCGTTGCCCGGCTCATCGTCGAACCAGCTTCGGAACATCAGGAGGTCACCACGACTGACATTGCCGACCAGCGTGTTGAAGTCGTCGGTCATGTCGCCATCGGCGGTGTAAACGGCGCAGAAGGCACCGGGGTAGGTCGCGGCTGCCTGGAGCGTGGTTCCGAGGTCGCCATTGGTCATCGCCGCATAGGGCGCTGTATAGGCATAGTACTTGGTGTTGCTATGTTCCGGGATAACCAAGACGCCGGGCTCCGCGTTGGCGATCTTCTGGAAAACGGAGGCGTCGTAAGTCACGCCGTTCGCGTCCACATTGGAGTCGACGTAGAAAAGTGTGCAGCCCCAGCGCTGCCTCGCGTAATTGATCTTGTTGATGACTTCCGTGGCCGGGTCCGACACCTGGTTCTGCTGGACGGAAGGGCTGAGCTGCAGCTGCTCCGGGCGAATACACAGGCCGACTTGAAATCCCGCGTTTCTGAAAGCGGCAAAGTATTGGTCGGCGATGCCGTCCATCTCCGGTGCCATGGTTGAGAGCAGCGTCGGGTCGCCGATGTAGCTGGTCGGCTGGGGGAATTGCTGCCCCTCCACGTCCCACTGAATCATGCCCTGGGCGTTCATCTGCTTCAGGATGCCGATGCTCGTCTGCGCGTACTGCATGACCTGCTGCTGAAACGCCTGGATGCCCACCTGCGTGGTCGTGTTGATGGACGCGGAGTTGTTGAACCACCCACGGGGGTTGTCCTGGGGGTGCGCTTGGCTTGTGGCTAGAAACAGCACACCGATGCTACGGTGGTCGTTCCAGCTTGCCTGGAAGGGCCATTGGGAGGCGAAGTTCTGTAGGACATCCCCGGCCAGGGTCAGCCCACTGCTGCCCTCCGGGCCGAACCGGAGAGAGACGGTATACGTCGCCGACTGTCCGGCGGGAATCGGCCGGTCAAAGATCGGCAGACTGGGCGGCTGGAAGCCGAGCGGCAGCGACGACGCCCAGATGGTAAAAGTCGTGTACGGCGACGTGTTGTTGTTGATGGGGAAAAAGCCACAGTAGAGGTTATTCACGACATCGGTGTTGCAGAGGTCCACAACCCCACTGCCGTAGTCCGCCGTTTGAACGTTGGGACCATCGCCTGTGTACCCTGCCTGCACGGCGTTCTGAGAGTATCCGACGGGCATAGTCGGGAACCGCACGGCGAGGGGGAAGATATCAACACCGTTGATGGTGTCCCCCGGCGTCGTGTTCGTCACGGTCATCGTCATGTTCAGCGCGCTGGACGTGGCGCTGTAATGACAACTGACCACGCCCCAGGCGTAGGCCCAAGTCAGGGTGTTTTGCGTCGCGTTCCAACTGGTCGTATAGCCGCCGTTCCAGGAATAGTAGTCCGTCGCCGTGCCACCGGCCGGGACTCGCTCGTACTCATAGACCGTGAACGCCTCCGAGCCGTTGGCCGCTGTGTTGACCAACTGGACGCCATTGTAGGACAACGTGGCAAGCCCCTGGGAGCCATAGGTGACCTGCAGGCCCTGCGCCTGCGCCACACGGCCTAACAGGCAGATCATGCCTAGCGCAAGGACCAACATCGCGGCGCGGCTCGAAAAGGCGTGAGCGGATTTCATGACGGCTCCAAGTTCGTGAGAAGAAAGCCCGGCACAACGTTTCCGTCATGCCGGGCCGAGGGTCTTGCCCGAGGGCCTAGTTGTGCGTGAACCCGAAGGCGATGACCTGGCGGGTGTTCGGCAGCGTGACGCTCTTGACGGACTTGCCGTTCAGCGTGAACGTGTACCCGTAGATATACGTCGGGATCGAGGCCGACGAGCCGCTCTGTGCCAAGCGCGTCGTCTGGTGGTTGATCACCAGTTCCCCGGCGTAGCCCTGGGTGCTGCCCCAGTCGCTGAGGTTCTGCGTGAACGACTGCGTGGTGCCGTCCGCGTAGTTCACCGTGAACACCTGGCCGGTGACGGTGCCGCCGACGGCGGAGCCGAACACGTTCAGCCGCGTGTACGAGCCGGCGGGCAGGCTGACCGTCTGGGCGCTCCAGGCGTCCGCCGCGTTGGCGGGGCCGAGCGTGATGCTGGTCCCGCTGTAGGTGAGTGTTGACCCGACCAGCGAGGCGTTGTAGCCGTTGCCGTAGGAGTCAGCCCCGCCGTTGGTGATGGTCGTGCCGGGCGTCCACAGCGCGTAGACGCTGTAGGGCGTGGCCGGGCTGCTGACGGTGACGGTCAGGGTCGCCGACCCCGTGCCGCCCGCGTTGGTGGCGCTGACGGTGACGGTGGAGACGCCCTGCGCCGTGGGCGTGCCGGAGATCACGCCCGTGGACGTGTTGACTGTGAGGCCCGCCGGAAGACCGGTCGCGCCGTAGCTGGTGGGCACGTTGGTCGCCGAGATCTGGTAGGAGAACGGGCTGCCGACCGTGCCGCTCGCCGTGCCGGACCCGGTGATGACCGGCTTGGCCGAGGCCGTCCCCGTGCCGGTGCTGAACCCGAAGGCGATGACTTGGCGGGTGCTGGGCAGCGTGATGCTCTGGACGGACTTGCCGTTCAGCGTGAACGTATAGCCGTAGATGTATGTCGGAATCTGAGCGACCGATCCGTTCTGCGCCAAGCGCGTCGTCTGAAAGTTCACCACGGTCTCCCCGGCGTAGCCCTGGGTGCTGCCCCAGTCGCTGAGGTTCTGCGTGAACGACTGCGTGGTGCCGTCCGTGTAGTTCACCGTGAACACCTGGCCGGTGACGGTGCCGCCGACGGCGGAGCCGATCATGTTCAGCTGCGTGTACGTCCCCGCAGGCAGAGCCACCGTCACACCGCTCCAGGCGTCCGCCGCGTTGGGCGCGGCGAATGTCGTCGCGTTGCCGGCGTAGGTGACGGAGCCGCCGACGAGGCTGGAATTGTAGCCGTTGCCGTAGCTGTCCGCGCCGCCGTGGGTGATGGCCGTCCCCGGTGTCCACAGGGCGTAGACATTGTAGGAGGTGGCCGGGCTGCTGACGGTGACAGTCAGGGTCGCCGACCCCGTGCCGCCTGCGTTAGTGGCGCTGACGGTGACGGTGGAGACGCCCTGCGCCGTGGGCGTGCCGGAGATCACGCCCGTGGACGTGTTGACTGTGAGGCCTGCGGGCAGGCTCGTCGCGCCGTAGCTCGTTGGACTGTTGCTGGCCGTGATGGTGTATGAGAACGCACTGCCGACCGTGCCCGACTTCGTGGTGGCGCTGGTGATGACCGGCGGAGACACCGCGCTGCTGACCGTGATCGTCAGCGTGGCGCTCCCCGTGCCGCCCGCGTTCGTCGCCTTGATCGTCACCGAGGTCGTCCCGGCTGCGGTCGGAGTGCCGGAGATCACACCGCTGGTCGTGTTCAGCGACAGGCCCGCCGGAAGCGTCCCCGTCTCGCCGTAGTTCGTCGGGCTGTTTGAGGCCGTGATGGTGTAGGCGAAGGCCTTGCCGACGGTCCCGCTCGCCGTCGTCGCGCTGGTAATCACTGGTGGTGCCGGGTTGATCGTCAGCGCGAGCGTGGCTGTGCCCGTCCCGGCGGCGTTGGTGGCGCTGAGGGTGACACTTGATGTGCCTGCCGCCGTGGGTGTGCCGGAGATGACGCCCGTGGACGTGTTCACGGACAGCCCCGCCGGAAGACCGGTCGCGCTGTAGCTGGTGGGACTGTTCGAGGCCGTGATCGCGTAGGTGAAGGCTGCGCCGACCGTGCCGGAGGCCGTCGCCGCGCTGGTAATCGCCGGGGGCGGTGCCGAGCCGCCGCCGCTCGTGAACCCGAAGGCGATGATCTGCCGGGTGTTGGGAAGCGTGACACTCTGGACCGGCTTGCCGTTCAGCGTGAACGTGTATCCGAAGATGAACGTCGGGTTCTGCGAGACCGACCCGTCGGAGGCGAGGCGTGTCGGCTGGGTGTTGAGGACCGTCTCCCCGGCGTATCCCATGGAGCCGCCCCAGTCGCTGAGGCTCTGGGTGAACGACTCGGTCGTACCGTCCGTATGCGTCACGACGAATTTCTGGTTGGTCAGTGTTCCCCCGACCGCCGAGGCGAACATATTGAGCTGGGTGTACGAACCCGCGGGCAGGTTGACGGTCTGACTGCTGAAGGCGTCGGCGGCGTTAGCCGGACCCAGGGTGAGTGTCGTGCCGTTGTAGGTGACGGAGCCGCCGACGAGGCTGGAATTGTAGCCGTTGCCGTAGCTGTCCGCGCCGCCGTTGGTGATGGTCGTGCCGGGCGTCCACAGGGCGTAGACTCCGTAGGGTGTCGGGGGCAGGTTTCCGACCGAGATCGTGAGAGTCGCAGAACCCGTCCCTCCCAGATTGGAGGCTTTGATCGTCACCGAGGTCGTTCCTGTGGCGGTGGGTGTGCCCGAGATGACTCCCGTGGACGTGTTCAGCGACAGGCCCGCCGGGAGTGTCCCCGTCTCAGCGTAGCTCGCCGGGCTGTTCGAGGCCGTGATCTGGTAAGTGAATGTATAGCCGACGGAGCCGGAGGCCGTGGTCGCGCTGGTGATGACCGGCGGCGAGGGGTTGCTGACGGTGATGGTCAGGGTCGCGCTGCCGGTGCCGGCCCCGTTGGTCGCGCTGACGGTCACGCTCGACGTCCCGGTTGCGGTGGGCGTGCCGGAGATGACGCCGGAGGAGGCGTTCAGCGACAGGCCCGCCGGGAGCGTCCCCGTCTCGCCGTAGCTGGTCGGGCTGTTGCTGGCCGTGATCTGGTAGTTGAACGGGGAACCCAACGTCCCGGCGGCCGTGGCCGCGCTGGTGACGGACGGCGGCGGGGGCAGGCCGTTCGTGTACTGATAGGCTCCGGCGTCGTTCGCGCTTCCGTCGGGCCGTGATGTCCCGACGATGTCCGTGAGGGGATAGGCCAGCGAGGTCGGGACGTAGTCCCGCGCCGGAGAGCTGGACACCAGGCCGAAGTTGTCCGCGCCGCCGTTGATGAAGCCCGCGCCGCTGGTGTTGGTGTAAATCAGGTTGTCGAGGTTGGTTGCCGGCGCTTTGCCCTGGATCGGGTTGCCGGGGTTGACCAGGATGTTGCCATACAGACTTTCTCCCGTCGTGTTCGAATTCAGGAGGCTGGCGTCATAGGAACTCGGGTCGTTGACGAGCGTGTTGAACCGGATCGTGTTGTTCTGGCCGCTGTCCTGGATGGCCGCCTGATAGAGAAAGTAGCCGATGTTGAGGTTCTCCATCACGACGTTCTGGACGATGGCGTTGCTGCACTCCATGTCAATGGTGGACGTGGCGCCGTTGGTGCCGTTGGGGCCTGGTCCCTGCATGGTCAGGCCGTCCACGATCAGGTTGCCGCCCGTCCCGTTCGTGTTGCCCTGCATCACCAGTTGGTTGTTGTACTGGTAGCCGCCGTGAATCTCGATCCTCGCGCCGGACTCCTGATTGTTGATCGTCCAGTGTGCGCCCGCGCCGCCCCCGCTGGTGCTATAGGCGTCGCAGTTGTTCAGCGTCACGGAGCCGAGGTTGGGGCCGTGGCACGTGAAGAACTCGTAGTTCGTGTCCTGATACTGCTGGTTGGGCGTCGTGTCCTCCATGTGGTCGCCGGTGCAATTGTTGTACACGGACGTCTGATTCTGGAAGCCGGGGCCGGAGTTGTCCCCGTAGGAGACATAGGCCGAGTAGCCGCCGTTTGACTGTAGGCCGGGCATCGGGTACGACGCCTGACAGGAATTCAGCGTGACCTGCGTGGAGTTGATCACGCCGAAGCTGTGCTTGCCGCAGCGGGTGGAGATGATGTTGTTCAGGGTCAGGTCCAGGCCGTTCTGGAGACGGACGCCATAGCCGTCGCCGCCGGTCAGCGACCCCGATTCTTCCTCCTGGAGATTGGTGAAGACCAGGTGGCTGTAAAACGTGGAGGTGGCCGGGTTGCCGTTGCAGATCAGGTCCTGCAGCACGGCCCCTTCATAGAGGTTGCCGTCCGTGTTCGGGTTGGTCGCCACGTTGATCTGCAGCACACCGTTCGACCAGTACCAGGAGTTGGGAATCGCCGCGACCTGCTGGTTGGCGTTGGGGTTCGCCGGAATCAGGGCGACCTTGTTGACGTAGACCTCGTTGATCTGGGCGGGCACACTGAGCTGCCAGACACTGCCGCCGACGTTGGTGAAGCCGGAGTTGGGCAGCGTGATGCCGCCGGTGAACAGGGGCGGGCTGCCGGAGCCGTAGGAACTGAACGTGATCGGGTTGCCCGCCGCGCCCCCGGCCTGCGGGTTGAGGGCGCCGTACCATTTGTCGGTACACTGGAAAAGAACTTGGTCGCCCGGCTGAAAGGGGAAGCCGTTGACTTTTGCGAGACTCTGCCACGCGCTGGATTGGGACGTGCCGCTGTTGCTGTCGCTGCCTCCCGTGCTGACGTAGTAGGTGGTCGCGTTGGCGACGCCCGTGCAGAGCAGTGCGAGCATCACCATCCCGGCGGCGAGTCGCAGGCGTTGGCTGGCCTGTTGAAACGAGAATTTCACTCCGATGTCCTCCAGAGGGTCCTTATGAGCCACAATGGCTCCGTTCCGTAACCTCCCCCGACACAGGGGGCGCGCTGAGCGTCAGACTCCTTATGTGGCAATGATTGCGATATAAACTTCATACTGTGACAGCAGAGTTTCGCACACAATGAACTGTGCTGTCAGTGATGAGATTATAAGACACTCTCACGTTCTTGTCAAGCAAAATTTTTTTGACGGTTTTTATTAGAGCGTGTTAGGCACTTTTTCTGAGCATCTACTGGCTTCTGACATCAAAGAGTATCAGTCTGTCTGGTAGAAATAACGCCCATTGGCCTGCTTCACGAGTCATGCGGCACACATCTTGCGCCTCAAGACGCTCAAAGGCACAAGACAAGCCCGAAAGTGCCTAACACGCTCTAGACCTCTTGCATAGGTCCCCAAGGGTTGAAAACCCCTGGCTCGTGGGCGCAGACGCCGGGCGTCCTGCGGACGCAAGAGCAGAACGTCACCGTTAGTCTGCCGTCCGCAGGACGCTTGGCCGCAGACCCCGTAGCCCGGCATTGAAAATGCCGGGCGCAACGTCGGGGACTTACGCAAGAGGTCTATTGGCCGGGGAGACCCGAACCGGCTATAATGACAGCATGATTGTGCGCGTCCCGACGCCCCCCGATTTCTCGTTTCCAGAAGCCGTGTCGGCCCACGGCTGGCGTCGCCTGCCACCCTTCGTGTGGCACGAGGAGCCGCAAGTTCTGGAGCGGGTGGAAGAACTGGTCGAGGGGGCCGTCGTGCTACTGCGAATGCATGGCGCGGATGGGGGCGTGTCAGTCACCGTGGAAGGCGAGGGCAACGAAACCGACGTCGTGCGTCGGGTGCGCCGAATGCTTCAGCTTGATCTGCCGATGGGCGGCTTCCACGCCCACTGCCAAGCGCGCCCGGCGCTGGCGCACCTGGTGGAATGCCGTCGGGGCCGGATGCTGCGCTCCCCCACGCTCTTTGAGGACGTCGTCAAGGTCATCGCCACGACCAACACGACCTGGGCACAGACCATCGCCATGACGGATCGGCTGGTGCGGCACTTCGGCGCGGAGGGCCGCGCCTTCCCAACGCCAAAGCGCATCGCCGCCGTCCCGCTCGACGGGTTCTCTGCCCACGCCCGCATGGGCTACCGGAGCGCCTACGTTCATGCCATCGCCGCGCAGATCGCCGACGGCAGGCTGGACATAGAGGCATGGCAGGACGAAAACCCCGACGCTTCGGCGCTGCGAAAACGCCTGCTGTCCCTGCCCGGCATCGGCCCCTACGGCGCGGCCTGCCTGATGCTGTATCTGGGTAGGCCGGAACACGTCAACGCCGACTCCGTGGCACGGGCACGTCTCGCGCGGGAACTGGGCCGGGCCGTCACGGACAAGGAAGTCCACGCCTTCTTTGACGAACACGGCGAGTGGCGCGGGCTGGTCTACAACTTCTACCCCTGGGCCGACTGAACTTTCTCTCTCGCGTTGACACCGGACACGGACCGGGACTATAATGGAAATACCCCCATGAATATCCTCCGCCGTCTCCTGGGCGCTTTGCCCCTCGCCGCGTTGCTGCTCACGGTCTGCGCACCCTGCGCCCATGCCTTCGGGTGGCCCAACGCCAACGACGCCCTGTTCCCGCCGGCCCCGTCCGCGCGGCCCTTCATCGCCCTGGACGGGCGCGGCTTCCTGATTCACGGCAAGCGCGTCTTCATCGTCGCCGGGGAGATGCAGTACGCCCGCGTCCCGCGCGCGCAGTGGCGCGACCGGCTGCTGCGCATCAAGCGGGCGGGCTACAACACCATCCAGACCTACGCCTTCTGGAACTTCCACGAGCCGCGCGAGGGGCAGTTCGACTTCACCACCGGCAACCACAACCTCAACGCCTACCTCCAGCTGATCCACTCGCTGGGGATGTACGCCATCGTGCGCGCCGGGCCGTACATCAACGCCGAGTGGGACACGGGCGGCCTGCCGGTCTGGCTGCGCTTCAAGCCGGGCCTGCTGCCCATGACCGACAACGCGCCCTTCTACGCCGCCGTGACGCCGTACTGGAATCGCCTGTTCCCCATCATCGTCCAGAACCAGATCACGCGCGGCGGGCCGGTCATCATGGTGCAACTGGAGAACGAGAACACGCGCGGCGGCGGGACGGACCTGCCGGACGCCTACTACCGGCACTATCAGCAGGTGGCGCTGCGCGCGGGAGTAGTCGTCCCCTACTTCTTCAGCGGCCTCAACCACAGCGACGACCCGGCGGGCGACGACCCCTTCGACACCTCGGCGCGGACGACGCCCTGGTACAGCACCGAGTTCTGGACGGGATGGGTCGGCTGGTACGGCGTCTCCCCGGACAAGCAACGCAAGCTGGTCCGGGCGACCTGGAAGATCATCGCCTACGGCGGCGCGGGCTACTCGCACTATGTCATGGCCGGCGGCTCCGACTTCGACACCTGGAACTGCAACGAGCAGGCGGCCTCCTATGACTTCGGCTCCCCAATCGGCCAGGCGGGTGACTTGCGCTCGGACTACTTCCCCCTGAAGCGGGCCGCCCTGTTCGCCGCGTCGTTCCCGCTTGTCCTCGCTAACTCCGTCGCCGCCGACGGCGGGGGCGGCGTCCTGACGGCGTCCAACCCCGCCGTGCGCGTCACCAGTCGGCGCGGCCCGGCGGGCCGCATCTGCTTCCTGGACAACAGCGGATTTGTGCCGCAGACGGTCCAGGTGAGCGGCGGCTACGGGCGGCTCTCCCCCAAGGCGGGGCCCATGCGCCTGGAGGCGGGCGAGATCATCCCCATCGTCACGGGCTACCCGCTGCTGCCCCACGTCAGCCTGACCTTGGGCGCGGCACGGATACTCGGCGTCACCACACAGGGCGACACGACCACGCTGGTCATCTACGGCGCTCCGGGCGAGCCGGGCGAACTGCGCTTCCGTGTCCCCGGCCACGGCGTTTTCATCAAAGAGCGACCGAAATCAGCGGGCGACTCGCTGGTGGACGCCGGGGAAACAGTCGTTCTCCAGGCCGTCTTCCCGGCGGACGGGCCGGAGGCGTACACGTTCCGGGTCGGCGCACGGACCGTGCGCGTCCTGGCCGAGAGCGCGGCCGAAGCCGACCGCACCTGGTTCGTGCCGGTGAATGGGCAGACGGAACTCGTCTGCGGGCCGGACTACGTCGGCGAGGCCGGTCTGCAAAACGGCCGCCTAGTGCTGCAAACGGAACAGGCGGGCCTGACGCCGACGCCGCCCCCGTTCCCGCCCCTGGTCTTCACGGCGACCGGCGAGACGCCCGTGCTGCCGACGCCCGTGCCTGGCGCGCTCACGGCCCCGGCGACACCGCCCGCGCTGGGCGCGTGGGTCGCCGACGCCTCCGTGCCGCAGGCGCAGCCCGGCTTCGACGACTCGCGCTGGCTGGCTTCCGCCCAGCCCCGCCCCATGGGGGCGGACGGCGGCTATGGGGCCTACGCCTGGTACCGCACACAGGTCACGCCGCCCGCCGCCGGGACCTACCAGATCGAGATCGGCGACTACGCGGACTGGCTGACGGGATTCGTCAACGGCGTCCGTGTCGGCAGCGCGGACATGAACCGGAGCGGGAACGACGACCTGACGCCACGCCCCAAGCCGAGCCGCCTGACGGTCCATCTGAACGCCGGTCCCAACACTCTCGCCATCTTGACCGCCCACTACGGGCGCAACAAGCTGTTCAATTACTACGGCCCGATGGACACCATTGACGCCAAGGGCGTCACCGGCCCGGTGCGGCTGATCCAGGAAAACGTCCACTCCCAGGACATCCCCCTGTTCCGCTGGAAGGCCGACGACAATGGCCCCAATGACGCCGCGACACTGGCCGCGCCCGCGCTGGACACGACGGGCGCGGGCTGGCAGGACGCCCACCCTTACGACGACGTGTTCCACGGGCGAGTCGGCTACGCCTGGTTCCGCGCCGTGCTGCCGGACACCCCCGGCCCGCACCGGCAGTTGATCCTGGCCAGTGTGGACGACCTGGGAACCGTGTACCTCAACGGCAGGCAGGTCGCCGGGAGCGTCGGCATCAACGCCAACGCCCAGGTCAATCTGGATGCCGCCTGGAACGCGAATGGGCCGAACGTGCTGGCGGTGCTGGTACAGAACACGGCGGCGGGTGGGGGATTGGGGCGCGTCACCCTGAACGGCGGCATCGCCGACGGGACCGTGCTGACGGGCTGGCGCATGCGCGGCGGCGAGACCCCGCCCCCGCCCGCCGCGCCGTCCTGGAGGCCGCTGGCCGCCGGGACCGCGCCGGGCGTCCCGGCCTGGTACCGGGCCGAGTTCACGGCGACTCCTCCCGGCCCAAACGGGCCGCACCCGATCCTGCGGGTGCAGACGTCCACCCTGTCGCGCGGCTTCGTCTGGCTCAACGGCCACAACCTGGGCCGCTACCCGGAGGTCTCGCGGGACCAGTCCGGGCAGGGGCAACTCGTGGACGGCGTCTACCTGCCGGAGTGCTGGATCAGCCGGGGCCGCAACACGCTGGAGGTCTTCGACGAAGAGGGCCTGACGCCCTCCGGGGTGCGAATCATCGTGGAGCAGGCCGCGAGCCGCCGGGGCGTCGTCCTGGCGACGCGCGTCGCGTTGGCAAAAGCCGGGACGCGGGACTGAACACGAGGGGATAAATCCCTCTCGCTACGCAACATCGTCCTACCGGACGGAAGAGCCGCCCACACAGCACTTCTTCTTGTGTCCGCGAGGACACGGTTCCGTAGCGAGAGGAGTTCACTCCCTCGCGTGCACTCCCTCGCGTTCAGCCGCCTGTTATGTAAGCAAGGTCTTATGCCGCACTTGCCCCCCAGCCTGCGCTTGGTCACACTGCTGGTCTGCCTGGCGTCCGCCCTGTACATGACCGGCGTGATCTGGACGGTGCAGCTCGTCCACTACGCCCTGTTTGATCGGGTCGGCCAGGCCGGATGGACGGCGTACCATGACGCGCACACCCAGCGGATGACATGGGTGGTCCTGCTGCCGATGGTGCTGGAGCTGGGCACGTCCGGCCTGCTGGCGCTGTCCCCGCCGCCGGGCGTTCCCCGCTCGTTGCTTGTTTTTGGCTTTGCCCTTGCCGTGCTGACGTGGGCCGTGACGTTCTTGGTCTCCGTCCCATTGCACGGCGCGCTCAGCCGGGGCTGGGATGAAGAGGCCTGGCGGTCGCTGGCGAGGACCAACTGGTGGCGGACGGCACTCTGGACCGGCCACGCCGCCATCATGCTGTCGGTGGTGTGGCGGCTACTGTCGGACGCGCCTACCGCTGGTCATAGATGACCTTCGCCATGACATCCCCGACGACCTTCAGGCTGTCGGGGCTGCACTTGTCCGCCGTATCTTGAAGAGTGTGCCAGTAGGGGTAGTCGAAGTCAATCAGGTCAATGGCGGGGATGCCGGCGGCGTTGAACGAGTCGTGGTCATCTGAAATCTGCCACTTGGTGTCGTCGGGGAAGTGCGCGCCGTCGCCGAGCGCGTCGGCGGCGTTCCAGACCATGTCGTTGAGTTCCGGGTGCGCACCCTGCGAATCAATCTCTCGGTGGATGGTCACGTTCTTGTCGCCGATCATGTCCAGCAGGATGGCGTAGCTCGGGCGGTAGGGGCCGGGATTCTGGGCGAAGTGGATCGCGCCCAGGTACATTTTATCATCGCCGGGCCCCCAGTCCTCGCCGTCCACAAACAATAATTCCACGCAGACATCGGGCCGTTTCTGATGGAACACGCGGGCGAGTTCCAGCAGCACGGCGGTCCCGGACGCGCCGTCGTCCGCGCCGACGATGGGCCGGTCCTTGTGGTCCAGGTCGTTGTCCGCCGTGGGGCGCGTGTCCCAGTGGGTGAACAGCATGACCTTCTTGGTGGCCATGGGGTTGATGACGCCGAGGATGTTGGTCAGGTGCAGGGTGACGTGGCGGGCGTCGTCGCGGAACGTGAACGGGGTCAGGACGACGCGGTCCGTGTAGGGCGTCAGGTCCTTGAGAATCAGCGCCTCACACTTGTCGTGGGCCGCCGTGTTGGGTGGGCGTGGGCCGAGGTCACACTGCGCCGTCAGCATCGCATAGGCATCGTCGCCGCTGAAGGACGAGTGGACGGCAGGGGGTGGCGGCGCGGGTGCCTGCGCCTGCGCGCTGGGCTGGCCGTGGCAGCCCGTCAGCAGCAGGGGCAGCAGAGTCAGCGTTTTACTGAGTGATGCGGTCTTCTGTCGGGGCATTGAGCGTCCTGTGGGCGTTGAGATATTGGGTCACGGCAGCGGCGAGGCTGGTGTGCGTGTCCTGCACGATGTCGGCGGGCTTCCAGAGGCGGAAGTAGCCGAAGGAGCCGTCGGCGACAGGGCGGGACGTGGCGACGCGGTAGGTCTGCCCATCCTGCACGGGGTCGCCGCCGACGGTGAGCATGGTCAGGCGGCCGCCCTGGGGCTTGGCCGCGTCGTAACGCAGCGTCAGGCCGGAGACCTGGAAGAAGCCGTCGAAGGGCTGCGGGGCGCGGGCGACGGAGCGCTCGATGACCTGGCGCAACTGCGCGCCGGTCAGGCTGAGGATGACCACGGTGTCGGTCGGGTCATCGGCGTAGCGCAACGCCTTGACGAACTGATCCGTGCCGACGTTCCCGGCGTTGATGGTCGTCTCGGAGACCTCATCGGCGGCCACCAGGGCGACATCCGCCCCACCGGCCTGCCGGACGGCGTCGGCGATGACGTCCCCCAGCCCGGTCTCCTGCATGGCGTCACCCGCGCTCGACAGCGCCCCCTGCACCTGCACCGACGCGGCCCGTGCGACCGTTGGGACTCCCACGGCCAGACTCACGGCCAGCAGTCCGGCCCATCCATGTCTCATCACGTCACTCGTGTTTCTGCGCCTGCTGCCAGCGCAGGTAAGCATCAATAAAATCGTCGAATTCGCCGTTCATCACCCGCAGGACGTCGCCCGTCTCATGCGCGGTCCGGGTGTCCTTGACCAAAGTGTAGGGCTGGAAGACGTAGTTGCGAATCTGCGAGCCGAACTCGATTCCCCGGCGCTCGCCGCGCAGGTCGTCAATGCTCGAACGCTGCTCCTGGCGGGCGATCTCCAGCAACTTGGCCTTCATCACGCGCAGCGCGCGCTCGTAGTTCTGGATCTGCGAGCGCTGGTCCTGGCAGGTGGTCACGATGCCCGTGGGCAGGTGGGTCAGGCGCACGGCGGTCTCGTTCTTCTGCACGTTCTGGCCGCCCGCGCCCCGGCTCAGGGTGTGTTCGCGCTTCAAGTCCTTGTCCGGGATGTGGATGTCTTCCACCTCGGCGACTTCGGGGACCACGTCCACGCCCGCGAAACTCGTCTGCCGCTTGTTGTTGGCATTGAACGGCGACAGGCGGACCAGACGGTGGACGCCGTGTTCGCCTTGCAGCAGCCCGTAAGCGTTCTTGCCCTCGATCCGCAGGGACGTGCTTTTGATGCCCGCGCCCTCGCCCTCCAGCTCGTCCAGGATCTCCACTTTGAAGCCGCGCCGGTCGGCCCAGCGCAGGTACATCCGCAGCAGCATGGAGGCCCAGTCATTGGCCTCAGTGCCGCCCGCCCCGGCGTTGATCTCCAGCAGGGCGGGCGCGGCGTCGTGCGCGCCCGACAGCAGCGTCTCGATCTCCAGAGTGTCCAACACCTCGGTCAGCCCGGACAGTTCCCTGCCGATCTCGACGGTGTAGGTCTCCGGTTCCTCTTCCATCTGGGCCAGTTCCAGCAGCGTCAGGGAGTCGTCCAGGCGCTTGCGGGCAGCGAGCCAGGGGGCCAGCGCCTCCTTGAGTTCGCCCAGCCGCTGCATCTTGGCCTGGGCCTCGGCGGGCTGGTCCCAGAAGTTCGCCCCGGCGGCCTGCGCCTCCAGCTCGGCGACCTCGGCCTGCTTGCTGGACACTCCCAGCGGCACACTCAGCTCCGTGAGTCGCGCCTCGATCTGCTCACTCCGCTTGACGACGTCATCCAGCACCGGTTCCACTCCAGACAAGAAAAGGGCGAGGCCAAGACCTCGCCCCTTCTGAAAGCCATTGATCTCTGGAGTCAGGATACCCGATTGCGGACCGATTTGCGCCGGACACTCAGCCCAAGCAGGGCCAGGCCGCCGCTCAGGAGCGCGAGGTCACTCGTTTCGGGAACCGCCGGGGCGGCATCGGGCAGAAATCCCATGCCCTTGGCGTTGACGCCGGTGACGATGGGCGTGACCACGCCGGTGGCGAGGTCCGTGGAGCCGACGAAGTTGGCGTCCGGGGCCGCCGAGTAGGCCATGCCGGACAGATTACCGGAGATAGCGTATACGTTGTTGCCGCTGGTGTCGCTGAAGAGCAGACGACCGGACTTGCCGCCGGGGAACACGGTGTCGTCCACGTCAATCGAGTTGCCCGCGTTGTCGGTGGTCGGCACGAAGCTCGCCGTCTGGCTGGCCGTGCCGGGGTTGCTGACCGTGATCAGCTCGTTGGCCGTCTGGTCGGTGAGCAGCAGGCTGCCGTTCGGCGTCGTCGTCAGCGAGTCGGCGTCGGTCAGGTTCTGTTCGACCGGCGCGCTGCCGGGCGCGGCGCTGTTCGGGATGACGGCGTTCCCGTTCAGGATCGAGGTGAACGTGAAGTTGCCCCCGCTCGGCGTGGCCTTGACGATGACCGGGTCGGGGTTGTTCGCCGCCGTGGCCTGGGCGTTAGAGGCGCTGATGTAGACGTTGCCGTTCTGGAACACGGCGTCGTCGTAGCCGCCGCCGCTGTTCGAGGAAGTCAGATTGATCTGGCCGGAGTTGGTGCTGTTGCTGAGGTTAAAGATCGTCAGCGTCGGGTTGCCGTCCTCGTTCTGGAAGGCCCATAGGTTGCCGCTCGGATCAATCTTCAGCCCGTCGTTGTGGCCGACCACGCTGAACGTGTTCAGCAACGAGCCGTCGTAGCCGTACTCGGCGATGGTGCTGTCGCCAAGCATGGGGTCGCCGGTCTTGGAGGAGCCGTTGGCGAAGCCGACGAAGACATCGGAGCCGCTGACGGCGATGGAGTCGGGGTTGGACGCCCCGGCGGGCGCGAGGCCGAAGGTGGAGATGGTGTATCCGGCGGTGGCCGTCGGTGCGGCCAGACCGGGGTGCGCGGCGAGCAGCAGGCCCGCGCCCGCCGCCAGCGTGAGTGTCCTGAGTGTCAGTGTCGTCATCGAGTGCATCCTTCCGGCACCTGCGGGGGCATGGGTTGGGAAGACCGCAGGCGTCCGTGCAGGGGATACCCGATGCGCGACGACAATTCTGTTAAGGGAATGTTAAATTTACAGGGTCAGCGCGTTCATTGATGCGCCGGGGCGGCGGCAGGCGCGGGCGGCGTCGCGGCGTGGTGGCGCAGCCTGTGCGACCAAAACCCGAGGCAGACCATGAAGAAGAAAAACAGGATCGCCGGGGTGATCCATTTCGTGTAGGCGTTGAGCGGCATGACAGTCCCTTTCGTGCGTGACCTCCATGATACCCGATATCACTCACGGCTGTTTCGGCAGCAGCAGCGGCGCGAGGTCGGTCATCATGCCGACGGACGCCAGGATGCTGAAGAACGCCGCCACAGCGAAAGCGACCGCGCACACATCCGACACCCGCCGCAGCCGCAGCCCCAGCGCCGTCTCAATCGCCAGCATCAGCACGAACCCGCCGCCCCAGAGCCAGAACGGAACCGCCCCGCCGTGCGTGATCCCCAGCACGATGATCTTGATGACCGCGTAGGCCACCAGCGGCAGCGAGATCATACCAACAACAAACCCGCCCAGCGCCTGCCAGAGCGCTTTGGGAGATGAGCCATCTTCTTGTGTCGGGTCCATACAACAACCGAAAGATTAGGACAGCAGGAAAAACTACGCCGCTTCAGGTGCGAATCCAGGGTCATCAAAACCAGGCAATTCTACCGAGCTAGCCTGCATTTTTGGCCCAAAGCAGCCGATAATAGCGCAACAGGGGATTGGAGACAGTCATGCGCGGAAAACTAATCGGAGCAGTCGCTGCCTCTGCCCTCATAGCCTGCTCGCTGGTTGTCTTCGCCATGTCCAACCAATGTACGAATAATGGCACAGCGACACACCTCGCTACATTGTGCGCTAGAGACGCTCCCACACCCATCCGCATCACGCCGGGCTTATCAGGAATCAAGCGGACCAATTATTGGGGCGCGCGTGGCATCGCCCCATTCTGGTCGGAAAGTAACCTCATTGTGCCATCGCAACAGCCCGATAGACTGGGTCTTGAGCGAAGACTGGGTCGGCATTGGGACCCAAGATATTTGTTTTGAACGTCGGGTCAGCTCTAATGGCGTCACGAAGCAACGATGCTGCGTCGGCCTGGTTGCCTTTGAGTGCTTGTAGTTTCGCCATCATAAAATTTGCGTTCGGCTCGTTCGGGTCAAGATCGTGAGCACGGTTTAGCTCAAAGAGGGCATTTGTATCGTGCAATTCACCTGCGCCCGTATGGTATGGCAAGTCTGCATAATCGTCCTCGGTTAGACAAACGCCAGCCAGCATGGCGTGGGCTGCAGCCAAATGTGGGTCCAGCCCAATCGCGTATATGTATGACATCTTAGCGCTATTCAGGTCTCCTTTGACTTCATACACCTCACCCTGCAATATCCATGTCACAGCAGACTTCGGCTGGTGTTGCATGAACCAGCCCACCTCCCGTTGCGCCTCAGTTATCTGCCAGTCGGTGCGCCGTTGCATGTACTCTTGACCTGGTTGCACGTTGTTGACCGGGTCAAGACCAGCACTGATATAAAGGTCCGTAATCAGGTTTGCGCGGTACACCGTCTTGAGTGGATCAAGAGAGACCGCTTTCCGCCGGTATGCAATCGCCGCTTTGTAATCGCCCCTAATGCACGCAAGCCAAGCCAGGTTGTTCCAACCCTGCGCGAGTTCAGGGTTCTGCTTGACGGCCCCTTGAAATAGGAAGAGCGCTTTAACGTAGTTGCCTTTTTTGACCTGCTGAACGCCGCGATTGTAGGTGTGGATGGCACGCCTCACACTCGGATTTTGTTGAAGATTCTCTGGTAGTTCTCCAGAGAGATAAATTGTTCCGTGAAAGTTAGGAAAGACATACACATTCCCGTGATTGTCACGAAGACTAAGAGGCTCTAACAAAAATGCCCATTAAGTCGTCCCCAACAGACGAGCGCATTCTCGATCTTGACGAACGCCTCGTAGATGTCGTCGCGCCGCTCGTCACGCACCCGCAGACGCCGCGCACCCTGCTGCCAACTGAACGTGCGCTCCGCCACCCAGCGGTGGCGTCCCAGCCTCTGCGCGCTCTCAATCCCGCGCCGTGCGATGCGTGGGATGATCCCGCGCTTTCTGAGGCCCTGCCGCAGTTTCTTGTCGTCATACGCCTTGTCCGCGTGGACCTTCACAGGCCGACGGCGGGGCCTGCCCCGCACAGGCCGACGGCGGGGCCTGCCCCGCACAGGCCGACGGCGGGGCCTGCCCCGCACAGGCCGACGGCGGGGCCTGCCCCGCTTGCCGCGCACGGACGGGATGGCATCCACCACCGCCAACAGCTTCTTTCCGTCGGGCACGTTCGCCCCCGAAAGCACCGTGGCGAGCGGCAGACCGTTCCTGTCTACGACCTGATGGCGCTTGGTCCCCGGCCGGCCCCTGTCCACAGGCGACGGGCCGACCGCCGCACTGACAGGCCCCCCTTTTTTGCGCCCCTCATGCTCGCGCCTTTGGCGCGGATGAAGACGCTGTCCACACTGGCGCGGCTCCAGTCAATCAGGTGCGCCGCTTCGAGCCTCGCCAGCATCGTCTCATGCAGCGTCTGCCAGACATTGGCCTTGTGCCAGTCACGCAAGCGCCGCCAACACGTCATGCCGCTTCCGCAGCCCATCTCCTGGGGCAGCATCTCCCAGGGGATGCCGCTCCTCAGGACGAACAGGATGCCCGTCAGGGCCGCACGGTCGGCGACGGGCGGCCTGCCCCGTGTGCCGGGCTGGGCGCGGTGGGGCGGCAGGAGCGGCTCGACCGCAGCCCAGAGTTCATCGGAAACCAGTGCTTTTGCCATGTCTGGGTTTTACCCAAATAGGCATTTTTGTTAGGGCCTCTAAACCCACCGCTTCCAACAACGCCCGCCTGGGTTGTAGTATTGCCTGAGCCGCCATTGTTGTGATAACCAGCTACGGGATTCGAGCCAGCGAGGCCCGAACCAGATGCAACGTCAACTGAACTGCCGTTTCCCGTAGAGACGGATGGAGGTGGCTTCTGCACCGTAACATGCAAATGGGGCGGGGGTGCATTGCGTTGAATCTCGCCATAATATATCATCCCAAACAATGCTAGCACTGCTGCTATGGCCCCGATTGCTCCCCATGTCTTTGCCCAATCAACGCCCTTTTTTGCCTTTGTTCTCAATGCGGCTTTCCCGTCTGCACTCGCTTAACCAAAGCATCAAATCATTCGCTCGCATCACCACATAGCGCCAGCGAGTAGTCCTTACACGCCAACAAGCCCCAAACCCTAAACCGCGTCATCCAATTAGCATTCAGTTAAAGATATGGATGGGATAGACGAGAGCAAAACAAAATAGTTTTGATAGAGGAGCGTTCAGTTACAGGAAGGTAGGTCTGCCAACAACTTGTAGGCATTTGTTTATTTGGCAACACCGAGGCTGAACATGGGTCGGCTGGGATTCGAACCCAGGACCATCGCATTAAAAGTGCGGTGCTCTACCACTGAGCTACCGGCCCCCACGGGCATTATTATAGCCGCAGAGGGGGGACGAAGTCAATGCGCGGGCGGGGTGAGGGAGAGGCTCCAGCAGCGGGTGAAGTAGGCTTGGCGCGGCAGGCTGGCGGCGCGGCCGTCGCCCATCAGGGCGTCGTAGCGGCCTTCCAAACCATAGCCGCCGTGCCAGGAGCCGCTACCGTCCATCAGGACGTTGACATACGACGGACCCTGTTCGTTGCCCGCCGCGTCGTAGGCCGTCAGGGTGCTGTAGGGCAGGTGGCGGACGGCCAGTTCCGTGCGGTACAGGTAGGACGTGCCGAAGGCGGCGTAGGCCGTCGGGCGGGCATCGAGGGCGACGGTGGGGGCGCCGATGGAGTCCATGTCAATGGTGTCGTAGCCGGTGTCGGCGGGGCAGCGCCAAATCTGGGGCGCGCGGACGTAGGGGTCCAGGACGGCCTGCAAGGGCTGCATGGCCTGGACTTCGGCGTCGTAGGGCGTCCCGGCCCAGAGATCGGGGGTGCTGTGCTGGTCGGAGGGGTCGGCGGCGAAGGGGTAGAGGTCGTCGTTGTCCTGAGCGTACATCCCGACGGCGAGGCCGATCTGGCGCAGGTTGGACAGGCAGACGGCCTGGCGGGCCTTGCCGCGCGCCGAGAGGAAGACCGGCAGCAGCAGGGCGGCCAGCAGGGCGATGATCGCCACGACCACGAGCAGCTCAATCAGGGTGAATCCGCGTCGGTTCATTCTCGCACTCCCTTCCCCCATACGGCGGCTGGGCTGGGAACGTTGCGCCATGGGGCGAGGGAGCGAGGGAATAAATTCCTCTCGCTACCCAACCGTGTCCTCGCGGACACAAGAAAGACTGGTCTTCCGTCCGGCAGGACGATGTTCTGTAGCGAGAGGAGTTCACTCCCTCGCGGATCCTCAGCCCCGACATCCCGGCAGGAGTTCCGATTGGGTACAACGAACACACAAACCGCTCGTAAACGACATGAGGAGACCGCAGCAACGTGGACAAGCCGAACTTCGGACTGACGGGACTGGCAGTGATGGGGCAGAACCTGGCGCGCAACGTCGCCCACAAGGGCTTCCCCATCGCGGTGCATAATCGGACGACCTCCAAGACCGATGACTTCATCAAGGAACACGGCGGCGAGGGGCAATTGGTCGGGTCGCAGGACATCAAAGACTTTGTGAACCAACTGGCGACACCCCGCGCGATCATGGTCATGGTCAAGGCGGGCAAGCCCGTGGACGATGTCATCGCCAAACTGAGGCCGCTGCTCGCCAAGGGTGATTTGATTATTGACGGCGGCAACTCGCTGTTCTCGGACACCGAGCGGCGCGTGGCGGAGTTAGAGAAGGACGGCCTGCTGTTTCTGGGTACGGGAGTCTCCGGCGGCGAGGAGGGTGCGCTCAACGGGCCGAGCATCATGCCCGGCGGCAGCAAGGAGGCGTACAAGATCGTCGAGCCGATCTTCACCAAGATCGCCGCCCAGGTGGACGGGACGCCCTGCTGCACCTACATCGGCGACGGCGGCGCGGGCCACTACGTCAAGATGGTCCATAACGGCATCGAGTACGCCGATATGCAACTCATCGCCGAGGCGTATGACCTGCTCAAGAACGGCCTCGGCCTGAGCAACGACGAACTCCACGATGTCTTCACGCAGTGGAACGAGGGCGACCTGAACTCGTTCCTGATCGAGATCACGGCACAGATATTCGCCCGCAAGGACGATGACGGTGACGGCTACCTGGTGGACAAGGTGCTGGACCGGGCCGCCCAGAAGGGCACGGGCAAGTGGACCGTGCAATCGGCATTGGACCTGGGCATCCCCATCACGGGCATCACCGAGGCCGTCTTCGCCCGGACGCTGTCATCGTTCAAAGATGACCGAGTTGCTGCCTCCAAAGTCCTGCCGGGGCCGACCGGCGGCACGGTGGAGGGAGACAAGAACCAGTTCATCGCCGACGTGCGGGATGCCCTGTATGCCTCCAAAGTGGTCGCCTACGCGCAGGGCTTCGAGCAGATGCTGGCGGCGGCCAAGGAACACGGGTGGACGCTGCACCCCGGCGAGATCGCCACGATCTGGCGCGGCGGCTGTATTATCCGGGCCAAGTTCCTGGATCGGATCAAAGAAGCGTTCGACGACAAGCCGGAATTGACTAACCTGCTGATGGCCCCGTACTTCACCGACGCCGTCAAGAGCGGGCAGGACGGCTGGCGGCGGGTCATCGCGCAGGCGGCCCGGTTGGGCATTCCCACCCCGGCCTTCTCGTCGTCGCTGGCCTACTACGACGGCTACCGCCGGGCGCGGCTGCCCGCCAACTTGATCCAGGCCCAGCGCGACCTGTTCGGCGCGCACACCTACGAGCGCGTGGACAAAGAGGGCACGTTCCACTCGCAGTGGCACGAGGACCACCAGGAGGAGCGCGACCCGGACGGCCACGGGGACGGCTAAGGCCCCTGGATACAGAAGGCGGTCATGTGGCCGGCGCTGTCGGTTCGGGCCAGCGCGTCCACAGTGTCAGCCTTGACGTGTCCGTCGCAGTAGAGTACGTTGAGACGCCCCGTATGCAGATTACCGATGTATTCGCCGTACTCATCCTGCAGGCGGCGCGGAGCGCCGGGCAGAAACACGGGCTGGGGATAGGTCGTGTTGTCCTGGGAGGCGAAGCGCCACGAGCTGCCCTCAGTCACCCAGACGGTGTCGGCGGGGGCGACCAGTTGCGATAGCGAGACCATCAGGGAAGGGGAGTTAGGGTTATCATACTCGGAAACGGGCGGTGTGCAGCCGCCCCCCTCCTGAAGGTTGTAGTCGTTGACGGCGTAGCTCCCATAGTTGGTCCCAGTGCGGAAATGGTAAGGACCAGTTGACTGATAGGGTCCACCGCCGTCCGGAAACTTGCGGTCAGGGCAGTCGAATACCTGCTCACTCTTGGCATAGGGGTAGACCGAGTCCATCCACTTGTAGACGCCGGTCGGGCTGGACGCCGCAAAGAAGTTGGACGCGCTTGGCCCACCAATCGTCACCAGCACTTCATCGTTGTCCTGGACATACTGGACCATCGCCAGGCCGATCTGTCTCAGATTGCTGGCGCAGGTGATCTGCCGGGCCTTCTCGCGGGCCGAGGCGAAGACGGGGAACAGGATCGCGGCGAGAATCGAGATGATTGCCACGACGACCAACAACTCAATCAGCGTGAAGCCGAGGCACGGGACACGGCGTCGTCGGACATCTTGATGGGGCAACGCGGAAAGGCACATTTCTGTTTCTCCTCGGTCCTGAATCAGCGCAGGCAGGCGAACACTGTCGGCGGATTGTCGGTCAGAGTATAGCAGGAATCCATAAGCATCGCAAGCCCCCATGAGGAGAGGGAAGAACAGCATGAGTCTTCTGTATGACATTTACGCTGCCCTGCTCCTGCTGGGCGGCATCATCGGCTACGCCCGCGCCCGCAGCGCGCCCTCGCTGGCGGCGGGCGTCATCGCCGCCGTGCTGATGGCCGTCGCCGCCGTGCTGCTGCGCCATCACCCGCGTATCAGCCTGGGGATGGGCATCCTCGTCTCGCTGGCTCTCGGCGCGTTCTTCCTGGGCCGCTACCGAGAGTCCAAGAAACCGATGCCCGCGCTGCTCGTCCTCACCGCCAGCATCATCGTCCTCGTCGCGTCGGTGGTGCGGCTGGTGTGATGAAGATACCTCACCCGGCAAGCCGGTCCACCCTCTCCTTCCGAAAGGAGAGGGTTAAGAGTGACCTGTTTTCGACTATCAAGCCTCACCCGCTTCGGGGGAGGTGGCACGGCTTGCCGGGTCGGAGGGGGTTCTGCCCTCCCCTCACCCCGCCAGCCGACCGAATTCCTCGATCCCCAGTTCTTCGCCCCGTCGCAGTGGGTCAATCCCGGCGCGTTCCAGGGCGGCGGCGGCCTGGTCGCGGGTCCAGCCCAAAGACGGGTCGCCGCTGAGGGCGTTCAGGAGGGACTTGCGGCGCTGGCCGAAGGCGGCGCGGACAACAAGGAAGAAGCGGGCCTCGTCGGCGACGGGCGCGGGCGGGGCGGCGTGGGGGATAAGTCGGACGATGGCGCTGTCAACATCAGGGGCAGGCAGGAAGACGCGGCGGGAGACGATGCCCATGACCTGCACGGCGGCGTGGAACTGGGCGAACACGCTCAGGGAGCCGTAGTCGGCCGTCCCCGGCGCGGCGGCGAGGCGCTGCGCGACCTCCTTTTGGACGAGCAGCACCAGCAGGCTCAGGCGGGTCTTGAGGGGCAGCAGAGTCGTCAGCAGGGGCGAGGTGATGTTGTAGGGGATGTTGGCGATGACCTTCACGGGGCTGTCGCCGAAGGTCTCTTGCAGAAACACGGGCCAGTCGTGGGCCAGGGCGTCGCCCGGCACGACCGTCACCTGGGGCAGATCACCGACCGTCTCCGTGAGGGCGGGCAGGATGTCCCGGTCAATCTCCAGGGAGACGACCCGGCCCGACGGCCCGACGGCTTCGGCAAGCGCGCGGGTCAGGACGCCCAGGCCGCCGCCGATCTCCACCACATGGTCGCCCGGCCCGACCGCGCCCGCAGCCACGATCTTGGCGAGCGTGTTGGCGTCCACCAGGAAATTCTGGCCGAAGCGACGGCGGGGGTGGAGTTGATGGCGCTTGAGCAGGGCCGCCACGTCGGCGGGGCTGGACAGGTTCATACCGGGATTTTACCCGACGCGGCGACCCGGCTCACGAACGGGCGTCAGCGAGAGGGGGACAGCACCCAGACCTGGACGCGACGGCGGCCCACTTGAGCGGCCTCCGAGTAGGTCGAACTGCCCAGGTCAATACGGCGTCCCTTGATCGCGCCGCCGGTGTCCCCGGCGACGGCGTAGCCGTAGCCCGAAATGTAGAGGCGCGTCCCCAGGCGGATCACGCGCGGGTCCACGGCGACCACGCCGTAGCCGGCGCGCATCCCCGTCGCGCAGCGCCCGGAGCCGCTGCCCTCATAGGGCGAATAGCCGGTCGCCGTCATCATCAGGGACCGCATCCGGTTGTAGGCCCCGCCGCGCGACGGCAGCGCCGCCGCCATCTGGACACGAATACCGGCCAGCGTCTGCTGGTCCACCGGCCTGCGCGTCACGACCGAGGAAAGAAGCCAGCGGCTCGTCCGGGTCCCATTCACAAAGCCGACGCGGTACGTCTGCGTCAGCACACCGGGGACGCCCGTGTGGCCCTGCCGGATAGTTCCGGGGCGGACGGCCTTGCTCATCTGGAAGACGGTGCGGAACGGGATGGACTTGGTGACCTTTTCATCGGCGAAGCGGACGCGGGTGATCGTGACGGCCAACTGCGCGGTCACGGGCGTGGTCAGGGCGGGCGCGACGCGGTCGTCGGAGTTGAGGGTGACGCCAGCCTCGCGCAGCACATCGGCGACGGTGCCGCCTTGCGTGGCGAGGGTGCGGGGCGATGAGACGCCGTCCATCAGGACGACAGGAATGGTCGGGGCCACAACGGGGGCGGGCGACATCGCCTGACTCTGCGTGACATCCTGGGCGACAGCCGCGAACGGGAACGTCAGGGCGGCGGCGGAGAACAAGGTGGCCGCGCAGACGTAGCCGACGATGCGGATGGTTTTCGTTTCTAGCAAACGGTCTCTCCTTGAGGTTCAGGTTGCGCGCGGGCGGCGATGCGCCCGCGCCATGCCGGGACGCCTGCGGGGGCGAGCCGACCTTTGCTGTTCGGACCCGGAGTATGTCATATGAACTGATTCGTGTCAACGTATGATATCGTACAGAAAATCCTATTTGGGGCTTTATTGTCACCTGTTGATTGATATACTGCCTAAAAAAACATGAGAAATTGTTGTAATTCACCAAAAATTGTGGTAATATCTCATAGACTTACGAACAGGGGTTTGTATTCAAAGGGCGCGCGTCGACGGCCCATCAAGAAGGAATTTTGCTCCCGGTGCGGGAACACGCATAGGGCCGCAGCGAGGTTTGACCTGGTATAAGGAGTGTCTGTCATGGCTTTCGACTTCAAGCGTCATCTCATCAAGGTGCAGGGCGGCAGGACCTACCTGCCCGTCTCCGCGCGCATCGTCTGGTTCCGGGAGCAGCATCCCGATTGGGCCGTCGTGACCGAGGTCGTGGAGATCAATCACGAAAAGCAGTACGCCATCTTCCGCGCCACGATCTTCAACGCCGACGGCAAGATCATGGCGACGGGGACCAAGAAGGAAGACGTCAAGGGCTTCGGGGACTACCTGGAAAAATCCGAAACCGGAGCAGTAGGTCGTGCGCTGGCGCTGTGCGGGTTCGGGACGCAGTTCTCGCCGGAACTGGATGAGGCGGGCGGGGGGCGGGTCGTAGACAGCCCGCAGCCGATGGGCGGACGCTACGGCGGCGGGGGCGGCAGCTACGGCGGCGGCGGGAACGGCCGCCCTGGGAACGGTGAGCGTTACGGCGGCGGCAATGACGGCGGCGGGGGCGGGAACCGTTTCGCCCCGCCCCGCGAGGTGAGTGCGCCCCCGCGTCCGGCCCCCCCTGCCGCGCCCGCCCCGGCCCCGACTGCCCCGGCGGACGAGGGCGAGGACGATTTCGAGGCCCTGGTCGGCGCGGACGCCTTGCTCCAGGCCACCGAGGAGGACCCGTTCGGCGACCTCGACGCCAAGCGCGATGTCAAGACCTCTGGGGCCACGACCGAGGCGCGGCCCGACGGACCGCCCGCCTGCGTCGGCTGCGCCAAGCCCTTGACCAAGGCCCAGCAGGACCTCAGCATCCGCAACTACGGCGAGGCGCTCTGCCCGACCTGCCAGCGCGAGAAGCCCCGAACAGGCCGCACCGCCGTCGCCGAACGATAAGTCTTTGTCCGACACAGAAACGGCCCGGATGCCATCAGGCATCCGGGCCGTTTCTGTGTCGAGTCCTATCGGTGCGCGAGGCGCTGACGGCTCTCAAGACGGGCCAAGATCACGGGGTTGGTGACGGGGATGAGCAAATGCTGGCCGGGGACCAGGGCCGTGTCGGAGGACAGGTGGTTGGCGCGGGCGATGGTCTCCACCCGGTCCAGGATGTAGGTGTCGGAGGTGCCGTACTTCTGGGCGTAGGTCCACAGGCTGTCCCCGGCGTGTACCGTGACCGGCAGGACGGCGGGGGCGGTGACAGGCAACAGGTCTGAGGTGTGCGCGGCCCGGATGTAGGACTGGACCGTACCGACCACGCAAAAGAGCAGAACAGCCGCCAGGGCGGCGAAGAACAGCAGGGTCTCCCACACGTTCCGGCGGCGCGCGCGCCGTCGCGGGCGGGCCGGGGCGGCATCAGGCCCGTATTCGTGGAGCGTCAGGCGGGGGCGCGGCGCTTCCTCCACGCTGCGTCGGTATTCCAGGCCCTCGGGGGGCATCATCAGGGTCGCCATCGGTGTCTTCTCCTCACCAGTTCAAGTCTCACAAAACGTGCCGCAAACAAAAGTTTGCTTGCCCCCATTATACTCCATATGTGGGGACGAGTCAACGGAATTTTGCCCGTATCTGGGAAACTTCAAACTTTTGTTTGACGTGGGACTCCTCCGGTGGTATAATGGCCTCGATGGCAGTTATTTGGCTTTATTCTGAGACATTCGGGGGTGACGCGAGATGCAGACACTGACGGACAAGCAGCGGCAGGTATTGGAGGTGATTCGCCGGGGCATGGAGGCGCGGGGGCACGCGCCCACGGTGCGCGAGATCGGCGCGGAGGTCGGCCTGCGCTCCTCCTGCACCGTCAAGAAGCACCTGGACAGCCTGATCGTCAAGGGGTTCCTGAAGCGGGACCGCTACCAGCGCGGCATTTCGCTGATGGAAGACGGGACGCCCCTGACGCTGGGCCGCTCGGTGTGCGTGCCGCTGCTGGGCCGTGTCGCCGGCGGCCCGCCGATCCTGGCGGAAGAGACGCCGTCGCCGGAGATGCTGCCTGTGCCGGCCGCCCTGCTGAGGCGAGGCGAGACCGCGCAGAATTTTTTCGCCCTGGAAGTCTACGGCGACTCCATGCGGGGCATCGGGATCGGCGACGGGGATATCGTGGTGGCCCGCCGCCAGCAGACGGCGACCGACGGGGACATCGTGGTGGCCCGGCTCGGCGACGAGGCGACCGTGAAGACGTTCTACAAGGAGCGCGACGGCGTCCGTCTCATGCCGGAGAACCCGGACTACGCACCGATCTTCGCCCAGGATGTGCAGATCATGGGCCGCGTGGCGATGACCATCAAGTGGTTCCCATAGAAGTGCTTTTTGGGGCCCGCAGGAGCCGACGCCCGACGACGTAGCCCACGCCGCCCAGCGTCAGGTACAGAACCGCCGTCACCGTCCACACCGGGACGCGCCCGTACCCCCACAGACCGTTGGCGACCCGGTAATCGGTCGCAAACGGGGGCGCGGGCGCGAGCGTGTCACTCAGCTGCGCCAGGCCCATCCAGGGGCAGAGGTAGAGGGTGTTGATGGCCGGGTTCGACTGCGCCAGGAAGGCGGCCCCGTCTTCCAGCGTGGCATAGGACGAGTACGGAGCCGCCGTCCCCAGAAGCAGCAGCAGTGCCAGCGCCGTCAGGGACGCCCACCGGCCGCGCAGCAAGACGGACAGGAGGAGGCCGACGCCTCCCATCCCGACCGTCACCGCCGCCAGCAGGGCCGTCGCCGCCCAGAGTGTCTTTCCCACCCCCGGCAGATGCCCCAGGGACGCGGCGGCGAAGGTCACGGCGGCGATGATGGCCGTGAGGACAAGCGCGAAGGGCAGGCCCGACGGCAGCGCCGCCGCCCAGAGCCGCCGCGCCCGCCCCCGCACCGGCTCCCCGGTCACGAACACCGGCACGAACAGCACGACCGCCCACAGCGCCAGCGTCGTCAGCCACCTCATCGGCAGGAAGCCGGGCGTCACCCCGCCGCCGGGGCCGAAGATCATCCCGTCACCCAGAAACAGTGCCAGGGCGCAGAGCGCCAGCGACACCGCGCGCAAGGGCTTGGCCTTGTGCAACGGATCGTCTTCCAGACGGACGATGCAGGCCAGCATCAGCAGCGTCCCCAGCGAGACGATCAGCGCCAGAGCCGGAATCCAGCCCGCCACGGTCCAGCCGTAGTACTGCTCCGGCGCGACCGCCCCCGCCACCGCGCCGAGCGGGTTCAGCGCGCCCAGACCCAAACCGTTGCGCGGGCCGAACGGCGACAGGTTCTGGGCCGCCAGTGGGAACGTCCCGGCGAACCACAGGAAGACGGTGCCGTAGGAGAGGGCCGTCGCCGTCGCCGTGTTGGCCGCGTGTGCCGACCAGGCCAGACCGACGGCTCCGAACAAAAAGGCGTCGGCGACCAGCAACCCGTACCCAAAGAAGACCTCGCCGGGGGAGACGCCGCCGAGCAGGAAACACAGCGAGACCAGCGGCAGGGACGACGTCAGCAGCAGGACGACGAACGCCACCGACGAGGCCAGCTTGCCCAGCGCGATGTCACGCGGCTGCAGCGTGGTCGCGCGCAGCATCTCGAACGTCCGCTGTTCGCGCTCCAGCGAGATCGCCCCCGCCGTCAGCGCCGGGGTGATGAGCGTCACCAGGACGGCCTGCACATAAAAGAGCGCCAGGTAGAAGGTGCGCCCGATGACGAATCCCGCTGTCCCCCCGCCCGCCGCCATCTGCGCCGCGTGACTGTTCCACCACTGCAAGTACGCGACAAACAGCGTCAGGGACAGCAGCAGCAGGTAGCCGAACAGCAGCCAGTACGCCCGCGCCCCCCGCATCCGCCCCCGAAACTCCTTGGTGACAACGGGGTTGTCCCATGTCCATACGCGCATTATTGGTACTCTCTCGCTATGGCTGTGCAGGCACAGCATAAACCAAAACACCCCGGTCGGGATCAGTCGGTCCGGGATACAGCGGCGCGCTTCGGCCCGCCGTCAGGGCATACACCCATCCGGCGGGCGAGTCGCCGGGACCCAGTGGGAAGTTGTGCGTGTCCACCAGCAGGTACGTGACGCCGAGCGCACGCAGGCGAGCGAGCAAAGTTTCCGGTGAGCGAACCGCAGGCGTCAGAACGTAATCACTCTGGTCGCCCCAGAGATAGGGCCGATCACACGCAAATCCGAGCGGGTGGCCGAAGAAGACGACCTTCGCGCCCGCCGGAAGGCTCGTGTTGATGTATCCCACCGCTCCGGCCCCGCCATCGTAGCGCGTTTCATAGTCGGCGCGCGGTTGCAGGCCCAGTGCGACAGGGGCCTGGACACGCGCCAGTCCGAGGCCGACGCTCAGGGACCAAAGCAGGGATGCGCCGGTGAGGGCGGCGAGGGCGTACCCGGAGACGGAACGCCCCCCAACAGCCCGGCACAGCATCCAGGCGGCGAGCAGGCAATACACGGGGACGAGCGGGAGCAGAAAGCGGACGTATTGGGTCTGCGCGAACCACAGCAGCGTCGCCGCCAGGGCATAGGCCGCCAAAGCCTTGATGACGCGCGGCGTGTCGCCCCTGCCGAACGCTGGGAAGAACAGGGCCGCGAGCAGGACGGGCGAAAGCGAGAGCAGGGCCGACGGGAACTCGTTGAACGGCGGCCAGTTCCCCACGAGATGACCGGGCGGCAGGGCCATGGTCAGGTTCCAGGGCAACAGCAGGGCGTCGCCCAGCGTGTGTCCCGCTCCGGGGCTGTTGCTCGCGGCATAGGCGGCGGCTCGGTCGCCGTCCCACCACCGCCCGCCGAACACGGAGTAGAAATACGGATAGACCGGGCTGCCCGTGCAGGCCCAGGACTTGATGTACCAGGGCGACCCGACCACTAATGCCAACCCGCCCCAACCCACTGCCCGCCGCAGCGCTGTTCCGGGGGCCGTTCTTTGCCGCCATTCCCAAACCAGCACACCGAGCGCCAGCAGGAGCAGGAAGGTCAGCGCGGTGGCCTTGGTGCTGAGGGCCAGGCCGGACAGCACCGCGCCGGCCCACAGCCAGCGCCGGTCACGGGTCGTCATGCCGTTCAGGACGCACAGCAGGGCCAGGGTCGCGTAAAACGCCGTCGCCCCGTCAATGTACGCCGTGCCCGCCTCCCAGAACGCCAGCGGCGTGGAGACGAACAGCAATGCGGCCCACAGGCCGACGCGGGGCGTCAGGTGGCGCGCGCCGAGCGCGTAGACGCCGAGCGCGGCCCCGGCGGCGCAGGCCCATGAGAACCATTTCGCCAGCGGCACACTGCCGTGCGCCATCAGGGCCAGCGTGTACCACATTTCGGCGGTGAAGGCAAAGTTGGAATGCGGCTGCCAGGGCAGGCTGACGATGCGATGCAGCCGCAGGAAAATCTTCGGGTCGGCCAGGTGATACGAGAGACTGTCCCACTCGGTCGCGTTGACGCCGGGGATGAAGACGACCGGCGGGGCGTAGACGCCGATCAGGGCAATCACGCCGAAGGCCGCGAACAGGGCGGTGACGCCCCACTCCCAGCCTGCGAATTTCGGGAGACGCCAGGCGCGCGCCTCCCGCGTCATCGCGCCGTGCTGACGCGCCCCCAGCCCGGCGAGGGCCAGCACCCACAGCAGACCGGCCACGGGATACAGCAGGCCGAACAGCCCCAGCGCCAGAACGCCGTAGGCCAGCAGGCCCAGGCCCAGGCCGTAGGCGACGAGGTTTCGCTCCAGAGGCGTCGCCGTCTCCAGCAGGCGCAGCCACGCCGCCAGCGTCCGCCCGGCGGCGACGACGACCCAGGCCAGCGGCAGGAACAGCAGGGACAGTGCCGTCATGCCTTCAGTTCCTCCAGCCGCCCGGTGGCGGACACAACGGAGCCATTGGGACTAACTTCCAGCGTGACATAGCCCAGGTAATGCCCGTACCAGCCGCCCTGGACGATGGGGACGCCGTTCACCATGCGCGGCTCCGGCAAGACGACGTGCGAGTGGCCGCCGACGATCAAACTCAACTCCGGGCAGGCGGCGGCCAGGGCCTCATCCTGCCGGATGCCGATGTGTGTCAGCGCGATCAGCACGTCGGCCTGGGATCGCAGGGCAGCGATCTGCCGCCGGGCCGTCTCGAGGGGATCATCGAACAGAAAGGCGCTGACGGCGCGCGCGGCCATGCGCGGCGTCACCATCGGCACGGTCAGGCCGAACACGCCGACGCGCAGACCGTTCGGCAAAACACGAACGAAATGGGCCGCGACCGGCAACGACGCGCCCGTATCCTCCTTCCAGCGCATATTGGCACAGAGGATAGGGAACCGCGCCATGTTGATCTTGCGGCGGAGCAGGGCGTCGGCGATGTGGAACTCCCGGTTGCCCAGGGTCATGGCGTCGTAGCCGGTCTCGGACATTAGAGTGAGGATCGGCTCGCCGCCGGGCCGGACGCCGAGGTTGCCCGCCGAGACGGCATCGCCCGCGTCCAGCAGCAGGGCATTCTCCAGCCCGTCTTTCGCCGCCCGGATGACCTGCGCCTGCGCGGGCGTCAGGTGGCTGTGAAAGTCGTTGGTGTGCAGGATGTGCAGGGTGGGCATGGGTTAGGAACGGGCCGATGAACGACCTGGCATGAAAGTACAACCGCCCTTTGGGCGAAGTCCTGCGTCCGAAGGACGCTTGTTCTCCCAATGCCGGGTCGTTCATCGGCCCGAATGTCGGCCCGACACATCTCCTGTGAACGTCACTGCCTCGGCGAGTCCGTGGCCGCGTTCTGGGCCAGATAAGCGGCGACGGCTTCTTCCAGGCGTCCCTGTCGGCGCAGGACTTCTTCGATAGCGTCACGAACTCCACCATGCCCACCGTGACGCGCGGTAATAAAGTCCGCCCGATCACGGACCATCTCTGAGGCATCGGCGACGGCGACACGGAAGCCCGCCACGGCGAAGGCAGGCAGGTCGTTGATGTCGTCGCCGACGTAGGCGACCTGATCCGGCGTCAGGCCGCGCCGCGCCATCAAGTCATGCAGGGCGGCGGCCTTGTCGCCGCAGCCCAGAATCACCTCGTCCAAGCCCAGTTCCGCCAGCCGCCGCTCCACAACGACGCTGCGCCGCCCGGAGATCACGGCGAACCCCAGGCCGACGGCCCGCGCCATCACGATGCCCAGGCCGTCCGTGACGTGAAAGTGCCGGTGTTCGTTCCCGGCGCTGTCGTAGTGGATCACGCCGTCGGTCAGCGTCCCGTCCACGTCCAGCACGATCAGCCTGATGTCGGTCATCGTGCTTCCTGAAGGCCCACCACCCTGCTCCGTTCGTTCCTCACTGCGCGGGGTCCTCCCGAAGCGGGAGGATTCGGAGGGCGTTTCCTCTTGTCCTGATCCTCCCGCTTCGGGAGGACCCTGTGACCGGAGCGAGGAACGAGCGCAGGAAACAAGGTGGTGGGCAGTCGGTTCAGAAGTCAAACGATGCCCGCCTTGACCAAGTCTTTGAGCATCAGCATCCCGACGGGACGCCCTTCGGCGTCCACGACGGGGGCCTCGCCGACGCGGCTGCCGGGGACGGGGTGGAACTCTTCCAGCAGGCGCAGGCCCTCGACGGCGAGCCGGTCCGGGGGGACGGTTCCGGGCCTGGAGGTCATCACGTCGGATGCAGGGCGGGCCAGCACGTCCCGGTCGTGCAGCAGGTGGCGGCGGATGTCACCGTCGGCGATCAGGCCGGACACGCGCCCGGCGTCGTCGGTGACGATGGCCGCGCCCGCGTGGGCCTGGGTGATGGCGAAGACGGCGTCAAAGACGGTGGCGTCTTCGGGGACCACGGCCACGGCCTCGCCCGTGCGCATGATGTCCGCGATGCGCAGCGTCAGGCGGCGGCCCAGGGTCCCGGCGGGGTGCAGGTGGGCGTAGTCCCGCTCGGTGAACCGTCGCGCGCCCATGACGGCCACGGCGAGGGCATCGCCCACGGCGATCATGGCGGTCGTGCTGGTGGTCGGGGCCAGGTTCATGAGACACGCCTCCCGCTCCACGGCCACGTCCAGGATGACGGCGGCGGCGCGGCCCAGCGTGGACACCGGCCTGCCGGTCAGGGCGACGAGGGGGATGCCGAGGCGGGCGATGGCGGGTAGGATCGCCAGTATCTCATCGGTCTCGCCGCTGTAGGACAGGGCGATAACCACGTCTTCAGGCGCGAGCATCCCCAGGTCGCCGTGGACGCCCTCGGCGGGGTGCAGGAACAGCGCGGGCGTGCCGGTGGAGGACAGCGTGCCGGAGAGTTTGCGCCCGACCGCGCCGGACTTGCCCATGCCGGTGACGACCACGCGCCCGCGCGTCGTCAGCAGCAGCCGCACGGCCCGCGTCCAGGCGTCGGAATCCAGCCGCCCGGCCAGCGCCGCCAGCGCCCCGGCGGCCTCCATCAGCACCCGGCGGGCCTCGGAGAGCCACAGCGCCGGGTCATCCTGTTCCTGGTCCACGTCGCCCATCGTGCTATTATAGCAGGCTTTGCGTCCGAAACAGTCACGGCCCACACGTGTCGAGCTGGCAAGAGATACGCGCCGGGGCGGCGGCAGACGGGGCGGAGGATCGCCCCGTCTTGGAGGGTGTCCTTCGGACGGGGAGAGAAGCGGCGGGGGCAAGGGTTAGACCTCCTCATCAGTCTCCTCCCAGATGGCCCAGAGTTTTGCGTCGGCGTGGCGTTGCTTCTGGTTCTCGATGTAGGCGACCGCGCGAGGCAGGTGGGAACGGCTGAGGCTGAAGACGCCGTAGCCGTCCTGCCAGCCAAAGGGTTCCGTGGAGAGGGATTGGGACGGACGCAGCGCATGACGCGCCCAGGCGGAGGATGCGCCCTTCACCTGCTGCATGATCTGCGACGGCGCACGCTTGGCAGGCATACACAGAGCCAGGTGAACGTGGTCAGCTATTCCGTTGAGGGCCAGCACCCGGCAGTTCAGCTTTTCGGCCTCTCCGATGAGAACGGGATACAAAACCATCTCGATCTGGGCCGTGATCAGAGGCAGACGCTGGTGCGTCGCCCAGACGAAGTGCAGGTGAATACTCCACACCCACAAGGGGTGTGGCTTCTACGGATTTGCACCGATGCCATGTATTCCCAGGGCAATTCCAGCACTAGGCTTTGAGACATGAGTCTTCAAGCCTACCGCAAGGATGTTGATGGCGGCGTTCATGTCCCTGTCCAGAGAGGCTCCGCACTTCGGACAGAGGTGCCAGCGATCAGACAACTTCTTCTTGGCTCTGTATCCGCAGGAATGGCACTCCTGGCTCGTGTAGGCCGGATTGACTTCCAGGAACTTGCGGCCAGCATTTTCGGCTTTGTACGCGACGGCAGAGCGAAACATTGACCAAGCCGCATCCAGGATGCTCTTGTTCAGGCCAGCCTTTCGGCTGGCCCCATTCGGAAGGAACCGACCTGCGTTTTCGGGATCGGGCTTCGGCGCAGGGGCCTTCGACATGTTCTTGACGTTGAGTTGCTCGACGACGATTGTTCCGAATTCATTGACGACCTTGCGTGACTCCTGATGCACGAAGTTGTGACGGCGATTGCGAATCTGTTCATGGACACGAGAAATCACTTGCTTAGCCCTGGTTCGCTCCTGAGAACGCTGCTTGTACTTCTCGGTCTTGCGCTGTGCTTTGGCAAGGGCCTTCTCGTCCCTGCGGAAGAAGCGTGGGTTGTCAATATACCTGCCGTCAGACAGGGCGGCGAACTTCTCGATGCCCACGTCAATGCCAATGGCTTTGTCGTTCTCTGGAAGTGGAACGGTTTCGGTTTCAATGGTAAAGCAAGCGAACCATTTTTGCCCCTGACGCTTGACGGTGCAAGTCTTAACGTTTCCCTGCACAGTACGGTGTATCACGGCTTTGACGACGCCGATTTTTGAGAGTCTCACCGACTCCGTGTTGATGGCAAAGCCAGTGCCGGGATAGCAGAAAGAGTCGTAGCCGTCGCCTTTCATCCGAGGGAAGCCTGGAGTTTCTCCCGCTTTTACTCTGCGGAAGAAAGCCTTGAATGCCAGGTCTACGCGGGTTGCCACATTCTGCAACACCTGTGAGTGGATGCTCGTGAGTTCAGGGAAGCCTTTCTTGTAGCCAGTGATGGCATTAATCTGGTCGTGGAGTGACAGTGACTTTGCATTGACCTCATACTCGAACTTGCGGGTGTTGAGCAGGGAGTTGTAAATCCCGCGACAGACTTCCAGGGTTTCGCCAAGAGAGCGTTCCTGAGAATGTGATGGATACATCCTGTACTTTATGCAAATCGTTGTCACAGTTATATTATACCGCATTAGCGCATAACACACCTGCAAGAATACGCAATGCCCGAATATCTTGCCATCGGAATGACAAGGCGGCATTCATCCCCATAGACAAGCACAGGGGGTTTCTGCCGCTAGGATTATAAATCTCGGACTTGCTGCGTCTCATGGGTTCCCTCCGTGGAACGTGTTTGTGCCATTGTAGCACACGCAGCGCCTGCCTGCGTCACCCTTCTCCTCGTCCGAAGGACGCCCTCCGAGACGGGGCGATCCTCCGCCCCGTCTGCCGCCGCCCCGTCTGCCGCCGCCCCGCCGGGCCGCCATGACGCACCGGGCCGCCATGACGCACCGGGCCGCATCACGACACAAAAAGGCCGGAGGGTCGCCCCTCCGGCCTACATCGCATGGTCCATCCGTCGCGTTGGCTTAGACGGGGCTGAAGGTCACCGCCACCGGTCCGGTCTGGTTGGTGCCGTTGATGTACAGGTTGCCCGTACCCGCAGCGTCATTGGCAACCCCGTTGGTACAGGTTCCGGTGCCGCCCTGTCCGCAGGTTGATGCGGGTGCGGTCACGCCAGGCGAGACCTGTGCGGGCTTGAAGTACTTCGCGTGCCCGTCGCCCATCAGGTAGTTGGCACCGTCCGTGTGGATGCCGGTCGCGCCGGTGAAGTTGCCGTTCTGGATACCGTAGCCACCCGTGTAACCAGTCGCGTACACGATGCCCTGGTTATTCTGTCCGTTGGTGCTGGAAATCATATCATAGCCCGACGGTGCATTCGTATCGGTGGCTCCATCCAGGCCGTTCACGGCGGCGGACAGGGGCAGCGTCCCGGAGTACCCACTGGCCGTGTAGCCTTCATCTGCGGTATTGACCTGTGTGACATCCTTCTCGACTTCGCAGAGAAGGACCGTCGAGGCGGGTGCCTGGAGGGCGGCGAGTGTGCCATACGCGCCGTTTCCGGCCAGGTTCTGGTTAAAGGCGTAGGAGACGGGATAGGTGGTCGCGTTGCCGTTGGTCGTGCCGGTGGTCGAGTCATCCGGACACTTGCTCAACGCCGCGCTCTTGATGTAGGCGGCGGAAGCGCCATCCCATCCGGCCCCAGAAGTGAAATTGGTTGTGCCGTTGAGGTTGATACCGGCCGGGAACTTCTCGTCGTTGTCCTGGTTGTACTGGATCAGCGCCAGGCCGAGCTGCTTCATGTTGCTGTCGCAGGAGATCTGCCGGGCCTTCTCGCGGGCCTTGGCGAAAACCGGGAACAGGATGGCGGCGAGGATCGCGATGATGGCGATCACGACGAGCAGCTCGATGAGAGTGAAGCCTTTGCGGCTTCCGGGTTGCTGAAGGGTCATGGTTTTCTACTTTCGCGCTTGGTCTGACTGCTGAAAGAACTCAGCGGTGCATCATATTAACACACTCAGGCCGGAAAGTCAAGATATTTTTTTATTATAAATCCTTTCCTAAATCACGATGGTAGATAATGCACCACTGTCAAGGCTTTCTCGCCCGCAGACAGCGCCTTTGGAAAACGCCCGCGCCGCCGAAACGCCTCATTGATTAGGCGATGGCGAAGCCCATGTCACGCCTCCGGGCGACGGAACGGAATCCCGGAACGATGTGTTCTTTCGGTACGCCTGCTGCCAACAGTTCCTCGCCGATCCCTTCCTCCGTGTTGTCTTTTTGTATCCAAATTTTGCCGTCAATGATGTCCACGTGCGCCCGCGTGTAGTGGACCCGCTTCCCCTGCTCCCAGCCCAGGCCCATCAGCAGGTAATGGTCCCGCACACGGTCAAAGACGGCTTCACTTTGGATGTCCTTCGGGGAGTACGGTGGGGCGGCGTACTCCGAGAGGATTTTCTCGATCAACTGTCTGTAATTCTCTAGGTAATCCATGTGGTGACCTCCTCCTCGGTCGGGTCAAAGCCAATCACGTGGACGGCTGCTTTCTCCGTCAGCAATTGGCCCAGCGGCTCCTGAAACAAGCTTTCCACCACGTCCTGCGGGACGGCGAGATACAGTATCCGATCCGGCTGACGCGCCGCCAAGACGGTCCGATAGAGGAAGAACTGGCCTAATGCTTGCTCCAAGTCCTTCATCTCGGACAGGTTGCGAAAACTCTTGATCTCGACAGCAATTTTCTGCTCACCCTTTTCCGCGCCCAGCATCTGCTCCGCGCCCAGGTCAACGTACATATCCTTCTTGCCCCACTTCAGATGCAACGGATCATCCGTGATGGTCCAGCCGTCTTTGATGAGGGCGTTCTTCACGGCGTCATGGTAGATGTCTCTGGCGGGCATGGGTGCATTATACCTGACGGTAAAGGGGCCGGGGGCATCTGCCCCCGGCCCCTCTCTGCACTGCGAACACGGTCCGGCTTAGAAGCCGCCCATGCCACCCATGCCGGGCATGCCGCCCCCGCCGCCGCCCATGGGGGCGGGCGGGTTCTTCTCAGGATGCTCGGCGACCAGCGCCTCGGTGCTGAGGATCAGGCCGGCGATGCTGGCCGCGTTCTGCAAGGCGGACCGCGTGACCTTGGCCGGGTCCACGATGCCCTGGGCGACCAAGTCGCCGTACTCGCCGGTCGCGGCGTTGTAGCCCTGGCCGGTCTGCTTGATGCGCTCCACGATGATGGAGCCTTCCTGGCCCGCGTTGTTGGCGATCTGCCGGGCCGGCTCCTCCAGCGCGCGCCGGATGATGTTGACGCCCACCTTCTCGTCGCCCTCGGCCTGGACGTTGTCCAGGGCCTTGATAGCGTTGATCAGCGTCGTGCCGCCGCCGGGGACGATGCCTTCTTCCACCGCCGCGCGGGTGGCGGAGAGGGCGTCCTCGATCCGGTGCTTCTTCTCCTTCAGCTCGGTCTCGGTGGCCGCGCCGACCTGGATGACGGCGACGCCGCCGGAGAGCTTGGCCAGGCGCTCCTGGAGCTTCTCCTTGTCGTAGTCCGAATCGGACTTCTCGATCTGCGCCTTGATCTGGGCGATGCGGCCCTGGATGGCCTGGGCCGTGCCCTTGCCCTCAACGACGGTGGTGTCGTCCTTGGTGATGGTCACGCGCTTGGCCGTGCCCAGGAACGTGTCGTCCACGTTCTTGAGCTGGATGCCCAGGTCCTCGGTGACGAACTTGCCGGCGGTCAGCACGGCGAGGTCCTCCATCATGGCCTTGCGGCGGTCGCCGAAGCCGGGGGCCTTGACGGCGACCACGTTCAGGGTGCCGCGCAGCTTGTTGACAACCAGTGTCGCCAGTGCCTCGCCATCAACATCTTCGGCGATGATGAGCAGCGGCTTGCCCGAACGCACCACGGACTCCAGCACGGGCAGCAGGTCCTGGATGTTGGAGATCTTCTTCTCGAACAGCAGGATGTACGGCTCGTCCAGGACGGCTTCGAGGCGCTCGGCGTCGGTGACGAAGTACGGGGAGATGTAGCCCTTGTCGAACTGCATGCCCTCGACCAGCTCCAGCCGCGTGTCGGTGCCCTTGGACTCCTCGACGGTGATGACGCCGTCCTTGCCCACTTTGTCCATGGCGTCGGCAATCAGGTCGCCGATCACGGTGTTCTTGGCGGAGTTGGTGGCGACCTGGGCGATGCTGTCCTTGCCCTGCACCTGCACGGCGCTGGACTTGATCTGGGCGACCACGGCCTCGACGGCGCGGTCAATGCCCTTCTTGACGGCCAGCGGGTTGGAGCCGGCGGCCACGTTCTTCAGGCCCTCGCGCACGATGGCCTGGGCCAGCACGGTGGCCGTGGTGGTGCCGTCACCGGCCACGTCGTTGGTCTTGGACGCGACCTCACGGACGAGCTGCGCGCCCATGTTCTCGAACTTGTCCTCGACCTCGATCTCCTTGGCGATGGTCACGCCGTCGTCAACCAATGACGGGGAGCCGAACTTCTTTTCCAGCACGACGTAGCGGCCGCGCGGCCCGAGCGTGACCTTGACGGCATCGGCGAGCGTGTTGACGCCGCGCTCGAGCGCGCGCCGGGCCGCCTCATCAAACAACAAATCTTTGGCTGCCATGGTGTGTTTTGTCTCCTGACTAGTTCAGAATGCCCAGCACGTCGTCGGCGCGCAGGATGATGACATCCTCGCCGCCGACCTTGATCTCCGTGCCGCCGTACTTGGAGTAGACGACCTTGTCGCCCACCTTGACATCAACGGCGCTGATCTTGCCGCTGTCCAGGGTCTTGCCCGGCCCGACGGCCAGCACTTCGCCCTTCTGCGGCTTCTCCTTGGCGGTGTCGGGCAGCACGATGCCGCCCGATGAGACCTGCTCGGCTTCGAGGGCCTTGACCACGATGCGGTCGCCCAACGGTTTCAACATTGTCTTCGACCTCCTTGAGTGTGATAAAATTGGTGTTCGACGCAGGGAATTGGGAAATCTTCCGTGAACCATTATACCCAGGGTTGGCACTCCTGTCAAGAGAGTGCCAATAGGAAAGCGCCGGAAGCATCCGGGGGTATGGAACCCCCGTCTAAAGTTACGCCGTCCTGCGGACGGAAGAGCGGACGGAGCGGATTGACAACGCGCCCGCCGCGTCCGCAGGACGCTTGAACGCGGAGACGGGGGTTTCATACCCCCGGACAGAGGCCCATGAAAACCAACCAACTGCTCCGGCCTTGGAAGGGCGACAAGCGATTCACGCAGATGTCCGCCCGCGCCGCCGCGCTCAAGAAGGCGCACACGGACGACAAGGCCATCCTCGCGGCTCTGGAGGCCGAGTTCGGCCCGCCCGCCGTGCCCAAAGACGCCCTGCGCGATTCGCCCGTCCCATTCTTCGTCTGCGGCGAGATCGGCGCGGACATCGAGCCGGCGGCGTGGGCGCAGTTGGAGCGGGCCCTGCGCCTGCTGCCTTCTGTGCGCGGGGCGCTGATGCCGGACGCCCACCCCGGCTACGCACTGCCCATCGGCGGCGTCCTGGCAATGCACAACGCAATCTCGCCCGGCATGGTCGGCGTAGACATCGGCTGCCGGATGCACCTCAGCATATTCGGGCAGACGCCGGAAGAGTTCCGCAAGGACCGCTCTGCACTCTTCGATGACCTGCGGGCCGCCACGACCTTCGGCCTGGGCGAGCGCCGCGAATACCGGGCGGACCACGCGATTCTGGACAGCGACGACTGGGAACTGACGGCGCAGACGCGCGGCCTCAAGGCAAAGGCCGCCGCCCAGCTCGGCACAAGCGGCAGCGGCAACCACTTCGCCGAACTCGTCGTCGGGGAGGCGCTGGACCCTGACGCGGGCCTGCCGACACGGTTCTGCGGCCTGCTGACCCACAGCGGCTCGCGGGGCGTCGGCTACGCCCTCGCCGAACACTACATCCGTCTGGCCGAACGGGAGACGGCGGCGCGGGCGAAGGTCCCGAAGTTCTCCGAGTGGCTGGACATGGACGGGGACGCCGGGCGGGAATACTGGCAGGCGATGACGCTCGCCGGGGACTACGCCCGCGCCTGCCACGAAGTCATCCACGCCCACTTCGCGCGACGCTCCGGCCTGACCCCTCTCCGTGTCATCGAGAACCACCACAACTTCGCCTGGCGCGACGGAGACTTGGTCATCCATCGGAAGGGCGCGACGCCCGCCGGGATCGGTACGCTGGGCGTCATCCCCGGCAGCATGGCGACGGCTTCCTACATCGTGGAGGGTCGGGGACATCCCGACGCCCTGTGCAGCGCCTCCCACGGCGCGGGCCGCCTCGGCAACCGCGCCCAGGCCCGCGACCGCATCGGCCTCGCCGACGTGCGCCGCCTGCTCAAAACACGGGACATCCTGGTGGACGGCCTCTCCGTGGAGGAAGCTCCCGACGCCTACAAGGACATCGAGCGCGTCCTGCGCCTGCAAGTGGACGCGGGCCTTGTCAAGCCTCTCGCCCGGATGCAGCCCATCGCCGTCATCATGGCCGGGGAGAGCGGGGAGAATTAAGTCAAGGCCGGTTAGGTGACACAAGTTGCTGCCGGGTCGGCTTCAGGCCAGACGGCATGACCCGTCTAAAATGCCTATCCTTCCTTTGCGCGTACTTGAAGCCATTTCTCTTTCGGTTTTGGCCATTTTGGGTCTGTCTTCGGCCAGACTAAAGGAGACTTAGGCAATGAGCGCAAAACTTTTAGCGCAGTGGATTTCATCCTGTTCAGTCTATCCAGGAGTTTGTGCGGCAAATGTTCTTCATAATCTTCCAGCTCAGTCCCTATATGTATCGCTTCAACCAAATCCGAGGATGCTCCTGCCTCCTTCAGAATCCTCATCGTGTACGGGCTGAACAAATAGTTTTCAGCCTCCCAGATAGTCAAGGCTTTGTTTTCCAGAGCCGTGCAAAGGCCAAGGCTCAGGATTGCAACCAAGCTCTCCGTTTCAGAGATGCTTTCCACATTGATGATTATCTGCTTTTTCATTTTGTTCACTTGTGTTCTTAACTCAGGCTGCTGCCTTGTTCGACAAGCTTGATGCCTCATCGGTATGAATGGCTCAGCCTTCGGGAAGGCTGCCGCCTGCCCCTGCGCGGATGCTGCTGCGGACAGGTCAGAACGATAGCCCTAGGTCATCTCTGCCTCCCCTAGAATTGGGGGCCGGGGGGCGATGCGAACTTTTTCTTTACACACTTCAAGGAGCATTTATGAACTACGACGACTTCAAAAACTCGCTCGCCGACAGAACGCCGCCTGCCGGAGTAGGGGCCGCGCTGGAGGCCCTGTGGCTGGAAGGCCAGGGGGATTGGGAGGCGGCGCACGACGCCCTCCAGCTTGCGTCCGGCCCAGACGGGGCGTGGGTCCATGCCTACCTGCACCGCAAGGAAGGGGACATCTCCAACGCCGGGTACTGGTACCGGCGCGCGGGCAGGCCGGTGGCGACGGGGCCACTCACCTTTCATAGCGGCGTGGAGGCCCCTTGATTTATCAATGGGGAGGAAACGCCGCCTTGACTTTCCGAAGTCAAGATGTTCTTGCCTAGCATTGACGTAAACTGTTACCTTTGGGCATAATAACCCCATGAAGCAGGTGATAACCGTCAAACTGGACACGACCGCCGAACAGTCTGCACTTCTCATGGAGACCATGCAGGCGTTCAACCGTGGCTGTGACTATGTGGCGGCGGTTGCCTTTCAGAAGCGGCAGGCCAACAAGATTGCCATTCAGCCGTTTGTTTACGGCTCTCTCCGTGCCGACTACGGCCTGTCCGCTCAAATGGCGATACGTTGTATCGCCAAAGCCATTGAAGCGTACAAGCGCGACAAGGACATTCAGCCGACCTTTGACCCGCTCGGTGCAATCGTGCTTGACGACCGACTGATGTCTTTCAAGGGTCTGTCCCATGTCTCGCTTTTGAGCTTGCAGGGGCGCATACTCGTTCCCATGCGCTTTGGGGCGTACCAGGCGGCGCGGCTTGACCGGGCCAAAGGACAGGCAGACCTTATCCTGCGGGGCGGCGTGTTCTACTTGGCTTTGACGATTGACCTGCCGACCCCGCCGCCGATTGAACCCGTCGGCGTCATCGGCGTTGACCTCGGCATCGTGGAATTGGCGACCGACAGCGAGGGCCATCAGTATTCGGGCGCGGCGGTTAAGGCCGTTCGCCAGAAAGTCAAAGAACATCGCCGTCAACTGCAAAAACGCAAAACACGCTCGGCTTACAAGCGGCTTCAAAAAGTGCGCCGTCGTCAATCTCGGTTCGTTCGCCAAACGAACCACGTTATCAGCAAGGAACTGGTCCAACGCGCCCTGCATTCCCAAAAGGCAATCGCTCTGGAAGACCTGTCAGGCATTCGTGAGCGGGCTTCAGTTCTTGGGAAACAGATGCGCTGGCTCCTGGGCAACTGGGCCTTTGACCAGTTACGCCAATTTCTCGGTTACAAGGCAGAAGCCGCAGGTATTCCGCTTATCCTTGTTGACCCGAAATACACATCCCAGACCTGTAGCGTCTGCGGCCATTGTGAACGGGCGAACCGAAAGTCCCAAGCCAAGTTCCTCTGCTTAAAGTGTGGCCTTGATGAAAATGCTGACCGCAACGCGGCCAAAAACATCAAGGCACGGGCTGAACAGTCAGACAGCCTATTGTTCCGCTCTAACCCTGCGCTTATGGCGTAGGCGGATGAGTGAGGGACAAGCCCCTGCCTTTAGGCATGGGGTAATCTGACTGAGGAGTGGGAGGAGATTGTTACGGCGCTGCTCACGGACGAGTCATCAGGGCCGTGACCAGACGCTCAGCGTCCGCGTTCCCGGTCGGGCGGCGGGGCAGGTGCTGGAGACGCCAGGAGAACGAGAAGACCAGGTGCTGACCGGCGCGCAGGTGCGTCATCGGGCCGAGGACTTCCATCTCGATGAACTTTGAACTCGTGCCGGGGTTGGTGTAGACCTCGGCGCTGCACCCACCATCCGGGTAGACGCGGCCCGGCAGCCGGGTGAAGCGCTGGGAGAAGACCAGGTCGTTGTCATAGAGGGACGCCAGCCAGCCGGAGGGCGAGTCCGATCCGGTCTTGGTGGAAACATTTGGGTCGCGGGTGATGCGCAGCAGGTCGCCGTCGGGGTGACGCTCCGGCTGGCCCTTGAAGACGTCGGCGAACGGGTTGAAGCCGAGCGCCGGGAAGGCCCCCCGGCGCGTCACGGGCAGGTAGATGGTCGCGCCGCCGCGCGTCGGCGTGATGCTCCACAGGCCGACCAGGAAGCCGTTCCCGGCCCCGGAAGCACGGACGGACTTGACGAAGACGTCCCGGAAGTTGACCTGGGCCGCGTGGGGCGGCAGGGTGATCTCCCGGATGGCGCGAAGTTGATAGTACGGGCTGGCGGGGCCTGTCAGGCGGACGCCGTCGGGGAGGACGGTCAGGCGGTAAGGCCCGGACTCGATGCTGGGGTCCGGCGGCCAGGCGGCGGGCTGGTGGCGGGGCCAGTCGGACTGCTGGGAGGGCCAGATTTTGTCGCCGCCGAAGTTGATCTCGTTCTTCGGGAACGGGACGGCATGGAGCGGCCCCAGGCCGTACTCCGCCGGGTTGGTGTAGATCGGGTCGGTGTCCGGGTGGCCCGTGAGCGCGAACGACACCACGCGGCCGATGCCCGGCACGACCACCACATCCACGACGCCGTTGGACACCCGGTAGGCCCCGTTCCAGCCGTGGTAACGGATGTGGGTGACGGTGACGCCGTGCGCGGCCAAAGCGCCGGGCGCAAGCAGGAACAGTGCGGCAAAAACGAGCAGTGTTTTCATGGGAGGCTTTCGGCGGCGCAGCGCTGGATCATGGCGACGTAGTCCGGGCGCAGGCTCTGCCAGGAGAAGCGGTCGGCGACGTAGCGCTGAATCTCGCGGCGGCGTTCTTCGTCACGCCCCCCCGACAGCGACCGTGACAACAGCGCACCGAGCGCGCCCTCTTGTCGCAGGTCGGCCATGTGCCCGTAGTCGCCCAGGACGTACTGCGCCACATCGTAATCATGCGCGAAGCAGGGCAGGCCGTAGGTCATGGCCTCCAGCAGCACCCGCCCGAAGCCCTCGTTGAGCGACGCCAGCACGAACAGGTCGGCGGCCCGGTAGTAGTCCCCGACCTCGCGGTAGTGGACCGTGGCGATCCGGTAGCCGTCCGGGCCGAGCAGGCGCTCGGCGATGGCCCGCACTTCCTCGGTCTGGTGGTCCTGCTGTCCCAGCATCATCAGGAACGGGCGGTCCTGAAGCGGCATCCGGGCCAGTTCCTCGACGACGTAATCCAGGCGCTTGTGGCCCCGATTGATGGCGGCGACCGACAGCAGCAGGGGCCGGTCCGGCGGCAGGCCCAGACGCCCCCGCAGCGCGACCCGTTCGGCGTCGGACAGCAGATGCCCGTCGTCGGGCAGGCGGACGCCCTGGACCAGAAGCGTCTGCTTGGCCGCCGGGATGCCGGCTTGGGTCGCTGCCTCCAGGTAGCGGGGAGCGACCTGGTGGATGTGATCGAAGCGCGGGGTGCGGATGTCGCGCGGCGAGACCAACTCGGCCAGCGTGGCCGGGCCGCCGTTGCAGAACAGCATGCGGAACGGCCGGCGGGACAGCCGCCGCCAGCGCTGGTAGAATTTGCCCAGCGGCGCGTCACTGAAGAACAGCACGTCGGGCCGGTAGCGGATCAAAAACGGCAGGGAGCCGAGAAAGAAGGTGGCGTACTCGCCGAGAATAGGGCTGCGCCGCATCAGTTTCTCGCCGAGCAGGGCGGCGGCAGGTGTCTCCCGGAACAGGCACGGCACGACGTCCTCGCCGGGCGCGCGGGGACCCGCCCCCTTGAGCAAGCGCATCTCCAGCGCGGGGTCCTCCTTGAGCGAGTCATAACACTCGCGCGCGAAGGACTCGTAGCCGCGCTGGACGCGGCCCAGGCCGGAGCAGAGCAGGAAGCATTTCAAGGGCCTTTTGCCCTGGGACTCTTCAGGCGCAGGGGTTGTCATCGGCGGGCGTTGAAGATGACCTTGGTGCCGTCGCGCTCCAGGCTGAAGGGCAGTTCCTTCAGCTCGGACAGGACGGCCCGGACGGTGTGCTGGCGGTCCGGCGGACAGTAGAGCAGCAGGAAACCGCCGCCGCCCGCGCCCGCGATCTTGCCGCCGGTCGCGCCCGCGTCCAGCGCCATCTCGTAGAGTTCGTCAATGTGGCCGCTGGTGATGCGCTCGGCCATCTGCTTCTTCAGCTCCCAGCCCTGGTGCATCAGGCGCCCCACCTTGTTCATGTTATGGTTGGTCAGGCACGCCTCGACCTCGCGCACCTGACTCTTAATGAGGCCCAGCACGGCGCTCCGGTCCACGATGTTGGCCTTCTGCTGCGAGAGGATGCTGTCGGCCTTGCGGGTGATGCCGGTGTAGAACAGCATCAGGCTCTCGCCCAGGCGGCGGCGCTTCTCCTCCGTCAGCCCGACCGAGCGCACGTCCACGGTGCCGTCGGTGCAGAAGTCGAAGCAGCGCAGGTTGCCGTAGGCGGCGATGTACTGGTCCTGCTTGCCGATGGGCTTGCCGAGCGTCTCGATTTCAATGCGGCACGCCTCCTCGGCCAGCCGCGCGGGCGTCACCAACTCGCCCTTGTAGGCATAAAGCGCGTGCAGCAGGCCGACGGTGACAGTGGAGGACGAACCCAGTCCGCTGCCCTCCGAGGGGATATCGGCCATGGTGGCGATCTCCAGGCCGCCCTCGATTCCCGTCAGGCGCATGCACTCGCGCACCAACTCGTGTTCGATCTCGTCCACCCGGTCCACCATCTCCGTTTTGGTGTAGCCGACGCGAATCTTGTTGTCGAACCGTTCCTTGATGACGACGTAGATGTACTTGTCAATGGCGGACGAGATGACCGCGCCGCCTTCGGCCTCGTAGTAGCCCCGGAAGTCCGTGCCGCCGCCCGCGAACGAAATCCGCAGGGGCGTCTGTGTGATGATCATATGTGAAACTTCTTTCGAGTCAACGCGGAAGGCACAGTCTACCCAAAAATTTCGTGTTCGCCCACGATCACCCCCGGCGGGGGCGTCGCCCCCGGTGCGACGCGGGCGTGACGGGCCAGGATGGCGCGGTCCAGGACGGCCCCCGCGCCGACACTCGCCCTGTCCCACAAAATACAATCCGTCAGTCGCGCCCCGTCCTCGACGACGACACCCGCGCCCAGGACGTTCAGGCCGCTCAAGACCGCGTTCCCGGCGACACGGGCAGACGGGGACACGCCCGCCGAGACATCTTCGGGAGCCGCCCCCACCTTCCCCCGCAGCACGTCCCAGTTGGCCTGCCGGTAGGCGTCCGGCGTCCCCGTGTCTTGCAGGTAGCCGCCGAGCAGGGTCCCATACAGAGATGTGCCCTGGGCAAGAAGCCGTGGGAAGATGTCCTTGCCGAAGTCGGACGGCTCATCGGGAGGGATCACAGACAGCACGGACGGGTCCAGGACATAGACTCCGGCGTTGGCCGTGTCACTGAAAATCTGATCCGGCGGCGGTTTTTCGACGAACCGCGTGATGCGCCCGTCGCCGTCCATGCCGACGATCCCCGCCGCCGATGGGTTCGGGTGGTGGAACAAAGCCACCGTCGCCGCGCCGCCGTGCCCGGCGTGGAACGCCGCCAGACGCCGCAGGTCGGCATGAACCAAGTTGTCGCCGTAGATGACGTAGAACGGGGCGTCCCCCAGGACGGCCTCGGCCCCCTTGACGCCGCCCGCCGTGCCGCGCAGTGTCTCCTCGTAAAAGTAATGCAGGCGGACGCCATGCCAACTCTCCCCGAAGAATTCGGGGATAGACTGCGGGCGATGGTACAGATTGACGGCGGCTTCGGCGACGCCCTCACCGGCGAGCCAGTCAATGGTCCGGGCGAGCAGCGGGACGCCGACGAGGGGGATCATTGGCTTGGGCACGGAGAGCGTCAGCGGGCGCAGGCGCGTCCCCTCCCCCGCCGCCAGGATCATCGCTTTCATAGCACCATTATAACACATCCCGTCCTGGAGGAAAGCAGGTCATTGAGTGGCGAACGGTGAACCTCGCGGCATGGACGCGGACGCAGTGCGAGACTATCTGGGCGGCAAAGTCGGCGCGGTGGAAGATTATCCCTTTGATGCGCACCTTCTGGTGTTCAAAGTGCGCGGCAAGATGTTCGCCCTCATGGCCCTGAACAAAAGCCCCGCCCATGTCACCTTGAAGTGCGACCCGGAGGAGGCGGAGGCGTTGCGGGCGGCCTTCCGCGCCATCCGGCCCAGCGACTATATGCATAAGGCCCACTGGAGCACAGTAATATTGGATAGGACCGTTCCAGATGACTTGCTCCAGGGAATGCTGGACGGCTCCCACGCATTGGTCGTCCAGAAATTGAAGAAATTTGAGCAGGCGGCCCTCCAAGCCGGATCAACCGAAGAACAATGACCGACAGGGTTGAGATGGTCAGAGCCGGTCTTGATGACACCCCGACGATCTCTTTCATACTTCGGGAGGCGGCGGAATGGCTGGTCCAGCGTGGGCAGGCCCTTTGGGAGCCGGAACGCATCACGCCGGAGGCGCTTCGCCCGGCGGTGGCGCGCGGTGAGTTTTATCTGGCCAGGATGAATGGCTTCAGTGTGGGTGCCATGATTTTGCAGGGGGAGGATCAGAAATTCTGGCCGGATGCGGCACCGGGCGAGGCCGCCTACATTCACAAATTGGCGGTCCGCAGAAGCGCCGCCGGCCAGGGCGTCGCAGCCGCGATGATCGCCTGGGCAAAGCAGGCGGCCACAGACGACGGCAGGCGGTTTCTGCGGCTGGACTGCCCCCCCCCGGCCACGGCTTCAGGCATTCTATGAGCGCCAGGGCTTCGCGGTCCACAGCGACAGACAAGTCGGGCAGCTCTCGGTTGTTCGTTACGAAATAAGTCTTTCAGAGGAGAAGATGATGGAAAAGAAAGCGATTCACACGGAGAGCGGCCCACTCCAGGGAGCGCCCTACACGCCCGCCGTGCGCGTGGGACCGTTCGTGTTCGTGTCCGGCCAGATTCCGCTGGATCCGGCGACCGGGCGGGTGGTCGAGGGCGGGTTTGAGGACCAGGTGCGCCAGTGCCTGCGCAACCTGGCGGCGATCTTGAAGCAGGAGGGGCTGGGGCTGGAACACGTCGCCAAGACCACCGTGTTCCTGAAGGACCTGAACGATTTCGCTACGCTGAATGCCATCTACGGCCCGTACTTCAGCGGCGTCCGGCCCGCGCGCTCCACCATCGAGGTGGCCCGACTGCCCCTGGACGTGCAGGTGGAGATCGAGGCTATCGCCGTCGCGCCGGGGTGAGTGCCCCACGGCGGCTAGTGATCCGCCATCTCGCTGAGGCCCTCATCGTCGGGAACAGAAGGCATCCGCCGTTGCGCGGCGGCCCCGAACCCGGCCATCAGCGCGCCGAACACGAGCAGGCACAGGCCCCAGTCGCGGTTCAGGACGATGTTGACGCCCGGCGTCGTGACCGGGTGCATCAGGCCGTCCACGGTCAGGATCGCCCCGATGAGCAGAAAGAAAATCCCCACGGGCAGGCGTAAGTCCAGCATCGGCGTTTCTCCTCAGACTACCAGATCAGGGCGTTGACGACGATCACCACCACCAGGACGACGACGCCCAGGACGACGGGGCGCTCGTACCAGGGCAGGTGTGTGTCCGGCGCGGGGCGCGGGGTCTCCGAATAAACGAGATTCACGAGTTCAGAGACGGGCTTGGGCCGGGTCACCAGGCTGACCAGCACCGTCACGATGACGCCGACGCCGAAGGCGATGCCGGCCCGCCAGAAGTTGGCCGCCTGCGCCGTCCCGTAGTGCAGCGGCCCGTACAGATGGTGCGCGGCGTCGTAGGTCAGCAGCCAGTGCGTGGTCGCCGCCGCGATGCCCGCGAGCAGGCCGTAGAAGCCGCCCCAGGCCGTCGTCCGCTTCCAGAACATGCCCAGCAGGAACGTCGCCAGCAGCGGCGCGTTGACGAAGCCGAACACCGTCTGCGTGAAGTCCATGATGCTCGGCGCGCCGGCGGCGAGGTACGCCGTGCCGATGCTGATCAGCACCCCGAAGACGGTCGCGGCGCGTCCGACGTTGAGATAGTGCTTGTCGTCGCGCCCTTTGACCATGTACGCCTGGTACAGATCGTAGGTGAACACGGTGTTGAAGGCCGTCGTGTTGCCCGCCATGCCGGACATGAACGAGGCCAGCAGGGCGGTCAGGCCCAGGCCGAGCATCCCCGCCGGGTAGAAGTGCCCCATCAGCAGCGGCAGGGCGTTGTTGTAGGACATGGACGGGTCATTGGGATCACCGAGGTGCGGGAACAGCGGCAGGGCGAGCAGGCCGGGCAGGATGACCAGGAACGGGAAGAAGATCTTGGGGATGGCCGCGATGAGCGGCGTCCGCTGGGCGGCGTTCAGGTCGCGGGCGGCCAGCGCGCGCTGCACGACCAGGAAGTCCGTACACCAGTAGCCGAACGACAGCACGAAGCCCAGCCCCAGCACCAGACCCGGCCAGGTGATGTGCATGGCGTTGTCGCGCGTGTTACCCGTCCCCTTCCAGGTGTGAGCGAAATCGGCCGGGATGCCCGGCGCGTGCAGGACGCCGTGCCAGCCGTGCGCGGACAGGACGCCCACGATGACCAGCGGGGCCAGACCCAGCACGATCAGGAAGAATTGCAGGACTTCATTGTAGATGGACGAGGTCAGGCCGCCCAGAAACGTGTAGACCAGCACGACCACGGCGGAAAGAACGATCGTCGTGTTGATGTCCCAGCCGAGCAGGTCATGGAAGACCAGGCCCATGCCGTACATGGAGACGCCCGAAAGAATCAGTGTGCTGACGGCAAAGGTGATCGCGTTGACGGCCCGCGTCGGCTCGTTATAGCGCTTCTGCAAGTACTCAGGGACGCTGCGGACTTTGGAGCGGTAGTAGAAAGGCATCATGAAGACGCCGAGGAAGACCATGGCGGGGATCGCGCCGACCCAGTAGAAGTGGGCCGTCATCATGCCGTACTCGGCCCCCTGCGCGGCCATGCCCAGCACCTCCAGCGCGCCGAGATTCGCGGACAGGAAGGCTAGACCCGTCACCCAGGCGGGGATGGAGCGGCCCGACAGGAAGAAGTCTTCGCTGCTCTTCATGCGGCGGCTGACGATGACGCCGATGGCGAGGACGAAGACGAAGTAGGTGGCGATGATGAGATAATCCACGGGGCTCGCGTGGAGGAGCGCGGTGTGATGGGCGGGCATGGCGGTTCGTGTCCCTTTGCGGCGGCTTCAGTGCCTGACAGTATGCCTGTTATACCCGCTCACACAAAAAAAAGACAGGCCGGGGAGGACACCTCCCCGGCCTGTCTTGTAAACGCCGTTTATTCAGTTTTCTTGGCGGGCCGGCCACGCTTGCGCGCTACGGGGGCGGCGGCGGGGGTCGCCTCGGAGGCGCGGCGGGTGGCGGCGCGCTGGCCGCGCATCTCGCCGCCCTTGCGGCCGATCTCGGCGTAGAATTCGGTGCCGCGCTCACGCTTGACGGTCTCGCCGCCCTTCTTGCCGATGCTCTGGTAGAACGACGGCCCGTACCGATTCTTGACGGTCTCGCCGCCCTTGCGTCCGGCTTCGCGGGCGAGGTCGGGGTTGGCGGCGAAGCCGCCCTCTTTGTCGTGGTCGTGGGAGCCGCGGTGCGCCTCCGCGATCTTGCGCGCTCCCTCGGAGCCTGCGGCCGGTCCTGGTTTTGCCATGATTATCTCCTTGTCTGGTTGGTGAGGTTAGGCACTGCTGCCTTCGATATTGGCGGTCAGTTCGTCGTTCTTGCTGTTGTAGGCTTCCTTGCCCGCCTCGACGCCCTCCTGGATGGCCTCTTTCTGGCCGGCGATCAGAGCCTTGCTCTTGTCCGCCGCGTCATTGACCGAGTCCTTGACGCTGGAAACAGCCCCGGAAACTTTGTCGCTGAGGTCGGACGCCTTGGCCTTCGCCGCGTCACTTGTCTCGGCGGCGTGGGCCTTGGCGCTGTCGGCGAGGTCACTTGCCTTGGCCTTCGTGGCTCCGGCCAGATCGCTGGCCTTGGCCTTGGCGGCGTCGGTCAAGTCGCCCGCCTTGTCCGACAGGTCAGCGACTTTTGCCTTGGCCGCGTCGGTGAGTTCACCCGCCTTGTCCGAAAGGTCGGCGGCCTTTGCCTTGGCCGCATCGGTGAGTTCACCGGTCTTGGTCTTGGCGAGGTCGGTGTATTCGTTGGTCTTCTGGCGGACCAGGTCCCGCGCATCCTCGCCGCGCTGGGGCGCGTACAGGAGCGCCAGCGCCGCGCCGAGGGCGCCGCCCAACAAAAGGCCCGCGAAAAACCCGCCGCCTCCCTGCTTGTTGTCTTCGTCTGCCATGTGTCTTCTGCTCCTTGTCCGTTCGTTTCGGTTCCGGCGCGGGTCAGCGCCCGTCGGGCTTGATCGTCACTCGTTCCACCGTATCAGACACCGCGCCCGTGGGCGCGACGCCGTTGGACACGGTGCCGTTGCGGTGCGGCGTCTCGCCGGTCGTCCTGGCGTTTTCCTTGGCGGCGCGGCTCCAGGTGGACACGCCCGCGCTCAGGCCGGAGATCAGGCTGCTGAGGTTGATCAGCGGGTTCGTGACCGTCTTCTGTACCACGGTGGAGGTGCGCCCGACTTTCTCCGCCAGGTCCTCGCTGATGGCCTCGCCCTTGGCAAGAATACTGTCCGCCTTCTCGCCGACGTTCACCGTGATACGCTGGACCGTATCCAGGGTATTACTCGCCTTGGCTACCAGCGGCTCCGCCATGTTGGTGATCTTCTCGACCTGCTCCGTGATCTTGCGGAGCGCGAAGGCGATCCCCGCGAACAGGCCCACCGTGATGATGGCGAAGATCAACACGAAGATGACCAAAAAGAAAGACGCCCACGGACCGAATTCGATATGCATATCGTCACTCCCGACGCGAAAGGGTTTCTTGCGCGCCCGGCCCCAAACAGGGCCAGGCTGCTAGGATATACCCCCACCTTGCCTGGTTCCAAACGGCCAATGACGAAATTCTGTGCCTGCTTTGATTTTAGTTTACCCGGAACGCGCCGACAAAGTTCCCAGCAGGCGGACGAGTTCGGGGGTCAATGCCCGGAGAGCATGGGCGCGGTGGCTGACTTCCTGCTTGCGCTCCGGGGACATCTCCGCCAGGGTCAGTCCATCCTCCGGCAGCAGAAACAGGGTGTCGTACCCAAAGCCGTGTAGACCGCGCGGACGGGTGGTGATGACGCCCGCGCAGACGCCCTCAGCCTCGGCCACGGTCCCGTCGGGCAGGGCGAGACAGGCGGCGCAGACGAAGCGGGCCGTCCGGGACTCTTCCGGGACGCCTTCCAGGCGCTCCAGCAGAGCCGCGTTGCGGTCCGCGTCGGTCGGACCGGCCCAGCGGGCGCTGCGGACGCCGGGTTCCCCGCCCAGGGCGTCTACGCACAGCCCGGAGTCGTCGGCCAGGGCGGGCAGACCGGATGCCCGCGCCCAGGCCGTCGCCTTGAGCCGCGCGTTCTCGGCGAACGTCGCGCCCGTCTCGTCCACATCCGGCAGGGTGAACTCCAAATCGCCGGGAGTGACGAGCGAAAGCCCCGCCGGTTCCGGCGGGGCCGCGAGCAGGGACTGGAGTTCGGCGATCTTGCCCGCGTTCGTCGTCGCCAGCAACAGCCGAGTTGGAGTCCTCATCTTACCGTCCTGTCTGTCGCGCTGCCGGAAGTCACTTCCGGGCCAGCGCGGCGAGATAAATGCGCAAGCGACCGACTTCGGCCTTGTGGATGCTCTCCCAGTTATGCCAGTAGTCCATATACTCCTGACGACGGCCTATTAAAGGACCGCTCACACGCGGGTCATGCTCCCCAGTGACTTCGTACAGCCACCAGATGATCGAGTCCTGATCCCCAGTGTCGTTCGACTGTATCCGGTCAATCAGCAGCGGCGTAGCCTTGCGTCCCAGCGTGTTCACCAGGCTCTGTAGGGCCGGATACCAGACATGGTGGATGGGGCTGTAGAGGGCGCGGAGCATATATGGAGCCGTCGCCATCGTGTCGTAGTATGCCAAAGTGTCCGAAGCCCAGTTGGCATATCCCGGTGCGTTGGGAGCATCTCCAGCTGATGCGGCGATCCAGCGCAACGCAGGCAGCACACTCCGGTCCTGAAAGACCGCCTGCATCCGTAGAGCGCCGACGCGCACATATATATCCGGATCGGCGTCAAACACGCGCGTGAGGGGAATGATGTGCGTCACGCAGAATTGGCCGAAGCTCGCAGTCTCGCCCAGATGCGCGGCAAGACGGATAGCCCAGGGGGCTTTAGGGTTGTTCACAGACACGATCTCAGAAAGGCGGTCCAAGATTTGATAGCGCATCTCGGCGTCGGACGCCGACAATGCCTGTGCCATAACCAGGGCCACCGCGCGCATCGGTGTCAGACCCTTGGGAACCGCCCGAGGCATTGCCGGCCCCAGATCGTACACCGGGATGTAGCCCCGAAACAACTGCCAAGTCTGAGGCCCGCCTTTGTCGGCCAGGAAGAACAACCCGTGCGTGACCGTTGCCGGAACATATTCCTCGGTGTCGCCATCAATCACGATGGCCGAAGTTGGCAAAGCCCCTTTCAACGTCTGATCCACGCGCACGGTCAACGTCTGCGGAGAAATGCCGCTCGTGGGCGGTCCGCTTGTGTTCCTCTGGAGAATCGTGCCGATGAAAACTTCGCCCGAACGGTCAAGCATCTCGGGAAGGGTGAAATAGAGGCCGGGTTGTGCATGGACACGAGCGCAGAGGGTTAAGGCGAACACGAACACGAGGGCGGAAAGCCGGAGGCCAAACCTGTGAGGTCTGTTCGCCGCCCTCGTCACCACTTGGCCGCCTTCTCCACCCCGGCCATCGGGTGCGCGGTCAGGTACTCGTCGTAGGTGCCCAGGAAGTCAATCGCGCCGTCGGGGGTCAGGGACAAGATGCGGGTGGCGGCCTCGGAGATCAGGTCGCGGTCGTGGGTGGCGACGAACACCGTCCCGGCGAACAGGGACAGGCCCTCGGCGAGCGCGTTGACGCTCTCCAAATCGAGGTGGTTGGTCGGCTCGTCGAAGATCAGCACCGGGCGCTTTTCCAGCATCAGCTTGGCCATCAGCAGGCGCGCGGCCTCGCCGCCGGACAGCGCCGCCGTCTGCTTGTCGCCCTCCTCGCCGGAGAACAGCATCCGGCCCATCAGGCCGCGCACCACCTGGATACCCTCGGCGGCGGCGTCGAACTGGTTGAGCCACTCGAACGCCGTCCGCCCGTCCTCAACTTGGGCGCGGTAGTCCTGCGAGTAGTAGCCCCAGGTCATGCCCGTCCCCCACTGGATCGTGCCGGAGTCGGGCGTCAGCTCGCCGATGAGGGTGCGCAACAGGGTCGTCTTGCCGATGCCGTTGGGGCCGATGATGGCGACCTTGTCGCCGCGCTGTATCTCGAACGACACGTCCTTCAAAACTTCCTTGCCGTCGAAGCCTTTGGACAGGTTCTTGACCGTGACCACGTCGCGGCCTGCGGGCTTGTTCTGCTCAAAACGAATGAAGGGGCGCTGAATGTTGGAGCGCTTGAGTTCCGTCGGCGCGAGCCGGGCCATCTCCTTGCGGCGCGACTGCACCTGGGAGGACCGCTGACCGGCGGCGAATCGGTTGACGAACTCCTGCAGCTGGGCGATCTTCTTGCCCTTGTCCTTGTTCTCGGACTCGATGCGGCTGCGGGCGGACATCTTCTGCTCCACCATGTCGTCGTAGCCGCCGGGGTAGGCGATGATGGTGTCGTAGTCAATGTCGGCGATGTGGGTGCAGACGGCGTTGAGGAAGTGCCGGTCGTGGGAGATGACGATCAGCGTCCCCTCGTACTGGGTCAGGAATTCTTCGAGCCAGTGGATCGTCTCCAGGTCCATGTAGTTGGTCGGCTCGTCCAGCAGCAGCGCCTCGGAGCCGCCGAACAGGGCTTGGGCCAGCAGCACCCGGAACTTGAAGTCGTTGGGCAGGGTCGCCATCTTGTCCGCGTGGCGCTCGTCGGGGATGCCGATGCCGCGCAGGATCTCGGCGGCCTCGATCTCGGCCATGTAGCCGTTCTCGTCGGCGATGACGGTCTCCAAGTCCCCCAGCCGCTCCATCTGGGCGTCGGTGAGGTCCGGCAGGTCACACAGTTGATTACGCTCCCGGAGCGTCTCCCAGAGCGTCGCGTTGCCCATCATGACGGTGTCAATGATGCGCTCCTCGTCGAAGGCGTTCTGATCCTGGCTCAGTACGCCCGTTTTTTTCGGCTTGGTGACGGTGCCCCGGTTGGACGGCTCGATTTGGCCGGTGAGAATTTTCAGGAACGTGGACTTGCCCGCCCCGTTCGGCCCGGTCAGCCCATAGCGGTTGCCGGGGGTGAACTTGACGGAGACGTTATCAAACAGCGTCCGCGCGCCGTAACTCTTGGAGACTTGGTTGACGGTAATCATGGCCCCCTATTATACCCGAAAACAGTCTCTGCCCCGGCGAACAAAGAGCCATCTCAGTCGCTTAAACTGATCACGCGGTCGCTAATCTTGACGTAGCTTTGTTGAGGCGATAACGGTTCTAGGTAAGACGCATCAGCGGCTTTCAGAGTCTCTGTCTCCCGAACTTCCTCCCGCTGCGAGGTTTGAAATAAGTAGTTCATTCTCTCGCCCGTAATCCGTGTCGTTATTGTCCGATAGGTTCGGCAGATAGTAATTCGCGGCTTGATTTCCACAGCCTCCACGCGCACCTTTTCACGAACGACCGTATCAAGAAGTTCGCCTGTTTCTGGGTCATGAACTTCCGTCGGAGCATCAGTCAGCACGGCAAACTTCATCCCGCGCGTTACGCCTTGATCTGAACCAATGTTGATAACCAACTCGCGCGCGTTGAGTATTTGTGCGACACGACCTTCTAATCCCCTGATGACCCCAGTGCCGACTTGTGCGTTACCCATTGCCTTCTCCCCCTCCCTGCATCCAAAACGTGGCCGTATTCGGTGGCGGCTCATTGTTGCCCGACTGGCGGACGTAGCCAAGCCAGATCGCGTCTACCGTGCCGACACTCCGCGCCCAGTATTGCTTGTCTCGCTCTTCCGTCACCTCAAACGCTCCCATAACGTTTCCAGTCTCCATGTCAATGACCGAAACCTTATGTCCTACTTCCATGACGATGCCGCGACGTTTCTTCAGGACGATGTAAAGCGTCTCATCATAATACTGGGACCGCTCCATCTCTATGCGCTTGACACCTGACTGCGTAAGCAGGCTCAGAATCGTCTCTTGGAACTGAGCGGCTTCCCGGCCCCGTTGTTCCTCGCTCAGCCTCAGTTCCTCCTGGCTGCGCTCGACCAAGTCGGAAAGGTCTTGGTAGGCTTGAAGTCTTCCCCAGGCCACTCGCAGCACATGGATCAAGTGCGCCAGCAACAGAGACAATGCACCGGATGCGACGAACGCGCCGACTGCGATGATAAGCCGGATACGCAACGGTCGCCGGGGCAAGGATGGATAAACGAACGCCAGAACCGAGAACACTGCGCCGGAGATTGTAAACCACCAGCCGGAATCTCGCCAGTTCCAGCGCGGCCATCCCCATTTCTCTGCGGTAATCCGAACGGACTTGTTCACGAAAAGCGTCCTTGCGTGAAGAGCATATTGCTTGACAGTATTTTACCCCGACTCGCCCCCTGGATCGAACATCTGGCCGGAGCGCGGCCGGTGGCCGTATCCTTCAGCGCAGGGACGGCCGCTCGCCCCCCGGCCCCGCCTGCCGGTGGAAGGCGTCCAGGGCGGCCTGGACCGTCTCGAACAGGTAGGGGTCCCCGACCTGCGCGGCGATGCCGAACCGGGCCAGTTCCTGCTGCACGTCCCCCGTCTGCGAGAGCGCGACCCGGACGCCCCGCTGCCCGACGTGTCTCACCGTCTCGGCGAGCGTCAGCCCCGCCGTGTAGTCAATGTCGCCCATGCTCGCCAGGTCCAGCACCAGCCACGTCACCGGATGGGGGGCACCGCTGAGGAGCGCCTGGACACGCGCGGCGAAGTAGTCGGCGTTGGCGAAGAAGAGCGGCGCTTCGAAGCGGTAGATCAGCAGGCCCGGCTCCGTCTCACGGCCCGGCGCGGCCCGGTCCGCCCGCCAGTGCCCCCCGCCGGAGGTGGTCAGGACGACGTCCTTGGGACGGTACTCCTGCCGCAGATGGTCCAGCACCGACAGGATGATGGCCAGGAAGATGCCCCGCTCGACGCCCAGGAACACGACCGCCACCAGAGTCGCCAGCGCCACGGCGAAGGTCGCCTTGCGGAAGTGGTAGATCTGGCGCAACGAGCGCAGGTCCACCAGGCGCAGGCCGATCAGAAAGACCAGGGCGGCCAGGGCGGCATCGGGCAGCCGCGCGATCAGGGACGTGGCGAACAGCAGCACGGCCAGCACGACCGCCGCCGTCGTGAGTTGGGCCGCCTGGGTGTGCCCGCCGGCGGCGTCCACCACGGCGGTCTTGGTGGGGCTGCCATTGACGACGAACGTGCCGAACACCCCGGCCAGGGCGTTAGCCGCCCCCAGCGCCACCAGGTCCCGGTTGCCGTCCAGCGGCTCGCCGTGCTTCTGTGCGAAGGAGCGCGCGGTCGCGGCGCTCTGCGCCAGGATGACCAGGAACATGGAGGCGGACATGGGCAGGAGGCGTCTCAGTAGGGCCGGTGACGTGCGCGGGATGTGGAACGCGGGCAGGCCCGCCTGCACCCGCCCGACGACGGCCAGGCCGTGGTGGTCGAGCCGGAAGACCCAGGTGGCGGCGATGGCCAGGGCCACGGCGAGCAACGAGCCGGGGATTTTGCGCGACAAACGGTCGCAAAGCAGGATCACGGCCAGGACGCCCAGGGCCATCCCCAGCGTGAGCGCCTGGGTGTGGGGCAGCGACTGCACGGTCTCCCACGTCCGCCGAACCAGGCTCGAGCCGTGGACGGGGACGCCGAGCATGTCCGGCAGTTCCCCCACCAGCAGCGAGACTCCCACACCGCTGAGGAAGCCGACCAGCACCGTGCGGGACAGGAAGTTCGCCAGGAAGCCCAGGCGGAACGCGCTGGCGAGCAGCAGGAACACGGCCGTCATCAGCGCCGTCACCTCCGCCAGCGTCAGCCATGGGGCCGAGTAGGGCCGCGCGAGGCCCGTCAGCCCGGCGAACAGGATCGCCGCCGTCGCCGAGTCCGCGCCGACCACCAGCCGCCGCGAGGAGCCGAGCAAGGCGTAGGCCACCAGGGGCAGCAGGATCGTGTACAGGCCCGTGATCACCGGCGTACCGGCGATCTTGGTGTAGCCCATGCACTCCGGGATGGCGACCGCCGCCAGTGTGACCCCGGCGACGATGTCCGGGCCGAGCCAGCTCCGCTGATACCCACTCAGGAGACCCGGCACCCACCATTTTTTTGCCATCACTCTCCTTCCCCACCTTCCCCCGGCCCGAACAGGGGGTCCAGGATGCGGGCGAGGCGGGCCAGGGGGCGGGCGACGGGCGGCAGGCCGAGCAGGGGGCGCAGGCGGGCCAGAGTCTCCTGGCCGAAGTCCAGCAGTTCGAACGTCCGCGCCTGGCCGGGGCTGCGGTCCTGGAGCCAGAACAAAATGACGCTCAGGTGCAGGGCGTAGAACAGCGTCGCCAGCGCCGGGGCCTGCTTGGGCCGGGGCGGGTCCGACGCGCCCACGGCGACCTGAAGATAAGTCCGCCAGACGCGGGCGCGGATCGGCGTCGCCCCCTCCCCCAGCACGGCGACCGGCGAATCCGGGGACAGGCCCGCGCCGAACAGCGCGCCCAGCGACTCCCGGTGCGGCCCCAGCCGAATGAGGCAGTCGCGTAGCGCTTTGCCCAGGCGCACGGCCATCGGCAGGGCGGGCAGGGCCGCGACGGCCTCCTCCGTCTCCACGGTCAGCCGCTCGTAAAGCGCCCCGACCAGCTCCTCCTTGCGCGCGAAGTACCGGTAGGTCAGCCCCAGTGAAACGTCGGCCCGCCCGGCGATGTCGCGCAGGGTCGTCTCCCCGTAGCCCTTCTCGGCGAACAGGGCCAGCGCCGCCTCCACGATGTGTTCCCGCGTCCGGTGCGCTTTGGGTGTCGCCAAAATGTTTTTTGTGAACGTGTTCATTTTTCGTAAACTGCGGGTATCCTGTGATTGTTGAACACGTTCAGTTTACCACATTCCGAGGAGGAACCGACCATGAACCCCATCGTGACGACCTATCTGGTGTATCTGACCCTGAGCATCGCGCTGACCATCTGGGTGGCGCGGACACTTTTCAAGAACGGGCGCGTCTTCCTGGTGGACGTCTTCCGGGGCAACGAGACGCTGGCCGACTCGGTCAACCACCTGCTGGTGGTCGGCTTCTACCTGATCAACCTGGGCTACGTCAGCCTGATGCTGAAGATCAGCGACCCGGTGGGGGACGCGCAACAGGGCATCGAGGCGCTGGCGACGAAGATGGGGACGGTGCTGCTGGTGCTGGGTGGGATGCACTTCTTCAACCTGTTCCTCTTCAGCCGCATCCGCGCCGCGTCGCTGGCCGCCGTGCGCCCCCGCGAGTACATGGAGCAGCCCGTGCCGACGAGCCACTGGGCCGCGGGCGTCCTGAACCCGCAGGAGCGCCCCCGGTAAGAAAGGGAGACCCCTATGCCCCCGAACCCCCCGGAAGTCTGGCCGCCGCCCATCTATACGCAGCCGCCGTCCGAGGAGCCGATTCTGGCCGACCCGGCGAAGACAGCGCGGCAGTACGCGGCCCTGGGGTGGATATTTCTCGGCCTGAGCCTCGCCGCGCCGCCGGTGTTCCTGCCCTACGCCTTCTACTACGGGCGACAGGCCTGGCGGCGGGGCGAGGCCGTGTCGGGGACGCGCGTCCTCCTGGGAAGCAGCCTGCTGACCGCCGCCGCGCTGGCGGCGCTGTGGTGGCTGATAGGAAGAGGCTGATAGATGGCACGACAGCAAATGCCGCCGCTGCCCGCCCCGTTCGACGCGGACGCGGCGGCACGGGCGCGCAGGCAGCGGGGGCGCACGATCTGGCTTGGCATCGGGATGGCGAACCTGGCGGGGATGGCCTTGATCCTGATCAACAACGCCCTCGCGTCCGTCAAAGACATCTACATCGCTTCCGACTTCACGCTGGTCCCCCTGGTGATGGGCATCGTCGGCGAGTTCTACTGGCGCACACTCCGCCCCAGCCACGGCCTGCGCCTCGGCCTGATGGCGGCGACCAGCGGCATCGCCCTCGTGCTGGCCGCCGTGTTCCTGCGCGAAGGCGCGATCTGCCTGCTGATGGTGTCGCCCCTGCTCCTCGTGGTCGTCTGGCTCGGGGCGCTCCTCGGCTCCTGGCTCTTCGCCAAGGCGGACAGCCGCCTGCGCGTCAGCGTCCTGCCGCTGATGCTCCTGCTGATGGTCGGCGACGCCCGGACGCCGCACCGTTACGAGGGCGCGATCTCGGACACGGTCACCATCCACGCGCCGCCCGCGCAGGTCTGGCGATACGTCGCCGGGTATCCCCAGATCACGCGCCCCCCGGACTACTGGCTCTGGCGGATCGGCCTCCCCTGCCCCGTCCAGTCCACGGCCTCCGGGGATTATGTCGGCGCGGAGCGCCGGTGCATCTTCACGCGCGGCGACACGTTTCAGGAACGCATCTCCGTCTGCCGCCCGGCGCGGGAGCTGACGTTCGTCATCACCAACCAGCCGCGCGACCCGGAGATATTGAACCACCTGGACCTGGAGCAAGGCCGGTTCCTGCTGCGCGACGACGGCGACGGCACCACGACCCTGATCGGCACGAGCTGGTACCGGCTGAACGTCTACCCCGCCGCCTACTTCGACCTCTGGACGCGCGACATCATCCGCCACGTCCACCGCCGCGTGATGGCCCAGATCAAGTCACTCGCGGAGACAAGTCAGAGGCTGGCCGGGTCATCCTTGGCCGCGCGCAGTTCCGCGCGCAGCGCCATCAGCAGCTTGCCGAGCGCGTTACGCCCCTTCCATGTCCCATCTTTGGCCCGGACACACCCCCAGGTCGTGTCGCGCCAGGTGTTGCCCTCGATCAGTTCACGGTCGCCGGTCGCCAGCAGCGCGGCTTCTAAGGCCGGGTCCTGGAATTTGGCGCGCACGACCCGCTCCATCACGGCGAACCGGCGGGCGCCCCACCCGTCGCGCAAGGTCACACGTTTGCCGAGACGCTTGGCGGCATAAGGGGCGGGCGCTTCGCGGACCAGCCGCCGCTCCGCCGGGTCGTCCGTCTTGAGTGCCTGGAAGGCGTGTTCGGCGGTCGGGTAGGTCTCACCGTCCAGCGTGACTGGGTGCGCGAAGAAGTTGGAAAGAAACGCATACTCGTCACGGAACGCCGTAATCGGCCCGTCTTCGATCATAGGTTTGCTCCTTTGGCTTATGACACAGAAATTCTACACCAAAGAGCCGGACGCTGGGCCGGATGCACCGCTCCCCGATAGACGAACTGCGCCGGAGTCTCATCTGGTGAGAATCAGGGCCGGTCGGCACTGGGACTGCCCACCACCTTGTTCGCTGCGCCCACAGGGTCCACCCCACGCAGTGAGGCACGAACGGTGGGCAGAGAATTGAATGGCGCACGGCGCGAGACGGAGTAGGAATTCCCGGTCGCCGCGTGGAAAAAGCCGCCATGACACTCCCCTTCAAACGACTTCTCGCCGCGCTGGCGCTCCTGCTGCCGCCTGCCGGGGCGGCCCGCGCGCAGGACGTGGCCGCGCTACAGGCTTCCACCCCGCCCGCCGGGGCGGTCTGGCTGGAGACGCTGGACCTGAGCCGGATCACGCAGGGCTACGGCAGCCCCGGAGCGGGCAAGTCCGTGGACGGCAACCCGCTGACGCTCGGCGGCACGGTCTACCCGCACGGCGTCGGCACCCACGCGGTCAGCGACTTCCGCGTCCTCCTGCACGGCGCGGCCACCCACTTCGGGGCGGTGGTCGGCGTGGACGACGAGAAGAAGGGCTTCGGGTCCGTCACGTTCACGGTCGTGGTGGACGGCAAAGTGGCCGCGCAGACCGGCGTGCTACATGGGGGCGACGCGCCGCAGTTGATCTCGGTGGACCTGACCGGCGCACGGAACATGGAACTGAAGGTCGGCGACGGCGGTGACGGCATTGACAGCGACCACGGCGACTGGGCCGGGGCGGAGATCACCCTGGCCGACGGCGCGACGGCCCGGCCCGAAGCGTTCTCCATTCCCGTCATCCCGCCGCGCCTGGTCATCCCGCCCCCGGACCCGGTCCCAGCCATCCACGGCCCGCGCGTGGTCGGCGCGACGCCCCACCGCCCGTTCCTGTTCCTGATCCCCGCCACCGGCGACGGCCCGCTCACCTACGGGGCCACGCACCTGCCGGCGGGGCTGACCCTGGACCACCAAACGGGCATCATCGGCGGGGCGCTGACGGCGGCGGGGCGGACGGTGGTCCACCTGACCGTGCGCGGGCCGCGCGGGACGGCGGGCCGCGACCTGACCATCCTCGGCGGCCCGCACCTGCTGGCGCAGACCCCGCCGATGGGCTGGAACTCCTGGAACGTCTGGGCGGGCCAGGTCAACCAGGACCGGGTCAAGGCTGCCGCCGATGAGATGATCGCCACGGGCCTGGCGGGACACGGGTTCCAGTACGTCAATATTGACGATACCTGGGAGGCGGGGCGTGACGCCCAGGGCGTCATCCAGACCAACGCCAAGTTCCCGGACATGGCGGCCCTGGGGGCATACATCCACGGCAAGGGGCTGAAATTCGGCATCTACTCCTCGCCCGGACCGACCACCTGCGGCGGCTACACGGGCTCCTATCAGCACGAGCAGCAGGACGCGCAGAGCTACGCCGACTGGGGCGTGGATTATCTGAAGTACGACTGGTGTTCCTATGACGGCGTCGTCCACGGCGACCACTCGCTGCCGGCGCTGGAAAAGCCCTACGCCCTCATGGCGTCCTGCCTGAACTCGGTGGACCGAGACATCCTGTTTTCTTTCTGCCAGTACGGCATGGGCGATGTCTGGAAGTGGGGGGCGCAGACGGGCGGCAACACATGGCGCACACACGGCGACATCAACGACTCCTGGGGCAGCCTGCACGACATCTACGAGAAGGAGGCCGGTCACGAGTTGTACGCCGGGCCGGGCCACTGGAACGACCCGGACATGCTCGAAGTCGGCTACGTCGGCTTCGGGAACCCGCACCCGTCCCGCCTGACGCCCAACGAGCAGATCACGCACATCTCGCTCTGGTGTCTGTTCTCCGCGCCGCTGCTGATCGGCTGCGACATGACGCGGCTGGACCCGTTCACGCTGGCCCTGCTCTCCAACGACGAGGCGCTGGACATTGACCAGGACCCCCTGGGCCGTCCGGCCGCCCGCGTGGCGACCGAGGGCGACGACGCCGAGGTCTGGGCGCGGCCCCTGTTCGACGGCACACAGGCCGTCGGCCTGGTCAACGGCGGCGACGACGCGCAGACGGTGACGGTGCGCTGGGCGGACATCGGCGCGTCCGGGCGTCAGCCCGTCCGCGACCTCTGGCTGCACCGGGATGTCGGTTCGTTCAGCGACTCCTACGCCGTGGAGGTCCCGCCGCACGGGACCGTGCTGCTTAAGATTGGCACCCCCCGGAAGCCGTGACCCGATGGGGGCGGCGGAAAATTTTGCCGCCCCCGTTGCAATCTCAGACCGGCGTGTGCTATAATCACCTTCGCATTTGCCTCTATAGCTCAGTTGGTAGAGCAGCTGACTCTTAATCAGCGGGTCGTAGGTTCGAGTCCTACTGGGGGCATCCTCTCAAATCAAAGTCCATGAAGGCGTTTAGCCTTCATGGACTTTCGCTGTCTGTGCCGTGTCTACGCCGGGACGGATTATAACCCACCGAAGCCGGGAATATCCCATCTATCCATTCGCCATGCAAGACGCACTGAAAATCCTGGTCGTGGACGACGACGCGCCCGACCGGGACGCGGTGGTCCGTGCCCTGCATCAGCATCATCGTGGCGCAGAGGTCCATGAGGCGGCGACCTGTTCCGAGGCCACGGAGGCCATCGCCTCGCGCCGCTACGACTGTGTGCTGCTCGACTACCACCTCCCCGACGGCAGCGGCCTGGGCTGCCTGGTGGACGTGCGCGAGGCAGGCGACACCACCCCGATCATCCTCCTGACCGCCCCCGGCGATGAGGAACTCGCGGTGGAGGCGATCCGGGCGGGGGCCACCGACTATCTGCCCAAGGCGGACCTGACGCCGCAGTTGCTGGATCGCTGCCTGCGCAGCGCCCTGCGCTACCATCAGTCCCAGGAACAGGTGCGCCGGGCGCACGAGGCGCTCCAGCTCCGCGACCGCGCCATCGCCGCCGCCTCCAGCGGCATCGTCATCTGCGACCCCCACCAGCCCGACTGCCCGATCATCTACTGCAACCCGGCCTTCACGGCCATCACGGGCTACGCGCCCGAGGAGGTCATCGGGCGCAACTGCCGCTTCCTCCAGGGCGTGACCACGGACGCCGAATATATCCGGCAGGTGCGTGATTGTCTCCGTGAGGAGCAGGAGTGCCGGGTCATCCTCAGAAACCAGAAGCGGGACGGCTCGCCCTTCTGGAACGAGCTGACCATCTCGCCCGTGCGCGACGCGGGCGGGGCGCTCACGCACTTCATCGGCGTCCAGACCGACATCACCGAGCGCCGGGACGCCGAGGAGGCGCTGCGGGGGAGCATGGTACGCCAGCAGGCCCTGCTGCGGGATATGTTTTCCAGCGTCACCGAGGGCAAGTTGGCCCTCTGCGCCTCGGAGGATGATCTGCCCGAAGTCTACACGCGCTTCGCCGATCCCGTGCCCCTGTCGCGCACGGGCGGCGTCCGCGAGCTGCGCCGCCACACCCTGCGCGCCTGCCTCGCCGCCGGACTCCCGGACGAGCGGCGATACGACATGGAGACGGCCATCGGCGAGGCGGCCATGAACGCCGTCGTCCACGCGGACACCGGCACGGGGCACGTCTTCCTGCACGACCGGGGGACCGTGCAGGTGCGGGTCGAGGACCGGGGGAAGGGCATCGCCGTGGAGGACCTGCCGAACGCGACGCTGCGGCGCGGCTACACGACGGCGGGGACCCTGGGCCACGGCTTCAAGATGATCCTCAAAACGGTGGACCGGGTGTACCTGCTGACGGGGGGCGCGGGGACCACCGTCGTGATCGAGCAGGACCGGACCGCGCCCCCGACCGCGTGGGGGTGATCGCGGCCGTTGACAATCCGCCCCACCCCGTGTTACAATACACGACGCGCGCGAACCGGGGAACGGTGTCCGAGTTGGTCGAAGGAGCACGACTGGAAATCGTGTAATGGGGTCCTCTCCATTCGTGGGTTCGAATCCCACCCGTTCCGTTCTTTCCCGTTGGTCGTGGCGCGGGAGTGGCAGGACGACGGAATGCCGAGTGGGGCGCTGATCGAGGAGCTGGCGACGGTGGCCGCCCGGCGGCTGGGCGGGAATCTGCGGCTGCTGGCCCTGTACGGCTCGGCGGCGGACCAGCCCGAAGCCGCCCACGACCTGGACTTCCTGCTGGTGGTGGACGCCGTGGAAGACTGCGTCACCCACGCCACCCGTGACTGCCGTGATCTGTGTACCAACGTCCAATTTTTCGTCCTCAGCAGCGCCGAGTACGCCCTCTTGCCGGGCTTCTATCGCTTCCAGTGCGCCTTCGCCCGCCCGCTGCGCGGCAGCCTGGAACTCCCCGCGCCGACCCGCAAGGACGCCGTAGACTGCATCACCCATGGCTACACCGACTCGCTGCGGACACTGCGCCAGCAGTTCAAGCGGCGTGAGTGGGCCATCGCCGATGACTGGGCGCGGCAGGTCTGGTGGAACCTGAAGAGCTTCAAGTACGCGACCCTGGACACGTGCTGGCTGCTGCGCCGCGAGCGGCCCCGCGATGTGGGCCGCGCGGCCCTGATCCTCCAGGCCGAGGGCCTGGAAAGCGCCGCCGCCGCCCTTTCCGCCTGGCCCGACCTGGACATGGCCGCCGCCCAGCTCAAGCACGAGCCGATCGCCTGGCTGATGCGCTGGGAACACCTGATCGCCACGGCCTACGCCGAGGTGCGCCGGGTGCTGTAGTCCCGCCACAAGGTTGCAATGATGCCGCTGAAAATATCGCCCGCCCGCCGGCGCTGGATGCGCGCCGCGCTCGTCACCCTCGCCGTCCCGCTGCTACTGGCCGCAGGGCTGGGGCTGACCACGGCCTACCGCATCTATGCCTCGAACCGTGCGGTTGATCGTGAGCGGCTGCCGTCCCTGCCCGCGCCGCAGCCGTCGCAGCGGCTGCTGGTCTTCTCCCCCCACCCCGACGACGAGACGCTGGGCGCGGCGGGGCTGATGCGCGAGTCGCGGCTGCACGGCTGCGACGTGCGCGTGGTCTTCTTCACCTGTGGCGACGGCTTCCGGGTGGGCGCGTCCCGCACCCTGGGCGTACTGACACCCGCGCCGACGGACTATGTGCGCTACGGCGAGGTGCGCCAGGGCGAGGCCCGGACCGCCCTGGCCGTGCTGGGCGTCCCCGCCGACCACGTCACCTTCCTGGGCTACCCGGACCAGGGCCTGATGCCTCTGTGGACGACGCACTGGGGCCGCCCCTACACGTCCCCCTACACCCGCGCCGACCACAGCCCGTACCCCGACTCCGCGACGCCCGCTGCGACATATGACGGCGCATCCGTGCTGGCCGACGTCGAGCGGCAGATGATGCGGGACCGGCCCACCGACATCTACATCACCCACCCCGGCGACGACCACCCCGACCACGCCGCCGCCTCTGTGTTTGTGCGGACGGCCCTGCAGCAATTGCGGGACGCCCACATCCCCTGGGCGCAGACGGCCCGCCTGCACTACTACCTGGTGCATCGCGGCGACTGGCCGGTGCCGCAGGGGCTGGACGAGGACGCCCCCCTGTCGCCGCCCGCGCCGATGGCGGACCTGGACACGTCCTGGGAGCGATTTCCGCTCACACCCTACGACGTCAAGCGCAAGTACGCGGCCATCAAGCGGTACAAAAGCCAGACGGAGATGATGGGCCGATTCCTGCTCTCGTTCCCCCGCCGCAACGAGCTGTTCGGGACGCTGACCGATGACGGCGGTTCCCTGCCCGTGGTCCCCGACGGGCGGATGCACTCCGACGGCCTGGCCCGCGACTGGGACGGGCTGGCCCCGATGGACCGCGACCCCACCGGCGACAGCGTCGTGCGGGCCTTCGAGTCGTCCGGCGACATCACGCGCGTCTGGGCCTGCCGCGACACCAAGAACCTGTACGTCCGCGTGGACATGAACGGCGGCCTCTCCACGCGGGTACGCTACGCTGTCACCCTGCGCCCGGTGCAGCCCGGCGCGGCGCAGCCCGTGTCCCTGTTCTTCGCCGTCTACCCGCGCTCGCCGGGCCGTCCCCACCCCCTGCCGGGCGTACCCGGCGCGTCCTACGCCTGGCGTGGTGGGTTACTGGAAGCGACCGTGCCGCTGACCAGCGCCGGTCTCACCCACCTCGCCCCCGGCGAGTCCCTCTACGTCTCCGCCGAGACCCGCTTCGCCGGAATCACCGTGGACAAGACGGGCTTCCGCGGCCTCGCCTGCGGCCCCACCCCCGCCGCCCTCACCGCCTCCCGGTGAATCATAGCCGGTCCATGACGGATGCCCCCCCTCGCAAAAATTCCGGGGCTGTCATCCCGAAAAAAACGCCGAAACCCCTTGACACCCCCACCCCACTGTGTTAAAATAGCGACAATAGCAAGTGCAAGTATCTCTGCCGCCCGGCCCACAAGGAGACACGCCATGCGCCATGTTGCCCCTCTCTCACGCCTCGGCCTCACGCCTCGGCCTCACGCCTCGGCCTCACGCCGAAGTTGACCGCCCGCACCTGAGACTGCCCCGACCCCTCATGGCCGCACCCGCGCTCGCAACCCTCGCCTCCCTCTGCCCCGCACCCGCCCGCGCCGGACACTACAAGGTCACCTATACCGCCTCCAGCCCCGCCAACGGGCAGGCACAGGAGATACTCCCCATCAACAACGGTCCCGACCCCGGCTACAACTACGGCAACAGCCACGCCTCGGGCACCATCACCCTCACCGTCCACGCCACCGCCGTCTGGACGCCCGACGGCACCGGCGACGCCTCCGCCCCGCCCCCAAGCCAGCCCTTCCGGGAGACCCTCAGCGCCTTCGGCGTGGAGGGGGCGACCGGGGGCGGCGTGACCGTGGACGACGGCGCGGGCGACCAACCCGTGTCGTCCTCCACCCCCATTTACTATGACGGCGTCGTGATCCAGGACACGGAACAGGACGTGGCCGACGGCAGGCACCTGCTGACGGGGTCGGGGGCGACGATCACACTGCCGACCCGGACGATGGTTGTCACCTTCTCCGGCGGAGCCTCGGGCACGGTCGGGCTGTGCTACGCCGTCGAGATCGACAGCCGCGCCGTCAGCATCAGTCGAACCGAGGCCAGTTTACCAGGTGTCATCCTCTCGCCGGACGGTCAACCGCACGGTGAGTATGTGGACGCGGACGGCACGGGACACGGGGAAACTATCTACTCCTATGTAGATGATGAGACAAACGATGGCACCGGCAGTTCCGAACAAGATTGCGGCAACTGGTTGACCTTCTCCTCCAACTTTACAGGCAGTTGGTCCCAGAAGATTTATACTACCGAACTTAACGGACAAACCAATTCTTACACGGATTATGACGTTACATGGTCCTGGTATCCCAGTGAAAGCAACGACACGCTGCACACTGGCCTTTGGAAGATGCCATACGGCGGCATGAACATCGACAACGGCAACTGGGTCGGTACACCCTCGCCAGCAGTACCGGGGTACATCACCTACACGGCCACAGACAACGAGAACCCGGCGACTGCGACTGCGGCCTATGACGTTACCGTTCACGAGCCATGGGACAACAAGCGCAATGCCAATCCCGCAACTACAGCCCATTCTCAGATAAACTATGCGGTCGGTACAGACGGTTTTCCTATAGGAGTAGGGAATACCACTGGCCAGCCTCAGGCGGCAGCACCTACAGTGGGACTATCAATCACTACATCTGTCACGTTGGGCTTCAATTTTAGTCCCACATTCAGCGTCGGCTGGGCGCAGGCACTTGGGATTGCTGTCAATCTTGGCGGCACACTTTCGGCGACTGTTAATGTCACTGACCCTGGCCCCGAATTGCAGCCACAACAAGAGGCGTTTCCATACGTTTTGACGTCTTGGACAACGGATCACTACTGGGTGGATAATTACAGTAGTTCCGGCTACGTTGGAACCCCTGTCGAGTCAGCTGATGATCCCAACTCAGGCACCCACCTGCTTTGCTGGACGACACCACAGCCTATTTCACAGTCGCCCCCTTAATGGTGCATCCGGTAAGTCTGCCAAAGTTTATGCCGCCGTCGGCGTCACGGCTAATCCCGCCTTGCGCTTGGGCCGGTGCCGCCGCCTGCGGCCCCAGACGAAGGGGTGACGGTGGGCGTTCCAGTACGCCGTCGCCGCCTCCACCGCCTGCGCGATCTCGTCCCAGGTCTCGAACCGGCGGCCCTTCAGGGCCAGGGAGCGCAGCGTCTTCCACCACGGCTCGATCAGGTTCAGGTACGCCGCGTACACGGGCTGGAACACGAACTCCCAGCGCGGGTGCGCCAGGCTGAACAGCAGCACGTCGGCGGCCCGGTGCGCCGCGAGGTTGTCCAGGACCGCGTAGACCGTCCCGGCCCCGGAGGGGAGCCAGCCCTCGACGTGGCCCAGGAAGTCCACCCAGTTGGCGATGGTGCGCCCGCCGTAGGGCCGCGTGAGCGCCTCGCCGGTGGCGGGGACGAAGGCCCCGAAGACGTAGCCCGTGCCGCGCCGCCCGTAGTCGGCCTCCTGCCGGGCGCGCTCTGCGGGCCGGTCCGGCACTGGGGCGACCCGCACCGGCTGTTGTCCCGGAACGCTCTTGGCGCTCTGCGGCCCCATCTCGTCCAGGCAGACGACTACGCTGCCCTCGGGCGGGGCGGTGTAGAGCGTTTCGATGCGCCCCTTTTAGATCTTTGATCTTCGGCGAACTCCGGGTCCACCCGCTCGCCGAACCAGGCCTCCTGCTGGCGCCAGCGCAGGCCCTCGGCCACCAGCATCTCGCCGATGCGGCTACGCTTGATGGGGACGCCCTTGCTCTCGCTCAGGTAGGCCGCCAGCCGGTCGAGCGTCCAGCAGGCGAAGGGCAGGCCCAACTCCTGCGGGTCACTGAGCGCGGCGGCGAGGACCGCGCCCACCTGCTCCGGCGTGTAGGTCGGCGGCCTGCCGGGCCGGGGCCGGTCCTCCAGACCCGCAAGCCCCGCCGCGTTGAAGCGCTTGACCCAGTCGCGCACGGTCTGCGGGTTGAGGCGCAGGTGAGCGGCGACGGCGGGGGCGCCACGTCCCTCGGAGGCCAGCCGGATCATCTGCGCCCGCTCGACCGCGCGCGCGGGGGCGGTGCGCGAGGTCGCCAGGCGCTCAACGGCGGCGCGCTCATCCTCAGTCAAGGCGCGGAGTTTCAAGGCCATGACAGAAGTATACCTGATTAACCGGATGCACCACTTAATGGCCTTTTATCACAGGCTATAACAATTAACAGTAACCACTGTTAGAGATGCGACTCAACTGTCTGATCTCATCCGGGAGCGGTAGTGGCCCTGGCTGCCGGATTTCAGACAAATATTAGCTTCTCAAACACCAACACCTATAGGGTATAGCAACCATGAACTCCAGCAGGCAAGCCGTATTTTTCAGCGCGTTGGCAGCCTTGATAACAATAGGACTTACGCAGTTGACTTAACGGTCGCTGGTTGACTTGGCGGCTGTCGGCGTTCATACTGTGTCTGATGAACGCCCCCAAAGTCTCAGATGTGGACTACATCCAGTTCCTGATCGCCGCCCAGCGGGTCTACACCTGCACCGAGGCCGCCCGCTGTGCGCCTCCGGGGCCGAGTCCGGCCTCGCACGACGCCTACACGCGCCTGCTGTCGAGACTGCCGCCTGACACGGCGGCGTTGTGGCAGGAGGTCGAGCCTCTGATCGACAAAGGCCGCGGCCTGTTGATCGTGGATGACACCACATTGGACAAGCCCTACGCCCAGAAGATGGGCCTGGTGACGCGCCACTGGAGCGGCAAACACCACGCGGTCGTCGAGGGCATCAACCTGACGACGCTCTTATGGACGGATGGGCTGAGCAGCCTGCCCTGCGACTGCCGCCTGTACGAGCCTGCCGAGGAGGGCCGGACACAGGCGAGCAAGAACGATCATTTTCTCGCCATGCTGCAGACGGCCAAGAGGCGCGGGTTCACGCCCCGCTATGTCTGCTTTGACGGCTGGTACGGCGGCCTGGGCAACCTCAAGGCGGTGCGCGGGCATGGCTGGCACTTCCTGACGCGGCTGAAGTCCAACCGCCTGGTCAACCCAGGGGCGGACGGCCCTGATGACACGGGCAACGTGGCCGTCAGAGACATCGGTGTCCCCGCCGAAGGCTGCCAGGCTCACCTGAAGGGCTTTGGCTTTGTCCGAGTGTTTCGGACGGTTGCCGCAAACGGCGACGTGGAACACTGGGCGACGGATGACTTGACAATGCGGGAGGCTGAGCGCCAGGAGTTTTCCCGCCAGGTGTTTGCCATTGAGAACTACCACCGCAGCCTGAAGCAATGCTGCGGCATCGAGCGGGCGCAAGTCCGCAAGGCTGAGGCCCAGAAGTGTCATATTTTGTTGTCTGTGCGTGCCTTTGTTCGGCTGGAGGCGCACCGCCTGCGGACGGGCATCAGCGGCTACGCCGCCAAAGCCAATCTGGTCCGTGAGGCCATTCGGCTGTATTTGCAGAAGCCAACCATTCAGTTACAACCAACTGCGTAAGTCCTAAACAATAATGTGTGTATTATCATACATGGACACAAGGTTGGCATTTGCGAAAAGCCAAGGCGACAGGGTAAAAATCTCATATGACCCAATCGTGCTTCCAGTTGGTGAATCAGAACTCCACGACAGCCTTATTCACGACAGCCACGATGCGATTGCTGAATACCAATGGCTATTGCGGGCCGGGTATCAGCATCAAGAGATGGTCGCCTATGATACAATGAACCAGCTTTGTAAGGAACAACCGAACAACCCGATTGTGCTGGCCGGTTATTTCATGTCGCTCAAAATGGCTGAGGGTGGCGTGAACACCGTCCTATACAACGGTGGGCGTCGAGTAATTTCAGTAAGCATTACTAAAGACAATGAGGCGCGGGCGCTTCTTCAAAAAGCATATCGCCTAGATCCTAAACTCTGGATGATCTATGATGTGGATGGAGAAGACCAATATTATGATCCCGTTGGGGACAGAAAACAAGGATTGGTACTGCTCCAAGAAGCCGAAGAACTTGCACCGAGAGTAGCATACATCCACTGGATTTTAGGGTATGTATATGCAAACCCGCCACTCAGCGATGGTAGATTTCAGATAGCGACGCAGGAACTCAAACAGGCGTTGGCATCAAGCACAAACATCTCAAACGCGGCCTTCATTATGTTCCAGATTTATAGCTCTTGGAGACCGGATCACACCCAAGCCATTTACTGGAAGCATAAATTCCTCTCCATGGTGCCGCCTGATGTTAAGCTAAATCCTTTCGCCAGGCAAGAACTTGATCAGTATCCTGGGTAGTTTTGGTCAGGAACTTGTGGCCCTGCTCAGTCAGGCCCGTTCAAGCTACACTACAAGCGTTTGGATAAGCAGGAGCGACAGCGCGGGGCTACATCAGATCACGCCAGATGTTCAGGTCGGTTTCCTTAGTGAAGCAAGTATGCCGTTCTAGGTGACGGACGGTAAAATTCTGCGTCCTGAGTGACGACACTTTATAGAACATCGCGGCAAACTAACCTAGGCAGCCCTACGAGGTTAAGGCGGCGGGCAGGAAGTATTGTTTTAATGCTTCCTGCCCTTTCACGTCTGTAAAAAATTTGGTATTGGCTCAAAAGCGTCTGAATGGGTAAGAAGATCCCATGCTTACCCACACTCTCCGCTGCCCTCACTGTGGCAGCGAACACCTGGTCAGTAACGGTCACGCCAAGAACGGCAAGCGGCGCTTCCAGTGCAGGGACTGCCGCAAGTACGGGCGCGAGGACCCCGGCAGCAATGCCTACGACGCGCAGACCAAGGCCCTGATCCTGGCCGCCTACCACGAGCGGCCCTCCATCCGGGGACTACGGCGTGTCTTCGGCGTGGCGCGCAACATGGTCTCGGCCTGGTTAAAAAAAAGCCGCTCAGTTGCCGCCGCTGGAGCAGACGCTGACGCCGCCCCGACCGGGCGAGACGCTGGAGCTGGACGAACTCTGGTCGTTCGTGGCCCGGCGTAAGAACAAGCGCTGGGTGTGGCTTGCCCTGTGCCGGCGCACCCGCCAGGTTGTTGCCTATGCCATCGGCGGCCGGGGCCTGACGGCGTGCCGGCTCCTATGGCAGCGCATCCCGCCCACCTACCGGACGGGACTGTTATTCACCGACTTCTGGGATGCCTACCAGAAGGTGCTGCCCCAGGAGCAACACCGGGCGACGGGCAAGGGCGAGACCAACCACGTCGAGCGCTTCAACAACACGCTGCGGCAGCGGCTGGCCCGCTTCGTCCGAAAGACACTGTCCTTCTCAAAGTCGGACGAGATGCACGACAACTGCCTGCGGCTGTTCTTAAACGAGTACAATAACGAGTACAACCAGGCGATCAGGCTCAGACCCGATTGAGCCACTACCAAAAATTTATCAACGGGTCAACTCGCGGGCGGCCTTGAGGACGGCGTCGTAGTCCGGCTCGGCGGCGACTTCGGGGACGTTCTGGACGTAGCGCACGGTCCCCTCTTTGTCCACCAGGTAGATGGCGCGGGAGAGCATCCCTAGTTCCTTGATCCGCACCCCGTAGGCGTCCGCGAAGGAGCGTTCTTTGTGGTCGGAGAGCAGGCGGATGTTGTGGACGTCCTCGGCCTCCGTCCAGCGCTTCTGCGCGAAGGGCGTGTCGGCGCTGACGGTGACGACGGTGATCTTGTCGGCGGGCAGACCGGCGACGTGCTTGTTGAACTTGCCCGTCTCCAGCGAGCAGACGCTGGTGTCAATGCTGGGGACCAGGATCAGCAGGACGGCCTTGGTGCCGCCCGCGCTCACGGTGTCCCAGCTCACTTGCGACAGGTCATCGGCGGCCTGCAACTGGAAGTCAGGCGCGTGGTCGCCGACGCGGAGTTCGGGGCCGACAAGGGTCATCGGGCTGCCCTTGAACGTGACCGCGCCGGGGCGTTCGGTCGGTGTGGTTGTCATCGTGTGTCTCCTTCAAATTGGGCAAGCCGGGCGTGTCTACTGCCAGTGCATCGCGGTGTCGCCGTGCAGCAGGTGGACGGAGTTGAGCTGGCCGTCATGGTACATCATGTGCTGGGCGGCGAAGGATGCCGCCGCAATCAGCGTCGTGGGGCCGAAGAAGCCCTGCACGGCCTCACCCCAGCGTCCCGGCGCGACGCCGTCGATGGCCGTGTACAGGCGCTGCGTCCCGGCGTCCAGCGCCGCCAGCGCGTGGGCGCGCGTCGTGATCGGCGCGTAGTAGGCCGCCTGTTCTTCCGCCGAGGGGATGGCGGCCAGGCCGGTCTCCAGGATGGTCGCCAGGCCGCCGTTGACCGCGCCGCACTCGGCCACCAGCGTGATCGCCGGGCGCAGCGCCGGGTCGGGACTGCCGCCCGCCTTGTCCTCGTCCAGCGCGTTCAGGTCGCCGACCAGTTTCTTATGCGCGGCCTCTGTGATGTCCCGCAAATACGCCGCGATGTCCAGTTCCGCCATTGGGTGTGTCTCCTCGTCTGTGTTCGGGCGGGTCTATTGTACCCCCGCCGAGGCGGAGACTTCGCCCGCGAAGCCGGCCCAGTCCCGGTCATCGCGGCCCTGGGCCACCATCGCCGTCAGACGCTGGTGGACCAGGTCGGCCAGGGGCATGGGAACCTCCGTCCGGTCGGCCAGCTCGCGCACCAGTCGAAAATCCTTGCGGATCAGGGACGGCAGCGCGCCGATGGGTTCGTAGCGCTGCTCAGCGATCAGCTTGCCGTAGTTCTTGTAGACCGGGCAGGCGAACAATGTGCTGCTGAACAGGTCATGCACCTGCTCGCGCGGGATGCCGCTCTTCTGGGCCAGCGTGAACGCCTCGGCCATGGCCTCGATGGCCGCGCCGAGCAGGAAGTTCCCGGCCAGCTTGACCACGTTGGCCGCGCCCCCGTCTTCGCCGAAGTCATACGTCCCCTGACCCATCGCGTCCAGGAAGGGCCGGACGCGCGCCTTGGCGTCCGCCGGGCCGGACACGGCGACCCAGAGCTTGGCCGCCGCCGCCGCGTCCGGCTTGCCGAACACGGGGGCGGCGAGGTAAGTCTGCCCCCGCTCAGCGTGACGCGCCGCCAGCCGCCTCGCCGTCTCCGGGGCGATGGTGCTGTGGGAGACATGGACGCCGCCGGTCCCCAGCGCCTCCAGCAGCCCCTGCGGGCCTTCCAGAACACCCTCCACGGCCCGGTCGTCGGTCAGCATGGAGAAAACGACGCCGCCCGGCTCGGTGGTCCCGCCGGGGCTGTCGGCCTGGGTCGCCCCCTGCTCCACAAGCGACCGCGCCTTGTCCGCCGTCCGGTTGTAGACGCGCAGCCCGTAGCCTGAACGGAGCAGATTGGCGGCCATCGCCTGTCCCATCTGTCCAAGCCCGATGAAGCCCACTGTTTCCTTCATGTCGTCACCCTTTCCGTCCCCGTGACCAGCCGCGCCCAGCGCCCGAAGACGGCGGCGGCCAGAGTCTGCATCTCGGTCATATGTCTTTCAGCCCCCTCCAAAAATTCCGCCCGCGACTGGACGCCGTCCCCCGGCGGATTCGTCAGCGAAGGAAGCCAGTCGTGGACGATCTCCGGGGTGACTTCCAGGTGGAACTGGAACCCGTAGGCGTGGGGTCCGTCGCGGAACGCCTGGTTGGGCGTCCGGTGCGAGTGCGCCAGGCGCACCGCCCCCGCCGGCAGATCGTGGACGTCCCCGTGCCAGTGCAGCCCGGTCCAGCCCGGCGGGGCGTCCGACCACAGCGGGTCGTCCGCCGCCGCGTCTTCGAGCATGACGGGGTGCCAGCCGATCTCCGGGCGCGGCGACGGGGCAACGGTCGCCCCCAGCGCAGACGCCAGAAGTTGGCTGCCCAGGCAGACGCCGAGGATCGGCGTCCCTGCCTCCCACGCGCGTCGGATCAGCCGCAGCTCGTCCGTCAGGTAGGGATGCTTGTCCTGCTCGTACACCCCCATCGGCCCGCCCATCACGATCAGCCCCGCCGCCTCGCCCCAATGGTCCGGGATCGGCTCCCCCGCGAACCCCTGAACGAAGCACGGCGCGAGTCCGGCGGCCTGGAGGCTCTCCGCGATAGTCCCCAGCGGCTCCGACTCATCATGCTGCAACACAATCACTGAAGACATGGCGTTCCCCTATACCCAAAAACAGCGCGGGCGGCATCCCCAGCAGGGATGCCGCCCGCGTCTTATTATGAGCGCCTATCACGTCACTTGCGGATGGCGACGACCGTATACTTGGTCTTGCCGGCGGGGACGGTGACGCTGACCGTGTCGCCGACTTTTTTGCCGAACAGGGCCTCGCCGACGGGGGACTCGTCGCTGATCTTGTCGCGGCGCGGGTCCGCCTCCACGGGCGAGACCAGCGTGACCTCCCAGTCTTCGTCCAGGTCGTCATGCACCGTCACCACGGAGCCGAGGCCGATGTGGTCGGTGGGGATGTCGGCGTGGTCCATGGGGCGCGCGATCTGCATGATGTGCTTGAGGTCCTCGATGCGGCCCTCCAGGAACGCCTGCGCGTTCTTGGCGTCCTCATACTCCGAGTTCTCGGTCAGCTCGCCGTAGGTGATGGCGTCGCGGATGCGCTCGGCCACCTCGCGCCGCTCCGCCGTCAGCAGGTTCTCCAGTTCGGCGGCCAGTTCGCGGTAGCCGTCCGGGGTCAGCAATATCTCTTCGTTGTCGCCCAAGTCAGTCGTTCTCCTCGCCAGCGGGTGTGCGGCCCCGGTGTCCCGCCGCACTCGGAAGGCACAGCGGATAACACAGAAGCACCGGCCGTCCCCGCCCCTCGTCGGGCGGGCGAACGGCCCGTGCTTACTTTGTACGCTGCCCGTGCCCCTATTGTTGCCAAATCGGTCGCGGAAGTGTACCCCTGCCGGACGGGAAATGTCAAGCGCGGTTTTGGGAAGGGGATGTCAGTTCTTGGCAAGAGCGGCGAGTTGAGCGCGAAACCCGCTGACTTCGGCCTTGTGGGCATTCTCCCAGTGATGCCAGTAGTCCACATACGCCTGCCGACGACCTACAAAGGGGCCGCTGACACGCGGGTCATGCTCTCCTGTGACTTGGTAGAGCCACCAGATAATTGAGTCCTGATCCCCCGTGTCCTTCGCCTGTATCCGATCAATCAGCAGGGGCGTGACCGTGCTGCCCAGCGTGTCTACCAAGCTTTGCAAAGCACCATACCAGACGCGGTGGATCGGGCTGTTGAGGGCGCGGAGCATATATGGGGCCGTCGCCATCGTATTGTAGGACGCCAAAACACCCGCCGCCCGGTTGACGTACCCCGGCGCGTCTGCGGCATTCCCAGCCGACTCGGCGATCCGGCGAAGCGCGGGCAGGACGCTCTGATCCTGAAGCATGGCCTGGATTCCGAGGGCGCTGACGCGGACAAGCATATCGGGGTTGTTGTCAAGTGCGCTGGTAAGCGGAACGATGTTCGTCACGCAAAACTGCTCGAAGCTTGAATCCTCGCTCAACTGCGAAGCGAGGAGGACATACTTGGGGGTTTTCGGATTAATCATTAACCCAATGTCGGCGATGTTATCGAGCAGGGGCTGGCGGATAGCATCGTTTGCCGAAGACAAGGCCTGTGCCATTGATAAAACGACCGCTCGGAAGGGAGTCAAACCTGCCGGTAGTTCCTGCGGCTTTGCTACTCCCAGGTCAATCAAGGGAGGCTCGTAGGGACACAGGTCCCAATATTGGGATTTGCCATCGCCAAGCAGGAAGAAAACTGCATATGCCGAAGTGACAGGAATATATTGCTCTGGATTGGCTGTGATAACAATCGTCTTTGTGAGGATGACACCTTTAAGTACCTGATCAACATTCACCTCAAAAGTCGTTTCTGCTTGAGCAGTAGGGCTTTTCACAATGCTTGAGGGTACAAGGCTACCCACGCATACCGCATCCGCTTTATAAACCTTTTCAGGCATAGTGAAAGCGTAACCGGGCTGTGCATACGTATGCTGTCTGAGCAACAAGACTGCAAAGACACACAGAGCAAAAAGTCTTTGGTGGCTTCTCATATTTTTCTCTCGGTGGTTTGTTGAGTAGCACCAGCAGTGGCGTCACGGACGTGTTTTACAGCACAGTTTTTGTGACAACACTGCTGTTACCAGCATATGTAAAAGTCAACTGGTCAGAACCCAGGTTGTTGCTCCCGCAAGACCAGGTCTGTGTGAAAGATATGGTGGCCGTATGTTTCTGCAAGAACCCAGCGGCAAAACATGGCGGTACGCTGCCATTTCCGTTCGTATCTGTAAATTGTCCAGTGGTTGAAAGGGTTGAATCTCCTGAATGAAAATTTTGCGTGAAGATTGCCTGGACGATAGCACCAACAGAACTTGAGACTGTCAGACCATTCTGCGACAGCCAGTTTGGGTCCATATCGGCACCCGTAAAGCCCGATCCCGAATAGTTGGAAAAATTTTCAGCAATTACCCACCCGCTGAAAGCAGCCGAGCCAGGAGCAGGAGGGTACGGCAAACCTACATCATAAGTCTCCGTGATTGATGGAGCGGACCCACTTGCGGGTGTTCTACTGACTTCTTTGGCGACGGTCGGCGGCATGGTCCCCGCCTGGAAGTTCCATGTAACGCTGACTGCTGGGTCTCTCTCGCTGCCGGTACTTGGTGATGCCGGCGGAGGCGTTGTATCTAGCAGTTTGCCGGTAATTGTAACACTGCTGGGCATATTCTGTGAGAAGGTGAAAGTCGTGGTCTTTGTGTCGGGTGATGCGTCAAATGTCGTAGATTGATTGCCGCCTGGGAAACTGCCTGCTCCTGCACTTGCGTTGTAGTCTGCTTCATAAGATGCATCACCTTCGCTCTGGCTGTTTTCGACGATCCAAGGCCCATTGGCTATCTGCTTTCTGTCGTTATCTGTAAGGTTTTCAAACTGCAAACGTATTGTTTCCCCTAGTCCCACATACTGGATGCCATTGTTGTTAGACATGTCAATGTATGGGCTGCAGTCTTGGCTCGGATCAAACAAATCAGCAAGGGCCTTGCCACTCCCATCGCGATAATCGTAGTTATAAACGGGGGTAACGTATAGTATGACAGTGCCTGGAGTAGCCTGCTTCGTACTGCCGTCGGTGAACGTTGCGCTCCCGGACATGGTGACGTTCTCTTGCTGTGAAGCTGTCAGGTTGGGTATGTTGTAGGTCACGTCCATAAACACTGAGACTTTCGCCGTCGCGTTGCCGCCGTTAGAAGTGAATGTGAATGATGTCGGCGAGAATGAGCTTAGAGTAAATCCATCCGGTACGACGATGGATGATTGATCGAATGACCCGTCGTTGCTCATGGAAACCTTATACGTTTGGCTCTTCACGTTGGCCGCCGGGTCTTCGCCCCCGGTGTTGTTGGGGTTACCCAGATCGACAGTGAAGTGGATGGTAGTAGGCGCCATGTCCGTCACTGTGCCTTGATTCGGCGAGCCGGTGATGGTATAGTCCGACACATTATCTGCATCATTAGCCAGCGCCCCAAGAGCGGGGATGGTGACAGTCATCAGGGACAAGAGCAGGCAGAACAGGAACTTTCTCATTGGTTTTCTTTCGCTAGTGCCGGGTAAAGCCGCTCCGCGACGGACGACTTAAAAGCCGCCGCAAGCTGCGTGTCGGTGAAGTAAACATGGCCGATGTATTGCTTGATGTTCGGGGCATCCGTGGCGAGCGCCGCCGTCATCTTGTCCCAGAGCAGGGATTGGTAATCGCGGAAGTCGGGCGAGACCAAGTCCCGCTGATGGAAGAAATGCACGTCGTTGAAGCACAGCGCGAGGTCGTGCCGGTACGAGAGGTACGCGCTGTAGTCGCCGATGGCCTCCGCCATGCAGTCGCGGGGATTGGGACTGTCGAACAGGTACCGAAGCACGGACAGCAGGTAGGGGCGCGAGTACCGGTCGTACCACTCCGGGTTCTCCCGGCGCAGGCTCAGCAGTTTCTCCATCAGGGCCACGCTCACGCCGGAAGCGAGCGCGAGGTTGTTGTGGAAAGCGCCCGGCGCGAACGGCGGGTCGGGCGCGGGCGCGGCGGGCGGTCGATGGGCGATGAGCGGCTCCTCGGCGCGGTCCAGGAAGACGCCGCAGAGGATGGTATTGAACGAGCCGTTGCGGGCCACCCTGACCGTGACGTAGTTCGCGCCATCCGCCGTCAGGTCCACATAGAACCGCTGCCAGACGCCGCCCCAAAAGTCGTGAATGCGCGCCGTCGCCCCGCCCGGTGCCGCGTCGAACAACGCCTCCTGCTCCCGTCCCGGCGTCCCCAGCGGGGAACCGAGTGCCAGGAACTGCTCCGTCGTCATCGGCGTCACCTTCACCGTCGCCAGGTAGTCGCGGTCTCGGTTGTCCCCACCGTGGCCGTCCTTGTTGGCGTCGTACACGGATAGTACGTAACGGCCCTTCGGCACACGCAGGGTGCAGTAGACGTCGGGGCCATCAAGCGAGGTGGCTTTCTCCTCGCCGTGGTCGTCGTACTCGGCTTGAGTGCGCCCCCCGTACAGCATATTTTGCAGGCAGCGCGGGTCGTCCGTGTGCGGCCAGGTCATGTAGTAACGCAGGAAGTCGTCGCCCCCGGCGTTGCGTCCCATCCATCCCCGGCTGTCCGCCCAGGCGGCCAGGTAGCCGCGCACCTGGTCGTTGCCGGCCCCGTTCATGTTGCACATCACGGCGTTAAAATCACCGTAGCGGTCCACCCATGTTCCCTGCGTCGTCCAGTCCGGGTCCAGCGCCGTCACGACGGGTTGAGCGGGAGGAGAAGTTGTTGGAATGCGGGCCAGTCGCGCCAGCATCGCCCGCATCTGCGCTAGGGTCGGCGGCGGCGCGGGCGCGGGCAGGGGCGGGAACGCGGCAGGAGGTCTGGAAGCGGCAACGGCGGGCGGGGCGGGCCAATCTGCCGTCTGGAGTCCGTCCCCATAGGAGCCGATCAGTAGGTGGCCGTGGCTGGTGGGCAACAGGGCTTTGACGTAGCCGCCGAAGGCCCCCGGCGGCGTCATCCCCAGTGCCGTCGCCTCATCGTAAACCCCGATCCCTTTCTGCCGATGGCCGATGTAGAGCCGCCCCGACCCGTCTTCGGCCAGCGCCGTAATGTAATCCTCAGACAGCAGCAGGCCGTTGGTGGACACATTGCGGGGAGGAACGGGCGTCTCCAGCCCGGATAGCCTGTCCTTCCAGTCCGCCCCGCGCAGGAATCGCCAGGTCTTGCCGTTATCCGTGCTGTGTGCCAACCCGGCATCCGTCCCGGCGTAGACCGTGCCGTCACGGGCGACGAGCAAGCAGTTAATGAGGGAAGACGGCAGGCCCTTGCCGCCGGGCGCGTCGGGGATGGTCGCCGGGCCAGGGATATGCCGCCAGCGGGCGTAATTGTCCGTGGGGGAAGCGATGGCGAGACCATCGCATTCGGTGCCGACGTAGAGAGAGCCGTCGCGGGCGAAGGCGAGGCAGTCCGGCTGGTCGGAGGGCAGGCCATCGGCGCGGGTGAAGTAGGCCCAGGTGTTATGGGAGAGGGAATAGGAAAAAAGACCGTTCTCGGTGCAGCCCCACACGTCGCCGCTCACGGGAGACGTGGCGAGGGCGACGACGTGACAGCCGAGCGGGCCGTCCATCGGGCCGTAAGTGCGCCATGTCTTGCCCGTGAAGACAGCCACGCCGCTGCGTCCGGTACCGGCCCAGACGCGGCCCAATCTATCACAGGTGAGAGAGTAGACGCCGTCGCCGAGGCCGGGCGCGTCCCCGTCGGTGAACTGCGTCCACTGCTTGCCCGCCGGTTCGGACGGAGAGAAGCGCCAAAGCGACCGATCCTCGGTTCCTACCCAAACGTTGCCGCGCCGGTCCCCGGTCAGGGCCATGACGAAGCCGCCCTGAGCGTTCGTGTCCCAGGGGACGGCGGGCGCAGGCGCGGCGAGGCAGGGGCAGGCAAGAGCTAGGAGGAGAAGTAGGGTGTTGTTAAGGCGCGAGAAGATGGGCGCGAGAAGATGGGCGCGAGAAGATGGCTTGTCTGCATGGCATTCCATGTCTCCCTGAGAACAGGAGCGGTTCAGAGCGCAACCATGCGCCGACGGCTACCAAAGAGCTTACAGGAGACAGTATAGCATGGGTAGGCAGAAAATGCAATCTTTTTCGCAAGAATATTTTTTCGTCAAGCGCGGTTTTCCAGCAGCAGGTCGAGCAGGGCGCGGTCCACTTGGTAGCCGTGCAGCGGCTCGTAGCGCGCGCCGGGGCGGCCGTGGCCGATGATGCCGAAGTCGCCGACGAAGTTCCACAGGGCGTAGCCCCAGCCGAACTCGCCGTACAGGCCGAACAGGTCGCCGAGCCAGCGCAGGGCGACATCATTGGGTGTCTTGTTGTAGCAGCCGCACTCGCCGATGTGGACTCGCGCGCCGGCCGCCTCCACGTCGCGCCAGGGCCGGTAGAACTCGCGCAGGGCCGCGCGGTCCCAGGCGCGGCCCTCCCAGACGCCGCCGGGGTACACGGGTTCGGGGGCCGTGGCGTGGCCGTCCCACCAGCCCGCGCGGTGGTGGCTGACCGACATCGGCTGGTAGCCGCGCCCACTATGCACGACGCCCAGATCGGCCAGTTCGGGCATCGCCAGGTGGCCGCCGCCCAGGCCGTCAATGACGATCTCGCGGGCTGGGTCAATCGCCCGGATGGCCGCGACGGTCCGGCGCATCAGGGCGGCGTGGATGTCCCGCGTCAGGCCGTACTGCCCGATGTTCGGCGGCTCGTTGAGCAGGTCGAAACTGAGGGCCTCGCCCGGTACGCCCCGGTAGCGGCGCGCGAACATCTCCCATTGGGACACGAACCCCTCCTGGGCCACGGTGTCGAGCCACAGGTTGTCCCGCTCCAAGTTGTTGCCGTTGATGCAGTAGCCCGGCGCGCGGTGCAGGTTCAGGCTCATGTGCAGGCCGCGCGCGCGGCAGGCATTGAGGTATTGATCCAGCGGCGCAAGGGCCGCCTCGTCCGGGCGCGCGTAGTCAAATTCCCGCGTCCAGAACCGGTAGTCGGTGGGGACGCGCACGAAGTTGAACCCCGTGGCCTGGAGGAAATCCAGCGCCCGCTCGTCCGCCGCCTGCGGCGCACGTCCGGGTTGCCAGGAGTACATCCACAGGAAGTTGAAGCCGTAATGTGTCATAGGCTGATTCTACCCCAGGGCGGAAGACAATGCAGGCGCAAAAAACAGGTGTTGACAAGGGAACGGAGCTGTGTTACAATGAGACGCTACCCCAAACGGTTGGGTAAAGCCCGCGACGCCCGACGGTGTTGCGAATCGCGTGTGACTCGGAGACCCCAAGATGAGATGTCGGCTGCTGAAAGCCTTGCTGGCGCTTTTTGCGATCATTGCCATCCAGAACCCGCCGCCCGCCCACGCGGGGGTCATGCTGGAGGGATTCTACACGGATGTGCCGTCGCCGGCGGCCGGCAGCGCGTCCGCGCCCTGGTGGTGGGACAACCTGGCGTCCCAGGCCAGCACCTTCGCCCAGGTGGGCTTCACCGCCATCTGGATTCCGCCCTGCCTGAAAGGGGCCGCCGGCGGCTACTCCGGCGGGTATGACCCGTTCGACGACTACGACATGGGCAGCAAGAACCAGGAGGGGACCATCCCCACCCGCTTCGGCACGCGCGAGCAGCTGGAGCGGGCCGTGGCGATGCTACGCGCCAACGGCCTGGACGTCTACGCCGACCTGGTGGAGAACCACCGCGACGGCGACAGCGGGGACTTCGGCTTCCATTATGTGGACGCCTACGGCAACCCGAACGCCGGGCGCTTCGGGAAGGGGCGCGGAGACTTCCACTGGGCCTTCGGCTCCAACGACCTGCCGGAAGACCCGGACGTGCCGGACCCCGGCGACGACCAGGCCTACCAGTTCGGGCGTGACCTGGCCCCCATCAACGGCCTCAAGGTCAACCCCACCGACGCGCACTCCTACGTCTTCACCGGGCTGGAGAACAGCGGCGACTGGCTGACCAAGGCACTGGACATCCAGGGCTACCGCCTGGACGACGTCAAGGGCATCTCCACGGACTTCCTGAACCCGTTCCTGAACTACGGGGCCATGGCAGGCAAGTACGCCGTCGGCGAGTACTACGACACCAACCGCGACAACCTCAACACCTGGATCGCCAACGGCAGCGGGCTGCCTGGCATGAACAACCGGGCCAGCGCCTTCGACTTCGCGCTGCGCGAACAGATCAAGGCGATGTGCAACGGCGGCGGCTACTACGACATGACACAGCTCGACCACGCCGGGCTGGCGGGCATCAACCCCGGCGGGGCCGTCACGTTCGTCGAGAACCACGACACGGACGGCTCGGACCCGATCACGCAGAACAAGATGCTGGGCTACGCCCTGATCCTGACGTCCGAGGGCTACCCGTGCGTCTTCTACAAGGACTGGAGCACCGCGCCGGGCTGCTACGGCCTGAAGGCGGGCATTGACACCCTGATCTGGGTCCACGAGAAGCTGGCGAGCGGGCCGACGCAGCAGCGCTGGAAGGACACCAACGTGTTCGCCTACGAGCGGACCGGCAGCGGCGACGGGCGCGACCTGCTGGTCGGCCTGAACGACAACGGCGCCTCCGCCCGCACCGTGACCGTGCAGACGGATTTCGGGTCCGGCGTCTCCCTGCACGACTACACGGGGCACGGGCCGGACGTCTGGACCGACGGGTCCGGGCGGGCGACGATCACCATCCCCGCCGATGTCAACGGCGGCGGCTACGTCTGCTACTCCTGGCAGGGCTACGGCGGCGGCTTCAGCCCCGCCACCGACGCCGTGACGCAGGAGTACGCGGGGGCACAGGACCTCGACATCCGACCGGCGGACAACACCGCCCCGGTGCAGGTCTGCCGCGTCTGGGTCGCGCGGGGCGCGCCCGTGCGCGGCGCGCTCTTCTACGACACCACCGGCTGGACCGCCGGCACGAGCATCTCCCTGGAGATGGACGGCCCGACGCTGGTCCGCGTCGCCGCCGGCACCTACCGCGTCGGGACGCCGCAGGGAACGGCCCTCAGCGCGACCGCCGCCCGCGCGGGCTGGTATGTGTTCAAGATCGAATCCTTCAACACGCCGCCCGGCAACCCAAAGCCAGCCTACTGGCTGCGCGTCACCTACACAGCCCCACGGTTCTGAGACCGTGGGCGCGGCGTCCGCGCCGCACGACCCGGCTTAAGCAGTAACGACCCGGCGGACGCGGAAGCGCCCGTCACACAGAAAGCTATCAGTATCATGCGCCTTAACATCGGCAACATCGCTCCGGCGGCCCTCGCCGCCTCCCTGTTCGCCCTGCCCCTCGCCGCGCACGCGGCCACCACGGTCTACAATGGCAATGGCGCGACCGGCTTCAACGGTAACCTCGGAAATGGGCAGCTCTCCGTGAGCAGCAATGCATCGAATGGGACCGTGACGTTTGCGCTGACCCCAGGCGCTGACGGAAAACTTGATGGCAATGATGCGGTCATCTACATCGACTCGAAATCGGGGGGCCTTGCCAATACCTCCTCTTTGGCTGACAACGGCGACGGTGGACGGGAGGCGGTCTCCGGCTACAACGCAAGTAATCCCAGCCGCTCGCTTGTGACCTTTGCGCCCAACTTCGGGGCGGACTATGCCATCTCGTTTGAAGACAGTTACACCTCGTTGTTCGACCTTAACGCGGGCAAAGGCGTGAACTACTTGACCTACGTTACCGGCAACGGTAACAGCGGCACGCCCTACACGCTCACTGTCACCGATGCCGACCTCGGCCTGAACTCCGGCAACAGTCTCAACTTCGTGGGCACACTGAACGCTACCTCCTCGTTTCGGTCCAATGAGGCCATTGGGGACATCGGCAACGTGACTAACCCCGGCTACTACAATGGTATCACCTTCAGCAACTTCGAGACTTACACAACGGCCTCGCCCGCGCCGGAGCCGTCCCAGGTCGGGATGCTGGCCCTGCTGAGTCTGGGCCTCGGCGGCCTGCTGATTCGGAAGCGCCGCGCCTCGGTCAGCGTTTCGCAGGAGGCGTCCCATGTTCCGGCTCACTAAGAGCCTGATCACCCTGTGCGCCGTGGGGACCCTCTGGTCCCCCGGCGCGCGCGCGGCCACCATCGTCAGCGAGGATTTTTCGTATGCCCCCGGCGCCATCACCGGGGACAACGGCGGGTCCGGCTGGGACGGCCCCTGGACGAGCAGCAGCGCCACTACTCCCGACCAGGTCACGACCCAGGGCTGGACGTACAGTTCGGGCGGGAACACCCTGGACACGCCCGGCGGGACGCTGATGACGGTCGGCAGCGATGTCGGGGCGTACCGAAGGCCGCCGACCGCCTTCGGGGCTTATGGCGGCGACGTGAACCAGGACGTCTGGATCAGTTTCCTCGCGCGCAACACGCCGGACGGCACGACCGCCGGCGGCTACGGCGGGCTGTCGCTGTACCAGAAAACGAACAACGATTCCGGCGCGGAGACCGAGCAGTTTTTCCTCGGCGCACTCACCGACCCCAACAGCGGGAACGAAGTGTACGGCTTCGCCAATTCCAGCGCAAGCGCCGCCCATGACGCCGCGAACGCGCCGTTCGTGACCGCCACGGCGGCGGACACGCAGACCCACTTCCTGGTGGCGGAATTCCAATTCACGGCGACCGGCTCGACCGAGGCCACGCTGTACGTGGACCCGACGCCCGGCGTGGCCGTGGACGACGGGACCGGGTCCGACAACCTCGTGCCGACACTGGACCCGGCTCTGGACTACGTCTACTCGGACAGCTTCCAGTTCGACCAGTTCCGGCTCCAGTCGGGCAGCGGCACCGGCACAGGCAGTGGGGCGTTCGACTTCGGGGACCTGCGGATGGGGAACTCGTATTTGGATGTCGCCCCGCTCGCCTCGGCGGCCCCGGAGCCGGGCGGCGGCCCGGTGTTGCTGGTCCTGGCGGGCCTGCTCGGCGGCCGTCTGGCCCTCGCGCGCCGCCGCCGTCTCGCAGACACCGGGCGGGTATCATGAGGGCATGGGGATATTGGCGGCCGTGTTCGGCCTGTTTCTTGTCTTGCTCACGCTCTGGGAGGGCTTTGAGACCATCGTTCTGCCCCGGTCGGTGACGCGGCCCATCCGGCTGACGCGGCAGTTCTATCAGGTGACTTGGCCGCTGTGGCGGCGGATCGGCCTGCGGCTGCCCGCCGGGAGCCCCCGGCAGCAGTGGATGGGCATCTACGGGCCGCTGTCCCTGCCCATCCTGCTGTCGTTCTGGGCCGTTCTGCTGGTCACGGGGTTCGCCCTGCTGCAGTGGGCGCAGGGGAACGCCTTCCACGCCCCCGAAACCCGCTACGGCTTCGGCACGGCCTTTTACCAGAGCGGCGTGACGTTCTTCACGCTCGGCTACGGGGACGTGCTGCCCCGGACCGCGCTGTCACGGGGCGTCGCCGTCATCGAGTGCGGCGTCGGCTTCGGATTTCTGGCGCTGGTGATCGGCTACCTGCCCGTGCTGTACCAGGCGTTCTCCCGCCGCGAGGCGACCATCTCCCGCATGGACGCCCGCGCGTCCTCCCCGGCCACCGCCGCCGAGATGCTGCGCCGCTACGGGCGGGCGGGCGCGCTGGACGGCCTGGCCGCCTACCTGCGCGACTGGGAGGTGTGGTCCTCCGAGATCCTGGAAAGCCACCTCTCCTACCCCGTCCTCGCCTATTACCGGTCGCAGCACGAACACCAGTCCTGGCTCAGCGCCCTGCTGTCCATCATGGACCTCTGCACCCTGATCATCGTCGGCCTCGACGACGCGCCGCAGCGGGGGCGGGAACTCCAGTGGCAGGCCCAGCTCACCTACGCCATGGCCCGGCACACGGTGATTGACCTCGCCTACACCTTCAACGCCTGCCCCCTGGACTCCGAGCCGGACCGGCTGCCGCCGGCGGACCTGAACCGGATGCGCGCCCAGCTCGCCGCCGTCGGCCTGTCCCTTTGCGATGCCCCGGAGGACGACGCCCGGCTGCACCACCTGCGTGCCATGTACGAGCCGTACTTCAACGCCCTGGGTCGGTTCCTCGCCTTCCCCCTGCACCCCTGGGTCAGCGCCGAGGAGACCACCGACAACTGGCAGACCAGCGCCTGGGACCACACCAAGCCGCACTTCTGAGGCAGCGGCCCCCGCCCCAACACGGGAGCCGTCCTCAGAGGGAAGCCAGGAAAGCAGGCACGTCTGCGGCAGACGTCGGCTCCGGGTTCAGCGCGGCCAGACCTTCCACCACCGCCGCCCGCAGGAGGCGCCTGTCGGAAGCAGCAAGAAGGCAGGTCTCGCCGGAGGCTTGGGCGTAGCGGAGAAACGTGGCAAGATTGGCGGCATCGGTTGAATCGATGTTGTGCCGCTCCGTGAGGTCAATCCCGACAAGCACACCCACCGTCTCAACGGCAAGCAGGAGAAAGTCCAGGCTGTTGATGATCTCCAGGCGCAGCTGCGCCCGCGCGGCATCGCACAACGCCTTGCTGATGATCCGCCCGTTCCTTTTGCGGAGCAGTATGGCGTGAGACTCGGCATAGCACGTGAATGTGGACCCCATGCCGGATGCCGGAACATTGGCCCAGATCGCGTCAGCGGTGGTACTGCCGACCTCCGGCGCGTAGCACTTCGCCAGCGCGCTGGCATCCCAAAGCACCCGCAGTGACATCGCCTACTCCCGCGCCCGGTCGGGAACATTCGACGGATCGTTTTCTTCGGGCTCGTCGGGATAGTCCTCCGGGTAGCGCTCGCGCAAGATGGCACTGGAAAAGACGTTGTCTTCCGGCCGGATGCCTTCCGCCAGCATCATGGCGCGGACCTTCTCCGCCGTCGCCGTCGGGTCCACGACGAAGCCGGTGCGGGCGTCCATCGCCGCGAACTGCTCCTGCAGCCACTTCTTGTCGATGCCCAGCTTGCTCAGGTCGCTCTTGGTCTCGCTTATGGGTTCTTTCAGGGCCATGTCCGGTCTCCTTTCGGCTTGCTCCTGACTTATTATGCGCCCGAAGCCGCCCCGGCGTCAACCGGCCCGTGACGATGCCCGGCCCACGGGAGCGTGAGCCGGGCGTCAGCGGCCTCATGCCTTCAGGTACGTCTCGAAAAAGGCCAGGGTCAGCGCCCACGCCTGGCGGGCAGCGTCGGGATTGTAGGACGCGCGGGCGTCGCAGAAGAAGCCGTGGTCGGCCTCGGGAAATGTCACCATCTCGTAGGGCTTGCCCGCCGCGATGAGCGAGTCTTCAACGGCCCGCGTCTGCGCCGCCGGGATGTGCGTGTCTGCCCCGCCCCAGAACAGCAGAATGGGCGCGTGGAGGTCCTTGGCGCGGCCCAGCAGGTCCGGAAACATTCCGCCCGGCGCGATGCCGCCGCCGTAATAAGAAACCGACGCCTGGAGGGGCAGCAGGGCGTCGGCGAGGAACGACGCGCGCCCGCCCATGCAGTAGCCGGTCGAGCCGACGGCGGACGCGCCGCCCCCATCGGCTGCCGTCAGCCAGGCGTGGGCCGCCCGGATGTCCGCCCCCTGGCCCTCGTCCGTCAGCGCCTGCATGTGCGGCATCACCGGCGCGAAGTCCGTGTAGGAGCCTTCAAAGTCGGGGCCGGTGCGGTGAAAGAGCGCGGGCGCGAGGACCGTGTAGCCCTCGCGGGCGAACCGCTCGGTGACGTCGCGGATGTGCGCGTTGACTCCGAACGCCTCCTGGAAGACCAACAGCCCCTTGCCGTTCCCGCCGCCCGCCGGGCGGGCGACATAGGCGGGCATCCGCGTCCCGTCGGCGACCGAAAGCGTGACTGTCTCCGTCCGTATCTCGTTCATGGGTTTCTGTCCTGACTAAAATGTTTTGCCCCGTGGCCGCCGTAGTTTCCACAGCCCGCAAGGTTTTCCCTGCGATACTCCTGGGCGATACAAGGTCATTCAGTTTTCGGGCCGATGGACTTCCGACGACACTGCGCCGGGACTGTGCTATAATCACCCGGAAACATCACGACGCGGGGGTCACAGGTATTGAGCTGGCATTACACGGCGGAGAAGATCGGGGCACGCATTGACGAGATCGGGAAGGCGCGGGTGCGCGGGCGGCAGCCGCTGGAGCCGCTGGCGATCACGCGGGCGGACGGGACAACGGACGGCACGGTCACGGCGGGCGGGACGTATTTGGCCTGTGACGAGACCCTGATGTGGCGGGGCGGGGCGACGATCCCCGACACCTGGGACGGGCAGCGCGTCTTCCTGGGCCTGGAACTCGGCGGCGCGGAAACGCTGGTGTCTTTGGATGGCCGGGCCGCGCAGGCCGTGGACCTCCAGCACCACGACCTGCTGCTGGCCGACCCCGCCGAGGCGGGCCGGACCTACGCGCTGTCACTCGCCGCCTACACCGGGACGACGGACGCGCAGAAGCAGGGCGGCTGGTCGGGGGCCGGGGCCGCCGCGGGCGAAGGCGCGGTGGCCCCACAGACGGACAAGGCCGACCCCACCGCCGGTGCCGCCGCGCGCGCCGCCGACCAGGTGCGTGTCATTCTCCGCACCTGCGAACTCCAGTGGGTGGACCGCGATGCCGAGGCGCTGTTCTACGATATGCATGTCGCGTTCGAGTCCGCCAAGACGATGGACGTGAACAGCCGTCAGTACGTCGTCATTATGACCGTGCTTGACGCGGCGACGAATCTGCTGGACTTCTCACGCGGCGTCCAGGACGACACGTTCTACGCCTCCGTGGCGGCGGCGCGGGAACACGTCCAGGCCCACCTCTACCAAAAGTACCACGCCGACCCCGACTTCTCGCCGACCCTCTGGGCCACCGGACACGCGCACATTGACACCGCCTGGCTCTGGCAGCTCGCCCACACGCGCAAGAAGATCGAGCGGACTTTCACGACACAGCTTGCCCTGATGGAGCAGTACCCCGACTTCCGCTTCTCGGCGTCGCAGCCCCAGCAGTACGCCTACCTCAAGGAAGACAACCCGGAGGTCTACGCCCGCGTCAAGGAGGCCGTGGCGCGCGGCCAGTGGGAGCCGGTCGGCGGGATGTGGGTCGAATCGGACTGCAACGTCGTCTCCGGCGAGTCCCTGGTCCGCCAGTTTTTATACGGCCGGCGCTTCTTCGCGCGGGAGTTCGGGGGCAGTTCCGACGTGGTCTGGCTGCCCGACGTGTTCGGCTACTCGGCGGCCTTCCCGCAGATCATTAAGAAGGCCGGCATGCGCTACTTCATGACGATCAAAATTTATTGGAGCCAGATCAACAAGCCGCCCTACCAGACGTTCGAGTGGGAGGGACTGGACGGAACGACGGTACTGACCCACTTCTCGCCGCTGGGCGATTACAACGCCCACCAGACCGCCGATCAGTGGCGACGCAACTGGACGGAGTACAAGCAGAAGTCCCTGAACGACTCGGCCCTCTACATCTACGGCTGGGGCGATGGCGGCGGCGGCCCGACCCGCCAGATGATCGAGCGCGCCGAGCGGGTGCAGGACTTCCCCGGTATGCCCAAGGTCAAGCTGACGACGAACGAGGCGTTCTTCGAAGATTTGGAACGGCAGGTCACGGGAAACCCGATGCTGCCGCGCTGGGTGGGCGAGCTGTACCTGGAGTACCACCGGGGAACGTACACGTCGCAGGCCCGCAACAAAAAATTCAATCGGCAGAGCGAGATTCTTCTCCAGACGGCGGAGCAGATCGGGTCGCTCGCCCTACTGACGGCGGGGGCGGCGTACCCGCAGGCGCAGATCAACAAGGCGTGGGAGCTGACCCTGCTGAACCAGTTCCACGACATCATCCCCGGCTCCAGCATCCACGCCGTCTACGAGGACAGCGACAAGGACTACCAGACGATCCTCAGCCTCGGCGCGGACGCCGCCGGGGAGGCGCTGGGGGTGATCGCGGACCGCGTCCCGGCCTCGGCGGGCGACGTGGTCCTCTACAACCCGCTCTCCTGGCCCCGCTCGGACGTGGCGGAGCTGCCGCGCAATTTGAACCTGCCCGGCCAGCACGTCACCGACTTCGATGGCGCGGAGCGGACCCTGGTGCATCTTAACGCCCTGCCCGCGCTCGGCTACGACACGCTGAAGTCCGAGGGCCTGCCCCTGATGGGCGATGCCCACGGCGACAGCGGCCTGAGTGTCTCCAAGACCGGGCTGGAGAATCAGTTCTTCGCGGTCACGCTGGACACGAGCGGCGAGATCACCTCCCTCTTTGACAAGCAGGCGGGCCGCGAGGTCATTGACCAAGCCTCTTACTGCAAGGGGAACGCCCTGCTGACGTTTGAAGACAAGCCGATGAACTTCGACGCCTGGGACATTGACATCTACTATCAGGACAAGATGACCCCGGTGCGTCTGGTGGACGCCGTGGAGGTCGTGGAGCAGGGTCCGCTGAGGGCGACGGTCGAGGTCCGGCGCTCGTTCGGCGTCGGCAGCCGCATCACCCAGCGCATCAGCCTGTACCGGGACATCCCGCGCATCGACTTCGTCACTGAGGCCGACTGGCAGGAGCGGCAGACCTTGCTCAAGGCCGCCTTCCCCGTCACCGTCCACTCGCCGCGAGCGACCTACGACATCCAGTTCGGCAACGTCGAGCGTCCGACGCACTGGAACACGAGCTGGGACTGGGCGCGCTTCGAGGTCTGCGGCCACAAGTGGGCCGATCTGAGCGAGGGCGACTACGGCGTGTCTCTGCTGTCCGACAGCAAGTACGGCTGGGACATCAAGGGCAACGTCATGCGCCTGACGCTGCTCAAGGGCGCGATCAACCCCGACCCGGACGCCGACCGGGGCCTCCAGCGGTTCGCCTACGCCCTGTACCCGCACGCCGGGGACTGGCGACAGGCGGAGACCGTGCGGCGCGCCTACGAGTTCAACGTCCCCGTCCAGTTCGCCCCCGTGCGCCATGAGGCCGTGGAAGGCGGGGCCGCCCTGCCCGCCTCGCTGTCCCTGGTCGCACCGGACACGCCGAACCTCATCATCGAGACGGTCAAGAAGGCCGAGGACGACGACGCGCTGATCGTGCGGTTCTTCGAGACCTCCGGCCAGCGCGGCGGCGCGACTCTGACGTTCGCGCGGCCCGTCCGAAGCGCCGTGGAGGTCAACCTGATGGAAGAAGAGACGGACGAGACGCGCGCGCAGGCGCTCGCCGTGGACGGTCCGGCCGTCGCCCTCACCTACACGCCCTACGAGATCAGGACCCTGAAGGTCAGCATGTAGGCGTACCTCACCTGGCTCGCAGGAGAAGAACCCACCCCGCGCGGCAAGCCGCTTGCCCCTCCCGAAACGGGAGGGGTAAGAGTCAGGAGTTCGAAACTCTTCCCTCCCCCGCTTCGGGGGAGGTGGCGAGCCTGAGCGAGCCGGAGGGGGTTCCTGTGGTACAATTGTCGGCGTGAGTGCAAGACCAAAGATCGCGGTGATCGCCATGCAGGGGGATTACGCAAAGCATCTGGATATGCTGGGGCGGCTGGGCGCGGAGGCGTACCCGGCCCGGCTGCCGGCGGAGGTCGCGGGGGCCGACGGGGTCATCTTGCCGGGCGGCGAAAGCACGACCATCGGCAAGATGCTGGCCCGGTACGGCGTGGATGACGCGATTCGAGAGGCCGCCGGGGCGGGCAAGCCCGTCTACGGGACGTGCGCGGGGCTGATCCTGCTCGCCCGCGAGGTGGCGGCGGGGACAGGAGAACGCGGCGGACAGCCGACGCTGGGCATCCTGGACGCCGTCGTGGCGCGCAACGCCTTCGGGCGGCAGGTGGACTCGTTCGAGGCCGCGCTGGACGTGCCGGAGCTGGGCGCGGAGCCGCTGCGGGCGGTATTCATCCGCGCACCCTATGTCTCCGAAGCAGGCCCCACGGTGCAGACGCTGGCGACGCACGACGACAAGACGGTCTTCGTCCGACAGGGACACATCCTCGGCAGCGCGTTCCACCCGGAGCTGACGGACGACGACCGGGCGCACCGCTATTTCCTGTCCCTGGTGGGGGAAGCGCGGGAGTCATGAAGCGACGATCCCTGCTTCTGGTCGCCGCTGCCGTGGGGACGCTGTCCGCCCTGACGGCGGCGTGGCAGCGCGGCGGGCGCGGCCCGGCCCCCGCGCCGGGCGCGGCGCAGGCGCAGGCCGCCGCGCCGGCCGACACCTTCCGCCTGGTCTGGTCGGAGCCGGTTCCGGGCCTCCGCGACGCCGCCCTGTCCGCCGACGGCCAATCCATCGTCACCGTCGGGACCGACGGGCGGGTGCGGCTGTGGGACTGGGCGCACCGTCCGGGGCGTCCGCTGTGGAGTCACCCCATTCCCGGCGCGTCCCACGTGGGAGTCGCCGTGGGCCACCATACGGTGC
>CBDICZ010000007.1:0-89048 GCA_965277485.1 Capsulimonadaceae bacterium | reverse complement strand
CGATCAGGGCCTCCAGTCGCAGGGCTACCGGCACGGCGGCTATGAGGGCCTGCCGCGCTTTGAATCCTGCCGCTTTGAGTCGGGCTACCCGTTCGGCACCGTCGTTCTGGAAGACCCGGAGGTGCCGCTGACGGCCTCCGTGACCGGGTGGAGTCCATTCATTCCCGGTGACGATCTCGCCTCGTCCATGCCCTGCGCTATCTTGGAATATCGGTTTGAGAACACAGGGACACAGCCGGTCGAGTTCGAGTTCTCCTATCACCTGACGAACTTGGCGGGCGGGGAGACACGCAACAGGCTGATGGGTCCGCCGGAGACGGCCGGGGACGGTGGCGGCATCCACTTCTCCAACACGGAGCCGCGTGACGCGCCGGCGTTCGGCGACGCCGCCCTCTACGCCCTGGGCTGGCAGCCGCGCCGGAAGGCCATGTGGCTGCGCGGCGGGTGGTTCGATTCCCTCTCGGCGCTGTGGCGCGAGGTGTCGTCGGGCCGGTTCGTGGAGAACGACGGCACACAGCCGGTGGACGAGCCGGGTAGCCGCAGCGGCGGCTCGCTGCTCGCCCCGGCGACGCTCCTGCCCGGCGAGGCGGTGACTTATCCGGTCGCCCTCACCTGGTATTTTCCTAATCCCAACCTGACGTTCGACCTTCCCGCCGCGCCCGCCGCGACCGACTGTGGGCCGGGGTGCGACTGCGCCGCGCCGCCCGCCGCCGAGCCGACCTGGCGGCCCTTCTATGCGGGCGTCTGGGAGGACGCCCGTGCCGTTGCGCTCCACGTCGCCGACGGCTACACGGCGCTTCGCGCGCGCACACTGGCCTTCCAGCGGGCGATGGTCTCGTCCACGCTGCCGACGGCGGTGCTGGACGCGGTCACGGCGAATCTCGCCATTCTGAAGTCCCCCACCGTGCTGCGCCAGGAGAACGGCAACGTCTGGGCCTGGGAAGGCTGCTCCGCCGCGCAGGGCTGCTGTCACGGCTCCTGCACCCACGTCTGGAACTACGCCCAGGCGATGCCGCACCTGTTTCCGGCGCTCGAGCGGACTCTGCGCGAGCAAGAGTTGGAACGGTCCATGAACGAGCAGGGCCACGTCAACTTCCGCAGCGCCCTGCCGGACGGACCGGCGAGCCACGGCTATCACGCCGCCGCCGACGGGCAGCTCGGCGGCATCATGAAGCTGTACCGGGACTACCAGATTTCGGGCGACCGCGCCTGGCTGACGCGGCTCTACCCGCAGGCGAAGCGCAGCCTGGACTACTGCATCCGCGCCTGGGACCCGGACCGGCGCGGCGGGCTGTTCGAGCCGCACCACAACACCTACGACATCGAATTCTGGGGGCCTGATGGGATGTGCGGCAGCGTCTATGTCGGCGCGCTGTCCGCGATGGCGCTCCTGGCGCAGTCCCTGGGCCGCGCCCAGGACGCGGCGCAGTACGACGCGCTCGCCCGGACGGCGGCGGAGTTCATGGGGCGGGAGCTGTTCAACGGGGAGTATTACCAGCAGAAGGTCCAGTGGAAGGGCCTGCGGGACACGTCGTTCACCGAGAAGATCGCGGCCGTCACCCCCGCAGAGTTCCGACCGGATGCGTCTGCTCCAGGCGGAAGGCCCGAGCTACCAGTACGGCTCCGGCTGCCTCTCCGACGGCGTCATCGGCGGCCTGGATGGCGGCGATCTACGGCATCGAGACGCCCCTCAGCCGCCCGCAGGTCCGCGCGACGCTGGAGGCCATCTTCCGCCACAACTTCAAGCCGGACCTGTTCCATCACGCCTGCCTGCAGCGGCCTGGCTACGCGCTGGGCCACGAGGCGGGCCTGCTGCTCTGCACCTGGCCGCGCGGCGGCAAGCCGACGCTGCCGTTCGTCTACAGCGACGAGGTCTGGACCGGCATCGAGTACCAGGTCGCCTCCCATTTGATTGAAGAGGGCTTCGTCGAGGCGGGGCTGGCCGTCGTCGAGGCGGTCCGCCGCCGCTATGACGGGCACGTGCGGAACCCGTTCAACGAGTACGAGTGCGGCTCCTACTATGCCCGCGCGATGGCGAGCTACGCCCTGCTGGCGTCCCTCTCGGGCTTCCGCTACTCCGCTGTGACCCATACCCTCTGGTTCGGCCCCCGTATCGAAGCCGAACCGTTCCAGACGTTCTTCTCCGCCGCCTCCGGGTTCGGCACGATCCGGCTGTCCGGCGACCGGCTCACGGTCCATGTCGTCGAGGGCGAGCTGCGTTTGAACAACGTGATCTTTACCCGCGACGGGGCCACGCGGGATATCCCGTGGGGCGTCATCGCCCGCGCCGGTGATCCCATCGAGTTGGAGACAGGTCCGGGGGTATAATCTGCCAATGACCACCACGCCCGAAGTCCCCAACGACACCCACTGGAACCTCCGCGACCTGTACGACGGCACGGACGACCCGCGCATCGCCGAGGCGCTGGACTCCGCCCAGGCGCGCGCTGAGAAATTCCAGGCCGACTACAAGGGCAAGATCAACAGCCCGGATTTGACCGCCGACACCCTCGCCGCCGCGCTGCGCGAGTACGAAGACATCCAGCAACAGGGGGACAAGCCCGGCTCCTACGCCGCCCTGCTGTTCAGCACGGACACCGCCGATCCCGCGCGCGGCGCGTTCCTGCAGAAGATGCGCGAGCGCGGGACCGCCCTGGCCCTGCCGCTGCTGTTCTTCGACCTGGAACTCGCCGCCGCCTCCGAGGAGACCCTGGCCCCGCTTCTCCAAGCCCCCGCCGTCGCGCCGTACCGGCACTACGTCCAGAACGCGCGGCTGTACCGCGACCACCTGCTGTCCGAGACGGAAGAACGGCTGATGGCGGAACTCGGCGACACGGGCGCGCGCGCCTTCGACCGGCTCTTCGATGAGGTCACGGCCAACGCCGTGTTCCACCTGGACGGCGCGGAGATGACCCAGTCTGAGGTCCTGTCCCGGCTCTATTCGCCGGACAGGGAGACACGTCGCAAGGCCGCCGAGAGCTTCAGCGCGGGGCTGACGGAGAACAGCCGCGTCACCACCTTCGTCTTCAACACGATCCTTCAGGAAAAGAACGTCAAGGACCGCCTGCGGCGCTACACCAGTCCGGTCCAGTCCCGGCACCTGTCCAACGAACTGTCCGAGGACACGGTGAACCTGGTGGTAGACACCGTGGTCCGCAACTACCCGTTGGTCGCGCGATACTACCGGGTCAAGCGGGAGATTCTGGGCGTGGACACGCTGACCCACTACGACCGCTACGCGCCGCTGTTCCAGGCCGACGAGACGCTGACGTTCCCCCAAGCCCAGGCGATTGTCCTGGCCTCCTTCGGTGCCTTCTCGCCGGAGATGGCCCGGCGCGCCGGGGAGTTCTTCGACAAGCAGTGGATTGACGCCGCGCCCGGCAAGGGCAAGCAGGGCGGCGCGTACTGTTCTTATGTGACGCCCGACCTGCACCCCTACGTCTTCATGAATTACTTGGGGCGCATGAAGGACGTGATGACGCTCGCGCATGAACTCGGCCACGGCGTCCACGCTTTGTTGTCGCGGGAGCAGACCCTGCTGAATTTCCACGGGACCCTGCCGCTGGCCGAGTTGGCCTCCACCTTCGGCGAGCAATTGGTATTTGAAAAAGTTCAGGCGCAGGCGTCACTGAAGGACAAGCTGGCCCTGTACGCGGAGAAGATCGAGGGCGCGTTCGCCACTATCCCGCGCCAGACCGCCATGTACCGGTTCGAGCAGGCCATCCACGGCCACCGCCGCGCCCAGGGCGAACTCAGCACGGAGGACTTCAGCCGCTACTGGCAGGCCGAGATTCAGGCCATGTTCGGCGACTCCGTGGCGCTCGGTGACGAGCATCGCCTGTGGTGGTCCTACATCGGTCACTTCACCGGCACACCGTTCTACGTCTACGCCTACTCGTTCGGTGAGCTTCTGGTGCTGTCCCTGTTCCGCCAGTGGCAGGCGGAGGGTGACGCCTTCGCGGGCCGTTACCTCGATATGCTCCGCGCGGGCGGCAGCCTCACCCCCGCCGAGTTGGTCGCCAAAGTCGGCGTCAACCTCGACGACCCCGACTTCTGGCAGGGCGGCTTCGACGTCCTGGAGACTCTGGTAGCCCGCTTCGAGGCCCTGTGGGGCGAGTACAAGCAGGGCTGATGCCGCTCCGGCGCGGAGCAGGAAAGCAGGCGGGCGGTGGCGAACCGTGCCCTATGGGACTCCCAAAACCGCGCCTCAGCGTCTCTGACGTCATTGGCTACCTGATCGGCTACGCGGTGCTCGCGGGCTTGGTGGCCGCCTGTGCCTACTTCTTCTGGAGCGGCGTCCAGGGCCTGCGGCACGGCGGCCTGGTCGTCGGGGGCAGCCGGGGCAGCGTCGCGCACTTTGTCACCCGCGCGGCCCACCCGATCCAGTACTGGTTCTACGAACTTTTGGAGCTGGCGATGCCGCTCGTGGTCATCGTCCCGGTCGTCAGCTCGCTTCTCCAGCGGCGGTCCCGCGGCTCCGTTTTCCAGGACACGGGCGGCCCGCCCGTGGGATGACCTCCGGACGCGGGGGCTTTACAAACCCAATCCCCCTGGCGCATACTCTGTCCGATGAACACTTCATGCCTTCCCCGGATCGTGGCCTGCCTCCTGGCCGTGATCGCCGTATCCGCCCTTGCCCCCCGCGCCGCCGCCCAATCGGCTGCCGTCGGCACCGTCACGCGCGACGGCGATCAACTGAACATCGCGCTGGGGCAGGACAAGCTCTCGGTGCGTGTCTGTACGCCGGACATGATTCAGGTCCACTACGAGCCGAATGGAACGTCCACGCCGGAGACACCCTGTCTCGCGGCGACGGACTGGGTGCCCGTGGCGGCCAAGTTCCGCCTCGACACCGACCCCATCGTGATCTTCACGTCCGCGATGACGGTGACGATCAGCCGCGCCCCGTGCCGCATCGCCGTCTCAGATGCGTCGGGCAGGCCCCTGGTCAAAGAGCAGGACGCGCAGGGGGTCTTCCCCGGCGGGCTCAGCCTGACAGGTGCGGACGGGTCGCACTACTATGGGATTCACGGCTGGCAGTATCTGGACAAGGCAGGCTCGCAGGTGGAGCTGGCCCCCGGCAGCACACCTTACAACATTGACGCCGGGTCCGAGGGCAATACCGGCGGCCCGTTCCTGTGGAGCAATCAAGGCTACGGCGTCTATCTGGACACTGTCGGGGGCCGGTGTACGGTCGGCACACCCGGCAGCATCGTGTTCTCCGGCCTGTCGCGGCCCGATGTCGAATACTTCCTGATGGTCGGAAACGCCTACAGGCTGCACACCCTGCTGGACCGGCTCACGGGACTGCCGCCGATGTTCCCGAAGTGGGCGCTGGGGCTGTTCAACAGTGAGTTCGCCGCGATTCACGAGCCGGATATGCGTCAGATCGTCGCCGGCTACCGCTCACGGCACATCCCATTTGATACCTACGTCTCCGACTTCGACTGGAAGGACTGGAGCGGCGACAACTACGGCGAGTGGCACTGGAACCCCGTCAAGTTCCCCAATGGCGCGTCCGGCCTGCTCAAGCGGGACATGGACGCCCAGGGCATCAAGATGGTCGGCATCATGAAGCCGCGCATCCACGTCAACACCGTGCAGGGGCGCTACGCGACGGCGCACGGCTTCTGGGTCAAGAAGCCGTTCTACACCGACTACTTCGACGGCGGGCAGGTCGGCGACCTGGACTTCTCCCTCCCGGCCTGCCGGCAGTGGTTCTGGGACCACTGCGAGGATGCGTTCGACACCGGCATCGTCGGCTGGTGGAACGACGAGGCAGATGCCTGGGGCGACAACCTTGCCTTCATGTACATGGCGCAGGCCGAGTACGAGGGGCAGCGCCGGTACACGCATGACACATATCGCGTCTACACGATCAACCGCAACTTCTACTCCGGCTCACAGCGCTACGCCTACGCGACGTGGTCGGGCGACATCGACTCCGGGTTCGGCGTCATGCGGGACCAGCGGGCGCGGCTGCTGGCCGCGCTGAACGTCGGCCAGGAAAAGTGGGGGATGGATACCGGCGGCTTCAACAACAGCAACCACGTGCGGGGGGCGGACGCCTCCGAGTGTTACGCGCGCTGGATGGAGTTCGATGCGTTCGTGCCGATCTTCCGGCTGCACGGCACCTCGCGCCGTCAGCCCTGGCTTTACGGACCGGTCGCCGAGGCAGCGGCGACCAAGGCGATCCGGCTGAGATACGCGCTGCTCCCCTACCTCTACGCCTACGACCGCACCCTCAACCAGACCGGCATCGGCCTCTGCCGGCCCCTCATCTGGGACTATCCCAACGACCCGAACTGCGTCAATGATGTGGACGCCTGGATGTTCGGTGACTCCCTGCTCGTGGCACCCGTCGTAGATCAAAACCAGTCCGTCAAACAGGTCTATTTGCCGGCGGGGACGTGGATTGACTATTTCCGGGGGACGGTGTACGCGGGAGGGCAGACCATCGCGTACCCGGTGAACCCCACGACGTGGGACGACATCCCGCTGTTCATCAAGAGCGGCGCGATCATCCCGACCATTGACGTGATGAATTATGTAGGAGAGAAGCCGGTCAGGACCGTCGCCCTCGACATCTTCCCCGCCGTCGGGAAGACCGGCTTCACCTACTACGATGATGACGGCATCACCTACGGCTACGAAAAGGGCGCCTACTTCTCACAGGTGATGACGGCCCGTGCCGACCCAGGCAAGGCCGAGTTCACCATCGCGCCCAGGGCCGGCACCTACACGCCCGCGCTCCGATACTACCTGTGCAAAATCCACGGCCCGGCGGGCAGGTCCGTCCTGGTCAACGGCAAAGCGATGAGGAAGTACGCCGGGACCGCCGCTTTGAAGACCATCGTGGGTCCGGGCTGGGCGACGGGCACGGACATCTACGGACACGTGACTTGGGTAAAAGTGGCGGCGGGTGACGCTCAACGGATCATTGTCCTCCATTCGGAGTGAACAGCCATTCCTCTCGTCGCTATCTCCCGACGGCGAGGATCGAGAACGAACCCGGAACCATCGGGCCGCGACGGAAACGCCCTCCGGCGACCGGCGCAGTGGGGGCAGGCCCGTACTGCGCGGCGATCAGGAAAATCTTCCCCGTCGCGCGGTCCAGGGTCAGGGTCTTCGCGCCGGTCTGGGTCGTGACCGTCTGTTCCAGTGTGAAGGCGGTCGGGCTGATCTCCTTGATGACCGTGAGTGTGCCGTCGCGCTGGGAGCTGAATGCCTCCATCGTCTGTGGGTTGAACGTCGCGCCGTCACAGCCCTGACCGATGGGCAGGTCGGCGAGATATTGCCCCGTGTCGGCGTTCAGCATCACCATCGCCTGTGGGTTGCGGCAGGCGACGAACAGGACGCGGTTCCGCGCATCCAGCGCCAGTCCGGCGTCGCCGGCCCCCTTGCCGTTCAGGCTGTAGCGCGCGGTCACCTTGAGGCTCTGCGCGTCCAGCACAGCGACGCTGCCCTGGTCCTCAATATCCACGTAGACGTGCCCCTGGCCGTCGGCAGCGGCCTGTTCGGGGGCACCGCCCAGGTCCACTGTGCCCAGCACCGAGCCGTCCGCCGCGCTCAGCACCGTCACGTTCGGCGCGCTGTGGCTGAACACATAGATTCGGTGATCGAAGGTGTCACCCAGGATTCCGTCCGGGTCGCCCTGCACCGGGATGGTCTTGACCAGCGCCAGCGTCCGCGTGTCCCACATCGCCACCGGGTTGCTGGACGCGAAGCCGTGATGAAGCAGCGTGTCCGTGGCCGCGCCGTGCGCCTCGGTCATCGGAATCTCGCCGACCGTCGCGAGTGTGTCCAGGTCGAACACGGAGACGCGGGGCGCGGCACCGGAGCGCGGGACGTACAGCCGCCGCCCGTCGGCGTCGGCGTACACATAGTCGAACCCGCCGTCGCCGCCGACGTGGGCGGTCCGCTGCACCTGGTAGGGGCCGGGGGCCGGGTCCTGCTGCGCGGACGCGCGCGGAGCGGTCCCCGCCGCCGCGAGGAGCGTGAGTCCGGCGGCCAGCGCCGGGAAGACAAGTCGCATGGGAAATACCTCAGCCGTCAGTATACCACGGGGCCGTTTCACCAGGAGTCCGCGATGTGGCCGGCCACGCGGTAGGCCAGGGCGAGGATGGTCAGGACCGGGTTGAAGCCGCCGTTGGTGACGTGCAGCGAGCCGTCGGCGACGTACAGGTTGCGGTGGCCGTGGACGCGCCCCCAGGGGTCCGTCACCGAGGTCGCCGGGTCGTGGCCCATGCGGCAGGTCCCGGCCTGGTGCTGGCCCGCGCTCAGGCTCAGGGTGGCCCGTCCACGCGGCAGCAGGTCCCCGGCCCCCGACGCCCGCAGCCACTCCTCGGCGCGGGCGTTCATGTAGTCATGGACACGCAGCGTCTCCGGGTGGATGGTGCCGGAGAGGCGGGCGACGGGGATGCCCCGCCGGTCCCGGACGTCCGGGTCCACGCCGACGCGCGCCTCCGGGCTGGGAATCTCGTGGACGGGGCCGAACACCCGCAGCATCCGCGTGTAGCCGTCGCGGACCCAGTGCTTGCGGGCCAGGCCCCAGCTGGGGACGCCCGGCACCCCGCGCCGGGCGTAGGTGACGGGCTGCTCGATGAAGTCGTCCGCCAGCATGCCGCCGCCGACGATGCCGTCGTTGCCGTGGCTGAAGCGGATGGTCGCCGTGGTCGCGCCGGGCCCGATGCCGTCCCAGACCGGGTCCGCCGTCCAGCCGACCGCCCCAGCGTAGAAGTGACCCTGGAGGTTGCGCCCGACCTGGTCGGAGCCGTTGCCCAGGCCCTGCGGGTGCGCGCTGGAGCGCGAAAGGAGCAGCAGGCGGGCCGTCTCAATGGCCCCCGCCGCCGCCACCACGACCTCGCTGGTTGCTGTGACGCGCGACCCGGCCTTGTCCCAGTAGGTGACGCCGGTGACGGCTCCCGCCGCGTCGGTGTCAATGCGCTCGGCCACCGCCTCCGTCTCCAGCGTACAAAGTCCCGTCGCCAGTGCGCGGGGGATCAGCGTGTTCTGCGTACCGTTCTTGGCGTCGGTGGGGCAGGCGAAGCCGACGCACTGCTGGCAGTGGACGCAGGCGGCCCGCCCATTATAGGGGACGCTGTTGATCAGCAGCGGGACGGTCTGCGTGTCCCAGCCGAGCGACGCCGCGCCCGCGCGGAGTACCCGGCCCTGCGCGTTCAGCGGCAGCGGCGGCAGGGGATAGGGCCGCTGCCGGGGCCGGTTCCGGGACGCGCCCTCGGCGTCCCCGGAGACGCCCATCTCCCACTCCGCCCGCTCGTAGCAGGGGGCGAGGTCCTCGTAGGTGATCGGCCAGTCGGCCAGGCTGCTGCCCTGGGGGACGCCGTACAGGCTCGCCATGCGGAAGTCGCTGGGCAGGAAGCGCCAGGCCTGCGCGCCGTAGACGCGGGTGCCGCTGCCGACACAGGCGGCGTTGTTCTGGTACGCGCCGTCCAGCGGCAGCACCACGGACGCCCGGCCGAGGGCGTCCACGGCAACACGCGGCCCGGCGTCGGCCCCCGGCCCGGCGTTATAGCCGTAGCGCGGGTCGCGCTGGTTGCGCAGGTGGTCGCGTCCCACCTCGTCGAACGAGAGCCGCCGGCCCCGCTCCAGCAGCAGGACGCGCTTGCCCGCCTCCGCCAGCAGGGCGGCGGCGACGCCCCCGCCCGCGCCCGCGCCGACGATGATGACGTCGTAAGAGTATGTCTGTGGATTGCTCATGCCGTCACCCGATATCCGATCATGTCCCACGCGACGCCGTCCCGGTTGCCGCCGTTGCCCGGGTCGGCGTAGAATCCCTCCGTGGTCTGCTCCACGAGCAGCCGGAAGAAGGCCGCCGGGTCCAGCGTCCAGTGCGCCCAGACCTCGCCCGCCTCCACGCGCGCCAGCAGCGCGTCCTGCGCGTCGGTTGCGAGGGCCGCGAACGGACCACCCTCCGTCAGCCGCGCCTCCGCGTCCAGGTCGTCCAGCCCATGTCGGTAGGTGGGCAGAAAGCGCGGCTCCCGCGCCAGCAGCCCCTCCAAAAACGCACCGACGCCTGCGTCCCACCCGCCGGGGTAGTCATCCGCAGGAATGATCCGATCCACCGCCGCCCGCAGCGTCCTTTGTTGAGTGTCAGAAAACAATCGTTCCTCCGCTGTGTTTGTTCGGTCGTCACTCTACAATGGCTCGATGGAGACCTCGCCGCCGTCCATCATCTCGATCTGAATGAGCGTCTCCGCAAGCAGTTCTACGCCAAGAAGTGGAACGCCTTCCAAAAGTATGACTTCCACAAGGCGTGGCGCGTCATCCGATTCAAGCACGAGAGAGTAGGTTGGCCGAGGCCGCTCGGACCCGTCCGCCAACTGAACCGGACGGTTTCCTTCGTAAGATGCATCCATGGCGTTCAGCACGGAACCCGGCAGCGCCAGTTGACCATCAAATCCCGTGTCCAAAATGAACTCAATGGCGGCAGGCCCAGCCAGTCCCGGCAACGTGAGTGTGATGCGTGGGAAATAGTCGCGGACATGACCCAGGATCACTTTGCCTCACCGGCCCTCATGTCGCTGGCGAGCAATCGCGCGGCCAGCCCATATTCCGGCTCCGTGCCGATCTTGCGGATGTAGAGGCGACCATCCGCCGGGCGGCGTTTGTGCATAGCCCGCATGGCATCCCCGGACGAGCGGGCGATCTCGTAGTCGCCGCTGTCAACATGAATGGCGACGAACTTTCTGTCGTGTTCCGGCTCAATCTGTGCCCGGAGCGTCGCATAAAGCGCCTGCCCCCGCTCCGAAAGCTCTTCCAGGGCCTCGTCCGAGACCAGCGGGAATGTCTGTGATGCGGCCATGACTGTGCCTCCTGCTCACGAGTATCGGGTCCCATTATACCGCGCCGCGTGAACGGAAACCTCCTGCCCAGGTGGTATCATCAGGCCATGCCGTCCATCCGACTGATGCATTTTGCCGACGTTCATTTCGGCGTGGAGAACTATGGCCGCTTCGACCCGGCCACCGGCCTGAACTCGCGCCTGGTGGACTTCCGGGACGCCCTCAACGCCGCCATTGACACGGCGCTGGGCGCGGACATCGAGCTGGCCGTGTTCGCCGGGGACGCCTACAAGACGCGCGACCCGAACCAGACCCAGCAGCGCGAGTTCGCCGCCTGCCTGGGCCGCCTCACCGACCGGGGCATCCCCGTCGTCATGCTGGCGGGCAACCATGACATCCCGAACACCAAAGGGCGCGCCAACACCATCGAGATTTTCGGCGCGCTCGCCGGGCGCCTGCTGCGCATCTTCGACGTGCCCGGCGTCGCCGTAGTCGAGACGGCCAAAGGGCAAAAAATCCAAGTAGCAGCCATGCCGTACCTCATCAAGAGTTTGGTCCTGGCGCGTGAGGAATACAAAGACAAGGGCGTTCAGGAGACGACCGGCCTGGTCGTCGAGCGCTACGTCGGCGGCATCGCCAAATTGGCGTCCCAGTGCGACCCGGACCTGCCCACGGTGCTGATGGGCCATTTTTCCGTTGCCAACGCCAAGCTCAGCGCCAACCAGGTCGGCTACCTCATCAACGAGCCGGAGGTGCCGCTGTCCGCGCTGGCACAGCCGCCTTTTGATTACGTCGCCCTCGGCCACATCCACCGTTATCAGGACCTGAACCGGGGGCAGCAGCCGCCCGTGGTCTACTGCGGCTCCATCGAGCGCATTGACTTCGGCGAGCGCCGCGAGGACAAGGGCTTCTGCCTGGTGGACTTGCGGAAGGGCCACACAGAAGTCCGGCACGTCCCCGTGCCGAGCCGCCCCTTCGTGGAGGTGGACGTGGACGCCACCGACGCCGGGGACGCCCCGACCGAGAAGATTCTGGCCGCCCTGGCCGCCCAGCCCCTCAAGAACGCCGTCGTCAAGCTGTCCTACAAGATCAAGTCGGAGCAGGAACCCGCCCTGCGCCTCGCCGACGTCCGCGCCGCCCTCAGCGCCGCGTTCCTGATCGTCGCCCTGCACAAAGAGACCGTCACCGACACAGACGCCGTGCGCTCCAGGGTCCTCACCGAGTCCCTGAACCCCCTACAGGCCCTCGCCACCTACTGCGACACCCGCGACACCCTGCGCGACCGCAAGGACGAGCTTCTCGCCTACGCCGAGCCGCTCATGGCCGAATTGGAGGCTGAGGAGGCGGTTCAGTAGTGCCTACCCAGCAAGGTCGCGCAGCTGCGCTGGGTAGTTATCCCTTGCGAGCATTCGGAAGGCACATTTGCCATCGCTCTTCGCTGCCCAGAGCGCGCCAAGCAGTTGCTTCTCTTTTGTGTCATCATTCGTCACCAAATGATCCCCTTTATATTCCAGGGCTGCGATACGACCGTCTTTTAGCCTCGTAACAAAATCTGGGTAGAAGCGGTCAGTCGCTGTTTGCAACCAAAAGGAAAACTGCGGCTGCCGCTCCAGGTTGCGTACCCAGCAATCGACCTGCGGCAGTTGATCCAGCAGAATGGCGCAAGATGTCTCTTCGTTGTTCATGTCGCCGACATCGCGGTAGTAGTGTTTGGAAAAGCGGTAGGCGCCCGCGTAGAGCTTGTTTGCGGGGTAGTGGTTTGGGTCATATGAGAAAACACACTCCGGCGTGACGGCAAGTTCTTTGGGTGGGGCGTCGAAAAGAAGGTTCTGGTACGCCTGCGCCTGCGCTGCCTTGCGGTGCTGGTCAACCTTTGCGGCCGCCGCGTCCCGCAATCGGATGCGGTGCCGCGACAACTGCGCGAGGGGTATTCCCCGGTCGTCCATTAGGAAGCGCACGAGGCGAGCTAGAAACAATTGCGCCTGCGACGGTACGATGTCGGGATGGGGGATGTGTCGATCCAGCCAGATCGCCAGCGCCTCCGGGGTGAAAATATCGTCCGTGAGTAAGGCGGACACCTGTTGTTCCACTTCGGCAAGGAAGGTGATGGATTTACGTCCATGACTGGTTACGTCAAGCACGAACTCTTCCGCCTGCACTTGAGGAGAAAATTGTGCCTCGGTCAGAGCCGGGTTACATTCCGCCAACCGCCAATTCCCCTGCCTGAGAACAGTTTCGTCTACCGGCTCCCATCCATCGCCGACCCAGAGGGCGAGCTGAGGCACAACAAGTTTGTCCCCACGCTCGGCGGGTGTTGAGTGCGGCGCGGTTGCATCGAACAGACCGCCCCAGTCTCCATCTAAAGTCTGTTGCTGAACGATCTGGCGCGCTTCATACTTGGTGAAGCCGTTGGCTTCCAAAGCGTTTGCCAGCGTTTCCACTGCCCGCATCGTGTCCGCCGTTTTGGCGGACGTAATGAACGCGAATGCGCGGTTGAGGTCGGCCTGCCGCTTGCGCGTCGCCTGTGGCAGACGCAGGATGCGCCCGACGATCTGCTCTGCCGCCGTCTTGGATGCCATGTCTCGGACGGAGCAGAGCACGTAGGCGAAGGAGCAGTCCCAACCCTCACGCAACTTATCCACGGTGATGATGTAGCGCACAGGACACGTCTTTGAGAAAAGGTCTATGCCCTTAAGCTCCTGACGGTCCCCCGTTTCCACGGCCATCTGCTCGGCGGGGATGCCTAAATCATTGCGCAGACACGCCTCGACGACCTCAACCGTCAGCTCCTCGTTCTTCTTCTGTGCCTGCACCAGCACGATGGGCCGCAGGTATTCACCCGTTGCGGCTTGTTCCTCGCCCGCCAGTTCCTCCAGCGCATCGCGCTTGTTTCTTGCGGACAGGAGGGACTGCCGCCAATCCTGTCCGACCGACAGTTTGATGGGCAGCTTAATCATGTCCGCCGCTTTGAGTTCGGCGGCGGACACGCTGTACAACACATTGCTTGGGTGCGGGGACGGGTACTGTGTCGGCGTCGCCGTGAACTCGATGACACAGGCGGGCGCGAAACGGGCCAGCGTTTCAAACGCCAGGGAGGTGCGGGCATTGTGCGCTTCGTCCATAATGACCAGCGGGCGGCGCAGGCGGAGGACGTTGGCAAGTGAGGGTATGGGGGTGTTTGTCCCCCCGTAGCAGTCCATGGTGGCGGCCCGCGCGGCGTCAAGGCCCTCAAAGTGAGCCATGAGGCCGCCGTTCTGCTCGTAGACCTTGCGCTTATCCGTCTCGCCGATTCGGGGATTGGCTAGCGTGGAGACAATGATGACCGTATTTCCGTCCAGCGTCGCCCGTGACAGGGACAGCGCCTCCGTCATGTCCAGTGCCGTCACCCGGCCGCCCAACTCGGCGTCCAGGACCTGCCGGTAGGGGTGCTTGTTGTCCCTGAGCGCGGCCAGTGTTTGTGTCTTGATCGGCTCAGTCGGCACGAGCCACAACACGACGGCCTGCTCTTGAGTCAGTGCTTCCTGAGCGGCGATTGCGACAGCGCGGCAGGCCATAACCGTCTTGCCGCCGCCGGTCGGGACGCGCAGGCAGACGTAGGGCAATCCCGGAAGCGCGTCTACTTCGTGATAAGGCTGGTTGGTTTGCAGGACGAACGCTGTCTTTGCGCCGACCTCGCGCGTCTTTTGCAAGTACGCCTGGAGCGCTTCCAATGCTGCCTGCTGATAGGGCTTGTGTCCGAACGGCGTCATGACGCCGCCAGCGCGTATTGCGTCTGTACGAATCGGATGTTGGCCCGCGCCAGACGGTCCGCCGGGACCGGGCAGGCGTCGGCGTAGACAGTTTTGAGGCCGGACCGCGCCGCCAGTCGGCGCAGGCCGTCGGCGTCCAATACTCGCTCCGCACCCTTCCCCCAAAGCAGGAACACCGCGACGCCGCCGCACTCACCCAGAAAGCCGTCGCCGCCCCCGTCCGGCACGTCCGCCAACGTCTCGCCTGTTTCCTTATGGAAGATGTATCGGGCAAGGTCGGTGTAAGAGACGCCCGCGCCAAGTTGCCCGTCGGCGTCAATCAGCGCATCGCCGAGCGTCGCGTAGGTGAACGCGCCGCCCAGTCCCGGCTTGTCACCGTAGCCGCCGATGACACGCCGCAGTCGTTCCGCCGTGATGTTGCGGGCGATTTGCGGCTCCATCTCCACCAAAACGAACCGCCGAGTGCCGCCATCTTCGGCGTTCATCTGCATTACTGCATGGCCCGTCGTCCCGCTTCCCGCGAAGCAATCCAGCACCAGCGAGTCTTTGTCGGTGGCCAGTTGCAAAATACGTTTGATGAGGCGCGTGGGTTTGGGAGTATCAAAGCCGCCGTCGGGGAAAAGTTCTCGGAACTCGCTCGTCGCTTCCTGTGTGTGGCCGACATCCGCATAGGGCCAAATGGAGCGTGGAACTATGTCTCCAGCATCCGATAAAAACTTTTTGTAACGTGGTGATTTTGCTCCACCGTCGACACCCCAGTAAAGTAAGTCCTGGGCCTCATGTGTCTGATAAACATCGTATGAGTAGGCCCATACGGCCGTTTCTTTGGGCCAGACTTCGTCGCCGGTGTTTGGGTGAATGATTGGATAATAAAGATTCGGCCGCTGTCGCCTGGATTTGTTACAAGTGTAAGCGACTGAGTTCCAATCGCCACGAGCGTCATTGTCAGGGTTCCGATAGTATGCTGTCTGCTTGTCGTTCCTCTTTAGTCTGTTTGGCCGCCAACCTTCTTTCGCCTGTGCGAAAACAACCAGGTATTCATGGTCATTGCTAAACCACTTGGCATCGTTGGCAGGTGAAACCTTTTTGTACCAACTGATGCACTCGATAAAATTACGTTCCCCAAAAATTTCATGCAGAATGTAGAGGAGGTCTGCCAATTCATTGCCGTCAATGCTGATAAAGATAGCCCCATCTTCTCGCAATAACGCCTTTATTTAATAAAGGCGTGGATACATCATGCACAACCACTTGTCGTGGCGCGACAGATCTTCCGCCTCCTTGCCCACCGTCTGGCCCAGCCAGCGGCGGATTTCGGGGGCATTCACGGCGTCGTTGTAGACCCAGCCCTCGTTGCCTGTGTTGTACGGGGGGTCAATATAGACGCACTTCACCTGACCGGCGTAGTATGGCAGCAGGGACTTCAAGGCCAGCAGATTGTCCCCCTCCACCAACAAATTGCCGTCGCCGACTGGCTCGCCGCCGTCGCAATGGAGCAGGCGCGTCGGAACCTGCTGATGGTGATTGACGACGGCGCTTTTGCCGATCCAGTCGAGTGTGGGCATGGGTGGGAGCATCCTACTGCGGGAGAGGTCGCCCTATTTTAGAGCATGGAGGGCGACCTTGTCAAGAGACAAGCCGGGCAGGTCGCAGTTCAGGTATACTAAAGGTGTATGATCCCCATCCGCCTGGAACTGCGCAACTTCATGTCCTATGGCGAGGACGTGCCCCCGCTCGATCTGTCCGGGATGCGGACGCTGTGCCTGTCGGGCGACAACGGGCACGGCAAGAGCGCGCTGCTGGACGCGATCACCTGGTCGCTCTGGGGCGAGTCACGGGCGGGCAAGAACAAGCACGACGAACTTGTCCGCATCGGCGCGGACGAGATGAGCGTCGGCTTCACGTTCGAGATGGACGGCCTGGTCTTCCGGGTGTTGCGCAAGCGCTCCAAGCGCGCGTCGGGCAACCAGTGGGAATTGCAGCAGCAGACCGATGACACCGGCTGGCGCTCCCTGACCGGCAACAGCGCGGGCGAGACCGAGCGGGCCATCCAGAAGCTCCTGCGGATGTCCTATGACACCTTCCTGAACTCCGCCTATCTGCGCCAGGGCCACGCCGACCAGTTCGTCCGCCAGCCGCCCGGCAAGCGCAAGGAGATTCTGGCCGACATCCTGGACCTCTCCCGCTACGACCAGTTGGAGTCCAAGGCCCGCGAGAAGTCCCGCGCCGCCGCCGCCGAGGCCACGGACTTGGAACGCGACATCAACGGCATGGACGCCGAGCTGGCCCACGAGCCGGAGCATCGGCAGGCCCTCGCCGAGACGCAGGCGCAGTTAGATGACCTGTCGGTCCGTCGGGAGGCGCTGCGCGCCGACTGGGACGCCTACCGCGACCGCAAGGCCCAGTTGGAAGGCCGCAAACAACTTGCCGATACGCTCGTCGCACAACGCTTGGGGCTGGAAGGTGAGGTGCGGGACCTCCAGACTGAACAGGCTGAGGCCCAGGGCGAGGCTGACCGCGCCGACACCCTGATCGCCCGCAAGGACGAGATCTGCCGCGATCACGCCGCCCTGCTGGAGACGCAGGAGCGGCTGAAGCAGTTGGACGCCGACCTGGACAAGTGGCACCGGGGCCGCCAGATGCTCGCCGTCGCCGAGAAGGAGTGGCAGGCCGCCGAACACGAGGTCCGGCGGCGGGCGGAGACCGCCGCCGCCGACTACGAGCAGGCCGAGAAACGCCTGCGCGACTACCCACAGCTGAAATCCGAACATGACGGCCTCGCCCCGCGTGTCGCCGCCGCCAAGTCCCTGGCAGACCAGCGCCGTGTGGCGGAACAGCGCCTGGCTGAGTCCACCGACCGCTTCCAGACTCTGCGCGAGGAGAAGTCCCGGCTCGACTTTCAGACCGACCAGTGGCAGGAGCGTCTGGAGGCCCTGGCGCGGCAGCAGGGCGTCTGCACCGTCTGCAACGCCCCGCTGACCGCCGACCGCGCGGCCCAGGTCCGCGCCGAGTACGAGGCGGCGCTGCGGAAAGCCCAGGCGAGCGAAAAGCTTGTCCGGCAGGAGGCCGCCGGGGTCAAGAAAGAGATGACCGGGCTGCAAGCCGAGGCCAAGTCGCTCCAGGCGCAGTTGGACGACCTCACGTCGGATCGGGACCGCCTGGTGCAGATCGCGCAGCGCCTGCTGGATTTGGAGACCGTCCAAAAGGACCTGCCGAACCTGCTGGCCGTCCGCGAACAGGCCGAGCGGACGCTGGCCGCCGACTTCGCCCCGGAACCGCGCGCCAAGATCGAGAAGTACCAGCGCGCCCTGCAAGCGCTGGCGAACGTCGAGGCCGACCACGCCGCCGCCCGCGCCCGCGTCGCCCAGTTGGCCGATGCCCCCCGGCAGTTCGTCCAGCTGGAACACGCCCAGGCCGCCCTCGCCGCCGCCCAGGGCCGCCTCGCCCGCGCCGGGGCCGCCCTGCGCGCCCGCCGGGAGGGCCTCGCCGCGCTCGACGCCCAGCTCGCCTCCTTCGGGGGCGTCGCCGGCGAACTGGCCCAATTAGAGGCCCGTGGGCAGGAGATACGCGCCCAGGAGAACGCCCGTAGCACTGAGGAACGGGCCGCCAATGCGCAGCAGGCCCGTCACCAGCAGTCATTGGACCGTTGCGAACTCTTGAAGACCCAGCGCGCCGAGACGCAGCAGAAGCTGACGGCGGCCAAGAAGGAGCAGGAGGTCCACCAGCAGCTCACGAACGCCTTTGGCAAGAAGGGCGTCCAGGCGCTCATCATCGAGAACGCCATCCCGGAGCTGCAGCAGGAGGCCAACCGGCTGCTGGAGCGACTGACTGACGGCGATATGTCGCTTTATTTTGACACCGTCCGGGAGGCCAAGTCAAAGAAGACCGGCCCCATCGAGACCCTGGACATCAAGGTCAGCGATAATTTGGGAACGCGCCCCTTGGAGATGTACTCCGGCGGCGAGGGCTTCCGGGCGGCGTTCGCTCTGAGAATCGCCCTGTCCAAGCTGCTCGCCCGCCGGGCGGGGGCGCGCTTGCAGACGCTTATCATTGATGAAGGCTTCGGGACCCAGGACGGCAAGGGCCGCGAAAAACTCGTGGAGGCTCTAAACGCCATTCAAGAAGACTTCGAGAAGATCATCGTCATCAGCCACATTGACGAGCTGAAAGACGCCTTCGCGTCGCGCATCGAGATCACGAAAACACCCGCCGGTTCGCAGTTTACGGTGATGGAGGGGTCTGCGGGGTAGAATAGAGAGATGTTTGTAGACGAAGTCACCATTGAAGTCAAGGCCGGAAACGGCGGCAACGGGGCCGTGTCGTTCCGCAAGGAGAAGTTCGTGCCGCACGGCGGGCCGAACGGCGGCGATGGCGGCAAGGGCGGCGACATCACCCTGGAGGCCGACTCCAACCTGTCCACCCTGCTCGACTTCCGCTACCAGCGCAAGTACGAGGCCCCGCGCGGTGTCCACGGCATCGGGCGGGATATGCACGGCAGCAACGCCGCCGACATGACGCTGAAAGTCCCCATCGGCACGGTCGCCACGGACATCGGCAGCGGCCAGGTGCTGGCCGACCTGATGCGGCACGGGCAGCGGGCGATGATCGCGCGCGGCGGGCAGGGCGGGCAGGGCAACGCCCACTTCGCCTCCTCGGTCCAGCAGGCCCCGAAGTTCGCCGAGAACGGCGAACCGGGCGAGGAACGCACCGTCAAGCTGGAACTCAAGCTGCTCGCCGATGTCGGCCTGATCGGCTATCCGAACGTCGGCAAAAGCACGCTCATCGCCGCCCTGTCGGCGGCACGGCCCAAGATCGCCGACTACCCGTTCACGACCCTGGTTCCCAATCTGGGCGTCGTCCGGGTGGACGAGGAACGTACCTTTGTTGCCGCCGACATCCCCGGCCTGATCGAAGGCGCGAGCGAGGGCATCGGGCTGGGACACCAGTTCCTGCGCCACGTCGAGCGGACACGCCTCTTGGTCCACGTCATTGACATCAGCGGCCAGTCGGGGCGAGACCCGCTGGATGATTACGCGGTCATCAACCGCGAACTGGCCGCCTACGATGAGCGCCTGGCCGATCTGCCCCAGGTCATCGCGCTGAACAAGATTGACCTGGTGGACGCCGCCGACACGGAACTGTATCACGCCGAGTTCGCCGCCGAGGACCGTCCGGTCTTCGCCGTCTCGGCGGCCACGCGCGTCGGCCTGGAGCCGCTTGTCTATTATCTGGCCGACCGGCTGGCCGAGATGCCCCTGCCCGTGAAGGCGCTGGACGACGACGTTGTTCTCATCACGCCCGGCAGCATGAACGGCAAGGGGCGGCGCTTCAGCCGCAAGTGGGAGGCCTCATACGACGCCGGGACGCAGACGTATGTGATCTCCGGCCCCGGCATCGAGCGGCTTGTCGCCATGACGGACCTGAACAACGAGGCCGCCCTGCACCGGTTGCAGCGCACCATGGACAAGGCGGGCATGATCAGCAAGCTGCGCACGCTGGGGGCCAAACAGGGCGTCAACGTCCGTATCCGTGATGTCGAATTCGAATTCGAGGACGAGTACGCCGGGGATGAGGACGCGGACGGCGCGGAAGACGGGGACGAGGCGTGACCCGCATCGTCGTCAAGATCGGGACCAGCACCCTGACGCGCCGGGGCGGGCCGCCGGACGCGGCCTTCATCGCCGACCTGGCCGCCCAGGTGGCCCGGCGTCTGGCCCAGGGCGACAGCGTCGTGCTGGTCTCGTCGGGGGCGATTCGCGCGGGCATGGCCCGCCTGAGCCTCGCCGGGCGGCCCCGGACCATCCCGCAGAAGCAGGCCGCCGCCGCCGTCGGGCAGGGCCGATTGATGCAGACCTACGCCGAGGCGTTCGATGTCCATGATATCCCGGTCGCGCAGATATTGCTCACCCGCGACGACCTGCGCGACAGGGTCCGCTACCTGAACGCCCGCAACACGTTCGCCGCTTTGGAACGCGCCCGCGCCGTGCCCATCGTCAACGAGAACGACACGGTGGCCGTGGATGAGATCAAGTTCGGCGACAACGATACGCTGGCGGCTTTGGTTGCCTCTCTGATCGAGGCCGACGTCCTGCTGCTGCTGTCCGACGTGGCCGGGCTGTACGACCGGGACCCGACGCAGTTCCCGGACGCCCGGCTGATCCCTGTCGTGGAGACCATTGACGCCGCCGTAGAACAGGGGGCGGGCGGCGTACAAACCGGGGTCGGCACGGGCGGCATGACCACCAAGATTCAGGCCGCCAAGGTCTGCGCCGGCAGCGGCGTCCGCATGACCATCGCCGAGGGCCGCCGCCCGGACGTGATCGCCGACGCCCTGGCGGGCCGCTGCGGGACGCTGTTCCTGCCCCGGCCCGCGCCCCTGCGCGCCCGCCAGCGCTGGATCGCCTACGGCACGGTCCCCAAGGGGACCGTCACCCTCAACGACGGCGCGCGGCAGATGCTGGTGGAAGAAGGCAAGAGCCTGCTGCCCGCCGGAGTCACCCACGTCTCCGGGCGCTTCGGGGCGGGCGACCTGATCCGCCTGACCGACGCCCAGGGCCGCCCCTTCGCGCGGGGCTTTGTCAACTATGCCCATGACGACCTGACCCGTATCATGGGCCGCCGTACCGACGAGATCGCCACCCTCCTCGGCTCCAAACCCGCGGACGAAGTCATTCACCGCGATAATCTAGTCCTGGACCTGTAAGGAGAGTCACACCATGTATTTTCGCCGAGATGAGATCGAGAAGCTCAACCCCTGGCGCGACCTGCCCAAGAAGCCGCCGTTCGTGTTGCGCCAGGACCGGGAGTTCGTGGACCGGCACAACGCCGAGCAGACCCGCGCCGAGTTCAAGACGCGGCTGGAAGTGCCGCCGAACCCCTACGCGGGCAACCCGGAGACCGCCCGTGTCCTGTTGCTGACCCGGATGCCTCTGTGGGACGAGAAAAACCTGGATGACTACACCGACGACCCCGCCTACGCCAAGGCGCTGCACCAGAGCCTGACGTTCACCGGCGACGGCTACCCCTTCGTCTACCTGGACCCGGCCTTCGAGCAGACCGCCGGCTACCAGTGGTGGCACCCCAAGCTGCGCGACCTCGTACAAGCCCTGGAAGAAAAGTACGGAGAAGACGCCCAGCGCAAGGTCGCCGAGCGCGTGATGACCATCGCCTACTTCCCGTACCACGTCGCGCAGTACGAGCCGAATTTGAAGATCAAGCCGATGCCGTCGCAGAAGTACTCGTTCGGCCTGGTCCAACTGATGGCCCGCGAGGAGATGCCCATCATCATCCAATCCCTCGCCCCCGCCTGGAACGCCCAATTGCCGACCCAGCGCGGCAAGGTCATCAAGACCCGGAGCGACCGCAGCAACTACATCAGCAAGAAGAATCTCCCGGCGGGCGAATTCGAGGCGCTGGTGGAACTGCTGACGAAGGACTAAGCGGGAACGCGAGGGATGAGGGCGGACGAACGTAAGGGGGGATGCGAGGGCGAGGGTCATGTGAGGGCGAGAGGACCTCCGCCCTACGCGCGCCTGTTGTGCCATCCGTAGGGGCGGGGTCTCCCCGCCCTCAACGTCTCGTCCCTGCCGCCCCGCCCAGAACCGTCGCCAACAGCAGAAGCCACCGACGTGTGCGCCACCGGCAGATACAGGAAAGACGACAACGGTTACTTGCGCCCTACGCCCTCGCCCTGGTGCGCCTCGGCATAGAGGCGTAGCGCGGCTAGCATACGCCGCTCATAATCCTGTCCCTGCGACTGAAACCAGGTCAGTATCTTGGGGTCCAGTTCAAGCTCGACCTTGACCGGGCGGCGGGGCGAAGCCTCGCCCGGCAGCAGCCACTGCGCCTTGGCGAAGAACTCGTCAGCCAATGGCGGCGAGTCATCCGTGTCAATCTCCTCATCCGTAAGCGCGTCCAGGCGTTCCCAGTCAGTCCGGGAATTGTTCTTCGAGAAACCGCTCGTACTGTTCTCGTTCATGTTGCAGCACCTTTCGCACGGAGATGATACGCCGCGTACCCTCGTCCGGCTCCGTGTAGACGACTTTGACGATGCGCCCGTTCAGCAGGCCCAGGCCGACCCAGCGATCCTCGCCATACTCGAACCGGTCATCCAGCGCGATCAGAATGGGTGCCAGAAAAATAAGATGAGCGTCCGCGAAATCAATGCCGTGCCCAGTAACGTTGGCCTCATTCTTACGCTCGTCCCACTCATATTCCACACAACGATTATAGCAGAAGGCCCGCAGTCTGTGCCACCGATGAACATGGAAGATAAGCCATCGCGCGTCAGTGTCGAAGGCATTCGAGAATGAGTGCGATCTACTTCATATCAAGCGATAGTTGCTTTGTTGCCGACAGCCGGGCCTCGGCAATAATCTGCTCCACCTCCTCTGTGGTGAACCAGCCGAGGCAGTCGCCCAATCCCGGCTGTGAGTTGTAGTAACCAATAATAGACATTGGGTGGTCTTCCGGGAAATGCTTTAAGTAGCCCTGAACCCACTCCGCGCGGGTTGGGCTTGAGGCAAGTTCTGGGACAACCCGTTCCCTTGTCGCTCTCTCGTCGTCCACATAGTCACAGTAGAAGCAGGCATCATCCGGCCCGCTAAATAAGTTCCCGCACCCTGGAATAGCGCAGGCCCACAAGCTAAGATGGGTGGTTATGCCGTCGGCGATGCTGGCGATGTGGTCCGCTGTGATCTCGAACTGCCAACTAGGTTCCGTACCCGCATCGGGGAAGTAAGTGCAGCCATAAACGTCCCCATCGTCTTCAATCAGCCCGCCGTAGGCACACCGGCTCCCATCCTGGATGAGATCATCCGAGGGTATCAAAGCGGCCCTGTCGCCATTAGCGATAAGGCGGTGAGCGTACTGAAGGAATCCTCGGAGATCAGCCGGTACAGCGGCTTCCGTTGAAACTTTCGGCTTGAACTGAAGTTGTCTCATGCGAGTTCGGTCTTCAACTGCTGGATCAGCGCGATGACGTGTTGTGCGGCTTCGGCGACGGGGACGATCTCTTTGCGGCTCTTGTCGCGGCGCAGGCCGACCTCGACGTTGCCTTCAGCGAGGGATTTACCGACGACGATCTGGACGGGGATGCCGATCAGGTCCCAGTCTTTGAACTTGACACCGGCGCGCTCGTCGCGGTCGTCTAAGAGGGCATCCACGCCTGCGGCCAGCAGTTCGGTGTAAAGCGTTTCGGAGGCGGCGCGCTGGTCTTCGTCCTTCCAGCCGGCCAGGACGACCACGGCCTCGAAGGGGGCCAGAACGACGGGCCAGATGATGCCGTTGTCGTCGTGGTGCTGTTCCACGGCGGCGGCCAGGGTGCGCGAGACGCCCAGGCCGTAGGAACCCATCAGAATCGGCTTGATGGTGCCGTCCTCGGCGTTGAACGTCGCGGACATGGGGGCCGAGTAGCGTGTTCCCAGGTTGAAGACGTGGCCGACCTCGATGCCGCGCTGCTCATACAATCGGCCTTCCGGGGCGGCGGGGCTGACGTCCCCGGCCATGGCGGTCCGCAGGTCGGCCAATTCCGGCATCGGAAAGTCCCGGCCCGGCTGGACATGGATGTAATGAGCGTCGGCGGCGTTCGCGCCCGCAACGCCATCGCGGACGGTCGCTACCTCACGGTCGGCGACCACGCGGAGGGAGAGTTGCAGGCCGACCGGCCCGGCGAAGCCGACGGGAGCGCCCGTGACCCGCTCCACCGTCGCGGCGTCGGCCAGCGGCGACGGGCCGCCCAGGAGTTTCGCCAGCTTGGCCTCGTTCAGCTCCCGGTCGCCGCGCACAAGCGCCACCACGGGCGAGCCGTCGGGGGCCGTGACAATCAGCGTCTTGATGAGGCGGGTGGGGGGGACGTGCAGGAAGGCCGACACGTCTTCAATGGTCGTCACGCCCGGCGTCGCCGTCGTCTCCAGGGCCGGAACGGGCGCGTCCGGGTCTTCCGCCGGGGCGGGCACGGCCTCGCAGCGCTCGGCGTTGGCGGCGTAGCCCGTCCGGTCGCAGCGCAACACTGTGTCCTCGCCGCCATCCGACAGCACCATGAACTCCTCGGAGTGCGAGCCGCCGATGGCCCCCGAATCCGCCGCGACGGAAAGCGAGGCAAGGCCCAGCCGGTCGAACATCCGCTGGAACGCCGTTTTGACTTCCTGATAGGCCGCCACGCTCCCGGCCTCGTCCCGGTTGAAGGAGTAGGCGTCCAGCATCAGAAATTCGCGGCCCCGGATTAACCCCCCACGCGGACGCGGCTCATTCCGAAACTTGGTCTGAATCTGGTACGGCAGTTGGGGCAACTGCTTGTAGGACTGAACGGCCCCGCGCATGATGTCCGTCAGCACCTCCTCGTGCGTGAACCCGAGAAAATAGTCATGGGGCTGGGCCGTGAACAGCACGTCCACCTTGTCCCGGCCCGACTCTTCCAGGAGTTCGCGCGGGAACAGGGCGGGCAGGAAGACCTCGTTGCCGCCGATGGCGTCCATCTCCTGCCGCGCGATGGCCGAAATTTTGTTGAGCGTCCGCAGGCCCAGGGGCAGGTAAGAATAGACCCCGGCGGCGAGGGGCCGGATGAACCCAGCCCGCAGCAGCAGTTTGTGGCTGACCAGTTCGGCGTCCTTGGGGGCATCGCGGAGGGTCGGGAAGAACAGTCGTGTGGCGCGCATATGTCTCCTGTCGGAAGGGCCGTGTAGCGGGCGCGTAGGGGCGACCCGGCGAATCGCCCGTACAAGTGGATCGCCGGTCCGGGGGTATGAAACCCCCGTCTGAAGTCACGCCGTCCTGCGGACGGGGGAGCCGACGGAACCCAGTGCCTCGCACCCCGCCGCGTCCGCAGGACGCTTGAACGGGGAGACGGGGGTTTCATACCCCCGGATTTCATCCCCCGGCCTCACTGCGGAAGTTGGTGGAAGATCACCTGCATGATGTTTTTCGCCATGATCCAGATGAACAGCGTCCCGATGATCGCCAGGCCGGTCAGCATGAACCGCTGCTGCCACTCCTCGGTCATCTTCTTGCCGCCGCGCACCCACTCGATGGCGAAGTTCAGCAGATGGCCGCCGTCCAGGATGGGAATCGGGAGCAGATTGAAGATCGCCAGGCTGATGGACAACTGCGCCGCCAGCCAAAGGATTTGGACCAGGCCGTTTTCGACGGCGATGCTTGTCATCTGGTACATGACGATGACGCCGCCGACCTGCTTATGCAGTTGGCCCTGGCGAACCAGGGTCACAAGGTTGTTGAAGATGCCGGCGATCTGCGCGTTCCCCTCATGGATGGACTGGACCAGACCGACACGCTCGGTGGAGGCCATCATCTGCACTTTGAGAATGCCGACCTCCTGGGAAACGAGGCGCGTCGTGCCGAGCGATGTCGCAGTCACCGTCCCACTGAGCGGCACCTCCTGCGCCCCGCGCTCGACGACCAACTGGACCGGCTTGCCCGCCGCGCCGGACAACAGCGTCAGCGCCTGTTTGTCGTTCTTCACCTCGGTCTGGCCGACCGCCAGCAGCGCGTCGCCGGGCCGCACACCAAGCGCCGCGAGAGTGCCGGGGACTTTCACCAGGACGAGCAGGATCGGCTTCCCGGCGTCATCCGTCATCGGGCGCGTGTGCGCGATCTTTGTCAGCCGCTCGCCATCGCGCAGGACCGTCAGCGTGATGGCATGGCCCAGGCTGTTGTGTGTCATCTGCACCATCTGCTCGCCGTTGGCGATGGGCTGCCCATTGATGGCGACGATCTCATCCCCGGAGTGCAGACCGATATGCTGCCCTTCCCCGCCCGGCTCGACCTCGCCGATCTTGTTGAGTGTGCTGCCTTTCGGCAGGCCGACGGTAAAGCCCATCAGGCAGATGATCAGGTAGCCGAGGAGAAACGACATCACCGGCCCGGCCAGGATGACCAGGGACCGCTGCCACAAGGGCTTGGCGTTGAAGCCATCCGGGGCGGTGTACGGCTGCGCCTCCGCCGTGTTCTCGGCCAGCAGCGGGAGCTGACTGGAGTCGGGGTCCTCGCTCGCGCCCTTGCGGCCCGTGACCTTTTCTTTGGCCTGGATCAAGGGCGCTTCATCGGCCTCCATGCCGGCGATGCGGACGAAGCCGCCGAGCGGCAGCATACGGATGTTGTACTCGGTGTCGCCGCGCTTGCCCAGACGAATCAGGCGCTTGCCGAAGCCGATGGAGAAGTCATCCACCCGAATCTTGAACAGGCGGGCGACAATGAAATGCCCCCACTCGTGCGCGACGACCAAGACGCCGAGGACGACGAGAAACGTGATGATCGTTTGCAGGCTATGCAGGATGGCCAAGAGCCTTCTCCTTGACGTAACAACGCGCCCAGGCGTCGGCGTCCGTGATCTGCTCCAGCGACGACGCCGGCAGTGGTGAATGTGCGTCCATGGTTTGTTCGATCAAGGCCGGGATGTCCACAAACCGCGCCCGTTCTTCCAGGAACAGGCCGACGGCGGCCTCGTTGGCGGCGTTCAGCACGGCGGGCATCGTGCCGCCGACCTCCGCCGCGTGCCGCGCCAGCGCCAGGCACGGGAAGCGACCCTCATCCGGGGCCTCAAACGTCAGCGGCGTCCCCAACTGTGTCATGTCCAGGCGCGGCAGCCCGGCGTCCAGCCGCTCCGGGAACAGCAGGGCGTACTCGATGGGCAGCCGCATATCCGGCAAGCCGAGCTGGGCCAGCACGGAGCCGTCTCGGAACTCCACCAGTGAATGTATCACGCTCTGCGGGTGGACGATGACGGCGACGCGGTCCATCGGGGTATCAAACAGCCAACGCGCCTCAATGGTTTCCAGCCCCTTGTTCATCAGGGTCGCGCTGTCTACGGTGATCTTGCGCCCCATGGTCGGCCAGGTGGGGTGCTTCAGGGCATCGGCGAGCGTCGCCCGCGCGATCCGCTCCCGGCTCCACTCCCGGAACGGCCCGCCGGAGGCCGTGAGCCAAATTTTGGCGACTTCTGCGGCACGGCCCCCTTGCAGACACTGAAACACGGCGGAATGTTCGCTGTCAATCGGCAGCACCCGGACTCCGTTCGCCCGCGCCGCCGCCATGACCAACTCACCTGCCGCGACCAGGACTTCCTTGGTCGCCAGCGCGACATCCTTGCCTGCCTCCAGCGCGGCAATGGCGGCCCGCGTCCCGACCGCGCCCGCGACGGCGACGACGACCAGATCGGCGTTGCCCAGCCGTGCCAGTCGGACCAAATCGGCCCCGTCGCCCACCTCCAGCGCCGACACAGGCACATCAAGTTCGCGCGCCTGACGCGCCAGTAACTCTTTGTTCCGATGCGCCGACAGCCCAACGACGCGCAGGCGCTCGGGCAGACGCCGGACCACGTCCAGCGTCTGCGTCCCGATGCTGCCCGTCGCGCCGAGGATAACGATGCGCTTCAAGAACCCACCACCGCGCCGAACTTGCGGACGCGGCGCTGGTAGTCTTCCAGCGCTTCCACCAGATGCGTCGTCGTGAAGTCGGGCCACAGGGTCGGCGTCACCCACATCTCGGCGTAGGCCACGCCCCAGAGCAGGAAGTTGGAGATGCGCATCTCGCCCGCCGTGCGGATCAACAAGTCCGGGTCGGGGAGGTCGGGGGCGTACATATGGGCGGAGAGGTGGTCCTCGGTGATAGTGGCCGGGTCAATCTCGCCGCGCGCCGCCGCCTGGGCCAGACGCCGGGCGGCGTCGGCGATCTCGGCGCGACCGCCGTAGTTGATGGCCAGGTTCAGCGTGATCTTCTGATTGCCCGCCGTGACCGCCATGCCCCGGTCCATCTCCCGGATCAAGGAGGGCGTCAGGCCGTCGCGCCGCCCGACGAAGCGGATGCGGACGCCGTTCTCGTGCAGCTCGGCCAGCTCGTTGCGCGCGGCCTGCTCGATCAGGGCCATCAGGCCGTCGGTCTCGTGCTTGGGCCGCCGCCAGTTCTCGTGGGAGAAGACGTAGAGGGTGAGGACGGAGATGCCCAGCTCGGCGGCGTCGCGGACGATGCGGCGGACGGTCTTGTAGCCCTCGCGGTGGCCGAGCAGGCGGGAGGGGAGGTGGCGCTGCCGCGCCCAGCGGCCGTTGCCGTCCATGATGATGGCGACATGGCTCGGCATCCGGCACGGGTCCAGCCGCGCCCGGAAGGCGTCCAGGTCGGGGGGCGTCGTGTGGGTCGCGGGTCGCTCGGCGAGGGTGGTCATGCGTGTCTCACTCGGGACGCCCAAGGCTCAGACTTCCAGCAACTCGGTCTCTTTGGCGCGGGTGATCTGGTCAATCTCGGCGATGGTGCGGTCGGTCAATTTTTGCAGGCCCTCCTGCGCGCGCTTCGACTCATCTTCGGACGCCTCACCCTTCTTCACCAGGGCCTTGGCCTGGTCGTTGGCGTCGCGCCGGATGTTGCGGACGGCGACCTTGCCCTCCTCGGACTTCTTGCTGAGGACCTTGACGAAATCCTTGCGCCGCTCCTCGGTCAAAGGCGGGATGCTCAGCCGCAGGGCGGTTCCCGTGTTAACCGGGTTGATGTTGATGTCGGAGTTCTTGATCGCTTTCTCAATGGTGGCGATGGTGGCACGGTCGTAGGGGGTGACGAGCAGTTGGCGCGAGTCCGGCACGGAGATGTTCGCCATCTGATTGATCGGCGTCGGCGTGCCGTAGTAGTCGGCGGTGACGCCGTCCAGCAGGGACGGCGTGGCCCGCCCGGTGCGGATGGTGGAGAAGTCGTGCTGAGTCGCCTCCACCGTCTTCTTCATCTTCTGCTCGGCATCTCTGGCGAGGTCTGCGAGGCTCATGGGATATTGCTCCTGGTGTGTTCAAGATATTACGCGGCAAGCGAGGCCAGCGTTTCGTCCCCCACGGGCGGAAGCCAGGACAGACTGAAGAGGTCTTCCGGGCTGTGACCCGCAGTTCTGATGAACCGGGCTGATTCTATGGAGCACCGTGCTACTTCTTCAGAAGTTATCCGGTCGTCGAGGCGAGGCGAGTAATTACTGGTCGCAAGCCACAATACCGCGCCATCTTTGTCCCGCCACAATTCCACACCGACCACGGCGCTTCCCTGGGCGCTGAGCCATTCAACAACGCGCAGCGCATCGGTCTCGGTCCAGGCGAGTTCGCCGGAAAGGATATGTGCGGTGTCACGCAGCTCCTGTGGGAGTTGTACGTCAATACTGAAAGCTGGTTCCGCCAACATGGATCACCCTCCCCGTCGCGTTGTTGACGACTACGGATTTGCCGGTCGTCGGATGGACAAACCGCGTCGCTGGTACGCCGCCTGCCGTGGCATCAGAGGCTGGAAACGCGGCACCTCTCTCATAAGCCTCACGAATCTCCTGCGCCGTCCATCCCCGCTTGCTCATTGACAGGATCGCGTGGGCATCCAGGTTAGCGAGATCAGGTTGCGCACAGGCGTCTGCCATCTCTCGTCACGCATCCCGGCTGACGAGCGCCGGAGGAGGCACAGTGATAGTTAACTCCGCCGTGTGGGCCGTGATCTGGGCGTAAGTCGTCCCATCCGGCCTGGAAAACTCGATCTCACAGTCGCCGTTGTCGTAGGTCTCAATGACATATCCGACAGCGCCTCTCGCGGTGCCCTGCGGCCGGAACCGGTCCGTCAAAAGGAAGACACGCGAGTAGTTCTTCATCATAACTTGCTACGCATCCCGGCTGACGAGTGTTCCGATGGGGGCGCCTTCGGCGACGCGGCGGATGTTGCCGGGGACGTTGATGTCAAAGACGACGATGGGCAGGTTGTTCTCCATGCAGAACGCCAGCGCCGTTAAATCCATCACTTTGAGCTGCTTGTCAATGGCTTCTTTGAAAGAAACACGGTCGTAACGGACGGCGTCCGGGTTGCGGCGCGGGTCGCTGTCGTAAACCCCATCGGTGCCGTTCTTGGCCATCAAAATCGCCTGGGCGCGCACCTCGGAGGCCCGCAGAGCGGCGGCGGTGTCGGTGGTGAAGTACGGGTTGCCCGTGCCGGCGGCCAGGATGATGACCCGGCCCTTCTCCAAGTGCCGCAGGGCGCGGCGGTTGATGTACGGCTCGGCGACCGCCTGGATGGGGATGGCGGTCAAAACGCGCGTGTCCACGCCCTGCTGTTCCAGCGAGTCTTGCAGGGCCAGGGCGTTGATGAGGGTCCCCAGCATCCCGGAGTGGTCGGCAGTGACGCGGTTCATGCCCGCCGCCTGGGCGAGCTGGCCGCGCATGATGTTGCCGCCGCCGACCACCACGGCGGTCTGGACGCCGAGCCGGTGCAGGCCGACGACCTCACCGGCGATGGTGGCGACGGCGTTATAGTCCATGACGCCCTGTGTGCCGTCCCCGGCGAATGCCTCGCCGGAGAGCTTCAGGAGTACGCGGGACCACTTGGCCTGTGTGGGTGTCGCGTCCATCGGTCAGGACGCCTCGCCGACTTCGAAGCGCACGAAGCGGCGCACCTCGGCCTTGCCCTTGAGGAGCTGGGCGATGGTCTGCTTCGGCTCTCGGATGTACGGCTGCTCCATCAGCACGGCGTCCTTGTAGTAGTTGGACACGCCGCCCTCGATGATCTTCTCCAAGATGTTCTCCGGCTTGGAGGCGTTCTTCGGGTCAGCCATGGTGCGGGTGCGCACGATCTCCCGCTCCTCGGCGAGCGTGGCGGACGGGACCTGGTCTTTGGTCAGGTATTTGGGCCGGGCCGAGGCGATGTGCATGGCGACCTCGCGGGCGAGGCCCTTGACGTCCTCGCCCTCGCCGCTCAGTTCCACCAACACGCCGATCTTGCCGCCCGCGCCGCCGGTCTTGTGGATGTAGGCGTCCACGGTGCCGTCCTCGGTCTTGTAAGACGCGAAGCGCTTGAAGATGATGTTCTCGCGCATCTTGGCGAACGTGTCCTGCACCCGCAGCCGGGCCGTCTGGCCGGTCCGGGTGTGGGTGGCGTCCAGCAACTGGTCAATGGTCTGCGCGTCCGGGTTCTCGGCGGCGTGGCGGGCCATGTCCCGCGCCAGGGCGATGAACTCCTCGTTGCGGGCGACGAAGTCCGTCTCGGAGTTGATCTCGACCAGGACGCCCAGGCGGTTGTGTTCGCGCACGAACGCCTCGACGACGCCCTCGGCGCTGGTCCGGCCCTCTTTCAGCTCCAGGTTCTTGTCGGCCTCGCGCAAGGCCTTGACGGCCGCGTCCATGTCGCCGCCGTTGTCCACCAAAGCCTTCTTCGCCTTCATCAAGGCCGCGCCGGTCTTCTGGCGCAGCTCGCTCACCATCGCGGCGGTGATGTCTGCCATAATCTCTGTCCTTTTCGGTGATTCCCGCCCGCCGCCGCCCATCAGTGGGGGCGGCGGGCCGTGCTTCTCTGCTTAGATCGTCGGCTGGCCGGTCTCGGCGACCACTTCCGTGGCGGCCTCGGCGGCCGTGGTCGCCGGCTCGCCGCCGATGGGGTGCGCCGCGCCGTTCTGGTTTGCCCCGCCGTCGGTCACGATGCCGGATGCGCCGGCGGTCGCGGCCCCGCCGATCTGGCGTTCCAAAGCCTCCCACTGCGCGGCCACGGCGGCGGCGTCCGCCTCCGCGCCTACCTTGCCCTCCTCGGCCTCCTCCACGGCGCTCTCCTGCCACTCGCCGCCCTTGACCTCGATGATCGCGTCGGCGATCTTGTTGGAGATCAGGCGGATGGCCCGGATGGCGTCGTCGTTGCCGGGGATGACGTAGTCCACTTCATCGGGGTCACAGTTGGTGTCCACGATGGCGACGATGGGGATGCCCAGCTTGCGGGCCTCCTGCACGGCGATGCGCTCTTTCTTGAGGTCCACGATGAACAGCGCGTCGGGCAGCCCCGGCATGTCCTTGATGCCGCCGAGATACCGCTCCAGCCGGTCGCGCTCCTCGCGCAGCCCGGTGGCCTCCTTCTTGGGCAGGGCGTCCAGCACGCCCTCGGTGTCCATGCGCTCCAGCTCGCGCAGACGGGCGATGCGGGTCAGGATGGTCCGGTAATTGGTCAGCATGCCGCCGAGCCAGCGGGAGTTGACGTAATACGAGTGTGAGCGCTTGGCGGCCTCGGCGACGGCCTCCTGCGCCTGCTTCTTGGTGCCGACGAACAGCAGTTTGCCGTTGTTCTGGGCCAGTTCCTTGATGTAGTCGTAGGCGTCATCGAACAGCTTCAGCGTCTGGTGCAGGTCAATGATGTAGATGCCGTTGCGGCCCCCGTAGATGTAGCGCTTCATCTTCGGGTTCCACCGGCGCGTCTGGTGGCCGAAATGGACGCCTGCTTCGAGCAGGTCCTTCATAGCGAGAACGGACAAAATCGTGACTCCTTCGTGTTGTATCGTCCCCGCCGTTCAACCGGGTGCGCGACCTGGACCTCGATGTTTTGAGGCCGCAGGCACACGCGCGCCCGTCCCGGCGGGTGTGGATTTGTGAAATTCCGCCCGCGCAGTATACCATAACGGCCCGCCCGGACGCAACTTCCTGTGAATAAACTACTTTGCGATACAAAGTATTATGGCACGACTTGAGGCCGATGTCAAGCCATGATGTTTGAAGCGGCTAGGTTTGTGGCGGCTGGATACGGATTTTTAGTTGTTCGCCCCATTCCGTTGGGGTTGTGTGAAGATGCATGGTGTAGACGCGGTCGTCCGCGCGGTAATGCAGGGGCATCGTGCCGTGCTGGGGCTTGTCGTGGACTGTCATGTCCAAGCTGGCGCCGGACTTGAACCTGTCCGTTAGAGCGGTTCGGACCGAGGCAGGGAAATCCACAAGACGGACTTTTCGACCTTGCTGATTTCCTTCCAGCATGATCCCGTCAACGGTAGGGACCAGGGCGAATTCCCATGTGTCGGTCTGCATGGCCCAGGTGAGGATATTGATCCATACTTCGGAGACAGGGTGGCCACCCGGATAGGGGTTGTGGATGGGGCCGGGGGGGCGCTCGCCATCTCCGGCTACGAGGGCGGCGACAGCGGGAGAAATCGCCCCCCGTATCTGCATCAGAAAGGCATCATTGCGCGACGGTCGCGCGGCATAAAGCTCGACTTCGGACATAGTGAGCAGGTCTCCTTTCAGGCGAACGCGGGCGGAATGAAGGCGGCTCTTGACGGTACTCAGGGGCACACCGACAAATTCGGCGACTTCCAGATGACTGTGTCCGCCCATATACAGCAGCATGACAACCAGCCGCTCGTGTTCCGGCAAATGGTCTATGGCCTGACGGACTCGCGTGGCGAGTTCCTGGGCCTCCGCGAGTTGCGCCGGGCCGGGCCGGGGACTGAGCCAGTCGCCGAGGCTGTCCAGCGAAACCGTGTCCAGTCGCTTTCGGCGTGTGATCCGGTCACAGTGTTTCTGGACGATGCGGCGGAGCCAGGCGGGGAAGGCAGCGGGGGCGCGGAGACCCGAGATATCCCGAAACGCCTCCACGAATGCCTCTTGGGCGGCATCCTCGGCCAGATGGTAATCGCCCAAAATCGCCACCGCAAGGGCTACCGCACGGTCTTGAAAAGTGCGAACCAGATCGTCATAAGCAGATCGGTCTCCATGTGCTGCCTGCGTGACCCGCCGAATCATCTGTTCCCGTTTCAGCCGCATTTCGGTTCCTCATTAACAACAGGCCCATGTTCCCGCCCGAAGGTTGCTGTCTTCCCTTTTTAGCAACTGTGTTGACCCCTTTGATTTTAGGCATCATGCCTTCCTCCTAACCAATAACGAAGATCAGGTGCCTCCTGTGTGGGCGGGTATCATCATTCCCATGCTGTTTTTGGGACTGGACCTGGCCTGGGGGCCGAAGAACACCAGCGGCGGTTGCGTCCTGCGCTGGGAAGGGGGCGGACCGGCGATAGTCGCTGATGTCACGGAGGCGCTGGGGGATGACGACGCCCTCTTGGCCTGGGTGGACCACTGGGACAACTCGAGCGAGGGTGGGGGACTGCTGATCGGCGTGGACGCGCCGCTGTGGGTCCCGAACGAGACCGGGAAACGGCCCTGCGAGGCCGAGTTAGGGCGGCGCTTCGCCAAGTTTCAGGCGGGGGCGCATCCGGCCAACCGTCGTCTGTTCGGCGACGACGTGCGCGGAGAACGGCTGGTTGTGCGTCTGGCGGAGCGAAACATCACGCACGACCCGCACTTGCGGTCGCCGAGAGAAACCGGCGCGCGGCGGGTGATGGAGGTCTTCCCGCACCCGGCCCACATCGTCCTGTTCGGCCTGGAACGGACACTGAAGTACAAGGCCAAGCCCGGACGGGATTACCCCTCGCGCTGGGCGGCGCTGGACGAGTACGCCCGCCACCTGCGTGGTCTGACATCCCACGACCCGCCCCTGCGCCTGCCCGATGATTGGCCCCGGTCAGAGGCTGACGGGCTGACGGGCGCGGCGTTCAAGCGCTACGAGGACGGCCTAGACGCGCTGACCTGCGCCTACATCGTGTATTGGTACTGGTGGCACGGCTCGGCAGGGGCACAAGTCATCGGGGACAGGGCGGGCGGCTACATCGTCGTCCCGAGGGCGGAGGTCAAAAGCGCAGCAGGGCCTGGAACGTCAGCCGGTGGCGCGTCCGGCCCGTGACGACCTGGGGCGCGTCGTAGAGGTTCTCGTAGAGGGCGCTGAAGCTCAGGTTGGCGTCCAGCGCGTAGGTGAGGCCGAGGGCATTGCGCTGGGACGTGCTGTTGCTGCGGGCGTAGTCCCAGGTCGCCCGCGCCGCCGTCACATCGGCGCGCGGGCTGAAACGGTAGTCGGCCTCGAGGTAATACCCCGCCACGCGGCTGTTCTGGTCCGCCCCGATCACCGCCTCGCCACGCCCCGTGATGTTCTTGAAGGTGATGGTGCCGTCGCCCGCGATGCGGGTCTTGGACGTGAAGCCGCGACCCGCGCGGACGTAGCCGGACGGGGGCAGCTCGAAGGCGAACGGGTCGGCGGCGCTCAGGTCGGTGGCCGGCAGTCGCCCCTGTAGCAGCGAGCCGCCGACGTTGACCGTGCCGTTGCGCGTGAAGAACGTCCGCCCCAGGCGGAACGTGACCACGGGGTCGGCGTTGACGGCGAGGTGGTCCGGCCCGTTGCCGTTGGTCAAAGAGACGTCGTAGTTCAGGAGGCCGTAGAAGCGCCCGGAGACGGCCACGCCGAAATCGGTCCGCAGGCCCAGGGACTGCGCGTAGAGGGGCTGGAGAATCTGGAGGTGCGGGTCGGAGACGGCGAGCAGGCCGAAGGGAATCTGGAACTGGCCGAGTTTGGCGTAGGCCGTGGAGTCGGTCTGCGTCTGGAACGGCAGCTTGTAAAGCACATAGGCCTCGCCGAGCTGCACCTCCTGCGGGTTGGAGCCGTCCGGCGGGTTCTCGGCGACGATCTGGATGTGGACGTTGCCGATGGGGCTGCCGTCGTGGGTGAACGGTCGGTTCAGGTCCACCTCAGCCTCGTTGAGCCAGAACTGGCGGGTGCGCCCCGTGGTCGCCGTGCGGTAGCGCGCGTCCACCGCACCACTGACCAGCAGCGCCTCGCCCAAGGGGATCGGCGAGGGCAGGGGGACGGGCGGGGGCGTCTGGTCGGTGGGAACCGGCAGCGGCGACCCGACGCTGCCGGTCGGCGGCGGGACGGTCGGCGCGGCGTCCGCCGCCGGTCCGGGCGGCACGGCGGCCGGGGGGGGCGCGGCGGCCTGGGAGTTGCCCGGCGGCTGCGAGTCGACCGGCGGGAAGGGCGGGTCCGCCTGGCCGGGGCGGCAGAGGAGCAGAAGCAGGGGAATCAGGAGCGGCGGTGAGAGTCGCCATTTCATACGCAACGTCTTTCGAGTTTCGGGACCGGCAGGGGAGCGGCTTGCCGGTGCTGAGGCGCCGGGCCGACGCCGGGCTATCGCTGGGGCACATCCCTCCATCACTGTTACTGACAAGCGTTCAGCGGAAAAGTTTCTCCCCTCCACCTCGGAATCTCACGGCTTCGCTCTCGCCTTGACAGACAACCGGGATTGTGACACAATGACGGCAGCCTTTCCGTCGTGTTTCCGGGACGTGACCTTGAGCGACAGTACGCGCGACATGGCCGGCGACTCCCCGCTGGCCGCCCTGCACGAAGTGATTCAGGCGGTGTCACGTCAGACCGACCTGCGCGCGACGCTCGCCCTGGTCGCCGAGAAGGCCCGCGCCCTCACCGGGGCCGCCTCCGCCGCCATCGCCCTGCTGGACCCCACACGCACCCTGCTGGACTTCGCCGCCGTCGCCGGGACCAACGCCGAGGAGATTCTGGGCCAGACCGTGCGCGTGGACGACGCCCTGGCCGGGCAGACCGCCCTGACGGGCGAACTGTACCTGGCGCACAACCCCGGCGGCTCCCTGCCGCCGCTGTCCGGCCCCGACGCCGATGTCGCGCCCGGCGGCGGCGTCCGCTCCGCCGCCGTGGTCCCCATCTACGTCGGCGGCCGCCCCGCCGGGGCGCTCGCCGCCCTGAACCGCGAGGACGGCGGCGCCTTCGGCGGCGGCGCGGTCCTGCGCCTGCAGACCCTCGCCAATGTCGCCGCCCTGTCGCTGGGCATGGATGGCCTGCGGCGCGAGGCCGCCCGCAAGCAGCGCGAGCGCGACATCCTGTTCCAGGCCGCCCGCACCACCTCTTCTTCCTTGAATGTCCAGGAAGTGCTGGCGAGCGTCCTGGCGACCGTGGAGCAGAGCCTGGACATGGCCGCCGGGGCCGTGTACCTGCTCAACGACGAGCGCACCCGGCTGTATATCAGCGCCGACCGGGGGCTGGACGGCGACGACCGGGACCGGCAGTTGGAGGCCGACCGGGGGCTGGCCGCGCGGGCGCTCGCCTCCACGCAGGCCGTGCGCGTCGCCGACGCCCTGGCCCTGTCGGCGGACAGCGACGGGGACGCCGACCCGCTGCTACCGGGGATGCGCTCCGTGCTGGCCGCCCCCATGCTCTCGCGCGCCATGCCGGAGGGCATCATCGCCGTCGGCTCGCGCCAGCCGGACGCCTACACCGCCGAGGACGCGGCCCTGCTGTCCGCCGTCGCCTCCCAGGCCGCCATCGCCCTCGAGAACGCCTGGCTGTACGAGGACGCCATGCGCCGCGCCCAGGAGGCGACGGCCCTGTACGAGCTGTCCCAGGCCGTCGGGGCGACGCTCTCTTTGGCCCGCATGCTCAACTTCGTCGCCGACAGTGTGCTGGCCCTGCTTCACGTCGACAAATTCGCCCTGTTCCTGCTGGACCCGCGCACGGGCGCGCTGGAAATCAAGATCGCGCGCAACCTGCGCCGCGAGGCCGTCCAGGGCATGAAGCCCCGGCCCGGCGAGGGCATCGCCGGGTGGGTGCTGGAGTTCGAGACGCCGACGGCGGTGCAGGACGTGGCCGCCGACCACCGCAACCGCAGCGGCCCGATTGACGGCGAAGGGGTCACGTCCCTGGTCAGCGTCCCCTTGCAGTCGGGCGACCAGGTCATCGGCGTCCTGCACGCCATGAGCAGCCGCCGCCGCCTGTTCACGGTCGGCGAGATGGAGCTGCTGTACACCATCGCCAACCAGGTCGGCGCGGCGGTCGCCAACGCCCAGATGTACGAGGAGGCCCGGCAGAAGTCCGAGGAGATTCGCAAGTACGTCCGCCGCGTCGCCCGTGCCCTGGGGTCGTCCGTGGACGCGCGCGGGGCCGCGCAGGTGATCGCCGACCTGGCCGCCGAGATGACCGGCGCGGACCGCAGTGTGCTGCTGTCCTCGGACGGCGTGGGCGGCCTGCGTGTGCGCGCCGCCTGCAACTTCAAGTCCGCGCGGGGCGTGGACGTGCTGCCCACCGAGGACGGCGAGACGCCCGCCGCCTGGGTCGTCCGCCGCGCCCGCTCCCTGATGGTTGAAGACCTGGCCCGCGACCGATTCGCCCCGACCGCCTACGCCGCCCGCGAGCGGGTCGGCGGCTACCTGGGCGTCCCGCTGAAGCTCGGCCCGGACGTGCTGGGGGTGCTGGAGGTCTACGCGCGCGACGCCCGCCGGTTCACCTCCGACGAGGTCCGCCTGCTGATCACGGTCGCCTCGCAGGCCGCCGTCGCCCTGCAGAACGCCCTCCTGGTGGAACAGGCAGGGCGGCGGGTCGCCGACCTGCGCTGCCTGGAAGAGTTGTCCGCGCTGCTGGCCCGCCCCTCCGACCCGGACACCCTGCTGCGAGACGCCCTGCCGCTGCTGTGCCTCGCCCTGGACGCCGACGCTGGGGAGGCCGTCCTGCCGGGCCAGGCCGAGGCGGCGCGCTTCCGCAGGGACGGCGCGCCGGAGGCAGAAGCCGAGGGAGGGGAGATGGAAACGCTGTCCGCGCCGCCGCTGACGTTCCGCCGCCCCCTGCCCTTCGACTCGCACGAGCGCCGCCTGGCCGAGACCGCCGCCGCCCTGCTGGGCCTGCGCGTGTCCTGATCCCGCCGTTTTGCTCCTCCACTTTGCCGCGCCAAACGCCGATAATCCGTCAGAGGATGTCGCCGCATGGACAGGGAGGAGGGGGCTGGGATGACGGGCCGCGAGACGCTGTCGCTGCAGATCGCCGCCGCGCCGGAGCTGATCGGCGCGGTGCGCCGCCGCGTCGCCGACCACGCCCGCGCCCTGGCCTTCGGTGAGGACGACGTGTACGCGCTGACATTGGCCGTCGGCGAGGCGTGCAGCAACGCCGTCAGCTACGGCGGCGCGGGCCTGCCCGACCCGCAAGTGGTCGTGACCTGCGCCGTACCCGCGCCGGGCCGCCTTCAGATAGACATCCAGAATCAGGGCAACGGCTTCCACCCCGACCTGCCCGCCCTCGCCGCCCTGCCCGCCCCCGACGCCTTCGCCGTCCACGGGCGCGGATTCGCCCTCATGCAAGCCCTGATGGACGACGTCCAGGTCCTCTCCGACGGCAGCAACACCGTCGTCCGCCTCACCAAGTTCTGCTCCCCCTAGCCTTCCGTGTCACGCCGCTTTCAGGCTGCTGGTGACGTGAAATCCTCCAAATTTTGCCTGCTCGGCCCGTTCCAGCCGCCCCGAATCGTTTTCTTCTGAAAACAGCCCGGCGAACCGGGGAAAAGGGCTTGACGCCGATGGGGCGGACGTGTATAATGGGCGTATTCCTGACCACGCCGGCCCGTCACGACGGCACGGCCCACACGAGGTATGCCCGTCATGCAAGGTGAAGCCACCCCCGCCGGTTCCGCGAGTCTCCCCCTGAGCAGCCTGTTCACGATCGGCACCGACCTGTTCGGCGAGGTCCAGCGGATCATCGGCACGAGCCGGGTTCGCGGCCTGCGCGTCAAGCTCGGCGGGCGGACCCTCAAGGAGATTCCTGTCGCCCCCCTCACCGCCGCGACCACCATCGCCCTGGTCGTGCTGGCCGTCATCATCAGCAACGTCAGCATCGAGGTCGAGCACGAGCCGTCGGGCAAGGCCGTCAGCGAGGTCCGCCCTTGACCACCACCCTGAGCGCCCGGCCCGTGGGCCTGCCCCGGCGCGCGCCCTCCGGCGACTGGGGCGTGGGCGGCGACCTGGAAGCCCGCCTGCGCTCGTCCCACCTCAAATACGCCGAGATGCCCGACCGCGAGATCGTCTCCCGCGCCCAGCGCGGAGAGAACTCCGCCGCCGAGTATATGCTCTACAAGTACCGCAACCTGGTCCGCACCAAGGTCAAGTCCTACTTCCTGGTCGGCGCGGAGAAAGAAGACCTGCTGCAAGTCGGTCAGATCGGACTCTGGCAGGCTGTGATTGACTTCCGCTCGGACAAGGCCATCTCGTTCCCCGCCTTCGCCAAGGTCTGCATCACCCGCCACATCATCACCGCCATCAAGACCGCCACCCGGCAGAAGCAGATGCCGCTCAACCATTCCCTGTCCCTGGAAAGCCCCTCCGACGACTCATCGAGCGATTGGAACCTCTCCGACATCCTGCCCAGCGCCGACGGCGAGGACCCCGAAGACCTGATGCTGCGCAACGAGGACACCAAGATTCTGCACGAGACCTTGCAACAGGTCCTCAGCGAGTTCGAGTGGTACGTCCTGTCCGGCTATCAGCTCGGCAAGTCGTACCGGGAGATCGCCGCCGAGCTGCGCTGCAAGACCAAGTCCGTGGACAACGCCCTCGCCCGCATCAAGCGCAAGGTCTCCGGCGTCCCCCTCGGCAACGCCGACCTCAGCGAATTGCTGTGATTTTGTGCCGACCGTGAAAAGCCCGCCCCTTTGCCGGTGCAAAGGGGCGGGCTTTTTGCCGCGCCTGGGTAGAGTGTGTCATGGCTTTCTCTTTCACCTCACACCCTCCGCGCCCGCGCCGCGTGGCCCAGGCCGAACAGGTCATCCTGGGGCTGCTCATCGCCGCGTGCGTGCTGCTGTTCATCGCGCAGGGCTACCGTGTCTCCGGGGACTGCATGGAGCCACGCCTGCACACGGGCGAGCGCATCCTGGCCGACAAGCTGGCCTACGCCCTGCGCGGCCCCCGGCGCGGCGACGTCGTCGTCTTCCTGTACCCGCGCGACCCGCGCCAGACGTTCGTGAAGCGCGTCATCGGCCTGCCCGGCGACACGGTCGCCATTGAATCCGGCCGGGTCCTCATTGACGGGCGGCCCCTGCTGGAGCCGTACCGGGTCAACCCCGCCCACGGCGACATGGCCCCGCAGTTCGTCCCGCACGGCAGTTATTTCGTCCTGGGCGACAACCGCGACTTCTCCGACGACAGCCGCTTCTGGGGCGACCTGCCCCGCCGCGACCTCGTAGGCCGCGCCGTCGCCTGCTACTGGCCCCCCCGCGACTGCGCCTGGCTGCGCTGACGATGGGCGCGGCGAAAGGAATTATGCTACAATCGCCCAAACAACAGCGAACGAGGCGGGAACATCCGATTGCCAGAGCAATTCCTCCCACTGTCTCTTGACAGCTCTTTCCCCCAAAGGGGTGTTTTAGGTGCTGCGCAGGTGCCTAGTACCTGTACGGTGTTGCCGGACACCATTGTCTCAGGATGCTACAAGGAGGCTCTGAGAAGCTATGAAGCCAGCGCAACATTCCATCCATTGTTGCTGTTGGGTGACGCTCTCGCTGTCTTGTCCGATCTGCCGGATACCTGTATTGACTTTGCCATGACTTCGCCCCCTTATTGGGGCAAGCGTGAATATGACAGCGGCGGCATCGGCCTGGAGGATGATTACCGGGACTACATAAAAAATCTTGCCGCCATTTTCCTGGAACTCAAGCGCGTCCTAAAGCCGCAGGGGTCTTTCTGGCTAAACTTGGGTGACACCTACGACGGCAAAAGCTTGGTCGGCATCCCTTGGCGAGTAGCGCTGGAGCTGACAGACAAGCAGGGCTGGCTTCTGCGTAATGACGTGATTTGGAACAAACTCAAAGGAGGCATGAGCAACAGCAGCGACCGGCTGGGGAATGTTCACGAGACCATCTTCCACTTCGTGAAGCAGGCCAAAGGCTATTACTACAAAGCCGATGCGATACGCTCGAAGCCGCGTGAATCGAGGGTAGTGAACGGCACGGTGATTTCGGCAACCGGCGTCTCCGGCGTCCGCTACAAGAGGCAGATCGAATTATCCACGGCTCTTACTGTTGACGAAAGGAAAGCGGCTTCGGACGCGCTGTGCGCCATACTGGAAGACGTAGGAGCAGGCCGGATCTCCGACTTCAGGATGATCATACGGGGGCAGCAGCGTACCACCCACTCCGACAGCGCCAAGGTGTCCGGTCGCGCCAAAGAGCTTCGGGACAAGGGTTACTACTTTCTTAAGTATCACCCCAACGGAAGCAAGCCTGGAGACGTATGGACAATCATTCCTGAAGACACTCAGAAGCGCGAAGTTCATTTCGCGCCGTATCCCCTTGACCTCTGCCGTATCCCTCTGCTCGCCACCTGTCCTGAAGGCGGCATTGTGCTTGACCCTTTTGCGGGTACCGGCACGACGTTACAGGCAGCCGGAAGCCTGAATCGGAAGTCAATCGGAATAGATATCTCACGTCGTTATTTGGAACTCTGTCAGCAAAGGTGTGGCCCGGTTTATGAGCAAGGTCCTTGACCTGTTTGGCAAATCAACGGTCGGGGTCGGCCTTGACTGGCCCCAGATCGTCGCGGATCAGCACTGTCCTTACATCAACAAGCGATGCTACAAGACCCGCAAGAGCGACCCTGACACTTCCATCGGCACCTGCACAGTCTCTTACGGCAGGCCATCGGGGCCTCTTCTGATTTGCCCGTCTCGCTTGCTTGAACGCCGCCAGATATTCACGGATTGCCTTCACCTACTCACTACGCATGAGCCAGGCAATGAACTCCATATCGTCTCGGAAATCTCCATCCCCGGTGGCAATGTCGATTATTTTCTTGTGTCTGCCAAAGGCGGGAAGGTCAGAGATTTTGCCGGAGTCGAACTGCAAACGCTGGACACTACAGGGACTGTCTGGCCTGAGCGTCAGCGTCTGCTGAGGGAGCTGGGGATACCCCGCTCTGACAAGGCCGAGGACTCCACGAAATCCTTTGGGATGAATTGGAAGATGACGGCCAAAACGATCTTGATGCAGATGCACCACAAGGTTCAGACCTTTGAACATCTCAACAAAAAGTTGGTGCTGATCATTCAGAACAAATTGCTGGACTACATGGTGCGGGAGTTTGACTTCGGCCATCTCCACAATCCCGCAGCCATTGGCGACTCCATGCAGTTTCATTCGTACCGCATGGACCGCCAGCCTGATGCGTCCCACAAGCTTGCCCTCGAAACGAGGCTGAGTACAGATGCCGACGGCATGGCAATGTGCCTGGGACTTCAAGCAGAGGCACGGCTGGAACTGCAAGTGGTTTTGGAGGCGCTTCAGCAAAAGATCTCGGCAGCGACATTGTTCTCACCCTTTGCCGATTCCTCAGATATTCCGCTAGCGCCGCCGATGGACGATCACACTTCTCTTGAGGAATAACGCTCCGTCCCCCCCGCGACTGCGCCTGGCTGCGCTGAGAGGGGCCGCAAACGGGAAAAAGGGGTATCACCAGCACGGGGGCACCACACATGGCGGAAGAGTGGACGCTGGGGGTCGAGGAGGAGTATCAGATCGTTGATCCGGGGACGCGGCAGCTGCGACCGCGCGAGGCGCAGGTACTCCCCAAGGCGGAGGCGCGGCTGGGCGAGCAGGTGACGACGGAGTTCCACCAGTCCCAGATCGAGATCGCCACGCCCATCTGTGAGACCTTGACCGAGGTGCGGGCACAACTGAAACATTCCCGCCGGGCCGTGATCGAGGCCGCCGGGCGGGACGGCGGGCGGATCGCGGCGGCGGGGACGCACCCGTTCTCCCGAAGTGACGCGCAGCCGGTCACGGACAAGCCGCGCTACCGGGATATGGCCGACGAGTACCAGGCGCTGGCGCATGAGTTGGTGATTTTCGGCTGCCACGTCCACGTTGCCCTGGAAGACCGGGAGGCCGCCATCGGCGTGCTGAACCGGGCGCGGCACTGGCTGGCCCCGTTGCTGGCCCTGTCCGCCTCGTCGCCGTTCTGGGACGGCCAAGACACCGGGTACGCCAGCTACCGCACGGAACTGTGGGTTCGCTGGCCGATGGCCGGTCCGCCCGGCGCGTTCGCCGACCGCGCCGAGCATGACGCGCTCGTGGCGGCGCTGGTCCAGTCCGGCAGCATCAGCGACCCGACAAAAATCTACTGGGACGTCCGCCTGCCCGCCAAAACGCCGACGCTGGAGTTCCGTGTCGCCGACGTCTGCCCGTCGCTGGACGACGCCGTGCTGCTGGCGGGTCTGGCGCGCGGCCTGACGCGCACGTTCCACGCGCAGGCGACTCAGAACGAGCCGTTCACGCCCGCGCGCCCGGAACTGATTCGCGCCGCCCACTGGCGGGCGGCCCGCTACGGCCTGGAGGGCGAACTGATGGACATCGGCGCGGCCCGGCTCGTCCCCGCGCCCGACCTCGTTCACTCTTTGCTCGCTTTGATTCACCCCGCCCTGGAAGAGACCGGCGACTGGGGCGAAGTTTCGGCCCTGACGGAGCAAGTCCTGCAGCGCGGCAACGGGGCGGCGCGACAGCGCGCGGCCTTCGCCCGGCGCGGGAAGATGGAAGACGTGGTGGATTTTCTCCTCAGAGAGACGGCGGAAGGGGTGACAGGATGAACGCTCTGCAAAATGAGGCTGATGCCCTGACTGACGATCTGGCGGTGACGCGGCATCACATCCATCAGCACCCGGAACTGAGCGGACAGGAAGAAGGGACGGCGCGGCTGGTGGCCGGGCGGCTGGCGGCGCTGGGCCTGGATGTGCGGACCGGCGTGGGCGGCCACGGCGTCATCGGGATGCTGCGCGGCGCGCGCCCTGGCCCGACGCTGGCCCTGCGGGCGGACATGGACGCCCTGCCGATCCGGGAAGAGAGCGCGGCCCCGTACAGGTCGCAGAACGAAGGCATCATGCACGCCTGCGGGCACGACGGTCACACCACGGTGCTGCTGGGGGCAGCGCAGGTCTTGACGGCCCGACGTGAACAGATCGCGGGGACTGTGCGCTTCCTGTTCCAGCCCGCCGAGGAGCTGGGGCGGGGGGCGCGCGACATGATCGCGGCGGGGGCGATGGACGGCGTGGACGCCGTCGCCGCCCTGCACGCCTGGCCGCCCCTGCCGGTCGGCCAGATCGGCATCCGCCTGGGTGCCATGACCGCCTCCGCCGACACGCTGGAGATCGTCATCACGGGCCGGGGCGCACACGCCGCCTACCCGCACCTGGCCGCCGACCCCGTGGTCACGGCGGCGCAGGTGATTCTTGCGCTGCAGACGCTGTCGAGCCGCGAGGTGGACCCGGTGCAGCCCGTGGTCGTGTCCATCACGCAGGTGGCGGCGGGGACGGCCCCCAACGTCATCCCGGAGACGGTCCGCCTGGTGGGTACGATCCGTACCCACTCATACACGGTCCGCGCCGCGCTGCCCGAACAGATTCGGCGCGTCTGCGAGGGCGTCTGCGCCGCCTTCCGGTGCCGCTGCGAGGTGACGGTCCGTGACGGGACCCCGCCCGTGGTCAACGACCCCGGTATCGCGTCCCTGATCGCCGACGCGGCCGGGGAGACGCTGGGCCGGGAGAACGTCATCACCCTGCCCGCCGCCTCCATGGGCGCAGAGGACTTCGCCGAGTACCTGCCCCTGGCCCCCGGCGCGCTGTTCCGCCTGGGCCTGGGCGACCCGACCCCGCTCCACGCCCCGACGTTTAACTTCCCCGACGCCGCCCTCCCTGTGGGCGTGCGCGTGATGTCCGCCTTCGCCCTGAAGTTCCTGGGGAGTTCCTGAGCGGGGCCGGTGTGGTACAATAGCCCCTCAGACTTTCACAAGCGTTACAAACCGATGGGGGGCAGGCGTTACACATGGCCGCCGAAACGATGGAGCAGATCGTGTCGCTGTGCAAGCGGCGCGGGTTTATTTTTCCGGGCAGTGAGATTTACGGCGGCCTCCAGGGCACGTTCGACTACGGCCCGCTGGGCGTCGAACTCAAGAACAACCTCAAGCGCCTCTGGTGGCGGCACAACATCTATGAGCGGGACGACATGGAGCCGGTGGACACGGCCCTGCTGATGAACCGCTACGTCTGGCGCTACTCAGGCCACGAGGACACGTTCGTAGACCCGCTCGTGGACTGCAAGACGTGCAAGGGGCGCTTCCGGGCCGACAAGCTGGGCGAGGCCGACTGCCTGCTGCACCCCAAGCTCCGGCCCGGTCAGTGCGAGGGCCAATTGACCGAGCCGCGCGCGTTCAACATGATGTTCAGAACCCAGGTCGGCCCCATCGCCGACGCCGACTCGTTCGCCTACCTGCGCCCGGAGACCGCGCAGGGGATGTTCGTCAACTTCAAGAACGTGCTGAACTCCACCAACCGCAAGCTGCCCTTCGGCATCGCCCAGGTCGGCAAGTCGTTCCGCAACGAGATCACGCCGCGCAACTTCATCTTCCGGGTGCGCGAGTTCGAGCAGATGGAGGTGGAATATTTCGTCATTCCCGGCGAGGACGAGACCGTTCACGAACAGTGGATCGAGGACCACGTCAACTGGTGGGTGGAGGAGGTCGGGCTGAAGCGGGAAAACCTGCGACTGTACGAAGTCCCGAAAGATGAGTTGGCTCATTATTCCAAGCGCACGGTGGACCTGATGTACAAGTTCCCCATCGGCTGGGAGGAACTGGAAGGCATCGCCAACCGCACCGACTTCGACCTCGGCTCCCACTCCAAGGAACAGGACAATCTCGGCCTGACGGCGAAGGTCACCAAGAACGAGCATTCCACGGAAAAGCTGACCTACTTCGACCAGCCGAACAACCGTCACCTCGTCCCTTACGTGATCGAGCCGTCGGCGGGCGTGGACCGGGGCGTGTTGGCGGCCTTGTGCGAAGCTTACAACGAGGAGACGCTGGAGAACGGCGAGACGCGCGTCGTGCTGCGCCTGCCGCCCGCGCTCGCGCCCATCAAGGTCGCCGTGCTGCCGCTCGCCAAGAACCGGCCGGAGATCGTCGCCAAGGCCAAGCAGATCAAGGCCCTGATCCAGTCCCAGGGCGATATGCGGGCCGTCTACGACGACACGGCGGGAATCGGCAAGCTGTACCGCCGTCAGGACGAGGCCGGGACGCCCTTCTGCATCACCGTGGACTACGACACCCTCGGCCAGTCCCGCGACGGCGGCACAGAGTTGGTGGACACGGTGACGGTCCGCGACCGCGACACCATGCAGCAGCAGCGCCTCGCCATAGCCGACCTGCTCCCCTTCCTCCGCGAGCGCATCCGCTGATGCCGTCGGGGCATGGCGAATGATGTGCGGGCATGGCGGACCGTTGTAGGGGCGCAGCATGCTGCGCCCCTACATGGGCATGCTGTGCCCCTACGCGCACCCCGCAGCCTCCCATCCTGCCCCGAACGCCTCTGGGGTACAATCTGCCTATGAGTACCTCAGCCCTTGCCATCGCGGAACCCGTCTCCGCCGCCGTGGATGACCCCACCAACGCGGCCATCCTGCGCGTCTCCGAGGACACCTTGCAGGGCTTCCACGACGACCCCTTCGGCGAGATCGCCGCCCGGTCTGAACTTCCCGTCGAGACGGTCATCGAGCGTGTACGGATGATGCTCCGGGCCGGGACCATCCGCCGTGTGCGCCAGACCCTGCTGGCGACGAACCTGGCGCAAGGCTCCCTGATCGCCTGGCAGGTCCCCGAAGAGAAACTCGCCGCCGCGTTTGATTACCTGTTCGAGCGGGACCCCTTCTCCGGCCATGTCGTCATTCGCACCGCAGACCCCTCCTCGCCCGGCGCGCGCTACCGGCTCTGGACCACGCTGAAGGTCCCGCAGGGCTATTCGCTGCCCAAACACGCGGACTTCCTGGCCGCCCGGATCGGCGCGACGCACTACCGGCTGATGCCCGCTAAAAGGCTGTTCGCGCTGGGCGTCGGCCACATCCGCCGCCGCGATCTGAGCATCGGCAGCAAGGCCGACGTGCCCGCCGAGGTGCAGGACATGGAGATCGTGCAACTGTCCGAGCTGGACTGGCGGGTGCTGACGGCCCTCAAGCGCGAGTTCGAGGTGGAGGAGCTTTGCCGCGACCTGTGGCGTCCCCGCGCCGCCGAGGCCGGGGTGGACCTGGAGACCTTCCATCAGGTCTCACGCTCCCTGAACGCGCGCGGCGTCGTGGGACGCTTCTCCACGTTCCTGGAACACGTCAAGCCGACCGCCGACGGGGCGCGCGTCACCCGCTACAACGCCCTGTTCCACTGGGCCGTGCCGCCGGGCCGGGAGCTGGAGGCCGGGCGCGAGGTGGGCCGCTTCCACATCATGACCCACGCCTACTGGCGCGAGGGCGGCCCGGAGTTCCAGAACGTCAATGTCATGGGCGTCGCCCACGGCCAGGACAAGGACGTTCTGCTGGCCCACAAGGCGGCCATAGACGCGCATCTTAACGACATCGGCATCCCCGTCGGCTACACCAATGTCTTCTGGGGCGGCCGCAGCGAGATCAAGCCCTCCGAAATCTCCCCCGTCGCCTACCGCCGGTTTTGCCTGGAAAATGGCATCCCCCCGGAGGCGATGGAGGGATAAAGTGGGAGTGACTGCGGAACATTTGCTGACCGAACGTTGTCAATCAAGGCAGAGCGGGACGATGCCCCGCACCAACCGAGAAGGGCAACACGAAAATGCAGAAACGAACTGTTCGATGGGGCGCTCTGGGCGCGACGGCCGCCGTGGCGCTGAGCGCCCTCGCCCCGCTGGCCGCGCGGGCGGATGATCGCAGCACACAGAATCAGAAGAACCTGATGCGCAACCTCGCCATCGGGGCCGGGGCGCTCGGCCTTTACGGCCTCGCCAACCACAACAACACCCTGGGGCTGCTAGGTCTCGCCGGGGCAGGCCTGGCAGGAAGCCAGTACGAGAAGGACCGTCACGCGCAGTCGCAGGACAACGCCCGCGACCACTATTACTATTACCGGAATCGCAACTACAACAACGACAACGGTAACTACGGGTATCGCGGCAACAACAACGGTGATTACGAGTACCGTGGCAACAGGGGCAACGGCTATTGACCGTCCGGCACATCCCGGCCCGGCCCTTCAGGGCCGGGCCGATGTTCTTGTCAGGTAACGAGCGTCCGGGGAGGCTCCGATAATGGTCACACATGGTGCAGGAGTTCTTGACAGCCAGGCCGCGAGTCCTCGTGGTGGACAATGAGCCGATGGGGCGCACCCTCATGGACGCCGTGCTGCGCAAGGAGGACTGCTACGAGGTGCTGACCGCCGAGGACGGGCCGAGCGGCCTGGAGAGCGCCCGCCGCCTGCGCCCCGACCTGCTGCTGATGAGCGCCCTGCTGTCCGGCGACCCCGGCGGCGACGGCATCTCCGTCTGCCGCGCCCTCAAGTCCCAGCCCGCCACGCGCCGCATCCCGGTCGTGCTGGTCACGGGCGCGACGGGGTCCGAGGAGCGTGTGCGCGGCCTCCAGGCCGGGGCCGACGACTTCCTCGCCAAGCCCTTCAACCGCCTGGAACTGCTCGCACGAGTCCGCTCCCTGATCCGCATCAAGGCCCTCAACGATCATCTGGATGAAGTCGAGGACGTGGTCTACGCCCTCACCCGCGTCGTGGAGGCGCGTGAGGGCGGCGACTTCGCCGCCTCCGCCGCCCGCGTCTCCGCCTTCGCCACGGCGCTGGGCCGGGAGATCGGCCTGGGCGACGAGGACGTGCGTGTGCTGGGCCAGGCGGCCATGCTGCGCGACATCGGCAAGATCGGCCTGCCCGACTCGCTGCTGCGCAAGCCCGGCGCGCTCGACGAGGGCGAGATGCAGAGCATGCAGCAGCACACCCTGCTCGGCGAACAGATCGTCTCCCCGCTGCGCTCCACCGCCGCCCTCCTGCCGATCATCCGCCACCACCACGAGCGCGTGGACGGGCGGGGCTACCCCGGCGGGCTGAAGGGCGACGAGATACCGCTCGGCGCGCGCATCGTCGCTATCGCGGATTCCTACGACGCCATGACCTCCGCCCGCCCCTACCGCGCCGCACTCGCGCCCGACCGCGCCGTCGCCAGCCTCCTGGGCGGAGCCGGGCGGCAGTGGGACGCCCACCTCGTTGACGTCTTCCTCGGCTGGCTGAGCCGTCACCCGACGCTCAAGTAATTCCCTGATTGAAATGCCCGGCTTCCGGGTAATTTCTGCTACGCCCAAAAATTTCACGCAAAGTTTTATATAAACGTAAGCAAGATCACAGACATTTTCCCGAAATTTTGAGACAATACAGGGCCGCTTTGCGTAGGAGAATACGGAGAGCGTGTCGAACTACCACAGCAAGCGGCACGGGGCCTTTGGGAACCGGACGCCGTGATTTTTTGTTATCATCCTGCGTTAATGAGAGATGAATCCGGTGTGGAGACGACAGCAAAGGGGAAACTCATGGGGAGCAGCACGGGAGTGATGGAAAAGCCAAGCACGGCAGTGTCGCCGCGCAGCCTCGGCGGGCCGGACGAGCGCCGCGAGGGGGCCGGGTATGGGGACAAGGACGAGGCCATGACGGCCGGGGGGGCGCTGGATGACCCGGATGCCGTCCGGTTCCTGGCGCTCGCCACGAGCGGGGACGACGATGTCGCCGCGCCGCTCCTGGACGCCTCGTCCGGCGAGGAGGACGCGGACGCCGACGCGGAGGCCGCCGAGGACGAGCAGCCCGGCGTGACCTACACGCCCGTGGAGGAGAACCCCCGCGACGAGTCGCTCCAGATGTGGATGCGCAAGACCAAGAACACCAAGCTGCTGTCCGCCGACGAGGAGGTGGAGTTGGCCCGCCGCGTCGCCGAGGGCGATCAGCGCGCCAAGGACATCTTGACCGAGGCGAACCTGCGCCTGGTGGTCTCCATCGCGCGCCGCTACTCGGTCCCCGGCATCAGCCTGGCCGACTTGATCCAGGAGGGCAACATCGGCCTGATCCGGGCCGTGGAGAAGTTCGACTACACCAAGGGCTACCGGTTCAGCACCTACGCGACCTGGTGGATCCGCCGCGCCATCGCGCGCGCCGTCATCAACCAGGGCCGCACGATCCGTATCCCGGTGTACGTCGCCGAGACCATTCATAAGCTGGTCCGCACGTCCGGAATGCTGCGCCAGCAGCTCTCGCGGGAGCCGACTCAGGAAGAACTGGCCGCCGAGATGGAGGTGCCGGTCGAGCGCGTCAACGAGATCATGCGGATCGCCTCCGAGCCGCTGTCCCTGGAGACGCCGGTGGGCGAGAAGGACTCCGCCCAGCTCGCCGACTTCATCCAGAGCAACCAGGGCCAGTCCCCATCGGACGCCGCCGTGAACCTGATACGGCGCGAGCAATTGGACACGGTGTTGGACAAGTTGACCCCGCGCGAGCGCGACGTCGTGCGGATGCGCTTCGGCCTGGACGACGGCTACGCGCACACGCTCGAAGAGGTCGGCCAGCGCTTCGCCGTCACCCGCGAGCGCGTCCGCCAGATCGAACTGCGCGCCCTCAAGAAGCTGCGCCGGATGGGCCCTGTCGACATCCGGGCCTAACGAATTCAAACAAGCCCTCGCCGTCAGGCGGGGGCTGTTCTCATCTCTGGAGGCGCGATGCCCGCCCGTGACACTTATCATGAAGCCGTCAGGAACGCGCTGGTGAAAGATGGCTGGCGGATCACACACGACCCTCTGACGATGGAGTTTGGCGGCGCTCGTTTGTACGTCGACCTGGGCGCGGAGCAAATCATCGGCGCGGACAAGGGGACGCGCAAGATCGCCGTGGAGGTAAAGACGTTCGGCAGTCCTTCGGGGATGGCCGATCTGGCGCAAGCCATCGGCCAGTACGTCCTGTACCGAATATTCCTCCGCCATCGGGAGCCGGATCGGGAGTTGTACCTGGCCGTGCCGCAGGACGTGGTGGAGAACGTGTTCAAAACGGACTACGGAGTGGACTTTCTCCAGAGTGAGCAGGGCAGGGTGTTCGGCTTTGATGTCGTCAGTGAGGAGATCACGGAATGGCTGTTCTAACTCAAACGCAGACTGATTTGGAGTTGCTGGAGCGTGTCCTCCGCGAGTGCGCCCGTTTCTACGCCGATCCCGATGATGCCCCGACTATCACAGTGTTTGACCGGGAGGGCGGCCACTACCTGTTGCTCAATCAGGGCTGGGATGGCTACAAGCGCGTCCACAACGTTTGGGTGCATCTGGACGTGATTGATGGCAATGTCTGGGTGCAGAAAGATGGGACGCAAGACGGCATCGCGGCGGCCTTGGTCCAAGTCGGTATTCCTAGAGAGCGTATTGTTCTGGCGTTCCAGCATCCCTCCCGGCGCGGGTACGGCGCGTCTTCGGCGCTGGAGGCGAGGGCAACAAACTAAGACCCGCAAGCACCTGACGCTCGGCTCGTTGACCATCCGCTTTGCGGTGCTTTTCTTGATGAGATTGAGGGCAAGCGCCAAGCGGACAAAGAAGAGCCGTGAACATTTTTGAACTCTTGTTGCTCGTCTGCCCCTTTGTGGGCTTCTGTGTCGGCGCTTCTGTCGGCCATAGCCACGGTGGCATTGTGGGTGCGCTCGTCGGCGCATTAGGGGGCACTTTGCTGGGTGTTGTTTTCTACTGGCTGCTGCTGTTCACCGTCGCCAGCCTGTTTTACCCTATCTCTCGCCTGCGTGGTGAAAAATCTTCATTCTGAAAGCCGGCGGAAAGGAAATGATGGAACTGGATCATGTGGCCGTGCCGTCGCGGGACATCGCGGCGTCGGTCAACTGGTATGTGGGGACGCTGGGGGCGCGGGTGCTATACCAGGACGCGACCTGGGCGTTCCTGCAAGTGGGGCAGGGGAAGATCGCGCTGGTGACGCCGACGCAGCACCCGCCGCACCTGGCCGTGCGCGTGGACGAAACAACGCTGGCCGAGATCGCGCGGGCGGCGGGCAAGTCCGTGGACGGTCACAGGGACGGGACCAGGGGGATTTACATCGGCGACCCGGACGGCAACCAGGTGGAATTGATCTGCTACCCGCCGGGGGAGACGGTGTACGAGAAATGAGCGGCGGGGTGGGGGGCGGGAAAATTGTGGCTGCCGCCGGGCGAGCCGGCAGCCTGAGTGAAATGCCCCGTCAGCGGGCGGACACGGCGGCGAAGTTCCACACGGGATGCGCGCCGGTGAGTTCGTCCTCGGTGGCGAACGTGTACGCGAGCTGCTGCGCGTCCAGCAGCGACAGGCTGCCCCACGGGATGCAGAAGATGTCGCCGGTGAGGCGGCTGACCGGCGAATGCGCCGTCAGTTCGGCGCAGCCCAGCGCGCGATCATCGGGCGTCTGGAATTTGATGTATGCGTTTCTCAACGGGCCTCCCCCTCCCTACTTGCTCCCAATGTGAGATAGCATAATCCGTGCCAACTCTTCATGATCTTGATTCTCTTTCATGCGGTGGCTTGACAACGGTTCCATCGCCGGGTACACTATTTCCGTTAAGCGCCCGTAGCTCAGTGGATTAGAGCATCAGCTTGCGGAGTTGAGGGTCGCAGGTTCGAGTCCCGCCGGGCGCGCTGAGAAGAAGCCATCTCCTTGTGAGGTGGCTTTTTTGTTTGTTACCGTTTGTTAACCGGTGCTGTAGGCCTCTGTTAACCTTGCCTGCGACATCCTGACCCTGTCCGCGTTCATAATAGAAGTGTCACCCAGGCGCGCGGCTGAGACCGCGTTGCCCCCGCTTCTAGAATGAGAGACAACACCATGAAAATGAACGTCAAGCTGACGTGTGCCGCCGTCGCGGCGTCGCTGATCGGTTTGGCCGGTGTGCCCGCGCACGCCGCGATGAAGGGGATGAAGGGCATGGATATGTCCCGCTACGGCGGGCCGGTCTACACGGGCGCTCCTGCCCTCGCCGTCACGTCCTCGCTGGTCAAGGCCGGCGGCGGGGCGGGGAAATTCTCCATCGCCACGGCGCTGACCTCGATGGTCGGCCCGAAGTTGGTCACGGCCGAGGTCGGCAAGCTGACCCATCAGTACGGCAAGACCCGCGTCACGTCGTGGATCACCGTGTTCAACTTCGCCGTCGCCGACGCGCTCAAGAAGGCGACGGCGGCGGGCGTGACCCTGCCCGCCCCGACCCTCTCTGGCAAGGCGCTGGCCTCCACGCTGGTCAAAGCCGGTCTGAACAACCATGGCACGTTCTACACCGGGTATCTGCTGGATAAGGCCGTCACGCACAATATCCACACGTCCGTGATGAACGACATTGACGCCAAGTACGGCCCCGGCGCCGATTTGAACTACCACCGCGTCACCAACCAGGCGATGGTGGACCTGGCCCACGCCCTCGGCGCGAAGAGCGTCAAGGTCGCCAGCCTGCACTGAACCGGACACCGAGGGGCGGGCGGCAAGGGCCGCCCGCCCTTTTTGCGTTTCTGGGTACTTTCAAGCCATGCCTGACTTGCGCGAGAAAGCGTTGCTCGTTCATGCGCGCCTGTGCGACGCCTACGGCTGCCCTGTCCCGTACTTCCACGCGCTGGACCCCCTCAGCGAGTTGGTCTCCTCCCTGCTCTCGCACCTGACCAGGAACGTCGACTCGGCGCGCGCCTACCGGGCCTTGACCGCCCGCTTCCCGGACTGGGCCGCCGTCCGTGACGCGCCCATCGCCGACATCGAGGCTGCCCTCGCGCCCTGCACCTGGCCGGAGCAGAAGGCCCCGCGCCTGCAAACGATCTTGAGACAGATCGGCGAGGCCCGCAATGGCGACCTGTCACTGGACTTTCTGGGCGCGATGCCCGTCCCGGAGGCGCGGGCCTGGCTGGAGCGGCTGTCGGGCGTCGGGCCGAAGACCAGCGCCGCCGTGCTGTCCTTCTCCCGCCTCCGTCAGCGCGCCCTGCCCGTGGACAGCCACCACCACCGGGTCGCGCAGCGCCTGGGCCTGGTCGGGCCGACGGTGGATGTCGGCCCCTCCCACGCCCTCCTGGAAGCCCTGCTGCCGCCGGAGTGGGACGCCCAGCAGGTCTACGACCACCATGAGGTGCTGATGCTGCACGGCCAGCGCTGCTGCTACCACACAAACGCCGCCTGCCCCCGCTGCCCCGTCCTGGACCTGTGCCCGTTTGGGCAAGCACGGATTGCTACTGTGGTAAAATAGCGGGCGTGGAAGTTTCCTACACGCTGACCCCTGATGATTTGCGCTACATCTGGCAGTGGGGCAAGGTTTCGCCACTGGCACTCGTATTCCGGCAGGTCGCTACGTTCGCGGTGTTGACACTCGTGGGCGGCTGGCTGGATCATCAGCACGATTTCGAACTCAGCGCGACGTTCTCATTCCTCTTACTGTTCTTTACGTTCCTTATACGTCTACTCAGGCAGCAGCGGATACTGAAGCGGAAGGTTCAGGACGCGCTCACAGAGACTCCTCATCGCGTCGGCCCGCGCCGGGTGCGCCTGGTGCCACAGGGGGTCTACTTCGGGGGCCAGATGTCTGAACATCTTTATCCGTGGCAGGGCTTGGGCCGACCTCGGCGCGATTCGCGTTACTTTCTCATCGAGGCCATTGGCGCGAGTGTTATTCCTATCCCGCTCAGTGCCTTTACAGACCGCAAGGACGCCGAGCTGTTTTGGACGGCGCTGCTGGCCTACAAGATGTCCGGCGGCGGGGCCGAAGTCGCTCACGCGACTGACAATAAGACCGTCTGGCCGCCCGCGCCGACTTCTAATCCCCCCAGAACTGGGGGCTAGGAGGTGGTTTCCAGGTATACTGGACCCATCACACGACGAGGTTTGCCTACCCCTATGATACAACGCGAAGTGCTGCCCAACGGCCTGCGAATCGTCACCGAGAATATCACCTATGTGCAGTCGGTGGCACTCGGCATCTGGGTCGGCGTGGGCGCGCGCGACGAGGAGATGCCCGTGCGCGGCATCTCCCATGTCATCGAGCATATGCTGTTCAAGGGAACGCCGACGCGCACCGCCCAGCAGATCGCCGATGAGATGGACGGCGTCGGCGGCGACATCAACGCCTTCACGTCCAAAGAGAACACCTGCTACCACACCCGCGTCCTGTCCGAGTACGTCCCGCTGGCCGTGGACGTGCTGTGCGATATGTTCCTGAACTCCCTGTTTGAGCCGGAGGAGATGGCGCGCGAACTCAACGTCATCCTGGAGGAGATCAAGCAGCGCGACGACGAGCCGGATGATCTGGTCCACGACCTGTTCACGGAGACGCTCTGGCCCGCCCACGCTCTCGGTCGGCCCGTGATCGGGACGCCGGAGACCGTCGCTGCCCTGAAGCCCGTTGACCTGCGCGGCTACATGGACCGGCGGTACACGCCCGACTCCATCGTGGTCGCCGCCGCCGGGAACCTCAGTCATGGCGAGATCGTGGAGATGGTCCGGGAGCGCCTCGGCCACCTGTCGGGGCGGCGTTCGGACTGGCGCGTGGCCGACACGGAGCCGATGCCCGTCGCCGCCACGGCCTATGTGGAGAAGCCCATCGAGCAGGTCAACCTGGTGCTGGGGACCCACGGCTACTCGCACCTCGCCGACGAGAAGTACGCCCTGTCCGTGCTGGACAACGTGCTGGGCGGCTCCATGAGCAGCCGTCTGTTCCAGGAGATTCGGGAGAAGCGCGGCCTGGCCTACTCGGTCGGCTCCTACACGCAGAGCTTCCGGGAAGGCGGCTACTTCGCCGTCTTCGCCGGGACCGGCCCGGACACCGCCGCCCAGGTGCTGGAGCTGGTCCACGCCGAGTTCAAGAACATCCTGAAGGACAACATCACGCAGGCCGAGCTGGACCGCTCCAAGAACCAGTTCCGGGGCAGCATCGTCATGGGCATGGAGAGCATGAACAGCCGCATGATGCGAATCGGCCGCAACGAGCTGACCTACGACCGCGTGATCCCCACCGAGGAACTGATGGACAAGATCAACGCGGTCAGCCGGGACGACATCGCCCGCGTCTCCCACCGCCTGTTCGGTGACGATCAGTATGCGATGGCGACCGTCGGCCCATCTCAGAACGGCAAGGGAAAGAAGAAAGGAAAGAAGGCGTGAGCATCACCGTCGCCGTCGCGGGCGCGCGGGGCCGCATGGGGCAGGAGGTCGTCGCCGCCGTGCGGGCCGAGGCCGATTTGGCACTGGTCGCGCAGGCGGACGCCGGGGACGACCTGGCGGCCATCCTGGCCGCCGTGCAGCCCGCCGCGCTGGTGGATTTCACCGTCCCCGAAGCCGTCATGGGCAACATCGAGACGGCCCTGGCCCACGGCGTCGTGCCCATTGTCGGCACGACGGGCCTGTCGCCGTCCGATGTGGAACGGGTGCGCGGCCTCTGCCGTGAACACGGTGTCGGCGCGCTGATCGCCCCGAACTTCGCGCTGGGGGCCGTGCTGATGATGCGCTTCGCCCAGGAGGCCGCTCGCTACCTGCCCGACGCCGAGATCATCGAGATGCACCACGAGCGCAAACTGGATGCGCCCTCCGGCACGGCGGCCAAGACCGCCGAGATGATCGCCCTGGGCCGCGCCGGAGCGAATCCGACGCCCCTGCCCGCCGACGCCTTCGAGAAGATACCGGGGTCGCGCGGCGGCAAGGGGGTGGGGGACGTGCCCATCCACAGCGTCCGCCTGCCCGGCTTCGTCGCCTCCCAGGAAGTCATCTTCGGCGGCCTCGGCCAAACCCTGACCCTTCGGCACGACTCCCGCGACAGAAAATCCTTCATGCCCGGCGTCATCCTCGCCCTGCGCCACGCCCCGACGCTTCGCGCGTCCGGCGAACTCGTCTACGGCCTGGAACACCTGCTGTGACAGGCTTTGCCTGTCTGGTATAATGGGCGTGGGCCATTTCACAGAGTGCGGCGTGAAGCCCAGGTGCTTTAGCCCTGGGAGGACAGCCGCCCTGCCTTTCTGAAGGCAGGATATTCCTGCGCTTCGGGTATAATATTCGTGTGCATTTCAGAGCAAATGCACAGGGTCAAAGGCACGAAAGCCTTCGGGCTGGACACCGTCCTGTACCTTCAAAAGTTGGCTTTGGCGGTTCTTGCGACTCACGCCGTTTCGCAAGGTAAAAAGTCAAGACGGTTCTGTTTTCAAGTCCCCGGACTTGACAGAAGCGGCCCCCTCGCAAGAGGTGAGGCACGGGCGACTTTAAGCGCGCCTATGGTCGCGGACAAAAGGCATCGGCCTCGAGTCTAGCGGCAAATCCCACACCCTTTAGGGGTGGGATGCTTAAACGAGGAGTGCCGCCATGACAGTTATGATTGACCTGACGGACGTCGAGGAAGCGCGCTTGGCTGCCGCTGCCCGCCGCGCGGGTGTCGCCCCGGCGGTGCTGCTCAAGCAGATCGTCGGCAGTCTCCCCGCCCCCGATGTTGTGTCCCCCGTCCGGCAGACTTCCGGCGAGCGGCCTCCTCTGCGGGGCTACGGGATGTTCGCACACGTCCCTGGTGGTTCTGAAGAGTACGCGCGGGAGAAGCAGGCTGAGATCGCTCGTGAGGAGCGTCACCCTGATTGAAGCACGTCTTGGATGCCTGTGCCATGCTGGCATATCTGCGCGGCGAATCGGGCGCGGAGAGAGTCGCGGCCTCGCTGTCCGAACGGGCCGTGACCTGCTACGCCCACGCGATCAATCTGGCGGAGGTCTACTACGACTTCCTGCGCCGCGCGGATGAGCGGACGGCCAAGCGGGCCATCGCCGTGCTGTCCACGGACGGCCTTCAGGAGCGGCAGGACATGGGGCGGCGGTTTTGGCAACGGATCGCACGTCTGAAGGCGCACGGGCGGCTGTCTCTGGCCGACTGTTGCTGTCTCGCCCTCGCCCAGACTCTCGGCGGAACCGTCGTCACCTCCGATCACCGCGAGTTTGACCCCTTTGTTCCACTCGGCCTCTGCCCGATCCTCTTCATACATTGACACAAGAGACGAAAGCCCAACTCCGCCCGGTCGCCACGCGGTGCGGCGTCTCGGCAAAACCTTCTGTCGCCTCCCCGCCGTGTGAACAATTCTGCCCCTCCCTGTATCCAACCCTCGGAACAGCCACACGGGGAGGCGGCGCGGCGTGATCGCAACCAAAATTCTGAGGATGGACCGAGAAGGCATGGAGGCGGTGCGGCGGGAGCGTTTCGAGCGTCTCTGGCGTCAGCACCAGTCGCGCCTCCGGCGGCTGGTCGCGCGCCTGACTGGTGACGCCGACCTGGCCGACGACTTGACCCAGGAAGTCAGCCTGAAAGCGTTCGCCGCCTTCGGCGGCTTTCGGGGCGAGGCCGCCGCGCTCACCTGGCTCTCCCGCATCGCCATCAACGTCGTCCACCGCCACCGCGAGACCCGCCGTCCCCCGCCCCTGTCCCTGGATGCCACGCGGGAACTGTTCGCCGGTGATGCCTCCGATCCGCACCGGCTGGCCGTGCAGGCCGGTCTGAGACCGATCGTTTGGACCGCACTGGACACTTTGCCCGAAGAACTCCGCACCGCACTCATCCTCCAAGTCTACGAAGGACTCAAGTACCGCGAGATCGCCGCCCTGCTGGGCGTCCCGCTGGGGACGGTCAAGTCCCGGCTGCACAACGGCCTTGTCCGGCTGCGAGAGGAGCTGAAAGACCATGACCTGTGACTCCGTCCGGCCTGAACTCAAAGCGTTTCTGGATGACGAACTCAGCCCCCTCGCTGCCTGGCGTGTGCGCCGCCACCTGCGCCGCTGCGCTTCCTGCGGGGCCGAGTTGGAGACGCTCCGGCGGTTCCACGACCGGCTGCGCGCGGCAGACATCGTGACGGGGGATGATGACACCCGCTTGCCCCTTGTCCCGCGCCGCGTTTCCCCCGCATGGAGGCTCGCCGGGGGCGCACTGGCGACGGCGGCGCTCGCCGCGCTGCTTTTCGTCCTGCCCACCTGGAAGGAAGCGCCGCGCGGCATGGCCGCCGCCGTCGCCGCCGCCTTGTCCCAGGCCAACACTTGGCACTTTTCCGGCTGGAAAGAGATCGGCGGCAGGCGCGTCCCGTGGGACGTGTGGGGCCGACGCAAGCCGTTTCTGTTCTACGAGAAGGTCGGCGGCGACATCACCTTCGACGACGGCACCCAGCGATTGCGCGTCTTCCCCGCCGACCCTGCCCTCGACCGCCCGCAAGGGCTGGTCATCCGCACGGCCACTGAGAAAGATGGACTCGATGGGTTTGGCCCTTCCGTGAAGGACATGGCGAGCCTGTGGGACTGGCGGCAGGGCGCGGGCGGATTTGCGCCCACGCCATACCGTCGGACGGTGTCTACCGTAGAATTCCGCCTCCAATACCCGGCGGGCGTCGGCTACGGCGTCAACGCGAACCAGCTCTACACGATCAACCGCTTCACCTGGCTGCCGACCCGGTATCAGTTACAGTTCAGCACGGATAAGTTTCACCGGGACGTGGAAAATCTCCAAGCGTCCTACAACGTAGATTTGTCGGACGCCGTGGTCACGCCGCCCGCGCCGACCGGCGATGGCCGCGTGGATTTCACGGGCAGTGACAGCCTGGGGCTGAACGTCCAGGCCACGCCGGTGGACGTGGACCGGGCCGGGAACGTTTTGGTCCGGGTGCGGGGCCGTCTCGGCGACGTGCCGGTGACACCGGGTTCCACCTTCACGCTGTCGGCCTCAGCGGCCGACTCCCATCCCTTCGGCCTCCACGGGGGCGAAGTTGTGCGCTACCTGCCGATGGATGCCTACGGGTACCAGTTCACCGCCCCGAACGGCGATGTCCTGCTCTGGCTGGCCCCCCTGGAACCGGGTTCTGGTGCCTCAAACTTGCCCGCCGCGCTGCGGCTGACGGTCAGCGTCTCGGTCAACGTGCAGAACCAGGCCACGGACTTTGTCGGTCTCCAGGATCAACTGCACTCGCGTCGTCAGACCGAGACCCTGCTCACAAAAGATTTCTCCTGGACGCTCCCTTTACCGGGCAAGCCGACCGTGGGTGACATCCAGGCTTCCCCCCAATGGCATTTCCAGTGGGGCGACAATAATATGTGGCCTCTGGAGTATTACATGGACCAGGCCCGCGCCAGCGAGTATTACCTTGGCTCCTACGGCTTTCAAGCCGATGTGTTCCGCCAGGTCGCGCCCGACCTCATCCGCCGGGGAGTGCTGTACCCGGACGGGACGCCCACCCCGTCTCACTTCATCGGCGGGGACTGGCTGATCCCGATCTACCAAAAACACGCGAAGGAATTCGCCGCCGGAAAACAGCAGAAGCGGGCGCGGGCGGTCTACTGGCTGCAACAGGAGATCGCCACTCTGCCGAACACAACCAGGGGACGCGGGTGGGGCCTCATCATGGAGCAGGCGTTAGCCAAGTATCAGCAGGTCGCCGGGCAGACGGCGCAGTCCCGGCAGACGCTGCGGCAGTTGATCGAAGCCCTGAAGAAGTTGCCGGGGACCAACGGCCAGCGCCGACAGGCGGAGTACGCCTTGCGGACCGGCATCTTCCCCGGCGATGCCAACTACAAAGGGCCGAGTTGAGCAGGAACCTTGCTGCTCGCCGGAGAACATGGGTTGTAAGTGCGATTTGATTCTTGAACCGGAGGGCGGCAGCGTGGCAGACACACAGGCGATGGATAGTGGCGCGGGGCAGACGTTTCCCCCGTCGGAGAAGTTCGCGGCGCGGGCGAACGTGCAAGACCCCGGCGTCTATGACCGGGCGGCGGCGGACCCGGAGGGCTGGTGGGCGGGGCGCGCGAGCGAGCTGCGCTGGACGACGCCCTGGCACACGGTCTGCGAGTGGAAGCCGCCCCACGTCCGCTGGTTCCTGGGCGGCCAGCTCAACGTCGCCGACAACTGCCTGGACCGGCACCTGGACGGCCCGCGCCGCAACAAGGCCGCCCTCATCTTCGAGGGCGAGCCGGGCGACACGCGGGTGCTGACCTACTGGGACCTGCACCGCGAAGTCTGCAAGTTCGCCAACGTGCTGCTGGCCCAGGGCGTCGGCAAGGGCGACCGGGTGACGATCTACCTGCCGATGATCCCGGAGGCGGCCATCGCCATGCTCGCCTGCGCCCGCATCGGCGCGGTCCACACGGTCGTCTTCGCCGGCTTCTCGTCGGACAGCCTGCGCGAGCGTATCGCCGACAGCGGCTCCAAGCTGCTCGTCACCGCCGACGGCGGCTGGCGGCGCGGCAACGTCGTCCCTTTGAAGGACATGGCGGACGCGGCCATCGAAGGACAGACTACCATCGAGACGGTCATCGTCTACAACCGCGCCAAGGACGCCCGCAGCGTGACGATGAAGCAGGGCCGGGACTTCTGGTGGCACCGGCTGATGGAAGAAGCGTCGGCCAGGCACGACGCGCCGCCGATGGACGCCGAGGACCCGCTCTACATCCTCTACACGTCCGGGTCTACGGGTAAGCCCAAGGGGATTTTGCACACCACCGGCGGTTATCTCACCGGGGCCGCCGCGACCACCAAAGATATTTTCGACCTCCACGACGAGGACGTCTACTGGTGTACCGCCGACATCGGCTGGGTCACGGGCCACTCCTACGTCGTCTACGGCCCGCTCGCCAACGGCGCGACCGTGTTCATGTACGAGGGCGCTCCCGATTGGCCCCAGCGCGACCGCTTCTGGGCGCTCATTGAAAAATATGGCGTCACCGTCCTCTACACCGCGCCGACGGCCATCCGCGCCTTTATGAAGTGGGGGACGGAGTGGCCGGAGAAGCACGACCTGAGCAGCCTGCGCGTGCTGGGTTCGGTCGGCGAGCCGATCAACCCCGAAGCCTGGCTCTGGTACCACCGCAACATCGGCGGCGGGCGCTGCCCCATCGTGGACACCTGGTGGCAGACCGAAACGGGGGCGATCATGATCACGCCCCTGCCCGGCCTGACCACCACCAAACCGGCCTCCGCCGCCCGCCCCTTCCCCGGCATCAGCGCCGAGGTCGTGGATGAGTCCGGGAACCCCCTGCCGCACGGGACAGACCAGACGGGGATTTTGGTCATCACCCGTCCCTGGCCCTCCATGCTACGAACGCTCTGGGGCGACGACGAGCGGTACAAGAGCGTCTACTGGAGCAAGTTCGCCGCCCAGGGCTACTACTTCCCCGGCGACGGCGCTCGTCGGGACGCCGAGGGCGACTACTGGCTGCTGGGCCGCGTGGACGACATCATGCTGGTCGCGGGCCACAACATCTCCACGATGGAGGTCGAGTCGGCCCTGGTGGATCACCCCGCCGTCGCCGAGGCCGCCGTGATCGGGCGGACCCACGAGATCAAGGGCCAGGCCATCGCCGCCTTCGTCACCGTGAAAGACGGCGTCGCCTCCACGTCCGAGTTGGCCGGTCAGCTCAAGGACCATGTCGCCAAGAAGATCGGCGTCATCTCCCGCCCCGACGACATCCTCTTCACCGCCGAACTGCCCAAGACCCGCTCCGGCAAGATCATGCGCCGCCTGCTCCGCGACATCGCCGAAGGCCGCGCCCTGGGTGACACCTCCACCCTCGCCGATCCCACGGTCGTTGCTGGGTTGAAGGAAAAATACACGGAGGAAGGATAGAGTACGTTACTACTGTGCGATAGGAGACTCTCTCACGATGAAAAGTTGGATGCCCCTAGCCCTTGCTATCTTCGTTCCGCCCGTCGCGGCGGCACACGCCGACCCCACGGTGCTTGTCGGACACTATGACAACAACCCCAATCCACCTGGGGACGGGAACGGGTATGAAACCGATGGCGGCTCCTATAGTGTCCAGGACCCTGCCACCTTTGACCATAACGCAACCGACTCCTCATACGATGCTGCGACTCAAAAGAACGTCGGCGATGGGTGGCTGTCCAGACATTCGGCCATCTCCATCACGGGCGGCCAATTCAGCGGCAACAGCTTCAATGGTCTGGATGCCGAGGCCACGACTCTCTCGATTAGCGGCGGCTCCTTCACCGACAACGGGGGTGGCCTGTTCGCCACTTTGCACTCGACTGTCTCCATCATGGGCGGCTCCTTCACCGGCAACCACAGCGCGGGATTGGACGCTCAGAGCCACTCGACCGTCACCATCAGCGGTGGGTCGTTCAGCGGAAACCATGACACCGGAGTGGATGCCGATGTCGACTCGACCGTCTCCGTCAGCGGTGGCTTCTTTACCGGCAATAAATGCTGCGGCTTGGAAGTTATGGCTGCGACTGTTTCCGTCACCGGGGGTCGGTTCACCGGCAACGGCCATTACGGCCTGAACGCCTCCTACGACGCCAGAGTCTCCGTCACCGGCGGCCAATTCACCGGCAATGGCACTGTGGCCCTGTTCTGTGGTGACAACTCGACGATCACGCTCTATGGAAGGTTCAACAAGTACGGGGCTTTGGTCGGTAAAGGCTCTTTCACCGGCATATTACACGATGGCGGACCCAGCCAGACCCTTACCTATCAGACGACCAGAAGCCATAGCCGCATCGTCCTAAGACCCGATAGCGGCCTTAATGGATAGGCGAAAGACAGGATGCCCGCTTCGCTAAGAAGATCGGCGCGATCTCCCGCCCCGACGACATCCTGTTCACCGCCGAACTGCCCAAGACCCGTTCCGGCAAGATCATGCGCCGCCTGCTCCGCGACATCGCCGAGGGCCGCGCCCTGGGCGACACCTCCACGCTCGCCGACCCTACGGTGGTTGCCGGTCTCAAAGAAAAGTACACGGAGGAGGGGTAGCCTGTGGTTGCTCAAAGGACACACGCACCGGACACTTTCTCCCGTGGCTTCCCCGACCTGTCCGGCGTGTCCGACGCGGACTTGCTTGCTCGAATACTCTGGGATTTTCCCGAATCGTTCTGGAGCCGGTTTCGGGCCTTGTCCGTTCGCTGCCATGAAGAAACGATGACACGCGCCGAGCGGCAGGAGTTCATCACCTACACTGACCGCACCGAGCAGTGGGCCGCCGACCGTCTGTGGCTGCTGATCGAACTTGCCCGGCGGCGCGGCGTCGCCGTTCGGGCATTGATGGCAGAGTTGGATATCCGCCCGAAATCTCTGGACTGATCCGTCCGAGGGTCGCCGCTTTCGAGCCCCCTTCGGCTCATGGCGTCCGCACTCCCTTGGTCATGCTGCTGGGAACCGCAAACAGAGACGGTCTGGCCTCGTGAGCGCCATCAGCAGCGCGAATGGCAAGGGAGTTCGTTTTTGCATTTTTTTTTACATTCCGCTTTTGATTGGGTTCGTTTTGTCATTTTTATGCGCGAACCCGCATCAATGTCCATTGCCCCGTTCGGTGTCCCAGAGTTCGTTTTGACAAATTCTATTTGGTCCGTAGAATGAGTTCGTTTTTGCAGTTTCATTGTCCTGGTGCTGTTGGCTTTATCCATTGTCTGCCTGTTTGTCACTTGTACCATGCCTCATCGCTGAAAATCCACGACCGATTACCAGTTATTTGAACCGGCGTCATCAACTTGCGCCTTGTCCTTACTGCCGTTGGAGAACACCCACCATGAGCGGGTTGATTTTCTTGGCCGAAGATGCCTCCGAAGGGGGCTACACCGCCTGTGCCCTCGGCCAGCCCACCTTCAACGAGACCGACTCCCTCAGCGGCTTGCACACCAACATCCGCGAGGCCGTTGAGTGTTACTTTGACGAGGGGCAAGCCCCGCTGCCATTTCCATTCGGGGCATTCACGAAATGGGTAACGCCTTACGAATGCTGACTTTCACAGCATCGGGTGGCGCATCGACATCTTGTAAGAGTTTAGCAAGACAGGCGGCTTTGTAGGATGTATCAGTCTTTGTCTCGATGTATACCGTCTTAAGTGCCGACTTGGACCTTGTGGGGTTGCGTCATCTTACTTCCATCTTCATGTGCATCCTTGAAGTTGAGAAAATATTTCTCGTCGCTTTCTCTCTCATTGACCATCTTGTATGGCAAATCTGGCAATTTATATTGTTGGCCGATCCACTCTACGATCTTGTCCAACACTTTAGCCCAACTGCTGGGTGCTTCTTCGCATTTGTCGAAAAACTTGAGTTGCCAGGGTTCACTGAAAGTAGCTAGTGTCTTGTTCTCGGCGATTTGCTGAAAAGTGTAAAGGGCGTGGATGTTGATGACGCTGAAGCCGAGGCTCCTTCCTGGGAGGGAACAAAATGGTCCGGCCCGTCCGCAGAAGGAATCGCGGGGCGGCGATAGCGGGATAACATTTCCTGTCGTGTTAGTCTTGATGCCATTCGTCCTATAGCCAGCAATGGCTCTGGCGATTGCCGCATCATCTACCGTTGTACCGATTTGGAGCGCACCTTCGCCTGCTGGCCGGCTGCCGCGCGATTGGTGCGCTATGACAAGCTGGCCGAGCGGTACCTGGCCCTGGTTAAGCTGGCGTCAGCCTTGCTCTGGTTCCGACGCTGGTACTTGACCCGACGCTCGCGTTTTGAGATACATTCTAAGGCTTAACGTTCGCCGGTAGGGGGCGATTCGCTCGTGATTCCAAGCATCATTCAGGCCCCCGCTCTGCATAGAGTGGCGTGAAAGCAACAGAACAGAGGTGTATACGAATGCCAGAGTTCGGTGTCTCCAACTGGCTCTTCACCATTGCGACGATTCGCTTGTGGGGCCAGGCTTTGGTCATGACACGCCGTTCTGGATAGACTGGCGTGAAAGCAACAGAAGTTGTGCGATGGCATCGGCATCTGAGAAAAGATCAGCGATGTGCATGACACGCTTCTCCCGCAGCGGCTTCTGCAGATGCGCTTTGTAAACGTCCCAAGTCCGCCCGTTGGTCAACACGGCCCACTCTGCTCCCTGGCTGCTTGCATAACCGATAGCCTGCGTCACTTCTTTCTCTTGAAGAGGAAGGTCAAGTCTTTTGGCTTCAAGAAACCATTTATGTGGCGTATTCGGCAGTAGCGTGTAGTCGGGAAAATTGTTGGCGACGCTGTCATGTCCGCGCTTGGAGATTTGAAGAGGGCTATAGCCGAGGAGAGGCAATAGCGGATCAATAATTTTATGTTCCGTGTTGGCCTCGTTTAGATGCAGGCCATCCGCTTTTGCCTCATCGAGCATTTGCTTGATCTCTTGAAGTTTCTCCTCTAGCTGTTGCGAAAGTGCTGCTACATCCAAATCCTTGACCCCTGACTGTTAATCACGTTGTTGATACATTATACAACTTCCGCATGATCTGTCAAGGAGAAGCAGGAACGCGCCGTACCATCGAGAGTAGGATGCCGAGGACGCGCTCCGGCTGGCTGATCTGGTATTCGGCCAGGTCCAAAATAAGTTCGTCGCCGGACGGGCGCAGGAACTTCCGGTCGCTGCCGGTGCGTTCACCGGGCGGCTCCGGCGCGATCATTCGGGGATGGGCCAACCGTCCTCGCCCCATGTCAGGGTGCCGATACCGAGGGTCGGAGCGCCGTTGTTGTCGCCGTCGTAGTAGTGAAAGCTGTAGTAATCCACGCCGCCCTCACTGTAAATGCCAATTTGCCCCGGCCCGATCTTGCTGCCCCTGCCCTTGAGGAACAACGTGCCGTCAGTCGTCATAAGATCGCGTCCGTCTTTGTCGCTGTACGGGCCGGTGATCGCTTTCGCGCGGCCCATGACGATGAAGTAAGTGCTGTTGACTCCCTTGCAGCAGCCGCCCCGATTCTTGAAGAAGTAGTAGTAGCCGTCGTGGTATTGAATATACGACGCCTCGCCGCGATTGCCGGCGAACTGGTAGATCGTCGTGTCGGACGCGGACCGCAGGCCGGTGTTCTTGTCCAGCGCGATCAGGCGCGGCCCGGAGGACATTCCCCCGAAGGCGAGCCAGAGATTGCCTTGCCGGTCGAAGACGGGGCAGGGGTCAATCGTGCTGTAGCGCGTCGTGGCGTCGGAACTGATGATCTTGCCCTGGTCCGTCCAGTGGTAGTCCGCGGCGTTCGGGTCCAGCGACGGGCTGGTGACCAGACAGATGACGCCGTCGTTGGTGTTCCAGTCGGCGAAGGCGTAGTAAAGGTGGTAGAGGCCATTGAAGTAAAGCACGTCCGGCGCCCAGATGACGTTGCTGGTGTTGCCGGGAACAAGCTTTCGGGCCCAATCCGGCACGCCGTTTGTGCTTCTGTCCGGGGCGAGGACGCTGGGCCCGTTCGCCCAGTGGATCATGTCGTCCGAGCATCGCATCTGGACGTTAGGCCCTGTGCAGTAGACATAGTAGCGCCCGTGGCACTTGGTGATGCGCGACGGGTCGTGCGTGTGAAACTGCCCTTGCAATTGCAGACCTGCGGTGTGCGGGGCAAGCACCGCCAGTAGGATGGAAAGCGCCAAAAGACCTTGGGCCCGTCTTGCATGATTTCCTGTTGTTCCCATGAGACAGCTCCTCCTGAGAGCGATTGTACCGCAAGGAGGGCAGTCGGTACGCCTTGTGCTGTGTTGACGCCGTGCGGACCCCCAAGGTAGACTGAGCGGCAGGATTGGGGGGATGCTGATGCCGCGCGAGATCGTGCTGGGGAACGGGGAGTTATTAGTCAACCTGGACGCCAATCTTTACGTCCGGGACATTTACTATCCCTACGTCGGCTGGGCCAACCATGTCGGGGGGTATCGGTGCCGGGTCGGGGTCTGGACCCAAGATGGCGGCCTGGCCTGGCTGGGCGACACCGGCTGGGACCGGCAGGTCGCCTACGCCCCGGACACGCTGGTCACGGATTGCACGCTGCGTCACGCCGGTCAGCGCCTGCGGCTCTCCGTGGCCCAGGCCGTCCTGCATGACCGGAACATCCTGGTCCAGCGCTTTGTGGTGGAGAACCAGGCCGACGAGGAGCGCGAGGTCCGTTTGTTTTTCGCGCACGACCTGCGGATAGATGAGAGCGACATCGGCGACACGGCCTTCTACCACCCTTGGTACAAGGCCATGATCCACTACAAGCGGGACCGGTACTTTCTGTTCGGCGGTGAGGTCGCGCCGGGTGTCCCGGAGGCCGGGGAGGCGCTCTGGCAGTACGCCTGCGGTGAGAAGGGGTTCCGGGGCGCAGAAGGGACGTGGCGCGACGCCGAGGACGGCCTGCTGTCCATGAACGCCATCGCGCAAGGCTCCGTGGACAGCGTCGTCTCCTACCGCCTGACCGTCCCGGCGCGCGGGCAGGGGACGCTGCGGCTCTGGATGACCGCGCACGAGAGCGCCGAGGAGGCCGCCGCCTTGCAGGACGCCCTGCGCGAACAGGGCTTTGAGGAGGCGCTGGCCGGGACGGCGGCGCACGGGCAGGCGTTCTCACAGGCGCACCGGGGAGCCTGCGCGGACACGGCGCATCTGCCCCCGCGCGTCGCCGATCTGTTTGCGCGCAGCCTGCTCCTCATCCGCACCCAGGCCGACCGGCGCGGGGCGATTCTGGCGTCCAACGACAGCGATATCATGGAGACGGCCCGCGCCCATTACTCGTACATGTGGCCGCGCGATGGGGCGTTGGTCTCCTACGCCGTGGACAAGGTCGGGATGCGCGACGTCTCCCGCCCGTTCTTTGAGTTCTGCGCCCGCGTCCTGCCCAAAGACCGCCCGGCGCTGATGCACAAGTACGGGCCGGACGGGACGCTCGGCGCGTCCTGGCACCCGTGGGTCGTGGACGGGCAGCCGGAGATTCCGTTCCAGGAGGACGGCACGGCATTGGTGTTGTGGTCGCTCTGGAACCACTCCCAGCAGCACGAGGATCGGGACTTTTTGGCATCCCTCTACCGGCGCTTCGCCCGGCCCGCCGCCGAATTTCTGGTCGGCTTCCGTGACCCGAAGACGCGCCTGCCGCTGCCGTCCTGGGACGTGTGGGAGGAGCGGCGCGGCGCGCACATATGGACGACCGCCGCCGTGGTCGCCGCCCTGGACGCCGCCGCCGCCATGGCCGACCTGCTGGGCGACGCCAAGCCCGCCGCCACGTTCCGCAAGGCCGCCGGGGAGACGCGCGACGCCCTGCTCCGGCACTTCTGGGACGACGAGGCCGCCTTGTTCGCCCGCATGGTCACGCCCGACGGTCGAGGCGGCGTCACCCGTGATTTGACGGTGGATGCGTCCGCCGCCGCCGTGTTCTGCTTCGGCGTCCTGCCCGCCGATGATCCCAAAGTGACGGCCATGATGGAAGCTCTGGGCCGTCGCCTCTGGGTCAAGGCCGGCTCAGGGGGCCTGGCCCGCTACGAGCGCGACTACTATTTCCGCGTGGACGACGATTTCGAGCGTGTCCCCGGCAACCCCTGGATCATCTGTACGCTGTGGCTGGCCGACTGGTACATCGCCATCGCCAAGACCGAGGCGGAGATGCGCGGCGCTCTGGACCTGCTGGAGTGGGCCTGCCGCTGCGCCCTGCCCACCGGCGTCCTGCCCGAACAGGTCCACCCGCACACCTTGCAGCCGCTCTCCGTCGCCCCGCTCACCTGGTCGCACTCCCAGTTCGTGCTGACCGTCGCCAACTACTGCGAGAAGCTGGCGGCGCTGAAAGGGAACGGGTGAGGGAAGATACCTCACCCGGCCCGGCAAAGATACCTCACCCGGCCCGGCAAAGATACCTCACCCGGCCCGGCAAAGATACCTCACCCGGCCCGGCAAGCCGGTCCACCCTCTCCTTCCGAAAGGAGAGGGTTAAGAACAAACCCCGGCGCGGTATCCTGCTGGCAGAAGACCCAGGAGAAACGCCATGAACACCCAAGACTTTCTGACACCGCCCCTCTCGTCCGATGAGACGGACTATGACGCCGATGACATGGACGACATGATTGATGGGGACCGGCAGTTGACCACCGACAGCGACGCTTTAGACGGCGGCAATAACGACAGCGACCTCGGCAGCCCGCGCGCGGACGGCACGGACGTGATGACCGAGGAGGAAAGCGACACCGGCGCCGCTGGACCCGCCACCATTTAGGCGTCTTTGGGCAGCAGGCCCCAGCGGCGCAGGAGCAGGGGCATGGCGACGCCCTGGACGATGACCGAGAAGGCGACGACGCCGAAGGTGGCGATGACGATCTCGGCGCGGTAGGCCAGCGTGGGCGGCAGGCTCAGGGCGAGCGCCAGGGCCAGCGCGCCGCGCAGGCCGCCCCAGAACAGCACGTCCTGGTGGCGCTTCGGGATGCGCTGGGATGAACGGGCGAACAGCGCGCAGAGGGGGTACACGGTCGCGGCGCGGCCCAGCCAGACCAGGCCGACGGCCAGCGCCAGCGCGCCCGCGCCCAGTTCCCGGAAGGGAATGTGGGCGTCGCCGATGCCGATCAGCAGAAAGATCAGCGAGTTCGCCACGAACGCGGCGAACTCCCAGAACGCATCGACGACTTCCCGCCCGCGCTCGGTGAAGAACTGCGAGTCGTTGCAGTTCAGCGCGCCCATGTTGCCCATCATCATGCCCGCCGCCACCGTCGCCAGTATGCCGGAGGCGTGCAGCCGGTCGGCCAGCAGGAACGAGCCGTAGGCCGCCGCCGCCGTCAGCGCCGTCTCCACCAGATGATCCGCCGTCGGGCGGCCCGCCAGCAGGGTCGCCACGCCGCCGCAGAGAATCCCCACGGCGATGCCGCCCCCGGCCTGCCAGGCCAGCGACAGCGACATCGCGCCCAGGCCGGCGGCGTGATCGCTCTGCGCGTAGGCCAGGGCGAGGGCGAAGCCCACGGCGGCCACGCCGTCGTTGAGCAGACTTTCCGACTCCACCAGCAGCCGCAGTCGCCCCGTCACCCCGGTCTCCTTGAACGTCGCCAGCACGGAGACCGGGTCGGTCGCCGCGATCAGCACTCCGAACGTCAGCGCGGCGGGCCAGGGCCAGTGGGCCAGTCCCGTCATTCCGGCGGCGACCACCAGGGCCGAGATCACCACGCCCACCGTCGCCAGCGTCAGGATGGGCGCGGCATCGCGCCGGACCTCGCGCCAGGACAGTGTCAGGGCCGCCTCGAAGAGCAGCGGCGGCAGCAGGGCGTCGAACAGCAGCCGCCGCGTCAGGACGATGCTGCCGCCCGCGTGCGCCAGCGACAGCGCCGTGCCGACCGCCACCAGCCCGACGGTGTAGGGGACGTGCAGCCGCCGCGCCGCCAGCGCCGTCAGCGTCGCCACAATCAACAGAAAAATCGTGCCCTGGGTCGTCACCCCCCCAGTCTACCCGAATGCGCCTTCGGGGCGCGGCGGCCTGTGGATTCGACCGGGATCAGCCGATAACGAGCGGATACTGTTCCCGATCCGGAAGGAGAATTGAGACGTGACTGCGTCCCGCGCCGACTTCTCAATCGCCAGGGCCGAGGCCCGACTCGACCGGTTCTTCGTGGCCCTTCTCTGGGCGCATTTCGCGGCGTCGTTGCTGCTGGCGCTGTGGTACCAGACCTGGGGGGTGGCGCTGGCCGTCGGCCTGCCCGCCGCGCTGGTCGTGACCCTGCTCGCCCGTCTCCGCCCCGGCGGCCTGGTGACCCGGTGCGCCGCCGGGGCGGCGATGCTGGTGTTCTCCGCGCTGTTCATCCAGCAGGCGCACGGCCTGACGGAAGCGCACTTCCACGTCTTCTGCGCGCTGGCGTTCCTGCTGGCCTATCGGGACTGGCGCGTGCTGATGGTCGGCGCGGCCACCATCACCCTGCATCACATCGCCTTCACCCTGCTGCAGACCCTCAACGTCCCAGTGTTCATCTACACCTCGGACGCCGTCGGTCCGTGGGTGCTGACCATCATCCATGCCGCCTTCGTGGTCTTCGAGACGACGCTGCTGATCTGCCTCTCCGCGCCGATGCGGCGGGAGTGGCACGAGGCCGAGGAGTTGGGACGGTTCACCCTGGCGCTGACCGAGCGGCTGTCGGGCGAGGACCTGACGGCCCGGCTCGACTGGGACCCGCGCTCGCCCCTGGCCGCGACCGCCGCATCGGTAAACGACCTGCTGGAGAGGCTCCGCAGCCGCATTGACGGGGCCAAGGGGGACGCGCGGCACATCCACGAGCGGGGCGTTCAGGCCGCGCGGGAGACGGAGGACGTCCAGGGGGCGGGCGACGCGGTCCAGGCCGCGATCACCGAGGTCTCCGCCGGCGCGCACGAGCAGGCGCGTCAGGCCCGCCAGGCCGTCGGCCAGATGTCGTCGCTGACCGGCCAGGCGCGCACACTGGCCGCCGCCGCCGAGCGCCAGACCGCCCTGACGGAGATGATGGGGGGGGCGACGGAGGCGCTACTCACCCGGACGCAGCAGGTCGCCCAGGCCAGCCACGAGCAGGCGGACGTCGCCCAGGAGGCCCGCGCCGCCGCGTCGGAGGGCACCGAGGTCGTCGCCGAGGCGGCGGAGGCCCTGCAGGCGTCCGTCGTGGACATCGCGGACAAGGTCGAGCGTTTGGGGGAGCGCTCCTCCCACATCCGCCAGTGCGCGGACAGCGTCGGCCAGATCGCCGCCCAGACCAACCTGCTGGCCCTGAACGCGGCCATCGAGGCGGCCCGCGCCGGGGAACACGGGCGCGGATTCGCCGTGGTCGCCGACCACGTCCGCAAACTGGCCGACCAGTCCTCCGTCGCCGCCCGCCAGATCAACGACCTGGTCACGGTGATGACGGTGGAGATCGGCGCGGTCCTCTCGGCGACCCAGGGGACGCCGGACGAGGAGGGCTTCCGCCGCGTGCTGGAAAAGATGCAGCAGGTGGTCACGTCCGGCCGCCGCACCGAGCGGGCGGTGGGCCACATCGCGGGCCTCGCCGTGCGCAACCAGGAACACGCCCTCGGCATCGGCGGGGCCGGAACGGAACTCGCCGGCCAGATCGCCGGCCTCCGGGACGAGATCGCCGCCCACGACGCGGCGGCGCGGGCGATGGCCGCGCAGGCCGAGGCCGCCCAGGGCGGCGTGGAAAGCATCGCGGCCATCACCGGCAGGACCAGCGCCGCCACCCAGCAGGTCGCCGCCATCGTGGCCGAGCAGTCCCTGTCCCTGCGCCGCCTCGCCGACATCACGGCGCAGGTGGCGGCCACCGCCGAGGCCGTCAGCGGCTCGCTGGAGCGCTTCCGCACCGACACGACCGTTCCGGCCCTGGAGGACGACGCGGAGGCGCCTCCCGCCATTCCTCTGAGGCTGGCGGCGTGAAGAGGCAGTCGCTGTCCATCGCCGGACTCTTGGCGGCGTGGGCCGTCATCACGGTGTCGGCCTTCTGGGTGTTCGAGGGGCGCTATCTTCGGCCCGCTTCCCGGCCGCCCGGCGCGGCCACGCCTCATGTCTCCGTGCCGCCCCCCGGCGTGATGGCGACGCTGCGGACCGACCGGGGCGAGGTCGCGCTCGGCGTGGCCGGGCCGATCATGGTGTTGAATTTTTGGAACCCGGACTGCGCCTGTTCGCGGTTCGCCGAGCCGGAAGTCGCGGCCCTGGCGGCCCGCTCTGAGCCGCAGGGGGTCCGGTTCGTCACCGTCATCGCGTCCGGGGCCTCCCCCCAAGAACAGCGCCGCGCCCTGGCCCTGTGGCGGGCGCGGCACGTCCTGGCGCGCGACCCGGCCCTGGCCGACGCTGGCAACCGCCTCGCCCTGGCCCTGGGCGTCTGGGCCGCCCCGGCCGCCGTGATCCTGGACCGGCGGGGCCGAATCGCCTACGTCGGAGCCTACAATGCCGGTCGCTTCTGCAGCGACTCCCGCACGGGCTGGGCAGCCCAGGCCCTCGCCGCCGTGGCACGGGGGCAGCGTCCTGACCACCCGACCATGCCGTTTTACGGCTGCCAACTCCTCGCCGCGAAACCATAAGGGAACCGTTTATCGGGTATCATGGCGGCGAAAAGGAAGCCCGCCGATGTCCGAACTGGACCTGTCCCGCGCCCGCAATGCGTTCCTGAACCCGTCCGTCTCCGTGCTGATCGAGGAGGCCGTCCGTCGCGGCGAGGGGACGCTCGCCGACAACGGCGCGCTCGTCGTCCGCACCGGCAAGTACACGGGGCGCTCGCCCGGCGACAAGTTCATCGTCGAGGACGCCATGACACAGGGCCAGGTGGACTGGGGCAAGGCGAACCAGCCGTTCGACCCGCAGAACTTCGACGCCCTGTGGGGGCGCGTGGAAGCCTACTTGCAGGGCCGCGACGTGTTCGTCTTCGACGGCTTCGCCGGGGCCGACCCCGCGTACCGGCTGCCCATCCGGGTCGTCACGGAGCAGGCCTGGCACAGCCTGTTCGCGCATCAGCTTTTTATTCGGCCCACGTCTGAAGAGCAGGCGACGCACACGCCCCAGTTTACTATCATTGACGCCGGGAGGTTTTTGGCCGATTCCATACGCGACTGGACCAAGTCCGAGACGTTCATCCTTCTGGACCTGACACGACGCCTCGCCCTCATCGGCGGCACGGAGTACGCGGGCGAGATCAAAAAGTCCCTGTTCAGCGCCTTGAACTTTCTGCTGCCCCAAAAAGGCACCGACGTCTTCCCGATGCACTGCTCGGCCAATGTCGGCGCGGCGGGCGACGTGGCCCTGTTCTTCGGGCTTTCGGGGACGGGAAAGACCACGCTGTCCGCCGACCCGGAGCGGCGGCTGATCGGCGACGACGAACACGGCTGGTCCGACCACGGCGTCTTCAACTTCGAGGGGGGGTGCTACGCCAAGTGCATTCATCTCAGTGAGGCTGGGGAGCCGGAAATCTGGTCCGCCATCCGCTACGGGACGGTGCTGGAGAACGTCGTCATTGACCCGGACACGCGCCGCCCGGACTATGACGACCCCCGGCACACCGAGAACACCCGCGCCGCCTACCCGCTGGACTACATCCCCAATGTTGTCATCCCCAGCGTCGGCGGCCACCCCCGGAACGTCATTTTTCTGACCGCCGACGCCACCGGCGTCCTGCCGCCCCTGGCCCGGCTGACCCGCGACCAGGCAATGTACCACTTCCTGTCCGGCTACACCAGCAAACTCGCGGGCACGGAGCGCGGGGTGACGACGCCCCAGGCGACCTTCTCCACCTGCTTCGGCGCGCCATTCATGTCCCTGCCGCCCGCGCGCTACGCCCGGATGCTCGGCGAGCGCCTGGACCGGCACGGCGCGCAGTGCTGGCTGGTGAACACCGGCTGGAGCGGGGGGCCTTACGGCGTCGGCAAGCGCATGGACCTGACGCTGACCCGGCGCATGATCCACGCCATCTTGGCGGGCGCGCTTTCTGACGTTCCGACGGGCACCGATTCCCTCTTCGGCCTGCACATCCCCCAATCCGTGCCGGGTGTCCCGTCCGAGGTCCTGGACCCGCGCGCGACCTGGCCCGACCCCGCCGCCTACGAGAGTGCCGCTCGCGCCCTCGCCGCCCGCTTCGTGGAGAACTTCCGCCGCTTCGAGGGTACGTCAGGCGATCTCGTCGCGGCGGGCCCCGTCGGATAAGATGAGGGCCGCCGCGTCATCGGCGTCCGCGAGAAGACTCTCGCGCATCGCGCCGGCACGGGCGCGCAGGGCCGCGGCCATCGCCATCCCGACGACCTGGCGGCTGCGCGGGACGCAGGGGAAGTCCGGCGGCAGTTCCCCGGCGGCCACCGCGTCCTGGAGTCGCCGGGCGATGATTCCCTCCACCGTATCCAAGGCCCGCGTCGAGAACTCCCGGACATTGGGGTCGCCGACCGAGGGCACGACGCAGGCCATCAGGCAGCCGGGCGGGGTGTCCGCGCCGGTGGCGCTCTCAGCCGCCTGCCGCAGAAAGCCGCGAATCGCCCCCCGCACGTCGGGTTCCGCGCACAGGGCCTCGACCGCCTGCGCCCCCACGCTGCGCCCGTAGTGCTCCAGGCAACGCATGAAGAGCGTCGCCTTGTCCCCGAACGTCGCGTAGAGGCTCGGACGGCCCAATCCCATCCCGGCGACAAGGTCGTCCACCGTTGCGCCGTCGTAGCCTCGGGCCCAGAAGACGCGCATGGCCCGGTCCAGCGCCTCCCCCTCATCGAACCGGCGCGGCCTCCCACGGGGGCGCGGAGATTTTTTAACCATTCAGTTCGAAATCCTTGACTTTGCTGTGATATCCCTATTATAATACCATGCGGTTCAAAAATCCGCAAAGGAGACACACGAATCATGGGACTTTATGACGGAAAGACAGTCGTGATCACGGGCGGCACGAGCGGGATCGGCTTGGCGACCGCGAAGCTGTTGATCGGCGAGGGGGCGCGGGTGCTTGTGACCGGCCGCACCGCAAAGACATTGGACGAGGCGCGTGTCGAACTCGGCGACCGGGCGGTCGTTCTGCACAGCGACGCGGCCTCACTGGCGGACATTGACACGCTCGCCGCGAAGGTCAAAGATGAGTTCGGCTCGCTGGACGTCCTGTTCGTCAACGCGGGACTCGCCCGCTTCGTGCCGTTCGATCAGACCACCGAGGCCGTCTACGACGAGATGCTCGATCTGAACGCCAAGGGGCCGTACTTCACGGTGCAGAAGCTCGCGCCGCTGATGCCCCAAGGCGGCGCGGTCGTCCTCACCACCTCGAGCGCCGACGAGAAGGGCATCCCGATGATCAGCGCCTACGGGGCGGCCAAAGCCGCGCTCCGCTCGCTCGCCCGCACCCTCGCCGCCGAACTCCTGCCGCGCGGCATCCGGGTCAACGCGGTCAGCCCCGGTCCCATCGCCACGCCGATCGTCACCAAGATCGGCCTGCCCCCGGAGATGGTCGACCAAATGGCGGCGCAGATGAGCGAGAGCGTCCCCATGAAGCGCGTGGGCCAAGCCGAGGAGGTCGCCAAGGCCGTCGCCTTCCTGGCGTTCGACGCCACGTTCACGACGGGCGCCGAATTCCCCGTAGACGGCGGGATGACGCAGCTCTGAAGCGTCAGGACGGGCATGGCTTTTTGTAGGGGCATGGCATGCCATGCCCCTACTTTCCTGTCATGGGTCCAGCCTCCCGCAAACTCTGCGGGCGCTTCGTTTATCCCGGTCTTCCACCGGGGACACTATGACGGCGACCCACTCGCCCGATTTTGTCCCTACGGAAGGACCACAACGATGAAACAGCAGACGACACTTCTCGTAACGACCGGCGCACTGTTGAGCCTCGCCGGCGCGGCACTACGGCGTGGACGTGACCGAGACAAGTTGGCATGAACTCGGCAAGGCGTGCTGACGCGCCGTGGAGGAACGACGATGGCTGAGGGAACGGACACGAGGGACAGCGATACGACGACCGGAGCGGGGACGACCACGGGGACCGGCATGAACACCGTGGGAGGTCAGACCAGCGGCGGTCCCCTCACCGGCGGAATGGCAGGCAACGCCGTCACCACCGGCGACGCGAGCAAAGGCACACCTGCCGCCGGGGCCGTGGGCGGCCCTCCGGCCAACACGCGGGACGGCAGCCCGGACGCCGCATCCGGCGGGCGCGCGACGCCCAACTTCGGCCCCCTGGCGAACGGCAGCATCACGAGCGGCGGCGATTCTTTGGACGACGCGGGCGGTCAGGACGCCAACAGTCTGAACGGGAACCAGGACGCTGCCGCCGGCGACACGGACACCGGGAGCATGGCCGTGGACACGGCGGCTTTGGGAGGGGGTGGCCTCCCGGTCAGCGGCGCGGCGCTGGGCGAGTCTGGGGAGGGGGCGCGATGAAACTCGGAACGCTGGCCGCAGACATCGGCAAGGGGCTGTTCGCGGGCTTCGCCGGAACGCTCGTGATGACTGTGACGCAGACGGCGGACAACGCGCTGCGCAAGCGCCCGCCCAGCAGCACCCCGGCGGAGGCCGCCGGGAAGGTCCTGGGGGTGCAGCCGACGGGGGATGAGGAAAAGCAGCGCTTTTCGAATCTCGTCCACTTCGGCTACGGAACCGGCTGGGGTGCGGTGCGCGGACTGATCGGCGCTCTGGGCCTGCGTGGGACGCCCGCCATGCTCGCCCACTTCGCCGCCGTCTACGGCAGCGCCCTGCTGATGCTGCCCGCCCTGGGCGTTGCCCCGCCCGTCTCCGAGTGGGGCGCAGCGGAGATCGCCGATGACGCCTTTCATCACCTGGTCTACGCCGCCGCCGTCAGCGCGGCCTATGAGAAAATGAATTGACAGCTGATGTTACGCAAACTCTATGTGCTGTCGCGCCGGGGCGGAGGATCGCCCCGCCTGAACAGCACGTCCTTCGGACGAAAACGGCCCCCACAGGGGCAGCGCGTGCCTCTTCGTCCGAAGGACGCCTTCCGAGGCGGGGCGATCCTCCGCCCCGACGGGCCTGCTAACATCAGTTAACAGAATGGCGAGTTGCCCCCGGAGCGTTCCCTGGACGGCGAAGACAACAGGGACCTCACAGGCATCAAGGAGGCCAGGTTCGGTTGCGCCGAAAAAAGCGTTGGCCTTCGCGCGCCGCCTATGGAACAATCTCCTGTCTTGTGACGGGGGTTTGGACGATCCATGCGCGCATTGCCTCGGAGCGCACAACTTTATCTGGTCTCGGTCTGCCTGGCCTGTCTGCTCGTGGTGGCGGCGGCGTGCCTGACGCCGCCGCCCCATGTCCATGCCCAGCCCTGGGAACTGGCCCTGTTCCTGGCCCTGGCCCTGCTGGCCGGGGGGCGCAAGATCCTCCTCAGCTCCCACAAGGACTCCAGCGACCTGGCGGTCTCGCTCGGCTTCGCCGTCACCTTCGCCGCCATGCTGCGTTTCGGCCCGTCGGGCGGACTGCTGGTCAACGCCGTCGGGTGCGCCTCGGCCTGCCTGTTCCCCAGGCGTCAGCGCCTGCACCAGTTTCTGTTCAACGTGTCACTGGCGGTGCTGGAGGCGTGGCTGGCGGGCCTTGTTTTCCTGGAAGTCAACGGCGGGTCGCTGTCGCTGTCGCCGCTGCACACGTTCACCGCCGTGGCCGCCTCCAGCCTGATGTTCTTCGGGGTCAATACCGGCGGCACCTCGGTCATCATCGCCCTCTGCACCGGCCAGCGTCCCCTGCGGGTCTGGCGCGAGAACTTTCCCTGGCTCGCGCCCTCGTATCTGGCCGGGGCCTGCATCAGTACCCTGGTCATGATTCTGGGCGGGCGCAGCGCGGGGGTGGTCCTGCTCTTCCTGTCGCCGGTCTCCTACCTCATCTACCAGTCCTACGCCGGTCACGCGGGGCGGGCTGCCGAGAAGCAACGGCACATCGAGGAGCTGAAAAAGAGTCAGGCGCACCTGGCCGACCTGTATCTGGCGACCATCAAGAGCCTGGCGCTGGCGATTGACGCCAAGGACCAGTACACCCACCAGCACATCCTGCGCGTCCAGCGCTACGCCATGGCGACGGCGCGTCACCTGGGCCTGAGCGGCATGGAGCTGGAGGGGCTGAACACGGGCGCGCTGCTGCACGACATCGGCAAGCTGGGCGTCCCGGAACACGTCCTGCTCAAGCCGGGGCGGCTGACCGACGAGGAATTCGACAAGATCAAGCTGCACCCGACCATCGGCGCGGCGATTCTGGACCCGGTGGACTTCCCGTACCCCGTGCTGCCCGTGGTCAAGTACCACCACGAGAAGTGGGACGGCACCGGCTACCCGGACGGGCTGGCGGGCGAGGACATCCCACTGACGGCCCGCATCCTGGCCGTGGCGGACGTCTATGACGCGCTCACGTCGGCGCGGCCTTACCGCAAGGCGTGGACCCATGCGCAGGCCGTGGAAGTCATCCTGCGCGACACCGGGCGGCACTTTGACCCGGCCATTTCCGCCGCCTTCCTGGCGATCATTGACGGCGTGGTCGGCGAGATGGTCGCCGAGCCGCAGGAGTGGCATGCCGCGCAGTCCGCCGGTGGCCCGGCGTTCACGCCCCGGTCCAACCAGGCCGCCCGCGACATCCAGCGCGCCTCCGCCGAGCTGTGGGCGCTCTATGAGGTCGCCCAGACACTCTCCTCCAGCCTGGGCCTTCAGGAGACGCTGGACATCCTGGCGCGCAAGATGGAGGCCATCCTGCCCGGCACGGCCTGCCTGTTCCTGCTCCACGACGACGCGGACGGCGGCATGACCGTGCGGGCCGCCGTCGGCATCAACCAAGAATTCTTCCTGGGGGCGCGCACCCTGGCGCGCACCGGCTGCTCACGGACGGCCGCCGCGAGCCGCGCGACGTACATGGGCGAGTATGACACCGATGACCTGATGCTGATCGGCGTGGCGAGTGCGGCGTGGGTGCCCTTGCAATCGGCGGTCATCGTGCCCATCGTGCATCAGGGCGTGGTTCTGGGGACGATCAATCTGTACCACCCGTCCGCCGCCGGGCTGGGGGACCACGACCGTCGGCTGCTGGAGACCATCGCCGAGCGGGCGGCCATGGCGCTCAACAACGCCCGCCTCTTCGACCGCGCGTGCAGCCAGGCGCTGACCGACCCGCTGACCGGCCTCGCCAACGTGCGCCACCTGACAGAAGCCGTCAACACCTGCTGCACCCGCCCGGACGCCGCCGCCCACCCGTTCGCCCTGCTGTGTCTGGACCTGGACAGCTTCAAGCCGATCAACGACAACTTCGGCCATCTCAAGGGCGACCAGGTGCTGCAGGACCTGGCGCGCATTTTCCGGTCGCACGTGCGCGAGGGGGACGTCGTCGCCCGCCACGGCGGCGACGAATTCCTGATCGTGCTGCACGGCGCGGGGCCGGCCGAGGCCGCCGCCATGGCCGACCGCATCCAGGCGGCGGTGGAGGGCTACGACCCTGGCCTGCTGCACCCCAAGCTGGGCGCGCTGCGCCTGGGCGTTTCCATCGGCCATGCCAGCTTTCCGCAGGACGGCACGGACTGCACTACCCTGCTGTCCGCCGCCGACACGCAGATGTACCGCGACAAGATGGAGCGCAAACTGGGCCGCCTGGCGGACCGATTGCACCCGCCCGTCTCGGACAGCCCGCCCCTCTCCCTCGCCGCCTGAAAAAATATTTCATAACGATACAAAAAATCCGAAACTCCGGCCCCTGATTCTGCGTCTATGGAAAGAGACTACCGTTCCAGAAAGATAGGTACACCATGCTCCAGCCCCGTAATCCGCGCCGAGGGTTCACCCTGATTGAGCTCCTTGTCGTCATCGCCATCATCGCGATTCTCGCCGCCATCCTGTTCCCCGTCTTCGCCAAGGCCCGCGAGAAGGCCCGGCAGATCACCTGCGACAGCAACATGAAGCAGCTCGGTCTCGGCATTCTACAGTATGCGCAGGACAACGACGAGAAGCTCTACTACTTGAGGGGCAACCCGGCGAACAATTACCAGGTTGACACCACCAACAACGCGACGTTTCCAGGATGGGCCGGACCGACATACCCTTATGTCAAGAGTACCGGCATTTACAAGTGTCCCGACGATCCCACCACGCAGACCACAGACAATCCGCCACACGTGCCGGTCTCGTACTTTCTGAATAAGAACGTCGTCGGAGCCACACTGGCACAGTTCAATGCGCCCGCCTCCACGGTCATGTTGGCGGAGGATCAGGGTGCCGTGTGCGATGTGACCAACCCAAACGAGGACTATTCGCCGGTGGGGTTTGCGGTTGGTGCCCCCATCACGCAAGGCTACTCCGGCGTCAATGGGGGGACCGCCAAGTACGCCACCGGCATCTTTCCGGGGCGCAACTTCAATACCATCAGTGGGGGCACGGTTCACACCAACGGGGCGAATTACCTGGCCGCCGACGGCCACGTGAAGTACCTCCAGCCGGGCCGAGTTTCCAGTGGGGCCGACGCCGCGACGGACGGAACTCAGCAGGATGCAGCAGCCGGCGGCAACGCCACGGGCACGACCTGCCTGGACAATAACCCGGCGGATGCGAGCGTCGGCTGTAACACGTCAGGGTCGGCGACACTGACGTTCAGCAAAACTTAAGGGGCGGGAGGCTTGAGCAGGTCGGCGTAGACGCCGGGGGAGGCGTGGGGGGCGCTGTCGGGGATGACGATGGCGCCCACGGCCTTCCGGTAGAACTCCACGGGCCCCGCCGCGCCGATGACGCCGTAGGCGTAGCCCATGTCGAACAGGCCCCAGAGCGAGGCCAGCAGCAGCGCCCGGCCCAGACCCTTGCCCCGGAGGGCCGGGTCTACGCCCGTCGGACCGAAGAAGCCGCGCCGCGTGGAGTCGTAGGCGGCGAACCCGGCGATCTGACCCTCCACCACGGCTAGAAAGCACGTCAGCGGCTGGCGCCCGAACGTGACGGCCGCCTCGTCCGCCCAGCCCTGCGAGAAGTGCGTTCGGATGAACTCGCACACGCGGGACAGCTCGAACGTGTTCGCTCGACGGAGAACAATCCCTTGCGCCCGCAGCGCGGCTTCGTCAGGGCGTGGCGGAAGGCGGTAAAGAGGAACCAGCAGGTCAGGCATTGTTTTATCCCGTCAGGGCGTTGAGTGATTTGAGCAGTTCCGTCGCCAGGGCCGCCGCCGCCGGGTCCTGGGTGAACAGGTCGGGGTGCAGCACCGCCGCGATCTGACGCCGCGCCCGGCGCATGGCGTCCGGCCCCAGGCGGGCCGCCGCGCCCGCGAGCGTCCCGCTGCCCGTCCCGTTGGCGGACCGTTGCTGGGCGGCCAGCGCGGCGAGGTGTTTCTCCGCCGCCTGCAAACGCCGCTCCGCCGTCAGCGCCCGCTCGCGCATCTCCTCCCAGCCGCGCTCCACATCGGTCAACTGCCGCCGCAGGTCGCGCGCCTTCGTCTTGAGGGCGTCGTGCCGCGTGGTCAGCCGGGCGTGGAGCGCCGGGTCCACAGGCCGCGCGCAGTCGCCCCGCGCCCCGATCAGCTCGCGCAGGGCCGCCGTGCGGTAGATGGTCGCCCGCGAGACGCCCGCCCGCTCCGCCACGTCGGCCACCGTGAAGGCCGCCCCGATGCGTTCCAGGTCACGGACCGCCGCCGCCACGCGCTGCGCCCGCGCGTCCGGGTCGGCGGGCTTGACCCCGCGCGTCCGCCCCAGCCCTTCTTTGGTTTTCGTTCTCGCCCCGGAAGAGATCGCCACCGTGCCTGCACCGCCGCTTTTGGGACAGTATACCCGGCGATCCGGCACAACGCCCTTTCCCATTGCCAAGTCAGATTTTATTGAGACAAATGGGAAACGCTGAGACCCACTCATACTGGTCTGATGTCAAAAATCATTGCTTGAACGAACGTGAATTGTGAGGGTATGCGGGAAAAAGCCGAAGACGACACTAGTCTCTATGATAGCAACTATGTTGACATCGTCAGCCGTTTGATGTATACTGTATTCACGTTCGAAAAATTGAGGCGGCGAGGAGCAAATGCGCTCCCCGCTTTTTTTGTTGTCTCAGTGCTTCAGGGCGCGCATCAGGTTGATGAGGCCCGGACCCAGCAGCACGACGAACAGGGCGGGAAGCAGGAAAAAGACCAGGGGGAACAGCATCTTGGTCGGCAGACGCGCCGCCGCCTCGCGGACGCGCTGCATCCTCTGCGCCCGCGCCGTCTCGCTCTGCACACGCAGGGTGGACGCGACCCCCGCCCCCAGCCGGTCCGCCTGAGTCACCGCCGTCACAAAACTTGTCAGTTCGGCGACATCGGCCCGCGCCGCCATCGCGCGCAGCGCTTCCGCGCGCGTCCGACCCAGGCGCATCTCCTGAAGCGCGCGGCGCATCTCGTCAGGCAGCGGCCCCCGCATGGCGCTCGCGGCCTGGGCCACCGCCGCGTCAAACCCCACCCCCGCCTCCATGCTCACCACCAGCAGGTCCAGCACGTCCGGGAGGGACTTGCGTATCTGCGCCTGCCGGGCGCTGGTCTTCCCCGCCAGCCAGGCGTCGGGTACGCAGAGGCCGATCACGATGTCCAGCAGCGCGACGGTGATCTTCATGGGGAGTGTCCTGCCCAAGAGATGCGCTGCCAACGGGGCCAGCAGCAGAAAGAGCAGGGCGGCGCAAATGCGCAGGCCCGTAAACTCGGCGGCTTCCATACCCCCCGGATGCCCGGCCCGTTCCATCTGTGCCCGCGTCGCCGGGGAGCCGCCCAGCGGCGCGAGCAGGCGGCGCACGGCGGCGCGGATGGGGTGGGGCGAGGGGAGCACGTCGGTCTTCTGTGCGGGCGCGGGTCGGGGCGTCTCCGGCCCGGCGGCGATTCGGCCCAGCCGGACGCCGACGGCGTCCCATCGGCCCGGCGATGCCGACAGCCCCACCGCCAGCAATGCCCCGGCGAGGAATGCCAGGCAGACGATCAGAACAAGCACTGTCACACCTCCACGGCCAGCATCCCACGGACGATCAGCGTGCCCAGGCCCTGCCCGGCGACGGCCCCGGCGATGAGCAGGCGGCCCAGCGGGCTGCCGGTCAGGGGCTGGAAGTAGTGCGGGTCGCGGACCAAAAGCAGCAGGGCCAGCAGGGGCGGCAGCAGCACGAGAATCAACGCCGACAGACGCCCCTCCGCCGTCAGCGCGGCGATCTCGCCCTGCACCCGCACCCGCTCGCGGATCGTGCCGGAGATGCGCTCCAGGATCTCCGCCAGGTTGCCGCCGGTCTGGAGCTGGGTCGTCACCGCTGTGACCACGAGGTCCCAGTCTGGGGAACGGACGCGCCCGGACACCCGCGCCAGTGCCGTCGCCGCCGGCAGGCCCAGGCGAATCTCGCCCAGGGCGACCGCGAACTCGTCCGCCATCGGCGGCGGCATCTCCTCGGCGACCATCTGCACCGCTCGCGCCGGGGAGTGGCCCGCCCGCAGGGCGGCTACGATCAGCAGCAGCGTGTCGGGAATCTGCGTGTCGAACCGCCGCCGCCGCGCGTCCCGCCCCGCCCACTGCGACAGACGCCGGAGAGGCGCAGGTGAGGATGAGGCCGCCGGTGCCGCGTCCTCCACGCCCGGCCTGGGAGCGTCCGGCGACAGGGCCGCCCGCTCCAGCCGCTCCGCGAACCGTCGGCGTCGTGTCCGTCCCTCCAGCACGGCGAACGCCGCGCCACTGCAAAGTGCAAAGGCCAGCAGGGCAGAAACGAGCGGCGTCATCCCACTCCCCACAGTTCCGGCAGCGGGACGCCCCGCTCGTCCATGAGGTCCAGGACGCGCGGGCGCAGGCCCGTGGGCCGGATCGGGCCGCCCGCCTCCACGCGGAAGATGTCCTGGAGCGCGATCACGTCGGCGGCGATCCCGTGGGTCTCCGTGACGTGCGTGACACGGCGCGCGCCGTCGCGCCCACGGGCCTGGTGAACGATCAACTGGACCGAGGCCGCGATCTGCTCGCGCACCGCCTGCAGCGGCAGTTCGGTCCCGGCCATCAGCGCCATCGTCTCCAGGCGGGACAGCGCATCGCGCGGGCCGTTGGCGTGGACGGTGGAGAGCGACCCGTCGTGCCCTGTGTTCATCGCTTGCAGCAGGTCCAACGCCTCGCCGCCCCGGACCTCGCCCAAGAGAATCCGGTCGGGCCGCATCCGCAGGGCGTTGCGGACGAGGTGCCGGATGGTGATCTCGCCCTTGCCCTCTAAGTTGGCGGGCCGACTTTCCAGGGCGACGACGTGCCCCTGCTGCAACTGCAGCTCGGCGGCGTCCTCGATGGTAACGATGCGCTCATCCGGCGGGATGAAGCTGGACAGGGCGTTCAGCGTCGTCGTTTTGCCCGACCCCGTCCCGCCGGAGACCAGGATGTTCAGCCGGGCGGCGACGCAGGCACGAAGAAATTCCGCCATCGTGGGCGTCAGCGTGCCGAACCGAACAAGGTCATCGGCGACATAGGGGACGGGCGCGAACTTGCGGATGGTCAGTGTCGGCCCCTTGACGGCGAGGGGCGGGATGATTGCGTTGACGCGGCTGCCGTCGGCGAGTCTGGCATCTACGAGCGGGGACGCCTCATCAATGCGCCGTCCCAGGGGCGCGACGATGCGTTCCATGATGCGCCGGATGTGCGCGTCGTCCTCGAAGACGACTGGGGCCGGGGCCAGCCGTCCGCCGCGCTCCACATAGACCTGAGCCGGACCGTTGACCATGATCTCCGTGATCTCCGGGTCGGCGAGCAGAGCGTCCAGCGGCCCCAGCCCGGCGATCTCGCTGAGGACTGCCTCCACGAGCGCGTCCCGCTGACGGCCCGGCAGGGCGACGCCGTCCGCCGCCAGCACCTCCGCCGCCGTCCGCCGCACCGGCTCCGCCAGGGCCGCGCGCGTCAGGCGGCTGATGGCCGCCACGTCGGACTCGGCGACGAAGCGGCGATGAACTCTCCCGATCAGCCCCCGCCAGTCCACGGACACGGCCTCCGGCGCTCTCAGAGACAGTTCAAACGACATCAGGGGCCTCCCCTTTCCCCCAGAGCCAGTCGGCAGGCGAGGTCCCGCACACTCTGTGCGACGGCGCTGCGCGGCTGCGACAGCACGAACGGCGTCCCCTGGTTGACCGACTGCGGGACGACCCGGCCGTCGTTGGGAATCTGGGCGGTCACGGGATGGCCCAGTGCCCGCTCGATTTCCAGGACGCTCAGTCGGTTGCGCCGCGAGACCCGGTTCAGGACGACCCATATCTTCTCGCGCGGGACGTAGCGCCCCCCGATGGCCTCCAGGAGCAGCCGGGTGTCCTTGACCGTGGTGAGGTCGAACAGGTTGGCGACCAGCAGCGCGTGGGCCGCGTGGGACAGCGCGTGGAGCGTGGTCGGGTGCAGGATCGGCGGCACGTCCAGCACCACGAAGCGCGCCCGGCTCTTGAGCAGGCCGAAGACGTGATCCAGGAAGGGCGCGGAGATGGCGTCCAGCGCCACCGGCGTGGTCGCGCCGGTCAGCACCCGCAGGCCGGACTCGTGCCGCTCCAGGTGGTCTTCCAGCGCCGCCGCGTCCGCCTCCGGCGTGGGCCGGGCCGCCAGGTCGGCCAGGCTGCGGCGTGGCGTCAGGTTCAGCAGCATCGCCACGTCCCCGAACTGTGTGTAGAGGTCCACCAATACCGTCGGCTCGCCGGTCTCCCCCATCAGCGCCAGCGCCAGGTTGGTCGCCAGCGTGGTCTTGCCGACGCCGCCTTTGGCCCCGCTGACGGTGATGATCCGGCACATCCGGGCCGGGTCGGACGCCTGCGCGAACGCCGCCGAGCGCCGCCGCTTCTGTTCCTCGGCCAGCCCCCGCACCACCGGGACCAGGTCTTGGGCCTGCGCGGGCCAGGCCAGGTGTTCGCGCGCCCCGGCCCGCATCGCCCGGCGCAGGTCGTCCGGGCCGCCGTCCGAGAGTAGCAGCACGTCGGTGGTCAGGTCGGCCGAGTGGGACAGGAACTCCGCGGCCCGCCAGCCGTCGCAGACCGGCATCTCGGCGGCCAGCACCGCGATGTCGGGCCGCAGGGCGTGCGCCATCTGCGTCGCCTCCTGCCCGTCGCGCGCCAGCCCGGCGATCTCCAGGTCCGGCGCGGCGGAGAGGGCCGCCCGCAGCCGCTCGCGCAGCGCCGAGTCCCCGGCGGCGATCAGGACGCGGATCATGGCGCGTCCCCCAGGGCCGGGTTCTGCGCGCTCCCCGGCGGGGGCGGCTGGATGGCCGGGGCGTCAGGCGCGACGATCTGCACGGAGATCAGGATCAGCAACTCGCTGTCCTGCTTGCGGTCCTCCGAGTACTTGAAGAACTCGCCGATGACGGGAATCTGACTGAGCAGGGGGATGCGCTGCACCTGCTTCGAGCTGGAACTGCTGTAGAGGCCGCCGATCACCAGCGTCTGCCCGTCCTGCAATTGCAGTGTAGATGTCGCCCGCCGGACTGTCAAAGCGGGAATCGACAAGCCGTTGAAGATCACGCCGTTGTTGTAGTCCAGGTCGCTGACCTCCGGCGCGGCGGTCAGCTCGACGGTCCCCGGCCCGACGATGGTGGGCTGGACGTCCAGCCGGACGCCGTAGGGCTTGTACTCCACCGACACGTTCGCCCCCGCGTAGCCGTTGCTGGTCTGCGCCACCGGAACCGGAATCTCGCCGCCGACCAGGATGCTGCCTTCCGCGCCGTCGCGCACGAGCAGGGACGGCTCGGACAGGACGCGCGCCTTGTTGTCCGTGATCAGGGCGGACAGGGAGGCCGCCAGTGGGGAGACTCGCTTCAGCGCCCCGCCGACGCTGAACGGGTCGGACAGCACGTCCCTGGTGGACTGTCCGAACAGGATCGGCTGCGGCTCCAGGGCGTACTGGTTGCCGGACCGGGACGTGGTCAGCGCCAGCGTCCCCCACTGAATGCCGACCTGGCTCAAGGAGTTCCGGTCAATGTCAATGACTTTGGCCCGCACCAGAATCTGCCGCACCGGGCGGTCGCCGATCTGGACCAGGTCGACCACGTTCAGGGACGCGGGCAGGGAGGACAGCAGGCCGGAAAGGGGGTCCGAGGACGGCACATCGGCGCGGGTACGGGAAGAGGGGGGCGGACGCGCGCCCGTCCGACGTCGGACCGGGGCCGTCTCAGCCGCGTCGCCCACGGGAGCGCCGGTGTCGGTCAGGTCGTCCGTCACGTCCGGCTCCGCGCCGTCCGGGGCCGTCGCG
>CBDICZ010000006.1:0-16973 GCA_965277485.1 Capsulimonadaceae bacterium | reverse complement strand
AACATCGAGTCTTTGGTCCCGGACGCGCGCGGCAAGACCGGAACGACCCAGGACCACCGGGACGTCTGGTTCGACGGCTACACGCCCAACCTGGTCTGCGTGGTCTGGGCCGGACACCCGACCCGGACCGGATACGGCGAGCCGATGTCCGGCAACTCCTGGGGATCAACCGTCTGCGCGCCGATCTGGGCGCGCTTCATCACCGACGCCGAGCCGATCATGCTCCAGGACCAGGCCCGCGAGCGCGCCCGCGCTCTGGCGGGCAGGCCGCATGGCGTGAAGCCCAAACCCGCCGCGCCCGCCCCGGCCTCCGGGACTGTCCCTGCGGTCGTTCCCACGGATGTACCCACTCCCTTCCATCATCACCGACATCGCGCGAATGTCACGGACGCCCCGGCGGCCACGCCCACGGACGCCGTGCCGCCGGATGTGGCTCCAGCGGGTACGCCTCCCGTGGCCACGGCTCCGACCAACGCCGTTGACACCGGCCCGAGCAGCGTTCCCCCGGCGGACGGCGGCGGCGTCCCGCTGGCGGTCGGCGGCGGTGGCAGCCCGCCTCCGGCCCCTGTCCGCCCGCGCCGTCACGCGGTTGTGTCCCCTCCAGCGCCCAGCGCACCGGTGGTCACCACCCCCAGCCCGGCCCCCGCGCCCCGGTCCGCGCCCGCCCCGGCCCGCCATCAGGCACAGACCGTGACCGTGCGGATCAACCCGGAGGACGGGTTGCTGGCGACCCAGTGGGACCCGGAGGTCGTGGAGCGTACCTACGTCCGGGGCGCGGAGCCGCGCCGCTACAGCCGCCTGCACCCGCCCCCGCCGGGCGAACACTGAAGGACGCGGACCCATGATCACCGCCCCGCGACCGAACCTGACGCCGGAGCGCCGGCCCGCCCCCACGCCCGGCCCGGTGGATGACCACAGGGCGTCTGCCGGGCGCGCGCGCGTCTTCGGCGCGGTCATCGTCCTGCTGTTCGGGGCGCTGACGGCCCGGCTGTGGTTCATGCAGATCGCGCACGGCGCGGACTACCGGCAGGCCGCCGAGCAGAACCAGGCCCGCCTGATCCGCACCCACGCCCCGCGCGGCATCATCGTGGACCGCACCGGTGCCCTGCTGGCCGCCAACCGCGCCCGCTACGCCATCTATGTCACCCCGGACGTTCTGAAGAACCCGCCCGTCCTCGACCGACTCGCCGCGCTGCTCGGACAGGACCCGCAGCAGATCACTCAGACCGTTCGGACGACCGAGCAGAACCCCTATGACCCGTTGCGGGTCGCCCTGGACGTCTCCCTGCACACGTTCACGCGCGTGGAGGAGGAGCGCCCGTTCCTGCCGGGCGTCAGCACCGCATTAGAACCCGTGCGCTGGTACCCGTGCGGCGACCTCGCCGCCCACCTGCTCGGCACCATGGGCCGGATCACCCCCGACCAGTACCGGCGGCAGAAGCTCGCCGGGGACTCCCTCTACTTCAGCGACGACTTCGTCGGCCAGACCGGCGTGGAGCGCGAGTACGAACAGTACCTGCACGGGACGCCGGGCGGGACCGACGTGCAGATCGACGCGCGCGGGCGCAAGGTCAACGTGTTCGGCACACGGCCCGCCGTCCCCGGCGGAACCGTCACGCTGGCCCTGGACGCGCGCGTGCAGGCGGCGGCAGAGGGGGCGTTCCGGCAGAACCACTTCACCGGCGCGGCGGTCGCCCTTGACCCGCGCACCGGCGCGGTGCTGGCGCTGGTCTCCGCGCCCGCCTTTTCGCCCGACAAGTTCGCCGTCGGCATCAAGTCCGCAGACTGGAACGCCCTGAGCGGCGACCCGGCGCACCCCCTGCTGGACCGCGCCCTGGACTCGCTCTACTCGCCCGGCTCCACGTTCAAGCCCGTGGTCGCGGCGGCGGGCCTGCAGACCGGCGCGATGACCACGCAGTCCACGGCGTTCAGCCCCGGCTACTATTATCTGGGCCGCGCGCGCTTCGGCGACTGGAAGGCGTGCGGGTTCGTCAACTTCTACACGGCCATGGCCCAGTCGTGCGACGTCTTTTTTTACATCTACGGCCAGAAGATCGGGCCGGATGCCCTGTCGCAGTACGCCAAGACGTTCGGCCTGGCCCAGAAGACCGGCATTGACATGCCCGGCGAGTACATCGGCAGCATCCCGTCCCCGGCCTGGAAGGCGCACCACTACCGGCGCTACGGCCCGGCCTACACGCAGTGGTTCGGCGGCGACACGCTGCATATGTCCATCGGCCAGGGTGACGTGCTGGTGACGCCCTTGCAGATGGCGCGGGTGACGGCCACCCTGGCCAACGGCGGCGACCTGCTGCGGCCCTACGTCGTGCAGAAGGTCACGGACGGCGCGACGGGCCGGGTGGTCTTCCAGAACGCGCGCACCGTGATCCGGCGCGTCCCGATCAGCGCCCAAAATCTGGCGGCGGTGCGTCAGGCCATGCGCGTGACGGTGACATCGGGCACGGCCCGCGTGGTGGACTTCCCGCAGGTCGCCGTGGCGGGCAAGACGGGCTCCGCGCAGGTCCACGGGCAGGCGATGACCAACGGCTGGTTTATCTGCTTCGCCCCCTTCGATCACCCGACCATCGCCATTGCCGCCGTGGTGGAGAAGGGCGGCCACGGCGCGAACACGGCGGGCAAGGTCGCCCGCGCCATGTTGCAGACGTATTTCCACCTGAAAGCCGATGCCGGCCAGACGGTCCGCAGCGACTAGGACACCCAATGCTTTACGAACTCCGGCACTACGACATCGAGGGCGAGGGGGGCCTGCGCCTCGTCACCCAGCGCTTCGCCGACCACGTCCTGCCCGCCTTCGACCGGGCGTGCATCGAGGCCGTCGGCTTCTGGACGGTCTTCGTAGGCCCCCAAAGCCCGCGCCTGACCTACACGCTGGCCTGGGAAAATCTTACCCAGCGGCAGGAACGCTGGGGCGCGTTCGAGGCCGACGAGGACTGGCGACGCGCCCGCGCCGAGACCAACATCGCCTGGGGCGGCAGCCCCATCCGGGCCATCACCAACTCCATCCTGCTGCCGACGCCGCACTCGCCCGCCGCGCGCCGCGACAGCCAGCCGGGCCGCCTGGCCGGGGGCGTCTTCGAGCAGCGCGTCTACGCCTTCCGGGACTACGAGGCGCAGGCCCGGTGCGTCGTCTGGTTCGGCGAGCGCTGCCTGCCCCTGTTTGAAAAGCACCGGATGCACGTCATGGGCCTGTGGACGACGTACATCGGCGTCACCCCGCGCATGACCCTGATGCTGGTCTTCGAGAGCCTGGCCGACCGCGAGCGCGCCTGGGCCGCCAGCCGCACCGACCCCGCTTGGGCCGCCGTGGAGGCGGGCCTCTCCCCCGAAGGCCGCCCGCTGATCGCCGCCGAGGAGAGCTGCCTGATGCGCGGCACCGAGTTCTCCGGCTGGCGGTGACCGTGACGCCCCCTTGTCGGCCCTCCCATGTAAGCGAATAAAAGGAGTGACCCGGCCTCCGCATCAGAGGTCGGGCTTGTAGCGTTGGAATGAATTTAACGTGGGGTTACCAATGTGGCAGTGGCATGAGTGGACTGAACCCCATACTCCGTACCAGTGGCGAGAGTCAACCCTTGCTGGTACAGGTCAGTTGGTCAAGGCTGCTTCGAACTCCGTCGGCGGCAAGTAGCCGAGGCTGGAATGCAGGCGCTTGGCGTTGTAGACGTCGTCGAGGAACGCGCCGAGGTTCGCCCTCGCTTCCTCGAAGTTACGGTACTGGCTGAGGTACACCTCCTCTCTCTTGAGCGTCTTGAAGAAGCTCTCGGCTTTGGCGTTATCATACGGGCAGCCCGCCCTGCTCATGCTGGGGAAAGCCCCGATCTCGCCCAGGCGGGCCACATACTCGGCGCTCGCGTACTGGACGCCCCGATCCGAATGATGGATCAGTCCCGCACACGGGGCGCGGACGGCGATGGCTTGGTTCAGCGCAGCGAGCGTCAGGCGCGTGTCAATGTCACGGGACAGATGCCAGCCGATCACACGGCGGCTGAAGCCGTCCAGGACGCAGGCCAGGTACGCGAAGCCCTGCGGCAGACGGATGTACGTCATGTCCACGACCCAGACTTGATCGAGTCTCGTCACCACAAGTTGCTGCGTCAGGTTCGGGTAGGCCACCTTCGTGGAGCCTGCCGAGGGCGGGCGAAATGCTCTCTGTAGGCGGCACAGCAGGCTCTCGGTCTGCATCACGGCCAGCACCCGCTTGTGGTTGACCGTCCATCCGTCCCGGTGAAGCTGGGCCGTGACGCGGCGGTCGCCGTAGCCAGGGAACGCAAGGCAAAGCTTCTCGATGGCACCGCGCAGCTTCGTGTCCTCCTCGGACGGCTCCGTCATTGCTGGCTTCTCGTAGAGCCAGGAGCGGGACACGCCGAGCATCTGGCACATCTGCCGCACCGAGGCGGCGGGATGCGCTCGGCGATGATCCTGGATCACAGCGCACCGTTGGGCGGGCGTTGCGCACTGGCTAACTTTTTTAGGAGGGCGTTCTCCAAAGAGAGCTGCCCGCAGAAGCGCTCCAGTTCCGCGACCTTCTGTTCCAGCAGAGCCGTCGGCGACACCTCGGCGGTCTCTTTGGCCGAGAATGCCGCCTCGCCGCGCTGATCGAACTCACGCCGCCAGCGAAGCAGCAGTCCTTCGGTGAGTTGATGCTCGCGGCAGAGTTGGGCGGGCCGCTTCTGGCCGCTCTGGATTTGGCGGCAGAGGTCAATCTTGAACTCCCGCGTAAAGGTACGCGCTGACTTGGCAGACATAATCTTCTCCGTTTGGGCAGTGTACCCGCAGGAGTTGACTCTACCCGGTGGTACGGACAGAGGGGTTCACTTCAGAGGGGTCACTCTTGTGGTCTTGCTTTTGGTCTTCCCAAGCCAAAGTCCATGCAGAACTCAGCCCTGCGATCCCGTATACCCTGTACCAACACGTTAGTGATTCCCTGAGGTGGGTACCGATCAGGCGAGGGCATTCGTATGACTCTGAACTGGCCGTGAGCCATTACGAGCGCGGTGATGTAGTCGTTTCCTCGTGGCACGGTTGCGCGAGAGATGTGGACTAGACGTGGCATACCAGAAGGATATTGTACAAAGTCGTCAAGCCTTTGAGGTGCCTGCGGGCTGGAGTCACTCCAGTATAAGCAACCAAATGTAACAACACTCATAACTGTCACGGCTCCGGCAATAGCGACGAACATCGCACGATAGCGATTTTTCCCCTTGTTCATGTGCCACTTTATCCTAATGGTGTCAGGAATGACTATACCTGTTGCATAGGGGCGTGGTCCCCACGCTCTTATGCAAGGTCTACTAAACCAATGGCTGAGGCGAGGTACATAGATGCCCCAGCCCAATTTATAACGCTGCTTAACCTCCTCCGTAATGAGCTATCGTTGCGCTCATACCAACGTAAGTGTACATATCGTAAGGGGAGTAGTTGGCGTCGCCATCACTAATGCTCTCCATGTCGATAGTGGGACCAAGTGCCCACCAACCATTTGCGGGTCCAGCAGAGTCAGGCACAACACGAGTACCACAAATATCTGTATCTTGGACAAAATCCACACTACCAGTGTTCTGAATCACAGTGTTTTCCTGTCCATCGTTAACTGTGAAGGCTGGTGCATTGCCAGTCTCGTCATGTGCAAAGGCGTCGGTCATAACGTTGATAATGAAGGAGGGGGGAGCTGTGTTGTTCGGCAGCGTCGGGCCTTTCCAAATCCACACAGGCGTTATACTACCGACACTTCCCCCTAAGGGGGCTATACTTTCCACATACTGAAAAATGTTGTTGCCATTAGGTTTATCCGTCGGCACCGGCTCATCATTTGCGGTGTTGTTTGGCCATGGGGATGAGGCTTGTTGGGCTATGTTCCCCTCGATATACTCCCCGGTGTGGAAGTAATATGGCCCGGCCCAGCCGCCGTTGACAGTGGAGACGTCGTAGCACAGCCCGAGGCTGCCCGCAGCCCCGCCCGAGAAAGTGACGGTCATTGTCACCTGCGGCAGCGAGATATTTGCCCCCGCTCCTACCCACAGGTGTTCGCCGTCGGCCAAGTCCTGCACGGTGTCCTCGACCTCGACGTAGCCGGAGTAGTAGGGCCAGGAGGACGGAACGTCCGGGTCCCCCGCGCCGTCGGCCACGGTCACGCTGTCTCCGGGAGGCCCCCCGCCCGCGCCGAAGGCACTGAAGACTTCCTGGAAGAGCTGGCTGGCTGGCGGGGCGTCGCCGGGGCCGTCGGGTGCCCAGACGGCCTTGGCGGTGACGGTGAGAGTCGTGGTGCCCGAGGCGTAGTTGTAGCCGTAGTCGTAGAATGGGGTGGGGCCGGAGTTCATCGTGAGGAGGGGCAGTGCCTGCCCGTTGGCGGGGATGGAGGCAGAGTAAGTAATGTTGTAGTGCCCGGCGCACGCGGGGGCGGGGGCGAGGCAGGCCAGGGCGGCGAGAGCGAGTGCGGCCATGAGGGGGCGGGGCAGTCTCAGGCATGGCCGGTCAGCCGAGGCGTGAGGCCGAGGCGTGAGGCCGAGGCGTGAGGCCGAGGCGTGAGGCCGAGGCGTGAGGCCGAGGCGTGAGGCCGAGGCGTGAGGCCGAGGCGTGAGGCCGAGGCGTGAGGCCGAGGCGTGAGGCCGAGGCGTGAGGCCGAGGCGTGAGGCCGAGGCGTGAGGCCGAGGCGTGAGGCCGAGGCGTGAGGCCGAGGCGTGAGGCCGAGGCGTGAGAGAAGAGCTGGGCGCATGACGTGTCTCCTGTGCGGTCGGGCGGACGGCGGCGGGCAACGATCACGAACTTAGGCATTCTAACACGGCAGCGGCGATCTGTCAAGCATCTCTTGCAGACAATCTCCTGTGCTGTCTGTGCCCTGTGCCGGACGCGCGGGAATGCCGATAATTTTTTCAGCGCGACCGGAAACCTTTTGCGCGCGCGAAGCGTTCCCTGAAAGGCGACGCAGGCCACCCTGCGAACCATGCCCCTGAGATTGGATCAGATTTGTCCATGAGCAACACGGCCACCCTCGAAGCTCCCCTCGTTCACGAACCCATCCCGCACGGCGTCCACGAATTCGGCGTCGAGGCGCGCCGGGCCGGGATGGCCTGGGAGACCGCCTTCAACGGCCCCATTCAGACCTGGACCGACGCGCAGACGGGGCAGCCCCGCTACGGCGTCACCGTCCGACTTGCCCGCCTCAAGGACCACGTCACGCGCGAACTGTATTCGACGAATCTGTTGTTCTATTTCACGCCGGAGCAGATGCACGGGATGCACAACATCTACGACATGGCCCGCGACATCCCGTTCACGCGCATCCGGGGGCCGCGTACACCCGTCCCACCCTGCGGGTTCCGCGAAGGGAAGTTGTGGTACGACCCTAACCCCGAAGGCGTCATCATGGAGGACGTGCGCGAGGCCCCGGTCACGCTGCCCAACGGCCGGCCCGGCTTCTTCGTGACGGGGCAGGGCTACCGGGGCAAGGTGATGCTGCCCGACGGCGAGTTCATCCACGATGTCGGCGTCTACGGCGGTTATCTCGACCCGCAGGAGCGCCCGGCCCAACTGGAACTCAAACATCTTTTCGGGGGCATCGAGTTCGGGGCGCGCCCGAACGGCACGGAGCAGGACGTGTTCCTGACTGAGCTGTGCGAGGGCGTCTGGGTCAAGGGCATCATCGGCAACACGGTGGACGAGCTGCACGTCGCGTCCTTCAAGAACTCCGTGCTGCTGCCGCCCGCGCCGTCCGGCCACACGCTGATCGGCGCGCGCTCCATGAGCGAGACCAAACTGCTGTACTATTTTGACAGCAGCGCCCCCGACGGCCTCGGCGGCTACCGGCTGGCGGGCTTCATTGACGGCCTGCCGTCGGCCATCGGCGAGCGGACCTGGAGCCACGTCCACCGGGTCGGCCTCGGCAGCAACTTCGTCCGCTCCGAGGAACTGGACGGCTGGGTGGGCGTCATCCACGTCGTCCTGGAGAAGAACGACCCCGCCTGCCCGGAGACGATGGACTCGCTCTACCCGGACATCGAGGAGCAGTACGAGGGCTGGGCCGTGCTGCTGCGCTACGACGGCGAGGGCCGTCCCGTCATCCACGCCTGCGTCCGCGCCCTGACCCCCGACGACGTCCCGATCTGCTACGACGGCCTGGGCGAACTGTTCGAGACCAAGCGCGTCGCCTTCCCCATCTCGCTGTATCGGGCCGACGACAAACTCGAAGTGGGCTACGGCTGGGGCGACCGCGCGCTCTTCCAGGCGGAGTTCGACTACGACACCGTTGTCCGCGCCCTGGCCCGCGAGAGCGTGTGACCGGTAGGGGTATGACGCGGGTAGGGGCGCAGCATACTGCGCCCCTACGACCGGAGAAGCAGCATCGCCTCGGCGCGCAGTTCCTCCAGGCTGAGGCCCTGCGCCGTCAGGGCGCCCAGAGCTTGGGTGGCGGGCAGGCCGTTCAGGTACGCCTGGAAGGCCAGCACCCACGCCTCCTCTTCCTCCTGCTCCCAGCGCTGGGCGACCGCGCCCTGCTGCCCGTGGGCGACGGCCCAGAGGGTGGGGGAGGAACCGTAGCCCAGCGCCTCGGCCAGAAACGTGTGCAGCAGTTCGTGTTCGCGTGACATCGCCGCGCCGTCCGTGCCGTAGCCGAGTTCGGCGGCGAGCGCGTCGTAACGGTCCCCGGCCTCCGGCCGGGCCTCGACCGTGGTGCCGTCGTGGAAAGCCGTCTCGGTCCATCCGGGAGCGACATTCACCCAGCAGTGCCGGAACGTGTAGGTTCGCACCCGCTCCGCCTCCCGCCCCGTGGCCGCGCGCAGCTCGTCGGCGTCCCATCCGGCGACGCAGGAGGGGCGTTCCTTGTCCGGCGCGCACAGCCACATCTCGTGGCCCGGCTCCCCGATCACCTTCATCCCGCTGGAGCGCAGCATCGCCTCCACGCCCGCCGCGTTCGGCGCCCACCAGTTGGTCGGGTCGCCGGAGAAGGCGTGTTCGAAGAACGCCATCTTGGGCCACCCGACTTCCAGGAGGTCGTCGCGGTCGTGGATGTGCCGGTCGTAGGTGTTCTCCAAGATCGGCCCGCCGGGCATGGTCAGCGTCTGGAAGAGCAGCAGGCGCGCGGTCTTCTGCGCGACCAGGTCCAGCGCCAGCAGCGGGTAGCGCAGGTGATAAAAGACCCCCATGAACAAGACCAAATCGAACGTCTCATCCAATCGCGCCAAGTCATAGACCTGCATCTGGCGGAACGTGACCCGGTCCTGGAGGCCCAGCTGCATGGCCGCCCAGCGGGCCTGGGTCAGATAGCGCGTGTCCACATCAATGCCCAGCACGCTCGCGCCGCGCTCGGCGAGGGCGAACGAGTAGAAGCCGCCGTTGCAACCGATGTCCAGCGCGCGCCACCCGGACAGGTCCTCCGGGATGTGCGGGGCGATCTGCGCCCATTTCCAGGCGGGAAAGTCGCCGAAGGGGTGGTCTGGCCGGGTCTGTGCCCCATCGGGCAGGTGCAGGTTGTGGAACCACTCGCCCAGCCGCTCGCGTCGGTCGTGTTTGGTCACGGAGTTAAATACCCTTCAAGTTCTTGGGCGCGGTGCGCCGCCGTGTGCGCGGCCAGGACGCGCGCGCGGGCGCGGCGTCCGATCCCGCGCCGTTCCTCATCCGACAGGTCATGCAGCGCGCCCAGTGTCTCCTCCGGGCCGCGCGAAATGATGATCTCCTCGCCCGGCGCGAAGAACGTGTCCAGGCCCTCCCAAAAGTCGCTGATGATCGGGACGCCGCAGGCCGCCGCCTCGAACAGCCGGACGCTCGGCGACCAGCCCATGCGCACCATGTCCGCGCGGGTGACATTGAGCGTGAACCGCTGGGCGTTGTACCAGGCCCGGTGTTCCACGGGAGGCAGGTGCGGGACGCGCGTGACGTTGGCGGGCCAAGCGATTGTGTCCGGGTACTGCGGCCCGGCGACGCAGAATCGGCCCGTGGGCCACCGCCGGGCCGCGTCCAGCATCAGCCTCTCCAGCGGCGGCTGCCGGTCGTCGCTGTATGTCCCCATGTACCCCAGGTCCCACTGCGCTTGCTGCTCTTCAGAAAAGTACAGCGCCGGGTCCACGGAGCAGTACAGCGGCAGGGCGCACGGCGAGCCAAATTCCCGTTCCAGTACCCCCAGCGTCGGCCCACCCGCGAAGGACAGGTAAAGGCCGTAGCCGGGGATCAATTCTTGTGACAGGTACGCGCAGTCGCCCCGCCGCAGGGCCGCCAGAGTCACCGGGGTGTCAATGTCGTAAAACGCCGTCCGTCCCGTGGCCGTCGCCTGCACCCAGCGCCCGACTTCGATGCCATCGGGCACATAAGAGCCGACGATCACCGCATCCGCGACTTGGATGTGTGAGATGTATTTATTTTGTAATTCTGCGATACTGGAATATAACGCAGTCTGTCCGTAGGGAGGGTGGGGCAGGTCGCGGTTGTCGGCGTACCAGGGCACGTCGCGCTCCAGGAACGTCACGTCATGGCCGCGCGCGGCGAGTTCGCGCACCAGTCCCCGATACGTCGTCGCGTGGCCGTTGCCCCACGACGACGTGATGGAGAGGCCCAGGATGACGATGTTCATCGGCCCGCCCCCAGAGCCGCTTCCAGTGTCTCGGCGCGTTGGGCATAGGTGTGCTGCAATAGGACACGGCGCAGCGCGGCCTGCCCGATCTCCCGTGCCCGCGTGGGCGTCAAATCGGCCAGGTGCGCGGCGACCTCGGCCCCGTCCCGCGCCACCAGAACTTCGTGTCCCGGCGCGAAGAACGTCTCGATGCCCTCCCAGTCGTCGGTGATCAGACACGCCCCCGCGCCCGCCGCCTCAAAGACGCGCGTCGCGGGCGAAAACCCGTAGCGGGCCATGCTCTCGCGGCTGACGTTCAGGACGGCCAACGGCGTACAGTTGAAAGCGTTATGGTCCGGCGTATAGACGTGGCCCAGGTAAGACATATTGGCGGGCAATGGCTTGTCTCCCCACCCGCTGCCGCCGAGCAGAAATCTTTTGTCCGATAAGATCTGTGCTGCACCCAGAAAGAACTCCTCCACACGGGCCTCCCGGTCCGGCAGGCGGTTTCCCAGGAAGCCCAGGTCACCCGCAAACTTTCGGTCGGGCGCGACGGGATGATGCGTGGCCGGGTCCAAGGCGTTGTAGATCGGAACGCACCGCCGCGCTCCCAGGGTTTCGTAGGCCGACACCACCGGCTCGCCGCCGCCGTAGGTCAGCACCAAGTCGTAGCGCGGGATGAGCGCCCGGAACGGGTCCTGCGGGTCGTTCTGCACCCGGTCCAGCGTCGCGGGCGCGTCCACGTCCCAGAAGGCGATGAGAGTGTTCGAGGTTTGGAGGTCCAACACCGCCGCCTCCAGCAAGGCGTCAAACACGCCGACGCCGCTGGCTTTGACGATCAGATCGGCCCCGCGCGCTTCTTCCAGAGCCTGCCGGACGCCTGCCTCGCCGACGCCGGGATAGACCACCACCCGCGCCCAGTCCGGGTCGGCCATGTCCCGGTGCTGCTGCCGCTCGTAGGCGTCCGGCTCGTAGAACGTCACCCGATGCCCCCGCCCGTGCAGCGCCCGAATGATGCCCCGGTAGTACGTCGCCGCCCCGTTCCAATAGGCGGACACCAGACTCGACCCGAAAAACGCGATGTTCATGCCGCCTGTAGTTCCTCCGTGATTGCCAGCAGTTCCTCCACCCGATGCGCGCAGGTGTGTCGGCTCAAGATAGTCTCCAGGCCGTGCGCCGTAAGTGCCCGCGCCCGCGCCGGGTCTTCGAGCAGCAGTGTCAGTTGCCTCTTCATCTCCGTTCCATCACGCGCGACTAGGAAATCTTTGCCCGGCGTGAACAATCCCTCGGCGTCGTCCCAGGGTGCGGAGACCAGCGGGATGCCGCAGGCCAGCGCCTCAAAGACGCGGATGGTCGGGATGCCCGGCAGCGCCTCCGTGTACGGGCGGCGCGGGACGTGGACCGTCACCCGATGCCGCGCGAACACTTCCGGAGCCTGATAGTTCGGCAGCCAGCCGTGATAAGCGATGCCCACCTCGGCCAGCGCCTTCTTGGCGGCTTCGGGATAACGGACACCATAGACATTCGTGCGCAACTCCAGCGCCTTGACCGGACCTAAGAGAAACTTGTGCAGCTCCGCCGTGCGCTCGCCGTCGCCCCAGTTGCCGACCCACACCAAATCTCCGACGCAGTTCTGGCCGTCAATCGGATGAAACACCCGCGTGTCCGCCGCCTCATGCCACGTCCACGCCCGCCGCGCCCAGCCTTCTTTCAAATACAAGTCACGGATGACCCGCCCAAACGCCAGCACCCCGTCATAGTGCGTCAGGTCATACGCCGCCATGCCGGCCCGCTCCGTCACCGCCCGGTGGTGCGTGTCATGGAACAGCAGACGATAATGGTCGTGCCGTGCCCGGTGTTCCCCCACACGCTTCACAAGGGCATGGTCGTTCCATTCATGGACCAGCACCAGATCGGCATCTTCCAGCGCCACGCCCAAGTCAAGCGCGCCCAGGTCATAGCGCTCACTGTCCAGATTTGGGTACGCTTGCTTGTAACCATCCAGCGCCGCCGCGCCGCCGTCCTGAACCAAGTTCTGAGCGCTCCAGGCGTCACGCGGCTCATACACCCGCACGTCATGCCCCCGCGCCTTCAGTTCCGAGACCACGCCGCGCAAAAAATGCGCGTTCCCGTGGTTCCAGTCCGAGATCAGCGAGTGGTAGAACATCACGATCCGCAAATAATCATCTCCTTCGGCTGACGTTGTCATTCAAATGTTCGGCTTCCATTTCTAGGATTTCGTCCAAACCAGTGTCTCAACGTTCAGGGTGAACACGGCGGCGTTCTCAGACGGACCTTCCCGGCCACTCGTGTTGGTCAAAACTTCACCACCACTGATCTTGATTTGATGGGTGTTCAACAGGTCCGCGCGATGTTTGTGTATCCAGCCCGGCGGATCGCCGGTCGTTTCCAGCCGCTCCATTTGGAATGTGTTCGTGTCAAGGCGGTAAACGGGCGTCCTCCCAAACTGACGGCTGCCCTGGTAGCCCAAAGACCCAACCAGATAGATGTCGTCACCAATCAAAGTCGCCGTGTGAAAGTCGGTCGGGGGGAACACTGACGCAGGGTAGCCGTAGATGGTGATCGCGCCATCGGGGGCATGGACGAAGACATCGTTGTAGATGCAAAAGTCAGGGTCGTAATGGTCTTCGTGTTCGCCCGCGACCTGCACGATGCGACCATCCGGCAGGAACGTGAGGGACTGCCCGAAGCGTTCCGCGCACCAGATCGGCCCCGGCCTCGCCATGTAGTCACGGTCGCCCTCAACCAGAACTTCCGCCTGAGAGGCATTCAGCCCGGAGCGAATCATGCCTTCCCAGAACGGATTGTTCATCACCTCCGGGTTGCGTGCGCCAAAGCGCGGTGAACAGTACCTTTGAAACTCATCCACAGAGATGTGCAACAACTCTTCATCCGTTTCGGAGGAGAAGCCGAGTATGGCCCGTCGCGCCCTCGTAGGGAGTCCCTGCGGGTCGGCCCCGGCTTCGAGAAGCCTAATCGCAATGTCCCGCGAGCGCGCGGAAGACAAGGCGCGTCGCCTGGATGATCTCTGAGAGGCTCTCTGGTTCACATCCGCTCCGGCCCGTAGCAGAACCTCCACGGCCTCCGCATCGTCCTCCTCAGTAGCAGCCCAGAGTGCAGTTCCGCCGAACTCGTCTGTCTGAGAAACGTCAAGGCCGATCTCCAGCAGCCATTTCAGCATCGGAGTATGCCCGTCCTCGATGGCGTAGAACAGCGGCGGTTTTCCACACCGGCCACTCACGTCGCGCCGCGCCCCGTGTTCCAGAAGGGAACGCGCCTTGGTGATGTCACCCATCTGAATGGCGACGAGCCATGCCGTCCGCTCCCAAAAATCCCTTTCCCCCAGGTCGGTCCCCCTGCCGATGACCTCCTCAACGTCATCAAGTGACCCAAAGGCGACGGCTTCAATGAGTTCGGTAAATCTTACGTCGTCGGGATTTGCTCCGGCATCGAGCAGCAGGCGGACAGCGTCGAATCGGCCTATGCGAGATAGTACGCGAACCCCAGACTCCCCATAACTGCTCATCCCCTTCAAGGACACACCGCAGTCAATCAGCAGTCGCAGGAGGTCCATCAGGTGCGGGTCATGCAGCACGTCCCGTCCATGAACGGCGTCAATCAAGGCATCGTAGCCATGTTCAGCCTGATAATGAATGTCGGCCCCGGCGGCAATGAGGGCACGGACTTTTTGAGGGTCGCCGAGGGCAAGGGCAGTACGCAACTCGTCTTTCATGGCTTCACGTTCACGGCGTCATCAGTTCCGCGTAGACGCGACGATACCCTTCCGCCATGCGCTCCGGCGAGTAGGATAGCGCGCGTTCGCGCGCCCGCGCGGCCATCGTGTCCCGCAACTTTTCATTCCCGATCAGCCCATTCAAGGAGTCGCGCCAGGCCGGGCCGTCGTCGGGCGGGACGAACACGGCGGCGTCGCCCCAAACTTCGCGCAGGGAGGGGATGTCGCCCAGCACCAGGGCGCACCCGGCGAGGGCCGCCTCCAAGGCCGACAGGCCGAACGGCTCGTAGCGCGCCGGGAGGGCGTAGATGGCCGCGCGGCCCATGCATTCGGCCATCGCCCGTGGAGGCAAGGAGCCGAGCAACTGCACGTTGGCAAAAGTAGCCGTGCCGCCGTCCGGTCCCTGGGTGTCGCCCGCGACGCACACCGGCCATTTGACCTCGCCCGCGACGGCTGCCAGCGTCCCGATGTTCTTGGCCTCGTCCCATAGCCGCCCGGCGCTCAGAACGAACGGCTCTTTCATGCGCGGTGGGAACAAGTCTGCCTCACTGCCATTGGGGATGACTTGACTGGAAGGCAGCGGCCCATAATTCTCTTGCAGCGAATTCAGCATCGCCTGGGTCGGCGCGGCGACGGCGTCGGCGGCCCGCAGGCCCTGCGTGACTTCCGCGCGGTAGCGATCCCACTCCGGCGGTGCGTCCGTGCCGTGGACAGCTTGGAACCAGGGCAAGACACAGGAGTGGCCGACAACCAGCACCGGCGCGTCCCAGTCCAGCGCCCCGTGCGCGTAGCCGTTGAGATGAATGACATCAGGCCGAAGTTCCCGCTCCAACCCCCGCAGCCAATCGCCCGCCCGCGCCACGTCGTCCCAGGGATGCTCCATCCATTCCAGCCGATAGCCGCTCTCATGGACGGTCAGACCGGGGACGGCGTTGGCCTCCTGCCACTGCGCCGCACTCAAGGGACGGCCCATCGTCGACAGCGCAATTTGAACGTTCTTCGACGTGAGCGCCCGCGCCAGGGTCAGCGCGTAGGTCCAGACCCCGCCAACCGTGTCCGCCGTCATCAGGATGTTCATATCACATCCGCAGCAGCGCCTTGAAAAAGCCGTCGGGGCGGTCGCGGGTGGCGTCCAGGGCGTCGCCGAGGCCCTCCAGCGGGAACGTGTGCGTGTAGAGCGGCGACGGGTCGAGCGCGCCCGACGCGACGGCGTCGGCGGCGCGGCGGATGCCGTCGGTGTAGACGCTTTCTACGCGCTCGTGGGCGTTGATGACGTCCAGGCCCTTCCAGTTCCACTGCTGCATATTCACCTGGCGCGGTCCGTCCTGATGATAGCCCGCGATCACTAATCTGCCCATCTCCCGGACCAGCTCCGTGGACAGGTCCAGCGGCCACTGCTTGCCGACGCACTCAATCACCACGTCGCAGCCGACGCCGCCGGTGAGCGCCTTCACCCGCTCGATGATCTGCCAGTGGTCGTCCATCGGAATCGTCTCGGATGCGCCCATGTCCCGCGCGACGGCCTGGGCGAACGGGCGGCGGGCGACGGCCAGGACGCGCGCCCCGGCCCTGGAGGCCAGCCGCGTCAAGAGCGCGCCCAGGAAGCCGATGCCGACGACGGCGACCGTTTGGCCCTCCCGGACGCCGCTGCGGCGGAAGATGTTCATCGCGCAGCCCAGCGGCTCACCGGGGAAGGGCTGCCCGTTCAGCGCGGGGGGCAACGCGACGACCGCGCCCGCTGGGGCGACATCGTACTCGGCGTAGGCGTGGCCGGAGAGCAGAGCGACGCGCTGCCCCGGCAGAAACTGCGACACGCCCGGCCCGACGGCGTCCACGCGGCCCCAACCTTCATGTCCCAGCGCGCCCGGCGCGAAGGGGTAGGTGAACCAGGGTTCGCCGTGCCAGGGGGACAAGTTGGAGGCGCAGACGCCGCAGCCCTCCAGCCGCACCCGGACCTCGCCGTCTTTCGGCTCCGGGACGGCAACCGTCTGGACTTCCACCCGGCCCGGCTCAACGACCGTCGCCGCTCGCATCAGGTCACTCATGCCGCCCCTCCCACTCTGACTCCGCCTGAGTCGGGGGCCGGGGGGCGAATCCCGCGCGACTCGCACAGCCAGGCCAGCAGGTGTTCCACGCCCTGCGGCACGTCCGTGCGGGGATGCCAGCCGACAGCGTCCTGGAACTTGCGCGTGTCGGAGACGTAGTAGCGCTGATCGCCGGGCCGCCAATCTTCGGACTGCACTTCGGGCGTCCGGCCCGTCATTTCGCCGATCAGGGCGAGGAGGCTGCGCAGGCTGACCGTGTTGTCCGGCCCGCCGCCGATATTGAACGCCTCGCCCGTGATCTGGGGCATCCGCGCCTGCGCCCGCAGGAAGGCGTCCACCAGGTCGTCCACGTACAGCACGTCCCGCACCTGCATCCCGTCCCCGTAGAGCGTGATCGGCTCTTGGGCGAGCGCCCGGATCAGGAAATGCGCGACCCAGCCCTGGTCCTCGGTGCCGAACTGGCGCGGGCCGTAGATGCAGCTCATGCGGAAGACCACGGCGGGCAGGCCGAACGTCCGGGCGTAGTCCAGAACGTACTGGTCCGCCGTGCCCTTGGAGCAGCCGTAGGGGCTGTGGAAGTCTAGGGGACGAGCCTCCCCGATGCCGTCGGAACGCACGT
>CBDICZ010000005.1:0-31089 GCA_965277485.1 Capsulimonadaceae bacterium | reverse complement strand
AGGGGAAGCGCATCTCTGAGGATGCTGCGTCGTGTCATATCCGTTGCTCCTTCAAGCTTCCAACCGAAAAGAATTCTCGCCGATCTGAATCTGATCGCCGCCGGAGAGGGTGGCCTCCGTGACGCGCTGCCCGTTGACATAGAGGCCGGAGGTGCTTCCGTTGTCCGTCAGGGTGATGCGTCCCCCGGGGTCCCGCCGCAGGCGGGCGTGGAGGCGCGAGACGGTGCTTTCGGCCAGCACGATGCCGTTGTCGCCGTTCCGCCCGATCGTGACCTCGCCGACCGGCACGGCGAAGACGCTGCCGGCGGCGATTCCCTGCGTTCCGACGAACTGCGGGGCGTCCAATGTTCCCACGGTCGCGCGGCGCAGCGTCGGCGCGGGGGCCGGGGGCGTCACGCCCGCCTCTTCGGGAATCTTTTCCACGGCGCGCGGGATGGGCGGCGTGTAGACCGGCGCAGCCTGCTCCTCGGTCAGCGGCGCGGCCGGGTCCGGCACGTCCACGCCCATCCGCCGCGCGGCCAGGATGAGCGGCTGCCCGCGCGACTGGATCAGCCGCCAGATCGCCCAGCCTACTGCCCCGGCGACCAGCAGCCCGAATATCAGGGTGAGCAGCCGCGCGATCCCACTGGTCGGCGGGACCGGAGGGGCAGGGGCCGCCGACTGGGCCGATGAGGAACTGATCCGCGTCGTCGTCATCACCGGCGCGTCCGGCGCTTTGAAATCACCGACCGAAAGGCTGACATTCTGGCCGGTCAGGGGGAGGCTGGCGATGCCGCCCGTGTGCCGGTCCAGCACATAGAGCGTCCCGCTGGCGGTCGAGCCGGGCAGCGTGAACTGGGCGCGTGCGCTGACCGTGACCGGCATCACCGCGACCGTGCCCGACGGGGCCTGCACCCAATAGGCATACGTCGCCGCGTCCGGCAATGTCACCCGCGTGGCGGCTCCCGCCGGGAGGGCCATCAACAGCAGCAGTAGTGGCCCCAAAGCGGGCGCAGTCGCGCGAGTCATCCGTTCCCCTCCTGACACAAAGCAATGGCGTGGGGCAGGTGATAAATCAAGTCCGTGGCGATCAGACCTGTCCGGCCCGCCTCGGCGGCGGCCAGGTCGCCCGCCAGGCCGTGAACATAGGCGCCGCAGGCGGCGGCGTCCAGGGGCTCCAGCCGCTGGGCCAGCAAGGCGGACAGCAGGCCCGTCAGCACGTCCCCCGCGCCCCCGGTCGCCATGCCGGGGTTGCTGGTGGTGTTGATATAAAGCGTCCCGTCGCGGTCACAAATCAAAGTCCGTGCGCCTTTCAGCAGGACGACGCAGCCGTAGCCCCCGGCGGCCTGTGTGACGGCGGCGCGGCGGTCCGTCTGCACGGCCTCCGTGTCCGTCCCCAGCAGTCGCCCCATCTCGCCGGGGTGGGGCGTGAGAATCGTCGGGGCCGAACGGCCCTTGACTGAAGACGCGCCCCGCTCCGGTTCTAGAGATAGAAGAGTGAGCGCGTCGGCGTCTATGACCATAGGAACGGCACAGCGGGCGACAAAGTTTCGCACGAACGCCGCGACCTCCGGTCCGTGGCCCAATCCGGGACCCAGGGCGACTGCCGTGGCCTTCTCGGCCAGGCGCAACGCCGCGTCAACGGCTTCCTGCCCGAACGTGCCTTCCCCGGACTGCGGCAGGCCCCGCGTCATCACCACGGGCGAGACGCGGCTCATGGCGGCCTGGTGAATGCCCTCCGGGATCGCCAATGTGACTAGGCCCGCGCCGCCGCGCGCCGCCGCCTCCGCCACCATGACGGGAGCGCCGACGAAGCCGCCCGACCCGGCGAGGGCCAGGACGTGTCCGAACTTGCCCTTGTTGCTGTCCCGACCGTTGACCCGCCGGGGCAGCCACCGCGCCACGTCGGCGGCCTCGGTCTGGAAGACGGAAATGGGATCGGCCCGCATGACGGGCCGGGGCATGGCGATATCGGCGACGATGATCTCGCCTGCGTATTCCGCGCCTGGGTAGTCCAGCAGCCCGTACTTGGGCAGCGCGAACGTCACGGTCAGCGTCGCCCGGACGCACGGGCCGGGCGTCCGCCCCGTGTCCGCGTCCAGCCCGATGGAACATCCACGGCGACCACTGGAAGCCCGCTAGCGTTGAGGGCGTTGATCGTCTCCGCCGCTGTACCGGTCACGGCCCCTCGGATGCCCGTCCCGAACAGCGCATCCACAACCAAATCCGTGCTGGACAAATTCAAGTCCAATGCGGGCCGGATGTCCAGCCCGAACGCCTGCGCCATGGCGTAGTTCGCGGCGGCATCTCCCGTCAACTCCCCCGGCTCCGCCGCCAGAAAGACTCTGACATCGGCCCCCAGACGTGTTCCTAAGTGCCGCGCGACCGCCAGCCCATCCCCACCGTTGTTGCCCTTGCCGCAGACGACGGCGATGCGCTTACCCGCCAGCGGCGCGAACCGCGCCTGCAATGTCTCCACGACGCGCAGGGCCGCGTTCTCCATCAGCACCAGACTGGGAACGTGATAGTCTTCAATGGTCTGCCGGTCCATCTCCCGCATCTGCGCGGCGGTGGCGACTTTCATCGGGTCTCGCCCGGTTCCATGACAAGCACCTCGGCGTGGACGTTCAGATCGCTCAACGCGGCCTGATAGGCCTCCGGCGTCCCCGTCAGCAGGGGGAAGGTGGCGTAGTGCATGGGGATGACCTGCGGGACGCCGAGCAGGCGGGTGGCGTAGGCGGCCTCGGCGGGGGACATGACGAACCGGTCCCCGATGGGCAGCAGGGCGATGTCGGGCTTGTAAATTTCGGCGATCAGCTTCATGTCGCCGAAGACCGCCGTGTCGCCCGCGTGGTAGATCTTGTAGCCGTTCTCCAGTTCCAGGATGTAGCCGCCCGGCTCGCCGCCGTAGACGATCTGATCGCCGTCGGTGATGCCGCAGGAATGGTCGGCGTGGACCATGGTGATCTTCAGGCCGTCGGCAGCGAGCGTCCCGCCCTTGTTCATCGGCGCGGCGTTGGTGATCCCCTTCGTGCCGAGCCAGCCCACGGTCTCGAAGACGGCGACGGCCTGCGCCCCGGTCGCCTTGCCGATCTCCACGGCGTCCTGGATGTGGTCGTAGTGGCCGTGCGTGATCAGCATCGTGTCCAGCGGGCCGAGGTCCTTCTTGTCGTCCGGGGTGCGCGGGTTGTTCTGCACCCAGGGGTCAATCAACAACTTCCTGCCGCCGGGCGTGACCAGATGGAACGTCGAGTGTCCCAGATAAGTGAGCTGCAGCCCGTCGGTGAGCTTGGATGCCATGCGTGTGTCTCCCAACTGTCTGAGGATGTTCAGTTCGTTATACGCCGAACCAAATCCTGCCAAACATGAGGGGACTGCCCACCACCCTGCTCCGGTCGTTCCTCCCTGCGCGGGGTCCTCCCGCAGCGGGAGGATTCAGACCACAAGCGAAGGCCGTCCGACGACAAACCTGGCACTCCTGATCCTCCCGCTTCGGGAGGACCCTGTGACCAGAGCCGAGGAACGAGGCGCAGGGAACAAGGTGGTGGGCAGTCTGAAAACTGGCGATGTCACGGCTCCGGCGCGACGACCCGCGCCAGGGCGAGGGCCTGCACGGCGGCGGCTCCGGCTTCCAGGAGAAGATCGCGGCAGGCCATCAGGGAGGAACCGCTCTTGGCGATGTCGTCCAGCAGCAGGACCGGGCGGCCTTGGATGAGTTCTGGGTTCAGGACGTGGACGGTCCGGCGGTGCAGGAGGCGGGTGCTGTGGCCGCCGAACAAAATCTGACGGATGCCCGTGTGTCGCTCCAGGCAGTCGGTGGCGTCCACACGGTTCCCGGACGCGGCCAGCAGGCGTGCCAAGTCCCGAATGGGCGTGTCCACGACGTAGGCGGCGTGGGAGGGAACGATGGCAATCGCGACGCCCTCGGCGAGCAGTGGGTCCAGCCGTTCAAGGCAGCGCCGTTGCGCCCAGCGCCGCCCCCGGTTCAGGGCGTTCACGGTCGCCGTCCAGTCCACGCCCTCACGGACCCGCCGCAGGTCGGGAGTGTCGGCCCCATAGGGCGGGCGATGCTCGCGCAGCAGGCCGCGCGCCGCCCCGGCGTCGGCCTGGGGGTAGAACACGCCCAGCGTGACGATCTTGCCGGGCCGGTCGTAGCGGCCCCCGGCGTCCGTGAACACTGCTGGGGGCGTGTCCCTGTTCCTGTCGTCCATGACGGCTACGGCGGGGGCACTCGCAGGGACAGGGGCCGGAAGGCGTACAGCCAGTAGCCCACGCCCGGCTGGAGAGCGGTTCCTTCAGCCACGGGGGCGTAAAGCCCCGTGGCGTTGTCGTACCGGAACAGCAGCCCGCTGATCCACCCGGCCTCCTCCGCGCCGACGAAAGGGAGTTGTGTGCCGCCGGAGTTCGTGAACTGGGTGTTTGCGAGCGCGATGGGGTAGGGGAACGGGTCGCCGATCTGGTTCCAGCCCGCCGCCAGGGACGGCACGGGGTACGGGGCCGTCGCGGGCGGGGGCGTCCCGTTCACCTGGGTGGTGACGGGGGTTGTGAAGTAGGACCAGTAGCCGACGCCGGGCCGGACGGCGTCGGCGGGCGCTGTCGGCGACTGGATGTAAAGGCCATTCGTCGGGTCCCAGACGTACAGGCTCGCGCCGGGGTATCCAAACAGGACGCTGGGTGAGTATATCGAGTCGTCGTAGGGGAGCGAAAGCAGGTTCCATCCGGCGGGGTAGGTGTACGGGCCGGGCTGCGCGGCGGCGGCCGTGGACCCGGCGAGGTCGGCCAGCAGATGCGCGCCGTTGAAGCTGCCCCAGCCGCTCGCCAGGTCATAGCCTGCCGTCGCCGCGTAGTGCGCCGGGTCGTTCTGTGTCAGGTCGTTGTTTCCGGACGTGACATCGTGGAAGTCCTGGGCGTAATGCGACCCTTCGCCGATGGCGTAGATCGCCGGGTTGAAGAAGCCGAGGGATGCCTCACCGAGCCGCGCCCGCTGCTGGTTGACCAGGGCGTCGAACCCGGCCCACAGAGGCGCGCTGGTGCTGGTCCCGCCGAAGATCAGCCACTGGCCGTTGAAGTAGGTCGCGTAGCCGGTCTGCGGGTCCGCGTTCAGCGACACGTCGGGCACGTTCCGCTGCGTCGTGGACACGGGCGAGGTGGTGCTGAGGCCCTGCTGATAGGTGGGGCGGGCATGGACCGCGCTGATGCCGCCGCCGCCCGCGCCGTATTGGCTGTTCGAACCCAGGGAGTTCCAGACGGTCTCAGTGTTATATGTGCCGCCCGTGGCGTTCGTGCTGAGATTTGTGCCGCCCACGGAGGTGACGTAGGGCTGCGAGCCGGGGTCGTCCACGGAGAGGGTGGTGCCGTTGTCCTCCGCGCCGTTGTCGCCGGTCGCCGCGAACACGGCTTGGCCCTGCGCGGCCATCTGCGTGAAGATGGTGTTCTCGGCGTCCACGAAGGCGACACCATGTCCGTTGAGGCTCACCGTGGTCGTGTCGCCCTCGGCCGCCCCCCAAGACGTGCTGATCTCCTGCGCCTGGTCGTCGTCGGCGATCTTGGCGTAGGTGTCCACGATGCCCTGATCGCTGTTAGGACCTTCGTAGACAAGGACCCTCCGCGCGCGCGGCGCGAGGGCGGCGATCAGCTCGAGGTCCAGTGTCACCTCGTTCGCGCCCGACCCCGGCTGGCCGGAGACGCCGTCCACGAGGATGTCGTCCAGGGGGATGCGCGGTAGGCCGAAGCGGTCTTCATAGGCGCGGACGTCCGACGGCGTGTACCCGTCCAGCTCGAACACGGCCAGGGACTGCCCGGTGCCGTCCAGGGTGACGGTGTCCAGGCCGTAGGCGGCCTTGACGTCCAGCGGACTCAGGCCACCGCCGGGGCCGGAGCCCGGAACCGGCAGCGTCGCGGGCCGCGCGTCCAGGCGCTCCAAGTGGGGACGCTGGACGTTGGACGTGTCCAGACCGATCACGCCGGAGACCAGGCCCGCCAGGGCAGGCGGCAGTGATGGGGTGGCGTCGGGGGCGCGAAATATGTGCCCATCCGCCGCCGCGTAGGCGGTCAGACGGACGCCGAAGGCGCGTTCTACCGTCGCATCAGGACCGGCAACGTCGAGCAACAGCCGGTCGGCGTGTGTGCCGGTGACGGTGAGGCCCTGCGCGCGGGCGGCATCGGCCACGGCCAGGTACTGCGCGGCCGTCGGCGCGAACTCGTCCGCGAACTGCGCCGGGGTCAGGAACTGATGGAACTGCGGGTCGGCCGGGTCATACAGGCGGCGCAGCAGGTCGGCCAGACCCGCCGGGTCGCGCACCGGCAGGGACAGGGCGAGCGAGACGGGGGCGGACGCCTGCACCCGCCCCAGGGCGTGGGCCTCGGCCTGGGCCGACGCCCCTTTGGGCGTCAGCGAAAGCAGCGAAAGCAAGAGCGACGCCATCATCGCGCGTCGTGTGGTGTGGGAGGGATGGTATTGCAAGGACAGACTCCTGACTCCAGTATGGCAGATTATTCCACACTCCCGGTACTCTGACGGGGTGAAAAAACTATGACGTTTCCGGGGAACAGCCGATAATGGCTGTTATGTTTGATGTGGTCGCCGGCCCGGAACTCTCGTTCGCAGAGATTTTGGCTTCACTCTCCTACGCGCTGGACCTGACTTCGGGCCACCCGATGGGACACGCGCAGCGGGCGTGTCTGATCGGCTGCCGCCTGGGGGCCGATCTGGGCCTGTCGGCCCCCCAGCTCACGTCCCTGTATTACGCGCTGCTGATCAAAGATTCGGGCTGCTCCAGCAACGCCGCCCGGATGTACGAAATTTTCGGCAACGACGAGATCGAGGTCAAGCGGGCGTCGCGGGTGGCCGACTGGTCCAATCTGATCGAGGCCGCCAAGTACGCCGCCGCCAACACGATGCCGCACGGGAAGTTTCTGGAGCGCGCGCAGCGGTTTGTCCACATCGCCACGCATCAGAAGGAGACGGGGGGCGATATCCTGCTGTCCCGCTGCACACGTGGCGCGCAGATCGCGCGCTCGCTGGGTCTGGGGGACGAGGCCGCGGAGTGCGTCCGTTGCCTGGACGAACACTGGGACGGTCGCGGGCAGCCCGCGCGGCTGAAGGGGGACGACATCCCGATCCTGGCGCGGATCGCCTGCCTCGCCCAGACCATGGAGGTCTTCGCCACCACGTTCGGCCCGGACGCCGCCTTCGAGGTCGCCCGCAAGCGCGCCGGGAGGTGGTTCGACCCGCAGCTGGTCCGACTGGCGCAGTCGCTGTGGCGCGACGAGGCGTTCTGGAGCGGCCCGTACCGGCAGCCCCGCGAGGCGCTGCTCGGCATGGACGTCCAGACGTCGGTGCATACGGCCACGGACGCGCATGTGGACGCCATCTGCGACGCCTTCGCGCAGATCGTGGACGCCAAGTCCTCTTTCACCGGCACACACTCGGCGCGCGTCTGCGAGTACAGCCTACAGATCGCGCATGGTCTGGGAATCACTGGGGAGCGCCTGACCATGCTGCGGCGGGCGGCGCTGCTGCATGATGTCGGCAAGCTGGCCGTCTCCAACGCGATCCTGGACAAGCCGGGCCGCCCCAGCGACGAGGAGTGGGCGGCCATCAAGCGGCACCCGTACCACACGCAGCAGGTGCTGGCACAGATCACGGGGTTCGAGCGGCTGGCGGACGTGGCCTGCGCGCACCACGAGCGGCTGGACGGACGCGGGTACTTCCGGGGGTTGACGGGCGATCAGTTGGACCTGGACATGCGCATCCTTGCGGTCGCGGACGTGTACGACGCCCTCTCGGCCGAACGCCCCTACCGGGCCGCCCTGCCGCACTCGGAAGTCTTCGCCATCATGGACAAGGACGCGGGCGTCGCGCTGGATGCCGATTGCATTGACATCCTCAAGCACAGTGGTGCCGTGCGGTCCGTCGCCGCGTGACTCACGGGTGTCACGCAAGCCGTTTGTATCACCGCGCCGGGGCGGAGGATCGCCCCGTCTGAACAACACGTCCTTTGGACGAAGACCAACGCCCCTGGAAACGTTCCTTCGTCCGAAGGACGCCTTCCGAGGCGGGGCGATCCTCCGCCCCGGCGGGTCTCAGTAATATCAGTGGCTCAGTCCGCCCGTCCGCGCCACACCCAGAGGCCCGCGAGCGCGGCGAGGATCAGCAGCGCCGTTGCGGGCGCGGCCCACTGCCGCCGCGCACGGGCGACCACGGCCGGGATGCCTTCGGCGTCGCGCGCCGCCGGGGCCTCATGGGGAACCAGAACGCAAGCCGCTCCGGGAACCACTTCGACGCTCCATTCCCGCGCCCGCCCCACTTCCTCGCCGTCCATCTGCACCGGCTGCGGGCGGCGCGACCGGACCGTGACCCGCCGGACCTGGTGAACATCGAAGGCCGGGTCCTGCTGCGTCCGCCCCAGCAGGGCGAACAGGAGCAGGCGCAGCCACTGGCCGGGCGTCTCCGTGCGGACCACCACCACGTCCAGCAGGCCGTCGGAGGGCGAGGCCGTCGGTACGGCCTCCAGGCCGCCGGTGATGCGCCCCATGTTGGCGACCATCACCGTCTTGACGCGCTGACGGAGGGGCGGGCGGTCGTCCAGCAGAATTTCCACGAGCTGACGCCGACGGGGGAGGTTTTTGAGGGTGGACCAGACATACGCCAGGACACCCAGGCGGCGCTTGGCCTCCCGCCCGGCGTCAGCGATCACCTGCGCGTCCAGGCCGATCCCGCCCATGATAGCGAAGTACTTACCGTCGCCCGTGCGCGCCAGGTCGAGCGCGTAGGGCTTGCCCGACAGGGCCACGTCCACCGCGTCCGGCACGGTCGTGGGGATGCCCAGGTTGACCGACAGCAGGTTGCCCGTCCCGGCGGGCAGCACGGCCACGGGGATGTTGGTGCCCACCAGGGCGGACATCACCTCCATGACGGTGCCGTCGCCGCCGGAGACGGCCAGCAGGTCCAGTCCATCCTTGAGCGCCTGCCGGGCGAGTTCGGCGGCTCCCTCCTCCTTGCTGGTGGCGATGAACTGGCAGCGGTAGCCGTGGCGCGCGAGGGCGTTGGAGATGATCTTCTTCCGCTCCTCCGGGTCGCCCTGGCCGGAGACGGGGTTGAAGATCACGAAGACGGATTGATGGTCGGCGGGGACAGTCATGGGAAAGGTATACCCATTTCTGTCCCCCCTCGCTCGGTCGGGAGTCAGGCGGCCTGCTGGAGAATGCGGGGCGCGGGGCCCGATGTCATGCTGGTGTCGAAGAAGACAAGTCTGCGGGCCTCGCTCAGAGAGGTCTGGCCGGACAGGACGCGCTCCATGGCGTCGCCCTGCATGGTCTGGTAGCCGTAGTGCGAGGCCGTGCGCCGCAACGAGTCCATCGGCTCGCGCCCGGCGATGGCGCGCTGCACGTCGGGCGCGACCGGGAATATCTCGTGGACGGCCATGCGGCCCGAATAGCCCGTGCCCGCGCACTGGGCGCAGCCGACGGCCCGCCAGAGCATCGGGATGTCCGACGAGTACGACGTCCCGAACTGGGCGCGCTCCTCGGCGGAGGAGGCGTACTGCTCCTTGCAGTGTGCGCACAGGCGGCGGACGAGGCGCTGGGCGGTGACGCCGATCAGGGCCGTGGACAGCAGGAACGGCTCCATGCCCATGTCGGTCAGGCGGGGAATCGCGCTGGGGGCGTCGTTACAGTGCAGGGTCGAGAGGACCAGGTGGCCGGTCAGGGCGGCGCGCACGGCGGTCTCCGCCGTCTCCTGATCCCGAATTTCGCCCACCAGCACCACGTCCGGGTCTTGCCGGAGGATGGCCCGGAGCTGCGCGCCGAAGGTCAGGCCGATCTTCTCGTTGACGTTGGACTGGTTGACCCCATCAATGTCATACTCGACCGGGTCCTCGCACGTCATGATGTTGTTGGAGACTTCCTTGAGCTGGTTGATGGCGGCGTACAGGGTGGTGGTCTTGCCGCTCCCGGTCGGCCCCGTCACCAGGACCAGCCCGTAGGGCTTGTGGATCATCTCGTCGAACAGCGACCGGTTGTGGTCGTTGAAGCCCAGATCCGTCATGGTGCGCAGGGTGGCGCTCTTGTCCAGGATGCGCAACACGATGCGCTGGCCGTGGTAGGCGGGCAGCACGGACACGCGCAGGTCCACGGTGCGCCCGTCCACGGTGAGCGTCATGCGCCCGTCCTGGGGGACCCGGTATTCGACGATGTCCAGGTTCGCCATGATCTTCAGGCGGGCCGTGAGGGGCGCGCGCAGCTTGACGGGGATCTCGTGGACGCGCTGGAGCTGGCCGTCCAGCCGGTAGCGAATTTCGACGCGGTCCTTGCGCGGCTCGATGTGGATGTCGCTGGCCTTGACGCGGACGGCTTCGGCGAGCAGCTCGTTGACCAGGCCGACCACCGGGCGCATCTCGGCCTCGGACACGCCGCCGTCGCCGCCGTCCCCGGCGTCGCCCTTGATCTCGTTCATGGCCTCGGTGACCAGGCGCGAGGTCAGGTCGCTGACGACGGGACCGCCATCGGACCCGAACAGGTCTTCGAGCGTCTTGACCAGGCGCTCCTCGGAAGCCAGGACCGGCTCGACGCGCATCTTGGTGATGTTGCGGACCAGGTCGATGGCGTCAATGTCGCTGGGGTCGCGCATCGCCAGGAACAGCCGGTCGGGCCGGACGCGGACGGGCAGGAGGGAGTGGGCGCGGCAGACGTGCCCCGGCACCAGCGCCAGGGCGTCCGGCGCGGGCGGGTCGTGCTGCAGGTGCCAGGCGCTGACGCCCTTCTGCACGGCGCAGGCTTGCAGCAGGCGTTCTTCGGAGAGGAACCCCTGCGTGACCAGAATTTGTCCCAGCGGCTGCGGGCGCTGGCGCTGAAGTTCCAGGGCCTGCGCCAGCTGCTCGGCGGTCACGAGCCGGTGGGTCACGAGCAGCTCGCCCAGGCGTTGACGGGAAGGGAGCATTGACGTCCTCATGGGTGCGCGACGAAGTTATTTTTGCCATTATCGGCGGATCGCTTCGCAAAACACAGGCACAACCACCGGGCCGTCTCCGTCCGCTTCTCCCGTCACTGCACCAGCCCTTTGGTGACGCGCATGAAGATGTCTTCCAGGTCGGTCTCCTGCTCGGCGAAGGTGAGGACGCGGTGGCCGTGGGCGACGAGCAGGGCGTGGAGGTCGGCCTGGGCCTCCAGGTCCCCGGTGAAGTCCAGGTGCAGGCGACCATCGGCGGGCCGGACAGACCGGACCGACGGCTGGACCTCCAGCAGCGCCTGCGCCGGGCCGGGGTCGCCGAGCAGGGCGACTTCCAGCGTCCGGCCCCCGACGACCTGGGCCATGATCTGCTGCACGTCGCCCTCGATGAGCATCCGGCCCCGCTCGATGATGCCGACCTTGTTGCAGAAGTCCGCCAGCTCCGGCAGGATGTGCGAGGAGATGATGATGGTCTTGCCCATCGCCTTCAGCTCCTTGAACAGCTCCTTGATCTCGATGCGCGCGCGCGGGTCCAGGCCGGACGCCGGCTCGTCCAGCAGCAGGACTTTCGGGTCGTGGATCAGCGTCTTGGCCAGGCAGAGCCGCTGCTTCATGCCCGTGGAGAGTTCCTCGACGTAGTTGTCCTTCTTGCCGCCGAGGTCGGTCAGCGCCAGCACGTCGGCGATCAGCCGGGGCCGCTCGGCGCGGGGCAGCCGGTACGCGCCCGCGAAGAAGTCCAGATATTCCCAGACGCGCATATCGTCGTAGATGCCGAAGAACGCGGGCATGTAGCCGATGCGCTCCCGCACGGCCTCCGGGTGCGCGACCACGTCAATGCCGTCAATGCTCGCCCGGCCCGACGTGGGCTTGAGCAGCGTGGCGAGCATCTTGATGGTCGTCGTCTTGCCCGCGCCGTTGGGGCCGATGAAGCCGAAGATGTCCCCGGAGTCCAGGTGCAGGCTGAGGCCCTCGACCGCCGTGAGGCCCTTGTATTCTTTGCGCAGGTCGTGGATGTCAATCATCTCAGGGGAACTCCTCGCGGGGGCCGCGCGCCATCAGCTCTTCCACCAGGCGGGCCGCCGGTGTGCGGCCGTCCAGCACGGCGGCGACGGCGTCAAAGACGGGCGTGGTGACGCCGTAGCGGCGGGCCAGCACCTGCGCGGCCCGCGCGGTCCCCACGCCCTCGGCGGCCCGGTGCAACTCGCCGACGATCTCCCCGGCGGACCGCCCGGCGGCCAGACCAAGTCCGACGCGGTAGTTGCGCGAGAGCCGACTCGTCGCCGTCGCCATCAAGTCCCCGACGCCGGACAGACCTAAAAATGTCAGTGCCTCGCCCCCGGCGGCGACGCCGATCTGGGTCATCTCCATCAGGCCGCGCGTTAGCAGGGCGGCCTTGGTGTTGTCCCCGAAGCCCAGGCCGTCCGAGATGCCGCCGCCGATGGCAAGCACGTTTTTTAAAGCGCCGCCGAGTTCGACGCCCTTGACGTCGCCGTGCGTGTAGACGCGGAAAGTCCGCTCGGTCATCAGCAGCGCCTGGGCCGCGCGGGCCACGGCGGGGTCGTCGCTGGCCGCCACGGACGCGCTGGGGACGCCCCGGACCAACTCCCCGGCCAGGTTCGGCCCGGACAGCACGGCCAGACCGGCGTAGGGCACGTCGCGCAGCAGGTCCGTGAGAATCTCGGAGACGGTCAGACCGGTCTCCGCCTCCAGCCCCTTGCAGGCGCTCAGCAACGTCGTCTCCGGGGCCAGCGAGTTAACAGCCTCACCGGCGACCGCCCGGACGCCGTCCGACGCCACCGCGAAGACCGCCCAGTCCGCCCCGTCCAGTGCCTCCGGCATGGCGTCCGTCGCCGTCACTGTCTCGCCGAGCGCCAGGTCGGGCAGGTACTTGGCGTTGACGCCGCTTTCCTGAATCTGACCGATCAGCGCGGCATCTCGGTCCCAGAGCGCGACCGTGTGGCCCTTGCCCGCCAGCAGGTGCGCCAGCGCGCTGCCCCAACTGCCCGCCCCCAACACCGCGACTCGCTGCTGCCTCATGGGAGCATTATAGCCGTAAAATCGCCGGGAACTCTTTGCGTCCAACTTGCGTTAGAAATCTTGCACAGTGCCCACACCCCCTTCCACCTGCCAAAGAGGTCCCCGAAAAGTATTTTTCGCAAATCCTTGACAGCGCACCCGCAAATTTGGTAGACTGTACGTTCGTGTTTTCGGCCCAGGAGGTCTTTTCTTGAAAGAGATTCAGCACACCGCGAAGCAGACTGCTCACGTGGTGGACGTCCCCAACCTCGTTGAACTCCAACTCGATTCCTACCGCTGGTTCCTTGAGGAAGGTCTGAGCGAGCTGTTCAGCAGTTTTTCGCCCATCACTGATTTTACCGGCAACCATTCCATTGAACTGGTTGATTTCACTCTCGGCGAACCCAAATATGACCTGATGGAGTGCCGCGCCCGTGACGTGACGCTGGAGTCACCGATCAAGGCCCGTGTTCGCCTGTCCTCGCAGGGCAGTGAAGTGATTGAAAGCGAAGTGTACCTCGGCGACCTGCCGCTGATGACCGACAAGGGCACGTTCATCATCAACGGGGCCGAGCGCGTCGTCGTGTCTCAGCTCGCCCGCTCGCCCGGCGTCTACTTCAAGGACACCCTGGACTTTTCGGGCCGTCAGCTCTACTTCGCCACCATCATCCCCAGCGAGGGGGCCTGGGTGGACGTGGAGACGGATGCCTCCGACGCCATCACCGTGCGGATCGGGCAGACGCGCAAGTTCCCGATCACGACCCTGCTGCGCGCCCTGAACCTGTTCCCGGTCGCCTCGCCGTCCGGTGTTCGCAGTGTCCCCTATAAGGAACTGCTAGGCAAGCAGCTCGCCGCCGATATCGTGGACCAGGACACCGGCGAGGTGCTGGTGGAGAACGGCACGACCATCGGACAGCAGCAGATGCGCCGCATCGAGAAGTCGGCCCTGCCGGAGACGTTCGAGGTCGAGCTCCCGTCCACGCCCTGCGAGAGCAATGCGGACATCCTGCGCCTGTTCGCCGAGCCGGAGACCATCGTTCACCCCAGCCGCGAGACGATCTTTGACCGGATGCGGACCGAGCTGGAAGTGACGGCGTTCAACGACGACGGCACACCGGCTATGAACGCCGACGGCTCCTTCAAGGACTCGCGCACGCGCCGACGCATCCCGTTCGCCGCCGCCGACATCGCCGGGGCCGACGGCAAGATGATCGTGCGCGCCTTCGAGAAGCTGGAGCGCGACGCCGTCCGCAAGATCGAGGCTTTGGGCCTGGAGACGCTGGACGTCCTGTACGTCAACAACTACATCGTCGCCACGCTGGACATGGAGGGCGGGGCCGTCTACAACAAGGAGACGGCGCTGATTGACATCTACAAGAAGATCCGTCCCGGCGACCCGGCCACGCCGGAGTCGGCCCGGTCCCTGCTCAACTCGATCTTCTTCGACACCCGCCGCTACGACATGGCCAAGGTCGGCCGGCACAAGATGAACAAGAAGCTGGGCCTGTCCCTGCCGCTCAGTATGCGCACCATCACCAAGGAAGATGTCCTGGCGATCATGCGTTACGTCATCAAGCTGGCGATGGGCGACGGCACGGTGGACGATATTGACCATTTGGAGAACAAGCGGGTCCGCTCGGTCGGCGAGCTGCTCTATTCACAGCTCCGGCTCGGCTTCCTGCGCATGGAAAAAGTCGCCAAAGAGCGCATGACTTCTTTGGACTCCGAGAACATTCTGCCGCAGGTCATTCTGAGCGTCAAGCCGATCTCGGCGTCCATCAAGTCGTTCTTCGGCTCGTCGCAGCTCTCGCAGTTCATGGACCAGACCAACCCGCTGGCCGAGCTAACTCACAAGCGCCGCCTGAGCGCGCTGGGACCGGGCGGCCTGTCCCGGCAGTCGGCCAAGCTGGAGGTCCGCGACGTCCACCACTCGCACTACGGGCGCATCTGCCCGATTGAGACGCCGGAAGGCCCGAACATCGGCCTGATCGGCTCGCTGGCCGTGCATGCCCGCGTGGACCCGTTCGGCTTTATCGAGACGCCGTACCGGCGCGTCATCAACGCCCAGGTCACCAATGATCTGGACTGGCTGCCCGCCGACGGCGAGCACCACTTCAAGATCGCCCCGGCGAACACGCTGCTCAACGACGACGGCACGTTCCGGGACCGGCAGGTGCAGGTGCGCCACTCCAACCAGTACCCAGTGGTGCGCGACGCCGACATTGACTACATGGACGTGTCGCCGCAGCAGATCGTCTCCGTTGCCACGGCGATGATCCCGTTCCTGGAGAACGACGACGCCAACCGCGCCCTGATGGGCTCCAACATGCAGCGGCAGGCCGTGCCGACCCTGCGCCCGGACGCGCCGATCTGCAAGACGGGCATGGAGCGCCGCGCCGCCGTGGACTCCGGCGCGGTGGTCGTCGCCCTGCGCGCTGGCACCGTCAAGCGTGTCACCTCCGAGGAGATCGTCGTGATCGCCGACGAGGACGGCGGCGAGGACACTTACAAGCTGCTGAATATGCTGCGCTCCAACCAGGCGACGTGCATCACGCAGCGTCCGACCGTCAACAACGGCCAGCGGGTCCGCGACGGCCAGGTGATGGCCGACGGCCCCTGCACCGACGGCGGCGAGCTGGCCCTGGGCCAGAACGTGCTGGTGGCGTTCGTGCCCTGGAACGGATACAACTTCGAGGACGCCATCCTGCTCTCGCAGCGGCTGGTGGCCGACGACGTGTTCACGTCCATCCACATCGAGAAATATGAAGTGGAGGCCCGCGACACCAAGCTCGGACCGGAAGAGATCACCCGCGACATCCCCAATGTCGGCGAGGACGCGCTGAAGGACCTGGACGAGAACGGCATCATCCGCATCGGGGCCGAGGTCCGCCCGGAGGACATCCTCGTGGGCCGCGTCGCCCCGAAGGGCCAGGGCGAGCTGACCGCCGAGGAACGGCTCATCATCGCCATCTTCGGCAAGAAGGCCGAAGAGACCCGCGACGTGTCCCTCCGCGTCCCGCACGGCGAGAAGGGCAAGATCGTGGACGTCAAGGTCTTCTCGCGCTTCAAGTACAAGGACGCGCGCGGCAAGGTCTACAACTTCTCCAAGCGGCCCGACAGCCTGCGCTCCGAGGAGTGGGAGGGCGACCTGGACCGGCTGCCCGGCGACGAACTCTCCGCCGGGGTCAATATGCTGGTGCGCGTCTACATCGCCCAGAAGCGCAAGGTCATGGAGGGCGACAAGATGGCGGGCCGCCACGGCAACAAGGGCGTCGTCTCGCGCATCCTGCCGCCTGAAGACATGCCGTTCCTGCCGGACGGGACGCCCGTAGACATCGTCCTGAACCCGCTGGGGGTTCCGGGCCGCATGAACATCGGCCAGATTCTGGAGACCCACTTGGGCTACGTCGGCAAGGCGCTCGGCGTGTCGTTCCCGAACCCGATCTTCGAGGGTTCCACGGAGGCCGAGATTCTGGACGAGGTGTTCGTCTACGCCGAGGTGCTGCGCTACGACGCCCTGCGCTCCTATGTGGAGAAGGAACTGCACATCGAACTGGGCCACGACATCAAGACGTCGGCCCTGGTGATGAAGCTGCGGCACGCCTTCAACGACCCGAACGTCCAGGGCGCTCCCGCCGCCGAGGTCGAGCATCTGCGCCGTGAGGCGACCAAGGAAGTCTCACGCCTCGTCGGCGTGGGGGCGCTGCTGGACGCGCTGAAGGAGAAACTGGTCCAGATGGGCCGGGAAGACCCGGCGCGGCTGGAACAGATCGCGGCTACCGTCGCCGCCCCGCCCGCCGTGGAACTGCCGGAGGATTATGTCGGCGTCTTGGAAGAGGGCGTCACACTCAAGGCCGTGGACGGCTACGACCACGACGCCATCGTGCAGCGCGTCAAGGACACCGTCTGGCGGCGCGCGGGCATCATCGAGGACTCGGCCAAATCCTGGGTCCGCGACGGCATGACCGGTGATTTCTTCACCAACCCGGTGACCATCGGCCAGATCTATATGCTCAAGCTCGCGCACCTGGTGGACGACAAGATTCACGCCCGTTCGACGGGGCCGTACTCCCTGGTCACCCAGCAGCCGCTGGGCGGCAAGGCGCAGTTCGGCGGCCAGCGCTTCGGCGAGATGGAGGTCTGGGCGCTGGAAGCCTACGGCGCGGCCTACACCTTGCAGGAGATTCTGACGATCAAATCGGACGACGTGCTGGGCCGCGTCAAGACCTACGAGTCCATCGTCAAGGGCGATGCCATGCTGGAGCCGGGGGTTCCGGAGTCGTTCAAGATTCTGGTCAACGAACTCCAGTCGCTCGGCCTGAAGGTCGCCGTTGAAGATGAGAATGAGCAGGAGATTGATCTGAAGGACAAGGAAGAGGACTACGGCGACTCCGAGGGCCGTGGTCGCGGCCTGCGCCCGCGCCTGCCCCGCGCCGAGGCCGAGGCCGAGGCCCTGTTCGGCGGCTGAGCCGCCCCCGACTGACGTAGGGGCGCAGCATGCTGCGCCCCTACATTCGCGTGTCTGCTTGGTTTTGGGAGAATTGAACATTTATGGCTGACGCAAGCGCATTCGACAAGATTCGCATCGGAATCGCGTCCCCGGACGAGATTCGCACCTGGTCCTACGGCGAGGTCAAGAAGCCGGAGACCATCAACTATCGGACGTTCAAGCCGGAGCGTGACGGGCTGTTCTGCGAGCGCATCTTCGGCCCGGTCAAGGACTGGGAGTGCCACTGCGGGCGCTACAAGAAGGTCAAGTTCAAGGGCATCATCTGCGACCGCTGTGGCGTCGAGGTCACGCGCTCCAAGGTGCGCCGCGAGCGCATGGGCCACATCGAGCTGGCCGCCCCCGTCTGCCACATTTGGTACCTGAAGGGCGTCCCCTCGCCGCTGTCCCTGCTGCTGGACATCGGCCCGCGCCCCTTGGAGAAGGTACTGTACTTCGCGTCGTACATCGTGACCCACACCGACCGCGCGCGGCTGAATAACGAGATGCGCGAGTACCAGGCTGCCGTGGACGAGCGCGTCCGCGACTTAGAACAGCAGCGCGACGACGACATCGAGGCGGCCCGCCTGGAGGCCGGCGCGGACATCAAGGCCCATGCCGAGGGCGCCGATGTCGAGGACGTGGAGCCGCTGGAATTGGAAGACGGCGAGGAAGCCCCGGAGCCGCCGGAGATCTGGGATGAGGAGCGCATCGCCGAGCGCCGCCGCCACATGGAGGATGAGCTGAAGGATATCGAGCGCGACACCGCCGACCAGATTCAGTCCCTGCGCGACGCCCTGCAGATGCTGGACCGCGACATCGAGAAGAAGATGCTGCTGGCCGAGGACGACTACCGCAAGCTGGAGAACCTGCTGGACGTGCTGGCCGAGAAGCTCGACCGGGACATGGGCGAGGTGGTCCGCGCGGGCCTGGGCGGGGCCGCCGTCAAGGAACTCCTGATGGAGATTGACGTGGACAAGCTGGCCGCCGATCTGCGCGAGGAGATCGCCCACACGCAGGGGCCCAAGCGCGCGCGCGCCATCAAGCGGCTGGAAGTCTCGGAGGCGTTCATCCAGTCCAAGTCCCAGCCGCACTGGATGATTCTGGACGCCGTGCCCGTGATCTCGCCGGAGTTGCGGCCCATGGTCCAGCTCGACGGCGGCCGCTTCGCCACGTCCGACCTGAACGACCTGTACCGGCGCATCATCAACCGCAACAACCGGCTGAAGAAGATCACCGAGATCAAGGCCCCGGAGAGCATCGTGAACCACGAGAAGCGGCTCTTGCAGGAGGCCGTGGACGCCCTGATTGACAACGGGCGCCGGACGCGGCCCGTGGTCGGCTCCAACAACCGGCCTTTGAAGTCCCTGTCGGATATGCTCAAGGGCAAGGAGGGCCGGTTCCGCAAGAACCTGCTCGGCAAGCGCGTGGACTATTCGGGCCGCTCGGTCATCGTGGTCGGCCCGCGTCTGCAGCTGCACCAGTGCGGACTGCCCAAGGAGATGGCCATCGAGCTGTTCAAGCCGTTCGTCATGAAGGCGCTTGTGGAACGTAACTACACGTCCAACATCAAGACCGCCAAGCGGATGATCGACAAGCTCAAGCCGGAAGTCTGGGACGCCCTGGAAGACGTCATCCGGGAACACCCGGTGCTGCTCAACCGCGCCCCGACGTTGCACCGCCTGGGCATCCAGGCGTTCGAGCCGGTGCTGGTGGACGGCAAGGCCATTCAGGTCCACCCGCTGGTCTGTACGGCGTTCAACGCCGACTTCGACGGCGACCAGATGGCCGTCCACGTCCCGCTCTCGGCCTCGGCCCAGGCGGAGGCGCGGATTCTGATGCTGTCCACGCACAACCTGTTCTCGCCCGCCGACGGACGGCCCATCGTCGCCCCGGCGCAGGACATGGTGCTGGGGTCGTACTTCCTGACCTTCCGCGCCGACGATGCCCTGTACAACCCGGAGATGCCGTTCTCCAGCCCGGACGAGGCGCGCATCGCCTACGACGCCCAGATGGTCCGCATCAACCAGCCCATCAAGGTCCGGTTCGCGCAGCCGAACGGGGGGGCGCTGATGCGGGAGACCACCGTGGGCCGGATCATGTTCAGCGACCTGCTGCCGGACAATATGCACGAGTCGTTCTACGCCATGCTGGACAGCAAGGACCGGGCGCGCGTCAAGGCGCTGGCGGTGGAAGACACCGAGCGCAAGGGCACGGGGCTGGGCAAGAAGGACCTGGGCGCGCTGATCGCCGAGATGCACCGGCTGAACGGCGACGAGCGGACCATCATCCTGCTGGATGAACTGAAGGCGCTCGGCTTCCGCGAGGCGACCCGCGCCGGCATGACCATCGCCATCACGGACATGGACGTGCCCGAAGAGCGCAACACGATCCTGCGCGAGACGGAAGATGAGGTCAAGAAGCTCAACCGGAACTACCAGCGCGGCCTGATCACGCAGGGCGAGCGCAAGGAGCGCGTGCTGGAGCAGTGGCAGGGCGCGGCCAAGGACATCGGCCAGGTGATCATGAACAACATGGGCAAGTCGGGCTCCATGAACCCGATCTTCCTGTTCACCGACTCCGGCGCGCGCGGCACGCGGGGCCAGATCACGCAGCTCTCCGGGATGCGCGGCATCATGTCCGACCCGTTCGGCAACCTGGTCGAAGACCTGCCCGTGAAGTCCAACTTCCACGAGGGGCTTTCGGTCCTGGAGTACTTCGTCTCCACGCACGGCGCGCGCAAGGGCCTGGCGGACACGGCGCTTCGGACCGCCGACGCCGGATACCTGACGCGCCGCCTGGTGGACGTGTCCCAGGAGGTGATCGTGCGCGACCACGACTGCGGCACGGAGAAGGGCATCTACGTCGAGGAGATCAAGGACGGCAACGAGACGATTGAAGTCTTGAAGCAGCGCATCTACGGGCGTTTCGCCCTGGAAGACATCCTCTACCCGGCGGGCCACGACAAGGCCGGGCAGATGCTCGTGCCGCAGGGCGACCTGATCACCAATGAGCTGTCGGCGGAGATTCAGGCCGTGGGCATCAAGCGCGTCGGCGTGCGCTCGCCGTTCACCTGTGAGTTGCGGATGGGCATCTGCGCCAAGTGCTACGGGCTGGACCTGGCCAACTCCAAGCTGGTCGAGCCGGGCGTGGCCGTCGGCATCATCGCCGCGCAGTCCATCGGCGAGCCGGGGACGCAGCTGACGATGCGCACGTTCCACTCCGGCGGCATCGCGCAGAAGCAACTCACGGGCGTCGCCAACGTCCGCCAGCGCAAGCAGGAGACGCTCAAGGAGCTGCACAACGACATCTCCAAGGGCCTGGTCTCGCTGGAGAACAACCAGGACGAGGCCGCGCCGGCGACTCCGGCGGGCGTGGACCGGGAGCGCGTCCGCGCCGTCCAGGCCGTCCTGAAGGTGCTTGAGGACCAGGTCGGCGGCCTGCTGCGCGTCGTGGAACTGTTCGAGGCGCGCAAGCCCAAGGGCCAGGCCATCGTCACCGAGTTTTCGGGCGAGGTGGCCGAGATCGAGTCGAAGGGCCTGCGGCGCGTCATCATCCACACGCCCGCGCCGGTGGAGGATAACACGACGTCGGGCCTGCTCGGTGAGACGCTCGCCGAGGACATCTACCTGGGTCCCCACGCCGACACGGAGGGCATGACGGCCACCCAGGCCAAGCGCGCCACGGAAGTGCCGGAGACGCTGACGGCGGGCATGGAGCTGACCGAGAAGCACATCAAGAAGCTGCGCGAGGTCGGCATCAAGAGCGTCAAGATTCGCCAGGCGAGTTTGGTCCCGTACCGGGGCCAGTTGCAGGTCAAGCAGGGCGACGCCGTCGTGGCGGGCGACCGGCTGACGGAAGGCCCGCTGGACCCGCAGAAGGTCCTGGAACTCCAGGGCATCAACGGCGTCCAGCAGTACGTCGTCCGCGAGATTCAGGCCGTGTACAAGTCGCAGGGCGTGGATATCAACGACAAGCACATCGAGGTCATCGCGCGGCAGATGCTGCGGCGTCGCAAGATCAAGAACGCGGGCGATTCGGGCTTCCTGCCCGGTCAGGTCGTGGACCGGTTCGAGTTCGAGGACAACAACACGCGGCTGCGCGAGCAGGAGCCGCCCGCCACGGAGGCGACGGCGGACCCGCTGCTGCTGGGTATCACGGAGGCGTCCCTGGCGACGGACTCGTTCCTGAGCGCGGCGTCGTTCCAGAAGACCACGCGCGTCTTGACCGAGGCCGCCGTGCGCGGCAAGAAGGACTCGCTGGTCGGGCTGAAGGAGAACGTCATCATCGGGCGTCTGATCCCGGCGGGCACGGGCCTGCCGCAGTACCGCAACCTGGAGCCGAAGCTGGACGGCGTGGACTCGTTCACCCGCCTGGCCCCGGTCCATGCGGCGGCGTCCGGCAACGGCGGGACGGCGACGATGGTGCGCGACCTGGACGACGACGACCTGGCCGTGGTCCGGGAGATGACCGGCACGACGGGGGAGAGCCTGTCCCTGGTCGCCGAGCGCGAGCGCGCCGGGGACGAGGAGCGGCCCATCACCGCCGACGCCGGCAGCGTGATCTGACGCCGCCAGCAAAAAAATCCCCGGCCTCCGCGTCATTTCCTTGACATTCGGGGGCCGGGGCTGTATAATACAAGGGTTGTCTGGGGCGACGGTGATGTCATGATCCCTCGATCCCGACCGACCTATGTTTTCGCTTTGCATTTGCAAGGGGGCAAACGCCGAAGGAGATGCAACCGTCTCCACCAAGTTTGACAATTTCCGTCGCTTGTTCCGCGTCGCCCCGTCCCGCCGAAAGCCGCTTCCGGCCCAGGCGGGGCGTTTTCTTGTGTTATTCGCGTCTGTCGAAAGGATCGCTGACCCGTATGCCGACCATCAGCCAGCTCGTCCGCAAGGGACGCAAGCGCATGATCAAGAAGAGCAAGGCCCCGGCCATGAAGGGCAACCCGCAGAAGCGCGGCGTCTGCCTGGTCGTCCGGACCGTCTCGCCCAAGAAGCCGAATTCCGCCCTGCGGAAGATCGCCCGTGTCCGTCTGACCGGGTCGGGCCGCAAGAACCCCGGCACGGAAGTGACGGCGTACATTCCGGGCATCGGCCACAACCTCCAGGAACACAGCGTCGTGCTGATTCGCGGGGGCCGCGTCAAGGACCTGCCGGGTGTGCGCTATCACATCGTGCGTGGGACGCTGGACACGCAGGGCACCAAGGATCGCCGCAGCAGCCGCTCCAAGTACGGAACCAAGCGCCCGAAGCCCGGCGCCCCCGCCGCGACCGGCAAGAAGAAGTAGGAGACTCGAAACCCCATGCCACGCAAAGGACCCGCCAAGAAGCGCCCCGTCACGCCCGATCCCGTGTATCATAACAGGCTGGTGACCCGCTTCGTCAACCGCATCATGCTCAGCGGCAAGAAGAGCCTGGCCGAGAAGATCTTCTATTCTTCGCTGGACCAGGTCGAGACGAAGTCGGGCCGCAAGGGCATCGAAATTTTCGAGCAGGCTGTGCGCAACGTCATGCCGCAGGTGGAGGTGAAGCCCCGGCGTGTCGGCGGCGCGACCTATCAGGTGCCGATGGAGGTCCGGGCCGACCGCAAGTTGTCGCTGGCGATGCGCTGGCTCGCCACCGCCGCCCGCCGCCGCAACGGCAAGACGATGATTGACCGGCTTTCGTCGGAACTGCTGGACGCCGCCAACAACACCGGCGCGGCCGTCCGACAACGTGAAGAGAAGCACAAGATGGCCGACGCCAACAAGGCCTTCGCGCACTACCGGTTCTAACGACTTTTGATGACTTTTCGACTGAGATTTCGAGGCTGTCATGGCACGTGAATATTCGCTGGAAAAAACCCGCAACATCGGCATCGCCGCCCACATTGACGCGGGCAAGACGACCACCACCGAGCGTATCCTGTTCTACACCGGACGCACCTACAAGATCGGCGAGGTCCATGAGGGCGCGGCGACGATGGACTGGATGGAGCAAGAACAGGAACGCGGCATCACCATCACGAGCGCGGCCACGACCTGCTTCTGGGGCCTGGAGCCGAGCAAGGACCCGGAAAAAGCCAAGCTCGGGGCGCGCGAAAGTACGCACCGCATCAACATCATTGACACGCCGGGCCACGTGGACTTCACCGTTGAGGTGGAGCGCTCCCTGCGTGTGCTGGATGGTGTCGTCGCCCTGTTCGATGCCGTCGCGGGCGTCCAGCCCCAGTCGGAGACCGTCTGGCGGCAGGCCACCAAGTACAGCGTCCCGCGTATGTGCTTCGTCAACAAGATGGACCGGACCGGCGCGGACTTCTTCTTTGCCGTCGGCACCATCCGGGACCGCCTGGGCGCGCCCGCCGTCATGCTCCAGATCCCCATCGGGGCCGAGACCGAGTTCCGGGGCATCATCGACCTGGTCAGCAACAACGCCATCCTTTACAAGAACGATGACGGCCGGCAGTTTGAGATCGGGCCGATCCCGGCGGACATGATGGAGATCACGGCCAAGTACCGGGCCGAGATGATCGAGAAGGTCGCCGAGAGCGACGACACCCTGATGGACAAGTTCATCATGGAGCAGCCGATCACGTCCGAGGAACTCAAGGTCGCCATCCGCAAGGGGACGATCAACATGAGCCTGGTCCCGGTCTTGTGTGGCTCTGCGTATAAGAACAAGGGCGTCCAGCCTCTGCTGGATGCCGTCATTGAGTACCTGCCGTCGCCGCTCGACAAGGGCGCGGTACATGCGATCAACGCCGACACCGAGGAAGAGGAAAATCGGGAGCCGTCCGACGACGCGCCGTTCGCCGCCCTGGCCTTCAAGCTGATGAACGATCAGCATGTCGGCAACCTGACGTTCTTCCGCGTCTACTCCGGCTCCTTGACCAAGGGCACCAACGTCTACAACGTCAACAAGGGCAAGCGCGAGCGCATCTCGCGCATCCTGCGGATGCATGCCAACAAGCGTGAGGAGGTCTCCGAGGTCTTCGCCGGTGAGATCGCCGCCGCCGTCGGCTTGCAGCTGACGACCACCGGCGACACCCTGGCCGACGAGAAGAAGCCGGTCCTGCTGGAGACGATCACGTTCCCGGAGCCGGTCATCTCCGTCGCCATCGAGCCGAAGACCAAGGTGGACCAGGAGAAGATGGGCATGGCCTTGCAGCGCCTGGGGGCCGAGGACCCGACGTTCCGTATTCGCACGGACGAAGACTCCGGGCAGGTCATCATCTCCGGCATGGGCGAGCTGCACCTGGACATCATCATGGACCGCATGAAGCGCGAGTTCCAGGTCGAGTCGACTTCGGGCCGCCCCCAGGTCGCCTACAAAGAGACCGTCAAGAAGCTCGCCGAGGCGCGCGTTCCCTACAAGCGCCAGTCCGGCGGCAAGGGGCAGTACGGCGACTGCGAGCTGGTCGTCGAGCCGCTGGAGGCCGGACAGGGCTTCGAGTTCGTCAACAAGACCGTCGGCGGCTCGATCCCCAAGGAGTTCATCCGGCCTATCGAAGATGGCGTCAAGGAGGCGATGGAGCAGGGCGTCTCGGCGGGCTATCCCGTCGTGGACATCCGCGTCAGCGTGGTTGACGGCTCGTTCCACGAAGTCGACTCTTCGGAAATGGCCTTCAAGATGGCCGGTTCGATGACTTTCAAGGAGGCCGCCCGCAAGGCGCAGCCGGTCATCAAAGAGCCGATCATGGCCATCGAGGTCGTCACGCCCGAACAGTTCCTGGGCAGCGTCGTCGGCGACCTGAACTCCCGGCGCGGCATGATCGAGGGCCAGGAGCATTCGCACGGCGGCACCATGGTCATCAAGGCCAAGGTCCCGTTGTCTGAGATGTTCGGCTACGTCACCAGCCTGCGCTCCATGACCCAGGGCCGCGCGTCTTCCACCATGGAGCCGTCGCACTACGCCGAGGTCCCGCGCAACGTCGAAGAAGAACTCAAGGCGAAGAACCAGGGCAAGTCCCTGCAGCGCGCCCAATCGTAACGCATTTTGTAGGGGCGCAGCATATTTCGCCCCTACCTTTCACACTTTTGACAGGAGTTAAGAATCATGGGAAAAGCGAAGTTCGACCGTTCGAAGCCTCACGTGAACATCGGGACGATCGGCCACGTGGACCACGGGAAGACGAGCCTGACGGCGGCGATCACGAGCGTGCTGGCGAAGAGTGGGGGGGCGACGGCGCGCTCCTACGCCTCCATCGACGCGGCCCCGGAGGAGCGCGAGCGGGGCATCACGATCAACACGGCGCACGTGGAGTACGAGACCGCCGCCCGCCACTACGCGCACGTGGACTGCCCCGGCCACGCCGACTACATCAAGAACATGATCACCGGCGCGGCGCAGATGGACGGGGCGATCCTGGTGGTCAGCGCCGCCGACGGGCCGATGCCCCAGACCAGGGAGCACATCCTGCTGGCGCGCCAGGTGGGCGTGCCGAGCATCGTGGTGTTTTTGAACAAGGCGGACCAGGTGGACGACCCGGAGCTGATCGAGCTGGTGGAGCTGGAGGTGCGGGAACTGCTGAGCAAGTACGAGTTCCCCGGCGACGACTGCCCGATCATCGTGGGTTCTGCGGTGAAGGCGCTGGAGGGGGACCAGAGCGAGATCGGCGAGCCGGCGGTGCTGAGGCTGATGGAGGCGGTGGACTCGTTCATCCCGACCCCGGCGCGTGACACGGACAAGCCGTTCCTGATGCCGGTGGAGGACACGATGACGATCACGGGGCGCGGGACGGTGGCGACGGGGCGTGTGGAGCGGGGCGTTCTGAAGGCGGGGGAGCAGATCGAGATCGTGGGCATCCGCGAGGGGGTGAAGACGACGGTTGCGACCTCGATGGAGATGTTCAGGAAGACTCTGGACACGGTCCAGGCGGGTGACAACGCGGGGATATTGCTGCGCGGGGTGGAGCGCAAGGACATCGAGCGTGGGCAGGTCCTGGCGAAGCCGGGGAGCATCAAGCCGCACGTGAAGTTCGAGGGCGAGGTGTATATTCTGTCGAAGGAGGAGGGTGGTCGTCACACGCCGTTCTTCAAGGGGTACCGCCCGCAGTTCTACTTCAGGACGACGGACGTGACGGGCAATCTCGATCTGCCGGAGGGTGTGGAGATGGTGATGCCTGGGGACAACGTGACGATCGTGGGGACTCTGATCGCGCCGATAGCGATGGAGGAGGGCCTCCGGTTCGCCATCCGGGAGGGCGGGCACACCGTCGGCGCCGGCGTCGTCACCAAGGTCCTCCAGTAGATATCACAGTTCGCCTGTAGGGGCGCAGCATGCTGCGCCCCTACGCTTTTGAGGATAACAAGACACTATGCGTCGTGATAAAGTCCGTATCCGCCTCCGCGCCTTTGACCACCGGGTCCTGGACCAGTCGGCGGAAAAAATCGTGGAGACTGTGCGCCGCACCGGCGCGCGCATTTCCGGCCCGGTGCTGCTGCCCACGGAGAAGAACATCTACCCGATGCAGCGCAGCACTTTCGTGGACAAAGAGTCCTTCGAGCATTTCGAGATGCGGACGCACAAGCGCCTGATTGACATCCACGATCCCGGCCCGAAGACCATTGACGCCCTGATGCGCCTCGACCTGCCATCGGGCGTGGACATCGAGATCAAACTGTAGTCGCAATTTTGCGAAAACGAACCAGCCGCGTCACGCAATGGGTTCAACACCCGCCAGGTGCGCCGTGGAGGAAACAATGCCAAGTTCCATCTTGGGGAAGAAACTGGGCATGACCCAGGTTTTCGATGACAGCGGCAAGGTCACTCCGGTGACCGTTATTGCCGCCGGACCCTGCATCGTCACACAACTGAAAACTGTGGACCGCGACGGTTACTCCGCCGCCCAGATCGGCTACGGGCCGATGAAGGAACACCGTCTGACGTCGCCACTCCGGGGCCACTTCCGGGCGCACGCCGTCAAGCCGTTCCGTACCCTGCGCGAGATTCCCCTGGACACGGGCGAGACTCTGGCCGAGGGCGCGGAGTTCAAGGCCGACATCTTCGCCGTGGGCGACAAGGTCGCCGTCACCGGCGTCTCTAAGGGCAAGGGCTTCGCGGGCGGCGTCAAGCGCTATCACTTCCGGGGCCACAAGGCGACCCACGGCGCTTCCACCAGCCACCGCAAGCCCGCCAGCGGCGGCGCGACCGACGCGGCCCGCACCTTCAAAGGCTCCCGCCGTCCGGGCCACATGGGCGACGAGCAAGTGACCCAGCAGGGCCTGCGCGTGGTCCGCGTGGACGCCGAGAAGAATATGCTGCTCGTTCGGGGCGCGGTCCCCGGCGCGAACGGCGGCCTTGTCCTGATCAAGAAATTTATCCGCTAGGAGGAAGACACCCCATGCCGAATGTGACTGTCAAGCGAAACGACGGCTCCGACGCGGGCGATGTCTCTCTGAGCGAGACACTGTTCGCGGCCAAGACCAACCTCGGCCTGATGTACCAGGCCGTGCAGACCGAGCGCACCAACTCGCGCCAGGACACCCGCAACACCAAGACCCGCGCGATGGTCGCGGGCGGCGGCCGCAAGCCGTACCGCCAGAAGGGGACCGGGCGCGCGCGCCAGGGCAGCATCAGCTCCCCGCACTACCGGCACGGCGGCATTGTGTTCGGGCCGCACCCGCGTGACCTGTCCGCCAAGATGACCAAGAAGGCGCGGCGGGTGGCGATCCTCTCGGCCCTGTCCGCCAAGGCCGCCGATGGGCAGATCATCGTTTTGGACTCGCTGGTGATGGAGTTCCATTCCACCAAGCAGGCCGCGATGTTGCTACAGGCACTGGGCGTCACGGGCCGCGCGCTGGTCGTGCTGCCGGAAGTGAACCTGACCATCTACAAGTCGTTCCGCAATATCCCCGGCATGGAAGTTCGGGTCGCCCCGCAGTTCTCCGTGCAGGACGTGCTGGTGGCCGACCGGATCATCATCGTCCAGGCCGCCCTGGACCGGCTGGACGCCGTGTGGGGCGACAAGCAGCCGGAACTGTTGGCTGAGGAGGCCGCCGAATGAGCAGCACCACGAAAAGCCCCTATGACATCATCGTGCGGCCCATCGTCACGGAGAAGACCGTCGCGGCGGGTGCGCAGCAGAAGTACGTCTTCGAGGTCGCCCGCGAGGCGAACAAGTACGAGATCGCGCTGGCCGTGGAGCGCATCCAGGCCGACGCCAAGAACGTGGTCAAAGTGACCGGCGTGAACACGCTGATCGTCAAGGGCAAGAGCCGGCAGGGCCGCTTCTTCAAGCGCGCCAACCGGGGCCGCACCTCGGACTGGAAGAAGGCCGTCGTGACGCTCGCCGAGGGCCAGCAGATCGAACTGGTCGAGGGAGTCTAACCACATGGGCATCAAACGTTATAAACCCGTCACGCCGAGCCAGCGATTCCGAACGGCGTCGGACTACAGCGACATCACGGCCTCCAAGCCGGAGAAGTCGCTGCTGCGCCCGAACAAGCACTCTGGGGGCCGCAACAACAAGGGCCGCCGCACCGCCGTCAACACGGCGGGCGGCAACAAGACCATGTACCGGGTCATTGACTTCAAGCGCGACAAGGACGGCGTCCCCGGCAAGGTCGCCACCATCGAGTACGACCCGAATCGCACGGCGCGGATCGCGCTGATCCACTACCGGGACGGCGAGAAGCGGTACATCCTGATGCCGGTCGGCCTCAAGGTCGGCGACACCATCGTTTCCAGTGAGACGGCGGATATCCGGCCCGGCAACTGCCTGCCGCTCCGGGCCATCCCCATCGGTACTTTAATTCACTGCATCGAGATGATCCCCGGCAAGGGCGGCCAGATGGTCCGCACGGCGGGCGGCTCGGCGCAGCTGATGGGCAAGGGCGGCGAGGCCGGGCGCGAGACGCAGTATGCCACCGTCCGCCTGTCTTCCGGTGAGACGCGCCTAGTCCCGCTGAACTGCAAGGCGACCATCGGGCAGGTCGGCAACGTCGAACACGAGAACATCAAGCACGGCAAGGCGGGCAAGAAGCGCTGGCTGGGTGTCTATATGCACACACGCGGCGTCGTCATGTCCCCGCGCGACCACCCGCACGGCGGCGGCGAGGCCAAATCGCCGATCGGACGCAAGAAGGGTCCGGTCTCCAAGACCGGCGTGCAGGCGCTCGGATTCCGGACGCGCCGCAACAAGTCCACGCAGAAGTTCATCGTGCGCCGCCGCGACCGAAAGTAAGGATATTTTACCTCTATGGGACGTTCACTCAAAAAGGGTCCTTACGCGGACCCCAAGCTTCTCAAGCGCATTGACGACATGAACGTGCGCAACGAGAAGCGCATCATCAAGACCTGGTCGCGCCGCTCCACCATCTTCCCGCAGATGATCGGGCACACGCTGGCCGTCCATGACGGGCGCAAGCACATCCCGGTGTTCGTCACGGAGAACATGGTCGGCCACAAGTTGGGCGAATTCGCGCTGACGCGCACCTTCAAGGGCCACGCCGGCTCCAAGGACACCCGCACGACGCGGGGCCGTTAAGGAGAGATACCGATGAACACAGCCGCAAGAGACCGCGCCCTGCTGCCCGCCGTGAAGAACGTGCTGGGCCGCACGCCTATCTCCAAGCTGGCGCTGTCCAAAGAGAAGGACGGCAGCCTGAAAGTCTCGCTGCACAGCAGCCGGCCCAACGCCGTGCGCATGGAGAGCGACGCCATCACGCAGGCCCTGCGCGACCGCGTCGGCGCGGAGCGTGTCCTGCGCCTGGAAGTGATTCCCGAGGCCCGCGCCGTGGCGAAGTTTCTGCGCGCTTCGCCGCGCAAGTGCCGCCTGGTCATTGACGTCATCAAGGGCAAGCGCGTCTCCGAGGCGCTCGCCATGCTGCGGTTCATCCCGAACCACGCCTCCGAGTACATCGTCAAGGTGCTGGCCTCCGCCGCCGCCAACGCGGAGGACGGGTGGGGGGCGAGCGTGGAGCAGCTCAAGGTGGTCAACATCCTCGCCGACGGCGGGCCGAGCCTGAAGCGGGTCCGCGCCCGCGCCCAGGGCCGCGCTTACCGAATCCTGAAGCGCACTTCGCACCTGACCGTGATCCTCGGCGAGATGCCGCCCCCGGCCCCGCGTCAGCGTCGCACACAGACGCCGAAGGCCCCCAAGGCGCAGACGGTCCGGGAGCAGGCCGCCGAAGAAACGGCATTCAACGCGCCCGTCGCTCCTGGCGAGGAGGCCGTGCCGGACCGGCAGGTCCCGAACACGAGCGAGGGCGAGGGGCACACGGGCGACACCGCCAACGAGCCGGATACGGGCGTCAGTCAGACGTCCGCGGCGGCTCAGGCCACGGAACCCGTGACCGAGGCGACCCCGGTGACCGCGTCCGACTCGCCCGAAGAAGACACGTCCGACCGCGCGCCGGACCCCAGCGAGGGCGCGGACCAGAAGCGGGAAGAGGGAGAATAACGATGGGACAGAAGATTCACCCCGATCGGGTTCCGCGTCGGCGTCAACCGCGAGTGGGAAAGCAAATGGTTTCTGGACAAGGGCTACGCGCAGGCGCTGGTCGAGGACGCCCACATCCGCGCCTTCATCAAGGCGCGGCGTGAGCTGCAGAACGCCTCCATCGCCCGCGTCGAGATCGAGCGGGCGGCCAACCGCGTCAAGGTGACGTTGCACACGGCCAAGCCCGGCATCATCATCGGGCGCGGCGGCAAGGGCGTGGATGACCTTCGCGGCC
>CBDICZ010000004.1:0-49326 GCA_965277485.1 Capsulimonadaceae bacterium | reverse complement strand
CTCCACAGGGGCCGACGCTTGATCTGCGGCACCATGTACAGGGTCGCCCCCGACGCGATGAATCCGAACGCCCCCAGCAGCGCGAGGTGCGCGTGGGCGATGGTCCACTGCGAGAAGTGGACGAACCGGTTGACCGACATCAGCGCCTGCACGGACCCCTGGAATGAGGCCGCGAGATAAAAGAACGCCCCCGTCAGGATGAAGCGCAGCGGGATGTTCTGCAGCATCATGCCCCACGCGCCGCGCATGGTCATGAACAGGTTCGTGTTGAACGTGAAGACCGGGATGATCAGCGCGACCGAGCCGATCACGGCGATCACCTTGAGCCAGTTCGGGATGGGCGCTTGCAGCAGGTGGTGCTGGCCCGTCTCCGTGTAGAGCAGGGCGATGGACCAGAAGCCGATCAGCGACATGGTGTGCGAGTAGAGGGGCCGCTTGGTGATCTTCGGGACCAGGTAGTAGGTGATGGCGATGCCGCCCGTCGTGATGTACAGGCCGAAGACGTTGTGCCCGTAGAACCAGTTCCACACGGCGTCATCCAGGCCCGTGATGCTCTCCTGCCAGCGGTAGTGGACGATGACCTGCCCGCTGTCCACCAAACTCTGCGGGATGGTCTGCTGGAACGGGTTCCACAGGACGTGCCACACGTGGTTGGGCAGCGTCTCATAGGTCGTGAAGGGCAGCCACAGGGGGTGGCCGATGGCGTACAGGAAGGCGATCCAGACCACGGACCCGCCGATGTACCACAGCGAGACGTACATCTTCGGCTCGCGCCGGGCCGCGATGGTGCTGAAGATGATGCCGACGTTCAGCAGCATCAAGAAGCTCGACCGGGTACGAGATGAACCAGGGGTACTCGCTGTACTCCTTGCCGACGGAACACCCGGCCATCAGGCTGAGGGTCGCCACAAAGATGGTCAGGTTCCAGAACAGCAGCAGCAGGTTCGCCGCCCGGTTGCGTCCTCAAGCGGCGTCCGGCACAGGCGCGGCACGATGAAGTACCACGCGCCGAAGAACGCCGTGGACAGGAACCCGAACAGCACCATGTTGACGTGCGCCGGGCGCAGGCGGCTGAAGACGAGCCAGGGGATGCCGTGGAACAGCTCCGGCTGCACCAGCTCATCGGACATCGACCAGCCCGAAGGTGGTCCCCAGGACGAACCAGATCGCGCCGCTGAACAGCCCGTGCAGGGCGGCGCTGTCGGGCTTGTTAGTCCAGTCCCAGAGCCGTTGCCAGACGCTGCCGGAGGCGGCGGGCGGATGGGAGCCGTTCCCGTTGCTGGACGCGCCGGTGCCGTTGGCGTGCGCGCCGTTGCCGACGCGGACAAGTCCGTTGCCTCCGTCGCTCGTCCCGTTGCCGTCGGCATGAAAGGGTGTGGTGGACATCGTGATGGGGCCTTCTAACTCCAGGTCGCAGGCGGAAATCGCGTGTGCCGGCGGTGTGACCCCGGCGGATTGGCCCCATTATACCTGACGCTCGCGCTAATCGCATCGGTCGTGGGGGATGATTTTGTCCGCGCCACCGGGCGGCCTCTGAGGCGCATTATGCATGGTTCTTATAACATCAGCCTCCGCCACGCCTGCGCCTTTGCATCTGCCCAGACCCTCTCTTTTCGGAAGGAAAGGGCAGGATGGGGTACGAGCCGGGTGAGGTGTCGGGGCGGGTGAGGGTCACAACATCTTCTCCAGGTCGCGCAGGGAGACTTGGGTGTCGGCCCGGTAGACGCGCCGGTACCAGCGCGCGGGCTGGTGCGGCTCCCGCCCGACCACCACCCGGTGGTCAAGGCCGAGGGAGGTCGCCAGCCGCTCGAAGCAGGGGTCAACGTAGTTGGCGGGCATGATCTCCACCAGCCGCGTCCCCGGCCTCGCGTAGATCAGGTTGGTGAACGCCGCCCCGTGGACGCCGACGATGACGCGCGCGCTGCCGAACAGCGCGGCCTGCTGTTCCAGGCTCAGCGTGTCCATCGCCAGGCAGACGAAGCCGCGCGCCTCCAGGAAGGGAATCACCTGCGCCTCGTTGACGAGGCGGCGGACCCGGTCATGCCCTCGCCGGACGTAGACCTTCTCGTGGGCCGGGAACGTGTCGTCCGGCGCGATCACCGAGGCGCTGTAGCGCCACGCCCACTCCGCCACGTAGCGGTCCTCGCCGGGAATGGACGGCACGATCAGGTCATCCGCCAGCAGGACCTCGCCGGCCTTCGGCTCAACCAGCCTGTCCGTGGGCACACCCGCCGCCGCCAGCAGGCGGCGCTGGAACCCGGACCGCAGCGGGGGGACGACCCAGTGGGCGACGGCGTCCATCTCGATGACCCGTCGGGCCAGCAGGACGCGCGGCAGGCACTGCAGCCGGAAGTGGTAGTAGTTGTCCGCCCAGACCTGCGCCAGAACCACCGTGGTCCCGGCGAGGCGGCGCGACGGCGTACCCCGGCCCGGCTCGCCGTGCCGCCAGCTCCCTTCCAGGGGGTCATCGGTCTCCCGCAGCAGGTCGCCCAGGAACGCGCCCCCGGCCGTCTCCACGCGGAATTCCTCGGCGTCGCCGTCCCCGTGCAGGCGGGCGTCGCTCAAGCGGGCCACGCCGTAGGGCCCGATCCGGTCGCGCCGCTTGTACCCGTACTGCCGCCAGGCCCATGCGGGCAGGCCCAGGGGCCGCCGGTTTACGACGGCCTCCTCCGGGAAAATCTCCGTGTATGCGCCGTGAGGCAGGGACGTGACGGGGATGACGTTCGGCGGGGCCGCCGGGCGGCGACGCCCGCGCAGGAGCGCGCGGGGGCGCAGCATCTGCCGCCACACGAACAGATGCCCCAGGTTGTGCGGCACCAGCAGGCGTCTCAGGCCGCGCTTCAGTTGTCCGACCCACTGTCCGATTGCCGCCATAGCCCCCGCCGATGGCGCTAGTGCGCCTGCTCCGAGGAGTGTCCGGGATTCACCTTGGCCTTGGGGTCAATGTGCGCCTTGGCGTGGTTGACCGCGATGGCCGCCTCGCCGAAGCCCGTGGCGATCAACTTGAGTTTGCCGTCGTAGGTCACGATGTCGCCCGCGCCGTAGACCCCGGTGATGTTGGTCTCCATGCGCGACGAGACCGCGATGGAGTTGCCCGTGATCGTGAAGCCCCAGTTCTTGATCGGGCCTAAATCCGTCAGGAACCCCAGCAGGAAGATCAGCTCGTCCACCTCGTAGAAAGCCTCTTCCTGGGTGCGGCTGTCGAAGATCGTCACGCCCGTCACATGATCTTCCCCGTGGACCTGCTTGACCTCGTGGAACGTGCGTAGTTCAATCGGCAGCGCCTGCACCTGGCGCACCGTGTCCTCGTGGGCGCGGAACTTGTCCGTGCGGTGAATCTGGACGATGCTCCGGGCCGTGTCGAAGAGGTTCAGCGACCAGTCGAAGGCGCTGTCGCCGCCGCCGACGATCATCACGCGCTTGCCCGCGAACACCGACTTGTCCTGCACGAAGTAGTGGATGCCCATGCCGTCCAGCTCGGCAACGCCCGCCACGGCCATCTTGCGCGGCATGAACGCGCCCACGCCGCAGGCGATCACGGCGGACTTGGCGAGGTGCGTGCCGCCCCGCTCGGTCCCGATGGTCACGACGCCGTTGGAGACCAGGCTGACGACCTTCTCGTCCAGGGCCAGCGCGGGCTCGTACTGCGTCATCTGCTCGGTCAGGTTCGCCACCAAGTCTTTCGCGTAGACCCTGGCGTAGCCGGCCACGTCGTAGATGTACTTCTCCGGGTACAGCGCCGTGAGCTGGCCGCCCAGCTCCGGCAGGCTGTCGATCACCTTGGTTTTCATCCCGCGCAGGCCCGCGTAGTAGGCCGCGTACTGCCCCACCGGCCCGCCGCCGATGATGGCGATGTCAAACACTTCCTCGGACATGACCCCTCGTTCCTAAACCCCGACCCGAAAATCAGAACCTTATTATGGACAGAACGGCGGCCCATTGTCAACCCGAACACTCGCCAATGCCGCCGCGCAGCAGGTATCATGGAGATTGTGAAAAAGACCTTGCTGCGTCAAATCCTGGTCGCCTCTGCGGCCGCCCTGTGTCTGGGGCCGTGGGCGGCCGCCGACCCCGCGCCACCCGCCCCCGCGACCGTCATCTGGATGGGCGACGCGCCCGCCGCGCCGGAGATTCGCCTTCCCAACGTGGTGGGCGTCCATCCCCGGACGTCGTTCCTGTGGACCGTCCCCGTGACCGGCCTGCGTCCCCTGAGCTTCTCCGCGTCGGGGCTGCCGGCGGGCCTCACGTTCAACGCCGTGACCGGGACGATCACTGGGAGCGTCGCGCGGGGCGGCGACTACCCGGTCCGCGTCAGCGTGCGCAGCGTCTGGGGGCGTGACAGCCGCGTGATCCGCTTGGTCGTCGGCGGGGCGCTCGCGCTGACGCCGCCGATGGGCTGGAACAGCTACGACGCCTTCGGGGACGACGTGACGGAGGCCGAGGTGCTGGCGAACGCGCGCTATGTCCGCGACAACCTCCAGCCCTACGGCTGGGACACCGTGGTCGTGGACTTCCGCTGGTACGACCCCGGCACGCACGCCAACCCCAACCACCCCTGGCAGCGGGCGGGCGTCCCGCTGACCATGGACGCCGACGGGCGGCTGCTGCCATCGCCGGACAAGTTCCCGTCGGCGGCGGACGGGCGCGGCTTCACGGCCCTGGCGGCCCAGGTCCACGCGATGGGCCTGCGCTTCGGCATCCACATCATGCGCGGCATCCCCCGCAACGCCGTCAACGCGGCCCTGCCGATTCTGGGCACGGCGTTCCACGCCGCCGACGCCGCCGATCCGAGCGACACGTGCCCCTGGTGCCCGGACATGGACGGCGTCCGGGGCGACACCCCCGCCGGTCAGGCCTATTACGACTCCCTGTTCCGCCTGTACGCCTCCTGGGGCGTGGACTTCGTCAAGATGGATGACACGTCGCGGCCCTACCACGCGGACGAGATCGAGGCCGTCCGGCGGTCCATTGACCGATGCGGCCGCTCCATCGTCCTGAGCCTGTCCCCCGGCGAGACGCCGCTCGACCGGGCCGCGCACGTCGCCGCCCACGCGAATATGTGGCGCGAGGCGGGCGACTTCTGGGACGACTGGGGCGCGCTCCAGCACGAGTTCGCGCTGGGCGCCTCCTGGCGCGGCGCGGCCGCGCCCGGCCACTGGCCCGATGCGGACATGCTGCCGGTCGGGCATCTGTCCGTCTCCGGCCGCAGTGTCGGCCGGGACCGGCGGACGGATTTCACGCACGACGAGCAGCTGACCCTGCTGTCCCTGTGGTCGCTGCTGCCCTCGCCGCTGATGGTCGGGGCGGACCTGCCGGACAACGACCCCTGGACGCGCGCCCTGCTGACGAACCCGGAGGTCACGGCTCTCTGTCAGGACGCGCGCGGCGCGGCGGCGGCGCGCGTGGGGGACGCGGGCGGCACGGAGGTCTGGTCCCGGCCCCTCGCCGACGGCTCGCTGGCCGTGGGGCTGTTCAACCGGGGCGATGCCGCCGTGCCCGTGACGGCGCTCTGGTCCGACCTCCACATCGCCGGGCCGTACTCCGTCCGTGACCTGTGGCGGCGCACCGATCTCGGCGTCGCCCGCGACCTGTACACCGTTCCGGTTCCCGCGCACGGCGCGGTCCTGCTGCGCCTCCGCCGCGCCGCCCACTGATCTGCCGCTTGACTCTCCCACTTGTATCCGGGTACACTGACACGTTCAAAACTCGGAACAATACGAGGGAAATAAACGTTTGACGACCAAAGTCGGTCTCGTGCAGCTCGGCTGCGCGAAAAATCAGGTGGACGGGGAAGAAATGCTCGGCGCGCTCGCCGGGGTCCCCGGCGGCGACGTGCGGTTCGTGGCCGACAAGGGCGACGCCGACGTGCTGATCGTCAACACCTGCGGCTTCATCGCTGCGGCCAAGGAAGAAAGCGTCAACGCGATCCTGGATGCCGTGCGCCGCAAGCAGCGGGGCCAGGTCTCCAGGGTCATCGTGACCGGCTGCCTGGCCCAGCGCTACGGCGATGAACTCGCCCGCGAGATTCCCGAAGTGGACGCCTTCCTCGGCATCGAGAGCGCCCCCCAGGTCGGCAACGTCGTCTTCGGCGCGCGCCCCGTCCGCGCCAATCTCGTCGGGGACCGCCTCGAAAAGTACCCGCTCGTCCCCAGCGTCCGCCTGCGCGCCACGGCGACGCCCTGGACGGCGTACCTGAAAATCTCCGAGGGCTGCGACCACGCCTGCACCTTCTGCGCCATCCCCGGCATCCGGGGACGCCACCGCTCCAAGCCCCTGGAACGCCTGGTCGCGGAGGCCACGCAACTCGCCGCGACCGGGGCCGTGGAACTCAACCTGGTCGCCCAGGACACCACGGCCTACGGAATGGACCTGTACGGTCGCCTCGCCCTGCCGGAGCTGCTGGAACGGCTCGCCGCCGTCCCCGGCATCCAGTGGCTGCGCCTGCTCTACTGCTACCCGACCATGGTGCGGCAGCCGCTGATTGACGCCCTGAAGTCGCTCCCGCAGGTCATCCCGTACATGGATATGCCCCTCCAGCACGGCGACGACGCGGTGCTCCGGCGCATGAAGCGCGGCGGCTCCGTGGAGCAGTACAAGCGCCTGTTTGGGAAACTGCGCGACGCGCTGCCCGACCTCGCCCTGCGGACCACCTTCCTGGTCGGCTTCCCCGGCGAGACCGACGCCGAGTTCGCCAACCTTCTGCGTTTCGTTGAAGAAATACGCTTCGACCGCGTCGGCGTCTTCACCTACTCCGCCGAGGAGGGGACGCCCTCGTTCGCCCTGCCCGACCCCGTGCCCGCCAAAGTGATGCGCGCCCGGCGTGACGCCCTGATGGCCGCCCAGCAGCCGCTGAGCCTGGCGAACAACGCCAAGTGGGTGGGCCGCGAACTGGATGTCCTGATCGAGTCCCGTCAGGCAGACGACGCCACGGGCCGCTCCTTCCGCGACGCCCCGGAGATCGACGGCTCCGTGCTGATTGAGAACTGTTCTGCCCAACCCGGCCAACTCGTCCGCGCCCGCGTCACCGCCGCCCAGCCGTATGACCTCACGGCGATCACTGCTTTGTGACAGGGGCAGAATCGCCATGGGCAAACACGAGAAGACGCTGGCGCTCATCTTGCGCGGCACATCGGACGCGAACGTTGCATTCGACGACTTGCGGGCGTTGCTCATGCACCTAGGATTTGAGGAGAGATCACGCGGCAGCCATCACGTCTTCCGCAAGGAGGGTGTCTCAGACAGGGTGAACTTACAGCGTGACGGCAGCAAGGCCAAAGTGTATCAAGTTCGTCAGGTGCGGAATGTAATTCTCGGGAGCGAGCTTGCGGGTCACGCGGAGGTCGCGGCGCAAGACGAGCCTCTGGACGAGGCGGGAGATGAGCAGAATGGCGGCTAACATTCACAAATATGAGATTATCCTTTATTGGAGTGATCCCGATCAAGTGTTCGTGGCGGACGTGCCTGAACTGACAGGCTGCATCGCCCACGGCGCGACGCAGCAGGACGCACTGGCTCAGGTCCAGGAAGCGCAGGCGCTCTGGATCGAATCCGCTCAGGAATTCGGCGACCCCGTCCCGGAACCGAAGGGGCGTCGCTTGCTGTTCGCGTGACTGATGTATTTTTGAGGAGACCCATTCCCGTTATGGCGACGAAAACCGCTGAGAAGAAGACCACGACCAAGAAGGCCGCCGCGCCGGAGGCGTCCGACCCGACCGAGGCGTTGGCGCAGGAAGTCCTGGTGGCGCTGCTGCACCGCGTCCTGGTCCGTTTGGGCGAGCCGGCCCGCGTCCCGGAAATCGTCCGCGAACTCGGCGACGACGCCGTCACCACCGCGTTGGCCCGGTACACCATGGAGCAGCACCCGCGCCGCTTTGTCGCCGTGGACCGGCGCTGGGACATCGCCCAGCGCTACTTGGACCGGCAGCGCCCACAGGAACGGACTCTGGAGGAGATCGTCTCGCTGTACGGCGCGGCCCTGCCCGTCTTGGAGGCGTCCGGCGAGTTGGCCCTGGTCTACGGCCGCCCGCGTGAACACTTCGACGAGGTCGCCCCGCGCCTGCTGCGCGGCCCGCGCTTCTTCCCCCTGTCCGGCGGCCTCTCCTACGGCCTGCGGTCCTGGCTGCTGGATGTGGAGGAGGAGAGGGAGGCCGATGTCCTCTTCTATAACTACTTGAACGCCGCCGCGCTCGCGCCCTTCGAGGCGGCGGCCGCCGAGGCCGACTGGGGGACCGATCCGCTCGGCTCCGCCAGCCGCCTGCTGGCCGCCGCCGAGGGGCAGCCGGTGGACAACCGTTTGATCCAGTTCTTCGCCTGGCGCGCGCTCGGCGAGGACTTTGATGCCGCCGCCCTGTACGGCCTGCTGCACGCCCAGGGCGACGCCCTGCTGGCCCTGCCCGACCACCGCTGGCTCCTAGGAGACGCCCTGGACGTCCTGCGCGGCGTCTGGCGCGCGCAGGCGGCGCAGGTCGCCGATCTGGTGTCCGAGGAACCGGCGACCGTGGCTGCCACGCCCGAAGCGACGGCGGCCGCGCAGCCGCTGGTGGTCACGGGCGAGGACATGACGGAGCTGGAGAAGTTCTTCGCGGGCCGCGAGGAGGCCGCCGCCGTCCCCGACCTGCTCACGGGTGTGCTGGAGATCCCGGCGTCGTCCCGCACGTTCGCCGAGGACTCGCAGACTCTGATCCAGACCCTGCGGGGCCGCCCCGACCTGTTTGTTTGGGTAGGCACTGATCGTTTCCGGGCCGCCGGGACCATGCCGCCCTACCTGGGCCAGCTCCCGGAGTCGCTCACGTTCCCGACCCTGCCGCGCTTCGAGACCGCCGACGGCGAGATCCTGGACCAGTCGCTCGCCGACGCGGCGTTCGAGGACGCCCTGCCCGAAGACATCCTGGACCCCGTGGCCCAGGACATCAACGACCAGGAGCCGGACGACGTGACGCGCTGGCCCGAGGGCGTGAGCGCGTCCTCCGCGAGCCTGCGCCTGGTCCTGAAAGCGCACCACAAGGAGATCGGCACGTTCCCGCTGGCCCAGGTCCCCTTTGGCTTCTTCCCGACCGAGCCGAACATCGTCGAACTGACCTTCCGGGACGCCGCCGGGAACGCCCACCCGGTCTATGTGGACTACAACGTGCAGTTGATCTACGGCCTCTTCGACCTGTACGCCGAGATCGCCGCCGACTCCGGCGCGGTCTTCCACCTGGAGAAGACCGATGAACCGTCGGAGTACCGCTTCGTGCAGGACGCCGAGACCGACCCCGGCGTGTTCGTCAGCCCCGCCCGCCTGGAGGACCTGCTGGAGTTCCGCGCCGAGGCCGAGGCCGCCCCGGTCTCCACCTACGACATCGTCCGCCGAGTCCTGGACCACTACCGCAAGGGCGTGTCGTTCCTGACCCTGCTGATCGAGGTGAACCTGGTCCGCCGCACCCCGCGCCGCCTGGTCGCGTCCATCCTGAGCGGCTACCACGCCTTCCACCCGCGCGCCAACCGCTGGACGTTCGACTCCAAGCGCGAGCCTGAAGGCTTCGACCGCAGCAAGACCGGCTCGCTGTTGCGCTGAACGCGGAACGGGAAAGCCCCGGCCTGAAGGCCGGGGCTTTTTATTCACCATCTGATGTTACGCAGAGCGTGTCCGTGATCGCGCCGGGGCGGAAGATCGCCCCGTCTGAGCAAGGCGTCCTTCGGACGGAGACAGAGAAGACAGCACCTAGGGACGCACTCTGCGTCCGAACTCCCCCGTCCGAAGGACGCACTCTGAGGCGGGGCGATCTTCCGCCCCGACGGGCCTGCGTAACATCAGTTACCAGTCTGTCCACGGCGCAGGCGGCGGCGCATCGCCCCGGCGCGGGCGCGCAGCTTCAGGGGCATCCAGATGGACTCCCAGATCACGCCCCGGCTCATCTTGGACTTGCCAGCGCGGCGCTCCACGAAGATGATCGGCACTTCCTTGACACGAAAACCGGCGAGCTGCGCCCGGAACGTCATCTCCACCTGGAACGAGTAGCCGTTGGAGCGGACGTTGGCCAGGTCTATGCCCTCGAGCGCGCACCGGCGGTACAGGCGGAAGCCGGAGGTGGTGTCGTTAGTGACCAGCCCCGTGACCGTCCGCACATAGTAGTTGGCGAAGTAGGAAAGCAGGATGCGCCGCAGGGGCCACTCCCGGACGGAGATGCCGTTCAGGTAGCGCGAGCCGACGACGACGTCCGCCTCGTCCGCCGCCCGCACCAGTTCCGGCAGGTAGTCCGGGTCGTGCGAGAAGTCGGCGTCCATCTCGATCACGGCGTCGTAGCCCCGCTCCAGCGCCCACAGGAAGCCGGCGACGTAGGCCCGGCCCAGCCCGGACTTGCCGGGCCGGTGCAGGACGTGGACGCGCCCCGGTGACGCCTCGGCCAGCCGGTCGGCGATCGCGCCGGTGCCGTCGGGCGAGTTGTCGTCCACGATCAGCGCGTGCAGCCCGACGGGCTGGCGCTGCACGGCCACGATCAGCGGCTCGATGTTGTCCGCCTCGTTGTAAGTCGGGATGACGACAAGTGTGTTCATAAACCGGGCGTTTTCAGGTATCCTACCGAGGTTCCCGCGTGTGCGCGGGACACCCGTGGCTGCCGCCCATGTCCTTTCATCGCAAGATCGCCAACCGAATACTGCTGGCCAATCTCGCCCCGCTGCCTTTCGTTCTGATCATCGGCGTCGGCCTCTACTTCGCGCGCCGACAGCACCTGCACCTGCTCGTCGGCCACTTCGTCGGCGCGCTGGCGCTCGGCTACATCCTGGGCGTGGTCGTGGCCCGCCAGTTCACCCGACAGTATACCATCCGGCTGGCCCAGTTGCGGCGCGGCGCGGAGCGTATCGAGGCGGGCGACTACAAAGCCCGCCTCCAGGTCGGGCACGTCCAGGACGAGTTCTCCGATCTGGCGCGCGCGTTCAACCACATGGCGGACGTGATCGCTGCCCGCGAGCGCGCCCTGCGCGAGCAGAACCAGGTGCTGGCGGGCCTGAACCACCGCCTGGAGTCGGTGCTGAACGCCACCACCGACGGCATCGCCCTGCTCAGCCGAGAGGGCCGCTTCGCGCTGGTCAACCGCCGCATGTGCGAACTGCTCGGAACCCGCCCGGAGGCGCTGATCCACCAGTCGCTCGCCGAGGTGCAGCCGGACCTGATGCGTCGCCTGGGCCGGCCGGAGCGCCTGGCGTCGCGGCTGGCCGCCTTGACCGAGGACGACCTCCGCGACCCCATCGGCGTCGCCGAGGAGACCATCGAGCTGACGCACCCGCAGCACAAGTTCCTGCAGATCTACACGGCCCCGGTGCAGGGCGAACACGGCGACCAGGTCATCGGGCGCATCATCGCCCTGCGCGACGTCACCCGCGAGCGCGAGCTGGACAAGATGAAGACCGAGTTCATCTCGGTGGTCTCGCACGAGCTGCGGACGCCGCTGACCAGCATCAAGGGGTACGGCGACCTGCTGCTGTCCGGGGCCGCCGGGCCGACCACGGAGCTGCAGTCCGAGTTCCTGGGCATCATCCAGGACGGGACCACGCGCCTGACCAACCTGATCAACGACATCCTGGACATCTCGCGCATCGAGTCCGGCCGGATCGAGTTGCGGCACGATCCGATTGATTATCAGCAGATCGTCCGCGACACCCTGCGGATGATGAAGGCCGCCGCCGACGAGAAGCAGATTCGGCTGGAGGAGGTCCTGCCGGACGCGCTGCCGCTGGTCTGCGGCGACGCCGACAAGGTGACTCAGGTGCTGACCAACCTGGTCGGCAACGCCATCAAGTACACGCCCAGGGAGGGCTGGGTGCGGGTCAGCCTGGAGGTCGCGGGCGGGGACGGCGTCACCACTTGCGTCGCCGACAGCGGCATCGGCATCGGGCCGGAGGACCAGAAGCGTCTGTTCCAGAAGTTCTTCCGGGCCGACAACTCGTCCACGCGCGAGGCGGGCGGCACCGGGCTGGGCCTGGTCATCGCCAAGACCATCGTGGAGCTTCTGGGCGGCGCGATCTGGCTGGAGAGCGAGGTGGGGCGGGGCAGCCGGTTCTTCTTCACCCTGCCGGTCTCGCCGCCGGAGGAGGCCCCCGCCGCCGTGCCGCTGCCCGACCGGGGCATCGGCCTGGTCCTGGTCGTGGACGACGACGCCTTCGTGCGCGGCCTGATCCAGCACCACCTGCACCGGCGCGGCTACGGCACCGTGGGCGCGGAGGGCGGTGCGGACGCCCTGCAGAAGGCCCGCCAGCACAAGCCCGATGTCGTCACCCTGGACATCATGATGCCGGGCATGGCCGGCTTCCGCCTGCTGCGCGCGCTGAAGTTGGACCCGGCGACGGCGACCATCCCGGTGGTCATTCTCTCGGTGATCGGCGACCCGGCGCGCGGGGACCTGTCCCTGGGCGCGTTCTCGTTCCTACAGAAGCCGGTGGACGAGCAGCGGCTCGCCGAGACCATCGCCGCCGCCCTGGTGTCCGCCCACGGGTCACTCCCGGCCCCGGCGTTCCCCGCGCGCGGCGTCGCCGGGGAGACGATCTGGGCGCGCGTGCTGTCGGTCAGCCCGGACACGGACGCGCACTACTCCGAGGCGGCCCTGGGCCGCCTGGCCGGACACGGCATCGCCCTGTCCCACGTCCGCAGCGCGGCGGAGGCCGTCGCGCGCACCATCGCCGACTCGCCGGACATCCTGCTCCTGGACACGGCCTTGCCGGAGGGGGAGCTGTTTGATTTGATCTCGGCCCTGAAGGCGGAGGAGGAGGCGGCGCGCATCCCCATCGTGCTGCTGACCGAGGACATCTCCGATGAGGGCATCCACTTCCACCTAGGCGGGGGGTTGGCGGAGAACAACATCTCGCTGGACTACATCTGTGACCAGTTGGAGCGCGTCCTGGCCCGCCCGGAACCCGTCACGGTCGCGGCGTGTTGAAATGGGTTGAAGTCGGTGGAGGAGACCCGTACCATGTCTGAATACAGCGTCGCCATCGTCGGCGTCGGCGCGGTCGGCGAGGAGCTGCTACGCGTCCTCGCCCAGCGGCGGTTCCCCGCCTCGCGTGTTCAAGTGCTGGCCCGTACCGCCCGGACCGTCCATGTGGACGGCACAGCCTACGAGGTGCAGGCCGCCGTGCCGGAGGCGTTTGACGGTGTGGATATTGCCCTGTTCGCAGGGACCGAGGGCGACAAGGGCGCGGCCGTCACTCTTGGGCCGGAGGCCGTCCGTCGCGGGGCCGTCGTGATTGACAACGGCGCGGACTTTCGCATGCGCCCGGACGTGCCGCTGGTCGTCCCGGAGGTCAACGCCGCCGTGCTGGACGTTTTGAAAGGCCGCGCGGGCATCGTCGCCAACCCGAACTGCTCCACCGCCCAGCTCGTGCTGGCCCTGAAGCCGCTGCACGACGCCGTGACGGTGACGCGGGTGATGGTCGCCACCTACCAGGCCGTCTCCGGCGCGGGCGCGGGCGGCGTGGAGGAACTGAAGGACCAGAACTGCGCCTTCGCCGAGGGCCGCGCCATCACGTCGCCCGGTCCGACGTTCTCCGCGCAGATTGCCGGCAACGTCATCCCGCAGATCGGCGGCTTCGACGACGCCGGGTACACGTCCGAGGAGATGAAGCTTGTGCATGAGACGCGCAAGATTCTGGGCCTGCCTGACCTGCGCGTCTCGCCGCTGGTCTGCGCCCGCGTCCCCGTATTGGTCGGCCACTCCGAGGCCGTCCACATCGAGACGGAGCGGCCATTGACGCCCGACGAGGCCCGCGCCCTGTGGCGCGGCTTCCCCGGCATCGCCGTTTTGGACGACCGGGACGCCCCCGACCCGTACCATATGTACCCGATGCCGCTGTTCGCCGCCGGCAAGGACACGACGTTCGTGGGCCGCGTCCGGCAGGACTTGGGCAGCCCGAACGGCCTGAACTTCTGGGTCGTCAGCGACAACCTGCGTAAAGGCGCGGCCACCAACGCCGTCCAGATCGCCGAGGCTTTGGTAGAGCGCGGCCTGCTGCGACGCTGACAACGATGATGAAACGTCTTTACGCTGCTGCCTTGTTGTTCGCCCTGATGGCTCCCGCCGCGAACGCCGGACCGTCCGCCGCCCCGACGCCGTCCGCCGCCGAGGTCGCCGGGCTGCGCCTGACCAGCCCCTTCACGCTGGTCTACGCCGTCACCGTGCAGGACGTTCGCGCGCCGACCCTGCGCCTGGCGCAGTCGGGGACGCGCGATCCGATGCCCGACAACAACTCTTTGATCACCGTGTCCGCCCGCGACGGCAGGCTGCTCTACCGAACCGCGCGCGGTAAAGTCGTCATCCTGGATGGGCAGTGTGCCTATGAGGGGGGCGGTGACGGCAAGATGGGCAGCGTCTGGGCGGATCAGGGGTGGGTGGGGAAGGCGTACCACAATGAAAACGTGGACCGCCTGCCCTTCCTCCCCCTGCCCGGCGTCGGGCTGCCCGGCGTGGCCTTGATTCAGTCGCCGGTACTGCTCAAACTCATTGGGGCCGGACAAGTCCGCTTCACGGGCCGGGTGCCGCGACTGAACTTCATCGGGGACGGGACGTACTTCCCCGGCACGATTGATGTGGTGAGGGTCGGAGGACGCCTTCGTACCGTTTCCCTGACCGTCCGTTCGGACATCGTCAATGAGGCGTGGACGTTCGGCGCGTACCGGCAGTTTCAAGGCCATTGGGTCGCCACCCGAATGCGGATGCGGCAGTCAGAGGGCGACGCACCGACATTCGTCTCCACCTATACACTCGTCAAGGCCGTCCCAGCCGCGCCGGACGCGGCCCAGTTTGATTTGAGGACATACCTGGTCAAAGGGGCGAACGTCTTCGACATGACGGGCATTCGCGGCAGCGTGAACTACGTCTACGACCCGCAAGCGGGCGACTTGCAGGCCCAGGCCGACCGGGCGCGTCTCGCACAGGCCGCACAGGGGCAGCCTTGAAGAATCTCTTTGCCGTCGCCCTCATCGTGATCTCGGCGACCCCAGCCGTCGCCCAGCCGCCGACGGCGCTGCAGCTGGCACACTTGCGGCTGCAAGGCGGCTTCACGCTGAAATACCTGGTGACGGTCCAAGACGTCCGCACCCCGGCACGTCGGGTGGCGGAGATGGCGACGCAGCGACAGGGGATCGCGCAGGCCGTTCGGGACGGCCACATGACACAAGCACAGGCGGACCAGAACTTGGCGGACTCCGAGCGTGCCTTCGCCGCCCAGCGCCCCATCGAGCGGTTCCTGGTGACTCTGTCCGGGCGCGACGGCAGGCTGCTGTACCTCAGCACACGCGGAAGTACGATTGAGGAGCCGGTCGTCAAGAAGGTCGTCATTTTGGACGGCGACAAGGCGTATGAGGCTGATGGCCGTGACGCGGCCTCCGTCTACCAAGACGGCTGGCGCAGCGCTCCCGTCTACCGGGATCAGAACGTGGACCGATTGGACTTTTGCCCGCTGCCGGGCGTCGCGCTCCCCGGCGTGGACCTGATCCAGTCCCCGCGACGTGTCGGCACGACGCCCGGCGGCCTCACCCGCTTTTCCGGTCTGGTTCCCAGGCTCAACCTGATGGACGGCGACACGCCCTATGTCGCCGGGGAGATCGAGGCCACGGCCTCAGCGGGGCGGCTGAAAGTCATCTCCGTGACCGTCGGCCCGCAGACTTCGGTGTATCAGAAGTGGGTTGTCACAGGGGACACGCTGTTTCAGGGGCACTGGGTCGGTTCGCGGATGCGGATGACCGAGTTCGATGACGGCTTCGGCCCGTCGCCCACCACCGGCGGGGACGCCGCCGACACCCCGCTGGGGGTCGTTGACTATCAACTTATGACAGCAAGCAACCAGCCACAGGAGGCGTCCGCGTTCGCCCTGGGCACCTATGTGAACGCTGGGGTGAGCGTCTTCGCCGATGCCCGTCGCGGCTCCTTCTCGTTCCCCTACCGCGCAGGGGGCGGCAGTCTGGAACAGCAGGCGGATCGGGCGCGCGCGCTTCAAGACGCCTCCGCGCCCGCACAGGGACAACCATGACAGACACGACACAGATAGGGCTCTTTGGCCGCGTCCTGACGGCGATGGTCACTCCGTTTGACGCCGCCGGGGGCGTGGACTATGACATGGCCGCGCGCCTGGCGCAGTATTTAGTGGCGCACGGCTCGGACGGGCTGGTCGTCGCCGGGACCACCGGTGAGAGCGCCACGCTGAACGACGACGAGAAGATACGGCTCTTCCAGGCCGTCAAAGAGGCCGTCGGCGACAGCGCCAAAGTCCTCGCCGGGACCGGCAGCAACAACACCGCCGAGACCATCGTGCTGTCCCGCGAGGCCCAGCACCTCGGCGTGGACGGGCTGCTGCTGGTGACGCCGTACTACAACCGCCCGTCGCAGGAGGGCCTGTACCAGCACTACCGGGTCGTCGCCGACGCCGTCACGCTGCCCGTCATGCTCTACAACGTGCCCGCGCGCACGGGGGTCAATCTCGAGGCGGCGACCGTGCTGCGCCTGGCGGGGCAGCCGAACGTGGTCGCGCTCAAGGAGGCCGGGCCCAGCATGGCGCAGGTCACCGAGATCATCGCGGGCGCTCCTGCCCCGTTCGCCGTCTACAGCGGCGCGGACGAGAACAACCTGCCCATCCTCGCCCTCGGCGGCGTCGGCGTCGTCAGCGTCGTCTCGCACCTGGCCGGGCCGGACCTGCAGAAGATGCACGAGGCGTTCTTCGGCGGCGACATGGCCTCGGCCCGGAGGCTGCACCTGGGGACCGCCGCCTTGACCAAGGCGATGTTCAGCGCGCCCAACCCCGTCCCCACCAAGACGGCCCTGGCGATGCTGGACGTGCTGCCCAACAGCCTGGTCCGCCTGCCCCTGGTGGAAGCCAACGAGCGCGAGCGCGCCGTCATCCACGCGGCCCTGAAAGATTACGGCCTGCTGCGGGCCTGAGCGCAGCAAATCACCAAAGAACTGACTGTATGACCAACACAAAGACACTGCAAATCATCCCCCTCGGCGGCATCGGCGAGATCGGCAAGAACATGACCGCCATCCGCTGCGGCGACCAGATTCTGGTCATTGACGCCGGACTCTCTTTCCCCAGCGCCGACCAACTCGGCGTGGACCTCGTCATCCCGGACATCTCTTATCTCCTGGAGCATAAGGAGATGGTCCAGGGCATCATCCTGACTCACGGCCACGAAGACCACATCGGGTCCCTGTCGTATGTGCTGAAACAACTCAACGTCCCCGTCTACGGGACGCGGCTGACCATCGGGTTCACCAAGGGCAAACTCTCCGAGAACAAAGTCTTGGACAAGGCCAAGCTGCACACGTTCAACGCCACCGACCGGTTCAAGCTGGGCGTCTTCGACATCGAGCCGTTCCGGGTCGCGCACTCCATCCCGGACGCCGTCGGCTTCGCCGTCCATACGCCCGCCGGGACACTCGTGCATACCGGCGACTTCAAATTCGATCAGACGCCGGTGGACGGCCAGCTCTTCGACATCGCCCGCCTGACGCGCATCGGCCAGGAGGGCGTCCTGGTGCTGCTCTCGGACTGCACCAACGTCGAGCGCAAGGGCTTTGTGCCCTCCGAGCGCATCGTCGGCGACTCGTTCGATCACATCTTCGCGGACGCCCCCAAGCGCATCATCATGGCGTGTTTCGCGTCCAACGTGCATCGGGTCCAGCAAGCGGTTGATATGAGCGTCAAGTACGGCCGCAAGGTCGCGCTGATGGGCCGTTCCATGGAGCGCAACATGGAGATGGCCCAGCAGATGGGGTATCTCAAGATGCCCGAAGGGACGCGCATCCGGGCCGACGAAATCGAGGAGTATTTCCCGCAGCAAGTGACGGTCATCACCACGGGGTCGCAGGGCGAGCCGATGGCGGCGCTGTCGCGCATCGCCGTGGACGACCACCGCAAGATCAAGATCGTGCCCGATGACACGGTCATCATCAGCGCCTCGGCTATCCCCGGCAACGAGAGCGCGGTCTACCAGACAATCAACCATCTGTACCGGCGCGGCGCGCGGGTGCTGTACGACGGCCTCGCCACCGTCCACGTCTCCGGCCACGGCTATTCGGAGGAGCTGAAGCTGATGCTCAATCTCGTTGAGCCGCAGTACGTCATGCCCGTCCACGGCGAGTACCGGATGCTGACCCTGTACGCCGCCATGGCCGAGGAGATGGGCTGGCCGCCGGAGGACATCATTCGGGCCGAGATCGGCGACATCGTGGAGGTCACGGAGGATGTGGCCGGCGTCGTCGGGCGCGTGGACAAGAGCGGCCCCATTCTGATTGACGGCACGGGCGTGGGCGACGTGTCCGAGGTGGTCCTGCGCGACCGCCAGCACATCGGCCAGGACGGGTTCCTGGTGCTGGTCGTCGGCCTGAGCGCCGAGACCGGCGAGATCATCTCCGGCCCCGAAGTGATCTCGCGCGGCTTCGTCTACATGGACAAGAACGCCGAGCTGGTGGATCAGATCAAGCAGGTGATCGTGGACAAGCTGACCAACTTGCCGGAACACGACAACGACTTCAACGTGGTCCAGCAGGACCTGCGCGAAGTCGTCAGCAAGTTCCTGTACAAGAAGATTCAGCGCCGCCCCATGATCCTGCCCATCCTGCTGGACCTGTGAGGAGAAGTCGCCATGAACATAAACCAAACCCCCGACGAAATCGGGGATCAGGCCGATGTCATCTTTGAAGCCCGCATCAAGCCCCTGCTGACCGACAAGAAGCCGGATGACTTTTTGGCGATAGACATCAACTCCGGTGAGTACGAGGTGGCCGCCGACGACATGACGCCCGGCGAGCGGCTGAGACAGCGTCATCCCGATGCCGTGATCTTCCTCCGCCGCGTCGGCAGCGAGGACGCCTACTTTGTGGGAGGCGGTTATCGGGCATGATCGCTGGGAGCGTGAACCCGAACCGGCAGCCGATCATCGAGATCGCCATCCGTGGGACTTCGGGCCGGGAGGAGACGATTTCCTTCCTGCTCGACAGTGGCTTCAACGGCTCGCTTGTCCTGCCCGCAGAGGATGTGACGCGGCTCGGACTGGCCCCCCTGAACGAAGTCTCCAACATTCTCATCGCGGACGGCAGCCGACTCCGTGTTCCGATTTACACGGCAGCGATTGTCTTTGACGGAAAAGCCCGCGTCGCGCGCGTTCTTGCGTCCGGCACTCAGCCTCTACTTGGCATGGCCCTCGCGTTGGGCTACAACATCAGCATTGACGTGGTGGACGGCGGGCGCGTGATCCTCACGCCCCTCCCCCCACCTGACGCTTTCTGATCTCACTCGGATCGCGCCGCTTTCCTCTCCTGCTTTTGATGCTCCGTCAATTCTCACCACATGAGAATTTCCGAACATCGTCTTTCTGTTGCTCCTCCCAAGTGTCCCACTCCCACCAGGATTGGTTATAATCACAGTGTCCCCAGGACGGCACAGAGTTTTGACCTGGTTTGAAGAGAGGAGAGTGTGTCATGCAGTCCACGCTGTTGATTGAGGGCCGGATGTTCGGCCGCAACCGGAGCCTGTTCCCCGATTGGTCCATGCCCGCCCCGCCGGAGTGGCTGACGCCCGGCAGTCGCCTGACCCTGCGCGATCTCATCACGGGGATCGTCCGCGAGGAAGTCGCGTCGTTCCGGGAGCGCCGCGAGCAGCGCCGTCTGATCCACGCCCTGACCGAGACGCAGATCGCCGAGGGCGTCGCGCGCGGCAAGGTGGAGATGGGCGGACGCGAGGAGGCCGAAGCGGACGCCGACCCGGAACGGGCCGTGGCGACGGCCCTGCTGGCCTTCGAGGATGGCCTGTACTACGTCTTCGTGGACGCCGAACACCGGCTGGACCTGGACGAAGAGATTCGACTGCGGGCCGAGAGCCGCGTCACGTTCCTGCGCCTCGTCGCGCTGGCGGGGGGCTAAATCCATGTTGAAGCCCGAAGTCGCGCAGGAGCGCCTGAAAGAGTTCAAGACCGGCGAGGGGTTCGGGTCCACGGCCCGACTTGCCCTGACCTTTGTTGGCCTTCCCCAAGCGCAGAGGGAAGTTTGCTACGGCCTGCTGGGGCTGGACAGCACGGGGGCGGCCATTACCGGAGATTACGTCAAGCATCAGGTCGCCCGCGAGAGGGCCGCGAAACGACTGCTGGCGCTGGGTGACGCCGACCGGCGGGGCGTATTCGGCGCGTTGTTCCCGCACCTCGCGCCGCACGTCGAGGCCGCCTGGCGGCTGCACGACCGGCTGCCGTACCAGTCTGGCTGGATGCGGAAGCCATTCCGCGCCCCGCAGCCGCCCGCGCAGGCCGACGCCGCCCGCGTGGTGTGGCTGCAAAGTCTCCTGCACGTCGCCCTCCCCTACGAGGCGCAGCCCCTGTCCTGGTTCGCCGCCTGGGCGTCGTACATCGGCGGCTACCACGGGGACACGGTGGGGCTTCTGCTCGCCGCCGCCATTGACCGCCGGGACGCCGAGGGCGACGAAGTCTTTGACATCCTGCTGGCCTCGGCGCGGGGCGAGCATGAGATCGGGACGATGGGCCGCCACGTCTCCCGCGCCCTGCTGGCGTCCGAACGCTCCGAAGGCTGGGAGTTTCTGGAGAAGTATCTGCTGGCCGCCCAGCGGCAAGAGGGACTGCGCCAGGTCGTTTTAGAGGCCGTGGATGAGGCGCATCCCGAAGCGTTCTGCCGGATGCTGCGGCTGATCCGGGAGAACGACCTGACGCGGTTCAGCGCGACCATCCGCGCCGTGGATGTCTGGCTCGGCTTCGGTTGGGACGCCATGAGCGCCCGCTTCGCGGCCACGGCGCTGGAACAGATCGAGGGATTCCTGGAAGACCCGGAGGCGCGCGCGAAGGCCGTCGCTGGGGACGATCTGCCGGCGGCCTATTTCGCCCTCTGGGCGGCGGCGTTTGACGACGCGCCCGCCGCTGTCGCGCTGTGTCGGCCCCTGCTGGAACACCCCGACGCCGCGCACCGCTTCGTGGCCGCGTACCTGCTGGTGCAGACCAAGCTCCCTGAAGCGTCGGCGGCATTGCTGCCCCTGCTGGACGACCCGGACCTGCGCTTGGCCTTGCTGGCCCTGCGGGCCGAGTTGACGGGCGACGACCTGTTCGAGCGTTTGGAGCGCCTGATCGCTCGATTGCCCGTCAAGCCGAAGACGCTGGACGCGCTGGTCTGGGACTGGACGGCGCAGGTCGCGGACCGCAGCGCCGTCGCCGACCGGCTGCCCCGGAGTCTCGGCGACCGCCCGCCCCGCCGCCTGATTCCCTACCTCCCGGCCCTGAGCGCGTCGGGCCGCTCCGCCGCCGCCGATCTGTTCGCCGCCCATGCCGAGGCCGACCCCGACGTGCGCGATGCCCTGCTGGGTCTTGTCGGCGACCCCACGGAGTACGTCCGTGACAAGGCCCTCAAGTCCGTGACGAAGGCCCCGCTGACGCCCGACGAGGCCCGGCGCATGGAGGCGCTGCTGACCCGCAAGACCGGCGACCTGCGGCGCGGCGTCCTGTCCCTGCTGCTGGCCCAGCCGGACCTCCACGCCCGCACCTCGGCCCAGCGGCTGCTGGCCGCGAAAGACCCACTGCCCCGCCAGGCGGGCCTGGAACTGCTGGCGCAGATGGTCAAGCGTGACCGGGCTGCCCCCCAGTGCCGCGCCGTCGCCGCCGAACACCGGGCGTCCGCCGTTAAGGTGTCAGAGTCTGAAGACGCCCTTCTGGATCAACTGCTGGACGTGGAACGGGCGGAGCCGACGCTGGACAACGGCCTGGGCCTCTTCGACCCCAACGACTGCACCCCGCGCGTCGCCCCGGCGATGCCGGAGCCGCCGAAGAAGTTTCTGATCTTCGCGCAGAAGCCGGAGTCGTTCATCACCCCGGCCGCCCGCGCCCTGATTAAAAGCCTTGATGACTTGATCCGGGCCAACCGCGAACTCCCGGTCAAGATCACGGGCCGTGATGAGATGCTGCTCGGCAATGTCCGCTGGGGCTTCCCCTGGCCCGACTACGCAAAGCCCGTGGAGGAGGACTGGGAGCGCCTGCCGCTGGCCGAACTCTGGCTGGACTGGTGGGAGCATCGCCCGGCGGAGCAGCGCGACCCGGACGGCCTGGAGTTGGTGCGCGCCAAGGGCCTGTTCTACCGGCACTCGTCGCCCGGTAACTACTTCGGCGCGGAGGCCGACGCCGACGGCAGGGGCGGCGAGTGGATCAAGGAAATGCGCGACGCCCTTTTCGGCGGCGAGGCCGCCCCTAAGCTCCACTCCGACCTTGTCCAGACCCTGCTGTCCTGGCTGCTGCGCCGCCAGGTACAGGACGATGCCCCCGACTTGCTACTCCACGCTGCCGAGACGACGGGGGCGCTTGGGGACAAGCTTTGCCCGACGGGCTGGCGCGATACGGGCCGGCTGACGGGGTGGCTGACGCTCGCTGGGTGGCACAGGCACCAGTACTCGGACGCCTGGACAGCCGAACACCGGCGGCGTTGGTGGCGGCTTGTGCATTGGATGGACCGGCCCCATGTGAAGGCGTCCCGGATGCGACCCCCGCTGGAAACGCTGGTGGACGCCCACGCCCTGGGGGCGGCCAATGACGCCGACCTGATGGACCAGCTCATCGGCCCGCGCCCCCAATCGCGCTATGGGCAGACCGGCTTCGACGAGCTGCGCGCGCTGACCGGGCGGCGCGGCTCGCCCCTGCTGGACGCGCACCCGGCCCTGGGCGCTGCTTTGGGGAAGGTCCGCGCCCGTGTGCTGGACGTGGAACTGACGCGGGGCGAGCTGCCGACGGCGGCCTCCGCGCCCGCCCTGGCCCTGCGCTCGGTGGAGGGCACGGAGGCCCTGATTCGCCTGCTGCGCGCGCTGGGCAGCGATGGCTTCTCACGTGGGCGCGTCTATAGCTGGCGAGCGGCGGACAGTCTCACCAAGGACGCGGTCTTCAGCCACCTCGCCCGTGTTTCCTTCCCCGCCCCGTCGGACACGGCGGAGGCATTCGCCCGGAGTGTGAGCGAAGCGAAGATCGGGACCAAGCGCCTGATCGAGTTGGCCGTCTACGCGCCGCAGTGGGCGGGCTTCGTCCAGCGGGCGCTGGACTGGCCGGAGTTCGCCGAGGCCGTGTGGTGGCTGCACGCCCACACCAAGGACACGCAGTGGGCCGTGGACCAGGAGATTCGGGAGGTGTGGACGGCGCAGGCCGCCGAGCGGACGCCGCTGTCCGCGCAGAGTCTCTTGGATGGGGCCGTGGACGTGGCCTGGTTCGGGCGCGTCTACCAGGCGCTGGGGCCGGAGCGGTGGCGGCAGGTGGATGAGGCGGCCAAGTACGCCTCCGGGGGCGGCGGACACAAGCGCGCGCAGACCTTCGCCGATGCTATGCTGGGGCGGCTCACCCAAGAGGCCGTCGTCGGGCGTATTCGGGACAAGCGCCATGCCGACTCCGTGCGCGCCCTGGGCCTGCTGCCGCTGGCCGAGGGAAATAAGGCGCGTGAGGCCGATCTGTTGGGGCGCTACTTGGTGATGCAGGAGTTCGGGCGCGGCAGCCGACAGTTCGGCGCGATGCGGCAGGCGAGCGAGAAGGCCGCCGTGGCCGTTGGTTTGGAAAACCTGGCCCGGACGGCGGGCTACCCGGACCCGGTGCGGCTGGAATGGGCGATGGAAGCCCAATCTGTCGCCGACCTCGCCGCCGGGCCGGTCTCCGCGCAGGCCGGGGACGTGACGGTAACTCTGTCCATCAACGAGTGGGGCGCTCCCGCCCTGGCCGTGACACGCAACGGCAAGCCGCTCAAGTCCCTCCCCCCGGCGGCCAAGAAGGTGCCGGACGTCGCCGCCCTGGCGGCGCGCAAGACGGAGATCGAGCGGCAGGCGTCCCGGATGCGCTTGTCCCTGGAAGGCGCGATGTGCCGGGGCGACCGATTCACCGGGGTCGAGTTGACCCGGCTGCTGGAACACCCCGTCCTCGCGCCCATGTTGCGCTCCCTGGTGCTGGTCGGCGAAGACGGACTGGCGGGCTATCCCGTGGAGGGCGGCAAGTCACTGGAAGCGCCCCGTGGGCCTGCCCAGCCCATCCATGCGAAGACGGCGCTGCGGCTGGCCCACCCGCATGACCTGCTGCTGACCGGCGCGTGGCAGGACTGGCAGCACGACTGTTTCACACGGGAGCGCATCCAGCCCTTCAAGCAGGTCTTCCGGGAACTGTACGTACTGACCGAGTCGGAACAGGACGATCATTTCCGGTCGCAGCGCTACGCCGGGCATCAGGTCAACAAAACGCAGGCATTCGCCCTGCTCGGCAAGCGCAGCTGGGTCGGCAACCCGTATGAAGGCGACGTGCGCCGGACGTTCCACGATGTCGGTCTGACGGCGTCCCTGGACTTTGACTACGGGTTCGGGACGGCCGCCGAGGTGGAGGGGCTGACCATCGACCGGGTCGTCTTCACCCGGCGCGGCGAGTGGAAGGCGCTGCCCCTGAATGAAGTGCCGCCGCGCGTCTTCAGCGAGGCGATGCGCGACCTCGATCTGGTCGTCAGCGTCGCGCACCAGGGCGGGGTGGACCCGGAAGCCAGCGCGAGTACCGTGGAGATGCGCGCGTCACTGCTGCGCGAGGCGTGCGCGCTGATGAGTCTCGCAAACGTCCGGCTTCAGGGCAGCCACGCCCTGATTGACGGCCACCTGGGGACCTACTCGGTGCATCTGGGCAGCGCCATCGTCCACCGCCAGCCCGGCGGCCATCTGTGCATTGTCCCTGTCCACGGGCAACACCGGGGCCGCCTGTTCCTGCCCTTCGCCGATGACGACCCGCGCACCGCCGAGGTGCTGTCCAAGGTCCTGCTGCTGGCCAGGGACAAGGAGATCAAGGACCCGACCATCTTGGAGCAGATCTACGCCTGACGCCCCGATGTGGGCCTAGCGGTGCCGCAGCAAGTCCAGGGCCGGTGTTGCCCGGCGTTGAAACGCCGGGCTATTCCCCAGGGAAAGAAAGTCCCTGCGGGACTGAAGAAAGTGTCCGTAGTCCCGTAGGGACTTTCCGTGCTTCAAGAATAGCCCGGCGTTTCAACGCCGGGGACAGTGCAGGCCCTGGGTGACGGCGGTGCGAACCAGCGGAACCAGCGCGGCCTGCGGAACCAGGCCCGCCGCCCCCCGCAAGGACACCGAGGGCAGGCGCAGCGTGGGCAGCCGCAGGAGCGAGTGGCGGACGTGGATGCGAAACAGCGGGTTGGCATGGGCACAGGTCCCTGTGACACAGAGCGCAAGGCAGACAGACATGGCTGCAAGACGGGTGGAGTTCATGGGGGCGACCTCTCTGACCTATTTTACCACACGGAGACGCGCCTGCGCGAAATCTTTGTGCAGGGCGTCCGGGTTGCTCCACCCGTGCCCCTGCGGGCAGGCCAGCGACACGCCCGTCCAGGCGAGAGGCGACTTGCAGACGGTCCACCCCGGCCTGGGCGGCGGGCAGAGCGGGCAGGGCATCCCGCGCAGCAGATACAGCCGCCGCCGCTGCGCCTCATAGGGCAGGGCACTCTTTTCACACTGGTTCACTCACTTGCCTTCCCCAAACAATCATTCTTAAAGAACATATGTTCGTTAATTATTCTACCATGAACACAGTAATTTGTCTACTAGTATCGGACACGAAGAAAAAGGCCCGCCTGGAATGCAGGCGGGCCGCTCGGCGCGGGGAAGTCAGGGGTGGTTCTTATAGTAAGCGATGGCCTGGCGGTACACGGTGATCTCGCTGCGGTCGGACTGGATCAGGCGGATGGCGTGGTCGTCGTACCAGCGGATCGCGCCTTCCAGCGTCTCGCCCGTCACCAGCTTGACGACCAGCGCCGTGCGGTTGTCCCGCAGCTTGATCAACTCGATCTCGTGCAGCGGGATGCGCTCGTACCGCTCCTCGTGCGCCGGGCGCGGGCTGCGCCGGGTGTCTTGGGTCAGGTCCATCGGGTCCTCCTGGCACTACTTGCGGCGAGGCGCGGGCGCGGCGGCCGCGGTCGGCTTGGCGGCGGGAGCAGTGGCCTTCGGCGCGGGCTTGTGGCGGGCCTTGTGGCGCTCCTCGGAGCGCTTGCGGGTGCGAGCGAGTTCCTTGCTGCGGATACGCATGATTCAGATACCTCCTTGAAAACTTCCGAAGACTCTCCGTTGGGCCGTCAGGCGACGTGGGCGAGCAGCTCGCGCAGGCGGCCCTCGTCCACGGCGTACTCGAATACGAACGTGCCGTTGAGCAGCACGACCGGAATCTGCTCGCCGTACTCGGCCAGCAACGCGGGGTCGTCCTGCACGTCGGCCTCGACCAACTCGAAGGGCCGCAAGCGCCGGACGCGCAGCAGCGCGTCGCGCGCGTCGTCGCAGAGGCGGCAGCCGGGTTGTGTGTACAGAGTCACGACGGCCATGGGTGTCTTCATTATAGCCCGATTGGGGGCGGGTGTCAACCGGCCCCATCGGCGCGGGTATACTGCGGGCATGATCGTTCTGGTTCCCGAAGAAGTCTGCGAAGAACTGACCGGCGCGGCCCGCGAGGCCGCGCCCGGCGTCACCCTGCGCCCCTACGGCGAGGACGAGGCCCCGGTGGCGGGGGCGGGCGAGGCCGCCGCGGTGCTGCGCTGGGTCGCCGGCAGGCGCTACGCGGCCCTGGTGGCGGAAGGCCCGCGCGTCCGCTGGCTGCACACGGCGTCGGCGGGCGTGGACCACGTCCTGACGCCGGTGGTGCGCGCCAAGCCGGGCCTGACGGTGACTGACTCCGGTCCGGCCTTCGAGATCGCCATCGCCGAGTTCGTCCTGGCCTGGATGCTGTCCACCGCCCGACGTCTGCCCGAACTGGCGGCCCGCCAGCGCGCGCACCGCTGGGAATCTGTCGAGCAGGAGGAGCTGCACGGCGCGACACTGGGCGTCATCGGCCTCGGCCCCATCGGGCGGGGCGTGGCCGCGCGCGCCCAGGCGTTCGGGATGCGCGTCCTGGGCCTGCGCCGACAAGATACGCCCGTGCCCGGCGTGGACGAGGTCCTGACCGGCCCTGATGGACTGGACCGCCTGCTGCGCGAGAGCGACTGGGTGGTGCTGGCGGCGGCGCTGACGTCTGAAAGCCAGTCGCTGCTGGGCCGGGCACAGATCGCCCGGATGAAGCCGACGGCCCGGCTGATCAACATCGCGCGCGGCGGCCTGGTGGACGAGGACGCCCTGACCGACGCCCTGCGCATGGGCCGACTGGCCGGGGCCTGTCTGGACGTGTTCGCCCACGAGCCGCTGCCCGAAGAGAGTCCGCTGTGGGACCTGCCCCATGTCACCATCTCCCCGCACAACTCCCCCGGCTGGACGCCGGGCCTGCGCGTCCGCCAGAAGGCCCTCTTCCTGGAGAACCTGCGCCGCTTCGCGCGGGGCGAGCCGCTGGAGAACGTCGTAGACATCGGGCGGGGCTACTGAGGCAACTCGACCACGCGCGAGAACGCAGGAGGGATTCGAGCCGTCACCGGGGAAACTGCGGGTATAATGGGCGCGACACACCAGGTTCGGAAGGCCGTCATCACGGCGGCGGGGCGGGGGACGCGGATGTATCCGGCGTCACAGACGGTCCAGAAAGAACTGTTCCCCCTAGTGGACGTGGACGGCTTCGCCAAGCCGACCCTCCAGATCATCGTGGAGGAGGCGCTGGCGTCGGGCATTGAAGAGGTCTGCGTCGTCCTCAACCCGGCCAACGCCGCGCCCATCCGGGAACACTTTCACGGGCTGACGGCGGCCCAGAAGTCCGCGCAGTTCGCCGGCAAAGAGTGGGCGACGGCGCTCTCCGACGCGCTGGACGACATGGCCGGTCGGCTGACTTTCGTGGTCCAGGAGGAGCAGGAGGGCTACGGCCACGCCATCTTCCAGGCCCGCGCGTGGGTGGGGGACGCGCCGTGCGTCGTGCTGCTGGGCGACCACGTCTATCGTTCGTTCACGGACACGCGCTGTACCCGGCAGGTCATGGACGCCTATCAAAACGACGGCATCCCGGTGTCGTCCGTGGTGCGGACGCCGGAGGCGCTGATTCCCCGGCTCGGCACGGTCGCCGGGCGACCCCTGGGCGGCGATCCTCCCGTCTACGAAGTCACGGCGATGGCGGAGAAGCCGTCCCTTGAAGCGGCGCGTGACCGCCTGCGGACGCCCGGCCTGCCCGCAGGCGAGTACCTGTGCTTTTTCGGCATCCACGTCTTCCCGCCCGCCGTCTTCGACTGCCTGGAGCGGATGATCCGCGCGGACGCCCGCGAGCGCGGCGAGTATCAGCTGACCACGGCGCTGGAGATGCTCATGTCCGAGGGCCGATATCTTGTCAGCGAGGTCCACGGCGAACGTTATGATATGGGCGTCCCCGAGGGTCTGGTGGAGACCCAGATCGCCCTCGCCCTGTGTTCGCCCTTCCGCGCGCACGCTCTCGCTCTGCTCAAGTCTCATTATTCTCAGTAGGAGGACTCTTCAGTTATGTCAACGGCCATCACCAACATCCAGGCGCGTCAGATTCTGGACTCGCGGGGCAACCCCACCATCGAGGTGGACGTGTACCTGGAGGACGGCACTTTGGGCCGAGCCTCCGTCCCGTCCGGCGCGTCCACCGGGGCCAACGAGGCCGTGGAACTGCGCGACGGCGACAAGAAGGTGTACGGCGGCAAAGGCGTCCTCAAGGCCGTGGAGAACGTCAACGAGCGCATCGCGCCCGAACTCATTGACCTGGACGCCACCGAGCAGGTCGCCATTGATGAGCTGATGATTCACCTGGACGGCACGGAGAACAAGGGCAAGCTGGGCGCGAACGCCCTGCTGGGCGTCTCCCTGGCCGTCGCCAAGGCGTCCGCCAAGGCGCTCGGCCTGGACCTGTTCCGCTACATCGGCGGCACCAACGCCCGCCAGTTGCCCGTGCCCATGATGAACATCATGAACGGCGGCAAGCACGCCGACTCCAATGTGGATATGCAGGAATTCATGGCGATGCCCGTCGGCGCGTCGTCGTTCTCCGAGGCGCTGTCCTGGGGCGTGGACGTGTACCACGCGCTCAAGGACGTGCTGAAGGCCAAGGGCCTCGCCACGGCGGTCGGCGACGAGGGCGGCTTCGCCCCGAACCTGCCGTCCAACGAGGACGCCATCCGGGTCATCATCGAGGCCATCCAGAAGGCGGGCTACACGCCCGGCGAGCAGGTCGCCATCGCCATGGACCCGGCGGCCTCGGAGTTCTACGACAACGGCTCCTACGTCCTGAAGGGCGAAGGGCGAACTCTGTCCGGCGATCAGATCGTGGACTACTACGCCGACCTGGTGGAAAAATACCCGATCATCTCCATCGAAGACGGTCTGGCCGAGGACGACTGGACCACCTGGCGCAAGCTGACCGAGCGTATCGGACACAAGGTCCAGTTGGTCGGCGACGACCTGTTCGTCACCAACACCAAGTTCCTCCAGCGCGGCATTGACAGCCACACGGCCAACTCCATCCTGGTCAAAGTGAATCAGATCGGGACGCTGACCGAGACGCTGGCCGCCATCGAGCTGGCCCAGCGCGCGGGGTACACCGCCGTCGTCTCCCACCGCTCCGGCGAGACCGAGGACAGCACCATCTCCGACATCGTCGTGGCGACCAACGCCGGTCAGATCAAGACCGGCGCTCCCGCCCGCACGGACCGGGTCGCCAAGTACAACCAGCTTCTTCGCATTGAAGAGGTCCTGGGAGACACGGCGACGTTCGCGGGCCGCAAGTCCTTCTACAACTTGAAGTGACAATGGCAGGCGTTCGCGGGGCTGAACCCCCGCGCTTCGCCGTTCAAATCCCCGCCTGCGCGGGCAAGAGGAGTTGTTGCGGAACGGACTCTCCCTGCCCGCGCAGGCGGGGATTTGCACTTTGAAGACCGGCGGTTCAGCGCCGGTGCGATCTCACCATGATGAAACTTCTCCTCACCGTCCTTTTCTGCTGCTGCCTCACCCCGGCCCACGCGGGGGCCCTCACCGGCTACACCGTCTGCCTGGACCCCGGCCACACGTCGGAGACCAGCGCGGGGACGCAGAGCCGGGACGGGACGCTGACCGAGCGGCACGTCAACTGGGTCGTCGCCCAGGACCTGCGGCCCCTGCTCCTCGCGGCGGGCGCGCGGGTCGTCCTGACAAAAACTTCGGAGAACCAGGTTGTCACCAACCGCCGCCGGGCGGAGATCGCCAACGCCGCCCACGCGGATTTGTTCCTGCGACTGCACTGCGACGCCGCTTCGGACTCCGGCATCGCCACGTTCTACCCCGACCGCCAGGGCCGTGTGCAGGGCCGCACCGGCCCGTCGCCGTTCATCATCGCCGCCAGCCGCCGCGCCGCCGCGTTGTTCCATCCCGCCACGGTCGCCGCCCTCGGCGGCGTCCTGGCCGACCGGGGTATCAAGGGCGACTCTGCCACCGGCGTCGGCGCGCGGCAGGGCGCACTCACCGGCTCGATCTTCTCCCAGGTCCCGGCCCTCACCGTGGAGATGGTGGTGCTGACCGACGACCACGACTTCCGCTTCATCCGCACCGCCGCCGGTCAGCGCCGTATGGCCCAGGCCCTGCTGGCGGGCGTGGAGGCCGTTGCCCGGCAAAACCCCGCAAGACAGTGACACGCCGGGCGGAATCGGGTACAATGGAAGAGAGGCATACTCAAAGGAGAGAACCCATGGCCACGAACATTGCGACCGACCCGGCAACGACGCCGACGTTGGAAGCGCAGCATCAGCATCTGCGTGAGGTGCATCAGCACCTCCAGCACGCCGCCACCGCCGACAGCCCGGACGAGATTCGGGAGCGGATGCGCCGTGCCGAGCTGGCGCTTCAGCGCCACGAACAGCACAACGGCAAGTAACCTTGCCGTCGAGGGCCGCGTACAATGCTGTACGCGGCCCTTTCTCATCTTTGGGTTCGTCGGCGAGGGCAGGGGGATTAATGCCCTCGCCCCGACGGTGTCGGCGGCACGGAACACAAATGCCAAACCTTGCTTATGTCAAACCCAATATTGGCTGCCCCTACTGCGGGGCTAGATTTCGTGACGGAGCGTTTTTTCAGTGGGGGCACTGTGCCGGTCATTCCGGGTATTTGCCGACTGCGGGGCCGGAGTATGTCTACTCAGTAGGATCGCACATTCAATGGAGGACGTGTGCGAATGGCTCCATCTTGGCATGGAACTATTTCACCGATGGAGAGTGCAACATCGGCGATCCCCAGGTTGGCGATCTGCTGTTATTGGATTGTTACCACTACGGACCAATACACTTTCCTCTATGCAGCGTATGCGGCAAGACTATCGGAGGAACCGCTGTAGAACTGCGGCGAGGCATCATCGCTGGTGTTAGAGCTTATGGCAAAGGCGAGTATGATGGAAACATTGATATTAACGTGATTGAACTCGATGGTAAGTTGCGCCCTATGCTGGAATGGAATGACCGTGAAATGTCTCGGGTTGATTGCTGATCTACCACGATTGTTAATCACGCCCTCACAGCCGCATAAAAGAGCCTGTCGGAGTGCCTCTTGGCAGGCTTAAGGGTGTACGAGTCATAGACGGCGACCTCGGCGAAGCCGGCGTCCCGCAGCCAGGGGACGATCTCGGCCTTGTCGTAGGCGCGCTGGCGGTGCGTCTCGTGGAAGACCTGCCGGTCGCCGCCGCCGTCGCCGGGGTCGTAGGTGAAGCGCATGGAGACCGTGCAGAGGCGCGTGTCCCGGTCGTAACGGGAGCGCCAGCGGTAGTGCAGAGGCTCGCCCTGACGGGCGCTGCTCTGGTTGAACATTCCCGCCGCCAGTGCGTATTCTGTGTTCAGGTCGAAGATGAACGTGCCGCCCGGATTTAAGTGGGCGTGGACGCGGGCGAAGGCATCGCGCAGGCGCTCCGGCTCCAGGATGTAGTTCAGGCTGTCGAAGAGGGAGATGACGGTGTCGAAGCGCCGTTCGCCCAAATCCAACGCAGCGGCGTCCTGCTCGATGAACTCAATGGGAAGGCCCTCAAAGGCTGCCTCCTGACGCGCCCGCGCCAGCATGGCCGCGCTGAGGTCCACGCCGGTGACGCTGTATCCCGCCGAGGCCAGCAGGCGCGAGACCGTGCCCGTGCCGCAGGCCAGGTCCAGGACGCTGTGCGGCGCTTGCCCATGACGCGCCCAGAGTTGATGGAGGTAGCGCACCCAGAACCGGTAGGGAACGCCCGCCATGAGCGCGTCATAGTGGGCCGCGACGGGGCCGAAGGCAGTGGGTTCGGAGGACATGGGTTCCGTGCCGTTCGTGAGGTGGGACGGAGATTCCTGCTCTTTACTTGCTCCAGACTGCCCACCACCTTGCTTCGCAGGGTCCTCCCGCGTCTCGGTTATTGGGGCAAGCGGGAGGATCAGGATAACAAGCAAGGCCCTTCCGAATCCTCCCATTGCGGGAGGACCCCCAGGGTCATTCAGTTCTCGTATTGGTGTTCGGGCCGATGAACGACCCGGCATGAAAGTGCAACCGCCCTTCGGGCGGGAGAGCTGTCTGCTGCTGTCTTCTCTTGCGTCCGAAGGACGCTTGCTTTACCAATGCCGGGGGTTTCATACCCCCGGAGCGAGAACTGAATGACCCTGGGAGGACCCCGCGTAGCCGAGGAACGAGGCGAAGCAGGGTGGTGGGCAGTCGGATGGCGGGCAACTTCGGCATGGTATAATGGGGCCAGGAGTCATCACCATGCGAGAGATCGCGTACCCGCGCCGGCCGACCCGCGCGGTCCGTGTCGGCAACATCACCATCGGCGGCGGCCACCTGGTCGTTGTGCAGAGCATGATCACCGAGGAGACTCGCAACGTCCCGGCCTGCGTGGAGCAGATCATTCGGATGCACGAGGCCGGGTCCGAGATCGTGCGCGTCACCACGCCGACGCTGGCCGAGGCGCACTGCCTGGGCGAGATCCAGGCCGAGGTCCGGCGGCGCGGACATGACGTGCCGCTGGTCGCCGATGTACATCACCAGGGCAGCGACATCGCCGTCGCCGTCGCCCGTTTCGTGGACAAGGTGCGGATCAACCCCGGCCTGTTCGTCTTCCGCAAGCCACGTCAGCGCACCGATGAGTACACCGATGCCGAAATCCGTGAGGAACTTTCGGCCATCGAAGAGTCGCTCTTACCGGTGATTAGGGTCTGCCGGGAGCGCGACATCGCCATGCGTATCGGCGTCAACCATGGGTCGCTCGCCGAGCGCCTGACCGTGATGTACGGCGACACGCCCGAAGGCATGGTGCAGAGCGCGCTGGAGTACATCCGTATTTGTGAGGCGCACGGTTACAAGAATCTGGTGATCTCGCTGAAGGCGTCGCGCGTGCCGATCATGCTGGCCGCCAACCGGCTGATGGCCCGGCGCATGGACGAATTCGGCATGGACTACCCGCTGCACCTGGGCGTCACCGAGGCCGGGGACGGCGAGTACGCCCGCATCAAAAGCACGGCGGGCATCGGGACGCTGCTCGCCGAGGGGCTGGGGGACACCATCCGCGTCTCGCTGGCCGAGGACCCGATCAATGAGCTTCCGGCCTGCTACGACATTTTGCAGGCCCTGAACCTGCGCAAGACCAAGGTGGAGTTCATCGCCTGCCCGTCCTGCGGGCGCACCAAGTTCGAGCTGACCTCGGTGCTGCGGCAGGTCAAGGCGGCAACGCAGCACCTGGTCGGGCTGGACATCGCCGTGATGGGCTGCATCGTCAACGGGCCGGGCGAGATGGCCGACGCCGATTACGGCTACGTCGGCAAGGGCGGCGGCGTCATCACCCTGTACCGGGGGCGCGAGGCCGTCAAGAACGTCCCGCAGGAGCGCGGTGTCGCCGAACTGGTCGCCCTGATCCAAGCCGATGGCCGCTGGGCTGACCCGCCGCCGGAGGCGCACACCCCTTTCCTGAAGGAACTGGCCGTGGTCGGCTGACCCGTCTGGTCTTGGTGGCAAAAAACCTGTTCCACAACGGTCACGCCTGGGTAGAGTACGCTGTCGCGGAAGACACGCCGGTAAAACCCGTATTTCCAACGGGCTTGCTGGCACGACTCATGCACTTCATGGACGCGCCGCCGTCGTCGTCCCTAAGACCGCCTCACGGCGACGACAGAACAGGAGTGTCACCCATGGCGTTCATCCGCACGATGCGCAGCCCCATTCGCGCGCGGAGCGCGGGCTTTGTCCCCGGCAGCCTTGCCTGCGCCGCCCGGCGCGTCACCCTCTCCACGGAGGTGTGCTTCATTGGTAAGACGTTGCCCGCCCCGGCAGCGGGCGACGCGCCCGATGGGGCGGACCGGCGGCAGGACGCGCCCGCCGCCGACACTCGCCCGTAGGCCACGGCCCGGCGTCGCACAGACGCCGGGCTCGGCCTCTTCCTTTCTGGACACGCTTTGTGTGAAGGCTGGGTATGCCTGACGAGGATATCGCCGAGCGACCGGCCACGGCGACGCCCGTTCGGACCGCACCGGGGAATGACATACACATGGAAGCGCTGTCACGGGAATACGCGCGGACTCGTGATCCCCAGACTCGTGAGCGGCTGATTCTCCACCATCAGCGGCTGGTGCATTACGTCGCCGCCCGATTCCTGGGCGGCGGGGAGACCCTGGAGGACTTGATCCAGGTCGGCACCATCGGCCTCATCAACGCCCTGGACCGCTACGACCCGGCCCAGAACGTCAAGTTCTCCACCTACGCCCTGCCCACCATCGTGGGCGAGATCAAGCGCCACTTCCGCGACAAGACCTGGCACGTCAAGGTCCCGCGCTGGCTCCAGGAGATGTCCCTGAGCGCCCGCAAGGCGCAGCAGACCCTCGCCCAGCGCTATGGGCGTCCGCCGACGGTCCGGGAACTCGCCCTGGAGATCGGCACCACCGAGGAGAATGCCCTCGAGGCCCTGGAGATCGCGCAGATCGCTACCACCGTCTCCCTGGACGCCGGTTTGGAGGTGCGCTCCAGCAGCAGCGGGGCCACCCTTATGGACCTCATCGGCCACCTGGACGGTGCCCTGCGCGACATCGAGGCGTATTCGGACCTGCGCCGCGCGCTGGACTGCCTGGACGCGCGCGAGCGGCAGGTCCTCCACCTGCGCTTCTTTGATGAGCTGTCCCAAGCCAAGATCGCCCGCAAGATGCAGATCTCCCAGATGCAGGTCTCCCGCCTCCAGCAGCGCGCCCTGATGCGCCTGCGCGAGATTCTGGGCGACGAACTGATTCTCGCCCCCCGGACGGCGCACCCCCAGGGCCGCGCCGGAGTCGCTTGACTTTGCCCCGCGCCCCGTGCTACCATCGGCCATGAGCGATCTCTTGCTGCGCGGCGGCATGGTCTACGATGGGATGGGCGGCCCTGCCGTCCGGGCCGATGTCGCCGTCACCGGGGATGCCATCACCGCCATCGGGGACCTCGCGGGTGAGCCGTCCGGGCGCGTCGTGGACGTCACCGGCCTCGCCGTCGCCCCCGGCTTCATTGACATCCACACCCACTCCGACCTGTCGTTCCTCGCCAACCGCCCCATGCGCAGCTCCATCGCCCAGGGCGTCACCACCGAGGTGGTCGGCAACTGCGGCTTCAGCATCGGCCTGCTGACAGACAGCCCGGTGTTCACGATGGAGCGGCAGCGGGCCGCCGACATGGGCGGCGAGATCACCTGGACCCGCCTGCGCGAGTTCCTGGCGCGGGCGGAGGACGGCGGCCTCGCCTGCAACGTCGCCACGCTCGCCGGACACGGCACCATCCGCAAGGCCGTCCTGGGCTTTGACGACCGCCCGCCCGACGCCGCCGAACTGCGCCGGATGCAGGACATCCTGGCCGGGGCCCTCGACGACGGCGCGGTCGGCCTGTCCACCGGCTTGGAGTACCTGCCCGGCGGCTACGCCGGGGTGGATGAGCAGGTGGCCCTGGCCCGCCTCGCCGCCGAGGCGGGCGGCTTCTACGCCACCCACCTGCGCAACGAGGGCGACACCCTGATTGAGAGCGTCCAGGAGGCGCTGACCGTCTCCGAACGCGCGGGCGTCCCGCTTCAGCTCTCCCACCACAAGGCCGAGCAGCGCCGGAACTGGGGCAAGGTCAAGGCGACTTTGGAGATGATGCGCGCGGCGCGGGCGCGAGGCATGGACGTGCTGACCGACCAGTACCCCTACGCGGCCTACATGACCAGCCTGGGCGTGATCATCCTGCCCGCCTGGGCCAACGACGGCACGCAGGCCGAGACCACGGCACGCTTACGCGACCCGGAGGCCCGCGCGCGCATCCTGGCCGAGATCGCCGCCGAGGATTGGGACTGGGACGTGCTGCAGATCGGCATCGCCCGCAGCCGGCGCGAGGCGCAGGGCCTGACCCTGACGGAACTCGGACGGCGTGTGGGCAAGCCGCCCGCCGAGGCCGCCCTGGACCTGATGGCCGATGAGGACGGCTGGGTCGCCGCCGTCCACTTCGCCATGTCCGAGGAGGACATCGAGGCCATCCTCCAGGACCCGCACACGATGATCGGCTCGGACGGCGTCACGACCGACCCGCACGGCGGCGGCGCACTGGCCGAGGGCCGACCGCACCCGCGTGCTTATGGCACCTTCCCGCGCGTCCTGTCCCACTACGTCCGCGACCGCGCTGTGATCCCTCTCGCCGAAGCCGTCCGCCGCATGACCTCCCTGCCCGCCCAGCGCCTGCGTCTGGCCGACCGGGGCCGCCTCGCCGTCGGCCTCAAGGCCGACCTGGCCGTCTTCGACCCCGCCCACGTCCAGGACTGCGCCACCTTCGACGACCCGCACCAGTACCCGACGGGGATCACCCATGTCATCGTCAACGGTCGCCTCGCCGTTGACGGAGGGGTTCAGACGGAGGCCCTCTCCGGCCGGGTGCTGAGGCGCGGTTGACAAGCGGGGCGCATCGGGGTACACTACACCCGTACTGCGTTGGACCGGATCGAGTGACCCTCTGGGTGAACGTGAGGTGCCTTCTGCTATCACAACGATAGAAGGAAACTGCCCCATGAATCGCCGCAAGGGTTTCACCCTGATCGAGCTACTCGTCGTGATCGCCATCATCGCGATCCTCGCCGCCATCCTCTTTCCCGTCTTCGCCAAGGCCCGCGAGAAGGCCCGCCAGATCTCCTGCCTCTCCAACGAGAAGCAGATCGGCCTGGCGTTCATCCAGTACACCCAGGACAATGATGAGCGCCTCACCAACGGTGAGGGCTACATCAACATGAGCAACAACTACCAGGGGGACGGCTCCGGCTGGGCTGGGCAGCTTTACCCCTACATTAAAAGCACGGCCCTGTTCCACTGCCCCGATGACAGCACCGCCGCCAACGGCGTCCTTGTCCCAGTCTCCTACGCCTTCAACCAGAATGCCCAGGGCGTCGCCGACGCCCAATTCCAGTCCGTCTCCAGTACCGTCCTGCTGTTCGAGATCTCCGGGGACACCAGCAACGTGACCCTGCTCGGCAACGGCAACGGCTCCGCGGATCATACGGTGGACAACGAGTCCGCGGCCGGGAACGGTGTCACCGGGACGGTGGGCGGGACCTACACCTATCAGACCGGGCCGCTGGGCAATCCGGCGCAGAGGCCCAACATGACCGCCGCGACCGGCCTGCACACGGATGGGTCCAACTTCCTGCTCGCCGACGGTCATGCCAAGTGGTTCCGGGGCGCGGCGGTCTCGCCGGGGTACAACAACCCCAGCCCAGGCTGCGGCCAGGGCATGAGCGGCAGCCCCTGCGCCGCCGTCGCCACCAACCCGCCTGCCGCCGCCACGGATTACAGCGGGACGCCCTCCTTCGCCGCCACCTTCAGCCTGAACTAGCCCTCACCGGCGCTTCTTCAGCGCCTTGCCGATGACCCGTGCCGCCGAGAGGCCGGAGGCGCCGAAGACGCCGCCGCCGGGATGGGTGCTAGCCCCGGTCAGGAATAAACCGGGGATCGGCGTCGTGTACTGCGCCAACTCCGGCAGGGGGCGGAATGCGAACATCTGGTCCAGGGACATCTCCAGGTGCATGACGTTGCCGTGACGCAGGCCCAGCGTCCGTTCCAAATCTAATGGCGTTTGGATGAAGCGCCGGTCTTTGTCAATGGCACCGCGCATATTGGGCGCGTAGGCGTACAGCGTCTCGCAGATGGTGTCGGCCACGGCCTCACGGGTGTCATCCCAGGAACGGCCGTCCCGGCGCTGGTAGGGGAAATACTGAGACCAGAGTTGGACGATGTGCTTGCCCGGCGGGGCCAGCGTGTCGTCCAGGGCGGAGAAAGTCATCGCCAGCACGGGCGGCTTCTCCGAAGGCCGACCGCCGACGTAGTCGGCATAGGCGTCCGTTAAGAACTCCGGGGTGGGGCAGAGCAATTGCATCCCCCGGTGAACGTCCGTCGGCTGCCCCGCGCCGTAGTCGGGCAGCTCCGAGGCCGCGCAGCGCACGGTCATCCCGAAGCCGTTGCCGACGTTCACCGAGCGCAGCCGGTGCAGCAGGTCGCCGGGGACTTCCAGTGGCGACAGCAGGTTCTGGAAGGTCGTCAGGACGTGACAGGCCGAGACGACGGTCCGCGCCCGGTACGTCTGCCCGCCCGCCGCCACGCCGACGGCCTTGCCGTCTTCCACCAGGATGCGCTCCACGCGGGCGTCGGTCAGGACCGCGCCCCCCAGCGCCTCCAGCGCCCGGCGCAGCGCGACGGTCAGCATCCCCGACCCGCCCTTCGCCCGCGCCGCGCCGCTTTCGTGGACGGCGGCGTACCAGGCCGCGAACGGCCCCGTCCCCGGCTCCGTCGGGGCCGGGCCGGACTGCGCCGCCAGCCAGCCCATCGCCGCCCGCATCTCCACGCTCTCGAACGTCTCGTGAATCAGCCGCCCGTACCCGGACAGGATCATCCGCAGGGCGTCCACGGAGTTCTCGCCCGGCGATTTGGCGAAGATGACGTGCCGCCCGAAGCTCGCCATCGTCGGCGGCTCCTGGAACGCCTTGAAGACGCCGCGCGCGACGGGACCCCAGCGCGTGATGAAGCTCCGGTAGGCGTCCGCGTCGCGCTTTGAGACCTGGGCGATGCTCGCGCATGTCTCTTCCAAGTCCCGGTGAAACCGAACTGCCCGCCCGCCGGGCAGCGGCAGCGCCGCCCACGGGTCCATCCAGAGATACTCCAGCCCGTACTTCTCCAGCTCCAGGTCCGCCACGATGGGCGTCCGGTGGATCATCAGATGGACGGACGATCCCAAGTCCACCTTGTAGCCCGGCCAGACCTCCTCGGTGACCACCGCCCCGCCGACCACGGGGCGTCGTTCCAGCACCAGGACTTTATGACCCGCCTTCGCCAAGTAGCACGCGCACACCAGCCCGTTGTGCCCCGCCCCGATGACGACGGCATCATAGTTTGTTTCGGGCATGAGGGGATATACCCGGAACCCCTCCGGCTCGCCGAGGCTCGCCACCTCCCCGAAGCGGGGAGGTAAAGAGGCAGAAAGACACGGCAGGGGCGACGGCCTACTCTTCACTCTTCACCCTCCTGCTTCGGGAGGGTCGGTCGCTTGCGACCGGGGTGGGTTCTTCCCATTGTCCTCGACGATGCCGACGAGCAGGCAGACGTCGTCGTGCAGGTCCCCCTCGGCGTGGGCGACCGCGCCGGACATGACGCGCGCGACCACGTCGGTGGCCGAAGCGCCGGGGGGGACCGAGCGCAGGCAGGACGACAGGCCGGGGACACCCCAGAAGTCAATGCGGCTACGGCCCGCCTCCGAGATGCCGTCCGTGTAAAGGGCCAGGATGTCACCGGGCGACAGAGTCACCGCCCCCTCCTCAAAGACCGCCCCGTCCGCCGCGCCCAGGACAGGCCCCGTCGGCTCCAGCTCCCACACGGCCCCGTCCGCCCGGCGCACCAGGCCCGGCTCGTGGCCGCAGGAGACGTAGCGCAGGCCGTGACCGGCCGTGTCGTACACGCCGACGAAGACCGTCACGAAGCCCGTCAGCAGGTCCTGGGCGCTCGCCACCCGGTTCAGGTTCCGTCACCGCCTCCGCCACGCCCGTCCCCCGGTACAGCGCGTAGCGCAGCATATTCCGCACGGTCGCCACCTGGGACGCCGCCGCCAGGCCCTTGCCGGACACGTCGCCCACCACCAGCGCGATCAGGCTCTTGTCCAGGGGGAACACGTCGAAGAAGTCCCCGCCCACATAGGCTTCGTCCAGGGCGGGCCGGTAGAAGTCCGCCAGGTCCAGCCCCGGCACCCGCTCCGGCAGGCGCGGGCGCAGGGCGTCCTGGAGCGTGGCCGCGATGGCCTGCTCGCGCCGCCGCACCTGCGCCAAATCCAGGGCGGCGCGCGTCTGCGTCGCCGCCTCCGCCAGCAGCGCCGCCTCGTCCGCGGTCCAGGCGCGCGGCCCGTGGGCCATCGCCCCCGTCAGCGCCGACACCTCGCCGTCCCGCCGCAGGGCCACGCGCAGCAGGGCGCGCAGGCCCAGACGGGCCATCGTCTCGTCCGCGCCGCCCGCCTGCGTGTCCGCCACCGCCTGGACGGTGCCGGTCAGGAACGCGGGGTCATCGTTGACGCGGAAGGCCGACATCCGGTACTCGCCCGCGATGGACGGCAGCGGGTCGCGGCTCCAGTCCGGCCCCAGGTGGGCGCGGTCACGCTGCTGGTCGTAGGAGACGAAGTAGCAGCGGTCCAGGCCGAGCGCTTCGCCCAGGGCCGCCGTCGCCCGCCGCAGAATCTCCTCCGGCTCCGACGCCGCGCGAATCATCTCGCCGATGTGGTTGAGCAGCGCCTCGCGCTCGGCCCGCGCCTCCGCCTGCGCGCGCGCCTGCTCTTCCTCCGCCTGTGCCCGCTTGCGCGCGCTGATGTCCTGCATCACGACCAGGCCGCCGATGGGCCGGCCCTGCGGGTCGCGCATCAGGGTGGATGATGCCTCCACCCAGAGGCGTGTCCCGTCCGGCTGTTCCAGGATCACCTCGCGCGACAGGGTGGGGGCTTCACCCGCCAGCACCCGCGCCAGGGTGGTCCGGTCGGAGGGGGTGGGTGTGCCGTCCGGCTCCAGCATTCGGTACTGCGCCCAGCCGTCCCGCCCCACGGCCTTCAGCGGGTGGCCCCAGAGGCGCTCCGCCGCCGGGTTCGCGTAGCGCAGCGTCCCGTCCACGTCGCACGTCACCATGCCGACCGGCGAGGTGTCCATCACCGTCCGCAGCCGGGCCTGCGCCTCCTGCTCCTGCCGCAAGGCGCTGACGTTGCGCCGCATGGCGTCCATGCCGATGACCACCAGCGCGCCCGTCAGCAGCAGCAGTGCCAGCTCCGTCACGTTGGAAGGGGCGGCGACGCCCAGCGAGAGGTGAGGCCCCATCAGGAAGACCACCGACAGCAGGGCCGACAGGGCCAGCGTGAAAAAGCCGGGGCCGCGCCCGCCCAGCAGCGTGAGCAGCGCGATGGGCATGATGTAGACGATGGTATAGGGCCGGACGTGGCGGTGGTTGACGGCGGACAGCCACGCCTCCAGGCCCAGCAGCCCCCAGGTCGTCAGGGCGACGGCAAGCACGGAGAGCGGATAGGCGAAGGCCGGCTGTCGCGCGCGTGATGATGAGAAGTCGGGCATCGGGTGTGGGGCGCCTCGGAAGAAGCAGTCACGACATTATACCACGACAAGACCCGCGCGGGCCGTGGAGGTTTCCCCTGCCGAGCGCGTTGGGTAAATGAATCGCGTCTTCCCAAAGACATAGCCCCGAGCCTGTATCACAAGAACGACGACGTACTCATGGGCCGGGGCGGAAAGAGAACATAACCATGGCAGACTTGATCACCGGACTGTTTCGGACTCGACCGGAAGCCGAGCGCGCTGTCGCGGACTTGCAGAACATCGGCTACTCCCAGAACGACATCAGCGTGATGCTCAACGACGACACGCGGACCCGTGAATTCGCCGACTCCACCGGCACCAAGGCGACCGAGGGCGCGGGCGTGGGCGCGGGCATCGGCGGCACTCTGGGCGCGATCATCGCCGCCCTGACCGCCACCGGCTCCGTCGCCGCCGTCGCCGCCACGGGCGGCCTGGCGGCCCCGCTGGTGGCCGGGCCGCTGGCGGCGGCCCTGGCCGGGGCGGGCGCGGGCGGCCTGACCGGCGGCATCATCGGCGGCCTGATCGGCGCGGGCATCCCGGAGGACCGGGCGCGCTACTACGAGCAGGGCCTGAACGCCGGCGGCATCCTGGTCGGCGTCTACGCCGACACCGTGAACTCAGGCCGTGTGCGCCAGCTCCTGGAGTCCGAGGGAGCGACCGACGTGCAGGACCAGACCCGCGCGCCCGCCGGCACGGCCACGAGGCTGTAACGACATGACGTAGGGGCGACCCGGCGGGTCGCCCCTACATACAATCGCCGCCTCAATACCCCTTCACCAGCCGGTTGAAGTTCTCCCGGTCAATGGACCGCGAAGCCGCCTCCTCCAGAGTCACCGTCCCCGCCCGGTGCAACTCCGCCAGCATCCGGTCCATCGCCTGCATCCCGTACTGCTGGCCCGTCTCGATCACCGAATAGATTTGGTACGACTTGCCCTCGCGGATCAGGTTGCGCAGGGCGCTGGTGGCGACCATGATCTCGATGGCGGCGACCCGGCCCCCGCCGATCTTGGGCAGCAGTTGCTGGGCGACCACGGCCTCCAGGCTGGTGGAGAGCTGGATACGAATCTGCTCCTGCTGGTGCGCGGGGAACACGTCCACGATGCGATCTATGGTCGCCGGGGCGGAGCGCGTGTGCAGGGTCCCGAACACCAGGTGGCCCGTCTCCGCCAGGGTGATCGCCGCCGCGATGGTCTCCAGGTCGCGCATCTCGCCGACGAGAATCACATCGGGGTCCTCGCGCAGCGCCGCGCGCAGGGAGTTGTTGAACGAGTCCGTGTCCGTGCCGAGTTCCCGCTGGTTGACCATGCCCTTCTTGTGCATGTGCAGGTACTCGATGGGGTCCTCGATGGTCAGGATGTGACACTCGCGCTCCATGTTGATGACATCAATCATGGACGCGATGGTGGTGGACTTGCCCGAGCCCGTGGGACCCGTCACCAGAACCAGTCCGGCGTGCTTGCGCGTCATCTCCCGCATCACCGGCGGCAGCTTGAGCTGGTCCATTGTGGGGATGATGTTCGGGATGACGCGCATGGCGCAGCCCACGGACCCACGCTGCCGGTAGACGTTGAAGCGGAACCGCCCGACGCCCTTGACTCCATACGAAAAAATCCAGTTCCTTGGAGCGCTCGAACTTCTCGATGCTCTCGTTGTTGAGGATGTCGTAGACGATGCGCTGGGTGTCCCGCTCGGTCGCCACGTCGTAGTCCAGCGGGACCAGCCGGCCGTCCTTGCGGACCATCGGCGGCAGCGCTGCCGTCAGGTGCAGGTCGGACGCCCCCGCCTTGACCGTGCGCCGCAGCAGGTCGTCAATGTGGACGTTGGCGAGCGCGTGAATCTCCACCTCCGGAGCGGGGGCCGGCTGGACGCCGCCCAGCAGCCCGTCCGACGGCGGCGCGGAGGCCAGGCCGTGCGCCTCCAGGTAGCGGGTCCGCGAGTCCGTGGTGGACTCCGTCTTCAGGAACTCGCCCAGCGCCGAGTCGTCGTCCGCCCCGGTCGCGTCGCTGAGCCGCCGCACGTCGTCGCCGAACGCCCCGACCGGGGCGGGCGAGTCCGCGTCCGCCGCCGCGCCCCCGGCCTGGAAGCCGCGCTGGAGTCCGTCCGCACCCGCGCGCGGCGTCTCGGCCTTCTTCGCCCCTTTCCGGTCGTCCCTGGCGAACGGCAGGGCCGTCTCCGGCAGCGTCTTGGCCTTCGCCTCCGCCTCCTCGGCCTCGGCGCGCGCCGCCAGCAGCAGGTCCACGCTGTCAAACGTCTCCGCGACGCTGGACAGGAAGAAGTCGGACTCGGCGTGCGCGTCCGCCGTGGCCGCCCGTTGCGCCGCCTTGGGCGCTGCCTTCCCCAGCGGCAGCAGGTCTTCGTCGTTGACGATCATCGCATCGGTCCTTTTCTCTCGCGGGTACACTTCCGGCCCCGGACATCTCACCCCGGCCTTGGATACCTCACCCCAGCCCTCTCCTTCCGAAAGGAGAGGGGGCAAGAGGGGCTTGTTCCTAACCCTCTCCTTTCGGAAGGAGAGGGTGGCACGGCTTGCCGTGCCGGGTGAGGTATCACCCCGGCATCATCTGGGACGAGAGGCCCTTGTCCACCTCGGCGCGGCAGGCCGTGGCGATGGAGTGCGCCTTCTCCGGCGTCAGCCGCAGCCCGGTCAGCATATCGCCGCTCACGGCCAGGGTCTCCTGCCAGCGCTTCGCGGTCCGGTCCGGCCCCCAGTCGGCGGTGTCTGCCAGGAAGTGCGCGAACTCGTTGGCCAGCGCCACCGTGGCCGTCAGGCGCGGGTTGGCCTGCGCCGCGCGCGGCGTGTGGTGGAAGCCGATGGTCTCACAGACCGGCAGCGGCAGGTTCCAGCGCGCCGCCAGCGTCATGCCGAGCTGCGCGTGTGACCAGGGCAGCGCCTGGGCCTCGATCTCGTGGAAGCGGACCTGGTGGGTGCGCGCCGTCTCCGAGATGGAGACGAACAGCGCGTGGCGGCTGCGGTCCAGCACCAGCTTGCCCACGTCGTGCAGCAGGCCGCAGGTGAACGCCTCGTCCGTGCCGAATGCCTCACGGTCCGACGGGTGCAGCATGGTCCCGATGGTGCGGGCGCACTGGGCGGTGTCCATGGCGTGCCGCCAGAGCTCCCGCCGGGCCATGGAGGGCGCGTCGCTTTTGCCCAGGAACATATTGAACGTGGTCACGGCCATGGCCAGGTTGCGGATGGCCTTGAAGCCCAGGAAGACCACGGCCTCGCGCAAGGACGAAATGCGCCGGGGCAGGCCGTAGTAGGACGAGTTGGCGAGCGCGAGGATGCGCCCGGCGAGCGCCTGGTCCGTGCCGACCACGCGCTCCACGTCGGTCGCCGTCGCCTTCGGGTCCACGGTCAGGTCAATGACGCGCATGACCACCTGCGGCAAGGCCGCCAGGTCTGCGGCCTCGGCGACGAGTTGCTCGATGGTGACGATACGCTCGGCGGGGGCGATACGCTCGGCGGGGGCGATGTTGTCTGTGGCTGGCGTGGCGATGGTTGTCATGGTGTTCGTTGAGCGGAGCCGGACTGCCCACCACCCTGCTTGCTCGTTCCTCGCGGCGCGGGCTCCTCCCGAAGCGGGAGGACTAGGAGGGGCCTTGCCTCTCATCTTAATCCTCCCGTTGCGGGAGGACCCTGTGAGCGCAGCGAACAAGGTGGTGGGCACTCAGGCGGGCCGTCGGAAGTCCTCTACCCCGCGTAGATCACGCGCAGGGACTCCTCCAGGGTGGTGATGCCGAGCAGAATCTTCTCCATGGCGTCGTCCTTGAGCGTCCTCATGCCCGCCTCGATGGCCGCCTCGCGGATGGCGTAGGAGGAGGCGCGGGCCAGAATCAGCTCGCGGACCTTGTCCGTCACCGGCATCAGCTCGTAGACGCCGACCCGGCCCTTGTAGCCGCTGCCCTTGCAGACGTCGCAGCCACGGCCCCGGTAGAACGTCACCTCGCCCTTGTCCAGCACGTCCAGGTTCATGCCCAGGCGCTTGATGGCGTCGCGCGGCGGCACGTACTGCTCCTTGCACTTGGCGCACACCGTCCGCAGGAGACGCTGGGCCATGACGCCGACCACGGACGAGGCGATCATGAAGCTCTCGATGCCCATGTCCAGCAGGCGGGCGACCGCGCCGGGCGCGTCGTTAGTGTGCAGCGTCGAGATGACCAGGTGGCCGGTCAGGGCCGCCTCGATGGCGATCATCGCCGTCTCCTGGTCGCGCATCTCGCCGACCATGATGATGTTCGGGTCCTGGCGCAGCATGGAGCGCAGGCCCGCCGCGAAGGTCATGCCCGCCCGGTTGTTGACCATGCTCTGCGTGATGCCCGGCAGCTCGTACTCCACCGGGTCCTCAATCGTGATGATGTTCTTCTCGCCGGAATTGAGTTTCGCCAGCACGGAGTAGAGCGTGGTGCTTTTGCCCGACCCCGTCGGCCCGGTCACCAAAATAATGCCGTAGGTGCGCGAGATCATGGACTCGAACATCTCGAAGGTGTACGGCAGCAGGCCCAGCTTGTGCAGGCCGACCGAGATGTTGGACTTGTCCAGGACGCGCATGACGATCTTCTCGCCGAACACGGCGGGCAGCGTGGAGACGCGGAAGTCGTAGGGCTTGCCCTCGATGGTGGCGGAGATGCGCCCGTCCTGGGGCGCGCGCTTCTCGGCGATGTCCATGTCCGCCATGATCTTGAAGCGCGAGGTCAGCGACGCCTGCGCCTTCTTGGGCAGGGTCATGCCGTCGCTGAGGATGCCGTCAATGCGGTAGCGGATGCGCAGGGAGTCTTTGCTCGGCTCGATGTGGATGTCGGACGCCTTCTCGGTGATGCCGCGCGAGATGATCATGTTGGTCAGGCGGACGACCGGGGCCTCGCCGGACAGCTCCTTGAGCTGCTCGATGGTGATGTTCTCGTCGCCGTTGTTGTCGGCGGTGATCTGGATGCTCGCCTCGTCCAGATCGCGCATGACGTCGGACACGGCCTCGGTGACGTTGACCTCGGTGCGGTAGTTGGCCGAGATCGCGTTGATGATGTCTTCCTCGGTGGCGATGACCGGCTCGACCTCCTTGCCGGTGATCAGCCGAATCTCGTCAATGGCGAAGATGTCCAGCGGGTTGCGCATCGCCAGGGTGACGCGCTTCATCTCGCGGGCGATGGGGATGACCTTGAAGCGTCGGGCCAGCTCCTGCGTCACCGCCGACGTCACCTCCTCCGGGATTCGCATCTCCGAGAGGTCCACGTAGGGCACGCCCCACTGCTCGCCGAGGCAGCGCACACGGTCGCGCTCGGTGATCAGGCCCATCGAGACCAGCAGCTCACCGATCGGCTCCTGACTCTTGAGCTGGTGCTGCTTCTCGACCGCCTGCGCGAGCTGCTCCTCCGTGACCAGGCCGCTGGTCACGAACACGTCTCCCTGGGCTGTTGCTTGCATGAAAGAAAGGGTCCTTGCCGCCGCGCCGATACTCGGAGTGTCCAGATTATCGGCACGGCGGGGAAACAAGTGGAGGGGCGGGAACCCCCTCCGGCTCGCCGAGGCTCGCCACCTCCCCCGAAACGGGTGAGGGGGGAGTTAAGATTGGCGGCGCGTCGATCTCTTACCCTCTCCGCTTCGGGGAGGGGGAGGCGCTTGCGCCGGAGAGGGGTTCCGTGCCTTACGGCTGCGGCGCGTCGCCCGGCTGGTCCTTCTCGATGGAGACGTGGATGAAGATCACGATCTCCCGCTGCTCGCGCTGCTTGCTGTCGGAGCGGAACAGGTTGCCCAGGATGGGGATGTCGCTGAGCAGGGGCACACCCTGGGTCGTCTTCGCCTCCTGGTTCTGGGCCAGGCCGCCGAGGGCGATGTAGTCCCCGTCCCGGACGCGCATGGTGGTGGTCGCCTCCCGCGTGGCGATGTTGGGCAGCTCGGCCCCGCCCGCCGCCGCCGTCAGCGTGTAAGTAGACACCTCCGGGTGCAGGTTCACGGTGACGTAGCCGTCGTGGTCCACTTTGCCGGTGATGAACAGCTTGATGCCCGCGCTGATGGTGTTGGTGGTGACGTTCTCACCCGTGGTGCTGGCCGTGATGGAGGAGACGTAGGTGACGTTGTTGCCGATGAAGATCGCGGCGGGCTGGCCGTCAATGGCGCTGATGTTGGGCGAGGCCAGCAGGCGCGCGTCCCCCTTCGTCTGGGCGGCCTGGAGGCCGACGGTGACGAACTGGCCCAGCGGCGTGTAGCCGAAGGGGCGGGGGGAAGTGACCTGGCCGGTGGTCGGGGCCGCCCCCGCCGGCGTCACCTGGCCGATGGTCGTCTGAGCGCCCGCGAAGTTGTAGGTCAGCCCCAAGTTACGGGCCAGCGTGGTGTCCAGGTCCGTGATCTTGGCCTCGAAGTTGATCTGGGCTGGGCGCGTGTCCACCTGGGCCAGAATCTGCTGCGCCCGCAGGATGTCCGCCGCCGTGCCCGACAGCAGCAGCGTGTCCGTGGTCGCCTTCAGGGGCAGGTTGCCGGTCTCGGAGACGACGGTGGGCGCGCCCCCAGGAATCGCGCCGTAGGAGGTCGTGGTGCTGGTCACGCCGCCCGCGTCGGCGGTGGACGGGGCCACCGGCGCGGCGCGCTGGGACGCCCCCGGCGTCACGATCAGGTTGGGGACGAAGCGGCCCAGAATCTGCACCAGGTCCGACGGGTCGGCGTACTGAATCTTGTAGACGGACAGCGCGGACGAGGCGACGTCCCGCCCCAGGCCCTGCTCGGTGTCGGCGACCAGTTGGCGCACGGCGTCCACGTCGCTCTGCAAGCCCGTCACCACCAGCACCGACTTGCTGCCCGTGCCGACGGCCTTGCCCTGCGTCACCTTGACGTTCGGGTAGCGGGCCGTGATGATCTGGGTGAGCTGCGCCGGGTCGGAGAAGTTGAACTCGATCACGGCGTTGACGGGCGCGGCGCTGCCGGCGTCCGTGGTCAGCGACGCCAGCGAAGCCGGGGTTCCGACGACGTAGGTGTTGTCCAGCTTGGCGTACTGGAACCCGGAGATGTGGCTGATCATGTTCAGCGCCTGGTCTAGGGAGACGTGCGCCAGGGAGACGGTGATGATCCCCTTGACGTCCGGCCCGGGACACGATGTTGGTGTGGGTCTGCAGCGACAGCGCCTTCAGCACGTCCGAGATGTCGGCGGCCACGAAGTCCAGCGTCACGTCCGCCGGCGTCCCCGCCTCCGTCAGCACCTGGGCGCGGTGCGGCGCGGCAGCGGCGCGGGCGGCGCGGCCACCCGGACCACGCCCACCGGGACGTACCGCGTCGGCGGGAAGTCGGCGACGCGAATCCGAGGCCGGGCCGGAAGCGCGGCGAAATGGGGCCGGGCCGCCCGCGCCGCAGAACGATGGCTGCGGTGGTACGCGGCGGCCAGCGCCGGATGGGCGGCGTCCCAGCGGATCGCCCAGATCGAGCGGTGGGCGCGGGGTGCGGCGTGGGCCGATTGGGCCGGGGCGATCAGGCCCAGGGCCGAGGCGGCCAGCGCGAGGGTGACGACTCTCCCCGCCGACTTGTCGAAGGCGCGCGTGCCGCGCATATTGGTGACGATGTCCTGCATTTTTTTCTCCAGGCCTGCGCGGGCAGGGCCGTGACGCTTGGCTGCTAGTTCGTGCCGTCAGGCGCGGTGCCGACGGCGGGCGGGTGACAGGGGGCGCGTCGCCGCTGGGCGACGAAGGCGCGGACGGCGCGGGCGGTGCTGCGGCCGTCAGGGCGTTCAGCTTCTGCATGATGTCCTGAAACTGCTGCCCCTGCGCGCCGCTGTCGGGGGGACGCCGCCGGCGCCGTGGTCGGCGCGTCAGCGCTTACGGGCGGTGGGGCGGCGTCAGCGCCGGGGGCGGCCGGACGGGAAGGC
>CBDICZ010000003.1:0-15947 GCA_965277485.1 Capsulimonadaceae bacterium | reverse complement strand
GGTTGACGTAGTACAGGATGGTCGCGGGCGTCAGGCCGATGTTGGCCCCGCCGTGCCCCACCCCGCGCGGGATGTAGAGAAGCTGCGCCTTGCCGCCGCCCATCACGAACCGCATGGTCGCCCCACAAGAAGGCGAGTCCTTGCGGGCGTCTACGAGGCCGATCAGCAGTCTGTCCGTGGGCGGCACGAACCAGACGTCCTCCTGGTTGTAGTGCAGGTGGAAGGCTTTGATCGCCCCCGGTAGGACCAGCGAGTACGACGACTGGCGCACCTTGAACTCCGGGATGGCGAGCAGGTTGCCCTCCTCGTCGAAACGGACCAGTTCGGCGAACGAGCCGCCGTCGTCGGTGAGCAGACGCAGGTCAATGACCTGGACGCCCTCGATGCGCCTGCCGCCGCCGTACTGCTGGGTGCTGAGATGGGGCGCGAAGTCCGGGCCGAAGTCATCGGGCGTGAGTTTAGTCAGGGCCATCGGTTACTTGACTCCCAGGAGCTCCACGTCGAAGAGCAGCGTCGCGTTGGGCGGGATCGCGCCGGGGTAGCCGCGCGGGCCGTAGGCGAGGTCACCGGGGACGGTCAGTTGACGCCGCCCGCCGACCTGCATGGTCATCACGCCCTCGTCCCAGCCCTTGATGACGCTTCCCGTGCCGATGACGAAGTTGAACGGGTCGTTCCGGTCCCGCGACGAGTCGAACTTCTTGCCGTCCGGGAACGTGCCGGTGTAATGCACGGTCACGGTCTGCCCCTTGCGGGGGCTGGGGCCGGTTCCGACGACCTCATCCACATACTGCAAGCCCGAAGGCGTGGTGATTGTCTCTGCCATGTGTGTCTTCCTTACGTTGTAATGCTGATATCGTTTTTCATCGCTGTCTCCGACCGTAGACGCCCATGCGATCCAGAAGGTGTAGTCCGGCTCCCGCCGATCCTGGAACGGTTCGCCGGGAACGCCTGCTATGTGCCAACCATTACGCCGCATGGACGCGATAAACTCATCCGGCAGGCGCACCTTGTGGTCCAGGACGTAGTGATCCAAGCCCTGCGGCCACACCCACTCTCCGTCTGTAAGGTCGTCGCTGCCAAGATGCTTCCCGTCGGGACAGAGGCGGCAATCGGCCCATCCCTTCCAACTCGCATAGGACTTCCCTGACCGCAGGTAGGCCGCGATGAAGGGCCTCGCCTCAATGCGCCACGCCCGGTCAACGAGTAAGGACGGGTCTGGGAAAGGTCGTTTGTCAGGCGCCCAATATCCGACGGCTTTTGGTCGTTCCGCATCTGCCATGCCTGTACCTCACGCGAAGCGCGGGTCGAGCAGGTCCATCAGGTACTTGCCGTAGCCGCTCTTCATCAGGGGTTCGGCGATGGCCTGCAATTGTCCTGCCCCGATGTAGCCCATCCGGTACGCGACTTCCTCGATGCAGCCGATCTTCAGGCCCTGGCGCTCTTCGATGGCCTGCACGAACGCCCCGGCCTGCATCAGAGACGCGAACGTCCCCGTGTCCAGCCAGGCCGTGCCCCGGTCCAGGATGCCGACTTTCAAATTGCCCGCGCGTAAATAAGCGTTGTTGATGTCCGTGATCTCGTACTCGCCGCGCGGGGAGGGCCGGATGTTCTTGGCGATCTCGACCACGCTGTTGTCGTAGAAGTACAGGCCGGGGACGGCGTAGGACGACTTGGCGACCGTTGGCTTCTCCTCGATGGAGATGACGTTGTGGCTCTCGTCGAACTCCACGACGCCGTAGCGTTCGGGGTCGGTGACGTGGTAGGCGAAGACGACGCCCCCCGTCGGATCACTGTTCTTTTGCATCATCTCGGCCATGCCGGAGCCGTAGAAGATGTTGTCGCCTAACACAAGTGCGGCCTTGTCGCCGCCGATGAAACGCTCGCCGATCACAAACGCCTGCGCTAGACCGTTCGGCTCGGCCTGCACGGCGTAGGAAAATTCGCAGCCTAGACGCTCCCCGTCGCCGAGAAGTTTCTCGAAGTGCGGCAGGTCGTGCGGCGTGGAGATGACGAGAATCTCCCGGATGCCCGCCAGCATCAGCGTGGAGAGCGGGTAGTAGATCATCGGCTTGTCGTAGACCGGCATGAGCTGCTTGCTGACGGCCAGTGTCAGCGGGTGCAGGCGCGTGCCGGCCCCGCCTGCGAGGATGATGCCTTTCATGCGGGCGTGTTCTCCAAGAGGGTGCGTTTGTCCTGCCCCGTCGCGGGCGCAGGGTCGGGCGAGGCAGTGTACCCAAGAACGGCCCTAAGCAAACCTTGACAGCGATTCGGGGTGTGTGCTACCATGTCGCCATGGCTCCCTCCGTCACGCCGCCCCCTGACGCGCCCCGCCCCCTGCCCCGCCGCGCCGCGCCCTCGCCGACGCCGCGCGCCGTCCGCCCGCCGCGCCTGGTCCCCCTGGACGGCCTGTGGATGGTCCTGCTGGCCGCGCTCACGGCGACGTTGGCGGCGCTGCTGCCGCATTCCGAACACAATGGGAGAGTCGGGGCGGCGCTGGCGGCCGTGACCGTGGTGCTGCTGTACCTGCTGGGCTGGCGGGCGCGCGACCGGGCGGCGGGCATCGTCGCCGGGCTGCTGGCCGCCACCAGTTTTGTGTTCCTGCATCACGCTCTCGTCGCCCCGCTCGATGCGGCATTCGCCCTGCTGACCGTCGCAGCACTGTTTGCGTTCGTGGCGGGTTCGTCACTCGTTGCCCTGGCCTTCGCGGGCCTGGCGACCGCCGTTCGGCCCGACGGCCTATTGCTGGGGCTGGTCCTGCTCGGCCTGGCGCTGGCGCAGGGGCGTCGGCGGGCGGGGCTGGGAATCCTGGCCTTCCTGCTCCTGGCCGGGGGCGGCTGGGCGGCGCGGACCGGCCTGGGACATGGACATCTACCCGCCCTGACCGTCGGCGCTCGCCCCTGGCTTGTCCTGTGGGCCGTCAGCGGCGGCACGGCCTTCATCACCTGGCTGCTGCTGCCGTTTTTAGCAGAACTGGGCGAGGAGCCGCGCCGGGCACGGTGGCTGCCGGTGGCGCTCACGACCCTGGCGTACTTCGCCGTGGAAAGCGTTGTCCGTGTCGGCGGGCGTGAGGCGACTGTGTTCGGCCTGCTGCCGCTCTGGTTCGCGCTGGCGGGCGGCGGCCTGTCGCGCCTGCTGCCGGCGCTGACCGGTGACTTCCCGCGCCCCTGGGTGCGCTACGGGCTGGCGACGCTAGCCGTTGGGGCACTGGTCGCCATGAGTGTGCGGGCGGAGTGGCCGTCGGCATTCTCCAAGCCTGCCCCGGTCCCCCACGCCGCCCCCGTGACAGCGCCTCCCCCCGCGCCCATCAGACCGGCGGCAGTGGTCGTGCCCAAGCCCGCGCCGCCCGTGATCGTTCCTCACACGGCTCCTGCCCCAGCGACCAAGCCCGCGCCGAAAGCCATCGTGAAGGCCGCGCCGAAGGCGGTCGCCCATCCGACCTATCGCCCACTGTCCCGGTATCGGTATTACCGACCTCTCTATCGGCGGCGCTTCGCGCGCCGTTTCCACCGCTGAGCCGAGCGAGACCATACACTGCCGTATGACACGTTGTTCCTGAGCGGGCCTTCGCGCCCGCCCGATCACACACAAGGAGAAAACGACATGGCAACGGAAACACTCCCCGCGCGGGAGCAGGAACGCGGGATCGAGACGCGCGGCATCGAGCGCGTCCCGCCCACGCGGCGTCACGACGTGCGCATCTGGGAGAACTTCACCATGTGGCTCTCGGCCAACCTGGTCCTCTCCACCGTCACCGTCGGCGCGCTCGCCATCCCGGTCTTTCAGATGGGCTTCTGGGACAGCGCGGCGGCCATCGTGCTGTTCAACGTGCTGGGCGTCCTGCCGGTGGCCTTCTTCTCCACGCTGGGGCCGAAACTGGGCCTGCGGCAGATGACCATCTCACGCTTCTCGTTCGGCTGGCTCGGCGCGGGCATCATGGCCCTGTTCAACGTCGCCGCCTGCATCGGCTGGTCCGCCGTCAACGTGGTCATCGGCGCGAAACTGATCTCGCAGCTCAGCCACCTGCCGACGTGGGTGGGGATTCTGATCCTCGCTGTGCTGACAACCCTGGTCAGCCTGTTCGGCTACGCCTATGTGCATCGCTACGAGCGGTTCGCGTGGGTCCCGATGGCGGTGATCTTCCTGATCGTGGCGGGCATCGCCGGGCCGCACGTCCACCTGGTCAAGACGCCCGCGTTCAAGCTGGCCGAGTGGGTCGCCTTCCTGTCCTTCGGGGCCGCCGTCTATGGCTTTGCGACCGGGTGGAGTTCCTACGCCGCCGACTACAACGTGAACCAGCCGGAGGCGACGCCGCCGGGCCGTGTCTTTTGGCTGACGTTCTTCGGCGTCGCCCTCCCGTGCGTCGTGCTGGAGATTCTGGGCCTGATGCTGAGTACCGCTTTCCAGGGCAGCGACGGCCCTTCTTATCTGGCGGCGGCGCTGGCGTCGCAGCACGGCCTGGGGACGTTCCTGCTGGTGCTGCTGGCGCTCTCGATCATCGCCAACAACATCCCCAACGACTACAGCCTGGGGCTTTCGATGCAGGTGCTGGGCAAGGCGTTCGAGCGCGTCAACCGGGCCGTCTGGACGCTGATCGGGGCGGTGGTCTACGTCCTGATCGCGCTGGCCGCGCCCAAGAACTTCAACGCGAATTTGGAGAACTTCCTGCTGGTCATCGCCTACTGGCTCGGCCCGTGGTCCATCATTCTGATCCTAGAGCATTTCGTGTTCCGCAAGGGCGTCTACAACGTGGACGACTGGGACACGCGCCAGCGGCTGCCGCTGGGCTGGGCCGCCATCGTGTCCATGGCGCTGGGCCTGGTCGGCGTCTACCTGGGCGCGGCCCAGGTGGTGTTCGTCGGCCCCATCGCCAAGGCCATCAACCCGCCCTACGGCATGGACATCGGCTTCGAGCTTGGCATCGTCTTCGCCGCCGTCTCTTACTTGATTCTGCGGCCCATCGAGCGCCGGTCCGAGATGCAACTCGCGGCGGCGACCCAGGGCGTCTGGCCCCCGCCGCCGGTGGCGTAAGAACCCCCTCCGGCCCGGCAAGAACCCCCTCCGGCCCGGCAAGCCGGTCTACCTCCCCCGAAGCGGGGGAGGGAAGAGTTTCGAGACTCTGTCCCCTCCCGTTTCGGGAGGGGCAAGCGGCTTGCCGCGCGGGGTGGGTTCTTCTCCGGCGGTCTGTGAGAAACCCAATGCCCTACGACCTGCTCATCCGCAACGCCCGCCTGCACCGCGCCGAAGAACTGACCGACATCGCCGTTCAGGACGGCATGTTCGCCCGGATCGCCCCGGACATCGGGGACTCGGCGGCGCGGGAGATCAACGCCGAGGGTCGGCTGGTCACGCCGCCGTTTGTTGACGCGCACGTTCACCTGGACGCCGTGCTGACGGCGGGGGAGCCGCGCTTCAACCAGTCGGGGACGCTGGCCGAGGGCATCCAGATTTGGGGTGAGCGCAAGCCGAGCCTGACCATTGACGATGTGAAGGCACGGGCGCGCGAGGCGATTCGTTGGGCGGTCGCGCAGGGAACCCTGCACATCCGCAGTCATGTGGATGTCTGCGACCCCAATCTCACGGCCCTGCGCGCCCTGCTGGAAGTCCGCGAGGAGGTGCGCGACTTCTGCCACCTCCAACTCGTCGCCTTCCCCCAGGACGGCATCTTCTCATTTCCGGACGGACCGGCGCTGATGCGGCGCGCGCTGGAACTCGGCTGTGACCTGGTCGGCGGCATCCCCCACCACGAGTGGACGCGGGAGATGGGCGTGGAGGATGTCCACTGCGCCTTCGCGCTCGCCAAAGAATTCAACCGGGACGTGGACTGCCACTGCGACGAGACCGATGATCCGCAGTCGCGCTTCACCGAGGTCATGGCGGCGGACACCTTGGCGCAGGGCTGGCAGGGGCGCGTCACGGCCAGCCACTGCACGGCGATGCATTCCTACGACAACGCTTATGCCGCGAAATTGATCCGATTGCTGGCCCGCGCCCAGGTCAACGTGGTCGCCAACCCGTTCGACAACGTCGCCTTGCAGGGCCGCTTCGACACGTTCCCACAGCGGCGCGGCATCACGCGCGTCAAACAATTATTGGCGGCGGGCGTCAACGTCGCGCTGGGACATGATTCCATCATGGACCCCTGGTTCCCGCTGGGCCGGGGCGATATGCTGGCGGCGGCCCAGCTCGCCCTGCTGCTCTGCCAGATGACCGGCCAGGAGGAGATCGCGTCCGCGCTGGACCTCATCACGACCAACGCGGCGCGCGCCCTGCGGATCGAGGATGAATATGGGATCGAGGAAGGGAAACCGGCGGACTTTTTAGTCCTGGACGCAGGCTCGGCGTTTGATGCCCTGCGCCTGATCCCGGCACGACTGCACGTGTTCAAAAACGGTCGGGAGGTGGCCCGGACGACGGCCGCCCGCAGCGTCATCCGGGAAGGCGCAGAGGGAGATGAGCGGCTGGTGACATTTAGTAGGTGAGTGGCCGGGCTGGTGAAGTGCCTTCGCCAATGACCCGACAGTACCCAAAAGGCCGTCTTACACGGCGCGACTTCAGCAAAATTATTCAGGGTGACGGTATCTGAGATTTTATACTTGCTTGCAAATCGCTACCGGCATGGTATTTGTCCAAGAGCGCAGACAGTTCCTCTGAATTGTATGGTTGCTGAGAGTAAAATGAACTGATTACTTGTTCTGCATAAGGCTCATACATATGCGTGATCTGACGAAGCAATAGCTGGTCGTTACGCCGTTTATTAGCAACAATGTCATACATTGTGGGTTTCTGAAAATCGTAATTGGGTGTTATCTTGCCGTTGACAAGATCAAGCGTCTGTAGCCAGAGGCTTGTATATTGCATCCGAAACGCGGCCCACTGCTGACCGGTGAGTTTACCCTCAACGCGCAGTGAGTTTAACTCCGGTGTAAGATTCGGTAGCAAATGAACAGTTGTGTCAACCGGTACTGGTCCTTTGCTCAGAGTGGTTAACACATACTTGGCGGCAAAGGCATTTTGTCTTTTGATAGCGTCATACCCAAAATCATTGGAAGACATTGCGCTGGTAATATCTACCATGATACTAAAATAGGCTGACAAATCAGTCTGGGCTCCCCAAGTCAGTTGAGCAGCATCAGCCAACTTTACTAAACCGTTCAGGTTTTTCGCATCACGTAGATGCTGAACTTCTTTTAACTCACTCAAATACGCTGTGTTGGAGAGTAGTTCCGTATGGTCGGCAACAAGTGTGTCCGATATCAAAACTATACCCATTTGAGGTACGCTCTCTTGAGGCACACTTTGATTCTCTGAGGCCAGTGCTGAATGTTTCGTTAGCACGACGGTTAGAAAAACAATCAAAATAGCAAACAGAATGTGTTTCATAATTGATCCTGAACAGATTCAATGATGTGGTAAAGCATGGGGAAGCTTTATCAACACTGAATCATAAGATATTTTCGCTGTATCCTTCATTGCTAGAGCGAGTGTGTCGGCTTCCATGAAGACGGCATAGACGTGTAATGCTACTGCTGCTAAATCCTCTGCCGAGCATCTTCATATATTGCTGGTAGATTTAACCACCCTTGCTTGAACGCCCGTGTCCGGTAGAACGTGACAAGTAGTGTAGAAGCAAGGGCAGTTAAAGACTTGTGATAGCAATCGCATTTTACCAAAGCGGATCGTTTGGGTTTCCGAATGGTCCCACATATCCGCTATCCACGTTAGCGGTTCTTGTTATTCCTCCCTTAGAAATAGTGGCGTTTCCAGAACTGTCGGTAGTGCCTTGCTGCAACACGTCGTTGATAAGTGCTGAGTTAGGTACGCCCGTGTCTGTGACTTGGAAGTTCCACGGTATTTGCCATGCTACAGTGCCCGCTCCATAACCGTTGGGTGGATAGTTGGTTATGTCTGCTTGGGTTATAACGTGCTTGAATCCCGCTTGATCGAACTCAGGATTTGAGTCCCACTCATGGTTCCCCGCGTCGAAGTTCAATTGATACCATGGTGTGTCAGTATCAGGACTGGTAGTACCAGTGTAGTGGTAAATCCCGTTGAGATTTGACAGCAGACCGGACGCACTGGCAGGCACGTCCGTCTCGCGCAGTTCAACATATTGCAACGATACGTTGTTAGGGTTGACCGCGTAATATGCGTAAATCCCTACACTTATTAGGTTCTGCCCGTGGAATGTTCTGCCATCGGACAGTATCAGGTATCCAAGTGTCGGAGCAATAATGACCCTGCTGACGGTACGCGATGCACCACTGGATATGCCTGACGTGATGCTTAACGTAAAAGTTACTCCTCCGCCTGTCGCTCCTGCTGTATATGTGCCTGTTCCCTCAGAGTTGCCAGTGCCAGCGGTGAATGTTCCACCTGCGCTGCTGACCAAATTTAGGTTCCCGATCTCGCCTGAGGTAACGCCGGTCGGGTTAGTTGAGTATGAAACGTTGACGATCTCGCCGACTCCGATGAGCGTAGAGCTATGGTTCGGCACCGATGTATCTGTAGGGGTGACTTGTGGGGTCAGGTCATAAACAACAGCACTCCCTGTGGCAGTGCCCCCACAGGTAGCCGTTATCGTTCCAGGGCTGGAGACGCTGGATGAGATGTTGTTGAGGGTCGCAGATATCGTAGCCCCGGCCCCGGATGCACCCGTGGTTCCGCTCCAGATCGGTTCCCCGCCTGGAAATGAAGCATCAGACGGAATGGGGAGTGCCTTCAGTTGCAGGCTCGTCCCTTTGAGGGCGTACAAAGTGCCAGAGAACGAAGACCAACCGTTTGTTGGGTCTTTATACTGAATGCCGCCTAGCGTCACGACCGTGATCTCCAGCGTCGTGGTGCCGGACTGGCTCTGCGAGGACGTGGAGGGCGGGTGGGTGCCGTCGCTGTAGGTCACGTTGAAGCTGTCCGACCCGCTCACTGTTATCTGGTAGTAGCCGGGGCTGGTGCTGGTCGTGGCGGACGCCGTGACCGTCGTGGACGAGCCACCCGACGACGCGCCCACACTCGGCGGAGTCACGCCGCCGGGCACGGAACTGAAGCCGGTGCTTTTGTTGGGCGCGTACCCAGTCACCGACGCGGACCAACTCCACTGGTCGCCGCTCTCCTGGTATTCCTGGTTGGCACCGTTGACCTCCAGGTTCCCGCTGATCGTCGCCGACGCGGCCATGCCCGCACAGATCGGGTCCGGGCTGGCGGAGCCGCCGTCGAGGCTGACGGAGTAGGTCGGGGCGTCGGCGCGGGCCAGGGCCGCGCTGAACACGCCCAGGAGCGTCAGAAGGAAGAGTAGTGCCGTGCCGTGTGACTTGTTTGACCGTGCCTGCATCGCGTGTTCTCCTCGGTGTCTCGGCGGCTCATGGCCGCTCTCTTCTGAATGTCTGTTTTACTCAGAGGCGGCGGCGACCTCGGCGGGCGTCCGCGCGTGGGCCAGCTTTACCCTCGCAGACCGCGCGTGGGCCATCGCCGCGTCGAAACCCGTCCGGTCGTCCGGCGTCCACAGGCGCAGGGACCAGCGCCACGCCGAAAGCGTCTGCGCCGGGCCACCCGATGCCGCCAGCGCACGGTATGCCAGCAGCCGGTACGGACCCTGCACGGCCTCGCCGCCCGCCGCACCCCAGGACCCGTCCAGCGCCGACCACAGCGAGGCCGCCGACGCGGCCCGCGCCCCCCTCGGCAGCGGGCCGGGCGCGGGAGGGTCGTAGTGGACCCCGCTCATGTACGCCAGCGCCTCCCCGTCCTCCACCGTCGCCTTGCCAGCCACCTTGTCCACGAACACGCCGGAGAGGATCGTGTTGAAGCTGCCGTTCCGCGAGACCCGGAGGGCGTAGTCGCCGGGGCCGCGCAGCAGGAAGCACTCGTACACCCCGCCCCAGAACTGCCGGACGCGGGCGCGGGCCAGCACCGGCGCGGCCTCCGACGCGGCGACCGTGCCCCGGAAGGGACGCACCTCCACCGTATAGTCCCGGTAGCGGTTGTCCTGGCCCCCGCCCGGCCCGCCGTCCTTGTTCATGAAGTACAGGCTGACCCGGTGCCGGTCCCCTTCGCCCAGGTGCAGGGCGATCCAGATGTCCGGCCCCTCGCGCGTCATCGGGTACGCCTCGCCGTGGTCGTCCCACTCCGCCTGCCTCCTCACCCCCGCCACGGGCGTGTAGAGCGAACGCTGCGTGTCGGTCTGCATCCACGTCACCCACCAGCGCAGGCCGTCGCCGGGGGCGTGGTGGTCGCCCATGACGCCCTGGACCGCATACCGGTTCGTGCAGGTGATGACGTGGTTCATGGCGCACAGCACGGCGTACTGACGGCCGTAGCGCCCGACCTCGTCGCCCTGCGTCTGCCAGTCCTCCCCCAGAAACGACGCGCCGACGCCGGGCGGGGGCGAAGGGAGGGAGCGCACCCGGCGCAGCATCGCCGCCAGTTGCGCCGAGGTGGGCGGCGCGGCGGGCGAGGGCAGGGGCGGGAAGGCGCCGGGAGACTTGGAGGCGACTGCAGGGGGAGGCGGCGCGGCGCAGTCGGTGACGGTCAGGCCGTCCCCATAGGTGCCGATGAGCAGGTGGCCGTGGGCCGTCGGCAGCAGGGCGTCCACATAGCCGCCGTAGGCGTCCGGGGTCGTCACGCCCTGCGCGCTCACCTCGTCGTAGACGCCCAGGCCCTTCTGACGGTGGCCGATAAATAAATGGTCCGCCCCGTCCTCGGCCAGTGCCGTGATGTAGTCCTCGGACAGCAGACGCCCGCCCGTGTCCACGTCACGCGGCGCGACGGGCGTCTCCAGCCCGGCCAGCTTGTCCTTCCAGTCCGCGCCCCGCAGGAAGCGCCAGGTCAGGCCGTTGTCGGTGCTGTGCGCCAGCCCGCAGTCGGTCCCGGCGTAGACCGTGCCGCCTTTGGAGACGAGCAGGCAGTTGACGAGGGGCGAGGGCAGGCCGTCGCCGCCGGGCGCGTCGGGCAGGGCGTCCGGTCCGGGGACGTGCCGCCATCTGCTGTAGTTGTCGGCGGGTGAGGCAATCGCAAGGCCGTCGCAAGCGGTGCCGGCGAACAGGGTCCCGCCGGGGGCGAAGGCGAGGCAGGTGATCTGGTCGGAGGGGAGGCCGTCGGCGCGGGTCCAGTAGCGCCAGCCCCGGCCGTCGGCGTAGCGGGCAATCCCAAGTTCACTGCCCGCCCATACGGAGCCGTCTTTGGGGCTGACGGCCAGGGCGGTGACGTGGCAGCCGAGCGGCCCGGTGAGGCGGTCGTAGGTACGCCAGGCCTTGCCGTTGAAGACGGAGACGCCGTCGCGGCCCGTGCCGCACCAGATGCGGCCCAATCTGTCGCAGGCGAGGGAGTAGCAGTCGTCGTCGCCGAGGCCGCCGCCCGTGTTCTCGGTGGTGAACTGGGTCCACTGTTTGCCAGTGGGAGCGGACGGGGAGAACTCCCAGACCCCGTCGGACTCCGAGGCGGCCCAGACGCGCCCCTGCCGGTCTTGACCCAGGGCGGTGACGTATCCGCCCTGCGCGTTCGTGTCCCAGGGAACGGCAGGAGAAGGCGCAGCGAGGCCAGGACAAGCAAGGGCTAGGAGGAGAAGGAGGGTGTTGTTAAGGCGCGAGAAGGCGGGCGCGAGAAGGCGGGCGCGAGAAGGCGGGCGCGAGAAGGCGGGCGCGAGAAGGCGGGCGCGAGAAGGCGGTGGTTGTGCATGGCATTCGTGCAATCCCTACGGGCGGTGACGGAGGGCGCGGCCATGCGCCGGACAACGAACCGAATGCAGGGAGTATGACAGCTAAATACCGACTTGTCAAGCCTACGCGAAACAAATTTTGTGGAAAATATTGCGCGGCTTCGTGTCAGTAGGTAATCAAGGACTGGATGTCATAGGCGGTGAGGTTGTCGCGCCCGTGCAGGAAGGATAGCTCGACCAGGAAGGAGAAGCCGACGACGATGCCGCCCAGAGCATCCACAAGCCGCGCGGAGGCGGCGGCGGTTCCGCCGGTCGCCAGCAGGTCGTCAATGATCGCCACGCGCTGGCCGGGGCGCACGGCGTCGCGGTGCATCTCGACCACATTCGCCCCGTACTCCAGCAGGTACTTTTCCTGAACGGTATCGTGCGGCAGCTTGCCGACCTTGCGGACCGGCACGAATCCCAGGCCCATGGCGAGCGCGACGGGAGCGCCGAACACGAAGCCGCGCGACTCGATGCCGACGATCACATCCGGCGCGCGCGCCCCCGCCCACTCCACGAATCGATCCACGACCTCCTGGAACGCCGGGCCGTCGCTCAACACCGGCGTGATGTCCTTGAACAAGACGCCGGGTTGCGGGAAGTCCGGGATGTCCCGGATCAGGGGCAGGGCCAGAAGGTCGGTCACGCTGTCTCCTCGGTATCGCGGGTCACGGGAAGGTGATCGGGGGGCCGCCGTAGCCGCCGAAGGGGCCGTAGCCGCCGGTCCCCGGAAGGACCGTCACGGTGGACCCGCCGCCGAAGCCGCCGTAGGGGCTGTAGCCCCCGTAGCCGCCATAGCCCCCGTAGGGTGAGCCGTATCCGCCGGTGTTATAGGGAGACCCATAACCGCCATAACCGCCGTAGCCGCCGTAGGGCGAGCCGTAGCCCATGGACGGGACGTACTGGAACGGGCCGGGCGCGACCAGGCCGGGGGCCGTCACGACCTGGGTTCCCGGTGCGGGCGCGGTCGGGACGGCGGGCGCGGTCGGGGCGACCGGTGCGCTCGCGGGGGCGGGCGGCGGCGTGGTGTCGTAGTAGGTGAACGGGTGCGGGCTTCTCGCCATGATGTCTTCAGGCGTCAGCGCGTAGTACGCGCGCCAGACCGTCTGCGTCTGCTGGGCGATCTCACGCGCGGCCTGGGACGTTCGGAGCGTGGTGGAAGAAAGCGTCACATCCCCGGTCACCTCCGGGGCGATCTGGACAGTCGCGTTGTCCGAGCCGGCGACGATAGCGATAGCGTCGCGCGCCGGAACCGTCTTGCTCTTGAAGATGACAAACGCATCGGTGTCCACCTGGACGGGCGGCAGGGTCTCGTTCGCGCCGAGCTTGCTGACCACGAAGCCCTTCTGGAAGTCCACCCCGGCGGCGTTGGCGAGGGCGTTCATGATCTGCAGCCGGGTCGTCGTCGTGTCGGGGTCACCGACGCTGAAGGTGATGGGCAGGTTCGGCTTGTCGAGCAGGCTGCCCTTCAGGACGATGTCCAGGCCGTAGGTCTGCATGAGCCGCGTGACGACGTTGTGCAGGGCGAGCCGCCGGTAGGAGACGGTCTGCGCGTGGGCGGAGCCGGCAAAAAGACAGACGGCCAGGGAGAGGGCGACGGTGGTGGGACAGCGTTTCATCGGACCATGCTCCTGTTCGTAGGTGAAAGCGTTTCTCGTCCTTTATTCCCAAACGGGCGGCCTCGGAAACTTGCCCGTCAGGCGGCGCGGACGATGGCGGCGAAGTCGGCGGCCTTCAGGCTCGCCCCGCCGATCAGGCCGCCGTCAATGTTGGGGCGAGCCAGCAGGTCGGCGGCGTTGTCCGGCTTCATGGAGCCGCCGTACTGGATGCGCACGGCCTCCGCGACCTCCGGTCCCCGGTCCAGCGCGACGGCGCTGCGGACGACGCCGCAGACCCGGTCCGCCTCGTCGGCGGCGCAGACCTCGCCGGTGCCGATGGCCCAGACCGGCTCGTAGGCGAAGACGACTTGCGAGGCGACCAACTCCGGCGCGATGTTTTGCAAGGCCCGCGTGACTTGCCCCTCGACGATCCGGTCCGTCTGCCCTTCCTGCCGCTCTTGCAGGGTCTCGCCGACGCAGATAATGGGGATCAGACCGGCGGCCAGCACCGCCTGCGCCTTGATGTTGACGCCCTCATCGGTCTCGCCGAAGGTCATGGCGAGTTCGGGCGTCAGGTCCGGCTCCGGCCCCCCGAAGCGCCCGCGCGTCTCCGAGTGACCCAGGATGACGTAGCGCACCCCCACGTCAAGGAGCATCGGCAGCGAAATCTGGCTGGTGTAGGCCCCACTGGCCTTCCAGAACGCCCCCTGCGCGCCCAGCGCGACGTTGGTCCCTTGCAGTGCCTGCCCGACAGCGTACAAAGAGGTGAACGGCGGGCAGACGAGAACATCCACATCCGTCTTGTCCGCGACTAAGGGGACGAGGTCTTTGACCAGGGCCAGCCCCTCGCCCACGGTCTTGTTCATCTTCCAGTTCCCGGCAATGATCTTTTTACGCATGACTATCCTTTTCCAGACACGATTATCAGCACCATACCACTGAGGAGAAGGCCGGCCAACAGTAGAGACACCGTGCGCGCCCAAGAGGGATCGCGTAGGTTTACGGTCCAGCCGTAGCCGTGTAACTTTGGTATCCAGCCGCGCGGGTCATCGGGGTTGCAGTAGAACATCCCTCGCAACAAATGACGGCGGATATCCCGACGATTTGGCACGGGCTCGCCGGGGCGCAGTTTCCGGCCAGTCGAGGCAACCCAAAACGTGAACACCAGCAGGGCGGATGAAGAAACAGCAAAGAACGAGAGGGCTGCAAGCGTGAGTGGCATTTTTTCCTCTTGTGGCGATTATGGTCGCTTCATCGGCAGCAGGTCGGCGACACGCACGGGCGCGTCCGGCGCGGCCAGCGGCGCGACGGCCTCACCCTCGCCGTAGATGTCTACGCTGAGATACTCGCCATCCTGGGGCTGGCGGCGTACCTCCAAAGCGCGACCTTTGATGTTAACGATCCAGTAGTCGGCCACGCCTGCCCGCGCGTACATTGCCGCCTTCCGGCCACGGTCTTGGCGCAGGCTGGAATCGGAAGCCTCGACAACAAGGACGGCCTCACCGGGACCTGGCGCGTTGTCATAGTAGTCATCGGCGGTACCTTCCGCGACCATCACGTCCGGCTCCGGCTCTGAAACCTCGGAAATTTCTGCGGGTGACTGCGACCAAACGACAAACTCTGCGCCGAAGGCCGCTCTCAAGGCATCAGCGGTCTTGATGACGGCAATCGCGTGGGGACGCCCCATGGGACTCACGGCAGGAACTCCTTTTCCTTCGACGAACTCGATTTGATCCCCCGGCTGGATCAGGCCCATCTTCCGCAGGCAGCGATGCTCCGCCTGGGTGAACGGGCGGGGGATGTCCGTGCCGCGAAAGAATATCTCGCCCTCGATGAGTTCCAGGCGCTCGTCCGGCCCGAACAGCGCCGGGTAGGCCATCCGGTGATATTCCTGCACCGTCCAGAGGCGCTGGCGGGGGGTGATTCGGGGCGGGGGCGCGAGTGTGGTCATGGTGTTGGTTGCCGCAGCGGCAGCAGGTCGGCGACGCGCACCGGCGCATCGGGCGCGGCCAGGGGCGCGACGGCCTCGCCCTCATTGTGAATGTTTACGCTCAGGTACTCGCCGTTGTGCGGCTGGCGGCGTACCTCCAGAGTGCGTTCGTTGATGTTGACGATCCAGTATTCGTTGATGGCTGCCCATGCGTAGAGACGTGCCTTGTAGATGCGATCTTCCCGTAGTGTGCTATCGGAGACTTCCACGACCAACAGCGTCTCTGCCGGAGTCGGATGGCGGCCATCGTAGTCCGCGAGATCACCGGCGGCCACCATCGCATCCGGCTCAGGGTCACTCTCGGTAGATAGATTCAGCGGGCTTTGCCCCGAGATGACAAAGCCCGCCCCGAACACCGAATACAAGGCTTGGAGGACTCGCCGGACCACCGAGGAGTGAGGCGGGTTCATGGTCACTTTGTGGATGATCCTCCCTTGGAGCAATTCCGTTCGCTCGTCGGGCGGAAGAAGCCCGCTGTCGCCCAGGTGATAATATTCGTCGCACGTCCAGGAGTGAGGACGGCCACGCGCATAAATTTCGCCGTCTATAAGTTCCGCCGAGTCCCCAAAGCCGAAAATGCCGGATTGGGTCATGCGGCGAAACTCGCCCGGCGTCCAGCGGCGCAGGCGGGGCTGCATGAAGTCTTCGGCGGGTGGCAGCGCAGTGACGGGAG
>CBDICZ010000002.1:0-100326 GCA_965277485.1 Capsulimonadaceae bacterium | reverse complement strand
GGGCGTCGTCCTGGTCTTCGAGGACGTCACCCACGAGGTGCTGCAGCAGGAGGAGCTGGAGCGCGTCTCCAAGCTCGCCGAGACGGGACAGCTCGCGGCCAACATCGCCCACGAGCTGCGCAACCCGCTGTCCAGCATCAAGGGTGCGGCCCAGCTCCTGCGGCGGGAGCTGCCCGCCGACACGTTCGCCCAGCACGGCGAGTTCCTGGACATCATCATCGAGGAGGCCAACGGCCTGAACCGGATCACGACCGAGTTCCTGGAGTTCTCGCGCCAGACGCCGCCGGAGATGCAGCCGGTGTCCGTGAACGCCCTGCTCACCCGGCTGCTCCAGTTCATGGCGCCGAGCCTCCAGGCGGGCGGGGTCCAGATCACCTACGCGCTCGGCGAGGACGTCCCCGCCGCCATGATGGACCGTGCCCAGATCGAGCAGGTCGTGCGCAACCTGGTCATCAACGCCGCCCAAGCGATGCCGCGCGGCGGCTTCGTCACCGCCGCGACGCGCTTCTTCCCGGCGACGCAGATCGTGGAGATGTCGTTCACCGATACCGGCGTCGGAATCCCCTCCGACAAGCTGGCGAAGGTGTTCGCGCCCTTCTTCACCACCAAGACCAAGGGCACGGGCCTGGGACTGGCCATCGCGCGCAAGATCGTGGAGACCCACGGGGGGCGGCTGACGCCCCGCAGCGTGCCCGGCGAGGGGTCCACGTTCACGATCCACCTGCCGGTCAGCCCGCCCTACCCGCACCGCCTGCCGCCCGCCCGGCAGGAGATCGCCGACCAGCGCAGCGACGGCACCGGCGGCATCTCCGACGTCACCCGGCCCGTCCCACGGTAGCCGCGACACACGCACCCGCAAAGGCAGCACCGACCATGACAGTCCCGCCCGTGACACCGCCCGCCGGCCCCCAGCCCGGCCCGAAGACTCTGCTGATCGCCGACGACGAGCCGAACATCCGCCGCGTCCTCCAGGCCATCTTCCAGAAGGACGGCTACGTGGTCCACGTCGCCGAGAACGGCGTGCGCGCCCTGGAGGTCGCCGCCTCGTACCCCGTTGACGTTCTCATCACGGACCTAATCATGCCGGACATGAACGGCGTGGAGTTGCTGCAGAAGATCAAGCAGCGCCACTCCGGCGTGGTCGCCGTGATGATCACGGCCTACGCGACCATCAAGACGTGCGTGGACGCCATGCGCTACGGGGCGTCGGACTACATCACCAAGCCGTTCGACATGGACGAGATTCGCGCCGTGGTCCGGCGGGCGGTGGCGCGCGCCGCCGAGACGCAGGCCGAGGAGCGCGCCCCGGCGGGCGCGTCCACGCGCCGGGCCGCCGCGCGGGCGCTGGCCGACCCTGCCTCGCCGGCCATGCGCCAGGTGCAGGAGATGGTGGCGCGGGCGGCGGCCTCGAAAGCCACCGTTCTGATCCGGGGCGAGAGCGGCACGGGCAAGGAGCTGATCGCGCGCGCCCTGCACGAGCAGTCCCAGCGCGGCAAGGACGGCAAGCCGTTCATCGCCGTCTCCTGCGCCGCCCTTTCGGAGACGCTGCTCGACAGCGAGCTGTTCGGGCACGAGAAGAACGCCTTCACGGGCGCGGCCACGGAGCGCAAGGGGCGCTTCGAGATGGCGAACGGCGGGACGCTCTTCCTGGACGAGATCGGGGACATCTCGCCCTCGGTGCAGGTCAAGCTGCTGCGGGTCCTGCAACAGCGCGAGTTCGAGCGCGTCGGCGGCTCCAAGACCATCGCGGTGGACGTGCGCGTGGTCGCGGCCACCAACGCCCCGCTGGAGGAGCTGATTAAGGACGGCCGGTTCCGCGAGGACCTGTACTACCGCCTGGACGTGATCCAGATCACGCTGCCCCCCCTGCGCGAGCGCGCCGAGGACATTCCGGCCTTGGTGGAAGGCTTCCTGAAGAAGTTCAACGCCGACAACGACCGTCGGCTGGCGAGAGTCGCGCCGGACGCCCTGCTGGCCCTGACCCTCTACCCCTGGCCCGGCAACGTGCGCGAGCTTGAGAACGTGATTGTCCGCTGCGTGGTCCTCTCCGACCCCGAGGCGGACACCCTGACCGCCGACCTGCTCCCCTCCATCATCCGTGACGGCGGCATGGGCGCGTAGGGGCGGTTCAGCGGCCCACGGGCAGCGTGATCCGCAGCGCCTCCACGCCTGCGCCGGGGCGGACACGGACGCCCGCGTCACTGCTCTCCGCCCTCCCGCCCTCGACGGCCTCGGTGTCGCCGATCCCCACCAGCAGCAGGCTCCAGTCGCCGGTCGCGCCCGCCGCGCGCACCTCGATCTGTTGCCCCGCGCGCCGGGCCGTCACCGTTAGCGCGTCCCCGCCTCGCGCGTCAGGGACCACGGCGGAGGCCGTGTGGCCGTCGGCCTGCGCGTACAGATGGAGGGTCACACCTGCCGCGTAGTCGTAGTCAGGCACGTCGTCGCGCGCGCCGACCGGGAGCAGCGTGTTGGGCCGGACGAGCAGGGGGACGCTCAGGAACCCGTGCGTCTCCCGGACCCACCTCGGACCCTGCACAGCCTCGCCGGTCAGGAAGTGAGTCCAGCGGCCCGCCGGAACGTAGTAGTCCACCAAGCCATCGTCGGAGAAGACCGGGGCGACCAGGAGGGACTCGCCCAGCAGGTACTGACGGTCCAGGGCGTCGCAGGCGGGGTCGTCCGGGAATTCCAGCGCCATCGCGCGCATCACGGGGATGCCCGTCCGGTGCGCCTCCACCGCCGCGCCGTACAGAGACGGCATCAGCCGGCACTTCAGCTTGGTGAAAAAGCGCAGCGTGTCCGAGGCCTCCTCGCCGTCGTAGACCCAGGGAACGCGGTACGAAGAGCTGCCGTGCAGGCGGCTGTGCGAGGACAGCAGGCCGAAGGCGACCCACCGCTTGTAGACCGCCGCCGGGGGCGTCCCCTCGAAGCCGCCGATGTCGTGGCTCCAGAAGCCGAACCCGGACAGGCAGAGCGACAGGCCCCCGCGCAGGCTCTCCGCCATGGACTCGAAATCCGAGGCGCAGTCGCCCCCCCAGTGGACGGGCAGTTTCTGGCTGCCCGCCGTCCCGGACCGGGCGAACAGCACGGCCTCCCCGACGCCCCGTTCCTGCTCCAACAGATCAAACACCACCTTGTTGTAAAGATAGGAGTAATAGTTGTGCATCTTGATGGGGTCGGAGCCGTCGGCATACACAACGTCGGTCGGGATGCGCTCGCCGAAGTCGGTCTTGAAGCAGTCCACGCCCTGATGGAGCAGCGCGCGCAGTTTGTCCGCGTACCAGGCGCAGGCGGCGGGGCTGGTGAAGTCCACGATGCCCATGCCGGGCTGCCACTGGTCGGTCTGCCAGACGGAACCATCGGGCCGCTTGAGCAGATGCCCGGCGGCCGCCCCCTCCGCGAACAGGGGCGAACGCTGGGCGATGTAGGGGTTGATCCAGACGCACACGCGCAGGCCGCGCGCCTTCAGCCGGGCGAGCATCCCCGCCGGGTCCGGAAACACGCGCGTGTCCCATCGGAAGTCGCACCAGTGGAACTCGCGCATCCAGAAGCAGTCGAAGTGGAAGACGTGCAGGGGCAGGTCCCGGTCGGCCATGCCCTGGATGAATCCCGTCACCGTCTCCTCATCGTAGGAGGTGGTGAAGGACGTGGTCAGCCACAGCCCGAACGACCACGGCGGCGGCAGCGCGGGACGCCCGGTCAAGGCGGTATATTTGGCGAGAATTTCTTTCGGCGACGGGCCGTAGATGACGAAGTAGTCCAGCGCGCGTCCGGGGACGCTGAACTGAACGCGGGAGACCTTCTCGGAGGCGACCTCGAAGGACACCTCCTCCGGGTGGTTGACGAAGACGCCGTAGCCCCGGTTGGTCAGGTAGAAGGGCACGTTCTTGTACGCCTGGTCGCTGCCGGTGCCGCCGTCCTTGTTCCAGGTCTCCACGACCTGCCCGTTCTTGACGAAGGCGGTGAAGCGCTCCCCAAGCCCGTAGACACACTCGCCGACGCCCAGGCCGAGCTGCTCGTGAACATAAGTCCCCTCCCCCGCCACCTCGGCCAGCCCCAGGCCGCGCGGCCCGCTGCGGGTGACGACCCGGCCCGTGTCGGACACGAACTCCAGGCCCCAGGCGTCACGGCCCACGCGGCACGTCAGGCGTCCGGCGGTCAGGCAGGCCGCGTGTTCATCAACACTCACGGCGACGCCCTCCGCCGCGTCGGGCGCGACCTCGAAGTGGGGACCCCGGCCCGGCCCGCCCGCGAAGTGAGTCAGCCGGACGCGGATCACGTCCGGCATCGGGGACGAGAGCCGGAGGGTCAGCAGCGGCCCTTGCAGCGTGTCGCCCCGATGCCGGACCCGCTGAGTCGGGGCGTGGACCGTCAGCGAGCGCTCCGTGGTCTCCACGTCATAAGCCTGCGCCGGGTGCAGCACGCGCACCCCGGCGCGCATCATCCAGTTTCCGTCGGTGAATTTCATGATGCCGTGATTATACAGCACCCACAACGTTTACACAAGGCGGCCCTTCTGCGCGAGGTCACACTTGACTTAACGCTAAGGCTATGTTATCATAGGCGTACACGATGAAACGAAGCAGCGCAACGACTTTGCAGGACGTGGCCCGCGAGGCGGGGGTGTCCGCCATGACCGTGTCCGCCGTGCTGAACGGCGCCCGGTCCGGGACCCGCGTCTCCGAGACGACCCGCGCGCGGGTCCAGGAGATCGCCGCCCGGATGCGCTACCGCGCCAACGGCGTGGCGCGCGGGCTGTCCCGCCGCCGCATGGACACCCTGGGCGTCATCGCCGCCATTGACGGCCATGAGGTCAACTTCTACTTCCTGGAAGTCCTCAAGGGCATCCTGGAGGCGTCCGCCGAGCACGAGCAGAACACCACGGTGCTGTCCATCTCTCACTGGGAGCGCGACGAGCCGAAGATCCTGAAGTTCTGCGACGGGCGCGTGGACGGCGTGATCTTCGTCGGCTCCGGCCTGACCCCGGCGTTCGCCGACACCCTGATGCACCATGTGCCGTTCGTCACCATCCACAACGCCCATCCCCTGCTCAACACGCACGACCTCACCGTGGACGACGCCTCCGGGGCCTACCGCGCCGTGCAGCACATGACCTCCCACGGGCACCGCCGGATCGCCCACTTCACGGGAGACATGGCCCTCGCGGGCAGCTTGCAACGCCTCGCGGGCTACCGGCGCGCGCTGGAGGACGCCGGAATCTCCTACGATGAGGCCCTGGTCTTCCCCGGCGACTTCAACGCCGACTCGGGCCGGTCCCGCATGAACGCTCTGCTTGACGGACCCGGACTCAGACCGACCGGCGTGTTCTGCGCCAACGACGCCGTCGCCTACGGCGCGATGGAGGTCCTGAACCGGCGCGGCATCGGCGTCCCGGAGGAACTCTCCCTGGTCGGCTTCGACGATATGCTGCTGGCGCGGATGACGACGCCGCACCTGACGACCATCCGCCAGCCCTTCCGCGAGATGGGACAGATGGCCGTCGCGCTGCTGCTGCAGCAGACGATCCCCCCGACGGGCGACAACGCCCCGCCGCCCGCCCCGCCCTCCACACACGTCCTGGACGTGGAACTGATCGTCCGGCAGACCGTCGGCCCGCCCCCACAGTGACAATAGACATCGTCCGGCGCTTTATTTGGGAGACAGAACAAAGATGTTTGGTGTAAAAACGATTGGAGCGATCTTGGGGGCGACGGCCTCCCTCAGCCTTCTGAGCGGCTGTCTGGCCCACGCCGGGGTGAGGCAGGGGGCTCCCGTGCAGGTCGCGGTCACGCCCAAGACGGTGGCCGCCGGGCGCGCCTACACGCCCGCCGTGACGGGGCCGTACCTCTGGAAGAACGTACAGATCGTCGCGGGCGGATTCGTGGACGGTTTGATCTTCAACCCGGCGGCCAGGGACGTGGTGTACGCCCGCACCGACATCGGCGGGGCCTACCGGTGGGACGCCGCCGCCCGGCGCTGGATTCCGCTGCTGGACTGGCTCGGCCCGGCGGACTGGAACCTGACCGGCGTGGAGAGCATCGGCGTGGACCCGTCGGACGCCCGCCGCGTCTACCTCGCCGTCGGCACCTACACCAACAGCTGGGCGGGTAACGGGGCCATCCTGCGCTCCGCCGACGGGGGCCGGACCTGGCAGCGCACCGACCTGCCGTTCAAGAACGGCGGCAACATGGACGGGCGCTCCGCCGGAGAGCGCCTCGCCGTAGACCCCAACAAGGACAGCATCCTGTTCTACGGCTCGCGCGACAACGGCCTGTGGCACAGCGCGGACTACGGCGCGACCTGGAGCCCCGTCGGCTCGTTCCCGGTGCAGGGGCCGACCAACGGCACCGGCATCGCCTTCACCCTGTTCCAGCGCAGCAGCGGCGTCACCGGCAGCCCCACGCCGGTGATCTACGCGGGCGTCCAGCAGGGCGGCGGGCCGGGCCTGTACCGCAGCGCCGACGGCGGGGCCACCTGGCAGCCCGTCCCCGGCCAGCCGTCGGGCCTGCTGCCCCACCACGGCGTCCTGGCCCGCGACGGCTCCCTGTACCTGACCTACGCGAACGCGCCCGGCCCGAACGGCATCAGCGCGGGCGCGGTCTGGAAACTGGACACCAAGACGGGCGGTTGGACCGACATCAGCCCGGTCAAGGCGGGCCAGCCGGGCGCGTCCGGCTACGCGGGCCTGGCGGTGGACTTCCAGCACCCCGGCACGGTCATGGTCGGGACCATGGACCGCTGGAACCCCGGCGACACCCTGTTCCGCTCCACGGACGGCGGGGCGACATGGACGGACATCGGGCCGAAGACCGTGCGCGACTGGTCCCTGTCGCCCTACATGACGTTCGGCAACCCCACAGCGAGCCTCGGCTGGTGGATCGGCGCGCTTGCCATTGACCCCTTCCGGCCCGGACACGCGATGTACGGCACCGGGGCGACCATCTGGGCCAGCGACGACGTGACGGCGGCGGACGCGGGCCAGGCGACGCACTGGTTCGTGGGCGCGGAGGGACTGGAGGAGACGGCGGTGATCGCCCTGGTCAGTCCCCCCGCCGGGCCGCCCCTGATCAGCGGCTTGGGGGACATCGGCGGCTTCACCCACGCCAGCGTGGACGTGTCACCGCCCGGCGGCATGACCGAAAACCCACGGACCAACAACACCGACAGCATTGACTACGCCGCGCTGTCCCCGAACGTCATCGTCCGTGTCGGGGGCGGCAACCCCGGCAAGCGCGGCGGCTTCTCCACCGACGGCGGGACGACCTGGACCCCCCTGCCCACCGAACCGAACGGCAGCAAGGGCGGCGGGACCGTGGCGATCTCGGCGGACGGGCGGACGCTGGTCTGGTCCCAGGACGGGGCCGCCCCGGCCTTCTCGCGCGACCGGGGCGCGACATGGACGCCCTGCGCGGGCCTGCCCGCCTCGGTCGCCGTGATCTCGGACCGCGTCAACCCCAGCCGCTTCTTCGCCGAGGACACCGGAGCCGGGTCGTTCTCCACCAGCGGCGACGGCGGGGCGACGTTCACGAACAGCGGGCAACTGCTGCCCAAGGGCAACGGCCGGCTGTACGCCGTGCCGGGCCATGAGGGCGACCTTTGGCTGAGCGCCAATGGCGCGCTGCTCCACTCCACCGACGGCGGCGCGACGTTCACTTCGCTTCCGACGGTGTCGGCGGTGCGCTCGCTGGGCTTCGGCAAGGCCGCGCCGGGGCAGAGCTACCCCACCCTGTTCGTCATCGGCACGGTCAACGGACTCGCCGCCTTCTTCCGCTCCGACGACACGGGCGCAACGTGGGTCCACATCAACGACGCCCAGCACCAGTACGCGACGGCCAACCTGATCATCGGGGACCCACGCATCTACGGCCGCGCCTACGTCGGCACCAACGGGCGCGGCATCCTATACGGCGACATCGCGGCGAGATAGGTTCCCATGGCACACGACGATTCTGAGTACGAATATCCCTTCCAGGACCCGGACCTGCCGCTGGAGCAACGGGTGGACGACATCCTGGCCCGGATGACGCGGGACGAGAAGGTCTTTTGCCTGGGCACACAGGGGGCGGACCCGAGCGTGCCCCGGCTGGGCATCCGGGGGAGCGGCCACATCGAGGGGCTGCACGGGGTGGCGATGGGCGAGCCGGGCGGCTGGGGCGGCAAGGAGCCGGTTCCGACGACCACGTTCCCGCAGGCCATCGGCCTGGGCCAGACGTGGGACCCGGACAGCGTCCGCCGTGCCGCCGCTATTGAGGGGCTGGAGGCCCGCTATCTGGTACAGAGCGGGAAGTACGGGCGGGGCGGCCTCGTGGTCCGCGCCCCCAACGCCGACCTGGGGCGCGACCCGCGCTGGGGCCGGACCGAGGAGTGCTACGGCGAGGACGCCTTCTTCAACGGCACACTGGCGGCGGCGTTCGTCCGGGGCCTTCAGGGCGACCATCCGGTCTACTGGCAGGCGGCATCCCTGATGAAGCACTTCCTCGCCAACAGCAACGAGGACGGGCGTGAAAGTTCCTCCTCGGACTTCGACGAGCGGCTATTCCGGGAGTACTATTCGGTCCCCTTCCGGCGCGGGGTCGAGGCCGGGTCGCGGGCTTACATGGCCGCGTATAACTCCTACAACGGCGTCCCCTGCACCGTCCACCCCATGCTCAAGGAGATCACGGTGGCGGAGTGGGGCCAGGACGGGATCATCTGCACGGACGGCGGGGCGATGAAGCTGCTCGTCACCGATCATAAAGCGTTCCCGGACTTCGCCCACGCCTGCGCGGCCATCATCCGGGCCGGGGTCGGGCAGTTCCTGGACGCCCACCTCGCCCCGACGAACGAGGCACTCGACACCGGCCTGCTGACCGAGGCGGAGGTGGACGCGGCCCTGCGCGGCAACTTCCGTGTCATGATCCGCCTGGGCCTGCTCGACCCGCCGGACCGTGTCCCTTACGCGGCCATCGGGGCGGACAACGCCGAAGAACCCTGGCTGACCGCCGAACACCGACGGGCCGCCCGCGAGGTCACGCAGAAGTCCCTGGTCCTGCTCAAAAACGACGACGGCCTGCTGCCGCTCGACCGGAAGGCGCTGTCCTCGCTCGCCGTGCTGGGTCCCCTCGCCGACCGCGTCCATCTGGATTGGTACAGCGGCAGCCCGCCCTACGCCGTGACGCCCCTCCAGGGCATCCAGGACAAAGTGGGCGCAAGAACTTCCGTCACCTACCACAACGGCTCGGACATCGAGGCGTCCGTCGAGGCGGCGCGGGCGTCGGACGCGGCCATCGTCCTGGTCGGCCACAACCCGGTCGGCGCGGGCGGCTGGGCCAAGGTCAACACGCCCGACGAGGGGCGTGAGGCCGTGGATCGTCATTCACTCTCGTTGCCGGACGCGCAGGAGGAGCTGATCCGCCGCGTCCGCGAGGCCAACTCGAACACCGTGGTGGTACTGGTCTCCGCGTTCCCCTACGCGATCACCTGGGCGCAGCAGAACGTCTCCGCCATCGTGCAGAGCGTCCACAACAGCCAGGAAATGGGCAATGCGCTGGCGGACGTGCTGTTCGGCGACTACAACCCGGCGGGCCGACTGGTGCAGACGTGGCCCCGTTCTCTGGACCAACTGCCGCCGATGATGGACTATGACATCCGGCACGGGCGCACCTATCTCTACTTCGACGGCGACCCGCTGTACCCGTTCGGCCACGGCCTGAGCTACACCCGATTTGTCTACACGGCCCTGCGGACCGACGCCGACACCTTGCCCGCCGACGGCACGATCCGGGTCATCGTGGACATCACCAACACAGGTGAGCGCACCGGTGAGGAGGTCGTGCAGCTCTACGTCCGCCACTTGGGCTCACGAGTCGAGCGGCCCCGGCGGGAACTGCAAGGCTTCCAGCGCGTGTCAGTCGCGCCGGGGGAGACGAAGACGGTGACGATGCCGCTGGCGGCGTCGCAGCTGGCCTATTGGGACACGTCAAGCCATCACTTCACCGTGGAGGCGGACACGGTTCAGTTGATGGTCGGGCCTTCGTCGGCCACAGTCGCGCTCGAAAAGACGATCACCGTCAACGCCGGAGCCTGAGCGGTTTAGGAAAGCGACCGGAACGGGTAGCAAAATCCAAGCATCCTTGTATCCCCATGTTTGAAGGAGTATCGCGTCTATGAGCGTCCGTCCTCACGATCCGCCAAGCAATTCCCTCGGCAGCGCCCGCTGGGGCACGGCCGTGATCGTCCTGCTCGTCCTGATCGTGGCCGTCGTGGTCGGGTACGTGATCAACGGCAAGGCCCCGCCGCCGCAGCTGGAGCCGAGCGCCCAGTCCGTGCCGACGGGGCCTTAGTGGTGACAGAGGGGCGGCTCCATCGAGAGCCGCCCCCTTTTGATGTATAATCAAAGCCATGAACATCACCATGCACGCCACCACCATCGTGGGCGTCAAAAAGGGCGGCCACGTCGCCGTCGCGGGCGACGGCCAGGTCACGCTGGATAAGACCGTGATGAAGAACACGGCCCGTAAGATTCGCCGCCTGTACCAGAACAAAATCCTGGCCGGGTTCGCGGGCAGCGCCGCCGACGCCCAGGCGCTGGCGGACCGGTTCGAGACCAAGCTGGAGGCGACCAACGGCAACCTGCGCCGCGCCGTGATCGAGTTCGCCAAGGAGTGGCGCTCGGACCGGGTGCTGCGCCGCTTCGAGGCGCTGATGATCGTCGCCGACCAGGATTACCTGCTGGTCGTCTCCGGCGACGGCAATGTGCTGGAGACGGACGACGGCATCGCCGCCATCGGCAGCGGCGGCCCCTACGCCCAGGCCGCCGCCAAGGCGCTGGTGGAGAACACGGACCTGTCGGCCCGCGAGATCGCCGAGAAGGCCCTGCGCATCGCCTCGGAGATCTGCATCTACACCAACGCCAACATCACGGTGGATGAGCTTTGAGGGCACTCTTTGCGATGGCAGGGCTGGGCGCTCTTCTTTTCGCCCCGCCTCTGCGGGCTGCCCCGACCGTGACGCGCGACCAGGCCGACTGCTTCCAGGTCCAGTTCCTGCTACGCCTGAACGGGCTGGAGTCGCAGCGGTTCGTGGGGCAGGTCGCGTCCCTGCGCGACATGGACCCGGCCGACCCGGCCACGGCGGCGCGAGTCGGCGACCTGAGCCGGGAAAGCGTCACCCTGCGGCGGGACGAGGCCCAGACGTTCGCGCGTGTCGGCGGGCTGCTGCGGACGATGGGAGCCCCGGCGGAGCTGCGGGCGTGGGCGGAGGGCGAAGCGGACGGCCTGCTGCGGCCCGTCCTGATGAGCGCGGACGAGCGGAAGACGGCGGCGACGCAGCCGGATGTGGCTTCGGTCCTGGCGACGCTGGACGAGTGCGACCGCGTGGAGACGGACACCGACGACCACATCGCCACGCTCGGCACCTGGCTCAGTCTGACCCGTCACGCCGCCGCCCTCTGGGCCGCCGACGTAGGCGAGTTGGCGGCCACCCTGCGCGTCGGCATCTCCGACGGCATCCCGCCGCGCCTGTCTGCCACGCTAGGGCGTCACCTGGCGGCCACGGCCCCCAGCGGGACGCCCGCCGCCGTACAGGACGCCCTGCGTCTGCTGTCACCGCAGGCCGGGAATCTCAGTGACCTCGCGCCGCAGACGACGACCGACGTTCCCCTGGCGACTGCGGCGCAGGCCGAGGACGCCCTCATCTCCGCCTTCTCCGCCCGGCCCCTCGTCACCACGCCGCCCCCTGTCTCCCCGTGATTCGCCGCGTTTACGGCGCGGGGGCCGCGCTCCCGGTGGCGCGCAGCAGGAAGCCGCCCGTCAGCGGCTTGCCCGCTGTGGCGAGGATGTCGTGGTCGGCGACCCAGTCCCCGCTCAGGCCCTGCGGCCCGGCGACCTCCGCGCTCGCCAGCAGCGTGTCGGTCGGCGCGCCCGTCTGCACACGTCCCACCAGCGGCGTCCCGTCCTGGAGCAACACCAGACCGGTTCCAGTCGTGTCCGTGAGCGTGAGCCAGTGCAGGCCGCGCTTGGAGGCGCGGGCCAATGTGTCTCCGACGGGGCAGGTCCCCATCGGCTCGCCGAGGTGGCCGCGCGGGTAGGCCGTGAAGTAGGAGTCACGCCACCACGACACCTGCGAGAGACGGAAAGAGACGGGGAGGCCCAGACCGACCTCCCACAGATGCGTGTCCGGCGCGGTCCAGTCCAGCGTCCAGGCGATCCCCACCGTGGCATCGGGTCGCACATCGTAGGTACAGGTGAGCGTACCGAGCGACGGCCCGCCGACGACAGCGCGGACGGTGCTGGTGACGACGACGCGGGCGCTGCCATCCATCAAACCTTGCGCGGAGGTCAGCGCGCCGTCCAGAACGGGTGCCTGCGCGTCCGCGAAGTACCCCTTCCACGCCCCCGCCTTCCCCTGCCCCAGATTCAGCGTGGGGCTGCCGGTCAGCAGATCGCGTCCGTGGACGCGCCAGGACAACAGATTACCCGTCCGGGAGTCGAACGTGAGCTGATGCAGGGCATTGCCCACCGTCACGGCGGCGGCTCCGGGCTGGACCGTCAGCGAGTCGCCGCTGGTGAGACCGGCGGGCGGCGCGGGGTCGGGCGCACCGACCACGCCCAGGTTGGCGACGGTGACGTTGCTGCCGTCGGCGCGGTCGAACTCCAGGCGCAGGGCGGTCATGCCCGCCGGGGCCGGGAAGGTGGCCGTGGCGGACGACATGGGCGCGCAGGCGACGCGGCTGATGCCGCCCCGGAGAACGGTCCCGCCGCGCAGGGCGGTCCAGCGGCAGGTCAGCGCGCTCAGGTCCGTGAACGAATAGTGGTTCGTCAGCGGCACGGCGCAGGTTCCGCCGACGGGGCTGACCGTGCGCGCCCCGATGGCGACGGGGCTGTAGACCATCTTGACGATCCAGTATTCGGGCTTGGGGACACGGAAGGCCGTCACGACGCCCTTGTTGTTTTCCTGGCGCAAGGCGTTCGGGCCGTAATAGAAGTCGGTCGTCCGGTCGGCGTTGGGGTCGGCGATGCCCTGGTTCTGCCACTCCCAAATGAACGAGCCGAGGATGGTGGGCGCGGACCAGATTTTGTCCCAGGTCCGACCCAGCGCCTCGGACCACAGATCGGACGCGCCGGGGTCATAGTCCTGCGTCTCTTTCTGGTAGAAGATGTGCGGCTGCTCCGAGTAGTCGGCGGGCAGGACGCCGGTGTCGTGGGCGATGTAGTTGTCCACGTCGGCGGGGCTGGGATAGTGCCGGTCCTCGAAGGACTGTCCGGTCAGCCCGCCCCACGGACCGGCGGTGGAGATGAAGCGCGGGCGGGTCGGGTCCAGCGTCTGGACGAGGGTGACAACCGGCTGCGAGTTCCGCCCCACCCCGTTCTCGTTGCCCAGACTCCAGGCCAGCACACAGGCCCGGTTCTTGTCGCGGGCCAGCGTCTCCTGCGCCCGCTGCAGCAGGGCCGGTGCGAAGGCCGGGTCGTTGTCTTTCTCGTTGATCCAGCAGAACGGCACCTCGTCCAGCACATAGAAACCCTTCTCGTCGCACAGCTCCAAGAAGCGGGCCGCGTGATTGTAGTGGCTGGTGCGGATGGCGTTGACGTTGGCCGCCTTCATCATGGTCAGGTCCGTGAGCCACTGCTTGTCGGTCAGCGCGAAGCCCAGGGTCGGCCAGAAGTCGTGGCGGCAGACGCCGGTGCATTTGATGGGCCGCCCGTTCCACAGCACGACGTTGTTCCGAATCTCCACCTGGCGGAAGCCGAACCGCTGCTCCACGCGCTCCACGGGTCGGCCCGCCTGCGCGAGCTGCACGACCAGGTAGTACAGGCTCGGCGTCTCCGCCGTCCACTCGCGGGGCGCCTTCACGAAGGCGCTGAGGGCGACCGTCGCCGTGCCGTCCGCCCCGACTCGGTCCTGCCCGGCCAGGCGCACGGCGGTGGGCCGGCCGTTCTGCCGGAACAGCGCCCCCGTCACCGCGACCGTCGCCCCCGGCGTCCCCGCGATCTGCACGGACGCCTGGAGGGTCGCGTCACGGTAGCCGTCGCTGAGGGGTGTGCGGACGGTGAGGTCGCTCACGTGGGTCATCGGGACGGCGATCAGGGACGTGTCGCGGTAGATGCCGCCCATGCACTGGAAGTCGCCGGTCTCGCAGTCCACGGAGGGCGTCGTCTTGCACACGCGGACGGCGAACAGGTTGCGCTGGCCCGGCTTGACCAGCCCCGTCAGGTCCACATCGAAGGCCGTGTAGCCGCTCTCATGGTATCCGGCCTTGATGCCATTGACGAACACCTCCGCGCCGTCCAGCGCGCCGTCGAAGTGCCAGAAGACGCGCCGCCCCGCGTAGGAGGCGGGGACCGTCACCCAGCGCCGGTAGAGGCCGACGGTATCATCCACGGAGTTGTACGTCGGCAGGGAGTAGCCGAGCATCTCCCAGTTGGACGGGACCGGGACGGTGTCCCAGCGCCGGTCGTCAAAACCGGGCCGGGTGAAGTCGTCGGCGTGCGCGGGAGTGGCGTCGCTGACCTGCGGCTTCCAAACAACGTCCTGCCCGCCCTGCGCGTAATGAATCTGGAACTCGCGGAGGGACGCCCAGCCCACGCGGGAACCCATGACCGTGACGCGGACGAAGCGCGCGTCGGTCGGCGTGATCGCCAGGGGGCCGTCGCCGACGCCCGCGCCGCCGGTGGCGTCCAGGAGCGTGGTCCAGGTGGCTCCGTCGGGGCTGCCCTCGACGCGGAACTGGTAGCCCCCGCCCGGAGTCTCCCAGAGGAGCGTGATGCCGGTGACGTGCCGGACCTGGCCGAGATCGGCCTTGAGCGATTGGGGAAACGCGCCGCTGTCGGCGCACCAGCGCGTGTCGGCGCTGCCGTCGAAGGCGTTCTGCGGCGGGTTCTGGCTCTGGGCGCTGGACGCGGTGACGCCCACGGCCATGGCGGAGGGCGGCGGCGCGAAGTGTCCGGCGATGATCTGGCCGTGCGTGAGCCGGAAGCGCCACGGCCCGGTCATCGGCAGGTTCCACGGGTCGCGCGCGCGCAGTCGGTCCGGCGGCATCGGGGCCTCGCCCGGCAGCGGCAGCGGCAGCGACGCCGGGGAGACGCGCCCGGTGTCCTGCGCGCGCGACGGCGGGACAGCGGACAGCAGCCCAATCAGGGCGAGAGACAGGAGGAGGAGATTTTTCATGGGTGGATGTCAGACTTAACGTTAATTCGGAGTTGTTGCTATTATAACAAGCGCCGGTCCCGATGTCAAGCCCGCACCGACGCTTCCCGTCCCCGGTCGGCCTCCGCTGGGCATTACCGGGTATAATTCGGCCATGGAAGATTTGACTCCCCGCGAGATCGTCGCGGAACTGGACAAGTACATCATCGGGCAGCACGCCGCCAAGCGGGCCGTCGCCATCGCCCTGCGGGATCGGACCCGTCGCCGCCGCCTGCCCGACGACCTGCGCGACGAGGTCATCCCCAAGAACATCCTGATGATCGGCCCCACGGGCGTCGGCAAGACCGAGATCGCCCGCAGGCTCGCCACCCTCGCCCGCGCCCCGTTCGTCAAGGTGGAGGCGACCAAGTTCACCGAGGTCGGTTACGTCGGGCGCGATGTGGACTCGATGGTCCGCGATTTGGTCCAGGCGTCACTGCGAATGGTGGAGCGTGAGAAGATGGAGGAGGTCCGCGAGCAGGCCGCCGAGCGCGCTGTGGACCGCGTCTTGGACATCCTCCAGCCCCGACACAAGGACGTGCGCAAGCGCGTCGCGGCCACGGTGCAGGCCGGGTCGGAGAACGTCATGGAGGTCTTCGGGCAGCTCTTCGGGCGCGGCCCGACCGGGGCGCCCGCCCCGGAAACGGACTCCAAGGCGGAAGAGCCTGAAGCCGACCCGGACCTGGCCCGCCGCCGAGCCGAGCAGGAGAACCGCGTGCGCGAGCGCCTACGCGGCCAGATACTCAGCGGCGTCAAGGACGGCGACACCGTGGAGATCGAGGTGGAAGAAAGCGGCCCCTCGCCGTTTCTGCAAGTTCTGGGGCCGCAGGGGCCGATGGACGATATGCCCGGCATGGATATGCAGGGGATGCTCGGCTCCCTGATGCCCAAGAAGCGCCGCAAGCGCGTCCTGACCATCGCGGAGGCCCGCGAACACTTCACCAACGAGGAGGCACGGGCGCTGATTGACCAGGACCAGTTGACCCGTGATGCGGTCGAGCGGGCCGAGCAGAGCGGCATCATCTTCGTGGACGAGATGGACAAGGTCGCGGGCCGCAGCGGCGAGGGCGGCGGGCGCGGGCCGGACGTCTCCCGCGAGGGCGTTCAGCGCGACATCCTGCCGATCATCGAGGGCAGCACGGTGCAGACCAAGCAGGGGCCGGTCAAGACAGACTTCGTGCTGTTCATCGCCGCCGGGGCGTTCCACCTGTCCAAGCCGTCCGACCTGATCCCGGAACTCCAGGGCCGCCTGCCGATTCGCGTGGAGCTGGAGAGTCTGACCGAGGCGGACTTCGTGCGCATCCTGACCGAGCCGCGCAACGCGCTCATCAAGCAATACAAAGCCCTGCTCGCCACCGACGGCCTGGCCGTGGAGTTCACCGACGACGCCATCGCCGAGATCGCGCGCATCGCCGCCGAGGTCAACTCCCAGATGGAGAACATCGGCGCGCGCCGCCTGCACACCATCATGGAGCGCCTGCTCGACGAACTCTCGTTTGACGCGCCAGACCGCGAGGAGAAGTCCCAGACCATTGACGCCGCCTACGTCAAGGGCAAACTGGATGACGTGGTCAAAAACGAGGACCTGAGCCGCTACATTCTTTGACACACACCCTTGACACCGCAGGCGTTTGGCCTTATGATGACAGCAGGGCAACACAAGGTGGGCTAACAAGATGGTCTCATTCTGGGATGCGGAGTCGGGGGAGGCGCCGGAGGAGATGATGGCGGCGGCAGAGGCGTACCTGAAGCGCGGGCAGGCGGACGCCGCTGTGCGTCTGTTCCAGGAGGTCCTGCGGCGGGAGCCGCGCCGGGTGGGCGCGCACTTCGGCCTGGCGAACGCCCTGCGGGCGGCGGGCCTGCCGCACGAGGCGCGGGCGCACCTGGACACGGCGCTGGGGCTGATGCCCGGCGATCTCTCCCTGCGGATGGCGCTCGGCGACGTGCTGACCGACATGAACCACGCGGACGATGCCATCCGCGAGTACCGGCGGGCGCTGGAGCAGGCCCCCCACTACGCCGAGGCGTACAACCGCATCGGCACGGCCCACTTCCGGGCGGGGCGCTACGAGCAGGCCCTGACGGCGTACCGCGAGGCAATCCGACTCCAGCCGAACTTCCCCGAAGCCTGCGTCAACATCGGCGTGACGCAGCAGCAGCTTGGCAGGGACAAGGAGGCGCGGGAGGCGTATGAGGCGGCCCTGGCGCTGACGCCCGACCACGCCGGAGCGCACCGGGCGCTGGCGGCCTTCCACCAGGACGCGGGCCGCAGCGCGGAGGCCGCGCGCCACCTGCGGGCGCTCACCCAGCTTGAGCCGAAGGACGCCGAGGCCCGCCTGACGCTGGCGGACCTGCTCAACGCGCAGGGCGACCTGGCGGCGGCCATCGCCGAGTACAAGGAGACGCTGCGGCAGGACCGGATGAGCGTCTCCGCCCGCAGCGGCCTCGCCGCCGCCTTTTTCAAGCAGGGCCTGCTGGACAACGCCCTGGGCCAGCTGCAGGAGGCCCTGCGGCTCAACCCCCGCCACGCACAGTCCCACCACAACCTGGGCGCGGTGCTGTTCCTGAAGGGCCGACCGCAGGAGGGCGTCGCCGAGCTGCGTGAGGCCGTGCGTCTGGAGCCGAACCACGCCTGGGCGCACTTCAACCTGGGCGTCGCCATGAGCCAGCTCGGCCATTACGACCAGGCCACCCTCTGTTACCGGAACGCCCTGCAACTGGACCCGGAACATATCGGCGCGCACTTCGACATGGCGAACGTGCTTTACAAGCGCGGCCAGCCCGACAGCGCCCTGCGGGAGTACGCCCAGACACTGAAGCTGGACCCGCACCACGGTTGGGCCGGGTTCAACCTCGGCGGCCTCTCACGCCGCCCGGAGCGCGGCGTCGGCGGCGAGTACGCCTACGCGCAGACCGCCAAACTGCCCACCGGCGCGGCCGCCCGGATGTTCGACCTTCCCTAGCGGGCGGTGGGCACGGCCTCGCCGGCCAGGAACGCCGCCATGCCGTCACGGTCGCAGGTGTGCGGGACATCGAGGAACTGGCGGCAGGCCAAAATTTCCCCGGAGACGTAGGGCGCGCGCAGGCCGGCGCGACGCCAGCAGCGAGGCTCAGTCAGCCGCGCGAGGCGCGACTCGGCCAGGCATTGCAGGCAGCCGCCCCAGGCGGCGGAGCGTTGGTAGGCGCGGAACTCGCGCACCAGGGCGTTGTAACCGTCCAACTGAAGAGGCGAGAGTGACATGGGCGTTCCTTTGTGATCAAGTGATCAGCATCGGGACGCCCTTGTCCGCTTGAGATAGCAGATTATCGGCGTGAGGGCGCTTTTCCTGCATAGGTGACGCGCCAGATGCTGCCCGAGCCGTCGTCGGTGACGAACAGAGACCCGCTGTGGCCGACGGTGACGCCCACGGGGCGGCCCCACACGTCGCCGCCGGGCGTGACGAACCCCGTCAGGAAGTCGTCATACTCGCCGGTCGCCTGGCCGTTCTTCAGCGGGACCATGATGACCTTGTAGCCCGTCCGTTCCGCACGGTTCCAGGAGCCGTGTTCGGCGGCGAAGATCTGGCCCCGGTACGGCGGCGGGAACTGCATCCCCGTGGAGAACGTCAGGCACAGCGAGGCCGAGTGGGCCTGGAGTAGCACGTCCGGCACGATGGCCTGGGACGTGAGTTCCGGGTGCGCGCCGTTCAGGCGGGGGTCCGGGTGGTCCCCGATGTAGGACCAGGGCCAGCCGTAGAAGCCGCCGTCCTGGACGTGCGTGATGTAGTCCGGCGGCAGCAGGTCGCCGATCTGGTCCCGCTCGTTCACCGAAGTCCACAGCTCGCCCGTGCGGGGGTCAACCGCCAGTCCGACGGGGTTGCGGATGCCGGACGCGAAGAGGTGGAAGTGGCCGCCATCGGGGTCGTACTGCAGGATGTCGGCGCGGTGGTACTCCGACGGGGGCAGCTCATCTATATTGGCCTGGGAGCCGACGGAGACGAACATCTTGCGCCCGTCCGGCGAGAACACGATGTCGCGGGTCCAGTGTCCGCCGCCGCGCAGGCGTCCGCCGCTGGGGATGTCCGGCACGACCATCTCGGCGGGGCCGCGCGCCTGCGTGTCGCCGTTCCGGTACGGGAAGCGGACCACGGAGCCGGTGTTGGCGACGTAGACGTAGTGCGGGTCGGGACCGGGCGGATAAAACGCGATGCCGAACGGCTGGTCCAGGCCGGTGGCGAAGATCGTGTCCTGCGCGGCGCGTCCGTCCGGGGTCGCGCCCCGGAACAGGTGGATGCGGCCCGGACGGCTTTCGGCCACGAACAGGTCGCCGTTCGGCGCGGTGACGATCTTGCGCGGCTGGTCCAGGCCGGTGGCGTACTGCTGGACCCGGAACCCAGCGGGGGCCTGGGGCCACGCGCCGTCCGGGCGGGCGATGACGTGCGCGTCGTTGCCCGCCGACGGCGTCGCGTAGGGCGGGGGCAGGTCGGCCACGGTGATGCGCCGGCGGACGCCGGGCGCGTCTGTCGTCCAATCCCCCATCGCGGCCGGGCCGGTCAAGAGGGGCGAGTGCGCCCCCGGCGCGAGCCGGAAGGGCGGGGGGGAAGGCGATGCGGGGCGGGCGTTCAGGCGGCTGAAGACGGCCAGCCCCGTGCCCAGGGCCAGCACGGCGACGGCCGTGGCGATGCGTGTTCGGGTCAACATGATTCTATTATGTCACAAATGGGTGACACGCAGAAACGCCCCGGCGATGTGCCGGGGCGTTCGCGCGGGTGATGCTGCGCCGCGTCGTCAGTGATGCGTCTTGTGGTGGGTCGTCCCTGCGCCGTGCGCGGACCCGGCGGCGTGATAACCAGCGGCCTGGGCGGCGGCGGCCGAGGCGAAGTAGACGCGATTCTTGGGCGACGGCAGGCTCTTGTCGCCGGGCAGGTGATAGACGTGGGTGTTCTTGTTGCCGATCACGCCGCCCGCGATGGGCGCGGCTGCCCCGCCCCCGTTGCCGGTCGCCATGCCGGGCTGTCCACCCGGCGCCATGGCGTGGTGGAACGGGAACAGGGAGTGATGGGTCGGTGTCACGCCGGGCTGGCCCGTTTGGGCATGGTGGTGGAACATACTGCCGAACAGGCCGTGATGCGTCGGCGCGGGCGGCGTCTGCGCCCCTGCGACCGCCGAAAGTGCGACAAGCCCCGACACGGCGGCGAGCGTCTTCTTGGTGAACATCGTGTCTTCTCTCCTTTGGGAATGCTGCCCCTGCAAGCGAAGTCCGGAGTGATTAAGTTCCGACCCCTCAGAGCCGGAAAGAGAGGCCGCCGGCGACCACGCTGACCGGGGCGGCCCCGCCGAGGCCCTGGTAGTACTCGGCGTCCAACTGGATGTTCGGCGTGACCAGGTCCGCGAACCCGCCGTCAACGACGGGGGACGCGCCGCCGACACGGGGGACCTGATAGTAGCTGTCGAAGTAGGCGCTCAGCGTGGGCGTCAGCGCATAAGAGACCGAGCCGGAGAGGGTCGTGGTGAAGTCGCGCGACCCTGCCACAGTCGGGTCACTCAGGACTAAATTGGAGGCCAGGCTCCAGCGCGCGCCGGAGGCCGTCTGTACGCCCAGCAGCAGGGTCGGGTCGTACTGCCCGCTGCTGAAACGGGCGTGGGTCGGCAGAGTCAGGGACGGCGCGATGGAAGCCTTGGTATTGCCGTTGCGGCTCTGATAGCACCTGTACTTGACGCCCACGGCGGCGTCGCCGAGGCCGTCGGTGCCGTTGTGGACGTCGAAATAATCGGGCAGCACGACATCAGCCTCGAGACTAGGCGTGACCCCGAAGCGCAGGTTGGTCTCCGGGAGGTCCGCCGTGTAGGCATCGCCCTGGGAAGAAGACGCGCGGGTGAGGGCGGCTCCGTTCTCGGCCAGCGCGTCGCCGGGGGCGATGGTGGCGCTGCCGTTGGTGAAGCCGGGCCGGTTGGGCGCGATCGGCCCCGGCCCGGACGCCGCCGGGGCCGGACCACCGCCGACGGGCGTGTGGCCGGGGCCTTCCTGGGCGTGGCCGGGCAGGGCAAGGGCAAGCAAGGCCCCCAGTGTCGCTAGCGTGGTTGTTCGCATGGGTGGAGGACCTACGGACCGATGAAGGCGGCCTGCATGACGGCCCGGACGGTGTCCTTGTCCGTGGTGTAGACGCGAACTTCCTGCAAGGAGCGGACGCCGCGAATCTTTACCAGCAGGCAGCCCGGCCCGGAATCAAGGAACTTCAGGACCGGCGGCCCCGTGTGTAGACTCTTGATGAGGCCCAGTGAGATTTTGCTGACGCAGGCCAGCTCCGCCGCCGCCTGGGCGGGAGCCGCCGCCGCGTCAATGACCGTGGTGTGGCCCGCCGTGTACTTGCCGCCGCTGAGGTGCCCCGATGTGCGCGCGTTCGCCATGCGGCCTCACCCGCCGCCCGACGGGCGGCCGTCCTGCATGATGCCGACCAGGAGGCAGACGTCGTCGCGGAAGACTCCGCCCGCGTAGGCTTCGACACCCGCGACGACCTGATCCACGACCCGCTGCGCGGGGCCTTCGCTCTGCCGGAACAGGGACGCCAGTCCGGAGACGCCGAGCATATGGCGTCGGTCCGGCCCGGCCTCCGTCAGCCCGTCGGTGTAGAGCGCGAAGGCGTCGCCGGACGCGAGGGGAACGACGCTCTCCTGGTAGACCGCCGACTCACTCATGCCCAGGACCGCACCGGTCGGCGGCAGCTCATCCACGTCGCCGCCCGCGCTGCGCCGCAGCAGGGCCGGTTCCTGGCCGCACGAGACGTAGGTGAGCGTCCGCTGGGGCAGGTCGAAGGCGGCGACGACCAGCGTGGCGAAGCCCTCCAGGAGATCGTTGGTGATCAGGATGTTGTTCAGGCGGGTGATCGCCTCGGCGATGGTCCGCCCGGTGTAGAGGGCGTAGCGAAGCATATTACGGACCACCGCGACCTGCGCGGCCGCCGCCAGGCCCTTGCCCGACAGGTCGCCGACGATGAGCGCGTGGCAGCCCTTCTCCAAGGGGAAGGCGTCCGAGAAGTCGCCGCCGACATTGGCCTCGGACAGAGCCGCCTTGTAGTACGAGGCCATGTCCAGGCCGGGGACGCCGACGCGCAAGACCGGCTGGACGGCCCCCTGCAGCGCCTCGGCGATGTGCCGCTCGCGCGCGTTCAGGCGGGTCAGCTCGAACTCGGCCTGTTTCTGGTCGTTGATATCGGTGCAGGTGCCGAACCAGCGGGTGACGCGGCCTTCGGCGTCCGCGATCGGCTGGCCGCGCACCAGGAACCAGCGGTAGGGACCGTCCGCCGAGCGAAGCCGGTACTCGACCTCGTAAGGCTCGCTATCGACCAGTGCCTGCTCCCACCGCTGCTGGGCGCGTGAGGCGTCTTCGGGGTGAACCAGGTCCCCCCAGGTGGCCGCGAGCGCCTGCGCCGCCGAGAGGCCCGTGTAGTCGTACCAGCGGCGGTTGAAGTAGTCGGTCTTCCCGTCCGGCCCGGCGCTCCACACCAGTTGGGGGAGGGCATCGGCCAGTCGGCGCAGGCTCACGGTGTCTTCAGGAAGGGTGTTGTCATTCATAGCGGCTTGACGTAGTATAGCACAGGCAGGCCCGAATCGCGCGCTTGACAAACGCCCCCGGCAGGGCGTATCATACGGGCACGGGAGACGGGAAGTGGCACGCAGAAGAGGTAGCAATCCGTTCGGTGTTTTGGCCCTGGTCGGGGTGACGGTCGCCGCTGGCGCGGCCCTGGGCTATTATGTGATCGGCGGGGCGCACCCGAACGGGTCGGCGTCGGACACGCCCGGCGTCCAGGAGGCGTCCGCGCCCCCCGCCTCCGTCCCCGCGCCGATGCCGACCGCGCATCCCCTGGTCCACGTCCACCCCAACTCCGACTATACGGCACCGGGCGCTCCGCGCATCCACATCGTCGAGGACCGCACCCCGACACTGGCCTCGCCCGGACATCGGCCAATGACGACAACCGCCCCCGACGTGACGACGGCGACCGACATCCCGACCCCCGACGTGGAAGCGTCGCAGCAAGGCGGCAGCGTCGCCGCGCCCCCCGCCACGCCGGACACCCCCGCGCCCGACCCGGAAGCGGGCCAGACGGGCACACCCGTCGCTCCACCTGCGCCGCCTCGTGGTCAGGGCGGCGGCCTGAACACCGCCCCCACGCCCGACCCGGAGGCCGGGCAGACGGGCATCGCGCCGACAGCACTCACGAGTCAGCGCGCGCAATATCGAATACAGGCCGGGTCGTTCGGCAGCGCCCAGGACGCCCAGGACTATGTGAACACGCTGCAAGGCAAGGGCGTGGATGCCTCGGTCAGCCCGCAACGTCAGGGCGGCCAAACGGTCTACAAGGTCCAGGTCGGCGCGTACCACGACCACGATGCCGCCGAGCAGGCCGCCTCCAGTTTCCGACGCCAAGGCGTCCCCGTCACGGTCGCCCCCATCACCCCCTGACGCTACAACTGCCCCTGGTGATACTGCCCGCCGCCGCCCACGGCGGAGGCCGGGAGTGTCCTTCGCAGGTTGGCCGCCCACGCCTGCGCCAACTGCTCCGGCGACTCCCCGTTCGCCCGCGCCAGCGTCTGATCCACCGTCAAAAGCAACTCTCCCCGCACCATGATGTTGGACTGATTGGGATTGATCATCTCCACCATGACATCGCCGGGACGCAAGTTCCGCAGGGAAAGGATGGGGATGAGCCTGTGGCGCACGGCGTCGGCCCTCTGCTCGGCAGTGTAGCCGCCCGCGCCGGTGCGAATTCGCATCACCGTCTGCCCGTCAAGGGCGATGCTCGTGTTGGTGTTGGCGGCGTCCGCAGGGGCCTGCGCCCGCACCGGCGCGACCAGTGATATGGAAAGCGCACACAAGCCAAGTAGAATTGAGGTAGGTTTCTGCATGGGTCACTCCTTTGCCTTACTTCCCATTTATACCCTGGAAGAAGTAGCGCGCAACCTGATATCCGGCCCCCTACTCCAGCCAGCGGACTGCGTAGAGGACGAAGCGGGCGTTCAGCGTCTCTGCGGCGTCCATGCCGCCCAGAGTACGCTTGGCATAGTCTTCGGCCTCAGCCATCAGACGCCGATGCGCGTCATCCGGCACGTCCCACATCTGGGAGTAGGTCCGCCGTGCCAGGGCGTCCAGAGTCTCGGCGACGCGCGCCGCGCGCTGCCACTTGAGGTACGGCAGGGACAGAAGCCGCACCTGGGCGCGGGCGTCGCGCCGCAGATACGCCAGGGCCTGAGTCAGCCCCGGCGTCCCCAGGCTGGCGGCCAGGACCCTCTGCGCCCGCGCCCGCTCGTAGTAGAAGTCCACCAGGGCGGAGCGCGCCCCCTGCTCGCCGCCCAGCAGCAGTACGCCCGTTCCGGGTGTCAAGGCGCGGCGCAGCTCATTCAGCACCAGCGGCCACCGTTCGACGAGGTGCAGGATGTGGACGGCCAGAGCGCCCGCGAACGCGCCGGACCGGAATGGCAGCCGTTGTACGTCCCCGATGACCAGCGGCAGCCCGCCCGGCGCTTTGATCCGGGCCTGCGCAAGCATCGGGGCGCTGATGTCCACGCCGACGACGCGCCCCGGATGCAGGCGGGTCAGCGGGGCGGCGAACCGGCCCGTGCCGACGGCGGCGTCCAGGAACAGGCCGCCCTGCCCCAGCCGCGACACGCGGGCGCAGGCCCGCGCCACGTCTTCTAGGACGCCGGGGGGCATGAGGCGCGTCCGGTCGTACTCGGCGGCGACCGGGTCGAACGACAGGAACCGGCCCGGCGCGTCACTCAAGCGGGTCTCTCCTTGGGGGTACTGATGGCGGGCGGCACGACATACAGGGGCGTCAGGGCGAGCGGGTCATCGGTCCGGCCGTCACGCAGTCGCCGCGCGGCCAGCCGTGCCAGCCCCTCCGGCGGGACATGGGTATGCGTCAGAGACAGCGGCGGCCTCCGGCCCAGCAGGTCCACTCTCCCCAGGCAGGCGACCAGCCCCTGCGCCGCGAGCGCCTCCAGCCGCCGTTCCAGTGCCCCGGTGGGTTCGGCGAACGGCTCCGCGCCCGCCTCGCCCGGCCCGTAAACAGCCACATAGACCTCGCCGCGACGCGACGGCAGGATGACGACGCGCGCGGGCGCGACCGGCCCCCACCCCCAGACATAGGCATCCAGGGTCGGGACACCGACGAGCGGCCTGCCCGTCACCTGCGCCAAGGTCTTGGCCGTCGTGACGCCGACGCGGACGCCAGTGAACGACCCCGGCCCGATACCGACGCCGAAGGCGGTCACGTCGTCCAGCGTCATCCCCTCCCCCGCCAGCAGTCCGTTGACTTCCGCCAGCAGCCGCCGCGACAGCGTCCGGCGACCCTCGAAGACTTTGGCCGCCCGCACTGCCCCACCGTCGTTCAGGTCGGCCAGCGCCAGCACACCGGAGTCGCCGCTTGTGTCCATCACGAGGAGGGTCACGGCAACGCCTCCAGCACCCCGCCCCAAGCCCCGCGCGGCGTCATCACAATCTCGCGCTCATTGGGAAGCCCAGAAAGCGTCAGGGTGATCTCCAGGCGGTCGGGGGGGAGTGCATCGGTCACTCGGTCCGCCCACTCGATGACCACGACGCCGCCCGCGTCCAAGTATTCATCGTAGGCGAGTTCCGTCAGACCGGACGAGTCGGCAAGCCGGTACACATCAAAGTGATAGAGGGGGAAACGCCCGCCGGGGTGTTCGGCGATCAGGGTGAAGGTCGGGGAGCGTATGGGCTCGTCCGGGGGCAGGCCGAGGCCCAGCGCGAGTCCCTGGGTGAACGTCGTCTTCCCTGCCCCCAGATCGCCGATCAGGCAGAGGACGTCGCCTGCACGCAGCGTCCGCCCCAGGCGCTCGGCCAGGGCGCGCGTCTCCTCGGCCCCACTCGTCCGAAACCGGCGGGCGTTCATGGCGTGAAGTGGTCCCAGCCGTCCCCGTAGCCCGCCAGGTCCGTCTCCGTGCCGTCGGGGTGCAGGACGCGCAGGCCGGAGCGGATGATCTCGCCGACCACGGTGGATGTGACGCCCACGCCCGCCGTCGCGGCTCGCACGGCCTCGACGTCGTCGGCGGCCACGCTGAAGAGAAGCTCGAAATCCTCGCCGCCGCTCAGGGCGAGGATCAGCGGGTCCTGGCCGAGTTCGGCGGCGGCGGCACGCAGGGCGTCGCTGACGGGAAGGCAGGACAGGTCCACGCGCGCGCCCACGCCCGACGCGGCGCACAGCTTCCCCAGGTCGCCCGCCAGGCCGTCGCTCAGATCCAGGGCGGCCCGGACCTTGCCGGTGGCCGCCGCCGCCCGGCCCGCCGGCACACGCGGCGGCGGGCGTCGGTGGGCGTTCACCAGGTCCCGATGGGCGCGTTCTGCTTTCGCCGACCCCATTGTTTCCAGCAGTCGCAGGCCCGCCACCGCGTCGCCGAGGGACCCCGTCACCAGCAAGACGTCGCCGATGCGCGCCCCGGATCGGACCAGCGCCCGCCCCGCCTCCACCGTACCCAGGGCCGTCACGCCGATGACCAGGGAGTTGGGCGAGGCGTTGGTGTCGCCGCCGGCGAGGCGCGCGCCGTAGCGGTTCAGGCAATCGGAGAAGCCGTCATAGAGTCGCTCCAGGCCCTCCACGGTGTCCTGGTCGGCGACACCCAGCGACACGAAGAGGAAGGCCGGGTCGGCCCCCATGGCGGCCAGGTCTGACAGGTTGGCGGCGGCGGCCTTCCAGCCGATGGAGTAAGGGTCACTCCACTCGCGGCGGAAGTGGACGTTTTCCACCAGCATATCGGTGGTCACGACGACCTGCCGGCCCGTCGGCACATCCAGCACGGCGCCGTCATCGCCGACCGGCACGACAAGCCCGTGTCCCTTCGCCGCCGCGTGGGGGCCGCGGATGCGCTCGATGAAGCCGAATTCGCCGCCGATCTCCGCGAGTCGCATGGTGTCAGCCGCCCCAGTTCCACATGACGGGGTTGGCGTCCAGACGGTCGGTGACGGTGCGCCCGATCTCGTCCATGGCCTCCAGGTCGTCGGCGTCAATCTCCACGTCGCCCGCGACGGCGTTCTGTCGGGCCTGCTCGGCATTGCGCGCGCCGACGATGGCGCTGGTCTGTGGCTGGGCGATCAACCAGGCTAGCGTCAACTGACCGAGGGTGATGCCGTACTTGTCCGCGAGCGGCCGCAGCCGGTCCAGCGCGTCCTGGGCGAGCGCGTAGGTCTCGCCCTGGAACAGCTTGTTGGAACTCCGGTTATCGCCCTTCTCGAACGTGTGGTCGCGCCCGAACTTGCCCGTGAGCAGGCCCTGAGCCAGCGGCGAGTATGCGAGGATGGAGATGCCGTTCTCCACGCAGTACGGCGCGGCGTCCTGCTCCACCTGACGCCAGAACAGAGAGTAGGGCGGCTGGAGGCTGTCCACGCGGCCGTACTGGGACGCCTCGGCGAGCTGGGCGCGGCTGAAGTTGGAGACGCCGATGGCGCGTATCTTGCCCTGTTCCTTGAGCACGTTGAGCGCGCCCATGGTCTCCTCGATCGGGACGGTCTCGGAGCCGAATGACCCGGACGGCCAGTGAATCTGGTACAGGTCGATCCGGTCCGTGTCCAGGTTCTTCAGGGACCGTTCGCACGCCTCCACCACCTTGTCGCGTCGGAGGTTTCCTGCCCAGACCTTGGTGGCGATGACGATCTCATCGCGCCGGTCGCCGATGGCCTGGGCGAGAATGCGCTCGCTGTAGCCCTCGCCGTAAGCCTCGGCAGTGTCAAAGGTGGTGATACCGGCGTCCAGCGCGGCACGGTGCGCCGCGACGGTGTCGTCGTCATTGATGCTCGTCCAGCCGCTCTTGCCGGACTGCCAGCCGCCGAAGATAATGGCGCTGATCTCGATCTTGGTCTTGCCCAGTTGCCTGAATTGCATCATAGCGTTAGTTTACCCGCTTTTGCCGCGCTCTGGCGACCCCGCACAGATTCGGAAGGCGGCCTCTAAAGCGCCCAGGGGGTCGCCCTTGGGGATGAACTCCTGGCCGACATAGCCCGCGTAGCCTGTCTCGGAGATGGCGCGCATGATCGGCGGGTAGTTCAACTCCTGCATATCGTCGAGGTCATGCCGCCCCGGGACGCCCGCCGTGTGGTAGTGGCCGAAGTGGGCGTGGTTGGCTCGTATGCGCGAAATGACGTCACCCTCCATGACCTGCATATGATAAATGTCGTACAGCAGTTTGACGCGCGGCGAGCCGACCATCTCGCAGACCTGAATGCCCCAGTCCGTGTGATCACATTGGTAGCCGGGATGGTCCACCCGGCTGTTCAGCAGTTCCAGGATGAGGGTGACTCCCGCCTCCTCGGCGGCCCCGGCGACGCGGCGCAGTCCCTGCGCGCAGTTCTCCGCGCCCTCGGCCTCCGTCAGCCCCTCCCGGCGCTCGCCGCTGAAGACGATGAGGTTTGGAATCGCGTACTCCACGGCCAGCGCCAGACTCGCGTGAAGCTCCTGTTCGATCCGCGCATGCTGCGCGGGGTCGTTGAGACCGCTGGAGATAGACCCGTGGCCGCCGTGTGAGGCGATGGCCAGCCCGCTGTCACGTGCCCGTCCGAACAGCTCCGGGCCGAGCAGCTCGACGGCCTGATACCCCAGGGCCTGCGCCCGCGTCAGCAGCACGTCATCCGGGACGCCGTGCCCTGCGAAACACCACCAGGAAAAAGACTGGCGAATGGACATGAGACTCTCCCTTCCCCGTTGTTCGTGACGCTGCTGCGACAATCCTCTTGACAAGACCAACGGATGTCGGTATGATAAATGCCGTAAAGAAATCTTGACGGCAGCGAACAGGGGTCATCCATGAGCAAAGCGGGAGAAGCCGCGAGAACGCTTTCGGCGAAAGTCATCCGCGAGCCGGGGGCGGCCTACGGTCCGGGTCGCCCGCCCGTTCACGCGGAGGACTGGACCAAGGTGACGGTGGTGCTGCTGAACCGCCAGATCGTCTCCCTGGACCTGCTCGCCGCCGACATCCGCGCCACCAACGGGACGGCCATCAAGCGCGCCGAGATCATCCGCGCCCTCGTTGACGCCCTCACCGAAAGCGACGTGGACCTGACCGCCGCCACGTCCGAGGCGGAACTGCGGGAAACTCTGCTGACACATCTCCGGAAGGACCGCCATGAACATGGAAGTTGACGCCTTCGCCTTTGACTACCAGGCACACAAGGTAGGACGCAGTCTGATTGTCCACGCCGACTGCTTTGAGTGGCTACGACGCCTGCCGGAAAACAGCCTCCACGCGGTCGTCACCGACCCGCCCTACGGAGTCAAGGAGTACGACCCCGACCAGATCGAGAAGATGACGAACGGCAGCGGCGGCATCTGGCGCATCCCACCGAGCTTTGATGGCAACGTGCGTACCCCCCTGCCCCGGTTCACAGCGCTGAACGGCAAGGAGCGGGCGGAACTGCGGCGTTTCTTCGTGGAGTGGGCGCGGCTTGTGACCTACGCCCTGCGGCCCGGCGGTCACGTCTTCGTCGCCGGCAACGCCTTCCTCTCGCAGTTGGTGTTCGCATCGCTCGTCGAGGGCGGGCTGGAATTCCGAGGGGAGTTAATTCGCCTGGTGCAGACGCTGCGCGGGGGGGACCGGCCCAAAAACGCGGAAGAAGAGTTCCCGTGTGTCTCGTCGCTGCCCAGGGGCGGCTACGAGCCGTGGGGCCTGCTGCGGAAGCCTCTGTCGCCGGGCATGAAAGTCAGCGACTGCCTGCGCGAGTTCGGGACGGGCGGCCTGCGGCGGACACCCGATGACAGGCCGTTCAGCGACGTCATCCCCAGCGAGAGGACGCCGCAGCGGGAGCGGGCCATCGCAGGCCATCCGAGCCTCAAGCCTCAGTCGTTTTTGCGCCAAGTCGTCTACGCCGCCCTGCCCCTGGGCGTCGGTGTGGTGACAGACACGTTCATGGGGTCCGGTTCCACCGTCGCGGCATCAGAGGCAATGGGCATCTCCTGCGTCGGCGTGGAGCGGCACGGGGAGTATTTCGGGATGGCGAAAGAAGCTATTCCGGCATTGGCGGGTCTTGCTCCACCGGCCCTGAAGAGAGAACAGACACTACTGCCTCTGGACTGAGAGCAGGCGCTTTGTAAATCCAGTTCTGGGACATTTTCTGATAGCCGGAGGCATTGACACCCGCAGTGACGGTTCGGCGGCTGGTCGCGGAACGGCCAGAGAATGTCCAGTCGGCCTTCGTCAGTGCCGCACCGAAGACGCCGAGGAAGCGGAAGGCGAACGGCATAACGTCCGTGCCGATGTCTCTCGGACGGTTGCTGTCATAAACGAACGCCATCAGCCAGACATCTTCCGGGTTATGTCCCTGCCATCCACTGCTGTACCGCGAACTCTTGATTTCAACGCCGTCATGCGCGTACTGAACCGAGTTGTTCGGAAAAGTATGAGTGGGAGCTAAGTCAGGGTGTCCGTTGTGGTACTGGTTCTTTGCAAGGCCGGGGCAATGTCGGGGGATATTGGAACTCATGAATTCGCTGACCAGGGTGCTGAAGTTGGCCGGCATCATCATGCTTTCCAAGCGTTCAATCCCGTTCCGGTACAACTCGTTGTTCATGAAGTCGAGAAAATCAGTAAACCCGCTCATGGCAAGCCGGACGTGTTCCCCTGTCAGGCCGTAGGGCAGCACAGTGCTGGCATTGGAACCAATCGGCTCAACCGGAGCGGGTTGACAGGCGATCTTCTCTGATTCTTCCGGCACAGGCTACCCTTCCAGCAGGGACAGGGGGTTCTGGAGGAGGCGCTTGAGTTCTTGGAGGAACTTGGCCCCGGTCGCACCGTCCATGACGCGGTGGTCGCCGCTGAAGGTCAGGTTCATGCGGGGGCGGACGGCGATGGTGTCGTCGGCCAGCGCGACGGGCTTCTTGACGATGGAGGCGACGGCGAGGATCGCGCCCTGCGAGGGGTCAATGATCGCCTGGAATTCTTCCACATCGAAGCCGCCGAGGTTGGAGACGGTGAACGTGCCGCCGGTATATTCGGCGGGCTGGAGCTTCTTGTCGCGCGCTTTCTTGATCAGGTCACGGCCCGTCTGTGCCAGCTTACGCAGGGGCAGCCCGTCGGCGTCACGGACCACGGGGACGATCAGGCCGTCATCCAAGGCGACGGCGATGCCGACGTGGATGCCCGCGCCGGGGTAGACCTTGTCGTCCTTGAACATGGCGTTGACGGCGGGGACTTTGCGCAGGGCCAGCGCCGACGCCTTGACGATCATGTCATTAAAGGAAATCTTCGCCAGGGTCTCATCGTAGCCGTTGAGCTGCTCGCGCAGGGCGGTCGCGGCGGCCATGTCCACTTCGACGGTGATGTAGAAGTGTGGGATGGTGGTCTTGCTTTCCACCATGCGCCGGGCGATGACCTTGCGCATGGCCGACAGTTCGGTGGGGGCCGTCAGGGGCGCGGGCGTCGTGGACGTGCGCGTCTGCGGCTGGGCCGGAGTCGGCTTGGCTGCCGGCAGTCCGGGCTGGACGGCGGTGGAAGGGGCAGCCGGGGCGGGCGCGGCTGCGAAGGCAAGGACATCGGCCTCGATGATGCGGCCCAGGGGACCGGAGCCGCTGATACGGGCGATGTCCAGGCCGCGTTCTTTGGCGACGCGCCGGGCCAGCGGGGACGCCTTCACGCGCTCCTGTGAGACGCCGTTGCTGCCGTGGGAGACGGGCGCAGGGGCAACGACGGCCACTCTGCCTCCCCCGGTATTGGGGGCGGGGGGTGCGACCGGGACTACTGATTTCGCCGACGCGGCGTCGCCGATGACGGCGATGGTGCGGCCCACGGGGACGGTCGCGCCGGGCTGGGCCTGCGTGTGCAGCACGCCGGACTCCTCGGCCTCGACCTCGACGTTGCTCTTGTCCGTCTCGATCTCCGCGATCACGTCGCCCACCTTGACCGTGGCCCCGTCCGGCTTGAGCCACTGGAGCAGGACGCCCTCCGTCATGGCGTCGCCCATCTTGGGCATGATGACTTCTGCCATTTGGTTAGTCCTTCCGCGCCAGTGTCTTCTTGACGGCGGCGATGATGTCGGCCTCCTGCGGGATCGCCAGGTCCTCCAAAGCGCGCGCGTAGGGCATGGGCACGAACGCGCCGCCGACGCGCTCCACGGGGGCATCCAGGTCGTCGAACGCCTGGGTACTGATCTCGGCGACGAACTCCGCCGCCGTGCCGTAGGGCAGCCACTGCTCCTGGACGACCACGGCGCGGTGCGTCTTGCGGACGCTGTTCAGCACGGTCTCCGTGTCAATCGGCTGCAAAGAACGCAGATCAACTACCTCGGCGTCAATGCCCTCGGCGGCCAACTTCTCGGCGGCGGCCAGGGACAGCATGGTTCCGTAGGAGTAGGAAACGATGGTGACATCTTTCCCAGGCCGCTTGATGTCGGCGACGCCGATGGGGACGATGTAGTCTTTGTCCACGGGCACATCGCCCTTGGTCGCATACAGCCGGGCGTGTTCGGTGAAGACGACGGGGTTGTTGTCCCGGATGGCGGCTTTGAGCAGCCCCTTGGCGTCCGCCGGGGTGGCCGGGGCGACGACCTTCAGGCCGGGCGTGTTAGCGTACCAGTGGGCCAAGTCCTGCGAGTGCTGGGCGGACAATTGGCCGCCGACGCCGCCGGGGCCGCGCAGGACGCACGGGACCGAGTATTGGCCGCCGCTCATATACAAAATCTTGGCCGTATGGTTGATGATCTGGTCCCAGGCGACCAGGGCGAAGTTCAGGGTCATGAACTCGATCACGGGGCGCATCCCCAGCATGGCCGCGCCGGTGGTCATGCCGACCATGCCCGCCTCGGAGATGGGCGTGTCCACGATGCGTTCGGGGCCGTACTTCTGCAGGAAGTCCTTGGTGATCTTGAACGTGCCTTGATATTGGCCGATCTCCTCGCCGAGAAGAAACACGTTCTCGTCGCGGTCCAGTTCTTCTTCCAGGGCCATCCGAATGGCCTCGCGGTAGGCGAGTGAGACGGTCTTGCCCGCGTCAGCCTCCTCGTGCGAGTGCGCCGTTTCGGCCACGCGCACGACGTTCTGCAGCTCGGCGGTGTCCGCCTTGACCTGCGCACCTTCGGCGGAGTAGACCGTTTCGGCCTTGTGGTGGCCGTTGCTGCCCCCCCCCGCCCCCGATATCGGGGGAGCCGGAGAGGCGGAAGGGGCGGGCGCGGCGTCGCCGATGGTGGCGATGGGGTGACCCACGGGGACGGTCGCGCCGGGCTGCGCCTGCGTGTGCAGCACGCCGGACTCCTCGGCCTCGACCTCGACGTTGCTCTTGTCCGTCTCGATCTCCGCGATCACATCGCCGACCTTGACCGTCTCGCCGTCCTGCTTGTGCCAGGCGACCAGTGTGCCCTCTTCCATCGCGTCGCCCATCTTGGGCATGATGACTTCTGCCATAGGTTTCCTGTTTCTGTGCGGGGCCATAAGAACCCACCCCGGCTCGCCGAGGCTCGCCACCCCTCCCGAAACGGGAGGGGCAGGAGTTACGAGGCGATTGATCTCTCGCCCTCACCCGCTTCGGGGGAGGTGGACCGGCTTGCCGGGCCGGAGGGGGTTCTTGGGACGGGGTTCCGGGCCGTTACTCTACATACACGTCCTGGGTCAGCTCTTCCGGCGAGCAGAGGGGACTCTCTTCTGCGAAGGCCGCCGCCTGGCGGGCGACTTCGATGGCGGCCTTGTCCATCGCCTCGTGTCCCGCGTCGTCCAGGATGCCGCGCGCGCGCAGGACACTGCCGAGGATGTTCAGGGGGTCGCGCCGCTTCCACTCCTCGATCTCGTCGTTGTCCCGGTACGTCGCCTGCGTCTCCGCGCCGTCCGCCGCGCCGTGGCCGGAATAGCGATAGGTGATCGCTTCCAGAAAATACGGGGCCGGGTGCTTGCGCATCTTGTCCACGATCTCCTGAGCCGCCTCGCGCACGGCGAAGTAGTCCTGGCCGTCTACTTTGGAGTGGGCCATGGCGTAGGAGTCGGCACGGGAGGCGAGGTCGGTGTTGGCGTGGGACCGCTCCACCGAGGTCCCCATCGCGTACTTGTTGTTTTCCAGGATATACAGGATGGGGAGTTCGTACAACTGGGCCATGTTCAGGGCCTCGTGGAAGCCGCCCGCGTTCATTGAGCCGTCGCCGAGGAAGCAGTAGCAGACGCTGTGAGCGTCACGCAGTTCCTTCTTATACTTTAACGCCCAGCCGAGGCCGACAGTGAGTGGGACGTTGCCGCCGACGATGCCGTAGCCGCCCGCGAAGCCGTGTTCCCGGTCGAACAGGTGCATGGAGCCGCCCTTGCCGCGCGAGACGCCGGTGGACTTGCCATAAATCTCCGCCATCACCCGTCCGGGGTCGCTGCCCAGCACCAGGCAGTGCGCGTGGTCGCGGTAGGTGGACAGGGCCTGGTCACCGGGGCGGAACGTGTGCAGAACACCCTGGGAGACGGCCTCCTGGCCGATGTAGAGGTGCAGGTAGCCGCCGACCTTGCCCGCGCGGAAGGCACGGTTGCACTGCTCTTCAAAGTGCCGGATGTCCAGCATCTGCCGGTAGGTGTGGAGGAGTTCGTCGTCGGAGAGGCGCAGTTTATGAATGACGGTGTCGGCGGGCGCCTGCTTGCCGCCCGCCTTGGCGCCGTGGGCGTCGTACTTCTTGGAGGCGCCGCGCGACTTGACGGCGACGGGGCTGGCTGCCATAATGGGGGTGTCCCTTTCTGAACGCGAAACTGGGCCGCCCGGCCACGCCTTTTGGGCGCGTCGCGCGAATCGCCGGGTCATTATAGCCGCAATCGCCCTGTCATTGCAAGAGGCGCAAGCCATGCAGAAGCCGGTCATCGCCCTCCTCGTCGCCATCCCCGTCGCGCTCACCCTGGGCGGCCTGACGCTGGGCGCACTGACTCTGCGGCGCGCGCTCATCCCCGCCCGCTCGGACCGACCACTGACGATTAGTGAAGCATCGTCCGTCCATGACGCCCTCGCGCTGATGCGCCGTCGCGGCCTGACCGACGACGCCACGTTCGGCGACACGCTCTTCGCCCAGGGCCGCTGGCGGGCTGCGTCTTCCACAGACGCCTACCTCGCTGGGGCCGAGCGCGCGGGCGACACGCCCTACGCCTACACCCTCGCCGACGGCAAGACGGTCCTGGCCGTCGTCCTCGCCCCCCGCTTCTTCACGGATATCACCCCGACCGCCCGCGCCGCCGTGATGATTCACGAGATGGGCCACTGCCGCGCCTACCAAGCCACGGGCCATTCCACCGAGTACGACGGCTACAAGCGCGAGTACGACACACACCGTCAACTCGGCCTCACCGAGCAAGACAGCCTGGTCTACTGGTCCATGCTCGACGGCGTCGCCGAATACGTCGTCCCCCGCACCCCCGCCTACAAGAACTACTCGGATGTGAAGGCATACCTCGCCCAACCCGGCGGGAGCTAACTTGCTTCAGGGCGGTGTATAATGAGCGTATTGTTTACTTTGGAAGGCAGTCATGGCAAAACTTGATCTTGCTGAGTCATTATTGAGAGCAGCCTATGATGGGGATGCAGTTGCAGTAGAGAGATTGGTTCAAAGCGGAATACATCCCGATGCCATGAATGCCCAACGCCAAACGGCTCTTGGCTGGGCGGCTTTACGCCGACACATAGATGTTGTCGCAGTGCTACTCAGACACGGAGCAAATCCTCTGATTCGCAACAGCGCTGGTGCTAATGCGTTCAAGATGGCAGAGGCTGGAGGTCACAAAGGGATCATCCATCTTCTGCAAAACGGTCGTCCATCTTCCTCAGCCACAAACAGTGCGGCACAAATATTGAACCCAAAACCCACGTCTCTAGGAGACACATATGTAGCCCCAGTAGAAAAAAAGATGCTCGCAGCCGCACGGTATGGCGATCAAGGTACAGTTGAAGCCTCCCTACGCCAAGGCGCACGAATTGATGTGCAAAGCGATTTGGGCGTAACCGCCCTGGGCATCGCTTGTATCAATGGCGAGTTTGACATAGCAAAAGTTTTGCTCGAACAAGGTGCTGATCCAAATGTCGTTTTCGATAATGACATCACAGCGGTGAATTTTGCAGTAGAGTGTGGTCATGCACCCCTCGTTTTGTTGTTGTTCGAGTTTGGCGTAGACCCGTTCACCGAATATGGGGGTTTCAATTCACTAGACAGAGCCATCATTAGTGGCAATGCTATGATGGTGGATGTCATTCTGCGGTACTGTTTGAAGAAACACAAAGAAGATTTTGATGCATATAATAGCGCCTTGTTGCTGGCGGCAAACAAGGGTGAGGAAAAAGTCGTTGAGTTACTTCTACAGCATGATGCAGACATCCACACACATACTGATGAAGCCAACACAGCACTACATCTGGCTTCTCAATGGGGTCATATTAAGACAGTAAACGAACTTATCACGTTAGAACATGAAGCAGATTTAGATGCTCAAAATGAGGATGGATGTACTGCTTTAATGCTAGGCGCACTTCATGGATATGCGAGTGTCGTTGCGGCACTACTTCAAGCAGGTGCTGACGCAGACATTCAGGAGACAACAGGCTTGACAGCTATTGATATATGTGAAGATTATCCTGAAGTTTTACAAGTACTGACTAATAAAACAAAAAAAAGCACATCGGCACAGCCTGAAATGCGCCAACTAGGCCATCAACCGGGGAAGAGCGATAAAAAGATGGTCGGGGAACTGCTTGAAGAGCTGGATGGGCTGATAGGATTGAGCAACATCAAAGGTGAGGTGTCGCAACTCATTAACTTTTTGCAGATACAGCAATTGCGTAAACAGAAAGGCTTATCCGCTCCAGAGCAAAGCCTACACATAGTGTTTACTGGCAACCCAGGTACTGGCAAAACCACCATTGCGCGTCTCTTGGCGCAGATTTACAACAGCCTGGGCATTCTGAGCCAAGGGCAATTTGTGGAGACGGACAGGGCAGGACTTGTTGCCGCATACTTAGGGCAGACAGCAATTAAGATCCAGGCTGTGGTGAAATCCGCTATTGGCGGAGTGCTGTTCATTGACGAAGCTTATAGCTTGACGCATAGCGAAAGCGGCAGGGATGAGTTCGGCTACGAAGCTATCAACACTCTCCTTAAGCTCATGGAAGACCACCGAGACGATCTAATCGTCATTGTGGCTGGCTACACAGAGCCGATGCAGAAGTTTATCCGAAGCAACCCCGGCCTACAATCTCGCTTCAACAAATTTCTCCATTTTGACGATTATTCGCCCTCTGAACTCACTGAGATTTTCGTCCGCTTTGCCCACAAGAGCGATTATCAACTCACAAGCGATGCCATAGTGAAACTGGAACAAGGCTTCAAGGACTTGTATGCAAAGCGTGATGAGGCGTTCGGCAACGCCCGACTTGCCCGCAATTTGTTTGAGCGGGCGATTAACAACCACGCCAACAGATTGTCAGTGTCGGCGTCGCTGGACGAGGAGAACTTGACTACATTGCGAGCCGAGGACATTCCAGCGACCGCTTGAACAAGAGGCCATCCGTCCGACAGACATCGGCTGAAGTCACCCAGAAGGAGCTTTTCCTATGCCGCACCCTCGATATTCCGCAACCCAGGTCGTTCAGCGCGGTAGAGCGCTTTATGACGCACAAATCCGCAATTACGTCGAGCCTGGAAAGACCGGTCAAGTTTTAGTAATTGACATTGAGACGGGCGACTATGAGTTGGGCGCGGACGACATCGCGGCCTCGCACCGTTTGCAGGCGAAGCATCCCGGTGCGGCCCTGTATGCGATGCGCGTCGGTTCCGAGACGTTCGGGCGCATCGGGAACATGAGAAGAGGTGGGGCGGCATGATTGTCGGCCAAGTCACGGCGGGCCGGGATGCCATTATCCGGCTGCCGATCAAGGGCCCCGGTGGCGACATACAGACGGTTGATGCCATCGTTGACACCGGCTTCTCTGAATACCTCACCCTCCCTGCCTCCAGGATTGCATCCCTCGCTCTGCCACTCCTCAACGCCACCGCCATAACTGTGGCCGGTGGCGGTGTCATCATGGTGGAAGTGTACGAGGCTGCTGTCGTTTGGGATGGGGCTGATGCACGGATGCCGCCTGACGGTTGTTGTCGCGGATGGCGGCACAGTGACCATTGAGGCCATGCCCTGAATCGGCGGTACGCTACCAGGCATCTGACTGCTCAGACTACCATGCACAGATTAGCCTGCCTTTATGCCAAATGGCTGGCGACGGAGTGCGGGCCGTCTCAAACCGCCGTAGCTGTTTGGCTCCTTGTGCTGTGTCCCATTGCCGTACTGCTCGCGGCTCTGAGTGGGATTCCGGGTGTGCAGGCGTTGAGGCGCGGCGTCCCCTTTGACGGCAGTTTTACCTGGGTCGGCAGTGACAAATATGGACACACAGGCGTCTCGACTTACCCGATGAGGCCGATCCTGACTGTGGACACCATCATCTTTTTCCTGGGCATCCCGCTGTTCCTCAGCGCGCTGGCGTTCGTCCTGGGCTGGTTCGGGCGTGAGCAGTGGGATGAGGGAGCACCGTGATCTCTGTCGGAGACGGTCAACCTACGTCTTGCTGGGCGAGGAGGTGCGTGAGGGCCTTGTCGGCGGTGTCGCCGACCTCGTTGAAGAGGCGCTTGCGGGCGGCCTTCACGATGGCGTCGCGGTCGTCGCCCTCCTCCAGCATGATCTCTTCGGCCAGGGCGAACTTGACGGACTGGTAGTTCTTGCTCCTGGCGACCTCGAACGAGATCGTGACACGTTCAGTTTTCATTTTTGCTCCTCCGGGGCGAACTTTGGGCCTGGGCCCCGTGTTATGATACCAGAAGAGAAAGCGAGGCGCTGATGAGTACCGAAGTCGCAACGTTTGGGGCGGGCTGTTTCTGGGGCGTGGAGGCGGCGTTCCGGCAGACGCCGGGCGTGAAGGCCACCGCCGTCGGCTACATGGGCGGCAGCATTGAACGCCCGACCTACCAGGAGGTCTGCACGGACCGGACCGGACACGCGGAGGTGGTCCAGGTGGAGTATGACCCGGCGCAGGTCTCCTATGACGCGCTGCTGAACGTCTTTTGGGCGAACCACGACCCCACCCAGATGAACCGGCAGGGGCCGGACCACGGGACACAGTACCGCACGGAGATTTTCACGCACACGGCGGAGCAGCAGGTGACGGCGCAGGCATCCAAAGACGCTTTGGAAGCAAGTGGGAAATTCCGCAAGCCCATCGCCACAGCGATTACCCCGGCCCAGACGTTCTGGCGGGCCGAGGAGTACCACCAGCAATATTTGGAGAAGCGTGGCCTGGCGACCTGCCACTTGTGAGGCTGAACGGCGTCGCTATGTGCGCGGCACCGGCGTTGGCGGGCGCGCGTGGTCCCCAGCGTTGAAACGCCGGGCTATTGAGGGCAAATGCCCGCCTGCGCGGGCAAAGAGTTATGTCTCCTGCCCGCGCAGGCGGGCGTTTGCCCTTTGAAGCACGGGGCTTCAGCCTCGTGGGGGCTCCCCCCGCCCCGCGCCGGGTATACTCTCTGGCATGACTTCCGCACTCCTTGAGGGCCTGAACGAGCCGCAGCAGCAGGCCGTGCTGCACGACGACGGCCCCGTCCTCATCTTCGCCGGCGCCGGGTCGGGCAAGACCAACGCGCTCACCAAGCGTATCGCCTACCTGATCCGCGAGCGCCAGGTCCGCCCCTACAACATCCTCGCCGTGACGTTCACCAACAAGGCCGCCGCCGAGATGAAGGAGCGCATCGCCCGCCTGGTCGGCGACCTCGCCATGCGTGACCTCTGGGCCGGCACCTTCCACTCCCTCTGCGCCCGCGTCCTGCGCGAGCGCGGCGTCCAGATCGGCCTGGACAAGAACTTCGTCATCTACGACGACGGCGACCAATTGGCGCTCATCAAAGAGTCGGTCCGCGAGCTGGACCTGGACGAGAAGCAGTTCGCCCCCCGCGCCCTGTTGTCCCAGATCAGCAAGGCCAAGGAGACGCTGCAAACCCCGCAGCAGATACTCAGCGACTTCACCGCGTCCCCGTTCGAGCGCGCCCTGGGCCGGGTCTATCAACTGTACCAAGAAAAGCTCACGCTGTCCAACGCCCTGGATTTCGACGACCTGATTATGAAGACGGTGCAACTTTTGCGCGAGTCGGAGAAGGCCCGCGAGCATTACCAGAACCGCTTCCGCTACGTCCACTGCGACGAGTTCCAGGACGTGAACGACAGCCAGTACCAGTTGCTGACTCTGTTCAGCGGCAAGCACCGCAACATCTGCGTCGTCGGCGACGACGACCAGTGCGTTGTCGAGGGGACGCCGATCCTGACTCCCTCTGGCTATGTGCCGGTGGAGCAGATCAAGGAGGGTGATGAAGTTCTTGCATCCTGCGGCGGCTATCCCGTCAAGGCTGCGCTTGTTGAAAAAGTCATTGTGAATGACTATGCGGGCCCCATCCGAAACATCCGTGCCTATCAAGGCCCGTCCGTGCGCGTGACGCCAAATCATGTAATGTTCGGCGGGCTTCACCATGCTGGCGCAGCATCAGAGGTTCAAAAGCCAGATTCCCTGCCGTATGAAGGTCATGTAGTCTTTGTAGCCTTCCCGCCTGATGATGCCGGGAAATGGAAAAGCAACGGACCGACTTTTAAGGTATACGCCTGGAACGATGACGACGCCTGTTTTGAGGCGAAGTTCATTGATTACGATGAGGCATGGGATTATGCCAAGCGCTTGCAAACCACATTAGGTTTCATGCGGATCAAAACTTATGCTCACACAGGCAAAGGTAGGTATGAAGCGCTTCCAGCAGAGCAGATAATGCAGTCACACTGGGTCCCTGTCTTCGAGACAGCAGGCAATCGGAATTTCGCAAACGGTAGTATTAAGGGCCGCCGCATCTGTGGCTTCAAAACCGAACACTATGTCGGCAAGGTCTACGACCTGTCGGTCAAGAACCTGCGAAATTACATCGCCGGGGGCATTGTCGTTCACAACTCCATCTATGCCTTCCGGGGCGCGAACGTGCAGATCATCCTGAACTTCGAGCGCGACTTTCCCGACGCGACCATCATCAAGCTGGAACAGAATTACCGAAGCACCAAGACCATCCTGGACGCCGCGTACCACGTCGTCAAGAACAACCGGGGGCGGGCGGACAAGCGGCTGTGGACGGACAAGATCGAGGGCGAGAGCATCACGCTCGTGGAAGCGCCTAACGAAATTGAAGAGGCCGTCGCCATCGTCAACGTCGTCCGCGAGGGGACCATCACCGGGGACAAGCGCTATGCCGACCATGCCGTGCTGTACCGAACCAACTCGCAGTCACGCGCGCTGGAAGAGCAGTTCATCAACTACCGCATCCCCTACAAGATCGTCGGCGGCGTCCGGTTCTACGAGCGGCGGGAGATCAAGGACCTGCTCGCCTACCTGCGCGTGGTCCTGAACCCCTACGACAGCCTCTCCATGCGGCGCATCATCAACGTCCCCGCCCGCGCCATCGGCGTCGCCACGGTGGAAAAAGTGAATAGCTTCGCGGCCCGTTACGAGATCGCCTTTTGGGACGCCTGCCGCCGAGTGAATGAAATAGAACTGCCCATGCGCGCGCGCAACAGCATCAGCGCCTTCGTCAAGATCATCGAGTACCTGCACAACAAGCGCGACTCACAGACCGTCTCCCAGTTGGTCCAGAACGTGCTGGACACGACGGGGTACTTGGAAGAACTGAAGAAAGAGAAGACGCACGATGCCGAGTCGCGCGTGGAGAACGTCGGCGAGTTGCTCAGTGTCGCCACGGAATTCGAGCAGCAGCAGGAGGCCAACGAAGGCGACAAGACGCTCTCGGCGTTCCTGGAAAATGTCTCGCTCGTGTCGGACATTGACAGTCTGGAAGACAGCGCCAATTCGGTGACGCTGATGACCCTGCACGCGGCCAAGGGCTTGGAGTTCCCCGTGGTCTTCCTGTGCGGCTTGGAGGAAGGCGTCTTTCCCCACATCCGGGCCATGAGCAGCCAGACGGAGTTGGAGGAAGAGCGTCGCCTGTGCTACGTCGGCATCACCCGCGCCCGCGATGAGTTGTATATGTCCTACGCCGGGTCCCGGATGCTGTTCGGCCAGGTCAGCCGCAACCCCGTGTCTCGGTTCGTCAGCGAAATTCCCATGTCACTGTTTCTCGCCAAGACCGCCCGCCGGGGGACGGCGGCGGGTTACACGCCGACTTTAGAAGACGGCAGCCGCCGCCCGCAGTCCATCATGGCTCCCAAGTGGGACGACATCCGCAAGGCTCCGGTCGGCAGCGGCACACGTCCCTTTAATCTGGGCGCGAAGGTCCGCCACGAGAAGTTCGGCACGGGCACGGTCGTGAGCTACGACAGCGACACCGTCCTCACCGTCGCCTTCCCTGCCCCCGTCGGCCTGAAAAAACTGGACACTGGCTTCGCCAAGTTGGAGAAGGCTTGACAGGACGTACCTGGCCGGATACACTTTGACATGGATGTCGTTGAGCGTGAGGTGAAGGTCCTTGTTCCCGACAGCGGCAAAGCGCCTTTCGACAACTGGTTCGTCGGCATCCGGGATCAGAAGACGCGCCAGCGCATCCAGGCCCGCCTCACGCGCCTGCAAAACGGCAACTTCGGTGATTTTCAGAGCGTCGGCAAGGACGTGTTTGAGTTGCGCATTTTCTTCGGGCCGGGCTACCGGATTTACTTCGCGCTTGCCGGGGACGTGATGGTCGTTTTACTCGGCGGAGGCGACAAGGACACGCAGGACAAGGACATTGAGGCCGCGCAGGCGCTTTGGCAGGAGTACAAAAATGCACTTGAAGGACATCAGCGAGACCTTCGCTGAAGACATGGCCGACCCAGAATATGTCGCCGGATATTTAGAGGCCGTTTTGGAGGAAGGCGACGCGGAGACGTTTCTCGTCGCCCTGCGTAACGTCGCAAAGGCCACGGGCGCCACGGCGCAGACGGGCAACCCGGAATTCAAAACTGTCCAAGCCGCCCTCAGTGCGCTCGGCTTGCGCTTCTCCGTCACCCGTGCCGAGCCTGATGCCGCTTTGGCAGCCTGACCCGGTAAGAGGCGAGCCGGGAACGTGGTTGCCAGTGTGGTTGTTTTGATGGTATAATACCGAGTTGTTCCAGCAACGCCCCAAAGGAGACGAACACAATGAAGTCGGGCATCCACCCCACCTATAAAGAGACCACCGTGGCCTGCGCCTGCGGCAACACGTTTACCACACGGTCCACGAGCGAGAACATCCACGTCGAAATTTGTTCGCAGTGTCACCCGTTCTTCACCGGCAAGCAGAAGCTGGTGGACAGCGCGGGCCGCGTCGACAAGTTCCTGTCCAAGTACGGCCTGAAGAAGTAAGGCGCTGCTCATGGCGGACGAGCGGCAGCAGTATGGCGGCCAGGCGGTGGTCGAGGGCGTGATGATGCGCAGCCCGCGCTTCTTCGCTGTCGCCTGCCGCCGCCTGTCCGACGGCGAGATCGTGATTCAGCGCGAACCCGTCGAGACCATCCTGAAGCCGGTGATGTGGCTCAACAAGCCGTTCCTGCGCGGCTCGCTGGCGCTGATTGACGCCATGGCGCTGGGCATGAAGGCGTTGACCTACGCGGCCAATGTCCAGGCGCAGGACGATCCGAAATTCCGTGAGTCCCCGGCGGCCGCCGCCGTAGACCTGGCGCTGGGTCAGGGCGGGCCTGTGTCAGCCCCCCCCGCCCCCAATTCTGGGGGAGCCGGAGGCAAGACCATCAACGGCATCGCCATCGGGCTGACGACCGTGCTGGCGCTGGTGATCGGGTTCAGCCTGTTCTGGACCCTGCCGTGGTTCCTGACCGAGCATTTCTTTCCGAGACACGGGCGGCTGGCGTCCAACCTGATTGAAGGCGGCATCCGGCTGGCGATCTTCTTCGCCTACATCGGCCTGATCTCGCAGATGGCGCACGTCAAGCGCGTCTTCCAGTACCACGGCGCGGAACACAAGGCGATCAACGCCCTGGAGGCGGGCCGTCCCCTCACGGTGGAGGGCGCGCGCGAGTCCAGCCGCATTCACCCACGCTGCGGCACCAACTTCATTTTTATTGTTTTGATCACGGCGATCTTTGTCTTTTCCCTGCTGCCGCGCCACGGCTCCCATGCGGGCATCGGCTCCGTGCTGGAAATGGCGGGCCTGCGCCTGCTTCTTTTGCCCGTGGTCGCAGGCATCGCCTATGAGATACTGAAGTGGGCGGGCGCGAACCGGGACAAGGGCTGGGCGCAGGCACTGATCGCCCCCGGCCTGTGGACACAGTATCTGACTACGCGCGTCCCGGACGACGCGCAGATCGAGGTCGCGCTGGCCGCCTTGCAGAGCGTCTGGGACCGGGAACACGACACAGCTCTCGTCCCGCCGACTCCCGCCTCGGAAGAACCCGCCGCCGTCGTGGCCTAGCGGCCCGTTGTTTTTGTAGGGGCGCAGTACGCTGCGCCCCTACCGTCATGTCTGGACACCCCTTATGTTTGAGAAATTGGCCGAAGTCGAGCAGTTGTACCGAGATCTGGAGCGCCGCATGGCCGACCCGGCGCTGCTTGGGGACATGGACGAGTACCGGCGCGTCCACAAGCAGTACAGCGACCTGACGGAGATCGTGCAGAAGTTCCGCCAGTATGAATCCACGGCACGTCAGCTGGAGGAGACCGAGCAGATGCTGCGCGGGGCGCTCGACGAGGAGATGCGCGACCTGGCCCAGATGGAGTTCGACGACCTGAAGACGCAGCGGGCCGCGCTGGAGGAAGACCTCAAGGTGTTGCTGCTGCCGAAGGACCCCAACGACGAGAAGGATGTCGTGCTGGAAGTCCGGGCGGCGGCGGGCGGTGAGGAGGCGGCGCTGTTCGCGGGCGAGCTAATGCGGATGTATATGCGCTACGCCGAGAAGCGCGGCTGGAAGTACGAGTTCCTGAACACCAACGAGACCGGCATCGGCGGCGTCAAGGAGGCCGTGATGGAGATTCACGGCCAGGGCGCGTACTCGGCCCTGAAGTTCGAGTCCGGGGTGCATCGGGTCCAGCGCGTCCCCGTCACGGAGGCCAGCGGGAGACTACAGACCAGCACGGCCACGGTGATCGTCATGCCCGAAGCCGAGGACGTGGAGATCGAGATCAACCCGAACGACCTGATCCGTGAACACACGCTGTCGCAGGGCGCGGGCGGACAGAACGTGCAGAAGAACGAGACGGCGGTGCGCCTGATCCACAAGCCGACGGGGATGGTCGTCACCTGCCAGGACCAGCGCTCGCAACTCCAAAACTACGAGAAGGCCCTGCGCGTCCTCAAGGCCCGGCTGTACGACATCGAGATGCAGAAGCAACAGGACAGCATCGGGGCCTCGCGCAAGAGCATGGTCGGCTCTGGGGACCGTTCGGAGAAGGTCCGCACCTACAACTTCCCGCAGGACCGCCTGACCGACCACCGAATCGGCCTGACGATCCACAACCTGCCCACCATCCTAAGCGGCGAGATACAGACCGTCATTGACGCCCTAGTCAACGCCGACCAGGCCGAGAAGCTCAAACAGGAGACCGAGGCATGACGACGAAGGCTGTACCGCGCGCGCCGAAGACGGTAGATAGGATGTATCTGGAGAATCGCCGGCTGTGGACGGTGGGTGAGTTCGAGCGGGCCGCCGATCTTGGCGCATTCGGCTCGGACGAGAAACTTGAACTCATTGAAGGGGAAATCATTCGAAAGATGACGCAGAAGGAACCACACGCCTGGTGCATCCAGGCCGTCACGGAGGCATTGCGCCGTGTCTATGCGACCGGCCACAGTGTCCGCGTACAACTCCCTTTGGTTCTTTCCCCGCGCAACAAGCCGGAGCCTGATGTGGCCGTCGTCCTGGGTTCCTACGATGTTTACAAGGCGGCTCATCCGACGACCGCTGTGCTGGTCGTGGAAATTTCCGACACGACGCTTCTGATGGACCAGGCGGCGAAATCGGCCATCTACGCTCGCGCGGGTATTCCGGAGTATTGGATCGTCAATCTACCGGAGCGCCTGATTGAAGTTTACAGGCAGCCGGGGCCGATGCCCACTCAGCCGCTCGGTCACGGATACCGGAGCCTCACCCGCCACTCTGCCGGGGAGACGGTTTTCCCATTGGGCTTTCAGAGTGTGGAATTCGCCGTCTCCGACCTGCTGCCCTGAATGTCTCGCCCGCCTGAAGAACGTCATCGTCCTTGCCGAAAATGACGGTATGCTGCCTGACCATCCGCACCCGCTCATCTCCCACGGCGAAGACGGTCGCCGGTTCCGCCGCTTCGTGGCCCGTCGAGACGCCGGTGTCCGGGCGCTCGGCCCGGCCATCCTGCAATCCGGCGCGGCAATCGATCCGCGCGCCGGCACCTGCTTCCATTCCGCCGTCGTCCGGGACCTCAGCATGACGGGCCTCTACCTCGTCTCCAGGATGCCCTATCGGGTAGGACTGGGTCTGGAGGTCGAGATTCCCCTGCCGACCGGCCTCATTACCGTCACCGGCGTCGTCCACCGAGCGGGGAACGTGACCCGCCACGACGGGAACGGACCCGCGGGCGGCTACGGCTGCGGCGTCCATTTCCTCCAATCCCAGATGTGCCCAGACGTGCGGCGTACCTTGATGCGCTTTCTGCTCCAGCTCGCGCCCAACGAATTGAACACCCTCCCTTCCCACCGCCTCACGCAAGCGCCTCCTCATCCGACTCACTGTAATGCTTGATGACCGTGCGGAAGCCGTAGTGTCGGCCCAGGCGGTCGAGTTCCAGGATGTTCTCCACGGGGATGCGCCGCGTCGTCGTCGCCAACTCTTTTCTTCCACTCAGGGCCAACAGAAACCCCTCGTTCATGCAGGCAAATGCCGTGGCCGGAGGCAGGCCGAAATCAAACCCAAACTCCGGCGTCCCCCGTGAGGGCGGGATGACCGCGCCGCCCTGGAAGAGAAACAGGTCCGGGCGCTCCTGGCGCACGCTCCGGTCCACGGCCATGGGGACGGCGGCGTCGCAGACGACGGCCCCGTGCTTGAAGTGTTCGGAGAAGAGGATCGGGCGCGGCTTGTTGGTCGCCGTCACCACCAGGTCGGCGTGCCTCAGATCGGCCAGGTCGGCGTGCCCTGTCGCCTCGATGCCCCGTTCGCGCAGGTGGCGCTCCATGCTGCGCCCCGCCGCCGGGGTGCTGCCGAACGCCATCACGCCGCCGAACGTCGCCCGCCCCAGCAGGGTCTCCAGCGCCCCCTGCCCGATGGACCCCGCCGCCCCAACGACCGCCAGCCGCGCCCGCCCGACATCCACCCCGCGCTGGTGCGCGGCCAGCAGCAGGGCATCGCCAATCACCGCCGCCGTGTAGCCGTTGCCGGTGGACAGGATCAGCCCGGCGTTGGCCTCCTCCCCCGCCAGTTCCGCGATCAGCCTTTCTCCCAACGCGCCGCCGCCCATCAGGCCGGTCAGGACGACGACCCCCGCGCCCGCGTCCCGCGCCATCCGCACCGCCTGGAACACCTTGTCCCGGACGAACTCGTAGGGCTGTTCCTGGAGCATCCGTGGGGTCATCGGGACGCCGATCATGTCACCGGGCACGGCGTGACCCTCCGCCTCGATGTTCTTGAGGGGGCCTAGATGGACCACCGGGGCGGCGGGCAGGAACGTCTTCTCGGCGACGCGCAGGGGGATGTTGCGCATGAACTTGAAGTAGCGGGCGGCGTCGGTCCGGTTGCCGATGTTGATGAGCAGCGCCACGCGCGGGGTCTCGGAGGTCATACCCCTTATTATACGCGGCGGCGTGTCCGAAATCCACGCATTCCAGTATAATAACGGCACACCCGACACCCAAGGAGTTCCGTATGATCCCGCAACCCGCCCCCACAGATGGAGACACGTCCTGGTTCGTCCAGGACCGACTTGGCCTGTTCATCCACTGGGGCCTGTATGCGCTGCCCGCCCGGCACGAGTGGGTGAAGAACTACGAGAAGATCGCGGACGCCGACTATGAGAAGTACTTCCGACACTTCGACCCGGACCTCTACGACCCGGACGCCTGGGCGAAGGCGGCGGCGGACGCCGGCATGAAGTACTTCGTCATCACCACCAAGCACCATGAGGGCTTCTGCCTGTGGGACTCGGCCCTGACCGACTACAAGGCGACCAACACCCCCGCCGGCCGTGACCTGCTGCGCCCGATGGTGGACGCCTTCCGCGCCCACGGCCTGAAAGTCGGCTTTTACCACTCCCTGATTGACTGGCACCATCCCGACTACACCGTGGACGACCTGCACCCGCAGCGCGACGACGCCGAGGCCCGCGCCGCGAACTCCCAGCGGGACATGGGCCGCTACCGGGACTCCCTGTGGGGCCAGACCCGCGAGCTGCTCACGAACTACGGCAAGGTGGATGTCCTCTGGTACGATTTCTCCTATGACGGCAAGGGCAAGGAGCAGTGGGAGAGCGAGGGCCTGATTCGCATGATTCGGGAGCTTCAGCCGGGCATCATTCTGAATGACCGTCTCCAGATCGACCAGGACATCAAGACTCCGGAGCAGTACCAGCCGCGCTCCTGGGTCACGGTAGACGGGCAACCCGTGGTCTGGGAGGCCTGCCAGACCTTTTCGGGGTCCTGGGGCTACCACCGCGACGAGGAAAGCTGGAAGAGCCTGGAGCAGCTCGTGCGGATGCTCGTGGACACGGTCTCCAAAGGCGGCAACCTGCTTCTGAACGTCGGCCCCACGGGACGGGGCGAGTTCGACGCGCGGGCGCTGGACCGGCTGTCCGGCCTGGGCGCGTGGATGCGCCGCCACGGGCGGTCCATCTACGGCTGCACCCAGGCCCCGGACGAGTTCCAAGCGCCGCGCGACTGTCGGCTGACCTACAACCCCAGCACCCACCGCCTGTACGTCCACGTCTTCGCCTGGCCCTTCGTGGAACTGCCCCTGGACGGGCTGGAAGGGAAGATCGAGTACGCCCAGCTCCTCAACGACGCCTCCGAGGTCAAGATCGAGCCGCGCCCCGCCTGGCAGGGCGGACACGATATCGCGTCTGACACGGTCATGCTACGCCTGCCCGTGAAGAAGCCCGACGTCACCGTCCCGGTCATCGAGCTGTTTCTGAAGTGACCCTGCTTTCGGCACCGCGTCAGAAGTTTTTCATATTTTGAACGTATTCTTCATAAAAGCGTCCAAAACGCCGACACCGGTGCGAGAAAGAAAGACACCCATGAAACGAAACAAAGGCTTCACGCTGATCGAGCTGCTCGTCGTGATCGCCATCATCGCGATCCTAGCGGCCATATTGTTCCCGGTGTTCGCCCAGGCCCGCGAGAAGGCCCGGCAGATCTCCTGCGCCTCCAACGTCCGCCAGCTCGGTCTGGCGATCCTCCAGTACGTCCAGGACAACGATGAGGTCATGCCGCGCGGCGTCGCCCGAGGCACGGGGGTCCCGTTCGGCGAGGGCTGGGCCGGTGCCATCCAGCCTTATGTCAAGAGTACGGGCCTGTACAAATGCCCCGACGATCCGACCTCGCAGACGAACGTCCCCGTGGGCGGCGCGGCGGGCGCCTACACCTATTATCCCGTCTCCTACGCCTACAACACCAATGCCAAGGCGCAGTCGGACGCGGCCTTCAGTGCGCCGGCCTCCACGATCCTGATCTGCGAAGTCTTCGGGGCGACGGCGCGCATTGATCAGACGGATGAGGGCCTGACGTCCGGCACGAACAGTGACCTTTCGCCGGGGACGGACGGGCTTCCCAACGGGCAGCTTTCCGTAGCGGGGGCGTTCACGGACCAGCCCGACGGCACGGCTTCCGGCAACTCACCCGCGACTCCCTGCGGCGACATGAAGTTTGAGACCGGGCCGATGGACGCCGGCCAAGCACCGGGGACTCTCCAGGTGGCGGGGACGCCGTATGCCACCTGCTACGGGTCCACGACCGGCGGGGTCCACACCGGCGGGTCCAACTTCCTGTTCGCCGACGGCCACGTGAAGTCCATGAAGCCGACGCAGGTCTCTGCCGGTCAGAACAACGGGCAGAACACGGACCAGGAGGACGCCAGCGGGAACAGCTACAGCGGCTACAAGGCGGCGTCCGTCAATGATATGTATCTCGGCCCGAACCAGACGGGGCCGGTCGCGGGGACATTCAGCCTGAACTGATGGGGGAAGGGCGTCCCTCACCGGCCCCAGATACCTCACCCGGCCCGGCAACCCCAATAAAACCCTAGCCGGTCCACCCTCTCCTTCCGAAAGGAGAGGGTCAGGACGCGGCTCCTGCTTCCCCACCCTCGCCCAGAATTGGGAGAGGGTCGGTCGCTTGCGACCGGGGTGAGGGCCGATCCGCCGCGAGGACGATTCCCGCAAGGAATTGCCGCCCCCGCCGTGCAATCTGTACGACATGGATGTCGCACTGGCACTCAGGCAGGCGATTGCGCTTCTCACGGCGGCGGGCGTAGAGACGCCGGGGCTGGACGCCCGGCTTTTGCTCGCCTGGACGCTGAAGGCGCGGCGGGAGGACCTGGCGCGCGAGCCGGAGCGGCGTTTGACCGGGCGTGAGCGACTCATCTTTGACAAGGCGGTATCACTTCGAGTCCTGCGCCGTCCCCTGCCCTACATCACCGGCGAGCAGTGGTTCTACGGGCGGCCCTTCAAGATCAACCGGGCCGTGCTGATCCCGCGCCCGGAGACGGAACTTCTTGTTGAGGCCGCGCTCGCGCTGAGTCGGGAGATTCCCAGCCCTCGGTTCGCGGACATCGGCACCGGGAGCGGCTGCCTGGCCGTGACACTGGCCGCCGAGCGACCGGACTGTCAAGTCTGGGCCACGGACATCTCCCGTGATGCGCTGAACGTCGCCCGCAAGAACGCCGTCCGGCAGGGCCTTGTAAATCGGGTGACACTCCTCCAGGGCGAGCTGCTGCGCCCCCTGCCTCCCGACATTCACTTCGATGTCATCGTCTCCAACCCACCCTACATCACCGAGGTAGTCTTGCCGGGCTTGCAGCCGGAGGTGCGCGACTACGAGCCTCCCCTGGCCCTCGTCGGCCTTCCGGGCGCGACCGGAGCCGACGGCACTCTGCTCCATCGCCGCCTGCTGGCCGAAGCGCCTCCTTACCTCACTCCGGGCGGCCTGCTGCTGTTGGAAGTCGGGCAGGGCCAGGCCGAGGCCGTCGCCGAGCAGGCGCGGGCGCTCGGCTACGCCGAAGTCACCATCCTCGATGACCTGGGCGGCATCGGGCGGGTCGTGCGGGCGTGTCACAGCAGGACATAGCCGCGCCGGACGCCTTGCGTGACGGCCTCCGTGCGGCTGGTCGCGCCGAATTTGGCGAGGACGGAGGCGACGTGGAACTTGGCGGTGTGCAGGCTGACGGACAGGCGCGTGGCGATCTGCTTGTTGGGCAGGCCCTGGGCCATGAGCTGTAGGACCTCGCGCTCACGGGCCGTCAGTGGGTCGGGGTCACTCAAAGCGCTCTGCGGCGACGCGCCCATGCCACTCAACAGCCGTGGGAGCAGGGCCGGGTCCACGGCCACCAACCCTGCCGACACGGCGCGCACGGCCCCGATGATCTCCGGCCCCTCAGAGTCTTTGCGCAGCCACGCCCAGCCGTTCAGCCCGGCCCGCGACAGCCCCAGGCCGTCCTCGGTCTCTTCGCTCAAGAGGGCCAGCCCCACTTCTGTTCCCGCCAGTACCGGGGTGACATCGGCGACGTCGCCGGGCAGGGCGTCCAGCAGGATCACGTTCGTGTGCGTCTCCGGCAGCAGCCGCTCCAACTCGCCCGCGACGGACAGGCGGGCGACGATCTCGCAGTCCGGCAGCCCGGCGAGCAGGGCATCCAGCCCCGCCCGCACGGATGCATAGGCCGCCACCAGGATGACACGGATCATGCCGCCATCCTGAGCGGCCCGTGAGTCGCCAGCCGGACGAATCGGGCGACGACGTGGCTGGGCACGGCGACGGCGATGCCGGGAGTGAGAATCATGGCCGCGATGCCGACCACCTCGCCCCGTGTGTTGACGAGCGGCCCGCCGGAGTTGCCGGGGGCGAGCGCGATGTCGGCCTGGAGGACCTCGCGCCGCGCCCTCCCCACCCAGGTCTCGCGGCCTGGCGCGCTGACGATGCCCAGCGTCGCCGTGTCCCTGACGCCGTGCGGGTGGCCGACCGCCAGCACGATCTCCCCGACCTTCAGCGCCGCCGAGTCACCAAGACGCGCGACGACCAGGCCGGTCTCTCGGACTTGCAGCAGCGCCAGGTCGTTCTCCCGATCCCGCGCCATCACCGTCGCCCCCAGCCGCCGCCCGTCGGCGGCCTCCACAGTGACTCGACCATCACGGGCCACGACGTGATCGTTGGTCACCACGAGTCCCTGTTTGTCCCAGATGACACCCGCGCCGTGACCTGTTTGTGAGTACACCACGACGACGCTTCGGCGCACGTCCTCCACCAGCCGTGCCGTCTCCACATCCATCCCAAGCAGCATGATTTTGTTCTTTCAGGCCGAGATACCTCACCCGGCACGACAAGTCGTGCCACCCTCTCCTTCCGAAAGGAGAGGGTGAAGAATGATGAAATTACTCCTGCGCCCCCAGCATCACCGCAAGTTCCTGCCGCTGACCGCCGCGCAGCAGAGTCAGCGCGACAGCCTGACCGGCGGGCATGGCGCGCAAGCGACGGCGCAGTGCGTCCGCGTCCTGGACCGGCTGACCGTCCAGGGCCAGCAACGTGTCGCCCACCAGCAGGCCCCCGGCCTCGGCGGGGGTGTCCGCGCCGACAGCGACCACGAGTAGGCCGTGCTCCTGGGCCAGACTGAGACTCTCGCGCAGCCGCTCCGCCAGCGGGACGGATTGGGTGCTGATGCCCAGGTAGCCGCGCTTGACCTGGCCGTGCGCCAGCAGCGCCTCGGCGACGTGGCTCAGGACCGGCCCGCCCAGCGCGACGCCCTGCCCGCGCCCCAGAGAGAGATTCATCAGGCCGACGACCTGACCGGCGACGTTCACCAACGGCCCGCCGGAGAAGCCGGGATAGAAGGTCGCATCCGTGTGCAGCAGGAACTCCTCGCGTCCCTCGCTCTGCGCTTCCAGCCGGGCGCTGATGATGCCCAGGGTGGCCGAAAGGCCAGCGCCGCCGGGCCGCCCCAGGGCGAGGACCAGGCCGCCGACACGGACATCGGCGGAGTCCGCCAGCGTGACGGCGGGCAAACCCGCCGCCGTGACGCGCAGCAGGGCCAGATCGGTCTCCTCGTCCCGCCCGATGAGTGCAGCCGGAAGGCGTGTCCCCGATGCCAGCTCCACCGCCAAGTCTTCGTCACGCTCCACGCCATGTGACGTCGTCAGGATCAGGCCGTCAGCGGACCACAGAATTCCCGTCGCCGTCAGACGACTGCCGTCATCCACGCGCACCACGGACGGCGCAACGCGCTCCACCACACCGGCCAGTTCCTGTGAGAGCGCGGCCAAAGGGCTTTGTGTCTCTGTCATCGTTGTCTCCTCGCGTTTATTGACTTGATGATACACCCACGCCCCGTCCCCGCGCATCCGCCATCCGGGCAGGGCGTGACCCTAGCCGTTCGGCGGGGCAGGACGCTTGACAAACAGCACCCGTCCGGCCATAACAGAGTCATGTGGGTCTACACGGGGACGAACCTGGTCAACATCCGGGACGCGCAGGAGATCGCGGTGGACCGGGAGAGCGCGGACGACCGCCGGACGGTGTTCGTGGTCGCCGCCGACTTCGGCGAGCGCACCCGCGTCTCCCTGGCCCGGATCGAGCTGGTCTACCCGAACTCCTTGATTGTGACACTTGACGCGGGTGCAAAAGGCCCGGCGCTGTCCCCCCGCGAGCGGGCCGAGCGTCAGGCCCGCGCCGAGTGCAAAGCCTGCCTGCGTGCCCTCGCCAACGCCCTCGCCGCCGGCCAATCCTACTGCGACTTGTCAACCCTCTACACGCCCACCATCCACGCTGAGGAAGCGGGCGGATGACAGTTAGACCGTTCCTCGTTGTCCTGTTGCTTGTTCTTGCCGCCCTGCCTGCGTTCTCACAAGCCCCTTTCACACCGCCGGTCACGGAGCGTCACGTCGTCTCATTGGACGGCGCATGGAAGTTCGTCGGACACACGGACGCGCTGGGGCCGGAGCAGACGGGGTTTGACGATGCGAAGTGGGCGTCTGTCTCCGTGCCGCATACCTGGAACACTCGCACGGACCTGACGACGCACCCGGCGGCGTGGTACCGGCGGCACTTCGCGCTGACGGACTCCGATAAAGGGCACGAGCTTTACTTGCAATTCGCGGGCGCGGCGACGGTGGCGGATGTCTATTTGAACGGCACATATTTGGGCGAGCATCGGGGGGCGTACACACGGTCCGTTTTTGACGCGACGGCGGCAGCGAACTTTCAAGGCGATAATGTGCTGGCCGTCCGGGTGGACAATGACCCGGAAGACACCGCCGATTGCCTGCCGTCGGGGCTGGGGACGCAGTTGTATCACGTCTACGGCGGCCTGTACCGGGACGTTTCGCTGCTGGAGACGGACCCCGTCCATGTGGACCCGACCGATGACGCGAGTTCGGGGCTGTACGTCACGCCGGAGAACGTCGGCGCGGACGGGGCGGACGCGCTGCTGCGGACGCTGGTTCGCAATGACGGCCCGGCGGCGCAGGCGGTGACGGTGCATGACACGCTGACGGACCCGGCGGGGAAGGTCGCAGCGACAGCGGCGGAGACGGTGACGGTCGCCCCAAAGTCGCGCGGAACAGTGCTGCTAATCGTCCACGTCCCCCACCCCCGGCTGTGGGGGCCGGGCCACCCGGCGCTGTACGGCGCGACGACGGAGACTTTGGTGAACGGCACTGTCACGGACAGCGTGACCGAGCGCACGGGGTTCCGGTCCTTCCAGATGACCGGCAGCGCGTTCCTGCTCAACGGCGTGCCGACGCCCCTGCGCGGCGTCGCCAAGCACCAGGAGACGGAGGAGGCGCTCAGCGCCGGTTCCGATGCCGATTTGGTCCGCGACTGGGACGGGATGCAGGACCTGGGGGTGAACTTCGTCCGGCTGGCCCACTACCCGCACGCCGCGCGGGAGTATGACCTGGCCGATGAGCGCGGCATCGTCGTCTGGGCCGAGAACGGGCACTCCAACGCCGGGCCGCCGACGGCGACCGGCGAGCAGATCACGCGGGAGATGGTGCGGCAGAACTACAACCATCCCTCGATCATCTTTTGGAGCGCGGGCAACGAGGCCATCCGGCAGGCGTCCGACGTGGGGACCCTGGAAGACTACGCGACCGTGATCGCCCAGGAGGACTCGTCGCGCTACATCACCTACGCGAGTGACACCCGATTTGATGAAGACCCGTCGCTGAGTTTCGTCGCCGCGAATCGTTATAACGGCTGGTACGGCGGCACGATCTGGAGTTTCGACGCGCAGGCAATGTACTACCACTGGTTCTCCGAAACGGGCGCGGGCGGCGTGATCTCCGTCCACACGGACGCCCTCGCGCCCAAGCACATCGTCAACAAGTTCGAGCCGGAGGAATATCAGGACCTGGTCGCCGAGGCGCGCTGCCAGGAAGTTTTTCGGAACCTTTCAGATCAAGTTCCCCTGTTCACCTGGTGGACGTTCCGCGACTTCAACGATCCCCGCTACAAGGGCTACAACACCAAGGGCCTGGAGACGGCGGCGGGGTTCCCCAAGGACGCCTATTACATCTACCAGTCGTTCCTGCGCCCGCAGACGCCCGTGGTCCATCTGTGCGGCAAGACCTGGTTTCTGCGTCGCGGCACGGTGGGCACGGGCATCAAGGTCTATTCCAACGCCGCGCAACTCACGCTGACGCTGAACGGGCAGGTCATCGGCACACTAACCAACGGCAATTACGAGCAGTCCGGGACGCACCCGGTGGACAATGTCTTTTATTGGGACGCCCCGACACGGCCCGGCAAGTACCGGGTGACGGTGGACGACGGCCTGGGCCATTCCGATTCCACCGTGCTGTATTTTTTGGGTCCGAACGGCGAACGCGGCGCGCCCGACCCGTCGGAATGGGTGCAGGGCCTGACATCCGGCAATGCCTCCAATCCGGCGCTGTACGTGGACGAACCCGTTCAAGCCGAATGGCCCTTCTTCGACGACGTGGACGGGACCGGGGACAACACGTTCCATCGTCTTCCCGACGCGCTGACCGGCGCGCGCTGGATCACGATGGGCCGGACGAGCAAGCCGGGGAACAAGACGGACCTGACCTTCCGTGTCGCCCCCCGCGCCGGGCCGATGGACGTGTTCGTGATGCTGACGCCGGACGCGAAGCCGCCCGCGTTCGTCCTCGCCGCCGGGTTTACGGACACGGGCATCACCGGGACCTGGCGCGACAACGGGATGAACCTGGTCCCGTTCGCGCTCTACCGGAAGACCGTCCCCGCCGGGGGCCGCGTCCATCTCGCCGGGGACACACGGGACTATGTGGTGCTGGTGAGGCCGCATGGGTGAGGCGTAAGAACCCCCTCCGGCCCGGCAAGCCGGTCCACCTCCCCCGAAACGGGTGAGGATTGGTATCAAGCGGCATCCGCGAATGTCTCTTCCCCCTCCCGTTTCGGGAGGGGTGACACGGCTTGCCGTGGCGGGGTGGGTTCTTCTCCGGTATACTCTCTCCATGGGAATGACGATGCGCGGCGGGGCGAGAGGCCCGGAAGGGCCCAAGAAGCCGCTGAATGCGGACACGGTGCGCCGGGTGGTCCAGACGTTCGGGCCGTACCGGGCGATGGCCCTGGGGATCGCGGTCGCGGTGCTGGCCGCCGCCGCGCTGGGGCTGCTGTCGCCGTTCTATCTGCGTGTGCTGATTAACCGGGGCCTCGTCGGGCGGCACATGGATGTCATCACCCGGTACACGCTGTATACGCTGGCGGCGACCGTGGGGGGAACGGCGCTGTCGCTGGTCTACGGCTACGGGAGCGTCCTGGTCGGCCAGCGCATCATGCGCGACCTGCGGAACCGGCTTTACGACCACTTGCAGGGGATGTCGCTGGGCTTCTTCGCCGACACGCGCACCGGGGAAATACAGAGCCGCCTCGCCAACGATGTCGGCGGTGTGCAGTCCGTCCTCAGCGACACGGCGGCCAGCCTGCTGTCCAACGTCGTGACCGTGCTGTCCACGCTGGTGGCGATGGTGGTCATGGACTGGCGGCTGACCCTGCTCTCGCTCGGCATCCTGCCCGTGTTCGCGCTCGGCGGGGCGAAGGTGGGGGACATCGCGCGCGGCGTCCGGGGCCGGGTGCAGGCGCAGCTCGCCGACCTGAGCGCGACCATGCAGGAGACGCTTTCGGTGTCGGGCATCCTGCTGATGAAGACCAGCGGGCGGCGCGGGCTGACACTCGAAAAGTTCGGGCGGGAGAACGAGGCGCTGACCGGGTCGCAGATTCAGCAGGCCATGATCTTCCGGTACTTCTTCAACCTGATCGGCCTGACCTTCTCCGTGACCCCGGTGCTGGTCTACTGGCTGGCGGGCGATCTGATCGTCGCCCACGGCGACCGGGCGCTGACGCTGGGAACCATCGTCGCCTTCACCACCCTGCAAGCGCGCCTGTTCTTCCCGCTGACGGGCCTGCTGAACACGCAGGTGGAACTCACGAGCGCCCTGGCCCTGTTCGACCGCATCTTCGAGTACCTGGACTTGAAGCAGGACATCACGGACGCGCCCGATGCCGTGTCGCTGACACCGGCGCAGGTTTGCGGCGCGGTGGCCTTCGAGCGCGTCGCCTTCCGCTACAACGCGGAGCAGGCTGTTCCGACGCTGGACGACGTCACGTTCCGGGCCGAGCCGGGGCAGCTCGTGGCCCTCGTCGGCCACTCCGGCGCGGGCAAGACGACGCTGACGTACCTGATTCCGCGCCTGTACGACGCCGACGTGGGCCGGGTGACGATAGATGGGCGCGACGTCCGGCACATCGCCCTGGAGTCCTTGGGGCAGGCCATCGGGGTCGTGACGCAGGAGACGTATCTCGTTCACGACACCATCCGGGCAAATCTCCGTTACGGGCGGCCCGACGCTACCGACGCCGAGCTGGTCGCGGCGGCGCAGGCGGCGGCGATCCACGACCACATCGTGTCCCTGCCCGACGGCTATGACACCGTGGTGGGCGAGCGCGGCTACAAGCTGTCCGGCGGCGAGAAGCAGCGCGTCGCCATCGCCCGCGCGATCCTGAAGGACCCGCGCATCCTGATTCTGGACGAGGCGACCTCGGCGCTGGACACGCACTCCGAGCGGCTGATCCAGGCCGCCCTGACGCCGCTGATGGCGGGCCGGACCACCTTCGCCATCGCGCACCGCCTGTCCACCATCCTAGCCGCCGACCTCATCCTGGTCATGGCCGGGGGCCGCATCGTCGAGCGCGGGACCCACGAGACCTTGCTCGCCGCCGGGGGCGCTTACGCGGGTCTGTACGCCGCCCAGTTCCGGGAGACGACGCAGGGGACTCCCTCCCCTGCCTACGCGAACGGAAGCCCCTCCGGGGGTGTGGACAAACCAGCCCCGGAGGGGCTTTCTGCTCTCAATAGCCCGGCGTTTTAACGCCGGGTACGCCCCGGAAGCTGCTGCTCGGTGACAAGGTCGGCACTGTGGTAGAGACTGGTCAGCGCCGCCGGGGTCAGCTTGTGCGGTCCCAGGTCTCCCGTCCAGGACATGAAGTAGCTCCAGCGGACGCCGTACTGATACATCTTGTCCACATCGGGCACGCCGCCGAACTCGGTCAGGGCGACCAGCTTGCGCCCGTTGTACTGACGCTGCAAGTCCTCCCAACTGCTGCTGAGGGCGTCGTCGGGGTCGGACGGGTAGGCGTCCGTGCCGATGATGTCCACATAGGCGTCGCCGGGGTACCAGGAGGCGTCCCCGCCGGAGCAGTCCACCCAGATCAGGTTGTGCAGGTGGTCCACGTTGGTGAAGCGGTCGTGCATCAGCCGCCACAGGCGCACGAACGGCCCCGGCCCCTTCGCGCCCCACCAGAACCAGCCGCCGGACGCCTCGTGCAAGGGACGCCACAGGACGGGGACGCCCGCCGCCTGGAATTTCTGTAGTTGAGCGGCGATCACGTCCATGTTGCTGAGGAGAAGGCCGTACTCCGGCGACTGCGGGTGGTCCAGGGCGTATTGCAGGTCGAAGGTCGTGCCGGTGGTATAGAAGCCCTTCCACCAGGGCTGGTCCGCCGAGTCCACCAGGTCCATGGGGGCGTTCCAGTGCCACAGCATGGTGACGATCTGGCCCGCCTGAGCCGCCTGGATCATCTTCTCGGTCTCGCCCTTCGGGTCCGAGCCATGGGCGACGCGCGACGGGGAGTACTCGATGAAGTCCCCGCCCAGAATGGCGGGCGTCACCCCGGCGGTCTGCTGCACGTACTGCGCGTCCGCCGTCTCATGCTGGCCGGACAGGGTCACGCGCCCATAGTGGCTGACCAGGAACTGCATCAGGGCGCGCGCCTGCGGCGTGGCCTGGGGGTCGCTGAGCTTGGCCGAGACCGGCAGCGGCCGGGGGTCCGGGGCAGCGGGCACGAGGTCCACGGAGTTGATGTCGAAGTACCCCCATCCGCGCTGGATCGTCACGGTGTTGACGCCCGCTTGCAGTTGCACCTTGCCCGCGTCCTGGGTGGCCCACGTCTTGTTATCGGTCGCCGGGAACATCCCGGACGACGATGCGCCGTTGACGACGACCGTGTATCCCTTCGGACCGTTCGGCGAGGAAAACCGGATTTTGATGTCGTACAGGCCGGGGGTGGCGTTCGGGATGGTGAAGACGACCTGATCCCCCGTGTTCTGGAACCCGGTGACGTAGCCCGCGCCGGTGTAGCCGGGCCGCGTCGTCGCTAGCGTGACGGCGCCCTCGCGCTTGGCGTCGGCGGCCTCCAGGTGGATGGTGGGCCGGGTCACGGCGGCCACCGTCGCCGTCGGCGCGGTCACGGTATGGACTGGCGTGGCGCAACCAGCGACGCTCATCAAGGCCAGGCCCAGGGCCATGCACTGAATCTGAAACTTCATCGGGTTAACCTCATTCCGGGTGGGACAAAGAGAAGGCCGTGCGCGCGAGCGCACGGCCATGGGGGAGATCGGTGTGCGCCTTGTTTTGGGGCGCACACCTTGCTGTGAAGCGCTCAGTGGATGCTGAACGTGGCGGCGAAGTTGCCGCAGCTGGTGTTCGCGGCGGTCGCGCTGCCAGCGCTGTAGACTGCGGGGGTGCCGCAGGTTGCGGTGTCACCGCTGCTGTCGGCGTTGTCGTTGCCGGCGGAGACGCTGGAGCCCTTGTAGTACTTAACGTGGCCGTCGTCGAACAGGAAGTTCGAGCCGTCCGTGTGGATGCCGGTCAGGTTGTCATAATCGTAGGTCGGGTTGAACTCACCACCGGCCTGGTTGCTGCCTGCGTAGGTGGTCGCGGCAGTCACGCCGGTCTCACCATTCATGACGCCCGTCTCGTAGACGCCCCGGTAGGCGGGTCTGCCGTTGCCGTTGCCGGTTGACGAATACTGGTCTAATGGGTTTGACGGGTCGCATTGGTTATACTGATCCTCGAACATAAGGACCGTCTTGGCCGGGGAGACGAAAGACGCCAGCGGCGTCGTGGTGAAATCACCGGCGTAGTTGTCAGCGGCGACATAGTTCGTTGGGTCCACGTTCCCGTTCATCCCGTAGGAGATATAGGAATTCGCCGCCTCGGAAGCGTCATCCGGGCACTGGTAGACGCCGGTGGACTTGACGTAGGGGTAGATTTGACTCGCCCAGCCGCGGCCGTTCTGGCCTTTCAGGGAGGCCGGGGTGATCGCGCCTGTGGCATCGGGGACCGTGCCGCACGGCAGAACCTCGTCGCTGTCCTGGACGTACTGGATGAACGCCAGGCCGAGCTGCTTCTCATTGGAGGCGCAGGTGATCTGGCGGGCCTTCTCACGGGCCTTGGCGAACACGGGGAACAGGATGGCGGCGAGAATCGCGATGATAGCGATCACGACGAGCAGCTCGATCAGGGTAAACCCTTTTCTCTTCATGACTTTCTCCTTGAGTTATGTGGTTGAGCGGATTTCACGCTCGGTGTCGGACCGGTCAGGCGCGGGTTCTTCAGTGCGGCTCAACGAGCGGGACCGGACTTCGCAGTGAAGAGGACGGACACTAGGCTTCCCCCGGACGGGAGGCGCAGACCCGGATCGACTGGCGGTGTCGCCCCGCTGCGACACCGCCGTGCGGCCTATGGGGCTTCCATTTACTGGTAGCTGAAGGTCGCCGAGAAGTTGCCGTTGCCGGTGTTGGCGGCCGTCGGCGTGGCGCTAGGTGTGGTATTGCCCGCGTCTCCCGCAAGGCCGTTGCTGACACCGGCGGAGACGGCACTCGCCTTGTAGTACTTGACGTGGCCGTCGGCGAACAGGTAGTTCGAGCCGTCCGTGTGCCGGCCTGTCAGCGCTTCGAAGCCCTGGCCCGATGCCCCAGCGGGGACGGCGGGATAGGTCGCTGGCGCAAGTGCATTGGAGAACACGCCCGTGTCATAGTTGACGTTCTGGTAGGCCATGTGCCAGGACCGATGGCTGCCGTCGTCGCCGGTCGAGCCATTGGCCGTGAGACCGGCGCTGGTGCCAGCGACCGAGGGGTCAGGGCCAGCCGTACCGACGTTGCTTGGGCTATTGACTACCTCGAACAGCACGATCGTCTTGGCGGGCGACGCATACTGCCCGATCTTCAAGCCAGTCACGGTGTCCGTGTTAAGGGTGCCGCTGTAGGCTTCGACGAACAGGTTGTCGTTCATCGCGTAGGACACCGTGGGCGCCTTGGAGGGGTCATCCGGGCAGCGGTAGACACCGGTGGATTTCTCATAGGGGTAGATGTCGCTCGCCCAGCCGCTATGGTCGTTGTAGATGGAGGCCCCGTAGCCGATGTCGGGAACGCTGGACGGACCCACCTCATTGTTGTCCTGGGTGTACTGGATGATGCCGAGGCCGAGCTGCTTCTCGTTGGAGGCGCAGGTGGTCTGGCGGGCCTTCTCACGGGCCTTGGCGAACACCGGGAACAGGATGGCCGCCAGGATCGCAATGATGGCGATGACGACGAGCAGCTCGATCAGGGTAAACCCTTTTCTTTTCATGACTTTCTCCTTTGGGTCGCGGTCTTGCATAGAATTGATGTCGGTTCGGGTTTCTCGGAAGGCATTTCGATACGTTGGCCTGACGAACAGATGACTTAACGGAAAACCGAACATAGCGCCATTGTAACAGAACAACTCCGGTTTGTCAACAACTTTTTTTTGCGGAAGTTTCTGAAAGAATTTCGGCGGCACCCTCTGCCAATTCTCTGATTCTTCCTTACTTTTCATGTCAATAATTCGAGCGGACGCGACGGAGCCGAGAATTCGTTTCAGAAACATTGCATCATGCGCTCATGCGCACTCTCGGTTCGGCGGCGCGGTCGAGGCGCGCACCACGAGTGCAGCGGGCGCGATCAAACGGACCGGCGGGGCGGGCGGTTCGCCCGCATGGCACTCCTCGATCCGGCTCACCAGTCGGCGCACCGCGAGACGCCCCATGGCGTCTTTGTCCACGCGGGCCGTGGTCAGCGGCGGGTAGCAGTGGACGCTGAAGGAGATGTCGTCGAAGCCGACCACGCTGATGTCCTCCGGCACGGACAGGCCGCGCCCCCGGCAGACTTTGATCACGTTGAAGGCGTTCCAGTCGTTGGAGGCGACCACGGCGGTCACGGCGTCGGGACCCGGCTCCAGCAGCGGCGCGAGGTGCGGCTCCAGCGGCTCCTGCCGTGTCGTGCTGAGGGCCCAGCGCGGGTCCGGGGAGACGCCCGCCTCCCAGAGCGCGCACAGGTAGCCGCGCCGCCGGTCCTGGAACGACGGCGCGTTCGGCTCATTGGAGAAGAAGGCGATGCGCCGGTGGCCCAGCTCCAGCAGGTGCTGCGTGGCGGCGAGCGCCCCCCCGAAGCCATCGGAAAGCACACAGTCATGATGCCCACGCGGGTTGCAGTTGTCCAGCAGCACGGAGGGATGCCGGGGCGAGTCGAACGCTTTGAGGACGTCGGGCAGGGCGGCCCCGACCAGCAGCGTCCCGGCGACAGCCTGTTCACGGGACATCCGAGGCATCTCGGCGGGGCGCTCATAGCGAGAGGTCGTCCGCACGATCAGGTGCAGGCCGAGTCGGCCCGCCTCGGCCTGCGCGCCGCCGATCATGGGGGCATAGAACTCGTTGATGTGGCTCTGGTCAAGGTCCGAGGCGAAGTACAGGAACCCCAGCGCGCCGGAGACCTCCGGGGCCGATTCGACGGCCTCCACGCGCGCGCCGTGGGGCCGGGGCACGTAGTTGAGCCGGGCGGCCACATCCAGCACCCGGCTGCGGGTCTGCTGACTGAGCAGGCCGGGGGTGCGGAAGGTGCGCGACACGGTCGCCGGGGACACCCCGGCCTGACGCGCGACTTCTTGAATACTGGACATGACGCCATTGTATCAAAGGTACAGGGATTTGTCAAGCGAATTTTCAGCCGCTGTTGAAAGTTGCAGAAGTCTCTCTGAGATAAGTTTTCACAAAAAAAGCACGATTTGGCAGATCGCGCCCCTGTGACAGTGCCATTGTTTCAGAAACTCGCCTTACGCCCTCAGAAGTTCAGGCCTGGGATGGCGAAGTTCAGGCCGAAGGTGCGGCTGAAGAACTGGAAGGAGAAGACGGGCGTGAAGCCGCGCAGGCCGGGGGCGACAGCGATGGTGTAGTCAATGATGTGCCGGCGCTGTAGGTCGTAATTGATGCCCCCGGCCAGGGTCAAGTGGCGGTCGCCGAGCTGCAGCCGCCCGTCCAGCTCCCGCGAGGCGTTCAGCACGTCGAAGTTGAACCGGGACGCGCCGCCGACCTGGCTGCCGGTGTAGCGGACGCCCAGGGCGCTGTAGTCGCTGAAGAAGTGGCTGACGGCCAGCGAGTACTGGCTGTAGCTGTACGTCCGCGACGTGCCCGTGTAGTGGTTGGTGGTGACGGTGTAGGAGGGCGAAAACACGGTGTTCGGGGCGAGCAGCAACGGGCGCGTGTACAGGGACACGGAAGACCGAAGACGCCCCGCGTCCACGGACGTGGGGATGTTCGCGCCGGACGCGCTGGTACCGTCCGGGGACCCCATGTTGCCCGCGCGCTCGTCGCCGGACTGTTCGTAAAACTGCCCGACATCCACGCTCGCCCCGGCATAGACGACGAGGTGGCGCAGGTAGGCCCGGAACGTGGCCGGGTCGTCCGGCGCTGGCAGGCCGTACACGGGGGTGAGGGGGATGCTGCCGCTGAGGTTGATCTCCGGGTACCGGGTGACATACAGGTCGCTGCGCCCGTTGCCCTCCGTCGGGATGTGGGCGGAGACCTCCTCGTTCGCGTTCAGCGTCGCCGTGGACGGCTGATCGAACAGGGAGACCAGGTTGCCGCCGGGCAGGAAGTCGTGGAACAGCAGCGGGTCGCCGGGCGGCAGCAGCGGGGTCGGCGCGGTGGTCAGCGCGCGGATCGCCGCCAATGGGTCGCCCGGCGCGGGCGGCGGCGGGAACGGCGTTTCGGGCCGGAGGCGCGGGCCGTGCAGCAGCGTCTGCCTGCTGGTGAGGCTGAACTGCGGCGCGCCGCGCAGCGGCAAGACCAGATCGTAGGCGACGGGCGCATGGCCGATGCGTGTGCTGCTGCCGTAGCCGATGTACGGGCCGAAGCGAAGGGAATAGCCGACGCCCGGCGTCGGCGGCCTCCGGCGCGGCGGCTCCCCCGGCGGCTGCGGCCCGATGGTCGTCCCCAGGTGCCGGAACGTGATGATGTGGTTGTGCAGGACATACAGGGAGACGCCGTCCATGCGCACGTGGTCGCGCCCCGTGGCCGCACCGTCCATGTCCTGGACAGGCCGGACCGTGAGATGGGAGATGCGCAGCTCGATGTCCGGGCTGTCCCCCGGCCGTGCGGTGGTGACGTTCGCGCGGGTGGCCGTCAGTTGCCCCGGCTGGAACTGGATGTCCGGGGCCTTGACCACGAACGGGCGGCGCGCCAGCACGGCCCCCTGGGAGAAGGCCAGGCGCTGCAAGCCGTCCACGTGCAGGCGGTCGGCGGTCAGCGTGGTGTCATTGGCGTGGACCCGCACCCCGCCGGTGGCGTCATAGCGGGACCCGATGAGGTCGCCCTGCAAGTGCGGCGCGTCAACGGTCAATTTACCACCGTAGTCCAGATGCACCGTGTCGGCGGTGACGTTGTCAAAACCACCTTGCAGGTGGCTCCATGTCAGGGAAACGTGTGGCAGAGGGCGCGGGGGGGCAGTGATGGGCGCGGGCGTCTGTGCCAGCGCGGGCGCGGCGAGCAGGAATGGAATCAGGCTCCCCCAGAATTGGGGGCGGGGCGCACGTCCCCGGCGGGGGGGGGGGCGCACGTCCCCGGCGTTGAAACGCCGGGCTATTCTTGAGGCACGGAAAGTCCCTGCGGGACTGAAGAGGGGCGTCACAGTCCCGCAGGGACTTTCCTTCGCTGGAGAATAGCCCGGCGTTTCAACGCCGGGGTCACAGTGGAGGCACGGACGCACTGTCACTTCCAGTCGCTCGGGTCGAATTCCGCCGCGACCTTGCTGTACTCGCCCATGCTCTTGCGGAAGGCGTCGTCGTCGTAGGTGCGCGACTGCACGACGACGGGCATGGGGACGGCGTGGCCCATCAAGAGCGCCTGCTGCTTGCTGTCCAGGGACGCCAGGACGCCGCGCAGGGCCTGCGCGCCGGAGATGCCGGTGAGGACGGCCTCGATGTCGCGCTCGTCGTTGAGCAGGCAGGTGATGCGCGTGCCGAGCTGGGACAGCACCTCGGAGTCAATGCCCGATGGGCGCTGGTCTACGACCAAGAGCGTGACGTTATATTTGCGCAGTTCGCGGGCGATGGTGCCGAAGATGGTCTGGTGGGCCAAATGGGGGCTGAGGAACTTGTGCGCCTCTTCAATGGTGATGACCAGCGGCGTCGGCTTCTTGCCCTTGTCCCCCATCGCGTCCTCGGTCAGCTTGACGTATTCTTCGTGGATGCGCCGGGTGAGGATGTTGGCGACCAGCATATATTGGAGCGGCTTTCGATAATGGCCGAACTCCAAGACAACGTGCGTGTCTTTGAGCAGGCAGGCCATGATCTGACGAACGGCGTCATCGGCCTCATGGGCGTCGGCAACCAGAAAGCCTTTGCACTCCTCCACCAGTCGGCCCAACTTGCGCTTGAGCGCACCGAGAGAAAGAGCGTTCGCGCCGCTGCGCTCGGCGAAGTCCTTGAGCGCGTCCCCGTCCATCGCCAGAAGGGCGGCCAGCCACTTGCGCCCGTGGTGCTGTTCCAGCAGATACGTCGTCTCGGCGGCGCTGGGGTTCAGGTTCAGCTCATCGGCCAGCAGCTGAATGTCTTCTACGCTGATCTGCGCGTAGGGGATTTTCACTTCGCTCTCAATGGGCACTTTGCGCCGCCGGGCCGAGTCGGCGTCCAGGGTGAAGACGCGCACCTGGCTGTCGAAGTAGCGCTTCAGGCCCCAGACGCCCTCGCGGGACGGGTCCTCGGTCGTGCCGGACCAGCCGTACTCGCCGTGCATATCAAACACCAGGTTGACGGCCTGCTTGTGCTTGATGGTCCCACAGAGGCACAAGCGGGTCAAAAACGTCTTGCCGGTACCGGACTTGCCGAAGATGCCGTTGGAGCGTTCCACGAACTTTTTCAGGTCCAGGCAAACGGGAATCGCGGCCATGTCCAGGGGCGCGCCGACGTGGAAGTAGCTGCCGCCCTGGGTCTCCGCGCCGAAGATGTCGGCGATGTCTTCTTCGGTGGCCTCGCCCGCCTCGCTGAAGTGGGTCGGGACGGTCTTCACGGGTTCGAATTCTCCCGCGCCCTTCAGGCGCATCAGCAGGGGCCGCAGGGTGACGGTGCCGAAGGTAGATGTGCCCGAAAGAATGGTCTTGAGGAAAGCATCATCGCGCCCCGGCGGGGCGGCCAGCGCGCCGGGGGAGACGCAGTCCAGGGCGACATCGGTGATCATGGTGAAGAACTCGTGCTGCGCGCCCTCCACGACGACGAACTTGCCCGCGCGGATGTCCTCCACGGACCGGTCGCCCATCAGCTTCATCTGGATGCCGGCCTGGAGGCTGCCCCGGACAACGGTTCCCATCTCGGTGCGCTTCTGGGGGACAGCCTGCAAGGAGGGAGCGGCGGCCAGGCGCAGGCCCGGCAGCCCGTGTCCGTTCTGCCCGAAGCCGTTGCTCCCCATGCCGTTGCTGCCGTTGACTGATGCCATATGTCGTCCCCCGCCAGGCTCTTTCGTCAAGATGTTGACGGAATTATAACACGGAGAGCGAGAAGAATGCAAGGGTGGTCCAAGACTGCCCACCACCTTGTTCCCTGCGCTCGTTCCTCGCTCCGGTCACAGGGTCCTCCCGCAGCGGGAGGATTCGGACAAGGCTCGGACAACAAACATGGCCCTGTCAATGACACAGCCACTCCTGATCCTCCCGCTTCGGGAGGACCCCGCGCAGTGAGGAACGAACGGAGCAGGGTGGTGGGCAGTCTTCTACCCCCCCGCCATCGCCTGCGGAATCGCCCACTCGAAGGCGTCCCGCAGGACACCCACGGAGAGCGAAAGTGCGCTTCTCCGATCACTGCGGATGCTCAGTCTCTGGCCGCCGACCGTGCCGAGCGGGCTGTGACCCACGCCGTGCCGGTCGCACAACTCCTGCACCCGCGCCTTGTCGTCCTGGGAGAACGTGACGACGACCGGCGAACACCGCTCTCCGAACAAATGCACGGCCGACACGGGGCCTGCCAGCGTGATGTCCGCGCCCAGCGACCCCACGATGCTGCACTCGGCCAGGGCGACGGCCAGGCCGCCGTCGGAGACGTCATGGGCGCTGCGCAGCAGGCCCTCGGCGATGGCGTCGCGCAGGAACGCCTGTGTCGCCTTCTCCTGTGCCAAGTCCAGGAACGGGGGTCGGCCCACTTCCAGCCCGTGCATCAGGGCCAGGTACTCACTGCCGCCCAGCGTCGCGTCGCCGTGGCCGACCAGATACACCAGATCGCCCTCGTTCTTGAAGCCCATCGTCACGCGCTTCTCGGCGTCGGGGAGCAGGCCCAGCATCCCGACCGTCGGCGTGGGGAAGATGGCGCAGTCGGGGGTCTCGTTGTAAAAAGATACGTTGCCGGAGATGACGGGTGTGCCCAATGCCTCGCAGGCGTCGGCGAGGCCCTGGACAGCGCGGCGGAACTGCCAGAAGTTGTCCGGCTTTTCGGGGTTGGCGAAGTTCAGGCAGTCCGTCACGGCCAGCGGGGTCGCCCCAACGCACGACAGATTGCGGGCGGCCTCGGCGACGGCGATCTGCGCGCCGACGTAGGGATCGAGGTAGCAGTATCGCGGGTTGCAGTCGGTGGTCAGGGCGATGGCATTGTTCGTCCCGCGCAGGCGCAGCACGGCGGCGTCGGCGGCTCCGGGCAGCACGGTGGTCTGGGTCTGGACCATGGAATCGTACTGGTCATAGACCCAGCGCTTGGAGGCGATGGAGGGGGAAGACAGGAGCCGAAGAAGCACGGCGTTGTAGTCGTCGGGTTCCGGCAGGTGGGACAGGTCGGCGCTCTGCACTTCTTTGATGTAGCTCGGCTCGGACGCTTCCAGGGCGTAGGTGGGGCAGTCGTCGGTCAGCGAGCGGGCCGGGACCTCGGCGGCGATGGTGTCGCCGTCGCGGATGACGACGGTTCCGCCGTCGGTGACGTGGCCGATGACGGCGGCATTGAGTCCCCACTTGTGGAACACGGCGGCGACCTCGCCTTCGTGGCCCCGGTCAATGATCGCCAGCATCCGTTCTTGAGATTCGGAGAGCATGATCTCGTAGGCCGTCATGCCCTGCTCACGCTGGGGAACCAGGCGCACGTCCACGTCCATGCCCGTTCCCGCCTTGGCGGCGGTCTCGCAGGTGGAGCAGGTCAGGCCCGCCGCGCCCATGTCCTGGATGCCGACGACGTGGCCGGTGGCGAGGGCTTGGAGGGTCGCCTCGATGAGCAGCTTCTCGGCGAACGGGTCGCCCATCTGGACATTGGGCCGCTTACTTTCTGAATCAGGCCCCAGTTCGACCGAGGCGAACGTCGCCCCGTGGATGCCGTCGCGCCCGGTCGCCGAGCCGACATACAGCACGGGGTTGCCGACGCCGTGTGCCCCCGCCGAGGCGACTTCGTCCGTGGGCACGACGCCGACGGCCATGGCGTTGACCAGCGGGTTGCCCGCGTAGGACGGGTGGAAATAGATCTCCCCGCCGACGTTGGGCACGCCCACGCAATTTCCGTAGTGGCTGATGCCTTCCACGACGCCGTTGAACAGGTACCGGGTGCGGGCATCGTCGAGCGGGCCGAAGCGCAGGGAGTTCAGGATGGCGATGGGGCGCGCGCCCATGGTGAAGATGTCGCGCAGGATGCCCCCCACCCCGGTGGCCGCGCCCTGGAAGGGTTCCACGGCGGACGGGTGGTTGTGGGACTCCATCTTCATGACGATGCCGATGCCGTCGCCGATGTCCACGACGCCCGCGTTCTCGACCGCCCCGGTGTCCATGGCCTCCCGGTACTTCTTGAACAGCCGCAGGACGGGGCGTGAGTACTTGTAGCCGCAGTGTTCGGACCACATGACGGCGTACATCCCCAGCTCGGTCAGGGTCGGCTCGCGGCCCAGGGTCTGCTCGATCTGGGCGTACTCGGCGTCGTTGAGGCCCATCTCACGGAAAACACGCGGGTCAATCATGCCCGCATTATACCCCCCTCAGCCCGGCAAAGCCGGCTGCGCCCAGGGGGGCGGGTTTTCAAGGCGATACAGAGTCTCCCCGGCTTCGGGGACGAGGAGGATGCCCTCGGCCTCGCGGCCCGCGTAGTCTTCCAGGCGGATATGGGCGGGGTCGCGGTAGCCGAGGTTAATCGCGCGGCAGGTCGCTTCGGGGATGCCGGTCGCCAGGGTCACGCGGATGCGGGGGCGTTCGATGCCGTGTTCATCGGTGCCGATGCCGCGCACATGGGTGCAGTGGGCGAGGACGCCCCAGGGTTCGTCCCGGAAGCGGTCCCATCGGCGCAGGAAGTAGTCGCGCACGTGGTAGCCGAGTCGTTCGATGGTTTCGCCGTAGACCGGGGAGACCTCGCGGATGTGCGGCGCGTAGATGATCAGTTCGCCGCCATCGGCCACCACCGGCTCCAGCTTGTACATACACTTGCCGCCCACCCACAGGTCGTCGTACATCAGCGGGGCGCAGGACAGCACGGTGTGGAACGGGTGCGGCTTCTCGATGATGTGCAGGCGGCGGCTGTGGTCGGCGGCGCGGGACCAGGCGTCTTCGGGCGTCCCGGCGAAGAGGCCGACGAGACGGTGATCTTGGACGGTCAGGCAGAAGGCTGTCTTCGGCACGGGAACCAGGGACGCCGCCCGGTCAATCACCCGCCGGACGGGCGTTTCCTTGTGGCCGATGATCCGAGGATTGGTGATGACGGCTCCCAGCCAGTGAAAGAAGTCCAGCACTTCCGGGCCGCTGATGCCGGGAAATAAGTACTTGTTGCCGCCGGAGAACCCGACGACCTCGTGGGGGAAAACCGGGCCGACGATGAGCAGATGGTCATAGTCGAAGATCGCCCGGTTGATCTCCACATTGACGGGCATTTCGAACAGCCCTTCGGACAGCGCGCCGATCTCCCCCGCCGACAGTGTCCCCAGGCGGACAAGGGCCTGGGGGTCGTCCCAGACGTGATTCCTCATCCGCACCGCGCCGTAGCGGCCCCGGCGTTCCTCCGCGGTGATCTCCAGCCGCGCGTTGATCGCTGTGTCGCTCATCGGCGGGTGGGTCCCGAGCGCGATCATCACGTCCAGGTTTTGGACAGTGCCGCCGAGGAGGTCGTGAATGACGCGGAACATCAGCCCGATGGGCGCAGTGCGTGTCGAATCCGGGACGATCAGCAGCACCCGCTTCCCGGCCAGGCCCAGGACATCCAGCGCCCCCGCCACGAGGCCCCGGACCTCGTCCTCGCCCAGTGTCGGTTCAGCCATCAACGTCGCCTCTCAAAACAGAAGCGACTCGCACCTGCCCGGCGGCAGGGACGAGTCATCATGGGGGTCATGTGAATGGGACGGGGGGAGCAAGTAGCGGAGAAGAGACTCGAACTCTTGACCTGCGGGGTATGAATCCGCTGCTCTAACCAACTGAGCTACTCCGCCAAGCGCACTGCATATTACCCCGCGCGCCGCGCGGGTGTCAAGCCGTACTGCCAGCACAAAAAAGGGCCACGCCGAAAGGCGCGGCCCACAGAGCGCTTGGCTAGCGGCGCGTGGAGTCGCTCTGGGCTGTACGGTCCGTGTCGAGCATCTCGCCGCGATGGTCCGTCGGGTCGTCCACGCGCAGTTCCTCATGGCGGACGGTGCCGGTGAGGTGCTGCATCTCGGTGACTTGCCGCTTGCCGACTTCCACCTCCTCAACCACGATCGGCGTCTTCACGACGGTCACTTGCTCCTCCATGACGGGGATACGAATCTCCTCGTCAACGCGGCTGAAGTCGGCGTCACCGCTGAGGGCGGAGCCGACCGGGTGACGCTGGATCACGACTTCCTCACGGGTGATGGGTACGTCAATGGAGCGTGTCTCCGTCACGACCTCCTTGTGGATGTGGACTTCACCGGCCTGCACCTGGCGGGTCTGCGCGGTCAGTTCCTCCTGGCGGAGCTGGAGGTGTTCCGGCGTGTCGCCCGCCACATGGTCAGCGGGAGGGGCGACCGGCAGAGGGTCAGGCCGAGAATCGGCAGTCGCGGGCGTGGCCGGGGCGGCGACGAAGTCCGTCTGGGCCGCCGTGTTGCCGCGCGGCACGTCCGCTCCGTCGGCCTGGCCGCGCACATCGTCCGCGCCGTCGCGCTCCAGAACCCGTCGGACTTCGGGAGCCTGCACGTCTTCCGCGTGGACGCCGAGCAGGATGCCGCCGGCACTCAGGCCCTCCTCGTAGTAGCGCGCCCGGTCCTCCGGGATGCCCGCGCCAATCAGGCCGCCGATGATGCCGCCGGTCAGGCCGCCCGCGCCCGCCCCGGCCAGGGCCGCCGCGAGCGGTCCGGCCACCAGCGGCAGGGCCAGGCCGCCGGTGGCGGCGACAGCGGCGACGGAACCCGTGGCCGTCAGGGCGGCGATGATCGCCCCCAGAGTGCCGCCGATGCCCGCGCCCACGCCCGCGCCCTCGGCGGCTTTGGTCCCCGTATCGTGCGCGAAGTCGCGGGCGTCCCGCCGGTCGTTCATCATCACGCTGATGTCGCCCTGGGGGTAGCCCAGGTCTTGCAGGTCGCTGACGGCCCGTTCCGCTTCGTCACGGTCGTGGAACAGGCCGGTGATGAGTTGTGCCATGGTGGTCACTCTCCTTCGGCGCGTTCAGCGCGTCGTCGGGCGGGTGCTGGGATCAACCACGTCATCATCAAGCATCTCGGCCTGGTGGTCGCTGTCCTCGACGCGCACATCGCCGGTGTTCTCGACGCGGGCCTCCTCGCGGCGGACCGTGCCGGTGAGGTGTTGGGTCTCCGTCACCTGACGCTTGCCGACCTCGACCTCCTCGCGGACGAACGCCTGCTTCTCCAGCGTGACCTCCTCGCGGCTCAGGGGCACACGGATGGTCTCGTCCTGGCCGATGGGCGTGTCGGAGGCCGTCCCCGCGTTCACCGCGCGGCGCTCGATGACCACTTCCTCATGGGTGACGGGCACATCAATGGAACGGGTCTCGGTGATGACGTCCTTGTGGACGTGGACCTCACCCGCCTGCACGGTCTGCTTGCGGGCGCTGAGCTGCTCCTCGCGGAGTTGGATGCGCTGGACGCCCTCATCGGCGAGGCCGGGGTTGACTCGGCCGGACATATCCGCGCCGTCGCGCTCCAAAATCTGGCGGGCGTGGGCGACGTGCGCACCCGTCACGGTGATCAGGAAGCCGCCGGAGTGCCCAGCAGCATAGTCGGACGCACCGGGTTCGTCGCCGAAATAGCTGTCACTGTCGAGGTAGGGATCGGTTCCGGCGTACTGGCCGGCGGCGACGCCGCTGTAAGGCGCGAGGTCAATGTCGTTCTTGTGGATGCCCGCGCTCCGCAGGTCCTGCACTGCCCCTTCGGCATCGGCGCGGTTGGTGAAATATCCCGCCAGGGCGGTTTGGTTGGTCGTCATTGGTTTAACTTCCTGTCTAATTTGTTTGCGTTTTGAGGGCGACGCCCTGCACGATCCGTTGAACTTGTCCTACGGATGGGACAGAGCGACCGTTGAAGGCCATTTACCCTGGCGGCACGGGGGCCAAACGTCAGGCGTGTCGGGGGAGTGACTAAAGCTCTTGTGGTACAATTGCCGGTATGACCGAGCCTTGTCCACACTGTCACAGCACCATGCGCCAGGCCAAGTGGGGCCGCACCGAGTGCGGCAGCCAGAAGCACCACTGCCCCGCCTGCCACAAGGTCTACGTCGCCGCACCGAGAGTGCCCGGCTACCCGCCGTCGGTCCGTCAGCAGGCCGTGCGGATGTCGCTGGACGGCATCAACCAGCGCCGCATCGGGCGGCTGCTGTCGGTCAACCACCAGTCCGTCGCCAACTGGCTCAAGGCGTACCACGAGCGGCTCGCGGCCCAGCACCCGGACCCGCCGCAGCCGCCGGAGGCAGGGACGGTGGAACTGGACGAGTTGTACACGTTCGTCGGCTCAAAAAAAGCCGGGTCTACGTCTGCACCGCCGTAGACCGCGCTACCCACGCCATCGTCGGCTGGTCGGTGGTGGAAGAGCGGGACTGGGGTGCGCTCCCGGGTGTGGTGGACCAGGCCCCGCCCTCACCCCGGTACTTCAGCGACGGCCTCAATGTCTACAAGGCACTGATGTACGCACCGGGCACTCATGCGGTCGCGCCGGGCACTCATGCGGTCGCGCCGGGCACTCATGCGGTCGCGCCGGGCAAGAGCGAGACCTACAGCGTCGAGGGCGGCAACGCGGACCTGCGCCACGCCCCTAATGAAGCCTCACCTGGCCCGGCTGGGCCGCAAGAGCCGCTGCTTCTCTCGCTGCATCGAGGCTCTGCGGCGGGCAGTGTTCCTCTTCGTCCACTGCTACAACCGGCGCCAGCTCTGGCAGAGGGCGCACCCGAGGTATAAGGCGGCGGTCATTGATTTCTTACCACTGCTAACTTAGACATTCCCCGTGTCGTTGACAGGCTGAGAGCGCGCCCGGTATCATGGGGTCCTATGGCGATGATCTCTGTGGTGACGCCGACATTCCGGCGCGAGGAGCTGCTGGGCCGGTGCGTGGAGAGCGTGCTGGCGCAGGAGGTGGACGCCGATATCCAGCACTTCGTGGTCAACGACTGTGGCGAGCCGCTGGCGCGGGCCGGATGGATGGACGACGGGCGAGTCATTGTCCTAAACACCTACCGCACGGAGCGCTCGGTGGCGCGCAACACCGGCGCGGCGCTCTCGCAGGGCGACTGGCTGTATTTTTTGGACGACGACGACTACGCCCTGCCGGGCGCGTTCGCCGCCATGCTGGAGGTCGCCGAGCGCACACAGGCCGCGCACATCTATGGCGGCTATCGGATCGTCAGCGGGGAGACGGGCGAGGAGACGGTGCATCAGCCGGTGCTTGCGGGTGACATCTTCCCGATGCTTGTGGCCGGGGAGGGCATCCCGCCGCAGGCGACGTGGATTCGGCGCGACGCCTTCTTCGCCGTGGGCGGCTTCGACCCGCTGCAAGTCCCGGCGGAGGACGCGGATTTAGTGCGGCGCATCGGCCTGTTCGGCCCCATCGCCGGGACCACCGAGATCGTCGCCAACGTCCGCGTGGACCACGCGGCCACGACGACGACCAACTACCGCCGTCACCACGGCATCTGGCTGGACGGGGCCGAGAAAATACTCTCCCTGCCGGAGACGCTGGGCCGGGTCATTCAGCGCACGACAGGCGAACCCTACTGGCGCGGGCGCTGCGCCCGCGTCTACCTGGGTTCTGCGGGCCGCAACCTGCGCCGCCGCCGCTACGGTCTCGCCTGGGGCCGCCTGACGGCAGCCCTGCGCCTCAGCCACCGGGTCAAAGGCGAGGGGCCGGAGTTCCGGCGCGGCTTCACGCGCAAGCCCGGAAAGACGCTCGCCCCGCAGCCGGTCCTCGCCTCACGCTGACGTGGCGGCCTCCGCCCGCGTCTCCCCTGCGTCCTCAAAAATCTCCGTGCCGTCCCGCGTGGGCGGGGCAAACGGTGCGCCGCAGTGTTCGCACAAATCCCGCGTCACCACGCGCAGGCGGCGGCAGTTCGGGCACGGCTCCCGCGCGGGCCGGTCGCGCAGGGACATCAACAGCAGCACACCCGGCAGGCCCAGCCAGAACGTCCCCACCGACCACACCCACAGCCCCGCCCGCTCGAACGCGCACCGCCGCCCGATTCGCCAGGCCAGGAACGAGGAGAAAATTCCGGTCAAGATGGATGTCAGCAGGAACTGCGTCCAACTGTTCACTGGAACATCGTGTTTGAGGCTCCGCCAGACAGACTTCGCCTCCGCATCCCCAGCCCAGTCTCCCATGGCGGCCAGCCCGATATAGCCGGCGCTGATGCCAGGCGGCACCGTGACACCGCATAACGCCGCGAGGTATCGCGGGGTGGGAGTAACCCGCTCCGCGTAAACAAGCGGCGGCAGCGAGACGCGCTGAAAGAGATGGCCCTGGCCGTCATAGTCAAAAATCTGGGCCGGAAGCCGGGGATTCGCGTTATCATACCAGAAGAAGACGTGCTTCCCATCCGCCGTCATCGCTGCCTGCACCCACGGGAATGTCTGGGACGGTAAGGCGCGCGGGACGGAGAAGCGTAGTTCCCCGTCTTGGGAGAGGAGCAGAAAGCGGCTTCCGGCGATGACGAGGAAGTTGGTCGGGCCGGTGTAGGCAACAAGCGCGTTGCCGAACTGCGGGTCGGTCGTATATCGATACGACCAGAGGGGGAGTATGTGCGTCACGCTGCGACCGTCCAAGTTGAGATGGAGAGGCGTGATGGTCCGTTTCTCCTGATCCGCGAGGTACTGAGCGTGGGCGAAGAGGAGTAGTTCTTGGCCGCAACTTGTACCGCCCAAGCATAGCAGCGGTGACGGGAACTGCCCCGCCCCCATGCCGTCACTGAATTCGAAGCCGCAGGGACCCATCTCGCCAGTGAGTTGGCGCGTTCGCGTCTCATAGTCCATTAACCGGTCGCCGCCGGAGGCGTAGTACCACTGCTCTTCCGTGCGCCCCGCGCCCGTACTCCGGGCATAACGTTCCGGGTTACTGAAAGTGAGGCGGGATGCGACCGTGCCCGGATCATTAACCATCACCGGCGAAAGGAGATCGTTCCAACTGAAGGTTCTTTCGGTGGGAATGTGTCGCACGGGAGCGCCATTCAGGGCGCGAATTTCGCTGATTTCACCCTGGAACACAGTTGTGAGTACGATCTGCCCATCGTCCGAAATGGCGTACTGCTGTGTTGTGCCGGGAGCCGCATAATGCTTCGGGTACAGGGTGTTGTATATGCCCACCCCCAGCGCAATCAGGGCGATCAGAACTACGAGTAAACCGACATAAAGTACGGTTCCCAGTCCGCCCCGGCAAAAACGCGGCTGGCTCACATATTCGCCCGTGGTCAGGAACACGCCGCGCGCGGCCAAAGCGAACACGGCGCTTCCAATGAACACGACCAGACCGGCCATCCATAACTCCGGCATCCCCAAGGCGAGGGCGGCGACGGCGATGGCCGCCGGGATGGGGACGGCCCGGCTGGCCCACCAGCGCGCGGGCCGCAGGGCGGTAAGAAGGGCGGCGAAGTAGAAGGGGACGCCCGCCAAGATGCCTGCCAGCGCGCCCAGTGTCAGCCGCGCGTCGAACGGCCCCGCCAGGTGGCCCGGCGTCCGCGCCCACAGGGCGAAGCCAAAGAGGGGCAGGCCCGTGGCCCCGGCATACAGGAGCAAGCCCGCCGTGACCTTGCCGACGAACAGGGTGTCGCCCGTGACGGGCCGGTGAATCAGAAACGCCCAGAGGTCGCGCCGTTGCTCCGGGATGATCTGCAACAGACCCAGTAGCGTCCCGACCAAGACACCAGCCGTGGTCAGTGTCAGAGTGACAGCGTTCCAGATGGCGTCGAAACCGCCGTAGTTGTGGAAACTGCCCGGCCCGTCGCTTGGCCGCGTCGCGGCAACCACCAGACCGATGCTGACGGCAATCAGGGCGACGACAGCCACAGGCAGGTTCTGCTTCAACTCCTTGCCGACCATCGCCCGTCGTCCGGCCCAAGGGCCACCGCCCTTGTGGTTCTCACGCGACGCTACGATCACACTGCTCATGCCGTGGCCTCCTCAGTCCGGTCCGTCTCCAGATCGTGCAGGAAGAGCGTCCGCTCGCGGCGCTCGCCCATGTAGTCAATGAATGCGTCTTCCAGCCCGAGCGGCACGACCTCGATCCGCTCCGGCAGGAGGCTCGCCAAGAGGCGGTCCGTGGTCACGTCCGGGTTGGCGAGCGTGACCACGATCTCATGTTCATCCCGGAACGCATGGAGCAGGCCGGGGAGGGGCGGCAGCGGCGGGACGGGACCGGCGAAGCGCAGGACGTACTGGCGCACTTGCCGCCGGAACGTGTCCAGGGAGCAGTTCGCGCGCAGGACGCCGTGGTCCAAGACGGCGATATGATCCGCGACCCGCTCCACGTCGGAGAGAAGGTGCGAGGAGAACAAAATCGTCCGGTCGGCCCGGCGCGTGACGTACAGCATGGACTGGAGCAGGCTGCGGCGGGCGACGGGGTCCAGGCCCAGGGCCGGGTCGTCCAGGATCAGCAATTCCGGCTCCGGGGCCAATGTCAGGGCCAGGCACAGGCCCGCCCGCTCGCCCCGCGACAGGTCCTTGGCGGAGGCATTCGGCTTGAGGCCGAAATGCTCGGTGACGCCGTGAAAAACGTCATGGTTCCAGTGCGGATAAAAGCGGGACTGGAACCGGCCGCACTCCTCGACGCGCATCCAGCCGTAGACGTGGTGGCCTTCGGCCAGGTAGCCGACGCGGGCGCGGACCGCCGGGGTGAGGGCGGTGCAGTCACAGCCCAGCACGGTCGCCCCGCCGCGCGTGGGCGGCACGAGGCCCATCAGCATCCGTATGGTGGTGCTTTTCCCCGCCCCGTTGCGGCCCAGGAAGCCGAAGATGCTGCCGCGCGGCACGCGCAGGTCCAACGGCGCGACGACCCGCCGCGCCCCGTAGTAGCGAGTCAGGCCGTGCGTCTCGATCACAAAGTCTCTGTCCGTGTCCGTCATGGCAGGGTCCCTCCCAGCTTCTCGCGCAGCGCCTCCAGGGCATCGGCAGGTGAAAGATTCAGCAGGCGCGTCTCGTGGAGAAACACGTCCAGGGCCTGGTCCAGCCGCCGCCGCCGCTCCTCATCGGAGAAGACTAAGCGGCGCTCGGAGACAAACAGACCCCGGCCCCGCTGGGCCTCGACCACGCCCGCGCGCTGCAAATCGCCATAGGCGCGCGCGACGGTGTTGGGGTTGATGACCAGACGCTCGGCAAGGGCGCGCACACTGGGCAGCGGGTCGCCGGGCCGCAGGCCGCCGTCAGCCACGGCCCGGCAGACCTGATCCACGATCTGCCAGTAGAGTGGTGTGCTGCTCCCCAACGCGATACGGATGTCCAAAGTCGAGGCTTCTCCAGAGGACTGTATTAATCCAACTAGTACACTATAACACATCCGCCACACGCCGTCAAGCCCCCGGCGACTATTCGCCGGGGGCTTCGCAGGGACGGGGCTATTGCTTCACTTCATGGCCGCCCTTGGCGAAGAACTTTTTGAGGGCAGGCCAGACGTCGTCCTTCTCGTTGATCTTGACCAGCACGACGCGGGGGTCGGACTTGAACGCCTCGTCATAGGCCTGGCCGAGCGGCGCGAAGCCCAATGAAGACTGCCAGCCATCGGAGCCGATCTCGCCGTAGCCGATCAGGTTGCACAGGTCGCGCATCTTCTTGACCAGCTCCACGCACTCGGCGTCGCCCCAGTTGTAGCCGTCGGAGAACAGGAACGGGTAGATGTTCCACTCGCGCGGGTTGTAGCGCTTGTCAATGATGTCCAGGGCCAGCTTGTAGGCGCTGGACATCCGCGTCCCGCCGGTGTCGCCGAGCGAGAAGAACTGGGTCTCCGTGACCTCCTTCGCCTCCGTGTGGCAGGTGATGAAGACGATCTCCGTGTTGGCGTACTTGGTGCGCAGGAACTGGGTCATCCAGAAGTAGAACGCGCGGCAGATGTACGCCTCGAACTCGCCCATGGACCCGGACACGTCGCGCATGGCGAAGACGACGGCGTTGCGCTGCGGCTCGGTGACAATCTCGTAGTTCTTGAACCGCTTGTCTTCGGGCCGGACCTCCCACTTGTTCTCGTTGCCCTGCCGGGCGTTGCGCCGGTAGGCTTCTAAGAGTGTGCGCTTGCGGTCCAGGTTGGAGACAAGCCCGCGCCGGGTGATGGTGTTGAACTCGGCGTGTTCGCTCATGATCTGCTTGACGCCCTTTTCTTCCAGGTTGGGCAGGTGCAAATCTTCAAAGACCAGTTGGGCGAGTTCGTCCACGGTGAACTCGGCCTCGTAATAGTCCACGCCCGGCTCCTGCCCGGCCTGCTTGCCGACGCCCTGCCCGTCCTGCTGCGACGGGCCGCGCCCGATCACGTCGCCGGGCTTGGTGCCGCCCGGCCCCTGGCCGATGCGCTTCTTGTCGGCGGGGTCGAAGCGCAGGCGGGGCAGTTCGAGTCCGCGCACGGGGACCTTGACGATCTTGCCCCGGTCGGCGGTGATGATGTCCTGCTGGGAGATGATGCCGCCCAGGTTCTCGCGCAGGGCCTCCTTGATCTTGTCGTTGTGGCGCGAGCGGTCCCGGTCGGCCCGCCGGTGCAGGTCCCAGGTGTCGTTGGACAGAGAGTAAAGCGGATCAGGCATTGTCGTACTCCAGGTCTGTCGTCATCGGTTCGACTTGGCCCTGCTCGGAAAAGAGGAGAGCGGCGACGGGAAGGGCTACGTCGGTCGCGGCGAGGGGTGTGACGGTGTCCCCTATTCCATGCTTCGTGACGGCGGCGTAGCCGTCCCCGCTGAGATTTCGATGCACCACGACTGCCTTTTCTTCCACAAGCACGACCCAGTAGTCCGTGATGCCCGCCTGCGCGTAAAGCAATGCCTTGTCACCCAGATCGGAGTCAACCGAGGAAACGGCGACTTCGACCAGCAGCACGACCTCAGAAGGCGTCGGATGCTGTCCGCCAACACGGCGTCTTTGCGCGGAAACGACTGAGAGGTCCGGGGTCGGCTCCCCATCAAACGCGATGTGAATCGGCTTTTCTTCGCGCACACGAAACCGTGGGGCGAGCGCGGCCTGGAGGCACTGGGCGAAATAATCGGCAGTGTCGGCATGCAGCGGGGAAACCGGCATATTCTCGATGATCCTCCCACGGATCAATTCCAACCGGGCAGGGTCGTCGAACACTCCAGCATCCGCCGCACGGTAGAACTGTTCGGCCGTCCAGTGAAACTCGCGTGGCGCGGCAGTCGCAGTGGGACTGTGTTCTTTCTGTGGCGCTGTCAGCGTGGTTGTCATGGTGGTATCCTCAGCGTCCGGTCTGGCCGCCGCGCGCGGCGGCGATCCGGCGGATGGCGAAAAGCTCCTGCACGTTGTCGGTGGTGACGATGCCCAGCAGTCGGTCCCCGTCCAGCACCATCAGCGGGCCGGGGGACGACTGCACACGGGGCAGCACCTCGCCCAGATCGTCGTCCGGCCCGGCGCTCGCGTACTGCCGCTGCATGGCCCCGGCGACGTACCCGCCCGGCCCCAGTTCGGACAGGCCGCGCAGCAGGTCGTTCCGCGTCAGCAGGCCCTGGACGGCCCCGCCGTGGACGACGGGGAAGTCATGCTGGGACGTGTCCAGCAGCACGTCGGCGGCCTCCTTGAGCGTGTCGCCGACGCTCAACGTGCGAACATCAGTGATCATGGCATCGCGGACATGGACGCCCTCCGTCAGCGCCGCCTGCTTGTAAACTCCCGCCTCCTGACCTGCCCCCATGTAAATGAAGAACGCGATCAGCAGGTACCACAGGTGGCCCGTGAACAGGGCCAGAAACCCGGCACCGAGCGCGATGCCCTGGCCGATCCGGGCGGCGATGGCCGTCGCGGGGGCCTGGCCCATGCGCATCGCCAGCACGGCCCGCAGGACACGCCCGCCGTCCATCGGGAAGGCCGGGATCAGGTTGAACAACACCAGGACGATGTTCAGGCACAGAATGCCGTTCAGAAAACTGGTCCCACCGACCTGCCCATAGCCCAGATAGCCCAGAACCTGCCGCAGCCCGAAGGGATGGCCTTGCGCCGCCAGGACGCCATACAGAATGGCCGCGATGACGACATTGACCGCCGGCCCGGCGAGGGCGATCCAGAACTCCTGCTTTGGCTTCGGCTGCTTCTCGATGGCCGCCACGCCGCCGATGGGGTACATCGTGATGCTCGACACCGGAATGTCATAGCGCTGGGCGACCAGGCTGTGCCCCAGCTCGTGCAGCACGACGCAGCCGAAGATCGTCAGCACGAACAACACGTTGATGAGTTGGAAGCCGTGCGCGCCGGAGAATCCGATCCAGAGCAGGAACAGCAGGAACGTAAAGTGCAGCCGGATCGGGATTCCCGCGACCGTGGCGACACGCAGCGCCCACGGGTCGTGCGTCATGGGCGCAGCCGGGGCGGGCGCTTGTTGTTTCTGCGGACTGTCGGGCGGCGGGGCGAGTGACATGGGTTCTTTCCTCTACCCCTGATGTACCCCGAACTCCGCTTCCCCAAGTGAGCGGCCCAGCAACTCGCGCACGGGCAGCGCGGCGTCGGGCGCGGCCAGGGGCGAGATCATCGCCGCCGCGCCCAGGCGGGCGATGGACAGATATCTGCCCGCCGACGGTTCCCGGTGTGTCACAATCTCACCCGATGCCGGAAGCACGACCCAATACTCGGTGATACCAGCCTGCGCGTACAGCAGCGTCTTGCCACCCATGTCGTATTCGGCGGATGTGAGCGCCACCTCCACCAACAGCCTCACGTCTTCGGGGGCCGGGTGACGGCTCAGATAATCGAGGTTGCTTCCGCTCACGACCGCGACATCAGGAATGGGTTCACCGTCAAAGGCGATGTGGATCGCGCTCTCCACCCGGACGGTGAGGCGTGGGGACAGCACCGCCCGCAGGGAGTCCGCGATGATGTTGGTCAACGCCGTGTGCAGTGGCGAGATCGGCATCTTCTCGATGATCCTTCCATGGATGAGTTCCAGCCGCGCCGGGTCGGCGAACACCCCCGCGTCGGCGGCCAGGTAGAAGGCGTCCGTCGTCCAGCGGTACTCGCGCGGCGCGTCCTCCGCCTCGACCGGCACCGGCTGCCTCGTCAGCGTCGTGGTCATGGCGTTCCCTCCCCCACCACCGGCAGACCCAGCAACTTACGCACCGAGAGGACACTCGCCGAGGCCGCGAGGGGCGCTATTGCCCCTTCCTCCCCCACCCGTGTCACGCTTTGATAGCCGTCCAGCGTCGGGTCACGATGCACCACGATCTCCCCGGCCTCCGGCAGCGCCACCCAGTAGTCGCCGACGCCCGCCTGCGCATAGAGCAGAGCCTTTGCGCTTTGGTCGGGCTTCTCGGAAGAAACGGCAATTTCGACGAGCAGCGCCACGTCCTCCGGGGCCGGATGCCGGGCGGTGTCTTCCGCCGCCGCCGCGTCATACAGGACAGCGATATCGGGAACCGGCTCACCGTCGAAGGCGATGTGGATCGGGCACTCATCGGCCACGGCGAGGGCAGGCTCCAGGGCCGACCTCAAGAGGCGGCTGATGCGAAGGCGGCCGGCGCGGTGCAGTGAACCCTGCGGCATCTTCTCGATGATCCTTCCGTGGATGAGTTCCAGCCGCGCCGGGTCGGCGAACACCCCGGCGGCGGCGGCTTGGTAGAAAGCGTCCGCCGTCCAGCGGTACTCGCGCGGCGCAGACGGCGAGGTCTCTTTCGTCGCGGGGCCTGCAATTGTGGTCGTCATACGCTACTCCGTGTCTCTCGACCTGTCTCGGCTTTCGGCTGCCGCGCCGCCTTCTTCGCGTCCCTCCTGTACTTGCTCCGGCAGGGCTGACAGATAAAGCGTAAGTGGTTCCCGGCCTCATTCCAAATCGGTTCAAATGACGCCGAATACTGTTGGGACCATTGCCGCCCACAGACACTGCACCCATCGTCTACTTCGACATCGGCATATAAGCTGCCACCACAAATGCATTTCGTGGTGGCACCAAAAAGATCGCCGATGTTATGGGCAGGCAGCCCCTGCCGTACAAAGGCATCGTAACGTTCCTCAGCTACACCAGCCTCCCCACCCGCGAAATAGATTCCGCAATTCTGACACCGCTGCGGGAGCATGCACTTTATCATGGCGAGTCTCAGCGGTTCAGCAGGGTGCCGACGTACTTGAGGAGTTCGTTGGCGGACTCCTCGGTGTAGCCCTGGTCTTTCACCAGGCGGTCCACCACGTCGTTGATGCGGCGGAGTTGCTCTTGATCGGGGGTCTTGGAGCTGGTCGTGATCTTGACGATGTCTTTCAGGTCGGCGAACAGCTTCTTTTCCAGGGCTTCTTTCAGGCGCTCGTCGGAGCCGACGCCGAAGTTGCCGCCGCGCCGGGAGACCGAGGCGACGGAGCGCATGATGCCCTCGCGGAACTCGCGCTTGGCGTTCTCACTCACACCGATCTGTTCCTCGATGGAGCGCATCAGGCGCTCGTCGGGGTCCACGTCATCGCTCGTGATCGGGTCCTTGACCTTGGTGCGGTTGCAGAAGGCGTCCACGTTGTCCAGGTAGTTGTCCAGCAGGGTCTTGGCCGACTCTTCATAAGAGTAGACGAAGGCGCGCTGGACCTCCTTCTTGGCCAGCTCGTCGTAGTCCTTCCGGGTCTCGTCAATGAAGCCGAGCAGGCGGCGGTGATCCTCCTCGCTGCTCGTGTATTCCTGTAGGCCGTCGCGCAGGGAGCGCAGCACGTCAATGGGCGTGACGTAGCCCTTGCCGCCTTTGGCCAGGGCCGCCGAGATTCGGTTGATGACGAACCGGGGGCTGACGCCGCTCATGCCCTCGTCCATGAACTCTTCCTGCAACTCACGGATGTGCTTCTGGTCCCAGTCGCCGATCTGCTTCTCGCCGTCATACAGCTTGAGTTTGGTCATCAGCGAGAGGCCGGACTTCTTGGACGGCTTCAGGCGTGTCAGGATGGCGAACAGCGACGCCACGCGCAGGGTGTGCGGGGCGATGTGGACGCTGGTGAGGTCGGCGCGCTCGTCAGACATCTGCGACTGGCCGATGAGTTTCTCGTAGATTTTGACCTCCTCCGTCAGCCGGAGGTTGTAGGGGACGCGCACCACGAAGATGCGGTCAATCATCGCCTCGTTCTCTTTGTTGCCGAAGTAGGAATTGTACTCGTACTCGTTGGTGTGCGCCAGTACCACCAAGTCGGCGTAGATAAGGGCGAATCGGGACGCCTTGATGGTCTGCTCGCCCGCGACCGTGTTCAGCTCATAAAGGAACCGCTTCTCGGCCTTGAGCATCTCGATGAACTCGATGACGCCTCGGTTGGCGATGTTCAGTTCGCCGTCGAAGTTGTAGGAGCGCGGGTCTGATTCCAAGCCGTACTCGGTCAGGGCCTGGATGTTGACGGAACCGGTCAGTTCGGCCACATCCTGGGATTTGGGGTCAGCGGGCTTGAAGGTGCCGACGCCGCGCCGCTCGCGCTCGGACAGGGTGATGCGGACCACGGGGACGTCGTCGATCTTGCCGTCCCACTCGTGTCGCAGCCGGTATGTGCAGACCGGGCAGAGGTCGCCCTCGATGTGGACGCCGATCTCGCGCTTCATGGCCGGGCGCAGGTCTTCGGGGATCAGGTGCAGCGGCTCCTCGTGCATCGGGCAGCCGTGGATGGCGTAGACGCCGCCGGTCTCCGTGCGCGAGTACTTCTCCAGGCCCTTCTTGAGCGACGTGGCGAGGGTGGACTTGCCGCCGCCGACGGGGCCGACGAGCATGAGAATCCGCTTGCGGATGTCCAGGCGGCGGGCGGCGGGGGCGAAATACTCCTCCACCAGATGCGCCAGGGTGCGCTCCATGCCGAAGAGTTCGCCCTCGAAGAATTTGTAATTCTTCTGCTTGCCGTCGGCGGTGTCCTCCACGCCGGCGGCCATGACCATGTCGTACATCCGGGCGTGGGAGAGGTCGGCGACGCGCGGGTTCGCGGCGACCACGTCCAGGTACTCCCGGAACGTCCCCTGCCAGTGCAGCTTGTCCCCCTGCGCGCGCTGCTCCTCCGCCTGCTTCAGAATATCCCAAGTGCTCATGAAGACCCCTTTCGAGAACTGATCGAGAACTGAAAAAACAAGGCCCCGGCGTCCGTTGCGTCTCCGAAACGGGCCGAGGCTGCGCTGCTGTCGCTCTGATTGTCCGGCGGATGTGACTGCTAGGGGAGAATCCGCCCGCGTTGCCTCGGAGTTGTGAAGGTGTCGGCGGAGAAGGTGAGACAGACGGTCATTGTCCGTGGCTCCCCTCGCGGCGGGGCGCGCTGGCCACCGCCGCGAAAAATTCCTCAACAAATCGTATCACGGGCGTCTTCGGGTGATGTCCCATTATACCATGATTTACGAGGCGTCGGCCTGTTTTGTTCCGGCGGCCTCCTCCGGGTCGGGCCGCAGGTGGCGCCAGAGCCAGATGGCGAACAGCAAGGCCAGCACACCGACGATGGCGGCATCCGCCTTGTGCAGCCAGGCGTCCACCGTCTGCATATGCTGCCCGTACTTGGTCCCCACCCAGGCGAGCAGCCAGCACCAGGGCAGCGCCCCGACGAGCGTGTAGGCGCAGAATCGGGGGAAGTTCATCCGGGCGATGCCCGCCGGCAGCGAGATGAACGTGCGGATCACGGGCATGACGCGCGTGAAGAATACGGTCGCCTCGCCGTACTTGTGAAAAAACTGGTCCGACTCGTCAATATCGCGCTTGCGGATGAGAACGTACTTGCCGTATTTCTCCAGGAACGGTCGGCCCCCTTTGTAGCCGACCCAGTAGGCCAGCACCGAGCCGAGCAGGTTGCCGAGCGCGCCGACGGCCGCCAGGACGTACAGGTTCGGGTGAAAACTGCCCGTTGGCGCGGTGATCTGCGCCCCGGCGAACGGCATGACCGCCTCGCTGGGGATGGGAATGCAGGCGCTCTCCAGGGCCATCAGGAACAGCACCCCGGCGTACCCCGTGTGCGCGATGAAGCCGGTGATGGCGTTGATGAGATGTTGGACCACGAGTTAAACTTCCTATCGAGTTATTCGGTACTTGGGCACAAGGGGCTGAAGCCCCTCGCTGTCCGGCCTGCGGCCCAGTCTCCACCTGCGTGGAGACACCGCCAATGTTCCGGCCGGCGGCGAATTTAACTGCCGATGCCCCTTGCGATTCGCACCGCGCCTTCTTTGTCATCCGGCGCAAGCCTGCCCTCAACTACTTCATTGGTCAGGAAGTCCTTGATCTGCCCTACCCTTTTACCCGGCTTTAGGTCAAGCAACGCCATGATCTCCTGGCCGGTGAGGGGCGAGGTCAGGGCGGCGATGTCCTGATGGCTTTGGATGGCCTCGACTCGGGCGCGCAACTCGTGGGCGCGGGAGATGTCCTGGTGGTCTGGGGACAGCCCGGCGACGTCGGCGGCGTGGAGGGCAAATAAATCCGGCAGGCAGGGGCCGAGGTCTCGGATCAGGCGGCGCACGGCGGAGTCGGTCCAGTCGGCGTGGTACTCGCCGATGCGCATATGCTCGGCGACTAAGGTGGTGACGGCGTCAACGGCCTCGTTGGAGAACTTGAGGCGCTGCATCAGGGCGCGGGCGATCCGGGCGCTCATGTCCTGGTGGCCGTAGAAGTGGATGTGGCCTTCGGCGTCCACGGTCCGGGTGCGCGGCTTGCCAGTGTCGTGGAACAGAGTCGCCAGGCGCAGGGTCAGGGAGGCGTCGGCGGGCAGTCTGCCTAGGGCGACCAGCGTGTGCGTCCACACGTCGTAGACGTGGAAGGCGTTCTGGGTCACGCCGACCATTTCCAGGAGTTCCGGCGCGAACTGGGCGAGCAGGCCGCTGTCTTTGAGCAGGGTCAAGGCTTGTGGGGCGCGCGTCGTCAGAAGCGTCTTGCGGAACTCTTCTTGATCACGCTCGGCGGAAATGATGGACAGGCGGGGGGCGTTGGCGAGCATCGCGTCCCAAGTCTCCGGGGCGATCTGGAAGCCGAAGCGGGCGGCGAAGCGGACGGCGCGGAGCATTCTTAAAGGGTCGTCAGCGAAGGTCAGCGCCGGGTCGGTCGGGGTGCGGATGACGCGGGCTTCCAGGTCAGCATAAGCGAGGCCCAGCGGGTCGCTGATCTCGCCCGTGTGCAGGTTCTCCAGCAGGGTGTTGATCGTGAAGTCGCGGCGGCGGGCATCGTCGGCCAGCGTCCCCGGCCTCACCGTGTCGGGCTTGCGGCTTTCGGGGGCATAAGATTCGATCCGGGCCGTCACCAGCTCCACGGCGCGGCCCTGGACAGTCAACATCGCCGTGCCGAAGCGCGGGTAGACGACCGGCGCGTGGTCGCTGACGCCGCGCGCATGAAGAGACCGGGCGAGTTCCAGGGCGTCACCTTCCAGCACGAGGTCAATGTCGTCTTTGGCCGAGGACAGGCCCATCACTTTGTCGCGGACGAAGCCGCCGACGAGAAAGAGACGACCATGATAAGGCGTGTCGCGCGTGGCATCGCGCAGGGCGTCCAGGGTGCTGTCGGTCTCGGCGGGCATGATGCGGGCATTATACCCAGGGAGCGCCCCCGGAGTCGGCGCCCAAATGCCGGGCTGCCCAGTCGGCGGCGCACTCCATCATATCGTCGGTGTAAATGTGGTCCAGGCCAGGGTAGACGATAAGCTTCAAATGGTCGGGCGCGGCCTGATACAGCGGCTCCAGCGCCGCCTGCATCGCCCAGACGCCACGGATGGAGACGGTCGTGTCCTGGTCGCCGTGCAGCATCAGCAGCGGGCGCGGCGGGAAGACGGCGGCGCGTTCCAGGGGCGAGCGGGCGGCGACGGCGTCGTAGACGGGATGGCCGGGGCCAAGTCCGGCATCGCGCAGCGGCTCCAGCCAGTCCGGGCTGCCCATGGCGACCGCGCCGATGGACAGGCGCGGGTCGTCCGCCATCGCCGCGAACGCGACGTAGCCGCCCAGGGAGACCCCATGGATGGCGGCCTGCGCCATGCCGAGCGCGTCCAGCAGGAGGGACACATCCTGAGAAGTCCCCTCGATGATCTCGGCCATGGTCCCGAAATAGTCGGCGTCGAGGCGGCCGTCACGGTCGGCCTCGCCAGGACGCACTCCGTGCAGGCGGGCGTCGGGGGCCACCGCGCGCAGCCCGTGCCGGGCGAAGGCGTACAGGATGGGCAGCGTCGCCTCCTTGTGGCGGCCCAGGCCGTGCAGGACGATGGCCGTCGGCGGGTCGGCGGGCGCGTCGGCGGGGGCGAGCATCAGGCAGGGGATGCCCGCGAGGGTCGGCGTGTTGAGGGCGTAGGCATCGGGCATGGGGGGACTCCTTCACGGCGTCGCGGCGAGGGCCAGCAGGACGAGCAGGACGCGCCGACCCCGCTCAGTCAGCACGTAGCGGTTGCGGGCTGACTGGCCGATCAGAGCGGCGTGCATCAGGTCGTGCAGGTGGTGGTACAGGCTGCCGGTGCTGAGGTCCGTCGCCGCGCCCAGGGCGGCGGCGCTCTCGCCCGTCGTCGAGGCGAGGAGTGCGCGCAGCAGGGCGACCTTCTGGGGCGAGGAGATGGCGCTGCCGAGCGTCGCGGCGGCCTCGTCGGTGACACGCGCCAGTTGATCCTCCGTGAACGCAACGGGGGCGGCTTTGGCCGCGCTACCGACGGGCGGCGGCACGGCATACTGAACCGCCCAATCCCCTTTGCTCGCTTTCACGGCGGCATGCTCCGGCGGCGGCCCTGCCCCTTGCAGGCCGCTGACGGTGTTCTGGAGCTGCCTCAGCTCGGCCTGGAGCTGCTTCAGCGCGTCCTTGGTCTTCGGGGCATCTTTGATCTTGGCTTCCACGCGCTTCTCCGGGTCATTTTGGAATATTGTACCATCGTAAGTCTCAGGCCGTCAACCCCCTGGACAAATCAGGCCAAGAGCGGTATACTGGGCGACAGACACGGGGACACACAATGGGAGGCAAACATGACGAAGATACTGGTCGTTGATGACGAGTCACCGATCGTGGACGCCATCACCTACAACCTCAAAAAAGAGGGCTATGACGTGGACGCGGCGGCGGACGCGGATGAGTGCCTGGAGCGCGTGCGGGACAACACGCCCGATCTCGTCATCCTGGACATCATGCTGCCGTCGGGCAGCGGACTGGACATCTGCCGCCGCCTGCACCGGGAGAGGAGCGGCCTGCCCGTGCTGCTGCTGACCGCCCGCGCCGCCGAGGTGGACCGGCTGCGCGGCTTCGAGGCCGGGGCCGATGATTACGTCGTGAAGCCGTTCTCCATGCGCGAGCTGATGGCGCGCGTCCAGGCGCTCCTCCGTCGGACGCTCGCCGCTGTCCCCAGCGCGGAATCGGCCCCGCCGGGCGTTGATCCCTATTCCCTCGCCGATCTGCGCCTGATCGTCGACGCCGAGCGGCGCGAGGTCCACAAGGACGGCCAGGCCATCAGCCTCTCCCGCAAGGAATTCGATCTGCTCTCATTCATGGCCGCCCACCGGGGACGTGTCTTCGACCGGCAGACCCTGCTGTCGCGCGTCTGGGGCGAGGACTGCTATGTGGATGACCGGACGGTGGATGTCCACATCCGCTGGCTGCGCGAGAAGCTGGAGGAAAAGCCCGCCTGCCCGGAGATGTTCGTGACCGTGCGCGGCGTCGGCTACAAGTTCCAGTCCTGAGCGGGGCACACGATGCGCTTCACCCCCTTCCTGCGCCCGCGCCCGGAGCCGAGCGATGCGCCCCCTACGCCCTCAGAGCCGGGCCGTGACACCTCCCTCTGGCAGTCCCTGCTGCACACCACGGAAGATGCGATCATCCTGGCCGACTCGTCGGGCCGGGTGCTGCTCTCCAACCTGGTCGCTGCTCGCCTGTTCACGGCCACCGACGGGACCTCGCCCGCCTCCGGGAGCCTGCTGACACACACCCTGAGCAGCGAATTGGACGAGGTCTTCCAGGACGCCGTCCGACGTCGGACGCCCTTGGAGGCGGACGTCGCGCTCTCCCAGCCGATGCCGCGCAGCCTGCACGCGCGCATCACGCCGGTCTCCGAGAACGAATTCCTGCTGGTCCTGCGCGACCTCACCGAGCTGCGCCGTCTGGAGCGGGTGCGCCGCGACTTCGTGGCCAACGTCTCGCACGAGTTGCGGACGCCGCTGACCTCCATCAAGGCCATGGCGGAGACGCTGCTGGACGGGGCGCGGCTGGACGAGAGCGTCGCGGGCCGCTTTTTGGAAACGATCATCCACGAGTCGGACCGCCTGGTGCGTCTGTCCTCGGACCTGCTGGACCTGTCGCGCGTCGAGTCACGCGGGCCGAACAAGTCCCTGATTGACCTCGCGCCGCTGATCGCCGAGATCGTCACGCGCTTCACGGCCCCAGCCCAGTCAGCCGGTGTCGGCCTCAGCAATCAAGTCATCGGGCCGCTGATGATTGTCGCCGACCGGGACGAGATGGCGCAGGTGCTGGTGAATCTGCTCGACAACGCCATCTCCTACACGCCGCGCGGCGGGGCGGTGACGATCATGGCGTCGGACGAATTGGATTCTGTCACCGTCGCCGTCGCGGACACCGGCATCGGCATCCTCTCCCACGACATCCCCCGCCTCTTCGAGCGCTTCTACCGCGCGGACAAGGCCCGCAGCCGCGCCTCCGGCGGCACCGGCCTGGGCCTGAGCATCGTCAAGCACATCGTCGAGAACCACGGCGGCACGGTAGGCGTCGTCTCGGAATACAATCGGGGCAGCGAGTTCACCTTCACCCTCCCCAAGTAGATCAGGGTCATTCTCTCCCCAGACTGCCCCGTCGCTAAAAATAATCCCTGGAATAAAAATAAATTCTTGACACCCAAGCAAAAGTGTGTTAAGATGTCGTTGTTGATTTATCGCTAATTCAGCATCGCAAGTTGTTCTTATATATTTGCAATAATTGCAAGACAGGAAGGAGAAGTCCCACCCTGACGCTCAGGCAGGCCCAACAGCCGCTTCCATCTTCTTAAGCAGTAACGACCGGTGCCGCTGAAACGGCCCACGAAAGGGAAACGCGACTATGACACGCACTCACAACATTAACCTCACCCTGGCCGCGCTTGTCGGTCTCGGCCTGGCCGCCGCGCATCCGGCACAGGCGCTGACCACTTTCACCACGACCATTACGGACACCGCTTCGGCCACAACGTTCACCCCCGGCGCGAGTGATGTCTATGACCTGAACTATGCAGGCGCACCAAACGCGGGCAACTACTCCGACTACACAAACAACAATACAGCGGCAGGCGTCTCCTATGGGGCGGAGCAGTATTTCACCACCGGAGCGAGCGCCCTCGGTTATACCCTGAAGACCCTGACGCTCAAGAGCAATGCCAACTACGGTCAGATACCGACGGGCGACACGTTCACGGTTTACTTCGGGACCGATCCGACCCAGGGGCCGGGCACGAACCAGGTCCAGTTCCTGGACTCGTTCACGGCCCCTGCCGCTCCCATCATCAACACCACCGGCGACTTCTTCACGGTTGACTTGTCTGCGGCGGACCTACAGTTGAACGCGAATACTCGCTACGCTTTCGGCTTCGGCAACGGGACCGGCACAGCAGGTTACTATGGAACTGCGGCCTCAAGCACCACCATCGCCGGGGCGAGCGCAATAAATGCGGCTACGCCGGGCAACTACTACTACCAGCCTGGCTACACCAGCACTGGTGGTTTCTACGACCACACGTTCGATGTTGGCCTCACGGCCAATGGCCTCGTCTCCCCCGCGCCGGAGCCATCCCAGTTCGGGATGCTGGCGCTGATGGGCCTGGGCCTCGGCGGCCTGATGCTCCGTGCCCGCCGAACGGGTGCTACGAAAACGGCCTAACACGATCTGAAAAGACAGAAGACGAAACGCGGGGGCATGGTTTCCCATGCCCCCGCGTTCTTATGTGTCGGGGATGAAGGCACACGAGGATGAATGGGCATCTTGTAATGGGAGACCCTCTTGCACAAGGCGGGGGAACCCCGCCCCTACGCCAGCCGATGAGAGAGGACGTAGGGGCGAGGTCCCCTCGCCCTCCTGTCCTATCGCCCTAGCCCCCGCGTCCTCACCTTCCTACCCCCCGCACCCAACGGTTTACGCAATAAGTCTCAGGAGGCAGCAAAACCGTCTGCCGATGCGCCCATCATTCACGCAGCCAGCGGGCGGCGTCTTTGGCGTGGTAGGTCAGGATCATGTCGGCCCCGGCGCGCTTGATGCTCGTCAGCACTTCCAGGGCGGCGGCGCGCTCGTCGAGCCAGCCCTGGGCGGCAGCGGCCTTGAGCATGGCGTACTCGCCGGACACGTTGTAGGCGGCCACGGGCAGCGTCGTCATGTCGCGCACCTCGCGGACGATGTCCAGGTACGGCAGGGCGGGCTTGACCATGATCATGTCCGCCCCCTCGGCGATGTCCTGGGCAACTTCTTTGAGCGCCTCCCGGCGGTTCGCCGGGTCCATCTGGTAGGAACGCCGGTCGCCGAACTGGGGCGCGCTGTTCGCCGCCTCCCGGAAGGGGCCGTACATGGCGGAGGCGTACTTGGCGGCGTAGGAAAGCAGCGGCGTGTCGTGGAAGCCTTGGGCGTCCAATGCGCGGCGCAGGGCGGCGACGCGGCCGTCCATCATGTCGGACGGCGCGACGACATCGGCCCCGGCGGCGGCGTGGGAGACGGCGGTGCGGGCGAGCAGGTCCAGGGTCGGGTCATTCAAAATCTTGTCGCCCCAGACGATGCCGCAGTGGCCGTGGGACATATACTCGCACAGGCAGACGTCGGTGAAGACGAGCAATTCTGGGTTGTCGCGCTTGAGGGCGCGGACGGCGCGCTGCACGATGCCGTCGTCGGCCCACGCGCCCGACGCCTCCTCGTCCTTGGCTTCCGGCAGGCCGAACAGCAGCACGGCGGGCAGGCCGAGCGCCGCGATCCCTTCGGCCTCCACGCGCAGGGCGTCCACCGTTAACTGGAACACGCCCGGCATGGCTCCGATGAGGCGGCGTTCGCGGCCCGCGCCGGGGACGACGAACAGCGGGTCAATAAAATCATGCGCGTCCAGCGCCGTCTCGCGGACCATGGAGCGCAGGGCGGGCGTCGCGCGCAGGCGGCGGGAGCGCACGGTCAGGTCTAGGGGTGTCATGACCGGAGTATACCCCGGCGGGACTCACACGGTCACTTCCACGGCGACGGTCAGGCCGGGGCAGGGGTGTGGGTACAGGATGGCCTCGGCCCCGGCCTCCTGCAAGGCCCGCACGGTCCGCTCCGGGTCATGGGTCAGCGCCAGGATGGTTCCGCCGCCGCCCGCGCCCGCGAGCTTCGCGCCCTCCGCGCCGCCCGCCAGGGCGGCGGCGATCAGGGTCTCATTGGCCTCGCCGCTGCCGCCCAGGTCGCGCTGGATGGCGTGGTTGCGGTTCATCAGCCCGGCAAAGGCGGCCCAGTCGCAGCCCAGGATGGCGCGCTTGGCGGCGCGGGCCAGGCGGGCGATCTCCACGTAGCCCTCCACCACTGCCGGCTCGCCCTCCAGCCAGCGCTGCCGGATGGACTTGTGGACGGTGCCGGAGTGGTGCCGGACGCCGGTGTGCGCCAGGACGAGCGGCAGTCCCGAAACGTATTTCTCCAGCGGCTCAATGGTGGCGAAGGGCAGGAACGCCTCCGGCGTCGCCGCGCTGTTTTTGTCCCGGAAGTCCATGAAGTTCAGGCCGCCGAAGACGCTCATGTAGTGGTCCTGGAACCCGCACACGATGTGGAGCAGGTCATACTCGATCTTGCGGATCAACTCAGCGATTTCATAGGGACTCAGGCGCAGTTCCAAATGAGCCAGGACGCAGCCCGTGATCGTCGCCAGGATGGCCGTGGACCCCGCCAGGCCCGCCTGCATGGGGATGTCGGTCTCAGCGTTCAGGTGGAACGGCGCCGTCCGGCCCGGCGTCACCTCCAGGGCCGTCAGCACGGCACGGGCGACGTTCAAAAAGTCCCCGTCACGGAGGGCCAGGTCGTCGGGAGTCCCGATCCGCTGGCTCACCCCGGAGACGGAGATGACGATGTCCTCCACGTCCGTGTTCAGGGCGCAGCGGGCGCGCTCGCGGGTGGAGCAGGACAGCACGCTGCCGCCGTACATATCCGTCGGGTTGCCGACCAGGCCGCACCGGCCCGGCGCCGTGGCGAGTATCATGGGCGCTGCTCCAATATCCAGTCCGCCGCGTCGGCGAGCGTCGGGAAGATCAGGTCGGGCGGCGGCGTCATCGCCCCAGGGGTGTGCCGGGCCGTGCCGCCGGACAGCAGCAGGATCGTCCGGCCCACCCCGGCGGCGTGTCCCGCCGCGATGTCGGTCGGCGAGTCCCCGGCGAAGACCGTCTCTTCCAGGTCCAGCCCGAAGTCTTGGGCCGCCTCAAACAGCATCCCCGGCGCGGGCTTGCGGCGCGGGGAGTCGTCGGCGGCGAGTTCGGTGCTGTAGTACCAGCGGTCCACCCGCGCCTTCGCCTCCTGCGCCAGCGCCGCCGCCATGTTCCGCTCGATGGTCTTGAGATCGTCCAGGGTCATCAGCCCCTTGCCGACGCCCTGCTGGTTGGAGATGACAATCACCGGCAGCCGCGCCTCGTTGAGCCGACGCACGGCCCGCGCCGCGCCGGGCAGTAGCGTCAGCTCGTCCGCCGGGAGCAGGTAGCCGCCGGGGATGTGGGGGTTCAGCACCCCGTCCCGGTCCAGAAACACGGCGGAGATCGTCATGGGTCTACCACCGCAGCGGGACGTGTTTCTCGATGCGGCGGACGGCCTCTTCCAGCCGCTCGCCGTGCCGGTCGCCGCTGACGGTCAGGGACATCCGCACGTAGCCGTCGCCGTGCTGCCCGTAGCCGAGTCCGGGGATGGCGAGGACATTGGCGTTCTCCAGCAGTTCCTTGGCGAACGTCGCCGACGTGTGGCCCGGCGGCACGGGGACCCAGACATAGAACGACGCCTGCGGCTTCTCCAAGTTCCAGCCCAGCCCGTTCAGACCATCTACCAATACGTCCCGGCGGCGCTTCAGCAACTCTAAGGACGCATCATTGCTCGCATGGTTCAAGGCCCAGCCCGCCGTCAGCGCGATGGCCGCGAACTGCTTGCTGTCCACGTTTCCCTTGAGCGTGTTCAGCGCCTTGAGCGCGTCCGGGTTGCCGACAGCGAAGCCGATGCGCCAGCCCGTCATGTTGAAGGTCTTGGAGAGCGAGTGCGTCTCGATGGCGACATCCTTGGCCCCCTCGATCTCCAGGATGCTCGGAGCGCGGTAGCCGTCGTAGCCGACCTCGGCGTAGGCGCAGTCATGGACGATCAGCGTGTCGGTCTCGCGGGCGAAGTCCACGGCCTGCTTGAAGAACTCACGGGTGGCGACAGCGCCGGTCGGGTTGTTCGGGTAATTCAGATACAGCAGTTTGGCCTTCTTGACGACATCGCCGGGGATGCTCGTCAGATCGGGCAGGAAGCCGTTCTCGGCCAGCAGGGGGATTTCGTAAGGCGTCCCGCCCGCCAGCAGCGTGTTGACCTTGACGACCGTATAGCCGGGGTCCGGGACCAACGCCACGTCGCCGGGATCAATGAACGCCCAGGCGACGTGCGCCAGCCCTTCTTTGGAACCGATCAACTCGATGATCTCGCTCTTCGGGTCCAGCGTCACCCCAAAGCGGCCCTGGAACCACTGTGCTACATCGTCCAAGAACTGCGGCACCCCCGCGTTGGACTCATCGTACCGGTGCGTGGAAGGGTCATGGGCGTACTCGTTCAGCTTCTCCAGGATCGGCTCCGGCGTCGGCTGATCCGGGTCGCCGATGCCCAAATCCACCAGGTCCCGGCCTTCCCCGATGGCCTGTGCTTTTAGTCGGGCGATCTCGCCGAAGAGATAGGGGGGGATCAACGAAAGTCGTTTGGCGCGCTGCAAAGTGAAAACTCCTCAAAATCGTTCCGCGTCATTTTACCAGTTCGCCCGCCGGATTGCAAGAAGCCGATCAGATATCAGTGTGCCGTCTGAACGCGCTACACGGCCCAATCAAATGCCGCGCCGATGCCGGTCTCCCAGTCCGGCCCCATGAGTTCAGCGTCGGCGGCATGGTCCAGCAGGTACGCGGCTACATTCGCAGGAGCCAGCAGCGCGTCAAGGGCAGCCTGATTCTCCGGCAGAAAGCCGACCTTATCCAGATAGGTGTTGGTCAACAGCGGACGACGGGGAGAATTGTGCAACGCATAGTCAGCCATGAACAAGCAGAGGTTGCCGCGCGCCAGAGTCGAGGCGCTTTCCTTCCACGAGTTCAGAATTGGTGCGAGAGGCAGGTCGCAGACGGCGAGGAACGCAATGAGTTCCGGCACGTTAAGTTCACCATAGGGCGACTTGTTCAGTCCAACCTCCAAGACGGCTTTGAAGAATTGAAAAACGGCTTGACGCTCTGATGGATGCATTGGCTCCTTGACGAAATCTGTTTCTCGCTTGCCGCCAAGTCCCCAGCAAAGTTCGGGATGCGCGGCAATCATGAGCTTGTGCAGCAACATATCATCAAAGAAATTGATAGCGGGATCGGCGTAGAGGGAGAGCAGGCGAGGCACATAGTAGGCCAAGTCCGGCCAGTCGCCCCAGGTCGTGTAGGACTTCCACAGGATAAGGTTCAGGTCGTCGTATGTCAACTCATCGTAGGGAATAGCGAAGAGACGCTCCATGTCGTCTTCCGTGAAGCAAGAGGGACACCGACAGTAATTGACGGTCAGCGGCTTTGGGCGCGAGGCGAATACCACTTTCACCTGCGCCAGTGCGTCAACAAGAGCCTGTTCCATGCATCAAGTCTACCCGCTGGTGTCGTTGGATTACCTGTCATCTCTGTTCGCTTGCTGCGGTCAAAACATAAACCGTCACTTGAGAATCGGCGTAGCACTTCCGGTAAGGGGAATGTCCGACCGGCGGGGGCGTACCGACGTCCAACACGATGTACCGGATGCCTAAAGCGCGCAGGCGCGCGAGACACGCCGGGGTCCAGGGGGATGACAGATCGGCTTTTTCCTCCTCGTAGCCGGCGGGCGAGAAGGTGGCGTAGCCGTTGACCATCGGTTTGCGGTTCTGTGTCTGGAACCACATCCGCGCCACGTCCGCGCCGGTGAGCGGCAGCTCCACCAGAGGCCCCGGCGGCTGGGACGCCAGCCAGCGGTCCACGGCGCGAGGCGGCGGCAGGCAGGCGCGGCTCTGCGCGAAGGCGGTGCCGCCGCGTGGGACGTTGTCGGCCAGAATCAGCGCGCCGAGCAGCGCCGTCGCCAGGCCCCGTTGCCAGGGCGTAGCCCCGGCGGCCCGCCAGCGGCGCATCACGCGGGACACGGCCCAGGCCGCCAGGACGGACAGCGCCAGGTCGGCGAAGACGCCCATCCGCATCAGCACCCGGAAGGAGCGCATCCCCGGCAGCCAGGTCACGAACCCGTGGAGGCCGGGGAAAAGCCAGATGTTGAAGGCGTAGACCTGATAGCCGCACGACCAGACCATGGCCAGCAGCGCCAGGAACGCATAGGCGATCATCGGCGTGTGCCGGTCGCGCAGGGACCATCGGTGGCGACGCCACCAGGCCCGGAGCGGGACATTGACCCAGAGCAGCAGCGCGAGGAGGAAAGCCCGCGTCACGGTGTCCGCGTTGACAATGTCGCGCGGGAACGAGTAGTACTGGAGGTCGGGGACGCCGAGCGCCCACATCAACCCGCGCAGGAACAGCAGCAGAATCAGCAGCATCGGCATCCGGGCGGCGATCCAGACCCACGCGCGCTCGGCCCGCGCCGTAGGAGGCGTCTCCGCGCGTTCCCGCACCCGCAGCAACCGCGCCATCACCCCCACGGCCAGCGCCAGGACGATCAGGCCCGGCGAGAGCGCCGCTTCCCCCTCGTTCCCCCAGCGGCTCCCGCGAGAAAGCGCCCACAGGGGCAGGTAATCGGCCAGGTCGGCGCTGAAGGCGTTGATCATGCCCGCAGGGTGGCCTTGCCCGTGCCGGGCGAGCGCGAAGTAGGGCCACAGCGCGGGCATCCAGGCCAGCCCAGCGAGAGCGATGGGCGACAGACCGCGCAGGGTCGCCCGCCAGGACAGACCGTGGCAGACGCGCAGCAGAACCAGCGCGAACGGCACGACCAGTAGGTACAGAAACGCGCCCCAGTATTCGCACAGGTACTCCTGCGCCGTCCAGAAGACGAACAGGCCGACCAGGAAGCGCGTCCGGCCCGTCGCGGCGTACCGGTGCAGCATCAACATCGCCCAGGGCAAGCATTCCAGGGACAGTATCTGCTGGTGCCCCGCCTGCCCGCTGTGCCAGGCCCCGAAGCCCCAGGCCAGCCCGGCGGTCAGGCCGCCCACGCGGCTGCCGGTGACGTGCCGCGCCAGGGCGTAGGCGCCGAGGGCACACAGGGGAAGGGACAGAAGAACGACGGCATTGTAGGCCAGGACGATGTTGCGGCTCGCGGCATAGAACGGCAGGCCCAGCAGCGTCACCCCGATCTGGGGATCGTCAAACGCCAGCGTCCTATGGGCCGGGTAGAAGTAGGGCGGCAGGTCCCACATCCCAGCGAGGTGGCCGGACAGGAAGAGGCGGGAGAGCCACCAGGAGACGCAAGCGTTATGGACCGGGTCGCCCGGATCGGCGAGGGAGAGGCCGGGGTGTCGCCAGAGGGGGTCCGTGTACCAGAGCGTCAGCAGCACGAACAGCGCACTGACTCCCAGCCACTCGGCCACGCGCCCCATCAATGCGCGGCGCGGGACGGGAGCCGTCATTGGGCCGTGTCCTGAGACGGGGCCTGCATGGAGAAGACGCGGGATATGCCGGCTTCGGGCATGGTGACACCGTACCACAGGGGCGCGGCCTCCATCGTCACCGGGTTGTGCGTGATGACGATGAACTGGGAGCGACGGCCGAAGTCGCGCAGCAGGTCCGCGAAGCGCTCCACGTTGGCCCCATCCAGCGGCGCGTCTACTTCGTCCAGCACACAGAACGGGCTGGGCTTGACCTGGAGGAAGGCGAACAGCAGGGCGGCGGCGGTCAGCGCCCGCTCGCCGCCGGAGAGCAGCGCCAGCGGCTGACGCTTCTTGCCGGGCGGCTGCGCCTGGATGTCAATGCCGGTCTCCAGCAGATCATCGGGGTCGGTCAGGCTGAGTTCCGTCCGGCCGCCGTTGAACAGGCGCGCAAAGATGTCTTGGAACGCCGCGCCGACGGCCGCGAACGTCTCCAGGAAGACGCCGCGCGTGGAGTCGTCAATGTCCCGGATGGCCTCCAGGAGCTTGGCGCGGGCTTCTTCCAAGTCCGCCCCCTGGGTCGTCAGGAACTCGTGGCGCGTGCGTGTCTCCTCGTATTCGGGCAGTGCGCCGGTGTTGACTTCGCCCAGGGCGCGCAGCTCGCGGCGCAGGCGGGCGACTTCCTGCGGCGCGCCTTCCGTGACCGGAGGGTCTTCGGGCAGGGCCAGGGCGTCTTCGGGCCGCATCTCGTACTCGTCGGACAGCCGGGCGGCGAGCTGGTCGCGCTGGACGCCCAGCCGGGCCTCGCGCAGCTCGTGCCGGTGAATGGCTTCCAGCGCCTGCGCGCGCGCCTCGGTCAAGGTCCGCATCTGGGCGCTGGCCTGATAGGACTCTTGCAGCAGCTCCTGGCGGGCGACGCCCTGGGCTTCCAGGGCGAGGTGGGCGGCGTCCCGTGCGGCGGCGGAGCGGCGGGCCTCCCGCTCACGGGCGTCCCGTGCTGGCGACGAGACTCTCCAGCTCGGCCTCGGCCTCCGCCGCGCCGCGCGCCTTGCGGGCCTCGGCCCCGGCGACGCCGTCGGCCTCGGCTCTGAGGGATCGCAGGGAACGCTCCTCGCCGGACGCCTTCTCGGCGACCGTGGCCAGGGCGACGCGGGCCGCCGTCAGTTCCGCCTGGGCCGCCTCCCGCTCCGCCGTCAGCCGCTGGAGCAGCGCCGCCTCCCCGGCGGCGGCCTCGTCGGCGTCCGCCGTCTCCAGGTCGCCGGA
>CBDICZ010000001.1:0-55474 GCA_965277485.1 Capsulimonadaceae bacterium | reverse complement strand
CTGGGGGCCGACCAGATCGCCGCGCCCGTCCGGGCCGTCCTGCGGGACCAGAAGAACGTCGAGGTCGTGATGGCCGAGGTCACCGGCGTGGACGTTGAGCATCGCCGGGCCAGGATGGGCGACACCGAAATCCCTTATGACTTCCTGATTCTGGCGACCGGCTCGCACTACAACTACTTCGGCCACGACGACTGGCAGCAGCACTCGCCCAGCCTCAAGAGCATCGCCGACGCCGCCCACATCCGGGGCAAACTGCTGGAGTCGTTCGAGGCCGCCGAGCGGCTGTCCAGCCGGGGCGACGCCGACGAGGCCAAGATTCGTGAACTGCTGACGTTCGTGCTGGTGGGCGCGGGGCCGACCGGGGTGGAACTGTCCGGCTCCATCTCCGAGATGACGCGCTCCCTGCTCACCGGCTACCGACACCTCACCCGCGACCAGGTCCGTATCGTCCTGGTGGACGCCCTGCCGCGCATCCTGAATTCCTTCCCGGAAGATTTGGCCGCTCAGACGCTGCACAAGCTGGAGACGATGGGCGTCGAGACGCGCCTGGGCAAGAAGGTGACTCAGGTGGACGCCGACGGCGTGACCCTCGCGGGCAAGGACGGCGAGACCGAGCGCCTCACCAGCCGGGTCGTCCTGTGGACGGCGGGCGTCGTCGGCTCCTCGGCGGGCCAGTGGGTGGGCGCGCCGGTGGACAAAAGCAACCGCATCCAGGTCAACTCCGACTTCTCCGTGCCGGGGCATGATGACATCTTCGCCATCGGCGACACGGCCTTCGTGGTCAACCAGGCACGCAACATCCTCGGCCAACTGGAAGAGGACGCCAAGCCGCTGCCGGGCGTCGCCCAGCCGGCCATGCAGGCGGGCGAGTACGTCGCCAAGGTCATCCGCCGCCGGGCGCGCGGGCTGCCGCCGCCGCCGCCGTTCCACTACTGGGACAAGGGCGATCTGGCGCAGGTCAGCCGAGGCTTCGCGGTCGCCGACCTGAAGATCGCGCGCTTCACCGGCGTGTTCGCCTGGCTGATCTGGCTGGGCGTCCACATCTTCTTCCTGATCGGCTTCGCCAGCCGTCTGCTGACTCTGATCCAGTGGGCCGCGACCATCCTGACCGGCCAGCGCGGCGTCCGCGACCTCACCTCCGACGCCGCCCCGCCCGTCCCCGAAGTCGCCGCCGCCGGATATCCCGGCGGGAAGTGACGGCGGGCCGAACCCACAACCTCTCGCTGGACGGGGTATAATGAGCGTCAGGCCGCTGGGTCGAGGTGGGTCAGAGGCAGGGGCTGATGACAGATCAACAGTTTGGGGAATTCATCGCCACCCTGACCATAGCGGTGCTACTGTCAGCGATGGCGGGGTTCATCCTGGGCTATCAGGTCGTGTTCAGGCGGCGCATCCGCGATAGGATGATTGCCAGCGTCGTCGGAACCGCCGCCATCCCACTGCTCATCGGCAGCATCGAGTTCCTCGTCTTTCGCCTTTGGTCGCCTGCCTTTGGACGGGCGGCCGCAGAGTGGTGTTGCGTCTGCGGGGGCTTCTGCGGGGCGGTCGGTGGCGGGTTTGGTGTCTCGTTGGGCGGCCACTTCCTGCGCCTTCGGGAGCGGGACCCGGAGGAAGCGGCGCGTGTCACTCACGTGGTCAGCGCGCGGCCCCAGCGTGGGCAGGTCAGCGTCCAGACCGTCGGCCCGCCCCGCTACTCGCGGCCCATGGCTATATCGGTCCCCCCGCAGGTACGCACGGGGGCGGCACCGGGCAGCCGACTGGTCGTGTCTGGGTCAGACGCGACGGGCGACAAAAAGAACTATGAGCGCGGGCAGTTAATCGCGTATGGGTACTACCTGGTCGCCTTTGTAAAGATCGTCACCGTGATTGGTGCGCCTGGATTCGATTTGACGAAATCGCCGTGGTGGGAGCGACTGGGCTTGGCCGTGGCCCCGTTCGCCGGGCCGGCTCTGCTGTGGTGCCTGGTCCGGCGCAGGTGGCCCGCCCTGGGGCGCGGGCTGCTGGAGCAGTGGGCACCGAAGGGGTTCGTGTGGCTGATTATCTACGGGCTAGGCTATCTCGTGGTCAGCCTGAGCGGGTACCGATGAGCCGTGTGCCGGGGCGGCATTACAATCCAGTGCAGCCGCCGCCCGGTCGTCAGGTGCTTTGTTGCAGGTCAGGTGCAACGTGGTGGTCGCGGCTGAACTCGGGCGTTAGGCTGCCTGGCAGATGCCTCTCCCGTGTCAACCGCCGCGTCGTCACCGGGTATCATAGGGCATCTCCCGGAGGTGAAGCGGATGCGACTGTCTGTCGAAGTCGAACAAGAGGAAGATGGCCGCTGGTTGAGCGAGGTCATTGAACTGCCGGGCGTCCTGGCCTACGGGCGGACCCGTACCGAGGCCATAGTCGGCGCTCAGGTGCTGGCCCTGCGCGTGATCGCGGACCGGATTGAGCCTGGCGAGGCCCTGCCCCACCAGGCCGACCTCTTGCCGCAGGTCTTCTCGGTGGCGGCATGAGCCGGTGGGCGTTCCACGACGGGGTGGAGATCGGGCCGGTCATGCTGTCCCGGATCGCGCGGCAGATGGGCCTGACGCCGGAGGCTTTGTGAAAATGGCAGACGCGCAGGCGGCCCCACTAGTTGTCAGGTTCTTTGTCGTGGGTCTTGGCTGGTGTCTATCGTCTCCAGGGGTTGAAAACCCCTGGCTCGTGGGCGTGAACGCCGGGCGTCCTGCGGACGCAAGATCAAGCCACCGATGGTCTTCCGTCCGCAGGACGGCTGGCCGGAGACCCACCGCCCCAATAAAGCCCTAGCCCGGCATTTTCAATGCCGGGTGACCAACGGCAAGACAGCATATTGGAGAACACCCATGGCCCAGGCTGACCCGGCGCGCAAGCCGGCGGACCCGTGCGTCCTCGTCCTGTTCGGGGCGGGCGGCGACCTGACCAAGCGGCTGCTGCTGCCGTCGCTCTACAACCTGCTCAGTGAAGGACTGCTGCCCGAACACTTCGCCCTGATCGGCGTCACGCGCGACCCCACCTCCGACGAGGACTTCCGGGCACAGATGACCGAGGGCTTGAAGAAGTTCGGCGGCGAGAAGATCGACGCCGCCCTCTGGGACAAGATCACGCCCCACCTGTACGCCCTGTCCGGGGACTTCAACGACCCGAATCTCTACGAAAGCGTCAAGGGCAGGCTGGCCGAGGTGGACAAAGCCTCCGAGACCTGCGGCAACGCCCTGTTCTACCTGGCGACGCCGCAGCAGTTCTTCGGCCCCATCGTCCAGCAGCTCGGCCACGCCGGGCTGACCACCGAGGGGAACGGCGTCTGGCGGCGGGTCATTATCGAGAAGCCGTTCGGACACGATCTCCTGTCCGCGCAGGCGCTGAACGCTGAGATCGGGCAGGTCCTCCAGGAAACGCAGGTCTACCGCGTGGACCACTATCTCGGCAAGGAGACCGTGCAGAACATCCTGGTGTTCCGGTTCGCCAACGGCCTGTTCGAGCCGATCTGGAACCGCAACTGCATCGAGCAGGTGCAGATCACCGTCGCCGAGAGCATCGGTATCGAGGGGCGCGGCGGCTTCTATGAGAAGGCCGGGGCGCTGCGCGACATGATCCAGAACCACCTGCTGTCACTGCTCTCCCTGCTGGCGATGGAGCCGCCCTACTCGCTCGCCGCCGACGCCGTGCGCGACGAGAAGACCAAGGTGCTGTACGCCCTCAAGGCCCTCAAGCCCGAACAGGTGCTGTCCCAGGTCGTGCGCGGCCAGTACGGCGCGGGCGCGTCCCAGGGCAAGCCCGTCCCCGCCTACCGCGCCGAGAAGGACGTGGACCCGGAGTCGCAGACGGAGACGTTCGTGGCCCTGAAGCTGGAGATTGATAGCTGGCGCTGGGCGGACGTGCCGTTCTACCTGCGCACGGGCAAGGCCCTGGCGGCGCGAACCACCGAGATCGCCGTGCAGTTCAAGCGCGCCCCCGCCGGGCTGTTCCAGGACACCGAGGTCAGCCACCTCGCCCCGAACTGGCTGATCATGCACATCCAGCCGGATGAGGGCATCTCGCTGGAATTCGGTGCGAAGGTCCCCGGCCCGACCGTCGCCGTCGGCCCGGTCGAGATGAACTTCGCCTACCACGACTACTTCGGGGCGACGCCGCGCACCGGGTACGAGACCCTGCTGTACGACGCCATGATCGGCGACCAGACGCTGTTCCAGCGCGCCGACACCGTGGACGCGGGCTGGTGCGTCGTCCAGCCCATCCTGGACGTGTGGGCGTCCGTCGCCGCCCGCGACTTCCCCAACTACGCCCCCGGCTCCTGGGGACCCGAAGAGGCCATCGCCCTGCCGGAGCGCGACGGCCACCGCTGGCGCGACATCACCATGCCCCTCCCGAAAAGTTGACCCGAAAGGTTGATCCCGATGAGTGATAAGTCCGACATCAAACTCTTCCTGGTGGACGTGGACGGCTGCCTGGTCACCAACGACAAGGTGCTGACCGACCGGGCCGTCGCCGCCGTCCACAAATTGCACGACGCCGGCATTCAGTTCGCCGTCACCAGCGGCCGCCCGCCGCGCGGCATGACCATGCTGGTGGACCCGCTCAAGATCGAGACGCCCATCGCCGGTTTCAACGGCGGCATCTTCATCAAGCCCGACATGACCATCCTGGAGCAGCACACCCTGCCGGACGACATGACCGCCGGGATCATCCAGACCATTGACGACCACGGCCTGGACGCCTGGGTCTACCGGGGCAACGACTGGTTCATCCGCAAGCAGGACGCGCCGCACGTGGCCCGCGAGGCGTGGACCGTCAAGTTCGACCCCACGGTGGTGGCGGATTTTGACGGCAAGCTGGACGGCGTGGCCAAGATCGTCGGCGTCACCGACGACGCCGACAAGATGGCGCGCTGCGTCAAAGATGTCCAGGACAAATACGGCGACAAAGTCTCGGCGGCGACCTCGCAGCCTTACTACCTGGACGTGACCCACCCGGACGCCAACAAGGGCGGCGTGGTCGGCTGGATGTCCAAGCGCCTGAACATCCCAGCGGCGCAGATCGCCACCATCGGCGACCAGATGAGCGACACGCTGATGTTCAAGAAAAGCGGCCTCAGCATCGCCATGGGTAACGCCAACGACCAGGTCAAGAATCTCGCCACCCAGGTCACGGACTCCAACCAGGACGAGGGCTTCGCCAAGGCCGTCGAGAAGTTCATCCTGCCGACGACGAAATGACGCCTTGACAGCGCCTGCCCGGCTGGGGTACAGTGTCTGCCGCAATGATCCACCGAAGCGGCATGATTTTTGACCCCGGCCCGGCAGGAGGCGGCCCGCGCGGATAACCCCCGCGCGGCCCCAGTGAACAGCCACGTTTGTGTGCGCCCCCCTTCTGCCCTGAGCGCGGAACGGGGGCGCTTTGTGTTTGAACGGCATTGAGAAAAGAACATGATGGACACACGAATTGACACCGCCAACGGCCACAGGGTTGCGGCGCGCGAGACAGAGGACTGGCGCGAGGAGGCGATGGACCGTGCCTTGGAGGCCAGCATCCATTACGATGAGGGCCACCACGCGCTGCTGCGCGAGATTCGGCGGCACCGACCGGGCGCGTCCGTGCTGATCCTGTACCCGGAGCGGGAGCAGTTCGCGGCGTTCCTGGCCGCCTGCGCGCCCGGCTTCCGCAGCCTGCTGTCGGGGGACTATGGCATCCGCTACGGGACCGACGCGGGCGCGCGCCCGTACCTCGGCTGGTACGGCCTGGAGTGGGAGGGCGCGCCCATCGAGGTCGCGCTGATGCCCAGCACCAACGGCGGGCAGGCGATCTGCCTGGGTCCCGACGGGGCCGCCCTGTCCCGGTTCGCGGAGCGGCTGAACGACTACACCATGCGCCCGCAGGGGCGCTGCCTGCGCTACTCGGAGGGGTGGGCGAGCGCGCCCGACCTGGACGCGGAGGTGGGCAAGGTCACCTGGGACGACATCGTGCTGCCGCCGGACACCTTGACACAGGTGCGCGAGGCCGTCGAGGGGTTCTTCGGGAACCGGGCGGCCTTCGCCGCCTTCGGCTTCCCCTGGAAGCGGGGCATCCTGCTGATCGGACCGCCCGGCACCGGCAAGACCATGGTCTGCAAGGCGGCGGCGGCGGCCACCGGCCTGCCGTTCCTGTACGTCCGCGACCTGCGCGAGCGTGGTCAGGTGGAGGCCGTGCGGATGATCTTCGAGCGGGCACGGCGGCTCGCCCCGTGCGTGCTGGCGTTCGAGGACATGGACGGCTTCGTCACCGAGGGCAACCGGAGCGTCTTCCTGAACGAGATGGACGGCTTCCAGGACAACGACGGCCTGCTCGTCATCGCGTCGTCCAACCATCCGGGCAAGATTGACGACGCCCTGCTGAAGCGCCCGTCGCGCTTCGACCGCGTCTTCCACATCGGCCTGCCGGGACCGGAGGAGCGGCGCGAGTACTGCCGCCGCCTGCTGGGCCGCTCCACGCTGGCCGAGCGGATCACACCCGCGCTGGACATCGAGTCGCTGGCCCGGCGTATGGCCGAGAAGAGCGACGGCTTCACCCCGGCCTACTTGAAGGAGGCGTTCGTCTCCGCCGCGCTCCAGCGGGCGCAGGACGGCGCGGACCGCCTGGACGACCGGTTCGCCGACGCCGTATTGGGCCAGGTGGACGAGCTGCGGGCGCACCTGAAGCGCCTCAAGGACCCGGAGGCCCTGGCCGACATGAGTTCCGGCAGCGACACCATGAGCCTGCGCCGGTGACGGAAGCGAAGTCAAAAGAAAGGAAACAGAGATGGCAACAAAGTTGAATCAGATCATCGCAATCGAGAAAGGCGTCAAAGGCTCGTCGTTCCAGGAGCTGACGGAGGCCCACCACCTGTTGCAGAAGCCGAGCCTGCTGGCGGGCCTTTCGCGCACTTATCAGCCAAAGGACGAGGAGGGAGAGCAACTCCCGTCGGAGTTCACGCGCGTACAGGCGTCCGCCGAGACGGTCATCAAGGACACGGCCAAAATCTTGACCAAGCTGTTCGACGTGACGGCGGCCAAGGACTGGGCGAACTGCCAGGCGAAGGCGGACGTCGTGGTGGACGGGCGGACTCTGGCGGCGGATGTCCCCGCCACCTACCTGCTCTTCCTGGAGAAGCAGTTAGTGGACTTGCACACGTTCGTCAAGAAGCTGCCGGCGCTCGACCCTTCGGAGACATGGGCATATGACGACTCCTCGGACGCTTACGTGACCGAGCCGGTGCAGACGGCCAAGACCAAGAAGGTCCCGCGCAACCACGTCAAGGCCGAGGCGACCGAGAAGCACCCGGCCCAGGTGGATGTCTACATGGAGGATGTCGTCGTCGGCACCTGGAGGACGGTGAAGTTCTCCGGCGCGCTGCCTGCCAGCCGGGTCAAGGAGCTGCTGGACCGCGTGGAGAAGCTCCAGCAGGCCGTCAAGTTCGCGCGTGAGGAGGCGAACTCCATCGAGGCCCCGGACCGCCGGATCGGCGACGCCATGTTCGGATACCTCTTCGCGTGACGGTTTTGGGTATAATCGGCTTCGTGAGTACAGACTGAAACTGAGACTTTGACTGATGGCGCGGGCGTCCAGTGCAGGTCCGACTCCTGCTCCCTGCATTCCCTTGCAGGGATAGCCCAACCGGAAGAGGCAGCGTCCGGGCCCACCCAGGCTGAGACTATTGCTCCAGATTCAGCATCCGTTGTCGCAGGCCAAATCAACCGTTCACGGTCGGTATCTGCCGGATGGGGGCGCATCTCCCCCTCCCTTCTCCTGCGTGAAGGGGTAGTTTAATAGTAGAACACGGCGATCTCACGAATGAATCGTGGACTTAAACGTGGTGGCTTGCTGAAGTGGCAACAAATCGGGGCCTGAAGGATGGGTATTCCTTCGGGCCCCACGTCTCGTCAGGTGGGTCACTCCTCAACCTGCGGCGGCAGGAAGAAGCGGACGCCGTGGGCGCGCAGGGCGTCGTGCAGGGTCTGGACGTGGGCGCGGTCGCGTGTCTCGACGATGCACAGGACATGGACCTCGGAGACGTCCGGCCCGGCGAAGGCGCGCTCGTGGGTGATCTCGCGGATGCCCGCGCCCTCGGCGGCGACCAGCCCGGCGAACTCGGCCAGCGCGCCGGGACGATCTTTCAGCAGCGCCGTCAGGCGCGACAGCCGCCCATCGGCGACCAGGCCCTGCTCGATCACGCGGCAGAAGATCAGCGGGTCCACGTTGCCGCCGCACAGGGGCAGCACGACCGTCTTCCCCCGAAGTTCCGGCAGCGCACCCGATAGCAGGGCGGCCAGCGGCGCGGCCCCGGCCCCCTCCACGACGCCCTTCTCCATCTCGGCGATCCGCAGCATCGCCAGCGCCAGCGCGTCCTCGGTCACGGTGACGACCCGCTCCACCAGCGGCGCAGCGAGCGCGAAGGGCAGCGCGCCCGCCTCGGCCACGGCCAGGCCGTCGGCCACCGTCGGCCCCGTGTCCACGCGCACCGGACGCCCGGCGGCCAGCGCGGCGGCGAAGGGGGCGGCGCGTTCGGGCTCCACGCCGTAGATTTTCGCCTGGGGACGCAGGTGCTGGAGGGCCACGGCGACGCCCGCCAGCAGGCCGCCGCCGCCGACCGGCACGATGACGGCGTCCAACTCAGGGACCTGCTCCGCGATCTCCAGGCCCATGGTCCCCTGCCCGGCGATGACGCGCGGGTCGTCGAAGGCCGGGATGAACGTCAGGCCCCGCCCCTCGGCCATCCCCAGGGCCACACTCAGCGCCTCCTGAAACGTCTCCCCGTGCAGGACGACCTCCGCGCCCAGACGGCGGCAGGCGGCGACCTTGATCAACGGCGCGAACCGGGGCATGACCACGGTGACGGGGACATGGAGCAGGCCGCCATGATAGGCCAGGCCCTGGGCGTGGTTGCCCGCCGACGCGGCGACGACGCCCCGCCTCCGCTGATCCGGGGACAACATCAAGAGGGCGTTGCGCGCCCCGCGCTCCTTGAAGCTCCCGGTGCGCTGCAAGTAATCCAGTTTGCAGAAGACGTGGCAGCCCGTCACCTCCGACAGCGGCTCGGAGGGCGGACAGGGGGAAAAGTACAGGGCGTCGCCGATGCGCTCCCGCGCGGAAACGATGTCTTCAAACGTCACGGCGTCCAATGCAGATGATCCCCCCGAAGAGAATTCACAAAAAACATCAAAAACCCCTGGCAATGGCACGGTTTTTGCTATATAATGGGCAGACAACACACGCGCCGACCGCCACGGAACACACCCATGAAGACGGCACTCGTACACGATGACTTGATGCAGGCGGGCGGGGCGGAGCGCGTCGCGGCGCTCCTGCACGGCCTGTTCCCACAGGCGCCCTTTTATACCTCGGTCTACGACCCGAAGGCGACACTGCCTTATTTCGGAGGCGTGGACGTGCGCACGTCGTTCCTCCAGAAGACGCCGTTCGCCCTCCGGCGGCTGCACAAGCTGGCCCTGCCCTGGTATCCCCAGGCCTTCGAGAGCTTCGACCTCGGCGGCTACGACCTCGTGCTGTCCAGCGCCAGCCGGTTCGCCAAGGGCGTCCTGACGGCCCCGGAGACCTGCCACGTCTGCTACTGCCACACGCCGCCGCGTTTCGCCTGGCGTCCGCAGGACTACCTCGCCCGCAGCCGCGCCGCGCGACTCTCCGCCCCCATGATGCGCCGCCTGCTCTGCGACCTGCGCGCCTGGGACCTGGCCAGCGCCCACCGAGTGGATCAGTTCGTCGCCAACTCGCAGTATGTCGCCCGCCGCATCCGCAAGTTCTACCGGCGCGAGGCGACGGTGATCCCTCCGCCCGTGGACGTGTCCCGCTACGCCCCCGCGCCGTCCGAGGATGTCGGCGACCACTTCCTGGTCGTTTCCCGGCTGCTGGACTACAAGCGCGTGGACCTGGCGGTGGAGGCCTGCAATCGGCTCGGCGTGGGCCTGCGCGTCATCGGCGGCGGCCCGGCGCTGCCCGCCTTGAAGCGCCTGGCCGGGCCGACCATACAGTTCCTGGGCCGACTGCCCGACCGGGAAGTGGCCGCCGAGTACGCGCGTTGCCGGGCGCTGATCTTCCCCGGCGAGGAAGACTTCGGGCTGACGCCGCTGGAGTGCATGGCGAGCGGCCGCCCCGTGGTCGCCTACGGCGTCGGGGGCGCGCTGGAGACGGTGGTGGACGGCGTCACCGGGCTGTTCTTCCGGGAGCCGACCCCGGAATCCCTGGCGACGGCCCTGCGCGCCGTCGGGGAAGTCTCGTTCCACCCGGCCGCCCTCCAGGCCCACGCCGCCCGCTTCGATGTCCCCGTCTTCCAGGAGCGCATCCGGCAGTTCACGCAGGACGCCGTCGCCTCCCACCGTCAGGAATACGGGATGTGCGGCGGCGGCAAGACCGTCGCCTTCTCGCCCCTCGCCCACACGGCCCCCTCCATCCTGCGCTACGCGCCGGGGGATCGTATCCCCAAGTGACCCTGTCTCAGTGACGCCGCCGCCGTCACCTGTAGTCGGTCGCTGCCGTAGTCAGGACAGTGCATCCCGATCCGGCGGAACATCCCAAGTTCGTAAACGGCAGAGTGTCGTTCGTCCACAGATTGAGCTGCGCGTTGGACCCGCCATCGCCGGTGTCCAATGTGGACAATGGCTTCATGGCCTTGACATGACCATCCATGAACAGATAATTTGAGAACCCCGTGTGGCCGGCGAACAGTCCCCCATTGAAGGTGCCGACATTGGTGACGATGAAATCCGTGTAGTGGTAGACCGACTCGACGACGCCGATGGTGGAGGCCGGGGCCGTCAACTGAGCGAGCGTGGTCGTGCTGGGCGTCTCGTTCCAATCATGGAACGGCTGGTCGGGTCCCCGATTGACAGCGTAGGAGGACGGAAAGGGAAAAGGGTCGGCGGGATTGAGCGGCGTGTCGTTGGCGTTGTTGGCGAGACTGTCTCTCTGGTTGCTCGGATTTGACGGGCAGGAGAAGACCTGGAGTGACTTGACGTAAGGGTAAACGGTCACCTCCCAGTCACCGTCCTCGCCCTGGCCCCCATTGCCGACCTGGCGCTCGGGGAGGGTCTCGTCGTAGTCCTGCACATACTGGAGGATGGCGAGGCCGAGTTGCTTCTCGTTGGAGGCGCAGGTGATCTGCCGTGCCTTCTCGCGGGCCTTGGCAAAGACGGGGAACAAGATCGCGGCGAGCAGCGCGATGATGGCGATCACAACGAGCAGCTCGATCAGGGTGAAGCCCCGCGAGCGGGGCTGAGGGGAGAGACAGGGCATGAGGATGTTCCTTGCTATCGGGCGAGAGTGTACCCCAGTATCCCCCAAAAAGCCGCAGGCGGGCGCGCCTTTCCGTGACGCCCTTCACGGAGAGCGGTTTTCTTCGGTGGAGGGGGCGCTCTGACGCAGTAGCGCGCGGACACGGTCGGCCCAGGCGCTGTCGGGGTATCGTTCCAGGAACGACGCCACAACGGCGCGCGCTTCCTCCGGCTCCGTGTCCCGCAAGAACTGCCCCAGGCGCAGCCGGGCCATCTCATCTTCGGGGGCGTCAGGCGTCTCCGTGGTCAGTCGGCGCAGCAGCGACACGGCGACATCCCGCCGCCCGGTCTCCTCGGCGGCGGCGGACAGGCGCAGGCGCTCGCGGGCCGTCAGTGCCGGGGCCAGGCCGAGCGTCTCGGCCTCCGCGTACAGCGCCACGGCGTCCGGCCAGCGCTGCTTTTTTTGCGCCAGGCGCAGGCCAGCCAGCAGCTCCGCGCCCGCCTCGGCGGGTGACGAACCCGCGAGTGTCCGGGCCAGTTCCAGCCGCACGGCCACGTTCCCCGGCTCGTGGTCCAGGAACGCATGGTACTTGTCGGTGGCGACCCGCAGCCGGTCCCGGCCCTGTGCCGCCGCCGCGCGCGCCTCCTGCAAGAGATACTCCTGACGCCCCTCCTGCAGCAGCCCCCCCAGTTCCGAGGCGATCAGGCCGAAGGCGAACCCGCCCATGTGCGCCCAGTAGGCCGTCCCGCCCGCCGTCGGGACGACCAGGGACCGGATCGCCAGCGAGAAGTTCTCCACCAGCCACAGTCCCAGGCCCCACAGGGCTGGCACCTCCAACTGCCCCCAGTCACTGCGGGCGAGCAGGCCCGGAAGCCAGACCAGCCGGACCTGCGCCCGGTGGTAGCGGACCGCGAACGGGGCGACGATGGCCGAGATCGCCCCCGACGCCCCCACCAGCGGCTCCAGCAGGGTCGCGCGCTGCGACGGCACCAGCCACTTGATGGCGGTGTGCATGACCCCCGCCGCCAGCCCGCCGCCCAGGTAAAGGGCCAGGAACGAGACCGGCCCCAGGGCGTCCTCCACATGCGGCCCGAACAGCCACAGGAACGCCATGTTCCAGAACAAGTGTCCGAAACTGACGTGCAGGAACAGGCTGCAGAACAGGTTGCCGAGGTTCGGCGTCGCCGGCTGAAAGCCGTACCGCCCATAGAGGTCCACGCCGGGGTGCGCGTGCTGGTAACTTTGTGTGCCGACGAACACCAGGACGTTGAGGGCGATCAGAGTCCACGTCACCCACGGCACGCGCCGCCTCCGGCGGTCGGTCCCCACGGGCAGCGGCACGAGCAGAATCAGCAGATAGGATAGGTTGGATGGGAGCGAGGACATGGGGACGTGTCAAGCAGCACGGCGCGGAGAAGCCGAGCGAATAAATTCGCGGCTTCTTAAGGCATTGTCCGCCTTCGCGGACGTTTGGACGATGGTTCTGCGTCGGCGAAGGCCGACCTTGTGGTATTCAAGGAGTGAATTTATTCGCCCGCTCCTCTGCCGCCCGCTCTGCGCTGGGGCGCTCTACGCCAGCGCGGGCGTGGCCTGCGTGAGCTGTTTGTTCAGGATGTCGCGGACCACGGCGTCCGTGCCGATGCCCTCCGCCTCGCCCTCGAAGTTCAGGATGATCCGGTGCCGCAGGGCGGCAGGGGCGACAGCGGCGATGTCGTCGTAGGCGACGTTGTAGCGCCCGTCCAGCAGGGCGCGAATTTTGGCCGCCAGCACCAGCGCCTGCGCGCCGCGCGGGGACGCGCCGAAGCGCACGAACCGATTGGTGATCTCCGGCGCGGTCTCTGAACGCGGGTGCGTGGCCAGGATGACCCGCACGGCGAAGTCGCGGACGTGCGAGGCGATGGGGACCTCGCGGGCCACCTGACGCATCGCCAGAATCTGCGAACCGTTCAGCACCTTGCCCACCTGCGCCGTCTCCACCCCCGTGGTCCGCTCCACGATGGCCGACAGTTCGCCCAGGGTGGGGGACGGCACGATCAGCTTGAACAAAAACCGATCCAGCTGCGCCTCCGGCAACGGGTACGTCCCCTCCATCTCGATGGGGTTCTGCGTCGCCAGCACGAAGAACGGCTCTTCCAGTTGGTAGCTGGTGCCGGCGACGGTGACTCCGTGTTCCTGCATGGCCTCCAGCATGGCCGACTGGGTCTTGGGCGTTGCCCGGTTGATCTCGTCGGCCAGCACGATGTTGGCGAACACCGGCCCGGCCTGGAACTGGAAGACGCGCCTTCCGGCGGCGTCTTCCATCAGGATATTGGTCCCCGTGATGTCCGCCGGCATCAAATCGGGCGTGAACTGGACGCGGGCGAACGACAGGTCCAGCACCTGCGCGAGTGTGCGGACCAGCAGGGTCTTCCCCAGGCCGGGCACACCCTCCAGCAAGGCATGGCCGCCGGACAGCAGGCAGATCAGCACCCCGTCTACGATGTCCGCGTGGCCGACGATGACCTTGCCGACCTCCGCGCGCACCCGCTGGAAGTCCTCCCGAAACTGCGCGACGCTCTCTGTGTTGATCTCGATTGGCATAGACTGCTCTCGGCCAGGGGTGGTTGAGCCTGGCGAATGAATTCGCGGCTTGAATATTGCGAGGTCCGCCTTCGCGGACGTTTAGATGTGTGTCGGGACCGCGCCTGGTTCGCCAATGTGTTCTAGTGCCGGTTTGGTCGTCCGATTCCGGTGGTGTTCCTGCTGGCAGGCGATGTACCCTCTGATTTTAGACACGTCCCACGGTGAGACACTGAACGCCCCATAGGAGCCTTGCCATTTGAACGGCGTCTCGGACGGAATCGCTTGACCAATGATGCGTGAGGACACACCCTTGACGCGCTTGACCAGCGCAGCAATACCCTCCGTCGCCGGAATACGCAACAGAAGGTGGACATGGTCTTCCACACCGCCGAGAGCAATCACGGTCGCCTTCTGCTCCCGGCATTCCCGCTGAATGCAGGCATAAGCCAAATCTTTGACCGCGTCGGTCAGCAGTGGCAGTCGGTCCCACGTCGCCCAGACGATGTGGACATACAGCAGCGTGAACGAGTCTCTCATCCGTGACACTCCTTTTCTCCTCCTGAGAGTGATCGGTTTGCCCCCCCGTCGCGCCCGGCGGCGGTCAGGCCCAGCGGCGGTCAGGCCCAGCGGCGGTCAAGCCCGGCGGCGGTCAAGCCCGGCGGCGGTCAAGCCCGGCGAATAAATTCGCGGCTTGGATAATACACTGTCCGCCTTCGCGGACGTTCGGAGAGGCGGTCTGCGTCGGCGAAGGCCGACCTTGTAGTATTCAAGGCGCGAATTTATTCGCCCGCTCCTCTGCCGCCCGCTCCTCTGCCGCCCGTTTCTTTCGCCTATTTCTCCTGCGCTCGCCTACTTCTCCTGCGCTCGCCTACTTCTCCTGCTCCTCCCGTGCCGCTTGCCTCGGCCCCGCTATCGCTTAATGCTTGGCCGACCCTCCTGCGCCACCCTGTGTCGGGGACATAGCCTGCGGCTGCAAGGAGTCGAAGTACCGTGACACGTCCGACTTATAGGCGGGCGGGATGTCCTCGCGGTCCATCGAAGACTCGGCGGTCTTGCGGGCAGTGATGACCGTGTTGTAGTACGGCACGGTGCTGGTCACAGGGGCGTTGTCCGTGCCGGGGCGGGCGTTGCGCGTGGAGCCGGGCAGGCTGGGGCCGGAAGTGTGAGGCTTGCCGAAGTACAGCTTCTTGTAGTTCGGGTTCCGGGTCGGGTCGAAGTGAGGGTCCAGCCAGTGCGGGGCCTTCTTGCCGCTGCCCGGCTGCTGGGCGACGCGCCCGCCGGGGCGTTGGCCCTGTTGGTACGACGTGGAAGGCTTGCCCCGGCCCGCGCCGCGCCCGCCGTTGCCGGGCGTCCCGCCGGGTTGATTGCCCTGCCCTGGCTGACTGCCCTGGCCCGGCGTGTTCCCCGTGCCCGGCTGATTACCCTGGCCGGGTTGGTTGCCCTGGCCGGGTTGGTTGCCCTGACCTGACTGGCTGCCCTGGCCCGGCTGATCGCCGATGTCCCCAGGCTTCTGTGCGCCCGCCATCTGGTCCTGCGCGTTTTGCAGCGTGTTCTGGGCGTTCTGCATCCCCTGAGCGTCTCGCTGCGCCTGCGCCTCGCGGTCGGCGGCGTCGGCGGCCTTGCGGAGTTCCTGAGCCGCCGCCTGCTTGTCGCCCCGCGCCATTGCCTGCGCGGCGGCCTGCGCGTGCTGCTGCGTCTGCGGCATCCCCGTCCCTTGCAGAGACTGCGAGAGCTTCTGCAAGTCTTTGGCGGCCTGCTGCTGCTGGGCGGGCGTCAGTTGACCGGATTGTGTCTTCTGGGCCAACTGCCGGAGCTGCTGACTGAGAGTTTGCGCGTCGTTGTTCTGCATCGCCTGCGCGGCATTCTGCACCTCGGCGGTGGGCTGGCCGGTGCTGCCCGGTGTATGCTGCCCCGCCTTGCCATGTGTGGGAGAACTCTTGCCGGGCGCGTTGAAGCCGTGCGGACTGGCCGACTTGCCGCCGGAGGCAGAGGAACTCGGCATCTTCGCCGCTCCTGGAGTGTGCAGGGCGGCGGCCAACTGCTGCCCGGCCTGGCTGAGCGACTTGCCGCCGCCCGGTGCGGCCTGACCGTTCTGCTGAGCGATCTGCCGCTGCTGGGCCTGCATCTGCTTGGACAGCGTGGACATCCGCACCATCGCCTGCCGCTTGTCCATGCGGCCCTGTGCCATGCGCTGTGCCAGCCGCTGCATGGCGAGGGAGGCACGGCGTGTCGCAGGCAGCTTCTGCGCCTCGGCCTGCTTCTCGAGGACGTGCGCCGTCTGCGCCAGCGTCTGCCCTTCCTTCTTGACGATGCTGCGCTCCACGACGACGCTGTGCGGCAGGAACAGGGGCAGGCTGGGCAAGATGAGCGCGAGGGCCAGGATCAGGATCGCCGGGACGAGCGCCTTGGTCTCCCAGTGGATCGGGATGGGCGCGGCGTCGGCGGCCTTCAGCCGCTGGGCGTAGTCGCGGGCGTCGCGCCGCTGTAGCTGCAAGAACGCCTCCGGGCCATTCCCTGAACGTTCAAATTCCAGGGCCGAAGAAAGACGTTCTTTGAGGCCCAGCCGCGTCTCGGCCAGCCGGGCGACGCTCATCCGGCTGATGGGCCGTACAAACGCCGTCGCCGTGCCGACGAGCAGGCCCAGGGACTGGACGATGGGGATCAGAAGCGTGAGGGACAGCGTGTCGGGCAGGAGATCAAAGTGGTCCAGAATGGCGGCAAGGAGACTGACGCCGATGGCGGCCAGCAGGCCGCGCGAGGCGTGACGCACCCACCGCGCCAGCCGCAGCCGCCGCGCGACGGCGGCCAGCGCCTCTTCCAACGCGCCCGGCCGGTCCACCACCGGCTCCCGCTGCTGCTGTAACGCTGCCATCGTTGGGGTCACTCCTGCCGCGAACTCTCTTGGGTATAGTATAGCACCGACGGCGCAAAAGGGACATCACTTGAAAATCGCCTATTTCGACTGCTTTTCCGGCATCAGCGGGGACATGACGTTGGGGGCATTGCTGGCCTGCGGCGCGGACGAGGGGCGATTCCATGACGCGCTGGCGGCGCTGCGCGTGCCTGGCTACGCGCTGACCTTCCAGCGCGTCACGCGCGAGGGCATCACGGCCACCGATGTAGACGTAAAACTGCGGGAAAACGAACAGGGGCACGGGCGGCACCTGGCGGACATCGCACGGATTTTGACGGAAAGTGAACTTTCGGAGCGGGTGAAGGCGCAGGCGCTGGCCGTCTTCACTCGTTTGGCCGACGCCGAGGCGAAGGTACACGGCACGTCACGGGAAGCAATTCACTTCCACGAGGTCGGCGCGGTGGACGCCATCGTGGACATCGTCGGGTCGTGCCTGCTGCTGGAGATGCTGAACGTAGACCGCGTCGCCGTCTCCGGCATCCCCTGCGGCACGGGGACCATCCGGTGTCAGCACGGCTGGATGCCCGTCCCCGCCCCGGCGACTCTGGAGCTGCTGTCGGGCTTCCCCGTATATCCCGTGGATATCCAGGGCGAGTTGGTCACGCCGACGGGGGCCGCGCTGGTGACGACGCTGGCCGACGCGGCGACCGCAGGCCGGATGCCCGCCATGCGCCTCTTAGGGAGCGGCTACGGGGCGGGCAAGAAGCAGTTCAAGCCGGACACGCCGAACTTGTTGCGTGTCGTCCTCGGCGAGACCGCCGAAGAGTCTTCCGACCACACGCCCCAGACCATCGCCGTGCTGGAAACAAATCTAGACGACCAGAACCCGGAAGGCTTCGACTTGCTGATGGAACGCGCCTTCGAGTCCGGTGCGCTGGACGTGTTCTTCACGCCGATCCAGATGAAAAAGAACCGCCCGGCGACGCTCCTGACCGTGCTGTGCCCGACCGACAAGGCCGAAGCGCTGTCCAAAGTCCTGTTCCGGGAGACCGGCACGTTCGGCATCCGCGTCCGCGAGCAGAGGCGTTTCACGCTGACCCGTTCCTGGCGCACCGTCCTCACGCAATACGGCCCCATCCGCGTGAAAGTCGGCCACCGGCACGGCGAGGAGATGACATCCGCCCCCGAATACGAAGACTGCAAAGCCGCCGCCCAGACCCACGGTGTCCCCTTGCGCCAAGTTTATCAGGCGGCGCTCGCGGCCTGTCCCTAGCGCGTGTACAGTGACACCCGCAGGACTTGGGGGGATAGGCCGAAGTTCAGGCCGTAGTCGGTCTGGTCCCCGTTCCAGAGGCGGCGCACCTGGAACACGCCGTCCTGGTACTGGCCCTCCTCGACGCGCAGGTACTGCCAGGGCTTGCCGGAGGCGGGGCCGGACGGGCGGAACGTGATGCGGCAGGAGGCTCCGGTGACGAGGAACTGGTCGTCGCCCAACTGGGCGATCAGGAAGCGCCCCACCGGCTGCGGGTTGCCCGGTGCCGCGCCGCCGCTGCCGAAGTGGGGCAGGCCGTAGGAGGCCGTCGCCTGCCAGCCATGGAACGCGAAGACCTGCTGAGGCTCACCCGTCTCCTCGGCGTCGGCCTGGACTTTGCCTTCGAAATTCAGCCGGGCGATCTCGCGGGCCATCGGGCCGAGCGCCGCGTAGTCTCTGCCGAACGCCGCCATGTTGTCGGGTGGGGCGGAGGGGACCGTGCCGTCGCGGGTGTAGTCCATCCCAAAGGGCGCGAAGCCCAGCGCCCCGTGGCCGAGAGCCACATAAAGATACTTGACGTACTCGGCCCTGTTGCCGGTCTCCGGGACCAGCAGGGCGTTGTCGGGGCGATGATACAGTTCAAGGGCGCGGCGGTAGCGGGCCGGTTCATCTTGGTAGATGTCGGGCGCGAGCAGGTCCAGGGCCGGGGCGGCGGCCTTCCAGATCGGGAGGACATTGTCGGTCGGCCCGCCGCTCTCGTAGGTGGACGCCGGGCCGGGGGTGAGGGGGTCGCGCAGGGCGGCGTTGGCATACAGCGGCAGCGGGTAGACCGCCTTGCCGGCGGCAGCGACCTGACCGATGAAGTGGGCGACCGACCAGGCGTGGAAGTACTCGTCGGCGTCGTCGCCGAAGACGGCCTTCCAGTCCGCCCCCTGATCCGCTGTCGGCCTGCCGAGCGCGGCGAGCAGCGGGGCCGGAACCGGGCCGTCGAAGAGGCGCTGCGCCTCCGGCGAGAAGTCGCGGACACTGCCCCACGCCCCCGGCTCGTTCTCGACCTGGACCATGATGACCGTGTGCTGCGTGTCGGCGGCCTTGAGGTGGCCCATCAGCGCCGAGAACGCCCGGATGTCTGCCTCCAGCATCGCGGGCGCGTGTGGGGAGGGGGAATCAACCGGGCGTCCATCGGCGTCGGTGATGTTCGGGTACTCGGTCGGCTGCAGCTTCATCCAATCGGGGAGGTAGTGCGCGCTGCCGTTCTTCCAGGTGCCGAACCAGAGCAGGATCAGCCGGACGTGGTGTTCGCGGGCCTGGGTGAGCAGGACGTCTACCAGGGAAAAGTCAAACCGGCCCGGCTGCGGCTCCATCTGCTCCCAGTAGATCGGTATCTCCACGGTGTTGACGTGCATGGCCTCCATCGCGGGCCAGACCTGGGGCAGCATCGCCGGCCAGGCGCTGGAGTTGTTCACCTGCGCCCCCAGGATCAGAAATGGAGCGTCGTCCACGAACAGGGCGTATCGCCCGTTCTTCTGAACGAGGCGCGGGAGAGTGGGTGAAGAGGTCATGGAATACTCCGTGCGGCCTGTAGGAAGGCGCGTAATTTGTCCCGGTCCAGCGCGCCGGGGGCGGACTCAACACCGACGGTGACATCCACGGCGTAGGGGCGGACGCGGGCGGCGGCGCGGGCGACGTTCTCCGGGGTCAGGCCGCCGGACAGGTACAGGCGCTTGCCGTACTGATGCACCTCGCGGGCCAGCTCCCACCCGTGGTCGTCGCCTTCGGGCGCGTGGACGTTCAGCAGGTACGACTGAGCCAGGCCGTTATAACCCGCGATTCGCCGCAGGTCCCGGTCGGAAGTGAGGGGGAACGCCTTGATCTTGCGTGCCATGTCCCAGTTCTCCCGGATGATGTCCGTCCAGAGGCTGTCATGTGTATACTGGACCTGATGGAACAGGGGGAACAGGGTCCGGCCCAGGGTGCGCCAGTGCATATCCGTGGCCGCGCCGAAGAGGCCGACGCGCCGGACGTGTGCGGGCAGGCGTGTGGCGATGCTGCAGAAGGTGTCCGGGTCAATCAGGCGCGGGCTGTTCTCGTCGCAGACGAAGCCGAGCGCGTCCGCCCCCGCATCCACAGCGGCCTTCGCGTCGCCCCAGTTCGTGATGCCGTTAATCTTGACCTGCACAGGACCATTATACCGCCCGTGATGCGTTCGGGCGCATCCGCCGTCTGCTAAAGAGAATTGGGTCCAACATGAGTGAACGCCGTTCAACCGAGCTTCATGACGCCGCCAAATCAGGAAATCTTGCAGAAGTTCTTGCCCTTCTGCGACGCGAACCTGCACATATCAACATCCGCGACGAGGCAGGCATCACACCGCTGCACATGGCCGTCGCATATAATGAGTATCAGCCCGATGTCATTGACGCTCTGATAATGCAAGGTGCTGATGTCGGCCTCAGCACAAACGATGGGCAGTATGTGATTCACACCGCCTGTATCGGGGGACAGGTAGAAGTCGTGTGTCTGTTACTCGCCTCCGGTTGCGACGTACACGCCCACGACTCCTTGAAGCGAACCCCGCTCCACTGGGCCGCAAGAACGAGTAACGCAGGTGTGGTGACAGCCCTGCTCACCGCCGGAGCCGATGTCAACGCGAGGGATACACATGGGCTGACACCCTTGCATGAGGCAGTGTCACGCGACTACAGAAATTCGCCTGAACAGCAGGTGGTGGTGAGAGTGCTTTTAGAGGCGGGGGCCGACATCAATGCCCATGATGCTTTGGGACAGACTGCACTGCACAAAGCAGCGATGAACGGCAACGCACTCCTGCTGAGACTGCTCTTGTCTCATGGGGCCGAGCTAACAGCCAAAGACACAGAAGGACGGACGCCACGCCAAGTGGCAGTAGGGAAAGGCCATACGATGGCGATGCGGCTGATTGACCATATGAGCAAGGGCCGACCGCGTTAATGTGCCTTATGCCGTGCCGAACAGTCCTTTGACGGCGGCTCCGATGTCGGGGGCGCGCATCAGGGTCTCACCGACCAACACGGCGTGGGCACCGGCGGCGGCGACGCGGGCCACGTCGTCCACGGTCTTGATGCCGCTCTCGGCGACCAGCGTGACGCCCGCATCGGCGGGGACCATCGCAGCCAAACGTTCCACGACGCCCAAATCCGTCACGAAGCGCTTCAGGTCGCGGCTGTTGATGCCAATCAAGGTCGCCCCCGTCGCCAGCGCCGTCTCCATCTCCCGCTCCGTGTGGACCTCGACCAAGGCCGTCAGGCCGAGCATCAGGGCCATCTCGTGATAGCTGCGTAACTGGTCGGGGCGCAGGGCGGCGGCGATGAGCAGGACCGCATCCGCGCCGAGCAGGCGGGCCTCGTAAATCTGGTAGGTGTCCACGACGAAATCCTTGCGCAACACGGGCAGCGGGACGGCGGCACGGACGGCCTGCAAATATTTGTCGTGGCCCTGGAAGAAGCGCTCGTCGGTCAGGACGGAGAGGCAATCAGCGCCCGCCTCCCAGTATTCCTGAGCAATGGCGACCGGCGCGAAGTCGGCGCGGATGACCCCGGCGCTGGGAGACGCCTTTTTGACCTCGGCGATCAGGCCCACCCGTCCCCCCGCCCGCCGCCCGCGCAGGGCGGCGGCGAAGTCGCGCGGGGCGGGCAGGTCGTCCAACCGCGCCTGCATATCCGGTGACGGCAGGGGACGGGCCGACTGCCGCTCGGCGACCTCATAAAATTTCTCGGCCAGGATCGTGTCTAGGATTGTGGTCATAGGTCAACGTCTGTTGCGGCCCGAAGATACCTCACCCCGAAGATACCTCACCCCAGCCCTCTCCTTCGGAAAGGAGAGGGGTCCGGAGGGGAAGAGAGCGCAACCGTGGCAGCATCTTAACCCTCTCCTTTCGGAAGGAGAGGGTGGACCGGCTTGCCGGGCCGGGTGAGGTTACCCCTGCGTAAACTCCCGAAGGCGTTCCAGCGTTCCCAATGCCGCGCCCGTGTCAATCAATCCGGCGGCGCGGGTGAGACCCGCCTGCCAGTCATCCACGACGCCCGCCACTAAGAGAACACCCGCCGCGTTCAATAACACGATGTCGCGGCGCGGGCCTTCGTCCTCGCCGCGCAGGATGCCCAGCAGCATCTCGGCGTTCTCGGTCGGCGTCTCGCCCCCGGCCAGCCGGGAGATGGTCGTGCGTGGGATGTCCAGTTCGGCCTGCGCGTCCAGGATGTAAGAACGCACCTGGCCGTCGCGCAGTTCGCTGATCGCCGTGGGGCCGAGCGTGGAGATCTCATCCAGCCCGTCCAGCCCATGCACCAGCAACGCTCGGTGACTGCCGAGGTGACGCAGGACGTGGGCCAAAGTCTCGCACACGGAGCCGTCATAGACGCCGATGAGCTGCACCGGGGCCTGCGCCGGGTTGGTCATCGGCCCCAGCAGGTTGAAGATCGTGCGGATGCCGATCTCCCGGCGCGGCCCGGCGGCGTACTTGAACGACGGGTGCATGGCCGGGGCAAACAGGAACCCGATGCCGACGGTCTCCACACATTGCCCCACCCGCGCCGGGGGCAGGTCCAGGCGGACGCCGAGGGCCTCCAGCACGTCCGCGCTGCCGCACTTGGACGAGGCCGCCCGATTGCCGTGCTTGGCGACCGCCAGCCGCCCATCGGCGGCGACCACCAATGCCGCCGCCGTGGAGACGTTGAACGTGTTAAGCGCGTCGCCCCCCGTCCCGCAGGTGTCCACAATGACCTTGTCCGTGTGGACCGGCACCGGCACGGCGTACTCGCGCATGACGCGGGCCAGCCCGGTGATCTCGTCCACGGTCTCGCCCTTCATCCGCAGGGCCACGGCCAGGGCAGCGATCTGCGCGGCCGTCGCCTCGCCTTCCATGATCTGCCGCATGGCCCCGGCGGCCTCGTCTTGCGTCAGGTCGCGCCGCTCAATGACGTGCTGTATCGCCTGCTTCATGCGTTCCCGTTTCTGAGCGCGTCCAGTTCCGCCCGCAGCCGCGCGTTCTCGGCCTCGGCAGCCCGGCGGTACTCGGCTTCCATCTGCGCGCGCCGAGTCTCAGCCTCGGCCCGCCGAGTCTCAGCCTCCGCGCGGTGGCTCAACTCCTGCGTCGTCGGCAGGAAAAGGTTCCGTGCCGGATCATACAGCCGTAGGTCTTCTCCCTGCTGAACCAGGTCCAACCCCAACTGTTCGCTGTGCAAGCGGTCGCCGACCAACTCCAATCGGACGTACCGGCCCCCGACCAGCCGATAGCCTTGCAGGCGCGGCTTGAGATAGTCGCCGGTCGGATCGAACAGAAAATACTCCGGCGTCATCAGGACACTTTCGTAAAGCGGCAGCTTCGTGTCCGTGTCCTCACGTTGCGTCTTGCGCGAGGTGAATTCAAAGACCACCTTCGGCAGCCGCCCCTTTTCTTTCCAAGCCATGTAAGAATCGCGCAGGTCGGACGTCGGGCCGAAGACGACGTAAGCATCCGGCGAGATGCGCGATTTGGGGTTGCCTTCCTCCCAGAACACGAAGTTGTTGCCGGACACATAGATGTCGTCATGGCCGGAGAAGTAGGTCTTCAGGGCCTGAATGATGTAAAAGGCAATCTCGCGGTGCTTGTCTGTCTCAGCCATCGGTCTCCCATCCCTGGTCGGATACACGACGCGGCGCGGCTTTTCCACCGTCGGCTTTGGTTGTGCTGCGGTCGTCATCTTTTGCTCCTTATGTTCTACGGCTGGTCTCGATACCAGCGCAAAGACTGGTCGCGCTCACCCCGCTCGGAAAAGGTTTTGGCGGCTTGAAGAACCGTCGCTCGATTGACACAGGCTTGTGCGGGCCGTTCGCTGTCCTGTCCGCCGCACCGGAGCGTCACCTGCTCTGGGTACGGATACGAGGCTGGGATGGCCGGGTCGTAGAGGATGTAGGAGGAACCATCTTCCTCAGTGACCCAGACAAAATATTGTGCATCCCACCCAGAGCCGTCAATCCATATGCCCTTCCCGCCGCCGATATTCATGCTTGGGTCTTGCCGCCCGGTCGCCAGGCTGAGTGCTGTATGGGAACAGTTGTCCAGCGTCAGGATAGCCGCTTCGATCTGCTGCCAAGTGGGATCGAGAGTAGCCCCATGTGGTCTGTCCCTTGGCCCTCGCATCATTCGAACGAACACGGCTATCCCTCAATGAGTTTCCGCACCAACTCCGCGCGCTCCGGCTCGCCCTGCATCTCTAAAGCCTCGGCGTCCAGGCGCAGTTGGCCCGCCAGAGGGGGGGCGTTGCCGTCCTGCACGTCGGCTTGCAGGGTGGGCAGGGTGGTGGCGTTGACGGACATCTCCAGCGGCGGCTTGGAGGGCATGGTCTGGTAGAAGAACGCCGACACGGGTTCGGCCAGCGCCTCCCGGCGTCCGTCGTCGTGGACCAGTTCCAGCGTCAGGGTGCGCGGGTCCAGGCGGACGGGGTGGACTTCGGGGCGGCCCAGACGCCAACGGTAGGCGTTCAGGAAGCGGCGCAGAATCTCGTCGCCCGTCGCCAGAGCGTCGGCGCGCAGGGCCTCGGTGTCGTCGGCGTCTTCCAACTCACGCTCCAACACCAGCCTTAGGGTCCGGCCCGTCCACCAGGCCCACTCGCCGAAGATGCCCTGGCCGTCCGTGTCCTCACCGAGCGACGGCGGGAAGTACAGCGTCGCCTGAAAATCGTTCAGCAGGCACGTCAGCGGGTCCACGTCGGGGCCGCGCGCACACAGGTCAATCTTGAACGGCAGTTCGAGATGAGCATCGGCGATGAGTTTCATGGACGCTTTCTTAACCCTCTCCCAGAATTGGGAGAGGGTCGGCGGCTTGCCGCCGGGGTGAGGGCCGCCCCCGCTAACGTGAGGGCCGCCCTCGGCTACACCATCCTCAGTTCCGGCGGGATGGCTGCGTTGAGAACACGCGCCGTGCCGTCATCGGCGACGGTGACGATGTTCTCCAAACGGACGCCGAATTGATCCGGCAGGTAAATGCCCGGCTCAATCGAAAAGCACTCGCCGATTTGCAGGGGGACGTGGTTGCCGGCGACGATGTAGGGCGGCTCGTGGTCGTCCAGGCCGATGCCGTGGCCGGTGCGGTGGACGAAGTATGGCCCATAGCCCGCCTCCTCGATGACCTGACGGGCGGCGCTGTCCACGTCCTGCCCCGTCGCACCCGGCTGCACAGCGGCGACGCCCGCCTGGTGCGCCCGGTAGACAACGTCGTAGACGCGCCGCGCCTCGTCCGACGCCGCGTCGAGTGCGACCGTGCGCGTGATGTCGCCGCAATAGCCGTCCACCTTGACGCCCAAATCCAAAACAATCACGTCGCCGTGCTTCAAGGCCGTGGAACCCGTGTGATGGTGGGGCGACGCGCCGTTCGGCCCGGCCCCGACGATGGGGGCGAACGAGGCTTCATGGCCGCCCCGCCCGGTCCCATCATGGATGGCCTGGGCGATCTCGGCCTCCGTCGCCCCCGCACGGCAGGCGGCGTAGACGGCGGGCAGCAGGGCGTCCGTGGCGTCGGCGGCGCGCTGCATGGCTGCCAGTTCCTGGGTATCCTTGACGGCGCGCAAAGACGTGATGACCGGCCCAGCCAGTTCCAACCGTGTCTGTGGGAGCATCGCCGCCAGGGGCAGCGCGAAGCGCGCGGGCATGGCGTCGTCCACCCCCAAGACACTGTTCATGGGCCAGTCCCGAACAACATCCGCTATCAGCGCCTGCCAGCCCTGCGCATCGTCCCACAGCCGAATATCAGTGATACCCGCCGGATTGCCGCGCACCTGCCCGGCGTGGAGGGTGGGGGCGACGAACAGCGGCTCCCGTCCGTCCGGCGGGATGACAAGCGCGAGGAGCCTCTCATAGCCTTCCTCGGAAAACCCCGTCAGGTAGCGCATGGCCGCGCCCGGCGTCAAGACGAGCGCCGCCAAGTTCTGGTCCCGCAGGGCCGTGCCCAGGCGGCTGAGGCGTTGCCGATAGGTGTTCATTCGTCCAAAAAGTTCCGTAGCATCTGCTTGCCGTGTTCAGTGAGTATTGCCTCCGGGTGGAACTGGACGCCCTCCATCGGCCACGTCCGGTGCTTGATGCCCATGATCTCACTGTCCTCGGTCTCGGCGGTGACACGCAACACATCCGGCAGGGACGCCCGCTCGACCATCAGCGAGTGGTAGCGGGTGGCCTCCAAAGGCGACGGCAGGCCGCGAAAGCAGCCGGTGCCGTCGTGCAGCACGGGCGAGGTCTTGCCGTGCATCAGTTTGGGCGCGCGGACGACGCGCCCGCCGAGCGCCTGTCCCATCGCCTGGAGGCCCAGGCAGACGCCGAAGATGGGCGTCCGAGGCCCGAACTCGCGGATCACGTCCAGGGTGATTCCCGCATCGTCGGGCGTCCCCGGCCCCGGCGACAGGACAATCCTTTCCGGGGCCATCCTCGCCACATCCGCCACCGTCAGGGCGTCATTTCGAACGACCTCCAAATCCGCCCCCATCTCGCCCAGGTACTGCACGAGGTTGTAGGTGAACGAGTCATAGTTGTCAATCACAAGGATCATTCCTGTGTCTCCCGAAAGCCCACGCTTCAATTTGCGGTCACAAACTGTGACCGCTATCGCCCCAGTCGCTTCTTCTATGCGTCGGTTTGAAATCACAATATGTGATTTCAAGCTCGCACGGGGCTGAACCCCCGCGCTTCAAGATGCAAATCCGCGCCTTCGCGGGCAGCAGGCTTTTTCAGCCCCGGAGGGGCATATGCTCTCAGTAGCCCGGCGTTTCAACGCCGGGACAGCCGCCGGGAAGATGGTCGTTGAACAGAGAAGCAATCACTCGTCCGCTGGGGCGTCGGGCGGGGGCGCGTCCAGCAGGCGCAGGCCCTCGACGCTTTGGGCGGGGATCAGGCCGGCGGCGGCGTAGACGAACAGCTTGCTGCGGCTGTCCGTGATGTCCAGATTGCGCATGGTGAGCTGCCCGATCCGATCCTGCGGGGTGAACGCGCCGTCGGCCTTCTCCATGGTCAGGCGCTCCGGGGCGTAGGTCAGGTTCGGGCTCTCCGTGTTCAGGATCGTGTAGTCGTTGCCGCGCCTGAGTTCCAAAGTCACCTCGCCGGTGACGGCCTTGGCGACCCAGCGCTGGAGGGTCTCACGCAGCATCATCGCCTGCGGATCGAACCAGCGGCCTTCATAGAGCAGGCGGCCCAGACGCCGGCCCATGTCGCGGTACTGCTCCAGCGTCCCCTCGTTGTGGATGCCGGTGACCAGGCGCTCGTAGGCGATGAAGAACAGGGCCATGCCGGGGGCCTCGTAGATGCCCCGGCTCTTGGCCTCGATGATGCGGTTCTCGATCTGGTCCGACATCCCCAGCCCGTGCCGCCCGCCGATGGCGTTGGCCTCCAAGACTAAATCCACCGGGCTGTCAAACGACCGGCCGTTGAGCGCGACGGGCAGGCCCTCGTCAAACGTCACCGTCACCTGCTCGCGGGGCACGTCCACATCGTCGCGCCAGAAGGCGACGCCCATGATCGGCTCCACGATGGCGATGCCGTTGCGCAGAAACTCCAAGTCTTTGGCCTCGTGGGTCGCGCCCCAGATGTTGGAGTCGGTCGAGTACGCCTTCTCCTGGCTCATGCGGAAGCCCAGGCCAGCCTTCTCCAGCAGCGCGGACATCTCCTTGCGCCCGCCCATCTCGTCGTTGAACGTCCGGTCCAGCCAGGGCTTGTAGATGCGCAGGTGGGGGTTGACCATCAGGCCGTAGCGGTAGAAGCGCTCGATGTCGTTGCCCTTGTAGGTGCTGCCGTCTCCCCAGATGTCTACGCCGTCTTCCTTCATGGCCCCGACCAGCATGGTGCCGGTGACGGCTCGGCCGATGGGCGTTGAGTTGAAGTACGGCAGCCCGGCGGTGGTGATGTGGAACGCGCCGCATTGCAGGGCGGCCAGGCCCTCGCGGACGAGCTGCGGGCGGCAGTCAATCAGCCGCGCGGCCCGCGCCCCGCACTCCAGGGCGCGGCGCGGGATGGCCTCATAGTCCTGCTCGTCCGGCTGACCCAAGTGGGCCGTGTAGCAGTAGGGGATCGCTCCCTTCTCGTGCATCCAGTAGATCGCGGCGGTGGTGTCCAGCCCGCCGGAGAACGCGATGCCGACCTTCTCCCCAATGGGGAGCGACTGTAAGATATTGCTCAACGGTGTGTCCTTGTGACGGCAAAAATGCAAAGGGCCGAGCCTCCCCACGGAAACGCTCGGCCTGGGCTGTCTGAAAGGGATGACGCAGACAGTATACTGAAACGCCCCGCGCCGAGTCAAGTTGTGTTCGGTGCGTGAACGCCGCTCTGCTTCAGCATCTGGGCGAGTCGCGCCTTCGGAACCGCATAGGTGATCTTTTCGCTCAGTCGCGTCAGTTCCCCCGTGGCCGCCTGATCCGCGCCGAGATTGATGACCGTCAGGCAGGCGTTCCCGGCGACCGCGCAGCGAGGACCCAGATCGGGGATTTTCACCCAGCAGGCGCGGGCAAGCTCCCCCAGCATCGTGTACGTATCGTCCCCCAGGAGAGGCCGACAGTGCCAGACCAAACCCTTGAGGATGGTCGCGTTGCGCTCGGAGAGCTGTGTCGGGTGCTGCCCGACCAGATCGAACCAGCGCGCCATTGTGCCGAGCAAGATCGCCTCGTCGAAACACGCGACGCGGCGCGCGGCCTCGGCCTGCCATTTTTGGGACGGGTTGGTCGCCGTGGCCGTGAGGCAGTGGGCGATCAATCCCTGCCATCGGTCGCGCTCTTCCTGAGACAAGGCATCCAAATCGGCCAGGGCCGTCTCCGCCCACCCTTCCCCCGGCTCCATCAGCCCCGGACGGATGTTGCCCATCAACTCGTTCATCCGGTGGGCCAGGTCCCGGATGCCGGGCCAGGGATTGGTCTTTGAGAACGTTGTCCGGCATCGCTCCAAACACTTCTGCAGCTCCGGCGTCAAACCGTGCCGGGCGATGTGGCGGCTGACGAGGGGCCAGACGGACTCATCAAGCAGCAGTGTGTGATAGCGAACGCAGTCCTCTTGCAAATATTCCAGGACTTGTACGATGTCTTCCGTGCGATACTGAAGTGGGGTGCGGATCAGGCGATGCGCGAGAAAGGCAGCGCGATTATGCCGTCCGCGTTCCTCCACCGCGCTGGCTTCGCGGACTCGTCTCAGGGACTCCAGCAGCGCCGCCACGCGCACAGAATCCGGGGCCTCCAACAAAGCCGCCCCGACCGAATGATCTGCTAATTCCGTGACCCAGATTCCGTGGAAGAGGTCCGACGGTTCCGCCGCTACGTTCAGGAACTCGGTGACGAAGAGTGACGCCGTGATCGCGGCATCGTCCGGCCCTTCCTCTGCCTCGTCCGCCGGGACCGTCACCACAGGGTGTTGTTCCACGTCCGGCTCCAGCAGGGCCGTGATCTGTGCGAGGGAACGGCGGTCCGCCGTGGTCGTCCGGGAGGCCAGGTGGTCACGCACTTTCAGAAGCGCCGCCCGCAGTCGGGGTGACAGCCCGTGCAGGTAGACAAACTGCTCGGTCCTGGAAAGCAGCGGCCTGAGTGGGAGGAACTCGAACAGCAGAAGACGCTCACCCGCGCGGGCGGCACTGTCCAGCAGCGACTGAAGATCGTCTTCCGTGAGCGGCAGATTGCGCCGCAAAATCGCGCTCGTCAGGCTGCGGAGCGCCAGCAGTGAGGAAAGGTGCGAGAGCGGATGGCCTTCCATGCGCCCCAGCCGCGCGAACGCATCGCGCAGGCGCGCGATCTGAATTTCCGGCGGTGCCGCCAGAATTTCCCGGCCCTTCGGACTTTTGCGGGCGTCCCCCTCTAAACGCGCCCTCGGCTCCGCCAGGTAGTCGTCGAGTGAGGGGGTGTCCATCGTGGCCGCTTCCTTTGCTCAGGGCGCGATGAGTGGGACAGTAGGGAAGTAGGTGCGATACCGCGCCGCATCGCGCGTCACGAGGCGCAGACCGGAGACGGCAGCGTGAGCGCCGATGAAGAAGTCGGGCAGGGGCGAGGTCCGCGTACCGCCTTGCGCCCGATACCGCAGGAACGCCTTCCCCGCGAGAAACGCCGCCTCCACGGGCAGATCGAGGCGTCGGAACAGTGTCGCCGGCATCGCCTCCTCCAGCTCTTCTATGCGCTGGAACCGTACCGAGACTTCGGCATAGATGAGCGCATTGATGTAGACCGCCCCACCGTTGATGCATTGCGCCAGCGCCCCGGACGACCACGGCAGCCATTGAGGATCGTTGGTGAAAACGTCCAGCAGGATGTTGCTGTCAACCAGCGTCCCGTTCAAGATGTCCCACGTGTCAGGGCAAGAATCTCATCTGTGGTCAAGTGAACGCTGCCCCGCCCACGCATACGTTCCACCACGCTTGCGCCCATCGACGTCTTGCGAACAGGAGTAAGCCTCACCGCGTCCCCGTCCACGGTGAAGTCCACGTCCGCGCCGGGGTGGATGCCGAGTTGATCCCGTATCTGCTGCGGGATAGTGACCTGTCCCTTCGTGGTGACTTTCATGCGCTTCGCCTCCCCTCGTTTCTTACCGGTAAGAATAATACCCGACGCGCGATCAACCGTCAACTTAGTCCCGGCGGCGGGGGAGGCCCCAGGCCCAGGCGACGATGGCGAGACTGAGGACCACTGTGGTCCCCAGCGATGACAGGATGCCGGTCACGCTCGCGGACCGGATCGGGACGAAGCGCGCGCCGCCGTCGCGTATCTCGATGCAGCCGACGGGGACGGCATCCAGCGACGCCCCGGCGCCCCGCCCCAGGCGCAGACGCCGCCGGGCGCGGGCGACGGGGACGATGGTGATGTCGCCCTGTCGCACCGGCTCGCCGTAGACCGCCGACGCCTGGGGCGCGTCGCCCAGCGCGTCAATCAGTCGTTCCATGTCGTCAGTGTTCAAGGTTTCCATCGTTGGCCGCCTCCAGCGCGGCTCGTATCCCGACAATCATTGTCTCCAGCGGCAGGAGCGGCAGGTGGATAAACCCCACGCGGCAGCGCAGGTCCCACTGCTGCGCGTAGTGCAGGGTCTGATAAAAGATGTGGTTGCACAGGTAAGACCCCGCGTAAGCGTGCGCCCGCGCGGGGACGCCCGATGCTTGAATCGCCCCGGCGATGCGCTCCGCATCAATCGTGGCGAACAGGGCCGCGAAGCCGTCCGCAATAATCGTCTCTTCCCGACCCGCCTCTTCCGTCTGTTTCAGGTTGACCGCGAACCGCTCCACGTCCAGACACGCCGCCCCGGCGTTCAGCCCTAGCGACAGCACGAGCGACGGGCGATGTTCGGCGATGGCCGCAAACGTCGGCTCGGTATCATTCCCAAATTTCACCGGCAGCGTCAGCCCGACCACCCGCGCTCCGCCGACCGTCTCCCCGTCCAGGCGTTCTACGATCTGTTGCGATGGATTCGTTGGGAAGCCGCCGAACGGCTCGAACCCCGTCAAAAGAATGGTAGACATTTAGACGTTCCCCGGATCAACCACGATGATGCCCGGCCCGACGCTCTGGAAGCGCACAAAGTCGCTACCGTTGAACGTCAGGACGTGCGAGACGCCGTGGACGTGCATCGCCGCCACCAGCCGCGCGTCATGGACCTGCTTGCCTGACACGCCGACCGTGTGAACCAGGTTCTCCCAGGCAGGATGAATCAGCGCATTGTCGGGCAGCAGTGGAAACATCTGCTTCAGGCGCACTGTTTCTGCCTGAGCGGCAGCGATGGGAAGCCCAAGCCCATTCAGCCCGGCGGGCCGCGTGGTCACGGCCCAAAACTCAACGAGGACCTGCGGCACAAGAAAAATCCGCTCGCCCCGCGCCAGCAAAGTCGCAACGGCGCGGTTTGCGGGTGTGTGCAGCGGCGAGGAGACTTGAACACTGCGGAGCAACAGGTTTGAGGCCACTAAATATGACATCGTGAAGGCTGCTCAGTCCTCGTACATATTTTCCCGGCGCAGAGCCTCGGCGGGAATGGGTGGGGCCGTCGTGTCTGTGTGGCTCTGTGCCCACTCCAAGAAGGCTTGTGCGCGCTCCTCCGGCGTCGCCGTCTCATAGAATGGTCGCGGCTCCGTCGCGGGCTGCGGCACTTGCAGCCGCGCCAGGGCGTAGGCCTCCAGCGGCTGCCCCTGCCGCGCCGCCTCCTGCCGCAACTGTTCTTCCATCTCCGGCGTCAGTTCCAGTACGAGCGTCATCAGCCTCATTCTTTCCTACCGGGTACGGTACTGCTCCAACAGCGGCAGGAACACGTCTTCCACGGTCGCCGCGTCTTCCTCGGCGTAGACCAAAAACAGCGGCCTTCCCGATGCCCCACCGCCCGGCTTGTGCAACGTTACCCGTAGCGCAGGAGACCCGTTCCACCGTTCGTGTCTGACATCGGCCACGCTGTCCGTTGGAAACGTGACGGTCTGCCACCACCAGAACCAGCCCCCGCCGCGTATGTCCAGAAGCGTGAGCTTGTCTTGGGCATAGAAGGCATCATACTTTAGTTCATAGTGCCACTCGCTCTTGATGCGGACGAGCGGCGGACGAGTCACGCGGACGAGCGGTTGAAACCACTCGCTAGATCGGCTTCGCCGAGACCGTCCAGGGGACGGAGGATTGGCCTAACTCTTCCGTCCCCTGGACGGTCACAACGTAGCGAGTGACTTCAGTCGCTCGTCCATACTTCTCGTCCATACTTCATGACCGTAGCCGCTGGGCCCACCGCTCATGTCGGTCCGGTAAAAAGTATCTTTCCACAAGTGGCAGGACATGAAGACGTACTGCCTCTTCGTCCTCCGGCGAATAGACCATAAGGAGTTCTTCTTCATCACGCATCTTGAACAGGAACCCAGGGATACTGCCCCATTGCCATTCTACGATCTCCGCAACGTCATCGTCCCACTTTACTTCTTTCCAGAGCCACGGCCAGCCGGAGCCGTTGAGGTCGGGGAGCATGATGCGCGTTTCACTAATCTGGTAACTCCACGGCTTGCTGAGGCGATAGAGCCAAGAGAACAAGGCGGCACAAGGAATGATTTCCAAGGGCGATGGATGCCAAGTGTGTTTAAGTGTCACGCACCACAAATAGACTGAGGCAACATAAAGGCACAGCATCCAAAGCCATTGCTTGTTTTGATGCCTCGCAATGTAGTCACGGTACTCCCTCGGAACTGCAAACGTGACTTCGTTTGCCCTGGATGCTCTGGCTGCCATTGCGCCTACTCCAGCCCCGCCTCGGCCCACTCGACGGCGCGGACTAAGGCTCCCATTTTGGCGTTGGTCTCGCGGAACTCGTATTCGGGGACGGAGTCGGCGACGACGCCGCCGGCGGCTTGCAGGTAGATGGTGTCGCCCTTGACCAACGCCGTGCGGATGGTGATGGCGCTGTCCATGTCGCCGCTGTACGAAAAATACCCGATGCCGCCGCCGTAGTGGCCGCGCCGGGTCGGCTCCAGTTCCTCGATGATCTCCATCGTGCGGACCTTGGGCGCACCCGTCAGCGTCCCCGCCGGGAAGGAGGCGCGCAGCACGTCGAACGAGTCCAGGCCGTCGCGCAGGACGCCCGTGACCTCGGAGACGATGTGCATGACGTGCGAGTATTTCTCGATCACCATCAGCTCGGGGACTTTGACCGTGCCGTACTCGGCGACGCGCCCGACATCGTTACGGGCCAGGTCCACCAGCATGATGTGTTCGGCACATTCCTTTTCATCGGCCAGCAGGTCGGCGGCGATGGCGTCGTCTTCAGCGGGCGTCGCCCCGCGCCCGTGCCGGGAGCCGGCGATGGGCCGGATGGTGACGACCCGGTTCTGCTCGGAGACCAAGACCTCCGGCGACGCGCCGACCAGTTTCGTTTCACCGAAGTCCAAGTAGAACATATACGGCGACGGGTTGATGGAGCGCAGGGCGCGGTACACGTCGAAGGGGTCCGCGTACAGGGTCTTGGACAGCCGCCGCCCGATCTGGGCCTGGAACGTGTCCCCGGCGGCTATGTGTTCTTTGGCCGTCAGAACAGCGGCCTTGTAGTCTTCCTCCGTGCGGTTGGGGATAAATTGGGAGCCGCCGGGCGGCGGTAGGGGCGCAGCATGCTGCGCCCCTACGGGAGTCGTCTTCAGCCTCCCTAACAATTCCTCGATCTTCCCCACGGCAACATCGTAGGCCGCGCCGGGGTCCTGGCCGGGGGCGACGTGGGCGTTGCACAGGGCCAGCATCTTGTGCTTGACGTGGTCGAAGATCAGCAGGGCGTCTGTGAACAAGAACAAGCAGTCATCAAGCTGCAAGTCATCCACGGCCAGCACCGGCAGCTTCTCGAAGAAGCGCACCGTATCGTAGCCGATCATGCCGACCGCGCCGCCGACAAAGCGCGGCAGTTCGGGGGCCGGGACGTACTGGTAGCGGCCCAGCAGGTCGGACAGGACGTGCAGCGGGTCGCGCCCGCCGTACTGCAAGGGAATCGTCTCCGTCCGCCCGCCCTCGGTGACGGTCGCCGTCTCGCCCTTGCTGCGGAACACCATGAACGGGTCCGTGCCCAGGAACGAGTAACGGGCCAGCCGCTCGCCGCCCTCGACCGACTCCAGGAGGAACGAGTTGGGCCGCCCCTGCGCGATCTTGCGGAAGGCGGACACGGGCGTCTCCATGTCGGCCAGCACTTCGCGCCAGACGGGGATCAGGTTGCCTTCTTCGGCTTTGGCGGCGAACTCGTCGCGGTTCGGGTGGAGCATGGTTGGCATGAGTATACCTGATGCAAAAAACGGGGCGCTCGCATGAACCCCGGATGATGGACCCCGGCATTGAAAATGCCGGGCTTGTGGGCCTGCGGCCAGCCGTCCTGCGGACGGAAGACGAACAATCCACCTCTTGCGTCCGCAGGACGATGCAAAAAGCCGGGGCGTCTCCACTGTTGGGAGACGCCCCGGCCTTGTCAGATTTCGTTATCGCTTGCGGCTAGACGACGGACGGCCCAAGGCGTTCCCCATTGACCAGGGAGCGCCAGCACCATCGAATCCCGCCGTTGTCGCCACACTGCATGATGAGCAGAGTATACAGGCCGCGCGTGAGGATTGTCAAGTGCTATTCCTCCAAATCATCATCGGCCATAACGGCGTCTCGGTCAGAGCCGAGCGACACGGCCTGCATCTGCTCGCGCAGGAAGGCTACTTGTGTCGGCATCAACGTGTCCATCCCACCCGGCTGGGGATTGACGATCCAGCGCATCATGGAGGACAGCCAGAGTTCCTTCAGATAAGCGAACGAGTAGCCCTCGGTCATCTCGGCAACTTGTGCCGCGCCGCCGCTCGTCAGCCGCAGGTCCGTCTCCATAGCTGTATTCCACTTATCTATGTAAGATCGGCGTTCGCTCAATGCAGGCAAAGGGAACTGGTACTTGCGGTCGAAGCGGCTGGGGCGCTCTAAGATCGCAGGATCAAGGCGCTCCGGGTGGTTTGTCGTCGCCAGTACGACGATGCCGGTGTTGGCAGCAAAGCCGTCCAGTTCGTTTAGAAAGAACGAGCGGTTTCCGCCGTCAATCAGTGAGTCCAAATCCTCCAGGACAAGGACGCAGGGAGTCGTCTGGCGTGCGCGGGCAAAGACGGCCCGGATGTTGGCGTGGTCGTTGCCGTGGCGAGACTTAAAACTCTTGACGTAAAGGCACGGCTGCCCAATCGTGTTGATGAGCGCCTTGACGGTGTGCGTCTTGCCGTTGCCTGGCGATCCGATGAGGAGGACGCCGCGCTTCCAAGGGATGCCGTATCGCTCATAAACATCGCGCATGGAAAAGAAACGTGAAAAGTCTTCCCGTATCTCTTCTTTGAGAGTGCCGCCGAGAACGAGGTTATCGAACGTGGCGCTTTTGATGGCGCGGAACAGTTCTTCGCTCTTGCACCAGCAGCCTTGCTCGAACACCAAGACCTCGCCGCGCACCTCAGCATTCCACTCGCAGACGGTCAGAAAGAAAGTCTCGGCGATCTCCTTGAGATCGGCCAAAATCCAGCAATACCGTGCCTTGCTGAATTCTTCCTGACGACTGAGGAGGATAACTTCCAGGGTACGCTCCTGCCAAGAGACTTCCAGCCAAGCATTCTCCGCCGCCTCCGACAGCCCTCGCCCCACGCCCTCCCATTCGGTGATAATCTGCGGGTGCGGGCCGGATTTTTCGGTGAGGTGGCAGTGACCGGCGCGGGCATATTCTTCCAAGCCGAAGCTGCCGGCATTCGCCTCAACGATGCCTTTGTCCGGGCAGAGCGCGGCGAGCCTTTGGCTGACGGCGTAGGTGATGGCATCCGAGGGCAGACTCAGAGCATCCAGTAGCAAATCTTGCCTGTTCATAACAATCTGCGGCGGGAGTGTATTTTTGGTATGTGCCGCCACAGGCAGGCATTATACCCGGTCAGCTGTGCAGATGGGCGTACCAATCATGTCGGAAGGAGGCAGGGTGGGCGCTGAAGACTTCGCCGGAGGGGAGGGCGATGGCAGAGAGAAATCCGCCGAGGCCGCTGCCGGTGTCCACGCCGATGTAGTGTTTGGTGCGGGCAAAGGTGACACGGGGCAGGGGCGTGTGGCCGCGCACGACGGTCTGGGTCCAGACGGGGGACTCGAAGCCCTTGACCTTGCCCCAGCGCAGTTCGCCGAGGTTCTGCAGGGACAGGGGACGAATGAGGTCCCAGCCGGCGTGGGTGAAGATATAATCGTCGGTGATGTAGAACGGCAGGGTCCAGGGGTGCGCCTGGGCGTACACGCGCAGGTGGCTTTCGGGCAGGGAGGACAGGTCGCCGGGGGTGAGGGCGTACCCGGCGGCGGCGTAGGAGGCCAGTGTCCCCTGGGCGTCCATGCCGGTCAGGGCGGTGACCGCGCCTTCTTCCAGGAAGATGAGCATCGCCTCCTCGTGGTTGCCCTGCAAAAAGACCTTGCGGCAGCGGTCGAAGGCGACGATCTGCTCCACGCAGCCGAAGCCGTCCGGCCCCCGGTTGATGGCGTCGCCGAGGAAGATGACCAGATCGGACGGCTGCACGGGCAGCTTATCGAGCAGGTCCCGCAGCGCGCCGGACTCGCCGTGGATGTCGCCGACGGCGTAGATCATGCGCCGAGGTACGGGAGAACGATCTCGCGCATCTGGTCGAGACTCGCCCACTCGCCGCCCTCGGTCAGCGGGCCGTCGAAGATCAGGGAATGCGGGCCGGAGAAGTTCGCCTCGCGGCACAAGTCCAGGCAGCGGATGAAGTCGGCCAAGGCAAGTTCCCCGGCGGCGGGGGAGTGCGCCTTGCAGTGGGTGGAGGCGGCGTAGGGGGCGATCTGGGACAGGTCTTCGTACTTGCGCGGTCCCTTCCAATTGCCGAAGTCCAGCATCAGGCCGACCTGACCTTCCAGCTCGTCCAGCAGTTCCAGGACTTCCTGCGGGCTGTCCAGCAGGGCGTGCCAGTTCTCCGTCACCACGCGCACGCCCAGGTCATCGGCACGCCGGGCCAGGCGGCCCAGGGCGGCGGCACTGATGATGAGCGCCATGCCGTCCGGCTCCGGCACGGCGTCCCCGGCGATCACGCGCGCGCGCGTCGCGCCCGCCTGTCCCGCGATGTCCAGCCAGCCCGCGATCATCTCCTCGTCCCGCTCCCGCTGCGCCCGGTCCGGGGCGGTGACGTCCCCGGCGTCAACAAGCAGCGTGAAGAACTCCACCCCGGCGCTGTCCAGCGCGCCGCGCAGGTCTTGCAGGTAGGCTGGGTCGGTGCTGGGGAAGTGGAAGTGGCAGATCTCCAGCTTGGAGAGGCCGTGCGCCGCCGCCTCGGCGGGGATGTCCAGCAAGGGGACGCCGTCCTGGGTGATACGCCGGTTTAGGCTCCAGGACGAGACGCCGAGGCGGGGGTGGGGGGTGTTGGGCATGAATATTCCTGGGGGTAGGGGCGCAGCACACTGCGCCCCTCCATCACGGATGAACTACGCCGTGCCGCCCTTGCTCTCGGCGAGCGCGCGGACGCCGGGGAGCTGGCCCGCCGAGCCGAGCAGGACGGAACGGGACTCGATGAACTTGGCGTACTCGGCGATGAAGACCTTGCCGGGCGAGCGCAGGTCGAAGTCTTCCGGCTTGTCGCGGAAGAACTCGCGGTGGACGCGCGTCCAGACCAGACGCCCGTCGGTGTCGATGTTGACCTTGCAGACGCCGAGCTTGGCGGCGGGCAGGTACTGGTGTTCGTCCACGCCCTTCGCGCCCTCCTTCAGCTTGCCGCCCGCGCCGTTGATGCGCGCCACCTCGTCCTGGGGGACCGACGACGACCCGTGCATGACCAGCGGGAAGCCGGGCAGCTCCTTCTGGATGGCCGCGATGCGGTCGAAGTGCAGGCCCTGGCCGCCGGAAAACTTGTACGCGCCGTGCGACGTGCCGATGGCGCAGGCCAGGCTGTCGCAGCCGGACTGGGTGACGAAGTCCTTGGCCTCCTGCGGGTCGGTCAAGAGGGCGTTCTTCTCGTCCACGGCGATGTCTTCCTCGACGCCGCCCAGCATGCCCATCTCGGCTTCCACGCTGATATTTTTAGCGTGGGCGCGGTCAACGACGCGCTTGGTGATGGCGACGTTTTCTTCGAAGGGGTCATGGGAGGCGTCAATCATCACGGACGAGTAGAAGCCGCTGTCAATGCAGTCGTAGCAGGTCTGCTCGTCGCCGTGGTCCAGGTGGACGGCGAAGATGGCTTCCGGAAAGATCTCGTCGCTGGCCCGGATGATGGCCTCCAGCATCCGCTTGTCTGTGTAGCCGCGCGCGCCCTTGGAGACCTGGATGATGAACGGCGACTGCGAGGTGATGGCGCCTCTGAACAGGCCCATCGCCTGCTCGGCGTTGTTGATGTTGTACGCGCCCACCGCGTACTTGCCGTAGGCGTGTTCGAACAGCGTCTTGGTCGTGACGATCATAGCGGGAAAGGCCTCCGTTTGGTTTCGCAGGTGATTATACCTGCCGCCGGCCAAAAATGGGTAAGACCGGGGCATGAGCAGCACGAGAACCAACGCCGACGTGGCCGCCGTCTTCGAGGCCGTCGCCGACCTCCTGGAAGGGCAGGGCGAGAACCCGTTCAAAATCAAAGCCTACCGGAACGCCGTTCGGACGCTGGGGGAACTGAACGAACCCGTCGCAGATGTGGCGGCGCGGGGCGAGCTGCGCAAGATCCCCGGCTTCGGCGAGGCCATCGCCTCCAAGACGCAGGAGATTCTGGCGACCGGCACGTGCGAGCTGTACGAGCGGCTGAAAAAGGAACGGGACGACGCCGAGGCGGCGGAGGACGAAGGCCCGGTGCAGACGCCCGCAGACGAGGTAGCGGATGAGGATGTCGCCTCGCCCTGGTGATGCGCCGCCGTGTCACGATGAGTAGCAGGATGGCGGCGGCCATCCCCTTCGCCCCGCCCTTCAAGGCCGGGGGATGCGGAGCCAGACGCGCCAGGTCCGGAGCAGGCCGGCGGCGGCCAGGCCCGCCACGATCCAGTCGGGGAGGGCGTCGCCGGGTCGGTGGGAAAGCCGGTCAAACACACCGAGTCCGCCCAGCAACAGGAGCAGGGCCACGCCGGGCACGGCGGGGAACGGCATCGGGCGGGGCGGCTTCGCGGTCGGCAGGCCCGCCTCCCGGTACGCCCGGTCCAGCTCCGGGTTCGGCTGGGGCTGCGCGGTCAGCAGGTAGAACAGCACCGTCGCGCCCGCCAGCGCGGCGGCCGCGCGCCAGCCCCACAGGTCCACGGGGTGCGCCGGGGGCTGACCCGACCAGCCCATGTTACCTAGCATGCAGAAAGCGAACACGAAGGTGCCGCCCATAATCAGCCAGATTCGTATTCCGGCCTCACGCACCTGAGTCGTCGTGTAGACCGGTGTGCCGTCCCGGAAGACCGCGACGCCGTCGGGGCGGGTGACGACGGCGGGCGGCGGGTCCGGGGCGTCGTCGGGGGTGATGGACCTGGCGCGCGCGTCGCGCAGCCGGTCCCGGAACTCCCCCAGGCAGAACGGCAGCAGCAGGCCGCCGAACACGAACAGGCTGACCTCGGCCAGCCAGTACCAGAAGGGGTCCGTGGCGCGCGCGATGGGGCCGGAACTGATGCGGCCGCCGAACCAGACCACGCCGGTGCGCAGGCCATCCACGGCGTCCCAAAGCATCGCCGCCATCGCCGCCAGGAAGCCCAGCGCCTTCAGCAGCCGTCCCGCCCGCCGCCGCCGCACGTCCGCCGTAACCCCCTGGGTCTCTGTCCGCATGAGTACTGTCTCCTATGACGTTCTTACCCAATCGTCGGCAGAACCCCTCACCGGAGGCCCCCTCTCCCCGGCGATCAGCCGAGCCGGGGAGACGTTGGGGGCAAGGAGAACGACGGGTAGTCGTTGGAAGAGCGTCATGCCTCCGTTCCCTGCCTTGTGATGCCCAGGCACAAGCGGTAAGCGGCACGGCCTCAGAGCATCTCTGCTTCTGAGGCCGTGCCGCCGTCTTTCTCGCTCTTTTTTACCCTCTCCCAATTTTGAAGGGAGGGCGGGTCTCTTGCGACCGGGGAGAGGGCCGCCCTACGCCTTGCGCCGGGCTTTGAGGAGCAGGCCGCCGAGGCCCAGGCCCATCAGGGCCAGTACGCCGATCTCGGACGGCTCCGGGGCCGGGGAGGCGGACGGTGACACGGCGTAGGTGAAGTTGTCGAAAGAGGCACCGGTGGCGATTCCAAGGGGGCCGCTGAACGTGATGCTGCTGACGGGCGATGAGGACACGAATCCAACGAAGTCGAACCCATTGCCGCCCAGAGCCGTGGGTTTGCCGCCCTGGGCCGTGTCGACCGACGGAACCCCCCCGCGCCGGCTGGGGTCAGGGCCACTGAGAAATCAGAACTGGCGTTGAAGTCGCCCAGGTCGAAGCCTACGGCGAACGTGCCGTTCGGCAGGGCGGCCACGAGAGGGCCGTTCGACTCAGTCGCGTTGTTGCTGAAGGAGCCGATCACGTCGCCGGACCCGTAATTGTAGCCCGAGTTAAACTGGGGCGAGGTGATGTCGATCTGGTCGGCGAGCGGCGTGGTGAAGGTGACGGCCCCCTCGGTGAACGAGTTGCCCTCGTCAACGTAGTCGTTTGGCGTACTGTCGGCGATGCCGTTAAAAGTCAGTGTGCTGACGCTCGCCGAGCCGGGGATGGCGGCGAGGAAGGCCATTTGGTCTGTGTAGACCGTGACGGCCGCCTGTGCCGACGGGGCGGCTGCCAGTCCCAGAGCTGCCAGCCCGCTGAACGCCAGCGCGGGGCCGATGTGTCGTCGTAAACTCATCGCGTGTGTCTCCTCAGCCGCATCAAGATTTCATCCTGCCAGGCAGCCTACCCAAAAAAGCATTGATTGAAGCATCTTGCCGATCTTGGCTTTTCGGTTCGGAAAGTTGTGGGCTAGTGCATGGCGGCGCTGGCCGCCGCGCCGGGCTTGGGCTTGCGGAGCAGCAGCAGGGTCGGCAGCATGGCGACGCTGATGAGCATCAGCAGTTGGAACGTGCCGTTGAAGCTCAGGGCGGCGACCTGCTGCGTCAGTGTCTGGTCCATCAGGCCCAGCGCGCCCTGCTGGGCGACGGCGTGGCCGTAGCCGTGGGCGACCAAAGCCCCCGTCAGGTCCTGGAGGCGCTGGTTGTAGGCCGGGTTGGCCGTGGTCAGGTCGCCCACCAGGTTGGCGCGGTTGATGTGCTGGTTGTTCTGCAAGTCCGTCGCCAGGATGGCGATGCCGATGGAGCCGCCGAGTTGGCGGGCCAGGCCCAGCAGGCCCGTCCCCTGGTTGACCTCGTCCGGGCCCAGGCTGCCGAGGGCGAGCGTGTTGACCGGGATGAACAGGAACCCGACGGAGGCCCCCCGGATGATCAGCGGCCAGTAGGTGTCCGGGATGCCCGACTGCGGGTTCAGGCGCGACAGGCCCCACATCCCGCCCACCGACAGCGCGATGCCGAGGAACGTCAGCAGCCGCGCGTCCGGGGACAGTTTGGGGCTGTTGCTGATCACGCCGCAGAAGACGATGCTGATGGCGGTGGCGAGGCCGCCCGGCAGCAGCGAAACCCCACTTTGTAGGGCCGACAGCCCCTGCTGCTGCTGCGCCAGCAGCGGGTACAGGTAGTTGACGCCGTACAGACCGAACCCGACGGCGACAAAGAGAATGATGCCCGCCGACAGCGAGCCGTTGTGCAGCACCCGCAGGGCGATGACCGGGGCCTTGTTGCGCGGCGACAACTGCCAAATGATGAGCGCGACCAGCGACAGGGCCGAAAGCACGGCCAGGCGCGTGATCAAGACACTGGCGAACCAGTCGTCCTGCTCCCCCTCCTCCAGCACGTACTGGAGCGACCCCAGCCCGGCGGCCAGCAGGCCGATCCCCGCCCAGTCCACCGGCTCGTCGCGGCGGGCCGGCTCCGTGTCGTGCAGGCAGAGGAAGGCGATCAGGCCCGCGATGACGCCGATGGGGATGTTGATGAAGAAGCACCAGTTCCAATTCGCCGCGTCCGTGATCCAGCCGCCCAGCGCCGGGCCGATGGTGGGGAAGACCACCAGGCCCATCAGGAACAGCGGCTGGACGATGGCCTGTTCCTTGGGCGGGAACACCTGGACCAAGGCCGCCTGGGCCGTGGAGATCAGCGCCGCGCCTCCCGCCCCCTGGAGGACGCGCCAGAAGACCAGTTCGCCCAGGCCGTGCGAGGTGCCGCAGAAGAACGAGGCGACCGTGAACAGCACGATGGAGCCGGTCAGATAATTGCGCCGCCCGAACAGGGTGTTCAGGAACGCCGTCATCGGCAGCACGACGACATTGGACAAGATGTATCCGGTGGAGACCCAGGCGATCTCCTGCGTGGTCGTGCTGAGGTTGCCCGCCATCTGCGGCAGGGCGACGTTGATAATGGTGGTATCCAAGACCTCCATGGCCGCCGCCAGAATCAGGCCGGTGAGGATGAGCCACCGGAACCGCGTGTTGGCCTCCGCCGCCCCCGGCATGACCAGAGGCTGACGCCTTTTTTTCTCGGCGGCGACGCGCCCGTTGCGGCGGCCTGCGACGATGTCGGACATGGTGTGTCTCCTTATCAAGTGCCGCCTGACAATACGGCGGCTAACAATTGTCTCAAAAAAACAGTCTCAGCCGTTCCTCTGCTCCAACTGGGCCTCGACCTTGGCGAGCAGGTCGATCAGCGTCTGCCGCTCCGCCTCATCCAAGGCCGCCATGACCCCGTTGGCATTGCCGACGGCCCTGGGCATGAACTCGTCCAAAAAGTCTCGGCCCTTGTCCGTCATCCGCACCGTGAGCGCCCGCCGATCCCGGCTGTGGTGGAAGCGTTCCAGAAAGCCGTCGCGCTCCAACCCGTCCAGCAGCCCCGTGATGGTCGCCCGCGTCACGCCGAGGTGTTCCGCGATGTCCGACGGTCCGGGGGCCTCATGCTCCATCAATTCTTCGGTGAACAGATAACACAGCACATAGAACCGGCCCTCGGACAGCTCGTAGTCGTCCAGCGAACAGTGCATCTGCGCCTTGATGCCCATGCTGACCGTCTGGAGCATGGTGATGGCCTCGATGGCGCTGGCTTCCAGCTCCGGGTAACGTTGCACGGTCTTTTTCAGCAGTTCGCCCTTCAGCGGGACCTTCAGGAACGGTGTCTCGTGAGCCATAAGTGGGCATATTATACGGCGGCTAACGAAAAAAGTCAAGCGCAGGTGGGGTAAAACAGAACCATGGAAGTATCCCCGTTCCCCCGCGAGTTCTATTTGCAGGACACCCTCACAGTCGCGCAGAAACTGCTGGGCCAGTTGGTCCGGCGTCGGCTGCCGTCGGGCGAGACTTTGTCGGGCATCATCGTGGAGACCGAAGGCTACTTGAAAGACGATCCGGCCTGCCACGCCTATCGGGGGCCGACGCCGCGCAACCGGACCATGTTCGGCCCGCCGGGCCACGCCTATGTCTACTTCACCTACGGTCTGCACATGATGCTGAACTTGGTCTGCGCCCCGGAGGGGACCGCCGAGGCCGTGCTGATCCGGGCACTGGAGCCGTTGGAGGGGCTGGAGACGATGCGCGAGCATCGGGGCGGCATCCCGTCCAGCATCCCACTGACCAACGGCCCCGGCAAACTGGCCCAGGCGCTGGCCCTGACCCGCCTACGCGACGACGGCACGGACGTGACCGATCCCCAGAATGACTTGATTGTTGTCCCTCACCTCACGCCGCCGTTCGAGACAGTATCCACGACACGCATCGGCATCTCGCAGGGCAAGGACTTCCCCTGGCGCTATTACATCCAGGGCAGCAAGTTCGTGTCGCGGCGGTAGAACCCACCACCTTGTTCCGCTCGTTCCTCACTCCACAGGGTCCTCCCGAAACGGGAGGATGCGGAGGGGCAATGTTCGGTCTCACTGCCATCTCTTTATCCTCCCGTTTCGGGAGGACCCCGCGAAGCAGGGAGGTGGGTCTGACGCAGTCACAGCCCAGATCGCTTCCGTGGTTCAGTGACCGGCCTGCGCTTGTCTCGCCTGCGCGAAGACCTGGGTGACCGTGGTCGTGCCGGGGACCGGCTCGGTGCCGGGGACGCCGAAGGCGATCCAGCCGGAGTTGACGCCGTCCATCATCTCCTCATACGGGCCGGTGGTGCCGGGGGCGAGGCCGAATCCCTCCAGCGTGGCCGCCCAGCGCTCGCGCGGGATCGCCTGCGCCGTCACCGGACGGCCCAGCACCTCGCCCATCGCATATGCGATGTCGTCCGGGCTGGCCGGGGAGCCGAGTTCCACGACCTTGCGGCCCTCCCAGCCCTCAACCAGCAGCCGGGCCACTTCCGCACCGATGTCAGCCGTGGCGATCCACGGGACGGCCCGGTCGGTCGGCTGGTAGAAGCTGTAGTACACCCCCGTGGACGCCGCCGGGCCGAGGCCGCCCAGGGCGTTCTCGTAGAACGCGGCGGCCCGGACGAACGCTGTCGGGAAGGGCAGGCCGCCAAGTGCCTCTTCCATCAGATGCGTCGTCGTGATGAGGCCGAGGCCGCTTTCCTGTTGCGAGCCGATAGAGGACAGCAGCACCAGTCGGGGCGGCGGCGCTTTCTCCAGGGCCTCCAGGTAGGAGGCAAGGACGGCCCGCGTCTCCGGCAGGCCCGGTGACGGGGCCATGATTGGCGGGATCATCAGGAAGGCCCCCGCGACCCCATCCAAAGCCTCGGCGACGGAGTCGGCGTCGGTGAGGTCCCCCCGGCGCACGTCCACGCCCTCCCGCGCCCACGCGGCGGCCTTCTGCGGGTCGCGCGCCAGGGCGCGGACCGTGTGCCCCCCGTCCAGCAGCCGCCGCGCGGCCGCCCCCCCGACATTGCCGGTGATGCCGGCCACGAAAAACAGAGCGTTGTCGTTGTCCATGTGTGTCTCCTTCTGATGTGCGAAGCCTGGGAGAGTGTACGGGCGACCCGGCGGGTCGCCCGTACAGGCCCCCGGCGTTTCAACGCCGTGGAACCTCCGCCCCTACGCCGGAATCGGGGTCACCCCCCGAAACACTGCCCCCGGTCGAGGTCGGCGATCAAGCCGGGGCCGGTCGGGTTCCACCCCAGTTGTTCCCGCGTCCGCGCGCTGGAAGCGGGCAGGTCGAGGCTGACGAACATGGCGAGCCAGCCGAAGTGCGCCGCCGCCTCGTCGGGGGTCAGACTTTGGACCGGGACGCCCAGGCCGCGCCCGATCGCTTCGGCGATCTCGCGGGCAGGCACCCCCTCCTCCGCGACCGCGTGGTAGATGGCCCCCACCTCATGCCGCTCCAGGGCCAGCCGGTACAGGCGGGCGGTGTCGGAGAGGTGCGCCGCCGGCCAGCGGTTGTGCCCGTCGCCGACATACGCCGCCACGCCCTTCTCACGCGCGATGGCGATTGCGGGGGTGACCAGGCCCTGCTTGAAGGGATCGTGGACCTGCGGCAGACGCACCACCGACACATTGACGCCGCGCGCCGCCACGGCGGCGGCGGCCTCCTCGGAGGCGGCGCGGGGGATCACGTCGGAGCCGATGGTCGGATTGTCCTCCCGCGCGGGCTGACCCGGCACGGCGTTCGCCATCCCGGTGCCGGAGGTGACGAGCAGGGGCCGGTCGGAGCCGACGAGCGCATCGCCGAGCGCCCCGATGACGCGCCGGTCCGCCTCGCAGTTCTCCTTGAACTGTGAGAAGTCGTGGTTGAAGGCCAGGTGGATGACCCCGTCCGAGGCGGCCGCCCCCCGGCGCAGGCCGTCCAGGTCCTCAAGATCACCCCGATAGACCTCGGCCCCGGCGGCGGCCAGCGCCTCAGCCCCCGCGTCCGACCGGGTGAGGCCCAACACCTGATGGCCCGCCCCGATCAGTTCCGGGACGAGGGCGGTGCCGATGAAGCCAGTGGCTCCGGTGACGAAAACTCGCATATTAAAATCCTTCCCAGGTATACTCTCCGAAAGCGGACGAGTGAGTTCAGTCACTCGTCGCATGGCTGTGCGAAGTAGCCGTTGTCGCGCATATCGGCCAGCAATTCCGGCTCCTGCGGGGTCCAGCCCAGCACTGCGCGGGTGAGGGCGCTGGAGGTCGGATTGTCGAGGGCGACGAAGAGCGCCATCCAGGTGAAGTGCGCCTGCGCCTCATCCCTGGTGAGACTCCGGATGGGGACGCCCAGCCCCGCGCCGATCGTTTCGGCGATTTCGCGCATGGCGATGCCCTCCTCGGCGACGGCATGCAGGCACGCTCCGGGAGTCGCGCTCTCGAGGGCGAGCCGGAAGAGGTGGGCGGCGTCCATCCGGTGGACTGCCGGCCAGCGGTTTGCGCCGTCGCCGACATACGCCGAAACGCCCTTCGCCCGGGCGAGGTCAACCAGCATGGGCACGAAGCCTTTGTCGCCCGCACCGTGGACGGTGGGCGGCAGCCGAATGATGCCGGTGCGTACACCGCGGCCGGCGGCGGCCAGCGCCGCCGCCTCCGACGCGGCGCGGGGGATGTCCAGGCTCACCGGCGCATCCTCCTCCGTGACGGCCCCCGTGGCGGCGCGGCCGAACGCGAGTATGCCGGTCGCGGACGTCAGGACGAACGGTTTGCCGGAGCCTTCCAGCGCGCCGATCATCGCCTCCACGGCCCGCAGGTCCATCTCGGCGGCGGCGTCACGCGGTGTCCCGGCGAAGTCGTGGTTGAAGGCCAGGTGGGCCACGCCGTCGCTGGCCCGCGCGCCCGCCGCCAGGCTTTCGGGGTCGGCCAGGTCGCCCCGGTGCGCCTCGACGCCCGCCTTCGCCAACGCCGAGGCGTTGGCGTCGCTGCGGGCCAGCCCCAGCACCGTGTGCCCCGCGGCCTGGAGTTCCTGAACGACCGCCGAGCCGATGAAGCCGGTGGCTCCAGTAACGAAAACTTTCATGGTGGTTTCTCACTTTCCTCAATTCGGCGATGAGGGACTTGGCAGACCGGCACGGGTATACTGGAAGTGTCCCTCACAGACACTATACCCAGATTACTCGCGCGAAAGCAATATGTCCTCCATCCGATTATTCATCCTCTGGTCCTTCGCCGTTTACGGCCCGATGCACGGCCACCGCCTGCGGCTGGAGGCCGAGCGCAACCGTGTGCATCTGTGGACTGACATCTCGGTGGGCGCGGTCTACGGGGCGATGAAGCGGCTCGCCTCTGAGGGTCTGCTGCGGGAGACAGGCCGCGAGCGCGAGGGGAACCGGCCGACCCGGCAGTTGTATGAGATCACCGAGGAGGGACACCTCGCCCTCGCGGCGCTTCAGCGTGTGGGTCTGAGCGAGGTCCGGTTCAGACATGACCCCTTCGACCTGGCCCTCACGCGCCTGGACCCGGACGCGCTGGACACGCTGCCGTCGGTCCTGGCCGAACGCCTGGACCAAGTGCGGGCGCAGATGGCGGAGATCAAGCGGATCAATGAGGAAATACGGGACTATGTCGGCCCGGCCAAACTGTGGGCGCTCCGCCACATCGAGTACCGTCTTGAGGCCGACGTCGCTTACCTGACCGCGCTGCTGGATGCCGCCCCGGACATCGTTGCCGACGAGCGCGACCCACGGCCCCGCAAGCCGAAGCCGCCCTGATCGGAGGACCCACCACCTTGTTTCGCTCGTTCCTCACTCCACAGGGTCCTCCCGAAGCGGGAGGATTCGGAGGGGCAGGCCCCGTCACCCCTGGCGATTCTCCTGATCCTCCCGCTTCTGGAGGACCCCGCGAAGCAGGGAGGTGGGTCTGATGCACTTCCTCCTCGGCATCGCCCTGGCCGCCGCCATCGCGTACACAGCCTGTCGCGCCCGCGCGCTGACCCTCAGCGGGGCCGTCTCGGCCTGGGGCGTCGGCGCGATCATCTTCGCCGCCGGGGGCTGGGCGTGGGGCGCGGCCCTGGTGACGTTCTTCGTCACATCCAGCGGCCTGAGCCGCTGGCGGCGGCGCGCGAAGGAATCGCTGGGGTTTGCGAAGGGCGGGCGGCGGGACGCCGGACAGGTCTGGGCCAACGGCGGCGCGGCGGCGGCCTGCGCGCTGCTGGCGCTGGCATCGCCCGCCCTCCTGCCGCGCGCCCACCTGCTGTTCCTGGCGGCCCTGGCCGCCGCCAACGCCGACACCTGGGCGACCGAGATCGGCGCGGCCCTCGGCGGACGGCCCCGTGACCTGCGGACCCTGCGGCCCGTCGCGCCGGGCACGTCCGGGGCCGTCAGCGCCGCCGGGACGGCGGCGGCCCTCGCCGGAGCGCTGGTCATCGGGCTGTTCGCGGGACACGGGTGGCTGCCGGTGACGCTGGCCGGGCTGGGCGGCGCGCTCGGCGACAGCCTGCTCGGCGCGACCGTGCAGGCGCAGTGGCGTGACCCCGACGACCCGGCCCGATTGACCGAGCGCCCCCCGAACGACCGGACACCGCCTGCGCGGGGGCTGCCCGGTGTCGGCAACGACCTGGTCAACCTGAGCTGCACCCTGCTCGCCGTCGCCCTCTGCGCCTGCCTCTTGCTTCTCCTGCCGCCCTCTTGAAACGCCCCCAGCCCTCCGATAATGCCGTTGTCGTTCTGAACCCGAAGGCGTACCTATGTCAACAACCTGTCCTGCCCCCATGACCTCCGACCGGCCTGTGCTGCGTGACGACGCACAGAGGGCGGTGCTGGAGGCGATCTTCGCCAGCCTCGCCGACTCGCTGCTGGTGCTGGACTCCGACCTGCGCGTGGTCGAGGTGAACGACCACCTGCTGCGCCAGGTCGGGCGGACCCGCGCGGAACTGGTCGGCCAGGAGTGGGCGGATGTGTTCCCGCACCTGGAGGGGACCGGGCGCGGCGACGAGTTGCGCGCGGTGCTGGCCGGCGGGGAGCCGCACCGGGCGCGCGTCCCCGTGGTGAACACCCACGGCGAGTCGCACCTGTTCGACGTGTCCACCCACCCCGTCTCGGACCCAGGGACGGGCCAGGTGACGCACCTGGTGGAGTTCGCGCGCGAGATCACCGAGGAGGTGCGTATGCAGCTCCAGATCATGGACGCCCACGCGGACCTCCTGCGGGCCAAAGAACAGCTGGAGGAGAAGACGGCGCAGGTCAACGCCGCGAACACGCTGCTGGAGGAGAAATGCCTCTCCCTGGAGACGGCCAACCGGCGTCTGGAGCGGCTGGCGGTCATTGATGTCATGACCGACCTGCCGAACCACCGGGCCTTCCAGGAGCAGCTCGCTTACCAGATCAAGCAGGCGGAACGCCACCGCCGCATCTTCTCGCTGCTCCTGTTCGACGTGGACAATTTCAAGCTCTACAACGACCGCTACGGCCACCCGGACGGCGACGAGCTGCTGGCGGGGATCGCCCGGCTGACGCGCGGGGCGATCCGGGCGGTGGACCTGCCCGCCCGCTACGGCGGCGAGGAGTTCGCGGTGATCCTGCCGGAGACCGACCGCTACGGCGCGGCCGTGGTCGCGGAGCGCCTGCGGGCGGACATCGCCGCCCACCGCTTCCGCCACACGTCCGTGACGGTCAGCGTCGGCGTCGCCGAGTTCCCCGCCGACACCAACGCGGGCGGCGACCTGGTGTTCTGCGCGGACAAGGCCATGTACCACGCCAAGGCGAACGGCAAGAACGCGGTGAGCCTCTGGCGCGGCTCGGTGGCGGGGGGCGCGCTGCCGGGGACGAAGAGCCACGAGTCCATGCAGGCCGTCATCCGCCGCTGCCAGTCCGTGCCGGGTCTGCCGTCACACTTGGCGCGCGGGTCGGCGTCCGGCGGCCGCGTGCTGCTGGTGGACCAGGATGAACTGTCGCTGGGGACGCTGCGCGAGGCCCTGCAAGGGTTTGGCTACTCCGTGGCCTGCGCCGGCAGCGCGCAGGAGGCGCTGGAGGCCCTCGCCGCCGCCGCGGGCGGCTTCGACCTGATGCTGACCGACGTGGCCCTGCCGGACAAGGGCGGCCTGGAACTCCGGGCCGAGGCGCGCGTCCTCAGCCCCGGCCTGCCCGTGATCTTCACCAGCGCCTACGCCAACCCCGCGCCCCTGCGCCAAGCCCTGGAGGACGAGGACTGCGAGTTCCTCGCCAAGCCCTTCCGGGGCGACAGCCTGGCGGAACTGATTGGGCGCATCCTCGCCCGACGCCCCCGTGCGTCCGCCCCGCTGGCCGCCGCTTAGGCACACAAAGAGAGGGGGCGGCTGCGTTCGCAGCCGTCCCCTTTTGCTTTTTTGCCCTGCCCTCGCAGCTATTTGTTTCTTCCCAGGAGCCTGCTCAACAGGCCGCTGGACGGCGTGGCCGACGGCAGCGGCGTCGTGGGGGGGCGCACGGTCCCGGTGGACGTCTCCTTCGTCGTGTCCGTGCGCGACGCCCCGCCGAGCCGGTCCAGCTTCGCCTGGATCATCAGGCTGGCCGTCACCTGGAGCGACCGCCGGTAGGCGGCGGCGGCCTCCTCGCGCCGGCCCTGGGCGGCGAGCGCGTCCCCCAGCAGGCCCAGCGCCTGGGCGTGTTGCGGGTCCAGCCGCAGCGCCGCCTCGGCGTGGGCCAGCGCCGTGGCGGTGTCGCCGTTCATCAGGGCGAAGTCGGCGTCGGCGACCAGCCGCGTCACGGCCAGCGCCTGCGGCCCGCCGGGACCCGTGGCGGCTCCGGGTGCCGGGCGACCTGCCGGGGCCGCAGGGGCTGGTGCCGTGGGCGCCTGGCGGACCGTTGACTGAGACGGGGGCGACTGGGGCACGGTCACGGGACGCTGCACCACGGCGGCCCGCAGGTCGGAGTCGTAGCGGGCGCGGCGCTCCGGGTCGGCCAGCACCCGGTACGCCTGGTTGATCTGCGTGAACATCTTCTGGGCCAGCGCCTTGTCCTTGGCCACGTCCGGGTGGAACATGCGGGCCATCTCGCGGTATTTGGTTTTGATCTGGTCGGTGTTCGCCGTCGGCGACACCCCCAGGACTTCATAATGATTGCGTTGCGCGGTCATGTCGGACCCGTCCCTTGAAGTTGAAATAGATGATCGCTTGAGCCGCGCTCCGTTGCGGTGTCTGTTTACCCGTCGCCCGCGTTCAGGATGCTGTTGAAGTAGCCGGTGTAGAAGTGGATCACGAACAGCCCGATCTTGATGCCGACGAAGATCATCACGGCCGCCCCCAGCGTGACCGAGAGCTGGTGCAGACGCACGGCGGACTCCTGCTCGAAGTACTCGGCCACCTTGGTCATGGTCTGGTCCAGGTCGCCGGTCTGCTCGCCGACGCCCAGCATGGTCATGACCATCGGCGGGAACGCCCCCGTCGCGCCCAGCGAGGCGGCCATGCCCTCCCCGGCCTCCAAATCGGGAATCGCCCGGACCATCTTGCGGCCCAAATAAGCGTTGCCGCTCGCCGCCGCCGCCGTCTCGATGGCGCGCGGGATGGCGACGCCCGCCGCGTACAGCAGCGACAGCGCGCGCGCGAACCGGGCCAGCGCGATCATCCGCACCGCGCCGCCGATCCCCGGCAGGTGCGACAACACGGCGTCGTAGGCGACCTTGAACTGCGCGCCGATCCGGGTCAGCAGCAGCACGCCGAAGATGACCACGGCGGTCTCCAGCAGCGGCGGCAGCGCCAGGCGCGCGTAGCCCGCCAGGCTGCCGTGGACCACCAGCGCCACCATGGCGTCGGGCTGGATCAGGAACGACAGCACGAACACCATCGCCGGGTACCACGTCTCGCGCTTGATGTTGTTGCGCAGCGCGAGTTCCTGCTCCAGGGCGTCCGCGATGCGGGCGAACATCAGGTCCAGCCGCCCGGTCATCTCCCCGGCGGCGACCATGGAACGGTGGAAGTCGGTGAAGACCCAGGGGAACCGGGCCATCGCCGCGCCCAGCGAGCCGCCCGCCTGGACGCTGCGCCCGATCTCCCGGATGCAGCGCCGCAGCTCCGGGCTGCCGGCCTGCTGTCCCAGCGTGGTCAGGCACTGGTAGATCGGCACTCCCGCGTTGATCAGGGCGGCGAACTGCCGATAGAACAGCGCCAGATCGCGCAGGCCTACCCCAGACCAGAACGAACGCAGGGCGCGGACGAACGGCCCCGGAGCGCCGTCGACGCCCAGCTCTTCCAGGCTCGCGGACGGAGGCGCGTCCGTGGGCGCGCGCCCGGTCAGCGGCATACGGAGAGGGCCGCTGGGCGCGAGGCGCATCAGGAAGTAGCCCATGTCGCGGACCTGGCGGGCCGCCGTGCGCTCGTCCAGCGCGTCCAGGGAGCCGGTGATGGTGCGGCCCCCACCGTCTTTTGCTTCATATGAATAAATCATGGCTGGAAAAACCCCGGCCCGTAGCCTCTACGACGACGCGCACCCCCACATTGTTCCCCGTTTGCAGAAGACGAGTCCATTTTTTTTGCGCCGTCTCCCCATCCGGGAAACGCACCCCCGGAGCGATCTCTGCCAGCGGGGCCAGCGCGAAGCCGCGCTCGGCCAGGCGCGGGTGGGGGACCGTCAGGCCCGGCCCCGCATAAGCCGCCTCCCCGTAGAGCAGGAGGTCAATGTCAATAACGCGCGGACCCCAGCGGACGGTTCGCACCCGTCCCAGTTCTCGCTCCAGCCGCAGCGCATGGGCCAAAAGTTCGGGCGGGGCCAGGGTCGTGCGGAGTTCCACGACGGCGTTCAGGAAAGAGGGTTGGTCGGTGACGCCGACCGGGTCCGTTTCGTAAAGCGATGAGCGACGCAGGACGGTGATCTCCGGCGGTCGGTCCAGCCCGCGCAGGGCCGCTTCGAGCGCGGCCTCCCGGTCGCCGAGATTTGCGCCCAGGCCGAGGTAGGCGATGATGGGAGCGCGTTGCTCGTCCAATGGTGGGTCTCCTGCCTGTGGAACCATCGGGCGCCCGACGTTGTTCCCCACTCGGTCTGAAAGTGAAAGATGCCGATGCGCCCGAATATTGATGCCACTGACAACAACGCTGTTGACAACAACACGCAAACCGGGTACAATGACAGCACACTCGTTCGTGCCTATCCCCCCGCATCCGCCCCGCCCGGACCCGCCCTGTGGCTGCTGATGCGCGACGGCGCGCTGCTCGTTCGCAGGGACGGCGACGGCGCGGCCTTGATTGAAAGCGAGGACGACCCGCGCGGCCCATCGGCCTCCGGGACGCCCCTGTACCTCGGCACGCTGGGCGGGCGGCACTGTCTGGCCGATGACTTGGGGACGGACGCGCCGACGCCCGACGGCACGGAAGTGATGCCCCTGCGCTCCCTGTTCGGCGCGTTGCCGGAGGCGCAGTACCTGCTGGCGGGCTATGCGTCGCAGGTGCTGTACTGGCGGCGCACCTCCGGGTTCTGCCCGGTCTGCGGACACGCCACCGAGGCGCGCGACGGCGACTGGGGGCGGCGCTGCCCGCACTGCGGGCACGTCGCCTACCCGCACCTCAGCCCCGCCGTGCTGATCCTGGTCCACGACGACGCCGGGCGCATCCTGCTCGGCCACAAGCCGGGGTGGGGCACGCGCTACAGCATCCTGGCGGGCTTCGTCGAGCCGGGCGAATCTTTGGAAGACTGTGTGCGGCGCGAGGTCCGGGAGGAGGTGGACGTGGACGTGGCCGGTCCCGTCTACGCGGGCAGCCAGCCCTGGCCCTATCCGCACCAACTGATGATCGGCTTCACCGCCCGCTACACCGGCGGCGAGGTCCGGGCGGACGCCGAGGAACTGGACGACGCCCGCTGGTTCACGGCGGACGCCCTGCCCGACCTGCCGCCGCCGGTCAGCCTGTCCCGGCAGATGATTGACACTTGGCTTGCCGGGCGACGCTGACACATTCGGAAATTTCGGAATCGGGGTATAGTGTAGTGCCGTCGCGCGGCCATCCGCCGACGGCCAACTTATGACGTACCGCACACGACCTGACACAGACAAGAACACATTCACCCTGTTCGGCGGCCCCGCCGCCGATGACCGCTGCCGCTTCGTCGCCGACGGCGGGTTCACCTAGCGACGCCAATGTCCTTCAAGGGAGCGTAACCAACAAAAAGATGACAGACACGTATGGATTGCACCTCACGCTGCGGCTCGCCGGCGTCCAGCGCCGCTCCGCACTCGATGGGGCACAGTCTGTGGCAGACTTGCTGACCACGCTGGTAGACCGGATCGGCATGAGGATTTTGGCCGGTCCGCTGACTGGTGAGGAGACCGGTGACCCGGAGCGACGGGGCTGGTCGGGAGTCGTGATCCTCTACGAATCCCATGCGGCGATCCATACGTATCCCGAACTGGGCGAGGCGTTTGTGGATGTCTTCTCGTGCCGCGACTTCTCGGTGGAACAGGTGCGGGAGATTCTGACGGAGTTCCTGGGGGACTTCTGCGTGGTCGAGCAGCACATCCAGGACCGCGGCCACCACTGGGACACGGACGTCAAGCGCGAGATGTCCGGCTGGCTTGCCCGGCGCTGATCGGACGATGATGTTGTTGTCGTTGTAGGGGCGAACACGGGGGTTCGCCCCTACAGTGCCGTCAAGGAGACCTTCCCCATGACAACCTCTGGACGGCCGCTCGCGCCCGGACCCATGACGGCCGGCGTCGGGCTGACCGAGTTCGTGGACCAGTACCTGCTGGCCTACAACGGCGGGCGGCTGCGGGAGGCGTGTCAACTGATCGCCCGCCGCGTCCTGCAGCCCGATGTCACCGTCGGCCTCACCCTGTCGGGCGCATTGACCCCCACCGGCCTCGGCGTCGCCGCCGTGGTCCCGCTGATTCAATCCGGCTTCGTGGACTGGATCGTCTCCACCGGGGCCAACCTTTACCATGATATGCACCGCGCTCTGGGCTTTGAACTCGTCGGCTCCACGCCGTTCGTGGACGACGTCGCCCTGCGCGAGCGGAAACTGATCCGAATTTATGACATCCTCTTCGACGCGGAAGTGCTGTACAAGACCGACGAGTTCCTGGCCGAGACCATCAAAGCTCCAGAGTTCCAAAAACACATGGGGACGGCGGAGATGCACTTCCACCTGGGCCGCTACCTGCGCGCGCGCGAACAGTTGCTGGGCACGCAGTACCCCTCGGTCCTGGGCGCGGCCTATGAGGCGGGCGTCCCGGTCTACACGTCCTCACCCGGCGACAGCAGCATCGGCATGAACGTCGCCGCCCAGCGCCTGCGCGGCAACCGGCTCCAGATCGACACCGAGCGTGACGTCAACGAGACGGCGGCCATCGTCTACCATGCCAAGAAGTCCGGCGGCAA